>CBDDFS010000001.1:0-150000 GCA_965227255.1 Vicingaceae bacterium
TTGTGCTTATCAATATCCATCGCCGTGACAAACTGATAGGATATGTATCCATTCAAACGACCGGGATAATAATAAGGACCCGCCGGGTTTTCAGGATCAATACGGATCACTCCTCCTCCATATACTCCTGCCCAAATGAATCCATTTTCATCCATCTCCAGGAATTGCACATTGTTACCTATAAATCGATTGTTCTCTTCATTGATATAAGAATAATTGGCTACGCCGTCAATCTCTTCAATAATGGTTATACCATGAGAAGTACCTACCCATGTTCGACCTTTACGATCTTTCTGAACGGCCCAAACCTGGTTATTCGATATTCCATTCTTTTCTGTGTAAGAAACAAAGTGTTCCCCTTTAAATAGATACAGGCCATTCTCTTTAGTCCCTATAAGCATATTACCTTCCATGTCCTGCATAATTGCAAATATGCTGAGGTCGGGAAGTCCGTTTTGAGTATTAAAAGTCTTTATTCTGTTGTTCGCATCGATAGCACTCACACCACCGCCCCAGGTACCGGCCCAAACTCTGCCTTCAGCATCTTCAGACAAACAACTGATCCAGTTCCCTGCCAGACCATGTCTGACATCAAAAAAATCAATCTTCCTGGTTTCAGCATTCTGCTTGTAAAGTCCTCCATTGTACGTTCCATACCATATATTCTTCTTTGAATCCTGATATAGGGTTGTGAATTGAAAGAATGTTGATAAATTCTCAGGTGCGTAGTTTTCAAATTTGTCTTCAGACCCCATGTATCTTCGGATACCGGCATCTGTAACAAAGAGTAACTCACCATCGATCATGGCAATATCAAAAACACCTTCGCTCAATCCCTGCTGACTTGCAAAGCGATTGAATTCCATCTTCTCTCCTTCAGCAAACTGTGGATTATTAATTCGCATAACACCATTTCCCGCAGTAGAAATCCAGATCCTTCCTTTATCGTCTTCCATCACATCCGTTATATCACGATCCAATTTGATCGAGTCAAAAGATATGGTGAGGAATTCGCCATTTTTGTATCTACTCACGCCACCCAGAAGGTGTCCAAACCAAATTGTACCGGAAGTATCCTGATAAAGACATCGGGCACCATTTCCTGCAATACCATCCTTTATTGAATAGTTCTTGAAGGTGTTTCCATCAAAAAGAGAAATGCCCGTTTTATTGCCGATCCAGATGTCTCCATTGTCGTCCTGTGTAGCGCAGTATACGGTAGACTGACTCAGGCCATCTTTGACACCATAGTTGTCGAAATAATATGTCTGAGAAAAAAGAGGAAGGCCTATCAAAAGAAAGGCCCACAAAAAGAAATTGCACTTAATCGTCATAGTGGTCGATTTAAGTGCAATTTAAAAGAATGTTTTGAAAATCAGAACACTCCGAGCTCTTATCTTTTCATAAAGAAGAATGTCCCGTTTTCATCTTCGAAACCTGCGATCTTTCCAAACTTTGGTTTTTGACTTCCACCTTTGGTCACAGCTTCCGTTACTTTGGAAACAATTTTTTCTATCGGAATGCATTCATCTGGGTTGTTCATCAATGAATTAGCGAATGTTTTTGTGAACTGTGAATCATCAGATGCCAATTCATATCCAGCTGACGAGAAAACCTGTGAAGATTTAAACCTTGTTGACTCCCAATCATTACAAGACTTCTGTCCAGGCGTTGATCTCATTGCCTGGTAAAATGACGGACCCGATTCACAAGCATCTGTAATAACCAGTGTGTGGGTGATATACTTCGAATAAGACTGCATGGCTGCTTTCAATGAGTTGATATTGAAATAAGTGAATTCATCATCCCTTCTGGCATCGACCGGAATCCAGTATCCGGTTTCATTCAAGAATTTTCCGTGACCGGCATACCACACCAAAAGAGAGTTCACGTGGTTACTTCTAACAAGATCTCTTAATTCAATTGAGAAGAACTTTTCAAAATCCGACTTCGTCATGTCTTTCTTCCTGATGATGTTGTGAATCTCATAATTCGCTAATGCCTGCTTCATTGTTCTTACATCCTTGGATGGTCCTTCCAGACTGGCAAAATTTTGGTAGTTAGCATTCTCTATAAAAACAACCCATGTTTTTCCCATCGGATTGTTCGCCGCAATGATGGCTCCTTCTCTGTTGAAAGTAAACCTCTGAATTGTGGTATTATCGTATACGTCGGTGGCTGTGATAGTGATGGCTCCCTTATTCGTAATGTTCAAGGTGGCGGAGAAAGAAGGGTTCTTTGCATCAACAACATAACTGGCTGTTGCTCCATCAATCGTAATACTCTTGATCAAACTCTCATCTTCAATTCTACCCTCGATGTACAGCGAAGGTTCGTTGTTGTCGAGGTAAATCTCTCCATCATCCGAAGCATAAGGAGCAAGAATTCGAACCACCGGAGAATCAATTTCTGTTTCAATTAGATCATAGTTTAATACAGCTCGATTTTCATAAACATCTTCAACGATCAATTCAAAAGACATTTTTTCTTTCGGGTGAACTCTGAATTTAAATTCAGGATTCAATTCTTCTTTTTCGAATGGCACACTTACTCCGTCTACCTGAATTATTTTAATATCACTCTTATCCTGAACCTGAGCATGAATAAGTACTTCTAATAAATTCATTGGTACCGGAACTTTTAATCCTTCAACTCCGGAAGGTTGATGGAAAATAATCTGTGGATGCTCGGATTCCCTGTTCAATTCAAACAGCCTTTTAGAAGCTTCTTCATGCAATTCCTTAGCTCGAGCATCATAAGGGGCAAGAACTAAAAGAGCTTCGTAGTCCTCCATTGCGGCTTCATAATTCGTGCTTGTTTCGTAAGCATAAGCTCTGGCATAAAGTGCTTCAAAATTGTCAGGATCATCTACAATTACTTTTGTGAAATCATTGATGGCTCCCTGTGACTGACCGAAGTCGTTATAATATGTTCCTCTCTGAACATATATGGCATTCTTCTCAGCCGGAGTGGCCAAAAGCAATGCCTGAGAAAGATCATTGATGGCATTTGGATAGTCGACCTTTGCCTTATAAACTTCCGCTCTGGCTACGAAGATCTTAGCGCTCTTATTGTCAACTTCGATTCCTTCATTAACTGTCGCCATGGCTTCGTCGGTTTTACCTAAATGAACCTGGGCATTCGCCAGTGCAACATATGTGTCAATGTTCGCTTTATCATACTTCAAGGCTTTTTCGAAATCAAATTCGGCTTTACCCCAATCCTCAAGTTTGATGCACACTTCTCCGTGAAGGAAATAAGTTCTGACACTCTTTTCAGCATCTACAACCTGATCAGCAACTTCAAGGGCATTTTGGTATTGGTCGAGAGCAATGTACGATTCAGATTTGGTGATCAGAGCCTCTTTGTAATTCCCTTTCTTTTCGAGTGCTTTATTTGAAAATTCCAGACCTTTCTTGGGTTGGTCCATCATCAAATGCAATCGCGCCAATTGATAATAATACTCTTCTTCATCCGGATCAAAAGTTGACGCTCTGTTATAATCTTCAATGGCATCATTGATCTTGAACATTTTCTCTGAAACTCTGGCTCTGGCCACATAAGCTTCTACATATTTCGGATCTAAATCAAGTGCCTTGGTGAACTGATCATGAGCATCCATATAGCTCTTCGACTCCTCAAATTCTTCACCGGTCTTCATGTATTTCTTTGGTGACTGGGCGAAGAGACCAAATGAGAAGGTCAGCAATGCAAGTAATAGGGTGTAGTTTTGTAGCGTCTTCATTGTGCCTGGATTCAATTTCTAACTTAAATTTCCGTTCTTTGAGTATACGAAGATTCAGACCAAGGGTTCTGAAAAAGCTAAAATTAAGAATAAATGGAGATTTGCAAAGTAGCTGGCCTACTGGCACTACTCTTCTTTCTTAAGCCTCTGACAACGAATGCACAAGAAGGTGAAAGAAATTATGAGTTAAGCACAGAGAAATCAAAAATCACATGGAAAGGGCAAAGAGGAGATGAGCCTTTTTCCGGAAAATTGAAAATCAGGGAGGGCTATATCCAATTAAAAGATGATGATCTCACACAGACCGTAGTTTTCGCCGACATGGGAAGTATTGATTGCAAGTCATGTGGAGATCAGGAGACATCTGAAGACATCATGATCTATGCCAGATCAAAAAGGTTTCTGAATGTGGATGTAATGAGTTTCGCTACCTTCAAAATGTTCAAATCTGAAAAATATAAAGGTGAAGACGACTATGATTATCAGATCGAAGGTCAACTCACTATAATCGGGTATTCTCAGACTATTACCATACCGGTAAGTGTTAAAGAAAAGAAAGGAAAGATCTACGCCCAGGGTGATTTTACTTTGAATCGGGCTTTATGGAATCTTAACAACCCTACGATTGAGAATCCCGAATTATATATGGATCAAACCATTATGCTAAATATATACCTGGAAGGAGATCTTTAAGATTCTGTAATTCGTGGATAATCAGATCTAATTCACCACATCTTTTCTCTGGACAAATGCCTCTGCTTTCTTCATTAGTAGATGCCACTCATCATCTTTCTCCTGAAAAGGCACTTCCTTTCGAAATTTGGTGAGGTAATCCTCTACTTTAGGAGATGACTTTTTAGGTCTTCTGAATTCAATGGCTTGCCCCGCATTCATCAACTCAATAGCCAGCACTCTTCGATAGTTCTTAAGAATTCTCAAGCATTTAATTGCTGAATTTGCCCCCATACTCACATGATCTTCCTGACCATTAGAACTATCAATGGTATCCACAGAGGCCGGAGTACATAGTTGTTTATTCTGACTCACTATAGATGCCGCTGTATACTGAGGTATCATGTAACCAGAATGCAAGCCCGGATTTGGGGTAAGGAATGCCGGCAAACCTCTTGTTCCCGAAATCAATTTAAATACCCTTCTTTCAGAAATGCTCGACAATTCGGCAATAGCAATAGCTAGAAAGTCAAGGATCAATGCGAGAGGCTGTCCGTGAAAATTTCCTGCCGATATGATCTTGTCTTCATCGGGAAAAATCATTGGATTATCCGTGACTGAATTTATTTCTCTTTCAAGAACTTCCAGCGCATGGTATACAGCATCTCTTGAAGCACCATGAACCTGCGGAATACATCTGAATGAATATGGATCCTGCACGTATTCTTTATCTGCATGTGCGATCTCACTTTCGGCCAGGATTTCCCGAATATATTTTGCCGTATTGATCTGTCCGCGATGAGGTCTGATGTCCTGAATCTCTTTTGAGAATGGACTCATTACACAATCGTACGAGTCGAGTGAAAGGCTGGTGATAACATCGGAATGCTTCAACAGATCTTTCATGTTAAGAAGGATGTGGGTGGTATAGGCCGACATGAATTGGGTTCCGTTCAATAAGGCCAGACCTTCTTTTGCTCCCAATTCCAGAGGTTTGAGATCAAATGACTTTAAAACTTCCGCAGAACTTTTTCTTTCTCCTTTAAACCATACCTCTCCCCGATTTATCAATGGAAGTGATAAATGTGCTAAAGGTGCCAGATCACCGGAAGCTCCAAGGGATCCCTGTTCGTATATCACCGGAATGATATTGTTGTTGAACATGAAAATGAGTCTTTCCAGAGTCTCTAATCTTATACCTGAATATCCCTTGGCCAGATTGTAGATCTTCAGCAATAGCATGATCTTGCTGATCTCCTCCGAAACAATATCACCTGTTCCACAAGCGTGAGAAATGACAAGATTAACCTGCAACTCAGAAATAGCTTCTTTAGAAATGCTTGTATCACAAAGTGATCCGAAACCAGTATTCACACCATAAATTGGCTTCTCTGAAGTTTCTATTGCATTCTCCAGATATGAACGACACTTCACAACGGCATCGATCATTTCCTGGTGAAGAGAAATTTCACTTCCTGATTCGAGAATTTGTCTCAGGGTTTCAATACGGACTTCTTCTTTCCTTATTTCGTAAGACATTCTATTTATTCTTTAACTCACTTACTACGTCTTCTCTTTGAACCTCTTTTTGGTCACCCGTTGAAAGGTTTTTAATACTGAAGACATTTCTCTTCATCTCTTCGTCACCTGCCATCAGCACCAACTCAAATTGCTTTTGATCTGCATATTTAAACTGCTTTTTCAGTTTATCATTATCAGGATACAAAACGGCTGAAATATTGTTCTCCCTCAACTCTTCAAGCATCTCCAGATTGAACTTCAAAACTTCAGGACCAAAATTCATAATCAAGATACCTTTGGCTTTGGCACGCTCAGTCCATCCCTGATTTTTCATAATATCAAAGATGCGGTCAATACCAAAACTGATGCCAATTCCCGACACATCAGGCATACCAAATATTCCTGTAAGGTCATCATATCGACCACCTCCACAAATGCTGCCAATTTGATGATCCATGGCTTTCACTTCAATAATGGCACCCGTGTAATAGTTCAAGCCTCGGGCCAGACTAAGATCAAGCTCAACCTTAGCTCTTTTAAGTCCTATTCCCTGAATGTAATCTGCGATTTCATTTAATTCTTCTATTCCCTTCAGGCCTGTATCAGAAGATCCTACAAGTTCTGAAACCGAATTGATAGATTCTTTGCTAAACGAGCTGCCTGATTTCGAAACCAGACTCTTTGCATTGTTAACCACATTCTCGCTGAATCCGGCATTGAGAAAATCCTGAGTGAGATCTTCCCATGGTTTTTTATCAAGTTTGTCGAGAATCACAGTAAATTCCTGAAACTTATCTACAATTCCATTGTGCTCGCAGAAACCGTAGAGGACCTTCCTGTTGTTCAACTTTATAACGACATTGATATCAAGTTGATCAAAGACCTTATCCATCAAGGAAACGAACTCCGCTTCATTAAGTAATGAATCCGATCCGATCACATCTGCATCACACTGAAAAAACTCCCGGTATCTCCCCTTTTGAGGTCTGTCGGCCCTCCAAACCGGTTGAATCTGGTATCTTCTAAAAGGAAAGCTTATGTCATTTCTGTGCTGAACAACATAACGAGCAAATGGTACGGTAAGATCATATCTGAGCGCCTTTTCAGATATCTGTGGCAGTAATTTTTCTGAATCCTTTTCCTTTAATAAGCTTTCATCTGCTTTGCTCAGATAATCACCTGAATTAAGAATCTTGAAAATAAGTTTATCTCCTTCATCTCCATACTTTCCTGTCAGAGTCTCAAGGTTCTCCACGGCAGGTGTCTCAATCTGCTCAAATCCAAAGAGCTCATATTGCATGCGGATCACATCGAAAATATGATTTCTGAGGGACATATCTTCCGGAGAAAAATCCCTCGTACCCTTAGCTAAGCGTGGTTTAATTGAGCCAGACATCAGGCAATATTAAATTGATATTTCGGATTAAAGAACTTCATGACTTTTCCCGGCAATTCGGCTCCGAGAAAGATATTGTTGTGACTTAAACTGGCCAAGTCCGTGTCATCGATTCGGTGCGGACCAAAATTTCTGTCGAGCAGTATGGCGTTAAAAGGACTTCCTTTCTAAGACTTCCGAATCTACTTTCAATTCCCATATATTTTGCAGGGCCGGTTGAGAATACATCAACCAGTCTTTTCTCATCTATCTTGCCATTTCTAAGTAGATCAAGAAGAACAAGAATAGAGGTTTCCATGCCAGTAGTTCCAAATGCCGCTTTTTCAAAATCGTGTCCCTTTTCTGATTCTGCATGCGGAGCATGATCAGTGGCTACAAAGGCAATTTGTCCATTGGCAAGGGCATTTTGCATCGCGATCTTATCCGGAACATCTCTTAACGGAGGATTCATCTTAAAGTATGTATTGTCCTCAGGAATCTCTTCGTACGTGAAATACAAATGATGAGGTGTCACTTCACATGAAACATTGAGTCCTTCTTTTTTCGCTTCAGCCAGCAACTCTACAGATTTAGCAAGCGAAATATGAAGCACATGATATCTGGCATCCGGAGTCTTTCTAAGCTCCCTGATATCTCGTGCAACCATCTCATATTCTGCTGCGGCCGGATAGAATGGTATGTTTAGTTTCTTTTGTGTAGATCCACCGGCAAGTACACCACCATGGCCTTTGAATTCGGCGTGCTGTGAGACTGGAATATCATATTTCTTTGCTGCTTTAAAGACCTGATCCATGATCTCATCACTCTCCACTCCCAGACCATCATCGGTAAATGTTTTTACACCCCATTCAGCCAATGCATCAATATTGGTCATGCTTTCCCCTTTCATAGCATTTGTAATGCAACCGCTCAGGTATACTTCAACACCTGTATTCTCAATGGCAGGCTTCATCTCTTCCATGGCCATTTCACAAACTTCCACGCTATCTGTTGGAGGGTTGGTGTTAGGCATATTTAAAACGGCTCCATATCCTCCCTGTATGGCAGCTCTTAATCCTGTTTCAGGAGTTTCCTTATGAGTCTGACCGGGTACTCTAAGATGAACATGGGCATCAACCCCCGACGGTAATAAAACCTGATTCGATGCATCTATAGTGGTTATTTCCGGTAGATCACTTCCATTTTTGAAAACATCAGAAATTACCCCATTCTCTACAACTATATGAGCTTCTCGTTCAATAGCATCGTGATTCCATAATTCAGCGTTCTTGATCAGAAATAAATCGGGCAGTTTTGTTTTATCCATTTTGGTATTCAAAGGGTTAAAAATAAAAATCTCACCATCAATACTGAACCGATGGTGAGATTTTCAATGTGTTCATTTTTATTTTAGGAATTCTCCATCACTTTCGGAGCTCCTGCCAGGATCTCCTCATTGGCATATTCCTTAAATTTTTCGAAGTTCTCATTGAAGGATCTTGCAAGATCATTGGCCTTCTTGTCATAAGCATCCTTGTCTTCCCAGGTATTCTTTGGATTAAGAACATCTGAAGGAACATTCGGACAAGATTGCGGCATATCAAGACCAAAAACTTCGTGCGTTGTATATTCTACATTGTCAAGCTCTCCATTCAAGGCAGCAGTGATCAAAGCTCTTGTGATTTTCAAACTCATTCTCTCACCCACACCGTATGCGCCACCTGACCAGCCTGTATTCACAAGCCATACATTTACTCCGGCTTCCTGCATTTTCTCGCTAAGCATTTCTGCATATCTGGTTGGATGCAAAGGCATAAAAGGAGCTCCGAAACACGCACTGAAAGTTTTAACCGGATCGGTAATTCCAGCTTCTGTTCCGGCAACTTTTGCCGTGTAACCAGAAATAAAGTGGAAGGCAGCCTGTCCCGGAGTTAATTTGGAGATCGGAGGTAAAACACCATAAGCATCGCATGTTAGGAAGAATATATTCTTAGGATTCTTACCAACTGACGGAACAGCAATATTATCGATGTGATACAATGGATAACTTACTCTCGTATTCTCTGTCTTAGAAACATTTGCAAAATCCACTTCATTGCTCCCTTCGAAGAATTCTATGTTCTCAAGCAATGCTCCTCCCTTGATCGCTCTGTAGATGTCCGGCTCCTTTTCTTCCGTAAGGTCGATACACTTTGCATAACAACCTCCTTCGAAGTTAAAGATGGAATCTTCAGACCAACCATGTTCGTCGTCACCAATCAATTTCCTGTCGGGATCGGCAGAAAGTGTGGTCTTTCCAGTACCGGAAAGCCCAAAGAATAATGCCGTATCACCCTGCTCGCCAATATTGGCAGAACAATGCATGGAAAGAACATTTTTCTGAGCCGGAAGAATGAAATTCAAAGCCGAGAAAATTCCTTTCTTCATTTCACCTGTATAACCGGTTCCTCCAACAAGAGCGATTTTCCTTGTGAAGTTTAGAATGGCAAAGTTGTGTTGTCTTGTGCCGTCTTCTTCTGCATTGGCCATAAACCCAGGTGCGCTTATTACAAGCCACTCGGGGTCAAAATTTTCGATTTCCTCATCCGTTGGACGAAGGAACATATTGTGAATGAACAGATTACTCCAGGGTGTTTCGTTTACAGCCCTGATGTTCAATCTGTAGTTCGGATCGGCACATGCGTAAGCATCTCGCACATAAAGTTCTTTTCCTTCCAAATATTCAATAACCTTATCGTAAAGCTTGTCAAAAGCCTCAGGCTCGAATGGTATGTTGATGTCTCCCCACCAGATCTCATCTCTGGTAATGTCATCTTTAACAATAAATCTGTCTTTTGGAGATCGACCGGTGAATTCTCCGGTGTCGATTGTAATTGCCCCGCTGCTCGTATCCTGAGCCATTCCCTTATCCACGGCAATTTTACTTAGTTCTTCACTGGAAAGATTCCAGTTCACAGTGGCATTCTTGATACCAAGGTTTTCAATGCTTGCGTCGTTTCCGCGCTTCCCCTTGTTTATCATAAATTTTTGTTTTCGAATTAAATCAAATTTAAGGGGGCAAATTTAGCCCTTATCAATGAATTGGCGCAGGTAAATGTTTTTTTTATCAACACTGATTTAAATTAACGTTAAGTCAGGCCACTCTTCTGATTTCACCCATACCGAAATAAATTAGAAATGAAGAAATTCGTTTATCCTCCAGTTCACCCAAAACTCTGGAATATGTCCTCAACTGATCCTCGTGTTTTTCATCCGGAATACCTGTTTTGTAATCAATGATCACCACTTCTTCATCATTGACCATCATCCGATCTGGTCTGAGTATCCCACCTTCCGATGTCATTATTTCCCTTTCGTTGAAAACTGCAAATGAATCTTTTTGAAAATACTCTTCAACTTCGCTTCCAATAATCGTCTTCTCAATATTCTCTCTAAGCTCATTAGCGCTTTCTTTACTGATCAGTCCTCCAGAAATATAAGATTCAAGAACTTCTGGCAGGTCTTCAATGTAATTCACTCTGCTGAGAACATCGTGCATAAAATTGCCATATTCCTGTGCTGTGAATTCGTCTTCCGACAACACATTCTTGTCTATTCTATATTTCAGACTGACTTTCTTCTTCCAATCCAGCACATCACCTTCCGTATAAACAAAGTCACTATCAGCCTCATTTTTCTTTTCCATTTCACTCATTTTCAATTCACCTCTGGAGAATATTGCACTTTCTTCAGAGCCAACATAGTCGGTCAATTGAAAACTCTTCCAAAGAATGTTCTCCTCACGATATAGCTGTGATTTATCATTTTGCTCCGTGCTGAGAATAAAAAGGTGTTCGGCGGCTCTGGACATGGCCACATACATTAAATTTAGACTATCGAGCAGGGATTTCTTCATCTCCTGATCATACACCTCTTTGTAGTTTGAATATTGCAAGTCAGTCACTGACGGAAGCCAGGCCACCGGCAGGATGTCCTTGTCCTTTCCTTCGGTGTGTACCCAGAAGTGGTCTTCGTTCGGTGATATCTGTCCATGTAAAAATGGTAAGATCACGACAGGAAATTCGAGTCCCTTCGATTTATGAATGGTCATGATCTTGATGGCATTATCGTTCGGCGGCATCTCAACATCGAGCTCTACTCCTTTCTCATTCCACCATTCCAGAAATCTGGAAGCATTGTTGCCCCATCGCGTTTGGAATTTGGAGACGTGATCAAGAAAATTCAGGACAAAGGGATCGGTCGATTTATGCTGCAGGAAAGTTTGAACTAATGAATTGCAGGTTTCAAGTATGCTTGAGTTCGACACTTTCCCGAATTCAAATTGAGGATGGGATTTATATAAAACCTCCTGTATTCCAACCTGTTTTAACCATAGCCGAAGCAAATCATCATTGCTCATGCCATCAAGCAATCCTTCGTTACTCAAGTATTGAAGGATGGCAAACGAAATGATCTTATTCTCTTTATCGAGAAGGAATTCAATCCAATGCACCAGAAATTGGACTTCATTTGAGAAATGCAGTTTCAGACTTTCACTTGAAAGTACAGGATGACCGGCTTCAAGCAAATAATCAGCAACCTGAGTGCATTGATCGCGCTTTCTGCAAAGCACGCTGATGTCACCATGCGCATAACCAGCCTCAATGCAAGAGGAAACATAATCACCAACCAATTCTAGGCGTTCCTCATTATCCTGTTCTTTCTGTAAAAACTGAATTTTAACGGATCCCGCTCCTCCTTTTCTGGAGTCCTGCTTGTGTTTGTGATAGATGTCGGTCAATTCCTCAGGAAAAGACTCTTTGACAAGCTCAAAAAAGTCGTTGATATAACTCACGATATTTTCAAGAGAGCGAAAATTAGACTCTAATGTCTTTCTCTCAAATGCGCTTTTCAAGGCTTCTTCCATAAAGGCCAAGCCGTCTGAGGGGCGGTCATCAAAGTGCAAAGAAGGTAAACGATTCATTTGCTCTACATCGCCACCGCGAAATCTATAAATGGCCTGTTTCGAATCACCTACAATGAGACTGCTGAATCCATCGGCCAGGGTGTTTTCAACCAGTGGAAGAAGATTATACCACTGTATTTTGGATGTATCCTGAAATTCATCTATGAGATAATGATTGAATCGTTCTCCTACTCTCTCATAAATATATGGGACCGGACTATCGTCGATCAATCTGGCAATTAATGAATTGAAATCATCGAGCTGGACGAGCTCATTTTCTTTCTTGAAATTCTCAATCTCATTGTAAACTTCTTTCACAAGGGCCATGGAATATACTCGGCCGATCATGAGATCGCAGAATATGTAGGAAGGTCGATGAACATAAAACGACTTGATGAAGTCGTCCAGCAATAAAGAAAGCTCACCGCTAACCGAATCAATTAGAACGGACCTTTCACCTTTGACCTTTGACGACTTCCAGTTACCACTTTCCACAATCTTGTTCACCCCTGACGTAGGCTCCTTCATATTCAGTTTTGAAGAAAGAAAATTGTTTTTGAGATAACCGGGCAATGCTCTCATTCCACCACTGATCTCTGCATAATCTATTCCATGTTTATCTATAGTATCAATAATTTTTCCAGCTTTTTGTCTGAGGTCATTCTCAATTGTTTTTTTTCTGGTCCAAAGAGAATTTTTGACCTCGGTAAACGATTCCGTTCTCAGTGTATCGAGTTCAGCGACATAGGATTCTGCTCTATCCTTAAGCACCTCCACAGCCATATTGATCAGGTCCTTTTTTATGTTGGTGCTTTTGCCCGATGAAAATTTGTAATCTGAAAATTCGACCAACATTTGGGTGATTGTGCTATCCTGTGTCAAGGACTCCAGAAATGAATCTACACCTGCTTCTATGATGCGGTCGCGGTTCAATTCAATTTCGGCATTGCCCGATAAATTCAACTCAAAAGAAAAGGAACGTATTATTCGGTATACAAATCTGTCAATCGTGGATATAGAGAATTCGGCATAGTCATGAATCAGATAGCGAAGTATTTCAGCAGATCGGCTGATCACTGATTCTTCAGGCATGTTGATCTCCTTTGAAATCTCCTTGGTTAAGTTCTTGTGTTTGTCTCTCTTTAATGAAATGCCGTTCAGGGCATCCAACACCCTTTCTTTCATTTCATTCGTAGCCTTGTTGGTGAAGGTTATGGCAAGAATGTGCCGATAGTAGCGCTGATCCTGACTGGAAAGCAGTAGCTTGAGATACTCCTTAACAAGGTTATACGTTTTTCCTGAACCGGCTGAAGCCTGTACTACCGTAAATCGCTTTTCGCTCATTTTTCAGAGGGCAATTTCAAATTATTCAGCATCTCATCCAGGTTCTTTTCAATTCCGGATTCAATCTCAAGCCATTTAATCTCAAGGCCTTTTTTCTCCATTCGTCTGAACCAGGTCATTTGTCGTTTAGAGAATTGATTAATTCCTGACCTCAATTTCTGAAACATATCGTTATAGTTTAATTCCTCAAGAAGAAATTGACAAACAAACTTGTATTCAAGACCATAGTATTTTAAATCTTCGAGGGTGATTCCCTTGTCAAGCAGACCTTTAACCTCTTCTATCAGTCCGCTTTCCAATCTTTCTTTCAGTCTTATTTCTATTCTTTTCTTGATGAGCTCTCTATCTCCTCTCAATCCAAAAACCATTGCATTTATCTTTGTTATTTCAACAGGACTGCCATTTTCAGATGCTCTGGCTACTTCAATTGCTCTGAGCAATCTGTTACGGTCTGTGGTATCCGTTGTGTTATGCAAAACGGTCATGTCCGATAACATGGAAATCAATTCTTCATCGCTCTTTTTTTCCAGTTCTTTTCGAAACTCAGGATCTATAGAGGCTTCAGGCAAATCATAATCAAATAAAATGCTGTCGAAATACAGACCGGTTCCGCCACAAAGAATCACCGCCTTTCCCCTTGATTGTATTTCATTTATAATCCGATTACAATCTTTTTTGAATTCGTATAAATTATATTTCTCTCCGGCTTCCCTGATATTGATCAAATGGTGAGGAATTTGTTTTCCATTCAAGTCATACTCCTCCAGATCTTTACCACTGCCAATGTCCATATCGCGATATACTTGTCGTGAATCGACACTGATTATCTCGGCATTTATTGTATTAGCCAATTGTACAGCCAGCTTGGTCTTACCAGTAGCTGTAGGTCCAAGAATGCAAATGATATCGGAACTAATCACTTTTCTGAGCTTCACTAAATTCTTGTCTGAGTTTATCGATCAGAGTGTACAAATCAGGAAGAGGTAGTTTCGTAACAGTTCTCACTTCCCTTTCGTCGCACAGGATGACCAAAACACCCTGGTTATCTTCTTCATATTGTGTTGAGTCTGCCACGAAATCAATTTCCTGCCATTTATGGGTTTTCTTGGCGTCTTTGAACCAATTGTAATCTGCCCAGTAAGTGAATCGATTCTTATCTAATTTAATCACCTCCAATCCGAAGGAATTCCAGAGTCCTGCTCGAAATATATAGAAACCTAACAATCCAAAAAGTAGCATCCCAAATACAAATCCGATGTGAAATCCTCCTGTGGACGAAATAAATAAAATTGAACCAATAACAGGTATTATAGCCGTAATTGATCCTATACCAAAAAGCAATACCCTTGTAAATATGGGTGATGGTTTAACCTTAAGAATGAGTGTTTGTCCGTCGAAATTGATTTGATCCATATTTCTTAAAAAGATTAAATATTCCTGGTTTTGAATCGTTTAGAATGATAATTAGTGCAATAGGGTGATGAATGTCCCATTATATGATGAAAAGCTTCTTTAACTTTACGGGCAACTTATTGTTTAATTCATACGTCACTAAGATAGAGAAAGGCATGAAAAAGACACGGATTTTTATTCTGGCGACCATCACCGGATTGGCATTTATTATGTCCTGCACGAAGGAAAAAGAGGAGGAAATGAAGGATACCCCGGAGGATTCTGTAACCGTTCGGTTTACGGCATTTGCAGGAAATGACACCCTGGTCTACAAAGAAGAATTCAGAGATCCGCTCAACCGTTTATGGAGGGTTGAAAAGCTAATTCATTATGTATCCGATGTTTATCTTCTTGACGGCAATAAGGAAGTCAAGCTAAGTGATGTTGAATTGATTACTTACGAGCGAAATGGAGATCCTGACGTGACAGACGAAATGCAGGAATTCAAGGCATTGGTTCCAAGAGGTACATATGACGGAATTCGAATGGGCATAGGTCTGAATCCCATTCAAAACTCGTCAGATCCGGGATCTTATGCTCCGGAACATCCTCTGTCAGGCGATCAGAATATGTATTGGGGACAATGGGCTATGTATCGTTTTCTTGTCATGGATGGAAGAATTGACACCGACAATGATGATGTTCTGGATAAAACATACAGCCACCATCCTGGTTTAGATACTAGTTACGTTGTTAAAACATTTAATCAACCTATAGAAGTGAGTGGTGACAGCGAAAATATTTTAGATTTTACCTTCGATTTTAATGAGGTATATTTTGGTCAAGACACCGTTGATGCCGTGGAAGTTCCGAGCTGGCATGGAAGTGTTGACAATGCATATATCTCAGTACATCTTATGTCGAATCTTGCTAATAGTCTTGAATTGAAATGAGAAAGTTTCTCAAAATAGCATTGACCTTAACCGTCATTGGTAGTTCCTTCTGGACCTGTACGAAGGACAACGAAGAAAACGATTGCAAGCCTCCAAAGGACACAACGGATACTTTGGTATTTGACCCTACTCCGGTGGACCTGAATTCCAAGTTGCCTGGATATTTTATTAAAAGTATTCAGGAACCAGCGGATAATCCAACGACAGAAGAAGGAATCAAATATGGCAGAGCCTTGTTCTATGAGCCTTTGCTTTCAGGTGATGGAACACAGTCTTGTGGATCCTGTCATCAACAAGGATTTTCTTTCACCGACGAAGGTCGAAGATTCAGTGAAGGAATCGATGGCATCCTCGGCGATTTAAATACCATGCAACTGGTAAATATGGGACTTCATAAAAATCTTTTCTGGAACGGAAGGGCTACGTCATTGGAAGAGCAAGCATTCGAGCCAGTTTTAAATCCTATTGAGATGCATGAGACATGGAAGAATGTGGAAGAAAAGTTAAATGCCATTCCCGACTACCAGGTTATGAATTTTAAAGCCTTTGGCACGTACGAGATTGATTCTTTTTCTGTGGTAAAAGCCATAGCACAATTTGAACGATCCATGATCTCGAATAACTCGAAATTCGATCGTTTCCTTGCAGACCCCAATGCGAATCCATTAACAGCACTAGAGCTGCAAGGATATCAGCTCTTTATTGGAGAGAAAGAATATGACAGTCAGGGAAATGTCACGAAGCGAGGGGCTGATTGCTGGCATTGTCATACACCAGACGCAGATATGTTCGACAATACGTTCAGAAACAATGCTCTTGACTTTTTCCCGGATAGTGGATTGGCTGAAGTCACAAAAAGTGCCGACGATATTGGAAAATTCAAGGTTCCTTCTTTAAGAAATATTGCAGTTACGGCACCTTACATGCATGACGGTAGATTTCCAAATCTGGATTCAGTGATCAATTTTTACAGTGAAGGACTTAAATGGTCAGATAATGTGGATGGGGACATGAAACATGTGGATCGAGGTGGTGTGCGCCTTGATTCCATTGAAAAAATAGCCCTGAAAGCATTCCTGAAAACCCTTACAGATGATACTTTCCTAACGAATCCGGAATACAGCGACCCAAAATCCCCAATTTAGTGGGCAACCCACAATGATTTTGAACGTCTGTTTGAGAGGACATTGGATGTCGTTTAGGCTTTATGCAAATTGTTTACTTTTGTTCTTCAATAATATCTTTTAATATGAATAAAGTGAAGTTTTTGATAGGCTCTCTGCTCGGAGTAGCCATTTTGATGGGATGTTCAAAAGAGGTTGAGGATAAAGGACCTGCTCCTGCTCCGGATCCATATACACAGGTGATTTTTGAATTCACACACAATGTGGATGGAGCATCGCTCCAACTGGATACAACCAAATACGAAAATCAATCAAGTAATATCTATGGTGTTACAAACCTACAATACCTTGTAGGGACTTTCAGACTGAAGTCATGGAACAGCAATGAGCATACGTTCATTGATGAGCATCATTTGGTTGATCTTAAAGATCCAACAACCTGGACTTTCAGACCAAAGGATACCATTCTGATTGACGATTACAACGATTTAACTTTATTCCTTGGATTTGGTCACGATGCCGAAAAGAATAAAGTAGACGGAGTTCCGGATCAAGATCTTAACGACCAATTCGGATGGCCACCAAAATGGGGAGGTGGATATTACACAATGAAGATGTATGGAAACTTCTTCCCCACTACCTCTTCTACAACCACACTTGGCTATGATATGGCTCTCGGTGGGAAGATCAGAAAGGAAACACCGAATGATACGACCTATGTTGATAATCCGATATTCGCTAACGTTACTCAGGAAGGTTTTTCTATCCCTAAAGGCACCAAACTAGTGAAGATTGAGATCAGAATGGATCTGAACAAACTCTTCAAAGACAAATGGGAAAATGCAAACTACAATCTGAGCGCTTTCCAGTCTAACATCGAAGAAAACTCAGTGGCTTCTTCTATTCTATCAAGCAATATTGAGAATTGTTTCAAGTTAGGTTCAGTCACACTAGATGACGAAGCTCAGACTCAATAAGAAGTAACAAAGAATTGATAAGTGAAGGCGTTCTATCAGGACGCCTTTTCTTTTATGTAATTCAGAGGTTGCTTTTGTCCGTCTTTTAAACGATAACATTTCAGTTTATCGGCAAAGACAGAGGACTTGTAAATAGACTTGTTCAAGAGCATTCTCACGCATTCCTGAATACCTTCTACAATGGAAGGATGAGGATGAATCATATTTGACAACTCATCGATTCCTTTGTTCATATAAATCAGCAATGCCACGGACTGAATCGCACTGGATGCGTGCTCTCCCACTGCCCTCATACCGAGTATCTTCATTTCATCATCATCAGACACGATGATCTTGAAGAATCCCTTCGTCTGTCGCATGGCAATAGCCCTGGCAATCATCGAAAAATCAATTTTAGCCACCCGGATCGGGATGTTTTTTTCCTGAGCCTGTTGTTCATTCATGCCCACGGCCGCCACCTCAGGTGCAAGGAACATGATGGTAGAAATGTTGTCGTAGTGAATCGGTTCTACCGGGAAAGGGGCAAACATTTTAATAACAGCATGCCTTGCTTCACGCTCACCCACGTTTACGAGTGCCATGTGCCCCGAGATATCACCAACTGCATAAATGTGGCTTACATTGGTCTGTGTATCAACATCTCCAATGTGAAGCCCTCTTTCGCTCATCTGCACACCGGCGTTGTCGAGGTTCAGACTTTCAACATTGGGCACTCTGCCAACCGATAGCAGAGCCTTTTCAACCCGGAAAACTTCCCTGTTGCCATTCTTGTGCTCCAGCTCATACTCTACTTCTCCATCAACGATCTCCATGCGCACCAGATTTGAGCTTCCATGGACCACGGCCCCCATTTCTTTCAATTGGTTGGATACCACCTGGGATATGTCTTCATCTTCAAAAGGAAGAATTCGATCGGCTTTATCAATCAAATAGACCTTGGTCTTGCCAAAATTCGAAAGCATGGTGGCAAATTCACAACCTATGACCCCGGCACCAAGAATGACCAGACTTTTGGGGAATTCTTCCATATGCATGATACCATCGCTGGTCATGATGATCTTTTCATCAACCGGTATGTCCTTGAGCTTTCTCGGTCTGGAACCGGTGGCGATCAGTGTATTCTCGGCATAGATCGTGTATTCCTCACCATTTTCCTTGGTTATTTTGATCTCTTTATCGGTTACGAAACTACCTACTCCTTTTTCGTATGTAATCAGATTCGTTTCCGAGTGAATAATTCTCAAATGACATGATAACTGGAATTTCCGATCAAAAATGGCCGAATTGATTACATCTTTGACCTTTTCAAAGGACACATCCATATCCTGAGAATTTGTAATCTCCTTACTGGCAATCTTGTATTTATTGGAAAATTCCCACATGGTCTTTGAAGCGAGAGCACCGTCGTAAATTCCTGCTCCACCAAGACGGACCTTTTCAATAAGTATGACTCGTTTACCAAAATCTATGGCTCTCATGGCACCGGCATAACCCGCCGGTCCTCCGCCAATTACACAGAGGTCATACTTTTCCATTGGATAAGATCAAATAATTATATGTTGTATTGAGATGGAGAAAAGAAAAAGATGCTTTCAAATGCTTCATAGAACCTCCACCCAGCCAAATGTATCTTCGATGGATCCATATTTCAATGCGTCGAGATAAGAAGCTATCTCATTGGAGATCTTTCTTTCGCCAACAGATGGCAATTCGATTTCCAAATCTCGATATCCGATCGATCGGATTGGCGCAATATTAGCAGCCGTGCCGAGTCCAAATGCGTCCTCAAGTTTACCGGCCTCATAGGCATCAGCAATTTCATCAACTGTGATCCTTCTTTCCTCAACTGTATAACCGAGCTTCCTGGCCACTTGTATCACACTGTCTCTTGTAATTCCCTCAAGAATAGTTTGTGATTCCAAAGAAGGCGTGATCAGAATTCCATCTACGATGAACATTAAATTCATTGTTCCCGCTTCTTCCACATATTTATGTTCCACAGAGTCGGTCCAGATCAACTGATGATATCCATCTTCGGCTGCCAGTTGCGCAGGATACATCGCTGCGGCATAATTACCTGCAGCCTTGGCAAATCCCACACCGCCTGTGGCTGCCCGTGAAAATTTCTCTTCCACCTTCACCCTGACAGGTTCGGCATAGTAACTTGAAGCCGGAGAGCAAATAATCATAAAAGTGTGCTCAATCCCCGGTTTAACTCCCAAAAAGATCTCGTCAGAGAACATGAATGGTCTCAGATACAAAGAATGTCCCTCAATATTTGGAACCCAAGCTGAATCGAGTTTTACAAGCTCCTTCAATGCCGAAACAAATGTTTCTTCCGGAATAGATGGCATGCACATTCTCTCTGCCGAAATATTCATTCGACGGGCATTGTTGTAAGGTCTGAACAATCTGACCTTGCCATCTTTGCCCTTGTAGGCCTTCATTCCTTCGAAAATGGACTGACCGTAATGCAGGGAGCACATGGCAGGACTGATGCTGATATTGTCATAGGGAACAATCTTTCCGCTATTCCAGGCACCATCCCTATACTCAGCAATAAACATATGATCAGTAAAATCTCTCCCGAATTTGAAATCAGTGATTTCCTTTCCTTCGAGTTTTGACTTTTCGACCTTTGTTATGCTGAATTTTTGCTGTTCTACCCCTATCATTTTCTTATTTATGTCCAATATACAATTTTTAGCAAAATAACTGAAAGTTATCGCTCGCTCAAAGCCTCCAAAGCCTTAATCACATTGCTTTCCACTCTTTTATAGATGTCATCATCCGAGTGAGATTCCAATTCTTCACCCGTGATGTTACGGTATAATTCGAGATAGCGCATAGAAACTCTTTCAACAATGTCATCATCCATTTCCGGCATGTTTTGCCCTTCCAATCCCTGAAAATCATTCTCCATCAACCATTCCCGGATAAACTCTTTACTAAGTTGCTTCTGTTTCTCGCCTCTTTCCTGCAACTCCTGGTATGTATTCTTATAGAAATACCTTGAACTGTCGGGTGTATGAATCTCATCCATAAGAACAATGTCACCATTGTGATAACCAAATTCGTATTTCGTATCTACAAGAATAAGGCCCATGTCGGCAGCATAATTCGTTCCAAGTTCAAATAGTTTTCTCGTATAGTTCTCAAGTTTGGCATATTCTTCCTCAGAAATAATGCCCTGGGCAATAATCTCTTCTCGACTTATATCCTCATCATGACCATCAGATGCCTTGGTAGCCGGTGTGATGATAGGTTCCGGAAATTTATCGTTTTCCTTCATGCCTTCAGGCATCCTTACGCCACAGATCATTCTTTCGCCACTTTTGTAAACTCTCCAGGAATGACCGGAAAGATATCCTCTGATGACCATTTCAATCTTTATTGGCTCACATTTTATGCCAATAGCGGCATTGGGATCTGGAGTTGATAAAATCCAATTCGGGACGATATCTTCACTCATCTTCAACATGCGTGCTGCGATCTGATTCAAAACCTGTCCTTTGAACGGAATCTGTCTTGGTAGAATAAAGTCAAAGGCTGAAATTCGATCACTGGCGATCATTACCAGATATTTTCCTTCTATTTCATAAACATCCCTCACCTTACCTCGATAAAATGATGTCTGACCGGGTAACTGAAAATTGGTTTCATGAATGGTTTGTGCTGCCATGTTTTATTCTTCGTATGCTTTAATGATTTTCTTTACCAATGGATGTCTCATTACATCTCTTTCGTCAAATTCGATGATCTGAACTCCATCAACCTTCTTTAGCAACTTCATCGCCTGGATAAGACCCGAGGTTCTCTTGTCTTTCAGATCGATCTGAGATACATCTCCAGTGACTATGAACTTGGCATTCTTGCCCATTCTGGTCACAAACATCTTAAACTGGCTTTGAGTTGCGTTCTGCGCTTCATCTAGGATCACAAAGGCATGATCGAGGGTTCTTCCTCTCATGTATGCCAGAGGCGCTATTTGAATTGTGCCTGTCTGCAGGTATTCCATGAGTTTATCATAGGGATCATATCATTCAAGGCATCGTACAGAGGTTGAAGATATGGATCCATTTTATCCTTGAGATCACCCGGAAGGAAACCCAGATTCTCCCCTGCTTCTACTGCAGGGCGAGTTAAAATGATCTTTCTGACAGCCCTTTCCTTCAGATACTTTACGGCAAGTGCGACTGCAGTGTATGTCTTTCCGGTACCTGCCGGACCTGTTGCAAGGATCAGGTCTTTCGTTTTTAAAGCTCCAACCAATTCCCTCTGGTTTTCGGAATGAGCTTTGATCATATTACCTTTGACTCCATGAAGTATGAGGTCATTTGGTCCGCTTTTTTTCGGATCAGCATCCTGTTCAGAATGTCGGAAACATCACTGGCCTCTAAGGATCTGTTTGAAGAAAACATCAATTAGGATGGCCATTTTTTTTTGGTGAATTTTGACAATTCCCTTTCACTACCAATGGCCTTGATTTGATTTCCCCTTGCAACGATTTTTAATTTCGGAAAGTAATCTCTGATGACTTTCAGATTCTCGTTGTTAACTCCATAAAGATTGATCGGATTGTGTCCTTCTAAAGTAAGTTCTCTCTCTCCCAATAGTCAGTTTTTATCGCAGATTTCCTAGACTGCCACGACCAAAATAATTGCTATTTTTGATCACCTCAAATGTATCAAAAACTTCAGTAGGGCGCTTTGTGGGAATCGTAACTTTAACAACAGATCTTGGACTCAAAGATTACTATGTTGGTTCTTTAAAAGGTGCTCTCCTGTCTGAATGTCCCGATGCCCAGGTTGTGGATATCAGTCACGAAATTACCAGTTTCGATATTCTTGAAGCATCTGTAGTCATCCGAAACTCCTTCAGAGATTTTCCTGAAGGCACGGTGCATATCATTGGTGTAAATCCCAATGCGGATGAAGACATGAGACATCTTGTTGTTTTCATTCATGAACAGTATTTCATCATGCCCGACAACGGACTTTGCAGTCTGATTTTTGATTCCGTGCCGGATGAAGTTGTAGAAATCACCATTATTCAACAAGCCGAATTGCAGAGTTTTCCGGCAAAAGACATCTATCTCAAAGCAGCCGGACATATTACCAGAGGAGGAAGTCTCGATCTCATAGGCAAGAAGATCAATGACATGAAAGAGATGATCATGTTCAAGGCCAGAATGGAGGAAAAGGCCATTGTGGGATCTGTAGTTTACATTGATAAATACGGCAATGTGATCACGAACATTCCTGAGATCTTGTTCCAACAGATGAAGAAGTACACAGAATTCTCAATTAATCCGGGTTATTACGAGATCAAACAGATCTCAACACGATATGGTGATGTTCCCAGTGGTGAAAAGCTGGCATTGTTCAATTCCAAAGGCATGCTCGAAATTGCTGTCAACCAGGGATCGGCAGCAGAATTGATCGGATTCCAACTCACGCAACCCATAAGAATTGTTTTCGATGATTATTAGAATTGTAAAAATGACTTTTCAGCCTGAAAAAACGCAGGAATTCTTAGAAATCTTTGATCTGAATAAGGAGAAGATCCGATCATTTGAAGGCGTTGAAAAACTGGAACTTTACCGAGATAAAAATGAATCAAACATCTTCTTCACTTACAGTGTATGGGGAGATATTCATGAATTAGAGAACTATCGAAGGTCTGAACTGTTTAAAGGAGTCTGGACCAAAACACGGGAGCTATTCAAAGAAAAAGCGGAAGCCTGGTCCGTTGATAAATTGGTTTCCCTTTAATCCTCTGAACTCATTTATAATCCTGAATAAGACAATATATTGAATAGGTATTGGTTTATTTGTTGAATATTGATTTGAAATCTTTCCTCAGACATATCTTCTTCATTTCATTCACTTGCTTCTTTCTGGGAACAAATGCTCAGGAAACTGCTCTGGTGAAAGGTGTAGTAACTGATTCCGACGGCATTCCCATCGAAGCGGCCAGTGTATCCATAGTTGGCTCCAGTAAGGGTGAGATCACAGACGATCGTGGTCAATTCGAATTGGAAATTCCTTCCAATCAGGATGTGGTTATTGGTGTGTCCCACATTAGTTATGTCCTGTATACACAAAGTGTCAATCTGGTTCCGGGTGAAACATTTATAATGGACACCAAAATGCAGAGTTCGTCGAGGGAATTGAAGCCCATCACAGTGAAAGATCAGACTGATGATGCCACAACGATGGAGAAAATCAATCCAAAAGTCCTGAATTCCGTGCCCAATCCATCAGGATCAATCGAAAACGGTTTTGAAGACCTTACCCAGTGTTGTATCTTCCAATGAATTGAGTTCAACATATTCTGTCCGCGGTGGTAATTTCGACGAGAACCTGATCTATGTGAATGATATTGAGGTATATCGGCCTCAATTATACTCCTCAGGAGAACAGGAAGGTTTGAGTTTTATCAATTCCAAAATGGTTTCGGCCCTTTCATTTTCTGCAGGTGGATTCGAAGCCAGATATGGAGATAAGATGTCCTCTGTGCTTGACGTGAAGTACAAAAAGCCCTATTCTTTCCTTACATCCGCTGAAATAAGTCTTCTTGGCTTTGATGTGCACACAGAAGGCTCGGCCAATAGTCATCGCCTTAAATACATCCTTGGATTTCGTCAGCGACGCAACAACTACCTTCTTTCTTCATTAGACACCAGAGGAGAATACCAACCCATATTTTCTGATATTCAGGCATACCTTACATACGACATCACTCAATCCTGGGAGATCAGCGCACTGGTGAATGCAGCTTACAACAAATTCAGATTCATCCCAGATGTACGGGAAACAGAATTCGGGACCTTGCAGCAGGCTCTTCAGCTTACGGTTTATTTCGATGGACAGGAGATCAGTAATTACGAAACTTACTTTGGCTCGGTGACCAATACCTTTCAGCTGGGTGAAAAAGACGAACTGGCAATCATTTTTTCAGCCGTGAGGTCATTTGAAGACGAGACAGCCGATGTGATGGGTCAATATTTTATCAATGAACTCGACAAAAGTTTTGACAATATTGGTGATGTTGCATTCAACCGGGGAGTGGGCACTTATCTGGATCATGCCAGGAATTATCTGACTGTAGAATGGCTGAATTCTCAGTTTATCTATAGAGCGAAAAGAGGTGATCATAATATTGAGATCGGTGGACAATACCGTTCTGAATTCATAAAGGATCGGCTCAGTGAATGGGTGATGCTGGATAGTGCCGGTTTCGCACAGCCAAAAACTCCAGACAATCCGGGATTTCCTTCCGACAGAAGCACTAACCTGGAAGTCACAGAGAGAATTAGGGCAAGTAATGAATTGAATTCCTTCAGGACAAGTATTTATGCTCAAGATGTAATCAATTGGGAATCTGAAACCTCTTCAAATAAATCCCCTCGCCATTGGAGCCAGAGTAGCTTACTGGAGTTATAACGATGAAACTATCTTCAGTCCGAGAGCCACATTCACCGTGGTTCCGAAATGGCAACGCAATTACAGATTCCAATTTTCTTCCGGTATATATCAGCAACAACCTTTTTACAGGGAGGTTCGTGATCTGGAAGGAAACCTAAATCCGAATATCAAATCTCAAAGATCCATCCACTTCATTGCCGGAAGTCATTACATTTTCCAGGCATGGGGAAGACCTTTCAAATTTTCATCTGAGGTCTATTTTAAATGGATGGACCAATTGGTGCCTTATATCATCGACAATGTCAGAATTCGATATTTCGGACAAAACAATTCCCGAGGTTATGCCACTGGAGTTGAATTTAAGGTCAATGGTGAGTTTGTTAAAAATGCTGAATCCTGGTTCAGTCTCGGTCTTCTTAGAACCCAGGAGGATATTCAGGATGACTTCATTGTCAATGGCGATGGCAGTGTAACGTATCCGGGTTTCATTCCCAGACCAACTGATCAGACGGTAAATTTCAGTCTATTCTTTCAGGATTATCTGCCAAAAAATCCGACGCTTAAATTCAACATCACCCTTCATTATGCAACCGGCCTGGCATTCGGACCACCACAATCCCCAAAGTATCAGCACACACTGAGAATTCCTCCCTATCGAAGAGTTGACATGGGAATAAGTAAAAGACTGCTAAGTGAGACAAGAGAGAGAAGAAATCAAGTAGGTTTCAGATCGATCTGGGCCAGTCTTGAATTCTTTAACCTGATGGCCATCAACAATACGATTTCATACATCTGGGTGAAAGACGTTACCAATACGGTTTATGCCGTTCCGAATTACTTGACAAACAGATTGGTGAACGTCAAGTTATCAATGACATTCTAAAGATCTCCTTCGATCTTCTCCTGATCAGTTTCGTAGGTGAATGACTTGAATACCTTGTCGAATACAGGTGAGGCATCGTGAAAATCTTCCTCTGAATGTTTGCCCGTGATCAGTGTCATCTCCCCTTCCCTGTTATAAAAACAAACTTTTTCCTTCATCCGACCGGCATCTGTTTCGTAATCAAATACCAAATAGGTCGCTTCATCGTCTCTTGCTTTGATAACACCTTTCTCCTGAAGAACAAGTTTGTCGTAAGAGCTTTCCAGCAATAACTCAAAACGTTCCATGAATTGATCTTTATTCATATTGGTCAGCTCATAAAATGTGATGTCTAGTGTGGCACCCTCAGGGCTCTGCATAACCAGGGCTACGGCTTCTGATTTCGCCATATCAGAGCGTTTCCACTCTTCCGGAAGTTCGACCGTAAATGAATACGCCTCTGACGTATAGAACATCATGTTTTGTGAGACCGCATTTGTGCCCCACAATGCTATTAGAATCAAAAAGAGTGTTCTCATTAGTAGTACTGGAATGAAGTCTGAGTCTTACCGTTGATGAAGAATGTCAATTTATATCCTTCAGAAGTGCAATCTCCGGCAAAGCTTTCAGTCTTTGACGATACATCATATGTGTATCCTGCTTCAGCTTTCATAAAGTTCGACTGATTCGTGTATTTTAGTTCTCCTTCTATTGCCTTGTAAGGTCCTTCGAAGGTACCCGTTGGACTACAATTGATCCATTTGATCGGAGTTGGAATTGTAGTAATAAATGGAGTACCATCTTTTGCCGTACCCACTTCGGCATTTGTTCCATCGGCCTCCAGCATCCAGGTAACGCCAGCAAAAGTTCCATCGGTCGACTGATATGTTCTTTTCTTGGTGATCGCCCATGCTCTTGTATCATTCGAATTATTGTCAAATGTGATATTAAGATTACCTGAGATTTTATGTACGATGGTTTTGTTGGTCGGACTCAAGACCATCCATACTTTGCCACCATTAACGTTGGTGATCGTCAAGACACCGTTGAATGTGAGGGTTTGATTATTAACCGTGAACAAGACTTTATAATTTGTAAAGGTCAGAGTCATTTGAGCACCTGAATCAGACCACATGGTACCGCTGATCAATGAGGCAGTGATGCTGCCGCTTAATACTCTCTTCTGGCAATTTGTAGTGCTATCATATACAAATTTGTACGTCCCTCCTGTGCTATCAATTCTAACCACTCCGCAAGGAAGAATCACCCCACTTCCTGAGGCAGAACGGCCTGTTGAAATTCCTGTATTTTCAAGTGCTGAAAAAATATCGTCGATGGCATTGTCATATTCAGTCCTTGCTGTTTCATCATTTGAGCCCTGTTCTCCGGGAGTAGAAATTTCTGGAATAATAGGATCATCCTCTTCTTTCTTACATGAATTAAATGCAAGCAAGAGAACGGCAACAAACAAGGAAAGAATCTTGAAATTTTTCATTTGATTAAATTTTAACTAATTACGAATATACGCGCATTTAGTTGCGCTCTGCACCAGAGTAATTCCTCCATTTATCAACAACGGAAGAAAAATCTTCCGGCAATTCACTTTCAAAGAATAGATCTTTTCCTGTCAGAGGATGCTTGAAACCCAGCGTCTTGGCGTGAAGGGATTGTCTGGGTATCATTTTAAAACAATTCTGAACAAACTGTTTGTACTTCGTGAATGTGGTGCCTTTCACAATCCGGTCACCACCATATTCCGGGTCGTTGAACAAAGGATGACCAATATGTTTGAAATGCACACGGATCTGATGAGTTCTTCCAGTTTCCAGCTTGCATTCAACCAGTGTGACATAGCCAAATCTTTCAAGGACCTTATAGTTTGTAATAGCCACCTTGCCGTGATCACCTTCCGGAAAAACAGACATTACCTTTCTGTTCTTCAAACTTCGACCGATATTCCCTTCAATCCTGCCCTCTTCTTCTTTAACATCACCCCAAACCAGGGCCCAGTAGGTACGCTCGATGGTTCTTTCAAAGAAATATCTGGATAAAATCGTAAGACTCTCTTCATTTTTAGCAATGACCATTACTCCGCTGGTATTTTTATCCAGACGATGCACCAGTCCGGGCCTTTGATCTTCATTTTGAATTTTCGCGATTTCTTTAAAGTGATATACCAGACCGTTTACCAAAGTGCCCGTATAATTCCCATATCCCGGATGAACAACTAATCCCGCCTGTTTATTAATAATGATAAGATCATCGTCCTCGTATAGAATGGTAAGAGGAATATCCTCAGGGATCAATTCAATTTCCCTTCTTGGATAAGGGCGAACGAAAGAGATATCATCCAAAGGATGAACCTTGTAATTGGACTTAACTACTTTATTATTGACAAGGATGTTTCCGGCCGCTGCAGCCTGCTGAATTTTATTTCTGGAAAGATGTGGTATTCTGTCAACGAGAAATTTATCGATTCTTAAAAAGGACTGTCCCTTATCCGCTACGATATGGAAATGCTCGAATAACTCGTCATTCTCCTCTGATTCAAAAATCTTATTCTCTTCTTCCATTATCTTCTCACAAGAAATTTGGCATGCAATGTGTTTGAATGCTCATCGATCATTCTCACAATATACATTCCTTCAGTGAGTGAAGATATATCAAAGTTTGTTTGTTGTGTAAAAGTTGAACGTTGTACTATCCTACCTTCTAAATCATATACCTCAACGGTCCAGTTCGAATTATTGTCGTCATCAAAGGCTATATTCAAGACATTAGAAGCAGGGTTGGGATATAAGGTAAAGCTGGTTTCAGTCGTCTTTGGTCTGATCTTTTCTACACCTACAACGGGTTCATTCACATTCCTGAATGAGGGTCTTATCATTAGTGCACCAGCCGGAACACTCGAACTGGCACTGGAGAGCTGCCATCCGGTTCCGATGTTGTAATACAATTTATTATTTCTTGCTTTGTTTAGGTCATATCCAATATTCATGACCTCACTGGTGATCTTCTGGTAACCGACATAGAATGTGTCACTTACAATAACGGGATCTTCAAAATACAATCTCGAGAAATGATTTACACCCTTGGCTGGATATTCCGGCGAAGAAACTGACGAGTTCTCATAAATAATATCTCCCGGCACATTGCCATTATTGTCCCAAACCGTAAGTCGAAAAATCTCATCACTTCGATCGTAGATCACGGGATTGAAATGGATGTATACCGAAGTGAGTGTATCTTCAACATTTTCCGGCAATGTGAATTGAACAGCCACCTGCCCTTCATCAGATTTAACACCATAACCTGCTTCAGCGCTGCCATCATCGTAAGCATAATACGAACCAAACACCTGGTAATTCTCAACTTGGTTGTTTAATTCGATCAATTCAACAGGACCAATCCTTCTTCGCAGAATTGTTTTTTTGAGGAAGTAAGTTGTTCCATTGTCCGGAACGGCACTATTCTCAAAAACAAAGGTGTGTCTTGGCTCTGATGGATCCGGCATTTTTTGATTCAGGACACAGGCTCTGGCAGGAATTCCAACAGAAAGAGGTGTGGCTCCCACGATGTTATCTACTTCAGTTCCGGATTCATCGTCTGCCCTGTATTCAATATCAACCGTTACGGAAGAAGAAAACGTATTCCTCATCTTGTAAGTCATTCGCCGATCCCTTGCGAATTGACTTTCATTGCCCACATAGTGAAACCATGGCATGGATTCATAAGTATCTATCAATGAACCCACATCATCAATGAAGGTATAATCTCCCAGCTCATCATGTGAATTTGGATCGCTGCTCAAGACAACGTAATCCAAATGCCAGTGATCTATGTTGCCCGATGTATTCCCGTAGCTTATAAAACGAAACTGAAAACTATCCTGATAAAGTGTTGGTGAAATTTTAAACGTATGTGCTTTGAAGGCGGCATTGCAGGCCGTATCACCTCCTAAAGCATAACCTTCCTTGCCCCATATTTGTATCCATCTTCCTACAAAGGTCGAATCAATTGATGTGTCTGGTGGATTTACTGTTCCATCAATGATGGTGTCGTATTTGTAAGGTTGATAGAACTGTAATGTGAGTGAGTCTTCAGGAGAATTGGCATTCGGATTTAAACCCTGGGCCTGAGTGAAGAAAGAAAGGTAAATAGGAGGATCATTCTTTCTATCAACTTTATTGAGTTTTATGGGCAAGGTGGCAAGTGTATCACATGGACCGTAGGAAGTAGGTGTGATGAAATTGTAAGGATAACCATGTTCATCCAGGCCATCAAAGGTGGCCACACCAATACTTACTGGTTTGATCGGGAAATTTCGATTAATGTAGACCGACTTACCCTGCCAGATATGGTCGTCAGGAACATTGGCATTGTAGCTGAAATCGTCGAGTATGATGTAAGGAGTAGAATCCAGATCTACATCGATGTATTCAGGAATACTGGATTTTAGTCCCTTGATTTCTTTCTGATTCATTAACTGAGCATTCATCTGGAGCGGAATAATCACTTCCTGTCCAAAGCCCTGAAAACAGAGAAAAAGAATCAGATTACTTAAGAGTATCCTGTATCGTGTCGCGAACTGCACTTTGATAAATATTTCGGTACAAGCTTGAATCAAAGTTAACGTTGATTGTGTCAATTTTATTTTCCAAGATGGTATATTCTATATCAACCGGACTTCCCATTGGAAGCCATGATTCAGCACTGTAATAAGGATCTTGTTTCCAAACCATGGCTGCGGCTGAATCTTCGTCATCATATACTGAACCATCGTAGATTTCAACTCCAAGATTCAAATATGACTTTTTCAGTATTTCCAGAACTTCCTCCCGTTTCATACCAACAAGAAATGGCACAAGAACCTTTTCATCACTCAATCCGGATCCCAAAACGAGATCTACCTTGATTCCTTTTTTCACAACGGTATCCGCCCTCACCTCTTTTCCATTCACCAATTGCGCAAGCACACAATTCACACATTGATCCGGCTGATAGATCAACTCCCCAAGGCTTAGTCCACTGCTTTCAATCATGGAAACGGCCTGACGCATGGATCTGTCTACTACATAAGGCAATCGAACACTAGGTGGATTCATCGAATTCACCGTAATATAAATCACTCTATCCTTCTTGACCTTACTGAATGCTGCTGGATTTTGATTCACAACAAGACCTTTCTCTTCCTCACCAATATAGATGCTGTCGATGATCTTAAAGCGTAGATTTTTTTCGGCAAGAAAATCCTTTAGATCCCTTTTATCCAATCCATTCAAATCCGGCACCGTTATCTCTTCTCCATGCAAGGTGTAAGAGTCAAGGAAGCGCATCGTACCATACACTATTCCGCCGAAAACAAGTATCGCAAGAAGGACGTTGAGTAAGAATTTTGGGGACTTGAGAATACGTAGAAATGACCTGATTTTACTCACTTCGAATTGTTGATAAGAGTCGGGCAAATATAGGAAACATAAAAGAAGCCTTATGTACTTTCATAGCAGTGCAAAACACATAATCAAGAATGGCAAGACAGAACGTAGCAATACTGGCAGGAGGGTACTCTTCAGAGTGGGAAATATCGATGCAAAGCGCCAAGGTTGTGCAACAAAATTTACAGACAGACTTTTACAATTCATTTATCGTAAGCATAAAAAAAGATGGATGGAAAGTTTTGGATGGAGAGAACACCTATGAGCTGGATTTGAATCTATTTGGATTCGATAAGGACGGTGAGATTGTGAAATTTGATGTGGCATTTAACGCCATACATGGACACCCTGGTGAAAATGGCCCCCTACAGGGATACCTGGAATCGAGAGGAATTCCTCATACATCCTGCAATCAGGCTGTTTCTGCTTTGACCTTCAACAAATGGCAGTGTAATTCAATTTTAAAGCTCTTTGGCTTTACTTGTGCTAAGTCCCTATTGCTTCAAAAAGATGATGAGATCGATGAAGTTTTTATTTCAAACGAGCTTGGATTGCCTCTTTTCGTCAAACCGAATAATGCTGGATCGAGTTTCGGTGTATCCAAAGTAAAAAACCAGGCCGATATCGTTCCGGCCATTGAAAAAGCCTGGTCAGAGGATAATGAAGTAGTTCTGGAAGCCTTTATGGATGGTCCTGAACTCGGCGTGGGTGTCTTTAGAAACGAAGGAATGATCATTCCCCTTCCACCTACTGAGATTCGGACTGAAAACGAATTCTTCGATTACGAAGCCAAGTATGAAGGAAAGGCCCAGGAGATCACTCCAGCCGAAATTGGCGAGGAAATGACGATTGCAGTCCAACGCATCAGTCGGGATGTATACAAAAGATTAAATGCAGCGGGCATCATTCGAGTTGATTTCATTCTTGTGGGTAATGAACCGCATATTATTGAAGTGAATACAGTTCCAGGCCTGTCTGCAGAAAGCCTTGTTCCGCAACAAGTGAGGGCTATGGGTCTGGATATGGCTCAGTTCTTCCATATGCTGCTTCAAGAAGCGTCTATTTGAGCTATGATCTATGATCTATGAGCTATGATTTATGATCTAAGGAGACTGTGGACTTGGTTTATGTGAGATTGCGGGGAATTATTCATTCAAGTAAGCTACAAAGCTTCTCAAGGCTCGTCCTCGGTGTGAGATCTCATTTTTTTCATCCATGCTCATTTGAGCGAATGATATTTCAAATCCATCCGGAATGAAAATTGGATCGTAGCCAAATCCTTTGTCTCCCATTCTATCCATTGTGATCTTTCCATTAACCACGCCTTCAGAATAGTTGATTTTCCCATCGATGATGGAAGCAATGACAGTTCGAAATCGTGCCTTTCGATTTTCCATTCCATCAAGTTCAGCAAGGACTTTATTGATGTTGTCATCGGCCGAGCATCCCGGACCTGCATACCTCGCGGAAAAAACTCCTGGTCTTCCATCTAGCGCTTCTATTTCCAGTCCTGTATCATCCGCAAAACAATTAACCCTATACTTATCGGAAACGAATTGTGCTTTCAGCAAAGCATTGCCCTCAAGCGTATCTGCTGTTTCAGGAATATCTCCTGTGAAACCGAGATCGGCCAGACTTTTCAATATGAAACTCTCAGGGATTATTTTGCTGATCTCCTCGAGCTTATTTTTATTTCCTGAAGCAAAATAAAGGGTCGATGTCATTCGATTTCTGGTTTTGAGTTCAGTTTCCAATGATGTTATTACTTTGGCACTGAATTTATGTCGAAAGTATCATTTTTACCCAATCTTTTTGTCCTGGGAGCAGCCAAGGCAGGCACTACTTCAATTTACAACTTGCTGCGTTCACATCCCGACATCTGTATGTCAGATCCCAAAGAACCATTCTTCTTCGAATGTGAGTTTGAAAAGGGACTTAAGTTCTATGAAGACAAATATTTCAGCAATTGGAATGGTGAAAAAATAATCGGAGAAGCCCGGCATAGAAATCTGTATCTGCCATATGTGCCGGAGAGAATTCATTCCGTAAATCCTAACCCAAAATTAATCGTGATGTTGAGGGATCCGGTCGACAGGGCTTATTCCCACTGGTGGCATCTATTTTCCAGAGGTCTTGAAGATTTAGATTTCGAGAAGGCAATACAACTGGACCTTGAGAGAATACAAAAAGGTGACACAATAGAGGGAGATGAAAGAGTCGCTGAGTACTGTTCTATAGAAGATAATGTGAAAATGTTCAGGACATATGTTGACAGCGGATATTATACCCTACAGTTAAGGAAATATAATTCATTATTTAAGAAAGAAAATCTTCTCATTTTGTTGTTTGACGATCTGATCAACAAGCCTCAGAATTTGCTTGACAGGATGACCGATTTTTTGGATATCGATGGACTCAAATATGAGGAACTATCTCTGGAAGAAAGGAATGTTAAGAAAGTCAAGGAAGCTTCAGGGAGTCAAAAATTGATCGGCAAATACAGTGGTTTGAAATATTTGTTGCCTGTAAAAACAAAGGAAAAAATCCTTTCTATGTTTCAAGGAACAGATAAAAAAAAACACAGAAAGACATTAAAGATGCTGGAAGATCATTTTGCACCGCACAATGCTTCCCTGGGTGAATTCAATATCGACGTGAGTAACTGGAATTCCTGAATATAATGAGTCTGAAAAAGAAGATCATTGGCGAGAGCTTTATTTATGGATTGTCGAGATACGCCTCCTTTCTCGCTGCTCTTTTTCTCACTCCTATTTATACCCGATTACTGACCAAAGCAGATTATGGTGTAATGGACATATTTAACAAATGGAATATGTTCGCTATATCCATTATTCCATTGGGATTGTACAATGCCCTCATCCGCTTCTATCCTGAAGCACAAAAAAACGAAGAAAGCAAGAGAAAACTTCTGGGCAGCATTTTTACAGGCCTGGTTATACTTTCCTTCCTGTACATATTCCTCATGCTGAGCATAAAAACCTTCTTTATCGATTCACTGGTCGAAAGAGCTTTTAGCGGAATAGATCAGATCTATTTTTTCAGTCTGGGACTGGTTTGCTTTCAGGTTATTTTTAATTACGCTCTTCAGATGCTCAGGATGTATCACAATAGCAAAGCCTACGCTGTTTTGAGTCTGACAAACTTTTGCATTCTCACAGCCTTTGGCTTCTACTACATTTATTTTCAGGGAGAAAATATTCTGGGTTTCTTCAGGGCTTCGTTGATCTCTTCAAGCGTTTCGATGCTAACTGGATTGTTGGTCATCCGGAAAGACATTCATTGGCTGATAGACTTTCAGGAATTGAAAAGACTGCTATCCTATTCTATCTATTTTCTTTCTGTTTTCTTTTTGTTTCAGGTTACCGACATCATCGACAGGTACCTGATAAAGACGTTCTATACGCTGGATGAAGTTGGAATTTACTCCATTGGAAGCAGATTGAGCAGTGTGATTCTTATTGCCACAAGTGCGGTATCACTTGCCTGGATGCCTTATGCCATAGAAATAAAAGACAGGAAAGACTCCGACAATATCTACAGACGTATGTTCAATGCTTATGTTATTGCCGGTTTCGTTTTAGTTTCCATTCTCATTGTATTGAAACAAGAATTGATAACCGTCTTTGCTCCTTCTTACGGAGATTCGGCGATTATCGTAGTTCTGTTGTCCACTTTTAATTTCCTCATGGGTTTTGTTTACGTTTTCACCATCGGAATACAGTTAAGTAAAAAAACTTGGGTCTTACCCATTGCAGCGATCACGGCAGTTTTGGTAAAGCTAGTTTTGAGCATCACACTGATCGGACCTTATGGAATTTCTGGTATTGCCTTCGCGTCTGTTTTAGAGGCCATCATTTGGGTTGGAATTCAGCACCTTTACAGTCAGAGATTTTGGAGAATCAGCTTTAATTATTGGATATTGATTTATCCGCTTTCCATCCTTCTGGTTTATTATGCATCTTCTCTTGCAGATGATGAAGCATCACTGATCAATAAAGCCTTATTATTGCTGGCCATATCAGGAATAGCCCTCTTCCACTTTAAGAAACTGGCATATAAATGAAACTTGTTGAAATAAATTGTCCGGTCTGCAATGACACAAAATCTTCTGATCGTTGGAAGGTGGGTGACTGGAAAGTTGTGCAATGCGGTAACTGTGGTTTTAGATTCACCAATCCAAGACCTGATGACCTCTCTGTGTTTTATGATGAGGATTATTTCAAGGATCACAGACACAGGAAAAAGTTCTTCGATGATGAAGGCAATGTAATTTCCTCTAGTGGCTCATATTGGAATCGTATATCGGATATTGAGCATTACTCCACTAAAAGGGGGCGAATTCTCGAAGTTGGCGCGGCCAGGGGTGAGTTTTTGAATGCCATGAAACTGAGAGGTTGGACCGCAAGTGGAATAGAGATCTCGGAGGATGCCGTTCTGAAGGCAAAGGAACTCTTTGATCTCGATCTTCACAGAGGTATGATGGAGGACTATAGCAGTCAGGAATTGTTTGACGCCGTGGTTATGTATCAAACCCTTGAACATGTAACTGATCCAAAATATATCGTTGAGAGATCCTACGAATTATTGAATAAGGAAGGTATTCTGTTGATCGAGGTTCCTAATACAGACTCATTCGACTTCAGAACTAACAGGAAAAGAAGGACAGACATGCTTGACCTTCCTCGACATCTGAATCACTTTAATTCTAAGAGCCTGATTAAACTGGTTGAGAACGCCGGTTTTGAAATTATGGACATTGACCTCTATATGCCCAATTTTCTTTTGAAGCTTCAGGATCTCTGGTTTGGAATGAAATCAAAAAAGGAAGCAGGAGAGAATAAAAGAGAACAAAAGCAGGCCACTACAATTCCCATGGCAAAAAAGTATCAATCCGGAAAGCTCAAAATGATACAAAAAATCACAAAAATATTCCCGGGATGGAGAATTACTGTGATCGCCAGAAAGCCCTAATTCCTGATCAAAGAAGAAAGTTTGTTCTGCACTCTTTTAAAAAGACCCGGCATAGATTCTCCCTTGTTATTCAAAGTACCTATCCACTGGTATTCGAGGAAATTCTGAAAATCTCCTCCTGATGGTTTCTCGAATGTACCGGCAATATGTATGGTGTCATAACCCCAATCATGGTCGAGGCAGTACATAAAACTCTGACTATGCATGGCCACATCGCATTCCTCCCTATTCAGATCGGACTCCATCAATCCCTTGCTGTAGCTAAAGGCATACGCCCGGTCATGATCATTTAAAAATACATTCAAATCCCTGTAAGAGAATAATTTACGTTTATTGTTTCGAGTGAGACATCGATCGATGTTTTGACTTGCATGAGTCTTTAATTCCTCAATTTCAACACTATCAAATTCAGTCAGGTTATCGTCATTAATCAACGACGCATCTTTTTCGTATTTATCTACAGACTGAACTGAGTCATGCTCTTCTCCCACTTGCCAGGATTCTCCGGGATATAAGACAATTGACCTGGTGCCTGAATTCTCAAGTAAATGATGGATTTCACTAATCTTATTTGCTCCCTCATTCAAGTGGAAATTGTCTTTATGACAGAACCATACGTAGCTAGCGAAAGGTACCGTGAACTTAGGTTTGAAAACATCAAGCTGCAATTTGATGTCGTCAATCTTATCTTGCGCCCTTTTCTTCATTTCGGCAAGATCACCTTTATTTCCAGCCCAATTCGCATAGGAGAATTGAGTAAAAAGCACATCAAGGCCGTCAATTTTATCATTTATCTTTTCAAGTTCTTCTTTCTTTTTGAAAACACAGTCATTCAAGTTGAGTAGCGTTTTGTCACCGCACTTGATGAGTAGCCATGAATCGGTATCATTGCTCACTTTCGAGTTTGTGATGCGCAAACCTGATGTCAGATTGTATTCCTCCCATGGCTGAAGCTCAAGAATATCCTTAAAACCTAATTTGAGGCAGTAGTCTCTCACCTTTTGATCTATGGTAGTCTGAAATAGTACACTAATTCGAGATTTGTATTCAGCGGGAATTTTTTTGATGTTGGGAGGAAAAAAATGATCCGGATGTTCATGTGAGAAGAAAATGTGCGTGATGTCTTTGAAATCAGAATATTCAAATCGTGTTTTTGATAACAGAGACCAAGACTCGTTGAAAACACGACCCTCGATCCACGGATCACAGATCATGTTCACGTCCCTGTATTTCAGTACAAATGATGCATGGTTTACCCACAGTATTTCAATGGGTGGGGAAGTTTCTTCGTTCGACATTTTTTAACTCTCGAATCATTGTTTCGGGTAAATGTAATCCGACTTATTCACATTAGGCGTCGAAAGTGGTCAAATTGGTATTATTTTGCCCATTATTCGGTTTTGAATCTTCTCAAGAAAATAGCTTTCATCCTTATCATGTGGTATTACATGCTTATAAGTCATGTCTTACGCCTGATTTTCAGTTTAAAGTCTCGCAAATCAAGTAAAAAGGATAAACTTAAAGTTCTTTACCTTGCTATGTTTTTCCCTGGTAATGCCGGTTATCATTATAGGGTTCACAAGTGGGCTGAAATATTGGAAAGTGAAGGTCATAGTGTTCAAATTCAAAACATATTCAACGAAGATGAATTCAAGAGTTTATATAGCCGAAATGATTTGAAAAGATTTCTGATTAAAAGCTTGCGACGAAGGTTTTCACAGGTCCTTAATTCCCGAAAATACGATGTTGTTATTGTAAGGAGAATGCTCCTGCCCTATAACGACTATGGAAATCTGTTTCTGGACAAACTTTTACTCTCAATTCATGAAAATGCCATATTGGATTACGATGATGACCTGACAAACAACTTATACCATGAGAAAGGCGGTTCTCTTTTTGGAAAACTGCTTGATGAAAATAGAATGATCTTCTATAAATCTCTGGAATTATATAAACACTTTATTGCCGGGAATAAATACTTGATGGACATGGCCATAAACTTGAACAAGGATGAAGTCCATGGCGCAATAATCCCCACATGTGTTGACTATACCAAGCATTCGAAAAAATCTTATTCCAATAAGGTTGATGAATTAATCTTTGCCTGGATAGGAACCAACCAGAACCAGAAATATCTTGATAATGTGATCGAAGATCTCAATGTTATTGCAGAGAAGAGAAAGATCATGCTTCATGTGGTTTCCGGTAAGGATTATAAAAATGAAAAAGCCCTTTTCCCAATTCTCAATATAGCCTGGTCTCTGGAAAACGAAGTAGAAGAACTTCTAAAGACTGATATTGGCATTATGCCGTTGAATGATGACAAGATTGCCAAAGGCAAATGCGGATTTAAATTGATCCAATATATGGCCCTGGGAATAATTCCACTTGCCAGTGCGGTAGGAGTTAATGAAGAGATAATCGAAGATGAAGTTGATGGTTTCCTTGTCTATAATGGTAAATGGCAAGAGGGAATTGATAAAGCCCTATCTAAAGAAAAAGAATTCGCTGTCATTTCTCAAAAGGCCATCACGAAAGTTGAAGGCAAATACACATTTGAATCAAATAAGGAGGCGTATTTGAATTTAATCAAAAGTTGCAGCAATTCATCAATTCCGTAACATTGCCAAAATCGATTGTCGCCAACCAGAAAGCCATGAATAAAAGAGCATGCATGATTCTTGACAATTTCTATGCGCCAGATAGTCGTGTGGAAAATGAGATCAATGCTCTAATCGATTCAGGTTATAAAATCGATCTTTATTGCGTTCAGGGAAAAGGATATTCCGGACATGAAGATCATGGAAATCTTCAAATTTTTAGAGTGATACCTGAAGATTTTTATCGACCCTTTTCCAATTCTTATAAAAATTTCGTTCAAAATTTTCGTGAGGAATTCCGTGGTAAAAATTATGAGATTCTTCATTGCCATGATTTTAGAATGTTGGTCCTTGGCGGACTACTCAAAAAGGACAACCCGGATCTGAAATTGATCTATGACGCACATGAATATTTGATCGGATATCCATATTTCTATCGAAACACAAGCTTGATCTCAAAACTGAAAGGCTTTTTTGTCTGGTCCTGGTATATATATCAGGAAAACAAAAACCTTAAGCGATGTGATGCGCTGATCACCGTAAGTCAGACCTTGCAAGAGCGATTGGCAAAAAGATCTTCAAAGCCGTGTTATTTACTCAGAAACATTCCACCTAACTACGACAGATGTGTTTCTAATTGCACTTATTGGCACGACACCTTTGGTCTTGATGAAAAAACCAAGGTTATTATACACACAGGCAATGCTCACTATTCGATAAAAAGACTTCATTTTCTATTTGAAGTAATATCGGATCGCAATTTGGCTCTGGTTTTTCTTGGCTCAAATTCATCTCTTCAGCGCCTTGAAAAGTTCGCAGAAGAAAATTCGTACAAGAACATATACTTCCACGAGCAAGTTCCCAGGAAATATGTGACTTATTATTGTTCACAGGCCAACTTCGGTTTGGTCTTTCTTTGGAAAAGATTCTGGAAGTCCTATTGGTACGCCTTGCCCAATAAAATGATCGATGTGAGTCTTTCCGGAATTCCTGTTCTTACCACCGGTCAACCCGAACTGAAAAAATTTGTTGAGAAACAGGGCAATGGAATCTCCTTCAGAGGGGACTCAAAGAAGGAGTTGAAAAAAGCAATTGATGAAATTATTTCCAGGGAGGATGAGCTTAAAGAAAGAGCGCTGAAAGTATCGAAAGAAGTAAATTGGAACAATGAGAAAAAGGTTCTAACCGATCTATATTCCAATATTTCGTCTTGAAGAAAGTACTGATCATATGTCATGATTTCCCACCGTTACGCAGCGTTGCCGCCCTGCGCATGCAGTCATTCTACAAATATTTACCGGAGTTCGGTATTTACCCAATCGTGGTATCACGAAAGTGGTCCAAAGATGGATCCCGAAGAATTTCTCATGAAAATGAAGAGGTCATAAAAGAAATAAATGAAAGCTCGGAATTGCATGCTCTTCCCGGAATAAGTCTGAGAGAAAAATTGATACAGGAAAAAACATCCACCTTCTCAAAGATTCAAAGAAAGGCGTTGACGTTAAAGGAAAAATCTTCGGCATTCAATCCCTCTTACAAGGATGAAATGTTTGCCTTATACAATTATGCCAGAAACATATTACACGAAAAGAAGGTCGATTATATTCTTGCCTCGGCTGGTCCTTTCACCTTATTCAAACATGCTGCCCGACTTTCATCAGAATTCAATATACCCTGGATAGCTGATTATCGGGATGAATGGACAGGAAATCACTCCGAGAAGAAAACTAAAAATCTAAACAGCCTATTGAGCAGAAAAGAAGAAGGAATTGAAAAGGAAATATTGTCCTCAGCCTTCTTTTTCACGACGGTTTCAGATGAATTGAGGAAAAGAATTAATTCCAGAATCGGGATCGAGGGATATGTTATTCGCAACGGAATTGACCTCGATGATATTCCCAAAGAAGCTCCTCAGTCGAAAGATAAATTTCAGATAGTTTTCACCGGAACCATATACGACTCTGCATACGTTGAAAGCTTTTGCCAGGGATTTAATGATTTTCTCCTCAAGAAGGACGTGGAAATAGAGAACATCAACTTGCTTTTTATCGGAAGTGAGATCAATGAAACCAGAGGAACTGAGAAGATGAAAGAAATGCTGGGAAAAAGTCAGGCATCTGTGCAATTTATTGATGCGCTTACCAATGCTCAAAGCCTTGAAAAGATCTCGGAATCTCAGCTCTGTCTTAACTTGATACCCGGAAACCTATCAAAGGGAATCCATCCTGTCAAGCTTTATGAATACCTTGGATTAAACAAATGTGTGCTTAATGTGGAATCTGATAAAAGAGAAGATTCAACAGAATTTGATCCTTACATAGAAAGCGTGAACAATTCAAAAGAAGTCAGTAATGCTTTATCTTCTTTCTATCAAAAATGGAAAACAGAGGGTGTAATGAAAAATGAGGTCGACCAGAGCTTCATAGATAGTATCAGCCGAAAAAAACAATGTGAAATCCTTTCCAAACTGATCAATGAATCGTAAAAAAGCAGCAAAGCTTCTCTACCTTCTTTCAATGATCGCAGCATCCTTGCTGTTACTTGGACTTGTATTGAGTCAATTCGTCAGCCATGAAGACATAAATGCTGATTACACTGTACGCGGCAAATACGATGTAAAGCTATTAAATCTGAATTCAATTTCCTCTCTTGAATCAGTCATGAATGAAAGAAAGTATTCCAGTTCTTTGTCATATATCGAGCGACTGGATTCATTGTTGTCATATCGATTTTATCATGGAACATGCAGGTATAATATCAACGAAAACTGGATTGCCTATCTTGCGGGTGAGTATATATGGGATGATCTTAGAATGGTTGTAAAAGCCGGCGATCTGATGAAAAGCAAAGTTCTTGTCTGCAATCAAATGTGCATTGTATTTCAGCAAATTTTGAGGAATAATGATATCACTTTTCGCACAGCCGGAGTGAATCATCATCAATTAACAGAGGTTTTGATAGATGATAAATGGCTTGCCTTAGATCCTGATTATGAACCGGAATTCAGAGTACGAACGAATTTGAAAGAATTGATCGAGAGCGGAAGATTTGTCGAGCTGTATAGAAATACTCCGGGTGACAAATTCAATCCACACTTTGAACAAATGTTGCGAAGTAAAAATATTTCGTATTCTGAAAAGAATGCTACACTGGCTGGTAATTTGCGAATGTTTCATCACATAACTTATTTCCTTTCATTCTTCGGATGGATCCTTTTTCTGGCCCTTGCCTTTTTATTTAAAAGACTATCATAATGTGTGGACTGGCAGGGTACTACAATAGCTCAGAATTAAACCCGAATGCCATTGGGGTGATGATCGAAAGAATCAAACACCGAGGTCCTGACGCTAGCGAATATTTTAAGAACGAAAATGTATCTCTGGGTCATTGCAGACTTAAAGTGATCGACCTTTCAGACCAATCCAATCAACCCTTTATTTCTGATGATGGCCGATATGTAATGCTTTATAATGGCGAAGTGTATAATTACAGGGAACTTGCCAGAAAAATGGACTACAGCCCAAAGACCAGTGGTGACACAGAAATCGTTTTGCAAGCTTACATGCATTACGGAAAATCATTCGTGAACGAATTGAACGGCATGTTTGCCATAGTAATTTATGATACGCTAAAAAATGAGGTTTTAATGTGGCGTGATAGGTTTGGCATTAAACCTCTTTATTACTACTGGGACGGTAAAAATTTTGCCTTTGCCTCTGAATTAAAGGCTCTCTATTCTCTTCCTTTTGAAAAAAGCATTGACCCGGATTCTTTAAATCTTTATCTGAAGTATGAATATGTTCCTCAACCGAGGACGGCTCTCAAAAACTTCTACAAAGTCGGACATAGTGAATACCTTAATTTTTCCAATGGGAATCTTCATAAAGAACGATACTACCGTATTCCTGTTACAGAAGAACCTTCGCCCAAGAACATGGAAGTGACAATGGAAGAGTTTGCAGACCTTTTTTCAAAATCGGTAGAAAGAAGAAAGATCGCTGATGTCCCATTAGGCGCTTTCCTGAGCGGCGGAAGTGACTCCAGTGCGATCTGTGCTGCACTCTCTCAAAGCAATCAGGTTGATACATTCAATATTTCGTTCTCTGATGCAGTGTTCGATGAGAGCGAATACTCAGAGAAGGTAGCGTTGGAATTAAATTGCAATCACCATAGCCATAAAATGACCTCTTCAGAATTGCTTGAGTCGATGGATAAAGTTTTGGCGTCTTACGATGATATCTTTTTCCCCAGTTCCATGTTTCCGACGTACAAAGTATGCGAACTGGCTTCAAAAAAGCTTACAGTGGCCATGAGTGGGGACGGTGGTGATGAGCTTTTCATGGGTTATGGCTACTACAATTGGTATCAGCGACTCTCGGGAATCGATAATGGTTTGGGAAACCTTCTTAGAAAAGGAATGAGCATGGCATTTGCTAATATGCCCTCCAGGTATGCCAGGATTTCGAATTTGTTGAATTACAAAAATTTTAGCGACTCCTGGCCGCATATTTGGTCTCAGGAGCAATACATGTATACCTCCGCAGAAACCGAGTCCCTGACCGGATACAAGCTCAAGAATGACCCTTTGATGGAATCATGGATGAAGATGTCTGATGATATTGAAGATCCTTTCCGAAGAATATCCTTGTTTGATCTTGAACATTACCTACCCGACGATCTCCTGCGAAAGGTCGACATAGCTTCTATGGCACACAGTCTTGAGGTAAGACTTCCTTTTTTGGACCATGAACTTGTGGAATGGGCAGTCAATATCCCAACACAGTTTAAAATGAAGGGCAAGGAACAAAAAATCATCCTGAAAAAACATCTCAGCAATCAAATCAGTTCTGAACTGGTCTACCGCAAAAAATGGGGTTTCGGAGCGCCAATTAATCGCTGGCTAAAAAACGACCTCAGCAAAGAATTGAAGGATGAACTCAGCGAAGAGAGCTTAAAACAAATTGGCATTTTCGATACGAAGATTGTCGAAAAAATGATGAATAAATTTGCGGGAGGGAAAGAATTTTTGGGGCAAAGACTTTGGGCTGTTATGGCATTTCAGCGTTGGTACAACATTCATCTTAAGGATTGATAGTTACGACCAACTCGGTACCTGAATAACTTTAAAAATTCCCTGTCAACATTATTTCTTAATCCGGACTCAACCTGTGGAAAGGGCTTCTGGACCATTAAAATCAACTTGCTGAAAGTTCTTTTATTATTTCCCTATCATCGCCGTATTTGTGGTAATACTGTATGATGAGCAAGGCACTGGCAAAGAAGGGCATTAATGGAATTTTATATCGAACCAATGCTCCAAAATTCGCCGTTGAAATACCAACCGAAAAGGCCAGTATAAGGGAATAAAGAATAGAAAAGAATATGATGGGTTGTGAAAAGGTAATTTTGATTATAGCAAATGGCCTTATTTTGACAAGCATCATTATGAACAATATCATGATAATGAGATTCTCTGCAGCACTGAGGAACATAGCAGGGTTATTTACTTCCCAGATAAATGGCCGGAAAAGGGTGGCTGAAATTGCCAGAGGTGCTTTGGCAATAAATCCTGAATTCGAACCATCGAGTTCACCGATGTCGAATGAATTTGGACCATAGGTATCCCGTGATAAATCATCCTGGGTGATAATAGCCACATCCTTGAGCGTATCCAGCCTGTATTTACCCATCTGAGAGCCCATCAAGCTCACAAAGCCAAAGGCAATGATCAAACCACCTATGGCGACGACCGGAAAATAGATAATTCGCAACAGTGCATTTCTCACATTTTTCAAGCGATAGAAGATGAACCACATGATCGAACCCGGGAATACAGCGATAAAGAGGTAAGGTTTAATGGCCACAAGTATCCATAAGCTTATCAGGATATAAATCGAATTGAGAAAGCGCTTTTCTTTTACTATGAAGACTTTGTAGAAAGAGAATGTATACCAGCAAATGGCAGAAAAAGTAAAGGTATCTTTCAACAGTCCTGAACCCCAGAAGAAAACGGAAGGCATGAATAATATTGCCAGGGCAAGTTGTTTTGATAATCCCGGGAATTCTCGACAAAAAACAAGAAAGAGTCTCCAGGGACCGGAATAGGCAAGTGAAGCCAGAATAATCGTCGTGGGGATGAATTTCTTTGCACAGAGCAGAACAAGCAGGTTGGAATATCTAATCACCGCGAATGTTTTATCGTCTCGATACATATAAGTAGGAGGAAATCCTGTATCACTACTGAAGGCCATATAATTCTCAAAAGTCAGATTACCCATCATAATGTCCAGATAAACCGGAAAATTGGTAAACAAGAGATTGATCATGCAAATGGAACCCTTGTAATAATTGACTGTATCGCCTCCCTTGTAGTAAAATAGATAGATAAGACAAAGTGCCAAACCACCAAAAATTCTGACCATCAAACCGGGGATGAACCATTTGTAAAGCGGATTTGTGACTATTCGTTTCTTCTTGACCTGCACGGCGATCACATAGACAATCAGGATGTAAATGAAGGAGAGCTGTATTTCAAAAAAGTCTAACAAGCGCTTGTCTTTTCCTCAAAACTATCCAAAATTGTAACATTGCATCGAAATGAATGTGGTCTTCATAACATATGACGGTTTGTGCGATCCTTTGGGCAGAAGTCAGATAATTCCATACATCGTTGGACTTTCAAAAGCCGGACACTCATATCACATTCTGTCGAGTGAAAAGAAAGCCAACTTGCTGGCCAATAAAGATGAAGTTTCAAGAATCCTGGAAGAGCAAAATATCAAATGGACATATCGTCTTTATACTAAGTCTCCTCCTATTCTATCGACCTTAAATGATATCAAAGGACTTCGACGAGAGCTTCGGAAAATTGTCAAAGAAGGAAATATAGAGGCAGTGCATTGTCGCGGATATGTTCCTTGTTACATTGCTTTTGACATGGCAGGTAGCTATGGTATCAAGACCATATTCGACATGCGAGGTTTCTGGATAGATGAGAGAATTGAAGGAAATATCTGGAATGCGCGCAATCCAGTATATCAAAGATTAATCCGCTTTCTCAGGAAAAAAGAAAAGAAATGGTTTGAAGGAAGTGATCATGTTATCAGTCTTACCAATGCAGGGAAACAGGTGATACTTGAAAGGTTTCAGACCAGGGAGGAAAGAATAACGATAATACCATGCTGTGCCGACGAATTACATTTTGACCCGGAAAAAATTGTACGGGAAAATCGGGATGCTTTGAAGAATGATCTGGGTATCGGGGAATTCGATAAAGTTCTTTGCTATTCTGGTTCCGTTGGAACCTGGTATAAAGCCGAAGCAATGATGAAGCAATTCGGCAGATTGAAAAAAGAAGGTGTTTTTGACAAATTCCTTTGGATCACACGAGAGAGTAAGGATATAATTATGAAACTCGCTGATGGTCATGTTAGTGAAGAAGATCTGATTGTAACGTCTGCTTCAAGAAGTGAAATGCCAATCTATCTTTCCATGGCAGATTGTGGTATTTTTTATATTCAACCCAGCTTCTCCAAAGTGGCCTCTTCACCAACAAAGCTGGGCGAAATGCTGCAAATGGGTCTTCCGGTGATCTGCAACTCAGGAGTGGGTGACCTGGATGAATTTTTCAAGGAGCAGAACCTGGGCATTTGTCACAACCTTCAAAATGATCTTATTGATCCAAAGAAAATTGAAGATCTGCTGAAAAAGAATCCCTCAGAGATCAGAAATGAGGGAATCTTGGCGTTTTCTCTGAATTCTGGTGTAGAGAAATATAAATCTGTTCTGTCCAGGCTTGAAAAAAAGGAAAACTGGCATTGTCCCTCATGCGGCATGGACCAAGTTGTAAGAAGACAGAATTATGAAGAGGAGCATTTATTGCGTTGTCATATATGTGATCTTACTTTCGCATCCTCAAAGCCCGACGAGGAAACACTGAGCCATCATTACAGTCAATACTCCAGAGACGATTACCTCTCTCCGATAACCAAAAAGAGATATCGTGAACTGTTGGATGAATTCAAAGATTACTCCGGTCCTGAAATGAACATTCTTGACGTTGGTTGTGGAATGGGATTTTTTCTTCAGGAAGCCAACGAATTGGGATGGAAAACCCATGGTGTTGAATTCACTGGAGAATCAGTAGAAATATGTCGTTCGAAAGGAATTCAAATGTTTGAAGGTGATATTAGGAAAATCGACTTTGGTGATAAAAAATTTGATGTGATAACGGGCTTTGAGATCATCGAGCACATCGGAGAGCCAAATTCGTTCGTTAAGAAAATATCTGATCTGCTTAATGCCGGCGGACTCTTGTATTTGACCACTCCCAATTTTGACTCCCTTAACAGAAGAGTGCTAGGTCAGCGTTGGAACGCAATATCATATCCGGAACATTTGTGCTATTACAACAAGCATTCTTTAGATCAATTGCTCATTGAACATGGGCTAAAAAAGAATAAGGTCAGAACGGAAGGTATTAGTCCCGGACGTCTAATTCGAAGTCTTCGAAACCAGGAGATGGATTTCAGTGATTCCAATTCTAGTGACGAAGTTCTGAGGAGGAATATTGAAGGAAATACACTTCTTGAATTGGCGAAAAGATCGGCCAATACCGTTCTTAATTTCTTTGCCCTGGGCGAGAGTTTGAAGTCTTGGTATATCAGATCATGAATGATGGTACTTCTCCCCTTTTATAATTGAAAATCCACGGTATAGCTGCTCCACAAAGAACAAGCGAACCATTTGATGACTGAAGGTCATATCTGAGAGAGATATCATTTCATGAGCTTTTTTTCTAACTGATTCATCAAATCCAAAGGGTCCTCCGATTACGAAATCTATACTCCTCACTCCTTGTACCATTCCATTGTTTAAATACTTGGCAAAACCCATCGAGGTATAAGATTTTCCTTTTTCATCGAGTAAAACGATCCGGTCGGCCGTTAACAAAGGCAAGAGTTTGATACTTTCTTTTCTCCGGTACTCATCCATACTGATCTTCTTAGAGCCTTTTATCTCATCAATTTCCAGAAGTTTGAAATCTGTGTAGTGCTTTAATCTGGACAGGTATTGATCAATCCCTGCTATCAAATAATTCTCATTGGTTTTACCCACTGCAATAAGCCTGATCTTCATACTGCTATTCTTTCCTATTTATTACTTTTGACCCCGGTATGAAATGCCTGAAATTAATCATTCTCCTTGTCTTTTCTACTTTCTCTACTTTAAGGGCTCAGGAAGTCCCAGAAGACGTGATCAAAGGCTTTGGCCTGGGGAATATTGACATGATCCAACCCTTTCTTGCAGAAGAAGTCGAACTGATCATTTTAAATGAGGAGGGATTATTCAGCAAGGATATGACAAGTAAGAAACTCACAAATTACTTCAAAGAGATCAATCCTGAAGAACTTAAAATCGTTCATACAGGGGCGTCTCCTTCCGGCACTTCATATGCAATAGGAGAAATGATCTGTGAAAAGGAAAGTCTCAGGCTCTACCTCTTGTTTAGTGGGAAGAATTACTCAAATATCAGTGAAATAAGGATCGAGAAAGATGAATGAATGGGGATTTGAACTGGATCAGTTCATAAGCAATGCAGTTAAGGAGGATATTGGAGAGGGAGATCACACATCCTTAGCCTGTGTTCCTGGAGATGAAAAGAGCGAAGCCTATCTTTTGATCAAAGAAGAAGGAATCCTTGCCGGTGTGGAGCTGGCTGAGCACATCTTCAAGCATATCGACCCGGAATTGGAAATGAACATCAATTTGGGCGATGGAACAGAGATTAAAAATAACAACATCGCTTTTGAGGTAACCGGAAGTGCCAGATCAATTCTAAAAGCAGAACGTCTTGTATTGAATTGCATGCAGAGAATGAGCGGAATTGCTACAAAAACAAGAAAGTTCGTTGACCTTGTCGCACCATACAACTGTCAAATTCTCGATACCAGAAAAACGACACCCGGTTTCAGAGCACTGGAAAAATGGGCCGTTAAAATTGGAGGTGGCACCAATCACAGGTTTGGTCTTTATGATATGATCATGATCAAGGACAACCACATCGACTACTCCGGAAGCATAGAAAATGCCATCGTAAAGACTCATGATTACCTGAAGGACGTGCATAAAGACCTTAAAATTGAGATCGAGGCACGGGACCTCGATGAATTGAAGGAAATCCTGAGGGTAGGTCGGGTGCATCGGATCATGCTGGACAATTTCAGCTATGATGATATGAGAACGGCCATTGAGTGGATCGACGGTAAATACGAAACCGAAGCTTCCGGGGGCATTAATGAAGAAAGTGTGGTTGGCTATGCTCAATGTGGTGTGGATTTCATCTCAATTGGCGCACTAACACACCAGATCAATAGCCTTGATATGAGTTTAAAGGCCAAGGTGGGATGAATAAATGGCTTGACAAGTTTGAGAGTCTGAGTGTGGTAAAAGCCTCAAGGAAGATCGTGCTTCCCGGATTTGACGGCGTGCCTATCTATGATGTCATGGTATTCTTTATCAAAGGTTTGATGAAGGGTGCACTGAATACAAGAGCGACCTCTTTATCATTTCAATTCTTTCTTAGCCTCTTCCCTGCCATCATATTCCTTTTTACACTGATTCCATTTATTCCGATCGAAAATTTTCAGGGAACCTTGATGGAACTGATTCAGAATGTTCTTCCTGAAAGCGCTTTCGAACTTACTGCTAACACGTTGGATGATATTATCAATCGTCCGAGAGCCGGATTATCAATAATGGTTTTTATCGTTCTAATATACCTGGCCACCAATGGTGTTGATGCTGTTTTGGAGGCTTTCAGCGAGTCAATACATATTGAGCACCGACGCAGTTATTTTCATCAAAAGGGAGTGGCTTTTGTCCTCATGCTGATTCTGACCTTACTCTTAATTATTTGTATCGGAATGATCATCTACAGCACCTATGCTGTGAATTATCTGAAGGAATTGGAAAATATTTCAGGTGTATATCTCCTGAATTTCAGTCGATATTTCATCGTGATCAGCATGATGTATTTCGGAATATCTCTCCTCTATTACTATGGGAATCGCCGAAAAGAATCCTGGAAATTCTTCAGTGCCGGTTCATCATTCACAACAATCATGGCCTTACTGCTCAGTTACGCCTTTACCTACTATGTGAATAATGTGGCCATGTATAATTACCTATACGGTTCCATAGGTACTCTGATTGTTATCCTTCTCTGGATATACTTTAACTCCTTCGTTCTTCTCATAGGATTTGAGCTCAACACAAGCATACAACAGGCTGGCTTTAAGAGAAAGTTGGTGTAAGTCCCTCTTTTGAAAGGTCTTAAAAATGTTTTAAATTCGTTAGCCCCTATCTATTAACCATAACTGGCGGGATCATGAGACAACTCAAGATTACCAAGTCGATCACGAATCGTGAAAGTGCTTCTCTGGATAAGTATCTTCAGGAGATTGGTAAGGAGGAATTGATCACAGCGGAAGAAGAAGTCGCACTTGCCATCAGGATAAAACAAGGAGATCAGCTGGCACTTGAAAAACTGGTCAAAGCCAATCTTCGTTTTGTCGTCTCAGTTTCCAAACAGTACCAAAATCAGGGCTTGACACTCCCCGATTTGATAAACGAGGGAAACCTCGGATTGATCAAAGCGGCACAACGATTCGACGAAACCCGGGGATTCAAGTTCATATCCTATGCCGTCTGGTGGATCAGACAATCGATACTTCAGGCACTTGCTGAGCAATCCAGAATTGTTAGACTACCTCTGAATCAGGTTGGTTCCATCAATAAAATCAATAAAGCCTTTGCCAAACTAGAACAGGAGTTTGAGCGAGAACCTTCCGAAGAAGAAGTTGCAAAAGCGTTGAATTTATCGGAGGAAAAGGTATCTCAGACTTTCTTTGTTTCTGGAAAACATGTGAGTGTTGACGCACCATTCAGTAATGGTGAAGAAGGAACTCTGTTAGACGTAATTCAGAACATCGATGCACCCAGGGCCGACCTGACCTTGATGAACGAATCTCTTCAGCGTGAAATTGAAAGATCTCTATCAACTTTGACTCCTAAAGAAAAAGATGTTGTGAGACTCTTTTTTGGCATTGGTGAAAACCACGGACTAACACTCGAAGAGATCGGTTCAAAATTCAATCTTACCCGCGAAAGAGTGCGGCAGATAAAGGAAAAAGCCATCCGTAGATTGCGCCATAATTCAAGGAGTAAATTATTGAAAGCCTACCTGGGATGATTTAATCCCGAAATATTTTTTTATCCCAATTAGATATACGAATTTTGCAGCCCGATTTGAAAATGGGTGTGTAATTGTATTTTCCTTTCGGTCAAATATTTAACCAAAAAATAAATAATGGAAATTGAAACTATGAAGTCAGGTGCCGACACCTACGGAAAAGAATTCAACGAGTATATCAATCAGGAAAAAGCCGCTGTTGATCTGATCAGCTCTATTGGTCATCTTATGTATGACAAATCAGTAGAACTTGTTCTTTTTAGAAATCCACTATTGGATGCGAGCATTTCCGAAATCTTAAGTCTTCACCGCTATGCGGAGGAAGTAGTGAACAAACCAATCAGTGTTTATGACAGCTCTGAATTGGCAAAGGAATTAATGAACCTCGACCTTGCCCCTTCTAAATTGGATATCGGTCGACTTTCAAGAGAGTGGTTTGCAGAAAAAGACAATTACGATTCGAAATCGGATTTTCTAAAGGACAAACTAAATGATTATATAGGTGTGGAAGATGCAGGTCTGACACCACGTGATGTTGTCCTTTACGGATTTGGTAGAATCGGAAGGCTTGCCGCAAGAGAATTGATCAAGCAGGCTGGTAAAGGCCAGCAGTTGAGACTAAGAGCTATTGTAACAAGAAGCGTTACCGATCTTGATATTAAGAAGAGAGCAGCCTTGTTGAGAAATGACTCTGTTCACGGTCCATTTGCCGGAAGCATCATCGAGGATTATGAGAATAAATGTCTGATCATCAACGGACAATCAGTTAAATTGATCGAAGCCAAGAATCCGGAAGATGTTGATTATACAGCTCATGGATTGAGTAATGTTTTCGTAATTGACAATACCGGTGTATTTAAAGACAGAGAGGCATTGGGAAGACACCTTAAGTCAAAAGGTGCCACTAAAGTATTGTTGACCGCTCCGGGTAAAGAGGTGCCAAACATCGTATACGGAGTTAATCATAAAACTTTGGACATCGACAGTGAGACCATCTTCAGTGCAGCATCTTGTACAACAAATGCCATTGTTCCTGTTCTTAAGGTCATTGAGGATAATTACGGTGTAGATAAAGGACACATCGAGACAGTTCACGCATACACAAATGACCAGAACCTTCTCGACAACATGCACAAAAAGAACAGAAGGGGAAGATCAGCAGCCATCAACATGGTAATAACTGAGACCGGTGCCGGAAAAGCAGTTACGAAGGTAATTCCTGAGTTGAAAGATAAACTGACAGCCAATGCAGTAAGGGTTCCTACTCCAAATGGATCTCTTGCCATTATGAGCCTTCAGTTGAAGAAAGGTACAAGTGTTGAAGACATCAACAATACGATGAAATCTGCCGCACTTGAAGGAAATCTGGTAAATCAGATCAACTATGCCATCGATCCTGAACTAGTTTCGAATGATATCATTGGAAATACTTGTTGTTCAGTATATGACAGCAATGCTACCATTGTATCGGGAGATGGAAACAACGTTGTTCTTTATGTGTGGTACGATAATGAATTTGGTTATACGAAACAGGTAATCAGATTGGCAAAATATATTGCCAAAGTCGCAAGACTGATCTATTACTAGTTTTATTTATTTGAATGGTAGAAAAGGCGCTTAATAAGCGCCTTTTTTATTTTAGGATGACTTCAACCGCGACTTCATTTCTGCGGTTCATGACCTCGTAGGGAGGATTATAACCCATATACATAAAGTCTCCTTCCCAGGCAATTTCATTCTCGGCCAATTCTTTGATCAGCTTATTCCTGTGCTCGGCAATTCGGGTATCATTGGCCCAACCACCAAAACGAATAACGGCCATGGTTCTGGCAGGTTCGGTCTTGAAGTCAACCTTTGAGTTACCGGGAATTGGAAGATCTTCCATATCGTATTCATTGGGAATCATGAAGGCCATTGTTATGGAATCACCCATGGTCATGGAGACCGGAGAGGTCATCGCAATTTTTTCCTGGCGATCATTATCTCCAAAAATGTAACCTGCAAGCATCCTGAAACCCTTACTGGACGATTCTTTATATGATTTTTCAGGCATGGTGACGTAACTGAAATTCCTCGATTCATATTGCCTGATCTCGAATGAATCATACTTTTTTACGACCTCGTATGGATACATTTCAATACCCGTTGAACTTCCTGAAACAAAAGCCTGTGAGACAAAAAGTACCACGATGGCTATGCTTATAATAATTACTATTGTTCTCATGGCATTTCAACACTTGCGTATGAGATTTTGTTCAGGATTTTTTTTTGCAACGAAATTTATATCAGGCATTTGCGCTTATTAACGTACCTTTAATCTATCAAATAACTGACATGAAATTAATAACGCGTACAATCTGTGGAATCATTCTATTGACTGCCATAGCTTGTCAAAAGGAAGATCAAACCACACCGAGAAGAGGTCCGAATACAGGTGGCGGATCAAATCCGACCATTCCGGAGATAGATGGAGGTAAATCCTTTTTATCCTTTGATGATAGTGCGTCCACTACCTGGAATGCTCATACACTCGAAAAATCCTATATAGGAAATACCGTCTTTATGCGTGCAACCGGTGCAGATGAGACTGAATTTGAATTGGAGGCTGTTAATCTGACTGGTGATTCGAAGGTTCCCGTTGGAAATAATGTTGGCTATTTGTTGTTCAAGGATAAAAATGGTGAGGTCTTTGATAGTCGGATCGGTGGAGGCGGAAATGTATTCTACAGCAGGATAGACAAGGAAAGAATCGAAGGGTCTTTTTTATTTCCACTGGTGCAGAGCATATCAAATAACTTCATGGAGTTAAATAATGGAAAGTTTGGATTTGATCTGCCGATGAACGTTGATTTTGATCTTGACGAAGTATTGTTTGGTTTTGACAACTACATTTTTATTGAAAAACCACACATGAATTTAGGTGGCAGCACCTATTATGAATCCGGTCCAACAACCGGATACTCCATTGAGCTTACTACATCAGAGCCTTCCCAGGTTTTTACTGATAATCTATCCTACTCGGGTCGCGCCGGTGATAGTTATAATTACAATCTGAACTTCGCCGCTTTGAAAGTTGCCGGAAATTATTCCGTTACAGCGAATTTCAAGCACAACGACACTACTGACCTGGGACAAAAGCAGGTCAGTTTCTATGCACTTCCCATCTTCGGGACATATAGGCTGGTGCCGCTGAATGGTGCGCCTCAAAACGCTTCTTCTGTGATCATAGAAGCGGTGCCTACACCGATAAACCATTATTACACAGTCAAGGGAAGCATGTTTGGCAAAACCTTGTTGTTTGAGGACGATGGTACAGGACAAATAGAATGTTATGATACATTCCAGCATCTCGGCTCAACCGTGACCAATATTTACTTCTATGATAATGGCATCAATGAAATTCACATGGCCATTCATTCTTCTCAATTCAATTATTTCTACCAGCTGATAAGGCTATAATTGGTAATCCTGCATCATAGTGAACTTATTCTCCGATGAAATATAAGATTGGCATTTTTCTACTTCTCTCGTATTTATGTCATGTTAGCCTGGGGCAAGTCAGTTATGAGAATAGGTTGGAGATCGAATTGAAGGATGAATATGAGAATGAAAAAGTCCATGAATTTGCCGAAAAAGGATTTCTCATATCCGCTGTAAATAGCAAGAGTAAGGGAAAAGAGGACGAATGGAAGTTTGAGTCTTTTGATACGGACTTAAAGGCCATTGATGAAAAACATCTTTTCATTAATGACGATCTCAGACTGGATGAAACCGTATCAACACAAGTAAGACTTCACGCCCTTTTCAAGGATAAGAAGGGCAATTATGAATTGTTGAGTATAGATGCCGGTGGATTGGCACATGAAAGGGTGTCCGGAAGTTTCATGAAGAAAGCTTATGTGCGTGACATGGCCGTTCTGGGAGATTATGCCTTTTTCAATGCTTCGATCAAAGGAACGCCCTATTTGTTTTCAATAAACTGGAAAACTGGCGAGCAAAAGCTCATTCCGATTAGTGTTTTAAATGTAAAACCGAAAAAACTGAAGATCCTTGGTTTCCAATACATTGAAGAATCATCGGAGATGCTACTCTTTGTTAATTATGAAGCTGTAAAAAATGAAACCGACCTCTACATGGTCAAACTCAATCCGAATGGGGAGAAAGATGCAGAATACAACTTATCAAAAGAGATAGATCAAAATCTTGTGAGCGCCACAGCCTCGTATTTATCAACAAACAACTTTGTAATTACGGGAACCTATTCGAGTAAATCTACCTCTTCATCTGAGGGAATATATTTCGCTCAGGTTTATAAAGATGAAATTGGCTTCATCAATTTTTACAACTATTTGGATCTTGAAAATTTCCTGAATTATTTGCCTGAAAAGAGGCAGAAGAAACTTGAGAATAAAAAGGAACGAAAGGAAAAGAGAGGCAAAGAATATACTCGCAACTATCTGATGGTTTCTCATGAAATACTTAATCTCAAGGATGGCTTTATTCAGCTGGGAGAAGCCTACTACAAAACTTACAGAACTGAAACCTATACAACCACACAGGTGGTCAATGGAGTTACTCAAACACGTACTGAAACGAGGCAGGTATTCGATGGATACCAATATACTCATGCCATTTTGGCGAAATTCAATATTAATGGCGAATTGGTTTGGGACCAAACATTTGAGATGTGGCCAACTTACAAACCGTTTACAGTAAAAAGGTTTATTTCAGTAAGTGATGTGACAGAGAATTCGATCAATATGGTATATCTGAGTAGAAACAGAATACATTCCAAAGCTTTTGATTACAACGGCGAAGTGCTGCTCGACAGAGAATCAGAAGTGCTCGAAACAGAATTTTCGGGAGATGAACTGAAAGGAATGGCCATCACGAATATCGATTACTGGTATGATAATTACTTCATCGCTTTTGGTACTCAGAAGATCATCAACAAAGGTGACAAGGAAGTGGACCGAAAAAGAAAGGTGTTCTTTGTAAGTAAGATCAAATACGAAGCCAATCCCGAAGAATAGACCCCCCGTTCCATTATCTTTTGACCATCAACTTGCCTTGAGCCAATATTTGAGCGTCTTTTGAGATAGTGTAGAAATACAAACCATCAGCAACTTCCTGAAGGGAGATTTGCTTATTGCTCACGACCTTATCCGTAGCTACTTGCTTTCCTCTTGAGTCAAACAGACTGAAGGTAACCTCTTCCACTCCATTCCACTCCAAAAATAAGACCTCCCGGGCAGGATTTGGGTAGACGCTGAAGCGTGCCTGACTAAGATCTTCAACTCCGACATAATCGAGTGTAAAACAAGATGAGGTATCGGTGCAAGGACCGTCAGTAATGACAACCTGGAAGCTTCCATTCTTTAAAGGACTAAATGACTGACTAGTCGCTCCAATGATTTGATTCTTATTCGAGCACTTGATCCATTGATATGTTGCTCCCCCCAGATTCGCTTTGAGCGTGGAATTACCAATTTTACTCACACTAGTATCAACCTGAGTCACGACGAGTACCGTATTGATCAAACTATCGCAACCTTTATCTGTCTGATATGCATCCTGATATGTACCACTTTCCGTTCTCCAATCACCACCGAGCATCACTCTGTCTCCCCTGCATATATTAACCGGGCCTGCGCTGAGATTATAAGTTGGATTAACAGTGAGTTCGTTCTTCTCGGTAATGGTACAGCCAATTAGATTTTGAACCTGCTGATAATATGTTCCGGTCTGTTTGCGGTAGACACCATCAATAAGCATGCTATCCCCATCGCAAATCTCAGGATAGACTGTTACAAGAGTGTCATAACTCCATAGACTCACTTCATTTGAAAGGTAAGATATGTTGTTCAACTGGTCAAAGGCCCTAATCCTGAATTTAGCCCCCGGCATGCATTTGGCTATGCTGTCAGTCCAGGATTTATATTTAGGCCAATAGGAATGCGAAATACTATCTGCACGCAACCACCCATTTCCATTGTTGTATTCTACGAGATAATAGCCATACAACTGAAAAGAATTGTAAAAATCACCATATTCCATTCTATTCCATGTAAGCTCACGAATCATATTATTGGTGTCAATTTCCAGAATGATATTCGGTGCATAGTATTCAAATCCATTACAAGACGCATCTACTTCTCCTATGACTTTGTATACTTCGTGGCGCTTACTGGCAAGCGGATAATAATCTGTATAAAATGTATCTGTTACTGACGTTGTACTGTCGATCAAAACAAATGGCTCGCCCAGCGAATCGGCTCTGTAAATGAGATATGACCTGAAAGAACCTCCCTGATATCTGGTCCAGGTAATATCTGTTAAAGTATCCCTGATATCAATGCTCGTAATTTTCCCTTGCAGATCGGGAAAATTGTCTTTAACTGTTATTGTAAAACTTTGAATATTTCGAAGCGGTTTATCGCACATATTATCCCAGGCCACAACGGAAAAGGTGTATGTAGAAACTTGGCCGGGGTCCAGATGTCCACCGCATTTAAATATATGTTCGCAGTCGAGCTTCCAAGAAAAGTCCGCAAAAGCTACGCCGGTTGCCGAAAATGAACTTCCATTCCAATATATGCTGCTTGTATCTAGTGTTGCACAATTCATGTATTGACAACCCCATGGGTTGAATGGTTGCTCCAAGGCAGGATCGGGTATCAATCTGAGAGAAGCCGTCTGCATGGTGCTGGCATTCAAAAAGTTATTGTCTACAGCGCGGATTGATATCTTTACAGTATCGCCTACATTAAAGGTATCGTTGTACACAGTGCTGTAGGCTGGTGCCGAATAATTCTTGAATGTGATGGATGGGGGAGCATTGCCCTGATCATATGTATTACTCGTCATTGAATCAACAATGACGATGAAATCACGATAAACTTCAGCTACTTTTTGTCTGTTTTTATAGGACGTTACTTTGTGTGCAAATCGATGGTTACCAAGACTATTTTGGGTCATATGTCTCATATCACCTGTATGACCATCAATGGTATGTGGCATATTGGACGTGCTTGTACCAAAAGGATATATCATAGAATAACCCGCAGAATAGGTAATTGTACTTGTCGCATTGTACAATGGAACTGTCCTTTGGTAATAAAGCGAATCACAGTCAATATCAATTGATTTGGCGGTAAAATAGTTGACCTTGTTTCTTGTATGCAAGTAATACGCTTTCTCGGCATGTACCGGACTGTTGTCATAACAGCTTGGTCCACTGACGCTATCACCTAAAGAAAGGGTTATTCCAGTTGAAACATCTGTATAGGCGTACATCACAGATCGTATATATATACCTGAATTATTGGTATTCTGACAAGAAGGTGATCCAGCAATTGAATAGCCAAAAACACTTCCGGTTACAGAGGGAATACCATTTAATTGAATGGGACTGGAAACATAGATATTTTCCTGATATGCCCTGGCTCCATCTGCTCCGGTCGCACCGCAATAAATACTGTTTCCACCAGAGCAATCGGGTGAAAGATCAAACTGAGATGTTCTGCTCAAGGCAATACTCGCCGGACCTCCATAAGTGTTGTATAAAGGATTTGATATTGTGGCAGATGCCGGCATGCTCGCTGCACCGCTACCGCAATTGGCGTATAATTTCATCGTGAAGACAAGTTTGCCCATGTTGGTTCCCGAACCAAGGCATACCCAGGTTATTTCTCCTCCTCTAACATGACTTGCGCTGGAGGAAAGCGTGAATAAAGTAAAAATCAATAGGAAAAACCTGCTCTTCTTCATAATCAGAAAATTATAGCAATGCGAAATACATATTCGCATACAGTTATCCTAATGACGAGTGAGAAATTCTATGGTTGCTTATTTGGGAAGATTTATTCCGCTTCGAAATCCCGAATCGTTTTTTCTATGATTGCCACGCAATCCATAAGCTGATCTTCATTCATTACCAGTGGTGGAGCGAAACGAATTATGTTTCCATGCGTAGGTTTGGCAAGCAGTCCGTTGTCACGCAATGAAAGACATAAATTCCATGCCGTTGTGCTATTCGGGTGGTCATTGATCACAATGGCATTAAGCAATCCCTTACCTCTCACCTTGCTCACCAATTCAGAAGAATCTATTATACGTTGCATTTCTTTTCTGAATAATTGTCCAAGCTTTTCAGCATTCTCGGCAAGACTCTCTTCCTGTACTACCTCAAGAGCAGCAACCGCAACAACGGCAGCCAGTGGATTTCCTCCAAAGGTTGAGCCATGTTGTCCAGGTCGTATCACATTCATGATTTCATTATCGGCCAAAACCGCAGAAACAGGATAAACTCCTCCTGAAACCGCTTTACCCAGGATCAAAATATCGGGTTTCACATTTTCATGATCACATGCAAGAAGTCTTCCGGTTCTTGCCACACCGGTTTGAACCTCATCGGCAATAAACAAAACACCGGCTTCCTTACACATTTTCGCTGCTTCTGAGATGTATCCATCAGAAGGAACATAAACACCGGCCTCACCCTGAATGGGCTCAACAAGGAATCCCGCAATATTGTCTTCTTTCAGGGCTTCTCTCAATGCATCCAGGTCGTCGTATGGAATTCGGGTAAAACCAGCAGTATAAGGACCAAAGTCCTCCCTTGCATCCGGATCGTTCGAGAAGCTGATAATGGTTGTAGTTCTTCCGTGGAAGTTATTCTCGCAAACGATGATCTTGGCTTCGTTGTGTTTGATGCCTTTCTTTTCATAGGCCCATTTTCTGCAGAGCTTGATAGCAGTTTCTACAGCTTCTGCCCCAGTATTCATTGGAAGGACTTTGTCGAATCCGAAATATTCGGTGATGTACTTCTCGTATTCACCAAGCTTATCATTGTAAAAGGCTCTGGATGTCAGCGTAAGCGTGTTTGACTGCTCCTGAAGGGCGCCAATGATCTTCGGGTGGCAATGTCCCTGATTCACTGCTGAATACGCTGAAAGGAAGTCGTAATACTGCTTTCCTTCCACATCCCATACAAATACTCCTTCTCCCTTATTCAGTACAACAGGTAAAGGGTGATAGTTGTGGGCACCATGCTGGTCTTCAAGTTTTATGGCCTTTTCACTCAAACTTCCTTTTACAATAGCTTCTTCCATGATATTTCTATTAAATTCTTTCGGACTGCAAAGATACAACACTAAGGATAAATGTAATTTTGTGCACCTATGAAAAAAGGCAGAATTCTTGAAAATCTGGAGATCGTTGATATTGCATCCAATGGCAAGTCCTTGGGCAGACACGAAGGACAGGTTGTATTCGTTGATAAACTGGTTCCCGGTGATGTTGCAGATGTACAGATATACAAGAAAAGAAGAAGGTATGTTGAGGCCAGACCCGTTGATATCAAAACATATTCAGATAAACGTGCGGAACCGCTCTGCAGTCATTTTGGTGTTTGCGGAGGATGTAAGTGGCAGCATTTGACTTATGAAGACCAGCTTCAATATAAACATAGTCATGTATCAGAAAATGTGCAGAAGCTTTCAGGTATAAAGTTGCCTGAAATTCTTCCCATCATCGGTTCAGATGAGCAGTACCATTATCGCAATAAAATGGAATACACCTTCTCGAACAATCGCTGGTTGACTGAGGAGGAAATTAAAGAGGGCATTGAATACGAACACCGAAATGCACTTGGATTTCATGTTCCCGGTCGATTTGATAAGATAGTGGATATTGAAACATGTTATCTCCAGGAAGACATTTCAAACCGGATAAGAAATTTCATTCGAGATTATGCATTGAAGAATGATATCTCCTTCTTCGACCTGAGAGAACAGACCGGAAATCTTAGAAATCTGATCGTGAGAACGGCTACGACTGGCGACCTGATGATCGTGTTGAGTGTGACCGACTATAACGATTCGACAGAAAGTCTGCTAAACGAATTGAGCACGGAATTTCCTGAGATTACTTCCCTTCAGTACGTTGTGAATCAGAAAAAGAACGATACCATTTTTGATCTTGAGGTGGTCTGCTTCAAAGGAAAGGATCACATTATTGAGAAAATGAAAAATCTCAACTATAAGATCGGACCCAAATCATTCTATCAGACCAATAGCAAACAGGCTGAAAAACTTTATGCCATCGCCAAGGAGAATGCAGGTATTAAATCTGATGACCTGGTTTATGACCTGTATACTGGTACCGGCACCATTGCTAATTATGTTGCTGACCAGGCGAAAAAAGTTGTGGGAATAGAATACGTGGAAGATGCGGTAAAAGATGCTGAGATCAATTCAAAGGAAAATGATATCTCAAATACTGAATTTCACGCCGGAGATATGCAGAAGCTGTTAACTCAAGAATTTCTGGAGAAAAATGGCAGGCCAGATGTGATTATCACCGACCCACCAAGGGCCGGAATGCATGCCGACGTCGTGGCTAGAATCAATGAAAGTGGTGCAAGAACTGTAGTTTATGTAAGCTGTAATCCCGCCTCGCAAGCCAGGGATCTTGAATTGATGGATGCACAATATGAAGTGACCAAACTTCAGCCTGTGGATATGTTTCCGAACACCGCACACGTGGAGAATGTTGCGGTTCTAAAGCGAAGAGAATAGAGCTGATTTCAGATTATGGATTAGCGATTATTGATGTGCTCAGGAATCAGTAAATTGCTAAACATTACGTTCTGTATGGCATTGCTTGAATCTTTCGTCGAAGTGATCAACCTGGCTGTGGGTCGCTATATATTAGGTACAGTTGGATATGCTGTGCGGAAAATATTTCATTTCATTGTGCCGCGAAGGTCAGAAGGTAAAGACGAAAAAGCCCTCGGCAAAGTCATTGATCTGGATGATTTTAAAAGTCGAATCGTTGGTTTCCTGAGCATCTCTGTTGTCGCGGTTTTATTTCTATCTCTCCGATCATCACAAAAACCTTCTTATGTGCAATCTGACTATGAATACTCAACTCTGGTGACCAACGATTCTGTTCTAAGAGCTTCATTTAAAGAATTTACGAATGATCTTCAATTGGATTCAGTTGAAAAGAAATCCAACCCAGAAAAAACTGATGACGATACTCCGGTATATGAAGAATTTATGGGGGATAAACTCAAACCCATTCGAGAGAAGATCAGGAAGAATGAAAAAGAAGGATGGACAACCATTGATAAAAGAAAATTAGAATATAAAGGTCTGACCGGAGCCATTGAATATTATTTCTTCAAAGAAGATTTGTTGATCATTAAGACAAAAAGGTGGAATGATAGCAAAGACAGCCTGGTTGATACCAGAATTTATCTTGAAGGCAATCAGCCTTTTTTCGCCTATGAGACTTCTTTTGACAGTCTGGAGTATAAAAAAGAACCAAAGTATTACGACCAATACGAAGACAGTATATTCTTTGAAAAAGGAGAGGTAATCAGAATCAAAGCCAGCATGGACTGTGGTGCTCCCTTCGCAGAATCTTACAGAAAGGAAGTCGGAACAGAGGTCTATGCTTTACTGGATTATTGTATGAAGCGATATAATCGAGAGATAGAATGATCAATCATATTGAAATTGGTCATGTGAGCATATTAAAAATCTGCATGTTTATATTTTGCTTCATAGGACATGACTTAAAAAGTCAAAATATTTACTGGGATACAGCCTACTCTGTAAATGAAATAGAATATCATCTGATTGCGGGAGGAAATGAGGATTTCACATATGCTCAAATCATTCGCCAAGGAGTTGACACTGTGACAATTGAAGGAGTAAATTCAGGCATTGATGTTGTCTTATACAATCCAGACGAGTTTCCTGACATTCTACTAACTTATATGGGAAACAATCCCTGGAATGACCTTTACATATTTAATAGTGAAATTGATGATTACGTCTTTATCCGAGGAATAGTTCAATTCCCTCAATCCATTCGATTAGGATCTGACAACGTTTATTATTCTTATCATAGGTCTGGTTGCGCCGATCTTAATTGGGACAGTGACCTTTTTACCATCGAAAATGATTCTGCTGTTCACTTAGCTAATATTTATGGTATTGGCTGTTCGAATGAAGATGGACGGATTGAGATCTCCAGAATCGCAGAAAGAGATTCAGCGATAATAATTGAAACGATGAAAATTGATACAATTTATTCTTACGAACAATATAAATGGGGCTTTATAGAAGATTATTGGTCCAATAATTATCGACGTTTTTATCCAGAAAAAGGAAAATTTAATAGTGATTGAGATTGATCTTTCAAATTGAAGATATGATGCATGCCGAATGGCATAAAAAATTCAATTCCAAAAAGGAAGCCTGGGAGGAAATCGAGTATTTATCAAAGATCCCGTGGAATAATACGCCTAATAAAGCTCCCTGTGAAGGATGGGAGGAATGTCAACGCATTTGGGCCATCATCACCTACGATGACTCAAACATCCCTTGGAAGGAGAAAGAATCTGTAGAGGTCGTTCAAATCTCTTCTAAAGGTGTCGAATGGCTGAAGGAAAAGAAAGATTTTCTTAATAGCCCGTAAAATCACCTTCTATTTCTTCTTCGGATCAGCGAAGTAACCCCTTTTATTTAAAGCCGAGGTCACAGCTTTATTCAATGAACGAATTGCGTCCATTTCATTGCTGGGTTGGAAGGTTTCTGAAATTCCGGACCAGATCAGCTTCTCTGATTTGGTGTCGTACAGATTGGTTTCAATTTTGAGCGTAGTGGTTGTATAGGTATAACCCGGTGAATACATGTAATCATAGGTCGCACCATAGTAGCCATAAAAGCCACGATTGTATCCTCCGTACCCCGGTTCATATCTGGTCTGTTTGTCCTCACCCACCAATTGAGAGGTGATCACAGCATCAAAACCTTCACTTTTAAAATGAAGTCGGAAAGTCGTTGTATCCAACTTTTCATCCATCGGAAAGATCTCGTAAGAAGGAGTACCTTCTACTCCATAAAATTCGAGCTTCTTAACCATATCGTCTTCATAATGCATTCTAACCGCCGGCCTTTTGGTAATTCCCAGGATCAGAATCTTATCGATATGACCTTTCTGATATTCTTTATCTCCCCAGTCGACTGTTATCTTCGTTGATGTACCACAGGAATTGAATAGTGAAAAGACAAGGGTCAGAGCCATTGTCGCGGCGATTGATTTTCTCATGCGCCAAAAATAAGAAAGGAAAGGAGAAATTATGTCAAATGATAAATGGTAAATGATAAATTATAAATGGACAAATGAATAAACAAACCAATAATCAAATAGATTTATGTTACTAGATTTGAGGAGCATTTAAAACGCTTAGCATGAGCACGAAGAAAGGAAGCCAGATTCTGAACGAAAAGCAAGCAGCACAGAAGATTGAGCGAATGGCATTTGAGATCTGGGAGAATAACTCTCAGGAAAAAGAAGTTGTGATTGCAGGTATTGCCAACAGGGGATTTCAGCTGGCGGGAATCCTGGCTGAGAAGTTGAGTAAGATCTCAAAACTCAACGTTGAATTGGTTGAGATCTGCGTGAACAAGAAGGAACCTTTGAAGGCAGAACCTACCATCGACAAGGATCTGAATGAAATGGAAGGAAAAGTTGTCATTGTAGTGGATGACGTTTTGAATTCAGGCAGAACCTTATTGCACGCTCTCTCCCCTTTTCTGAAGATTAACGTTAAGACACTTTCTGTTGCAACATTGTTGAATCGAAGCTACCGTAACTTTCCTGTTCAGGCAAAATATGTTGGAACTAGCCTTTCCACTACTCTTCAGGAACATATTGAGGTGGAATTCAGTAAAAATGGAGATATAAAAGCTTATTTGAGATAAATCTCTAATTCAGACATTCAGGAACTGATGGATCTGGTCGACCAGAAAATCCATCGAAGTCTTTTCCTTTTCAAAAACAAAGTGAGCCCGATCGTAGTATTCAGAACGTTCCTTGACTTTATCCTTTACGAAAGCTTTTAATTCCTCATTTTCGAGATGAGCAATCAGCGGTCTTTGACTTCTATTTTGTCGAAGTCGACCCAATAGTATTTCTTCCTTCTCCTTCAGATAAATGATAAGTCCGTTCTGATCCAGGAAATTCCAGCTGAGGTCGTTGCAACAAGCACCACCTCCCAGGGCAACCACTGCTTCTCTTGATGAAGGCAATGAAAAAAGATTGCTCTGCTCCACTTTTCTGAAATAGTCCTCCCCTTTTTCGTCAAAGATGTCGGTAATGGATTTATTTTCTTTTTCCTCGATTAGTTTATCAAGATCGACAAATTCACGATCCAGTCTGGATGCCAGTTTCTTTCCCAGGCTGCTTTTGCCGCTGCCCATGAAACCAATAAGATAAATGTTCATTTCAGACGGATTGGCGAACCCGGTTCGGAGCTGACCCGGTTGAAGACCTTCTTTTCAACCCAGGCCGGGAAGAATTTGGCTATGTGAACGGCCAGTTTTCCTTCCATAGTAAGGGTAAGTCTTTTGCGCCTTCTTTTTATGGCTTTAACGAGTCTCTTTGCTACCTCTTCGGCAGACATAATGCCCCCTTCATTCAACGGAGATTCATCCTGACTTTCACCTTTTGCATTCAGGGCTTTTCTTCGGATGTTGGATTCCGTATAACCCGGACAGGCGACTAATACGTGAAGTCCGGTCTTTAAATTCTCTGTTCTCAATGCCTCCAGAAATCCCTGCAGACCATACTTCGACGCGCAATAAGGTGTTCTGGCGGGCAGACCAACGAATCCGGCAATAGACGAAACACCCACAACACTGCCTCTGTTCTTCAAAAGATATGGCAGGGCGTATTTCGTACAATAAACGGCGCCGTAAAAATTAACGTCCATAACTTTCTTGAACGTATCAAGATCCATTTCTTCAAGAATTGCACGTATTGAAATACCGGCGTTATTTACAAGGACATCGATACCGCCAAATTTTTCAACAGCACGGTCAATTAAATTTCTGCAATCTTCTTCTTTGGTGACATCCGTTACGACGGGTAGACAACTACCTCCATTTTCTTCAATGATGGACTTCACTTTTTCAAGTTCATCACCACTGCGGGCAGCCATAACAACCTTACTGCCTTTGTTCGCAAATTCAATGGCAGTGGCCCTTCCGATACCGGATGACGCACCTGTGACTATGACGACTTTATCCTTCAATTCTTAACCTGATCTTAGCTCCAAATGTAATCATTGATTTGAATCTGATAATTTTCATTTTCAGTCTTGTTAGTTTATGAAAGAACAGTATATTTGCCCCCTCAAAAAAACGACCTGATAGCTCAGTTGGTAGAGCATCTCCCTTTTAAGGAGAGGGTCCTGGGTTCGAGCCCCAGTCAGGTCACTAAAGCATCAAATTTGATAGCAACTGAAGCGAGCAAAAACAAAGCTCGCTTTTGTTTTTTCTAGCGGAAGGAGTCGCGAGCGTAGCGAGTTAAATTTGATGTCGACTTCGGAACTAATGGGTCAGCCACATGAAATGTGGTCAACCCCAGTCAGGTCACAAAAAGCAGTGTTAATGTGAGATAACAATGTGAGAACATTGGCTCATCAACACTGCTTTTTTGATATCTGATATCAGATAGATGGTAGATGATAGATGATATATTTTAGAATTCGGAATAAGGAATTCGGAATTTGGAAGTGAGAATATTAAAATAGACTTTAAGCTCTCTCCGCACTTCGCACTCTATAGAGACTTTGGTTTCAATCTTTTCGCGAGCGTATTGCAAAATCCTCTCCCAAGCCGTATTTGTCGACCAGGTAAATCATAGATGCAAATGAAGCCGCACCGAGTTCCAATTCACGTTTGTGAACGTTCTCAAAAACGTCGGTGTCTGAATGATGGTGATCGAAATAACGCTGGTCATCGGGTCTGAGACCAATAAGCGGTATGACCATATGATTCTTCAGTGGTGCAATATCTACGCCACCCCATCCTTTTTTGAATAAGTGTAGATTGTATGGTTCGAGTAAAGGAGCCCAGCTCCTCATTTTTTTAACCTGCTCGTCGGTCCCGTCCAACGTAAAACCACGAGGCACAAATCCTCCGGCATCACTTTCCAAAGCGGCGACATGAATCTCACCTCTTTCTTTGGCAACGGCGGCATATGTCTTGCCTCCGTTATTGCCATTCTCTTCATTCATGAATAAAACACAGCGAAGTGTATACCTCGGTTTATATCCACTTTCTTTAATTATCCTGAGGGCTTCAATGGAATGTACCACCCCTGCTCCATCGTCATGTGCACCTTCACCAACATCCCAAGAATCGAGATGTCCGCCGAAAGTGATGATCTTATCCGGCTCAATCGCTCCCCTTATCTCACCAATTACGTTGTAGGACTGTTTCTCGCCCAAATCCTGACTATTTACGTTTACATATGCTTTTAGATTTGGGTTCTTGTCAAGAGCTTGGCTCAAAGCATTAGCATCCTCAATGCTCAGTGCCACACTCGGAATCTTTTTCACACCGTCTTCATATCCCATTGATCCAGTATGAGCATGCTTGTCTTTGTGATGACTCATGGATCGGACATAAACGGCTACAGCGCCATATTTGGCTGCATTGCTTGCCCCACCCCAACGCTGATTTACGCAACCTCCATATGCCTGTCCGGTGCTGATCAGCCTCGACTCCATCGGACGATTAAAGAAAACAATTTTTCCTTCAATGTTCTCCTTTCCGAGCTCTTCCAGTTCTTCAAAATTCATTACCTCCACAACTTCGGCCTCTATCTTTCCATTGGAAGAAACTGAACCTCCAAGCGTTTTGATACTCATTTTCACATCACCGTATCCGGCTCTTTCAATATCACCCCTGACCCAATGAGGAACGGTGACCGGCATGAGCCATACCGAGTCGAAATCATATGAGTTTAACAGATTTTGAGCCCATTCCACTGCTTTGTCGGCCTCGGGAGAACCGCTCAGGCGAGCACCAACATCCTTGCAGAGGGATCTTAAGTTTTCATACGCATGTCCATTCACAAGCGCCGCATCGAACATAGATCTGATCTGCAGTGAATCTTCTTTTTGACCAAAACCAATGGTTTGAATGGAAATAAATAAAGTGATCAGAAAGATCTTTCTCATAGGTCAGAAAATTTGAGCACAATATACGACCCAAGCCTCTTAATTACTGATTTAGAACTTGGATTTGGACTTAAACGCATAAAGAACTGTTTTAAAACCCTTGTCTGTCAGTACAAACAGAGGCATGTTACAATATTCCATGTTTTGGTTACAAGCTTCCATGCCCCTGGGTTTAAATCAATTCAACTTTGAAACAGCAAAACCAATAACTATGAAAAATTCGATACTAATAATATTCCTTCTTTTTATAAGCTCTTGGGCTCAGGCACAAACATCAAAGGTTGAGACCATACTAATTGATGGCAATTCAAGAAGATACACCCTTGTATTTCCAACCAGTTACGATGGAACAAAGGCATATCCTCTGGTACTGAATCTTCATGGATACTACCAATTTGTTTCAACTTATAGAGGTCGAACACAAATGGATAGTGTGGCTCAGGCCGATTCTTTCATCGTTGCTTACCCGCGCGGTGAAGTGGTTAATTTAAACTTTAACCCCCTGCCAAACTTAATGCCTTCTCAAGGACTCGGTTGGAATGTAGGAGGTATCGCATCCAATTCTTATGATGATGAAAAGTTTTTAATCAATTTGACTGAAAAACTTATCAATAAATACAATGTAGACACAACCAGAATCTTCATGATGGGTTACAGTTTGGGTGCTCAAATGACAATGAGAATGGCTGATGCCATGTCGAACCGAATCAGAGCGGTAGCCTGCCTCAAATCCTACGATACACTACCTCCGGTGAGTCCTGTCCCAACTCTTGTAATGAGAGGAAGTCATGACCCATACTTCGATACAACGGGATGGAATGGCGCAATTAAACCATGGAATGATGTTTTAGGTGACTGGTTAAATATGAACTCCTGCAGCGGGACCTTCACGAGCACTATGCTACCTAATCCGCATACTTACACCTCGTCAATACCTGACAGCAGTCATTTTGAAGTAATCAGATATATGGATTGCGATACACTTATGGGTGACTTCGTGATCTATCTTGAGCACAATGGTGGTCATTGGTTGCCAAGGCAAGATTCTTCGGCATGTATGGGCATGGGCCTGTGTGATACGCTCGGTAGATATATAAATCAAGATATAAGCACTGCCGTTGAAGTTTGGAACTTCTTCAAATCTCAAAAGCCAATTCCTGTATGCAAATTTGACCTTACTATATCTGAAGACGCAAATATTTTAACAGCTAATCAGGATTCTTCGACTTATCAGTGGATTGATTGTGCAACAGGAATGCCAATTGACGGTGAAATCAAACGAAGTTTTGAAGCAACGGAAAACGGTGATTATGCAGTTATTGTTGGAAGCGGTTATTGTGCAGACACATCCGATTGTGTTAACCTGATCGGCGTTGGTTTGGGATCAATAGTTTCCGATGCCGGACTTTTAAGAATTTACCCAAATCCCAGCAAGGGAGAGATCAACATACAATCTGACAAAATGATCAACCAGATAAGAATTTTGGACATGACTGGTAAGATTGTTCTAACATGGACAGGCAAGCAACAGAGCTTAACAGAACTTCAATTGCCACAAAATTCACAAAAGGGAATTTACATTATTCAGATTCTCACGGAAGAAGGAATTCATAACGAAAGATTTATTCTGAATTAAAAAACAGGCAGGAGAGTACTTTTAACCATGGGTATTCTTTAACAGAGAGGAAGGCGGGCATAAGTCCGCCTTTTTTATGCACCATTTTGCCTATCGGCCAGGAAGTCCTTCGGTGAGACTTCAAAATGCTTCTTAAATACCTTACTGAAGTATCCCGGATCTGAGAAACCTGTTGCGTAGGCCACTTCTGATACATTTAGCTCACCTTTCAACAACATTTCACGTCCTCTTTCAACCTTATATTTCTGAATGAATTCGGATGCCGAAGTATTTGTCAAGGCTTTTAATTTTCTATGCAATTGCATACGACTCATTGCTTCTAGGTCACAGATATCATGAATACCGAATTGGTCATCATCAAGATTCTCTTCCAAATGAGATTTAAGTCTCTGCACAAATTCATTCTCTTCAACCGGAAGTTCTTGTGATACTTCTTTTCCTTCATTGAACCTCAATTGGATCTTTTCGCGCAGAACCAGTAAATTATGTAGATGGAGAAGCAGCTCTTCTTTGCCAAAAGGCTTGGGAAGGTATATGTCTGCACCTCTTTTAAGCCCCTCAATCCTCGATTCATAATCTGCTTTTGCGGTTAGCAGCACCACGGGAATATGAGAAGTAATCTTGTCATTTTTTACTTTGTCGGTCAGCTCAAATCCATCCATTTCCGGCATCATAACATCACTCACCAAGAGATCTGGCACATGCTCCAGGCATAGTTCTGAACCGATCTTTCCATTCTTAGCCGTGATTACGTTGAATTCATCCTTGATGCAATCTACGATGTGATTTAAAATATCGGGATCATCTTCGCACACCAGGACATTTGGCCTGCCCTCCACTTCGATAAAAGTTTCCTCCTTATCAGCGAGTAGTCCTTCATTATTTTCGAGCACAGAAGTCGAAATTTCTCTTAACTCTTCATTATGTGTCACGGGAAATTCGACCGAGAACTTCGCACCACCTTTCTCATTGTTCTCAGCCTTAATGGAACCACCTAGAGCAATCACAAGCTCCTTGGTCAAAGCCAGTCCAACCCCACTACCTATCTTATGACTCTTTCGATTTTTCACTTGATAAAATCTTTCAAACACTCGCTCTATCTCACTTTCAGGTATGCCCTCTCCACTGTCATTCACGGTCAATTTAAATCTCTCGTTTTCAAACTTTGCCAGAACTTCAATCCATCCATTCTCGGGAGTGAACTTTACCGCATTGCTGATCAGGTTCGATAATATCACCTGGTATTTATCGCGGTCCATGTCCATAAAGAATTCCTCCGGAAACCCCTTAAATGATAGTTCAATGTTCTTGTTTTCTAAAGTTGAACTGAAGGACTTAAGAATAAATTCAGTGAATTTCATAATGTCAAGACCTTCCATTTTCAATCCGATCTCACCCGACTCAAGCTTACCCAGATCGAGAATTTCATTCACAAGCTTCAACAAGCGTTGACTGTTTCGCTTAATGACATCCCTTTTTTCCGTTTTCTCCGGCATTAATTCTGTAGCACCAAGTATGGATGTAATTGGCGTTCTAAATTCATGCGTGATGTTGGTGAAAAACTCATTCTTAAATCGATCCATTTCCTGAAGCTTCAACACCTCCGCTTTCTCAGCTTGTCTGCTAAGCAATCGTCTGTAAATCAGAATAATTAAAATAATTGCCAAAGCAGCGTAAGCGAATAGTGCCTTACCTGTTTTGTACCAGGCCTCGGCTACATTTATTTTAAGAATACGTTCTGAGGACTCATATTTTGATGGATGCATTCCGCCGCGAATATGCAGGGTGTAATTTCCTGGAGGGATATATGTGTATTCAACCTTTCTGTTATTTCCATACTCTCTGAAACCTTTTTCCAATCCCTCCATCCATGTCGAAAATTTCAACATTTCATTTTTTCGGTAATCAGAAACAGAATACTCAATGCCTAAAAAGCGATCATCATGATTAAGATAAATTACTTCAAGGTCGTCAAGATCGTTAAGATTTATCTTTTCGCCTGATCCTGCATTTGAATAACTTATGCTTGAGAAGAAAATACTTTCTTCTGTTCTGGTTGAATTTTCAGCCACAAGATGTTCCGGGAAAAAAGACACCAGGCCATTAATTGAACCGAAATACATCTTGCCATCTTTGGATTTGTACGCAGAAGATCTATTGTATTCTGTTTCACCCAATTTTAGCGCTACCGGGAAGTTTGTAATCTCTTTAGTTTCAATATTGACTTTTAGTATCCCATTGTTAGTGCCCAACCAAAAGTCATCTCCGGATTTGAGCATAGAGTAAACTAAAAGAGGTTTTGTCTTGTAGCTGGCCAGAGAAACTTCGTCCTTAAATTCACCTGTTTTAAGATTCAGGCTGAAAAAAGATGAATTGTCCTTATTATAGGACCACAATGTATTATCCTCAATACAAAAAGACAGAACCACCAAGGGATCATCTACTATCTTCATTGAGGAAAAGTCTCTTAAAACTTCTCCGCTTTCCTGGTCTACTTCTGCAAAAATCCTGGCTGAAGCAACAATAAGGCTATTATTAGGTGAATATGTCGCAATCTGATGCACCTCATAAGGCGCTATAAAGTGTTTGAAAGGAAGTTCAATCGCTCTAAGCTCTTTACTCCTTAAATTGTACTTATATAAAGTATTCAGGTCATGATTTTCTATCATCCAAAGAGTTTGGGCCTTATCATCGAGGTGATGAATTACCCTTTCCGAAAGCTTATCATTTATAAGAGTTTTAATACTCCCATTTGAAAGGTCCAAAATCCGATCACTCCAAATGAGATTATTCTCAAAATAGGACATGGAGAACAAACCCTGCAAATCCTTTTCATCAATCCTGAACGGTAAATCCTTTAATTCTCTAGAAAGATTGTCGATTACCTTGATCCCATTTTCATAGGATAGATATATATTTCCATCGTCATCTTCACATATCCCCCTCATTGCACACCTGTTATCCAGACAGTTATATGATTCTTTAGGATTGTCCATATAAATTCTCATCGAAGAGCTGGAAACATCTATATGGGCCAGGCCTTCCAAGCATCCTAACCAAACGAGTCCGGTTCTATCAGTAAAAAGTGAAGTAAACTGCTGTGAATACGTCTGCAACTCTGGAATAGCCTCAATTAATTTTTCTTCCAGATGGAGAACTTCGCCAGTTTTAACATCAATTCTCTTCAGGTTAAAATTTCTAAACGAATGTGTATAAACCCAAAGATGATCGGCTGAAGCATGCAAATAGGTGTTCTTGCCCAACAATTGAAGATCTTCATTACCGATTCTTTCAAAATGATTTGTCCCCCTGTATTTTACATAAATCTTGCTAGGACTATTTTTTTTGTATTCGGGATGAAGAATAATCGGACCAACAGAAACAAATACATCTCCTGAATCATTTGTAGTTACAGAAGCAAGAGTATTCTCCTGACTTAAGTCGAACTTGTGCTTTTTTAACAATTCTCCATCCAAAGAATATTCGTTGAGGAATTCATTGTTCAGACCGTAAAATTTATCCTTGGTGCAACTGAGGTTTGGAAGCATCTTGCTGTTTCGACTTACCAGCGTATCAATTATCACAAAGAATCCTTCCTCATTCAATCTTGTCACATAGTATTTTTGAAAATAGTCGGTTGAATTAAGTTTTGTCCACAGTGCAAAGAACTTTGCAGGATACTGACCAAAGGCCATGTAGAATTCCCCTTCCATTCCGGAAGAAACTTTTGTTTCAGGATGAATTCCATGTGATGGAAGTGCTTTTAAACTGTTCGCATCAAATTGGCGAACACTATCTGAAACCAGATAAAGGATATCATCATCACTTATTCCGGTAAGCTTATTATATCTGCTGGCCGGATAGTATTTATCTAACTGCAAAGAATGAACCTTGATACCATCATACATCAATAGATTATTCGATTTAAACGCGCCATAGTCGGGCCCATAACCCCAACTTGAAAACCATATTCTTCCTACGTTGTCTTGCTCAAAATGCTGTACCATATTGATTCTCTCTCCGTCTTCAAAGGTCAATTCACTTCCATCTAGTTGAAAATCCTGAGAGTGAACAACCCCTTGAACTAAGATTAGAAACAGAAGTGATAAAACAGCAAAGATTGAATGCTTCGAATGCACTAAATAGCAGGTTTGGTGGTCTTAATTTATAACGGAATGAATATAAAAAAAGATCAGCAAATTGATTTTCTGAAGAGTTTAATTCACCCTGAAAGCCCCATTATTACTACGATGTTACAATATTCCATGTCTTGGTTACAATGCTCCCTGCTGCTTCAACAATGATTTTCGAGATTTGAGATCATTAATTCTTGAGCCATGAAAAAATTATTGACAATCGTAGCTTTAATCTTCAGCTTCCAAGCAAGAGCCTTTGTGTTTAATACTCCCTGGTATGATCCAACTCAGAGCACCATTGATTCAATGTATGCAACATACGGTAAGACTGCCACGGATGGAAGTGCTGACCCGTGGTCTTTTTCATGGGCTCATATGAATACAGTCTCTGCTACCCTGAGCAACGGTAAAGTAATATCGGCAGGGAATCCGACCGATTATCCATTTTTATCTCTTATCGGCTATGATCAAAATGGTAATGTGGATTCTTCTTTTGGTAGCACCGGAGTTCGTCAAATAACAAATCCTTTTGTTCTCTCCGGGATTTATGAGGTAAAAGATCTAACGCCAACTTCTTCGGGTGATATATTCATTACCAACAATAGTGGTTACAGACTGAATATTATTAAGACATTTTCAAATGGTCAGATTGATACTACATATGGAATTCAGGGAGCCTTTGAAAGCAATCTTTTCAATACGATCGTAAATCCAATAAAAACGTTCCCATTACCAGGAAATAAATTGATTGTCCTGGCCAATGGAGATTCTTCTGCACTTATGGTCAGAATAAATGCGAATGGCAGCCTTGATACTACATTTAATCAGAACGGCATCAAAGAATTAAGCCATATACCCGAGATTACAGGATGTATTTTTAGCGGCACAGGACATACCTTTATCACATACAGCGATGCGAATTGGATAACCAGATTAACTAAAATTGATCTGAATGGAAATGTTATAACAAGTTTTGGGAATAGTGGAAACGTACTAGTTGACTCTTCACACTCCAGTTACACGATTGCTATACAAAATAGTGGTTCGATAATTACCGGGCAAAATCTTGGCAATGGCTATAAATTAAAGCGTTTCTATGCCAATGGCTCAAGGGATAATTCATTTAATCAGACCGGCTTTTTGACTCTTGATCTTGTTTGGTCAGATAAATTGAATCTAAACGTTTTTAATCAGGATTCTATTTTGATCGTCGGTAATAATTGGGGCAGCGGGACCATGATATTTGCAAAGTGTGATTCTTCGGGTTCAATAATTGATACAAATAATCCCTGTAAGGTAAACCTGATCTACAAGAATGATCACGGCTTTTTAACGCATTCGAATATTGTAAATCCAACAAGATTTATATTAACTGGATCTTCCTTCGATAGTTATGTCATTGAAAGACATAAACTGGTCTGGAATGAACCATATATTAAAACCATTCATGATTCCTTGTGTGATAGTGCGGTTTATTATGGAAAAACATATTATACCAGTGGAATATATTATGATACCATAAAAACTGGACCTTGTGATACTGTAGTGAAATTGGATTTGACAATAATGAGCATTACAGCATTTAAGAGTGACACGGCATTGCACGCCGTTGGAGACAGTAACTTGTGGCTTACCTACAGATGGTATGATATTAACGGTAATCTCCTCGACAGTGGTCAACATTTCACCCCCACGCAAGGAGGTTATTACTACTGCACCGGATATCTCACGCAGCAATGGGGTTGGAGACATTTTCCATGTACATCGTATTCGGATACACTAGAATGGCCAGTCTCTAAAACACTTACCATAAATTCATGCGAACCGGTGACATTCAATGGAAAAACATATAGTCTAATCGGAGATTACATTGATACGGTCGTTAATCCAAACGGAATGGATACAATCTACAATATCCGACTAAGGCATGGTTCCATTTCATACTCACTTCATATATCAGATTCTTCTATTGCCGTGCACCCTTCGAATATGAATTATCAGTGGATACAATGTTCAAATGACTCAGTAATTCCCGGAGCAAAATCATATAAGTTTGAACCATTAATGAGCGGAAATTATAAAGTGGCAATACAGCAAGGATTCTGTCTTGACACATCTGCTTGTCACTACGTAAAAGCGAAAAAGATTACAGGTGTAATCGGACATAACAAAGAGGATGAACTTCGAATATTCCCAAATCCTTTCAATTCAATTTTAAACATAGATCTTTCAAGTATAAGGAGTCAGGAATTCGAATTCTCATTGTTTGATTCAAGAGGTGTTCTGGTTATGCACTCACAACAGGCTGTTCCTAACTCAGGTATTTTTAGTTTTGAAAATTCAAATTTACCTTCAGGCATATATCTATATAACATAATCGCTGAAAATCAGATATATACAGGTCGTGTTATAAAGAAATAGTTTAAATAATCAAAGCTGAACAAGTGGCATAATTTTAAATTTTCGGACAACCTTTTTGGCTCAAATGCGTTATATACATATCATGCCGAAATTAACGACCGATATTTCTCACATAGCATATGCCACTCACGAAGGCATCCGGTTGAAAGTGTACAAAGACAGTTTTAGAATTTCCAGACATTCATTGAAAGTTAAATGGATTCAGACCATTCAATTTGCAGACTCAATTTCACAAATTGAAGCAAGTCAAGAAGTCATTGTCAATGAAGACCAAAAAATAGACTCAAGCATACTTGGAAGTCAAGGATACTGGAGCCATTTGCTGGCGAAAAAAGTTCACTGATTCTAAGTCCTGACTTGACACTTCATCTTTCACTCGAAATCACACGATTTCTATATATAACTTAAGACAGTAAGATACTCCCAAAAAAGGCCATTTAATCTGACTTACGTTTAGTAATGGCTTTTCCGCCGGAATTAAAATCACAAGTCTGCATATAACCAAAAGAATTTCGGAATTTCGCGGCCTTCAAAATTTGAGATGAGAAAATACCTGAACCTATTTGACCTTTCGCAGAAAGTCGATTATAAAACAGAAGTTTTATCGGGCCTGACAGTTGCCCTGGCACTTGTGCCTGAAGCAGTGGCTTTTGCATTAATTGCCGGACTTTCTCCCCTTACGGGTTTGTATGCGGCTTTCGTTATGGGTCTTGTTACTTCCATACTTGGAGGTCGGCCGGGTATGATCTCAGGTGCGACCGGTGCTGTTGCCATCGTTCTTGTATCTCTTGCCATTTCTCATGGGGTAGAATACATTTTTGCCACCATTGTATTGGCTGGCTTGATTCAAATGGCTGCAGGCTTTCTTAAGCTTGGAAAGTTTATCCGACTGGTGCCACAACCCGTTATTTATGGCTTTGTGAACGGACTTGCCATTATCATTTTCATGGCCCAGCTAGACCAGTTCAAAGCACCAAACGGCGATTGGTTGACGGGGAATGCCCTTCTGGTTCTTCTAGGGCTGGTATTTCTGACAATGATCATCATCTGGGCCCTGCCGAAACTGACTAAGGTAATTCCAGCTTCCTTAGCGGCTATTCTGACTGTTTTTGGACTGGTAACTTTCTTGAATATCGACACAAAGACGGTTGGCGACATTGCCAGTATTCAAGGTGCCTTTCCTCCTTTCCATATTCCCGAGATACCCTTCAATATGGAAACGCTGAGTATTATTTTTCCCTATGCAGCCATTGTTGCCGGTGTAGGATTGATTGAAAGTCTTTTAACACTCAGCATCGTTGATGAAATTACTGCTACAAGAGGACGGGGAAACAAGGAGGCTGTGGCACAGGGAGTGGCCAATACCTTATCAGGTCTTTTTTCAGGAATGGGTGGTTGCGCGATGATCGGACAAAGTCTGATCAATGTGTCTAATGGTGCAAGAGCTCGTTTGTCAGGAATCGTTGCTTCAGTGATGCTTCTTGTATTCATCATGTTTGGATCAAGTCTTATCGAAAAAGTACCGATGGCCGCATTGACAGGACTAATGATCATGGTGTCGATAGGAACTTTCGAGTGGGCCAGCTTCAGAGCGTTTAGGAGAATGCCCAAATCTGACATATTTGTGATGGTCATGGTGACCCTGGTGACTATCTTCCTTCACAATTTGGCTTTGGCCGTAATTATTGGTGTAATTATCTCGGCTCTGGTGTTTGCATGGGACAGTGCAAAGAGAATTCGTGCGAGAAAATATGTCGATGATAAAGGGGTAAAGCACTACGAGATATACGGACCGCTTTTCTTTGGTTCCATCTCAACATTCAATGAAAAGTTTGACATTCAGAATGATCCCGACGAAGTCATAATCGATTTTGAGGAAAGCCGCGTCATGGATATGTCGGCCATTGAGGCCTTGAATAAACTAACGGAGAAATATCAAAAAGTTGGCAAGACCATTCATTTAAAACACCTGAGCGCCGACTGCAAGAAACTGCTCAATAATGCCGAACAGATCATTGACGTGAATGTACTCGAAGATCCTACCTACAAAGTGGCTGTAAATGAGTTGTAATTAGAATTCGGTCATGCTTTTACTCAATCATCCAATAGTTAGTAAGTGGTAAATCTGATAATTGGTTAATTGGAATGAAGCGGATCAGTTTGAAGCAAAATGGCTTTGAACTGAGAACCTCGACCTAAAAAGATAGCTTAATCGGATTCTCCTTTTCAACCTGTAATCCAAGAATGGTAACAAACCAATTATAACCCATAAATTGTTGAATAACTGCACAGATCTCAACAATTTCTCCCTCATTGTATTCTTGCTTCAATCTCTCTATATCTTCCTTTATAATAGACTTCGGATCCGATGTGGCCTTTCTGGTGAATTCAAGAGCCAGTTGCTCGCGACTTGAATATTTTGAAAAATCAAAATGTGAACAGGAAGTAGCCTTTTCTGTGTCAGTGCCGGTAATCGTATTGGCATAGGCATGAATGCTGGCGCAATATTGACACTCATTAGTACTACTGACAACAGTCGCAATAGCTTCTTTCAATGACCTTGGAAGGAATCCATGATACATCACTCCCTTGCTCCAGACATCTTCCGCTTTCATGACCTCGGGAGCTAATGCATAGGCCCTTTCTATATTTGGAAAATACGACCATCGATTCACGGCATCCTCTGCCAATTCACGTACTTCACCCTGTAGGTCTTTCAGTTCAGGTAATTTCAAATAACTCATGTCCTAAAAGTAATCTGACATAAGAGAATAAAAAAATCCGCCATGATATCATGGCGGATTCTTCATTAAGAATTATGTTTCTTATAGTTTCTTGTCGACCTTACCTGCCTTCTTAGGTAATTTCTTTTTCAGATCTCCAATGAGTTTTTCCGTTGCACTTTGACAAAGTGGAAGAATTTTTTCAGGTGTAGTCACTGGTACTCCGCCTACAATACCAACGGTCTTTTTCCCAGTCGCAAATTCATTTTCAGCGAATACTTTCTCACCTTCCCTGTTCCATAGTTTGATCCTTGCAAAAGCTGACATACCGGCAGATCCAGTACCTCCTACTGCAATCTTCTGTACAAAACTATAGTCCAGTCGCACAAACATTACACCGTCAACGTCAGGAAAAATCTTCAGCATATCTAATTCTGCACGGAATTTATCTGCAGACATACTATTGTATTCAATCAGGGCTTTATAACCTTCCTGAACAATCAATGCCTGAAACAAACCTTTCTCTTCGTCTCCCGCATCCGTACCGACATTCTCATAAGCCTGATACTCTTCATTACCAATTACAATAGCTTCGTCGATCAATTCAAAAGAAAAACTTTTGCTCAATTCATTAAAAAAGGCGTCATGAAATTCGTTCAATATTGGAGTGAGGTCAAAATTTGGATCTTCGGCAAGAGAGCCAACAGATGCAGCCATTGCGGCACTGCTACCCAGATCACTGAAGTCGATGTGTTTATCGGTATAAAAAGTAACCACGGCTACTTTCTTCTTCTGCGCACTGGCAGAAATTCCAATCAGCATAATGGAAGCCAAGAGGAAAAAGGAAATTCTATGTTTCATTTTATGTATTTGATTTAGGTGGGCAAACATAGTCATTCTATATCTCGCTCAACATAAATAATCAAAGACATCTTGGTGACCAGTGCTCATATTTAATCTTACCAGAGACCCACGGCTTTCCGGGCAACATAAAATCAATGCCGGTTTCTTCTTGTAAATCCACAAGGGCATTTCGGTTTTGGATGCTTCTCATATGAATTTCGCTTCTTTTTTTATTGCAGAATTCGCCGCCACATTTCACCTTCGGACCAATGAAGCCGTAGGAAACCTGGTCTGGCTCCGTCACCGTAGTGATCCTCCAGCTCTCTATCAAGGCGTATTCGAATGGTGAAATCTCTCCCCTTTTTAAAGCATCATTAAGGAATGGCCTGACCTTCAAGTAGAGAGTGTCATTCTTGTTATAGTCCATTGAAATGGAGTTGTGATGACTTAAAATTGTGGATGCCCAGTAGTCATTTCCAATAAGTCTCTCTCCCGGATAACCATGATCCTTGATAATTCCTGTCAAAACCCTCAATTGTTCCTCACTATGCGGAGCGAATTTCCTTTCATTGTATTTTGTTTTGGAATTTGATCCTATCCGAAACATACTTTTTATAGCCATTTTTTGATCCTTTTTATACAAGTCATAGACCACTTGCCTCAATGAATCATTTTCATAGTGTTTTATAACCTTCAAAGAATCAATCTCGCCTTGTTTGAGATTCCCACATATTATTTTGAGCCAGGGGATTTTGCTTATTTCCTGAAATTCGGCACCGAATGCAAGAGACATACGGGTAAATTCGATTGCTTCTTTTTCAAGCCCCTCGTATGCTGCGCATTGAGCAGCAACCACAAGGTCTCTTTTGAAAATGAAATCAAATTGATCAAATAGCTCTGAGTAAGAATTGATTGCTTCAGAAAAACGCCCTTCTATTAACAGTTCCTCGATCCTGATTATTTCATCATGATAAAATGAATAATCATTCTGAGAATTAGCTTGAAGTGAAATTTGCAGAAGGCAAGCAAGAATTGAAATTCTGAAGAATCTGGTCATCAGATTTTCGTTTTCACCACAAATACCTGCATGTTATTACCATAGGAATCACTTCTTCCTATCAGGTAAAAAAATCCATTGTCCTCGATGATGCACTCGGCTCGATCCGTGACACGTCCCCCGTAGACTTTATCCTGAATCACCTCTCCTGAATCATCAACCTCAACCAAATAGATATTTTCGTCACCATTTTTAAAACTATTCGACCTGGCAACTGCAACGTAATTCCCTTTACTGTTCTCCATCAAAGCCATTCCTCCATCATGTTTATCCCCACCAAATTGTTTCGTCCAGATGGTCTTGGGTGTGAGACCCGCCGACCTGTCGATCTTGTCCAGACTCATATTGTGCAGTGGATCTTCAGCTGTTGAATGTCCACAGAACAATAAATGACCGTCGCTCGTTTCAATGAGCTGCTGGGCCTCGTCGTAGCCATCAGCTCCTCCTCCCAAAAAACCGATCACACCTCCTGTTGATGTCATTTCAACCCAATAGAAATCGCGATTGGTCCCATCCAGGTCAAAATGACCGTAGATCTGTAGATTACCATCCGCGCTTTGAATAACTGAGGCTGCACTTTCGTATAAGCCACCATTGATAACCTTGAAACGACTTTCTCTAATCAGTTCTCCATTCTGATCAATCCAAAGAAAATAGGAATCGAGTTTTCCTTCTGAGTTTTCAGAATGGCCGGCCACAAAGAATTCACCATTACTAAGGAGGATAATGTCATTCGCAACATCATCCAAAGGTCCGCCAAATTGTTTTTCCCAAATTACCCTCCCAAACAAATCTGTTTTTTGGATCCAACAATCCCTGCCATTTGAGGCGCTTGTGGTATAACCTATGAGAACAATATTTCCATCCAGACTCTGTACCATTCCCAAACCCTCGTCATCACCTGCATTTGATCCAAAGGTGGTGGTAAACAACTCCTTCCCTCCTTTGCTTATGCTCATAAAGAGTATGTCTTTTTGACTATTGTCATTTCGATCAGTGGTGCCAACTATAAAAAGGTCGTCATTGACAATCAAAGCCTCTTCACCTGCATCATAGCCATCTTCGCCAAAGGTTTTCTGATAGGTAGTTTTTGGTTGTGTTTCAGTTTCTTCCTTAGTACATGAAAATTCGAGCGCCATCAATAGACAGATCAGCACGGACAAGTAGATTCTTTGACTTATTATCATCTGAAAAGCTTCTTAATCAATTGATTAGTATTCAATTATTTCAAACAAACTACCAAAAAGTAATAAACTTCATCAATGCGGCTATGATTAAGATTATCGTCAGTTGCAGCCATAATCCAACCTTGAATTTATCCCGGATTTTGGGAAGGTTCATAAGGATGGCATAAATGAAAACGATGAGCCAGATCAGGAATTGTATGACCATCAATACCATTGGATTCATCCAATCTAAAGGTGGCTGTGGATTTGAGTCTGTGAAAAAGAAAAGATAAAATCCATAAGAATTTAAATAGAGGTATTTAATAGCCACTAAATTGAATAAAGACCATCCAAAGCGATTGTAACTTCGATTCATCAACAAGGCAAGAATCATTAAGCCAAAATTGATTGTCATACCCACGATGGAAGCTGTGCTGAAGACCAGCATATCCGACCACATTATAAGTCTCGATAATTCCATAGCCAGCAGCAGAATGACTACAAGTCTAATTCTATGAAGTGTTGTATCCTTTTTCATTACATGGTATATACGCGCAAGTTAATATTTTGATCTTGAATCAAATTCTTGGAAACGACAGATTTCCATTGTCAATAACAAACATGTTATTTTGAATAAAAAAAGAGTCGACCTTTTGAGCCGACCCTCTATTTTGAATCTAATCTCAGTTCTATTCTTTTCGAAGAACCAACTGGTGCTCACTTATTTTGTCTCCCTGAATTATTCTTAGAAGATATAATCCATCTTCCAGTGAAGAAGGCAAGACAATGTTCGCTCTCTTCTGCGAAGAAAGCCTTTCTTCGTGTACAATGCTTCCTGAAACATTTCGTACCTCAATTATTGCCGTTATATCCTTTTCGAATTCCAGGGTAAGCTCTCCCTGACTCGGATTTGGATAAATGGAGATTTGTCCAAATTGACTTTCTGTAATGCCAACAAAGGATTGAAGGGTGAATGAAGCGGAATCAACGCAGTTGTTAGAGTCCTTGACTTCTACAGTGTATGTACCTGCTGATAGTCCAGTGAGGTCTTCAGTGGTTTCTCCGCCAGGACTCCATAAATAAGTATATGGACTTACCCCGCCTGAAACAGTGACGTCAATCTCTCCATCATTACCGGTAAATTCATCTGATGTGGTACCCGAAGTAGCAATTGCATCAGGTTGAAGAATCTCAACACTGTCTTCGCTCATACATCCGTTTTTATCTGTAACAACAACTGAATACCATCCTGCTTTCAACAAATTGATGATGGCATTCGATTTCCCATTCGACCACTGATATGAGTAGCCGGGTTTTCCTCCTGTTGCCGTACAAATGATCGCTCCAATTGAATCTCCATTACATTTAATATCATTCTTGGTAAATCCAACGGTAAGTGTATCAGGTTCATTCAAGGCAATGGTATCTGTTCTTGAACAACCACCACTGTTATTTGTCACCGTCACCCAATACGTTCCAGCTCCGACATTTCCTATTGTTTTTGTTGTATCTCCGGTACTCCAGAGATAACTGAGATTTGGCACAAATGAATTCGGCGTAATCGTCATGTTATGATTGCCTTTTGTTGCAGTATTGCATCCAAAATCAGTCAATGTATCGTTGTCGATATTCGACGCCCTCTGATGACTGTTTGCACAAGCCGGACAACCATTGCCTGTCCAGTTGTTACCGAGTTGAATGGTTGTTCCTCCAATTGTCGGACCAAATGTGGCAATGTCTGTTGGAGTCCAACCCCAGAACAATGCATCCACTACGTTATTGTTCGGGTCGAGGATAATTACCCAGCCAGGACTTGTTCCATTATAGAATAAATTATTGCCCCAGTAATTGTTTCCGGTAGCATCCTCCCTGTATTGAACTGCGCTGTCTGGCCAGGTTCCTGTCAAGTTCCATGTAAGGGAATTTGCCGTATTAATGGCCGTATAAGAATCACTGGTAGCGACTTTATATCCGGTAGCATTCACAGGTCCACCCGAGACATTCGTAATCTCTATGAAGTCGGGAGTATTTCTGTCCAACTCAGAAATTAGGAATGGTGAAGGTCCAACGACTACATTGGCCGTTAACCAACCGGTTAGTTCTCCAGCACATAAAATGCCAGTATCTATTGAAATGGTGACGTTGGGAGTATCACACTGAGCCGCAACTTTTTGGTTCGTTGCAAAAATCGCGCTACTCAACAATCCCATTACTATAAAGGCTTTAAGAAAATTTTTCTGTGTGGCTAAAGGTTCTTTCATGACATCTTTGTTTTCATGGAAAATTTGGGGCTACTCAAGATAGACAGAATTAATCTGAAAACCAAATAGGTAGACAGAATCCAAGTTAGAATTTTCTTTCAGATTTGCCGATTCGAATCCGGTTATCTGGAATCTGATTTTCTCAAGAACCAAAGAAAAAGAGCAGATGACAATCCCGAAGAGCCAAATATCATGCACATGACCATGATCTGATATCTCGCTGCAATGTGCGGACTGACTCCTGATAGTATCTGACCTGTCATCATACCAGGTAAGGACACAAGACCAACGGCTAATAAAGCATTGGTGATGGGAATAAGTGATGCCATTAAGGCTGTATTACGGGCATGAAGGTATTCCTCCCCTCTTTCCAATTCCGATTCAAATCGTTCTCCTGCCAGACTTATCGCATTCATCGAATTTGCGAAGATCATACCGGCAAGGGGTATCATGAAACTCGGTTCAAACCAAGGGTCAAGTTCCAGCACCAGCTGTGTGATCAGGATCAAAACACTTCCACCTCCGACAAGGATTGAAAGAAAAGATTTTAAGTAGAGTCTTTTTATAGATTCCTTCATTGTGCGAAGTGAGATCCAGCCGGCTGAAATCAACATGACGAATAAAACAGCCATGACAATTGAGGCGCTTTCCGTCTGAAATATGAAGACCAGGATGTAACCTATTAACATTAGTTGAACCAGCATTCTTAAGACGGCATAGGCAGAAGACCAGACCTTCAATTTCCATTGCCATAGGATAAACAAAACAACAAGAACGGGCAGAAAAGAGAGAGCGAGGTTCCATTCTCCAATGATCTGAATTCCACAAAAGACCCAATTCATCATGTTGCGAATTTAATTAAGAATTTATGGCAAGACCATTCTCAAGGTTATTGAGCTAATCAGTTTAAATTGATTTCGAAAGAAGTTAAAACGTTGTATGTCAATTATTTACTCATCAGCCAAATGAGTTTTTCGAAACATGAAGAAAGACAATTGTCCTTGATATGCCACTCAAATCTTTCGACTTTCGAGTCAAAATAATAGGTATGGAAAACATTCTCGACATAAAGGAAATCTTGAATCACCTGAATTCAAAAGAAAAAAAGGCTGCAAGAAAATATTTCACTCTACATTATAGAAATACAAAAGAACTTCAATTGCTGAAGATAATTGAAAACATTCACCTCGAATCCCCTTTCGGAATTGAAAATAAAATTCGAAGAATGGGTTATGAATCTCTTCATTCGAAGTCATTCTTAAAATTAAAAAGCAGGTTAAAAGAAAAGTTGCTCGATTTCCTTTCATCATCATTTTCAATCAATGAATTCAAGAAAATCGATGACAATACCTATTTGAAACACAAACAGAAAAAAATGCTATTGCAAAGTGGCATTATGATTGAAAAGGGACTTCTTTTTCAGGCAGGCGATCTGGCAAAGAATGTATTGCGACTTGCCAAAGAATATGATCAATTTGATCTGATTGTCGAATCTTTAAATAAGCTGATTCAGATCGCGAGAATTGAAGGCAATCTCAGTCTGATGAGTTCTCTTTCCGAAGAAGCCAGATTATATGAAGGCATTCAAAGCGATTTCTCAGAAATAGAATCAAAATTCAATCTACTTGTTTCTCAAGCTGAACTTCAGGGAAACCTTGATTTTGTCCATTTGTGCTCATCATTCCTTTTTCAACTTGAGTCCAAAGCACGCAATTATACATGCTATGAAGTAATAAGAAACTTTGTTCATGTTATGAAGAAGCAGCATCAAGGACGTTTTCATGATGCCTTCATATGTAATGCTGATATTATCAGAATCATGAAAAATCATGCTCTCAAATTCGATCTGAGATATAAAATACTTGTAATGAGAAGACATATTCAACTTCTCAGGTCAACCGGTCATTCGAAAATGGCATCGACGTTAAAGAATGCCTTTAATAGAAAAGGGATTCCGCAATCGTATCGATTTCTTCTAGACCTGGATGAATTTATCTTCAATATGAGAGTTCATGGAGATTACAACAATCTTCCGAATAAGCTGACAATCCAGAATAACGTTCAGCTTTTATTGAATTACGGCAAATGCCTACAGCATTTCAAGTCAAAAGAGTTCAAAAAATGTCTTGATCTGATAGGTTCTAAAATCAGAGCATATACACTTAGCTCAACCCAGCAATTAGATCTTATGATTCTGGAAATGATGTGTCATTATGAGGCCGGACATGATGACCTGTTGGAATACAAGGTTCAATCATATGTAAAGAATCTGGCTTACAGAAGTAAGTATGAGGTACCCATTATTTATCATAAAATGCACCGACTGATTCGTCTTCTTTTGAGATTTGAAGCAGGTAAATTCAGCGATAAACTATATGACTTGATTCAAGAGATCAAAGAAGTGAGGGTTGACGGCTTGCATGAAAGTCGATCTGTCTTTCCGCAATTCATCATTGACTGGGTTCAGGAAAAAGTAGAATTGATCGACCTGATGAAAAGCCATGAACTTGAAAACTGCAATCCGGCCTTCCTGACCCGGGTTGCCTGATCCCTCCTAGGGGTGGGCCACAAAGTAGTACTCACTATTTGATTTGAAACTCCTCACAAATTCCTCCTCCGATAGTGGCTCACCCTTTTTCACGAAACCTTTCAATGTGCTGACTTTCATTTGTATCCGATCAAAATATAGGAATACCTCTTGAGGTTCTGTACCGTAGTAATCACTTGCTCCAATACCACATTCGAAAATGATCAGAGGTTTATCCCTTTTAACAAGTTCTGAAGCACCTTTCAGAACTCCCATCTCTGCACCTTCGACATCAATTTTGATCAGATCAATTTTCATGTCCGGCTCAATAAGGTCATCGAGTTTTTTCATTTCAACCTCGATCTCCTCAATTTCAGGATTTTGAACTTCATATTTTCTTTTTTTGATTCCGCTGTAGGCAGGAGCATTCTTTACAAACTGAAATTTTGTCTTTCCTTCTTTATCTGAAAGAGCATAATTCAAAATTCGGGCCCTCTTACCATATTTCTCCACCAGATTCTCATAGAAAGAAGGAAGTGGTTCAAAGGCTGTGTGCTTACCCACAGGAGCTATACGCAATATGAGTTCCAGGATTTCGCCTTTATGACATCCTACGTCAATGGCATTTGAGTTTGCATCCAGGGCCTTGATTATGATTCTTTTAGTGAGACGATCATACTCCAGGTTCTTTGTTACATCGAACCGCAGCATTTGTAATAATTCCCTCGCTACTTCCTTAAGCATGATGTTTGAATTGAATTGCAAATGTATGCTTTACATAAAGTCACATCACAAATCCTTAATCGTTATTCGTTAATCGTCAATCATTAATCGCTAATCTGAACTCCCAAACAACCTTTCCCGTTTTCTTTCGTTTAATAAGTACATCTTTGCACAATTTTAAGCCAAAATATATGAGTCCGGGAGAAGAAAAGATAAAGAGAGCATTTCAGCCTAAATCGTGGAACGAGATTAAAACAACTGATTCATGGCAGATCTTCAAGATCATGTCCGAATTCGTTGAGGGTTTTCAAAAACTTGCCAAGATCGGTCCTTGCGTAACCATTTTTGGTTCGGCCAGAACCCTGCCAGACGACAAGTACTACAAAATGGCTGTGGAGATTGCATATCAGCTCACACAAAAGGGATACGGTGTTGTTACAGGAGGTGGACTCGGTATTATGGAAGCTGGGAACAAAGGTGCAAATGCCGGTGGAGGCGACTCCGTTGGCCTGAACATTGAACTCCCTTTTGAACAGAATCCAAATGCCTACATTGATAAAGACAAACTGCTGTTATTCGATTACTTCTTTGTCAGAAAGGTTATGTTCATGAAGTATGCCCAGGGATTTGTTGTAATGCCAGGCGGATTCGGAACTCTTGATGAATTGTTCGAAGCCCTTACACTCATTCAAACCAATAAAGTGGGAAAATTCCCTATCGTACTGGTTGGAACTGACTTCTGGGGTGGACTGATCGATTGGATTAAAAAAGTATTGCTAGAAGACAAGAAAATCGATGCTGACGACCTCGACCTTTTCAAGGTAGTTGATACAGCGGATGAGGCTCTTGAAGTGATCGACAGTTTTTACACGAAATATCAGCACACACCCAATTTCTAATTATCAAATATTTGTACTTTTGCCGCCTTCTGCCCAGGTGGTGAAATTGGTAGACACGCAAGGTTGAGGGCCTTGTGCTCATTGCGAGCGTGCTGGTTCGAGTCCAGTCCTGGGCACTTTTTCAGTGTCAGAGTCAGTTTCCGAGTGTGTTAACAGACATTCTGTTGTTCCTCCTTAAGATTTCTTGTTTATACCTGACAATTGGTTGATTTAGTGATTGATTGATTGTAAGAAGAATTCCTAACTCCGAACTCCAAATTCTCAATTCCGAATTCCCAATTCCGAATTCCCAACCAATCCTCCTATCATCTCATCATCCAAAAAACTATCTTTAGCCGAAATTTTTTTCACTTGGAAATCAAAGAGCCTTATACACCCGAAGAGTTCAAAGAATACTTTAAGACACGTTGGGAGATCTTGAGAAAACCCTGGGGGTCTGAAGAAGGTTCAGAAATTGATGATAATGAAAATATCAGCCTCCATGCCATGGCCCAAATTGATGGAGAAATCGCGGGGGTTGGTCGTCTCACTTATTATCCCACAGGTGAAGGCCAGATACGCTTCATGGGCGTGCAGGAAAAATTCAGACAACAGGGAGTTGGTCAGGCAATCCTCGCTTACCTTGAAGATGAAGCCAGAAAAATGGGCTTAAAAAAGATCTATTTGAATGCAAGAGACAATGCCCTGATTTTTTATTCAAAACTTGGATACGAAGCCGAGGGTAAACCATTCATTGGATTCGCCGATATTGGTCATACGAAGATGATCAAGCAGCTATGACTGCAAGGACTTTAGCTTCTTGCTGAGTTTGGCTATTACTCTTTTTGCATCCTGATCTTCCAGCTCCAAACCAAAATAAACCTCTTTCCCTTTGTGGAGAAATTCAATATTCTCGTTTCCCGGATTCCAATATGCCTTACTCATTGCATAGATAAAGTTGCTTTCCTTCACCTCTCTTTTTTTCAGATTTTTTATAAAATCAACTTCATATCTCGATGGGATAGAACGGCCTGAAATTTCTCTTGAAATGCTCAATGATTCTTCCGAGACAATGATGCGCTCCAGACCGTATTTCCGCCATCGAAAGGCATATATCACCTTATATTCAAAGTATAACCAAAAGGCAAGCCAAACGATCAGATAGGTAGTAAATCCCTCAGCCTGAGGTACAAAAAACTGAGATATAATGCCGAGGCCAGCTGCAGTCCACAGAATCATCCAAATAATGAGTAAGTTCTGTTTTGATTCACTGTAAAAGGGTTTAATTCTTATTTCAAGTTTTTCATTCTCAATAATCTCTATCCTTTCAACGTTCATTTGCTATACACTTTCTATGTTACTTTAGAATTCTGTTATATTTGTGAGCCGCAGGCAAAAGTCTTACTTTTATTCAAAATATATTTTAATGGTACGTAAAAGCCTATTTTTTCTGCTCCTTGGAGTTGTTGGATTTAAATACATGACGGGGCAGAATGTGAGCAAGGAATTTGATAAGTTGGTTTTTCTCTATATCGATGAGAAGTACGAGAAATGTGCCAATTTGGGATTGAAATACACAGAGGACGATGATTTGAGAAGGGATCCGATTCCTTATCTCTACGTTGCGATGTCTTACTTCGAAATTTCAAAAGATCAGGCTCTTTCCGAGAAGCATCCCGATGCAATGAAGTATGCACAGAAATACGCGTACAAATACCGCAAAAAAGATAAGAATAACACTTATGTGAACAAGTATTCAGGCTTCCTTACTGCTCTGAAAGACAGCTCGAATAGAAAGGCTCAATACTATTATCGTCAGGAACAGTACAGGAAAGCAGCTTCTCAATACAAGTACATAGTGAGATTTGCTCCCGAAGATCCAGTGATGCAATTGTGGCAGGGCATTTGCGAAATTAAAGCCAGGAATGTGGGAGAAGGTGAAAGAAATCTGGGTCTCGCTATGGAAAAGATAGATGATAGTTTTCTACCTGACAAAGAAGTACTTTGGGTAACGTCAGCCGGATTCACTGAATATGCTCTATACATGGATTCCAAAGGAGATTACTCAGGGAAAAGGAAAGGTGAGCAGTTGGCTGAAAAATTTAAGAAGTTCAGTCCTGAAGAGATCGAGCGACAGAAAAAACTGGAAGCGGAGAGAAACAAACCAAAACGAGAGGTTAAAAGTTTTGAAACCGACCAGGAAACAGTTGAAGGTCAGGAAAGAAAGATCATAGGTTCTTCAGACAAAGGTGACGACGCCAAGAAAGAACTAAAAGAAATCGAAGAAGAAGCTGGTGGAAATCAGCCAAAGAGAGAGGTTAAGACCTTCGAAAGCGAAGACTAAAACACTTCTTTTCCAAAACGGCATGTCATGAGAATTGACATTCTTACAATCCTCCCGGGTCTTCTGGAAGGACCCTTTTCAGATTCCATTCTAAAGAGAGCGCAAAGCAAAGGACTCGCTTCGGTTCATGTCCATGACATAAGAGAATTCTCAACGGATAAGCACAAAAAGGTAGACGACTATGCCTTTGGTGGTGGAGCCGGTATGGTAATGCAAATAGAGCCTATTTTCAGGTGCATCGAGCATCTAAAGAATGAGAGGCAATATGACGAGATCATATTCATGACTCCAGATGGAGAAAGACTCAATCAGGGCATATGCAACAAACTTTCCCTTGATAAGAATCTGATGATTATTGCCGGACACTACAAAGGCATAGATGAAAGAATCAGAGAGCACTTCATTACAAAGGAAATATCGATTGGTGATTACGTTCTTTCAGGAGGTGAATTGCCTGCGGCCGTGCTCACCGATGCCATCATAAGATTGATACCTGGAGTGCTAAACGATGAGACCTCAGCCTTGAGTGATTCATTTCAAGATAATTTATTGTCTCCGCCCGTTTATACAAGACCTGCAGACTTCAAAGGAATGAAGGTCCCGGACATATTAACCTCTGGAAATTTAAAGGCTATTGAGGAGTGGAGAATCGAGAAAGCTTTGGAACGTACAAAAAAGAGAAGACCGGATCTTTTAGACGATTAGATTTTCTTTTTGATTGCTTGTTGTATAAGAATTTAATATTTACTTTTGCAGGCCAATTTTTCTTACAACATTAAACGTCATGGATAGAGTTAAAGAATTAGAATCAAAAATGATCGAAGTAAAGTCACACCCTGACTTTTCAGCAGGTGATACTGTTTCAGTTGCTTATAAGATTGTTGAAGGTAACAAAGAAAGGATTCAGAACTTCCAGGGCGTTGTTCTTCAGAGAAGAAATTCAGGAGCTTCTGAAAACTTCACTGTTAGAAAGATTTCCGGTGGAATTGGTGTTGAAAGAATCTTCCCATTCACTTCTCCTTTCATTGAGAGCATTAAAGTTGTTCGAAAAGGTAGCGTAAGAAGGGCCAGAATTTTCTATCAAAGAGAAAGGACTGGTAAAGCTGCCAGAATTAAGGAGAAGAGAATTAAATAATTCTCAGAAAATTTTTCCTGGATTAAGAATGTTACTGGGGTCGAATGACCTCTTAATATTCCTTTGCACTTCCAATTCAGTTTCGCTGAATGCTATATCCATGTATTCACGCTGAACCAAGCCAATTCCGTGTTCACCGCTTATGGTGCCTCCGAGGGATACACAAAGCTCGAAGATCTCACGAATCCCGGTTTTAATCGTTTGATTCCAGGATTCTTCATCCATGTCCTCACGTAAGATATTGACATGTAAATTCCCGTCACCTGCATGACCGTAGCAAACAGATCTGAAATCGTATTTTTCACCTATTTCTTTGACACCATGAAGTAATTTGGGCAATTCGGCCCTTGGTACTACGGTATCTTCTTCTTTATAAATCGATTTTGCCTTGACAGCCTCCCCAAGGCTTCTTCTCACCTTCCACAGTTTTTCTTTTTGGGCTGCTGAATCGGCGAAAAGAATATCACCAACCTTATAGTTTTCAAGCACACCGTGAATTGCTTCCATATCCTTCATGAGCACATCCTGGTCATTTCCGTCTACTTCAATAAGTAAATGAGCCTCAATATCCGGCATTGGTTTGTTGTCGTGATCCCCCAGAAATTCATAACCGATGGCCAGGGCATCTTTTTCCATAAATTCCAACCCACTGGGTCTAACACCGGCATGAAATATTGCCGAAACTGCTTCGCAAGCCTCTTTCCCACTATAAAATGGCACAAGCATGAGCATGTCATACTTTGGGTAAGGAAGAAGATTTAATACGATTTTGGTGACAATTCCAAGCGTTCCTTCGCTACCCACTATGAGCTGAGTCAGATTATAACCTGTACTGTTTTTCAGCGTATTCGCTCCGGTCCAGATTATTTCACCCGTGGGTAATACAACTTCCAGGTTCAAAACATAATCTTTTGTTACTCCGTATTTTACCGCTTTAGGACCTCCACTGTTCTCAGCAATATTCCCTCCAATAAAGCAACTTCCCCTGCTCGCAGGGTCCGGCGGATAAAAGAGTCCCTTTTCTGCCACCGACTCCTGTAAGATCTGAGTAATCACACCAGGTTCTGTGGTAACCTGAAAATTTCTTTCATCGATTTCAAGGATTTTATTCATCTTTTCAATCGACAAAGAGATTCCGCCATGACGTGGAATGGCTCCACCGCTCAGACCTGTTCCTGCACCTCTGGGTGTGACAGGAATTGTATTCTCACTGCAATAATGCAGCAACTTTGAAATCTGCTCTGTTGTTCTGGCAAGGATTACAACTTCAGGTGGGAAATTCAAATCTTCGGTTTCGTCGGAACCATATACCTGAAGCTTATCTTCAGACGTCAGAATATCTTCCTGTTCAAAGATGCTCTCGAAATAATTCAGGTCTTCTTTAGTTATACTCTTAAAATTCTCTTTGGTCAATGCTTATAATTGATTCTATGAAATGAATCCTATAAAAGTATTAATTTCGGTCACTCCAAATTTTCACAATTCACCTATGAAAAAACTTGTACTCTTCATCGGCCTTGCAGCCGCAATACTCCAGCTTGATGCAAAGGAAAACAGGGATATTACCCTCGAAAAGATCTATAAGAAAGGAACATTTTCGGCTAAGTCGGTATACGGTCTTAGATCCATGGAAGATGGAGAGCATTATACAGTTCTTGAGACTGTAGAAGGTGTTCAACAGATAAACAAATATGCATACAGCAAAGAGAAAATGGTGAGTACAATACTCAATAACGACCTCAAAGACGAGAATGATGAGGCCATTAGAATTGAGGGTTATCAGTTCTCAAAAGACGAAAGCAAACTTCTGATCAAATCAAAATCAGAGCGAATCTACCGCCACTCTATGAGATCTGCCTATTATCTATATGATATTAATTCTAGCAAATTGCAAAGAATTGGTGATACCAAGTTTCAATTGGCCGAGTTTTCCCCGGATGGTAAATGGATCAGTTTTGTAAGGGAAAACAATTTGTATGTATACAATACGGAGAGTAAAAACGAAACAGCAGTGACAACAGACGGAGAAGTGAATAAAATCATCAACGGTGCACCCGATTGGGTTTATGAAGAAGAATTCACTTTGGTAAAGGCCTACGAATGGTCGCATGATTCAAAATGCATTGCCTACTATAAATTTGATGAAAGCAATGTAAAGGAGTTCTCTTTTCCCGTTTATGGTAATCTCTACCCAAAGAACTATGTGTATAAATACCCTAAGGCCGGTGAAGAGAATTCCAAAGTCAAAGTAAAGATCTACCACCTGGAAGGAAAAGAAGCCACAGTAAATACTCAATACAATTACGAATATATCCCTCGAATTCAGTGGGTTCCATCTAACGACATGCTTTCGATTCAATTTATGAATCGTTTACAAAATGAGGTCATCGTTGAGCTGGTAGATAGAGATAATGGTACGAGCAATACGCTGCATATGGAGACGAGCGACACCTATGTAGAAGTACAAGACATCCACTATTTAAAAGGGAAAAACGCTTTCTTCTGGCTAAGTGAAGCCAATGGGAACCGACATATTTACTACTATGAATACGATCCCGCTAACTTTGAGACCAATGGCGGGGCTCCTATGACAGGTAAAAGAGTCATTACGGAAGGCAGCGATGTTATCACAAATTTAATCGGTTACAACGAAGAAGATCAGGTCGTTTATTATCAAATGGCAGATAAGTGGAACCCAACAGACCGACAGACCATGATCAAGCCATTGATAGAAATGGAGGATCTTCCTGAAATGCCAATGGTAATCCCAGGTGGAAATGTGCGTTTGGAACCGAGCAAGGGACTCAAGTACTTCGTTGTCTATGCGTCAGCTGTATACCAACCTACCATCGTTGCTATTCACAACAATCAGGGACATCCGGTTCGTGTTCTGGAAGACAACAAGGCTCTGAACGATACATTGAGTAACTACCAATTGAGCCGAAAAGAATTTTTCAAATTCAAGAATAGAAATGGAGACGAACTTGTTGGGTGGATGATTAAACCGCCAAACTTTGATCCTGCCAAAAAATATCCTGTCCTGATGTATGTTTACGGTGGTCCTGGGAGTCAAACCGTTTTGAACAGATGGGAAGGTGCCAACTACATGTGGTATCAGTACCTGGCCAGAAAAGGATACATCATTGCATCGGTAGACAATAGAGGTACAGGAGCTCGACCAAGAGAATTCAGGACGTGCACTTACGGTCAATTAGGAAAACTGGAGACCGAGGATCAGATCGATGCAGCACTTTATTTCGCAAAAGAGAACTTCGTAGATGAAAAAAGAATAGGCATATGGGGATGGTCATACGGCGGGTATATGTCTACACTTTGTCTTGCTAAGGGAGCAGATGTTTTCTCAATGGCCATTGCAGTGGCTCCGGTAACAAATTGGAGATTCTATGATACCATTTATACAGAAAGGTATATGGGTCTGCCAAAGGAAAATGGTAAATCATATGACGACAACTCTCCGATCAACCATGTTGATAAGATCAAAGGGAAGTATTTGCTCGTTCATGGAACGGCCGACGATAATGTGCATTTTCAGAACTCAGCAGAATTGATCTCCGCCCTGGTCGAGAACAACGTTCAGTTTGAGCAAGCCATATATCCGAATAAGAACCATGGCATTTATGGAGGAAATACCAGGTATCACTTATTCAAGAAGATGACAGACTTCATTGAGGATAACCTGTAGAAAATAATTTCTCGGTAGGAAATTCATTTTTTCTACATTTGACAACTTCAACAAACACTATACTTTATGACTGAGACTACTAAGAATGGACATCCACGGGGATTAATGGTGCTTTTCTTCTCCGAAATGTGGGAAAGATTCTGTTATTATGGAATGAGGGTGCTCCTTACACTCTATTTGGTGAAATCACTATTGAAAGGTGATTCAGAAGCAGCACTTATCTATGGTGCCTATACCGGACTGGTTTATGCCGCTCCAATTCTGGGGGGAAAACTGGCCGATAAATTTTTAGGTTACAAATACGCCGTCATACTTGGTGGGCTCTTAATGGCAATTGGAGAATTCCTTATCCTGGGTGGTTCAGAACAGTTTCTACTCGTTGGTATGGGAGCCTTGATTGTTGGTAATGGTTACTTCAAAGCCAACATTTCTACCATCGTTGGAAAACTATATAAAGACGGTGACCCAAAAAGAGATTCCGGATTTACGATATTCTATATTGGCATCAACATTGGAGCCTTGCTTGCAACCACTGTTGTGGCCTATGTTGGAGAAACCTTCGGATTTGAGAAGGGCTTTGCACTGGCCGGTATCGGTATGCTAGCCGGAATTTTCATATTCTGGAGTGGAAGAGAGAAATACTCCATGGCACCCGGTGTTGAGATACGAGAAGCCGGATTGAAAAAAGCTTTAGGTCCGTTCAATTTCGTTCAGGTCATTACCGTTGGCTCACTCGCATTGATTCCTCTTTGTTATGTTTTGATCCTTCAGAATCAGATTATGGATTACCTTCTATTGGGTCTATTCCTTATCGTGGCTTTCTCTTTGATCAAGGCGGGAATGGATACCGACAAAACTGAAGGTACAAATATGTGGAAGGACAGAATGATCGCTTTGATCATATTCATGTTAATTAATATTTCTTTCTGGGCTTGCTTTGAGCAGGCAGGTACGTCTCTGACCCTTTTTGCGGATAGGAACGTAGATCGGGATGTTCTTGGCTGGACCATGCCGGCATCCATGACACAGTTTTTTAATCCTTTCTTCATCATCGTGTTTGGATCGATATTCTCAGTTATGTGGATCAGATTATCCGAAATGGGCAAGAATCCAAGTATTCCAATGAAATTTGCCTTTGGTATCCTTCAACTTGGAGCAGGATTTTTACTGACACAGGTAGGTTTCCTATTTGTTAATGAAGCATTCCAGGTACCACTTCTGACACTTGTATTCCTTTATTTGCTGCATACTACAGGTGAATTATTCCTCTCTCCTATCGGATTGTCGATGGTTACCAAGCTGGCTCCAAAGAATATTGCCGGAACAGCTATGGGTGCGTGGTTCCTAAGCTTCGCAATTGCCAATTATGTAGGTGGTAAAATTGCGTCACTTACAGGTGGCCACGGAGGTGGAGATTCCTTAGGAGTTGCCGAAGGTCTGGATAAATACCTTAATGTCTTTACAACCATTGGTTTCGTCTTGGTCGGATTTTCTGTCTTGATTATGCTGATCAATAAGCCACTGAAGAAATTAATGCACGGTGTAGAATAGAAAACACCACATTGAACAGAAAGAAGGCAGTCCGATGGGCTGTCTTTTTTTATAGGTTTATTGGTTTATTGGTTCATTTGTTTATTGATGCATTGGCTCTTGCTCAATAGTGTTTTCTGACGACTTTCCAAGAATGGCTTATTTGACTTCTTGATTAGTCCGCTGAATTAATCTTAACTTTGACTATATGAGACTTTTAATCACATCTTTAATCATCTTTAATTTTTCATTCTTCACCTCCTTCGGACAGGATGAGCCAAAAAAGATAAACTGGGTAGACATAGAGACTGCACAGAAACTGAATGAAAAGGAGCCACGAAAAATGATCATAGATGTTTATACCAACTGGTGTGGATGGTGTAAAAAAATGGATGCTGGTGCCTTCTCTCATCCCGTAATTGTTGATTATATAAATAAGAACTATTATGCGGTGAAGTTAAATGCAGAGAGCAAGAAGAACATCACATTCAAGGGCGTGACTTACGTGAACCCAGATCCGACTAGAAGACGTCCTACCCATCAAATTGCTTCAATAGGCGCAGTAAATGGCCGAATTGGATACCCTACCATCGTATACATAGACGAAAACCTTGACCTTTTATCTCAAGTGCCCGGATTCATGGATGCCAGAAGCATTGAACCTGTTATACATTTCTTTGCTGAAGAAGCATACAAGGAGATGTCATATGAAGAATATTCGAAGCAATTCGAAGGAGAAATTCCTCCTAAGCAGGTCCAATAGATTTTGAATTTCTCACATTATTTGCTTTCTTGTATAGATATTTTTAAATCTCAATCATGAATATCTATGTAGGAAACATCTCATATAACTCTAGTGAAGAGGATTTGGGCAACTTATTTGCGGAGTACGGAACAGTATCTTCGGTGAAGATTATTATCAATAAACATACGGGCAGATCCAAAGGATTTGGTTTCGTAGAAATGGCCAATGAAGAGGAAGGACAAAAGGCAGTGGACAGCCTCGATGGTCAAGATCTAATGGGCAGAAATCTAAGAGTGGATAAAGCAAAAGAGAAATCTGAATCCGTTAATACCGGAAACGAAATGTGATATATTTTACAGGAAATAGAGAAGCTCCGTTAGTCAACGGGGCTTTTTTTTACTTAAAGGAAATTCTTCAGATTGAGTTAATATGAAAAACTTAAGCGATTCACTTATAGACCAATTCACCAATAGACTTATCCACCAATAAACCGCCTCACTCTCTCATCTTCACCGCCTGAAGTGTATTCATCAGCAGTGATGCAATGGTCATAGGGCCTACTCCTCCCGGAACCGGAGTGATATAGCTGCATTTTGGGGAGACTGCCTCGAAATCGACATCTCCAACGAGCCGGAAACCAGATTTCTTCGTTTCATCCGGAACTCTTGTGATTCCTACATCAATTACAACAACTCCTTCCTTCACCATGTCAGCTTTCAGGAATTCAGCGACTCCCAGGGCGACAATAATGATGTCGGCTTTTCTGGTGTATTCTTCTATATTTTTGGTTCGACTGTGTGTAAGCGTAACAGTACAGTTACCAACTTTTTCCTTTCTAGCCATCAAAACACTCATGGGCATGCCCACGATATGACTTCTCCCAATTACTACACAGTGTTTGCCGCTGGTCTCAATATTGTAGCGATCCAGCAATTGTACAATTCCAAAAGGAGTTGCTGAAATGAAAGTGGGAAGGTTGAGCATCATTCTACCCAGGTTTTCGGGATGGAAACCATCAACATCCTTACCTGGCTTGATGGCCATGGTTACCTTTTCTTCGTCCAGATGCGACGGCAGAGGAAGTTGAACAATAAAACCATCGATGTCGTCATCGCTGTTCAATTGGTCAATGGTCTGCATCAGTTTTTCCTGACTCGTATCCTCAGGAAGCTCAATTAAGGTCGAATTGAATCCCACTCTTTCACAGGCCTTTACTTTTGCACCGACGTAAGTTTTGCTGGCACCATCATTTCCAACCAATACTGCTGCCAAATGAGGCTTCTTCCCTCCTTTTGCAGCTAATTCAGCCACCTCAGCAGCTATTTCATCCTTGATTTCGTTTGATACCTTTTTTCCGTCGATTAATTCCATAATTACATTCTTCCTTGATTCGGCATTTTGGGCATATTTCGCATCATTTTCGCCATGTTCTGCTTATTGCCCATTAGTTTCATAACCTTGCTCGTTTCAGCAAATTGTTTGAGCAGTTTATTGACTTCCGGTATGTTTGTTCCACTTCCGTCAGCGATTCTTTTCCTCCTGCTTCCATTAATGATCTTAGGATTACTTCTTTCCTCAGGTGTCATGGAGTGAATTATCGCTTCGATGTGCTTAAAGGCATCATCGTCTATATCAAGATTCTTTACTGCTTTGCCAACACCGGGAACCATTCCAAGTAGATCCTTGACATTACCCATCTTTTTGATCTGCTGGATCTGATCAATAAAGTCATTAAAATCAAACTGGTTCTTGGCAATTCTCTTTTGAAGCCTCCTAGCTTTTTCCTCATCGAATTGCTCCTGCGCTTTTTCTACAAGTGTTACAACGTCTCCTTTACCAAGAATCCTGTCGGCCATCCTGCTCGGGTGAAATACATCCAGCGCATCCGGCTTTTCACCTGTACCTACGAACTTAATAGGTTTGTTGACCACCGATTTGATAGACAGGGCAGCACCACCTCTGGTATCACCATCGAGTTTGGTTAATACAACACCGTCGAAATTTAATCGTTCGTTGAACGCCTTGGCCGTATTCACAGCATCCTGACCCGTCATTGAGTCAACAACAAACAATGTCTCCGTTGGATTGATGGCCTTTTTAATGCCTTCAATCTCATCCATCATCTGCTCATCGATGGCAAGTCGACCTGCTGTATCCACGATAACAGCGTTGTGTCCTTTGGATCTGGCTTCACCAAGACCCTTTTTCACAATATCAAGGGCGTTCTTATTTTCCTTATCAGAATAAACCGGAGCACCTACCTGCTCACCAATTACATGCAACTGATCAATTGCGGCAGGACGATAGATATCTCCGGCAATCAGTAATGGATTCTTTCCTTTCTTTTTAAGAAAAGTGGCAAGCTTTCCGGTGAAAGTCGTTTTACCAGATCCCTGAAGTCCAGCGATCAAATAAATAGCCGGCGTTCCTTTAAGATTCAGCTCAGAACTCTCGCTACCCATAAGGTTTGATAGTTCGTCGTGTGTTATTTTGATGAGAAGCTGACTTGGGGAAATGGCATTCAGTACGTTTTGTCCAAGTGCTTTTTGCTTGACCTCATCTGTGAAGGACTTGGCAATTTTATAGTTGACATCAGCATCAAGAAGTGCCTTTCTTACTTCTTTCAAAGTTTCGGCTACGTTGATCTCTGAGATCTGACCCTGTCCCTTCAGGACCTTAAAGGCTCTTTCGAGCTTATCAGTTAAATTTTCAAACATGTCGTATCAAGTGAGGTGCAAAATTAACAATTTGATTCCAGCCAATTACATTCGGTTTGGGACCTCAATTCCCAATAGTTTCATTCCGCGCTTGACCGTGTTGGCAACATTTTGAGAAAGAGAAAGACGGAAATTCATCAATTCTTCATTTTCTTCTTTCAGAATAGGAATACTTTGATAAAACTGGTTATACATTTTGACCAGCTCGTAGGTATAGTTAGCAATCAAGGAAGGGTTCAATTCATCCATTGATTCCTTGAGTACTGTATCGTAATGATGAAGCTGCTTTATAATGTCTTTCTCAAGATCAGAAATATTTATGTCACCCGAATAAGAGAAAACCGATATCCCACTTTTGGCTATCAGTGTTCTGATCCTGGCATGAGTGTATTGGATAAAAGGACCGGTATTTCCGACAAACTCAATGGATTCTTCAGGGTTAAAAGTGATCTGTTTCTTCGGATCGATCTTAAGAATGAAATATTTCAATGCACCCAGGCCGATTGTTCTGAAAAGTCCTTCTCTTTCTTCTTCACTGATGCCTTCAAGCTTGCCCAATTCTTCGGATTTCTTCCTGGCCGTTTCGATCATTTCATCAATCAGATCGTCAGCATCAACAACAGTGCCCTCTCTTGACTTCATCTTACCTGAAGGCAATTCTACCATACCATAAGAAAGATGAGCACAGGCCTCTGCCCAATCATAACCCAGCTTTTTCAAAATGAGAAAGAGAACTTTGAAATGATAATTCTGTTCATTCCCAACCGTGTAGATCATGCTAGTGATGTCGGGATAATCCTTCTTACGCAGTATTGCTGTCCCAATGTCTTGTGTCATATAAACAGATGTGCCATCAGACCGAATCAGGATCTTCTGGTCGAGTCCTTCGTCTGAGAGATCAACCCAAACAGAACCATCTTCTTTTTGATAAAAGATTCCCTGTTCCAGCCCTTTCATCACATCATCCTTGCCAACCAGATATGTATCCGACTCGTAATACAGTTTATCAAAATCAACTCCCAGGTTCTCATAGGTAATATCAAAACCATCATAAACCCAGGAATTCATCATTTCCCAAAGATCACGTACTTCTTTATCGTTTGATTCCCACTTACGCAACATTTCCTGGGCTTCAAGTAAAATTGGAGCCTCTTTCTCAGCTTCTTCCTTTGATTTACCACTTTCAATAAGAGCAGCAATCTCTTTTTTGTATTCCTGATCGAACTTCACGTAGTAATCTCCCACAAGATGGTCTCCTTTCTTACCACTTGATTCCGGAGTCTCTCCATCACCGTATTTCTGCCAGGCCAACATTGACTTACAAATGTGAATTCCTCTGTCATTGATTACCTGCGCCTTTGTCACGGGATAGGCGTTTGACTTTATGATCTCACTCACCGAGTAGCCCAGAAGATTGTTTCTGATGTGTCCCAGGTGCAAAGGTTTGTTCGTATTAGGTGAAGAATATTCCACAAGCACCCGATCCTTTTTCTGTTCTGGGGTCGATTCCTTGAAATTCGACAACCAGTCCACCCAAAATGAAGAGGTAAATTCCAGGTTAAGAAATCCTTTGATCACATTGAAACCTTCGACGATTTCGATCGACCCTTTCAAAGCATTACCGATCTCTTCCGCTGTCTGTTCCGGTCCTTTTTTCGATGTTTTCAAATAGGGAAAAACAACAAGCGTTCTGTCGCCTTTGAAGTCGCGACGTGTCTGTTGCAAGGTAACAGGCAACTCAACACCATACAATTTCTTCAGCTCCTCTCCTATGGCATCTGACAACCATTTCTCAAATTCAATTCCCGTCATGCCTTTTCGTATTTTCTCATTAGGTTATCTAAAATTCTGACCGTCGTTTCGGCCATCATGTTTTTTTTCTCATCCAGAAGGGGATTAATTTCAACTGTTTCAAAACAGATCAATCTTTCATCCTGAATGAATGCTGCCATGATTTCGAATACTTCATCCGGACTGAATCCATTGTCTACCGGAGTACCCGTTCCATGACTCACAAGATTTGGGTCCATTGAATCTACATCAAAGGAAATGTAAATTAGATCACAATCTTTCAAGATCCTTTTGGCCTCGGTCAGGCATTTTTCTATTCCATTATGTCTTACCTCCTCAACCTTGAAGTTTCTCATTCCATGTTTTTCCATGAGGTGATCTTCAGGCGCTTCGGTATCTCTAACACCGAAGAAAACAATGTCTTTAGGATCGATCTTGGGACTGATCCCGCCTAGATTCTTTAATTCATTCCAAAGGCCAACACTAAGTTCATCCGGATCGTTCTTTTTAGATTCCAGATTGTCATCCGCAATTGAAATGGCCAAAGGCATTCCGTGCATATTTCCTGATGGTGATGTATACGGTGAATGAAGGTCACCATGTGCATCTACCCATATTACTCCCAGTCTTTTATCGGGATGAGATTTTTTAATAGCCGCAATTGTAGAAGCAGCATTGCAATGATCTCCAGAAATAACAAATGGGAATTCATTTTCTGAAATGACGCCGGAGATTAAATCTGCACTTCCTTCTGCCGACTTGAAAATTGCATCAATATTCTTCGCAAAAGGTGTTCTGTCCTCGGCATACAAAGCTTCATTGTAAGTGGTGGCAACCACTTTATCATACTTATTAAAAAAGTGTTTCCCGAATTTATGTTGCGCCATTTCCAATGCGCTAAATCCAAGGCTGGAACCCCTTGTTCCTGCACCCAATTCAGACATGTTAACTATAAGCTTGATATTTTTCATACTCAAAAGGAAAGCGCAAATTTACTGGAGTCTTTGGAATGGCAGCGGCTCATTGGTTTATTTGTTTCTTTTTTCATTTTTACAATTATGATTCACCTTCTCATTTTTCACTTTTCATTATGAAAAGAACGTCTATATTTGTACCCTTCATAGCCGAAACTAGCCAACACCGCTCTGATAAATGATTAAACACTTTCGTTTCTTCTTACCCGCTATTTTTCTTGCCTTTATAGTCTCTTGTGACGACCTGATAGACGATGGTCGAATCAAGGAAGGGGTGGTTGTGTACGATGTCCAATACCCGAAAATGGATGAGAGTAGTGTTCTCGCCGATTTACTTCCGACGAAAATGGAAATGCATTTCAAAGACAACAAATTCTTCAATGAATTGTCTGCTGGATTTGGAATGTTCAAAATGAATGTCATTAACGACGGTGATGACCATAAGATGATTCAAATGGTTAAACTGATCAATGAAAGGTATGCAGTTCAATATGATGAAGCTGGCGCACTTAAGTCACTGGAGGCCTTTCCAAAAATGACCATACAGGAAACCGGCAAAAAGAAGGAAATTGCCGGATTTTCTTGCAATGAAGCTAAAGTCACTGTACATGGTGATTCAACAGAAACTTTCACCATTTACTTCACGAAAGACATTCACCTTGATAACGCCAATTGGTTCACCCAATTTGCCGGAGTTGAAGGAGTATTGATGGAATATCAGGTTGAGCGGTACAATCTCTGCACTCGATTTACGGCTGTTGATGTCATATCTCAGGAAGTGGACAATGAGATATTCGAAATACCTGATGAATTCGAAAACGTCGACGAAGAATTTATGACTGCCAAGATGCAGGAGATCTTCGATAGTTTCAGCGAATAAGAAGTCTTCTTTAATCACAACTTCAAACTACCTCACTTAAGAATCTCATTTAGTTCTAAGGCAGTTATATTATGGCATCACGAAATAACCAGATAACCGAATAACCAGTTCGGCGTCATCCCTAGAGTCTCAACATATTAATTATCAACACATTAAGCGAATCTAGTTATTAAGTCTCTTTCGTGAATAACACTTTAACACTCGTCTGAATTCAAGACCTTTTAAATTTATCTTTGGCCTGATACACCTGCATTATAAGGTATTTCTGAGATGAGCACAGACCCAAAAGCAAAAAATACAGAACACAATTGGAATGTGTCAAAGGATGATTCTGCTCCGGTTAAAAAGGCAAAAAAGAAAAAAAAGCCACAGAAAAAACCCGGTGAATCGAAAGCGGGTAAGCTTTTTGGTCGAATTGCAGCGTTTTTAGAAAATGACAAAACGATCAGAGCCTTCGGTCTCTTTATGATTCTATTGTCTCTTTACCTTGTTCTTGCCTTCTCCTCATTTGTTTTTACAGGAAAAGAAGACTTCGATCAGATACAGAACAACAATATTTTCGATTTTCTTTTCGATTCTGACATTGAGGTCGAAAACTGGCTGGGTAATCTTGGAGCTGCCGTCTCACACTTTTTTATTTTCAAAGGATTTGGATTTGCTTCCATTGCCTTCCCTTTCATATTCTTCCTGATCGGATTCAAGATGCTTTTCAAGTTTTCTCTGCTTCCTCTGAAGAAGAGTATTAAGCATTCATTCTTACTATTAATATGGCTTTCTCTGGCTCTTGGTCTTATTTTTTATGATTCGACCTTTAAGTTCCTCTATGGTCAATTCGGCTTTCAGGTCAACACCTGGTTATTCAGGGTCATTGGAGAAATAGGCACATCATTCGTGCTTATTCTAAGTCTATTCATCTACATCATCTATTCTTTTGAGGTTTCATTCGACTATCTGGTCAAGATGTTCTCTTTGAAAAACGCTGAATCTGAAGATACCGAGATTGATGCAAAAGACGAATTCCTGTCCGAAATAAGTGGAATTAAAGAAGAACCGGTTAGTTCTGACATCGATAACCTGGAAGTTGAAGAGCAAATTGAAGTCGTTGAGAATGCCGAAGGTGCCATCGAACTGGAAACTGAGGGCGAAGTTGAAAATGAAACCGCAAATGAAGATGATGGAAGCATTCAGCTGGACACCGAGGTTCCTCAGGCTGAGGTAGCGGAAACTGAGGGTGACGTTGAATTATCGGTTGAAGAAGTTGAGCAAGAGGAAACACTTTCTGATAAAGAAATCAGCAAGAATCTGGAAGATTTTGGTCCATATGATCCTACACTGGATCTACCAAAATATCAAGTTCCAACAGCTGATCTCTTGTTGGAACACGGTTCAGATAAAATAGGTGTCGACAAAGATGAGCTTGAAGCGAATAAAAACAGAATTGTCAGTAGTCTTGAAAACTACAACATTAAGATCCAAAGCATTAAGGCGACCATTGGACCAACAGTGACCTTATATGAGATCGTACCAGAAGCAGGCATTCGAATTTCGAAGATCAAGAATCTTGAAGACGACATTGCTTTGAGTCTTGCAGCACTGGGTATCAGGATCATTGCCCCTATTCCAGGAAAGGGAACTATTGGTATAGAGGTGCCCAATAAGAATCCTGAAGTGGTTTCCATGAAGACGGTGCTGGCTTCCAGTAAATTCCAGGAGGCGAAGATGGATCTGCCTATCGTGCTTGGGAAAACGATTTCTAATGAATCTTATGTTGTGGATCTTGCCAAAATGCCACACATACTCATGGCCGGTGCTACAGGTCAGGGTAAGTCGGTAGGATTAAACGTTGTACTGACCTCATTGCTTTACAAGAAACACCCGTCACAATTAAAGTTTGTGATGGTAGACCCGAAGAAGGTTGAATTGACGCTCTACAATAAAATAGAACGACATTTTCTTGCCAAATTGCCTGATACGGAAGATCCAATTATTACCGACAATCAAAAGGTAATACATACACTGAACAGCCTTTGTGTTGAAATGGATCAACGTTACGAGCTTCTGAAAGAAGCCTATGTACGTAATATTAAAGAGTACAACGACAAGTTTGTGAAGCGTAAGCTGAATCCTGAAAAAGGTCACAGATACTTACCTTACATCGTTCTTGTAGTGGATGAATTTGCCGATCTCATTATGACGGCAGGTAAAGAAGTGGAACAACCCATTGCCCGACTGGCTCAATTGGCCAGGGCAATTGGAATTCACCTCATTATTGCAACTCAAAGACCATCTACGAATATTATAACAGGTTCAATTAAGGCAAACTTCCCGGCCAGGATTGCATTCAGGGTGACATCGGGAATTGATTCGAGAACTATTCTTGATTCCGGTGGCGCCGAACAATTGATCGGTCGGGGTGATATGCTAATTTCGACAGGCAGCGACCTGATTCGTATTCAGTGTGCATTCGTAGATACACCAGAGGTAGAAAACATCACAGAATTTATCGGGAATCAACAGGGTTATCCCGACGCATTCTTATTGCCTGAATATGTCGATGAAAGTGGTGGCAGCCAATCTGGAGATGTAGCAGCTGATGAGAGAGATGCATTGTTCAATGATGCTGCTCAGCTTGTTGTACAGCATCAGCAAGGAAGTGCTTCCCTGCTCCAAAGGCGACTGAAACTGGGATATAACAGGGCCGGAAGGATTATTGACCAGCTTGAAGCTGCAGGAATAATTGGGCCATTTGAAGGTTCAAAAGCAAGAAAAGTGCTCGTACAAGATGAACAAAGCTTAAATTTGCTTCTCAATCCAGAGACAAATGAGAGTAATGAAACTGAAGCAGATGTATAAGACCCTGAATATTTTTCTCCTTTTATTTCTTAGTATTTCACTTTTTGGCCAGACCGATCCAAAAGCTAAAGACTTATTGGACAAGCTTTCTGCCAAAACAAAGAGTTATACTTCAATTAAAGCAGATTTCAATTATACGCTTGTGAATATAGAAATGGATATGAATGAAACCCAATCAGGAAGCATTGCCATTAAAGGAGAGAAATACTTTTTAAAGATTGCCGGTCAGGAAATTCGTTGCAATGGAAAGACAGTTTGGACGTATTTAAAGGATGCAGAAGAGGTTCAAATCAGCGATCTTGAAGAAGACAGTGAAGATCAGATCACTCCTACTTCCATTTTCACCATGTATGAGAAAGGTTTTCGACACTCTTATAAAGGAGAAAAAACAATCTCAGGTGTAAACGCAGCTGAAGTGCATATCTATCCGCTTGATCTAGATGAAAAATCATATCACACCGTGAAGCTTTTCATCGATAAAGACAAGTTGCAGATTAAAAAGGTTGAAATACTAGGAAAGGAAGGTGATACCTATACTTATACCATCAAGTCATTTCAGCCGAATGCTAGCATTCCTGACTCATATTTTTCATTCGATACGGCTAGTCATCCCGATGTGGATGTTATTGACCTGAGATAATCACTCGTTCAGAACCGGAACTTCGTTCAATTGATACTCTCTGTATTGTAATAATACAGTGGAGGAGTTTTCATATCCACTCTCCATTCCTGTTTTAAAGAAGTTGAAGTTGAAATACAGATACTTTTCGTTGGACTCAACCATGGACTGCTCTATTCTGTTTCCATTCTTCTCAAGCTGATTCAGATAATACCATGTAACATCAAAACCCTGAAAGGCAAATTTTTCCGGGAATATCTCATATTGTTTCTGGTATCTTCTAACGAAATCATTCACCTCAGATCTCTGATAATTAATATGGCCATTAACGGGAATCATAACACCCAGGTGTTCGAGATAATCAAAGTCAATATTGGAATACTTCAACCATGTGTCTAGCCCAATAATATTGATCCTATATTTCTCACTAAGATTATTCAAACCTGCCATCAATTTGGTCACATAGACCTGATCATTTGATGGCACGACAATGATATTTCTTACGCTATCTCCTTTCAATTTAGCTCTGATAGGATCCACTGAGCCCTTATCCCATTTTACTTCTCCAATATTCTTCAAACTGGCTGTATCGCCTAGTGAATTCAATGTGCGGATATAAGAGTCTTTGTAGGCAAGAGACAAGGGGTTGGCCCTGAAACTCTGCTCCAGCATTAAGATATTCTGGTCTTTGAATAAATACGCGCTGTATTTGCCCAGATTTCTGAACATCACATTCTTAGATGTTGCCACCTTACTCACGTAGGGATTCCCAAGTAGTATCTTATTATTTTGAGGAACCGGACAAACAATGTGAATCTTCTTTTCTCTGGCATACTCAGAAACTCTCATGAATTGGGATAGATAAAATGGTCCAATGATTAGATCTGCATCATCAAGTTCACCTCCTTTTATGATTTCATTTATTCTCAAAGTATCCTTGGCGCTATCGAAGAATTTGATGTCGAATTGCATGCCAAGATTTTTCATGGAATCAATGGCCAGAAGTGCTCCTTCGTAGAACTGCAATGCAATTACGGATTTTGACATGACCCTTTCTTCGTCGTCTATTTTTAGCTTAGAAATAAGGGTGTCATTTAAATCGAGGAAGAAAGGCAGAATGAACACAACGGTATAGCGATCTTTAATAACCGAAGAATCAGGCATCTCATGAGTGATCGCATTTTTTGGTATTGAAATGAGCTGTCCAACTTTCAAGCCCTCTGGTAAGCCTTCGTTTGCCGCTTTAATACTGTCAATTGGGACACTGTAGAATTTAGAAAGACTGTATAAAGTTTCTTTGCTCTGCACTTCATGAATCAGATACCGACCGTCGTCAATTATCTCGAGCTGCTCCTCTTCTTCTTTCAATTTCGATATGGGGATTTTGATAAGCTGTCCTTCCTTCAATCCTTTTTTGATCTCAGGATTCACCTCCATGATATCTCCCACACTGATACCATATATCTTGGAAATAGCATAGAGGGTCTGTTTCTTCTGCACCTCATGAACAATAATATCACCATCGACCTCCATTCTGGTCTTTATGCTTTCGGGGTCCTTTTCTACCGCCAGGATATATAAGGTATCACCAATTGAAAGACCTTGAGATGCCTTGGGGTTGAATTTCTCCAGATCGTAAACAGTTACATTGTATTTCCGGGATATAGAATACAAAGTATTGCCGGGCTCTACCACATATTTGTAGAATTCCCGACCATCAATTTCAACGGTACTTGTATCCTGTTTGACTTCCTGTGACATTACGGCAGGCAGGCAAGCAAACAGGCTGCATGTCATGAATAAATAACGAAATATTGCCTTCTTCAGTCCTATTCCCATTCTATCGTTGAGGGTGGTTTGGAGCTAATATCGTAAACTACCCTGTTAATTCCTCTTACGCGATTGATTATGTTATTCGAAACTTCTGCTAAAAACTCATATGGAAGGTGGCACCAGTCTGCTGTCATACCATCTGTTGAGGTTACAGCTCTTAGCGCCACTACCCTTTCATAAGTCCTCTCATCGCCCATGACTCCTACTGATTGTATGGGTAACAGAATAGCTCCTGCCTGCCATACTTCGTCATAAAGTCCGTGGGATTTTAATGCCTCTACATATATATCATCGGCTTCCTGCAACAGAGATACTTTTTCTTCTGTTACTTCACCCAGAATTCTGATTCCCAACCCTGGTCCGGGGAAAGGATGCCTTCCAAGAATCTCATCCTTGATCTCAAGTGCCTTTCCAACCCGTCTCACCTCATCTTTAAATAACCACTTCAATGGCTCAATGATCTTAAGCTTCATAAAATCGGGTAAGCCACCCACATTGTGGTGAGATTTAATTGTAGCAGAAGGTCCTCCCGTTGCGGAAACGGATTCAATAACATCGGGGTAAATCGTCCCTTGACCCAACCATGCAACATCCTGAATTCTATGCGCTTCATCATCAAATACATCGATGAAAGTATTCCCAATGGCTTTTCTTTTGGCTTCCGGCTCTTCTTTTCCACTTAAGGCTTTGAGAAAACGATCTCCTGCCCTAACACCAGTGACATTCAGATGAAGATCCTCATATTGTTCCAATACCTTTTCGAACTCGTTCTTTCTGAGCAGCCCATTGTCAACAAAGATGCAATGCAGATTATCACCAATGGCTTTGTGAAGCAATACAGCTGCCACTGTTGAGTCTACGCCTCCCGAAAGACCCATTACGACCTGATCATTGCCCAGTTTTTCTTTGAGTTCGGCTACTGTGGATTCGACATAGGATTGCGGTGTCCATGACTGATCACAACCACATATATCAACGACATAATTCTTTAACAACTTTAATCCATCGGTCGAGTGATAAACCTCAGGATGGAATTGAATTCCAAATACATTTTTTTCCTTTAGCTGGTATGCTGCGACCGGAATTGATTTGGTGGTGGCTATAAGATCGAAATCATCAGTGAGATGCGAAATGCTATCTCCGTGCGACATCCAAACCTGACTGTTATCGCTTATTCCCGACATCAATACATTTTCCTTGATTCCGGTCAGATTTGCCCTGCCATATTCTCTGTGTTCTGATGGAAGAACATCCGCTCCAAGGGATTTCGCTATATACTGGGCACCATAACAAATACCAAGAACCTTATTTCCGTTATCGAGATATTTTGGATTGACCTCCGGTGCATCATCATCGAGCACAGAATGTGGACTTCCACTCAAAATGATGCCTTTAACCCCTTCGAGGTCGGCATCCTTATTGAAGGGGACAATTTCTGAATAAACGTTCAATTCACGTATTCTTCTGGCAATTAGCTGAGTGTATTGTGAACCAAAATCGACGATTAAAATCTTATCCTGCATGTACTTTTCTTATATATCTTCAACCAATATCAACCTCGAATCTTCAGGGTCTATGGCATTATAAATAGTGTCGAAAAACGACCAATTGTATGATAGAAAATAAGGTGCAAAATTATCATATCTTTCGTGTAAGTTTCCTCCCGGAAAAACTTTTTCGTGAAGATTCCAATATGAATTCATTTTTTCTTCATTTCTGGATTTTATAGCCTTGATCAGGCGTTTATTAAGCTGTTCCAACTGATTCTGAATTTTCTTGCTTTCTCCTTTCACCACTGGATTTAACGTAGGGTCAGTATCAGATATTTTTTCAGCTATTTCATCAAATACTTGATTAACTCTTGAAAAATCAAATTTTAATTGCTCTTCGACCTCTTCATAATTCATCAACTTACGGGAAATTTCCTGTTCATCAAGAAATAGATCTTCGGCTTTCAGTTCAAGTTTCGCCAACTTTTTCTCCTTACCCCTATCAAGCCAGAAAACAGAGTTTCTTAGATTCAGTAAAGGAAATTCAAGATCAAATTTTTCAAAGGAAGACTTTAATTGAAGCCAGTAGGATATTTCGGCAGCGCCACCTATATAACATAGGTTTGGAAGAATTCTCTCCTGGTACATAGGTCGAAGCACAACATTCGGACTAAATTTATCCGGATGTTCTTCAATTTCCTTTAGAATCTCATTTTTACTCCAGGATTTGTCGCCATCTTTTAACTTGAAGTTATCTCCCGACTTTTCAATTAGCGATCTTTCACCTTTCTGAAGATAAAACATGTTCACCTCACGTGGATTGACTTGGATCTTGTGTGACTTGTCAAATTTTTCAATAGACTGAGCACTCTCATTGAAAACCACAGATTCTTCAACTTCCTGTGAAAATTGGGGAATGAACATCTCTTTCAGATCCTTATCATCTGCGTCAAGGATGATCAGGCCACGTTTGGCAAAAAGCTGATGCACCAATTTGCGTGTTGCAACAGAGAGATCATAATTTTCTGAATAGGAGTCGTTAAAGATCCGTTTAAGCTCTTGTGCATTATCTGACTCTCCCAACACTTCATTGACCTGCGAAAGGCATGAATCAATGTCATTCAAACTGAATTTACCCACAGCCCCAGTTTGATCAGAATCCCATTGCAGTTTTTTTCCAAAAAGATGAGCGTGGTTTATTTCAGCAAAGTCGTGATCTTCTGAAGCCATCCAAAAAACAGGAACGTAATTGTGGTCCTTGTCAGATTCATTCAGTTTGTCGGCAAGTTTTATGGCCTGAAGGATTTTGAGGATGAAATACAGGGGACCTGTGAAAAGGCATAATTGATGACCTGTTGTGATCGTAAAGGTATTCCTTAACAAAAGGGAATCGAGATTTTTCTTTACCTCCCCATCAATTGAAATATCACTGGCATTGTATTGCCCTTTTATAACCGAATGGAGTGTCTTTCGATCGTCATCGTCAAATTTTCTTGATTGAGCGTATTCTTGTACGTTGGCGATTGAAAAATGATGCCGATAGAGTCCGGTTTTCTCAAGATTTAAATTGAGGTAATCTTCTACAAGCCTTGAGAATGGCTTAAAAATATCGTGACTGATGTGACGGACTTCCATAAACAAATAAGGCTGCCAGAGGCAGCCTTAAAGTAATTCAAATTTTTTATTATTTGACAGACAATTTACTCGTCTTTCTTTGACCGTCGAGGTCAAGAACAAGGAAATAACTGCCTCTTTCAAGTTTGTCCAATGAATAATTCAATAATTCATTGCCGTTAACCTGACCATAGTTAACCAGATCAACTCTTTTACCTACAATACTGTATACTTCCAAATTTAAAATGCCACCTTTCGTTGCATTCAAGCTGATAGAAACAAAATCGCTTGCTGGATTTGGATATACACTAAATTTCATGAAGTTATCCTTCTCTTCAATTCCAACGGGAATAGCGTTGAACGAAAAGACAGGAGAGAAACCTGATGTATCCTTACTGTGAATAGCTCTAACTCTCCAGTGATAACCAGTTTCCCATTGAGGAAGATTAAGAACAATCTTGTTTGTGTCGTTCGGTGTAATGATAGATGTAGCTGTGGCAAATGTGTTCAAAGTGTCATATTGCATTTCATAATGCTCAACACCCTTGATTTCCTGCCATGTGAAAACAGCTCCCTCATTTGGAACATCCGTCGCTCCATCTTCAGGCGTTTGAAGTGTGACTTCGTCAAGGACGGTGAAAGTTCTAACTTCAGACCATGATGATGTGCTGGATGCATTCGTTCCCTGCACTCTCCAATGGTAAGTCTGTCCGAAGAATAATCTTTCTTCAACTACTTTAACGTCACCTGAAAAGTCTTTACCAAAAACCGTCGTTACATTGTAATTTGGTGAAGAAGGATCGAAGGCCGGTGAGTCATCGATGGCAAATCTATATTCAGTCACACCAGGAGTATTATCACACTCAAGAGTCGTCCTTGGGTCTTGATCCACTGCCATATCGCTCGGCTTGGTCAATTCTACCATATCAAGTACGGTAAAACTTCTGACTTCAGAATATCCAGACTGATCTTTGGCATGCTCAGCATAGATTCGGTAGAAATACTTCTGTCCGAATACAAGATTGGTCAACTGAACCTGTATTTTACCCTGGTTGTTTACGTTAGCAGGAGTGTGACCTACATTTCCTGCCGCAGGTGCAGGAAACAGAGAATCAGTATCATATTCATAATGATAGGTAGCAGTTCCAGGAATGGTATCCCAGGATAGGTTCAACTGTGGATTCTTGTCATCTCCATTTGGAGCCAATCCAGTAAATTCATTGTAAAAAGTTGAAAATGACCATACATCTGAGTAGGCACCCGGAGTACTATTCGCGTCTATACCTCTGACTCTCCAGTAATACTTTTGATTGTAATCAAGTTCGCTTGTTTTGGCTGAAGTTCCTGTGGTAGGCAGACTAACAGGATTCGTGAAATTAGAATCTGTATCAATTTCAGCATCATATCCTGAAACCGTTCCTCCAAGGGCCGGATTCCAGGTCAATCTTACATTCACATCAACAACGGTTGAACCTGTGGTTGGGAATGTCAAAGTTGGGGCCAATAATTGCGCCCAGGAAGTCGCTGCCCATACTGAACAAGCTGCAAATAGTAATAATCTCTTCATAAGTCTGTCTGTGAAATCTTTGAAAAGGCTAAAATAAGGAAATTCAATCAATCTTAAGCCTCGTTCACAAGTCCAAAAAGGCTCCTTATAAACTCGGTCGGGTTGAATAACTGCAAATCATCAATTCCTTCACCAATACCGATGTATTTCACCGGAATTTTAAATTGATCCGAAACTGCTATGACCACTCCGCCTTTAGCCGTGCCATCAAGCTTGGTAAGAGCAAGGGTATTCACCTCCGTCGTCTGCAGGAATTGTCTTGCCTGTTCAACTGCATTTTGCCCTGTGGATGCATCCAATACAAGAAGAATTTCGTGCGGAGCGTCCGGAATAACTTTCTCCATTACTCTTTTTATCTTCCCAAGTTCATTCATAAGGTTTGCCTTATTATGTAACCTACCCGCTGTATCAATAATGACAACATCGCTACCCTTGCTGACTGCACTGGACAGAGTATCATAAGCCACACTTGCCGGGTCTGCCCCCATTCCCTGAGTAACAATGGGTACATCCACCCTTTCAGACCAAATCTTTAATTGATCCACTGCAGCCGCTCTGAAAGTATCAGCAGCGCCAAGAATTACATTGCTACCGGCTTTTTTGAATTGATTTGCCAGTTTTCCAATCGTAGTTGTTTTGCCAACACCATTAACACCAACAACCATAATGACATAAGGCTTTGGTGCCCCTTGCAAACTAAAATCGAAGTCGGTGTACTTACTTTCATTTTCTGAAAGCAATTTATCGGCCGACTTAACGAGGAGTTGATTCAATTCCTCTGTAGAGACGTATTTCTCTTCTTTGGCGATCTGTTCAAGATTCTCAATGATCTTGATCGTAGTGTCCACCCCAACATCTGATTCAATAAGGATCTCTTCAAGGTCATCCAATACAGCCTGATCAACTTTGGATTTACCTACAATGGTTCGGTTAATTCTGGTAAGCAGAGATTGTTTCGACTTATCTAATCCTTTGTCGAGATCTTCCTTATTCTTTTTACTAAATAGACCAAACATGCTTTATCATAAAAAAAAAGCTCCTTTCTTTCGAAAGAAGCTTCGTAAATATCTTCAAGTGAAATTACTTAGAAAAGTATTCATTCACCTTTTCGTTGGGAATCATTTCTTCTTTGAAAGTGTAAGCTCCGGTCTTTTCAGACTTTACCATCTTAATCACTTTGGTAAATGATTTACCAGCTCCTTTCTGTAGTGTTGCAACCGTTTTCTTAGCCATGACTTACTTATTTAATTTCTCTGTGAATTGTCATTTTTTTCAGAATCGGATTGTACTTTTTCAATTCAACTCTGTCCGGCGTATTCTTTCTGTTTTTAGTTGTGATATACCTTGAAGTACCTGGCATACCGCTGTCTTTGTGCTCTGTGCACTCTAGAATAACCTGTTGTCTGTTTCCCTTCTTTGCCATATCCTTAAATTATGGAGGCGCAAAAATAAGAATTTATTTGTATCTGAAAACATTAATTTTCAGAATTCACATCCTCTTTCATAAGGTTTTCAATCTCCTCTATTTCACTCGGCACGCAAGAAGATAAATTCACCGGCTCACCATCTGTAATAAGGATGTCGTCTTCAATTCGGATACCGATATTCCACCATTTCTCATCGCAATCCGATCCTTCGGGAATATATATACCCGGCTCAACCGTGATAACATTGTTTTTCCTTAGTGATTGATACGATCCTGCGTCATGCACATCCAATCCCAAATAATGAGAAGTTCCGTGCATGAAATACTTTCTTGCCTGGTAAGATTTCTTTGTTATACCCAGGCTCTTTAATCCTCTTTCAATAACCTGTGTTGCTTCAATGTGTGGGTCCCAGAATTTGTTGCCTGGTTTGCAAGCTTCAATACCGGCTTGCTGAGCTTCCAATACAAGTTCATAAATTATTTTCTGTTCTTCTGTGAACGCACCACTTACCGGTATGGTTCTCGTAATATCTGCTGAATACATGCCATATTGAGCACCAATGTCCACAACAAGCAGATCTCCCTTTTTCAATTCGGCATTGTTCGATGTATAGTGAAGAACACATGAATTACCACCTCCACCAACAATTGAAGGAAAGCCCGGACCTTCCGCACCATAATTTCTGAAGGTATATTCTATCAATGCCTCTGCATTATACTCATTATACGACTCATCAATCGACTTCATTAATTCCTTATGGGCTTCACAAGTAATATCGATTGCTCGCTGCATGATTACCAATTCATCTTCTGTTTTTATTTCACGAAGGAATTCCATCATACTTACCAGATTATCTTCTTCCCTTCTGTATTTCAGTGAGTCGGTTTTGAAATTGAAATGTTTCAGCATACTGGCAAGATCCCCTCTTGAGTCCGGATTATCTGTAATTACACCATAGGGCAGGTGATAAAGAATATGGTCAAAATAGTCGAATTCAAAGTTTACATCTGCAAACTCATGGTTGACGAGAGCCGGTTCTATGCCCAATTCTTCTACAACGCCTTTTGTGCCCAATTGAGATCCATGCCATATTTCATGTTCGGTGGTTTTCCCCGGTACGAATATCATTTCGTTTATTTTCTTACCATCATAGTCGTAGGGTTCCTTAAATATCATCAACAAGGCATCTGCTTCTTTGAAGCCGGTTAGATAATAGAAATTTGGATCCTGAAAGAATGGAAAATTGACGTCATTTGATTTTACTTTCTCAACACCTGAAAAGAAGACTGCAACAGACCTGTCAGGCATCATTTCACGCAGGTTATCTCGATTTTTGGAGAAAAACTCTTTTGGCAGATCATTAACCTTAGTCGAAAAATCGACCTGTGAAAATGAAGATTGAAAAATGAATAATGAAAGGAGTAGAAAGGTGGAACGCATGAATTTAAAGGGCATAAAAAAACGCTGCCAATATAGGAAATTAACAGCGTTTCAAATTCTTTAAAGCAGGTCTTACATGTAACCCATGGCTTTTGCTTTCTTGATACTGGCGGCCACTCCATTTTTATTAATGGTTCTGATTCCCGCGGCAGACACCTTCAACTTCACCCACTCACCTGTTTCAGGATTGTAGAATCTCTTCACAGAAAGGTTTGGCGCAAAAGTCCTTTTGGTCTTTCTGTTCGACTTAGAAACGTTATTTCCGGTAATTACTCGTTTCCCTGTTATTTGGCATACTCTAGACATCTCAGTAACATTTAGCTTTTAAGCGGGCGCAAAAATAAGAATTTTTTTCTCTATTCATCAAACGTTTTTCAGTAATTCTTTTCTCAATAAATCCAGACAATGTTTTGCCGTCAGATCAATGTTCGTTCTCCGATTAAATCTTAGCTTGATCAACTTAGCTTGACTTTTTTCCTTAAAGCTTAAGCCTATCCAGATTGTGCCAACTGGTTTTTCCTCAGTACCTCCATCCGGTCCGGCAATACCTGATGTAGATAAAGCCACATCTGCATTGAATTTTTTCCTGGCACCTTCAGCCATGCTCAACACAACTTCTTCACTCACCGCACCATGTTTATTCAGGACTTCATCGTCCACATTAAGTTCTTTGACTTTCACATCATTAGAATAAGCAATTACACTTCCTAAAAAATATTCTGAACTTCCCGGAACGGAGGTGATTTTAGATGCAAGCAGTCCACCGGTGCAACTTTCGGCAGTAGCAATTGTCAATTGCTGTTCTCTCAGTAAATCTCCAATGACCGTTTCAAGTTGGTCTCCCGAAAAACCATACACTAGATCGCCGAGTCTTTCAGTGAATTTCTTCTTTTCGACATCGAGCAAATTGCGCATTTCTTCTTCATTGTCACCGCTGATCGTTAGTCGGAGTTTCACCGTGCCGGGAGAAGGTAAAAAGGCCAGCTTAACTTCAGGGTGCAATTCCTCAATCTCCTTATTCAATAAAACAGCCAGATTCGATTCAGCTTCACCAAAAGTTTTTATGTGCTCGTGAAATTTAAATCCATTGCTCGAAAATTTTTGTATTGAGGGAATGATTGAATTTTTCATCATTCTCTTCATTTCTGTTGGAACACCAGGCATAGAAACATAAAACTTGCCATTTTCCCTGAAAATCATACCAGGTGCAGTTCCATAGAAATTCCTCACTACCTCACATCTTGATGGCAGCATCGCCTGTCCCTCATTTAGGGCATTCATTGTCTTTCCGAATCTTTCCAATAATGACCTTACATCTTCAAGTACCTCTTCATTATGAATGAGTGAGTCTTTGAAATATTCGCAAAGCGTATGTTTGGTGATATCGTCGTGTGTTGGGCCCAAGCCCCCTGTTATGAGCACAATTCCAATCTCATCATCAAGTTCATCGAGCGACGTAACAATATCCTGCTTTTCATCTGCAATGACCTTTACGTATTTCACCGATATCCCGGCATCATCAAGGCTGTTTGCCATGAAAGAAGCATTGGTATTAATGGTATCACCGATGAGCAATTCATCACCTATATTAAGTATAACAGCCTTCATATATAAGAGGGTGTAAAAATAGGAAAGCTTTAATTAGACCTTCCAGATTTTAACCTTTGCTTGTTAACAAGTGAATATTCCATTCGGTTTACGGCCTTCATTGAAATATAAATTTGTTTCGATGACTAACGGCGAGATATACGCACTAACAACATTGCTTGATGATCCTGATTCTCTTATCTACGATCAGGTGGAAAGAAAGATGATTTCGATCGGAAAGGAAATTGTTCCAATTCTTGAGAATACATGGAAGAATACCAGAAATATGCTTGTTCAAACGAGGATTGAGCATATTGTGGATACAATAAACTTTCAAAAGATAGAAAGTTCATTCGAAGCATGGAACAAGAGCAATGAGCCGGATCTGTTAGACGCCATGATGATCATCAATGGAATTCAATATCCAAATGTAGATTGCCGAACCTATTATAATGTTATTGAAGACAAGGTCAGAGAGATCTGGCTGGAACTAAACGATAATTTGACCGCCTTCGAAAAGGTGAATGTCATCAACAAGGTATTATTCGAAATATGGAATTTCAGGTCTGTGAATGAATCTTCATATGATTCATTTCAATATAATTTCCTCAGCAATCTGATGGAATTGAAATGTGGAAATCAGTTTTCCATTGCCTGTCTTTACCTTGTTCTGGCTGAAAAACTTGACTTACCCATATATCCGGTTTTATTGGAGGACCAGTTAATTCTTACTTATGCCGGAAGTCACAGACCTGTGGATGAAATTGATAACGAGGACATTCTATTCTACATTAACCCGAATGAAAATGGAATTGTATTTGACGAGCATTCTATAAAAGCCTGGCTGCAGAAGCATGAATTGGAGAACAATGCCGACTACTACCTTCCTGTTTCTACGAAGTCCCTGGTCAGTTTATATATCGGTCGACTTATCATGGGTTACCAGGAAGAGCAGGACAATAAGAAAGTCCGACTTCTTTCAACTCTAAAAGTCTGATTTACCTGAATATTTTCAAGAAAGTCTTAAGAATCACTCCAATGTTGGTGATCAGATTCCGATTTTCGAGATATCTGAGATTGATCTCAATTTTATGAGGCATAATTTCTTCTATATAGGTCTTTTCCGGATCTGACGACCTAGCCAGAACTTCGTTCTCATTGATATATTCAATCGAGGCGAGATCAGTAATTCCGGGCTTTACGTCAAGTACTTTTCTTTGCTCGGTTGAGTATAGATCCACGTACTTCTGAACTTCCGGTCTAGGGCCTACAAGGGCCATGTCATCTTTCAATACATTGAACAGCTGGGGTAATTCATCAAGTTTGTATTTACGCAAGAAGAAGCCAACTTTTGTGATCCTGTTGTCCTTTTCTCCAACGGTTAAAAGACCTTTTTTCGAGGAATCTTTCTTCATGGACCTGAATTTCATCAACCTGAATATTTGTCCTTTCAGACCTACTCTTTCCTGTTTAAACAATACAGGAAATCCATCATTGATGGCAACCAGAAGGCTAATGAGAATTAAAACGGGAGATAAAAGAATGATTCCAAGAAGAGAGCACAGAAGGTCAAAAAGACGTATCATGCTTTCAGATCTTTTCTTCAACAGCCTGAATTACGGCATTGATCACGGTCTGAACCTGATCATCCGTCAAATTATAATATACGGGCAAACTGATTTCTCGTGAGAAATTATCATAGGTCACGGGATAATCTGCAATATCATAACCCAACTCTTTATAAACCGTCAACATTGGAAGTGGAGGAAAATGAACATTGACCGACACACCTTGTTCAAAAATTCTTTGCATGATGGCATCCCTCACAGGCTCTTCTATACCCTTAATCCTTAATGGATAAAGATGATAGGATGAAACCTTTTCTTCATTCGCGTATTCAGGAATTTGAGCCCATGATTTATCCTTAAAACCTTGTTCATATAATTCGAATATTCTTCGTCTTCTGGATAATGTTCTGTCATCATAATATTTCAGACCAACCATTCCGATGGCGGCTTGAATATCAGTCATATTCCATTTATGACCAGCCTCAATTATGTCATATTTCCAATTCCCTATTTTGGTTTTAGCAAGGGCATCCTTATTCTGTCCATGCAGAGATTTAATGCACAGGTCAGAATACCACTGATCGGCATCAAAATCCGGACAAGCCAGGCAGGCAGCACCACCTTCTGCAGTGGTCAAATTCTTAACAGCGTGGAATGAGAATACGCTCACGTCGGCAACATTACCGGCCTTCTTACCTTTATATTCAGCTCCAAATGAATGTGCGGAATCCGAAAGAATCAATATTCGGTTCAGGATTTCCTGTTCCTTACCATTTGGTCTGAAAAGGCTTCTCACCCCTTCATCGGCTAAAACATCTCTTAAAGCATCATAATCAACAGGAAAACCACTAAAATCAACCGGGATTACCACTTTGGTCTTTTCCGTAATCTTCTTCCTTACTTCTTCTGGATCAATATTGAAGTCTTCCTGAACATCAACCATAACCGGCGTAGCGCCACAATGAAGAATTACATTTGAGGATGCACAATAAGTGTAGGCAGGAACGATGACTTCATCTCCAGGGCCCACATTGTACCAGCGAAGGAGTAGTTCAAGCCCGGCCGTGGCACTATTCAAACAAACCGTTGATCGGGCTCCGGTATAAGCGGAGATCTGCTTTTCAAATTCTTTGGTTCTAGGACCTGTTGTGATCCATCCTGAGCGAAGTGTTTCTGCCACTTCATCAATAATTTCAGGATATATGTCTGGTGGTGAAAATGGTATCATCTGGCTGGCAAAAATAACCAATAGGTCATTACCACGATACATCAAGGCTTAAAACCGAGCAAGGTTACATCATCTGTTCTAATATGCTTGCCACGCCAGTTTTTAATTACATCATTAATAATGTATTTCTGTTTTTCTAGACCCAGGTGCTGGACTGACATGAGCAGGTCACGCAACCTCCTTGCATTAAATTTTTTCCCTTTTGGGCCACCAAATTGTGCAGACATGCCATCGGTAACCAGATAGACCATATCATCTTTTTTTACATGAATAAAACCACGAACGAAATCTGATTTTGTAAAGGATGGCACGATGAAACTACGTCGATTTCTTATTTCCTTCATACTATACCGATCGGAAGATTTTTGTTCAAATCCATCACCTTCTTCAATATTATCTACATGTTTAACAAGGTAAAGCGTATTGCCATTACTAATATATTCCATCTTACCAGTCTCTTTGTCATAAGAGCATAATGAAATCTCGATTTGATCAGCCATCTGATCGTTCCATTTTTGTAATCTTTCCTGCACCAGGTCTTTGAGTTTTTCAATGATATCTGAAGCATTATATAATTTGTATTCATCAACGCATTGGGAAAGCATAGAATAGGCCATAATGCTGTTCAATGCTCCGGAAACACCATGACCTGAACCGTCAACCACAGCAAATAACAATCGACTTTTAGTTCTATGCATCCAGTAGAAATCTCCACTTACAATGTCCTTTGGCTCATAAATGCTGAAGAGATTTTCGGAAACCTCTTTTTTCATCGAATCTGAAGGTAGAACCGCTCTTTGGATGCGCCTTGCGTAATTAATGCTATCAGTTAGGGCCTGGTTTCTTCGCTGTAGAACTTTATTTCTTTTCTGTACCTGTATTTCAAAATCTTCGGAACTGTATCTTAAAATAAAAGTGATCAGAAATGAGGTGAGGAAAATAAAGACCAGGTTGATCCTGTAGATGATGTTTTGATTGAATTCATCGATATTGAATACGGGATCAATATGTGTTTGCCCCCAGCGAATTCCAAAAAACATCAGAATGGTGATCAGAATTAAACGGAAAGCATTGCTCTTTTTCTTAAATGTAAGAAGTGAAACTCCTCCTACCACACAAATCCAGTATTCTGAACCAATTCCATCTCCGAAGCTGAGTGAAAAGACGGCAATCAGAAACAATATAAGCGCAGCATATAAAATCTTGGCCGACTCTACTTTTTTCCATTTGATAAGAAGAAAGATGTATGCGAAAACAGGCAAGCTAAGAGTGCACATAAAAGCATGCCTATAAAGTCCGAGAGAATATGCAATGATCAGATATACCAGAATATTCAATGACGAGATTATGGTTATCCTGGTGAGCATGAATAAGGTTTTGAAGCTATAGAGCGAAATATCTTCTCCAAGCACCTTTGTTCTTAGAAAATCGCTTATCCTGTTATTTATTGTGGCAATCATTCGATCTCAATACCAATTACACATACATCATCTATTTGTGCATTATCCTCTTTCCAATTATCAAAATAATTCCTCACCTCTTCTTCCTGACGCTTTAAATCAAGCTCTTGAACTGAAAGAAGCAACTTTTTAAAAGCCTTGTGCATTAATTTCTTGTCATTAGGTCCGCCGAATTGATCCACGTATCCGTCCGTATACATATAAATCCTGTCCTTGGATCTGATCTCTATTTCGGTTTGAACAAAACTTTCCCTCAGGTTCTCTGCTCCCACACTCTGTTTTTGTCCATTGAGCTTATATATAGAATGATTTATTCCTCGATATTCCGCTTCCAGGCCCGGTGGCTCTGCATCATTTTCGCGAATAAGCAGGGATGAATTAAAGGCCCCGGAAAAGGAAAGGAGATTCATCTCGGGGTCTATACATATGAGAGACAAATCCATTCCGTCCAGAATAAGGCTATCTTCTTTACGCAAGACCTGATACATGAATTCATGGAGTTTATCAAGTATTTCAGCTGGTTTTCTCAGTTTCAAGTCGTTCAGACATCTGTTCAATGCCTGATGTCCTAATATGCTAACAAATGCCCCGGGAACACCATGACCTGTACAATCGATCACAGAACAATATTTCTTGCCATCAACACTATCAACCCAATAGAAGTCACCTGACACTAAGTCACGCGGAAGATAGAAGACAAATGAATTTGGAAACAGACCATTGAATTGTTCATCATAAGGCAACAAATTGGCCTGAATTCTTCTTGCGATCCGAATATTTTCTACAATGTCATTGTTTCGTTGATTAATTTGCTGATTTAGGCTAATGTATTTCTCGTCCTTTTTATCCGATGCAATCTTAAAAAAGAGATTATAGAAAAACTGAACCACCAGAACCCCTACTACTATATTGAAATAAATCAGGTTTACCTTCCAGTTTTCAAATTCAAAAGTGGACCCGAAAACATTGTAAGATTCCACCACGAAAAACATGATTATGCAAATCAGTAATGGGAATAATGCCGAGATACGAGAGCGATAGAATAACAAAGGCAGCGTGCTGATAGGAATCAGACATAGAAATACGCCACTTCTACTGCCTAAATACATGGAAATAAGCGAAATAGACGACATAAGCAGAGTCAGAAAAAATACTTTTGAAAACTTAAACCAGTTCAGGTGATTTAGATACAAAACCAGAAAAAGAAGAAAAGAAGAAGTCAGAATTATTGAGAAATAAAGAAGAGAACCGACTATACCTGAAATGGGAATAAATATGAGGTATGTTAACAGGGAGATTGCAACAATCTTATTGAAGGTGCGATTTCTGTCCGACTCTTCATCATTCTGGCCATGAAGCCCAAGCTCACTGATTATCTGCCAAATGTCCTCCAGCCTGAGTTTTCTCATCGGGATGAATTTAGAACATTTAGCTCAATGAAAAGAACCTGAATTTAGAAATCAAATGGGTTTTAAAATTCTATGCCTATCACGCAGATATCGTCAACCTGTTGGAGGTCACCTTGCCAGTCCATTCGGAATTTGTGCATGTGTTCTTCCTGTTTCCTGAATTTTAGGTCGAATTGCTTATGAAGGAAGTCTTTAAAATTGCTCATTTTCAGCTTTTTAGACCTTGCTCCACCAAATTGATCGGGGTAACCATCGGTGAAGAGATAGATTCGGTCGCCTTTCTTGGTCTGAATAGAATGTGAGGTAAATATGTCACGACCTGTATAGGAACCGATAGAATTCTTATTCGCTTTAATCTCTAAAAGATCTTTGTTTGCAAATCTGTAGGTTGAAGAATCTTTAAAGAATGGCGAAAGTTCTTCTTCTATTCCTTCTCGAATCAGAATCAAGGAGTTATTGGCACCCGAGTAATTCAATTCGCCGGTCTTCATGTTATATCGACACATTGCGATATCCATGCCGTGATGTGAAATAGATGACATTGGGCTCCGGAAGGAATATGAAATAATATTGTTGAGTTTGTCGAGAAGAAAACCCGGTTCAGAACCTGCATATTTTTCGAATATCATGTTCAGCCTGTAATTTCCGATCAAACTGATAAATGCTCCCGGCACTCCGTGACCCGTACAATCTGCCACAGCAAAGTAAACATGATCCTGGTGCGTTCTGATCCAATAAAAATCACCGCCGACAATATCCTTGGGGTGATAATAGACAAAATGATTTGGAAAGTACCTTTCGAATTCTTCTTTACGCGGCAGTAGTACATTTTGAATGTTCCTTGCATAAGCAAGCGAATCGATAATTTCCCGATTCTTCTCTCTCAAGGAATGCAGAAGTTCTGTACGCTGATCCTCCATAGATAAGCGATCTGTAATATCTTCCACAATTCCCATACCACCCAGAAATTCCCCATTTAGGTCTTTTGTAAGTGCCGTGACCAGGTTGATCCAGATCACACCACCATCCTTTTTCACATACCTTTTTTGGATCGTAAATGAATCGATTTCCTCAGAATATAATTTTCTGGTCAATGGAAGGTTCCTTTCAATGTCATCGGGATGAGTGATATCCATGAATGTCATCTGCTTGAGTTCCTCAAGGGTATACCCGATCATATCTGTAATCGCCTTATTGGCTGCAATGAATTTTAAATTCTTATCTACGAGTAAAATTCCCAATGGACTCTTATCAAAGATGATCTGAAAGATCTGTTTGTAATCGGTACTGAAGGATTTGCTTACATGAAACTTGAAAATATAATCCCGATAAAAAGGCAGTATCTCAATCTTGGTGAATCTTTTATCGCCGACAATTATATTCCTGTATGACTTCTTGTTGGTAATCTGTCCCTCTGAGAGAGCTTCTTTGATGTTGGAAGGCATCAAACCGATTACATCACTTGGGTGCATGCCTTTAAAAAGAATTTTGAAGGCCGTGTTGTGAGAAATATGATTCCGACTGTCAAAACTATATGTGCAGGCAGGCTGCTCAATAAAATTGACGAGTGAGTCAGCATCGTAATCACCAATCCTCGACGATATTTCTTCCGGAAATGCCATGACGACTGTAATACGTGGAATGCCACAATAAGTTACTTAAAATCAGGCCGGAATTCACGAATTTTCGACGAATGAGAGTACGGTGCAGACAGATAATTCAAATCCTTCGGTATAATTAGCCCGTCAAAATCTTATCTTGGCCGCCATGGAAGAAATTAGCAACATACCTCCTTTAATTACCAACGATGCTGTAGTACTGGGCATCCTGATTCTGATCCTTTCGGTGATCTTTTATACATCTAGTTTGAAGTCTTCTTTTTGGACCAAATTTTACAAATTTGTTCCTGCACTTTTATTGTGCTACTTCATTCCATCAATCTTCAACAGTCTTGGAATAATTTCCGGTGAACAGTCGAATCTATACTTTGTAGCGAGTAGATACTTGCTCCCTGCGAGTCTTGTGCTTCTCTGCCTGAGCATTGATCTGCAAGGAATTATGCGCCTCGGACCTAAGGCTGTGATCATGTTCCTTTCAGGTACACTTGGTATCGTTATTGGTGGACCTATTGCCATTTTAATAACATCATGGATAGCACCTGATGTTCTTAATGGAACCGGACCGAACGAAGTTTGGAGAGGTTTGGCAACAGTAGCGGGAAGCTGGATTGGTGGAGGAGCCAATCAAACTGCTATGAAAGAAGTTTATGGCGCCGGAGACAAACTCTTTAGTGCCATGATAACAGTTGATGTCATCGTTGCAAATATCTGGATGGCATGCCTATTGATCGGGGCCGGATACTCCGACATTCTCGATAAAAAATTCAAGGCGGACAATACCGCTATCACGGAACTAAGACAAAAGGTTGAGACTTATCAGTTGGAAACTGCGAGAGTTTCAGGCTTGACTGATATCATGATCATCCTGTGTATCGGTCTTGGTGGTACAGCACTGGGTCATATTATTGCCGATTGGTTAGGTCCATACTTTGAGTCTAAAATGGACTTCTTGATGGAATATAATCTCACTTCACTTGCCTCGGGTTTCTTCTGGATTGTGGTAACAGCTACAACTATTGGACTCGCTCTTTCATTCACCGGTTTCAAACACTATGAAGGTGCTGGTGCTTCAAAAATAGGCAGTGCAATGTTGTACATTCTTGTGGCGACCATTGGAATGAAGATGGATATTACAGCCATTCTTGATCACCCGGGATACTTTATGATCGGACTGATTTGGATGTTGATTCATGTAATCATTCTCCTCAGTGTGGGTAAACTTATTAAAGCTCCTTTCTTCTTCACGGCAGTTGGAAGTCAGGCCAACGTTGGAGGTGCAGCCTCTGCTCCTATTGTTGCTTCGGCATTCAGTCCGGCTCTTGCGCCGGTTGGTGTCTTGTTAGCGGTATTGGGCTATGCATTGGGAACGTACATGGCAATTATTTGTGCCCAGATAATGCAAGTTGTGTCACCGATGGCTCCGGCATTCCCATCATAATTTAGCACATGGAAAAATTCGACAGACTTAAAGCTCTCATTGCGATTTGCATCATTGGTGTAGTCATGGGATCATTTGTTGTGATTGGCAAAGATGAGCCGATGACCAGATGGCTGGCGGTGGGTGGAATCATAATTTGGTTGATCACCATGTTTCTGATCAATCGAATGAAGAAAAAAGGTCAATAAGAGCTTCCCATTTTAACCTTCAAACCTGCTTGATTTCCTAATTTTAGGCAATGGATTTCAAACTCACTTCAGATTTTCAACCTACCGGCGATCAACCCGATGCCATTGATCAATTGGTGGACGGAATTGAATCAGGAGAAAAATACCAGACCCTGCTTGGCGTTACGGGTTCAGGAAAGACCTTTACCATGGCTAATGTCATTGCCAAGACCGGCAGACCCACACTGATTTTGAGTCATAATAAAACGCTTGCGGCACAGCTTTATGGTGAATTCAAACAGTTCTTTCCCGACAATGCGGTGGAATACTTTGTGTCCTATTACGATTACTATCAACCTGAAGCTTTCATTCCGGTAACCAACACTTATATCGAAAAAGATCTGTCTATCAATGAAGAAATCGAAAAACTCAGACTGAGTACACTGACTTCGCTCTTGAGCGGAAGGCGTGATGTGATTGTTGTTTCTTCTGTATCATGTATTTATGGACTCGGAAATCCCACAGATTTTGAATACAATACGATAAGAATTGACAAATCAAAACCTGTTGGAAGAAATGCTCTGCTTCACCAATTCGTGAACGCTCTGTATTCAAGAACTGAAGGCGATTTCCAACGTGGTAATTTTCGCGTCAGAGGAGATACAGTGGATATTTTTCCAGCCTATGCCGATCGGGCTTATCGAATTATTTTCTGGGGAGACGAAATTGAAAGTATTGAAGCTTTTGATCCGATCAGCATGTCCTTTTTCGAGAAGCATGAATCGATCACGATCTATCCCGCCAACATGTTTGTGACCAGTCCTGAGACTCTTCAGAAAGCCATGAACAACATTCGTTATGACCTCGGGCATCAGCTCGACTATTTCAAAACGGAGAATAAGGAAATGGAAGCGGTCAGACTTGAAGAAAGGGTTAATTACGACCTTGAAATGATGCAGGAGTTAGGCTATTGTAGCGGGATTGAGAATTATTCAAGATATATGGATGGTCGGCAACCAGGAATGCGCCCTTATTGTCTTCTCGATTATTTCCCAAGAGATTACCTCATGTTTATTGACGAGAGTCATGTGACTGTCTCACAGATACACGCTATGTACGGAGGTGATCGCTCAAGAAAGGTGAATCTGGTCGAGTATGGTTTCCGGTTACCAGCTGCCCTTGACAATCGTCCTCTAAAATTTGAAGAATTTGAAATGATGCAAAATCAGGTTGTTTATGTCAGTGCCACACCGGCTGATTATGAGCTTGAAAAATCTGAGGGAATCCTTGCAGAGCAGGTTATTCGACCCACCGGACTGCTCGATCCGGAAATTGAAGTCCGCCCAAGCAGAAACCAGGTCGATGATCTTATGGAAGAGATCAATCTGAGAATTGAGAAAGAACAGAGAGTCCTGGTTACTACGCTGACCAAAAGAATGGCCGAGGAATTGAGTAAGTATTTGATTTCTCTGGATATTAATTGCCGATACATTCATTCCGAAGTCGATACGGTTGAACGAGTTGAACTACTCAGGAATCTTCGTCTGGGGAATTTTGATGTCCTCATCGGTGTAAACCTGCTACGGGAAGGATTAGACCTTCCTGAAGTCAGTCTGGTAGCCATCATGGATGCCGATAAAGAAGGTTTCCTGCGTTCTGAAAGATCCTTGACACAAACTGCAGGTAGAGCCGCTCGACACCTTGAAGGCAAGGTCATAATGTATGCAGATAAAATCACGGATTCAATGCGTAAAACTATTGAAGAGACCAATAGAAGACGATCAAAACAGGAAGCTTTTAATGAAGACCATGGCCTGGTTCCGAAGGCATTGAATAAATCAAAGGAACAAATTTTACAGCAGACGGCTGTAGCCGCCTCTAAGCGAGAAGACAATTTCTATGTCGAGCCTGAAAAACCCAGTATTGCGGCCGATCCACTAATCCAGTATATGAAGAAAGATCAAATCTCATCACTGATTGCTCAGACTAAAAAGAAAATGGAGAATGCAGCGAAAGAGTTAGACTTTATTGAAGCGGCCAGGTTCAGAGATGAGATGTATGAGCTCGAAAAAATGAAAGAAAAAGCTCCTGACTAAATATCGGGCTTGTCGACAATAGCCATGGTAAGTCGACAAATACAAAGCAGCTTTCCTTCATCATTTACAATATCGATATTCCAGATATGAGAAGATTTTCCCTTGTGTATCAATTTAGCCGTCCCATTAGCATAACCACTTGTCCCGGGTCTGATATGATTGGCTTGAATTGATTGTCCTACGCAGATCTTCTCTTCAGGATTTATGAGCATTAATGACGCAAGACTACCTAAGGATTCGGCAAGAGTTACAGAGGCTCCACCATGTAAGATTTTAAAAGGCTGAATCGTTCTGTGATCTATTGGCATCCTGCCTTTCAAATAATCATCTCCTTTCTCGGTGAATTCAATTCCCAACACCTCGAAGATGGTATTTTCATACATCCATGAATAATCATCCAGATTATAGTCTTTGAACCAAATTGACATAGCGAATATTTGAAGGAAAAATAGACAAATAATGCGTCAAAATGACTTCTGCCAATTGAAATCAGTGAATTCAGATTCAAGACATAATGTCATGAAAGACACGTTGGCATGAGATTTGAGATAAATCTGTTGTACTAAAATAAATTTCAAAGAAGAATGGCACAAGGAAAGATTAAGGTTGACTCGGAGAATATTTTCCCGATCATCAAGAAATTTTTGTATTCAGATCATGAGATTTTCCTAAGGGAATTGATCTCAAATGCAGTAGATGCAACCCAGAAACTCAAGGCAATGTCTTCGCTGGGCGAGGTAAAAGGCGATCTGGGAGATTTGACAATCGAAGTAAAGGTTGATAAAAAGAACAAAACGATATCCATTAATGATAAGGGTATCGGTATGAGCGAAGAAGAGGTTAAGAAGTATATTAACCAGATTGCTTTTTCAGGAGCTGAAGAATTCGTTGAGAAATACAAAGACAAAACCGACGGAGCCAATATTATTGGTCACTTCGGACTAGGATTCTATTCTTCTTTTATGGTGGCTGATAAGGTGAACATCATCTCTAAATCCCATAGCGATGCGCCATCCATTATCTGGGAATGCGACGGAAGTCCAAATTTCAAAATCAAAGCAGGTAAGAAAGAAGATCGAGGTACGGAAATCGTTTTACATGTTGCGGAAGATTCAACTGAATTCCTGGAAGATCAAAGAATTGAAGGACTGTTGACAAAGTACTGTAAGTTCATGCAGGTGCCTATAAAATTTGGCACCAGAGATGAACAAAAGGAAGTTCCAACAGGCAAGAAAGACAAGGACGGTAATGAAGAGACAAAAACTGAATCTTATACAGTTGACAACATCATAAACAATCCGGAGCCGGCATGGACAAAAAGTCCATCTAGCCTTGAAGAAGAAGATTACAAAAGCTTTTACAGGGAGCTTTACCCGATGAATTTTGAGGAACCGCTTTTCCATATCCATCTAAATGTTGATTACCCGTTTAATCTGACCGGTATTCTTTATTTCCCCAAACTTCAAAATACGCTGGAAGTCCAGAAAGACCGAATTCAGCTTTACTCTAACCAGGTATTTGTGACTGACTCTGTTGAAGGCATCGTACCAGATTTTCTTACGCTTTTAAAAGGTGTTTTAGATTCTCCGGACATTCCTTTGAACGTTTCCAGATCATATCTGCAGTCTGACTCTAACGTGAAGAAGATCTCGAATCACATTATGAAGAAGGTAGCCGACAAACTGGAAGAGATGTTTAAGAACAATCGGGAAGATTTTGAAAAGAAATGGGATGACATCAAGATTTTCATGGAATACGGAATGTTGTCGGAGGATAAGTTTTTTGAAAGAGCCGAGAAATTTGCTTTGTATAAAACGACGGATGATCGATACCTGACTTTCGAGGAATTAACGGAAGAAATCAAAAGCAAACAGGAGAACAAAGACAAGAAACTAATTTATCTGTACACAAGTCAGATTGAAGATCAGCACGCTTATATTCAGGCTGCCACTGATAAAGGGTATACCGTCGTCATCATGGATACTCCGCTCACGGGACACTTTGTTCAGAAGATTGAACAGAAAGCTGAAAATTGCGCTTTCTCTAGAGTTGATGCAGATACAATAGACAAACTCATCGAAAAGGATGAAAAAATACCGTCGAAGCTTTCAGAAAAAGATGAAGAGAAATTGAAGCCCGTTTTCGAAGGGGCATTATCTTCCGAAAAATTCAATGTTCAGTTTGAGAGCATGAATGAAAGTGACAGTCCGATCACCATCACTCAACCTGAATTCATGAGAAGAATGGCTGATATGAATAAGATCGGAGGAGGAAATGGAATGTTTATGGGTAACATGCCCGAGATGTACAATCTCATTGTAAATTCAAATCACCCTTTGGTGAGCACGATTCTGAACGAAAAAGACGAGGCTAAACAAGGTGCACTGGCCAAACAGGCCACCGACCTTGCCATGTTATCACAGAGTATGCTTAAAGGAGAAGCATTGACAAACTTCATCAAACGAAGCATAGAAATGATCAAGTAATAATAAATGTAAGCCGGATTTCATTTTGAGGTCCGGCTTTTTAAAACCCAAAACATAATGAAGAAATCTTACATCATAATAGGCATATTGGCCCTGATAGTTATTTACTCCGTTTCCTCTTACAATTCGATTATTGGACTGGAAGAAGGTGTAAAGTCAAAATGGTCAGAAGTGGAGAGCCAGTATCAGCGAAGAATGGACCTTATTCCGAATCTGGTTGAAATAGTTAAAGGCTATGCCTCACATGAAAAAGAGACGTTAGAAGGGGTGGTCAAGGCAAGGGCTGAAGCTACAAATACGACCATTGATGTAGATAATCTGAATTCCGAATCTCTTCGAAAATTTCAGGCAGCACAGGACGGTCTGAGTTCAGCTATGTCCAGACTAATGGTTGTCGTGGAAAGGTACCCGGATTTGAAAGCAAATCAGAACTTCATGGAATTGAATGCTCAGTGGGAAGGCACAGAAAACAGGGTAAGTTTCGTACGAGATAATTTCATCAAAGAAGTTGAAGCATACAATTCTAAAATCAGAAGGTTTCCGACCAATCTGATGGCAGGCATGTTCGGATTTGAGCGGATAGAATACTTTAAATCGACCAAGGGCGCTGAAATAGCCCCCAGTGCTGATTTTAGTGATGAAAACTAATAACTAGTCATGGCCGAAGATCTCTTTCGTGAATCTGACAAAACTGCCATAAGAAGTGCAATCCAGCAGGCAGAGAAAAATACTTCGGGTGAGATAAGAGTTCACATCGAAAGACATTGCAAGGAGGATGTTCTTGATCGTGCTGCTGGATTATTCGATTTGCTTGGTATGCAGAAAACTGAGCTGCGTAATGGTGTGCTTTTTTACCTGGCAGTGAAGGACCACAAATTCGCCATTCTCGGTGATGGAGGCATCAATCAAAAAACCGGTGAAGACTTTTGGATTGAGGTAAAAGATGAGATGACCAAGCATTTTAAAGAGGGAGAATTCTCAAAAGGACTACAAATCGGTATAGAAATGGCCGGTAAGAAACTACAAGAGTTTTTCCCATACCGGAAGGATGATAAAAACGAGTTATCGGACGATATCTCATTTGGCGCATGAAGAAGTTTTTATTGATCATACTGATTCTCTCAGGTCTCATTTTATCTGCTCAGGATAAATGTCCGGTTGATTTTGAAAAGAATGAAATACCTCAAAGTCTGGTCATAGATTATGCCGGAATCATTGATGACAGATCCGAGCTTCAGCTGAAAAATAAGCTGGAGGATTTTAGCAACGAGACTTCAAATCAGATTCTTGTTTTAACGGTTAAAGACCTCTGCGGTATGGATGTAAGCACCTTTGCAAATCGCATTGGATACAACTGGGGAGTGGGTCAAGATGAATTTTCGAATGGTGTGGTTGTCGTTATTAAGCCTACAGGCGGAAAAGGTGAAAGAAGAACAACCATTGCTGTTGGAACTGGTCTTCAGGGAGCCATACCCGATGCCATCGCCAAGAGGATCATAGAAATTGAAATGATTCCTGAATTCAGACAGAATAATTTTGAGGGCGGAATCAATAATGCCACTGAAGCCCTTATGGGACTGGCCGCAGGAGAAATTAGCACGGACAAGTATGCCAGACCTCCGGTTGATCCAAGATCGGTTGTATTTGGATTGATTGCACTGATCATTGCCTTTTTCATTCTTTTCCGCAATATGCAAAGAGTAAGAAGAAATTCAATAGGAAACGATCTGCCTTTTTGGACGGCTTTTTGGTTATTATCGAACAGCGGTCATAGAAGACACAGTGGCTGGAGAGACTTTCATTCGGGAGGCGGAAGTTTCGGGGGCGGCAGCGGATTTGGTGGCTTCGGTGGAGGAAGTTTCAATGGAGGAGGCGCCAGTGGGAGCTGGTAAATGATATTGTCAATTATTAATGATAATTTTCCTCAAGTTTTCTAACTAACCTATTTTTCTATTTACTGATAATTCGACCTGAAGCAGGTAGTTCGTCTTATATGGGATTCGTATTTCAATCGAAAAAACGACTGAGGATTTTATGTTTTTGGTCTAAGATAATTCTGGTAGGAATCTTGTATTCTACCCTTTTTCATGCTTGTATTAAGTCTCCGGTGAAGGAGGAAATTGTCTCTGCTACGAGGGATATAGAGCCCCTTAGGGTTTATAGGGAGAACATATATATGGTGAGCCCCAAGAAATACGATACAACAAAAATTCCAATGCGTGAATTTAATGGAACTTGGGTTTATCACCCCAGTTCGTTATGTGACATTGCATTGTATCAATTGGATAAATATAAAACCGACGGCAATATCTCGCGGCTTAACTACGCTCGTCGAATATTGAACAAGCTGAATCAAGAGAGCATACTACAAAACGATGCCAGATTCTACCCATATCGTTTTGAATATAATCTGCATAATATAAAAGGGGAAGATATGAATGTGCCCTGGGTCTCCTGTCTTGCCCAAGGAAAGGCACTATCATCCTTATCAAGGATGTACAATCTTACTTCGAATGAGGACTATCTCGAAAGAGCTCATGAAACATTTCGGTCCTTCACACAATTTAAAAGTTCGCAAAACCAATACTGGGTATCCTCCTTTGATCAAGATAGTTTATTGTGGCTTGAGGAATTCCCTTTAGAAGCAGAATGCCATACACTGAATGGGATGATCGTCGGAATTTTCGGATTGTATGAATATTATCACTTAACTAAAAATGAAGATGCCCTGGATATCCTCAATAGAAGTCTCACAACTTTAAAAAGAAGTATGGATCTTTATGAAAAAGATGACTTTTTGAGTTTGTACTGCTTGAAACATGAGGTGCAAAACTTTCATTATCATGCCGTACACATTCGACAAATGACGAAGTTATATCTATTAACAGGAGATGAATTCTTTAAGGAAACTGCGCTCAGACTTGAGGAAGATTTCAAAGTAGAGGAAAAATATGTAATCTATGATCTTGGAGAACTTAGTGGCAATTGAATGAATAAATCACAAATGTCAATCTTTCATTTTTCACAATTCATTTTTCCCAGTAACAACATGCAAAAGACAAATCATCCTATCCCCAAAAATTACTACTTTAGCAGCCCTTTTTTAATCTAGACTTATGGCAGTATATCTCGATTTTGAAGAACCTATCAAAGTACTTGAGGAAGAGCTTGAAAAAGCGAAGAGCATTGAAGAGAAGAGTAAGGTAGACGTATCTAAAACCGTCAAAGAGCTCGAGAAAAAGATTCAAAAAACACGAAACGACATTTATAAGAATTTGTCGGCCTGGCAGAAAGTCCAGGTATCTCGTCATCCAGAAAGACCTTATACCCTAGCTTACATTGAAGCTATAACTGACGGAACATTCGTCGAGCTCCATGGAGATCGCAATGTGAAAGATGATCACGCCATGGTGGGTGGTTTTGGAAGTCTGGATGGAAAAACCGTGATGTTCATCGGACAACAGAAAGGTATCAATACCAAAATGCGTCAATACAGGAATTTCGGAATGGCCAACCCTGAAGGATACAGAAAAGCACTGCGTCTGATGAAATTGGCTGAGAAATTTGACAAACCCATCGTTTGTTTCATCGACACACCTGGAGCCTTTCCGGGACTCGAAGCGGAAGAAAGGGGTCAGGGAGAAGCCATTGCGCGCAACCTCTATGAAATGGCTCAATTAAAAGTCCCTGTTATTTGTATCATTATCGGTGAAGGAGCTTCTGGTGGAGCACTTGGCATTGGCGTTGGCGACAAAGTCATGATGCTCGAACACTCATGGTATAGTGTGATTTCTCCGGAGAACTGTTCTACCATTTTGTGGAGAACCTGGGATAATAAGGAAGTTGCCGCAGAAGCACTAAAGCTTACTGCTAACGATATGCTGAAGAATAAACTCATTGATGGTATCATTAAAGAACCATCCGGAGGTGCTCATTCGAACTATGACGAGATCTTCGCATCTACAAAAGAAGAGATTAAAAAAGCTGTTGCCTCCCTCGGCAAACTTTCTTCTGATAAACTCATCGACCGTAGAATCAAGAAGTACAGTTCAATGGGTGTGACCAAATAGGTTAGATCTTTTCGATAAAGAATATTTCAAAAGACTTAATATCTCCATCGATTTCATCCTGAAGATCGAGAGACTGAAACTTTAACCAGGGTTGGGAAGAAGTTTCAATGATTGAAATACTTGCCTCTTCAGAAAGCCAGAAAGTCTGCGTATTCACATCATTCTTTAAGCAGGTTGCGTTAAGATTATCCAATCTTTCCAGAGAACCACCATTGATGAAATTGTACTGCATGATCTCTTCATTGATCGAATAGATGATATTTTCTCCATCCAGATCAATTGAGTTCCTCACCTTGGCCGTTCCCGAGAGACTTTCACGTTTAATCATGGAAAAAATATTGACGTCATATTCAATGATTTTCTGCACCGGTTCATCGTAGCAGAAAAGCATGATCTTATCCCCAATGCCATGCATCGATGTCACAGCGCCATGATCAAAGATCCTTTCGTCAATAACCTGCCCGGAAGGATAATATACATGTCTGATCCATCGCTGCCCGTCCAGTTTTCTCTCTTTGATATAAATAAATCTGTCCTTGTATCTGTGAATTGCTGTTATCCTGAATTCATTTGACAAAACCTCTTCAAAAAAACGGTTCCCGTCTTCATCAAACCCCAGAATTTTCCCTTCTTCCAATGACGCAAAAGTATTGCCATCATCTACAAGCAGATCGTTGAAATAAGGGGCGCTGGGAATAGCTGGATTCGGATGGCTCCATATTATCTTTCCCGAGGTATCTATAGAAATGAGATCACCGGTGAAACGCCCGCAAAGGGCCGTTTGATTATTTTTCTTGTTCCATGCACTTTCCAAAAGATCTCCGGTATATGCCTTTTTAAATGTGACGACCGAATCATATTTGTAATAATTGGTATTTGAACCATCTTCCGTGAAAATCAGGAATTCTCTTTTGACATCCTTTTCTCCTGCTATATTGACATAAACAAAACCACTGCCGAAATCTGTATCATCAAAGGCTTGGACATCAATGTAATAAGTACCATCAAGTTTGGAATCATTTATTTCAAGATCAATAGAAAGATCGTATGTCTTTTTATCTATTCCGGGTATATCACGTGTAAGGACCGGAACATTATTAAGATCCTTTAGTGAGACTTTCACACTTCTGATCAACATATCATCCGTGATAGTTGCTACAACGGGAATGACCGATTTATTGGAGTACATCGAGTTTTCCAGAGGATAAATGATATCGACGGAAGGTAATCGATTGTTGTCATTCTCCTCCTTCGTACATGAAATGAACAGGGTGAAGTTTATAAGACAAAGCAGTATGAGAGCAGATCTACTTCTTTTCATCGTATCTTTAAAGATAGCAACTATTCGGATTCCAAATCTTGCCATTCAGACGGAAATTTGGTCAGTCTGGTTTTGTTAACAAGGTGTTCATAGAAGTGTTGACAAGGCCTTGAGAAAAAGATATCCTCCTGAAATCAAGGATTTGAAATAGGAAATTGACCTTGTTCGATGTTGAAAGAAAATAAAATGGAGGCCTCCTTTAATCTTTATCTTTGGTTCGATGAGTGAAGTAAAAAATATATCCGATTTTAAGAGAAATGTGAAGGGTGGCGGAGCACCTGCTTTAGGTTTGGAACACGGAAAAATGCCTCCTCAGGCCATAGATCTCGAGGAAGCCGTTTTAGGTGCATTATTGCTGGAAAAAGATGCCGTCAATGCCGTAATCGATATTCTGCAACCGCACAGTTTTTACAAGGATGCCCATAGCAAGATCTATGCCGCTGTAAAGGACCTGTTTGGGAAATCAGAGCCAATAGATATTCTCACGGTTACCAATGAATTGAAGTCGAGAGGCGAACTCGACCTCGTGGGCGGGGCCTATTATATAGCCAGATTAACAAATAGGGTGGCATCTTCTGCCAACATCGAATACCATGCCCGTATCATTTCCCAGAAATACATTCAACGTGAGCTCATCAATATATCTTCTGAGATCATCACCGATGCTTACGATGAAACAACGGATGTCTTCACTCTTTTAGATAAGGCTGAAAGCAATCTTTTTGGGGTCGCCGAAGGAAACATTCGAAAGAATTACGATAAAATGTCCAGCCTCATCACGCAGGCGATGGAACAGATTGAAAATGCGAAGAGCAAGGACGGCAATGTTGTTGGCGTGCAAACTGGATTCAATGCGCTGGATAAAATGACATCCGGCTTCCAGCCTTCTGATTTAATTATTGTAGCAGGTCGACCCGGTATGGGTAAAACCTCTTTTGCCATGGCCGTGGCCAGAAATGCATCGGTAGACTACAGCAATCCAGTAGCCATATTCTCTTGTGAGATGTCCTCACTTCAATTGGTCACTCGTCTGATCTCGGCTGAATCTGAGATCGGTTCTGAAAAACTACGGACAGGAAACCTTAAAGAACATGAATTCCAGCAGATCAACACCAAGATACGTGGTCTTGCGGAAGCCAAGATATTCATCGACGACACCCCTGCCTTATCTATATTTGAATTGAGAGCCAAAGCACGAAGATTGAAGGCTCAACACAACATTCAAATGATCGTCATTGATTACCTTCAGTTGATGACCGTAGGTAACGATACCAAAGGAAACCGTGAGCAAGAGATCTCGACGATTTCAAGGTCATTGAAAAGTATTGCCAAGGAACTTCATATACCCATTATTGCTCTTTCACAGCTGAGTAGATCGGTTGAAACAAGGGGTGGTGACAAGAAGCCTCAGCTCTCCGACCTTCGTGAATCGGGTGCCATAGAGCAGGATGCCGATATGGTAATTTTCCTTCACCGTCCGGAATATTACAACCTTACAGAGGACCCCGATGGAAATTCTACACTTGGTGTGGCAAACGTTATCATTTCAAAGCACAGAAATGGTTCTGTGGGTGAGGTTCAGGTGAAATTTACTCAGCACCTTGCCAAATTCGGAAACCTCGACAGCGGTGATTTCTCAGAATTTGGAATGGATAGTTTCGGTAAGATTCCTGAGAACAAAGACTTTGAATCAGGTTCCATGACCATGCCGTCCAAGATGAATGACGACGGTCCGGATGATGATCTCGACGATCCGCCATTCTAGATTAGTCGTCAGTCGACAGAATTTCAGAGATTAGAACAACTTCTAACTCCGTTAATCGTTAGTCGTTAATCTCTAATCATTTCAGGAATCTGGAACCTGCCTGCCGGCAGGCAGGTCTGGAATCTGAAATCAAAACCCTAACTTTGAGTAGATGCGTATAAAATCAATTCTGTCTTTTTCACTTTTCTTACTGGTGGCCTTGCAAGTTCAAGCCACCTTCATTCTCATTCCCATGGATGAGGACCAAAAGAACCATCTCAAGGCCTATGGAATTGCTTATTGGGCGTTGGAACAGGATGTGAAAGTCAGCTGGCTTTTGAATTACCGCGGAGGAAGTTTCATGTTGAAGCATCACAATTTGATAGAGAACGAATTGTCTATCAGAGGTGTATCTTATGAAATCATTGCCGATTCGCGTTCAACGGCCATTCTTCAGGAGATACAGAATCCTGAAGTGAACATGGACGAGATGAAGCTTGAAAAGGCGCCCAAGATTGCTGTTTATTCTCCGAAAAACGCGCTGCCATGGGATGATGCGGTAACATTGGTTCTCACATATGCTGAGATCCCATATGAGGTGATCTATGACGAAGAGATCATTCGAGGCGACCTGCATCTTTATGACTGGCTCCACCTCCATCACGAGGATTTCACCGGTCAATACGGAAAATTCTATGGTCGATACAGAAATTACCCCTGGTATAAAGAACAAGTTCGTGCCAGTGAAGCCATGGCATCCAAACTCGGATACAGCAAGGTTTCAAAACTAAAATTGGATGTGGCCCTTAATATTCGTGATTATGTGAGTGGTGGTGGATTTATGTTCTCCATGTGCAGTGGAACGGATTCATACGACATTGCTTTATCGGCCATGAACATTGATATTTGTGAAACAATGTTTGATCACGATGCCGCCACACCTAATATGAATGAAAAGCTGGACTTCAGTCAGACCTTTGCTTTTAGAGATTTTCGTGTAAGCACAAATGCTCTTGAGCCTGAATTCTCGAACATTGATGCAACACCAGTGCACAGCAGAACTCCGGAGAGTTCAGACCTCTTCACGCTTTTTGAATTCTCAGCAAAATGGGATCCGGTGCCTACCATGCTGAATCAAAATCATGAAACGGTAATCAAAGGTTTCATGGGACTTACTACGGCTTATTACAAGAGATTCATCAAACCAAGTGTTTTGATTCTGGGTGAGAACAAATCATTGAACAGCGCGAAGTACATTCATGGAAAATATGGGAAAGGAACCTGGACATTTTACGGAGGACATGATCCTGAAGATTATCAGCATTTTGTAGGAGATCCTCCCACTGAATTGGAATTATATCCAAATTCTCCGGGATACAGACTTATTCTGAATAATGTGCTTTTCCCTGCCGCCAAGAAGAAAAAGCAAAAAACCTGATCTATTGTAGTCTCTGCCAATCGGGATTCAGCTCTGCTATCTGATTCAAAGCTTCAATATTCGACTCCATTACCTCAAAGAATGTTTGATCCGCTCTGTTTTGAGCACCTGGGTCAAAAACTATATACTCCATTCCATATTCCTTCATTTTAGATTTCGTTTTTTCAATAGGTTCTCCCTCCCACAGAATTAGAAAATTTGAGCTTGAAGCCATCAGCATTTCCATCATATACCACTCCTCCTGAGGCGGATAAACATCAGGTTCCCAGTGAAAAGAAAAGATCATCTTGTTGATCGACCTTTGAAGATATTGATAAACAGGGTGAGATGCGGCCAATTGATATGATGCAAGTCCTTCAAAAGCATGGTACAATCTACCTTGTAACTGTTTAATAATCAATTGCAGAGAATCATGTTTTAATTCAATCTTGTCTGAATGATCGGGGAATTTATCTACCAACGCTTTCTTACATTCCTTAAGTTGCAAACCGGCCAAATCTAAATCCAGCCAGGTGGTGAACGCCGTACCTCCATGACTATGCTCACCTTCCAGACCATGAGAATGTTTTGGTCCATCATCCGTCTCTATGTATTGATCTGAAAAGACCTTACTTGTATTCACAAGATTGCTTGAAGGGAAACTAACATTTTCCATCCAGTGCTCGTATCCTGCGCCATTCGAAATGACCAGATCATACTGCTGAAATTCAGCTATCTCTTCCTCCGTAGGATCATAAAAAGCAGGATCTGATCCCGGAGGAGCAGGGAAAATGACCTCAGCATAATCACCTGCCATTTCTTCTACAAAACAATACAGTGGATAATTGGTCGTCAGAATTTTCACTACTTCCTTCGAATCTGAATTCTTTGAATTCTCAGGCGTGGAATTACAAGAAAAGATGACAGCAAGTGCGCTGAATATTAAGATGTTTGATGCTTTAATCATGAAATAATATACTTTATGAATTCATCTGTAAATGAGTATGTTACTATGTAATAAATGGAAGCGAATAAGATTGACCCCACAAAAATCAGAGCAATTTCATAGCACAGAATCAAACGGACCTTAGCCGAAGATGAACCCATAATGAGCATTGTTTCAATTTGCTCTTTTCTGATTCTAATGCTTAGAAAAACAATCATGGCAAAGATCACCAGCGTTGAAATTAAAGAGACCAGAGATATAGAATTAAATATGGACTCAAACCTGAAAATCCCGTTCATTACCTGGGAGATCACTTCTTTGGGAACGAATCCCTTCAAGGCCACTTCTCCACTTTCAATCTTTCCTCTGAATATGGCTAGAGATTTTTCATCATCTGGCCAGAAAATAATAGCAGAAATTGGATTATGGCTCTGATCTCCGTGAAAATGAAAAGTCTCGATATTCTTTTCATTGATCTCCTGATACATTTTTACTTTCTCAGTATACCTCACCATACTGTCTGTTTTCGAAAAAGTCAAGCCTGACTCATCTTTTGCATCTTCCTCGTGGCCATGACCAATGCCCATAGCTATCCAGTTTGATTTCAGATCTGTGAATATGACATCGTCGTCAGGGCAATTGCATTCTTCAAGAATTCCAACGATCTGAAGTTCCAACGGATAAACACCCGAGAGATTCAAAAAATTATCAGAAGAAGTTATTACACTGGAACCAACTTTTTTGTACAATAGTTCTGCCGCCTCATAGCCAATGACACATTGACCTATTTTTTGAAAAAATCGGCCCTCAACAACCTTTAAACTGCGATACTTAAAATAATCCAGGTCTGTTCCAACCAAAGGAATACCACTTGCCAGGAGATTTGTCAAAACCGGAATTGATATGCCAAATCCAAGGCTATCGATAGTTTTTTTTTCACCTATTCCGAAGGTTTGGATTCCTTCCTGACCTGTAAAATATAGAGTTGACAAGGTGAGATCGGTTGGATTGGATTCCATTCCGATCACAAGATCTGTTTGTTCCGCCCTCGACATAAGTTCTTTTTCTGTATTGTTGATCAGTAAGTCGAGACCAACAGGAAGATAAAAGACCACCGAAAGTGCCAGCATGATGAGAACATTCCTGACAGAATGAAAGCGAACATATTTATATGCCAGTTCCAGACTCATGCTTTGGATGGATCGTTAAAATCAAATACTTTGTCAAAAGACGACAGCAGGTCATGGTCATGGCTGGATAATACGAGCATGGCCTTTTCTTTTTCTATGTAATCGAGTAGGATCTGCATAACCAACCTTTTATTCTCCGGGTCGAGGTTACCTGTCACCTCATCACCAAGAATGAGACCGGGTTTCAGAATGATGGATCTCGCTATGGCACATCGTTGCTTTTCACCTTGAGATACTTTATCGGGGTATTTTTTAAGAAGATGTTCTATCCCAAATTCTGAAGCCATATGTTGAAGTCTTTGCCTTACTTCACTTTCCTTTAATTCAGTTTTGAAAAGTTTAAATGGCAACAAAATGTTATCCAATAAATTCAAGTATTCTACCAGTCGAAAATCCTGAAAAACAAAACCCACATTCTCGGCCCTCCATTTTCTGCGTATTGAAGCACTTTCTCCTGATATCTCTTTATTATTTATTTCTACTTTTCCATGCGAGGGCACTTCTATTCCGGAAATTAGATTAAGCAGGGTTGTCTTTCCGCATCCGCTGGAACCTATCAATGCGAGCGATTTTCCGGGATCCAGGGATAGATTTTCAATTTGTAGATTGAAATTGGAATCGGGATAAGAAAATTTGAGGTCAGTTATCTTCAGCATTCAAAGTATCCTTTCTTCTTCTAAGATATCAATATCAACCACTTTCCAGCTTCCGTCAATGGCTTTCAATACAAGGTCAGCCATATATCGATTGTTTCTTCTGTGTTTATGTCCCCAGTGTCCAACTTCACCTTTTATGATCCATTCACAGCGATATGATCTTTCCACTCCCTCAAAACCAGTCTCTTCCAGATTCAACAACTCTACTTCATCAACCTGAACCTCTATGCCACCCTGCTCTTCCAGTACCATTGACTTTTTAGTTTTTATGTATATGTCTGTAAGTATATTACCATCCAGACTCAAACTGAGTTTATCATAGATCATGGATTCGTCACGAAAATCAAAAGCACGATAAATATTCACCAATGACTGATGCACAAGAGTTTTACTTTCTTCGATTGAGAATACTCGCTTTTCAAGATTGGGAATATTCCATTCATGATAAAGATCTTTCCTGAAGTAAAAAATAACACAAACAACGCTCGTGAGAAAGAGAATGCTTGTCGTCCAGAAATTCTTTCTTCGAATGATGAATATTAGAAGGAAGAATAAAAAACTAATAGCCGTAAACGCAAGTATGGCATATATTTTCTGTTCTTCCACGACTATACCGACTACATTGGGCATCTCATAATTCTGCAGATAATTCTCCCAGTACATTTCCGGGTATTTGGTAGACAGATATCCCGGCATTGGTCCCGCCGGGTCTATGGCCACATAAGGAACGATCTTGATTTTTTCGGAGAAAAGCTCCCACTTCAGCGCAAGACTATCGGCAATGTTTTGGTGGGGACTTGACATAATCACACCAACTATGGCCGCATTGTAGGGCAGTTCTTCCTCAGGACCCAATATTTGTATTCCGGCAAGGGAAACTTTCAGAAAATTGACTTTATCGATCATCAAAGAGGCGGTGTCTCCATCAATAAGAAGAGGGTTGTGGTCAAGAATGAATTCTGAGATTAATTTCAACAAACTATCCTTGTCCTCAATTGGAATGTATTCGTTCATTTTGTACTTGAAGGGTATCCACTCCTCAAGGTCCTTAATTCTGACAATGACCTCATGGCGAACTTCAAAAGGCTCTATGTACAGATATGACATCATACTGGATCGGTGATGTCTTTTATAGTTTGGTAAATTGAATTCCGAATACCATGGGTCTTCCCAATTCAGAGTTACTTCCAAATCTTTTGAATGATATCTGAGATCATTGACTGGAATGCCGTTATGATAGAAAACCATTCCAATATTGGCTGGACGAAGTTCTCCTTCCTCATCAAGAGGAGAAGTGATACCAATTTTCTCAGGTTGTGAATTGAGCGGATACCAAAGTTCAACGAATAGAATCTGTGGGCTCAACTCTAATGTGCTATCTACCTTGCCAGTATACAATGACGATCTCAATATTCTATCCCTGACCTGAAGCAATCTGAGTTCGGGCAGTAGCACATGATCATCGACCTGGATAGGAAAATTTTTGGTGCAGAATTGAATTAAATTATACTCGATCAGGCTCTTCTCGAGTTCTCCATCGAGCTCTGTCGGGACTATTTCTCGAAAGTTTTTAAAATCTTCAGGTCCGATTTCCAGGGTAACACGAATTCCTCTTTCATCGAGAAAATATTCCACGATGGATTCGCATTGATCCGCCTTAATAAGTGATATGTAATCTGCTCGAGCAGGAGAAGATCCTATCAAACAGACCACAGTCAAAACCCATCTAAAAAGTCTCATAATAATATGGGAAGTTATGAAATGATATTCCTTAAGGAAGTCGTTTTCCGATCACCAGACCACCACTGTAAGTCTCGTATAGTTCATTGAAGTCAATGCTGGCATTGATCCCCCATGACCAGCCATTCTCAAATCGCTTTCCCACTTCAATTCCAATTTTGAAGATTGGGAAAGTTCTGTGCTTGTCTGCTTCGAGTCCGGGGCCGGTAAAAAGAGCCAGCCAATGTGTTGGCTCGTAAACTGCGGTCAATGCTCCAACGTATTTATTTTCCCTTTCAAGAAAGCCTCCATCTTCATCAATGATAAAATATCTTGCAAACTCAATGTCATTTACAATTCCTATTCCCCATTTATGACTTAAGAAATAGGTATAGTCGAAACCCAACGTAGGAATGACCTCCACTTCATTTGCTATAGCAGCCTCATCAACAATGGCCGGAACCCAGGCATAACCTACCATGAAGGCAACTGCATGAGGAGACGTGAGATATGAATGTCCATCCGGTCTTTCTGATTCTTCCTGAGCTTGAGATGTCAATGAAAGAGTCACACAAAAACAGGTCAATAAGTATTTGATCTTTTTCATATGTCATGTCATTTTTTTCGATTCACGTTTTCAACTCCGAGCAAAGCAAGTATTTCCTTATCGCGAAGGTTGAAATCACTACGAAGGTCTTTACCATTTGAAAGAACAATCTCACCAAATTCAAGGACAATGAACAATTCAGTTGCTCTAATCGCTTTCTTCTTACTAAACCCCATATCCATGAAGATTTTACTTGCCACGCCCACCCGCTTTTCCTGAACTCTGTCTAGATAAGAACGAGCAGTTTCATTTTTTAATGACAGGGATTTCAATTGCAAAAAGAAATATTCCACTACCGGACTGTCGTTTATGAGTTTTCTCAGACGACGGAATCGTTTATAAGGATCATAAATCTTCTCAAGATCATGTATGTAAGAATCTGTACCTACATACTCCCAATAGTCACATAATGACTCGAAGAATTCTTTCTTGCTGCCGAAGAAATGATAGAAACTTGTCTTGGCAGTGCCGATCTCCCTGGCCAGATCATCGATATTCAATGAATCCAATCCATTTCGTGCAAATGCTTCGAGACCGGCTGTCAACCACTTCTCCTTCCTTGCTTCTGTTCCTGAGGGCATAATTCAAATATATGCCACAAGCCTTATTTTTTGACCCTCATTTCAAAGTTCGTACCATATTTCTGGTTGATACGATCATAAATAATCTGGTTTTCCTCTGTGACGTCAAATGTATTTGCCTGTATTTCAGGTGATACATTTTTCATGCCTTTGGAGTCAATTGGTGGTATTTCCAGAGGTGAGTCAGTAGGCCAGGCATCTTCAACCGGATCACACATTCTGACACGAATGTTATCTTTTGTGATATTCCAAACCATCATATCATCAGCCAGAGAAAGTGGCCCGTCATATGTCCTTCGTATGCCTTCATATACTTCAGTATGGGTATCCCAGTCATTGAAAAAGTGATAAGCCACGGCCAAACGTGGTTTTAAGTCACTCATAACCTTACCAAATGCTTCCGGAGCGGTGTGAATTTGTGTACCTACCTCAAGTGCTCTTGCCGGTGGAAATCTATATTTTTCAATCCATTGTTCGGGAGACATCATGCATTCATGAATAACCATATCGGCATCTTTGGCAAATTCACTCATCCAACTATTTGGATATGTGTCTCCTCCAAATACAAATTTTAAATCTTTCCACTCGAGACTGTATGACACAGAACCATCTATGGCATGGATGGCAGGCCATGAACGAATAACAACACCGTTTTGCTCATATACGATTTGATTTTCCTGCTTGAAATCGAATTCATTGACTTTTAATTCAAAACCGGAGGCTGGCAATCTTCCGAGTCTGCCTTCAAGATCCCATTCTACGTGTTTCTTCAGATGTTCCATTGAATATGATGTTCCCAATCTCGGTTCTGAACCACTAGGTCCGTATACGTGCAAAGGCCCAACTCTTCCTCCTACAATTCCACCCACATAATACTCTACAATGTCTCCCATGTGATCTGTATGTAAGTGACTTATGAAGATCTTGTTGGCCAGATCATACGGAATTTCAAGAGAACCAAATCCTGCCGCTGAACCTGAACCACAATCAAATAAAAACTTGTCGCCATTTCCTAATTCTACCAACCAACAAGAGGCGGCTTCCGATAGTCTGGCAGAAGGCATTCCAGTTCCAAGTGCTATCACCCTCATTTCATCATCCGCCAATTCTTCAGAATTCGGATAATATACGTCACGCATATCTATTTTTTCTGACTCTTCCACCAAAGGATTCTCTGATTTCTCAGTAATTCCGCTAACGAAGGCCATAATGGAGAGGAGTGATACACCTAAAATCATTCCTATCCCAATGAACATTAATTTGGATTTATTCATGGCAAATACTTTAAAATTGTACTCGAAAGTACAATTTGACATCTGCATTGTCAAGGACATAGGTCATATTTTCTAATGCGGTTGATTCTATGAACAGAGCATTGATTATAAAATGTGTCAAAAGTTACCTGGTAATCATATGTTTAGAATAGTTTTGAATTCGATGTTCCGTAGCCAGACATTTATTCTCACGTTCATTGTCATTTTCATGAGTTCTGGAAATAGTTCATTTGCCCAGATTGGTGATCTGTTTGAGATCGGAAATGAAGATGTGAATGATCAATATTGGATCGATCTAATTCCTCACTTTCGAATAAGCGACAAAGTAGAGTTTTACGGTGATGCCAGCTTCAGATACCGAGATAATGGAGAAAGATTGATCACAACGATCAGACCTTCAATTCGTTGGCAGGTTGGACCGATCCTTTCTCTTCACGGCGGTTTAGGTTTATTCTACAATATTTACACAGATGATGAAATTGATAATGTTTTGGAAATTCGCCCCTGGCAAGGTGCGAGAGTAGCTTGGCCTGATCTTGGTCCGTTACTCTTCAAACATTATTTCCGGCTAGAGCAGCGCTATTATCCAAGTCTGGATAATTTATTGGCCTATCGCGGACGATATCGTATTGGTGCGAAGATTCCCATAAATAAGAAGGTAGTTCAGGAAGGTGCTGTTTTTATTCCAATTGCTTATGAATGGCTCGGAACATCGGATGATGACTTTGATGTGATCTGGGCCTCGGAAACCCGATTGACAACCGGAGTTGGATGGGTTTGGAACAAGGAATGGCAGCTCGAGTTTGAGTTCATGTACTGGTGGACCAAGGAACTTCCCTCCTCCGATTTCAGAGCCCAGGAAAGAGTTTTTAGACTCAAGCTTATTAAAGAAGGATGGGTGTTTGGGGAGTAATTGTAAATGATAAATTATAGATTATGAATTGGGGTTTACATCATTTACTGCCTATTCATAATTTAAAATCTAACATTTATAATTAGTCAAACAACGTCCACTTAATCCCCCATTTAAAGGCTCGCGGAGGCACAGGATAATCGGGAATGTTGTAAAAATTATCACCTGCCATGCCCTTATTAAAGTGTTCGATCTTCAGGAAGAAAAATGCCCTCTTTAACTGGAATGTAATGAATAGGTCAATAAAGGGATAGTTTCCAATGGTCTGTCGATCCTGTAAATGAAATTGAGCAATGGCCGGATTGTATGCCATGGCTTTATAGCCTGTAAAATAATAGAGATCGATTCCTATTCTATACAACAAAACCTTTTTGAAGAGCAGATTTTCGTAATACAGACTTTCATAGAACATCCAGTTGGATACGGGCAATACAGTTGATTCTGTTGTTTGGTAAACAATTTTGTTATCGAGATGAATATTCTTCCAATGCAGAAATTTGGAAGCCGAAATATTCAAGTACGAGAATCTTTCGCCAAATTGTTCAGGGAGAGCCTCATTATTGTAATAGATATAATTCGATAAAAAGCCGAAATCTCCATTCAGAGAATAACCTTTCCATGAAGCTCCTGCTCTGAAACCCCAGCGTTGGGTCTTATTGAAGGAATTCGACCAGATAAAGTTGTTTGAATTATAATGCAACTGCTTGTATTGAGGATTTGTCAGATCGTAATAGAAACTTGTAATGACTGAAGGGTTTTTCGATGTATCCACTTTTCTTTTCCTGAAGTCAACTTTGATATCAA
>CBDDFS010000001.1:152500-452887 GCA_965227255.1 Vicingaceae bacterium
TGGGTCTTTTCACTGCGGCCACGCCGAAACGTGGCGCCCTTTCTCCCGAAGTTACAGGGCTATTTTGCCGAGTTCCTTAGCCATGAATCACTCGAGCACCTTAGGATTCTCTCCTTGACTACCTGTGTCGGTTTACGGTACGGGCAGCATATATCTGAAGCTTAGAGGTTTTTCTTGGAAGCCCTTAGGGTCATATCCACTTGCCCGAAGGCTCATGGTACTATCAGATTCGGCAGAAAGAACGGATTTGCCAATTCTCTCTATACCTACATCCTTTAACGTACTATTCCGTCAGTACGCAGACCTTTCATCACTCCGTCACCCCATCGCAATATATGCTGGTACAGGAATATTAACCTGTTGTCCATCCACTACCCCTTTCGGGTTTGCGTTAGGTCCCGACTAACCCTGATCCGATTAGCGTTGATCAGGAATCCTTAGTCTATCGGTGAGCAGGTTTCTCGCCTGCTTTATCGTTACTTATGCCTACATTTTCTTTTCCAAGCGCTCCAGCAGACCTTACGATCCACCTTCAACGCCCTTGGAATGCTCTCCTACCATCCTTACGGATCCACAGCTTCGGTATTGTACTTAATGCCCGATTATTATCCACGCCCGATCGCTCGACTAGTGAGCTGTTACGCACTCTTTAAATGAATGGCTGCTTCCAAGCCAACATCCTAGCTGTCAAAGCAATCGGACCACGTTAATTCAACTTAGCACAAATTTAGGGACCTTAGCCGATGGTCTGGGTTCTTTCCCTCTCGGACGTGGACCTTAGCACCCACGCCCTCACTCTCGGATATCAAGTCATAGCATTCGGAGTTTGTCAGGGTTTGGTAGGCGGTGAAGCCCCCTAGCCCAATCAGTAGCTCTACCTCTATGACTATACCTCCGAGGCTGCACCTAAATGCATTTCGGAGAGTACGAGCTATCTCTCAGTTTGATTAGCCTTTCACCCCTACCCACAGCTCATCCAAACACTTTTCAACGTGTACTGGTTCGGTCCTTCACTTCGGGTTAACGAAGCTTCAACCTGGCCATGGGTAGATCACTAAGTTTCGCGTCTACCCCCACTAACTATACGCCCTATTCAGACTTGCTTTCGCTTCGGCTGCGGTGCTGAACACCTTAACCTTGCTAGTGAGGAGTAACTCGTAGGCTCATTATGCAAAAGGCACGCGGTCATCCCGAAGGACTCCCGCCGCTTGTAAGCGTATGGTTTCAGGTTCTATTTCACTCCCTTATTCAGGGTACTTTTCACCTTTCCCTCACGGTACTTGTTCGCTATCGGTCTCTCAGTAGTATTTAGCCTTACCAGATGGTTCTGGCAAATTCAGACAGGATTTCACATGTCCCGCCCTACTCAGGATACTGCTAGGTAGTATAATTATTTCGCTTACGGGACTATCACCCTCTATGGTTCAACTTTCCAGAAGATATCTGCTATAATTATACATTCCACATTGCAGTCCTACAACCCCATAAATGCCGAAACAAATATGGTTTGGGCTATTTCCCGTTCGCTCGCCACTACTAGGGAAATCACTATTGTTTTCTCTTCCTCCGGCTACTTAGATGTTTCAGTTCACCGGGTTAGCCCCACCGAAGTGGTAACTGGTCTTCAACCAGCTGGGTTGCCCCATTCGGAAATCTACGATTAACAGGTTATGTGCACCTAGTCGTAGCTTATCGCAGCTTGTCACGTCCTTCATCGCCTCTGAGAGCCAAGGCATCCGCCATACGCCCTTAGTAACTTTCTTGATTTAATGATTCAATATGAAATTGAGTTATTCAATTTGTATTTTCTTTCAGTATGTCAAAGAACTTCGAATTACCTAAGTAATCCTGGTCAGCTTATAGTGAGTGTCGACCGTCGGCCGGTCTAAACTCAAGCATGACCTCCGTGGAGAATATCGGAGTCGAACCGATGACCTCCTGCGTGCAAAGCAGGCGCTCTAGCCAGCTGAGCTAATTCCCCAAAACTTATTAGTAGTCCCGCGCAGACTTGAACTGCGGACCTCTACATTATCAGTGTAGCGCTCTAACCAGCTGAGCTACGGGACTGTAGATAGAGTTTCCTTCCTAATCCCGTGGGATTAAGATCCGAAATTCAACGGGACTTTAAAAGTCTGGGTTCAAAAATGAAACAGAATGAAGAAGTAAGGAAAGAATCCGCCAAAAGGCGGATAAGCAAATTCCTCTCTAAAAAGGAGGTATTCCAGCCACACCTTCCGGTACGGCTACCTTGTTACGACTTAGCCCCAGTTACCAGTTTTACCCTAGGCAGCTCCTTGCGGTTACTGACTTTAGGTACCCCCGGCTTCCATGGCTTGACGGGCGGTGTGTACAAGGCCCGGGAACGTATTCACCGCGCCATGGCTGATGCGCGATTACTAGCGATTCCAACTTCACGAAGTCGAGTTGCAGACTTCGATCCGAACTGAGATCGGCTTTCGAGATTAGCATCCTGTCACCAGGTAGCTGCCCTTTGTACCGACCATTGTAGCACGTGTGTAGCCCTGGACGTAAGGGCCGTGATGATTTGACGTCATCCCCACCTTCCTCTCCGCTTGCGCGGGCAGTTTCCTTAGAGTCCCCGGCATTATCCGCTGGCAACTAAGAATAGGGGTTGCGCTCGTTATGGGACTTAACCCGACACCTCACAGCACGAGCTGACGACAACCATGCAGCACCTTGCAATCTGTCCGAAGAAAGTCTCGTTTCCGAGACGGTCATTTTGCATTTAAGCCCAGGTAAGGTTCCTCGCGTATCATCGAATTAAACCACATGCTCCACCGCTTGTGCGGGCCCCCGTCAATTCCTTTGAGTTTCAACCTTGCGATCGTACTCCCCAGGTGGATTACTTATCACTTTCGCTTGGACACCGACAGTATATCGCCGACATCGAGTAATCATAGTTTACAGCGTGGACTACCAGGGTATCTAATCCTGTTCGCTACCCACGCTTTCGTGCCTGAGCGTCAATACTAGCTTAGTGAGCTGCCTTCGCAATTGGTGTTCTGTATCATATCTATGCATTTCACCGCTACATGATACATTCCGCTCACTTCAACTAGATTCAAGAATAGCAGTATCAAAGGCAGTTCCACAGTTGAGCTGTGGGCTTTCACCTCTGACTTACTATTCCGCCTGCGCACCCTTTAAACCCAATAAATCCGGATAACGCTTGGACCCTCCGTATTACCGCGGCTGCTGGCACGGAGTTAGCCGGTCCTTATTCATATAGTACCTTCAGTTCCCTACACGTAGGGAAGTTTATTCCTATATAAAAGCAGTTTACAACCCATAGGGCAGTCTTCCTGCACGCGGCATGGCTGGTTCAGAGTTTCCTCCATTGACCAATATTCCTCACTGCTGCCTCCCGTAGGAGTCTGGTCCGTGTCTCAGTACCAGTGTGGGGGATAATCCTCTCAGACCCCCTACCCATCGCAGTCTTGGTGAGCCGTTACCTCACCAACAAACTAATGGGACGCATACCCATCCATAACCGATAAATCTTTAACTACAAAATGATGCCAAATCGTAGTACTATAAAGTATTAATCCCAATTTCTCGGGGCTATTCTTTAGTTATGGGTAAGTTGTATACGCGTTACGCACCCGTGCGCCACTCGTCATCAGATTGCAAGCAATCTATGTTACCGTTCGACTTGCATGTGTTAGGCCTGCCGCTAGCGTTCATCCTGAGCCAGGATCAAACTCTCCATTGTAATTATGAATTGTTTATGACTTAGGGATTCGCTTTTCGAAATTCAATTTGACTTGAACTCGCTTTCCTTACCTCTTCAAAAAAAAGGTTCTGTTTCAATATTTTCAAAGAACTCAGGCGTTTTTTACACCCTTTTCTCTCTCACATTTTCAAAATGCGGACGCAAAAGTATATAATATTTTATTATCCGCAATACTTTAAGATCTTTTTTTTAAAAAAAATCTAAAAATATTTTTTCAACCTGTAAAGACCGCCATTTCCCTCTCGAAAAATGGGAGGGCAAATGTACATTTACTTTTTCATTTATGGAACGAAAAAATGAAGATTTTTTTCCCTTAGATGATAATCAGACACTTAGGTCGACAAACCGGCAACAGGGAGCACTTTTCCATTAAAGTATTCATGACCCTTTAGTGTAAAGTCCACGATGAATTCAGCCATTTTACCGGCCGACATTGGTGATTTATATCCTGGAAAGGCCTTTCTCAACATTTCCGTATCAGCACTTCCCAAAGCCAGAGCATTAAATACCACTCCTTCTTCCTTATATTCTTCAGCCAGGCATTCTGTCAATGTAGCAAGAGCGGCCTTGGATGAACTGTATACCGACAAGCCCGGAAACTTAGCTGAACCTTGATAGCCTCCCATGCTGCTTATATTAACTACATGAGAATTATTATCCGACTTCTTCAAACAGGGCATTAAGGACTGGATCAATAATAAGGGTGCCTCAAAGTTGATATGCATCTGTTCCCTAATATCTATTAGATTCATTTCTGAAAAGGACTTGTTAATGAGTAGTCCGGCATTGTTTATTAATGCATCCAACCTACCCCACTTCTTCTCAACCACATTTGATATCCTGTGCTGAAATTCAGGCTTGTGAAAATCCTCCACCACTACTTCTATTTCGTGGCCATATTGTTGCATGCATTCTTCCTTAAGTTTAAGAAGAAGATCCTTCGACCGGGAAACCGCTATTATCTCATGTTCATTCGTGCCAGCAAACTGCCTTACGCATTCTCTTCCAATTCCACCGGATGCACCCGTTATTAGTATTCTCATCAATCCTTTTTTTCAAACCTAATAATAATGTAAAAACCAACTCTAACTTTTTATTATCTTGATCAACCCAAAATTTTCTCGAATGACTGACAAGGAAGACAAGGCTCAGAAATTAAAAGAGATTCAAGCTAGACTTGCTGAAATACAGAATAAAGGTGATTCAGGTTCCTCGCCAACTCCAAAACCTGAGAAGAAGGAAGAGAAAAAAGAAAATCCACTCCCGCCCAAAAAAGAGACTCCTCCTGTTGCTAAAAAAGTAAGTCCACCAGTTGAGAAAAAAGAGGCGGCTAAAAAGGTCATCAAAGAGGAAGTGAAGAAAGAAGCAGTCAAGAAGGAGGCCGTTAAAAAGGAAGGCGTGACCCAGGAAGAAAAGAACTGGAGAGCAAATCGAGTTAAAGAGGAAGCACCTAAAGAAGCTGTCAAGCCATCTGCTAAGAAGAGTGACGGAAAAAAGAAAGAGAAAAAGAAGGTTAGAATGAGTTTAATCTATACCATCATATCTCTTATCATCACCATTTCAATCGCAGGGTATTTTGTTTACACAAACTTTATGTCCGATAATTCCACTGAAATTCAATCTTCCATCCCGACTTCAGACGAAGCGATATCTGAAGAAGAGTCGATAGCATCTTCAGATGATACTGAAGCAACCAGTGAAGGAGAATTAGCTGAAGAGACTGACGAAATCGCTGAAGAGGAAATTCAAGACGTAGTTGAGGAGGCACCGCCAAAACAAGAGCCCCCTGTTAACAAACGTACATTAAAGGAAGAAAGTCCGGCACCCAAAAAGGAAAGATCAGTTGTAGCTCAGTCTGAGGTACCGAATGGATTTATCATTAGCTATTCAGTTAACAGCAATACCTCCACCGCCGAGACCAATGTTCTGAAATTGCAGGGAAGAGGATTCAAGGCAGGTTATTACTATATGCCGGACAGAGATCCCAAAAACAAGTCACTGTACCGAGTTTTTGTAGGGCCTTATAATACCAAGGCAGAAGCATGGGATGCTCTGAGCAAAGTTTCTAAGATCGAAGCTCGAGCCTTTATCATGGATATGTAAGAGCCAATTCGATGAAGTCGTTGTATCGCAATGACTCAACCAAGACCCCATCCTTTTTAAAAGAATCAAAACTTAGCTTTTGATCCTGATGCATATTATAGGTATAAATATTATCTGAACTAAATCCTGCTTCTTCCATTAAGGAAGCATTTAATTTACCCCCGACGAGGATAAGGTCATATTCTTTCTTTCCAATATTTAGTTTTATTAAATCATTCTCAATATAGAGCCATAGTATATTCAAAGAATCAAATTCTAATTGGCAAAGAAGGTTTCCTACAGAATCCGGCTCCAGATGATTGAATTGTGCCTTCCCATAAGCAAGGCCGGAAATTATTCTATTCATCCTCAAATCTGCCTTTACTGAATCATTCTTTTGCTTTAGTGCAAATATTGAATGATCACCATGCTTCACCTTTCCGATGACGGGATTATTTCGCATATTAAGAATGTATAGTGTCCGTTCATTTGACGGCAAATTTGATTGCACCATTAAAATGGTCATTAGAAAAATTGAATAAAGAATCAATCTTTTCCTTGCAATCTTCAGACCTAAAATAAAAAGTGTAATGATTAATGCCAGAATCAGACTTTGAGCAAGACTCAGTGATAATGATAAGGTGGCAACAGGTAAATCAGAGATAAATAAAAGGAATAATTGCAATTTTTCAAGCAGGAAGGACAGCGAGAAGCAAATGAATGAAGTAAGCATTCCACTTACTGACAGTGAATTGAAGAATAACCAAGCCAGACTTCCGGAGACAATGAGGAAAGTAGCCGGAATGGCCAGTAGATTTGACAGAATAAAATATACGGGTACTTCCTGAAACTGGCACAATATAATAGGAAGCACAGCCAACTGGGCTGATACAGAAACAGATACACTAGCCCATATCTTGCGGATCAGCCAATATTTTGAATTGACCAAAATATCAAGCAAAGGAAAAATTGCAAGGATGCCAATTACGGCAGAGTAAGAGAGGAGAAATCCTACCCTGAACAAACTTCCTGGATCCAAGATCAATATGAATGATGCGGAGGTAGCTAGAACATTATATATAGGCGCCCTTTTATGAATGTTGATTGCAATAATAAAAAGTGTGATCATTGAAGAGGCTCTGACCACCGATGGGGATAATCCTGTGAGAAATGCATAGAACCATATGAAACATATGCAAATTGTAAGGAACAGGAATTTCTGATTCATCCTTTTGAGAAATGTAAGCAATTGCGAAATCAGGAGATAAATAATGCCAACGTGTAATCCGGAGACAGCAAGCACATGACTAACACCTGACTTTCGAAAAGATATTTTGGATTCATTGAGCAGGGAGGATTTATCTCCAATTAGCATGGCCTTGATCACTCCTGCCTCCCTCCTTTTGAAGGCTGTATCAATTTTATCAATTAGCTTTTCTTTTAACCGTCTGGAATATCCAACTACACCCCTTCTTTCACTTATAACCGGACTTATTATTTCAGAAGAAGGTAAAATCAATTCGTGATAGATTTTTTTCTGTGCATAGTAGTCGACCCGATCAAAAGTCGACGGCAGTCTATCCTTTTCAATTCTTTTTATTCTACCTGATACCCAGATCCTATTTCCTTCTTTGATCGCATCATCGAAAATCGAATCGTATATAATTACCAGAATTCCCAGTCCGACCGCCTTCTCATCCTCTTCGCAATAATCTATTGTGCCCATTATACTTGAATATTTGGCTGATTTTCTGACTTCTTTCAGATCTACGAGAAGGTGGGCACTGTCATTAAAAACAAATCTTTTGAGTTCATTCTTTTCATGATCTTTTATGGCGTATTGCACATGAGAAATCAAGATCAATGCACCCGGAATCAAAATGAATGATTGTATTTTTCTCATCACTCTTTTTATTCTGAGTTTTTTATGCCCAAGGATCAGAATGGAAAACCAGAACAAAAGAGCGCCAAATACCGTATAAACAGGGTTAACGTCGATAAATCGGGCCAGTAGAATTCCAGAAATCTGAAATATCAGTATGGAAACGAATGGACTTCGTTGGTCAAATGAATTGATGAATAAAAATTAAAGTGATAACAATGTGTAAATTTGTGAGAGGTCACTCCAAATTACATATACTGAAATGAGCCTGAAAGGAAAAATACAGGTGCTTTTCGCCATCCTTATCCTGAGCTTTTCTGCTTGCAAAAAGGAAGAGGTTGATGGTCGTCGAATCGGGGACAATGATTCACCCTATTATGATGGTATTCCAACCGTTCTGGTGCAGAACTATGTGAATCGTTTATATATCGATCTGATCGGACGTGAACCGCTTGATGTTGAAATGGAAAGTGATGTTGAGTTTCTTAAAGAGAACAAATACAGCTTTGACTCAAGAGACAGCATCATTGTCAGACTTCAGGAAGACCTCACATTCAGGGAAGGCGACTCATCTTACAAAGCAGCTTATTACAACCGCTTGTATGAACTCTTCAAAGTGAAAATGCTTGAGGGTGCTTCAGACGGTGACATCAACCGTGAAATCGGACTGTTGAACAGTAGTCTGATCAGAGATTCGATAGCAGGAGACTGGTATAAGTATCAGATCGACCTGGAGAAGATTCAAAAACTCGAGAATGTCTTAAATATAGATGAGGAATACATGGAAGGTACAATTGACCTGACTGAAATCTTCTCGAGATTACTTGACAATGCCGTATACGATCGTATCAATATGAATACTTTCAATTTTATCAATGCATCTTTCAATGATCTGTTCGACCGATTCCCCAGCAGGATGGAGTTTGATGCTGGTTTTGAGATCGTTGAATATGATAAACCGGCGCAGATATTTGGCTTATATGCCACGAATAAAGGAGAATACATTCAAATCCTATGTAATTCTGATGAATTCTATGAGGGTTTGATCAGATGGACATACGGGACACTGATGGCACGACCACCGGAAACTGAAGAACTAGAGAAGGCCATGGCCACATTCAATTTCGACCATGACCTCCAGAAATTACAAAGAGCAATACTTGTCACTGATGAATACGCGAATTTTGAACAATAAGCTAGGCCGCATCAGTATCCTACTGATGATTACAATCGTTCTTTTCAGCTGTAAGGAAGAAGAAAAGAATCCTGATCAATATGTGGTGAATCCTCTCACCTCTCTTCCTCCTAATGCCGGTAAGACGAAGGAGAAAACAGATCAGCAGTATGTTGCCATCCTTCATGCGAATCTGTTTCAGGTTGCGCTGTCAGCGAACCAGATTTTTGAGATTTCACAATGTATTCAGTCAATCGGCGATAAAGAAGTAGCTCGTGAGGTCATCATCAGCAATTTCATGAATGAAAATGACGTGAAGATGCCGACAGACAAAGAAATGAGGGCTGACCTGAGGACTTTCATCACAAATACTTATAACCGTTTTTTGGTGAGAGATCCAACAGAAGCCGAGATCACCTACTTCGAGAATTATATTAGCGCGAATCCGAATGTAAGCCCTGAATTGGTTTACTTCTCTTTCGCTTTGTCGAACGAATACCTTTACTACTGATGAAAAGAAGAAAGTTTCTAAAGACAGCAGGTGCGGCAGCTGCGGGAGCTGCAAGCATTCCATATATTCTTCCATCCGGACGATTATTTGCTGCAACAGGAAGTCAGTTGGCAGAGCATGTTGTTTATGTTCTCTTCGCTGGTGGTGTTCGACAACAAGAATCGGTGCTTCAACGATATCTTGACGATAGTCAGGGCGTACCTTATGCAGGAAACATCATGTACAATATGCTTGAGGGAGCCCCTCCTTCGGCCAAGATCGTATATGGAAATGGTGTTGGCGGTCAAACTCCTATTCCTAAACTGCTTGATGACACTCTGCAAAAACAGGGGACATTATTCAAAGAAGTAAATGCATTGTCTGCAGGTCATTATGGTGGACTCAACAATCTAATACAGGGAAACAGGGCTGTTACCCAAGGACTAAAACAAAAACCTGTTAACCCGACCATATTTGAGTATGCCAGACGTCATGGTGGTTTGTCGGCTACAGATACTTGGTTTATAGGCAATGGTATTGGTGGTTCCACTCCACTTTTGAATTACAGTGCCAATCCTGATTATGGAGCACAGTATGGAGCTAACTTCTTTGCACCAACTGTCACATTTGGAAATCTGGGAAGAGAATATCTTTCTAATGCAAAGGTTTACCACCCGGAAGATGAGCTGAGTCCGATGTATCAGATGAAGTATTTCCTTGATAACAGTTTTGAGAATTTCGGAAAAGGTCTGGAAACCATAGGTAATACTGAAGAAGAGAAGCAGGACATAAAAGACTTCATGCGCAAAATGTATAACAAAGGTGGTGCCTATGAGAGGCCTCCGGGTGCACAGAACTCTGATGCCATAACAATTGGATACACAGCTGAAGTATTGTCCCACTTCAAACCAAAGCTAACTGTTCTGAACTTGAGTAATGTAGATGGATGCCACAGCAATTTCACAGGTTATTTGAGAAGTCTGCACAAAGCAGACCATTCCGTCGGTTTCTTATGGAATCATATTCAGAACATACCTGAAATGAAAGACAATACGGTCATGATTGTCACTCCGGAATGTGGCAGAAATCTTGAGCCAAATGGAATCAAGGATGTTGAAAATGATTTTGCTGCTTATGATCATTCGGATCAGAATACAACCAGAGTGTTTACAATGATGGCAGGTAAAAATGTGCCAAGTGATCTCGTTGTAGGAAGCGAGGGAAATCAGATCGGAAAAACGACCGACAATGTAGTTACCATTGCGGAAATTCTTGGATTTAAAAATGAAGTGGAAAGTTCGGGGTACATAGAAAGTGGTTCTATGTCTCTGTTTGATAGAATTTAATGAGAAGAATACTTTACATATCGCTGATAGGTCTCATTCTTTTTGCCTGTAAAAAAGATGAAGATAATTCGGGTAAAAATCCATTCAATGACCCTTCATTGCAACCTCCTGAAGATACGAGTACGGTATTCGAACTGGATTCATCCAGCTTTCAATTTCTGTATTACAATGTTTTCAAGCCGACCTGCTCTAATTCAGGTTGTCACGACGGAAACTTCCAGCCGGATTTCAGAACCATCTATTCATCATATAATACTCTGGTGAACCATGCCGTTCTTCAAAACGACGATCAGCAATCCTTCACGTACAGGGTGGTGCCATATAATGTAGAGAAGTCCCTTTTAAATGAACGGCTTACAGTTTTCATGCCTAATACATCAGGTATTATGCCTCTGTCACTTGAGCCTGAGTCGACCTGGGAAGAAGATAAAGAGATGTATATAGGTTTGATCGCCGACTGGATAGCCAGGGGTGCCCCGGATACATATGGCAATATTCCAGGAGAAGACAATCTTGAGCCTCAGGTGGTTGGAATGATGGCATTTAATTCCGGAAATACATCAAATGAATTACCGAGGGAAGGGCCGGGCCAAAGTCCTATTCTTATTCCTAAAGGACTTCCTGTTGATGTTTGGTTTGCTTTCAGCGATGACCAGACCGACGTGAAAGATTTTAAGCTCACAAGACTGAACTCTTCTTACGATCTATATGATTTCAGTTCTGCAGAGGACTATAGTTTCAATACTTCTTCCACCCTGCAGGGCGTTGATTTTTGGAATGAACCAGTGACATACACGCACAAAGCCACAATTCAATTTCCCAATGATACATCAGGGACATTTGTTTACTTGCGTACAATGTTGAGGGATGACACTCAGGAGGACACAACTTTTATTCCGAATCCCGGAACGAGTGACATAATGAGGGCGAAGTTCACATTAAAAGTTGACTCACTTTGATGAAGAATTTATTGTACATATTAATTTTTGCACTTGTCTTTCAGTCTTGCAACCGGGATGATGATACACAGGAGGAATTATCACCTGAACCGAAAATATCTTTTGTAAGTATCACTCCTCAGGAAGTTGAAAATTTCAATAACTCAATTTCCCTTATTGTAAAATACAAGGACAACAATGGTGACATCGGATTCTCCGATCCCGACGAATATGCTCTTTGGGTTAAAGACAGCCGACTTGATTCAGCTGATTGGTACCACGTGCCTCCCATGGCTCCCCTTGGAAAAAATCTCATCATCGAAGGCGAATTAGAAGTTGTACTGAATTCCATGTTCATTCTGGGTAATGGAAATGAAGAAATAGTTACGCTCACTGTCAAATTAAGGGACAGAGCCAATAACTGGAGCAACATCATTAATACTACACCTGTCACTATAAAGAAATAGCAATGGACAGGTACAGCATTCTCTTTTTTCTTTCGCTGGCATTGGTCTATTCTGTCAAGGCTCAGACAATTTACAACATGTCTAATGCTTCTATTACAGACTGCCAGGGAACATTGCTCGACAGTGAAGGTGGCGGTAATGGTACAACATATGCCAATAACGAAGACCTCACTTTCACTATTTGCTCTGGGGGTACCATTCGCATCAACTGGAATAGTCCTTTTTGTGTTGATTCGGGCTTTGACTGGTTAAGAGTATTTCAGGGAGCCGATACCAATTCTACGCTTATTGGAACATATACTGGTTGGACTGTACCTTCCAATCTGGTAATCACCGGTGGTTGCGTGACATTTCATTTTAAATCAGATGCCAACGCGGCTTATTGTGGCTGGGATCTTGATTGGACAACGGATAAGATACCCCCGGTTCCGCCAACTATGACAACTAATCCGGCTCCGGCTTGCTCTACAAACCAACTGACTTTAGCATTCAGCGGCTGGATCCCCTGTGACTCAATTGATCCAGGCGATTTTGTGATAACCGGACCCGTGAATAACATTAGTGTAAATACCATTACTTCATCCTTGAATTGTCAGAATGCCGGTGACACAACAAATACACTTACCTTATACCTGAATAAAAGTCTGAATCAAAACTGTTGGTACAATATAGATTTCGAACTTGGTCTGCCTGATAATTGTGATAGCATTTGGTATTTCAATCTCCTGGATAGTTTTCTCATAGATGATTGTCCATTTACGGTGGACATTCAGGCAGATCCTGACACCATTTGTACCGGAGTATGCACAGATCTATTGGCGGTGATTTCGGGAAATGGCCCCAATTGCCTGAATTATAATTATACCTGGAATAATGGTCTACCCAATTCAGCCGGACCTCATACGGTTTGTCCGACAGGAACTTTGAACTACACTGTAAGTGTGCAAAGCACGACAGGAGGACCCATAGCTACAGCACAAAAAACCATTGTATTTGTAGACCCGCAGATAACTGAACAGGATACAATTACAGTTTGTCAATCAGATTCAGCCTTTACAATAAGTACACAATCATCCGGCGGTCGATTTTGGGGAAGTGGAATAATAGATGCGATAAATGGAATTTTTCATCCCGATAGCGCTGGTCCCGGAAATCATTATATCAAATATGGTTTCACGAACTTCTGTGAAGACAGCATTCTTATCATCGTACGAGCAATCGATGCGGGTCTACCGGAAGCGGCTTGCCCCGGAGCTCCTGCCTTTCTGCTAAGTGGGTTCAGTCCACCGGGTGGAACCTGGTCGGGTGATTCGGTAACGTCTGCGGGAGTGTTCAATCCGGCTCTGCCCGGCACTTATGTTCTGACGTACTCGATCAATGGATGTACGGAGGATAAGGTAGTCAGTGTTGACAGTATAAGTCTCGCTACACCGGTAGATACGGTTTGTAAATCGGATACAGCTTTTATTATTCCAATCAGTCCACCGGGTGGAAGATGGAGTGGAAATGGAATCACCGATACTGTTCTGGGTTGGTTTAATCCGGCCATTGCAGGTGCCGGAACGAAAAACCTAGTATACAAACTAAGTGGTCAGGGGAATAGTGGCTGTAGCTTCAATATTGATATCACGGTTCTTGAAATTGATGCCTACTGGAATCTGGTTGCATGTCCGGATCAACCGCCATTTACTCTTTTTCCGGCGGGAATACCTTCCGGCGGAAGCTGGTCAGGACGTGGAATAACGAATGCCACTTCGGGAACCTATAATCCAGGGCAAGGTCATTCAGGAGGAAATTGGTCGAATGACACCTTGACTTATACAGCAACTAATGGATGTACAGATGAAAGAATTGTATACCTCAGATATACCCGAGTATACGATGACACTGTATTCTTTTGCGAGAGCGACACGGCCTTGTATCTCGATTGGGCAGGTGTAAGACGTACTCCCGGAGGAGGTGTTTGGACAGGCAACGGACTTACGAATTCGGGAAGTCGATATTACTTCCATCCGAGTATTGCGGGCCCTGGGGTACACCACCTGAACTACACAGCCAATACCTGTGAAGATTCCATAATAATGGTAGTTTATCCTGAGATCATTAAAAAGACCCCTTTCAATTTTCTATGGCCCGATACTACTGTGTGTAGCACTCATCCAGCCTGGAATTTCCCAACAATGCCCGATGGTGGAAGATGGGTCGGACAGGGAATAACGAATAGTCAGACAGGCCACTATGATCCTTCAAGTGCCGGAAGTGGTACACATGTCGTGAAATATGAAACACCCAATGGTTGTGTAAACGATAGCGTTATGGTAACGGTCTATCAATTCGTTCCTGCCCAAATTCTGAACCTTGATACAGCTTATTGCTATAAGGATACCCTAATACCCATTACACTTAAACCGAATAACGGAATATTAACAGGATCGGGAATTGTAAATGGAACATTCTTCAATCCAGCCCTTGCTGGGCAGGGCTCTCATACCCTCTCATATACTTTCGGGAATGGTTTTTGTGAAACGAGTACAACTCATACTATTGAGATCACGGAAGAATTATTCGGAGAATTGACCGTTGATGACACCCTATTATGTCCCGGTGAATCTGCCACACTTACCGTAAATTCAGATGGTGGACCTTCGGGCACGAATTATTCATACAAATGGAACAATGACCTCTTTCCCGTCCCAAGTCATGTGGTAAGTCCAAGTGAATCAACATGGTATAAAGTAAGAATTGATGATGGATGTTCTGATCCATCTTTAGACAGTGTATTTATAGAGGTAGCAGATCCGATCAGGCCAAATGTAAAAACGAGTGAAAAGCTGTGCTACGGAGCTGATGGATGGGCTGTAGTATCACTTGATTCAATGGACCAATATGATATAACCTGGGAAACCAGTCCGGAAATGCATACTGACAGCATTGAAGGTTTTGCCGGTACATCTTATCCACTGCTTATCGAAAACATACTTACAGGTTGCACATATGACACGCTGGTGAAAATACCTAGTTTCAAGAATGTTGTTGCCAATTTCTCTTACTCACCGAATTTCGAGTGTATCCCATCAGACCAGAAAGAAGTTACTTTCCTTGATCTGTCTCAGAATGCCGACAGTGGAAACTGGGATATTGCAGGCCTTGTCCAATATGAATATTCACTGGGAGAGAATCCTAAATATACTTTCACGGAAGCCGGATTCTATACCATAACCTTAACCGTATTCAATGAAGGTGGTTGCAGGGATGAATATGAGGTCACATTGTGCGTTGAGGACATCAGACCTGTTTTCGTGGCTGATGCTTTCACACCTAATGGCGATGGAGTGAACGATGTGCTTCATGTAAAAGCAAAAGGAATCAAAGAAATGACATTCCGCATTTACGATAGATGGGGAAATCTGGTATTTGAAAGTGAAAGTCAAAATGACGGCTGGGATGGCAACATCAATGGGCAAAAAGCCAACGCCGGCGTTTATGTATGGGTGGTTGAAGTGAAACTCATCAATAATGAAAAAGAAGTTATAAAAGGTAATGTTACGCTGGTCAGGTAATGAAAAAAGTGATTTTCATATTGACTCTGGCCTTGTGCAACATGGCCTTGAAAGCTCAGGACTACCGATTCTCTCAGTTCTATAATGCCCCTGTTACCCTAAATCCAGCTCTTACCGGGGATCACAATCTGGATTACAGACTTATCCTCAATTACAGAAATCAATGGTCAGATGTGGCAGATGGTTTTAAAACTGTCTCGGCCTCCTATGACATGCCAGCCTTTGAAGATGTTGAAGGAATCAACAAAATGGGCTTTGGCCTGTCCTATCTTGCGGATGAAGCAGGCACCACGGAATTCGGCTTTACCAACGTTAACCTATCCTTTGCATATCACACAAGGACAACAAGATTTAGCAAATTATCAGGAGGATTGGTGCTGGGATATGGTCAATCAAAAATAAATCTGAATAATGTTAAATGGGAAAGTCAGCATAACGGCAACAACTACGACCCAAGTTTGCCCTCGGGAGAAGTAGCCTTTGTGGATCAAGTCAGATATTTCGACGCAGGACTGGGGCTAACATATGTTCACATCGATCCTTATAACGACCGTAAATTCATATTTGGACTTTCGGCAACCCATGTGAATTTTCCAAATAATTCTTTCATAGACCAATATCAGAGCAGATTGAAACCCAGATTGTCCCTTCACGGAGAGGCTGATTTCGGACTTGAAACGGTGACTTTAAAACCAAAGCTACTTGTGATGAGTCAGGGGCCTTCCACTTCATTCACCATAGGCTCTCTGGTCGGTTTTAATCTCGGCAAACAACCCGACTCAAGATTTACAGACGCATATGTGGGTTCATCTTTTGACTTAGGATTGTTCTACCGATATAATGAAAGTGTGTACTTCGCCGCGCAATATCAATTCAAAAAGAACCTGCTCATAGGAGTCAGTTATGATTTCATCATCACAGATCTAGCTGCTGCCACTTCTGCCGGGGGATACGAGATTGCTCTTCGTTACCAGGGAATGTTCAAGAACGAACGAATCAAGGTCAAGAAGAACATGGAGAATGAGAATAAAGGAAGGGATAAACGAGGACGAAGCAAAGGAACAAGGAATCGACAGATGTGATGGGTATAGATTCCAGACCTGCCTGCCGGCAGGCAGGTTCCTGATTCCGGAAGTTTAAAATCAATTTCTAGTTTAGTGTCGTGAAATTTTTCAGTCAACTCGGAATATTCTTTGTTTGTAGATTTTTGATATGCTTACTAATAAGTCCGAGTATAGCATACGGACAATTCAGTATCAGCGGGACCGTGTCTGACTATGATGACGTCATTCCTTTAACCCGGGTTGGATTAATCGAAAGTGATGAGGCCGACACTATATTTGAAACCACCGATTTTAATGGCTATTTCAAATTCGATAGTATTCCAAATGGATTCTGGAATCTTCATATTGATGCCATAGATCATGAGGAATATTCCATCAAGCTAAATAATTCTGATTCAGACACAACGCTTGAAATAAAGCTGGACTTATGTTCCATGGATTATCCGAGACTGGATTGTCCTCAGTGCCATAATGCCGATGATGTAATCAGAGTGAGTTATCACGTAAGAGTAAACCGAACTTTCAAGGATGACAGATCTTTGAATAAATACAAAAAGAAGATTCATAAACAGGGATATGATTCCTTCATTCGTTCCACAAGACAAAATGAAGTAGGACAGTCCAAGGACAATGAAGAAATACTCATACAGGTTTTTGACGAGGATTCACATAAATTGCTGAAAAACACAGATGCGTGTGATCGATATTTATTCTGCAAAAAGCACAAATCAGTTTTCAAATAGATAAAGACGTGGATCTTCGAATTCCGAACTCCGTTCAGGAATCAGGAATCTGAAATCGAATTCTACTCTTCTCTAAAGAAATCGAGCGCTTCCATGCTCACCAGGTGAACGTTCTTATAATAGAAATGCAGAATATCCGGATATGAGTATCCGGAGGAAGCCATTTTCATGGCACCTTCCTGGCACAGGCCTGTGCCGTGTCCAAACCCTCTTCCATTGAGATAAACATATTCTCCGTTCGGAATAGCCTCAAAGAAAGTCGATTTTAGTCTCCAGTCAGAGCGTACGGTTTTTAGTGGAATCTTCATTTTCCCGGATGTCAAGTAAGCTTTCCTTTCTTTCTGGTAAAATGGACCTGTATCAATATCCTCAGAAGCCAGTCCATAATTTCTCGCCTTTCTGTTCAAGTAGCTTTCCCAATCTCCTTTCGGAATTTTTTTATTCCATTTAGCATTAGGTTGAGAAGTACAATGAGGGTCTTTCACCGATCTCAAATAGTATACAGGTCTCTGCCAGACATCCTCAGAATTAACAGTTTGTCCTCCGCAATTAGAGTAAAAAGCCGCCGTGATGAGATTGATGTCGCTGTCTACAATTACCAATCCCTTCGTAGACTTAGATGCAATCTCAATATCTCTGTCGCTGCACTTTCTGTAATAGGCCTGACAATGAACACGATCACACAGATTATAACCCATATGCTCGTGTTTCTTGTAATTCTCCAGAGCATAAGTTCTACAGAGAATTGACTGCAATTTGAAAAATTCCGGAGCCGGTGTTGGTCCAACTTCAGCCTGAACAACGCCAGCAATATAGTTCTCCATATGGATATTATTCACAAGGCGCATCGACGTACCTTTCAGGGTCACTTTTAAATTGTCGTCGTAATTCCGGCTCTTTTTATCTGGCTCGATAGGGGTTACTCTGAATACATTGTCAGCTTCCTTGCCCATCAGATAGACTTTCTTGTAGGTTCCGAATCGTTCTCTGGGAGTTTTGATCTCAATACTACCTTCGCGATATATCAGGAATAACAAGTCATCCTTGTTCAGGTCTGTTATTTTCTTCGAATCAGCAAAAACCTGGTAGCTTCCTTCCTCAACGAGGAATGAGAATCGGCGAATCTTATAGTGTTCAATAATCCCGATGTTCACGTAATCGGCATAGGATGTTAGAGCCGTCAGAACGAGCGTGATAAGTAATAAGGACCTGGAAAAATTATTCTTCACCGCAACAAAATTACAATGAAAGAAAAAGCGAATCAGGACTCAAGGTAATTAATCATTAACGATGCAGCCCTTTCCGATGCACCGCTTCCACCAAGTTTTTCAGCAAGTTCATCCATGTTTTTCAACATCGCCATTCTGTACGGACCGTCAGGAATGATCTTCTTTAATTCATTCGTCAACCTCACCTCATTAAAATCCTTTTGGATCAACTCCTCCACAATTCTCTTATCCATGATCAGGTTGACCAGTGAAATGTATTTGACCTTGATTAAGGCTCTTGCAAGCAAGTAGGAAATGAAATTTCCCTGATAGCAAACCACCTCGGGAACCTTGAATAATGCGGTCTCCAGAGTCGCCGTGCCGGAAGTCACCAGGGCTGCCCTGGAATTTGACAACAGATCATAGGTTCGATTGTAAACTACAGAGATATTCGATGAAGTCAAATATTGCTCATAGAATTCTTTTTCAATTGATGGAGCACCTGCAAGCACAAATTGATGATCCTTGAATTCATCCACCACTTTCAGCATGGTAGGCAGCATCCGACTAATTTCCTGTTTTCTGCTCCCCGGAAGTATGGCGATAATGTCTTTGTCACCGAGCTTATTATTCTCTCTGAATTTTCCCTGTGACTTAAGGAGGTCTCCTCCCTGAATTGCATCCAACAGAGGGTGGCCAACAAAATCGACTTCGTAATTATAATCCTTGTAGAAGTCCTGTTCGAAAGGAAGAATAACATACATCCTATCAACATACTTCTTGATCTTCTCAACCCTCGATCTATTCCATGCCCATACCTGAGGTGAAATGTAATAGAGAACTTTTATACCTCTCTTATGAAGGTATTTTGCCATACGCAGATTGAATCCAGGATAATCAATCAAAATGACAGCATCAGGTTTCCACTGATCAATGTCTTCCTTACAAAATTTAAAATTGGCGCGGATCTTATCCAGGTTGCTGACTACTTCAACAAATCCCATAAAGGCCAATTTGCGGTAATGCATAACAACCTCCCCGCCTGCTTCACTCATGAGGTCACCACCCCAGCATCTTATTTCAGATTCGGGCTTTTGTCTTTTTAGTGCTTTGATCAGGTTGGCTCCGTGAAGATCACCTGAAGCCTCTCCTGCAATAATATAAAGCTTCATGGTCCTCCGAAAAGCTTTAATGCAAACACTACAAAACCGTAAAGAAAAGTGGATAATAAAACACCCATGGCTCCTTCATCCCTGTTCAGCCAGATAAAAATGAAAAACAAAAGCAGATTCATCATGGCCGCCAGACTCAACATAGGTCCAAACAGAGTTGTGTATAAAAGGCGATCGAGGAAAACAGAAAAAGGATTGGCTCTGAAATTGGAATAATAATAAATGTAAAGGCCGATCCACGGACCGATCAATCCAATAACTACACCCAACCAGGTGTAGGGACTTTTCAAACGCATCATCTTTCCAGGTCTTTAAATTGTTCCAGTGCTTTATAATCAGTGAAGTCACAATGCACAGGCACTACTGAAACATAGTTATTCTTCAAGGCCCATTCATCGGTGTCCTCACCTTTGTCATGATTAATAAACGTTCCTGTGAGCCAAAAGTATGTGCGACCCTGAGGATCTACTCTTTCATCAAATTCTTCTTCCCACACCGCACGTGCCTGCCTGCAAACTTTTATTCCACTGATCAGTTCCGGCTCTACATTTGGGATATTCACGTTAAGACAAGTATGGTCGGGCATTCCGGTCTTCAGAACTTCCTGAACTACTTCTCTCGCAATCTTAATAGATGCCGTAAAATCAGCGTCAATTGAATGACTGCATAACGAGAAACCAACGGCCGGTATTTTTTCAATCGCACCCTCAACAGCGGCAGACATTGTGCCGGAATAAATGACATTAATGGAAGAATTGGAACCGTGATTGATACCAGATACGATCATATCCGGCTTTCGATTGAGAATCTTATTGGTTGCAATTTTTACACAGTCGACTGGCGTTCCGGAACAACTATATCCCTTCACTCCTTCAACTTCAATCTCATTGATATGTAAGGTAGCAGATACGGTAATGGCGTGGCCCATTCCAGATTGAGGTTTGTCTGGTGCCACAACTACCAACTCGCCTAATCCCTTGACGGCATTGATAAGAGCTCTTATGCCCGGAGCGCTGTAACCATCGTCGTTGGTTACTAATATGAGTGGTTTTTCTTTCATCTCAGACAAATCTAATCTTTGCCTTTTTCAAATCATAAAAAACCCCGTCCCAATAATGAGACGGGGCTATTAAGTTGTTAACAATAGGAATTACTTCTTATCCTCAACTTCTTCAAAGTCTACATCCGTCACTTCATCCTGACCGTCGTTTGAGGCCTGTTCAGCGCCGGCATCACCTCCGGCTTCATTTGAAGCGTTATACATATCCTGAGAAGCAGCCTGGAATACTGTATTTAGATTTTCCATGGCTTTGTCAATTCCATCCAGATCCTGAGCTTCGTGAGCTTTTTTCAACTCCGCCAAAGCGTCTTCGATCGGTTTTTTCTTGTCTTCAGGAAGTTTGTCGCCAAACTCTTTCAGCTGTTTCTCCGTTTGGAAGATCATGCTGTCAGCTGAATTCAGTTTATCAACTTTCTCTTTCTCCTGCTGATCAGCTTCCGCATTTTCTTCAGCTTCTCTCTTCATCTTTTCGATTTCATCATCGCTCAATCCAGAGGAAGCTTCAATTCGAATGCTTTGTTCTTTTCCTGTCGCCTTATCCTTGGCAGAAACATTCATTATACCGTTGGCATCAATATCAAAGGTTACTTCAATTTGAGGAACACCTCTCGGTGCTGGTGGAATTCCATCGAGGTGGAATCTTCCGATGGTTTTATTACCGCTGGCCATTGGTCTCTCTCCCTGAAGAACATGGATCTCAACAGAAGGCTGATTGTCAGCAGCCGTTGAGAATGTTTCAGATTTCTTCGTTGGAATGGTTGTATTAGACTCAATCAATTTCGTCATAACACCACCCATCGTTTCAATACCAAGACTTAAAGGAGTAACATCAAGAAGAAGTACGTCTTTTACTTCACCTGTCAATACACCTCCCTGGATAGCTGCACCAACTGCAACTACTTCATCAGGGTTTACACCTTTTGAAGGATCTTTTCCAAAGAATTTCTTAACTGCGTCTTGAACTGCAGGAATTCTTGTGGAACCACCAACCAGAATTACCTCATCAATATCAGAAGTAGACATGCTGGCATTTTTCAATGCTGTTTTACATGGCTCAATTGTTCTTTCGATCAAGTCGTGCGCCAGTCTTTCGAAATCAGCTCTTGATAGCGTTCTAACAAGGTGCTTTGGACCACTTCCAGTAGCCGTAATATAAGGCAGATTGATCTCAGTTTGAGTTGTACTTGACAATTCAATCTTTGCTTTCTCAGCAGCTTCTTTCAATCTCTGAAGAGCCATTGGATCTTCTCTAAGATCCATGTTCTCATCTTTTTTGAATTCATCTGCCAACCAGTCAATAATCACCTGGTCAAAGTCGTCACCACCAAGGTGAGTATCTCCATCGGTAGATTTTACTTCAAAAACACCGTCACCCAATTCAAGGATGGAAACATCATGTGTTCCACCACCCAAATCGAATACAACGATCTTCATGTCTTTATTTCTTTTATCAAGTCCATAAGCCAGAGAGGCAGCAGTTGGTTCGTTGATAATTCTTTTCACTTTCAATCCGGCAACTTCACCTGCTTCTTTCGTAGCTTGACGCTGAGCATCATTAAAGTATGCTGGTACAGTAATAACAGCTTCTGATACACTGGATCCAAGATAATCTTCAGCCGTTTTCTTCATTTTCTGAAGAACCATGGCAGAAATTTCCTGTGGAGTATATAGTCTGTCGTTAATTTTTACTCTAGGTGTATTATTGTCACCTTTTACTACCTCATAAGGTACTCTGTCAATTTCTTTCTGACATTCTGAGTATTGGTTTCCCATAAACCTTTTGATCGAGTATATGGTGTTCGTTGGGTTCGTAATAGCCTGTCTTTTGGCCGGATCCCCTACTTTTCTCTCTCCACCTTCTATGAAGGCCACAATAGAGGGTGTCGTCCTCTTTCCTTCGCTGTTAGGGATCACAACTGGCTCGTTACCTTCCATTACGGCAACGCACGAGTTCGTTGTTCCCAGGTCAATTCCAATAATCTTACTCATAGTTATTTCTTTATAATATTCGCGTTGTTCAGATTATATACTTCAATCTTCGTGCCAAAGAACAGGCACAAGTGGGAAAAGTAATTATGTCACGTCGGAAAGCCTTGTCAGCCGCGAATCTGACAAAAAATGACAAATAGACAGTTATTTGTCACATGTAATGGCCTCAGAAGGACTGCTGCCATATACTGCACAGGCAAATCGGTCCCTTGTATAGTCACTTCGGATCAATTGTCTTGCGCTGTTATCATCCATCAGGAAATGTTCATCGGTAACAACGAAACGGTAGGAAAATACACCCAGGCCGTTTTCTATGTTTGTATAACTTGGAGTCTCTCCGGCTATACTTGTCAAACTCGCATCTTGCACAGACAGATAAATGTCTAGATCCGGACCAACGGCGGTAAAGGTCAGGTCAGAAATCGTTCCATTTCTTTTAATACTCTCTGGAAGTTGAGAAGCGAGGATGGAATAGAATTTTTCCCCATCAAAATCAATGTCAACCTTTTTAAAACCGTCTGTGACATCAATACTGTTTACTTCTCCGATCACAAAAGTGGTACTGCTATCTCTCCAGTATTGCTGATCGCTTGAGCTCTTGACTGAATCTGTGTAATAATATGTCATTTCCAACATGAACCTCTCTGAAAGGGCATCCGCATCATATTCAAAAGTGTATGGTTTGTTGTAATTCGTTCCCGTGTAAAATTTCATTCTTTCTAGAAAGTTGCTGGGGTTAGGTTTCGGACTGATGGGTCGAATCCTGTTGTAATCTCCCAACACTATTTCACTGGTAGATACGGCTCCAGTTTTCGTATGAGTGATCTCAAGTCTGTATGTTTCTCCCGGAAGAAGGATCTCATTTTCCAGACCATTATTGCCTGATGATACCGGAGTATTCAGATAGTATAGTCGATTTTGAGTGCTGAATATTCCATCATCATTCAATGGTATACCCGTAGTATCCTTGCAGACATATTCCTCAACTGTACCGTCTATTTTAACGTGAATGAGTTTAACTTCAATTTCACCCTCAGCATAATTGGTAATACTGGCATTTCCGGCCAATTCTCGAGCATCCCCTTCACCTTTGAATGTTGGATTGATTCTAAAATACTGAGTAGTATTTTGTGGTTCCAATAAAGCAAAGACTACCGGAACAGGATCTCCGTCTGTAAATAGGTCGACTTCTGTCTCACATGACGTGAAAGCAAGAAGCATAGAAAGGGCGAGAATAGTACCTCTTTTTAGACGAAATTTCATAGGGGCGTAAAAGTATGATTATTTATGCTTTGTTAATCTGTTATTTGTTTAATTGGTCGAATAGGGCAATGAAAGGCAGATATGGGTTTTGTAATTCTATATGGACAATTGGTTGAAAGAGCGAAGGGAATTCGGAATTTGGAATTTGGAAATCCAATGTATTCCTAACCTTATCAACTCATCACCTTATCCACTTATCCCCTCATCACCTCATCCACATATCCTCCAATTATATTTTTTAGCTTTGCCTCACTTATAATGATACATCATGTCTACAGCTAAGTCGAACGTCAGAAGAGTAACTACACACACTCTTCAGGAAATGAAACAGAGTGGAGAAAAAATCTCCATGCTTACAGCATATGATTATTCTCTGGCCAAGATCATTGATTCAGCCGGAATTGATGTCATTCTGGTTGGCGACTCGGCCTCTAATGTAATGGCTGGACATGAAACCACACTTCCCATAACCCTTGATCAAATGATCTATCATGCTTCTTCGGTTGTAAGAGGCATCGACCGTTCATTGATTGTAGTTGACCTGCCATTTGGTGCATATCAGGGAAATTCAAAAGAAGCCCTTAATTCAGCTATTCGAATTATGAAGGAATCAGGTGCTCATGCAGTCAAACTAGAAGGTGGAGCCGAAGTGGTTGAATCAATTGAAAGAATTATCTCGGCCGGAATCCCCGTAATGGGTCACCTCGGACTCACCCCGCAATCCATTTACAAATTCGGAACCTACGTGGTCAGAGCCAAGGAAGAGGAAGAAGCTGCTAAGCTTATTGAGGATGCCCATCTTCTTGAGAAAGCTGGTTGTTTTGCTCTTGTAATTGAAAAAGTACCAGCCAAACTCGGAGAACAACTCAGCAAAGAGATCAACATTCCAATCATAGGAATTGGTGCTGGTGGTGGTGTAGACGGACAAGTGTTGGTTCTGCACGATATGCTTGGAATCACCCATGAATTCAGCCCGCGTTTTCTTAGAAGATATCTTTCACTGTACGATGAAATAGGCAACGCTGTCAAGTCCTACATAGGTGATGTGAAGTCGGGCGACTTCCCAAATAAAAACGAACAATACTGATCCTTTTTGCAAAAGCAGAAATTAACTGAAAAGGATATCCTTTATGAGGATAATCACCTGATCGCCGTGCGCAAAGAAGCCGGTATATTAGTACAGGGTGATAAAACAGGTGACACATCTCTATCCGATAGTCTTGCTGAATTCCTCAAAGTAAAATACAAGAAACCTGGCAATGTATTTGTTGGTTTGATTCACCGAATCGACAGACCGGTGAGTGGATTGGTCTTATTCGCCAAAACATCAAAAGGTCTTTCCAGAATGAATGAAGTATTCCGAAAAAGGGAAGTGAAGAAAATCTATCTGGCTCTTGTTGAAGGCCATGTAGATCAGGCAGACGGCAAACTTGTTGATTATTTAACCAAGAATGCTTCGCAGAATAAGTCCTATGCTTCAAAAAGCGAAAAGGACGGATATAAAAAAGCGGAATTGGAATTTATAACAAAACAGCACCTCGACAACTATTCATTGCTTGAAGTACGGCCTCATACCGGTCGACATCACCAGATCCGGGTTCAATTGGCTCAAATGGGACATATTATCAAGGGCGATCTCAAGTATGGAGCAAAGCGAAGTAATAAAGATGCCTCGATCTGCCTCCATGCCCATCGACTTGAATTTGTTCATCCAGTTAATAAAGAAAAGGTTGTAATCGAATGCCCAATACCAGAATCAGACTCCTGGATTGGAATGACATCTGACATCTGACATTGTGCATCATTCATCATGGCGATGTCAATTCCTTCTGGATCGCGGATGAAACTGCGTAATCGTATCTCTCAGATACTCGCGATCGAGATGAGTATATATTTCAGTAGTAATAATAGACTCATGTCCAAGCATTTCTTGAACTGCCCGAAGGTCTGCTCCACCTTCTACCAAATGTGTGGCAAAAGAATGTCGGAATGTGTGCGGACTAACATTCTTCTTAATCCCGGCCTTTATACAGAGATCTTTAATGATCTTAAATACCATTACGCGAGACAATTTCCTACCTCTGCGGTTGAGAAATACGATGTCCTCAGAAGATTTTTCCACTTCCATGTGGTTTCGGTAGTGTTCAAGGTATAATTTGATCTGCTTCGAGGATTCTCCTCCAATGGGCACAATCCTTTCTTTATTACCTTTCCCTATTACTCTCACAAAACCCTGTTCCATCAAAAGATGAGATAACTTAAGGTCAATAAGCTCACTGACTCGTAATCCGCTTCCATAAAGGGTTTCTAGCATTGCCCTGTTACGTTGACCTTCATTTTTACTAAGATCGATCTGCGCTATTAGGGAGTTGATCTCTTCTATGCTAAGAACAACGGGAAGCTTTCTAGAAAGCTTTGGAGAATCGAGAAGATCAGTTGGATTTTTACGAACTATATCCTCCAGAACCAGGAATGAGAAGAAGGCTTTTATACCACTTATAATTCTGGATTGTGATCTTGCCGAAATACCCAGTTCCGCAATCCAGTTCACAAAGCTTCTCAAGTCTTTAAGTGAAACATTTGCTAATGTTAGGTCGGGATTATTCAACTCGACGTACTGAGCGAATTTGCTCACATCATTCATATATGCGTCAATGGAAGCATCGGAAAGTCCTTTTTCCAATTTTAAATATGATTTGAATCCCTTAATCTCAACAACCCATTTCATGGATTCGAGTATTTTTACACTGCGACAACTGGAATGGAATGAAGATCAGAATAGTAAATGGCCCCAACCTGAATCTCCTTGGCAAAAGGGAAGTCAATGTATATGGAAATAAAGATTTCGAAAGCTTTCTCAAGGAATTACAACAGGCTTACAGTGACATAAATATAGACTATTTTCAGTCGAATATAGAAGGAGAAATCATCGACGATCTTCAGAATTCAGATGGAAAATACGATGGTATCATTCTAAATGCAGGAGGTTACACTCATACCTCAGTAGCCATTGCCGATGCCATTGCATCAATCGATACCCAGGTAATTGAAGTTCATATTTCCAACATAATGAACAGGGAAGAATTCAGAGAAAAATCCATCATCGCAGCATCATGCACTGGCACGATAAGTGGCTTCGGACTGCTTTCGTATGAACTTGCAGTCGAATACTTAATTAGAAGTGCGAATTAACGCTGGAAAGCAACCATGCCTATAGCACAGCCCTGAGTATTGTCCTCGAAAGTATAAGCCAAATAATACAAACCAGACTTTTTGCAAACGAACTCAACCGACTCATAATGCTTTTTGGTCTGGGGATTATAACTGCTGGCTAAAAGACCGGAAGCATCGAACAACTGAAAAATCACTTTCTCATTATATTCGCCTGAATTACAAGCGGTGAGAAAATACTTAGTGTCCTTACTCAGAATGAGCTGAAACTTCGCTGTAGGCCTTGCGTTTTGCTCATTACCAGCCTTCAACTTGAACTTGAAGTCTTTCAAATAAGTGTATCCATCGATGGTTGGATAACATTTATTCACCAATTGCTCGTTACACTGAGCGCTAACTCCTCCTACGATGAACAGACAAAATAGAGTTGCAAATAAATTTTTCATCAAATCCTTCATATTAGTTTATACACTTATTTCTTACTTCTGTTACAACTTCGATAATATTTTTCAAAGTCTCTTTACTGATGGTCACCGTACTGGTACTGTTATCAACAACAACTAGTTTCCCATCTACTTCCTTCATCTCAGCTTCTCCTCTGGTCGTTTCGATTTTAACACCTTCAAATGCCAATCTGATCTTATTAAAATCTGCTGCAATGTTAGCCATACTTTCGTCAGATTCGTACTGACTTAGTAACAAAGCAATGTCTTCCATGGCAATTTTTTGTTCTCCGATCCTTTCAATCAATTCGGCATTCTCTGATTCTTTGGCAACCTGACACGTGATATATAGTCCTTCAATCCAAGCACCTGTCACCGATAATATACTGAGATCTGATCTTCCCTGCTCTCTGAGATATTCATCCATTCTGTTGAAATTGCTCGTGGTAATGTAGAGCAAAGAGTCTAAATTTTCCTTGTTGCTGCTCAATCGCTTCAATGTGGTAAAGTCAAAAAACTGTCCCACCTTGATCAGATCAGCCATTTCCTTTACAGCGTTCAAATAACTGAGCGTGGAAATAGTTTTCTCATAAATGTTTATGTATCCAAGATCAGCTCCGTATACACCCAGATTCAAGGCCTGCTTATAATTCGTAGTGTATTTTTCCGCATTGTCTGTTGAATTCAAAATTCCTTCATCATATTCGGCGCCTGAAGCCTTGATCAAGGCCACAATTTCTACCGGACTAGGGATTCGTTGAATGATCTCAGTCAAAACGGCATCAGACATCTTTGTTTCCACCTGTTCTGTTTCCTCATTCATAAGATTATCAAGGTTTTCGCTATCGCTTTGATCGCCATCTGATCCACATGCGAAGGCAAATATTACCATTGCCATAAATGAAGAGCGAAGAGCATTTCTCCAGAACTTCTTGTTATTCAATGTGTTCATTTCTTCTTGGAAAATTTAGAATTGATGTTTAAAGAAAGTAATTTTTTAAGACTTTCGAAATAGAGCGTTACATATAATATTACTGTAAACAACCAGACCATTGTCATATTGAACCAGTATGTGTCGAAATATCTGTTAAAAACACTCTTGTTCGGAGCATAGAAATGTGCCCTGTAATTAATGCCTGATGCTTTGGGCGGATTGTTGAATATCGGATCGATAATCTGAATAATTCTGTGATCCGTGATCACAATTTTATCCTCCGCATAAACATTCTTCACAATGTCAGTGAGGTATTCGTTCTGATATTGATCCCTCAAAGAGAGATATTCTTTTCTTTTTTCCGGACTGCTTTGCTTTTCATTAATGAGCTTTTCTTTTTTCTTGTTGATCTTTGAAAAAGCTTCGTTGTAATATTCTTTCCTGGAAGCAACATAATCAAGAAGATTCTCAATCATGGAAATATCGAAGTTTTCAGCATCGATCTCAAAAGGCACATCGATTCCCAAATTCTTTTCCTGATAGTCAATTTCATTCTTAAGAATCTTAACATTATCCTCGAAAATAGCCTTTACCGAATCATCTGTACTTCCTTCAAGAAACATGGATTCCTCAAGGATCTCCTCAAGTTTTGGTATATAATAGACCTGCTTGTAGTCCACCACACTTTCCATGCGTTCAAGCTCAAAAGTTTCTTTCTGAAAATCGTTGTTCTTGAATTGATCAACCGTAAGTGCTTCATAGGCCCATCTCGCCGTCATTAAGTCGGCAATCATGGGCACTTTGTGTCCTCCTCCCACCATTTTATTCAATTTCTCAAAACTGAACATGGCACCACCCAGAACCATCTGAGGAATAATCAGAAGCGGTATCAAAATATATATGGTCACGGCCGCATTAAATGTTGCCGAAATGTTTAGTCCAAGTATGTTGGCAAAACAGGAAGTAGTGAACAAAGCAAACCAGTATGCAAAATACATTCCTTTGATTTCCAGAATGGAATTACCTACAACAACAAAAAGCAATGACTGAATAGCTGACAGCGTGAATAGAATCCCAATTTTTGAAAAGAGGTAACTGGATCTGCTCAGATTCAAAAAGGACTCTCGCTTAAGGATCTTTCGGTCTCTGAATATCTCTTCCGCACTTACCGTCAAACCAAGGAAAAGAGAAACGATAATGGACATGAAGATATAGGGAGGAATATTGTCGTTGTATCTGAATAAATAGCTCTCCCCTTCCGGATTATCAGTGTATTTAATAATGAAGGCCAATATGAATGCGAGGGCGGGTGCCTCCACAAGGTTCAGGATTATATACTGAAGATTATTAATCTTCGAGAGAAAATCTCTGGTGCTGAATATTTTTAACTGACTGAACCAGTTAGGCAGTTTCAAATTCGAAGGTGGAGCCTCATCAACTTTGGCAATATGATTCAGTGTAGAATTATCCTTAAAGATCTGCTCCCATTCTACCGGTTGTACTTTTCGCTGCCCCGTAAAATTTCCAAATTCATCAACTACCTGAGCTTCGATGATATTGAAAATGACCTCAGGATTCACGTTTCCACAAGTAATACACTCTCCCACATCACTGCTAATCTGCTGGTCCATACGTTTGAAGTACATCACAGCCTCAACCGGGTTGCCATAGTATACCATATATCCACCCACATCCAGAATGGTGATCTTATCGAACATCTTATAGATGTCAGACGACGGTTGGTGAATGACAACAAAAATCAATTTGCCCTTGTGAGTTAACTCCCTCAGCAGGTCCATTACATTCTCTGAATCCCTGGAAGACAAACCCGATGTTGGCTCATCTACAAATAGGATGGCAGGTTCCCTTATTAATTCAAGGGCAATGTTCAAACGCTTTCTTTGTCCTCCGCTAATAATCTTATCAAGTGGAGATCCAACTTTAAGGTCTTTTCTTTCATATAGCCCAAGGTCTTTCAAAACCTTATTCACCTTGGTATCGATCTCTTCATCACTGAGATCTTTAAAAATCAGTTTAGAGCAATAATAAAGATTCTGGTACACCGTGAGTTCTTCAATGAGAAGATCGTCCTGAGGAATGTAACCTATTACACCCTCAATTTTTTCTTTTTGACGATGAAGGTCAATGCCATTTATCAGCACCTTTCCGTCACTTGGTGACTCAAGTCCTGCCAGGGTATTTAGTAAGGTTGTTTTTCCGGCGCCACTTGCTCCCATTATACCAACAAGCTTTCCTTCCCCTTCCGATAGATTTATATTTCTCAGACCAATATTTCCATTTGGAAATTTGAATTCAAGGTTCTCTATATTGAAGGACAGTTTAGAAACAGAGGCATCGCGCATGAAGCAGCCAACAACATCACTATATAGAATAGGAAGTCCCTTAGGCGTTCTTAAGGTGCTTCCGCTCGCAAAAAGGTAAATTCTCTTATTACTTATACCCAGACCATTCAGGAATATCTCTGAAGAACCGGTATACCTCAGAAAATACAGATTTACACTACTTACCTTGAGAATGACAAGATAACCACTGTCGAGTTCCGAATGAATGTATTTCGTTTTTCCATTTGAAACGTTCTCCAATCCAATATGCAGTAGCTGCTGATTGTCATGTTTTTCGAGATCATTTTCAACAATGAAATGCTCTATTCCTCTGTACTCATCTTTGGAAATATTGAAAACATCGGCGGCTGTATCGATAATAGCCATCCTGTTCTTTGTGAACTTGCGGTCCTGATTCACCAATTCAAAGAGTCGTACCAGTACAATAACCTTCTGTTGCTGAGTCAGTTTTTTGTTGATTCGCTTACAAATACCCAGAATTCTTACAGAATCAAGTACACTTGTTCGTTTTCGGGCCGACTCCGATTTTTTATCGATCTCACCTACGAACTGGTCAAAAAGTTCAAGATATTCAACCACCTCTCCTGAGGTTAGCTGCTGCTTCAGAAAGTTATGTACGTATTGACGCTCGTTTTCAGTGAGTCCCTCGTCCTGTTTGATCAGAATGGCAAACAGTTGCATTAATGCCTTCAGGACTTCTTCACTCATCGCAGAAAATCAGATAAGTAATCAAAAAGCTTCGAGAACCAGACAGTTTGAGGTAAGCAACTCTTTGTAATAATCGAAAAGTTCCAGAAGATCTTCATCATCACTATTGGCATACATAACAATTTTATTGTCGATGCCAGGGTTGTTAACATTAAGCTGGTCGATAGAATGAAAAATCTGAAAGAAAACTTTAGATGAAGCCGTATTAAAATAGGTCAACTTGAACTCGAAGTTCACTCCATTCAATGGACTTGCCTTGTAATTCTCGAACCATTCCAAAACTGGCTCATAGAATTCAATCGGATCTTCCGGAAGTGATCGGCCTGCAAAAACATATTCACCCTTTGTGGTATCAAGGGTGATTGATGGTGAACTGGCTGTTTCCTTAATCTCTATATTCTCCATTGTTTTTCTTAAGTATAGCTTTCGTATTCAAATGGCAAATCTACGATTTCGGCATATTCTTCTCCCGCCTCTTCCATATCCTCATCATCTTCGGCAAAATACCATTTTATCTTTACTTCCTTTCCCAAATCCTGAAATTCTTCAAGCTTCAAAAGAATATCAAGAATCATCTTTGAAGATGCCGTATTAAAATAATCCAATCGGAATTTCACTTCGGTTACTTCATTCAGATCTTCTGAATAATTATCCAACCAATCCAAAATTGGATTATAAAAAGTCACTACATCTTCCGGAAGTGACTTACCTGAGAACTCAAAAACGTTCTTGTCTTTATCGAGTTTTACCTCAGGAGTCTCATCTGTTGCGTCCAAATATAATGCTTCCATGCCTTAGATTTTCCTATTTCGCAATGTAAGTTTTTAAAATGAAAAATGAATTCTTTTTGTCGATTGATTCGAACTTATAATCCAATTTGGAACCCGTCTTCCTGCTGATGTCTATAAAGCCTAATCCGGCTCCTCCTTTTTTGGAAAGCAAACCATCTTTCATTTTCCTTTTATAGATCGTATCAAGTTCACTCATAGATTTAGAATTGATATTGTCGAGGATCTCCGATAAAATAATGGCCCGGTTCCTGTTTACAGGATTTCCTGTTGCAACGATATAACCGGAAGTATCCTGACCAACCAGAATGATTCCCTGCCCTGCTCGTTCGCTGGTATGCTCATTCGAAGGTTGCGAATGTTTGTAAATGTTCTGCATGCATTCAACCATTACATGATATACTTTTCTAACAGTCATTTTATTCACATTCTCTCTGTTCAGATTCTGCTCAGCGAGAGATGTGAAAGTCCTTGTAATCGACTGATTGATCTCTCCATGATAGACCAGATTCAACTTATTCTCAGTCATATTATTATTATAATTGAGAACTAGCTGCATGTAATCAATCTTCTTTTGATTAACAGACTTAGTTAACACGGCTATTGGTTTTCAACGAAAGCCTAAAGATAACTGAAAATTGAAAAATTTACCACTCTAATTTCAGGCTCAATTTATCAGGCTGAATAATAATTGAAACAAAGTGAGTTAAATCTTTCATTATTAGTTGAAAAATCGGATATTTGCCGGCCAAATTTTTAACTAGAATTATAGAACGTTATGCCTACGAAAATTAGATTACAACGACATGGTAAGAAGAGAAATGCATTTTACCATATCGTAATAGCTGATAATCGTGCCCCACGGGATGGGAAGTTTATTGAGAAAATAGGCACCTATAATCCAAATACCAATCCAGCGACGATCGATCTTTCATTCGACAAAGCTTTGAGTTGGGTAAAGACCGGTGCACAGCCAACTGACACCGTGAGGGCGATTCTTTCATACGAAGGAGTACTTTATAAAAATCATCTCGACATTGGGGTGAAGAAAGGTGCTTTTTCTGAAGATGAAGCGAATAAAAGATTTGAAGCATGGAAGAAAGATAAATTAGCCAAGATCCAGAAGAAAGTCGACGGTCTCGAGAAGGCCAGATCTGACGAGTACAATGCAAGGATCAAAGCTGAAGAAGAAGTAAGCAAGAAAAGAGAACAAGACATTCTTGCTAAAAATTCTGCCATGGCTGAAGAAGTTGAGAAAGCCCAGGCTGCTGAGGCTGCAACGGAAGAAGCTCCGGCTGCTGAGGCTGCAACGGAAGAAGCTCCGGCTGCTGAAGCTGCCGCTGAAGAAGCTCCGGCTGCTGAGGCTGCAACGGAAGAAGCTCCGGCTGCTGAAGCTGCAACGGAAGAAGCTCCGGCTGCTGAAGCTGCCGCTGAAGAAGCTCCGGCTGCTGAAGCTGCCGCTGAAGAAGCTCCTGCAGAAGAAAAAGAAGAAAAGAAAGACGAGGCTGCTGAATAAAGGCCTTTTCCGGAATGAATCTGGACCAGTGTTATTACCTCGGCTATATTTCGAGAACCTGGAACAACTCCAATAAAGTATCGATCAAACTCGATACTGACAAGCCGGAAAGATATAAGAAATTGGAATCGGTGTTGGTCCGAATGCATAAGCAGGACCAAAATCCGGTTCCTTTTTTTATTCACAAGTTTCATTCTCTGAAAGGAAGTGAGCTTACCGTTGAAATTGATCTGGGTGATCAATTTCCCGATGGTGATTTTCTGAAAGGAAAATCCCTTTATCTCCCCCTTTCTGAACTTCCTAAGTTAAAAGGCAACAAATTCTATTATCATGAGGTCATTGACTTCAAGGTTATGGATGAAAAGAAAGGTGAGATAGGAAAGATCATTGACATCATTGACAATACTTCCAATCCACTTTTATCAATAGCCAATGGAGATCAGGAAATATTAATTCCCATTCTCGATGAAATTATTCTGGATGTTAACAGGGAAGATAAGAGTATGACCATTTCCGCTCCGGAGGGATTGATCGATCTCTATCTCAATTCTTAGACCGCCTTAGCGCTGACAGCCTTTAATTTCTCATTGACTTTAGCGCACAATTCGTAGAATTCCCATGCCTCCAGCACCGTAAGGATCTCCCTCAGGGATTCCAGGTTTTCCGGACCGGATAGTTTGGCGAGAAAATCATCGAATTCTCCTGAATTTACATCGATCTTCACAGCTTTCATATCAACCACGGGCGTCTCTTCACTGAAAAGAGCCTTCATTTCTTTGGTTATATCCAGCAATGATGATATGTAGTATTCGAGGTCTTCGGCCATATCAAAGGTCTTATCTGAATCCTTGTTAAAGGAGGAAATCAATTCCTCAGACTTTGCGCGGGTCAGATTAAGGATTTCTTTGAGGTCAGATTTCAGATGTAATAAGAGCAGCTTCTTTTCTGCGTCCATTATTTTTGAATTATACCTCAAAAATGGACTAATTAATAAGGCGCCGAGTTGGGGCGAAATTTATTTTCTTAAGATGTAAATGTTAATAAGGCTAGCGAATCTGACGCTCCTCAAATTCTACACCTAATTCCCTCAGCTTCTTTAAAACAGGATTATAGATTTCCTTTATTAGTGGGCGTACCAGACCTTTCATCTGCAACTCGCCATTCAGAATCATTTCAGAACAGATGGCCACAGGCAGTCCAACAGTTTTAGACATGGCCGTGTGATAGAGATCCTTTCCTTCATAAACCATGGAAGAATGCAATTCCTTTTCCTCTCCCTTTTTCGAATAAGTGAATTTGTGCCACATGACAATCATATCCCTTTCATCCTCTTCCAGGGTCCACTTTCTTTCTAAAATATGCTGCAGAATTCTAGCTGGAGTAGCGTCTTTAATTCCAACCTTGATCTCTTTAAAAATATCAAGCCATTCCAGTTTTTCCATGATGTCCACATCGTCCTGGGCCAGCCTCAAATATTGCATTAATTTCAACTCAACAGAATCTGTTGGATGATATTTCAAGAATGAATTGATGAATGAGCGAAAAGTAAGGTCTTCACTATTCTCCATCACATAAGTGTCATCGGTAGCACCCAACTGAACGAAAACATCCCAGGCTTTGCAAAAACCGGGGCGCCGGAATGTACCCCTGAACATGGTTTCTACATCTATACCATAAAGCTCCTTGTATTTCAGAGAATCTCTGTTGGCGTAACCTTCGAATCGACCATAATTCTCCAGACTTATCAATTCCGTTCTTCTAAACACCTTATGATATGGGATATACTTATACATGCCATGATCGAGAAACTTGACCGCACCCCCCGCACTGGCGAGTACCACATTTCTTGGGTTCCATGTGAATTTGTATTTCCATGGATTACTTTCTTCGAATTCGGGAGCGAGCAATCCACCTGTGAATGATTCAAACCCAGTCAACTTGCCCCCTGAATCCTGTATTTCATGAATGACCTTCATGGCTGACATGTGATCAATTCCTGGATCCAGTCCCACCTCATTCAGCAACATAATACCGGCCTTTTTAGCTTCTTCATGAAGACCTTCCATTTCTGCAGTCGCATAAGAAGCGGTAACCATGTTCTTTTTAAAACGAATGCAGTCTTCAGCCACCATTATATGGAAGCGCACCGGAAGCATTGATATAACCAGATTTGCTTTTTTGATAAGATCCTGTCTGTCATCACGATCTGTCAGATCTACATCAAGTGTACTGGCCTTAGAAGATTCAAGTGATTTCAAAGTTGTCTTAGCAGAGCGATCTGCCACAATCACTTCCCAGTTGTTTTCTGTGCTTTTTTCAGAAAGATATTCGATCAGGCTGTATGCAGATCTTCCTGATCCGAGAATGAGAATTATCTTCTTTGACATTAGGCGAAATTTCGATGCAATATACTTTATTCACCCCTTCCCTGAAAAAGTTGAATCGAAAAAAATACGACCTTCGAATGCAGTTTTCTATAACTAAATTTTCACCTATGACAATTGACAGAAAATTCGTGATTGCCGGTGCCATTTTTGGAGCTGTTGGAGTCATTTTTGGAGCACTGGGCGCTCATGCTATGAAAAAAATTCTCGATCCCTCCTCTTTGGAAAGTTTCAATACCGGAGTCAGATATCAGATGTACCACGCATTATTACTAGTAGTTCTGTCTGTAATCTCAGTCCATATCACACCAAAAATGTCAGCTATGATATTCTGGCTGATCGTCAGTGGAATCCTTTGCTTCAGCTTTTCTATCTATTTCCTGAATCTTGGTCCGGTCTATAACATGAACATGAAATTCCTGGGCCCGATCACTCCCATAGGCGGACTACTTTTGATCACAGCCTGGGCCCTGATCGCAATTGAATTTATAAGGAATCGGTCTTAACCTCCGAAGTCGTCGAATGAAACGTTCTCCGGTGGAACTCCCCAGTCGTCACACATTTTAAGCACGGCCTGGTTCATCAAGGGTGGACCACAGAAGTAGAATTCAATATCCTCCGGAGCATCATGCTTGCTCAGGTATTGATCGATCACAGCCTGATGCACAAACCCTAAGAATCCATCACCTTCCGGATCATCTACGCTCTTTTTCTCAACCCAGTTATCATCCGGCATAGGTTCCGACAATACAAGGAAAAATTTGAAATTCGGGAATTGCTCTTCTATCTTTTTGAAATGATCAACATAGAACAATTCTCTTTTCGATCTACCACCATACCAGTAAGTTACTTTTCTTCCTGTTTTCAGTGTATGGAACAAATGGAAAAGATGCGATCTCATCGGAGCCATACCGGCACCACCGCCGATGTAAAGCATTTCCGAATCAGTTTCTTTAATGAAGAACTCTCCGTAAGGTCCTGAAATAGTTACCTTATCTCCAGGTTTTCTTGTGAAAACATATGAAGAGCAAATACCCGGATTTACGTCCATCCACTTATTCTTGGCTCTGTCCCAAGGTGGAGTGGCGATACGAATATTCAACATAATAATGTTTCCTTCTGCCGGGTGATTGGCCATCGAATAGGCTCGGAAAATCGGCTCATCATTTTTCATTTTCAGATCCCACAAACCAAACTTATCCCAGTCCTCTTTGAATTTGTCTTTGCCTTCCGGATCATCCGGGTTTGGTGCAATATCCATGTCTTTGAAGTCACATTCAATGGCTGGAACATCAATCTGAATATAACCACCGGCTTTAAAATCAAGTGTTTCGCCTTCTGGCAACTTCACGACAAATTCTTTAATGAAGGAGGCAACATTGTAGTTTGAAACTACTTCGCATTCCCACTTTTTAATTCCAAATACTTCTTCCGGAATTCGAATGTCCATGTCCTGCTTAACCTTTACCTGACATCCAAGTCTCCAGTTATCCTGAATCTCTTTTCTCGAGAAATAAGGTGCTTCGGTAGGCAGGATTTCTCCACCACCCGAGTCTACCTGACACTTACACATGGCACATGTACCACCTCCACCGCAGGCTGAAGGAAGGAAAAGGTGATTATTCCCCAAAGTAGAAAGAAGCGTGCTTCCAGCTTCTACAGTGATCTCTTTCTGACCATTGATGTTGATCTTTACAGGTCCGCTCGTAGTAAGCTTAGCTTTGGCCCACAGAAGAAGAATTACCAGTAGAAATATTACTACCAGAAAAACTGCAATGGCCGCAATGATAGTGACTGTGTTCATATCTGTTCTTTAATCAATAATCTAATTCAATTCCCATAAAGCTCATGAAAGCGATTCCCATGAGACCTGTAATAATAAATGTAATACCCAATCCTCTCAGAGCCGGAGGAACATTGGAATAACGGATTTTCTCTCTGATGGCAGCAATAGCCACAATAGCAAGGAACCAACCAACTCCGGAACCCAATCCGAATACAGTGGCTTCACCAATGTTTACATATTGTCTTTCCTGCATGAAAAGAGCCCCTCCAAGAATAGAGCAATTCACAGCGATCAATGGAAGGAAAATTCCAAGTGCACCGTAAAGGGCCGGAGCAAATTTCTCAACGGCCATCTCAACAAGTTGAACCATAGAAGCAATTACCGCAATGAACATGATGAAACTGAGGAATGAAAGGTCAACCGATTTGAATTCATCTCCCAACCACGACATAGCGCCAGCTTTCAATACATAATTCTCAAGCAAGTAGTTGATAGGGACAGTAATTCCAAGTACAAAGATTACGGCCGCTCCAAGACCAACACCTGTTTTAACTGTTTTCGATACAGCCAGATAAGAACACATGCCCAGGAAATAGGCAAAAATCATGTTCTCTATAAAAATTCCTTTTACAAATATGTTGAAGTACTCCATGATCTTTATTCTTCAATAAGTTTAGTATTATAACTGCGCTGAACCCAGATATAGATTCCAACAGTGATCAATGCCATCGGAGAGAGAATCATTAATCCATTGTTCTCATATCCCATTTCATAGAATGCGTCCGGAATAACCTGGAATCCATAGATTTTTCCTGAACCGAAAAGCTCCCTGAAAAAGGCCACAACAATCAGGATCAGACCGTAACCTGCCGCATTACCAACTCCATCAAGAAATGAGGGCCATACCTTATTTCCAAGAGCAAAGGCTTCAAGACGGCCCATGATAATACAGTTCGTAATGATCAGACCAACGAAAACCGAAAGTTTCTTACTCACATCATAAACAAAAGCACTCAGAACCTGATCCACCAGAATCACGAGTGATGCAACAACAACAAGTTGAACAATGATCCTTACCCTTGTAGGAATCATGTTTCTCAAAAGAGATATGATGATGTTGGCAAATACAAGTACAAATAACACCGATAACGACATCACGAAGGCCTGTTCAACCTGCACGGTAATGGCAAGTGCGGAACAAATACCCAGTACCTGGACGGTAATCGGGTTGTCATCATCCAATGGATCGGTAAGAAGTTTTTTATTCTTCTTGGAGAATAAAGGCTCTTTTGGCTTTTTCTCCAATACTTCTTCTGTGGTTACTGTTGCAGTTTCTTCAGCCATTGTTTTTAATTAAGAATTCATTTTAGACTTTAAGAAAGGCTCGTAAGCCTTGAATGTTCTTTCGAGCATTTCAGAAACACCGTTACTTGTAATGGTTCCTCCTGAAATAGCATCAACTCCGTGAAGATCTGATGGATCAGCACCACCCTTGATAACCTTTACTGAAGTAAATTCTCCATCGTTGTCAAAGATCTGCTTACCCTTGAATGGACCTTCAAAATCATCTTTATTGATCTCAGCTCCCAAACCAGGTGTCTCACCTTTGTGATCAAATGTTGCACCCTGAATGGTATTCATGTCTTCTCCGATGGCAGCATAACCCCAAATTGGTCCCCAGAGTCCTTTACCTACCATCGGCAAAACATAATTGACATCTCCATTATCTAGCTTACATACGAATACCGGAAAATTTCTTTGACCTCCACTTTTGTATTCATATAATACATCAATTTCAAATGGTTTTTGTTCGCTGTCTGTTAAAATATTTCCCTCGACATCCAACATGATCTCTTCGGTAATGTATTTCGTGTATGCCGCTTCTGCTTCATCACGCTCTACCATGATACCACAACTCGCAAGGATGTTCTGCATTTTTTCCTTCCTGATATTAGCCTGTTGGAAAGGCTTCAGGGATTCAGCAGCAATGGCAAGGACCGTGGCTACGACCACTACCATGGCAGCCGAAAAAATGAAGGTGTACTTATTGCTATTTACGTCCATTTTCATTTCTTCTCAAATTTATCAGGCTTGAACCTTAGCTCGTTTTAGTCTTCTGTTAATATTCGATTGAATCACGTAGTGATCGATCAATGGGGCCATCACATTCATGAATAGAATGGCCAACATCATACCTTCAGGATAGGCAGGGTTGAACACTCTGATCATAATTGCAAAGAATCCGATTAGGAATCCATAGATATATTTTCCCGTGTTTGTCTGAGTTGCGGTTACAGGATCGGTAGCCATGAATACGGCTCCGAATGCAAAACCACCGATAACCAGCTGATGCATGGCGTCAACTTCCATAAAAGGGTTTCTACCCCAAAGGTTGAATAGTAGTCCCATCACATACCCACCAACAAAAACGCTGAGCATAACTCTCCAGCTTCCAATTCCAGTGATCAAAAGAATGGCTGCTCCAATTAATATTGCCAGCGTACTTGTCTCACCTATAGACCCAGGGATGAATCCCATGAACGAATCCATGAAACTAGGTATGGCCTTCATTCCTCCAGTCACCGCATCGGCCAATGGAGTGGCTCCTGAAAAGCCGTCAACTACATTTCCACCATCTGTATTGATCCAAACTTTATCACCCGACATCTTCGTTGGATAGGCAAAGAATAAAAAGGCTCTGGCTGTTAAGGCAACATTTAAAATGTTCATCCCTGTACCGCCAAATACTTCTTTACCGATCACAACAGCAAAGGCAGTTGCCACAGCAACCATCCACAATGGTATATCAACAGGTAAGCAAAGAGGAATAAGCATACCTGAAACAAGGAATCCTTCATTAATAGGGTGTTGCTTAATGATACAAAAAAGGAATTCCACACCAAGGCCCACGCCATATGAAATAACAATTAAAGGGAGGACCTTCCAAAGTCCAAAAAGGAAATTCTCACCGAAAGTGGATTCCATTCCCATTGCCATATGATGCTGCTGACCAACATTCCAAATTCCAAACAACAAAGCAGGAATCATAGCGATCACAACTGTGATCATGGTTCTCTTCAAGTCAATTCCATCTCTGATGTGTGACCCTTTATGAGTCGTATGACCGGGAACAAACATGAATGTCTCAAAGCCATCAAATACCGGCCAGTACTTTTCAAGCTTGCCACCTTTTTCAAATGGTGGTTTAACGCTGTCTAATAGATTTCTGAAAAGTTTCAATTCTCTACGTTTTAATTCTTTGAATTACATTGTTTCTTTCTTCACAAGATCCAGTCCGTTTCGAACAATATCCTGAGCATTGATCTTAGAAGTGCAGGCATATTCTGCTAGAGCAAAATCTTCCGGAGCCACCTCGTAGATTCCAAGATTCTCCATCAATTCAATATCCTCAATCATGATGGCCTTTATAAGATGAACCGGGTAAATGTCCATTGGAATAACCTTTTCATATTCTCCACTCATCACGAAGGCTCTTTCTTCTCCGTTCATGTTCGTATTGAGGTCGTATTCTTTACCCGGCATCAGCCAGCTGAAGAAAGTCTTAGACAATGAAAACTTATTGAATCCCGGAGATAACCATCCAAAGAATTCACCTTCACCTCCTTCTCGAATGACTGTGATCTGATGATCATAAAAACCAAGATAGCCATCATTTGCAATGCTGGTACCTGTCAAAACATTACCACTGATGATTCTGTTCTTTCCTTCTTCCAGCTGTCCTTCTATCAAATTCTTGATGCTGCTACCAAGCATACTTTTGAAATACTTGGGCGACTTCACCTTTGAACCACACAAGGCAATTGTTCTTGAAGCATCAAACTTCCCTTCTTTGAACAACTTACCAATGGTAATCACATCCTGTGGATTGACAACCCAAACTACTTCGCCCTTATTAATAGGGTCGATGTGATGAATCTGAATTCCCACGTTTCCAGCAGGGTGTGGACCAAAGACTTTATTGATCTGAACATTCTTTGCATTCGCAAATGCATCATCTGCCTTAATGCTTCCGTTGATGTTTAAATGAACCTTACCTTCAGTAAGTTTATTCAAGACGTCAATTCCATTCTGGAACTCTGCATCCTGACGATGCATAATGAAGTCGTAATCCTCTGCAAGCGGACCTGAATTAAAAGCCGAAATAAAGATAGCCTTTGGTTTATCAGATGGATTGGCAATAACATCGAACGGACGTTGCTTGATGAAAGGCCATACCCCACTTTCCAAAAGGGTTGAAATGACTTTATCACGGTCGACCGAAGCAATGTCGGTCGCACCGAAGTCGACATATTCATTCTTCTTATCGGCCAAAATAATGACCTCAAGAATTTTTCTTTTTGCACCTCTTTTGATCTCAGCGACCTCACCACTCACCGGAGATGAGAATTTAATCCTCTCATCATTCTTGTCATAAAACAAGGGTGTTCCAGCCTTTACTTCGGCACCTTCCTTAAGAAGCATTTTCGGAACCAATCCCGGAAAATCAGTGGGCTTTATCGCGTAGGTGTTTTCGGCGGGAGCATCGCTGACTACTTTGTCGGCACTTCCCTTTTAGACGGATGTTTACTCCTTTTCTTACTTTAACCTCAACAGACATGATTTGCTTTTGCGAAAAACGACTGCAAAATTAGAAGATTAGCCTTCTCATTGTTTGAATCTAGACCAAAAATAAGACAATATTTACAATTTAGAATCATTCTAAATAATATGTATCCATTTAATTTTTTTAAGGTCTGCATAATGTTCTTTTAATATTGCCATTATATGTTCATGTACTTGAGAATTCCGGTCATTTTCTGTTTCTTTTTTCTTATGACGTCAACGCTTCATTCACAACTCGACAGCGTATCAAATGACTCCTTATCATTTGTCAAATATGTGGCCTATGATCATGTGTATGTCGACCGAATTAAAACTGTTCGTCTTAGAGCGCAGGGATCCGAGCACCCCGAACCTGTGATCGGGATATTCGCAGGAAGCAAATTGAAATTGGAATTTGATGATCTCTCCGACGACTACATTGAGTATCGATATGAGATCATTCATTGCAACCGCAACTGGGCACCTTCCCTATTGCAGGAGAGAGAATTCTATGAAGGATTCTCATCAAATATCCTGGAGAACTACGCCTTCTCAAATGCGACAAAAATTGATTTCACCCATTATGAATTACTCTTGCCCGGAAATGGCGAGAGATTTCTGAGATCCGGCAATTATCTCCTTCATATCTATGAGAATGAAACCGACAGCATAGTTTTGACACGCCGTTTCATGGTCGTAGATCCAAAATTGAGCATTCAGGGGAGGGTAGTAAGACCTGATGACGTAAGTCAGCGCGAATACGCCCAGCAGATAAAATTCGAAGTGAAGGACGTAAAATCTTACATGCAGGATCTTGGAAACATCTATGTTCGAGTGAATAAGAATCACTCCTGGGAATTTTACAAAGACAGTCTGAAACCTTCCTTCGTTAATAATGACCTGCTAACATTCAACAGGCTCGGCGACTGCATTTTTGAAGCTGGAAACGAATACCGCTTTTTCAACATGATTCAATTCCGCGATATTTCTAACAATGTAGAACGTGTGAAAATTGATAATAAAGGAATGTACACTTTGTGGTTGCAGGATGATGAACCTCGCTCCTATTTACAATACAGCGCTTATGAAGACTGGAATGGGAAATCAATCTATACGTCCGATCTCAAGAATTTCAATCCCAATGAACTTGATTATGCCATGGTGAATTTTTCATTCAAACCAGAGGAGATCATATTAGGTCAAGAGGTGTACTTGTACGGTGAGATCAGTGACTTTAGACTGAGACCCGATTTTAAAATGCAATACAATGCTGACAAAGAAAAATATGAGCTGTCCAAATTACTGAAGCAGGGCCTTCACAATTACCAGTACGTCGTTGAGTCGATATACACCAGCGGTCCGGAGGAATCAACTTTTGAAGGAACGCATTATGAGACGGAAAACGACTACACCATCTATGTCTATTATTTCAATGCCTTCGAAGGTGTGGATGAGCTGCTCGGCATTGAGAGGATCAATTCGAGGATAATACTTGATGAATAGATCACTGGCCAATCGGCCAATTGGTGAATCGGTTTGCACTATTACAGGCCAGTTGGCCGATTAACCGATTGGCCATTTATCTCCTTATTTAAATCCATTATAAACTTCTCAGGCCAAAACAGCCTAAAATAAAAATGGGTAATATTGTTATACACCCATTGCGCTGAACTATGGAAGTAGCTGTCACAGATGGCATCAAAATCTCCGTAAATACGAAGTTCGAAGACGAGCTTTCTTCGCGCTGTAATTGTCTATTTTATTTTTCTTACGTAATTACCATCGAGAACAAAAGTGACAAGACTGTTCAACTTCACAGAAGGAAGTGGATGATCTTCGATAGCATTGGAGATCATTTGTTGGTGGAAGGAGAAGGTGTTGTAGGTGAAAAACCGGTAATCGAACCCGGAGAATCATACACCTATGAATCTGCGTGCAAGCTGAGTTCAAGTATTGGCAAAATGTGCGGCATCTATTACCTGGAAAAAGAAGGGGTAAAAGATGAGATCTGCGTAAGGATTCCGGAATTCAGACTGGTTGCTCCTTTCCGTTTGAATTAATTACCACACATCTGGGCCACAACGGTTTGAGCCTGCTCCAATCCTAACTTTGCCGCCTTTCTCCAGTCATCACAAGCTTTTTGAGTATCACCATAGATGTAATTCAAAGCCGCTCGATTGAAATAAGCATTGGCAAATTCGGGTTTAACCTGGATGGCACGATTGTAGTCTTTCATGGCATCATCCATTTTCGATAATTGCATCTTCAATTGTCCTCTACCAACCAGCGCCTCTGCAGTTTCATATGTCTGAATACTCTCATTGAAATATTTCATAGCCTGTTCGGTCGAATCATAAGTGCTGGTCTGCAGATCCCATAAGGCCGCCCCTTTCGCATAAAGTTCAGAAGCCTTCTCATAATTCTCGCTCAACTGCTGCACATTCGGAGTAAATGCCTCTTCACCTAAAAGCTTGGATTTTCTGGCCTGTGGACTTTGTACTTCTGAGTCCCCGGAATTCAACATAGTGATTCCCGGGATAAAAAAAATCAAAGCTCCGGCTAATAGTAATCCGATACTCACAGCTCTGTCTCTTTTATCCAGACTACCTTTTTTCTTGGCATTCGCAAGATACATCCATCCCGTGGAGGCAAGGAAAATGCCAATAACTGCAATTAATATCTGATCAGCCGTCATTATAAGTTTTCTTCAATGTATGTTAGCACTTTCTCCATTAGATGCACCCTGTCTTTGCCCCTGACATTATGCGGATGACCATTGTAAGGGAAAAAATCAACCTGTATTCCCTCATCCACAAACCTCTTCACAAGATTGAAATTGTGCTGTGGAACCACAACGTCATCGCTCAATCCATGTATAAGCAATAGTTTACCCTGCAGATTCATAACATGATTTGACAAGTCGGTTTTCATAAATCCTTCGGGATTGGTCTCCGGTGTATCCATGTATCTTTCCGTATACATCACCTCGTAATATTTCCAACTTGTAACCGGACCACCTGCAACTCCCACCTTAAAATAATTTGGATGTATCAGCATTAGAGAAGTAGTCATATAACCTCCATAACTCCATCCATGCACAGCGAGTCTGTCTCCATCTACATAGTCCAGACCCTTGAGATATTCAGCTGCATCAAGTTGGTCAAGCATTTCAAATTCCCCGAGATTCCTGAATGTCACCTGCTCAAATTCTTTGCCTCTGTTATAGCTACCTCTTCCGTCAACAGTGAATACGATGTACCCTTTTTCAGCAAAATAATTCATCCACAATGGGGCTCCACCCCACCATCGGTTTTTGATAAGCTGAACATGAGGGCCATTATATACATAAACCAAAGCGGGATATTTCTTTTTCTCATCGAAATCATGAGGTTTGATCATACGGGCATGTAAAATTGCACCTCCTTTATTGGTGATCGTCATTAATTCAGGTTTTGAAACCTTGTATTCTTCCAGTGGGTTTGTCGATTTTAAGATGTCTTTTTTAACTATACCATCTGAATCCGCAATCAGAGTATTCCCCGGAACATCAATGTTGGAAAATCGAATGATAAAATAATCTGTGCCGGGCGACAAAGAAGCGTGATAGGTTCCTCTGTTTTTCGAGATCCTCTTCGATTCCGCATTAGCAATATCTACTTTGTAAATCTCATTGTCCGTTGCATTCTCCCCGGTGCCTTCAAAATAGATATGTTTCTTATCGGACGACAAACCCAAAATTTTCGTGATCACCCACTCCCCTTTCGTCAATTGCTTTTCAGATTCGCCTTTCTTGTGATAAGCATGCATCCAGCCGTCTTTCTGGCTCAGGTAGATATACTCCGATCCGTCATCATTCAAAAATGTCAGAGGATGAAGAGGCTCGACATATTTTTCATCTTTTTCTTCATATTCCACGCCAATCAATTCACCGGTGGCAGCGTTGAATCGTTGAAATTTTGAATGATTCTGATCCCTGTTCAGTGTAACGAGGATTATTTCCTCACCATTAGGTGTCCAGTTTATGGAACAGATATACGCATCCTTCTCCACATCGGTCTTCATCGTGACTTTCTTGCCTTCCGAATAAACCTCCAGACTAACTTTTTCACTTGGTCCGCCTGCCATTGGATACTTAATAGGATTTAAGGATGCAGGCGTGGTCGTGTAATCGACCAAAGGATAAGTCGTTACAGCCGATTGATCATTTCTGTAGTAAGCTAATGCGTCACCTTTCGACCAGAAGATCCCTTCCATGATGCCAAACTCAAATCTAGATGCCGCTTTTCCATAAACAATATCCTCAGTGCCAGCCGATGTGACCTGAACTGCCTGACCACCAATTTCCTTTCGAAAAACATTATTCTCTTTCACATATGCCATGGCCGACCCATCCGAATTAAAATGAACATCGCTTACACCTTCTGTCTCATTCTCAAAAGATTCAATCTTGTCCTTTTTAACATTCCATCGATAATAGACTCCTTTAACAGAAAAAATCAACATGTTTTCATCTGTGTAGGAAAATCTTGGAAAGCCACTGACCTCCGCACCATTTGCCGCCATGAGTTCTTTGAATTCAGCAATACTCTTGAGCGTTGATTCTTTTCCTTTTTTTAAATCGTATGATATCAATTTGGCATCTGCTCCATTGCCTTTCACCTGAATGTATGTATTTGCGTTTAGCCAGATTAATCCTCGGGCCCTGTTCGGCCTTAGCTCAGTATACTGTTTAAGAATAGCATCGGATAATGTCAGTTCCTTGGTTTGACCGGAAACATTGTTTCCAATAAAGAGCAAGCTGGCCGATAGAAAGATGATTAGATTTCTCATAAAAAAGTCTTGTTTGCGCTAAAATAGGAATGAGTGAGGAAAAACTTGGGATTTAAGGGTTAAAAGTTGTACGATTTGATTCTATTTCTCTTACAGCTTTCAAAGCTTAACTTTACTCGAGAAATTTTAATTCTCTTTTTCTCTATGTATCTGAAAGAAACATTTAGAATATGAAATCAGCTTTTACTATTGTCCTGCTTTTTATCCTCGCTTGTTCAGCCCCTCAAACAGAATCTGAAAAGTGGGACAGTGAAAACACACGCGATCTTTATCCTTCAGACGACAGAGTGCAAAAAGCCACTTCTCAGACAAAATTTCAACTGTATCGATTTGTTTCTTATTTCAGGGATCACAAAGACGATACCGAATGGGATTTTTACATTAAGACTTCATTCACCGAAAATGGTGCCACAGAACATATGTGGTCGACTGTATATCTTGAGGATTCAAATAATTTCTATGCCATTCTTGACAATGTGCCACAGTGGATGGAAAATGTAGAATACCTTGATTCACTGATCATTCCTATGGAAGAAGTTGAGGATTTTATCGTTTACAAAGGAGACAGCATCGTAGCCGGAGATTTCCTTTCACAGTACCTGAAAGAGGAAGAATAAGCCATTTCAGTGATTCAACAAATTGAGCCTATCTTTGCATAAACGCCGATAATACATTGACACAATCTTCATTTCCATACAGAAGAGAGATCTCAAAAGAAGAAATAAATGACCTTGATCTATTCAGTTACAAGGGAAAGATCAGTATTATCGATTCCAAAGCAAAACTCGATCGGTTCAATAAAAAACTGAATGGCAATAATGTTATCGGGTTCGACACGGAGACTAGACCTTCTTTTAAAAAAGGCATTCAATATCCTTGTTCTCTGGTTCAACTGGCTTTTGAAGACGAAGTTGTTTTATTCAGATTGAATAAAATCGGCTTTCCGGAGATGTTAAGAGATTACCTCAGCGAGATAAGTCATAAGAAGATTGGAATCGCTCTTCATGATGACATCAAACAACTCAAAGATATTCGCGATTTTGAAGCTCAGTCGTTTTTCGACCTGAACGTGGAATGCCCAAAAGTCGGATTTGAAAGTATTGGCGCGAAAAAACTGACGGCCATTGTACTGGGTAAAAAGATCAGCAAAAGACAGCAGGTCAGCAACTGGGAAGCAAGAGAGTTAAGCCCGGGACAGATTGCTTATGCCGCCACCGATGCCTGGATCTGCAGGGAGATTTATTTGAGGCTGAGAAAAGATGGGCTTTTTGATTCCTGATTCCCCGCCCGTACCGAACGGTACGTTCGGGCGGGCAGATTCCAGACCTGCCTGCCGGCAGGCAGGTTCCAGATTCCAGATACCTTCAATTAATAGAGATTGATTCTTAAGTCAAAATCTCAAATCGTTAATCGTTAATCTCAGTTCAACTTCGATCTTGTCCAAACATCCGTTCTTCCAATCAGAGAAAATCCAATATAACCACGAACATCTAAGGAATTGGGATTTTCTTCATCCATATTGATGACGCACGAATAGGTCTTTCCACTTTCAGGATCATAGATCTCACCATCTTCCCATTCCAAATCTTCATCGTATTCGAAATCAGTCAACAGATGTAAACCCAGAATGGGCCTTTTCTTTAATTTATCGTCAGGATTCTCCTTGTCCAGCTTTTCAGATCCATCATCCTCATAAGGATTCTTTAACCAAACGATCTTACCACAATATTTACCGTCACAGTCATAGATCTTCACTTTGGCCTTACCATTCCCTGTTAACCAGATTCCTTTGATCTTGTCGGCCTCTGCCTTTTCCGGCTGAGCCAATAGCGATCCTGATGCAAATGTGAACAGGACGAACATGCTCAATACAATACTTTTCATACCCTCAATATTACTATTAATCCAAAAAATTGTTGTTTCCCTATTTACTGTCTTTTTGTCATGGTTGATTGATATTATCATGTCATTTTGGCTTATTTGTTTAAGTTTTTAGCACTGGTCCGGATTTTGAAACTATTCAATCAAACAACAAAAATTGAATTAATCATTAACTCTAAATATTAAAGAAATGTCACTAATAAAATACAACAACAGAATGATGTCACCAGGAATCTTTAACCTTTTGGACGATATTTTCAGCGAAGACTTTGTAACACCAACACGATCTTTCAGAAGGGAGTCAACTCCGGCTGTTAACGTGAAGGAAGACGACAAAGCTTTTAACATTGAAATGGCCGTTCCGGGCTTTGAAAAGAAAGACATCAAAATTGAAGTGGAAGAAGATGTATTGAATATTTCATCTGAATTGAAAGAAGAAAAGAAAGAAGAAAAGGACAATTTCACAAGAAGGGAATTCAACTATTCTTCATTTAAAAGGTCTTTCAACCTTCCAGAAGATGTTGAAGCAGGTAAAATTGAAGCCAAACAAGAGAATGGAATCTTATCGATCAACATTCCAAAGAAAGAGGTTATACCTGCTTTGAAAAAGATGATTAAGATCGCTTAATCATATCCTACCTACCTGACGAAAGGTCCCGCAAAGTCGGGACCTTTTTTTATGCCCTAATCTCCTTCTTTTACTACTTTTGCCGCTCATTTAAAATCAACGACATGTCGAATGCATTTTTCAATGTACCAACACCTAAGAACGAACCTGTAAAAGGTTATGCTCCGGGTTCTCCGGAGAGAAAAGAATTGATCGAGGCTTTAAAGTCCTTGAAAAGTCAGAAAGCCGATATTCCGATGTACATCGGAAGTGAGGAAGTAAGAACTGGAAACACCTTCAGCATGCATCCGCCTCATGAGTTATCTCATGATCTAGGAGTTTATCACAGAGGAGATAAAAGTCATGTTGAGAAGGCCATTGATGTCGCATTGGAAGCAAGAGAAAAATGGGCTAATACAAGTTGGGAAGCAAGAGCATCTATCTTCCTGAAAGCTGCCGAATTGCTTGCCGGTCCGTTCAGAGCTAAAATGAATGCTGCCACCATGTTGTGCCAATCGAAGAATGCATTCCAGGCAGAAATCGATGCTGCTTGTGAAATGATCGACTTCTTCCGATTTAATGTCCACTACATGACTGAGATCTATAAGGACCAACCTCAAAGTGCGGATGGAATATGGAACAGACTTGAATACAGACCGCTCGAAGGTTTCGTTTTTGCCATTACTCCTTTCAATTTCACATCGATTGCCGCCAATCTTCCTGCTTCTGCAGCCATGATGGGTAATGTTGTGGTTTGGAAGCCGGCTGACTCACAGATCTATTCAGCCAATGTTGTGATGGAATTGTTCAAGGCTGCCGGATTACCTGATGGTGTAATAAACCTTGTTTATACCGATGGACCGGATGCCGGTGACGTCGTATTCAATCATCCCGATTTCTCTGGTCTTCATTTTACCGGAAGTACAGCTGTATTCCAGCATCTTTGGAAAGAGATCGGAACAAACATCAGCAAGTACAAAACCTATCCAAGAATAGTAGGCGAAACTGGAGGAAAGGATTTCATCATGGTTCACTCTTCTTCGGATGCTAAAGAAGTTTCTACAGCCATTACAAGAGGTGCTTTTGAATTCCAGGGACAAAAATGTTCTGCGGCCTCAAGAGCCTATGTGCCAAGCAATCTTTGGGATGAAGTAATAAGCAGCGTGGTAGAAGATGTGAAGTCTTTTAAAATGGGTAGCCCTGAAGACTTCTCGAATTTTGTGAATGCCGTGATCGATGAGAGAGCCTTTGATAAGATAGCCGGTTATATCGATATCGCGAAAAACAGCAGTGACGCAAAAATCATTGCCGGTGGTAATTACAGCAAAGAGAAGGGATACTTCATTGAGCCGACTGTTGTGGTAGCAAAAGATCCCAAGTTCACCACGATGTGCGAGGAGATCTTTGGTCCGGTAATTACAATTTACCAATACGACGAGAACAAATACGAAGAGACACTGGAATTGGTCGACAGCACTTCACCATACGCTCTTACTGGTGCAATTTTTGGAAGGGACCGATACGCTGTGGAAGTGGCCGTAAAAGCATTGGAGAACAGTGCCGGAAACTTCTACATCAACGATAAACCGACAGGCGCTGTAGTCGGACAACAGCCATTTGGTGGAGCAAGAGCATCGGGAACGAATGACAAGGCCGGCGCCATGCAGAACCTCATGAGATGGGTATCTGCAAGGACGATCAAGGAAACATTTGTACCACCTAAAGACTACAGATATCCATTCCTTGCTGAATAGGCTAACAGTCGACTGTTAAAACTTTAGAATCAAAGGCGGTTTGAGAAATCAGATCGCCTTTAATTTTATATCGTGCTTAAAAAGGTGCCTCCATATCTCAAAAACAAGTATGCTGTTACCAGCCTTGTTTTTATTTTCTGGTTAACATTCTTCGACCAAAACAACTGGCTGATGCAGTTCCAGAACAAATGGGAATTATGGGAGCTTGAAGATGACAAGGAATATTATCAGGTTAAAATCAAACAGACCAGAGAAGACCTTAAAGAGCTGACATCTGATATGGAGAACCTTGAGAGGTTTGCCAGGGAGAAATATCTGATGAAGAGAGACAATGAAGAAGTCTTTGTTTTTGTCTACGAATAATCCATAAGCCCTTCTTATTTTTTACTTTTGGCCTCTAATCGAGCCTATGACGAAGTTATTTGAGGAATTCGGTCCGGTGACCGACCAGGAATGGATTGATAAGATCACTCAGGATCTCAAGGGAAAAAGCATTGAGGATATTGCCAAAAACAGGCCGTATGAAGATATCGACCTCAAAGTCTTTTATACGTTGTCGGATGCTCCGGAGACACTGGAGGTATTGATGAATAACGACTGGAAGATCAGTGATGAGGAAATGTATCTCGAGTCGACCATGGCTGATCCCATCCATCACCTCTTGACAATGGGTGATTGGATGACGGGAGAGGAGGAAAAAGATTTTGAGTCCTTTATTTCCATGTACAAGAATGAATCTGGAGAGAAAAAGCTCGGTATTACCGCTTCCATTTATCACCTGGCCGGAGCTTCAGCCATTAATGAATTAGCATTGGTCCTGGCTCATACCAATGAGTTCTTCAATGTTTTGAACAACGAAAAGATGCTTCAGGATGACTTTCTGGGCAACCTGACCGTGAGAGTTGGAATCGGCAGCGATTACTTTATGGAAATTGCCAAATTGAGAGCCATCCGAATTCTGGTCAGACAACTGGCAAGATCTTATGGTATAAAAGATGACATTGCTTTTACCCTGTATGGAAAAAATGGACTGATCTCATACTCAACCAAAGATGCCGACACGAATATTCTTCGGGCAACCACGGCCTGCATGTCGGGTGTTATTGGCGGTTGTGATAATCTGATACTACAACCACACGACAGATTAGGCAAGGATTTTCACGAGTTTGGCGACAGAATAGCAAGGAATATTCAGCTCATGATGAAACATGAAGGTCATCTAGACAAGGTCGCGGATGCAGGTGCCGGTTCGTATTTTATTGAGTGGCTGACAAAGGAAATTTCTTCAATGGCCTGGGAGAAGTTCAAAGAAATTGAAGACCAGGGTGGACTGATTAGGTCTTTCAAAGAAGGAAAGATCCAGAATCTGATTGAAAAAGATGCCGATAAAAGACTGGAATCCTTTAATTCAGGAGAAGATGTCTTCATTGGCATCAATAAATATGAAAATCCCGGCAAAGGCCTTGAACGAGTCAAAGACAAATTTGTGAGTGGTACGAAATACAAAAGTCTCGCACCTCTCATTCTTGAAGACAAGATGTGAATCAATATTCCTCTAAAAGTTTTCTTCTCTCGTTCTTTCTGATAAACCTCGTGCTTTCTTCGTTTTATCTTGACGACAGGCGAAATCCGAATTCAACATCACGAGTACTTCAGGTGGCTTCTATTTCTGAAAGAGGCAGCCTGAATATCGATGACAGAAAAGATCAAAGCCTTGACAAGGCCTTTGTGAATGATCACTACTACCCTCTTCAGCCACCCATGCCAACTTTTATCGTTTTTCCTTTTTATGAGATGTTAAGAGCTATTGGCGTGTCCCATTCATTTGAAGAAGATCAGGGACGTTCTATATTCAAATTGGGCTCCTTTATTATCGGCAGTCTGCCCTTCACTCTGCTGTTGGTATTGCTATTCCAGAGTCTTCGAAGTTCCGGAAGAACATTGCTGGCAAGCGTCATTCTTTCCACGCTTCCTCTATACGCTTCACTGTTATTTATCTATTCAGGAGTATTCTACTCTCACCTTTTGGTAGCTCTATGCATCTACCTTTCATATATCTGGATCTCAAAAGGAAAATTTGCCCTTTCTGCCGGTTTTCTGAGTGGAGTGGCCTTTTTTTCAGAATATCTCACAGCGGTGATATTTGCAATATGGTTCTTTCAATTGCTTTATAAAAAAGAAACGAGGGCTGCTTTTTACTATGCTCTGGGATTATTACCATTCATTTTAGGTTTTATGGCCTACAATTACGCCACAACAGGTCATGCTTTGCACACAGTTTACTCCTACAATGTGGCTTATAATATGACAAATGTTGGCTTCACTTATCCGGATCTTGGTGCCTTAAAAGATATGTTGATCAGTCCATGGAGAGGAGCCTTCATTTTCATGCCTGTATTGATTCCAGCTCTTTTCGCCATGAATTGGAAATGGCCCGGCTTCAGATCATTTGTTTCGAATCAAAGTCTGCTTCCGGCATTGATCTTCACTTTAGTATTGTCTTCGTACGAAGAATGGCATGGAGGATGGACCTTCGGTCCGCGTTATTTGATTCCGGCTATGATCCTGTTTCTGGCAGGTATATTGACCAAAATCAATCTCGAAAAATGGCAAAAGTGGTTATTCTGGATTCCGGTTTCGCTTGGAATGATCTATTCCGTTATGGCAAAAGTGACCGTAGGCTATGATATTCCTTCAAAGTTCTTCTATCCCATCGTCTATATTTTGGGGAAATTGAAAAACAGAGAATTCCTTGAAACGGGATTTTTTAGCGATGCACATACTTCAGCCATGGTTTTCTGCGTTCTAATCCTGATCTCTTTTATTCTTATGTTCGCCATGAGTCGGATGAACGCAAAGGACTGAAAGTCAATGATTAACGAATAATTACTGAAGCCGTTGGCAATTCATTGTCAACAGGAGACTTGAATTCTCCTTTCATTTTTGACGGCAAATGCGTAATTTAGGAATAAAGCAATCGTATCGGGATTTGATACAGGTGTCTTTAAAATCATTTCCCGATACGATCTTCTTCGATTAATCGAATTCTTCTTACTCGATCAGCACTTTTTCTACTCTGACCTCGTCTTCGTTCTTCATGTGAAGGAAGTACATTCCTTTTTTCAGACTGCTCACATCAATTGTATTCCTTTCGTTGTTTCTCAGGAATGACTGTATAACAACCTGTCCGTTCACATTCAGAACCTGTAATTCATAGTCTTTTTGCTCTTGCATTCCGGACACAATAATGTTCAAGTCATTGTCGGTCGGAATTGGCCAAATCTTAAATTCTGCAGGTGACATCGGTGTATCTATTTCAGTCAACCAGTACTGGCAATATCCAATGTTGTTGTCGAAATAATCCTGCACATATTGAACATCATCCTGGAATTGATCAAAGACATCCAGATAATCCACTCCGTATTTGTTTTCATCGAATGAAACGACAGTCGCTGCAGACAGTTCTATATATTCTCCTGGCAGAAGATCAAATTTCCCTACACTTCCAATAATTCTTCTATCAAACGGAAATCTTTTCGCAATTTGCTCATTCCATTCGGGCTCCAGAGAATCTCTGGGATCACTTGGAAAAACGAAATTGGTTTTCTGATTGGTAGCATTTGTATCCATTGGATGACCAACTCCACCTCGTACCAAATGCTCACCATCTTTCCATCTGGCATTCAAATAATTGTAATAATGACTTTGAATAACCGGATCTCCAATGTAAGGATTAAGGCCTCTTTCATAAAGCATAGTAGACATAAGGTCATGGTTTAGTATCACAGTCCCGGCAAAAGGAATTATGGAATCGTGGCCATTGATGCCTCTGCAATCTTCATCGTATCTATCTCCGTTATAAACGTAAAACACATTTAAATTGGTGTCAGTACCTACATAATCGTCATCTGAACAACCCAAATCAAAGTCCTGATGGAAACCAACAATCATATCGGTATACTCAGCATTAGATCGGTTAACAATTTTGAATTCAGTAAATAAAGTTTGTTCCAAAACATCATTTGTATTTGTGAAAGCATACATCATCATGTGCACTTCCAATGGAAATTTATTCCAGCGATTATTTGATAGTCTATCATCATTGGATATAGTATAGATTGCCATATCTCCTTTTATGCAAGGATAATCCCCTGCTTCAGGATTGTACATTCCATTTTTATCCCAATCAATAAAGGGAGCCAGGTAAAAATCTTCGCCATTGGTCGTGTCACCATGGGCTGGCCACGTGGCAATGTCATTCGGCATAGTATAAGATGATTTCCAAAAATTGGCTTTATGATGGTCGATCTGAACCTTGGAAATCTTCCATAGCTTTTTGTATTTGGCAGACCATGAAGCGCCATAAGAATCGGCAACCGGTCCTTCACTTCTTGGATTCTGACCATAAGTTGACTCCCACAAACTTGTGTCACCAGTGACTGAGTTCATGCCAGAAATCCATAAATCAGTCGCATATGTGATACTTCGGTCTACTCCTCCACGGTTAATCTTTTGACCACCCTTATGGGTAATTGTATCTCCCGTGAGCCATCCATTCGAATAGATCATGGCATTATAGTCATTCACAAAAAGTGAATCTTGTTGAGAAGCGTATTGAGCTTTAAGCAGTGCGAGAGGTGCTATCAATACTAAGAGGGTAAAAACTTTCTTCATAATCTATCGGCTTTCAATACAATTAAAATTACACTACTATATATACAGTCGCAAGCGTTAGTTTTTAAACGAGGCTTTAAACTCATGAAGTCCCGAAATTCTTTGTTGAAGTCATTTTTTAGTTGAAATTTGCCGTCTTCCAATGTCTATGCACCGATTTAAATTTACCGATACCAACCTCGAATTCAACGTCTCCCAGGACAGGGAGGCCAATGAAGATACCTGGACAAGCAGTGAGGGTATTGAGATCAAGAAGCAATTTGGTCCTGCGGATTCCAAAGAATACGAACATTTAAGCTTCGCAGCGGGCATTGCCCCTTATCTGCGCGGGCCTTATAGTTCGATGTATGTTTCACGACCCTGGACCATTCGACAATATGCGGGATTCTCCACCGCCACAGAATCCAACGCATTTTACCGAAGAAACTTGGCAGCCGGACAAAAAGGCCTTTCTGTGGCATTCGATCTGCCTACCCATCGTGGATATGATTCAGATCACGACAGAGCCAAGGGAGATGTGGGAAAAGCAGGTGTAGCCATCGACTCTGTGCTCGACATGAAGGTACTATTTGATCAGATTCCTTTGGATCAGATGAGTGTTTCAATGACAATGAATGGAGCCGTTATTCCCATCATGGCCTTTTATATCGTTGCGGCCGAGGAACAGGGAGTGCCTACAGAGAAATTGAGCGGAACAATTCAAAACGATATTCTCAAAGAATTCATGGTGAGGAATACCTATATCTACCCTCCTCTTCCATCCATGCGCATCATTGCCGACATCTTTAAATTTTGTTCAGAGAAGATGCCAAAATTCAATTCCATCTCAGTTTCAGGATATCACATGCATGAAGCAGGTGCTCCGGCTGATATTGAACTGGCATACACACTGGCAGATGGATTAGAATATGTGAGAACCGGAATTGCGGCCGGTCTTAAGATCGATGAATTTGCTCCGAGAATATCCTTCTTCTGGGGAATTGGCATGAACCATTTTATGGAAATTGCCAAAATGAGGGCTGCAAGAATGATCTGGGCCAAACTGATCAAACAATTTAATCCACAGAATCCAAAATCTATGGCTTTGAGAACCCATTGCCAGACATCGGGATGGAGTTTGACGGAGCAGGACCCTTATAATAATGTAGCCAGAACTTGTTCGGAGGCCATGGCAGCTGCATTGGGAGGAACACAATCATTGCATACAAATGCATTGGATGAGGCTATAGCCCTTCCTACCGACTTCTCTGCAAGAATTGCAAGAAATACGCAATTGTATATACAGGAAGAAACCGGAATATGTGATGTGGTAGATCCTTGGGGAGGAAGTCATTATGTTGAATACCTGACCCACGAACTCGCACAAAAGGCCTGGAAGCATATTGAAGAGATTGAGGAGCTTGGAGGTATGGCTAAAGCCATTGAAAGCGGACTTCCCAAACAACGAATTGAAGAGGCCGCGGCCGTGAGACAAGCCAGAATAGACACAGCTGAAGATGTTATTGTGGGAGTGAATAAATTCACTGTAGATGAAGGAACAGACATCGACCTGCTGGAAGTCGATAATTCAAAAGTGCTTTTAGAGCAGGTAGATAGATTGAACAAATTGCGCGATGAAAGGAATGAAGAAGAAGTTCAATCTGCCCTTAAGAATATTACTGAAGCTTGTGAGAACGGAAGTGGGAACTTACTTGAATTGGCCGTGGAAGCTGCCAGAAAAAGAGCTAGTCTGGGAGAGATCTCCTATGCCATGGAAGAAGCATTTGGACGTTACCAGGCAAGAATCAATGCCATTTCGGGTGTATATTCGTCGGTAGCCATGGAGGACAAGGATTTTAAAGACGCATGTGATCTGGCTGACGTTGTTGCCGAACAGGAAGGACGAAGACCCCGAATTCTGGTTGCGAAGGTCGGACAGGATGGTCATGACCGGGGTGCAAAGGTTATTGCGACCTCATTCGCCGATATCGGTTTTGATGTTGATATCGGTCCTTTATTCCAAATGCCTTCTGAGGTTGTTAAACAGGCCATTGAAAACGATGTGCATGTTGTGGGAATATCTTCTCTCGCGGCAGGACACAAGACCTTGATCCCCGAAATTGTAGACCTGTTGAAGAAAGAAAAGCGCGAAGATATTCTTGTGATTGCCGGAGGAGTCATCCCTCCGAATGATTATGACTTCCTTTACGAAAAAGGAGTTGCCGGAGTATTTGGTCCGGGCACCAAGATCGCTTTGGCTGCTATTGATATCCTGAACAAATTAAAATCCAGTTAATGTCGGCATATAACATTGGAATCATCGGTGCCGGGAATGTGGGAAGCCACCTTGCGCGGGCCTTTTCCAATGCCGGGCATAAGATCACCGTATTTACCAGACGCGGTGCCACTCATCTTCTCAGTGATGTACATCCCCTGGTATGGACAGAGCATCTGCACACTCTAAAAAGAGGCTTTGACTTTGTAATCATTGCCGTGAATGATCACAGTATTGAGGAAGTGGCCAAAGAATTGAAACTGGAAGAAGGAATCCTGCTACATACAAGTGGTAGTACTGATATCGAGATTCTTAAAAAATCATGCTCACAACCATGTGGGGTTTTCTATCCGTTACAGTCCTTTCAAAAAGACAGAAGTCTGAATTACAAAGAAATTCCAGTCTTTGTTGAGTCTACCCAAACCAATGATTTGGCTAAAATCCAGGACCTTGCAAAGGCCTTTTCGGGGAATACGGTTGAAATGGACAGCTCTCAGAGAAAGCGTCTTCATCTCTCTGCCGTGATCGTGAATAATTTCACGAATCATCTTTACCGACTTTCACAAGACTACCTGAATCTGCATAAGCTCAGCTTTCAGCATCTGGTTCCATTGATCAAGGAAACCGCAGCGCGACTTGAAGAAAACAATGCCTCTGAAATGCAAACAGGTCCGGCAAAAAGAAAAGATCAGGAAATCCTTGATGAGCACATGCAAATGCTGAAGGAATATCCTGAGATCATGGAGATCTATAAGTTGATGTCGGATTCAATTTCCAATCATTACCACTCGCATTGATCCGCGATCTCACCAGAATATTTCTATCGGTTCGGTGGCCAAACCTGATTATCACCGTTCTTACCATTTTCATTTCATATTATTTCCTCATTATACCTGCATTTGAAGCGGCGGATATTTCCAGTAATCTACGGTTAAGACACATGATGACGGTGAATTTGTCGCTCATTTTCGTAATGGCCGGTGGTTATATAATTAATGACTGGATGGATGCGGAAAGTGATGCAGCCAATCAGAAGGAAGGCGTTATTCCGTTTATTCCAAGACGAACTATATACATTTCATACATCTCAGCCAATGCCATTGGTTTCCTTCTTGCTTTCTGGATCTGCAATGACATTCGTAATTACCAATTACTCACCATACCTCTTGCCGTCATTGCCATTCTGTTGATGTATTCCACAAATCTGAAATCGACTCCCTTACTCGGAAATTTCGTTATCGCTGTATTAAGTGGAGCCATCCCTATCCTGCCTTTGACCTTCGACTACGGCTTCGAAACTTTCACAATGGACTTTGAATCAACACCCATATATTTCCTTGGTTTTTTGGCTTTTCTGGTCAGTTTTATCCGGGAACAGGTCAAAGACATGGAAGACCTGGAAGGCGATCTCAGTCAGGGACAAACCACGTTTCCTGCAGTAATGGGTATTGAGGCAGCTCGTTGGACGGCCTTCATATTCTTCATGTTCTTCCTTCTATTAATTCTTTTGATGCTTTATTATCTGGCCTTCGTTAATTACATCACAAGCATCTATCTATTCATCTTTGTATTTGTTCCGACAGGCGCTCTTGCATTCAAATTGACCCGGGCGAGGATCGACAAAGATTTTCATCAGGTATCAACCGGACTTAAATGGATCATGCTGGCCGGTTTGATTTTCGCCATTGTGTATTACCTTAGCTAGGTGATCGACAAATTCAACAAAAAGCACAAATTCATCCTTGGATCGAAATCTCCTCGAAGAAAGGATCTGCTCAACCAACTCGGTTTAAAATTCAAGACCCGCTTTTCACTGTATGAGGAGGTCATCAATGATAACGTGGACATATCAATGATGCCTCAGTATCTGGCAGAACAAAAGGCAGAAAGTCTGAGATCGAGTTTGAAGAAAAAAGAAATGATCATCACGGCAGACACCCTTGTTCTTTCCGATGGAAACATACTTGGAAAACCAGAAAATAAAAAAGAAGCCATTGAAATGATCTCAAGTCTTTCTGGAAAATGGCATGAAGTAACCACCGGTATGTGCCTCATGACTGAAAAGAAAACAAAAACCTTTTCTGAAACAACACAGGTGCATTTCAGGGACTTGACGGAAGATGAGATCAAGGACTATGTCAAACATTACAAACCGCTCGATAAAGCCGGTGCATATGGGATTCAGGAATGGATCGGTCTGATTGGTGTAAAAGAGATCAAAGGCTGCTTTTATAATGTCATTGGTTTACCGGTTCCAAAGTTTTACGAAGAACTAATTTCATTTAAATCATAGATGAACTTTTTAATTGGCCTCATATTCGCCCAGATCATTTATTACTCACCGCCGAAGAAGTATGTGACGAATGAGACACTTGAAACTTACTTTGCCCATGTGTTGGAAGAGAGAGAAGATGGATTGGAGGTTATGCGAGTTGACCAACCGACTCAAAAACAGGTAGAAAGAAGAATTAAAGAGCATTTTCCCGAAGGGCACTATATCAATATGGATGACAGCCTCTTCCAGGTCATCATGGAGAAAAACAAAGGTCCAACTCACTGGTATTCAGAAGAATTAAAAGAATATCCTAAATCCTACACCGATGTCTTTTTGGGTAGTGTCAGTACACCCATTTTGGGTTATAATTATGTCATGATCCTCGACAGAAAAGGCAAGATCGTGAAGATTGAGAAATATGGATACGGCATGTAGTTAATAATTAATAGTTAATAATTAATAATTGAGGGGTGAAGTGAGAACTATGATCAATGAACTATGGATTATTAACACCAATCACCATTCACTAATCACCATTCACTAATCACCAACCACCAATCACCAGAAACATGTTCGCTGTTATATACACTTTCGAAGTGATACCTGGAAAAGAAGAGACCTTTGTTGAAGCATGGAGGGAACTTACACTGCTCATATTCCTGCATGAAGGAAGCAAGGGGTCGAGGTTACATAAGAATGAATTTGGAAATTACATGGCTTATGCGTTGTGGCCCGATAAAATGACCTGGGAAAATTCTGGGGACAAACTTCCGGAAATTGCAAATACATGGCGATCACAAATGAGGGAGTCGTGCACAAACATTGAGACCTCTTTCGAATTAAATGTAATTGAAGATCTACTGAAGGCCTAATTTCAGAACATGACGCATTGTATTTAAAAAATGTAGTTGTTTGCCTAAGAATTCATTGATAATTTATCCTTATAATTTACAATCAGCCCTATGTTCGAATACAAACACCTGATCTTCGATTATCTCACTTCTCTTGGTCTCTCTGCTGGTATGGCCAAATATGTCAGTCTTGGAATAGAATTGATCGCTCTGATTATTCTCATTGTCATCATCGACATTGTAATAAAGAGGGTACTTATCAGGGGCATTAATGTTGTGGCTCAAAGGTCGAAAACCAAACTCGACGATTTCATCGTAGAAAATAATGTTCCGAAGTACATATCAAGGATCATTCCAGTAGTGATAATTTTTGAATTCCTACCTGTCATATTCACTGATTTTAAGTACCTGGGGAATCTTGCTCATAAAACAGTTGAGGTTTATACCATTCTTCTGGTTATCTGGATCGTCCGAAGCTTGTTGAACAGCTTCAAGTCTTATTTCCGGACACTTGAAAGCATGAAGGACAAACCGGTCGACAGTTACATCCAGGTCTTCATGATCTTCGCATGGATCATTGGTGCCGTTACTTCACTGGCCGTGATCACAGGCACTCCAATATGGAAGTTCTTTACCGCAATGGGAGCTGCTTCGGCTGTCATCATCTTGGTTTTTCAAGATTCGATCAAAGGTTTTGTTGCAAGTATTCAAGTGTCTATTAACGACATGGTTCATATCGGGGACTGGATCACCTTCGAAAAATACGGTGCCGATGGAGACGTCATAGAGATCAACCTGGCCACGGTGAAGGTTCAGAATTTCGATAAAACCATCACGACCATCCCAACATATGCCATGATCTCAGATGCCTTCCAGAACTGGCGTGGAATGCAGGAATCAGATGGCAGACGTATAAAAAGGTCGGTTCATATAAAACAGGACAGCATTAAGTTTCTCACCGATGAAGATGTCGAAAAATTGAAAGGCATATCCATCATTAAACCCTATCTGGAGAAAAAGCAAAAAGACATTGATACTTACAATACCAAACATGAAGTCGATAAAATCACCATGATCAATGGTCGAAACCTTACTAATTTTGGTGTATTTAGAAAGTATCTTGAAGAATACCTACAGCATCATTCCGGAATAAATGAAAAGATGATGATCATGGTTCGACACATGCCACCATCTGAAATGGGCATTCCGCTTCAGCTGTATTGCTTTACGGTAGACAAACGCTGGAAAAACTATGAATACATAATGGCAGATGTTTTTGATCATGCGATCGCTGCTGTTCAGTATTTCGATCTGGAAGTGTTTGAATTGCCGGATGGAAAAGCTTTTTCCAAATTATAAATTATAGATGATAAATGGCTTTTGAATTCACGCCATGACTTCATTCTATTTTATATTAATAATTTATAATTTATAACTTATCATTTAGCATTGTGGCTGTCCAAGATTTTATAGATCTGAATGACCTCAGACCTATCGAAGTTCAATGACGAATAAAATCCTTTGTCAATTTATCCGGTATCATTGGATGGGCCAATTGTCCCAGGTAATCTTCGGGAAAGTCCTCTTCTATCCCATATTCTAGCGGTTCGTGGTCAGGACAAGTATAGGTGCCGAAAATAACATCCATTAGGGGCGAGATATTGGCGTAATTGCCTGCATCCCTGTCTTTCGCATGATGCCAATGATGCAATTCCGGCGAACCTATCAATACACGCAATTTTCCAATAGGTAAACGAACATTCGAATGAATGAATATGGCCCATATGCCACGAAATGCAATCAATCCGGCAATGGTTTCCAGAGGGAATCCCAAAACAAAGGCGGGAAGATTGATCAATCCAATGGTATAAACCGAGTCCAATGGGTGTTCTCTGTGTGCAGCCAGCCAATCCAATTGCTTTGCGCTATGATGAACTTTGTGGAACCGCCAAAGAAAATCAACCCTGTGCTGCAAGCGATGACCCCAGTATATCAAGAAATCACTTAAGAATACAACTTCAATGACTTGCAACCACCATGGTTGAGAACGAAGCATTTTTCTAAAACTTTCCGGTACAATCTCATCCAACCAGAAACTGAAATAACTTAAGACCCATAACACAAGCAGTCCCCAAAGAAGGTACTGTCCAAGAAGATAAAAGAGATCGGTATGCCAGTGTCGACGGAATATTTTTTGATTCTCATTGGCAGGAAAGATCTTTTCCATAGGAATGAAAACCAGACACAGAAAAGCGATGCTGATCAATGTACCCTCAAATATTTTCAGGTAATCAGGCATAAATTATTCCTCAGGTTTTTCGTTCTTCCCGCCCTCTTTTTGAACAGAATCAGGCTCGAACTTCAACTTTGGCTCAGATATGATCATTGATTTTGAGGTTGAGATCATCGCAGGACTGAGCCGTTGCGAATCAGCTTTTTTAACCGGCGGAGAATCGATCTGATTCATTGGCGCATTCTTTGAAAGCTCTGCAGAACTATTTATATCTGTCTCATTATTAGACTTATACAATACAAAGGAGACAATCAGGAAAGAAAACATGAGGATTGCCCCTACTCGAATTATTTTATTCTTTTTCATGAATCTATAACGCTTTAAACAGACTTTTCATATGCTTCCTTGATCCATGCTTTCAATTCAGTATCCACTTCTTTCTTTTCTGTCAGTTGAACTCTGTGTGTGCACATTGTACCAAATGGCCCCGAGTTTTCTAATCGATCGGTAAACTCTTTATCCTTCAATTTGAAACCGAGATCAATGCGAGATTTAGTTGCTGGTTTGATCAGGATAAACTGTCTTTTCCTAATAATGCTCACACTACCCTTTTTTGGTGTGATTGTTACATCATTTCCCAATGTAGTCACATATTGGATCAATTCATCATAGATGGATACCAGGTTTTCTTTTCCCTTGTATTGTTCAGTAACCAAATCTTCTTCCGATGAATTATCTTCTTTGGACAGACTCACAATGGTATTGGCAAATCCATGAGTAACCTGGTATTGCTCTTTTAGAAACTTCACTGCTTCTGAATGTTTGTCAAAGGATTGCTTTTTCAGAAGCTCTTTCCATTCTTCAAGTGACTTGCCCGTTTTCTCGGGCATATTGTCAATCATTGTTTGCAGTGCCTTATCCATATTTTGCTTTTTGTTCTTGCAGGTTTACATGAAATTGATCATTTAAAGATAGATTAATCTTTTGGCCAAATCCTTTCATCTTGTTTCACATCAATTTCAGATGTATCGGCGTTCTTGGTAATGAAGTCTACAAATCCATATTTGAAAATGTACTTCACTGTGAGGTAGTTTAAATAAAACATTGGAAATACCAAGGACCAGACTAGATATCCAGCCCATGGTGCAGTTTGGCTATATAGAATAAATCCAATAAAAACAACGAAGCCCTGTTGGAAAATGACAAAGATGATGGAAGAAAATAACTTGACTGTAAAACCTATGAAATCCCACATATGACGTTCGGTTGTGGAATAAAGATAGGAGTAATTGGTTTTTTAGTTTATTGGTTTATTGATTTATTGGCTTATAACCTTATAGCCTTATAGACTAAACATCAATTGCCTTCCGGGCAAGTTCCAGGGCACTATTAAACTGCTCTTCTACTCCGATATGGGTATTATCCAGTACCACGGCATCTTCTGCCTGTTTGAGAGGATTCTCTCCTTTATGAACATCGTCATAGTCTCTTTGAGCAAGGTTTTCACGAATTTCCTCTTCATTCACCTCCACTCCATTATCAGTCAACTGCTTCACTCTTCTTTGAACACGGACTTCAAGGTCGGCAGTTACGAATAGTTTCAATTCGGCATTAGGAAAAACACGAGTTCCTATATCCCTCCCATCCATAACAATGGCCTTTTTCTTTCCCATGGCCTGTTGCTGTTCCACCAAGACTTTTCTCACTTCCGGGATCTGACTTACCTTGGTAACCTGTTGAGAAACCGGAACGTCGCGGATTTCGTCCTCTACGTTCTCCCCATTAAGAAGTGTTATGTTTTGATCTGACTCTGCATTGTATTTGAAATCAATAGAAATTTCTGGCAATGCCTCAATGATGGCTTCACGGTTATAGGTATTCACTCCGAGATTTCCTTTTCGCATGTTGTATAATGCGACTGCCCTGTACATGGCTCCTGTATCGATATAACGATATTTCAAGGCCTTCGCCAGTCCTTTAGCCAATGTACTTTTTCCGCAACTCGAGAAGCCGTCAATGGCTATTACAATGTCCTTCATGTTATGACTTTTTCCAGTCGGAGAGTTTGGTAACAACGGTAAAGTGGTTCGGTGAACCCGACAAGTGATAGGCGCTTCGCGCGTAACTAAACTTGAACTTCGAGACCTTCAATCCAAAACCCCAGCTAAGACCCACAGTGCCGGGCCTCTCAGCATATTGCATTTCTCTCCTGCGCTGGAAATTATATCCGATCCTAAAATTAAAATTCTTGTCGGGAAGAAACTCAGCCGCAACAATAAAATGTCGGATCACATTTTCAAAAGTACTGGAATTGTCCTGCCCACTGCTTTCCCCAAATCCCGATGAGCTTTCTTCAGGTAAGGTATATGTCAGATCACCTCTTCCCAGGTTATGAGCCACAAGCGAGAATTTAAAAGGCATGTTCTGGAATTGCTTTGAAACTCCGAATTGAATGTCAAAGGGAAGTGATTCCTGTTGTCCCGGTATGTAAGGCTTGATTTGAAAGCCCATATTCTTAATGAGCATGGTAGCCAGAAACCTTGATTTCTTGATCTCATAGGTGGCCGAAAGGTCGAAGGCAAGCCCTGTAGAATTATACAGATAAAGATTGCTGTATATGAATTTCACATTGGCACCCACAGAAAAACTGGAATCTAAAGCTCTTCCGTAACCGGCGATAAAAGCTACTTCACTTGCTGAGAATGTGCCAAGTTCATTATTTCCCGCGTCTGCCTCCCTGAAACTGCCATAATCGAGATATTTCACGGCCGCATTGAAGGTTCCTATCTTATTATCGAAGGTGTAGGAAGCAAACATGTTGCTTATGTCGGCGAAATACGACAGATAAGAAAGCGTAATACTTCTGTCCTGTGCTGAATGAAGCAAAGAGGGATTATCGGATGCTTGTCCTGGATACCGATCCTTAAAAGTGATCAGATTTCCACCCATGGAGGTGATCCTTGCAGTATTCGGCATGTCGAGAAAGGCATAAGTATAACTTCCGCCGATTTGCGCTTGCACAGTCCACATGAAGAGGATGGAGAATGAAAATAAAAGGCTTTTCCTCATAAAAACAATCCTCTAAACATACGAATTAATGGAGCTTTTATTTTACGGAGCTCAACATTTAAATCGGAAAAAAAGCAATCCTAATTGATAAGCTGGGCGTTCTTCACTTTTTGGCCGAGCAAGGCATAATCCAATACCTCTGACATTTCCGTCACGTAATGAAAACTCAAACCTTTCAGATATTCAGGTTTGATCTCATCAATGTCCTTCTTGTTGTCAGCAGATAAAATGATCTCCTTGATATCAGCCCTCTTGGCAGCTAGAATTTTCTCTTTAATTCCACCTACAGGCAGAACTCTGCCGCGAAGAGTGATCTCACCGGACATGGCCAGGCCTTTCCTCACTTTTCTCTGAGTGAAAATGGAAAGCAAACTGGTCAACATGGTAATTCCGGCAGAAGGACCATCTTTTGGAGTCGCTCCTTCAGGAACATGAATATGAATATCCCATTTATCGAAGATCTCAGCCGGAAGGCCGAATTCCTTGTGCTTAGATTTAATATACTGAAGGGCAATGGTCGCAGACTCCTTCATTACATTACCAAGGTTACCGGTAAGAGTCAGCTTGCCTTTTCCCTTGCTTAAAGATGATTCAATGAAGAGAATGTCTCCACCAACAGGTGTCCAAGCCAATCCTGTGACAACTCCGGCAACTTCATTGCCCTGATATTTATCTTTTGAATGCGCCGGTCCGAGGATCTTTCCAATATCCTCCTTCGTCATCTTATCGTTGTAGTCCTCCTCAGTTACCTTGCATCTGGCAACATGACGCACCACTTTGGCCAACTTCTTTTCAAGTCCACGCACACCTGATTCACGTGTATAATTCTCGCTGATATACCCAACTATCGATTTAGAAAGAGAAATATCCTTTTTCTTTAATCCATGATTTTCTATCAGTTTCGGAATTAAGTGTCTTTTTGCGATCTCAACCTTTTCTTCAAGTGTGTATCCGTTGATCTCAATGATCTCCATTCTATCTCGCAATGCTGGCTGAATGGTTCCCAGAGAATTCGCTGTTGCAACGAATAGAACATTTGAAAGGTCATAATCCAGTTCAATGAAGTGATCGTTGAACGCAAAATTTTGCTCAGGATCCAGTACTTCAAGTAAGGCAGAAGACGGATCGCCATGAAAGTCATTGCCGATCTTATCGATTTCATCTAAGACGAAAACCGGATTTGAATACTCGGCTTTTTTAAGGTTTTGAAGTATCCTTCCCGGCATTGCACCGATATAAGTTCTTCTATGCCCTCGAATCTCAGCTTCGTCTCTCACCCCACCAACTGACATACGAACGTATTTTCTTCCCAAAGCCTCGGCAATTGATTTCCCAAGAGATGTTTTACCCACTCCCGGAGGTCCGTACAAACAGATAATGGGCGACTTCATGTCTCCTTTCAACTTCAAAACCGCAAGGTGTTCAAGGATTCTGTCTTTCACTTTATCCAGACCGTAGTGATCTCTGTCGAGAATTTTCTTCGCTCTTTTCAGGTCGAAATTGTCCTTCGAAACTTTACTCCAAGGCAATTCAATAAGGGACTCTAGATAGTTTAATTGAACGCTGTATTCAGCTGAAGCACTGTGAATTCTCTGCAGTTTTTGCAGTTCTTTTTCAAACCTTTCGCCAACCTTGGCTGGCCATTTCTTTTCGGCTGCTTTCTTTCTGAACTCATTGATCTCTTCGTCCTGAGGATTTCCACCCAACTCTTCCTGGATCTGTTTCATCTGCTGATGAAGGAAGTATTCTTTTTGCTGCTGGTCAATATCATGGCGAACCTTCGACTGTATATCATTCTTCAGTTCAAGCATCTGAAGTTCCTTCGTCATGTGCTTCAGCAAGACTGTTGCCCTTTTCTCTATGTCTTGGTTTTCCAAAAGACTTTGTTTCTCTTCCACGGTCAACGTCATATTGGATGCAATGAAGTTGATCATGAAGGAAGGACTGTCAATATTCTTTATGGCAAAATTGGCTTCCGTAGGAATGTTCGGAGACTGCTCAATGATCTTCAGGGCCATGTCCTTTAAAGAAGAAACAAGGGCATCAAATTTTGAAGATTTCGGAACTTCCTCATGAGGATAAGGTTCGATCTGAGCTCGCATGTAAGGATCCGTAGCTACTTCCCGGGCCAGTCTAAATCTTTTCTTTCCCTGTAGGATGACTGTCGTATTACCATCCGGCATTCTGAACAGTTTGATCAGTCGGGCCATGGTTCCTACAACATAAAGATCTTTCATGGCGGGATCTTCTACATCTTCATCCAGCTGTGCCACAACACCGATCAATTTGTCCCCCGAATTGGCATCCCTGATCAATTTTATGGATTTATCCCTGCCCACTGTAATTGGTATTACCACACCAGGGAAAAGAACTGTATTTCTTAATGGTAAAATTGGCAATTCGGCAGGCAACTGCTCTGCATTCATCTGCTCTTCATCCTCATTGGTCATCAACGGAATAAACTCTGCTTCCTCTTCCAATGGTCCTCCCAGCAATAATTTCTCTAAATCAAATGAATCTTTCATGTATCTTTTAAGTCAAAATGTCAGTAGTCTCTTGAACGAAAATCAGACCACCGTCATTATAGCTTATACAATGACCGTGCCAAAATGTTTCTTTTGGAAAATATGTCGTTAATGAAATTTGTTTCGCATGTCTTCCGACTGCTCAAAAACCGCTTTGAGAACCGCTGTTTCCTTGCCATCAAGGTCGATATTTCGTCTTTCCATGACCTTAGAAGCAACCTGCATGGCCTTCTCAAACTGGTAAGTAGTAAATGAGCCTGGCTTACCCCAAGAGAATGAAGGAACGAAGTTTGGCTGGAATCCAGCACCGTATAGATTACATGATACACCAATGACGGTACCCGTGTTGAACATGGTATTAATACCACATTTTGAATGATCTCCCATAACCAGACCCAGGAATTGCAATCCGCTTTTGACAAATGACTGCTTGTCATAATTCCAGAGCTTAACTACAGAATAATCGTTCTTCAAATTTGAAGTATTGGTATCCGCGCCCAAATTGCACCATTGACCGAGCACGCTGTTGCCGATGAAACCATCGTGTCCTTTATTACTATAAGAGTTCACAATGGAGTTATTTACCTCACCTCCAACTTTTGAGTGTTCTCCAATGCTGGTTGGACCGTAAATCTTGGCACCTAGCTTCACCGATGAATGTTTACCAAGGTAAAACGGACCTCGGATAATACTGCCTTCCATTACTTCAGCACCTTCATCAATAACGATCGGACCGCTGTTCGAATTGAGAATAGCAGCATTTATTATGGCATTCTTATGAATATATATTTCGTCGCCCAGGAATGTATTGCCTTCCCCAATTTTCTTTTTGAAATCATCCTTATTTAAGAGTGATAGATCTCTGGAGAACATATCACCATTCATCTTGAAAAAATCCCAAAGATTCTCAATGAGTGATACTTCAAAATTGGATCTAACAGACATCAATTCTACCTCATCGACGGACTCATAATAACTGTCGATTGAATCATTTGAATTGATCTTATCAACCTGCTCGGATTTTACCCGCATCGCAATTACAACACCATCATGAGTGATCTTGCTACCGCTTTCCATTCCCGTAATTTCCTTTAAAAGATCTGCGGATGGAATGAGACGCGAATTGATCAGGATATTCTCGTTCTGATTTGCAGTGGGAAACTTTTCTCTCAGATGAGGGACCGTCAAACTTGATACTTCTGTCTGGAGAAATCTCTGCCATCTCTGTCGGTTCGTAAACATACCAAAGAGCATATCTGCCAACGTATTGGTATAACTCAGAGGAAGAAAGTTTTCTCGCTGACGATCGTCGAAAAGGATGTAGTTCATTTCGCTGCTTTCGGCTAAATTAAAATAAAAAATCCCGTTACAGACTTACCATAACGGGATTCAAATTTCTTAAGAAAAAGATTATTACTTCTTGTGTCTCTCGTATCTCTTTCTGAATTTATCAACTCGCCCTGCAGTATCAACAAGTTTCATTTTACCAGTGTAAAATGGATGAGATGTATGCGAGATCTCGAGTTTTACCAAAGGATATTCATTTCCATCTTCGTATTTGATGGTTTCTTTAGATTCTGCAGTTGATTTTGAAAGAAACATATAGTCGTTCGACATGTCCTTAAAAACAACCAATCTGTAATTATCCGGATGTATCCCTTTTTTCATCTGTCAAATTTTTTGAGGGCGCAAATATAAGAATTTCCTTAGAAATAATTTAATGTTTGATCACAAATAATTTCCTCTCCAAAGCTACGTTCAAATAGATCAAGTTCTTCAAACGAATAGACATTCAATGTCTGCAATTTTTCTTTCATCCCAACTGAAATTTGGTGAAAACAATAATCATGAAAAAATACATTGTCGTCCTCATTTTAGGTGTATCTACATTGATGAATGCACAGAATGAAATAGAAAATCCCTATGGTTCAATGTTTGTCACTTTGGAAGCAAACGGCCTTGAAATGGTGAAAGACCGAAATCATAGCTTGCTGGATCATAAGTTGAAGATAGGTATTGATTATTCCTTGAAAACAGTAAAAGTCTTCAATTATACGACCAATAAGAGTACATCATTTGAAATCCTCGACCGAAATGACAAACTTGTTTCTGGCTCTGTGCTTGAGGCCTTGAATATTCAAAAGGTGATGTCGCACGAGAAATTTCTGCTTAAAGTGTATCGGGAAAATAATGGTATTGAATTGGTCTTTTACAGTCTTGAGCAAGGAAGTGACCTGTCATTCTCTATTCATCAGAAACAGGACAAAATTGAAGGAAAGATCTGGCCGGAGGATATTTAAAATGAGCATGACTTAAACATAGGATTTTGGAGCTCTGAATAGTCCTAAAAGATTACAATTCCTTAACATGATCGGTCATTGCCCAGAATTTAAAAAAGTATAGTTTTGCAGCGATAAAAAAAGAGCGCTTTTAGATGTTATAGCGCATGGTTTGAACACAAAACTATTTTAATGGCCAAAGTTCATAATTTCAGTGCTGGTCCGTGCATTCTGCCAGATTCAGTATTTCAGGAAGCTTCTCAAGCTGTATTAAATTTCAACAACCTCAACTTATCTCTTCTTGAGATCTCTCATAGAAGTCAGGACTTCATTGATGTGATGGAAGAAGCCAGAAGTCTTGTGAAGGAATTGATGAATATCCCGGAAGGATATGAAGTTTTGTTTCTTCAGGGAGGTGCAAGTTTGGGATTCCTTATTGCAGCTCATAACTACATGAAAAAAGACGGTGAGGCTGCTTATGTAAATACGGGAACATGGTCGAGCAAGGCCATCAAGGAAGCTTCACTGCTTGGAGATATCAAGGTAATCGGTAGTTCAGAGGATAAGAACTTCTCCTACATCCCCAAAGGATTGGGTGTTCCAATGGATGCAAGCTACTACCATTACACTTCAAACAATACGATTTACGGAACTCAATTCAAGAAAACACCCGTAGTCAGATGTCCATTGATCTGCGATATGTCATCTGACATAATGAGCAAAGAAGTGGATGTTTCGAAATACGACATGATCTATGCCGGAGCCCAGAAAAACCTGGGGCCTGCCGGTGCCACTGTATACATTGTGAAGGAAAGTTCATTAGGCAAGACGAGAAGAGATATTCCCAATATATTGAATCTTCAGACTCACATCGACAAGGATTCAATGTACAATACTCCACCGGTATTCTCGGTATATGTTACCATGCTTACCCTTCGCTGGATGAAATCGATCGGTGGTGTTGCAGAAATTGAAAGAAGAAATGAGGCCAAAGCTGCCTTACTCTATCAGGAAATTGATGAAAACCCATTGTTTTTCGGAACAGTTGAGGACAAGATCGACAGATCGAATATGAATGTGACTTTTAAATTAAATGATGATTCTTTGGAAGCTTCGTTCAATGAAATGTGGAAAGCTGCAAATATCAATGGATTGAAAGGTCACCGCTCAGTTGGAGGATACAGGGCTTCAATCTACAATGCCTTGCCGATTGACAGTGTGCAGGTTCTGGTAGATGTAATGAAAGAATTCGCTCAAAAACACGGATAAATGAAAATATTAGCAAACGATGGTATTGCACCTGAAGGTGCAAAAGCTCTGCAAGATGCAGGCTTTGAAGTATTGACAGATAAGGTTGACCAGGATTCTCTGATCGACCACATCAACAATGAAGGAATTGAAATGCTTTTGGTTCGAAGTGCGACCAAAGTGAGAGAAAATCTGATTGACGCTTGTCCGGGTCTTAAACTTATCGGAAGAGGTGGTGTTGGTATGGATAACATAGACGTGGATTACGCACGATCTAAGGGTATCAAAGTGATAAACACGCCGGGTGCATCTTCTCAATCGGTAGCCGAACTTGTTATTGCTCATTTATTCAGCGTTTCCAGATTTCTTTATGATTCGAACAGAGAAATGCCGGTAAGAGGATCTACTGAATTTGCCACATTGAAGAAAGCTTATTCAAAAGGAACGGAGTTAAGAGGTAAAACTATTGGAATTGTTGGTTTTGGAAGGATTGGTCAGTCGGTTGCTAAATATGCACTGGGAATGGGCATGAAGGTGATCGCTTATGACGCCATTCCTATGACGAAGGAAATCTATCTGGAATTCTTTGATTCAGAGCCGGTTAAGATTACTCTTAGCACTGTGGAAATGGACGAAGTGCTTAAAAACAGTGACTTTATCACTCTTCACACTCCAGCGCAAGCAGATGGTAGTCCGGTGATCGGCGAAAAAGAGATCAACATCATGAAAGACGGAGTTGTGTTGGTCAATGCTTCAAGAGGTGGAATTATAGACGAAAGTGCCTTATTTTCAGCACTGGAAAGTGGTAAAATTGCCGGTGCTGCATTGGACGTATTTGCCAATGAACCCACACCAAGACAAGAGCTTCTTTCTCACAAGAAAATTTCATTTACACCGCACACCGGTGCTGCGACAAAAGAAGCTCAGGCCAGAGTTGGAACCGAATTAGCTCAGCAGATCATAGAAACCTTTCAGCCGGCTTAGTCGAGCTTAAGTATATCGAGAATTGGCGAAGATCATACCTTTCAGGGCTTTACGACCTACCAGGGATAAAGTCCACCTTGCCGCGTCAAGGTCATACATCAGTTATTCCCGTAATGGATTATACCAGAAACTGACTAAAAACCCATTCAGTTTTCTCCATGTGATCAATCCTGAGTTCAGGAACAGAGAACCCGGAAATCAGGTTACACCGCAGGGCCTCAAAAAGATCAAGGAGAAATTCGTTGATTTCACGGATCAGGGCATCTATGCGAAAGATGAGAATCCATGTTTTTATATCTACCAGCAGGTAAGAGATGATTATGCATATACCGGTCTGGTTGCTTGTATTTCAATCGACGACTATGAAGATGGAGTGATCAAGAAACATGAGGCTACACTCTCCATGAGGGAGGAGAAATTAAAAAACTATTTGAGGATCGTTGACATCAATGCTGAACCCGTTTGTATGACTTACCCCAGATCTGAAAAGGTTGCAGAGGTTGTCAGAAAGGTAATTGGAGTTCGACCCGAATATGATTTCTCCACCGTTGATGGTGTTCGACACATGTTCTGGGTAATTGCTGATATTGACGATATTCATCAGATCCAGGGTTATTTTGAGCAAATCCCAAAGGTTTACATTGCCGATGGTCATCACAGATCAGCCTCCTCTGCCCTTCTCGGAAAAGAGCGAAGGGAAAAGAAAGCGGACTATACGGGTAAAGAAGGATTTAACTATTTCATGGGTATTTTCTTTTCGGAAGACAATATCAGAATACTTCAATTCAGCAGGCTGGTAAGAGATCTCAATGGTTTGACTGAAGAAGAATTTCTGAAAAAGCTTGAAAAAGATTTCATTGTGACCAAGAAAAGCAAAGGTATTTATGAGCCTAAAGCCTTTCACGACATTTCAATGTACCTTGGAGATTACTGGTATTCCCTACATCCAAAAGATGATACTTACGACCCATATCATCCGTCCGAGCATCTCGATACTTCAATTCTGACAGAGAACATTCTGAAGCCAATATTGGGTATATCAGATCCTCGTCACGACGACAGGATCTCTTACAAGGGTGGAATAGAAGATCTTAAGCCGGTAAAAAGAATGGTGGATTCAGGAAAAATGAAAGTCGCATTCTCGCTATACCCAGTTACCATAGATCAGTTGAAGAACATTGCTGATTCCGGTGAAGTCATGCCCCCGAAAAGCACATGGATCGAACCTAAACTTATGACTGGATTGACCATCTACAGCCTGGAAGACGAAGCCATCGAATAATGCCCGTTCAGGAAGCCATACAGAAGCTGAGACAGGAACTTGGCGAGAATATTACCCTGGTTGCCGTTTCTAAAACCAAACCGAATGAGGACATATTATCGGCTTATGAAATTGGGCATTTGGACTTCGGAGAGAACAAAGTTCAGGATCTGGTTTCGAAATGGGAAACATTGCCCAAAGACATACAGTGGCATTTCATTGGCCACCTACAGACCAATAAGGTCAAGTATATTGCACCCTTTGTTCATCTAATTCACGGAGTTGATTCAATGAAGCTTCTGAAAGAAATCAATAAAAGAGCTGCATCAAATAATCGGATAATAGATTGCCTTATTCAAGTATCCATTGCCGATGAGGAAACGAAATTTGGATTTGATCAAAATGAAGTCTTGCCCCTCTTTGAAAACGAAACTCTGAAGGAATATACCAACATAAATATTCGCGGATTCATGGGAATGGCAACCAATACAAAAGATTTAGATCAGGTCAGAGAAGAATTCCGCGGACTCAAGAACCTGTTTGACAAAGTTTCTGGAAAGATCGGTAAAAGCGACTTCAACATTCTTTCCATGGGTATGACGGGAGACTATAAGATTGCCATAGAAGAAGGCAGCAACATGGTAAGAATCGGAAGTCTAATATTCGGAGCCAGGTACTGATCAAATCTCTGACCGAATAGGGAATCGCAATTCCTAAATCGGAAATCGAAAAGCCTTACCTTTGCAATCTCAATAAATCAAGCCTTGACTCAAGAAGAAGTAAAAAAATTATCGGAACAAGTAAAAGAACTTGAAAATCTCAGTGATCAGAATCTGATCAAGAAATTAGCTGAATATCGTCAAATTGCTTTAGCTGGATTGACTCCTCATCTCATCAGGAGATGGGTGGAAAGCCGTGCTATGGAGCTTTCTGATGCACTTTTTCAATATTTCGTTGACACCAAGAACCAGGCTGAGCTAACCTACTTCATAGAAGCTATTCACAATGAGGACTTTATTGAGAAAAGAAGTGAATTGATCTCTATTCTTTGGCAGTCTTCATTGGACTCAACTGAATATTTTGAAGATTTGATCAGCATTGCAGTAAGTGGAGATTACATGACAATCATCGAAGTCAGCACTGTTATCGAAAGTTACGATACCGGATTTGAAGAGCAGGCCATTCTGGATGCCACCTATCAGTTGAGCGATGCTATAGATGAAGAAGGTGATATTGAAAGGAAAAAGCTTCTTGAAAACCTGAGGCAGGTTATTAATGAATTATACTCAATCTGATGGGAGAAGTAAACGAGGAATTCTTGCGCTCACTGGAGAACAAACTGAACGAAACCACAGAATGGCCATCAGTCTATATGTTCAAGTTCATTGTTCCGGCCGACAACAGAAAAATAGCTCTGGTGGAATCAATGTTTGGTGAAGGGGCTCAGATTAGTATGAACGAATCAAGAGGCGGAAAATACATCAGCATCACTATCAAAGTAGTGATGCTGAATGCAATTGAAGTCGTAGAAAAATACCGAAGTGCCGCCTCTATAGAAGGCTTGATAGCACTTTAGTTTGATCCACCCTTATTCACGATTTTTTCCGTTTCTTCAACACCACCACCACTGATGGTAATGAAGTAAACTCCTGTTGAGTAAGTATTCAAACCGAGAAGGTCGTTTACATCAACAGTATTTTCTCCTTTAGGATAGTCCTTATCAACTTCGAATACCAGTTGTCCGTTAATTCCATACAGACCAAACTTCACAACTGAATTCTGCTTGAAGAAGAAATCAATGAAATAGTTCATTCCATTACTATTATCAACATAGAAGTTATATGTAGGAAGTGATACCTCATTGATATCCTTCACTGATACAGTAACTGAATGCATTTCAGATTCACAATTGAATTCTTCCACAGCCCAGTCAAAGAAGAAAGGATAAGAAGACAAATCATTGGTGTTTCCAGAGATTGATAACAATCCGCTTGTATAATAAGGATATTCTGCAATGTCCGATGACCAAAGATTCTTAGTGCCACTGGCAAAGTCGCAGTGCATTTCGTAATCCTGACCACTGCTCAACTGAGCATTCAGGTCAACATTTTGAATTCCACTAACTAGATCAACATCCTTTTTAAATACAAGATCACCATTATCGTCAAGTATAGTGAAAGTGGCAATTCCACCAGTTTCTGCATCAACCTTGACCGACTTAATGACAACATCCTGGTAAACATCAAACAAAATTCCCGCAGCTGTTGAGGAATAAGAACCCGATTGATTTCTTACCATATCCAGATCCTGTCCAATTCTATGCTCCAATCCTTCTCTTACAGATTCCAGATAATACGTCACCGTATTCTCCAATGATGGAGTTTGATACGTATTTCCTTTTCCTAAAAGAGTCTGAAGATCTTCATCAGCATACCAGTGAATTTCACCGTTCTCAGCAGTAGCCTGAAGCAGAACACTGTCGCCTTTGAAAACTGTTGTAGAAGCAGCTTCCGGTCTAATAATCTCCGTAGCTGTAACAAGATCACTCATTATATGCATGTCTTCACCACAACCATCTCCATCGGCTTTAAGAGTTACCGTATAATTGCCGGGCTCGGTGTATTCATGAACAGGATTCAACTCAGTAGATGTATTTCCATCACCGAAATCCCATAAATATGACAGACCATTTACACTTGTGTTGATAAAGGCCATGCTGAATGGATAATTGCAATACTCAACATCATCAGCTGTGAACGAAGCAACAGTATGATCGATGTATTCGTTGTTTATACCTACAGCATTCCATGCAAGAACAGTTGCTTCGTGCTGCGGACTGCAAGCACCAAAGATGTCTTTCGCAGCAAGTGTAGAGAAATACGACACATCCTCATATTCTGAAGTTGATGATAAATAAACAGTCAATGTTCGATATGCAATCAATGCAGCATTCATCCTTCCGATACCAGTTACATTGTATGAATCACCATTGTCGTTCACACCATTGCCACCTTCACTGAGAAGATAGAACCAATAGTTCTGAACACCACAATTGGTATGAACACCTCCATTATCTGAAGTGCCTGTATACCAGTACTGACCCATATAAGTGTCGGGATGATCCTTGGCATTCGGGAAAGACATATCTCTCAAGAAGCTGCCTCTATCCTCACCAATTCTCCAGCTCGATTGACCAGGCTTGCCAAAATGCTCAATACAATTTCCAAGAATATCACTGAAAGATTCACTGATAGCTCCTGATTCGTCCATATTGATTAGATCAGCTGTGAATTGTGTTAATCCGTGACCCATTTCATGTCCTACGATATCGAGCGTAGTATGGGGAACGAGATTATTATTTCCATCACCAAAGACCATAACCTTGTTCTGAGCATCCCAGAAAGAGCCATTGAATGCCTCACCGTAGTGAATATAAGCTTCAAGCTTAAAACCGGCATCATCTATGCTCGTTCTGCCAAAAGCAGCATGCAGATAATCAAAACCCTGTTCAACTCCCCAATGTGCATCAGTTGCGTACACATCAGGATCGCTCTGAGCATATATCCAGTTGTTATCCTCATCGGTGAACTCAGTTCTTGTGCTGTAATTCGTGTTGTGATTCAGATTCCAGGTATGAATACCATTTCCTCTTCCGTTTTCACGGAGATAGAAATCCTGACCAACATGATCAGCAGTAATTTCCCGGTGTCCGCTGAATGCAGTATGAGCCAATCCTGTTGAATCAACCTCCTTCAGCATATTGTGTCTGAACAACACAGCTCCTGATTCCGCATCAATATAAACATCCTCAGATAGAAAAGGCTCTGAGGCAAAAATGTTCATTTTGTAAGCAAAACGATGAGCATTGTTGTTTCCCTGAAAATTCGGGAACAAAACAAGTTCAGGTTGCGGATAGAATGTAGCCGATTTGTTACCTGTGCGCTCCTGAAGCCATTTTTCTTCTTCAGTGATCTGCCACTTGTAAGTTTCGGCATTAACTTCCTTGAGCGCATTATTTACCGCATCAGCTGAGCTCATAGTTGCATTATTGGAAGAGGAAAAATCTGCAGGGATATCTCCACTAACAGAAATTACTTTCCCATTTTCAATGTGAAGGCTCAATTTGCTGAATTCAAGAGGAGCATCACGAAATGTTGGTTGATAAACCACATGACGCATACCATCCCTTGTGGCAAATGCGCGGGAAATTTCAAAATTTAATTCGGGATTCAATTCGAATTCCTCTTTCAACCAATTGAAAAATTCGCTTTCATCAGGACGAAAGTCCTCAGCAAATCGGATGTAGCTCGGTATGGAAGAATTCGATTTGAAATATAATTCCTCTGCCCCACTAATCAGCCTTGCAGCTTCGTTACTCTTAAAATGTTCTGATGAATATGTGTTGGTTGAAAGTAGTAAAATGAAAGTAAAAACAGTAAAAAGTCTATTCATAGGCAATAGCTAGTTTTGATAGATTTAACGCATCCTAACAAATATATAGATTATTTAGGAAGAAATCAATACCCACGGTCAGGGCAGCTTACCTAAGCACTTTTCTCACGAAGGCCACCGTGAAATAGGACATAAGAAAAAGTCCTATAAAGCCCTCTATTCCCGACAACCAGCGGATTGCCCCAGAAGGGAAATAGTCGCCATACCCTATGGTGAGAAAGGTTATCGTACTGTGATAGATCGATTTTGTGAATAAACTAACTTCTTCCGGATGATCCACTGACGAGACGATATCTGAATTGGTGGTCAACATTAGTATTAAGTGACAGAAAGTCAAGCTCATAAAGGCAATTATCATACTTATGAGCACTCTCATTGGGTTGGTAGCATAATGTCCAATCTGATCGAAAATGAGTTTCTCGCCATAATAAACCGGGTAAAACCAGATTGCATTGAGCTTATTCTCACGCAAGGTGCGGATTCTTCGGTCTTCCAGCTCCAGTCTTTTAAACTCCAGATAAGCCTTGTCTTCATCGTTATACTGTCCCAGGGCTCGAAATTCCTCCTTAAGCAATCTGAACTGCTCTGCCTTCATCTTTACTGAAGTGAATTTCTGACTGTAAATCAACCGTTTAACATCATTATCGTAGTAATCCAGGAAGAGTCTACCAAGATTCCTCATGTTGCTGAAATTGATCTGCTCTATTCTCACACTGTCTTTCTCATTTGAGAGATCTACAATGTCTCTGACAATGGTCGACATCAAATCGATGTATTCACAATGACTGACTCTGAGATCAACATGATTGTTCAATTGCGCTGAATTGAGGTTAATGGTGCCGATTTCTGCCTTTAAGAACGATAATTCTCCATTCCCGAACTCACATCGTTCAAAATTAACTTCAACACCCTTGAGTTGAGCCATTTCAAAAGAAATTCGTCCTTTACCGAATTCGGAACGTCTGAATCTGAATTTGCCGTCTTCTAATTCACATTCATCGAAAGAAATTGTTCCGTCACAAAAAGTCGAAAGTCGAAAATCAACTCGACCTTTGCCAAATTCCACCTTGCTGAAATCAATCTTATTTCCGAAAAAGCGTGTTTTTTCAAATGAAATATCACCTTCGCCAAAACGCGCGAATTGAAAGGCCACATTGGCATTGCCGAAGTCGGTTCCGCTGAAATTTTCTTTTCCATCACTGAAATTACAGTTAATGAAAGAGATGGAATCAGACTGAAACTTGACATCCTTAAAATTCAACTCAACTACGTGAAAAGTGGCATATTGAAAGTTCACATTCTTACAATGGAATCGGGCATTTGTAAAATCGAGGTTCACTGCCTCTATCCTGGTCTGAACAAAGGATAGCTCATTGCAAGAAAAAATGGTGTTCACAAAATCCTCTGAATCACTTTTGAGTAATGCATAAGAGAAATCGATTTTGTGATCGGCATCAAAAAATGCGTTCATTGCCGTGATAGACGAGATCTCCACCACATCATTCTCATTGAGATTATTCAACTTTCTGTATTCGGAAAGGCTGAAATCCTTTACATAACAATTGTTCAGATCAACGGCCTTTCCCTCACTGATTGCTTGATAGACTTCTTCTTTCTGGATAAGGCCATAATCACGAGTATCCATCTTATTACCATGGTAGTCGAACATGACAACCTGTGCAATCTTCTTGGACCGCAATTCCTTACCAATCCTGAATTCTTTATTCAGAATCTCGACCTTATAAGCATGAAAAAGTTCCATTCGGAATAACTAAATCAAGAATTCGAAATTGTAGCCGTGAATATCCTTGAAGTTCCTTCGGCAATAATGTCACCGTCATCAAGAAGCGTGGGTGCTCTTTCGGCTTTCTTTTTCTCACCGGACTTATATACCTGACCACTCAGGAGAACACCTACCTGATTTTCAAGTTTAACGGTATTCCCTTCTTTCAAACTAGAGATATTACCAGAAGTGATCCAGTCGCGGAATTCGGCCTGTTGCCAGAAGTTGTAAGGTTCCATTGTACCCAGAAGATTCTCTACGAATCGCGCACTAGCGAAATCCCATAGCATCATCTCGAGTTCCTCTGCGATTTCCATAGCCTTTCTCATGTTCGCAGAAGAAATCCATAGTGCTGTTACCGGTGATTCCGCAGTAACAGTAGCTGAACGTGGATTATGGGTCAAAATTGACATTTCCCCTACAACATTACCCGGTCCTAAAATATCTATGACCTTGTCTCCTACCGACACAATTACTTTACCCCTCACAATAACAAAGAGGCCTTCGTCTTTACCATCAATCTTAAGCAATTCCTGATCGACAGAATAGATCCTGTTCTGGAACATGTCCACGACCTTTTTGAATTTCTTCTCTTCCAAATCCTTGAGCCAGGAGATTCCTCTAAGCAGGTCGGTAGACTGAGGCATATCAAAGGCCGGAGGTGATTCTAGAAGTTTCTTCATCCTGGCCTCGATACTATGATGCATTTTTTCTGCTTCTCCTCCATCAATTCTACCTCTATTTACCAGTCGGTCCACTGTATGCTTTTCAGCATTCAACATAGCCCTGATAGCCTGACGTGTGGAAATGGCCGTGTAGATCTCCGGATATGAGTTTCGGATGTTTCTCAAATAGGTCAGTCCGTGAATTCTATTCTCATTGATCTCATTTTCAATAATTTCCAATTTTTGCTTCTCTTCCTCGTCGCTGGCGCTGATGACCATACTATCCACAAGCTTAAGTGTTTCTTCCTGTGCCATAACAAAACCCATAGCGCTGTCGTAACTCACAGCCAGTCTTTCGAAAAAGAATCGTTGAGCAGCCCTTCTTAGAAATGGCCAGGACTGAACCGTTCCCAGCAACTTCGGAGTTTTCCATTCTTCTTCCAGATCCTGACGATCTGAAAGAGATTTCATTCCACCGGCATCAAGTATCTCATTGATTCCATCTGAAAGTCGGTTTACCGCAGATGCACCTAGCAAACCCTCCTTAAAAAGAGACCAATATGCGCTCTTTTCTTTTTCAAGAATCCTCCTTCTTGTTTCAAAAAGGGAGGTATCCATACCGATCTCGATATTCGGGAACTTCTCATGCGTATCCGGAAGGTATTCCATCACAGTTTCGAAGTTTGCCTTATTTGTATAACGATTCTTCCTGATCTTTTCGAGTGCTCTTTCCGTACTATTCCTTAAATACTCAAGTGAATTTTTGATCATCATCTGCTTTTCCGGTGTCAATTTGGTAAGACCCAAATAATTAACCAGATACTTGATTGTAGTCGCATTCACAAGAAGGGTGAGCGTTACAATACCAGCAGTATAGAAAAGGAATTGATTCCTGATCTCCTCGCCAATAAATCTCTCATCCACGCCGGCTACAATCAGAGCCAGAGCCAGTCCTATTGCCCCTCTTAAAGCTCCATACCATACGACGTAAGCATCCTTTTTCGGCAGACCATAACCGGCCTTTCTCATAATCGGATAAAGCACTCCAATAACGATGGCTCTTACCACATGAACGCCTATATAAATGATGAAAAGAATGGCAAAGTCCTGAATATTAAAATTACTTCGCTCGGCGATCACTACACCTACAATAATGAATAATAAGGTATTTGCAATAAATCCTGCCAGCTCCCAGAATTCATGCATGAAGTGTTCAACTTCCGGACTGATCTTGGTACGTCCGGTTCCAGCCATGATCAGCCCAAGAGTCACAAGGGCCAATACACCTGAAACATGGAAGAAAAACTCTGCGACATAAAAGGTAAGAAAGGCAGCACTCACAATTATGGATATCTCTACCAGGGCATCGTTAAACACCTTTTTCACCCAATTGATGACGATGTAGCCAATCAGAGCTCCAACCAATATTCCACCGAAAGAAACCCTGGCAAATTCAATAATTGGTGAAGTACCGGATGCCTCACCTGTGAGGGCAGTAAAAAATACCATAAAGATCACGATGGCGGTACCATCATTTAGTAAAGATTCACCCTCAATAAGAGTTCCCAGCTTCTTACTGGCACCCAATTCCTTTAGCAGAGCTACTACAGCCACGGGGTCGGTTGCGCTGATTACAGCTCCGAACATCAATGCAACCTGCCAATTCCAGTTGATGTCAAATCCCAAAGCCGGAAGCGCCATCATCAAACACCCTGTCAAAAGAAGTGCCACTATAATTCCGGGCACAGCCAATAAAACAGCATTGGTCAAAGATTTCTTAAAGGTGTGAACATCCATTGCAAATGCAGCCTCAAAAATGAGGATAGGTAGGAATGTGTATAATAAAAGGTGTGGGTCAATATGTGCAGCCCAGTCTACCGAACGACTCACAATACTGACGTCCATTTCCATAAAGCCCAGATTCCAGTGCTCAAAGAACCCCAGTCTTGTCATAATACCGGCAATAAGGCCGATAATCAGAAGTAAGACCGTGTAAGGTAAAGGACTATTATGAAGAAAATGCCTGACCGCAGATCCAATGATCAAGGCCAAAATGATAAAGAAAAGGGCATCAAATGATTGACTGTGGTGTCCTCCTCCATGATCTTCCTCCGCATGTTCTCCATGTTCCGTTTCTCCCTCATGCGATTCTTCATGCCCATGGCCCTCGGAAGATTCAGAACTGGCAATCAATTCAATTTCATTATTGGAATCATGCTCCTGGCTTTCATTTGCATAACCTGCATTCCACAATGTGACCAGGGAAAAAACGAAGAATAAACGTGCTAATAATTTCATGTTCAGATGATTATTGACTGCCTTAAAAAATGGTTTACCAATATAGCAATTTGGATTCAAATCCCCATACCGATGAAAGTCATGTGCAATAAGGTTTTCATATTTTTTTTATCTTAGAAGCAATTCCGAATTATTTCAATGAAAACACTCCTGATTCCGACGAATTTTACGGATATCTCAAGGCATGCAATGGACTATGTCTTGAAGTTATATAAGGATGAAAAATTGAAGATCATTCTGCTTAATTCCTTTGAACAACCAAGGACAGGTAGAAGCATGCACCTGTCGCTTGTTGACATAATGAGGAAAAACTCAATAAAGGGATTGAATGAAGATCAAAAAAGACTGGAAGAAAATTATCCGGACAGAGATTTGACCATCGAAACAAGGGCGGGACAGGGCACTGTGGCGAGCTGCGTAAAGTCTATCCTGAATGAAGTAGACGTGGATTTAATCGTCATGGGATCCAAGGGGGATACAGAATTCATGGACATATTCGTTGAAAGTCAAACTGCTAGGCTAATTCGTGTGGTGGATCACCCTATGTTGATCGTGCCTCCAATTGCCGAGTTCAAGATTTTAGATAAAATCATACTCACTACGGATCAAAAACCTATATCAGATCCGGCAAAGTTGAGTGAGCTGATCAATTTGTGCAAGCAGACAAATTGTGAAGTAAAAGTCTTAAACGTTTCAAAAGGGGAAGTAGAACCGAATGCCGAAAACGAAAAAAGATGGGATACAATTCTGGAGGGTATTTCGCATGATTACAGTTATCGACGAAGCAACGACATTCCCAAAGGGATATACAAGTTCATCCTTGAAACGAACGCAGATATTGTGACCATGGTCAGAAGAAAAGGTGGCGGCAAACTAACTCAGCGATTTTTCCAGCAAAGCGTAAGCCGCAAGATTACAAAGCACGTGCGCCAGACCCTGCTTCTTTTTACAGACCGCGATTACTAGGTTTTCGCCTCACAAACCTCACACCTTCGCACAATAGCCATAAGTAACACATCAAGATGATGCTTGCTATGAATCCAAGAAGGATTTTGCCATCTTGGAAATAATAGAACAAATTGTAAACCGCTGCAATAGATACTATTACCAGCAAGATGATCAATGGAACAAAGCTCACCCAGAAATTCTTTTTTCTTGTGTAGAGCCAGATACTTATTACCATTAGGGTCAAGGATCCCAGCAATTGATTCGTTGAACCGAAAAGGGGCCATAGAATTAATCCCCCTGATCCGCTTGAATCAACCAGGACCAGTGCCATCGAGAATATAACGGCAAGGCTTGTATAGAGATATCTATTGTCTTGGGATGTCACCTTCAAACTCCTTCCTATTTCGGAAAGGACATAACGCTGAATCCTGACAGCGGTATCAAGCGAAGTGGCCGCAAAACTGATGACCAGAACAGAAATAAAAACAGCGTTCAGAGAAGTTTGATTTTCACCCGACATTCCAAAGAGGGATGTAAAAGGTTCTACAAAGGCAGATGTTCCCATCACAAATGCTGTAAGTTTAGACGCCAGACCACTAGCGCCTTCGAAACTGTCGTAATGATGATGCCATTGATCTGCGTTTTCAAATCCGGATGCAACGGCAATTGTGGCTGCTATGGCAAGACTAGCTTCTCCGATCATACTGCCATATCCAATCAATCTGGCATCCTTTATCTTCTTTAATTGCTTGGAGGTTGTTCCAGTCGAAACGAGTGCGTGGAATCCGGAGATCGCTCCACATGCAATGGTTATAAATAAATATGGAAACCAGGGAACGTCATTTTCGATTATGTTGACAGCGGGAGCGTCGATGACAGGTTGAGCAAACATCATTCCCGCATAAACGATGACCAAACCCAGCATCAGTTGGTGTGAATTGATATAGTCTCTGGGCTGCAGCAATATAGTCACAGGCAGAATGGCAGCGATGAAACCATAGACCATGAGAAAAACTACCCAGGTGAGCACAGCAGAATTATTGAGGCAATATTCTTCGGGAATCACTATAGGATACAAATGCCCCACATAGATCATGACATAAAGAAGTATCAAGGCGATCAGCGATGGAATGAAGATACTCTTCTGACTTCTGCGGAATCTGAAACCAATGAACACGGCGATCAATATTTCGAAATTGATAGGAATCACGGAACCTGGATACAAGACGAATAACGTGGCTATGATGTAAGCAAATACCGCAATGACAATGAATACCAGGAGAAATATGATAAAAAGGAAAAGGAATCGGGCATTCTTCCCAAGTATGTCTCCCGTGATACTACCAATGCTTTTCCCCCTGAAAAAAACGGATAAAACAAGAGAACCATAATCATGAACAGCACCTATAAAGGCTGAACCAAATACTACCCAGATAAGTGCCGGAAGCCATCCCCAGATTATAGCAATTGCAGGTCCAAGAATTGGAGCCGCCCCTGCAATAGATGAAAAATGATGTCCAAAGAGAATAGGCTTTTCCGTGGGGACGAAATCTACGCCATCCTGAAACTCAGAGGATGGAAGCTCAAAGTCTTCCGTGTCTGAGTTGTATACCTTCCTTGCAAGATAGGAAGAGAAAAAGCGATAGGCCAGAAACAAGATCAGAAGGCACAGAATTGCGAGACAGAAAGCATTCATAATACAAAAAAGGCCCTTCATATGAAGAGCCTTCCATTGGTGTTTGGTTTATTATAATTCGTCGATGGCGACGATGTCAATAGGAATATCTACTTCCTTCCTCAGGCTTTCACCCATTTCCATCATTTCTTCGTCATCTATTTCATGATACCATTTAATATTCATGGTCGTTTTCCCGGTATTATGCAATTCCTCGAGCTTTCTGAAAAACTTCATGAATTCTTTTGAAGAACTGGTATTAAAGTATTCCATGGCCAATTCTACTTTTGTTTCCGACTGAGGATTCTCGCTGTAGTCGCGAAGCCAGTCGTACAAAGGCTCATAAAACTCAAAAGAATTTTCGGGTATGGATTTCCCCTTCAATTCGATCAATCCCTTCTTTGGGTCGAATAAAACACTTGGCGTAGTGAGAGAACCTTCATGTCTTAGTGTTTCCATTGTCTTTTCTTAAGCCACCAAATTAATCGAATTTACCATGGAAAAAAAAGACAATTCTCAAAGAATTGGGTAATAAACGTCAGTAATCAATTCTTCTTCAGAAACTTCTTCCGGATCGTTCATGTATTGCTCAAACGGAGGTCCTGCCATTTCTCTTGCATTGCTTTCAATCCATTCATCAATAGCATAGTGAGCAGCTCCGCCATCCTTATACGGTCCAACGAACGTAGCCTTGGCAGCTTTTCCAGCAGGCACATCCATAATCTCAACGCCGTCCCCTACTTCCATTTCTGCATCTTCTTTGATAGGAAATGCGGCAACCATAACAGTAAATTGATTCTCTTCATCCCATTTGTGATAATAAATCATTGGATAACCGGCTATCATATCATAGTTGTCACCACATGCCATGGCCAGTTTGCCCATCATTTCAGGAATTTTTGTACTCATTTCCTCAATAGAGCAACTGTCTTTGTAAGACAATACACGCATGGCAGGATAATCAACCTCACTGACTGCAATTTTTGGGGTAACCGGTAATGATTCACTCACTTCTTTGAGTTTGGCCAATCCAGCTTCAAAATCCTGACCAACCCAATCGTCCATAAACGGACCAAAGATTCTGCCTACGGGCCATCCCAGCTCTGAATCCATTCCCCAGGTAACTTCCACTGATTTTGGAAACAACTCTGCTGTTGCAGGGTCTTCAACCCAAATCTGCTCGAATTTCCAGCTTCCGGTTCCAACACCCATTTCACCAAAATCAAGGGCATTTTCAATGTATTTATTCTCTTCGTGTTTTACCACGGTTAGTGTTCCGCTTCCTACATCATCGTTTCCTTTCCAGCTGTAAGTCGCATTCATTCCGGCCGTGATCTCTCCCCATTCAACTTCCATATTAGGGTCTTTCTCCGCCCAGGGAGACCAATTAAAATTCTTTTTCAGATCACTCACCTGATCAAAAACAAGTTCAACGGGAGCATCTATTTCTATTGACCTTTCCACATGCACCGACGAAGGCATGATTGCAGTAACAACAAGGAATAGACCAATAATTATTCCAATAATTAAGAGTGCTTTTTTCATAATAATTAGGTTTAGGTCTACCGAAAATAGCAATTCCTGAGGAAAATTTGACTTTTCAATCATAAAGCGTTGATAAAGACGTTAATAAATGAGTCTCTCCAAAAAATCCGTCTGTTTTGATTTAACTATTTTTGCTATCAACATAGCCGTTGTATATGTTAAGGGGAATCATTTTATCAATTGTAGTCTTCTTTCTGATCACCCTCGATCAGAGTATTGTTGCCGTTAACCATTTCCAGGAAGAAGGTGGTGGCGGTAAAAAAGATACTGTTCAGGCCCTCGTGGTCAGTTCAAATTCTGAGATCATGCATTCGATAGAGGACTTGAGCGGAGAAGAAATATTTCATCTGGTTGATTCCCTTTTAGATCAGGATGCCATTCCCCTGGACTTGATCAAAGACATCAATGAGTATGCAGAAAGCAGATTTCTTCAGCACGATTACTATGTTTCACTTACCTCTTTTTATGACACCTCGGTTTATCCTGCTAATAGTCTTTACGGAGAGTGGAATACAGAAAAGGTTTACTCCTACAATGAAACCAGTTTCAAAAATGATACCGTTAATATGCTTGTCCTTGAAGACAAACATAACTTTTGTGATTTCAGAATGCCCATTACAGGTGTGCTTACTTCAAAATTTGGATGGAGGGATGGAAAAAACCACAATGGTATTGATGTAGACCTTCAGGTATGGGACCCTGTTGTTGCCTCATTTGATGGAATGGTGAGAATTGCGAAATTCCACGGAGGATACGGTCGTGTGGTAGTGATAAGACATTACAATGGACTGGAAACACTTTACGCCCATCTGCATCGCTTAAAAGTTAAACCAGGAGATGTTGTTGAGGCCGGACAAGTCATCGGGTTAGGCGGAAGTTCTGGTAAAAGCACGGGAAGTCACCTGCATTATGAAATGCGATACAAAGGAAAACCTTTGAATCCCCTGTCGATAATAAATTTCAAGGAAGAGACACTTTTCAATGATACCATTGAACTTAAGAAGACGAAATGGAGCTACATAGCTGTTCCAAAGGGTGTTCGCTATCACACCGTTGAGAGAGGAGATTACCTCTATGCCATCGCTGCAAAGTATGGTGTAAGTGTCAATGAGATCTGCGAATGGAATGGCATTCGCCGTAATTCAGTGTTGAGGGTAGGTAAAAAACTGAGGATAAGTAGTTGAATAATCGACTCTTAAATATCAACATCCTCGACCATCCCACGAACCGCAACATGACGGTTTATTTCTACACAAAAAAAGATCACTCAGATTACTTTAAGGAATTACTCACAGCAGAGGGAATTACCTATGAATTTCAATATGACGAGGAAGAAGGAAAATATTATTTCGGAATTCAAAAAAGTGACCAACGCATATCGAAAAAGCTTAATTACCTCGTCTTCGCGAAATTTCGAAAACCATTTATCGAATCGAACTTCGGTAAGTTTCTGCTTCTTGGAATCACCTTATTATTCATAATTTTATCCATTATAGGATATATCCTGACGTAAAGAGCAAGTATTGAAGAATTCGATTCCGATTGTTATCCTTTTTTTAGCTTTAATGATAATACCGGCGTCTATATTGGCGCAGAACGGCGTTCGAGCCTTTGGTGTGCAGTTCAAGCCAATATTTCCGCTAGGGATCGTAAATACAGATGGTCAGCTAATTATTGACAGTGAAAACCAAACTCGACTTGAAATAGAAAATAGCGGTGGTTACAGTCTTGGCGCGGTGATCAGAATTGGATTATCGCGCCGATGGTCACTCGAAACAGGAATCAACTATACACGCCGTAACTACGATTTCTTCCTTTCCGGTGCCGATTTTCCCGATTCCAGGGCCTCAGTCAGATTCACGGGGTATGAAATTCCCATTGTGGCCATGGTATTTGTCCAATTGGGCGAACAAATGTACATGAATGCTAGTGGAGGTTTCACTTTTGATTTCTTCCCTACAGGAGGAATATCAAGCTACGATCGAGATACCATGGAATATGGTATGCTGGAGACGAACTGGGTTGTGCCCGCTCTTACAGCGAATCTCGGATTTGAATATCGGACTAGGGAATCGGGCTATTTTTATTTTGGATCATCTTATCATTTACCGGTAAATGACATAGCAGAGGTTTACGTATCATATCGTTCTCCGAATACCAACTCATTTACACCCCTTGTTCAGCCTCCACCGTCTGTTAGTGGGACATATCTCACTCTTGATATCAGGTATTTCTTTAATCCAGGCATGAAAGAGAAGAAAGAACGGAGGAAATAAACCGGACAAATGAGCACACCTTTTAATGTCAAGAAATATCAAAAAGCGAAAAGTGCTCAACTAATTCGTGGAGGTCGACTCTTCTTTGATACGCTTGAAAGCCTCATTCAGAAAGCGAAGACAGAGATTCATTTCCAATTCTATATACTGGAAGAAGATGAAACAGGAAACAAGATTATTGATGCCTTGATAAGAGCCGCTAAATCAGGGATAGCGGTACATGTCGTTCTCGACTCCTACGGTTCAAGTAAATTGAGCGATGAATGCATTGAAAGATTCACTGAGAGTGGCATACAGTTTAAATGGTTCAGACCCATCTTTACCTTTAATAACCTTGAGTTCGGGAGGAGAATGCATCATAAGATCGTGGTGATCGATGAAAAAATTGCCTTGACCACAGGAGTAAACATAGCCAATCGATATAACGACATTAACAATATTCCGGCGTGGCTGGATTTCGCTCTTATCGTGGAAGGTTTGCCTGCACTTGAAATGAAACGACGTTGCCTTCAGATATGGGAAAAGAATTTCGAGATAAACAAAAGATTGCGCAGATTCAGATTACCACGCGTTGAAACATCCATTGTTGCTGAAAACCCATTGGTAAAGGTAAGTGTGAACGACTGGTTAAGGGGTATCAATCAAATTTATAATGGATATAAGATTGCTATCGATAAAGCACAGAAAGAGATCTTCATTGCTGGTGGTTACTATCTTCCCGGTCGGATAATGCGACGCAGTCTGAGGGATGCCAGAGACAGAGGAGTTGACATTTCAATTATTCTCACCAAATTTTCCGACGTGCGATTCGCTAAAGAAGCTTCAGAATATCTGTATCGATGGATGTTCAAAAAAGGAATTAAGATTTATGAATGGGAACCCAATGTGATGCACGGAAAAATAGCTGTGGTGGATCAACTTTGGTCGACTGTTGGCTCGTTCAATTTAAACTATCTGAGCGCCTTTGAAAGTATCGAGTTGAATGTTGAGATCATTGAGGACAAATTTAGTTCGGGAGTACATGGATTACTAAATCAAATTGCTGAAAATGAATGTTCGGAAGTGACTGAGTATGAATATCTTGAAAAGTTTTCATTTTCGAGAAAAATTAAGACATGGATATCCTATATCTTCGTAAGATATTCATTCAGAATTCTGAATTTGTTTTCGAAAAAACCTAAGCACAAATAAATGGCAAGAACACCTTCAACCTCCATTCCCCTCGGTTTTGAAGCTCCGGATTTTACTTTGCCCGATACGATTTCGGGAAAGGACGTGAAGCTCAGCGATCTTCAATCAGATACAGCCAGCGTGATCATATTCATGTGTAATCATTGTCCCTATGTTCTACATGTGATCGATGAGATCGTGAGCGTCAGCAATGACTTCATTCCAAAAGGCATCAAATTTGTCGGCATCAGTGCAAACGATGTTGAGAATTATCCTGATGATTCACCGGATAAAATGAAAGCGCTTGCAGAAGAAAAAGGATTCAAGTTTCCTTACTTATACGATGAGAGTCAGGATGTAGCAAAGGCTTATGATGCTGCCTGCACACCAGAGTTTCATGTATTTGATAAGGATATGAAATGTGTTTATCGGGGACAGCTTGATGGCTCCAGACCAGGAAATGATGTTCCAGTGAGCGGAACAGATCTTCGTAATGCTCTGAATAACATGTTAGAAGGAAAAGAGGTCGATTCCGTGCAATATCCAAGTATTGGTTGTAATATTAAATGGAAATAAACTGAATTGAATTGAAGGCCCTTCTCAACATCGTGCTAATAGCTTTGACATGCACTTCTGTCATGGCACAAAACGTATACGAAATTGCCATATCAAGCTATGCAAATGCCCGAACCTTGAATGATGTCAAATTCGAGCTTTATCACAACAATGAAAAAGTCATAGAGCAAGAGAGCAGAACTGGAGGTTTTCAATTCGTCATAAAAGAAGGCGAAGGATACTTCAGACTCAAGGCGACGAGTAAAGGTTTTATTCCAAAAGTAATTCACTTTCCAAGTGACAATTATCCATTTATCAATGAATATGAAATTCAAGACATCGATATAGAATTTCATAAAGAAACAAAACCGGGAGATGAATCTGAAATTGGTGAATTGAGATGGTTGAGTGCTGGTTATAAATTCACGGTGGTGCACGTAGACAGTACTATGGAAGAAGCCAAACGCAATTATGCCACCACTGAAAAAAACATGGGTAAGATCTATTCAAAAGCAATAGAAGACGGGGATGAATTGATGAGTCTGAACCAGCCTAAATTTGCCATGATGCATTTTGAAACTGCTCTTCTTGCAAAACCAGGGGATGAATACGCGATTTCCAAAATAAACGAGATCAAAACCATGAAAGTAAGTTCAGCTGAGCCAATGAAGAAACTCGATGAAGGCACCATGGATAAGATCAATAAGGGAGAAATAGAAGCCAACATACCTAAAATTGAGGGAGCGGTATTCAGTGTTCAGCTCGGGGCATTCTCATCAAAGGTTAGTCCGTCAGACTTTCCCGGAATTGAAACATTCATCATTGAATACGAGGATTACACTAGAGTTTTTTCGGGTGAATTTCAAAATCCAGGTGACGCTGTGATCAGGAAGAATCTCGTTGTATCCAAGGGATACAAAGACGCCTGGATTGTTCAAATGAAAGGAAATCAGAGAATTGATTTCTAATTCGTAACTTTCGTTGAAAGAAGTTTCAATGAAACGAATTCTTTTCTTTTTTGGATTTCTCCTTTTTTCGCAAGCAGTTTTCTCCTGTTCGTGCTCTATTTTCTATCCTTTCTGTCACGTAAGAAATCACATCGCAGATTATAACGTAATTCAGGGTGAAGTAATCGATACTACGGGCCTTTCGATAATTGTTCTGGTTGAAGAAGTATACAGAGGCAATGAAAGTCGGGATACGGTCGAAATCTGGGACAATACCGATGATACGTCTCAATGCAATTTTGCACACAAAGCCACCAATATAGGAATGACAGGTGATCGAATCATTTTCATGCTTCCCATTATTGATTCATTGGTCAATCCGTGGGACGTCATTGGTGATTACCGGAGAATGTATACTTTGTGCCAAACAAATTGGTTGAGAATCTGGAATGACAGTGTGTATGGATACATAAATGGCAATCCTTATATACCTAGATACTATCAGGATGAATACACCGATAAAATGCCTTATACAGAATTTAAGTCATGGCTCGATAGCGGCAATGACTGTATTTTTCTGGATGTTGAGAAATACTCAGAAAAGGAATTAACCCTGGATCTAAAAGGAATAGAATTTCATATTCAAACCGCGAATGACGAATTCTATTCCTTTGAAATCATCGACCTCACAGGAAGACAGATGTTTTTCAAGAATTTCACGGGCTCATCTGTAATCACGTCTCCCAAACTGTATTCGGGCATATTCGTCGCTGTGATCAGAGACAAAAATGGAATCCTGAGATCACGAATGAAATTCAAGCATTAACAGGTAAAATCTCAGAATTCTTCTTCTCGAAACTTTCCGTAAGCTATATCAAAAGCAATATTCGTTCTTCTCGATCAATTTCTCAGCAATTCTTCTGCGCGCATCCTTTATGTTGACCGGTGTGTATTTAGTGTAGCGCTTCAAACCCATCATCAACATGTTGAGCTCATCTCCATCAGCAAACGAAGCAATGGCATCTTTTCCATTCTTGTTGATTCGATCAACAGAGTCTACAAGCAGAACATCCAAAATATCCTTGTATACTGAAATATCTTCTCCTTTTTGTTTCAGCTTCATCACCCTTAGAAGAACGGATTCGGCAACATAGTTGTCGATAAGCATATCAGCAACATTCATAATGATTTCCTGTTCCTTTGCCAATGTCATGGCTAACTTCTCGACAGCTTTTCCCGCCACCATGAGAATAGCCTTCTTCATATTCTGAACAAGTTTTCTCTCGTAAGCGAATTCACCATTATCCTCTTCCATGGATGGAATGCTTGCCAATTCTGTTGCTACATTTTGAGCGGCTGTCATCAAATCAAGTCGACCCTTTAAGGCTCTTTTTAGAATCATATCAACAGAAAGCATTCTATTGATCTCATTCGTGCCTTCAAATATCCTGTTGATCCTGGAATCTCTGTACGATCTTTCCATAGGCGCTTCAGCACTATAACCCATACCACCGTATACTTGCACGCCTTCATCAACTACATAGTCGAGTGTTTCAGAACCATGAACTTTGAGAATAGCGGCTTCAATCGCAAACTCCTCTACTCCTTTCAGAATGGCTTCATTTTCATCCATTCCTCCAGCCATCAAGGCTTCCTTTTGGTCTGTAATATTTCGACCAGCCCTATAGGAAGCAGTTTCCAGCGCAAAGGTCCGTATACATTGCTCGGCCATTTTGTATCGTATGGCTCCATATTTCGAAATGGGCCTGCCAAATTGATTTCTTTCATTGGCATATTGAACTGTCTGAGAAATAACCATCTTGGCAGCTCCCAATGTTGCCGTAGCTAACTTGATTCGACCTATATTCAGAATATTCAAGGCGATCTTGAATCCATTTCCTCTTTCACTCAAAAGATTCTCGACAGGCACTTTGCAGTCATTCAGAAAAACCTGAACGGTCGATGATCCCTTAATACCCATTTTCTTTTCTTCCGGGTTTAAGGAAAGTCCTTCGAAGTCCCTTTCCACGATGAAGGCAGACATATTCTCATCATCGTCAATCTTGGCGAAAACAGTGTAGACATCTGCAAATCCCCCATTGGTGATCCACATTTTCTGTCCGTTCAGGATATAATGTTTTCCATCATCGGATAACACTGCTTTTGTTCTGGCTCCATTTGCATCTGATCCGGAACCCGGCTCTGTAAGGCAGTATGAAGCCAACCATTCACCTGAGGCAAGTTTTGGAATATATTTTTGTTTCTGATCTTCATTTCCATAGTAAAGAATTGGAAGTGTTCCGATTCCAGTGTGCGCTGAAATAGCCACAGAGAAAGAATAACCTGCACCCGTTTTCTCTGCAGAAAGCATGGATGTATTGAAATCTTTCCCAAATCCACCATAGGCTTCAGGTACGGAAATCCCCAGCATACCCAATTCACCTGCTTTTTTCATAAGAGATGACATAAGTCCTTCTTCAAGGGCGTCGATCTCATCGAGTTTTGGATAGACCTCCTGCTTTAAAAACTCTGTACAAGTATCGGCGATCATTCTCTCTTCTTCATTCCACTCTTCCGGAATGAAAATATCTTCTGGATTACTTTCCCTGATCAGGAATTCTCCTCCTTTTAATGCTTCTTTTCCCATTTTCTTAGTTTAAAAGTTCAAATATTCCGGCTGCTCCCTGTCCTGTTCCAACACACATCGTTACCATGCCGTACTTCTGCTTCCTTCTTCTCATTTCATTGAATAATTGCACCGATAGTTTGGCTCCTGTGCATCCAAGGGGATGACCCAGTGCAATGGCGCCACCATTCACATTGGTTATCTCTCGATTTAGACCTAATTCTCTTATTATAGCGAGCGACTGACTGGCAAAGGCCTCATTCAATTCGATCAATTCAATATCGTCTAACTTCATTCCGGCTCTCTTTAGAGCACTTGGAATAGCTTTCACTGGACCAATTCCCATAATTCTTGGTTCAACTCCGGAAACTGCGTAAGTCACGAGTCGGGCTATCGGAGTCAGACTATGCTCTTTCAAAAATTTCTCCGAAACAACCATGACGAAGGCCGCTCCATCTGAAGTCTGCGAGGCATTTCCGGCAGTGATCGTGCCCTTTGCATCGAAGACAGGTTTTAATTTTGCCAGACTTTCCATATTGGTGTCTTTTCTCGCTCCTTCATCTGTATCAACCACAAAGTCCTTCTCAACGACCTTCCCATTAACCACCTTCTTTTCCTTTACGCTAATGGGTACAATTTCATCTTTGAACAGTCCATTTTCGATAGCATTGGTTGCTCTCATGTGAGAGGTGTAACCAAATTCATCCTGATCTTCTCTGCTCACATTGAAGTCGCGAGCCACAGCCTCAGCGGTAAGTCCCATTCCCCAATACCATGTAGGTTCTGATTTAGCAATATTGGCATTGGGAACAATTCTCCAGCCTCCAAAGGGAATGGGCGACATGCACTCAACACCACCGGCGATGATGCAATCGGCCAAACCCGAAGAAATTTTGGAGGACGCAATGGCTATGGTTTCCAAACCGGAAGAACAATATCTGTTCACTGTCATTCCCGGTACTTTATCCGTATCGAGACTCATCAGAGAAATCATTCTTCCAACATTCAGACCTTGCTCGGCCTCTGGAGTGGCATTTCCAACGATGACGTCTTCGATCAATTCTTTGTCGAAATCCTTAAGATCAGACAGCATTCCTTTAATGACTTCTGCAGCGAGGTCATCCGGACGAAAAAATCTTAATCCGCCTCTTTTTGATTTTCCTACAGCCGATCTCTTGGCTGCTACAATGTATGCGTCCATAATTAGTTTCTTATAATTTTTCCTGACTTGATAAAGCCTTCAAGTCTTTCAAGTGTTTTTCTTGTTGCACATAATTCAACGAAAGCATTTCTCTCCAGTTCCAGGAGATAATCTTCGGATACCTCCTGTGGTGAAGAAAGATCTCCTCCACATAATACATATCCCAATTTCTCTGAGATCAACTGATCGTGATCCGAGATGTAATTTCCACTTCGCATTGAATTTGCACCTGCATAGACAATTCCCATTCCTTCATTTCCAAGGACGGTTATATCCTTCCTTTTTATCGGCATTGAATAGCCTTTTTCGGCAAGATAGAGGGCTGATTTTTTCGCTGTAATCAGCTGATCCTTCCTGCTCACAACAACTTCATCAATTCCTTTTCTCAGGTAACCCAAATCGAATGCCTCATGGGCCGATGTGGAAACCTTTGCCTGTCCTACGGTCAGGAATCTGTTCCTAAGCGTATTTATTCGAATATCTCCATCGTGAAATTCATCAGATGTTCTTAAGGCAAATTCTTTCGTTCCACCTCCACCGGGAATCACTCCGATACCGAATTCTACCAGCCCCATATATGTCTCAGCATGTGCCACGATCTTATCGGCATGCAGGCTCATTTCACAACCTCCTCCCAATGTCAAGGCATGGGGTGCAATAACTACGGGAATAGAAGAGTATCGAATTCTCATCATGGCGTCCTGGAATTGCTTTATAGCCATTCTCAATTCATCATAGTCCTGCTCAACAGCCATCATAAAGATCATTCCAACATTTGCCCCGGCAGAGAAATTTTGTCCTTCGTTATAGAATACAAGTCCCTGGTGGTTCTCTTCAGCTATCTGAATCGACTTATTTATTCCTTCGATGATCTCAGCACCGATCACATTCATTTTAGTATGGAATTCAAGATTCAGGATGCCATCTCCAATATCTGTCAGTGTGGCCCCACTATTTCCCCATACTTTATTCGTCTTACCGATATAAGAAATATTGATCTTGTCTTCCATTCCTGGAATGGCTTTATAAGAGGCCGTGGTCTGATCGAAATATGCCTGCGCGTCCTCAGAATAGAAAGATTTGATTCCTTTCGACAACATATCTTCAATCCATGGTGCAATAGTCACCTCGTCCTTTTTCATTTCTGAAATAACTGTTTCTACACCGAGAGCATCCCATATTTCAAACGGACCCATTTCCCAGCCAAAACCTGCTCTCATTGCATCGTCAATTCGATACAATTCATCTGAGATCTCAGGGATTCTGTGCGAAACATAGGCAAAGAGCTGATGGAAAGTAAATCTGTAAAAAGCACCGGCATCATCTTTACCATTATATAAAACAGGTATTCTCTTTTTCACATCATCAATGGCCCTGGCAGCGCCAATTGTGGCCATTTTATTCTTTGATCGTTTGGCATATTCCATGCTTTTCAAATCCATAGATTGAATCACACTCTTACCATCCTCTTTGATCTTCTTGTAAAATCCCTCTCCGGTTTTGCTACCCAAACGATTCATTTCGAGCATTTTGGAAATGTATTCGGGAATTTCAAAGAGAGAATTCATTTCGTCATCCGGACAATTTTCCCTCACGCCATTTGCTACGTGTACCAATGTATCCAGTCCAACAACATCACATGTCCTGAAGGTAGCTGACTTAGGTCTGCCAAGCACTGGACCCGTTAACAGATCTATTTCATCTACATTGAAATTTGTTTTTGGCGCATAATGGAAAAGTGACATGATGGAAAAGACACCAATTCTATTGGCAATGAAGGCCGGTGTGTCCTTACAGAGAACGGTATCCTTTCCAAGGAATCGTCTTCCATAGTCCTCAAGGAATGAAATAACCTCTGCGTCTGTTTCATTCGATGGAATGATCTCGAGCAAAGGCAAATATCGTGGCGGATTAAAAAAGTGGCTGCCGCAGAAATGCTTTTTGAAATCGTTAGAACGACCTTCTGTCATAGAGTTGATAGGAATACCAGATGTGTTTGAGGTGATCAAACTTCCTTGTTTCCTCAGGGCATCTACTTTTTCAAGGATTGTTTTTTTAATATCGAGTCTTTCTATAACCACTTCGATCACCCAGTCAACATCTTTGATCCTTTCAAAGTCATCCTCAAAATTTCCGGTTGTAATTCTTGAAGCAAAAGATTTCCTGTAAATGGGCGACGGATTGGATTTCAGCGCAAACTGCAGAGCGTCATTCACAATACGATTTCGAAAAACTGTGCTCTTTTCATTCAGTCCCTGCGCCTTTTCCTTCTCATTCAACTCCTTTGGTACAATATCGAGAAGAAGAACTTCCACACCAATATTTGCAAAATGACATGCAATTCTGGAACCCATGACTCCGGATCCAAGGACTGCTACTTTATTGATTCTTCTGATCATCAGGATTTATATTCATCAATAACATTCTGAACTTTACTGATCACATCTTTGAAAATTTCAAATTCCTGATCGGTGAGTTCATTTAATACCTTCTTATTAAACTTCTTAACAACCGAACGCGCCACTTTTCTTTTTTCACGTCCCTTTTCCGTTAAACAGATCCTCACCTTTCTCCTATCATGCTCATCGGCATGACGAATGATGAGGCCGTCTTCTTCCATATTCTTTAACAACCTGGTCATTCCAGTCGCTTCCATTCCTAACTGCGGACCAATCTTGGTGGAATACGTCCCGTCCTTTTCATCGATCATCATCAATGCATAACCTGTTGCTTGCGTAAGATCATGCTTCGAGGCAAGTTGATTGTACATACGTGAAATAGAAAGCCAGGATGATTTAATATGATAATCTAGAGTCTCTTCCGGTCGCATGACTCAAAGATAGACAAATTTACTATGCACGCATAGTATAATGCACCAATATTAATCACATTACTGGAAATTTGAGCAAAAAAAAACGGGACCTTTCAGTCCCGCTTTCTGCAAATGAATAATTCTTATTTAGTAAAAATGTAATCCGTCGTTGCTTTTTCATGGCAACCCTGACAGGCACCACCGAACAACATAGATCCGCGCAATTCCGCTCCTGTAGTATCTTTTGCAATTGAACCATCGGCGTTCAACATAAAATATTCCCAGTCGTTTCCGCCCGGATCATAATCATTTCCTCTTTTTGCCATACCGGTAATTTCATCCAAACCATTAGGACTCGTACTCCTCTTGGCAATCAAGGATCCAACGGCATATTCTCCGTTACTACCAGCGGCAACTCCATTCATAAAATATATATTTCTTGTTACAGTAGAATCATTTCCTCCATGGGCAAAACCTCCCAAGGCAGGATCCGGCCCCATTCTGGTCGCATCCAAACTCCATGATTCAAATCCTGCAAAGGAGTTGTCATCGGCAATAAATTCATTTGTCTTTTTTGGTGTGTCATCATCGTCATCTTTATTACATGCCTGTAAAAACATAGCAGCAACCACCGATAATGACATAAAGGCTATAACAGTTTTCTTCATAAGCTTATAGTTTGATAGGATTACAAGGTATATTATTCGAAACATCTTGGCATGTTGATTTCAAATAAGTTATCTTTCATTATGAATCATTATTGCAAAGCCAAATGCCAAAAAATGATTATTAATTTTTCAGCAGGTCCATGAATACGAAAGCAATTTTTATAACGTTCTGATTCTATGCGATTTATTTTAATCACTATTACGCTTTTACTACTGAGCTTAGAAAGTAGGTCATGCTCGTGCGTTTGGCTGGAAAAAGATTATGGGAGTTTTCTGGATCTTACAGTCGAGGCAGACGCAGTTGTTCTGGTGAAAATAAAAAGGCATACAAATTGGATAGTCAAAAGGTGGTCTATCAGACCGGGAGCTACAAGAGTGAAGGTATTGGAAGACTATATGGACAACGTAAAAAAGCGAAGAATAAAGATCTGGGGCGATCCGGGCTGGCTGTGTTTGGTTGATGCCAGAGAATTCAAGCGAGGTCAAACTTACCTGGTTCATCTATTTCGAGAAGACACAACTGGATTTGGTGATTTGGGCATCAGATTTCGTAAATATGAAAAGCATGGCTCTTATCTTGCAGGCACCTGCGGAGAAAGGGTCTTAGAAGTTCGAAACGACAGTGTATTCGGAATCATAGAGGATGGTACAATCGTTCCGATGGATTCGGATCTAAACTGGAATGGAAATTATGTTTATTGGCCATTGAGAGATGACAACCACAATCTTAAGACCGAAGGTGAAAATCTCACTTTACAAGAATTCAATATCATGTTAAATGCTCGTTTAGAAGAGAATGACGAATGAAGAATTCTCTTGTCAGATTTTGAACATTTTAAATCGCAAAGTGTCTTACATTTGCAGTCAAAATTTTTAGAGAATGAGTGAGAGTCCAGAACACGTGAATTGCCTGATCATCGGATCAGGCCCTGCAGGTTATACTGCTGCCATCTATGCCGCCAGGGCAGACCTGAAACCCGTACTATATCAGGGGTTGCAACCGGGTGGTCAATTGACCATTACGACTGAAGTTGAAAATTATCCTGGATATCCTGATGGTACTCAGGGTCCGGAAATGATGGTGGACTTTCAAAAGCAGGCTGAAAGATTTGGTGCCGATATCCGATTTGGAATGGTAACAAAAGTTGATTTCAGCGGACCGATTCACAAAGTGACCATAGATGATTCAAAAGAAGTTACTGCAGATGCCGTAATTATCTCTACCGGTGCTTCAGCAAAATGGTTGGGACTGGAAAGCGAACAAAGGCTGAACGGATTTGGAGTCTCTGCCTGTGCTGTATGTGACGGATTCTTTTATAAAGGACAGGAAGTTGCCATTGTTGGAGCGGGAGATACTGCAGCTGAAGAGGCTACTTACCTAGCCAAACTATGTAAGAAAGTGACCATGTTGGTTCGTAAAGACCATATGCGTGCATCTAAGGCCATGCAACACAGAGTAGAGAATACCGAAAATATAGAAGTTCTCTTTAACCATGAGACAGTAGAGGTGCTCGGTGATCAGACAGTTGAAGGAGTGAGAGTGAAAGACAATCAGACCGGTGAGGAAAAGGATATTCCCGTTACCGGATTCTTTGTCGCAATTGGTCACAAGCCGAATACAGACATCTTTAAAGATTGGCTCGAAATGGATGAAGTTGGATACTTAAAGGTACAACCAGGCACTACCAAGACGAACGTTCAAGGAGTTTTTGCGGCCGGTGATGCTGCAGATAAAATCTATCGTCAGGCTGTTACAGCTGCCGGGACAGGCTGCATGGCGGCACTTGATGCCGAAAGATACTTAGCCGAAATTGGTGTAGAAGCCTAGGAGGTTAGAGGAAATAGACCGTAATAATGCGGCCATCTTTGAATTCAAGGATGGCTGCTTTCGTTACAGGAGCTTCAATTACCGGATCGATCATTAAATATTTGACAAAGACTTTATTGTCGAATTCAATTACGCTTGGAATTTCAACAGGTGCCGGTTCTCTGGTCTCCACGTCTTTTTCAAGGTACGCAAGGCAAGCTTCTCGGCCACTTGCCAATTCCTCTGCTGGAAATTTAACGAGCGAAACATCTTCATGATAAAAATCTCTTAGCATCTTTACTTCATTCATACCAAGAGTTTCGGTGTGCATTCTGGCCATCTCGATATTTTTTTCGTTTTTATCCTTCTTACCCGAATCTTGGGCCAAGAGCGGCAGTGACATTAAACAAACGGTCCCGATTAAAAGGAATTTTGATAAGGATTTGAACTTTGGCTTTGCAACATATATCATGATTCTAACTTTTGTCAATTACTCGAGAAACAAAATAAGCACTATTTTCGTTTGACTCGGCAATGGCTCAAAAAACTCGAAAATTTAGTCGCAGGATTCTGCTTATTGTTCTTCTCAGCTACTCACTGACGAGCTTCTATTACATCTATAATCTTTATCTCAACAAGATAAAAGCTTCTGAGGATAGCACTCTGTTAAAACTTGAAAGCATCTCAAGAACTCTTTCAAATCAAATTGAGGCCATGTACCTTCAAATGATCTATGAAAGATATGAAGAGAAAGATGCTGTAACAACAAAATTTGCCGATCCTGATTACAGAATGATTGTTGAATCACTTGAGAATGCAAGAGAATTAAATGATTTACCAACCGATGTATACATCCTTTCTTACGACAGTTTAAATGATAAATTCTTCTTTGGACCAACATCCGGACAAAATCAATACTTCAGACATGAATACAGTCACCCACCAGAAATATTAAAGGAGAAATATAATGAAGGAGCGGTTATCAATCGTTATGAAGATGAAAATGGAACCTGGCTTTCGGCATTCTATCCACTGAAAAATAATAGAGGTGAAACTGTTGGTGTGGTTCAAGCTGATATGCCTTTTGACCACTTCATTGACGAAGCCAGAGAGGATCTCTTGTACAATATCATCATCAATTCCATCATCATTACACTTGTTGTGGTAATGCTTTTTTACTGGCTGCAGACACTGCTGCGCAGAGAAGAAAGGATCATGAAGCAACTCTCGATCAATAATGAGATCATCAATAAAAAAAATGAAGACATCACAGCAAGTATTTCATATGCTAAAAGAATTCAGCAAAGCCTGATGGATTCCGAAAACAAATTAAAATCACTATTCCCTTCCAGTTTTATCATGTATGAACCTAAAGATATGGTTAGCGGTGATTTCTATTGGGTTCAAAGTCTGAATGAAAAGAAAACCAAGATCGCTGTTGCAGCAGCAGATTGCACAGGTCATGGTGTACCCGGAGCTCTTGTTTCTGTATTAGGCATCACACACCTCAGAGAGATAACGGCCAACAGAGATGATGTGGAGCCTGGCGAAATCCTGGAAGAATTAAATGTTCGAATCATAGATACATTTTCAAATGTTGGAAAAGGAATCACCTCAAAAGATGGCATGGACATTTCTCTAACCCTTATCGATTTTGAACAAAATACCATGTGTTTTGCCGGAGCCTACAGACCCCTCATTCTCATACGAGATGGTAAGCTAACCGAAATATCGGGAGACAAACAACCCATTGGTGGAGACCACTTTATTAAGGAACGTGAATTCACCAATCACAAACTTGAATTTCAAAAAGGAGATTGGCTTTACATGTTTTCCGATGGCTATATAGATCAGTTTGGAGGAGATAAGAAGAAGAAATACATGAAAAAGAGATTCAAAGATATGCTCGTTGAAATCCACAACCAGGACTGTGATTCTCAGAATGAATACCTATCCAAGGAAATGAAAGAATGGATGGGCGATACAGAACAAATCGACGATATTACCGTTCTAGGCTTGCAGCTTAATTAAGAGTCTTTCTTTTCTCACATTTTCATGCTTGAATAATGTTAAATTTGCTGCTCAAAATCAGCTATGGTTCAATCGAAAATTCAAGAGCTAATTGATCAGGAAGTTCAGGCCATCCGTAATATTCCCATTGATGGAATTATACAGGAGGCTATTGAACTGGTTTATCAGCAGGTTCATATTAAGAAAGGAAAAGTCGTTGTCAGCGGCATGGGCAAAGCCGGTCAAATTGGAATCAACATTGCCACGACCCTTTCCTCAACAGGCACAGCTGCAGTTTTTATGCACCCAAGCGAAGCTCAGCACGGTGATCTTGGATTGATACAGGAAAACGACATCATGGTCATGATCTCGAATTCTGGCAAGACAAGAGAGATCATTGAACTTGAATTCCTGGTGAAAAGAATCTATCCGAACATAAAGATCATTGCCCTAACCGGAAATAATGAAGGCGAGCTTGCTAAATTCAGCGATGTTAGCCTTTACACAGGTCATCCCAAAGAAATATGCCCATTGGGCCTTACACCTACCACTTCAACTACGGTTATGACCATTGTTGGTGACCTGTTGGTTGTTCTGCTGATGGAAAAAATTGGATTTACGAAAGAAGAATACGCACTGAGACATCATAGTGGATATCTCGGTTCTAAAGCAAGAGGAGATGAGTGATTTCACACTGATAGCCGGTCCATGTGCCATTGAAGATGACAAGATGCCTCTTACCATAGGCAAGGAGGTTAAAAGAATTTGTGATGACCTGGGGATTCAATATATATTTAAAGGAAGTTATCGAAAGGCAAACAGGTCAAGGCTCGACAGCTTCACAGGTATTGGTGATGAGCTAGCTCTGGGTATCCTAAAAAACGTTGGAAATGAATTGGGTGTTGAAACCATCACTGATATCCATGAGAGTCATGAAGCCGACATGGTGGCTGAATATGTAGACAATATTCAGATTCCCGCTTTTCTCTGCAGACAGACTTCCCTTCTGCTCGCTGCTGCAAATACAGGCAAAGGAGTCAACATAAAGAAAGGCCAATTTCTCTCTCCCGAAGCCATGGTCTTCCCTCTTGAAAAAGTTCGGTCGACAGGAAATGAAAAAATCTGGTTAACCGAAAGAGGAAACAGTTTTGGCTATTCCGATTTGATCGTCGATGCTACTTCCATTTACCGAATGAAGACTTTAGGTGCGCCGGTTATCATGGATTGCACACATGCTGTTCAGAAACCAAATAAAACCGAGGGTGTAACCGGTGGTGACCCCAGCCTTATTGAAAGCGTTGCCTTGTCAGCGGCAGCAACCGGTGCAGATGGATTTTTTATGGAAACCCATCCTGACCCAAAGAGTGCAAAAAGTGACCCTCATACCATGCTTCAACTTGACAAATTGGAAGGAATCCTGGTAAAGGCTATGAAAATAAGAAGTGCTCTCAATGATTGAAGAAAAAGCTAAGAAGATCAAGTTATTAATCACCGACGTAGACGGTGTGATGACAGATGGCGGCATGTACTTTTCCAGCACCGGAGAAGAAATGAAAAGATTCAGCGCAAAGGATGGGTATGCCGTCAAACTTTGCAAAGAGAATGGAATAGATTATGGAATTATCAGTTCCGGGCATTCATTGGATCTTGTGAATGCCAGAGCCAAAGTGCTAAAGATTGAGCATGTTTATGTTGGTTATACACCGAAGACAGAGATCTTTGCCGAATGGCTGGCGAAAATGAATTTGTCGAATGAAGAAGTAGCTTACATCGGCGATGATCTGTCAGATATAGATGTCATAGAGCAAGTTGGATTGTCCGCATGTCCCGCGGATGCCGTTGAAGCCATCAAGAAAAAAGCCGACATCACTTTAAATCGAAACGGTGGCGACGGATGCATCAGGGAATTTGTAGAGGAATACCTTCTCAACAATCGATGATCACTCTTTGATCAGCTTACGATTCTCAACACTCCCATCTTCGTATTTGACACTCAAAATGTAATTTCCTGGAAGCTCACCTTCCATTGAAATACTCGTCCTTCCAGCTTGAATCGAATGAACTTCTTTGATCAATCTTGCATTGACATCAAGAAGATCGATGGAAGAAATTTTCTTGTTGCCATCATATTTTATGGTGAACTCCTCACCAAAAGGATTTGGATAAATGTTCAGGCTGCTCTCCCTACTGTTATTCTCTAGTCCCAATGCAGGATCTTCACTAAGACTTCTGAATGAATGCAGAATCCATATGTCGGGATCTAATTCAGCGGTAATGAAGTTACCGCGAAGATTCTCAATCTCATAACGATTGGAATGATCATCAAAGAACAGCCTCAAGGTAGTGTCAATGGTGCTGGCATTGGATCTCGTGATCTTTAGATCGATATGACTTTCAAACTTCTCTGTTACAAAAGGTGATGTGGCAAACTGATCTAGCTGCAGATATAACTTCTCATTTACCTGTGCCCACTTAATATCAATTTCAGGATAACCCTGTCCATAATACCACTGATCAAAAAATACCGTGAAATCCATGTTGGCATATTGCTCCATTTCAGTCTTGAAATCTATCAACCTGGCTGTGCCTCCTTTGAATTTATCATAATACGACTTCAATCCATTGAAAAAGATAGAGTCATTGTCGATCTCATATCTCAGCATATGCAACACAAAAGCTCCCTTATTATAGGTAAGTGATGAGCTAAAAAGTCTGGACACATTCGCGGTATCATCCACAAATACACTCCCGCTTGGCTGCAAAGCACTATTGTAAGTTGAGACCAGCCAGTTTAGTGCCCTGTTCGGTTCTTCTTCTTGCACGAATACATATTCCAGATAAGAAGCGAAACCTTCATTGAGGAAGAGATCCGACCAGGATCCGCATGTTACGTCATCACCAAACCACTGATGTGCCAGCTCATGACTGGTAAGATCTGTGACAAAGAATCCCTGAGAAGTCATAGTCTGATGCTCCATACCCCCACTGAACGGGGCCATGCAATGACCATACTTCTCGTTTCTGAAAGGATATGGACCGAATTTATCAGAAAATACACGCATCATATCTCCCGTTTTATCGATCTCATCTTTGAAGTTTGGAAGAGTACCGGGATTGTTATAGATATAATTTACGATCGGGAAAGAATCCTGAGAATTTGATGGTTTGTAGTAGTAGGTATAGTCGACATATTCTGCTACGGCAATAGAGATCAGATAATAGGCAATGGAATAATTCGACTTCCATTCAAATCTGTGTTTGCCGTTTCCCATAGGCGTTATGCCCTGCAGAAGTCCATTGGATCCAGCAAGATTTGCCGTATCCGTGGTGATCCATACCTCAACAGAATCGGCCTTATCAATCAATTCCATCTTAACAGGAAACCACTCATATGCCGAATATGGCTGACTCAAACTCCAGGTCACTTCGTTTCCCCAGGAAGGGGACGAACCTGTTGATAAACCTTGCCCGATGGCTGAGGAACCCGACTGTGGAGCATTACCATGATAATAAACAACAGCTTCGGTTTTACTTCCTGAATTCAATGTACTCTGAAGTACAATACTTAACAGGTCTGAACTGTGATTGAATGTATTCTTTTGTCCATTGAAATAAACGGAGTCAACAGTGAAGTCATCGTGCAGGTCCAGACAGAATGTGTCCATTGACGTTGTGGTCACTGCTTTTACCGTCACATTGCCTTCAACGTAGATAGAATTCCTTTCAAGCTGAAGATCAAGCTTGTAAAAATTTACATCATACCGATCTGCTGCGCCCGCTGAAGCCGCTTTTTGACCAGCAATGGCATTGAGATATTTCCCTTTTTGAGAGCAGGAATAACTCGTTTTTTGTGCCTGAACCAACGTTGGAAGAATGCAGACAATCAGGCTTAATAATTTCAATCTTGTCATGGTGCGACAAATGTATGAATCAATGTGACTCAATGAATTGCGATATGAATTTTAGGCAAAATGAAAAATTGACTTACGTATATTTGATCGATCATGCCATCATCGAGACTCTATCTTATTCCAATAGCAATGTTGATTTGCCTATGCACTTATGGACAGTCATCCTGCACAGATAAAGAACTTGAAAGTATGCTTGATGATCTGGAGACACTTCACAAGAAAAGGAAGAGAATAGAATACCTTCCTGAGATTATATATTTAGAATTTGAGATTGCAGAATGCTTTCGTGAAAGGCAGGACACCAATCAATTTTATTATTACCAGGAATGCCTCGATCATTTGAGGATGGATTACGGTGGACAAATTGATCTAAAAGTAGCTGTATCTAAAAGTGCTTATTGCCATTATTGGCTGGGAGAATATGAAGTCGCTGCCAATTGGTTCAATAAATCAATAAAGGTGAACTACGATATTCCGGATGCTTATTATTACCGAGGTTATAGTTTATATCATTTGCAAGATTATTCCGGAGCATTGGACATGTTTGAGACCTATTTTGAAAATCATGATAAATTCCAAAAAGCCGACAGTCTGATGAAAAAATGTGAGATTGAATTAAAACACTAACCTTCACTCACTCTCACTCTCACTCTCACTCTCACTCTCACTCTCACTCACACTCTCACTCACACTCTAACTCACACTCTCACTCCCATTCATAATTCATCACTCATAACTCATATGTCATATGTCATTCTTTCCCTATCGTAAGCTCCAACCATACCTCATAAAGTGTCCTACCCTGCATCTTGGATTTTAGCCAGGCATAAAAACCCATAGCCTGAAGATCCTCTTGTTCGAAAGGTCTCCAATCTATGCTTTCTTCGACTACTTTATAAAAATCATCCGTTCTTACATCAAATGGTCTTGTGATATAAAGCTTGATCAGACCAATAAAAGTTTTAGCCCTTGAATAAACAGATGACCTGAGAAGATCTTTGTAGTTTCTTTCGATCGATCTTATTCGGGATTCAGCCACTTCAATCTTGTCCATATCGTAATAAAGAATCACCTCCATCAGGTTTTTCTTTAAAACCCATTCCTTGCCCATGATCTTCTCACACCATTTATCAGTATGATAGATCGACATGAGCACTTTATGTGAAGATTCAACATCACCGGCCAGGAAGAAATTGATGCCCTTGTTGATAGTAATATTTAATCTTTCTGAAGGGGTGAGATTTAGTTTTTTATCGGCCAGCAGATCGTCCAGACAAGCGCCGGATTCATCCAGTTCATCGCAAAAAACATGAATGGCCGCCTTGAGTTGCATATATCTGGGCCGGAAATAAACGTAATATGACGAACCCTTACCTTCCAATAAGCTTGCAAATTCATTCATGTATTTTTTAGCATCCCCAAATCTTTTGCTTCGATATAAAGTATGCGATAAGAAATACAGCAGTCCCATCTGGTAAAAGACACTTTTTTCACCAAAAGCTTCTTTTTCTTTTAGCGCCTCATAATGCTTTAAAATAAATGGCGAGAAGCTGTTGAAATTCTTCTGAGCAATAATAACACCACGAACAAGATTCATCAGTTTATAAAGATTTCTGGGATTCAACAGACTGGCCTCCCCTATTCCCGCTTCAGCAAATACTTGTGAAAGAATTCTGTCGAAGTCCATGGTCTCCCCACTCTTCTGAAATTCAATTAACTTGAATTTAATAATACTATTGGCCTGATTTATATTCTCCTCCTGCTCCAGAAGTTTTCGATTCCGCTTCTTCTCAGTGATCATTTCCTCTAATTGAGCCTCTTCCTCCCAATTGAATTTATCAATCATCAGATTATAAATACCGTTCAAAAGCTCGTAGTGATCTGCTTCTTTGGCCAGTCTGTAGGCCTTCTTCAAATATTTATCAGCGAGATGATCCCTTTTCATGTCGTATAAGTACTGACTTAGATTTATATACTCCAGAATATTGGCGACCGAAGTGCTGTCCTTGGCCCTGCTTTTTAACAGAACAAAATCAGTCAGCTGTTCACTCAATCTCTTTCGCAGAGCATAATAAGCCTCCTTGTTTTCGCCCTTATAAAGTCTGTGCATAACAACCTTCGATTTATACTCCTCCTCCTCACTTAATATGTCAAAAAGTGCTGTATCCTTGCGATTTGACTTCTGCCTGATACGGTTCAAAAAATGACGAAATTCTTTTTTATCTTCATCGTCAAAGGTGTGAATTATCTCTCGTAAATCATCCATTTTAATACACCTTATTTATTTATTTAATTTATTGATTTAGTTATTGTTACATTATATTTTTGATAATTTAAATGTAATAAATAATTTGAATATTGGATTCATTATCAACTCGAGTTGAAATAGGTTTGGCTTCGAATTCAAAACACTGATTATGTTCAACAAGTGGAAATATCTATTCGGAACTCAATTTTTAGGGGTATTCAATGATAACCTTCTGAAATGGCTTATTTGTTACATAAGTGTTTCATGGGTTAGCGACATGGATGAATCACTGGTCATATCCATTGCATCAGCATTAATGGTAGCTCCATTCATTTTATTTTCCCCTCTTGCCGGAAAGTTGGCCTTGAGTCATTCCAAACTTAAGATCGTCAGAATAGCTAAGCTCATTGAGATGCCCATCATGATTCTGGCAATAATTGCCTTTGCCATTGAAATTGACGGCTTCGAAAAAGCGAGGCTGGGAATAGTTCTTACGGCCTTGTTCTTCATGGGCTTGCAGAGTACACTTTTCTCTCCTTCCAAAGCTGGTTTGGTAAGAGACATTGGCGGTGTAAAAGGATTGTCTTATGGATTGGGGTCCATGGAGATGTTGACCTTCGTGGGTGTATTATTGGGAACGGTTGCTGCCGGAATCATCAGCGACCTTGAGAGCGGTCGAATCCTTGTAATTTCTTCGGCACTTTTACTTACAGCCTTTTTCGGATGGCTTACAAGTAAAGGAATAAAAGCCGATGAGCCGGCCATCGAGAAAGATGTGGAAGGAACCTCTAATCCTTTCAAATTTCTCAGAAATAACTTCACCTGGGCCAAACAGATCAGGGGATTAAACACCACTGTTCTGGGACTCGGCACATTTTGGCTGGTCGGAGCTTTGGTCCAGATGAATCTTGTGGTTCATTGTCCGGAAGTTTACAATCTAACAGACACTCAAACCAGCATCGTAATAGCATTTGTAGCCATTGGTATAGGATTAGGCTGTTATACGTCCGGCTTGCTGGCCAGAAATAAGGTTGAATTGGGTATTGTTCCTATCGGTGGACTTGGACTAAGTATATGCATGAGCATCATTGCATTCTCAGAACTTTCCCTTTCCTCTTTTGTGGCCGTATTGATCATGGCATCATTCTTCAGTGGAATGTACAAAGTTCCTCTTTCAGCCTGGTTGCAGGAAAGAGTGGTAGGCAGAAAATTAGGAGATATTCTTGCCTACAACAATCTAATCGTATTCATATTCATATTGCTTTCTGCAGTTTTATTTGGCGTTATTGAAACTTCTTTCGACAGTACTGCAGTCTTTGTCAGCGTGGCCATTATCAGCTGGAGTATAACCATCGTCACTTTCCTGAAAATACCTGCCATGATGGTGAGATTCATTGTTCACATTTTAGGACACAGCTTTTTCAAAATTAAACTTGAGGGTTCGGAGCATATTCCTACAAAGACAGGAGCCCTGGTTGTTGCGAATCACATCTCACTACTGGATGCTCTTCTTGTTGTATCGGCTGTGCCAAGGATGATCCGTTTTGTGGCTCACAAAAAAGTATATGACCATCCTCTACTGAATTGGTGGATGAGAAAATTGAATGTGATACCGATTCAACCCAGAGGTGGAAAACATGCCCTTGAAGAATTCAACAGGATATGTCAGAAGGAAATCAATGCCGGTCATGTGGTTTGTATTTTTCCCGAAGGTGAGATCAGCAGAACCGGACACCTTCATGAATTCAAAAAAGGAATAGAGCACATTGCAAAAGGAATTGATGCACCTATCATTCCTTTACATTTCGACAATGTGGTTGGGAGTCCATTTTCGTACTATACGGGTTCCTCCGCTCTGTACAAACTCAAAAGAAGTTCATTAAAAAGAAAAGTCGGAATAAAGATCGGTCAACCAATGAAGAGCACGAGCACTGCCTTCGAAGTGCGACAGAGAATGCTTGAATTGGCAGCTGATACCTTTGGTAATCGAATTGGTGAAAATGATTCGCTGGCTTATTACTTCCTTAAAAGTGCTATCCAGCATCCCGACAAGATGCTTACCACCAATGAGAATGGCGGAAAAGTTTCATACAGGCAAATAGGAGAATCGGCCATAAAACAAGCCAATACGATTGAAAAAGCTCTTGAGGGCTATGAAATAATTGGACTCGATGTGAGTTCAAATTTCGACAAGACCACCTTCAACATAGCAATGAATATGCTTGGTAAAATTGTGGTGAATGTTGACTCGGCCAGTGAGGTGACAAATTCTGAACTTGAACCGGATCTGGATGCAATCATCTGTATTCGAAAACACAGCGGAATCTACACCAACAACCTGCCAATGCTGGAAGTTGAAGACATAATTGAAAAAACGAAGCGCGCTGAAGAGGTTTCAATGCACGGGATGCTCAAGAAACTGTCTGAAAACAAACGATCGTCTGATGGCGCATGCATGATATTTGAGAGGCGTGATCAAAACAAGGTGGCAAAGATCGTACTCAGCAACAGGAATGTTCTTTGCAATATTCTTGGACTCAAACAAGTTCACAAGATCAGAGAAGACGATTCTGTTTTGTCTATTCTACCAATGAGCACATCCTTTGGTTATACAACTAATCTTTGGCTGCCTCTTTCACTTGGATTGAGTGTGTACTCATTCCATGAAAAGAACGAATTTATAAAAGAGGCAAGCATACTTGTTGGTTGGGAGGATCACATCGATCAGATTATTCAGTACCATTTGAGCAATGAAGCTCTGGATAATGTTCGTCATGTGATAACGGGACATAGAAGATTGCAGGAGGACAAAGAAATTTGGATAGAGGAAAACTGGAATACTCAGATTCGCTATGGTTGTGGAATGCCTGAGGCATCACCAATTATATCAGTCAACAATCCCGATTTTGCTATTCCAGATCTTTCAGGGGAAGATGTCTTCCACCGTGGCAATGAATCAGATACCGTGGGCAGACCCTTACCGGGAGTAGCCATTAAGATCATCAATTCCATGAATGAAGACATTTTAAAAGAAGATGAATTCGGACAGGTACTGATAAAAGGACCGAATGTTATACACTCGGATCAGTCCAATTATGATCTGCACTTTCTTGACGACTGGCTCGTCACACCCTACCGGGGCGCAATTAACCAAAGAGGTTTTTTGAAGCTGGAAGAGGCCCCGGCATAGAATAATCAATTCAATCATTAAAAAATTCAAGACATACTCTGACAGAGTATAAAGGGGAGCCTTTGCTCCAAAGTTTAACTAAATCGTTCATTATGAAATCAATAATCGAAAAAAACTGGATCACTTTTCTTGGAATTGGATTCATATTTCTCGCTTTTATGTATTTCCTGAAACTTGCCATTGATGAAGGATGGTTACCGCCAGCGGCGCGAGCTGCCACGGGTATAGCCCTTGGTATAAGCGGTTTGTTTTCGGGATTCTATTTCTTTACGAAGAAGAAAATCTTGTCTGCACAAAGCATCGCAGGTCTGGGTTCGGGTATTATTTATGCCACCATTGCCTATGCAAGCTTCAGCACGGAAATAAGCTGGTCACCAAACATCCTGGGCATCACAACAATTTTGATGAGTACAGTGATTTGCACCTTCGCTTATAAATTCAATTTAAGAGTGCTAGCATTAATGGGAATTATTGGCGGTTTGCTAACACCTCTGATAATCAAGGCAAATCCAGATCAGGACTTTATTCTATTTATTTATTTGTTCATTATTAATGTTTCGGCATTATACATAAGTGCGTTGAAATCATGGAGTGAATTAAGGGCAGTTACTTTTATATCAACCCTTATCATTTATATCACTTACTATTTTCATTTTGATCCCGTATACTGGACAAAGCCCTTCATGTATGTTTCCATCCTCTATTTCGTCTATCTCTTCGGACTCATTCTTTCTTCATGGAAGGACGAAAACAAACACGATGGTTTGAATCTGTATCTCGGTATGATCAATGCTGTTAACTATGTTTTCTGGTCGATCTACATTTTCAGCAGTTTTGACGTACCATATGTTATTCCGGTTTTAATTGTGGGCCTCAGTTTCATCCTGGCTTCAAGCATAATTTTCAGACTGAATTCGACAGCCATGTTGGCAAGTGGCACCTATCTGATTCTCGGCCTGATCGTCATTGCCATTTCAGTAAGTGACATCGGATTGCTACTGGAAACAGATGGCTTACAATATGCGGTAAACGCCGGTACATGGTTGGTCATCGTATTTTCCTTTTATATCATTGGACGATTTTTCAGCAATGAAACGTTCAGATATGCCGGCATGGCAGGATGGTTCCTCGTTGCTATTTTCTGGTATACCGTGGCATGGGAAGTTGAATGGGTAGAGTGGTTTGGCATCAGATACATTCCTTTCATTAATCCAGGCGCTCTTGTATGGATAGCTATGGCCATTTCAGGTTTTTACATTTCCAAACGACTCTTAGCAGAAGAGCAAGTCAAAAACAGAGAAGGTTATTCGAGTCTTTTTGCTATTGCAAGTCTGATCGTTATTGGAGGACTATTCACCGTACAGATCCAGAATTTCTGGGATGCATATAATATTATCTCTATTAAAATTGGCCTTACCCTATCCTTTATGTGGTTCCTTTTTGCTTTAGTTATTTCAATGTGGGGAGCCTATAGCAAGGAAAGTATTTATAAATGGCTTGGTTATGCCGTGATTGCCATATCGAGTATAAAAGTCTTGCTAATTGATTTGAACGGTGAGTCTTCAATATATAAGATCATTGCATTATTATTGATCGGTGGCACCAGTTTACTCATTGGTTATGTGAACAATAAATGGAGTGAAAATGAAAAGGAGCATGAGCAAAATCTGGCTTAAAAGGATCTATTTTCTATTGGCTTCATTGGCTGTTGTGGGACTTTGTTTTTCAAACAGGGTCCCGCAAGATCCAATCTATCTGATCTTCGCCGACAATGTTGAGATATGGGGCATTCCAAATTTCCATAATGTCCTCAGCAACCTGCCATTCCTCATCGTTTCATTCCTTGGAATTATGAATATGCTGCGCATGAAAAGAAGGCAAAGCAGGACGGAAGAGTTTATTACATGGATCCTGTTTATTGGCATAGGACTCACCGGAATCGGGTCTGCTTTTTTTCATTATTCACCAAGTAATTTCAGTCTGTTCTGGGACCGACTTCCAATGACCATTGTATTTACAAATTTGTTCGCTCTTATTGTCTATGATCATATTGATTCAAACTCTGGATTTAAGACATGGCTCGTATTTTTTCCCGGAGGGATCATAGCTATTATCTATTGGATCATAACAGAAAACATGGGAGCAGGTGATCTCAGACCGTACATCTTCGTTCAATTCTTTCCTATGTTATTCATTCTGTTGATCCTATTATTCAGCAGTAAAAGACAAAATATAAAAAGTCTGATCATGGCCTTCATTGCCTATGCCATTGCCAAAGGACTCGAGGCATATGATGGCGAAATCTTTGACTTCATAACTTACAGCGGTCACTCTGCAAAACACCTGATGGCTGCAGTTTCCACATTCTTCATTTACCAGTATGCTATAAATAGAAAAACCGTATTAAACTGAATAACTATATTTAGAAAAATCTGATTTTATGAAATTCACAATAGCTATTTCGAAGGAGAGGACTCCTTTGAAAAGTAATCCGTTTTTAGTTGTATTCATCTCTGCATTCGCTCTTGCCTGGGGTAGCAGTCTTGCCGGCACGACAGACATTGCCAATTGGCTGCTAGAGAACACTCTCGTTATTATTTTTCTACTGGCTCTGATCTTGTCTTATCGCAATTTCAAATTCAGCGACCTGAGTTATTTGCTGATGTGTATTTATCTGTGTCTCCATGTTTATGGATCTAAATACACTTATGCCGAAAACCCCTTTGGTTACTGGCTTCAGGATGTCTTTGACACGTCGAGAAATCATTACGATCGCATTGTTCATTTCTCCTTCGGATTTCTTCTCGCTTACCCAATGCGTGAACTCTTTCTTAAGAAGTTCAAATTCCCAAAATGGGTTTCCTGGGCACTGCCAATTGAGATAACCATGTCGATCTCAGCCTTATATGAATTGATCGAATGGGCCGTTGCCGATATATTCTTCAAAGCCCAGGGAGATGCTTATCTCGGCACTCAAGGTGACATTTGGGATGCACAAAAGGATATATTCCTTGCTTTTTCAGGTGCCATTCTGGCAACGACCATAGTGTCTCTTGTTAAGAAGATCTTTAATATATATGAAGATGAGTGATGTAAGATGTAGTAGGATGCCAGATGTAATAGGATGTTTGATGTGAATTCCGAACTCCGAATTCTTCTTGGTTATGAAGATTACTTCCGAATAAATATAAAGTCTCCTCCTTCGTCGCCGGTTTCTTTCACTTCACCGTATTGTGGAACCTGACCGTTAGCACTGTTGTTGATCACTGCAATTTTAAAAGATGCAAAAAGCTGTTCTGAAGAGAGGTAGTGATCTTCGTTTTGCTGCAGACGTTTCACTAAATATTCGATAAAAACACTTTTATCCGGAACTTCACTCATGGCACCACTTGTCATTGCCTTTCTGCTGGGTAATTTATACAGCTGATTAATGGCCGTAGAAGAATTGGCAAAAGCGGATCGACTTTTAAATATACCCCCACCAAAACATGCATCAGTAATTAATAAACTGTGTCGAGTAGGTATGGCTCGCATATAGTCACGAATGGTTCCGTTTGATAACCATGTACCTCGATTATTCTGTTCTGCATCAGCAGCCAGCCAGTAACCCTGCTGGAATTTCTCATCCCAATAACCATGACCGGCATAGAATATTAGCAGCATATCTTTATCCTTCAATTTTTCAAAGTAGGAATCGAGGGTCTGAGTGATCTGCTCCTTCGTAGGATTCTTTAAAAACTTGACATTTTGCCTTTCAAAGGTGTAGTGAGTAATCAGGACATCATAAAGTTTTTGCGCATCGGCAATAGGCTGATCGAGATCGTTGATTCGATAGTCGTTATAGTCATTAACACCAATGATAAGGGCATAGGACTTTCCACTACCAGTATTAAGAGGCGGTTGTCTGTTAGCAGGCATTTCAGTTCCACCGGTCCGGGTCACAACTTGAGTTTCAACCTGCTTTGGAGTCATTTGTACAGGTTCTTGTTGAACTGTTTTTGTTGCCGGAGCTTGTCCCCCAGCGGCAGTTGCCACTCCACCACCGGAGAAAATGATGGTTTCACCTTGTTTGTTGGCCGCTAGGCTATTAAAATTTGCAACGCCGGAAGATTTAGGTTCGAACTTAACTAGTTCTTCCGCGAATAGGACCCTTGCATCGAGCATAATGTAGACATCAGTACCACACTCAACAAAAAAGTCCTTTTTTGTCCTTTTTCTGTACATCTCCGTTCTCATACCGAGAATGACACTCACATTGTATGTGCCCCCTTCATTGAGAATAACCTGAAAGGCCGATTTATTATCCAAATTTGATATCTCGGTATCATTCAAGAATACCTTCATTTTAACTGCACTATTGGAAAACGAAGAGGGTCGGTAAATGAAGAGATTTGTACATGAAGATTCCTGAGACTTGAGGATATCAGCTCCGCAAATCACAAGCACCAGCAGAAATATTTTTATACTCTTTAGCACAGCAAATTATTCGTTTCTAAAGGTAAACAGATAGGAATCATTAACCAAATTCAATGATTTCAGGATCAAAAAGCTGAGGACAATTACAATATTTTTTTAATACCTAAGTTATTTATGTATATTTGTCCTATGTATTCATCAGAATTAATAAAAGGAACACTGAAGACCATCATTTTAAATCTGCTTAAAGAGGAAGGAAAAATGTATGGTTATCAGATCACGCAGAAGGTCAAGGACCTGACCGGTGGTAAAATTCAAATTACGGAGGGTGCTCTCTATCCTACACTTCACAGCCTGGAGAAATTCGGAGAAGTCGAAACGGAAAAAGAGTACATCGGAAAGAGAGTCCGGAAGTATTACAAATTGACCGAAAAAGGAAAGTTATCTGCACGTGAAAAGGTAAATGAACTGACCGATTTCATGCGCACGATGAAGTTCCTGCTCGATCTTGAACCCCTGCCCGGTCATGCGTGAATTGTCTGAAAAGGAAATAGATTTCATCTCTGAGGATCTAAGGTCGAGAGGCATTCAGAATGAAGATCTGCGAGACAATCTGCTGGATCATATCTGTGTGATCCTTGAAAATGAATGCACGGAAGAAACAAATCTCAGGGAGAAATATGACGAAGTGCTCTCCAGATTTTACAAGGAGGAGCTTTCGGAAATTCAAACTGAAACAAACAACTTATTACGATTTAAACACTTTTATGCTATGAAAAACACATTAAAAATCGCCGGCCTTGCGACTGCTGTTTTTACAGTTCTCGGAGCCATACTCAAAACCTTTCACTTGCCCGGAGCGGGAATCAGTATTGTGCTGGGAGGATTCTTTTTGAGCTTTATCTTTCTTCCTTTATTGATCATTGTGAAGTTCAGGGATGAGGATTCAAAAACCGACAAGGCCGTTTTTGGCTTTGGTCTTATCGTAGGTATTATTCTGTCCGTGGGTTTGATCTTTAAACTCATGCACTGGCCAACAGCCAACATTCTTATGATCAGTTCAACGGTCATTTTCACATTCGTTTATGTCCCACTATATTTCATAACACGATTCAACAGGCCTGAAATAAGATTCAATACCATCGTGAATTCAGTATTGATGTTCGCCTGCGGTGGAATATTCTTTTCATTGTTCGATCTAAGCTATAGCAATTCGTACTCTAAACAAATCTCAGAAAACCATCGTTTTATCCATGATAATGCTTTGAGGCTATTTGATTCAAATGATCGCTTGATCAATACTACAACATCTGACAAAGCACAGCAATTGCACGAAAATTCAATTAGACTGAATGAGCAATTGGAAAAAGTGGCGGCCAAAATGGTGGAGACTAAATCAACCAAGAATGTGCAGCAAGAATCACTTGAGCTCAAAAAGATTGTTGAAGAGTATAATGTCCTGATTAAGAATATTGGTTTCGAGGAGCTCAAAGTCATAGAATATGAGGGATTAGATGTAATAGATCGAATAAATTTCAAATTGGCTCTGAACACACTTGCGAGAATTCAACAGCAAATGGCCATCAATGAAAACTGCTTTCTGACTTCTTCATTTGCATCGAATCTGAATTAGAGATTTTAAGCCTGATGTCTGGATATTTGACCACAAAATATAATTGACGAAAGAGTTTTATTTTAGGACAAGAAAATCCAGGCTTTCTTGATCACTTTTCCCATATATTTTATTCTTCTTTTGGTTCTATTCCTGGTTGGAAGCCTTTTGAATTCCGGCCTGGGAATCAAGACTTCCATTTTCTCCAACCTATTGTCGGCACTGGTGTTTTTGACTGTTCTGACAGCTCTGATCATTACCAATTTCACAAGCATCTTTTCAGGATTGGTGCTGGTTCTTTTATATCTGTTTTTTCAAAATAAATTACATTTCAACAGGCCGAAAATAGCTTTGTCGAAATATGAAAAAGCGGACATCACAAAAGCACTGGCATTCTCAATAAGTTTCTTTTTTGTCTTTTATTTTCTCGGCGGCAGAGTGGGCTCAGGACAAAGTTTGCATCATGACTTCCTCTATTACATCGATGTTTCATGGCACATAGAAAAAACAGGAATCGAAGGATTGGTCACAAATCCTGTCGATGAAAGCCAGTCTTTCCCAAGTGGGTACCATTACTTCATCCCCTGGCTCCTGGTCTTTATTGAAAGATTCACATTTGGCGAATTATTATCCTACGAATTACTCTTACACGTCATTTTTCCTTCACTGACGAGCATTGCTTTTCTTGGTGTTGTTGAACTGCTGCGAAGTTTGAATTACAGCAATAACTGGAAAACCTGGTTTGTCTCCATCATCCCACTTTTAACTTTTGGTGTTTTCTTTAATTTCTACCGGGACTTCCCGATTCTTCATTATGGAGACAGATTTATTTATGGAGTATTCAATTCGTACTGGAGTGGTAAAATTCTTGTCAGTCTGCTAATTATTATGCCTCTTTTCCGAAAGATCATAGAAAAAGACAGTTCATCCGCCCTGGCATTGATGTCATTATTATGCTTCCTTTCCCTAGTGCACCTACCTGTTTCTCTAATCATGATGACCCTGGTCATCATATATGATTTCAGTAGAAAGAAAGTATATAAAAGCTTGTTTATCAACACTTTATTTCTTCTGACCCTGACCATATTCTTCCAACTTTTCTATCGTGGGAAGGAATTCATTCCAATGCCAGGTCTGACCGAAAACCTAAACACTTTCTTCTCAAATTTCAGAACATCCATCATCCTCATGGCGGAAAATCTGATTCAGGTTTTAGGGATTTTTACACCGGCCATTCTTCTCATACTTATCAGAGGAAGGAGATTATCACACGTAAAGAGTCTAAAAGAGCTTTTCTTTTTCATTCTTATCCTGGTTGTATGCTCGTCAGGTATATGGATCTTGTTTCGTGAGAATTTCGGCTCTTCCGAATTCTTCAAACTTGTTGGAAGTACATGGATTAATTCATTCATTGGACTTGTCCTGGCCATCACCCTCCTTGAACTATTACAAGAGGGAAAAACAAACAGAGGATCTGAGATTTTAGTAGGAGCAATAGTAATATTCATACTAGCCTTCAGACATGTTGACTCCCGCATCGGGGAATCATATTCTACCGCTTTTTTTGAAGAAATACAAAAGGAAGATTTCAATAATGAGATCATCCTGACATTCGAATCGGAAAAGAACAAATTTTTGAATTTACCCGGACAATTCAATCCATTTGTGCATTATGATTTTGATGTGATTTACCAACAAGCAGATGGTTTCAGTATCATATCAGGCTCAAATATTTTCAGTAAAAAGTTTAAGTCTTATTTGAAAGATCCATTAGCAAGTTCAATGCTTGTTCAGGATCCATTGTACCAATATGCTCTAGATAAAGAAGGTGAAAACAGCATGGAAATTCTCCTTCAATTTATCGAAGAATATCAAATTCGATATCTGATCTTTGATGAAGAATATGATATCCCTGAAAATCTTTTGTCAGGTTCAGAATTGAGAACGGACGCACTGAATGGTCAAAAACTCTTGATTCGGAATATCAGCGGGATCTGAAAAAATAACGGAAGTATTCCATCATGGTCTTTCGAATCTTCATTTTCGATTTTCCTTTTCTCCTCAGTGTCATCAAAGTAATAGGCACTTCAATTACACTTGCCTTGCTCTTGACCGCGCTTCTCAATATATCCAGCTTACAGATAAATCCTGTCTCTCTTGTCACCTCTCCCCCATTGACTTCCTGAATTTTTCGCAAGGTTCCTGCTTTATAAACACGGTAGAATGATGTGTATGTATTGACCCGAATTCCATATACAAATTTGATCATAGAATTGGCTGTGGTGGACAAGAACATTCGGAACCAGCTTGTTTTTTCGAATCCACCACCCTGAGCATAAACCGAGGCAAGAACGAGATCGAAATTCAAATCGGAAATTGATAACATTTTATCGAGCACATCCACGTCGCTGGTTGCGTCGGCCTCCATGGTTACGATCTTTGTTTCATTATCGGTAATTTCAGTCAAGATCTTCTTAAAACCTTCGTTGAAAGCAGCTCCCGGACCTCTATTCTCCGAAAAAGAGAGTACATCCACATTGAGATCCGTAAAATACTTTTTGATTCCTTCCACGGTACCGTCTTTAGAACCATCATCTACAAAAAGGATCTTTATTTGATGACGAGCAGCAATTTTCGAGATGTCTGAATACAGAGTCTCTATATTCGGTTCTTCATTGAATACGGGAAGAAGCAGGTAGATCATAACGTCCTTTGCCAGTCGATGGTTTTCTTCAATCCCTCCTCCAGACTCCAATTTGGCTTAAAGTTAAGTAGCTCTGAGATCTTATCAATATTCGGCAATCTTCGCCGAACGTCTTCGTACTTACCAAAACTCGAATAAGGAATATATTCAAGTTTTATTTCTTCATCAGGGTTGATGAGCTTCCAGATCAATTTCGCCAGGTCCTGAATACTTATCTCTGAATCCGGATTTCCGGCAATGTTGAATATCTCATTCTCGGATTTGGGATGAAAAATACATTTCATAATGCCTTGAACGGTATCCTCTACATAGGTAAATGTTCTGCTTTGCAATCCATCACCATGTATTTCAAAACTTTCCTTTTTGAATGCCTTGTCGATAAAAACCGATTGTGGTCCACCCCACCAAGTAGTATTCTGATTTGGTCCGTAAGAACCAAAGAATCGCATTATGCTGTACTTGAGACCATTCTGCTCAGCGTTGGCTATAATGTAGTGCTCGCTATGAATCTTGGAAGCCGCATAGGCCCATCTTTTGATATTCGTGGGTCCGAGCACCAGGTCTGATTCCTCAGAGAATGGATACTCCGTATTCTTTCCATAAACATCGGATGTTGAAGCAAAGACAAGTTTCGCGGATTTTTCCAGCGCAAGACGGACCACATTTTTCGTCATTATGCTATTGTCATTGATCGTGCGGAAAGAATTATCGTATCGTGGAATTTTCTGTGAAGCAAGATGTACAATGTAGTCACAATCGATATTTTCAATTACAGAGAAATCATTCAGATCACCTTCCAGGAAAGAATAGCTGCCATGATTTTTGAAAGCAGAAATGTTTGACTCATTACCATAGGAGAAATTATCAATGGCCAAGACTTCGTGACCTTCGTGCAATAGCTTTTCCGACAAATTGGAACCAATGAAACCGGCCCCTCCGGCCACCAAAACTTTACTCACTGAAAATTGATTTGATTCTTGCTTGCAAAGCTATCAGAAAGATTATATGAAGAAGACTTGACTAAAGATTATTTCAATGAATCATTATGAATGGAGTAATCATAATGTTTTATTCGCCTAAAGGAATCAAGAACATGCTCATAAAATTAATCGGAGCAAGAATATTTGTAAGAATGAACCAATGGACCCATATAGTGTGTTTGATATTTAAATTCGATTAGATGACCATGGTCATCATATACATAGTCGTATTTTCTGATGAATGAATCCGAATGAGTCGAGTTTTCATAAAAAATTTCACGGCCTTCTGAATCATAGTCCCACTTGGTCTCATTCATGTAAGCATTGGGGAAATCTTCCCAAATAAAAGATGTCATATTCTTTTGAGCATCATATTTATAATGTTCGCGACCCGTTCTTAACGTATCACTTAATGGTCCTGATTTTGCCTTTGCGGTATATATATTACATGATAAAATTTCGTCATTATTATTGAAAGTAAAGTCCTTTCTTAATTTATAGGAAATACCATCATATTGATCATCCTCATAACTGCCTATTCTTATATCCTCATGCTTATTCACCCTCCCGTAGTTATCATAAGCCCATTGTTCGGTATATATGGAGACTCCGCTTCCGCTCGGATATCTTGAAATTTGTGAGGTGATACCGTGTTTTCCATAAGTGCTCTGGGTTTCCTCATAGGCGAATCCGTCAGCAGATACTCCTATCTCAAAAATTATATTACCCTGACCATCATATTGGAAAATCGTTTTACCCTTAAATTCATCACTGTAAAATCTCTCCTCTCTTATGAGATGATCTTTTTGATCATAGTATTTCTTAGTGATATAAACTATTTCCACGCTATGACTGTAAGTCCTTATTTCGGATTCAAGACCTTGTTCGTTATAATAATAGAATGTTGAATCAGCAAATCCTTGTGGCCAGGTAATAATTTCTGATTTCAAATGACAATCTGAATCCTTTTTCCTAGGTTCAATAGTTTCATGTTCACAACTGACCATGAAAAAGGTCAAAAAAGAAAGTAGAAAAATTCGATTTACTAATCCAATCATCATCTCTCAGATTGCTATAGAAGTTTGAATTTATAAAAAACTACATTGAATGCAGCCGAGATGAGGTAATCACATCAGAAGAAATCAATTATTATTGAATTGCTAACAGGGCGTCTATATACCCATTTTACTTATGACATTGAGAGTCACAGTGTAAGAGAAAGTGAAAAGTTGAGGTAGCTTATTTAATTCTAATCCATTTTATGGATTGAGCTTCTCCTATTCTCTGAACCATCATAGAATCTTTTTGGAAATCCTGTATAATATTCTTTTCAATTGCACGATCTGTTCTGGTAATCAGGGTATCACCATTCAATTCCCAATTCCCTTCTTTTACAACCCTGTCTTCCCCAATAATAGTGCTGAATTCAAGACTACCATCTTTATTTAAAACCATGGTATTATCAAGATCATTGAACATGTCTTCAAGCATTGTTATGACACTGTCTGGCACCTCCCGGCCATCTTGATTGATCATTTTTTCATTAGAAGGGTTGAAATCAAATATCATTTTCCAGGATCCCACCACTTGACTCCTTTCTATGTTCTGAGAATGCAAAAGAGTGCAAAAGGCCGACAAAATCATAGTAAAAATCAGGTGCTTCATTGCAAAATCCTAAAAACCAATCGGGTCATTGTCCGATCGGCCTTTCCCTGACTTAAGATGAATATCCAATTGAGGAAAGGCAATGGTCACGCCGTGATCTCGGAATTCCTGATCGATGGCAAAGCGAAGTTCACTTTTGATATTTTCTACTCTCCACGTTCTTTCACTCCAGAAATAGAGTTGAAATTCAAGAGATGAATTTCCAAAGTTGTTGAAGCGAGCAAAACTCTTGGGGCGCTTGGCCACCAACTCATTTTCCTCGGCACATTTTACCAATAACTTCTCTACCAATCTAACATCTGAACCATAAGCAACACCAACATCGATTTTAAAACGTGTAAGCTTATTGCTATTACTCCAGTTGATGACATTCTGGTTTATGAATGCACCATTAGGCACGATGATCATAATTCCATCCCGGGTTCTGACCTTCGACGTCCTGATATTGATCTCCTTCACAATGCCCACCAGATTGTTGATCTCTATTACATCTCCAACCTTGATACTCCCTTCAAAAAGGATGATAATTCCTGAGATAAGATCTTTGAAAATGTCTTGTAAACCAAGTCCGATACCAACCAATAAGGCCGCAGAACCGGCAAGTAAAAGAGATATATCGAATCCCAAACTTTCAAGACCTAAAACGATGGCAAGTACATACAAGAAGTACTTGATGAGCTTGATGATGGCAAACTTCTTTCCTTCATCCAGATCGTACTTTTCAGCTCGTCTTTGAATGACGTGCTCGATGCTTCGGGTAATGAGTCGGACAGCCAATAGGATAATGGCCAGAATAAGAACATCGAACAAAGTAACGACGTGACCAGATATTTCGAGGATTTTGTATTCCAATATGTTATTCAACCATTCCATCAGCTAATCGTCATACCCAGTTTTTCAGCAAAAGCTTTCTTTGCATTGCTCAATGCCTTTTGCTGTTTCATTAACTTGATCATTTCTTCTTCATTGGCATCCTTCATCCTTTCTTCAAAGTCTATCAGCCTTCTCATGATCTCAGCCAGTTTCATGGCATACATATCCCGATTGATATGATCGAGCAGATTTTCCTTTTCCCCCGGTGTTTCAATGAAGTACTTCTTCATCCAGTTCTCACTGAGTTCATACTTGCTCGAGACCAAATTGATATAGACTTCTTTTTCTTCTTCGTTTAAGGCAGTCAACATATCCTTCTCATCAATTGACTCTCTGTTCAACACCCTTTGACGATAATAGTCGTAGATCTTCTTCAGGTGAATATTATTAAAACCAATGCCATCTTTTTCAAGCTCACGAACAATGTATTCCGGAACACTGACTTCAAATTCTTTGGCATTTCCAGATGTATCAAAACCCTTAACCTTCAGCAATTCATCAGGGTATCTCAGGAGGAAACCAACAAGTTTTTCCTCTTTCTTTTCAGATGTGAGTCGCTCTATCTGCTCCGCGGTCTGATTATGGGCAATATCTTTTAGCTCAGGCTCAGGTAAGATATCTTTTGCACCCAGTTCTCCTTTAAGGATTTTCTTTCTTATGCGATTGAGTTCAAAAATGGCCGACTTCTCCTCCACTTCTGTTTTCTGAGCAAAGTCTTTGATAAACAGACTTCTCAGTAGATGATCCGGAATCTTGGCAATATTCTCAATGATGAGCTTCATGAGTTTTGCCTTTTCCACAGGATCATTTTTCCACTCTCCCTTTCTGCTATTAAGGAAGAATGTAATGAAGTCCATTTTATTCTCTTTGAGATAGGTCTTCAGTTCTTCATCACTGTGTTCCTTACTGTAGGAATCAGGATCCTGACCTTCCGGAAACAACACAACATTGGCATTCATACCGGCCTGCAGTAACATTCCAATGGCTCTTTCCGTAGCTTTCAATCCCGCATCATCGCCATCGAATAATAAGACGGCATTTGTGGTGTATCTCCTTAATAGTTTGATCTGATCATCGGTCAGAGAAGTGCCAAGAGGTGCAGCCGAATTCGTGATGCCCGACTGGAATAGTGAGACCACATCAGTATATCCTTCCACAAGGTAACACTCGTCTTCCTTGACTACGTCTCTTTTCGTAAAATATAGTCCGTATAATTCCCGACTTTTATTGTAGATCTCCGACTCAGGAGAATTCACATACTTGGCGATCTTTTTGTCGGATTTCAATGTTCGTCCACCGAATCCAATAACCCTGCCAGATAGGTTGTGAATTGGAAACATAACCCGACCCCAGAATCGATCACGAAACTTACCCTCTTTATTGATACTCAATCCGGTCTTCTCAAGGTATTCACCTTCGTAACCTTTCTCCAGTGCCTTCTTGGAAAAGGAATCCATACCTTCCGGATTGTATCCCAGCTGGAATTGTTTTATAGTTTTTTCGTCAAAACCCCGTCCCATAAAATAAGAAAGTCCAATGGCCCTTCCCCTTTCATCTTCCCATAAGAATTTCGAAAATTCTTCGGCGGCAAAAGCATTCACCAGATACATGCTCTCCCTCAGATTCTTTGCCTCTTTGTCTTCTTCCTTGACATAGTCCTCCTCAATTTCAACACCGTACTTACCAGCAAGGAATCTGAGTGCTTCCGGATAAGTGAGTTGGTCGTGCTCCATGACAAATTTCACCACATCTCCGGCCTTACCACAGCCAAAGCACTTGTAAATTCCTTTTGCTTTGGACACAGTGAAAGAAGGCGTTTTTTCGTTGTGAAAAGGACACAAGCCAATGAGATTTGAACCCCGATTTTTCAGTGTGACAAATTCGGATATAACCTCCTCAATATGAGCGGCATCCATTATGTTCCGTATGGTATCCTGAGTGATCAATTCCGTGAAAAAAGAGAATGACTAAAAATAGCTAATTCTAGGCTAGAGGGCTACTTCGAACGACACAGTTATCAATAACCAGAAAGAATTTTATGAACAAATTGTTTATAACACAGGATAAAGTGTGGTCAAGTCAGAAGTCAAATGAAAAAGGAATTAAGTCAGAAGTAAGTCGATGTCGAAGAGACATCTTTTCTTTTGACTCCTGCCCGACGGCGCATTGGCTGAGCTCTGGCAGGCGGGTTTTTCCTCTGACTTTACTTCGTCCTTTCTATCGTATAATTAACAAGCAACTCTAGAGAATCTCTCGATTCATTCTTGGGGAAAGTATGGAGAATTTCAAGTGCACGATCGCGATAATCAAACATCTTCTCCTGAGCATATTTTATTCCTCCTTTTTCTTTGACCATTTCAATAGCCTCCCGCACTTTTTCCTTTTTATCACCATGATTCTTGATGATATTGATAAGCTTGCGTTTTTCGAAGAAGGAAGAATTATTCAAGGTGTATATCAAAGGCAGTGTCAGCTTCTTCTCTTTGATGTCGATTCCTGTTGGTTTGCCTATTTCTTCGGAAGAACCATAATCGAAAAGGTCATCCTTGATCTGAAAGCTCATCCCAACCAATTCACCGAATTCCCTCATTCTGTCGATGGTCTCCTTTGATTCACCCACGGAGGAGGCGCCACAGGCACAGCAAGCAGCAATAAGCGTGGCCGTTTTCTTTCTTATGATTTCGTAATAAACGTCTTCTTCTATGTCGAGTCTGCGAGCCTTTTCAATCTGCAGCAACTCTCCTTCACTCATTTCTCTTACAGCATTCGACACAATTCGAAGTAGTTCAAACTGACCATTATCAATTGACAACAAAAGACCTCTGGAAAGAAGATAATCACCAACCAACACGGCAATTTTATTCTTCCACAAAGCGTTCAGCGAGAAAAAACCTCTTCTGCGATGTGCGTCATCCACCACATCATCATGAACCAGGGTGGCTGTGTGCAGAAGTTCGATAAGAGAAGCACCAATGTAAGTGGCTTCTTGAGATGGTCTGAAAAGATTGGCTGAAAGAAAAACAAACATAGGTCTAAGTTGCTTTCCCTTCCTCTTGATGATATAATGCATGATCTTATCAACAAGAGGCACACTGCTCTTCATTGAATCCTTGAACCAGGATTCGAATTCCTGCATTTCATTGGATATGGGAGCTTTGATTTCTTCTATCTTCGACTTTGCCACCTAGCCCTGAATCATTTAATAATACTGCCTTGGATAATCTTTTCTATTTCTTCTGGATACTACATGTACGTCCTTAGAAACTGCGGACTAAATTAGACTTTTCCCCTTAATGAAAGAGGAAGAATTAAGTTAAAGATACCGCCTCTATTTTCAGTATATAATGACAATTGCAGCTTAGAATTGTTTTCATTTGAATACAAGCTGAAATTTAATTTGAAAGCCAGTTGTTTTGTGAAGTGATTCCAGATTCATTTAATTTCGCAATAGATGTCTAAAGAAAGAAGAATTAGAAATGTTTTCGAGCTTCATGTCTTGCCGAAGCTCAAGTTCGCCTTAACTTCTTCCGTAGCCACATTGGTTGATTATATTCTCTACGTTCTTCTTTCCATTTATTTATTTCCTCCTGTAACCTCCAATATCATTTCTCAGGGAACAGGAATGATCATCAATTTCATCCTTCAGAAGAGATATGTCTTCATTCTTCAGCGAAAAGTCAATGCTGCATTTATTTTATCCATTACTTTTTCTCTCATAGGTATAGGTATTGGAAGTATGCTCGTGTGGTTTCTCACTCGGTATGAATTCTTTCTAGAAAATCCATACATTACCAAGATCATTGTGACTGGCATTATTTTCTTCTATAATTTCTACACGAAGAGATTTGCCTTCGAAAAAAGGCTATCGTCTTTTAAGTCCGTTTGAATTCAATAAATAAGTTGGACAATAGATTTCAAAAAACTCTTTATCTGGGCGTCTTTATCGCGATTCTCATTTCCCTTTTTCACAATCTCGAGATCAGACCTCTGATGCTCGAAGAACAGAGAAGAGCCCTCATTTCTCTTGAGATGATCCTGAATAATGACATGATCACACCTACCGAATATGGAGAAATCTATCAGAAAAAACCCCCGGTGTGGAATTGGGTTATCATTGCCTCTTTTAAGCTATTTGGAAATTACTCAGAGTTTGCGGTTCGATTTTTCTCTGTATTGTCATTTATCGGCATGGCCCTGGTCGTATTCATTTTCTCAAAAAAATTTGTGAACAGAGAGTTTGCCTTACTCAACTCTCTCATTTTCCTTATCTCCTTCGATCTTTATTTCAATTTCTCCATGCTGGGTGAAATTGATCTCTTTTATTCTTTCATAACCTACCTCGCTATTTGCCTTCTTTTATTAATTGATCCTACGAAAAGAGATTATTTGATTTTTACGTTGATCTATGTTCTGCATGCCATTGGTTTTCTGACAAAGGGATTCCCAAGTATCGCGTTTGCAGGCATATCAATCATTTCACTTGCCTTTTTAAGGCGAAACTGGAAAATGATATTTTCTCTTCCTCATATTTTGGGTGGAATAATCTTCCTGATCATAGTTGGCACATACTTTCGCGCATATAATGCACAAAATGATGCAGTTGAGTTTATAGAAGTCCTATGGTCGAGATCTTCGAATCGCACTGTGGCGGAAAGACCTGATATATTCAATTTTGTCTGGCACATCTTTTACTATCCTCTCGATACAATTAAGAATGTTATGCCTGCCACTTTATTCATCCCATTTCTTTTCAGAAAGAAATTCCTTCAGACAATCAGACAGAATAAATTCATCACCTTTTCAGCAATAATTCTCTTGTTCAACTTTCTGATTTACTGGATCTCCCCCGGGTCAAGACAACGTTATATTTACATGTTATACCCTTTTATAATTACGCTTTTCGTTTACGCCTATTATCAATTCAAGGCCGAAAAACTTCCCGGGAAAATACTGCATATTCTTTCCAGCATTCTGCTCATGGCTTGTGTTTTGGTAGCGATTTCACTACCATTCATTCCGGCACTGGATATTATAGAAAATACGTTGATAATTTCTATCTCATTTACCTTAGTATTTCTGGGCATCACGGTGGCTTATTTTAAATTCCCACAATACAGAATTCTGCTCTTCGCATTTGCTATAATTGGGTGCAGGTTCATTTTAAATATGACCTTAATTAAACATCAGAGTCTGGAAGGCTGGAACAAAAGTCATGAAGTAGACGGACTCAAAATCGCCGAAATCACCAGAGGAGAGTCTGTTTACATGTACAACACTACTGTTTCTCAGGGACTGGCATTTTACATCGACCGCGAGAAAAAGGAAGTAATGGGCTTTGGCGAATTGAACCGGAAAGACTTCTTCATCGTTCAGGAAAGTGATTACCCCGAATGGAAACCTGAGATCTACTATACTTTTGATGGATATAAGGGTGAAGTGAAATACCTCCTGATTAAAGGATAGCCCTATTGAATCATCAACTTACCGAATCGGTAATTCTTTTCACGCTGAGAATAAAGCAGGAATTGTTTTTCCGACATTGACATATTTCCTCTTGGGAAAAATGGAATTCTTCCTTCTCTGTTGATTCTGAAACTGAGATCCATTGGAATGCCGTTTCCGTCAAATGCTTCGATATTCAAGGTAGCCTTATTCATATTCGACAAAGGAATCTTGTCGTTCTGAGGTTCGCCTGTCATGTTTCGATAGTCCTCGTTGAAGAAGACAAAAGCTCCATCCTCGTTTCCGATAATGCTAAAAGAGTAGTATGGATTTAACTTATTGACAGAATGCTGGATCTTATTCACCCTGCTTATTTTCTTTAACTCACAATCACGGTTCAGATAGAACAATACTACATCACCGTATAGAAAGTTCTTCTCACAATTAACGATCATCTGCTGATCACTGAAGGATTCCGAGCAACGTTCGTCTCTTCTGAAAGTCTCAACGGCAAGTATGATCTTATCGCGCTGAATAATAACATCTTTGGTAATGAATTCTGTAGATGTTGAATTCATATGACTGCTCGATCCAGGATATATTCCGGGACTTCCAACAAGCATTCTCGAGTATTCCTTCAATCGACCAATGGATTCATCCACCTTCCTGAATTGATTCTTATCCAACGTCGACATTTTCCTGGAAGTGACTTCTCCAGTCTCACTGTTCATCTCGAACAAGACAAATCCACGGATCTTATAATCGTTAGGATAAGTAAAAAAGGCCGTAGCAATAAGATTCTGACTTTCATCAAAATCAATATGAACCTGGTCTATCCAGTTTCTGGAAAGCGCAAATTCAAATTCTTTCAACTTGTCATCATATGGTCTATAAACAAAGAGTGTGCTTTTTGTATTCACCAAAGATCCAAGACCGCTGGACTTTTTAATTCCGAATGGATTGATTGATGAAAGAAGATAAACGTTGCCACTTTCATCGATCCGAACGTCTCCAAAATTTACCATCTTCTCTTTGTAATTCAATCGGATCTCCTTCTCCCAGAGTGAGGTATAATCGTAGTTGATCACTTTAAGATTAAAGACCTTCATACCAGCCTTATCAGGATTATCGTGATAGATCAATACATAGTTTCCCTCCGGGCTCACAGTAATATGAAATGGTAAAGGGTCGTCACGAGGATCTACCGAGATTTCATCAACTCGCTGATCATCCGTCAGGACATTGCTGTCTTCATCGTATTCCTGGCTAACAAGGATTTTAAGTTTAAGATCCCTGTCGTAATAGGAGGTAAAGACAAGAATCTTTTCATTGGTGATCACCAACTCTTCAAAATTGTGGTCTGATTTATTGTCGACAAGATTGATCTGCTTGATGAGATCAAGAGTCTGTGCGCTGTAGATTTCAAGGTCAACATTGATGCTGTTTTTCGCTTTTAGACCTGAAGAACTCAGAACAAAAATCCGGTCACCATTCACACCTACCACTTCATTGAAATCGCTGTTCTTGGAAAAAACCTGGTCTTCGCCCCACTCGAGTTCTAAAGTCTGTTGAGCGAAAGCATGCAAAAAGAATAAGAAGAAAGTAATGGAAAGCAAATACCTCATTACTTCAAATTTACTGAAAGCTACAAAGCAAATTACGATTCTTTGGTAGCCAATTGACCGCAGGCCGCATCAATGTCCTTACCCCTGCTCCTCCTCACATTCACGATCATATTTCTTTTTTCAAGAAATTCCGAGAATGCATCAATCTTGTCCTTGCTGGCATTCATAAAGACACCATCGCCGATAGGGTTGTATTCAATGATATTCACTTTACAGGCCACTGCTTTGCAGAATTCTGCGAGTTCTTTGGCATCCTGAATTTCATCATTGAATCCCTTAAACACTATGTATTCGAAAGTGATACGCCTGCCAGTTTTTTGTTGAAAATAGACCAGGGCTTCTGATAAAGTCTCAAGATTATTGGTCTCATTGATGGCCATGATCTTGTTTCGCTTCTCATCATTGGCTGCATGAAGAGAAAGAGCCAGATTGAATTTTACCTCATCGTCACCGAGTCGTTTTATCATCTTAGCAATGCCTGCCGTAGAAACCGTAATTCGTCGGGGAGACATACCCATTCCTTTTTCAGAAATGATCATTTCGGTCGATTTCAGAACTTCTCTGTAATTCAGCAAAGGCTCACCCATACCCATATAGACCACATTGCTGAGTTTGCGATCGTAATGTTCCAGGGACTGATCATTGATGGTTTTTACCTGGTCGTAGATCTCATCGGCCGTCAGATTCCTCATCTGTTTCATCTTGCCTGTGGCACAAAAGGTGCAAGCAAGACTGCACCCTACCTGCGAAGAAATACAGGCCGTCATTCTTTTACTCTGAGGAATCAATACACCCTCAACGATCATTCCGTCATCAAGACGAAAACTTGATTTAATTGTTCCATCCGAACTGATCTGGCTATTGTTCACGCCCAGGATCGGAATAAAAAACTTTTCGTCGAGCTTTTGAATCAGTGGTTTTGACAGATTAGTCATTTCTCCAAAGCTGTGAGCCTTCTTCTTCCATAACCAGTCGTGCAGTTGACTGGCCCTGAATTTAGGCTCATTCAGATCCTTCATGATATCGACCATTTCGTCGATACTTTTTAATCGGATATTTTGCTTCTCACTCATTCTTTCTTCTCGACAAAATTACACCTGCCATCTCAAGTTCGAAAGGATAGGTCACTTTTATATTTTCCCGGTCTCCTTCAACGTAATTTATTTCTATTCCCGAATTCGACAATATTTCTGAATCATCCAGAGCCTCGTTATTGAAATATGTTTCGTACGCACTCTTCAATTCTTTTGATTTGAAAACCTGTGGTGTCTGAATATTCAGCACATTATCTCTATCCAGACTCGTGACCATATCACCTTGCTTTATTCTGATGGAATCTGTCGCTTTGACATAAGGCACAGCATTCCCTTTTTCTTCAAATTCATGATGAATCTTTTTGATTAAATCCACACTCACACAAGGTCGGGCTGCGTCATGAATAAAAACTTCAGATTCTTCTTCTATGTATTCAAGAGCCATGTTTACACTATCCGCCCTTTTAACTCCTCCCCTTACTAATGTAATTGGAATTTCTTCTGGCAAGTTTTCAAGGACCCTTTCAGCCCATTTAATAAAACCGAATTTATGTTCAGGCAGAACAAGAAAAATATTCAATTCTGGATCAAATTCGTGGAATGCCTCAATGGAATGCAAGTAAAGATCTTTTCCATTGAGATTGGAAAACTGCTTTAAAACAGATGTGGAGAAACGATTACCAACACCGGCCGCCAGAATAATGGCAACTCTTTTCAAAGTGCTTTCTATATGATCAGCATCGCATCGCCATAGGTGAAGAATCTGTACTTCTCCTTGATGGCTTGCTGATATGCATCCATGATCAGATCATAACCACCAAAGGCCGTCGTCATCATCAATAATGTCGATTCAGGTGTATGTAAGTTGGTGATCATGCTATCCGCAATACTGAATTCGTATGGCGGGAAAATGAATTTGTTCGTCCACCCTGAGAATGGCTTCAGTTCACCTTGTGTGGATACAGATGACTCAATGGCTCTCATCGATGTAGTTCCAACACAACAAACCTTGCGCTTCTCACTCTTCGTAAGATTAACGATGTCGGCCGTATCCTGAGTAATGGTCACTTCTTCAGAATCCATTTTGTGTTTCGTCAGATCTTCAACTTCAACCGGTCTGAATGTTCCCAATCCCACATGAAGCGTGATCTCTGTGAATTCAATTCCTTTGATCTCCATTCTCTTCATCAGATTCTTACTGAAGTGAAGTCCGGCAGTTGGAGCAGCCACGGCACCTTCGTGCTTGGCATAAACAGTTTGATATCTTTCTTCGTCTTCCGGTTCAACGTCCCTTTTGATATACTTTGGAATCGGTGTCTCTCCCAATCTCTCAATGATGGCTTTGAATTCTTCGTAGGGTCCATCGAATAGGAATCGAAGTGTTCTTCCTCTTGAAGTCGTGTTATCAATTACCTCAGCAACCAGGTCATCATCTCCGAAGTAAAGTTTGTTTCCGATTCTGATCTTACGGGCCGGATCAACCAAAACATCCCAAAGAAGACTTTCTCTGTTCAGCTCTCTCAAAAGAAATACTTCAATCCTCGCTCCTGTTTTTTCCTTATTTCCATACATCCTTGCTGGAAATACCTTCGTGTTGTTCAGGATGAAAAGATCACCTTCATTGAAGTATTCAATCACGTCCTTGAAGTATTTGTGCTCGATCTTTCCGGTCTCTCGATTCACGACCATCAATCTAGACTCATCACGATTATCTGCCGGCCTTTCAGCCAACAATTCTTCAGGTAGTTTAAACTTAAACTTGGATAACTTCATTGAACACTAATTTGAGGTAAAAAACAGGCGGCAAAAATATTAAAATATAGCATATATATTGGATTCGAATTGATTCAATTGCCTGTGTTTTGAATCATTTCGATCACCTGATCAATTTTTAAGGCATCCTCGACTCTGTATTTCCCGATGGCCGTTCTTCGAAGGGCGCTCAAATGTGCTCCACTTTGAAGGTTTTTACCCAGATCATGCGCAATACTACGAATATATGTGCCCTTACTGCAAGCTATTCTGAAATCAATTTCGTTTCCTTCCTTCAGATTGGCCTTAAAATCTATTATCTCAATCTCATTTTCCTTCATCGAAACCTCTTCTCCCTTTCTCGCCAACTCATAGGCCTTCACACCCTTTATCCTTTTAGCGGAAAATATCGGAGCCCTTTGTAATTGACTTCCCAGCATTTTCTGTGATTCCTTTGTTACCAGGTCCTGAGTAATATGTTCAGTCGGAAATTCTGCATCAATTTCAGTTTCCTGATCGTAAGAAGGAGTTGTACAGCCAAGCTTAATCGTACCGGTGTATTCCTTTTCCATATCCTGAAATGAAGAAATCTCTTTCGTCATTTTACCATAACAAACAATAAGCAATCCAGTGGCAAGAGGATCAAGTGTTCCGGCGTGGCCAACTTTCATTTTCGCTCCAGTGGCACTTCTCAGTGCATAACGGATTTTATTGACCACGTCGAAGGAAGTCCAGGTAAGATCTTTATCAACCAGAAAATATCCTTTTTCCAGATCTAACATCTATACGAAATGAGCGATAATGGAAATCGTTCCGACTACAATGCAGTAATATGCAAAGTATCTCAATTTGGAATTCTTAACCAGCTTGATCATCCATTGGCAGGCCAGCAATCCAACGACAAAAGCGGCAATGAATCCAGCCATCAGAGGTACAATCATTTCCGGATCATAGATGATCTCATCATCCAATAGATCCTTAGCCATCTTACCTAAGATCAAAGGTACGACCATAAGAAAAGAGAATCTGGCAGCCTGTTCCCTGTTTATTCCCAGAATAACGGCGGTTGATATTGTGGCACCTGATCGCGATATCCCGGGGAGAATGGCAATGGCCTGTGCCAATCCAACGATAAAGGTATTTGTAAGCGATAAAGGTTTATCGCTTGATGGTCTGAAATCCGTAATCAATAGAAGCACGGCCGTAACCAATAGCATGGCTCCGACCAAAAGAATGTTTTCATTAAAAAAAGTTTCGATCAGATCATTCCAATATATACCTACAAAGGCAGCCGGAATCATAGAGATGACTACGTAAATACTGAAACGAAATGAAGTATTGTCGCGGACCTGAAGCAGACCTTTTCCAATCTGGAAAACATCTTTACGGAAAATAACGATGGTGCTCAAGGCCGTGGCCGCGTGCAACACAACCGAAAACAAAAGTGGATCTGAAGGATGAACATTTAACAAGACCTTACCGATCTCGATATGGCCGCTGCTACTAACGGGAAGAAATTCTGTGAGACCCTGGATTATACCAAGGATGATGGCCTCAATAACCGACATTTCCGATTACTTCGACTTCTTTACAATGGCGATCAAAACAGTAGCGAAACCGGCAAGAATCACCAAAGGCGCAACAACCAAGCGTTGAGTATTGAAGATCTCCGGATTGAAAACTGCCGGATCATCGGATCCACCGCCAACAAGTAAAAGATTTCCAATTACAAGAATGGCAATACCAATGATTAGCCATTTATAGTTTTCCTTTCCAAAGGCAAATTCGTCTTCTCTTTCAGTATTCATGTTGGCAAACTTAATAATAAAGATCTCCTGTTTGTGCTCGCAAATATTTCGTCACGGCAAGCGAGGTAGATATCCAGGATATCAACACGCCCAATAGCATGACAATGGCGAACAGGGTTAGGTACATTTCCAGATTTTGAAGATCAACGATCTCCGGAATATTTTGTTGAATTAGGTAAAAGATTCCGTAAAGCAGAATGATGGCAAACAAAGCACTTATGATTCCGTTCATGATGCCTTTCATAACATAGGGTCGACGAATAAAACCATGGGTTGCCCCAACCAATTGCATGGTCTTTATCAGAAATCTGTGAGAATAGATTGAAAGCCTGATCGTATTGTTTATCAATCCAACAGCAATGATCAACAGCAAGGCACTGAATACTAGAATGAACAAACTGATCTTCTGAACATTTTCATTGATCAGCACTGCAAGATCTTTACGAATATCTACTTCATGCACCTGAGGATTATCGAGCAGCGTACTTTCAAATTTCGACAGACTATCCGGATGGGCATAGTCAGGATTTAATCGGATATCAATCGATGCCAGAAGTGGATTGTACTCCAGGAAATTCATGAAATCCTCTTCTTCTCCCAATTCTTCTTTCAGAATTTCTACAGCTCTCTCTTCGTCGATGTATTCTGTGGATTTAACATAAGGCTCGGCATCCAATGTTTTCTTCAGTTGGATCACATCAGCTTCCTTCACATTCTTATTCAGGTAGATGGCAAAGCCAATGTTCTCTTTGGCGTAATCGGAAAGTTTCTTTGCATTAAGAAGAACGATTCCCAAAGATCCTAACATAAAGAGAACCAAAGACATACCAATTATTGTAGAAATGTTGGTTGAACCGTATTTCCTCGAGGACTTGTTTTCTTTGTTTTCTGACATAGGGGATTTAAGTGCGGCTAAATTATCATATAAGACCTATATACGCAACCTATATTCCCATGCACAGTGTTAAATATTCATAACTTCGCCGCCAAAGTGCAATACAGGGTAAAAAATGAAGTACGAATTCATCCGAATCGAGAAAAAATGGCAGGAATTTTGGAAGCAAAATCAGACCTTCAGGACTGAGAATAATTCCGATAAAGAAAAGTATTATGTTCTCGATATGTTCCCTTATCCTTCCGGTGCAGGTTTGCACGTAGGACATCCTCTTGGATATATTGCTTCCGATGTTTTTGCACGATATAAAAGGCTGAAGGGCTTCAATGTCTTGCACCCGATGGGATTTGATTCATTTGGACTTCCAGCAGAGCAATATGCCATCCAAACCGGACAACATCCTGCTATTACGACCAAAACAAACATTCAGCGCTATCGTGAACAATTGGAGAGTTTGGGCTTTTCTTTCGACTGGAGTCGAGAGGTTCAGACATCCGACCCTAATTATTATAAATGGACTCAATGGATCTTCATCCAACTCTTCAATTCATACTACAACAAAACAACCGATAAGGCCGAATCAATAGATTCACTGATCGCTGAATTTGAGAAGAATGGAAACGAAAATGTAAACGCTCAAACATCCTATGAAGGTGTTTTCAGTGCTGACGAATGGACATCTTTTTCTGAAAAGGAGAAATCAGATATTCTTCTCGATTACAGACTCACCTTCCTGGCCGACACCGTTGTGAACTGGTGTCCTGATCTAGGAACGGTTCTGGCCAATGATGAAGTGAAGGACGGACTTTCTGAGCGCGGCGGATATCCCGTTTATCAGAAAAAAATGCGTCAGTGGATGATGCGTATTACGGCTTACGCAGACCGACTTGTAACAGGCTTAGACTCACTTGACTGGTCTGACTCCATCAAGGAAATGCAACGAAACTGGATCGGAAAATCCAAAGGTGCAAGCATTCATTTTAAGGTTGAAGGCAGAGAAGACGAAATAGAGGTATTCACTACCAGACCGGATACACTTTTCGGGGCAAGCTTCATGGTATTGGCTCCAGAGCATGAATTGGTATCTCAAATCACCACTGATGAACAGAGGAAGGAGATTGAATCATACATTGAAGAAACCTCTAAAAAGACAGAAAGAGACCGTATGTCCGAGGTGAAAAATGTAAGCGGTGCCTTCACAGGAGCTTACGTATTGCATCCTTTTTCAGGTGAAAAACTTCCTATCTGGATTGCCGATTATGTATTAAGTGGTTACGGAACAGGAGCGGTTATGGCAGTACCTTCCGGCGATCAGCGTGACTGGAACTTTGCCAGTCATTTTAATCTGCCCATTCCTCCTGTCATTGAAGGAAGTGATGTGAGCGAAGGAGCCAATGATGACAAAGATGGCACTTTGATCAATTCGGATTTCCTGAATGGAATGAAGGTTCCTCGGGCTATCGAAGCTATGATATCCAAGTTGGAAGAAAAAGGAATTGGAACGGGCAAGATCAATTACAAATTGAGAGATGCCGTATTCAGTCGACAGAGATATTGGGGAGAACCCATCCCGATTTATTTCGAGAATGATATTCCGAAGGCTATGGATTACTCTGAGCTTCCATTGAATCTGCCAGAAGTAGACAAGTACCTTCCAACTGAAGATGGCGAGCCACCATTGGCCAGAGCTAGTAACTGGACGACAGCAGAAGGACATCCGATCGAAACAAATACTATGCCCGGATGGGCCGGATCATCCTGGTATTTATTCAGATACATGGATGCGGATAATGATATGGAAGCGATTTCGAAAGATGCCGTGGACTATTGGAAGAATGTAGATTTTTATGTTGGTGGCGCAGAGCATGCAACCGGTCATCTTCTGTACGCTCGTTTCTGGACAAAATTCCTTTATGACATTGGAATTGTTCCCGTTGAAGAGCCATTCCAGAAAATGATGAACCAGGGAATGATTCAGGGAAGCTCGAGATTCGCATACAAACTGAAAACAGAAAACACGTTTGTTTCGGCAGGATTGAGAAAGGAGCATGACTGCATTGCTCTGCATGTTGATGTGAGTATGGTGGATGGCACTCTCCTGGATGTTGAACAATTCAAAAACTGGCGTGAGGACTTCAAGAATGCAGAATTCATCATGGAAGGTGATGAATTTCATTGCAGTGTGGAAACCGAGAAAATGTCGAAGTCGAAATTCAATGTGGTAAATCCGGATGAACTTATTGAAAAATATGGTGCTGACACGTTGAGGTGCTATGAAATGTTTCTGGGTCCTGTTGAACAACACAAACCTTGGGACACCAAGGGTATAGAAGGTGTTTACCGTTTCCTAAAAAAGTTCTGGGCATTGTACTTTGATGACAATGGATTGAAAGTAACAGACACGTCCGCCTCAGATGATGAGAAAAAAGCATTGAATCGATTCCTGAAGAAGATTCAAGATGATATCGAAAGACTTTCTTTCAACACAGTGGTAAGCGAATTCATGATCCTTACGAACAAACTCGCTGAATTAAAAACCACAAGCAGAGAGATCCTTGAAGCATTTACAATAGCCTTGTCTCCTTATGCTGTGCACACGGCGGAAGAATTGTGGCAGGCTCTTGGACACGACACTTCAGTCTCGATGGCAGAATTCCCTCAGATTGAAGAAAAATACCTCAAGGACGATAGCATCAAATACCCGATCTCATTCAACGGAAAGGTTCGATTTACATTGGAACTGGATGCCGATATGAGTAAGGAGAGTATTGAAGAAGAGGTGCTTAAAAACGAGCAGGCCCAGAAATGGCTGGAAGGTAAGACACCAAGAAAGGTAATTGTAGTGCCTAAGAAGATTGTAAACGTGGTTCTTTAATTGAGGAAATACTTAATTGGCTAAATTTAAAATTGACATCCTCATTCCGAATTCCAAATTCCAAATTCCGAATTCCAAATTCCAAACTCCGAATTCCCATCTTCTTATCATCCAACTTTTAACACTTCATTAAGAAATACTTCATAACCTCTTCGCGTTATATTCGTAAATTAGGGTTATGAAAGCGCTGTACGCATTTGTTCTATTGAGTCTTGTTTTCGGTTTCGTCGACAGAGTTCCAGATCAGAACTACGATGATTTCGGCAATAAATATCGAAATGTAAAGAACCAGGCATTCAAGGCCGGGGAGAAAACCAAATACTTGGTGCATTACGGTTTTATCGATGCAGGTTTTGCTGATCTTGAGATCAAGGAAAGTCCACGGCAAATTCACGGACGAGACATGTATCATATCATTGGCAAGGGTGAGAGCCAGGGAATGGTCGACTTCTTCTTTCATGTAGAAGATAAATATGAATCATATGTTGACAAGGACGGTATATTCCCGTGGTTGTTTGTGCGTGATATCAATGAGGGTGGATACGAGATTCATCAGACCTATAAATTTTACCAGAATAAACAAAAGGTAGAAACGCAAAAAGGAAAAACTCATGAGGTCCCTCCTGCTGTTCAGGATATGCTTTCTTCTGCATTCTATGCCAGAACCATGGATCTGCATAACCTTAAGAAAGGTGAGATTGTAACAGTGAAGTCATTTGTTGATGATGAGAATTTCGATCTTAAAATTCGATATGCCGGAACTGAAACCATTAAGATCAAGTCGGGGAAATACAAGTGTTATAAGTTTCATCCTGTAATTCAGGAAGGGCGTGTCTTTAAGACAGAAGACGATATGCATGTATGGATCTCTGCCGATCAGAACAAACTTCCAATTTTGTGTAAAGCCGATATCCTGGTAGGTTCAATTAAAGTTGAGCTGGTTGAATACGAAGGACTTGCGAATCGTCTTGCAAAAGTTTCCGATTAATCACCCTTCTTTTTGCCTATTTTTGCGTGCATAATTTGGGTTGAGTTGCGCTACATTTTTCCTGTCATATTTGCTTTCCTGATTTTTTCAGGATGCGGAAATAATACTGAAAATACTGAGGTTGAGAATCAAGACACTCTAAGTGTCATTGAAGAAGTGAACCTGCTCTTTGGTATCAACGCCGATTCTTTCAACATATCCAAAGGGGAAATTCAGAAGAATCAGTTCCTTGCTGATATTCTTCTCGACTTCAACGTTCCATACCCGGTCATTCATAAGATTGCTGAAGCTTCGAAAGAAGTATTTGATGTCAGAAAACTGGCCAGAGGAAAATCCTATACCATATTTACTTCTAAAGACACCTCAAATGAGGCGAAGATTTTCGTTTATGAACCAAACGACCTAGATTATGTCGTATATGATTTCACGCAAGACAGTGTGGTCGTTACTAAGAACCAGAAGCCAATTACCCTGGTAGAAAAAGAAGTTGAGGGTGTGATCAAATCATCACTCTATCAAACACTGCAGAATTCAGATCAGAACGTCATGTTGACTTTTGAGTTGGCTGATGTATTTGCCTGGACCATAGACTTTTATCGACTTCAAAAAGGTGACCATTACAAAATAATTTATCAGGAACAATATGTGGAAGACAAAGTGATAGGAATATCGAGAATCCATGCTGTTTTGTTTAATCATGAAGGCAAAGACTTTTATGCATACTACTTTGAACAGGACAGCACGGGCGGTGATTATTTCGATGAAGCCGCAGAAAGCCTGCGCAAGGCATTTCTCAAGTCACCACTTAAATACAGTCGACTAACATCCGGGTATACCAGAAGAAGATTTCATCCAGTTCAGAAAAGATGGAAGGCTCATTTAGGCACAGATTATGCGGCACCACGAGGCACTCCCATTCTCGCCACTGGAGATGGAAAGGTAGTTGAAGCCCGATACAAGAAATACAACGGAAATTATGTCAAGATCCGTCACAATAGCATCTATATGACGCAATACTTGCATATGAATAAGATTAAGAGTGGTATTAAAGCCGGCACCTATGTCAAACAGGGTGATGTGATCGGATATGTTGGAAGCACGGGACTGGCTACAGGACCACATGTTTGTTACCGCTTTTGGAAACATGGCTCACAAGTAAACCATCTGAAAGAAGATTTTCCGCCGAGTGAGCCGGTTCGAGAAGAAAATATTCAGGAATACTACGATCACATTCGAAGTCTCCAGGATCGACTGAATGAAGGCCGAGAGGATCAACTCATGGCACTGCCACAATATTTGCAGAATTCCGCATCACGGTCATGACCCTCTTTTGTACAATTCGGGCAAGATCTATTCGTAATGTGAAAGCCCTCTTTGAACATTGAAACCGACACAATTCCAGTTGGTACGGCAATAATGGTATAACCTAGAAGCATTAATACACTGGCTAGGGATTGGCCGAGAACAGTTTGAGGAGCAATGTCACCAAACCCTACAGTAGTCATGGTAACTATAGCCCAGTAAATACTCTTAGGAATACTCGTGAATCCATATTCTGGTCCTTCCACCATATACATGATGGTTCCAACAATGACATCAATGCTAAGAACAAAGCTCAAGAACACGGTAAGTTTATGTCTTGATTCTCGTAGAGCATATATCAGTAGTTGAGCTTCCTTGACGAAACTCACTAATTTTAGAATTCTGAAAACTCTGAGCAGTCTCAACGTCCTGATCACCAAAAGGTACTGTGATCCAGCAATGAATAAACTTATATAGGTAGGGAGAACAGCAAGGAGATCTATGATTCCATAGACAGAAAAAATATAGCGATATGGCTTTCTAGTTGCCCAAATTCTCAGAATATATTCAATAGAAAATAAAATAGTCAGAATCCATTCAAGGATAAATAGTAATTTCTTAAATGACGCAGGGATGCCCTCTACACTGTCCATCATCACAACAACTACGCTGATCAGAATAGCCCACAGCAAGATGAGATCGAATAATCTTGATGCAGGTGTATTGGCTTCAAATATGATATGCCGGAGTTTGTCTCTGGTGCTTCTCATTAATACGGATCTACGTCTACCTGAACTTTTATGCTCTTAAAGTTATCTTTTGAGGTGAAGTCTGCAATAGCGCTACTTAACTTTTTTTTCACATTACTTACTGAAGTATTCTTGCTGATTTTGAGCACAAGCTCCATTGAATACAGATTTCGAATCCTTTCAATGTAAGGAAACTCCGGTCCCAGCAATTGATCTCCGAACAGCTTCTTCAGGTCCTTGCCAAAGATTTTAGCGGCCTGATATAATTGATCTCGATCACGATGTTTAAGTCGGACCTCAATAACCCTGAAGTAAGGTGGGTAATGAAACATCTTTCGTTCTCTAATCTCACTTTTTACAAATTCCTTGTAGTTGTTGCTCAAGACAAATTGAATGACCGGATGGAACGGATCATACGTTTGAATGATGACTCGACCCTGCTTGTTCTTCCTGCCGGCCCTTCCTGCAACCTGAGTGAGCATTTGGAAAGTTCTTTCAAAAGACCTGAAATCAGGAAAGCGAAGCATATTGTCAGCATTTATTATGCCAACCAATCCAACATTCTCAAAATCAAGACCTTTGGTGACCATTTGTGTACCGATCAGAATATCAATATTGCCGGTCTCGAAGTCGTCCAATAATTTTTGGAAGGCAAATTTTTTCCTCGTGCTATCAAGATCCAAACGAGCCAGTCTGGCGGTTGGAAAGAGTTCAGCTAACTCCTCTTCTATTCTCTCCGTACCTGTTCCGATTTCGGTAAGATTCCCTTCTTCACATTTAGGGCATTTGACCTTCATGTTTTCATAATAACCACAGTAATGGCAGATAAGAATGTTCCTCTTTTTGTGTAGGGTGAGACTGACATCACAATTTCGACATTGGGGTGTATGAGCACAATGATTACAAAGCACGAAAGGTGCATATCCCCGTCTGTTTTGAAATAAAATAACCTGCTCCCCTAAATTCAATGTGTCGTTGATCTCATTATACAATACACTGGAGAAGCTGGCCTTCATTTTTCGCTTTCGTCTTTCTTCATTCAGGTCGATTGCCAGCATTTCGGGTAGGGCAAATCCACCGAACCTCTTCTTCAATTCAACATATCCATATTTTCCAATACCCGCGTTCTCTATGCTCTCAAGAGAAGGAGTCGCGGAACCCAAGAGCACTTTTGCTCCATGGTTTTTGGCAAGAACAATGGCGCTGTCGCGAGCTGAATATCTGGGTGCCGGATCTTGTTGTTTAAAGGATCGATCATGTTCTTCATCGATAATGATCAATCCGAGATCTTCAAAAGGAAGGAATAGAGACGACCTGGCACCGAGCACAATTCGAATATCGTCTTTGTTATTTTTTGCCACTCTATGCCACACCTCTGCCCTTTCATTTTGACTGATTCTGGAATGATAGGTAGCTATGGAATTTCCAAAGTATTTCTTCAGTCGATTTATCAGTTGATTGGTAAGGGAAATCTCAGGCAAGAGATACAGAACTTGTTTGCCCTTTTTGACTTGCTCATGGATCAAATGAGCATAAATCTCTGTCTTGCCTGAAGAGGTGACGCCATGTAAAAGCACTACGTCCTTTTCTCTGTGCTTTGAGATTATTTCGTCTAATCCAACCTGCTGAAAATCATTCAGCTCTTTCAATTCATCCGGTTCGGAAAAAGAGAGGTCCACCCTGCTCTCCTCTCTCAATTCAGATCTCAGATAATTCTTGACTAGCAGTGATTTAAGTGCCGATTCTGAAAATTCATCATCATTCATCAATTCACTCTTCCGTATTAACAGATCTCCACCTTCTTCACCATCCCAATTGGTAAGTTCAACCATTTTCATCAAGAGCTGAAGTTGCTTCGGAGCTCGATTTAAGGATAGAACGACTTCATCAAAATCGGCTTCATTCAGGATTATTTCGCTTAGACCGATCCATGGAAGTTTTTTCCTTTTATACCGGCCTTTAAGCTCTTCTCTCATTACCAGAACTTCATTATCCATGAGATTCTTCAAGACTTTCATCGGATTCTTGAGTCCGGTCACATCAGCACTTTGCTTAAGATCGATTTCATTATTTCCATTAAAAAAATTGACCAGTTTTTTTTCATGATTCGTGAGATCCGACATGGATACATCGCTATCGGGGTTCAGACTGAACCTGCTTTCACTCGATAAATTCATTATACCCGGAACGGCTGTATTCATCACTTCACCAGGGTGACACATGTAGTATTCCGACATCCAGTCCCAGAATTCAAGTTCCTTTTCATACACGACCTTTTGCTCATCAACTACATCCAGTATATCTCTTAGCTCAAAGTCTTTCTTTTGATCGATATACTTTACAACGATTCCGGTATACAGCCTTTTACCTATGCCAAATTGAACAACGACCCTTTTTCCAATTAGATCCGTTTCTTTCCATTCCTGGGGCACAGAATAGGTATAAAGTCCTGGAGCAGCCAGGGGTAACAATACATCTACAAATTGCTTCGTTTCAGACATAGGGGGAAGATTTCAAAGATAAAGCAATGACACGGTGAATTCTCGAATTTCATTCTGCAATGTTGAGTGAATAAGTATATTTAACCTGTATAAGGCTATGACTAAATCCGAGGCTAGAGAATTATTTGAACTGGATGAGAATTTTGATAAAGAGGACCTGAGACTCATTTATCACAAAAAGTACATTGGGGTCTACAGGAAAAAATCTGCCGCCGTTACATTAGACCAGGTCAAAGAATGCGACGAAGAAATTCAAGGATTGAACATAGCTTTCTGCACACTCGATTCTAGCGAGATAAAGAATAGTGATGAGTTGCAGCTTGACTTCAGGAACCGGGATTTCGAGGAAAGATTCAGCTCATCTAAGTCGAGAAGATCGATCGAGAATTTCAATGTTCACATTCACAACTTACTTCAACACAATCGATACGGACTGGCTTTAAGTCTGCTGGAGATTGGTATTTTTCTCAGCTTGAAAAAAGACTCCGAAGTCTCCATGGCTTCCATTTCAAGATCGATCAATTCTATGGGAAAGCTTCTCACAGAACTTGGGTTGATTCATCAGGGAATCCGATATCAGAATTTCAATCAGAGCGATTATGAAAAAGGCAGAAATTTTAAAAGAATAGGTGAATATCGATTGGCTGCCCATCATTTTGCCTTGGAACTGAGGAATAAGGACACACGTTTCCCCATCGACGATCTTTGCCAGCACATTTCTCTTTGTTATTTTCTTCTGAATGACTACGAAAATGCCATTTCCATCATAGAAGAAGTGCTTCCAAAGCTCATGCCGAAAAAGAATATATTCGAGGAATCATGCAAATGGAAGGATTTTGCAACCACACTTATGATCTCTATGTATAGAATGAACGTGGTGAAAGGAAAGCAGTTTGATATGATCAAAATACGCGTTAAGTATCCACTCAGTTCAAAATATCTCAACAACTGCTTCGGTAGTCTGGATGCCGCCTGGAAGGTGGTCGAAAAACTTGAAAAGAATCACGATGAATTTGATCTATTCATGAAGGGAATTGTTCCTGAACCATTTGTAAAGAAAAATGTTGACCTTGAATACTCCATTGAAGAATTAGAAGAAAATTATTTCGACCTCTTCGAAATACCTATGAACAAAAGTCTAATCTATAATCCCAAGTAATTTTTGAAACAAATAATTAGCTTATTTTTTCTGCTAACAGCAGGTATTGGTTTATATGCTCAGGGCGGCGGATATGCTGCCTACGTTGATTTCAGGCAAAGATTCTGGGTCTTTGATCATGGACAAAAGAAACTTCTTGAAGAGCAAAAAGTAAAGTCTTTCAAAGTTGGTGGAAACTGTGTTGCTTATGTTGACTATGCCGACAACTTCAAGGTCTATATGAATGGAGAGGTCAAAACGCTGGAAATAGGATCGGTGCGCAATTACGTTGTAACAAACTATCTGGTTGCTTATTCCATGACTGACATTTTAAAGGTTTATGACAAAGGAAAGGTGAAGATGCTCAGCGCCAATGTAAAGGACTTTGCCATTGGTGACAGTCTGGTCATCTTCTATGATTATTATTTCAATTCACTCAATGGTTATTACAACGGCAAGGTCTACTCGAAACGAATGCGTCTTCAGGGTGAACAAGTCCAGAAAATGGAGGCCAGTCACAATGTGGCAGGAATTGTCACAGCCGAAGACAGAAATTTCTGGATTTTCTACAAGGGACAGGCAGAGTTGATCAATCAATTCGTTGAGAAGGTCAATTTCAAAGCCGGTAGAGATATAGTAGCATATATGGACGAACCCACCAGGACCTTTAAGGCCTATTATAGAGGTGAGATCTATGATGTGGATAATTTCCAACCGGTTCGGTATGAAATGGGCGATGCACGTATTGTTTATATCGACGTGGTTGGAAACTTTAAAACATTTTACGACGGACAGGTCGCGACCATCTTACCTGTAGAACCTACTTTCTTCCAGGTAAAGGACAGTATGATTGTTTATCAGGAACTTGACAGATTCAAGTGCTTTTATGAAGGACGTGTGCATGAAGTATCTGAATTCATGCCTACGAACTGGCAATTTGAAAGAAATATGATCGTCTTTCTCGACAGGACCAACAACATTGTTGTCTTCAAGGATGGTGAAAAGAAAATCCTTCAATATGGAATGGGAATGGTCAATAGCTTCAAGTTGATGCGTGATGTAATCGTGTTGAATACCGGCGTCAACAAGAACGTGATTTACTGGAAGGGAGAAATTTATGAATAACTCAAACTATTAAAATGAAAAAAATCTTTACTCTTTTATTTGTTTTAACAAGTGCAATAGTCATTGCTCAGGACGCCAAATTTGAGATAACACCAACAGCTGGTTACACATTCAGCAGCAGAACAAGCTGGTATAATGCTGATATGGATGTGGTGGACAATTACAGTGTGGGACTGGCCTTGAATATCCGTGTGCATGAAAGTATGCTTGTTGAGATCATGTACCACAATGTGAATACGGATGTTAACACGACTGTTTATTCAAATCCTTACAACCGCGCTTATTATTCTACTCCTTACTCAATGGAGTATTATCACATCGGTGGTATCAGGGAAATTGGAGGAGATAAAGTGAGGCCTTTCACTTCCTTCACTTTGGGATTGACCCGATTTCATCCGACAGCTTTAACTGAATACAGAACTCAGGACGGTGAATCAGGGAGTCTGCCGAACGAGGATGTTTGGGCATTATCACCTGCTCTGGGTGCCGGTGCCAGAATAATGCTGACCAACCGAATTGGATTGAGACTTCAAGGAAGACTTTTCCTTCCTCTCTATTTCAACGGAGTTGGAGTATACTGCGGAAGTGGTTGTGGTGGAGGCGCCTCTTTTGGAGTTTATACCTTACAACTTGACCTATCCGGCGGTCTTATAATTGGTTTGGGCGAATACTAGTAAACTTCGTCTGACTTCTGTCTTTCGTAGTGTGTATAGTAATAAGGCTTTCTGAACATATTCCACGAAACAGAAACGTAGAAAATATTTACTGCTAATTCAGGTCGTGGTGCTTTGTAATCCGGATCATTTACATCAAGACCATTTCCGGGATACCTGATATCTCTTGGATCATCTATGCTTTCATTATTAAAGCTCTTATTGAAGAATTCTGTGAAGTAATACTTGAATTTGACGTTGAATCCGCTTTTGAAGTTAAAACCTACCATGCCGGCGTGGGTGAATGGATTTACACGGTCGCTGAACCACACATTGAATACTCTTTCTTTAGAATCATTTCGATAATATCTTTCCCTGTAGTTGATTGGAACTTCAAATTCATATCCTGCATAAACGTAAGTATGCTTCATATCACCAAACTTGATACCCAAAGGAATCCCTAAGGCATAATTCCTGCAGATCCATCTTTCATTTCCATTTTGATAAATAAAACCAATGTTTCGAATTGTGAATCCGAGAAAGTACCCATGATTCTTATAATCTGTGTTACCGTACATCTGTAAGTTAAACCAAGGTGCGAACCTCAATTTGTTTCCACCTTCACTTGTTGTATTGTCTTCAAGATCTGTCGCTATGATCTTAGCGCTGGAAAAGTTGATTTCAAAGGCTGCAGAACCATATCTCTCCGGGTCACCTTTTTGCGCCATTACAAAGGAAGTTATCAGAAGGAAGGTCAGAAGGCTGTAAAACGATTTCATAGTTTGGTTTTGTTTGCTTCAAAAGTAGAATTTTTCGATTTACATATGTCAAAAGGCTAATAAAGCATTTTTAATATTGAAAATGATAATTTATTACATTCGCCGAATATTAACGAACACAAACGAATTAGAACATGAAAAAACTTATCCTTTCTGCGATTTTTGTGGCCATCACAGCCATTTCATTTGCTCAATCAGTAAATGATCAAATCGAAGTTTTAAGAGACATGGCCGCTACAGAAAGAAGGGCTCTTGTTGCTGAAAACCTTATGTTGAATGATGAGGAAAGCAAAGTATTTTGGCCACTATATGACGAATACAGAACAGAAGCCAGAAAACTTGGAACCAAAGAAATTGAAATGATCCAGAAGTTTGCTGACAACTATGAAACAATGACAGACGAAGTTGCCACTCAGATCATGAATGATTACTTCGACATCGTTACTCGTCAGAACAAGTTGAAGGCTCAATACAGAACGAAGATGGTAAAAGTTCTTCCGGCTAAACTCGTGTTGAGATATATGCAGATTGAGAACAAGATCGATGCAATTATCGACTATAGTCTTGCTGCTGAAATCCCATTGACTTTGAAGGATTGATCAGTATAAAACATTATAAATCAGGGAGCTCTCGAGCTCCCTTTTTTGTATTATAAAGATTCTTACTTTTGAAATCTTCTCAATAAGAAAGACTATATGAAATTGAAGATTCCTGCCATTGCTGTATTAATTGGAGTAGTAATGCTTTCCTGTTATCGTTCACCCAACGATACGATTTTCGCTGACGATCTGGATGTGGTCATTACCAATTACCAACCGGATTTGAATTATGCTGATGAATTCCTGACTTATGCCATCTCTGATTCCTTCGGAATTGCATCAAATGTTGATGACATAGATAGAGATCTCGTGAATGACCCGGTCTTCCGTGCCAATATTAAAGAGGCCATCATGAGAAACATGGACGCTTATGGATATCAATTATCCAAAGACACGCTGGATACACCGGATGTTTATATTCCGGTGAATATAATCTATTACAATACTCAGGGAGTCAGCTGGAACCCAATTTACATGCCCGGTTGGGGATGGGGATGGGGATATCCCGGTTATGGCTGGGGAGGAGGATGGTCCTATTGGGGATGGATTCCGACTACCTACAGTTTTGATCAAGGAACACTGGCCATAGATTGGTTGGATATTAAGAATCGAAGACCACCTATAGCACCGGATACGAACTGGAGAATTGATAATGTCTGGAACATGAATATTTCAGGCCTGGTTCAGGGTCTCAATGAAAAAGAAAGAAATGAAAAACTAAACAGAGCCATTGATATTGGCTTTGAACAATCACCTTACCTCGATAAAAACAATTAAGATGAAGAGATTAATTATAGCAGCCGTTTTGTTGTGGAGTGCAGGGACTCTGAGAGCCCAGGATATGATCTTCACACTTGATTATAATTTGGGAAAGGCCACCAACGATATGGAAAAATTCATTCCAGATGATGCATACAGAGGGGGTGGATTGAAATACACAAAGTTTTTCGACAATTCTCCGCACTGGGGAATTGGTGTTTCGATTGACTGGCAGGGATTTTATAAGAAAGTTCAAAGAGAATCCTTCCCACTTTACAATCCGGGAACGGGTCAGTCAAATACAGATATCAACGCTGTTCAATTCAGATATATGTATATGACTCCTATTTACGTTAGTCTGAACTGGTATATGTTGAAGGATGCGTTTTTCCTTCCATATATCGGATTGAATGTTGGAACCATTTATACAGAGCAGGAGCTTTATGTAAGTGTATACGACAATGAGATCAATACGGCCTGGGACTTTGGATTTGCCCCGGAAGCAGGTGTTCATCTTGCCTTTGGTGAATCGGGCTTGGGACTGAATCTAATTGCGAAGTATAATGTCTCAACCTACAATTACACTTTCGAAAATATCGACTTCGAAACGGCAATGGGCTCTCATTTGAGCATAGGACTTGGTGTTTCATTTATGATGATCAACTACTACTAGTTGTTAAAAAAGAATTTAGAAAAGTGCTGACCGATCCGGTTGGCACTTTTTTTTTCTCCTATTTTTATTTAATCAAAAGAATCTGTGATTCAATCGATTAAAATATCTTTTCTGATTGTCGCGCTATTATCCTTGTCCATTAGGACATATGCAGAGCCAAGAGACACAAATGAAATTTACATCCGAACATTTCATGAATTCTTTTATGTAAAGCTGCTAAGTGCTCAGAAAATTTTTGACATAAAGTTCAGCTCAAATAATGTTGAAGACAGCCCACAGATGATCTTCAAACCCAACATTGGCAATTATCTTGGCTTCGGTTTCATGCTTTTTGATCTTGGAGTGGATGTTATTTTCCGCACTCCACCCGGTCCGGAAAGCAATGCCATGTATGGCGATTCAAAGGGACGTGACTGGCAGATACATGCATATAACAGGAAATTTGCCTTCGACCTGAGTTACCAGCAATACAAAGGTTTTTATCTCGACAATCCCTCCGACTTTTTCCCATCTTGGACTCCCGATGACCCCCACCCCACCAATCCGGATATGGAAGCCAGAATTATCAGTCTTGCCGGGTTATATGTCTTTAAAGATGACCGATATTCCTTTCCTTCCATTTTTAACCAAACGGAAGCTCAGTTGAAAACGGCCGGTTCCTTTTTTATTACGGGACAGGCCAATTCTTCCTTGGTTAAGGATCCTGTTTCTATTGTTATAACTTCAGACTCAAATAAGGTTCTCGACAATGTATTTCTTACCGATGTAAATGTATCTTCCATTAATGTGATGCCGGGGTATTCATTTAATCTGGTTCTATGGAAAAAGATATATATCAATGCCTCTCTTGCTCTTGGTTTTGGTTATCAATTCAGGAATTATACAGAAGACAGGGTAACATACGTGAATAATTCCATTGCTCCGGCCAGCACATGGAGGGCCGGATTGGGATACAACAGCCGCAGATTCTTTATTGGAATAAATGGCTTTCTGCAAAATAATTCTGTGGATATCGATAATCTCAATATTGCATCTACCATTGGCATGACAAAATTTTTCATTGGTTACCGATTCCGTGAGTATGGCATCATGCAGCGGAGTGTTTTTGACCTATTTAACATATTTTCGCGAAAGAAAAAGAGAAAAGATGCTTAAGCGAATTGATCGATTCCTGATTAAATATACCTACCAGGTATTTCTTTTGACACTGATTTTCTGGATTGGCTTTCTGCCCTTGTTTGAAATCACCGGTCAGGTTCATTTTCTGGAATTCCTTATCACTTGCTTTCTGATAATTTCGGCCATGTATTTCTTTTATCGGTCTAAGAAGAAATTTCATTCCTACGCTCTTGGACCGGCAACTTTACTGTTTGTATGCATGAATTACTTTCTCGATGATTATAACTGGGTAAGTCAAATCGATAGAGTTCTGTTATTCATATTCATGCTAATGACAACGGCTCATCTTATAGGCAAAGTAATTCGACAGAGAGAAGTAGATCTCGAAGTCATTGTTATATCAATCGCCGCATACATTATGATCGGTCTTATGTCTTCAATCATGTGTTGGTTTACATACAATCTCTATCCCGGTGCATACAATATTCAATTCGACAGTTATGGTCCAATACTCGATTTTACCTATTATTCCATTGTGACCATGTCGACTCTTGGATACGGGGACATAACTCCTCAAATTGCTCAGTCGAGAGCCCTTGCTATGGTCATTACACTTGTTGGACAGTTCTACATGACCATATTGATGGCATTCCTGATCGGTAAATTTTTGAATCAAAGAAATTAATCATCTCCTCTTATATTTGTAAAAAACCTCTCATGAAAAAATTTCTGATTTGTATTACAATTATTTCGATCTCATTCAGTCTTGATGCTCAGGACACGAACTATGTCGATCCCGACTACAAATCTGAAAAGCAGAAAAAGCCAAAACAGAGGAGAGATATGCAAGATCGGGTTTACTTTGGTGGGACACTTGGCTTGCAGTTCGGTTATGCCACTTCGATATTAGTGGAGCCCATGGTCGGCTTTAAAATGACAGAAAAGCTATCTACCGGTGTCGGATTGGGTTTGCGTTATGGAAGCTATCGAGATCCGGACTTTACTTTTACAAACTACCTCGGAAGATTTTTCGCCCGTTACATCATTATTCCAAAGATCTATGCTCATGCTGAATACGTAATGGAAAGCTATGACAGTTCATGGGGTGATATCAACTGGTCTAATGCCGAATTCAATCGAGGGAGTCGAACCACTGTTCCCTACCTATTTGTAGGGGGTGGCTTGAGACAACCTTCCGGCAATGGATCCTTGGTAATCCAGGTGTTATTCAATGTTCTTCAAAACGATAAGAATTCGCAGGTCATGTATCCTGCTGGAACTCCTTACATCACCATCGGATATTTCGGTGGATTTTAGTGGTGCTTAAATAATTCAAAAGCGGATTCCTCCAATTGCTCCCTGTGATCCGGATGAGCAATATTTATTAAGCACGTAGCTCTTTCCCTCAGATTTTTACCATACAAATAGGCTACTCCGTACTCCGTAACCACATAATGAACGTGTGCCCTCGATGTAGTGACACTTGCTCCCGGTTTTAACATAGATACAATTTTCGAATCTCCTTTTTTTGTAGTCGACTGAAGCGCAATGATCGGCTTGCCACCTTCAGAGAGTGCAGCACCTCGGATAAAATCCACCTGTCCACCTACGCCACTATACTGTCTTCTTCCAATTGAATCAGCACAAATCTGTCCGAAAAGGTCCACCTCTATAGCAGAATTTATGGCCGTGACTTTAGGATTGGTTCTGATCACAGATGTATCATTGACAAAGGAAATATCACGCATCTCAACCAGGGGATTGTCATCAATAAAATCGTACAGTTTTTTTGAACCAATGCAGAAACCACTTACAATTTTTCCCCATTGCCTCACTTTATTTCTTCCAGTCAGAACACCTTTTTCAACCAACTCGATAATGCCATCAGAGAACATTTCAGTATGCATTCCCAGATTCTTATGATTAGACAGAGCCTTCAGCGCGGCATTTGGAATACCACCAATTCCCGTTTGAAGAGTGGCACCATCGTCAACGATCTCGGCAATATACTGACCGATTCTCATTTCCTCCGACGTGGGAGGCTTCGGATCCATTTCAAACAAAGGATCGTGACATTCCACCAAGGCGTCGATTGATGAGATATGTATGATACCATTTCCATGTACTCTCGGCATGTTTTCATTCACCTGCGCAATCACATGTTTAGCCGTATCTATGGCTGTGTTTGTGACATCCACAGAAACACCAATTGAGCAATAACCGTGTTTATCGGGAGGTGAAACCTGTACCATGGCCACGTCAATGGGCATCATACCCGACTTGAGCATCTGAGGTATTTCGCTCAGAAATGTTGGAATATAATTCGCTCGTCCACTTGCAACAGCCTGACGTATATTTCCTCCAACAAAAAATGTATTTACCTTAAAATTGTCCTCGTATTTATCATCCAGATAAGGAGCTTCCCCTTCTGTATGAATACTCAGAATTTCAACACCTTTTAATTCATCCGCACGATCGGTAAGAGCTTTCACCAAGTGAATTGGCGTCGCCGCAGCGCTATGTAAAAAAACTCTGTCACCCGATTCAACAATCTTAACAGCCTCTTCTGCTGTTACAAAATTCAAATTATTCATAGTTCAAACCACCAAAAAATCATCAGCAAAGAACTGATCATGTATAAAATTAAGAGTGGCAAACCGGCTCTGATAAAATCACTGCTCTTATATCCTCCCGGACCATAAACCATCATATTTGTCTGGTATGCCATAGGTGTCATAAAAGCAGCCGAAGCAGCAAAAGCAATGGTCAGATAAAAAGGTGAAGTCTCCATATTCATGCCATGCGCCAGTGCATATGCTACAGGGAAAGCAATCGAAACCGCCGCCACATTTGTTATCAGCGAAGTTAGGACTGCTGTGAAAATAAAAAGTGAAATCAATACATACTTAATATTGACATTTGACATCATTTCAAGGAATACACCTGATACCATATCTGCAGCCCCGGTATCTATAAAAGTTTTTCCAAGGGCTATGGAACAGGCTAAAACGATTAGCAGATCGAAGTTGAAATTCTTCTTGATAATATCAATACTCAGATATCTGAAACTAACCATGGTGAATAAACTGAGAAGAAGGGCTAAAAAGAATGACAAATAATTCGTCAGCAATGCCAGGCCAATTAATGATTGAAGAATCCAGAAAAGAGTTTTATTTCCCGTTTTTCCCGGAACGAATGATCTTTTAATATGACTGAGCAGGTAAAGATTCTTGTCATTGATTATTCTTCTCTCAAAATCATTTCCTGTAAGAAGTAATAGTAGATCTCCACTTCGAAGTTTAAGATGTCCAATCTTGCCACTGATTTTCTCTCCGTTTCGATGAAGCCCTACGATTGATGCATTATAACTTTCCCTAAATTCACTGTCCTTGACAAGAATACCGGAAAGTTTGGAGTTAGCAGAAATAACGACCTCGGCGATATCACCCTCTCCTACTTTCTTCAAGTGATCTTCTGAACTTAACATCAGACCATTTTTACCACCGACAAATTCCACCACCAATTCAGTATCACCGGCGAAATACAAATGATCTCCTTTTTTTATAATGACATCAGGAGACACAGGCGTAATAATATCCCCATTTCTAGAAATTTCGACCAGATATATACCCTGTAGATTTTTTAAACCTGCCTCCAAAGCAGTCTTCCCTACAATATCATTCTTCTCTTCAATCTCTACTTCATGGATATACTCACCAATATTATCCTTGAATTGTTTGAGCGCAATCTTCCTATCCGGCAATAATTTATCACTGAATAATACAAGAAAAATAACACCGATCAGGGCCGTTGAACCTCCCACAACAAAGAAGTCCATTAAACCCAGTACTTCTCCATTATTTGAAGAAATCAAACCCTGCAGAACCAGATTGGTTGATGTCCCAATAATTGTGATCATCCCGCCAAGGATGGCGGCATAGGACAGGGGTATCAACAGTTTCGAAGGGCTTATTCCCTTTCTTTTTGACCAGTCCTGAACATTGGATGTTAACATTGATACAACCGGAGTATTATTCAGAAAAGAAGAGAAAAAAGCTACAATTAATGTAAGTTTTAGAAGAAATAATCGCGGAGAAAGTCCAGTCTTAAAATACCTGTCGAAAAGTTTGTCAACATCCGTATTCTGACGTATGGCCACTGTAATGAAAATGAGAATGAAAATGGTTATAACATGCTTGTTCGAAAATGATATCAGAAAATCTTCAACACTCATTATGCCCGGAACAAGAAGAATGAGTGTTGCTGTCAGGAAAGCCTGAGATGGAGTTAGTAAGTCTAGATTAATGGTGATAACGATACCGAGCACAAGTATCAGGACCATCAAAGCAGGAAAATTCTGGACTATTTGTTCAAAGAAATCCAATGGATATTTTTAGGTTGGAAAGATACTACTAATGAATAATAGAATGCTTATGCGAGGCCTTGGAATAATTTTTAAATTAGCGGCAAACAAAGGAAAAGATCATGTTTCAAAAAATTGCACTCGCATTAACAGCCATTCTGTTCATTTCTCAATCCTCTTTCGCTCAGTCTGATGAGGAACAGATCAAAGAAATAATCAGAGACTTCAATAAGGATGTTGCCAAACTCATGGAGATTGGATCTTCAAGAGCAGAAAAAGTTTTATCCTACACACATCCTCATTTCACCTATGAAAGTAGAACGGTGAATGTAATGAACATCGTTTCTAAAGATTCATACAATAAAAAGATGGTGACTTTTCTGTTGAACGAGTTAAGAGCTTCAGGATTGACAGTCAAAAGAAAACTTGGACCTTTGAATGAGATCTATATCAGAGAAAATCTTGCCGTCGCGAGATTCGAGTTGGACTACGAATTGTATGAATCAGAACGCCTTATCAATAAAGGAATTCAGTATGATGAATACATCTTAAGGAAAAATTCAGAAGGTAAATGGATGATTGAATACATGTACATTTTGAACATTGATGATATAACATATAAGAGCAAGTGTATTACTGAAATTTACGAGACCAAAGGTCTTTCAAATATTCTTACCGAAACAATAGTTCCCGATGGTCACAATGCTGATGTACTGGAAGATAAATTCTCTGTAGATGAATCAACGGCTCCCAGACTGGTAAGACATGGTTTCAGAGATTATCTATGGGATGTAAACGGAACAATATTTAAAAGAAATGTCGATGGCACACCGGGTGACAAGGTTGGTGTTGCCAGAAGTCGACAGGAAATGTTGATTACACTTCTTCAGAAAGAAGTTTACCCTGATCGATGTACGACGGTTATTAGGAAACTGAACTAGAGACTCTAGATTCCAGATTCCAGATTCCAGATTCCTGATTCCTGATTTCTGAATTGATTTAAGATTCTGTTACCTCTCTCTTAAACAGACTCTTACTCTGCTTTCGTGGGCCTTTTTTTATGTCCTCAAGTCAGTGAAAGCAAGCTTTTCTGACTTTCGTCCATAAAAAAACCCCGCAGAACTGCGGGGTTGGATTTTTGTGGGACATACTGGATTCGAACCAGTGGCCCCTACCCTGTCAAGGTAGTGCTCTAAACCAACTGAGCTAATGCCCCAAAGTTTTTCGAAAACGTCGACCTGCAGCCGATTTAAGGTATTTCTCCCGTTTTCTTGATTCGGCTAAATTAGGATATTCCTCTATATGAATGACCTTCCAGGGTCGTTTATGTTTGGTTGATTTTGTCCATCCAGAATTGTGCCATTTCAGACGTTCTTCTACATTTGATGTCATGCCAACATAATGCGACCCATCCTGCTCACTTTCAAGGATATAAACAAACATTGTCTAGAATTTCTGGACGGCGAGGGCAGGTATTTTACCAACTGAGCCCCGCCCGACTGAACGGCGACAGTCGTTCGGGCGGGTAATGCCCCAATAGGCTGCAAATATAAGTTCACTTATTGGATTCCGTCGGAGTTCATGAGAAATTTTAAATTCGTTGGAAAGACCTTTTATGTCAAAAGACGAATTTTTTGCCTTCATGCCTCTTCTCATCTATGGTATTGCCATTACAGAGCTTGTGAGGCACTGGAGAGATTACTTGAATAAAGACAGGAGATACTGGCCACATTTGATCACCGGACTAATTCTTCTCGAGCTTGCCTTTGTGAATTTTTATTATCTCTACGATACACTTGATGACCTTTTCAGAACCTATCCTCATTTCCTTCTAAGGCTAACACCCCCATTAATTCTACTCCTCACAACATCTGTCTACACTCCCGAGGAGGATAGGAATGTCAAGGAATATTTTGATGCAAAGGTTTCTTTGATCTATGTTTTGCTTGGACTCTTTATCACTGTGAACATAATTACTGAATCGGGTATAAGTTTTGTGAACCTGGTCAGAATCTTAGCGGTGGTGATCTGTTTTTTGATCGCAATTACCCGGCGTTACTGGCTCATTCTATTGTGGGTTGCCGTGAGGTTATCCTTCTTCTTTATCGAGGATTTTGCACCTCAACTTTTTAATTAGAGAAGAACTATTCCATATACCGACGATACTTACCAAAAATTTTTCCCAGCCTTACACGCCAGGATATGGGTTTGGCCCGGTCTGCATTGTAACCGCATACAACGCACATATCAGAAAGAATCCAACGTCGATTTGATTTAAAACCGACAGTCCTGCCATGTGGTTCAACTTCAGATTCAGTGTGAAAATGATCGGAATTGCATCTCAGACAATGACCCTCTTCTATTTCAACTTGCTCATGTACTACCTTATCAATCTTGCTTTTGTCGAGATATCTTGAAACTCGCACAGAATCGATAATCTTCTTAGAAGGGGCTGAGAATTTGGGATAGCGATAGTAATAGAAAAACGCAAATTCCCTGTCATTCAATTGCTCAATTCTCTGTACCAGTTCTTCCATTAATAAACAACCAACCTCTTGTTTATTAGATTCTCCCCATTGCGAAATGAGAGGATATAAACACCCTTTTCCAAATGGGACACGTCCATCTCTATCAATCCTTCTTCACCAAAAATCATCCGTTCCGATGTCAATATCTGACCATTGATATTCATGATGTCGAACTGATAAATACCTTCCTGAAAGCCTTCATATTTGATGGATATGTTGTCTTTTGCCGGATTTGGGAAAACTCGCAACACTTCATCCCTTTCTATCTTTTCTAATCCTGTATAAATAGTAGTGATATCTCCGGTAACACCACCACTTACATTGTAAAAGCTTCCACTATTATTTTCTAGTAGATCAACCGATCGGACAGTATAGTAGAAGTCACCATTCGATTCAAAATCGGTATCTGTAAATGTATTTCCCGTGATTAGGGCATCGTTTACTTTTTTATAAAGTCCGGATAGCGAGTCTTTTCTGTAAACATGATAACCATCAACACCAGGTGCGGCAGTCCAGGTCAATTCAACAAAATTTCCTGCTTCAAGCAATTGAAGATTTGAAGGAGGGGCAGAATAATACATTTTCAATGTTGGATCACCCATCAATGCAAGATGGATACTTCTTTTCCAAAGACCTGATTGAGAATAATTTGGTCTGTTATTGATGGATTGTATGAAACTATATCCAATATTATCTCCCAAGGCCATATGATGAAAGTACCAATGGGGTCTTCCACTCCAGACATTTGTAAGTGTCCAACCCTGAGCCAATGGAGCTCTCAGAAAGTTGTTCTGTTTATCCCAGTCACCGAAATAACTACCAAACAACATGGTAAAAACACTTTGCAAGGAATCACCTGCAATATTTGAAGTATTTCCAATTCCCGAAGCGCTTGTATAAGATCCTCCTCCACATCCGTACGACCATAGATAAGAACGTGCATTCAAATCAGTACGATAATCCGATGAATTGGAAACATTCGAGTATATACTATCCTCGGGGAAAAAAGCCGTAAAGGCCTTCCATCCACTTGCCGCGAAGGCCTCTCCTCCAAAGCCGCCAAAATTGTCATCAATCAAAGCCCGTTCTTCAGCGACGATCTGTGTTGTTCGAAATGCATGATTTTTATTCAAATAAGCTCTCAACAATTCACTCTCCGGTTCTGAAAATGCCGGCATATTGCTGAGATCTACCCGTCCAATCTGTAACTCAAGATCGGTAGGAATCTTGGATTGATCGAATTTACCGTCTCCCGGAATATTTACAGTACGAGGGTCACTTCCTGAAGTATTGTTTACAGTATTGTCAGTCCATGTACCGTTCATATCACCATAATAACAATCAGCCGGCCAGGCTCCTACATGATTTGAATGTCCATCCGGTACAAGATTTCCTGAATAGGGAACGGCAACATTACCAATGATGAATACAGCTTTACTTCCTTCAGGATCCTTATCATATTCATCCTTGATCAATTGCTTTACATCCGGTGGTGCAAAGCTCGAAGGCACATTCATTTTTACTACTGTCCAACCCTCTCCTTCCAAATCATCCATTAAAACATCCAGCTCAGAGTTCAAGGTGTCATGCACGGCGCTGTCTACTAATAATATCAAACGACCTTTTACTCCTGAATTGTTGATCTCAGAGTCTACTTTGATTCCGGCATTCACATAAGCAATGGCTGTCGGACTCATATTTCTTTTCAAGTGATATTCATAAGATTGCCCGACCTCTACAGCAGTATCAGTATATTGAGTTGAGGAACCGGGTAAGAGCTCGAATGTGGTTGGAAAATTGTTCTCAGACTTAAGTTTCTTGTACAAGAGATAACTTCCTGCATTGGCCTGTGGCCACTTGAGAGTAATACTTGGAATATTCTCATCAACCTCAACGGAGATCATTACTGCATAGTCTTTCGATACCTGGGAATAAGTCAGAAATGGAATAAGAACTAATAGTAAAACCAAATGTCTCATGCATCTAAGGTATTACATTTCAAACATATTGTAAATTCAAAGGTTTTTACTTGTACAGGCTATGCATGGAGATAATATTTCAGTTCATCAATCTCGAAACATCAACCTGACAATCGTCAAAGCAAATTGAACTTTAGATCCAAAGAATTGAACCAAAATGATAAATGAGCCTGTTACCGATAGTCTATCTTCGCCTCATACAATGAGTATGATAGATAAATACCAGGAAGTCAGATCTTATTCGGAAAAACTAGCCAGTCTTGTAAGGCCTGAAGATTCTGTTGTTCAGCCGGTTTACTATGCAAGTCCTACAAAATGGCACCTTGCACATACCACATGGTTTTTTGAAGAAATGATTCTGAATACAACCGAAGATTATACCGTGTTTGATCCTCAATTCGGCTTTTTGTTCAATTCTTATTACAATACCGTGGGTGAACGAACTCTAAGAGCTGAAAGGGGTAACATCACCAGGCCCGGACTGGATGAAATATTGAAATACCGGAAGCATGTAGATGACGAGATCCTTTCCAGACTTCAGGATAATCTTCTGGATCATAATCAAATGGAATTGTTGGAATTGGGACTGAATCACGAAGAACAGCATCAGGAGTTATTAATTACAGATCTTAAGTTCACCTTAGGTCACAACCCGCTCTTCCCTTTTTACAGTGATGAATTCGATCTTGTATCTGTAAAGAATAAGGAAGAAGGCTGGCTTAAAGTTGAAGAAGGAATTGCTGAAATCGGTTTTGAAGGAAATGCTTTTTCATTTGACAACGAACACAATCGTCACAAAGTCTACCTTCATGAATTTGAAATATCAAAAGCACTTGTCACAAATGGCGAATTTATCGAATTCATGGAAGCCGGCGGGTATGAAGAATTTAGGTATTGGCTCGATGAGGGGTGGTCTTGGGTAAATGAAAACGAAATCAAAAGTCCTTTATACTGGCATAAGATAAAAGGAGACTGGTATCAGTATACACTTGCCGGACTTAAAAAAATAAAAAAGGAAGACATCCTTTGCCACATTAGTTTTTACGAGGCAAATGCCTATGCGACATGGAGGGGAATGCGACTGCCTACTGAAGCTGAATGGGAAGTGGCCGCCAAGCATTTGGATTGGGGTCAAAGGTGGGAATGGACAAATTCTGCCTACCTGCCATATCCTGGTTTTAAGATCTCTGAAGGAGCTGTTGGAGAATACAACGGCAAATTCATGGTCAATCAAATGGTTTTACGGGGAGCTTCCAAAGCCACTTCGAAAGGCCATAGCCGTAAGACATATAGAAATTTTTTTCATCCCCATTTTCAATGGCAATACTCGGGGATCAGACTGGTTAAATCATGAAGAACATGAATACATTCGCAAAAGATGTGAAAGACGGATTATCGTCTTCACCTAAACACCTATCTTCTAAATACTTCTACGACGCAATAGGTGATGATCTGTTTGTTAAGATCACCCAGATGCCTGAATATTACTTGACGAAAGCTGAGAATGAGATCTTCGACCTTCAGGTTGATGATATTATAAAAGCTATGGATATTGAAGATATTCCTGTGGAAATTATTGAGCTTGGAGCTGGAGATGGTCACAAAGCAGTTCAATTTCTTCAGCCTTTGAAAGACCATGCTCATTTGACTTTTATACCTGTTGACATATCAATGAATGCTCTGGTAAGCGTTGAAGATCGTTTTCAGGATGAATTACCAGAGATCGACATTCAGTCCGAACAGGGTGAATACTTTGCGGCCATCAAAGAGCTCAACGGTCATCGTAAGAAAGTGGTACTATTCCTTGGATCAAATATTGGAAATCTCAGTGAAGATGAAGCAAATGATTTCATGAGTCAATTGAGTGATTCGTTGAATCCGGGGGATAAAGTTCTTTTGGGTGTGGACCTGAAAAAATCACCGGAGGTAATACTTCCGGCTTACGACGACAAAGATGGAATAACCAGAGATTTCAATTTAAATCTCTTGAGAAGGATAAACAATGAACTGGGAGGAAATTTTGATCTGGATCAATTTTCTCATGATCCTGAATATGACATGCTTAAGGGAGAAGCTAAAAGTTATCTCACAAGTCTGACTGATCAGGAAGTCAATATTGAAGAACTCAACCGGAAATTCAAATTTCAAAAAGGGGAGAAAATTCATACCGAAATCTCGCAGAAATACGATGATGAAAAAGTCAAGAGGATCCTCTGCGATAGTGGAATGAGAATTCAGCAGGTATTCAAAGACAGCAGGCAATACTTTGCCGACTATTTGATAGAAAAAATCTGATGTGTCATTTATCCGACTCTGAACCGAACAACTTCGTAAGACCTTTGTTATAAAAAGGAATTATGAAAGCAATCTGGAACAATAAGATCATAGCAGAAAGCGACGATACAGTCGTAGTGGAAGGAAATCATTATTTCCCACCTGAATCGATCAACAAAGAGTATTTTAAGGAATCCCAGACTCATACCGTTTGTCCATGGAAAGGAACAGCATCTTACTACGATGTTGAAGTGGATGGAAAAGTGAATTCAGATGCCGCATGGTATTATCCGGAGGTTTCTGAACTGGCAAAAGGTATTAAGGGATATATCGCTTTCTGGCATGGTGTCCAGGTAGAAAATTAAATTTATGAGCATTATTGATATTGACACCACTGAATCAATCCACAGGGCAGCTCAATATCTGGCAATAGCCGGTATAAATTATCTCGAGAATAAAGAGAATGATAGCCACACCAATATGGGGTGGGATAAAGAAAGAAATGCCTTTATCACCAGGAATCTGAATGGAAATAAACTATACCTGGGCCTGAATCTGAATAACTTCAGACTGGAATTTCTACGAAATGATCTGGTTCTGGCGTCGAAACCCATCGCCGGTAGTCGACACAGGGAAATAATGGAATGGCTCAATGAAGTATTCCGTGATCTGGGGTTTGAAACACCTTTTCGATTTAACCTTCATTATGACTTGCCATACGACGGTGATCAGAGCGACTTCATGTATGAAGATCCGGATACAGATGAACTAAGACATGAAAGTGAACTTCGAATGAAGGCCTATGAAATTCTCAATCATGTAAAAGCAGATTTTCAGGACTCTTCTGAGATACGAACCTGGCCTCATCATTTTGATACCGGAGGTGTGATCCATCTTGGCGGAGAACACAGCATTGGTATCGGAATGTCTGCACCAAACATGACTTGCGACGAGCATCACTTTTACGTCTCAGGCTGGAAGGGAGATGAATCAAAAGAGGTGCAGGACTTTCCAAAACTTAAGAATGGCAAATGGATTGAAGGTGAATGGAATGGCGGCATTATTAAAGCCTCCTCTTCCGACGAAAAAATAATCTCCTTCTTCAAAGAAGCCTTCGAGTATCTAAAGTAGATTAAGGCCTTTATTACATCCGGACTTATTGGTCAAAGACCGGGTGATATGACTTGTTTGGATTTCTTCAGGGAAATGCAATAATTAATTTCTTCCGGTGTTATAATATCTTTATTTTCGGTCGACAGGCCAGAATAATGATAGAAGTCCGAAACCTCACCTTTGAATACCCCAATCAACTAGCGCTAGACGATGTATCCTTCAACATTGAGCGAAATACCATAACGGCTCTCGTTGGTCCGAATGGAGCGGGAAAAACTACCTTACTCAAATGCTTATCGGCACTGATCAAACCTTACCGGGGAGAGATTTATGTGGATGGCAATGACATCATTGAAGATCCAAGAAGCGTGAATAAGGTCATTGGATTTATGCCCGACTTTTTTGGTCTCTACGACAATCTTACTGTAAGGCAGGCCATGAGATATTATGCCATGGCCTATGACCTGCAGATCGACAATCTTCGAACTCACATTACCGATATTATCGAACGGGTGAACCTTCAGGATAAATTGAATGAAAAGATCGGTTCGCTGTCGAGAGGAATGAGACAAAGAATGGCCATTGCACAAAGTATCGTGCACAATCCTAAGTTGCTCCTGCTCGATGAGCCGGCGTCCGGCCTTGATCCGGAAGCAAGGTCTTCATTGACAGAATTATTCATCGACCTGAATAAGGCCGACATGACCATCATTGTTTCATCTCACATTTTATCTGAACTGGATGATTATGCAACGAACCTTGTTGTTCTGAAAGAAGGACAGATCATTGAAAAGAATGTCAGTAAAGATGTGATTCGAAATGAAGAGAGAATTCTCTGTATTTCAACTGTGGATCCAATTTCAAATTACAAACACATATTTGATGAAGGTGGTTTGCAAGCCAGGAAACAGGACGATTTGCATATTGAATTCACCTTCAATGGCAGCATTGAAGAGCAGAATCAATTGCTGAATGGACTGCTGAAAAAAGGAGTCAAAATTTCGGAGTTCTATATCAAGAAGTCCAAACTACAGGATCACTATACCAATTTGATGAAAAATTGATACCATGGACAATTTGATCAGAAACCCTGAAATACGAAAGAATATCTGGCTTGATCTGTCACCGAATCGACTGATACTAATGCCTGTTATTCTTGGTCTCATTTTTTTCATGACGGTGATCAGCGACAAGGACTGGATTGCCAACCTCAACATAATGTCTGCCTCGGCTTTTGCCTTCATCATATATTTATGGGGCACAAAAGAAGCCAGTGATGCCATTATAGGAGAGATCAACGACAGGACATGGGATAGTCAGCGCCTCACCCTGATCTCGCCCTGGAAAATGACTTTAGGTAAATTATTCGGAAGCACGCTGTATCAATGGTATGGTGCCATGTACTGCATATTTGTTTATTTCCTAACCTCACCTTTTTTATCTTATCCTGTAGGCAGAATTAAAGCCGGTATTCTCTTTATTGTATTTGGAATATTCATTCATGCTTTTGCTATATCAATGAGTTTATTCTCTGTAGAAAGAAACCGATTTAAATCTAAGATCAGCAGCACTTTTGTTTTCATTATCAGTTTGATCATCACTTCTCCATTTCTGAGTTTTTACGAAGAGATCATATTCAACAATGACAATCCCGTAAAGTGGTTCTTTTTTGAGTTTAACGCTGCCAACTTTTACATCGCATCGATAATTTTCTTTGCGACCTGGGCTGTGGTCGGATTGAATCGGGCCATTCGTCAGGAATTCCAGATCCTCAGTCCGCCCGGGTATTTCATAGGCTTCGTCAGTTCAACCATGATCTATTTATTCGGACTCGCTTTTAATCTGGATCAGGAAGTGACCATCTATGGTCTGTATTATTGTCTGATTCTTGTTGTTTGCCTCACCTATTTCCTTGTATTGAGCGAAAAGAAAGACATTGTAGAGATACGTTTGCTAACTTCTCTATTTAAAGAAAAGAACTGGACCGATTTTCTGAAGAATGTTCCACTGTGGATGATCTCTTTAGCCATGGTGATCGACCTGTGTATTCTAATGGCTTTATTGTTTCCTTTTTTGGATCATGAAGAGTGGTCATCAGATACCCATATAGATTCATGGCTGTACACCTTAAGCGTGTTGTTTTTCGTCATAAGAGATATAAGTCTGCTTTTATTTCTGCATTTCCGTGAAAATGCGAAAAGAACAGATGCTGCTATGATACTTTATCTGGCTGTTCTATACTGGCTTTTACCCGCGATATTCGAACTCCTGGATTTAAGTGACGCTCTTGCAATATTCCTTCCTGTACCGGATTCCGGAGTCTTTTTGGGCACCATCATACCGCTAATTGAAGCAGGAATTGCAGTCTTTCTTATGGTGGGTAAGTTCAGATCCAGACAGAACAAATTTCTTCAACTCAAATAGATTTGGATTGATATAAGAAAAATTAGACCAGACCTAATTTACTTTCTCCTGATTGGCACACATTTGCCATCAACACACTTCTCATCAGGTTCGCAGATGACACCTTCGCATGGATCTGTGCGATCTTTCTTCTTTCTGCAATCCGTCAGGGTTAAAGCCAAGCCTAATAGACCTAAAGTTAGAAATAGAGTTACTTTTTTCATAACCAGTTGCTTATACTTTCGAAATTATAATAAATGAACGATAAACACGAGTATCGATCAATAAGATTTTGACATATTCTCAATTCGTTATAAATTCAATGTTTGAATAAAACCTTCTGTCATGAAAAATATTACGATCAGGTTCCTTTTGTTAGCTGCAGCAAGTCTGATTTTATTCTCTTGCTCAACAATATCTTACATGCCAACAGTCAGTCTAGATATAGCAGATAAAACAATTTATAAATCCATTCAGATAGACAAGTTTGTCGATGTTTCTGATCCTTACGACCGAAATAATCCGTTTTTAGGTTTGTCCGTGACGAATGAAGAGGCCATGCCGAATGACCTGGCTTTGAATGTGACGAATGCCGTTGTTTCCGACTTCTCAACAAATTCGGTTTTTTCGAATGCAAGCAGAAGAGTGGAAAATCCGGATTATGTTATGAAAGGGGAAATCAAGAAATATAAGGGTATATCGAAACTTACAAATTACGGTTATGTCTCATTCATAACAATCATTGGAATCTATACCTGGTTCCTGGGCATGCCTGTAGAAAAAATTGAAACGGAAATAGAAATTGAAGTGAGTATCTACGACAACCAGGAAAACTTCATTGCTACATACACTGGAAAGGCCACCGGATTCAGACGTACATCAATGTATCGAAGTATTGCCCTCGCTACTCCCAGTCAAACCAATCGCGACTTCAGTCTGGCCATCGAAGACATTCGAAAACAGATCGCCGCCGACATCGATAAGTACGAATAATTCTGAAAATCCCGGCCTGATAACTGAACCTCTGAGCTAAATTTCTACCTTATTAATACCCTAAGACGTCAAAGAAAATATTCTTCAATTAATTTGGTTTATATTATAAACTAGTTTATGTTTGTCAAGAATTTTAAAATTAACTACTATGGAAACTACTAAAAGTTTAGATATTATTAACCAGATGCTCCTCGAGAGCAAGAAGTCCTTGCACCGGAATTCATTTTATTTCATCCTGTGGGGCATACTATTAGTTCCTGCCGGAATTTTCGATTACATCATGCATGGTCAACACAATGCCTGGATCGCCTGGCCGGCCATTGGTATTATTGGGGGAATCGTCTCGGGTGTATATGGCGCTCGCGAAGATAAAAGAAGCGGTGTTGAAACCATGGGAGATAGAATTACCCTTTACACGTGGGGTTCATTCGGTTTTGGCCTGATATTTTCCTTGGCTTTCAGCTTCTTTCTTAAAATCTCGCCCTACCCTATGATTTTAATGCTGTCGGGTATTGCAACTTTCATTAGTGGAGGCATTTCGAAATTCAAGCCTTTCATATGGGGAGCTGTTGCACTTGAGATCGGAGCTGTTATTTGTGCATTCTTTTTGCATTTCAGCTACCATGGAATCATTTTCGCCATCGCAATTCTCTTGGGTTACCTTATTCCAGGATACTTGTTAAGAAAAGAAGAAAATGGCCAAGCTTAATTCTGTTTTACACCAGGAGCTGAGATTGTCTATAGTCTCTTATTTGGCCACAGTTGAAAAGGCCGATTTTAAGAAGCTAATGGAGGTAACTTCAGCTACGAAAGGAAACTTGAGTGTACAGATCTCAAAGCTTCAGGATGCCGGTTTCATTGATGTACAGAAATCATTTAAAGGGAACTATCCTCATACAGAATGCTTTATAACGGAAAATGGCAGAACTGAATTTGAGAATTATCTCATGGAACTTAAAAAACTCTTAAATCTTTAAATCATGAAAAACACTTTATTAATAATTGCGACTTTCCTCACTCTCTCCTCTTTAGGTCAGGAAAAAAAGTCAAAGTTCTTTCAATGGAATTCAAGTTTTGGAGGATTTGGCGGTGTAAGTTTTGATCAGGTAAATAATACCTACAATTCATTCTCAGGTGAAGGTGCTTTTATACTGGGCAATGCATATTTCGGAGGATTCGGTTTTGGAACCAACTCCGGACATCATCCCTCAGCTATCGACAACCAAAATTATGACATGACTTACTCATGTGGTGGTCTGATTACGGGTATATTTTCTAATAGAAATAATGCACTTTCTGCATTTGCCGAATTTCGTATTGCCTGGGGTGCTTTGCAGGCAAGATCAAAAGTGGAGGAAAATCTGTTCAAAGAATACAACCAGGAAACCATTGCTTTCTCTCCACGAATTGGACTCTCATATAATATCTTCACTAATCTTCAGACGAGATTATATGGAGGTTATCAGTTCACAAATGAAATCAATATGATAGATGTGCCTTCAGATTATCTTAATGGATATGTCGTAGGAATTGGAATTTACCTAGGATCATTTTGATTGCATTCACACATATCAAAGCAAATCGCTCAAGGACGCTTGGGCTTTTTGTGTTTATCACTCCTTCGTTATAGCAAGATCATAAGAATTATTACCATGAACGATCTTGATCAATCCTGCTCCCTTGGCGTAATAGTAGCTGTAAGGTGAATATAAGCCCTCGATCACAGGGTAAAGAAGTACCAGAATAACGTCATTATATGTTGTTGCAGCCCCTTCCTCGTCCATAATTTCCATCGACTCCAGGAACTTTTCGATCTTATATCGGTGTTTACCCATTTCACCGGTCCACTCCTGTCCTACTCTAGCTTTTTTTGGTAAGAAATTCTCTCTTTTTCCCAGACTTGGGTAACATTTATAGAAGAAATTATCGTCTTCCCAGTAAAAATTCGTGTCGAGCCCAACTTCACTGGTCTCGGTTGTATAATAATAGTCAACACCCTGCACGTTCAGCGTCTTTTTACCATGATGGTGTTCTGACTCAAAAACTGAAACCGTATTGCCTTCCGGGTAAAAAACGAAGAAATCACTTAGATCCTTCTCCTGAGCAAAAAGACCTGTGCTCGACAAAACAGAGATTAAAATAATGCCAATTCTTTTCATACTGCCTTTTGGAACATTAAAGTTAAAAAAGATATTCACCTGCCAATATTATGCACTCAGGTCAGCTATCTTCCGTTATTTCATTGGCTTCTTGCTCAATGGTGTACTCAACATCCAGATATAGCTGTTTCCTGAAGCTGATCTTATTTTGAATATGCTTTGAGAATATGGTTGACATCCATTCGGGTGTTCCTGAAACCTTATATAAATAATTTTGAAGAAGGGCATCCTCTTCTTTCAAGGCTATTTCTTCAATGTAGGCTTTTATTATTCTGCGAACGAGCTCCGTATTCAATTGATCTATTTGCTCTATTTCAATTTCTGATAAGGTTAAAATGGCATCTGTGAAATTTCGGTTGTTGTACTGCATCATGGCCAGGTTAGCTCTGGATTCGAGTGAATTGGGCCGGAGTTTAAGTACCTGATTAAATTGACTTTCGGCACTATCACTTTGATGCAGAAAGAAATAAACCATTCCAAGATTATTGAGCAACATAATATGATAAGGATTCGATCTCTTTGCCAATTGAAGGTCTGATCTGGCCTCTTCAAATGCATTCAATTTCATATGCGACATCGCAGAGTAGTAAGTAAGAGGTGTTGAAAGAGCATCTATCTCATAAAAGAATGATCCTGACTTCTTGATACCTTCGATCGAGAGTTCCCATTCCTGATTTTCAATATTGACTCTGGCAGTTTTAAGCTGCATCTCACCTTTGTAACGATATATGTTTGAAACGGACAAACCGGCAATAATCAATGCGGCAATTGAAAATAAGGCTCCTTTATGAATACCAACCTCCTCCTTTTCTGGCATTATAAGGTATAAATAGAATCCGAGGAATATCATGTGCTCAGTCCGCTCTCGCGGAAAACTGATCATGGCAAAAACCAGATAGGCCAGAATGCCAAGAAAACCAATGAATCTTGGATTATCGAGCTTCCAGGAAGATCCTGATAGAAGGAAATAAAACAAAGAAATAATGAAAATTGACGCGTATAGCAACATGGCAGGCACGCCGGAATCAGCAGCCACCCATAGAAAATCGTTATGAGGTCGCTGATAGAATACATTCCCTTCGTCCACTACTTTTTCTGAAGCAATGAATCTGTTGATCTCAATTTTCCAATCACCACTTCCGTATCCCAGAATCGGATTCTCTTTGATGATCTTCCGACTTCCTTCCCATACCTCAAGTCGCTTATTGGCCGAACCATACTTCCAGTCAGTAAACGTATTGATCTGATTCCTGAGATCCTGTTTGTCCATGATGAAAAAGACAGAGCCAATGGCCAGTATAGTAACCAGAGTTCCGGCAACCAAAGCACCTTTTATATTCAGACTTCTTGAATTTCTGAACACAGAAATAATCAAGCAAAGGAAAATAAGAAATAGAGCCAACCACGCGGAACGGGTAAAAAGCACTATGATAATTGGGAGAGAAATGGCTAGCAGAACATAGGATAGAATTTTAAGAACTTTTGACTTCGCAGAGAATAGAAGCACTGGCACACTTAGCACCAATACCTGAGATAATAGATTTCTATGCGCAAAGAAGGATTTTATATTGTAAGAAGATTCAACTGAAATTCCGGACGCACCAAATTCGTGATAAAGTTCGATCACAGCCTGAAGCAGGGATAGAAACAAAATCAGGCAAAACGGCCAGGAGAATTTTCGGATTATATCTTCTCTAGACAATCCTGAATTCAACAATACAAGAATGAGGATAACTAAGGTGAAGTCCCTGGAGATAATCGTGAGTCCTTCGGATAGATTTCTGGAATTAAAAAGACTCAATACTTCAAGAACCAGAAAGAGGAGGATTAAATATGAAATGCCTTTGCCCGGCAGAATAAGTTTGTCACCTCTTAAGAGAGACATAATTAGCGCCAATAAAACGACAACTGCCAGTAGACTTTGTTTGGACATAAGGGCAATATCGAGCAGACGAGGATCAACGAAAACAAAGCACAGGCTGAGAAGGATAAAAAAAAGCTGTGTTGTTATTTTACGAACCTTTCCCATTTCAGTAATCGAAAATATGCTTAAATCATCAATATTGACATATCAGTTAGAGCATATACCCATTTTTGTCGTTTTTTTCCAGTAAGTTTGTTCATCTCAAATTTGAACGATGAAAGGAAAGATCGCTTTTTTAATTCTCGCTGTGGGCTTTTGCGCAGTTTCGTGTAAAAAGTCCGATGATGACCAAAATCCTCCCAGAAACCCAAATCCAACGGGTACATGGACTATCACCGAAAACACATTGCAACTAGATGGCCTTCCATTTAACATCAATTCAGAAGATGTGTTCGTTAACAATAACATTAGCGGAGTGATGCAGGCAGGAGAAGATCAATATTCAAATCCATCAGCAAGAAAGCCTAAGATATCTTTATACAGTCCAAGCTCGAATCAGTTTTTCCAGGAAGGATTGAGTATTGGAAAAGATGAGTTTCGAACTGAAATGAACTGGGACTTCCAATTGTCACCCGTGGATTTACAGGGCGATGCCGCTCCTATTATGTTGTCAAGCTTCGTAAATGAATTCATTCAGGGAAATATTTTCATTTCAGATATGAATGAGAGTCAAACATCGGCTTACGGTGTAGATATGATCGAATTCCAGTTCAACGACCTCCTTGTTTCCGATATGATGATGGCTCAAGGCACAGGAACGCAAGGCACAAATACTCAAGGAACACCAACTCTCGGTATGTTCAAAGGAATGTTGAGGATTGAATTGAAGTAATACTTACAAAAAGCTATAAAAAAAGTCCGGAGGTTCCGGACTTTTTTTTGTTTTGGAACCAATTTTATTCAAATGGTGGACTTAATGTAGACATCCACGGGGCTGCATATGAATCCCAAAGAGTGGCCATTTCATCATCGGTCATGTCAACCCCACCTGTTTGCTGAATATCCCAGTAACTTGCAGTGTATCCGTCCTCAAAGTTAGAATATCGATTTCCAACAAATGAAGCGATTCCACCATCACAGCCATCTCTAGTTGAGCTAGATTTTTCTTGGATTATTTCACCTGTTTCGTCATCCCACCATACTTCATATGTAACAGTTAATAAACAATCGTCACCGACAAGAAAAGTCTGCGAGCATTTCCAATATCCAGCAAAAGCGCTTGAAGAAAGGAGAACAAATAATGCAGGGAGAATTGATTTAATCATCATAGTTTTCATAATAACATGTTTTAAGAGTTAATAATGAATGAAGTTAGATATTATGGCATATTCTATATCCGTTATTTAATGTAAAGGCTATTTAAATAAAGAGAATGGTAATTTCACTTAATAAATAGAAATATTCCGTCTGCCTTAATATGTTCCCGATACTAATTGAAGCAAGAACTCCCTTCGACACAAATACATTAAAAGAGATTGAAAAAATTTCTTCTCAACTCTAATATTTATAATATATTTGCACGCTCAAATTCGGGCGATTAGCTCAGTTGGTTCAGAGCACCTGCCTTACAAGCAGGGGGTCACTGGTTCGAATCCAGTATCGCCCACAAAAATTCAACCCCGCAACAGCGGGGTTTTTTTATGGCCGAAAGTCAGCAGAGCTTGCTTTAGCAGGCTGTAAGACATGAAAAAAACCAACGAAGTTGGGTTGAATTTTGGGCACAAGGGCCAAATGCCTGGATGGCATCGCAGGCGAATTTCAGACATAGTGTAAGTCTGAAGTGTAAGTTTTGGAAGTGGGATAAAGATTTATTTACCTAAATAAATCTCCATCAATCTATTCTTATCCGCCTTACCATTCTGATTGAGTGGGAATTCATCAATAAATCGTATGTCACCGGGCAACATATAATCAGGTAAGTTTTCAAGCACAACAGACTCAATTTGATCCCGATTTATTGTATTCTCAAAGCCCTGCTTTAACTGCACCAGACTCACGATCTTTTTAACCATATTGTTGCGGGATAAAGGAATGGTCTCGCAATGAAGCACTCCTTCTATAGAGCGGATCACATTGGATATTTCGGTCAATTCTATTCGATATCCATGCAATTTGACGAGGTCATCATTCCGACCTTTGAAGAAAAGCATTCCATCCTCCAAATATCCCTGATCACCGGTTCTGAATGCTCGTTTTCCTTCGTGCAGAAAGAATTTAGCCTGATTCAATTCTTCATTCGAAACGTAACCAACTGAGACATTCGGTCCGGTTATGATGATCTCATCATCTTCAATGATCAATTCACTCTCCATTTTAGATCTTCCCACAGGCAGTGGATCAAACTCATCCATGATTTCTTTCGTGATTTCAACGATCGTTGTGGCAACTGTGGCCTCGGTTGGACCATAAGTATTGAATATTCGACTGGCATAATAATTCTTCATAAGGTTCCTCACCGTATTATTCGGTAAGATCTCACCACAGAAGAGAAATGATTTAATAGAATCACATTGACCTTTATGGTCAATACCGGAATAGATCAGAGCAAAACTCGGTGTACTAACCCAAATTGTCGCCTTATAATGCTGGACCCTATCCAAAAGCAATGCCGGATCTGACGTTGTCTTCTTATCACATAACACAAGACTAGCTCCCAATGCTCCATATGTCATGACTTCAAAGACGGAGAGGTCGAAACTCAAAATGGCCGTATTCAGGAAAATGTCCTCTGATGTAAAACCAAAGTCTTTAGTCATCCATCTTGTAAATGATTGTATCGCTTCTGTACTGATCTGAACGCCTTTGGGTTCTCCAGTGCTTCCTGATGTGAAAATGGTATACACAAGAGGATCGGTCATTCTTGGATACTCTTCGGTGGAAGTATTTTCCTGAATTATCTGATAGTCACCATTCTTAAGATTCAAGACCTTCTCCATCTCTATAGGAACATCTTTGTTAACTGTATTTATCAGAAGCCTTGACTTTGATTGATCCCTGATCTTTTCTATCCGTCCTGATGGGTAAATCTCGTCGACAGGAACATAAGGTATTTCCAGTTTCATGAGGGCATAGAAAGCGACAAGCATAAAGGCACTTTTATGGCCATACACTAAAACCAGCCTTCCCTCCTCTCCTTTACAGAGATCTGTCAGAATCGCACAAAGCTCATCTACCTTTTCCTGAAATTCACTCCAGGTAAGGTCCACATCACTTCCGGCGACGGCCAATTTATCTTTATCGACGTCTAATTCAACAAAGCTTTTCTCTACAAAGTCAAACCTCATATCAGATTTCCACTAAAAACGTAGATGGCGAATGCCATCGCATTGAACATGATAAAAATGGAAATGTATTCAACCCACTTAATTGACAATGAACCAAATAACACATCCCGTTGATTCTTCTTGCAGAGATAGAAATAATAGTTGTGAATTACGGAATACAAACCGAACAACATACCACTTAGGATGTAGTGTTTTTCAAATCCGTTCCAAAAACCCATCAAGGTGAATGTCATGAAAAGTGCAATGCTCTGTCGTTGAATTGAAGTTCCCCACTTCTTCGTGGTAAGGTATTTGAATATGGGCTTAAAGAAATAGTCATTCAGCCAATCACCTAAAGTTTTGTGCCATTTCCTCCAGAACTCTTTTGGATTCAATGCAAGAAAGGGTTTGTCGAAATTGAAAGGAACGTCAATCCCCATGAAATTTCCCATACTCATGGCCAAATATGTGTAACCCGCAAAATCGAAAAAGAGATAAAAAAGATAGGTGTACATGTATTCGAGATGATACAGTACACTTCCATCATTTACCAAGTGTGACAAGATCAGTCTGCGAATCGCTTCAGCAATAATGAATTTATATAGGAGTCCGAGCATCAGGTTCTTCCACCCTTTTTCATTCATTGATCTGTTTATGCCAGAGAATCCTTCATTCATGTCATTCTGGAACCGGCCGAATCTATCAATTGGTCCGATAAGCAAAGTGGGGACAAAGGCAGAAAAATTGAAGAAGTCAAAAACTGGAATCATCTTTTCTTCCCTTCGTTGGTCGATATATGCACCTATGACTTTAAAGGTCAGATAGGACATTCCGGCTATTTGCAGGATGATCCGCGCAATATGATTTTCTCCAATATCCATGGTAGTGACGTTTAACCACTTCATTCCGATCATCGGAAGAGCCAACAATAGCATAGGAATCAAGACCTTTTCTCGGTTGTACCATTTTTTGAGCGCCCAGAACATCAGATACAGGTATATCAGAACGATCAAATATTCCATGGGTTTTGGGAACAAAAGGATAAGATAGGATGCAGTCGACAGCGTCATTAATATCTTATATGTTCCCAAGCCGGTATTGAATCTCTTTGATACTGCAAATACGAACATTACAAGGAACATGAAATAAAAGAATGTCTCAGATGAAAAAGGCAGGCTATGTGGAATATCGAAATTCAAAACTGCTGGTATATGAATTCAACCTTCGACTTGACCACCTTATTCTCAGAAGGATGTAGTATCTGATCAATGTCAATGACATAGAGATACAGATATCCCATGATCAGCAAGTAGTAAATGAGAGTCTGCTTAATTAATTTCTTCATCTTCCCTTTGATATAATCCGTTGAGAAATAAATTGATCTGCATCCAACCGTAATCTCCCAGATGCATGACATCTTTTAATATTCCGGCTTCGTAGTCCTCTTTTTGACCTACATACATATTCAGACAAGGAAAATCATGGTCTTCGATCAAAGTAGAAATAGTATGAAATACCTCTTCATTCTTTTCAAGATCCCTGTAGAAGTGAGGATTCAAAGGTTGTATAATAAAGGAGGCATCAGCCGACCTGGAATGGAGAAGGTCGAGCAACATAATTAGATCTTCATATTCGCTATTCCCCTCCAAATCAATCTTATCAACCTCTCCTACCCTCTCCACACCATCATCCAGCAACTGAGTGCGATAATATTCATCATTTACATAAATGTCATTATTGCTTATTGAATTGATAAAATCCATTCTTATGGAGTCAATGAATTCGGCATCATGAATCATACCGCTACTTTTTGTTACAGGAGCAAGTTCGAATTCATATTCAACCATAGGAATATCGCATCGAATATTATGTAATGAATTCATATAGATATCTACCTTTCTGGTAAGATAAACCAAAGGATTCCAATTCTTCGTTTTTGCATGAAGCTTAAATGAAGTTAATTCAGGAGTAAGTCCGCTGAAATTTTTCTCGTTGTCATAAACCCAATTTCCAATATGACTTTTAAATCGTTCTTCAATTCTGTCATTATGCAGCACTCTTCTTTGAAAGTCTGTTTTAAAGAATTTTAAAAACGATTGGGGATTGGTACCCTCGGTTTCAAACCAGGCCGGACTCAGGATAATGCATATTCTCGAATCTTTAAGATATTCCTCAAAGGCCAACAATTCGCAATAGATACTGAAACTTTGGTGGAAAGGACTTCCTAATCCGAATACAGGCAAAGACGTTTTGGCCGGAAGATAATTATATGAGCAGTAAGATGACTTTGAAAACTCGGACGAACCAAAGATCGTTAGTTGCTTTTTGCTTTTTAAGCTGGCCCCTAATTCTATAGCATCTTCACTTTCTTTTGAAAGATCAGGCAAATAACCTTTAATTTTTTGCTGTTTACCACTAATGACGATCTCACGCACATCATTGCAGTCTGCTGATATAAACGATGATATTATTATAACCGATAAGAAGGAAAGAACAAGAGCAATACCGATTGCGAGTGCATGCTTCAGGAAAGAAGGCTGTATGTTCAAGACTGTTTGGCTTTGACGTATTCCATGATCAAAGCTACCGTTTCAAAATTATCAGTCACAATTTCGTCAAAGGGAATATCCACATTGAACTCATTTTCGATCTCCACGGCTAATTCTACGATGGTTATAGAATCCAGAATTCTGGATGACCAAAGGGCATCTTCTTTACTGACTCGTTGAAAAGCCAATTCTTCAATCTTAGATATGATAAAATCTTCCAAGGAATTTACAGTTTGAATCAAATTTGCCTGCAAATATAAAGAAGCAAGGGTGATTCGTATCATTCTGTAGAATAGGTATTTACACAAATAATTTTTATGTTCGTTAGAATCAAAGTCAGGAATTATGAAAAAGTTTATTGTTTTATTCAGCCTTATTTCAATGTTTTCCGGGCTAAAAGCTCAGACGGAGGTAACATTTTTTACAAGCCAAGGAAGATTCGTTGTTGAGATCTATGACAACATTGTACCTATTACGGGTGGAAACTTTCTAGACCTGGTTGATTCAAATTTTTACGACGGCGTGATCTTTCATCGGGTGATCAACAACTTCATGATTCAGGGAGGTGACCCTACCGGTACAGGATCGGGTGGACCCGGCTATTCAATTCCCGATGAATTTGATTCTTCATTAAGTAATGTCCAAAAGACAATTTCCATGGCCAATTCAGGGCCTAATACAGGAGGAAGTCAGTTTTTCATAAATCTTGTGGACAATACATATCTGGATTTTGACAAACCACCTTCGTCTTCAAAACATCCGGTTTTTGGGATGACAACACAAAATTTCAACATCGTTCAAGATATTGGTCTGGTGGCAACCAATGCTCAGGACCGACCATTAGTAGATGTTGTAATGGACAGTATAAGAAGAGGTGGTGATCTTACGGTTGGTTTAGACCGAATCAGAGAGCCAATATTCCGGACTAAAATTTATCCAAATCCGGGGGATGCCAATTCCTTATTAGAAATAGAGTCTGCTCATACATCAACTGCTTCCATCAGGGTTTTTGATTCTCAGGGAAGACTTCTTTCTATAAAAGAATTGAGCGTAAATAAAGGAAGGAATTTCTTCAGACTGAAAGAAGTTTCAAACACCTCTTTCAATCAAGGTGTTTATCATGTAAACATCAATCAGGATAAGGAATCTGAGTATGTGAGACTATTTATTAAATAGGAATCAATAGGTTGTGGTAACGTTCTCATCTACCACAATAATAAAATCTGCCAAGCCTTCATTCTCTTCATCCAGACTTTTAACATCACTCTGAGTGACAGTTGAAATCGTTGAATAATTCAGATCCGGCTTTTTTCTTTGCAGATACCAAAGAATACCTTCGTATCGATTTGAATGAAAAGCACCGTTGTAATGAATGAAAAGCGATCCTTCTGAATAGTTTTCCATGATGAAGTGAGCCATGGTTGCATCTTTCATGGCTTGTGCTTTTACAAGTTTCGGACTGCCATGTGGACCCATCATTTTAAGAATGGCCTGATATTGAGGTAATTCAGGATCAAATTCTATCGGAAGAGGAGCCATCCAGGATTTTTCCTCATCGCTTAAAGTATCAAGCACCTCAAAGTCATTTTTATACACGAGGTTGGCATACCTTCTGGGAATATTGGTTCCAACAAATTTGATCTTATTCTCTTTGGCGTAATCAACCAATGGTTTATAGTCGGTTTTGTAATTAGGCCAGAGTCTGGCCAGGCTGTCCAGTCCATCGGCATCAATCTCTCCTGACAAATATTTTTCTAACTCATCCTGATTGTCTCTTTCTATCATTTCAGCTCCGAGAACCAGATCTCTATTTTCATCAAGATCTCGTGTTAATTCAATCTGCAACCAGTGTGCAATGGCTGAATTATGCAATTCACCAAAAAGAATAATATCACTCTCCTTCAGTGACTTGACCATCTTTCCATAATTCGATTTCTTACCTTTCGAAGTATAGATCTTATAGGCATATTTTTCCTGAGCCATCGAAATGAGCTGGAATGAAATAGCCAGAAATAGCAGTAATATTTTCTTCACACCCAATAGAATAAGGGCGCAAATATAGGATTATGTAGGTGGCCTTATGTGACCAATATCCTTTTTTAATTTCTGAATGCCTTCTTTACATGGGACCAGGCTTCTTTCATTTCGCTGGAAAAATCATCCCACTTTTCCTCCATGTTGTCCATTTGACGGTCCACCTTGCCACTCATTTCCTGAATCTTATATGAAAGGTCCTTTCTTTTGTCTTCCCAGTAATCCTTTGCATCGGCTTTGGCAAGATTGAATTGAACCCACAGAACATCAAAACGAGTTTCGAATCTTTCTACACTATCACTGATGTCGTTGGCTACTTCTTTCACTTTTCCTTCGGCGCTTGAATAAATTCTCTTCGACTCATTTTCGACGTCATTCAATTTGTGCTTCAGATCTTTTTTCTGTTGCTCAAAAGCATCTTCTGCTTCAGCTCTTCCCAAGGCCGCCTGCACTCTTAGTTCGTCTAATTTTGTTCTCAAATCATTCAGACTCTCCTTGCTATCGTCCTGAAACTCATTGATGCGATCATTCATTTCGGAAGTCCATTCTCGAACTTTACCTTTGACTTTTTCAAATTCATCTCTGGCTTCTGCTGCCCCAAGATTCATCTGAAGATTTAAATATTCAATTTCTGATTTCCACTTATTAAGTGTCTCTTTTGCTTTGTCTTTGGTGAATTCCATGATCGTGTATTTTAGACCTTTAATTTACACACAGTGACTTAATAAAAGCTAATAAGGAGGTCAATTTTATAGGTGACTTAAGTCAGAGGATAGATGATGGGATGATGGGATGATGGGATGATGGGATGATGGGATGATGGGATGATGGGATGATTTCCATTATTAATTATTAACTATTAATTAAAAAAGCGCAGCTCGCGCCGCGCTTTTATTCGTGTAGGTGAATATGTGATCATCGAATGATCAGCTTCTTTATTTCCCGACTTCCATCCAGAACCTCAACGAAGTAGATTCCAGAATTCAGCTTATCGGTACTTAATTGTTCGATCATTTGATTCGACTGAAGCTGTAATACAACTTTACCGGTAACACTGTATACATTGATCACAGCGGGTTGATTGTTATTGCGCTTGATCAAAGTTATTCCGTCAGTCGGATTAGGATATAGACTGAACTGTGCTTCTTCCAGGTTGCCGAAATCGTCGATACCATCAATAATATCCACACGATGATGCGAAGTGTTCGTGATTATTGGTTTGTTGTAATCAAAGTATATATAGGCCTTGTTTTCAATGTCAGTTCCATAAGGAAGATTCGGCACCTGAGACATTTTAAAGGTCACAAAACCCTGACTACCTTCTGGATCGCTGGCGCTATCGGGCAAGCTTATATCATTAAAGGTAAACTTCAGCAATCTGTCCTCTCCTACATACATATCGTATTCGTGAGAAGATCCAAGCATCTGAAGAGTGGATAGATCCATCTCTTCAGGAAGTGTATCCTTCAAGACTACTTTGTAAGCTATATCATTTCCTGTATTCTGGAATCGAATGGTGTATTCTATATTCTGTCCACGATCTATGATGTTGTCCGGACCAATTCCAAGTGGCTGTCCCTGCTTGTCATTGGGATCAAATGAATTGCTAACCGGAAAACAATATGTTTTTCTGTTGTTTGTTGTATCGTTGTCACCATTTATTGGCACGATTTCCATTTCCATGCAAATGGTATCTCCAATATTAGCCGTTGTATCCGTTTTAACGTGGAATCTGAACCAGTTGTTATTATATCGCCAGTTTTGATTCAGATAGCTCAGGTTGGTAAAACTGAATACCACTGTATCTCCATTAACTCTTGTTGGTGTCGAGCCCCAGGTTGAAGACTGATAGGTAATGCGCGAATCCGAAAGAATTACCTTGATCTCACCATTCTGGGCATTACATGTTGAGTTATAAGGAGTCACATAAAAATGTCGGGCAAATCCAGGTCGGAAACCTGCACCTGAAATTACTCCGGTAAGATCAAATCCGGTCCCACATTGAATTCCGAAGTCCAACCCGGAAGTGTTTGTAGAAACATTGGTGTGTCCTCCTATAGGACAATATTGAGAAAACAACTGTGAATTTAATTTCAGATCATAGGTTCCATTCGGGACATTTATGGAATAATCTCCGGCCGTATCGGTTCTAGCATAGTATTTCTGTCCATTTGATTTGTTCTCAAGTTCCACCAACAGCCAACGAGCAGAGTATTCTCCGCTGTTGCGAACACAATTATTATTAGCATCGAAATACACGTTCCCTGAAATATTTCCGCAGGGTGTTATTACCAATGTGTTCCAACTAAGCACTGTATCTCTTTTGCCGTCTGGAGCAATGCCTATGAACTGTGGTCTGTAAGTTCCAACTGGTAAATTATTAATACTCCACCCTCTTGGCCATGTCCATTGTGGTGATCCACTACCTTGAACATATACAGTCTGCGTGTCAATAATTCCGGAACCCCAGTTGGCAATCAACTTAAACGTGCTTCCAGGTGTATATCCTGATAGATCAAATTCCACGTAATAGTAGTGCCATGAATTCGGACAAGAGGTTATGACAGGAAGCAGAGTACTGTCAATGTACGCCGTATCGATGGAAAATGTGGTTTGACTTTTTGATAGGTTGAATGATAGCAATAAACTGCCAAGGACGAGTAATCGAGTAATTGTTTTCATAACGTTTGGTCTTAGATTTACTCATAGACGACAAACGTTATAATTGGTTGCCAATTTGACGCAAGAAAATTGTGGATTAGAAAGGGAGGTTGTTCATTAGACGAGAGAACATTGACATAGGTTGCATGAGAAATTATGAATTATAGATTATAAATTATGAAATCCAAACGATGTCAAATACAATCGACAGATATACCACCAAGAGTTGGTATAATTTATCATTCATAATTTAAAATTTATAATTACAAAAACCTCTCCTCCAACCCCTCCTCCGGCACTCTACAAGCCTCTCTCTTGCCAAACCACTTGTATCTGTTTTTGGCTATCCAATTGTAAATTCCATCGCGAATGAACTTGGGAATGATTATGAAGACATAGAACATTGGCCAAAGTCCATCCATCTTTCTGGAAATTCTGAGAACGGCAGAAGAACGTTCATAGACCTTACCACTTTCTAGATATATTATAGAATACAGGTCTTCGGACAGATTATATTTTGAGAGAATCTCTTTGCTCTTCTCATCCTGCAGAGCAGCAAATTTCAGATGAGCTTTTTTATCCCGGTCGATTACAAAATTCACGGTTGAATTGCACAAATTGCAAACACCATCAAAGAATATAATATTGTTTTCCTGCATCAGGGAATGACCTCGGCTACTACAAAGGTACTTCCACCAACATAAATGAGATCATTTTCGTTAGCATTTCTCTTTGCTTCTGCCAGCGCATCACTTACCGTGGAATAAGCCTGACCTTCCAGACCTTTTTCACTACCCAATTCCATCAGACTTTGTTGATCCAGTCCACGCGGGATATTAGCCTTGCAGAAATAATAGGTAGCATCTTTTGGGAGTAATTCCAGAATTGATTCCACATCTTTGTCATTCACCATGCCCCAGACCATGTGTAAATTGTCAAATGACAAATTCTTTATCTCACTCAGGACCATTACAACTCCTTCTTTGTTGTGAGCCATATCCACCAGAACCCTCGGATTTTTAGAAATAAATTCCCATCTTCCATGAAGTCCGGTGTTTAATACAACCTTATTCAGTCCATAATGGATACTCGGATTAGAAATTTCATATCCAATGCCTTTTAAAACTTCTATTCCATTTAGGACAGTTTGAATATTCTTTTCCTGATACGGACCTTTCAGATCACTTCCAGGAGATTCAAATTGGTTATCCTGAGCAAATATCAACGGGGCATGTAAGGTATTTGCGCGATCTTCAAAAACCGGTCTTGTTTCATTTACAAATTCACCTACTACAACAGGTGTATGATCTTTGATGATACCCGCTTTTTCCCATGCAATTTTTGGCAATGTATCTCCCAGAAACTGCACATGATCGAATCCAATGTTCGTGATAATACACATCTCTGGTTTCATCACATTGGTTGAATCCAGTCGACCACCCAGACCCGTTTCAACAATGGCCATATCCACTCCCTGCTCCGCGAAATAATGAAAGGCCAGAGCCACGGTCCATTCGAAAAAAGAAGGATGAATGTCCTCTACTAATTCCCGATTCTTTTGAACGAAATCAATGACCTCATTCTCTAATATATCCTTTCCATTGATTTTGATCCTTTCTCTGAAATCCTTGAGATGCGGAGATGTATATAATCCAACCTTCATGCCATTCTCTTGAAGTATGCTGGCCAGCATATGACTGACAGATCCTTTGCCATTGGTTCCGGCAATGTGAATGGACTTGAATTGAGTCTCCGGATTATTGAGTCGACTTAAAAGTTCAATGGTATTGTCGAGATCAACCTTGTAAGCTGCCTTGCCTTCTCTTTGGTAAATGGGAAGTTGACTGTAGAGATAGTCGAGACATTCCCGGTAGGTCATTATCCCTTGACTAAGAATGTGAAGACGATCTGCCCTTTCTGCTGTTCAGGGGCATCGTTATCGGTATTAAATTTTGTGCTCAGTGCAGCATCCTTGGCAATTTTGTAGAGAATGCTGGAAGTTGTTGTACTTCCTCTGGCGCCAGGAGTGGCTCTGACAACATTGCCATATTTATCGACAATGATGTCTACCACAACTTTCCCTTCTTCCTGGGAAACATCCTTGATACGAGGTTTGGCGACCATGCGCCTGCCTCCAAGGTTAAACGAGAAACCAGATCCTCCGGAACCGCCAACATAACTTCCACTCTCCAATGAACCCGAAGGATCACCCTGGTCTCCCTGATTATTCGTATTACCATCGCTGGTAGATTTGTTCTCAGACTTATTCTTCCATTTCGACATGGCGTCTGATAATTCCTTGCTGGGTTTAGGTTCTTCTTTCACAACCTCTTCCTCGCGAATGCTTTCACTCTTTTCTGTATTGATCTTTGGTGCTTCTTCAGCATCCGAAGTGATCATTTCTTCTGCGACGGCTTTCGAAGGAGAAGACTCTTGTGATATAGTTTCTTTTATGACCTGCTGTTCGGTTTCAACATTGGCCTGAGCCTGTACAGCACCGCTTCCCTGACTGCTTGTTCCGAAATTGATCAGAATACCTTCTTCAGGTGGAGGTGGCTCGAGGTATGTAAGTCCGGTAAATAAGAACAAGGCTATCAGGGCAAGGTGAAATAACACCGTCCCCGTCAAAGCCTTTTTTTCGTCCTTATTGAAATCTAAATCCATTATCCGCCTGGTTGAGTCGCCAGAACCATTTTTAGTCGGTTCCGACTGGCAATGTCCATTACTTTCACTGCCTCTTGTATAGGTAACGACTTTTCTACATGCAATATTATACTCGGGTCTTCTTTGCCTGCAATTGTCCGTAACAGAAACTCTTCCAATTGCTCAAAAGGAATCCTTGTTCGATTTACATAATATTCATCAACGGCTTTTATGCTCACTGAAACCGTTTGTTTGGCCAATGTTTTGCTTTCACTGCTCGGTAAAAGCAGCTTCAATGCGTTCGGACTGACCAAGGTAGATGTCAACATGAAAAAGATAAGCAACAGGAATACGATGTCGGTCATCGACGACATGTTGAAATTGGGACTGATCTTATTTCTGCTTCGAATAGCCATTAGTGCGCGGGTTCGTGAAGTATGTCAAGGAATTCCGTAGATCTTGCCTCAAGAAGAAAAACTACTTTCTCCACTCTGGCAACAAGCATGTTGTAACCGATGTATGCCAGAATACCAACAACCAGTCCGGCAACCGTCGTGACCATGGCCGTATAAATACCCTCGGCAAGCATTTCCACATCGATGTTTCCACCGGCCGAAGCCATTTCATGGAAGGCAAGGATCATTCCAATGACCGTTCCAAGGAATCCGATCATAGGAGCTGCACCTGAGATCGTGGCCAAGGTGGCAAGGTTCTTTTCCAGCTTGTACAATTCAAGTTTTCCGGTGTTCTCTATAGCCGCACCAATATCACTTAATGGTTTTCCGATCCGACTCACACCTTTCTCAATCATTCTTGCAACAGGATAGTCTGTGCGCTGACAAAGATTTTTGGCTTCATCCAGCTTACCGGCCCGTATCGATTCTTTGATATTATTCATGAAATCTGCATCCTCTTTGGCCCCTTTCCTGATGGCCGTGAATCTTTCGATGAAAATATAGACGGCAATAATGGAAAGAATAAATAACGTGAGCATAACCAACATTCCTCCCGGACCACCTTGAAAGATTAAATCCATGATAGGCATGGTTTTTTCTTCCTGCACAACGCCTTCAACGGCATCCTGTGCTTCCTCTCCAGTTACCTGGATCTGCATTAGAAAATTTAAAAGCATAGTATTCCTTTTGATGCTAAGGTAAATACAACGCAGGTCTGAGGAAGATTATTGAATTTGATTTACCAACAGAGAGATGTTAGTCATTCTTAAATGATAAATGATAAATGGCAGATGATAAATGAATGAGGATCAATGAACCTATTCCGTGAGGTAGGTCTTGATGTATGTCTTGATCTTATCCTTGTTGTTTCTGGAAAAGTCAGCGAACTGACCGTATAGGTCGAAATGAAATACAGAAATAAAGACATAGCAATCCAGATATCCCTTATCTCTCATTTCTCTTGCAAAGGAAAACTCTTCAGGTAATTCTGATGAGCTATCAAGCATCTTTTCCCAGCTGTACACCTCCAGGTATTTTGCATCTGTCTTATCATTCTCGACAGAAATGATGCCTGTGTCGGTACAATAGTTTTCTACTTCTTGTCTTGCTTCCTGATAAACTGTCCAATGCGACTCCTTGACTTTTGAAATTGCATTCCCTTTTTGATTCACTTCGCTTCCTCTTGGGATCCAATGCTTATTCAATTTCTTCCCTCCTCTTTCGAGCAGATCTTCGTACTTCATAAACATGCTTTGATCAGGATAAATACAAATCGCCTCTACACATGCCTCTTTGGCCTCCTCATCTTTTTTTGCATAACTAAGAGCGTCGGCCAAATATTTCCTGGGCTCCAACATATCGTCGTGCATTTGTATTCCCTTTTGGAAATAAACAATGGCACTATCCATATTCTCAAGATACCAATAACAATCCCCGATATATATCGTGGCCTTGTAGAAATCGGGTTGAATTTCCAAGGCCTTTTGATATTGCAACAATGCATTTTCGTATTCTTTTTTTCCGAAAAACTCTTCAGCCTTATTAAACTCACTTCTGGCTTCAGAAGAAATATTCTGATCAACTTCCTTATCGATAAGATATATTCTGAGAATCATGGATGCTTGAGGGCTCTGAGAGTAAAGCAAAGCTTCTCTGCTCTTGGAAATCATCTCAGAGTAACTCTCTGTCGTGTTCAGATATAGATCTTTTTGTTTCAATCCACCCATCTGCATTAACATTATGATCGCCGGATCTGATGCATTCTTATTTGATATTTCATATCGCGAAGAATACATTTTCACAAGTAGATCCCAATTGTCCTCAGAGGGATTCTTATCCTTTATCTTTTCCATCATCGAAATGCCCTTGTCGTACTTTCCCGAATTGAACGTTTCAATGGCTTTCTCGACTTTGGTATCGGTCTGACCTTGCACATAAGTAAAACCAAAGTGAATAAGGAAGAATAGAATGCTAATGAATTTCATCAATGCTCAGTGTTTAGGTTTCCATTCAATAGCGACAGGCATAATCTTTGATCGTAATCACCCCATAACTTAAAACGTCAATTCTTATCCAAGCGTATAGGGTATCTGATGAATTGAATAACCTTAATGCTACATACTTATCAATTGCATTCTCCCAAGGCTGATACCATGATGACCCACTGGAAATTGAAAATCCAGATGAATAGAATACAGATTTATCGGCAATATAGAAAAGAGATTCCTTGCTGATTGTGTCACCAGAATTAATAATGCTAGGTGATTCTAAAAATTGATCTACTGAGTCCTGAATAACTTCTGAATTATCCAGAGAATTCAATGTAATGGCCGTAGAATAATATCCATTCCCTCCTTTTTCCCACGCGTAGAACTCAATATCATTAAGGCCATCTTTATCAATGTCATATTGAAGGAAATGTTTGATGTCACGAGATCCAGTTCCTGAACTAACACTTAACGTAGTGTCTTGAATATCTGTGTAAATAACACCATCGGAAGTTCTGTCCCCCGCCAAGATGAAATTATACTTGATTTCAGGTTTGGTCTTTGGCTTTTCCTTTGGAGCATCATTCTCTTTCTGACATGAAATGAGCAGCAACGAGATAAAAAAATAAATTATTACACGAACAAGCATCAATACAATTTGATTGTGATGTTCAATAAAAATACCAATAATGTGTAATAGGCAAGAAGGTTAGTTAGAGATCTATGAGCTATGATCTATGATCCGCTTGTGCTATAGAAACTGTCGACTGTCGACTAGTTAGGCATACATGAAGTAATAGGTGATCGCCCCTCCTAGATATCCGATCAAGGCAAGCATGGAGATTCTCTTTAGATACCACATGAAGTCGATCTTGAGGATACCCATTACGGCTACTCCGGCCGCAGAACCGATAATCAGACAACTTCCACCTGTCCCGGCACAGTATGCGAGGAATTGCCAGAACTGGTGATCCTGTGGGTAGGAGATGCCGGAGATTTCCGGTCCGATCTCATACATACCCATGGCACCGGCAACTAGCGGTACATTATCCACAATACTTGATAATAAACCAATTATAACGTTGATCAAATAGATGTCGGCCAGGGTTCTTTCCAGGAAGTTGGCCAATAACAACAAATGACCGGCCGAACTCAAACTCGCAACAGCAAGCAGGATTCCGAGGAAGAAAAGCACGGATGGCACATCAACTTTTCGAAGAACACCAAGAACGGAGAGTCTCATTTTTTCTTCGTGATTCTTATTCCTGTGCATCACTTCCGTCACCACCCAAATAACACCCAGGCCAAAAAGGATTCCAACAAATGGCGGAAGGTGAGTTACCGACTTAAACACGGGCACAAACAGAAGTAAAACCACACCGAGGAAGAAAACGAAATTCTTTTCCTGATCTGAGGCCGGATTGACCATGACATCTCCATATTCATTTGGTTCAGGTCGCTCAACATTTCCTTTCACAACAAATGCCAGATAGATCAAAGGAATGATCAGACAGACAATGGAAGGAATAATCAGTGAGGTGATAATGGCAAGAGCAGAAACTTGTCCACCGATCCAAAGCATAATGGTAGTCACATCACCGATTGGTGACCATGCTCCACCTGCATTGGCCGCAATAATGATCACACCGGCAAAGAGCCACAGATCTTTTTTGTCCTTGATAAGTTTCTTCAGGAGAGCCGACATTACAATGGCCGTGGTAAGATTATCAAGGGCTGCAGAAAAGAAGAAAGTTAGGAAGCTCAAGGCCACCATTAATTTCATCTTATTCGTGGTCTTTATTTTATCTGTAATGATGCTAAATCCGTCATGGGCATCAATTACCTCAACAATAGTCATGGCGCCCAAAAGGAAGAACAGAATTTCAGAGATCTCAATGAGGTGATGCTGCAACTCGTGCAGGACAAAATGGTTCAGAATATCTTTTGTGTCTTCTGCGGGCGACTCAATTATGTCGGATTGCATGAAATATTCTTTCAGGCTCTTAAGATATTTCGTGCCTGACTCAAGCATCTCCATTACGCTTAAATTCACATCCACATTCAAAATACCTTCAGCTCCAAGAACAAACAAAGCCCATGTTACTGAGCCTATTACGAGCGCCGATGCTGATTTGTCAACGCGGATATTGTGTTCGGTTGCAATGGCAACGTAACCAATAATGAAAATAACGAACATGGCTATGAACATACTATCCGGCGTTTTCTTTTTGTAAATGTATAGTTTGTGTTGGGAATGCGAAATCTGTTTGACAAGATTCTACAATTTCCATGATCTTATAGTTGATCTCTTGCTTTACGTTCAGGAATTGATCGTAATCCATTGTATCAATAAAGTAAAGTACCATTATATCCAGGGAGCTTGCTCCAAAATCCATAAACTTCACCTTTCCATCCTGATTGGTTTGTTTATGCTCATCAATATACTTCTGTATGGCCTCTACAACTTTTTTAATCTCTTCTCTTTTCGTACCATAAGTCAGCCCAACATTAAACTTTACCCTTCTGAATGTGCGCAGTGACATGTTGTCGAGTTCTGAGCTGATCATGTTTCTGTTTGGGATAGTCAGATATGATTTCTCAAGTGTTCGTATTCTGGTACTCCTGAATCCAACTTTTTCCACAACACCTTCCACTCCACCTACTTTCACCATGTCGCCCACCACAAAAGGTTTGTCAAAAAATATTGTGAAAGAACCTAATAAATTCTCGAGGCTTTCTTTTGCTGCCAAAGCAATCGCAACTCCACCTATTCCCAATCCGGCAATCAAAGCTCCTATGTTCATTTTGAACACTGTGCTTAATATGACCAATACACCCAGGATGACAACAAATACTTTCAGAATATCCATTACAAATGGAATGAGCTGATCATCTTGTTTGCTCGTTGTGGTATCGGCCTTCTTGCGCAGCATCATTCCAAATGCAGTCACCACTTTTAAAGCAACACGTATCAAGGATATTGCGAGTAAAGCCATATAGGCGCGTTTCAATATCATTCTGAATCCAAATTCGTTCGGTGGACTCAACTCCCATTCTGCCGGAAATCGCAAAAAGGATGCACCAACATAAAGGAGAACAAGGAAAATGAATAGATTGAGTGGTTTTCTCAGTAGCTTTTTAAATTCATCACGAGTCAGGCGGTATTCAGATCTTCTGAAAATCTGATTGATAAGCGTCACCAACACGGATGCAATCCAACCATGAAACATCCATCCTAGAATGAGCAAGGACAAAGCCAATGCATAATTCTGCACGGAATTGCCGAAATATTCTAGTTCAAGGATGCTCTGAAAATCCATTACATCAATTGTTTTAGAGCAATTGAAAATCCGACTTCGGTGATTCCGGTTTTTTCTCCGCTCTCACCATGAATTCTTGCTATAGCCTGGCGAATAACTTCTGATGTATCACTAAAAATGGCATGATCAGAAAGTTCTCCTTTCGCTTCCATAAGATAGGCAAAAACCCTTGCCATACCACAGTTTGCGATGAAATCGGGTATTACACTGACTTTTCCGTCTGCATATTCTCCAATGGGTCCAAAAAAGATCTCATTATCGGCAAAAGGAACATTGGCACCACAGGAAATCACCTCCAGTCCACCATTTACCATTCGATCGATCTGATCTTTTGTGACCAATCTGCTGGCTGCAGCTGGAATGAATACTTCTGCACCCATATCCCAGATTTTTTCATTCACTTCTTCAAATGACATCATCTTATCTGAAGCCAGGAATTTCCATCCTTATTAAGGAAGAGGTCTCTTACTTCATCAACATCCATTCCTTCTTCCGAAAGAATGCCTCCAACTCGATCTATGATCCCAACTACCTTACATCCTTCTTTCGCCAGATAATAAGCCGCCGCAGAAGCAACATTTCCCCAACCCTGGATAATGGCTCTTTTCCCATCAAGCTTTCCGCCGTAAATATTGTAAAAGTGATTTACCGCTTCAGAAACACCATAACCTGTAATCATATCGGCAACTACCAATCCTCTTTCAGCATCAGGAGTATACCTTTCATCTTTCATTTTCTTGGAAACACCTTCTCTCAGTCTGGAAATCTTATTGATCTTTTCAATCTCCATAGGAGCAAAATGTCCTTGTAGCACACCTTCCTGCGGATGCCATACATTGTAACTTTCTGTGATCGGAATCACTTCATGAATCTCATCCACATTGAGATCTCCTCCTGTACCGTAGTAGTGTTTTAAGAGCGGAGTAACGGCTTTGTACCATCTTTTAAGCACTCCGTCTTTTCTTGGGTCTTTCGGATCGAAATTGATTCCCGACTTAGCTCCACCGATCGGTGGTCCTGAAACGGTGAATTTGATCTCCATGGTTTTGGCAAGACTAGTCACCTCGTGTTTGTCCAAACCAGGTCGCATTCTGGTACCACCACCTGCAGCACCTCCACGAAGACTATTTATAACTACCCATCCTTCGGCCTCGGTTTCTGAATCCTTCCACTCAAAAGTGATCTCAGGCCGCTTGTTTTCGTATTCTTTTAGTATATCTAACATCTCTTAAAAAAAGCAGGGCAAATGTATAAAATTTAGGTCGGAGAGTCTGAGATAATGAGGCAAAAGCCGTGAAGCAAATTTAATGTTGTCAATTCGTTCTGTACACCACGCCCGAACAGTGATTTTCGGATGCCCCGGTCACCTGTGCTAACACATTTATTTCATTTCTAAGTCGTAAAACACCGAGAAATCCAAAAACAAGTGATTCTTTGAAGTTGATAATGTCAGGATCACGCACAACGGGATTCAGCCCTTTTTCAATCATCAATTCAATTATTCGCTCATTAAATGCACCTCCACCGGTAACAAGAATTCTTTCCTTCTTAAAACTCAACACTCCTCGATATCTCTTCAGCAATACTTTCATACAAAGTAGCCAGCATGTCATTGGTGCTGAATATTTCCATATCCAAATCCGACAACATCTCTCTTTCAAAAAATGTGGCGTCAAGACTCTTCGGAGGATGCTCGGAGAAATACTCCAATGACGACCATCTTTCCATTAACTCCGGTATCACCTTTCCCTTTGCACCCAGATGACCGGATTCATCGTAAGCAAGGCCTTCTCTGTTCGCAAAGTAATTAGCTCCAACGTTACAAATACAAATGTCATAAGCTTGAATTGAACCTGAATTTTTTTCGGAAATATTGGCAATTCCACCAAGGTTCAGACAATACATAAAATCCTTAAAAAGCTCTTTATCGCCTATAGGAACAAGTGGTGCACCCTGGCCTCCCAATTCAATATCTTTCGACCTAAAATCGTTGATAACCGTAAGACCTGTTAAATCACAAAGTAAACGACCATCGCCAATTTGTATGGTTACTCCGGCAGATGGATCATGAAAGATGGTTTGTCCATGACATGCAATAAGGTCAACTTCGACTTCTACTCCAGATAAAAAATCATTTACGCAATCTGCGACCCATTTGGCATATTGCCTATCAAGCTTCCGTCGGACTTCGAGCTCCATATTGCTTCCCAGAGCTGCCTTTATAGATTCAAGTAAGGCTTCATCAAAGTTGTAAGAGGCACATTTTATGAATTCGAACGACCATTCAGAATTGTGAAATTTATATTCGGCCAGTGACACATCCAGACCATCGAGGCTGGTTCCGCTCATAAGGCCAATGGCACGATAAATTTTCATGTCTTCCGACGACATTCTGTGTTCGCTAAAATGTTAAATTTGCGCACACAATTTAAATCTATTTCATGAATTTACAGCTGACAGAGGAGCATCTCGCGGTTCGGGATGCAGCAAGGGATTTTGCTCAAAATATTTTGAAACCCGGAGTGATCGAAAGGGATGAAACTCAAACTTTCGCAACGGAAGAAATGAAGCAATTGGGAGAGCTCGGCTTCCTGGGAATGATGGTAAACCCGAAATACAATGGCGGAGGAATGGACACCATCTCATATGTCCTTGCCATGGAAGAAATCTCCAAAGTGGATGCATCTGTTTCTGTAGCAATGTCAGTAAACAATTCTCTTTATTGCTGGGGAATTGAAAAATTCGGAACTGAAGAACAAAAAGAAAAATATTTGAAACCTGCTGCCGCAGGTCAGGTGCTCGGAGCATTTTGCCTTTCTGAACCTGAAGCGGGATCTGATGCAACATCGCAAAGAACAACGGCCATTGACAAGGGTGACCATTACCTTTTAAATGGAACGAAGAACTGGATCACCAACGGTAATTCGGCGTCATTTTATATCGTAATAGCTCAGACTGATGCCGACAAAGGACACCACGGTATAAATGCCTTTATTGTTGAGAAGGACTGGGAAGGATTTCAGGTTGGTGCCAAGGAAAACAAATTAGGTATCAGAGGATCTGACACACATACCTTAATGTTTCAGGATGTAAAGGTGCCCAAGGAAAATAGGATTGGTGATGACGGATTTGGATTCACATTCGCTATGAAAGTGTTGTCGGGTGGTAGAATTGGTATTGCATCACAGGCTCTTGGAATTGCCTCAGGTGCTTACGAGCTTGCTGTAGCCTATTCAAAAGAGAGAGAAGCTTTTGGAAAACCTATACACAAACATCAGGCCATTTCATTCAAACTGGCTGATATGGCAACCAGGATTGAAGCTGCCAGATTGCTTTGTTTAAAAGCGGCATGGCTGAAAGATCAGGGTATGAATTTTGACAAAGAAAGTGCCATGGCAAAGGTGTTTGCTTCAGAGGCTGCAATGGACATTACAGTGGAAGCTGTTCAGGTTCATGGCGGATACGGTTATGTGAAAGAATACCACGTTGAACGCTTAATGAGAGATGCGAAGATCACACAGATCTATGAAGGCACGAGCGAAGTTCAGCGTATTGTTATTTCAAGATCGGTTCTTAAGGACTGATCAGAGAACATCAACTACATTTTCGAGTCGGATTCCCCGGGATCCTTTGATCAGAATATTATAGTTCCTCAAATGGGATTGGCTTAGGTATTCCTTTGCTTCTTCTGCGTTGTCAAAAGAAGGATATTCCGATTTTAATGCAGAGAAAATAGGTCCGACTAACACCGCATCCAAGCCTTTTTCTTTCACCAATTCTGCAACTTTTGCGTGTTCCATGGCTGCATCATCGCCCAATTCAAGCATGTCTCCAAGGATAACGAACTTGTTTGACTCATTAAGTTTCCCAAAAGAATTTAATGCTTCTGCCATGCTGCTCGGATTGGCATTATAGGCATCAAGGATGAGGTTGTTATTTTTCGTCTTCAGAATTTGTGAGCGATTATTTGTCGGTTCATACTCCGACAAGGCCTCGCATATTTCAGTCACAGCTACCCCAAAATGAATCCCTATGCCCACAGCACACAGGATATTAGTGTAATTATACGCACCGAACAAAAGTGTGGAAGCCTCATAATCTTTTCCTTCATATTGAATACTGACAGTTATCCTTCCGGCTTCATTTTCTTTTGAACTGGACCGAAATACCTCGTTGTCACCATACAATACTCTCTCTATTCCTTCAGAATCTTGCATTAAAACCGGATCCTGAGCATTAACAAATAGCTTACCTCCCTTTGCAGCCATATATCTGTACAACTCAGTTTTCCCCTTTCTAACTCCCTCAATACCTCCAAAACCTTCCAGGTGGGCCTTGCCAATATTGGTTATTACTCCATAATCCGGATCTGAAAGCCTGGTCAGGAAATCGATCTCACCCTGATGATTGGCACCCATTTCTATTATGGCCATATTATGATCTTTCGTCAAACGAAGCAAGGTAAGTGGAACACCGATATGATTGTTGTAGTTGCCGGCTGTGGCAAGTACATTGAATTTCTTGCTCAAAACAGCATGCATCAGCTCTTTCGTTGTCGTCTTACCATTCGATCCTGTAATGCCAATTACGGGCAGTCCAAGTTCTATTCTATGATGCTTACCCAAAGCCTGCAAACTCTCCAACACATTCTCTACCTTCAGCAGTTTGGGATGATCTTCAAGAGAATTATCATCAACAACGGCAAAAGCTGCTCCTTTTTCAAGAGCCTGCATGGCAAATTGATTTGCATCAAAGTTCTCTCCTTTCAAAGCAAAGAACATGGACCCTTCCTTGATCTGCCTCGTATCGGTACTGATCAAGGGATGCTCGAGGAAAATCTTGTATAGTTCTTCTGTACTAAGCATAAAAAAACCCCGTCGTTTTGACGGGGTAATTTATAAAATATCTTATTCGGTTTAGTATCCTAATCCAACCGGACTTCCAACTCTTGTCATGGCACATCTGAAGCCAATGTAATCTGTGGAAAGGTCCTTCTGGAGGAATCTTCTTGCTCCCGGAGTAACAAAGAATGCTCTGTCCATCCAGCTACCACCTTTGTAAACCATGGCCTGATCATTGATCAAGGTTTGTTTACCGAAGTTATACATAGTACCGTTAACCAGGTCAGCTTCAGCAGATGGATCTTCTCTATAGTAGATACTTGATTCCCAGTCACCATCTTCGTAATCAATGTTGTCTGATCTTCTGTAGTTTCTTCTGTCTTTTAGATTATCAAGCTCCACATCAACATCTCTGTAAGTCAATCGACCCAATGAATCTTTCTCAGCGATCAAACCTTCTTCGTCCAATTGCTTAGTCTGGAAAACGTTTCCTCTGAAAGGTCTGAAATCAACTGACTCTTCAAATGAAAGTGGTCTGTAAACATCCATTACCCACTCAGCAACGTTACCGGCCATATTATAAAGACCGTAGTCATTTGGCCAGTAAGAGAATACAGGAGCAGTTACATCGGCGTTATCATTCAACCTTCCGGCTACACCCATGTTATCACCTCTACCTCTCTTAAAGTTGGCAAGGAAGTCTCCAAGATACTTGTCATCTGAATTTCTAACAGCGTGACCATTCCATGGATACAATTTCTTTTCAGTGATCAATTCATCAACTGTATTTCCGATCAAACCATAAGCGGCGAATTCCCACTCAGCTTCAGTCGGAAGACGGTACTTAGGAAGAAGGATTCCATCCTCCATTCTTACGTTTCTGAATTCTTTGTCAGGATTGAAGTCTGGAAGTCCATCAACTCTCTTTCCTGATTCGTACTGACCGGCAAGATATGCCTCAGTATTGAAGTTATCTTCGTTGATCTGGCTTGGATAATGCTCAAACAAACCTTCACGGATCAAAATAATCTCATTTACCCTATCAGTTCTCCACTTACAGAAGTCAGTGGCCTGCTCATGACTTACACCTACCACAGGATAATCTCTGTAAGCCGGGTGACGCAGATAAAGCTCAACATATGGTTCGTTGTAGGCAAGAGATTTTCTCCATACCAATGTATCAGGACGTGCTTTTCTTACCACTTCAGGGTAATCCACTCCGAATACTCTTTCCAACCAGTATAAATATTCTAAATAGTAGAAGTTCGTAACCTCAGTTTCATCCATATAGAATGATGAAACAGTTACCGTTCTTGGCAAAGTATTCCAGTCGTAAGTAACATCCTGTTCAACTCTACCCATTGTAAATCGTCCACCCTGGATCAAAACCAGACCCGGACCTGTTTCCTGCTCCAAGAATGGGGCCTTATAAAAACCTCCATTTTTTGGATTATTGTATTCCCAACCTGTAGCCCCTGATCTTTCTCTCTGACAAGAGAATAAAATCATCACAAGGCCTGCCATCAGCACGCTCGCTAGAAATTTACCCTTTGCTCTCCTCATAATCATACAATTTAGTGCCCGAAAATTACTGAATTTTTAATGTTTTTTAAAACTGTGGACAATTGACGGTTCTCCATTCTGTCTTCTTCACTTTACAGTTAAAGTTCAGAATAAATGAAATTTCATGCGATCCTCCGGACTGGTTTGTAAATCGCGAAACGGTCACATCGTAACTGTATCCAAGTTTGAAACGGTCCATGTGAAGACCAACCATACCAATTACAGCATCGATATTTGAGAGTGAATGTCTTACCCAGAGTCCACCGATTACAACACCCCTCGTTGCATAGAAACCATAGTTGAACAGGTTAAAACCGGCCTGATTCTGATAAATAAAGTTCGGACTGATACTTCCTCTGTCCACGCCGCCTAATCCACGAATTGGAAGAACGGCACCCCCGTGAAGGGTGAATTTCCTTGGCAGTTTACTATCACCATTTGCAGTTAATGACTGATCTGGTTCAGTTAAGTGGTGAAACGCGAATCCACCAAAATATTTGTCGCTGAAAGCAAGAACACCCGCAGAGAAATCAACTCCTCTTGCCGGATCATTTAACGGAACTTCGTCAGTTGTATAGATAAATCCTTGCCTTGGATCAATCATATCCCCAAAGGTCAGCTTACTGAAATCAACTTTCTTTTCGAAATAACTCACCTGGGCTCCAAAGGTCATGGAGAAGAACCTGGTGATGTTTAATTGGTAGGCATATAAAAGGTTAACATCCTGAGATGTGACGGTACCTGCTCCGGCTTCATCACTCATAACCAACAAACCAAGACCACCTGCAAGGGCATCAAAGTGCTGGTCATAAGAAGCTGAGTAGGTAACAAAGCCCTGATCAAGTGAAGGCCATTGATTACGATAACTGAGTCCAACACGTGGACATCTTTCCGTACCTGCAAAGGCCGGGTTCAAGTAGAGACGATTTGCGTAGAACTGACTAAACTCAGGATCCTGGGCAAATACCTCAAACCCGCTCACAAACAAAAAGGCAAATAAAATTTGCCTGACGATTCCTCTCTTCCCCTTTAAATATTCCAATCCTACCTGAAAAATTAAATTTCGCAAAGTTTCAAAAGTATAAAAAAATACCGTTCAACTCCTTACAATATTCCTAATTTTGAGTCGTTTCTTCATCGTAATTTCCATCTCAAAATCCAGAATAGGCAGGCGCAATCTTAGTTATAAATTTATAAATAATGAAACAAAGACTCATTCTTTTCACTGCCTTATTCTTGCCTTTTGCTGTGTTTCCAAGGCTTATAACGGTAAAAAAGAATATTTATTGGGACAAAGCAAAAGAGACTGTTGTTGAAGGCAGGGCTGAATTAACCTATTTGTTCTGTAATTCCTGTTCCAATGATCCGGAACGTTTTTTTCTGCCTGTTTCTGAAGAAATAGTGGATTTATCAGCCGGAGAATACATCAAATCTGTCCGTTTTACAGGAATTACCAGCACCCCGGTCAATGATTTTTCTTTCAGTCAGGCTATGAAAGGAGAAATATCATCTCAACTTAAAGCGGAATTCTATGAAGCCACAGATCGTCAGAAAAACAAAGGTTTTGTCCTTTTTACCCCTCTGATAAGTAAAAACGGTCGGATTGAAAAAATTACAGCCTACACTATTGAAATAGAAACGGCAAAAACTTCATTTTCCACGGCACGGGGAAAGAAAAGCACGACCTTCAAAAACTCTTCCGTGCTTTCCAATGGTGAATTCTACAAAATAGGCGTAAACCATGATGGTATTTATAAGTTGTCACAAAAATATCTGAAACAGCAGGGAATTGATATAGATAACATCGATCCAAGAAGCATACGAATTTATGGAAACGGTGGAGGCATGTTACCTGAAGCAAATTCGGATTTCAGGTATGATGACCTTGAAGAGAACAGTATATATGTATCGGGAGAATCAGATGGGTCATTTGATAAGGAAGATTATGTGCTTTTCTACGGACAGGGACCTAATAAATGGTCATTTCAATTCGGTGACACCGTTTTTCGTCATCAAAAACATGAGTTTTCCGATACAACTTATTATTTCCTGACTGTTGGCGGCGCGACCAATGCTAAAAGGCTTAGTCAAAAAAATGTTCAGGGAAGCTCACCGGTAAATGTTACCGAATTTGATGACAGAGATTTTCATGAAGTGGATAAGGTTAATCTCATGAAAAGTGGTTCTCAATGGTTTGGAGAAGTTTTTGACATACAGAATCAATACTCTTTTAATTTCAGCTTTCCCAACATTGTGCCTTCTTCAAAGGGTTTTCTGCGATTCAATTTTGCCACCAATTCAAGAAAAAGCTCATCCTACACCATAAAGGTGGCCAACAAAACATATCAATTGCCGGCAACTTCAACAACAGGAAACTATGCATTGCCATTCGCCGCATCCGACGGAGGATCTACAACATTTAATGCTTCCGGAAATGTGGTAAATGTTGATGTCACTTATAATAAACCAACGGCAAGTTCATCGAGCAAAGGTTATCTCGATTTTCTGGAAGTGAATGTCAGACGAAGATTGATCATGACCGGTTTGCAGATGCAATTCAGGGACACAAGGTCGGTTGGAAATTCTTTTGCTCGCTTTCGACTCAGTGGTGCAAGCAACAAAACAAAAGTCTGGGATATTACCGACCCATTGAATCCCGAAGAACACGTTGGAAGTTTTGCATCGGGAACGAAGACATTTGTGAATACAGCAACAGAATTGCGAGAATACATTGCATTCAATGACTATGACTCTAGTTATGCATGGATGGGTTTGGTCAATAACCAAAATCTTCATGGTGAGGTTTCATACAACTATGTGATTATCTCCCACCCCAGATTCTTATCGGCAGCCGAGCGACTTGCAGATCTGCACAGGAACAATGGACTGAGTGTTTTTGTGACTACTCCTCAACGAGTATACAATGAATTTTCATCAGGCTCACAGGATATTGTCGCTCTTCGGGACTTTCTCAGAATGATGTACTGGAGAGGACTGGGAACTTCGAATGAATTGATGTACGTTCTTATGATGGGAGATGGCTCATATGACAACAAGAACAGGATTGGAGGAAACACAAACTTCGTCCCAACTTACGAGTCTTTTGAATCATTTAATCCGCCCACTTCATATGTATCCGATGATTTTTATTGTCTAATGGATACAAACGAAGGAGTATGGAACAGAAATGAGCTGATGGACATTTCCATCGGTCGATTCCCAGTACAAACGGAAGATCAGGCGAATAAAGTAGTTGACAAGGTTGAGCGATATATGGATTCAAGAGCTATGGGAGACTGGAGGAACAGGGTCTGCTTTGTTGGAGATGATGAAGATGGTGTGACACACATGAGCCAGGCCGACACGTTGGCATTGAGGGTGCAACTGACCGACAACAATTATAATCTGGAAAAAATCTATCTCGATGCCTTCAAACAAGTTTCCACTCCGGGTGGTCAGAGATACCCAGATGCTTTTGAAGGAATTAAAAGACAGGTTGAAGCCGGTGTTCTCCTGATGAATTATACAGGTCATGGTGGTGAAGTTGGATGGGCTCATGAAAGGATCCTTACCATGGATGTGATTAATAACTGGACGAATAAATGGAACATGCCTCTTTTTATGACTGCGACCTGCGAATTCAGTCGATGGGATGATCCACAACGTGCCGCCGGTGGAGAAGTCGTTTTGACAAATCCAAACGGAGGTGGAATTGGCTTGCTTACGACGGTTCGACTTGTTTATTCTTCTGCCAACCAACAGCTGGCCAAAGCCTTCTACAATAATATTTTTGAGCCCATCAATGGAGAAATGCCGAGAATAGGTGATGTATATAAGAATGTTAAGAATTCAGTAACTCAACTTAATTCCCGAAACTTCTCCCTTCTTGGTGATCCTGCACTCAGGTTGGCCTATCCTTATTTCAATATTATTACTGATTCCATCAATGGAAGGCCAGCTTCTCAGATGGATACAGTGAGGGCACTGGGACTTGTGGAAGTACGAGGACACCTTGAAGACCTCAATGGAAACAAACTCAATAATTTCAATGGAACAATTTACCCTACAGTCTTCGACAAGGAATATGATGTGGAATCATTGAACAATGATGGTGAGGGTATATTCAGGTTCAAGTTGCAGGATAAGAAATTATTCCGCGGTAAGGCAAGTGTTGAGAATGGAAGTTTTAAGTTCCAATTCATCGTCCCAAAAGACATTGCCTACAATTTCGACCAAGGAAGGATCAGCTATTATGCTGAAAATCAGGTCAAGGATGCCAAAGGCCATGAAGAGAATTTTGTGATTGGCGGAACTGACCCGAATGCAGCCGACGATCAGACAGGCCCCGACATTGAGATATACATGAATGATGAAACTTTCGTTTATGGAGGAATTACAGATGAGAATCCTGTTTTATATGCCAAGATCTTCGATGAACATGGAATCAATATGGCAGGCACAGGTATTGGTCACGATATAACAGCCATTCTTGATGGCAAGACCGACGAACCCATAATTCTAAATGATTATTACTCTGCTGTGATCAACTCATATCAGGAAGGGGAAGTGAGATATAATTTTGAGGAATTGGAACCGGGTCCGCATAAACTAACATTGAAAGTGTGGGATGTTTACAATAACTCGTCTGAGGCCACGTTGGAATTCGTAGTTGAAGAGTTCAAAGAGATCAAGATCGATAGAGTTCTGAATTATCCGAACCCGTTCACAACGAACACATCTTTCTGGTTTGAACATAATCAACCAAATACTGTTTTAGATGTTAAGATTCAAATCTTCACGATTTCAGGTAAAATTGTCAAATCCATCGATCAGGTGATAGAAACCTCTGGATATAACCAAACTACCCGAAATCCTATCTCTTGGAACGGAAGAGACGAATATGGAGACAAACTCGGAAGAGGTGTCTATATTTATAAATTACAGGTCAGATCACGTAGAAATGGAACAATGGCCGAAAAAATTGAGAAACTTGTCATCCTTTAATACGCTGTTCAGTGGGTGTAATTTTATATATTTGCAGACCTTAAATGATTAGATTGAAACGTAACGCCGGATTACCCCTATTGATGGGCGCAGTCATTGCCATGTTCTCTTCGAACACATACGGCCAGGCTTCTGATGAGGATTTACAGCTGAATACGATCACAACTGCGGTTCCTTTTCTTCTTATATCACCCGATGCTCGTGGTGGTGCTCTTGGTGATGCCGGTGTGGGTACAAGTCCTGATGCGAACAACACACACTGGAATCCGTCGAAGTGGGCAAACATCGATGATGAAAACGGAATTTCGATCTCTTACACTCCATGGTTGAGGAATCTGGTAAACGACATGGGAATCATGTATTTGTCGGCCTACCACAGAATTAACGACAGAACAACCATTGCCGGAGCTTTAAAGTATTTTTCACTTGGCAACATTACGTTTACTGATCAGAACGGAACAGAAATCCGGGATCACAATCCGAACGAATTCTCTCTTGACGGAGCCGTAGGTACCAAGCTTTCTGAAAAATGGAGCGGCGGTGTTGCTGCCAGGTTCATTTATTCAAATCTGACGGATGGATTAGGAGATTCGAAAAGAGCAGCCATGTCTGGTGCAGTAGATGTATCAAGTTATTTCCATGACGATATCAATCTTTTCGGACAGGATGCTAAATTGGGTGTTGGTGTGAACATCTCCAATATCGGCGCCAAGATGTCTTATTCTACAGCAACAGGTGAAAAAGACTTCCTGCCAACGAACTTGAAAATTGGTCAGGCTACGAAATTACTACTCGACGAGTATAACTCACTTACGATCATTACAGACTTCAATAAACTTCTCGTTCCAACGCCACAGACAGACGAGAATGGAGATAAGTTCACTCCAAATGTAGGTGTGGCAACAGGTATCTTCCAGTCATTTGGAGATGCGCCAAGAGGTTTCCAGGAAGAACTTGAAGAGATCGCTGTTTCATTGGGTGCAGAGTACTTGTACGATGATTTGATCGCCTTCCGTGGTGGTTATTTCTACGAGCATCCAAACAAAGGAAACAGACAATACTTCACGGCCGGTTTTGGTTTAAAACTGAATGTATTCGGAATTGATGCATCATACCTGATTGCGAACCGAAACAATCCACTGGCCAACACATTCCGCTTCACCCTCACTTTCAGCTTCGACGCATTCAAAGAGCAGCGCGAAGACACGGTTGACGAGGAGTGAAAATCCGAATAGGTTCTGCATTTGACATCCATCGCCTTGAAGAAGGCATCCCACTTATCATTGGTGGAATTGAGATTCCCTATCATAAAGGATCCAAAGGTCACTCCGACGGAGACGTTCTTATTCATGTGATCTGCGATGCCATCCTGGGTGCACTGAATGAAGGTGACCTAGGTAAACATTTCCCATCATCAGACGATTCACTCAAAGGAATTTCGAGTTCTGAAATTCTTGTCAGGGTTATGGATAAAATGACACTTAGGAATGCAAGAATCATCAATATAGATTCGACCATTATTCTTCAAGAACCGAGGATGTCTCCGCACCTACAAGCCATGAAGGAATTTCTTTCTCCTCGGCTTAATATAACATCAGATCAACTTTCCATAAAATCAAAAACAAGTGATCACATAGGGCAAGTTGGTGAAAATAAAGCCATTGCGGCCAAGTGTTCTTTGTTGATTGAAATTCAATAATACAACGTTTGGGTATATGCCCAATTAAACATTATTGATTAATTTCAAAGAAAGCTGTTCATCATGAAAAGAATACTAACGACTCTTCTCACCCTTCTACTCTGCTCACCTTATATTTCATTTTCTCAATACTACAACATACCCGAAGCCGAGCGAACCTACGGAGGATTTTATGCCTTTGGTCCGCAAAAATGGCCTGTTACATGGAAAACCAGTAGCTCTGATACCACGATCAATGGTAAAAAATGTCTGGGGCACTATAATCAAGATGGAATACTTGTTGGAGATCTGGCCAACTACTATTTCACTTATGAGGACAGTGGGGTTGTGTATTGGTTAAATGAATACGATCAGGAATTTTCAGTCCTAATTGATTTCAATGCCGGAGTTGGAGATTCATGGAGAACATATTACAATGTATTGGATACATGCGGCATTGAGGTAATTGTGGATTCCACAGACATGGTCAATATAAATGGTCAAAATCTGAAAAGACTTTACGTTCATTACACCGATGGTTGGGGACCGGCTGTTACCATCATTGAAAGAATGGGATTTACTTCTTCACCTTATCCTGGTGAAATGATGGACTTCATATGTAATGGCACCGTCGCCGATATGGAACATTATGAGGGACTCAGATGCTACGAAGATCCTGTCTTTGGCTCGCATAACTTTAATTCTTACGCCTGTGATTATTCGACAGTTGGAGTTGAAGAATTTGCCAATTCAACATTGGTTCAAGTATTTCCAAATCCAGCTGCCAATGAATTGAGGCTTTCGATCGATAAGCAGGACGTAACATCATTCCAGTACCGGGTTTTTGATATCTCAGGAAAACTTCAGCTTGAAGGAATTTCGGGAATTAATGATGCACTTGATATATCGGGACTGAAGTCGGGCACTTATTTTATCTCTGTGTTGGCCAACAATGAATTGCGAAAAGCAATGTTTGTTAAGGATTAGCGATAGTCGTTGGGTTCAATCTCTTAGCAAGTCGGTTTTCTATTGTGAAAGATGAAAGGTTAAAAATGAAAGATCATACCTTCATCGATAATATAAAACTGAGCTTTGAAACACCTTCTATTTGTAATTTCTTTCCTCCTCCCTCCTTGGCTTCTATGCCAAGAACTTCCTTTTGAATTTGATAATTTTTATCGTTTTCATCACTTCAAGGATTACATCGTCATTCAAAAAGATATTTATCCTGAAAGAGACCCTATTACGGATACCGTGTACTCCTGTAATTTCAATGAACATGGCTGGATCATGGAAGAAAAATTTGTAGCCGGTCACAATGAGGATTACGCCAATCATTATTTCCGGAACGAAGATGGAGAAATTGATAGTGTATTACAATATTATCAGGTATACAGGGGAAGCGGTAAATATGATATTGGTCGGGTTAGGATGATAAAATACCTAAAGGGAAATTCTCCTAACGAGATTTTAAGAGAAGTCACATATTGTCACAGACTTGAAGACGATAAAGCAAATGCTAAGCGAGACTCCATTGTATTGGACTCAATCGAAAGAAATCACGGTAATGTCAAAAGAGTCCCATTTCCCAGGTTCTATTATTATTCTGATGATTTCGAATGCGAGACAAGTGTTCTGAAAAAGATTAAAACTGTTGAAGATAGAAAAACTGTCACTTCGTGGTATGAAGGGGAAGATTTAAATTACCGGCTTAGCTATGAATTCGATGCAAATGAAAAACTTGTCTCCGAGACTAAAAATTATATGGAATATGTGGCTTCAGGCGATTCCAGCATTGGTGCTCTTAATAATGAGATCAGGACTTATATCAGAAGAAAAAATAAGGTACTGATCATCGACAGTAATCTTTTCGATCTGTCGCATCTAATTGATCCCGTCCTTTCAAAAATAGATTCCGTTTATCAAAATAAGGAGAATGAAATTCGAATAAAGTCTGAAGCGAAACACTTTCGTATTTCCAAAAAGAAAAAAGAATTAGTGGCGGATGACACCTATTGGTTCACCTATCATTATGAGAATGGCAGGCTCATATTCACAGAATCATGGGACAAGTCAGATTTCTACAACATCAAAAAAAGAAAGGATACTGAGATCACGTATATCTACGGAGAAGGACTGAATTTTAAACTCCCCGGTTGGATGAAATATGGAAGGTGGTGGTTCAGAGATTCCTGGGAATGAAGAATAAATGGAATTTGTATGTATGATGTATGATGTCTGGTGTTTGGTGTTAGATGTGTGATGTTCGAGTAAAGGTGAACCATTAAAAATTACCTTTAAAAACAAATTTCTCTCGCATTCAAAAAGCATAAATCAGCACCATTTTTATACTAAATTTGTCGGCTCAATTACCCGTGAAGAATGGCTAAGAAAAAAGAATTCTCAAAGAAGACGTACATAGAGTGGTTTGAATCGATGGTGCTGATGCGCAAATTCGAAGAAAAAGCTCAGCAACTCTACATCCAGCAAAAATTTGGAGGTTTCCTTCACCTGTATATCGGACAGGAAGCACTTGTTGCCGGAGCTGTGAGCGCAATCACCAAAGACGACAATATGATCACTGCCTATCGAAACCATGCTCATCCATTGGGAAGAGGAATGGATCCGAAAGAAGGTATGGCTGAATTGTACGGAAAAACCACTGGTTGCTCAAAAGGAAAAGGTGGTTCAATGCACTTCTTTGATGTAAAAAGAAGATATTTTGGTGGTCACGGAATCGTAGGTGGACAGATCCCACTTGGCGCCGGACTTGCCTTTGCCGAAAAATATAAAGGAACCAAGAATGTGACTTTGTGCTATATGGGTGATGGAGCGGTTCGACAAGGTGCCTTCCATGAAACCTTCAACCTGGCCATGCTTTGGAAACTTCCTGTGATCTTCATTATAGAGAACAACATGTACGCCATGGGAACTTCTGTAGAGAGAACATCGAACGTTACCGACCTTTATAAACTCGGATTGTCTTACGATATGCCTTCCGCTCAAGTTGATGGTATGAAGTGCGAACCGGTGCACGAAGCAATTGCTGATGCAGCCGAAAGAGCAAGGAAAGGTGATGGACCTACACTTCTTGAGATCAGAACTTACCGATACAAAGGTCACTCCATGTCTGACCCGAGAAAGTATAGAACCAAAGACGAAGAGAATGAATACATGGATAACGATCCGATCGAACAGTGTTTGAAAGTGATCCGTTCCAAAAAGTATATGACGGAAAAGCAAATTCAGGCAGTTTACGACAAGACCAAAAAGGTCGTTGCCGATGCTGTGACATTTGCAGAAGAATCCCCGGATCCGTTACCGGAAGATATGTATAAGGATGTTTATGCCCAGGAGGATTATCCTTTCATCATGGACTAACAAAATACTAGAATGGCTGAAGTAGTAAAAATGCCCAAACTGAGTGACACCATGACTGAAGGTGTTGTTGCAAAGTGGCACAAAAAAGTTGGAGATCAGGTAAACGAAGGTGATCTGTTAGCAGAGATCGAAACCGATAAGGCTACCATGGAATACGAAACATTCCAGGAAGGTGTTCTGCTTCATCAGGGAGTTGCCGAAGGAAAAACGGCTCCCGTTGATTCTGTTCTTGCTGTTCTGGGAAAGAAAGGCGAAAAATTTGACGATGTGATCAAAGAAGCCGAGGAAGCTTTAAAATCATCGTCTGCTGAAGAAGAAAGTCCGGTAGAGTCTCCGGCCGAAAGTCCTGCTCCAGCTCCGGCACCCCTTGCTGAATCACCAAAACCAGCACCCATTGCCAGTGCAGCTCCTCCTCCACTTCCCGTAGCTTCAACAAGCGAAGGAAGTAATGGTCGAATCAAAGCTTCGCCATTGGCAAAGAAACTGGCTTCAGAAAGAGGAATTGCCTTGAGCATGATCAGAGGTAGTGGAGAAGGCGGAAGAATCATTAAAAAAGACGTTGAAGAGTTTGTCCCCGGTGGTGGAAGTATGGCTTCTATGATCGAAAGAGCAACGGATCATGAGATCACACAAATGAGAAAGGCAATCGGAAGAAGTCTATCCGAAAGTAAATTCTCTGCTCCGCATTTCTATCTCACCATTAGTTTGGATATGGACAATGCCATTGCTGCCAGAACGGCCATTAACAATCAGATTGAAGGGAAGATCTCATTCAATGACATGGTTGTGAAAGCAGCGGCTCAGGCCTTGTTAAAACATCCACAGATCAATTCATCATGGTTTGGCGACCGAATCAGAAAATACGAGCACGCTCATATTGGAGTGGCAGTTGCCGTTGAAGATGGTTTGCTTGTTCCGGTAGTTCGACATGCCAATGCAAAGTCATTCGAGCAGATCAATGCCGAAGTGAAAGTATACGCTGAAAAAGCAAGGAACAAACAACTTCAGCCCGAAGATTGGGAAGGAAGCACATTTACCATCTCTAATCTTGGCATGTTCGGCATTGAAGAATTTACGGCCATTATCAATCCACCGAATGCCTGTATACTTGCCGTGGGTGGCATCGTTCAAAAACCCGTCGTTAAGAACGGACAAATTGTGGTTGGAAATGTAATGAAAGTGACTCTTTCATGCGATCACAGAGTGGTTGATGGCGCAAAAGGCTCCGAATTCCTTAAGACTTTCAAAGCGATGATCGAGAATCCGATCACGATGTTCGTTTGATAGAAGGACTCTTTAATTAAATTTACAGGATGAGTGAAGATGTCCTGAAAACGCCCATTGAATTCCTGAAAGGAGTTGGCCGAAAAGGGCAGAATTACTTCAGAAAGAGCTGAGTATCTTTCGGTTTGAAGACCTCCTTCTCCACTATCCTTTCCGATACGTTGATAAATCAAGGATCTATAAGATTCGGGAAGTAAACGATACCCTTCTCATGTCCAGATTTTCGGTCGACTCAAAAACATACAAAAGGTAGGTGGTAAAAGAATGATCCGCGTTACGGCGGAACTGGAAGACGACACCGGTGTCATCGAACTGGTCTGGTTCAAAGGACTGAAATGGGTCCTGAATTCAATTAAAGAAGGTCATCTTTATCTTGTTTTTGGCAAGGCATCGCGATTCAAATCGCATTATAATATTGTGCATCCGGAAATGGAGGGAAAAGAAGGCATGCAGAAGGCCACCGGACCTCCACTCCAACCGGTTTACCCCTCCACAGATAAATTGAATTCGAGTGACTTGCTTCCAGAGCCCAAAGTAAATTGATGGCCAGGTTGTTAGAAGACAACGCACATTTGATCCATGAAACGCTTTCGCATGATCTCTTATCTGAATTCTCACTTCTTTCCAAAAGAGAGGCACTCAAACAAATTCATTTTCCCGATTCGAACGACAAATTAAATCGAGCCATTTTCCGCATAAAATTTGAAGAGCTGTTTTTCATTCAGTTGAGACTGATCCGTCAGAAGTTGGTCAATCAGCACAAATTCAAAGGCTTCGTATTTGAAAAAATCGGCCCTCTGTTCAATGAATTCTATGAAAAAGTCCTTCCCTTTGAGTTGACCGGAGCTCAAAAAGAGTTCTCAAAGAAATTCGCAGGGACCTGAACTCCGGAAAACACATGAATCGCCTTTTGCAGGGTGATGTTGGTAGTGGTAAAACCATGGTAGCCACCATGAGTGCCTTGATGGCTATTGACAACGGATTTCAGTCCTGTGTAATGGCTCCGACTGAAATTTTGGCTATCCAGCATTTTAATGGAATTAGCAGTTTGCTTGATCAAATAGGTATAAAATGCCACTTATTAACGGGCTCTACCAAACAGGCGGAGCGGACTGAAATATTCCGAGATCTTGAAAACGGAGATTGCAAGGTGATCATTGGAACACATGCCTTGCTCGAGGACAAGGTTCAATTTAAAAACCTCGGACTTGCCATCATTGATGAGCAGCATAGATTCGGTGTTGCTCAAAGAGCAAGGCTTTGGAAGAAAAATCAAAATCCTCCGCATGTTCTTGTCATGACGGCCACACCCATTCCAAGAACCCTAGCAATGACTTTATATGGGGATTTGGACGTTTCCGTCATCGATGAATTGCCTCCCGGAAGAAAACCCATCAAAACCCTGCATAAGACAGAAAAGTCCAGGCTTCATATGTTCGGATTTGTCGAGCAGGAAATTAAAAAAGGTCGACAGGTTTACATTGTGTATCCACTCATCGAAGAGTCAGAAAAACTGGATTACAAAGATCTTATGGACGGGTATGAAAGCATCGTACGCAGATTTCCTAGACCCGACTTTCATGTGAGTATTGTACATGGAAAAATGAAACCGGCCGACAAGGACTTTGAAATGGAACGCTTCAAAAAAGGGGAAACGCAGATTCTTGTCGCAACGACAGTAATAGAAGTTGGAGTTGATGTGCCGAATGCTTCTGTAATGGTAATTGAAAGCGCGGAAAGGTTTGGTCTGTCACAACTTCATCAATTGAGAGGTCGTGTGGGAAGAGGTGCAGAACAATCCTATTGCATACTGATGTCGGGTTATAAATTATCTGACGATGGTAGAATGCGTTTGGAAACCATGGTTAAAACAAACGATGGCTTCGAAATTTCTGAGGTTGACCTCAAATTGCGTGGTCCCGGGGATTTCCATGGAACTCAGCAAAGTGGATTGCCCATGGAACTTCGAATGACAAATCTGGCAAAGGACGGACAGATCCTGGCGGTGGCTAGAAGTGCCGCTCAAAATATGCTGAAAACCGACCCAAACCTCGAGTCAGAACAACACCGTGTGATTGCTGAAAATTTCAAGAAGCTTTATGCGAGAAAGTTGAATTGGGGAAGAATCTCGTGATCTATGATCTATGTTCTATGATTTCAAAAAATCATTTTTTCATCCTTCATCTTTCATTTTTCATCTTTCCCCTTTTTGCTCCCCTCATAAAGATCATACCCAAAATATTTACAAGGTATCTTCCCATTATAAAGTTCTCTTCGGGATGAGGTTTTGAGCCCAACGTTCTTCAATGCCTCAATATGGGATGAAAAGATAAATGCCCGATGTCCTGTATACTGTGTCTTTAAGGTATCACCAATACCCGAGTACATCTGCTCGATGTCATCTTCCTGAAGTCTTTCGTCGTAAGGAGGATTCAGGATGATCAATCCATCTTTTGTATTCACCTTAGCTTTCATCACATTCATCTTGGTGAGTTCCACCTTATCATCAAGCCAGAGTTTCGCCAGGGTATTTCTGGTAATGGAAATAGCTCTGTTGGAAATATCAGAGGCTTCAAGTTTAATGTCGACATCCGACTTTTCTTCAGATTCAAGATTCTTCCTGACCTTCTGAAAGGCGCCTTCATCATAATTCTTCCAGTTCTGAAAAGAAAAATCCTCTCTCATTTTCTGGGCGTGAATATTATAGGCCATCATTCCCGCTTCTGCAATAAGGGTTCCGCTTCCACACATTGGATTGATAAAATTGGAATCGGCCTTCCATCCTGTGAGATAAATAAGTCCGGCCGCCAGACACTCATTCAACGGAGCCGCAAATGCCATATTCCTGTAGCCTCTCATAAATAGTGGTTGTCCGCTTGAATTTAATGAGATCGTTGCCCGATTTTCACTTATGTAAACATCAATGACCACGTCAGGACGTTCCTTGTCCACGTTTGGTCTTTTTTTGAATTTCTCCCTGAAACGATCTGCGATGGCATCTTTGGCAACCAAGGCAGGATATTGAGTGTTTTTGAAAATGTTGCTGAAAACCGCCGTCTTGATAGATATGGTTTTTCTGACTTCAAAAATGTCTTCCCAAACAATGTTCTTAACCTGTTTGTAGAAATCGTCAGAATTTCGAAAACGGAAGTTTGAGATATTGACAAGAATGCTTAATGCCGTTCGGCAGGCAAGATTTGCTTTATAAATGCCCTCAAGATCCGTTTCAAAACGCACCGCCCTTTTCATCGGACTCACATTTTCAAATCCGAGCCTTTTCAATTCTTCAGCCTGCATCTCTTCCAAGCCAGCCAAGGTTTTGGCTACACAGCGGTAATATCCTTCTTTCAGTTTGGGAGCTTCTTTCTTTGGCCCCTGGAATTTCTTCTTCGGAAACTTCTTGCCTGGTCTTCGGTCTTTTTGCATCGGATGGCAAAGGAAATGAATTTAATCAATTGCATAGCAAGAAATGAAGAACTCGGGGTATTTGGTGATTAGGTGATTGGGGTATTAGATCCTTTGACTAAAATCTGATTAACACATATCACCGAATACCCGAATCTCCGAATAACCAATTAAAAAAAATTCGTTTCTTCACCCCAAAATCCCATCATGCAATTCATCGACTGGATCATCGTAGCACTCTACCTCTCTGTGTCAATCTATATCGGATTCAGGTATAAGGATCAGGCCGGGAAGAGTTTGAGCGATTTCTTTCTGGGTGGGCGCAATATTCCCTGGTATATAGCAGGTATTTCCATGGTGGCCACAACCTTTGCTGCCGACACACCTCTGCTGATCACAGAACTGGTTGCCAAGAACGGAATTTCAGGAAACTGGCTTTGGTGGAATATGCTGGTGGGTGGTATGCTCACCACATTCTTCTTTGCCCAATATTGGCGAAAATCAGGGGTGATCACCGAACTTGAACTGATTGAATTCAGGTATTCAGGAAATGGAGCCCGACTCCTTAGAGGGTTTAAGTCGGTCTACATGGGACTTTTTCTTAATGTCGTCATCATTGGATGGGTGAATGCCGCCTTAATGACCATTCTTAAAGTATTTTTTGATCTGGAAGTTTTCGAGGCCATGATGTGGACATTTGGTTTGATGTTTCTGGTTGCTCTCTATAGCTCACTTTCAGGACTTACAGGGGTTGTAATTACAGATACCGTTCAATTCATCATTGCCATGACGGCTTGCATTATCCTGGCCATACTAGTGCTTTCAACGGATCAAGTGGGTGGCATTGAAGGACTCAAATCATCTTTGCCCGATTGGAGGTTTGATTTCTTTCCAAGCATCTCTTCAGAAAATCCTGTTTCTGATGTGGCAGGTACCTTTAGCGTGACCCTCGGTGCTTTCTTGACATTTGGTCTGGTTCAATGGTGGGCAAGCTGGTATCCCGGAGCTGAACCTGGCGGTGGCGGATATGTGGCCCAAAGAATCATGGGCACAAAGAATGAAAAGCATGCAGTTTATGCCACACTATTCTTTCAGATCGCGCATTATTGTTTGCGTCCCTGGCCATGGATCATAGTTGCCATGGCATCACTTATCCTCTATCCTGAATTACCCATGGAAAGTTCAAGAGAAGGCTTTGTGATGGTCATGAAGGATTATTTACCGGTTGGACTAAAAGGATTGTTATTCGTGGCCTTTCTCGCAGCCTACATGTCAACCATTTCAACTCAACTCAATTGGGGCTCAAGTTATCTCACCAACGATCTTTACAAACGCTTCATTTTTAAGGGAAATGAAGAAGAGGAAGAAAGCCAAAAGAAATTTGTTCAGGTAGGACGAATCTTCACTATTGTGATCATGTTGGTGGCCATCTTCTCTACTATGATGATCGGTTCCATAGAAGATGCCGCAAAATTTCTCATCAATTGTGGTGCAGGCCTGGGATTGGTATTGATCCTGCGCTGGTATCACTGGCGCATCAATGCCTGGAGTGAGATCACGGCCGTGATCGCACCATTTATTTCCTTTGCATTTTGCCAATTCTATTTGAAACTGGATTTCACTTCAAATTTCCTGATTACGACTGCTTTTTCAACAATTTCCTGGATTGTTGTTACGGCTCTCACACCGGCAGAGGACGAACAGACTCTTCGATCATTTTACGATCGCGTTGAACCTTCCGGAAACTGGAAAAAATTCAGGGCACCTGGTAAAGAAAACGGAGACCTCAGGTTTCGATTTATTGCATGGTTTTCTTCTCTGGTAATGACCTACTGCGCCTTGTTCTTTATTGGTTACATGATCTTCAAGGAATGGACCTGGGCGGGATTGAATGCCGCCCTGCTAGTCATGGCATTTTTTGTACTCAAATACGCCATCGCCAGGATGAAAATCTCTTGAAGTTTAAAGTGCACATCGTTACGACGGACGTCAAACTTTGTAAGTTGTTTTCACGCAGAGTCGTAAAGAGGCAGAGATTTATCTCTACCGAACTAAATATTCCAAGCCTTTCTTAAGTGGAAAAATTTAAAAAGAACCACCCGTAAAGTCCTATTTATTCTGCATATTTGTGTTTTGTAAATTGATTAATTTTTTATTAATTGCAGACTAATTGGCGCGTTAATAGAACCTTAGAAAGATAAATCACTCATGAGTTTTAAGAATCGTTTTTTGGCCATATTTCTGATCGGAGCCCTGGCTATTTCCTGTGGAGATGGTGGCGGTGGCGATGCACCGGTTCAGGATGGTGATGCGGCCCCTAAACAAGACACAAAAGAAGATGGCTCGGCCCTGATGGAGATCGAAGGCAAGATGTTCAGCTTTCCTTCACCAGTACAGACAGCTATTTTGATCAAGGATATAGGCACAGATTACGATGCTTCTTTGATGAATGATCCCAATGCTTATTCGAAGTATTCAACTTCGTTCAAAAGAGCAATCAATTTGGGAATATATGGCGCCGACCTCGGTTATGCCAATATTTATGAGCAGGCTCCGGATGCACTGAAATATTTCAAATCAGTGAAGATGATCGGTGATGAATTGGGTGTGACTGCTTCTTTTGATGAAAATCTACTGAAGAGATTCAACGACAACCTTGGAAACAAGGACAGCCTTCTTGCCATGGTGGCAGACGCTTTCCGTGCCAGTGATGCTTATTTAAAAAACAACGAGCGTAGTGATGTTGGTGCTTTGGTACTTGCCGGAGGTTGGGTTGAGAGTTTATATTTCACAACAAACATTGCCAATAGTACAAATAATGCTGAATTGGTCTCCAGGATTGCGGCTCAGAAAAATACTTGCAACAATTTAGTGAAGCTAATGATGCCTTATTACAATAAGGCCGACTATACCGCCTTCATTGACCAGTTGATGGAATTGAACGAAGTTTTCCAGGGAATCGAAGTGGTTTACACTTGGGAAGAACCAACGGTTGATGAAGCGAACAAGACAACAACCATCAATTCTAAAACTGAGTACAGAGTGAGTACGGAACAGTTGAATGATATTACTAACAAGATTAAAATCATCAGGGAGGATCTGATCAGTTAAAAACTAGAAGAAAATGAAATTGAACATTCGAATATTTTCATTGCTTGCCGCAATTTTCTTGTCTGCCGGTGCCTTCGCACAGTGCGATACCATTGCTGACATTTGTGGAAAGCACATGACTGCAGATTTCCTTTCTGACGGACAGAATTACAGAGCCCTTCTTCGCGCTGAAGAAATGGCCGAGTTCGACATCGTTCTTTACGGTGGTAGTACCTACAGAATCAGTGGATGCTCTGGATTGAGTGATGGAAACCTTGTATTCACCATCCTTGATCAGGAAAGAAACATCATCTTCTCAAACGAAGATCATGAAATGGCACCTTATTGGGACTTCAGCGTCTCAAGTACGCTCGATGCCATTGTTGAAGCCAGACTCAAACCCAGTGATGCAGAATCCGGCTGTGCCGTGATGCTGATAGGCTTCAGGCAATAGAAAAACAAGAACTTCACGAAAGAGACACCATTCAAATGTTTGGTGTCTTTTTTTTATATTCACATCCCATTCAATTAAAAGCACATGAGTGAGAATATTCTGAAGGCTTTAATGCAGCTTTTTGCCATCGTCGCCGAGGTAGAAGGCATTTCTAAGAACAGCCGAAATATTGTAGAATCTTTCCTGAAAGAGCAACTCAATCAGGAATTAGTTGAAGAGTATCTCGCTCTCTTCGACGAGTTTGTCGAAAAGCAAAAGGGTAAATCCGGAAAGAAAAAAACTTCTGTAAGCTCCGTTCGGGTTATTCGTATCGGTTCTGAGATCAATGAAGAGCTTGAACAAAAACAGAAGGTGGTTGTGCTTGTCCGTCTTCTTGAGTTTATCTATGGTGACGGTACAGATGCTAGTGAACAGGAATGGGAGTTCGTAAAAACGGTTCATGAGCTTTTCAATATTCCCGACGATGAATTCGAAGCTTGTGCTGAGCTGGTAAAGACTCCGCTAGGAGAAAAACTGGATGCAGATAAAGTCCTCATAATAAACAGTGCTGAGAATCCGGAATTCAAAAAGTCAAAACATATTCATGCCGATGGCATGGGCGATAGTGAAGTTCGGATCCTCGACGTGAAGAGTGTAAAACTCTTCCTGATGAAATACGTTGGTACTCAGGAATTGTACCTAAACGGACAGGTCCTTACTCCAGAGAGAACCAATGTTCTGAACCAGGGTTCCTCTTTGAGAAGTCAAAAAGTCAATCCGATCTACTACAGTGATATTCTCAGCACATTCATGTCTGACAGCGCTGCGGAGAAGATCGTATTTGAGGTTAAGGACCTTAATTACGTCTTCAAAGGAGGTAATATCGGAATGCATCCATTCAGCTTCACAGAAGAGAGTGGTAAGCTTTTTGGTATCATGGGAGCCAGTGGAGCCGGAAAGTCCACCATGCTTAATCTCTTGAATGGAAACTACGTTCCCACGCAAGGAACGGTGAGCATCAATGGAGTTAATATTCATGATCCCAGTCAGGCCGACAGGATTGAAGGTGTGATCGGTTTCGTGTCCCAGGACGACCTGCTCATTGAAGAATTATCGGTCTTTCAGAACTTGTACTACAATGCCAAATTGTGTTTCGACAAACTTTCTGATGAAGAGATCGTAAAACTCGTTGAAGACACATTGCACAATCTAGGACTCTTCGAAACAAGAGATCTGAGAGTTGGGAGTCCGCTTGATAAGACAATTTCCGGTGGACAAAGGAAGAGACTGAATATTGCCCTTGAATTGATCAGGGAGCCGGCTGTCCTTTTTGTGGATGAACCTACATCGGGACTGTCTTCCAGGGATTCGGAGAACATCATGGACTTGCTCAAGCAGCTTGCTCTCAAAGGAAAACTTGTATTTGTCGTAATTCACCAACCTTCTTCGGATATCTATAAGATGTTCGACAAATTACTCATCCTTGATACCGGTGGATTCCCGATCTATCTTGGTGATCCGGTTGAAGCCATCATCTATTTCAAGAAGATGATTAACCACGTGAATGCCAATGAAAGTGAATGCGTGACCTGTGGTAATGTGAATCCGGAACAGGTCTTCAACATCATTGAATCCAAGGTGGTGGATGAATACGGTAATCTTACAAAGAACAGAAAGGTCTTACCGAAGGAATGGTATAGCCATTATCTTGAAAACTTCAAGGATACTGTTACACGGGTGACGAATTCGGTGAGTGATTATAAGTCGACATTCAACATCCCGAATAAATTCAAGCAGTTTAAGGTCTTTATCACCAGAGATGTGCTGTCGAAACTCACGAATCGACAGTACCTAATGATCAATTTATTAGAGGCTCCCCTACTCGCTTTTATTCTGTCTTTCATTGTCAAATATTACAATTCAGATGCCTCACATGAGATAGGGTATATTTTGCGTGAAAACGAGAATATTCCTGCCTACATCTTCATGGCGGTAATTGTAGCCCTCTTTATTGGTCTTACTGTCAGTGCAGAAGAGATCATTCGCGATCAGAAAATTCTGAAACGGGAAAAATTCCTGAATTTGAGTCGGGATAGCTACTTATTGAGCAAGATTTCAGTCATGTTCGTGCTTTCCGCTATTCAAAGTTTCACATTCGTATTGGTGGGTAACTGGTTCCTGGAAATAAAGGGACTCATGTTCGACTACTGGCTGGTTCTTTTCTCCACTGCCTGTTTCGCAAATATGCTGGGCTTGAATATATCCGCGAGTTTTAACTCAGCCGTAACCATCTATATTCTGATTCCTTTCCTCATCATCCCTCAACTTATTCTTTCCGGGGTGATCGTAAAATTCGACAAACTGAATCCGGTGATTACTGTACACAACTCAGTACCGGTCTGGGGTGAGGTAATGGCATCCCGATGGGCATTTGAGGCATTGGCTGTAGATCAGTTCAAGAACAATGACTTCGAAAAAGACTATTACTACTACGACAAGGAGATGAGACTTGCCGAATACAAGAAAAACTACTGGATCTCATCTATGAAGAGCAAGGTAAGCTCATTGCAGAGTCAACTCAGCGATCCTTCCCAGATGAAAGATCACGACTTGAATCTTCTCAGAAATGAATTGTTGATGGAATTCGATAATACACCATCGATAAAATTTGCGAAAAGAGCGGAGATTGAGTCATTGAGCAGAGAAACACTGACAAAAGAATTAATTACGGACATCAAGGATTATCTGATCGTGTTGAACAAATATTACATCAAACGCTTCAATAAGTTCTATGAAGAAAAAGATGTGCTCACATCCAAAAGGAACAGAACCCCGGAAGCAAAAGAGGAATATGTAGCGATGAAAAACGCTTATCAAAATGATGCCCTTTCGGATCTGGTAACGGATAAAAACGAATTCAACAGAATCCTTGAGGTAGATGAAAGACTATACATGAACAATAATCCTGTATACAAAGATGCCTCTGGCTTCAGAGCTCATTTCTTCGCACCCAATAAAATGATCTTCGGAAAGAAGGTACATACATTTTGGGCGAACATCCTGGTACTTTGGTCCATGTCGCTTTTCCTGGCCATTACACTGAAATTCGATGCCTTACGAAAGCTGATCGAAGGAATGGAGAAAGTGTTCTCAAATCTGTTCAAGAAGAGATAAGAATTGCCGGGTTCAGAGCACTTGAATCAATCTTAATTTATAGAATATGGTTAAGAATTTCATTTTGGGAATCACATTAATGATTTCCATTGGTGTGATGTTATATGCTCTCACATTACAAATACAAGCTGATAAGGTTGCAGATGATGCACGGAAAGAGCTTTCAAAATGTATGAAGGAGAACGACCAACTACAAAAGGAAATAGAATCGTTAAAGCTCAACAAGCAAGATTTAGAAAACTTGGTCGACCAATGACTCACGACTTTTATAAAAATAGAAAGCAACGAATAAGGAATAATAGTTTAAAACGAAAAATCACTTTCACTTTTCAATTTAACTGCGTAATTCTTGCCCTCTAATTTTAACCTTGTATATATTCCTTAATCACCAATGTCTAGATTAAAGGTCTGGTTCAAACGTAAGCAAGTCGCCATTGCTTTTGTATTGATGTTCTTCAGTGTGCTTATTGGCTTACTCATGCCGGTCATCAGAATGAAGATTAAAGAATACCGGGTAATATCCAAAATTTCGCCAATGCTGGAAAAGCGAGCCAATTACATTCCTGGACCTTTTTGGGGCCTTACGGGAAGTGGTGATAATGGTACCTCACCACCCTATATCCTTACGCACATTTTCAGTCAGGATTGTGAAGATTTCAAATTCGTGCATTTTACTTTTGACGATGAACTCGATCTGATCTCCGAGGAAATAAAACCAAGGATTGAACGAAAACCGGCCTTCAACGAAGAGAATGTTGACCCTTTGTATCATGGAGCCATTCTAGAGCTCCAATTAAGCAATGTGGAGCAGATTATTAATGGTAAAGATGAACTTGGCATTCTAGGTGATTTTGATGAGTATGATGCCCTTCTGATGATAAACCAATTAATTAGTGAAAACCCCGGAAACAAAAGAGCCGATTCACTTAAACAAATTCTTGACAATCGCATTCCAGTCACAGGATGCGGAGGAGATGAATCGATTAACGATTAGCGATTAACGATTTTAGAATTAACTGACTTGTGTCGACTTTTCTAAAAATAGAAAGCATCGAATAAGGAATGATAGTTTACATTGAAAATTCACTTTCACTCTTCAATTTAACCACGTAATCCTTGTTGTCTAATTTCATCATCCAATCATCCTATTGTCTATACAAGGGTATTAGATCGTAGACGATAAACGATGTTCGAAAACTCTGACGACTTTTGACTGAAGACTTTTCTAAAAATAGAAAGCAACGAATAAGGAATGATATTTTAAATTGAAAATTCAATTACACTCTTCAATTTAACTACATAATCCTTGCTGTCTAATCTCATCACCCAATCATCCAAATAAAAAAGGGATTCAAATGAATCCCTCTCATAAAATTATTGCGAAGAAAATATCTTATTCCTCTTCTACCTCGATCATTTTGAAAGGCACATTGATAATGGCCTCGTAGTCTTCGCCGGCTTCGAGCATATCTTCATCATCTTCCTCATAGTGCCAGTTGATCGTCACATTAGATCCACCTGAGTTAATCTTCTCAAGCTTCTTGAAAACATCAAGTATACACTTCGAAGAAGACGTATTAAAATACTCAAGCTGAATATTCACTTTGGTCTCTGACTGAGGATTGTCACCATATGAGTCCAGGGCTTCCGTAAGAGGTTTATAAAACTCAATTGAGTTCTCCGGAATTGACCTACCCTTGATCAACATTTCTCCACTTCCCAGATCAAATCTGATGGTTGGAGTTTTCGGTGTTCCTTCAATATTCAAATCTTCCATACTAACTGTTTTCTTTTACTGATTCAACTACATTTATACTTAAACTAAAGAAAGAGTATTTGTCATCAACCGGGGCAAAGTTATAATCCAACTTCGAGCCCGATTTCCTTGCAATGTCGATCATTCCCAGGCCGCCACCTCCTTTCTCCGACATAACACCATTACTTAATACTTCCTTATAATACATTTTCAACTCATCTCTTGACATGGCATTCACACGGTCAAGCCTTTCCTGAAGACCTGGAATGTTTTCATTCAACATATAGTTGCCGGTGATGATTGAATATTTATCGTCAACCTTCCCTATGGCAAAAATGGCATTTCGCTCCTGCTCCTGTGTTTCTTCGGTGAATTTCTCATCGATGTGATGATAAAGATTCTGAAGACACTCAACCAGTATGTTATAGACTTTTCGACGCATTTTCGGCGTCTCATCAAGATTGTCCATCTGAGATTCCATGATCTGCAGAATAGACGTCAACAACTCAGAGGTGACATTCCCTTTGAACGAAAGCATAATGTTATGCTTGTCCATTTTGTCGTAGAAATCGAAAATATCTAACATATTACTCCTGAGCCTTCAATGAATGAGTCTAAAACAAAAATAGAATTTATTAGGTAATTGCGCCTTTTGAGGGAAAAAAATTCAATACGAATTAATAAAAAATCGACCTAATTACCTAATTAATAGGTACTAATATCAGAGAACTCACTATTTTAGTCGACCGAGAATTGATGAGTTATGTCGAAGGCCTGGTTTGTAAAGTGGTTCGATTCCAAGTATTACCATCTGCTATACAGTTATCGTGATGAAAATGAGGCTAAGTCCTTCATGAAGAACCTGGTGGACTTCTTGAAGCCTGAAAAAGATGCCAAAATCATTGATATTGCTTGTGGGAGGGGAAGACATGCCAAAATCTTAAATGATCTGGGATATGACGTGACCGGCATTGATATTGCTCCTTCTAACATAGATTTTGCAAGAAAATATGAAAGTGACCACCTTCATTTCTTTTGTCACGACAAAAGGAAGGTATTTAAGCATTCTGGCTACGATTTCGCCCTTAACCTCTTTACCAGCTTCGGATATTTAAGAAACAGACATGAGCTCGAAATGGCTCTTCAGGCCATGGTTTCCAATCTTAAACCGGGCGGAAAACTGGTTCTTGATTACCTAAATGCCGCGAAAATCGGGCATGAATCCTTCCATACAGAAGAAATCAATACATATAATGTCAATTTCAGGGTTCACAAGCACATTGAGGGACATCAGATCCTAAAAGAAATCAATATTGAAGATGGAAAAGAGCATTTTCAATTTGTTGAAAAGGTACATTTGATCACACTTGAGGAATTTCAGAGCCTTTTTGAAGAGGCTTCATTGAAAATCTTACATACTTTTGGCGACTATAATCTGGGGCCATACGAGCCTGAATCTTCAATCAGACTTATTTTAATCGCGGAAAAACAATAATGCTGCATCTACCTAATCTTTCTTTGTTTCTGCTGACATTTATAAGCGGAGCCCTGGCTTTTGCTTACCAGCGAAGATCCGGACAATCTGTGAAGCTTTTTCTGGCCTTTAGCGGGGCTTTTTTACTTGCGACCTGTGTTATCCATCTTCTTCCGGAAATATTCGAAAATGAAGGTATAAATGCAGCTCCGTACATTCTTTTGGGTTTCTTTCTGCAAATTATGATCGAATACTTCTCTCAAGGGGTGGAACACGGCCATATTCACGAACCTCACGGAAAAGCTCATTTTCCATATTTGATCTACCTTGGATTGTGCATACATGCCTTTGCCGAAGGATTGCCTCTGGCAGGAATAGATTCATCATTTTCGTCTCTACCTCCGTTATTCTGGGGGATTCTGTTGCATAAAATTCCCATTGTTATCATTCTTGCAACACTAATGATGGCCTATCAAATCAAAAGAGGCATAGTCTACCTGGCTTTATTGATCTTCGCCCTGATGGCTCCTTTTGGCGGACTGGTAGGGAATGAAATTGTTAAAACAACATCTCCAGATATTCTTGTTTATTTTCTTGCAGCATCAACAGGAATTTTCCTACATATTTCCACGGTCATTCTGTTCGAAACCAGTCATAACCATCGTTTCAACTTTATGAAATTCGTCTTTATTTTAGCCGGTGGAATTCTTGCCTTATTCTTATTCTGATTGTGCCAAACATTTGGCACTTTCATCGGTTATATGCGTACATTTGCGCGAATTAGATTTGTAAACTTTTAAAACTTATATAAATGGCCGTTTTAGTAGGAAGAAAAGCTCCTCATTTTTCAGCTAGCGCCGTGGTAAATGGCGGTGAAATCGTAAATGATTTTTCACTAGATCAGTACATTGGAAACAAGTACGTTCTTCTATTTTTTTATCCTAAAGACTTCACTTTTGTTTGTCCAACAGAATTGCACGCATTCCAAAGAAGATTGAAAGATTTTGAAGATAGAAATGTAGCTGTTGTTGCATGTTCTACAGATACAGAGCAATCTCACTGGGGATGGCTTCAAATGGAAAAGAAAGACGGAGGTATCAAAGGTGTGACTTATCCAATCGTTGCTGATACCAACAAGACCATAGCTACCAACTATGACGTTTTGGTTGGTGACTGGGATTACAACGATGAAGGAGAAATGATCGCTGAAGGCGAATTGATTGCTTACAGAGGATTGTTCCTAATCGATAAAGAAGGTAGAGTAAGACATCAATTGGTTAATGATCTTCCATTGGGAAGAAACGTTGACGAAGCTGTGAGAATGGTCGACGCTCTTCAGTTCAACGAAGAGAACGGAGAAGTTTGTCCAGCCGACTGGCATGAAGGCAGCGAAGGTTTGAAAGCTGACCACGAAGGAATTGCTGAATACCTTTCAGCGAACTAAGATTTATATCATTGGTTTTTTAGAGAGGGCCCGGAGACGGGCCCTTTTTTGTTGGGTGAGGAGGTGATAAGGTGATAAGGTGATAAGGTGATAAAATTAGATATCAAGAATTATGCAGTTAAATTTAAAAGTGAAAGTGATTTTTCATTTTAAACCATCATTCCTTATTCGATACTTTCTATTTTTAGAAAAATCGTCAGTTAGCAGTCAAATCTAAAATCGTTAATCGCCCGCCCGGACGAAGGTCCGTTCGGACGGGTTAATCCTTAACCTTTAATCTACAACCGGTTCTTCAATGTATTGCAGGTATTCCTTTGCATCAATTGAATCCTGAATCTGATCCCGCAGATTGTATATCTGTTCAATTTTAATCTCTGGTGCCCTGCTTCCTACAAATTCATTATCCACTTCTTCAAAATAGACTTGTGGACGTTCCTCTCCAAGTCCTTTTAGTTTCAGAATCTTATTGCAAGCCGCCATGCTTTTCTCGTACTCTCCCATTTCTAAATAAAACCACGCCACACTATACAATCCTCTTTGGTCTTCAGGATGGTGTTTGAGTAATTGAAGAAGGTCCATTTGCGCTGAATCCACCTTGCCAAGATCATAGTAATCCCAGGCTCTGTTATTTAGGGCAGCCTTGTCATTATCTTCTTTTTCAAGAATTCGGGACAAAAGTGGAATAGCCTTTTCATACTCGCCTCTTTCTTCGTGTTCAAGGGCCTGTTGCCACAATTCATCAGTACTTGGACCGCATGAAAAAGTGATAAAAAAGATGCCTGAGCCTAAGAGCGCTTTTTTCAACTTCCAAGTTTTTTAAAATACTCCGGTAAATTCCTAATTGCATCTATTGTTGCTTCGGGATGATCAATAAGGTCGAAGATCAATTTAGGAAACCACAGAATGATAGATAAAACCAACATAGAAACAGGAAGTAAAATATACATCCAAATTGGAAAGCGACTATTGAATTCAGTAGATGTTGATTCCAGGAACATATTTTTCATCTGTTTTTTATAATAAAACAAGATCAAAAGATCAGCTATGAGATATGAAGAGAGTCTGAACCCAAAAGCCACTTTCATTGCCCCTGGCATGAATGTCAGATCAATTATGAGAATCGTAAGAATGACGGGTATCAACCATAATGCACCCAGAATAACAGTACGATTGAATACAAGCAGAAACGCCCCAATGATTTGCATAACACCGATAAACCACTTAAATGGCTGGTGATCGAATAAATACCAGGCCACCTTAAATAAACTCAGGTCTTTCAGTGGTGTGGCTAGCTCAACATCTGAAATTCCAAACTGACCGTCCGTCAACTTACTCCATCCGTAACCGAAGAAAATCCATGCAAGCAAGAACCTCGCAGTAAAGATTGTATAAGCCCAAAGTTTTTGTTTGTCCACTGACAATTAATTGATCTCCAAATTCCGAATTCCGAATTCCATATTCTTAATTCACAATTCCCTTATCCACCTATTTTCTTCGACTCCTGATACAGCTCTTCCATCTCATCCAACGACATATCCGATAGTTCCTTTTTCATCTCTCCTGCCCTTTTTTCAATGTGCTGAAATCGACGAATGAATTTCTTGTTTGACCTTTCCAGAGCGTCTTCCGGATTCAAACCGATGAACCTTGTATAGTTTACCAGGGAGAAGATGAGATCACCTAATTCGTCTTCCATGGCCAACTCATCACCCTCTTCAATGGCTTCTTTCCATTCGTGCAATTCTTCGTGTACTTTTTCCCAAACATCCTCTCTTTCGTTCCAATCAAATCCAACTCCGGCCGCTTTCTCTTGCAATCTATAGGCCTTCAAGAGGCCTGTCAGACTCTTTGGCACACCTTCCAGAACTGATTTTCTTCCTTCCTTCATCTTAAGCTTTTCCCAGTTCTGCTTAACCTCATTCTCATCCTGAACTTCCACATCACCGAAAATATGCGGATGTCTGAAAATGAGTTTCTCACAAATGGTTTCAATCATATCACTGACTGTGAATTGATTCTTTTCATTTCCTATTCTGCTGTAGAAAACTATGTGCAATAAGATATCGCCTAATTCCTTCTTGATCTCATTTCCGTCATTCTCTATGATGGCATCTGAAAGTTCGTGTACTTCTTCTATGGTAAGGGTTCGAAGGGTTTCATTGGTCTGTTTTTTATCCCATGGACATTCCTCTCTCAGTCTGTCCATTATTTCAAGCAGTCTGACAAAGGATTTCGCTGCTTCGTCGTAATTCGTTTTCAAAGTGGATTTATTGATAATTTTGGCTGTTTTTCAACCTTGATGATAAAAGCTAAATATATTGCATTTCTGCTTTTCATAGCGGTAAGCAGTCAATTAAAATCACAGGAAAAAGTGATGAATTGGCATGCAGAAGCCATTTATCATTATGGCTTCCTGGTGGCGCACCGCAGCAACGTTGCCGTGCTTGTAAAAGACTACTCAAGAAGCATGGAATTCAGTTTTGCGAGGAAGTTTAATGGCACCAAGGATTGGGAAGAAAAATACGCCTATCCATACGCCGGTGTAAGTTTAATGATCCTCGATTTCGGCAATCCCGAGCAAATGGGACAGGGCTATTCTCTTTTCGGTTATTACAACTTTCCTTTATTCAGCAGTGAGAAATTCGAATTTTGTTTCAAGATCGGTCTGGGACCCGGTTATGTTACCAAGGTCTTCGACAAAGAAGAGAATTATAAGAATCAAGTCGTAAGTGCCCATATCAATGGATTCGCATACGGAAACTTTAATGCCAGATACACATTCGCCGAGCGTTATACCCTTTCCGGAGGAGTTTCGATCTCACACTTCTCTAATGCCGCAGCAAGAAAACCCAATCTGGGCATCAATGTGCCAGCAGTAAACCTCGGACTAGGCTACCGATTCAAAGAAAGCGAGAAAGTAAAAAGAGATGAGAATTATGCATATGAATTTGACAAGTCATGGAATCATGATCTAGTTGCAAGCTTCGGCAGAAAAACTAATGATATAGAAGGTCCTGAATACGGGATATTCTCACTTGCATATGCCTTGACCAGAAGGTTTTCATTCAAAAGTAGACTGGGAGGTGGTGCTGATGTCTTTTACAATTCAGCGCACGAAGGTCTTGTTGCCACAGATGGCGATACCATTTCAGGCGGCAGTGAAATTCTGCAAGTGGGTGTGAACATTTCATATATGCTTCAGATCAATCGTCTTGGTCTCTTTTTCAACCAGGGATTTTACATCTACGACCAGTATAAAAGAGATGGCGACCTTTATCATCGAATGGGATTGAGATACAATGCCACAGACCAGATCATTTTGAATGTTTCTATGAAAACCCATTGGGCTGTAGCAGATCATGTTGAATTTGGAATTGGTTATCGATTTAAATGAAGAAGATTCTAGTCATATCATTTTTCCTTTCTTTCATCCAGCTTGGTTGTGAGGGTGACGCCTGTCTAAAAGGTTCGGGTGATTTCATCACGGAAACACGAGATCTCAATAATGCATATGAGATTTCTTTACATGACAATTTGAATCTGGATATATACCGATCAAATGGCGGAACCTACGCAATTGTAAAAGGAGGTGAAAATGTAGTGCCTTTCTTGAAAACAGAGGTATCTAACGGATTAATCACCATCAAGAACGAGAACAAATGCAATTTCCTGAGGTCATTCGACAAGGATATCAAAATTGATCTGTATGTTGATAGTCTCACGAAGATCATATATGACGGTAGCGGAAACATTTATATGGCCAGTGAATTTACTGAAGAGAAATTCGAGTTCTACTCAAACCAAGGAAGCGGAACTGCGGATCTGTTTGTGAATTGCAAAGATCTTATTATTGAGAATCGGGCCGCCATTTCAGACATCATCTACATCGGTAATGCCAGTTTTGCACAGATTTATAATGAAGGGAGTGGCTGGATAAACCTGTGCCAAGGTTCAAGCGATTACATCAGACATGCCCAGGTTTTCAGCAGCAGTACCGGAGACGTTGTAGCCGACATTGGCTGCCGTCTGGATTACACAATTGCGGGAATTGGAAACATTCAGGTTCGTCATGAAGAATTGGGGAATGACTGTGATTCTCTCAATATAAATTCTAATGAGAATACCGGAAAAGGTCGATTGATAGAGCTGAAATAAGGCTTTTCTGTGTAAATTTGCGATATGAAAATTGTACTGCTTTCAATCGGACTCCTTGGACTTGCTTTTGCAGGTATTGCCATCAAAATTCTTGCCAAGAAAAATGGTGAATTTGCCGGAACTTGTTCCAGCAACAATCCTCTTCTTCAGAAAGAAGGTGCCGTATGTGGTGTTTGCGGTGCTGCACCAAAGGATCAGTGCAAGAAAGACTGATCAAAAGTCTTTATATCCCTTCAATCCTTTACTGATATAAATGCTGGTATCCTTTTCGATCAGTTCGATGAGGATGATCTGAATATCGTCTGTTGAATCATCAAATTCTTTGATCTCTTCCGAAGACCTTGTCATTAAAGCTGTTGCCAGGGCATCTGCCCGATAACAGTTTTCAGCAAGGACACTTATGCTGAGAATATTAGAATACCCTGGAAATCCGGTTCTCGGATTGATAATATGCCCCATTCTTTTACCATCGACCTCAACAAACTTTCGATAGTTTCCAGATGTTGCCATGGAAAGGCCATCCAATTCAATGCTTCCAATAAGCTCCCTCGGACCATCCTTTGGCTTGTCTACGCCAATTGTCCAGACCTTGCCTTTGTCATTCTTTCCTCTCGCATACAGCTCTCCTCCTATCTCTACCATATAATTCTTAATTCCTTTATTATCAAGAAATTCAGATATGATATCAACGCTATAACCTTGTGCAACAGCATTCAGATTCAGTCTTAAGTTTCGGTCCTTTTTTATTAGATTTTTGTCTTGCAAGGAAACCAAGTGCATTCCGGTATGCGACAGTGCTTCTTCAATTAGAGAAGAGTCCAAACCCGTCTCTTTCATTTTTGTGTATACATCAAAAACCGGACTTAGTGTAGGGTCGAAATATCCGTCACTCTCAATATTCAATTCCCAGCACTTTTCCCAGAGATCGATAAATTCATCGTTCACCTCAATTCCAATGGTTGATCTATTGAATTCACTGATCATGGATTTATCCACATACGTAGAAAAGAGCATGTCCATTGAAACCAATATGCTATCGATGTCCTCTTCCAGATCCAATTCAGCTTTATTCTTGAATTTTATACTAAAAGTGGTACCCTGCGCCTCACCGGAAATCACTTCATATTCACCTTGCCTGCCACAACCTAGCACAAGGCCAGCTATTACGAAAAACATCACAATTCTCAATTCCAACTTCATCTCATATGTCATAAGCCCCGCATCATACATCAAACATCATACATCATACATCATAGCGTCGTCCTTCTTGCGCTATATACGTCTCTTTAAAAACTTGTCTTGCCTCTTTCAGAAATGATTCATCATCCTGGTATTTATTCGAGAAATGACCAATTAGAAGTTTTCCTGCATTTGACATCTTTGCGAGTTCTGCCGCCTGTTCTGCTGTTGCATGAAGGTGTTCCTTTGCTCTTTTCTCATCTTCTTTCAGGAAAGACGTTTCATGATAAAACATGTTCACACCATCCAAGATTTTTGCCAATTCAGGTTGAAATTTAGTATCTGCACAAAAAGCATATTTCCTCGGTGGCTCTGGGTCGGATGTAAGTTCCCGGTTGGGTACTTTTTTTCCTTCGGGAGAAACATAATCCTTACCATCGGCAATTCCTGCTCTTAAATGTCTGGGAATGGCATGTTTTTGAAGCATTTCCGGAATTAACTTTCTTTTCTTGGAGCCTGCTATAACCAGAAATCCGGTAGTAGGAATTTTATGCTTGACCGGAAAACTGGAAATACTCACCTGATCGTCAGCATAGATCTCCTGAACTTCTTTATCCTGAGTAAAAACATAGACTATTTCAAAAGATGGCCGACTGTTTGATAAACTATAATGAAGATCAATAACCTCTTTTATTCTTTTCGGACCGTATATGGTTAGTTTCTTTTCTCTACCCAATAAGGTCATTGAGGAAACCAGACCGGGCAAACCCAAATAGTGATCACCATGCAAGTGTGAAATGAAAATATGATCGATCTTTTGGACGCTACTTCCATATTTCCTTATCCTCGATTGCGTCCCTTCGCCGCAATCAAAAAGGAAATTCTTGCTATTATAGATTACAAGCTGGGATGTATGATTTTTATGCCGATTTGGAATGGCTGATCCGGACCCCAGGATCAGAACTTCAAAAGGAAGAGCCAAGTTTTAGTCCTGATTTAAATCTTTTTCAATCTCGTCCATAAAAATGAAGTCGATGGCCTCTTGCGAAGTAGGTGTAATATTGAGGATAGAATCGAGCTGAGAAATGGTGATCAGCTTCATTACGGCATCCTGCACACCACTTAAAACAAATGTTCCACCTGCTTCCTTGCACAATCTGTTGGCTATCAGAATTGCACTTAGGCCAGAAGAGTCGCAATATCGGGTATTCGACAGGTCAATAATGATGTTTTTCACCCCTTCAGACTTCAAAACAACAAGATCGGTCTTCAGACCTGGAGCTACCTGAGTATCAAGCTTTTCCGTTTCTATAGATACGAGTGTGTATTTGTCTTCTTTTGTTATAGAATGACTCATTATTTCGGCTTTTGAACAAATATAAATTATTTAGGCCTTCATTCAGAAATTCCAGCCAAGAGATATAAGACAGCCATTCTCACAGCCACTCCATTCTCGACCTGGTTCAAAATGATTGATTGACCTGAATCTGCCACGTCCGTGCTGATCTCTATTCCCCTATTGATAGGGCCTGGATGCATAACGGTAATTTCTTTGTCAAGATTTTGCAGCATTTTTTTTGTAAGTCCGTATTGCATGCTGTATTCCCGGGTTGAAGGAAAGAAACCAACATTGTGACTACCATCTTTGCTCTGTCTTTCCAATTGAATTCTCAACATCATCGCAACATCACACCAATTCAGTGCTTCATTCAGATCGTAAGTGACGTCAATTCCCAGTGAAGTAATGTATTTTGGAATCAATGTAGGTGGTCCACAAACTGATACCTTGGCTCCTAACTTTTGCAGACAGAAAATATTTGAAAGTGCTACTCTTGAATGCAAGATATCACCAACAATCACAACTTTCTTGCCCTTCACATCACCAAATTTCTCACGGATTGAAAATGAGTCGAGCAAGGCCTGTGTTGGATGTTCATGTGTTCCATCACCAGCATTAATTATCCTTGAATCCACTCTTTCGGATAAGAATTGAGCCGCACCCGGATTTGGATGCCTCATCACAATCATATCTACCTTCATGGCCAGGATGTTGTTAACCGTATCAACCAGTGTTTCTCCTTTCTTTACTGAAGAACCCGAACTGCTGAAATTGATCACATCCGCCGAAAGTCTTTTTTCTGCCAGTTCAAATGAAAGCTTTGTTCTTGTGCTGTTTTCGAAGAATAAGTTGGCCACAGTCACATCTCTCAAAGATGGAACTTTCTTCAGTGGTCGATTAATAACTTCTTTAAAATTGTCGGCAACCCTGAAAATCAACGAAATATCCTCTGATGTGAGGTTCTTTATTCCTAAAAGATGATCCGTTGACAGTTTATTCATTTTCTACTCCGTAAACAATACCACTTTATCCTTGCCGTCTGTTTCTTTCCATTGAACATCAACGCGTTGTTTATCTATCGTATCGACCTTTAAACCGGTATAATCGGGTTGGATAGGAACATGCCTTCGGTATTGTCTGTCGATAAGAACCAATAACTCAACCTTTTGTGGTCTTCCAAATGCCAGCATTGCGTCCATTCCCGATCGAATTGTTCTGCCTGTATAAAGCACATCATCGATCAGGATGACTTTTTTCCCTTCAATAATAAAATCCACATCCGTCTTGCTTGGGATAAGAGGTGCGTCTTTTCTGCGGAAATCATCCCGGTGAAAAGTGACATCAAGATTTCCCTTTTTTACTTCGAGATTATACTTGTCGGTAAGGTAAGTGTGTATGCGATCTGCAAGATAAATGCCCCTTGGTTGTAAGCCTAGGATAACGGTATCGCTAAAATCGTCGTGATTTTCAATGAGTTCGCAACAAAGGCGCTGAACTACCAGGTTAAACTGATCACTTTCTAGAATGCTACGTTCCTTCATTGCTGGGGCCAAAGATACACCAAGATATCTGATATATGATATCTGATAAATGATATCTGATATATTTTAGAAATCATATTTGTGAATTGCGAATTATGGACAGAATGAGTCTTTTATTCTGACTTTTTTCCTTTGACTTCCGACTTCTGATCTTCCTTAAAAAGTTTAACCTAGTTACAAGGTGTCAGCCTAAAGGTTTCCTTCGGCCAGGTTCGGTCATATTTAGATAAATCCAGTTCAAGACATTGGACCTCATTATAAACCTTCAGAAAGACTATTATACGGTCGCTTCTGATCATGATCTCTTTTTCACTTTCAAAGAAATCCAGATAGTAATCCACACATTCACCCGATGAAATCCTCTGTTTCACGACATTTAAGACCTCGCTGCTATCTTTCCAAGGTTTTTCCATAGTGGCATAGTATTCTTTTTCAGTCAGGATTTTCAAATACATTGTATCATTCTTCAATTCTTTTGCGGATCTGATTCTGTAAGATTTAGCTTCACTCAGGTAGCTGTATGGACGATAAATTGAAATTGAATCATGCAGTGTGTTGCACAACCTAAACTTGGTCAGATATTTATTCTCCTTCAAAGAGAATCTTTGAATCTGCTTACAGGAAAATAAGATTCCGGATATAAGAACTAAAACAAGGAATACACGGGATTTCAGAATTCCCATGTTTTTCAGTCAAACAGAGGCAAATACTTTTCTTTTCTCTGCAGAATAAGAACAACATTCAGCGCTGCTACCAGCACGGCCTGCCACATTTCTGCGATATCCCGGTTAGAGAAAACGAAGATCAAAAAGCAAACCGATAAAGGAAACAATGCAATCAGAATAACACTGGTCCATCGATTGATCAACAGGAAGAGACCTATGATAATCTCAAGAATATAAAGAAAGGGCAGGTAGATCACCACAGAATCGAGGAACTGCCTGGCCTCAACTGGCATGTCATCTCCATAACTCGTGGGATAAAAATGAAACCATTGATTCAGTCCGTATATTATCAGAAATACTCCAAGAATAATTCTCAACCATTTAGAAGATCCTTCTTTCATAACTCTTTCCTTAATTGTAAACTACGTTTCTAAAAGTAAAATTTTCCTGGGATTTTCATGTGATTTATTATCGGAACTGATAAAAATCATACATGTCCATATTTGACATTTCCTTGCTATGGCAATGAACCTTTTGTCACACTTTCAATTGTATCCAGATTATCTGGATTCATAGGCGGATCGGGTATCTCAGGCAAGTATGGCATGATATAAATCCGAATAGGAAACAATTCATTCACAGCCAATTGATGATCAAAATCTAGCTCATGATAGGGCTTCCCAAAAGTCTCTTTGGAGAATTCATCATGTATCTCATCATAGACCTCTTTGATGAACAATGTGAGCTCCCGTAATTTGATCCATGTGGATGCTGAAGCCAGGGAGTCATTTATACCCGCATAGATCCAGAATGACTCTTTCGATACAGGTTGTTCTCCAAGAAATTGAATTTTCTTCATCTTGAATTCAGGCATTCTTTCAGAAGAAGGATCACTTTTTATAAAATTTTTCATCGAGTCTTTTTGACTCATTAAGTCATGTACCAGATAACCACGATGATAAATTCTATTGGAATCCTCGTATTCTACATTGTAGATATTCCTCATATTATAACAGCCCCATTCCCCGTCTATTCGCTCTCCAGCAATTATATGTGAAATCCTTTTCAAGGAATCATTAATCCACAGCATGGACCTGTATGAATCATATTTCTGGTGGTAAACTGAATCCGAAAGCCTGGCATAATCAGTGTCATCGAGTTTTCCATTATAGTAAAGCAGATAATACCCAAGTTGCTCAGCAAGAGCTAATTCCGGAATTTGAATAATAAATTCAGGACGATTTTCTTCCTCGATCTCCAGTGAAGTCTTGTTGGAATCACAGGAAAATAAAAGCGCAAAAGCTAAGATGTGAATTAAACGGAAAAACTTCATTGAATTGCCCTGTGGTAATTTTTCATAACCAGAAGTGTGGCCCAATTTTCGGCGTTAATCTTCCAATAGTTCAGATGTCCATACTTCTCTTTTTCTTTTTCATTCTTATACTCCTCTGAAAAAAGGTATTTCATAGGGACTTCCCAGTATCCGGTGCATCCACCGCAGATTTTGACTTTCTTTTTAGAAGATTTCAATTTTTCGATCTGTAACAGATCTTCTTCAGAAAAGTCGATCAATTGTTTTTCCGCTGATCTCTCCAACAGAAGAAGGGCAAGATATTGTCTCTCCGCTTTTCCCTTATGCAAATAACTTCGGATAATATCATATTGCTCAGCTTTATAAAATTCAGCCATATTAATGACTTCATCCGTGTACGTTGGAGAAGATCTGCCACAAGTGAATCCAACGGACTTATCTCTTTGAGCCCAAATGCTCAAGGCAAAAAATGTCAAAAGAAGAAAGATTAAATATCTCACAACCTGTGCATTTCTGAATGACTAACGTTTCTTGGACAAAGTTTATTCTCTTCTTTCAATTCTCATCTAAACGATCCTTTATGGATTGGAGCAGCATGGAAGTATTCTCATTCTGATACGGATACTTTTCTTTCGGACTATATTTCTCTACTATATCGACCAATTCCTGAGCGTCATTGTTTTGACCAACTTCAATCAATTCAAGCGCTCTTTTCAACGTAACAGATCTCACGGCATCAATCATGTATAGATCAGAATAACTGTTTGTATTCGCTTTCTTTGATAAAGCAAGAAAATCGCTAATATTCTTTTTGTAGGTTTTCTCAGGCATTTCTCTTCTTTCCTGGTCGATGCGCTCCAGCATAACCCAGGGGGTCAGATGATAATCCAGAGACAACTTGCTTTCTTCCCTGATCGAATTAGTCAGGAATACTTCTCGATCAAAAGAATTGACGCTAAGCATTTCCAGAAAAAGTCTATCCGAGCGTAAAATGTACTTTCCTTCATAGCTGGGCTTCATAACCCAGGTCAAATTATCAATTCTGATCAATGAATCCGACCATTTTTGGTGAGCCACCTCTTCCAATGCGGCCCTTTCCATTCCAAAGTCTGCTATTTCTTTGCCTTGAAGCATATTGGCATACCAAATAGTATTTAAAAGACTTACATCGACAACTGAAACATCGGTCCTGTAACCCTCTTGAATTTGCAAATACCATAGGTTGATGGTGTAATAATCTCCGCTTGAAACCAAGATAGAGCTGGGTGAACACAGATCAAGCACTGCCTTGTTCAATTCCAGTCCGTAACTGCTAAATCCTCCTCTTTCTTTGCCCTGACCGAAAGCCCATTTTGCAGAATCGAGTTGGCCTTTGTAATAATAAGATATGGCCAGACTCCCCCATTCTGATGTGATCTTGGTATACGGATCCAGGGCCATCATCTGACCTTCATATTTCGGACTCAGTTCATTCGTCTTCTCAAGGTGTTTGCTTGACTTTTCCGTAATGGATCTTTTCATGTTGGGAATTTGACTTCCATCTTTTGAATTCAATCTACTGTATGAATAACCCAGATAATAATGTGCTTCTGAATCATCTGGTCTCAATTCTACTGCTTTCTCAAGATTCTCAACAGCACGGGCAAAATCCTGGTCTTCAAATGATTTATCATATTCCTGTTTTCCATTGTTCAGATATTCCTCAAAGGACAGTCCATCCTGTGAATACAAAAGACCTCCGTAGAAAAGAAAACAAAGAATGCTTACAACTCTTCTCATTTTTGTTTGAATGATATCAGCAAAGTACCAAAAGATAAAGTAAGGGAGAGAATTTAAGGTATAAAAAAAGCCCCATGTTTCTATGAGGCTTTTGTATTTGAAGTTGAGAATTTTACTTCTCTCCTTTTTCCATTTTAGATTTAAGATCTCCAAGAACATCCAAATCACCAAGCGTTGTTTTCTCCTGACTTTCGTTGATCTTCTTGACAGCTTTAGAGCTTGACTTGCTCTTTGTGGCTTTCTTCGCTCCTCCTTCTTCAGCAGCTTTGTAGCTGTGTAGGTGAGAAACGACGATCTTTCTAGCATTCTTGTTGAACTCAAGAACTTTGAAGTCAAGTTCTTCTTCATTCTTGGCAGTTGATCCGTCTTCCTTCGTAAGGTTCTTTGGTGAACAAATTCCCTCAACTCCATAAGGAAGTGAAACAATAGCATGTTTCTTGGTCACCTCAATAATGGTTCCCTTATGAACTGAACCTACAGTAAATACTCCTTCGAATACTTCCCATGGATTCTCTTCCAACTGTTTGTGTCCTAGACTCAATCTTCTGTTATCTCTGTCGATCTCAAGGATTACAACATCAATGTTCTCACCAACCTTGGTTACTTCAGATGGGTGATTGATCTTCTTAGACCATGAAAGGTCAGAAATGTGAATCAATCCATCTACACCATCGGCCAATTCAACAAATACACCAAAGTCTGAGATGTTGGTTACTTTACCAGTGTGCTTAGACTCAACAGCGTAATCGTTTTCGATGTTCTCCCATGGATCCGGAGTCAACTGCTTGATACCAAGTGACATTTTTCTGTCCTCTCTGTCAAGCGTAAGAACTTTGGCTTCCACTTCGTCGCTAACCTTGAAGAATTCCTGTGCAGGCTTCAAGTGGTTCGACCATGAAATCTCTGATACGTGGATTAGTCCTTCAACACCAGGCTGAATTTCCACGAAAGCACCGTAGTCCGCAACTACTACAACTTTACCTTTCACTGTATCACCAACTTTGATGTTCTCATCAAGTTTATCCCATGGATGATCCTGAAGTTGTTTCAATCCAAGAGCAATTCTCTTCTTGTCATCATCGAAGTCAAGAATTACCACGTTGATTTTTTCATCCAACTCAACGATCTCTTCCGGATGGTTGATTCTACCCCATGAAAGATCTGTAATGTGGATCAATCCGTCAACACCACCAAGGTCGATGAATACACCGTAAGAAGTGATGTTCTTAACGATTCCTTCAAGTACCTGACCTTTCTCAAGCTTGGCAATAATTTGTTTTTTCTGTTCCTCAAGTTCAGCTTCGATAAGAGCTTTGTGAGATACAACCACGTTTTTGAATTCTTTGTTGATCTTAACAACTTTGAATTCCATGGTCTTGTCAACGTAGATATCGTAATCTCTGATCGGCTTCACATCGATCTGTGATCCCGGAAGGAATGCTTCGATACCAAATACATCAACGATCAATCCACCTTTCGTTCTACACTTCACATGACCTTTAATTACTTCTTGTGTGCTGAGGGCATCATTTACTCTATCCCAGGCTCTAAGAGCTCTGGCCTTTGTGTGAGAAAGCAGTAGTTGTCCGTTCTTGTCTTCCTGGCTCTCAACAAATACCTCAACCTGATCTCCGATCTTAAGGTCTTTGTTGTACCTCAATTCTGACATTGAAATAACACCGTCAGACTTATATCCAACGTTTACAACAGCTTCCTTGCCCGTGATAGCAACGATGGTACCATCGATTACATCCTGTACGGCAATGGAAGTAAGTGTATCGTCATACATTTTCTCAAGATCTTTTCGGTCTTTCTCAGAGTAAACATCTCCGGTCTTACCAACAAGATCCCAGTTAAATTCTTCTTCTTTTACCTCTTCCTTTTTCGGAGCAGCTTTTTTCTCCGCTTTTGGTTCGGCCTTTTTTGCTTTAGACTCTGCTTTTGGAGTCTCTTCAACAACAGTCTCAGTAGCTTTCGCTTCTACAGCTTCTGCCTGCTTCTCTGCAGTAACTTCTTTTTCCTCAGTTTTCTTTGCTGTGGTTTTTTTAGCAGTTGTTTTTGCAGTGGTAGATTTGGCAGTAGATGATTTTGCCGTTGTTTTTGCTGCAGTTTTCTTGGTAGTTGATTTAGCAGCAGTTTTGCTTGTGCTTGTTTTCGATGCAGACTTCGCTGCAGTCGTTTTCTTGGCCGCAGCAGAAGTAGATTTTTTTGGTTCTTCCTTCGCCGCTTCCTTCTTTTCTATGGTCTCAGCCATGTAGTTATCATTTGTATCCCATTGCAAGTCGGTAATCAATAGGAGCGATTAATTAAACCTGTCTACCGATAACAGGCGTTTTAGGGGCGGCAAAAATAAGGATAATTAATTGAAAATCGACTATTTAAGGTCTATTCTGTCCTCAAAGTCCTCATAAAGAAGATATTTCTCTCGGATCTTCTTGAATTTTTCAAGATCGAATTCCCATGAAGCGCGTATTTCCTCTTCCGGAATTTCGTCAATGATCTGCTGTTTCAACGTAGCATTACCAGCTAATAGATTGAAATAATTGATAAAGAAATCTTTCTTTACTGGCAGGTAGTTATAGAATGAAATCAAATACGTCAGATTCAGTCTCCTCATTTCCCTCAATTCGTCCATGGGCCAACTGGTAAAGCTCATTCCAAAGCAGTTTCTGCCTTTTAGCTTTGGATTTTTGCTGCCTTCCGTACTTTCGGGCACAAAGATGTAAGAGCCAATTGCGTAATCCGGATGACCAATGACCTGAAATGGATATTCCGTTCCTCTTCCAACGCTGACAACGGTTCCTTCGAAAAAACAAATAGATGGATAGAGATATATGGACCTCATATTCGGAAGATTGGGGGAAGGACGAATGGGAAGTTCATAAAACGTATTGTGATCGTATTTGCCATTCGGAATAACTCTGAGGTTGCACTCACCTGTCGAATTCCAGTTTTCCCCTTTGACCATCATTCCATACTCTCCAATTGTCATGCCATATACCACAGGAACTTCATGCATGCCGACAAAAGATTTGAACCTGGGTTCAAGGACAGGACCATCAATATAATGTCCATTTGGATTAGGGCGATCAAGAACGATAAGATCGATGTTCGATTCTGCACAGGCCTTCATGACATAGGTCAATGTGGAGATGTAAGTATAAAACCTCACTCCTACGTCCTGGAGATCAAAAAGTATAATATCTATTCCCTGCATCTGATCTTTTCTGGGCTCCCTGTTATCGCCATAGAGAGAAATAATAGGTATTCCGGTTTCTTTGTCTATGCTATTGTCGAGATGTTCACCGGCATCTGCCTTTCCTCTGAATCCGTGTTCCGGACTGAATATTTTAACCACACTTACACCTAAATTCAACATAGTATCCAAAAGATGGCTACTTCCCACATATGATGCATGATTGGCAACAATTGCAACTCTTTTCTGTTGAAGCAAAGGCAAATAAAGGTCAATGCGCTCTGCTCCGGGTACAACCTCATCAGATTTGAACTGGGCATTGGCTTGAAAGGAAAATAAAGAGAATAGAATGACAAGGCAAGTCATGATGCCACCTATATTTCTACTTTTACCGATTATTGTGAGCATGCTGTACCGCAAATTTGAAATTTTCATCGCAAATAAACTCATCCGGGAAAGGAAAAGAGGTCGCAGAACACGTCCTGTCGTCCGCATTTCTGTGCTGGCCATAGCTCTCAGCTGTGCCGTAATGATTCTTACAGCAGCAGTTGTGCGGGGTTTTAAAGAAGAAATCAGCAATAAGGTCATTGGATTTGGTTCACATATTCAGATCAGCCATTATGAGAGTCGGAATGCCTACGAAACTAAACCTATTAATGAAAACGAAGAAATCGAGGCTTTGGTACAGATGGAAAACGTTTCACACATACAACGTTTTGTAACAAAAGCAGGAATTCTCAAGAAAGATGGAAATATTCAGGCCAATATTCTAAAAGGTGTGGATGAAGATTTCGACTGGTCCTTCTTCAACGACCAAATGATCGAAGGCGAAGCGGGAATTGAGCAATCAAATAACGAGATCATTCTTTCTTCAAAGTCAGCACGAGCCCTTAACGTGAGGGCCGGCGATGATATTTTGCTCTATTTTATTCAGGATCCGCCCAGGGTGAGAAAGCTCACCGTAAAAGGAATCTATGAAACCGGATTTGGTCAATTCGATGAACTGATCGCTCTTACTGATATTGCTTTGCTGCAAAAGATCAATTCATGGACCAGCGATGAAGTAAGCGGTTATGAAGTAGCAGTGAAAGACCTTGATGATATTGAAGAGACGAACAATGAAGTCTATATGAGCATTCCTCACAATCTCAATTCGATGACCATTTTTGAGAAACATCCCGACATCTTCAATTGGCTTGAATTACAAAATGTAAATTTCATCATCATACTCACGCTAATGATACTGGTTGCGGCCATTAACGGAATCAGCGCACTCATTATTCTCATTCTTGAGAAAGGTAGTACTATAGGGATTCTTAAAGCAATGGGAGGGAGAAATTCATCCATCCGAAGAATTTTTATCCTTCAGGGAATTTATCTTCTTATATCCGGATTATTCTGGGGAAATCTTTTCGGACTGGGGCTTTCATTCCTGCAAGAGAAATTTGAGATTATTACCCTTCCTGTCGAATCATATTACTTGTCATCTGTTCCTGTTAGCATTGATGCTTTCGATCTGTTATTGATCAACGGAAGCACCATTTTATTGTGTTTTATTGCTCTCATCCTACCATCCCAGATAATTTCAAGAATAAACGTGGTAAAAGTGATCAAATTCGAATAAGGGGCTGGAGTATTTAATACTTTTGCACCACGAATAAGAACATGGAATACTACAACGACATACTGGAAACCATTGGAGATACTCCTCTGGTCAAAATCAACAAGATCACGAAAGACGTTCCAGCCCTGGTTTTGGCTAAGGTTGAGACCTTCAATCCCGGACACTCTATCAAAGACAGAATGGCTGTTCAGATGGTGGAAGACGCTGAAAAAGAAGGACTGCTTAAACCAGGCGGGACCATTATCGAAGGGACTTCAGGAAACACAGGAATGGGATTGGCCTTGGCCGCCATTGCAAAAGGTTACAAACTGATCTGTACCATGCCCGACAAACAGTCGAAGGAAAAAATGGACATACTCAGGGCTATGGGAGCCGAAGTTGTTGTAACTCCTACCAATGTGGCTGCCGACGATCCCAGATCATATTATTCTGTTGCCAAGGCATTGAATGAAAAAATTCCCAATTCATTCTACCCAAATCAGTATGACAATCTTTCAAACAGAAAGGCTCATTATGAGCAAACCGGACCTGAGATCTGGAAACAGACTGAGGGAAAGATCACCCACCTTGTTGTTGGTGTAGGAACCGGAGGAACAATTTCGGGAACAGCCAAGTATTTGAAAGAGCAGAATCCCGACATCAAAGTATGGGGTATAGACACATATGGTTCTGTCTTTAAGAAATATCATGAAAACAGGTGAGTTTGACGAATCGGAGATCTATTCTTACCTGACGGAAGGAATTGGCGAAGACATTCTTCCCGCCAATGTGGAATTTGACCTGATCGATCATTTTGAGAAAGTAACCGACAAGGATGGAATGGTCATGACAAGAAGACTTGCCAAAGAAGAGGGACTGTTCATGGGAAATTCCGCCGGATCAGCTGTGGCCGGCTTGTTACAGTTATCTGATCAACTTACGGAAGATGATGTTGTAGTGATCATTTTCCATGATCATGGTAGTAGATATGTCGGAAAGATCTTCAACGATGACTGGATGAGAGACAGAGGTTTTCTGGACGAAGAAGTGCCACTGGCCTCAGATATTATTCGCAAACATGAAGGTAAAAAACTGATCACGGTAGACGCCAAAGACACCATTTCTGCAGCAATTGAGAAAATGTCTGCATACAATATATCGCAGTTGCCTGTTCGAGAAAATGGAAGTTTTGTTGGTTCACTTGATGAAAGCAGCGTTTTTAGAAAATTGCTCGAACAACCTCATATTACTTCGGCCAGTGTGGAAGAGATCATGAAGGAGCCTTTTCCAATCATGAAATCAGAAAGCGAGATAGATGACATCAGTCAGAAACTGAATAAAGAAAATCAGGCTGTTCTCATTGAAAAAGAAGGTGGTGATTTTCATATCATTACCATGCAAGACATTATTGACGCCCTGAAGTAGATCATTTTCTTCGAGGCAGAACAAGTCTAAGCCTAAGATTTGATACCTTTAACGGGAATTGTAATCGCCGAACAATTTACCTTAAGAGTCCTCAAATAATGTTGAATTCAGTTGGATGGAAGAAATTTGTCAGCCTTTTGGCCATGACACTTCTTATCCTAATTTCTGGGACTCAGGCTCAAAAAGTAGGTGTTGTATTGAGTGGAGGAGGCGGAAGTGGATTGGCGCATATCGGCTTCATTAGAGCGCTTGAAGAAAACAACATTCCCATAGACTACATTTCTGGCACATCTATGGGTGCTCTTGTCGGTGCGCTTTACGCTTCCGGATATTCGACGGAAGAAATGGAGGCTATATTCAAGTCGGATCAATTTAAACTTTGGGCTTCCGGAAAGATCGATGACAGGTATGTACATTATTTTAAAAAATTACAAGATGATGCGTCCTGGGTGAAGTTAAAAGTGAGTCCTGATTCAATTCTCGAGTCCAACCTCCCGACAAATATTATCAATTCAACTTCCCTTGATTTTGGCCTTGCTGAAATATTCTCAGGTCCTTCGGCAGCAAGTAAAGACAACTTCGATGATCTCATGATTCCTTTCCGTTGTTTAGCATCTGACATTACTACCAAACAATCCTATACTTTCCGGAATGGTGATCTTCCAACCGCAATACGCGCCTCCATTTCCTATCCATTTTATCTCAATCCGATAAGTGTGGATGGAAAATTGCTTTATGATGGCGGGTTATATGATAATTTTCCTGTTTCTACCCTTTGTGAAGAATTCGAACCTGATTATATAATCGGCAGCAATGTTTCTTACAATTTTGAGGCACCAGAGGAAGATAATGTGTTGTCGCAAATTCGCTCAATGATGTCATATGATACTGAATATGAGATCAATTGCGAAAAAGGTTTTGTAATTGAACCACCGGCTTCTCAAGTGGCATTGCTCGATTTCAGCAATGTAGAAGGTGTTGTGAAAATTGGTTACGATGCCACCATCGAAAAAATTGATTCGATTAAAATGTACCTGCCAGCCCGAAGAGATTCAGATGATTTAAAATCAATGCGACAAAATTTCAGACAGAAAGAGCCAAGCCTGAAAATAAAGAAGATTCAGGTTGAAGGATTGTCGCAGTCAGAAGAGAAGTACATATTGAAATCTCTTCGCTTTAAAGAAGATGACGAACTGATATTTCAAGATTTTGAATCTGAGATCTTGAAACTGGCTTCTGATGATAAGATCTTGCGAATTTATCCTCAATTGATTTTTAGCGACAGCTTGCAAGGATTTATTCTGAACCTCAAGGTTAAAAAAGGGAAAAACTTCTTTATTTCATTTGGTGGAAACATAAGTACAATGGCGGTAAATGAAGGGTTTGTCGGACTCCAGTATAACAACCTGAGCAGTGTACCAATGACGCTTTACGGCAATACTTATTTTGGAAAGTTTTATAGTTCAGGTCATGGTCTTGTGAAGTTTGACTTCCCTACTTTTCTTCCATTTCAGATGCACGGATCCTATACATTCAACAAATGGGATTACTTCCAGAATTCGGCATTTCTTATTGAGGAATCATCACCATCTTACCTCATTCAGCGAGAAAGTTATGCTCAGGCCGGTCTTACTTTTCCGGTCTCGTATAAAGGCAAACTCGGTTTCAATGGAAATTTTGGTAATGTAAAATACGAGTACTATCAAGACAATGAATTCACGCGATTTGATACAACGGACATAACCAGATTTGACAATACAACTCTTTACAGTTATTTCGAAAGAAATTCATTGAATCGAAAACAATATGCCAACAAGGGAAGTTATTTTCTGGTCAAGGGAAGTTTTACAACAGGTCATGAAGAGACCACACCCGGACATTTTGGTGATTCGATCGTTGAGCTTGATCATGAATGGTTTAGAATAAAGGCCAGGTTTGATCAATATTTTTCAGCAGGCAGGTTCAAATATGGCTTCATGGCAGAAGGGGTGTATTCCGATCAACCTTTTTTCAGCAATTATGCCTCTACCCTGCTTTCAACTCCAGGTTTTGAGCCCATTCCCGAAAGTAAGACGATATTCAGATCGAAATTCAGGGCACATCAATACGGGGCAGTTGGAATCCGAGCAATATACACACCCATTAAAAACTTGGATGCCCGACTTGAGGGATTCATGTTTCAACCTCTCAAAGAGATTGTTGTGAACAGCGAGGGAAATGTCGCATACGATGATGTGGTGGATAATCGTTATTTCATTGGTTCATTCACCTTGGTTTACGACCTAAACTTTACTCAGATTGCTGTGAATTTTAACTACTACGACAATTTTAATGAGGAATTCCCAAGAGGTGAACCCGAGAACTACACCATAATGTTCCATCTTGGATATATTCTCTTCAATCAAAAAATGATGGAATAATGTTGGCAAAGAACTGGAATGCAGTGCTTTGCGTTCTTATCATTTTCATTTTTTCTCTCACTCAGCTCAAATCCTGGACGTATAATCAGATGAATAAGCCTGTTTATCAGTTCACAAGCGATGTAGCCATTTACTATAGTTATTTACCGGCTTTTTTTAAGAATGACGATATAAAATTTCAAAAGCAATCCCAACCGCAAGCCGGTTTGGAGCAACTCGAAAATGGAAATCGAATTCCTAAATACACATTTGGAATGGCAATACTTTACAGTCCATTCTATCTGTTAGCAGAACTATTCAGCTCGGACGAAAGTGACTACGCCAAATTTGGTTTGACAAGGACACACAGCCTATTCAACAGGATAGGCACATTGCTTTTTGTCTGTTTGGGATTCTACCTATTAATCAATGTTCTGAATTCATATTTCAGCAAGTTCGCTTCCCTCATGGCTTCATTACTGATTTTCTTCGGGACGAATCTTACTCACTACACTATACTCGAAGGTGCATTCCCTCATTCCTATTTATTCACACTCTTCAGTGCCATCATTTTTCTCAGTGACCGGTATTGGAAGACCCAAAATAACCGGGATCTTTATCTGCTGGCATTTCTATGTGGCCTGGTCTTTCTTACACGTGCTTCGGAAGCTATAATAATTACCATACCTTTCTTCTGGGCTGTTTACAACATAGATGATCTTAAGAATAGAATTATAGTCCTATTATCGAAATGGAAGGTCTTGACTATTGCCCTATTACTCTTTTTAATTCCGATTCTCCCTTATCTGTATTACATGAAGATAATGACTGGGGATTATTTCTTTTACGCATACGGCAATGAAAGATTCTATTTTCTCGAACCCAAATTCTGGGATTTTCTATTCAGTTTCCGAAAAGGTTGGATGATCTATACTCCCCTGATGATTTTCGCTTCTCTTGCCTTCTTCATGAAAATGAAAAATGGAAAAAAAGTACCTCCAGTCATATTTTTTACCATTTTGATCACCATCTATGTCATGTCATCTTGGTGGTGCTGGTGGTTCGGCGGAAGCTTTGGAAACAGATCTATGATTCAGTATTATAGTCTAATGGCATTTCCTCTCGCAGCACTAATAGATTGGATGATGAAAAAGAGAGTCAGGGCAATTGCACTTTCGGTTTTACTTCTTTCCAGCAGTGCTTACAGCTATTGGATGACTCGCAAGTACCATCGAACAGAAATCCACTGGGATTCAATGTCTTACGAATCTTTCAAGTATACTGTTTCCCGAATCTCTTTCAAAAGTGTAGAGGATTATGAGGAAATGGAAAAGCTGCTCATACCACCGCATTATGGCAAGGCCAAAGAAGGTGGAAAATGGAGGGATTGATTTCAGATTAACGATTTAAGATTTGAGATTTCAATTGACCTGACAAAAGTCAACTGACGACTAACGACTAATGACTACCGACTAACAAAAAACCCGCTCCATTGCTGAAGCGGGTCTCCATCTAATATATGCTAATAAACTTACGCCTCTCCGGCCGGACCACCGAAATTCAGTGGAAAATTGGCCGATTCTATCTCCTTTATCTCTCCGTGTAAGGATTCAAATTTTGAAATATTATCCTCCAGCGCCTGCTTAAGTCTTTTCGCGTGTTGCGGAGTCATTAAGACTCTAGACTTAACCTTGGCCTTCGGCATTCCCGGCATAACCTTCACAAAGTCCATTACAAACTCGGTATTCGAATGGCTGATAATCACCAAATTTGAATATACCCCATCGGCTACCTCTTCAGATAACTCAATGTTCAGCTTACCTTCCTGAAGTTCCTTCTCGTCCATTATTTTTCGCTATCTACTTCCTCAGCATTCACTGATTCAGCTTCTGTTCCTTCAGCCTCGGCCTTCAATTTGTCAAACTCTTCCTGAGATCCAACAATTAGATTGTCATAATCTCTCAAACCGGTACCGGCAGGGATCAAGTGACCAACAATAACGTTTTCTTTCAATCCGAGAAGACCATCGATCTTACCATTTACAGAAGCTTCGTTCAGAACTTTCGTAGTTTCCTGGAAGGAAGCCGCCGAAATAAAGCTTTGCGTTTGAAGCGACGCTCTCGTAATACCCTGTAGAATTGGTGAAGAAGTTGCAGGAACAGCATCTCTAGCTTCAACAGCTTGCTTATCCTGTCTCTTCAACCTTGAATTCTCATCTCTGAGTTTTCTTGCAGTGATGATCTGACCTTTCTTCAAGTTTTCAGAATCTCCTGGCTCAACAACGATCTTTTGTCCGAAGATTTCATCGTTTTCTTCCATGAATTCAGTCTTATTCGTGATCTGATTTTCAAGGAACCTCGTGTCACCCGGATCTGAGATCGTTACCTTTCTCATCATCTGACGAACGATTACTTCAAAGTGCTTGTCATTGATCTTCACACCCTGTAGTCGGTATACTTCCTGAATCTCATTCACAAGATATTCCTGTACCTTAGTTGGACCTTTAATTGCAAGGATATCGGCAGGAGTTGTTGATCCATCAGATAGGCTGGTTCCAGCTCTAACGAAGTCATTCTCCTGAACAAGGATGTGTTTAGACAAGTTGATCAGATACTTCTTAACCTCACCGGTTCTTGAAGTTACAATGATCTCTCTGTTACCTCTCTTGATCTTACCGTAAGAAACGATACCATCGATCTCAGACACAACAGCCGGATTGGATGGATTTCTCGCTTCGAACAATTCAGTTACCCTTGGCAGACCACCGGTGATATCACCCATCATACCGGATACCCTTGGGATCTTAACGATGATCTTTCCAGATTCTATCTTGTCGTTATCATCTACTACGATGTGGGCTCCTACCGGAATGTTGTAAGACTTAAGTACCTCTTTCTTCTTGTCAATGATCTTGATAGAAGGAATGGTCTTTTTGTCTTTTGTATCGATGATTACTTTCTCCTTAAATCCAGTCTGCTCATCTGTCTCTTCCTTATAAGTAACACCGTCGATAATGTTCTCAAATTTAATGTTACCCGCATTTTCAGCGATGATCACAGCGTTGTATGGATCCCAGTCACAGATAAGGTCACCCTTTTTGATGGCCTTGTTGTTCTTGGCATACAATCTGGCTCCGTAAGGAATGTTATTCGTTGTCAATGCAATGTTTGTATTCTTGTCAACGATCTTCATTTCAGCAGATCTACCAATTACGATTTCGATCTTGTTTCCTTCGCTGTCTTCACTCTTAACAGTTCTAAGCTCGTCAACTTCAAGGATACCATCGTATTTGGCTTCGATTCTTGACTCATCGGCAATCTTAGAAGCCGTACCACCCACGTGGAATGTACGAAGAGTCAGCTGTGTACCTGGTTCACCAATGGACTGAGCAGCAATTACACCTACAGCCTCACCTTTTTGAACCATCTTACCACTGGCAAGGTTCCTTCCGTAACACTTAGAACAAACTCCTCTCTTCAACTCACAAGTCAATACAGACCTGATCTCGATTTCTTCAATTGGAGATTCCTCAATTTCTCTCGCTACTTTCTCAACGATTTCTTCACCAGAACTTACGATCAAGTCGCCTGAATTCGGATGATAGACATCGTGAACACTTGTTCTACCAAGAATTCTATCGTATAAAGTTTCAACTACTTCATCGTCCTTAACAAGGGCCGACATATTCAGTCCTCTCAAGGTTCCGCAATCCTCATCAAGGATAACAACATCCTGAGCAACGTCAACAAGTCGTCTTGTAAGATAACCGGCATCGGCAGTTTTAAGGGCCGTATCGGCAAGACCTTTACGGGCACCGTGAGTAGAAATAAAGTACTCAAGAATTGAAAGACCTTCCTTAAAGTTCGAAAGGATCGGGTTCTCAATAATTTCCTGTCCTGATGATCCGGATTTCTGTGGCTTGGCCATCAGACCCCTCATTCCTGAGAGCTGACGAATCTGCTCTTTACTACCCCTCGCACCAGAGTCGAACATCATATAGATCGAGTTGAATCCCTGGTTGTCACTCTGCAACCTGTTCATCAGATTCGAAGTCAATCTTGTATTTGTATGCGTCCAGATATCAATGATCTGATTGTATCTCTCATTATTGGTAATGAATCCCATGTTATAGTTATTCATTACTTCCTCAACCTGAGTATGAGCCTTAGAGATCATTTCGTCTTTCTCTTCCGGAACAACTACATCAGCAAGGTTGAACGAAAGTCCACCTTTGAATGACATAGTAAATCCAAGTTGCTTGATATCATCAAGGAATTGAGCAGTTTCTGCCGTACCTGTCTGATAAAGAACTTCTCCAATGATCTCACGAAGTGATTTCTTTGTAAGGACCTCGTTGATGTATGCAGCACCCTTTGGAACTACTCTGTTGAAGAGTACTCGTCCAGTTGTTGTGTCAATCATTTTACGATCCTCACCTTCTCCCATCATCACTTTGATCTCAGCATGAAGATCCAACTGACCTTCATTGTGTGCAATGATCACTTCCTCGGCAGAGTAGAATGTCTTACCTTCTCCTTTGACAACAAATTCCTTCGAACTCTTTCTCACTTTGGTCATGTAATAAAGACCAAGTACCATATCCTGTGATGGGACCGTTACCGGTGAACCATTGGCAGGGTTAAGGATGTTGTGAGAAGCAAGCATAAGGATCTGTGCCTCAAGAATGGCAGCATTTCCAAGTGGAAGGTGAACGGCCATCTGGTCACCATCGAAGTCGGCGTTGAATGCCGTACAAACAAGTGGGTGAAGAGTAATGGCTTTACCTTCAATAAGTTTTGGTTGGAATGCCTGGATACCTAATCTGTGAAGAGTCGGGGCCCTGTTCAGAAGAACCGGGTGGCCTTTCAACACATTTTCCAAGATATCCCAGATCACGGCTTCTTTCTTGTCAACGATCTTTTTCGCCGACTTAACCGTTTTAACAATTCCTCTTTCAATCAGCTTCCTGATGATAAATGGCTTGTATAGCTCAGCAGCCATATCTTTTGGAAGACCACATTCGTGCAGTTTCAATTCAGGACCTACAACGATTACAGAACGTGCAGAATAATCAACCCTTTTACCAAGAAGGTTCTGACGGAATCGACCCGACTTTCCTTTCAAACTGTCACTCAATGATTTCAGCGCTCTGTTTGAATCAGTCTTAACAGCACTTGATTTTCTTGAATTATCGAACAATGAATCCACAGCTTCCTGAAGCATCCTCTTCTCGTTTCGAAGGATTACTTCCGGTGCTTTGATCTCGATCAACCTCTTCAATCGGTTGTTTCTGATGATAACCCTTCTGTAAAGGTCATTCAAGTCAGATGTTGCGAATCTTCCTCCATCCAACGGAACCAATGGTCTCAATTCCGGTGGAATAACCGGAACAACCTTAACGATCATCCATTCCGGTCTGTTCTCAACGTGCTCATTTGCCTGTCTGAACGATTCAACAACCTGAAGTCTTTTCAAGGCTTCATTCTTCCTTTGCTGTGAAGTCTCGTTGCTTGCCTTATCTCTCAGTTGATATGAAAGTGAGTCTAGATCAAGTCTTCTCAACAATTCGAACAATGCCTCAGCACCCATCTTGGCAATGAATTTATTCGGATCATTGTCATCCAGGTATTGATTCTCCTTAGGAAGTTTTTCCAGAGTATCCAGATATTCTTCCTCCGTAAGGAAATCTAGATAGTTCCATGGTTCGCCTTCTGCATTAGTAGCTTCGCCTGCCTGAATAACCACATATCTTTCATAATAAATGATTGAATCAAGCTTCTTCGTTGGAAGACCAAGAAGGTAACCGATTTTGTTAGGCAGTGATTTGAAGTACCAAATGTGAGCAACTGGAACAACCAGTGAAATGTGTCCCATTCTTTCTCTACGTACTTTCTTCTCCGTTACTTCAACTCCACAACGGTCACAAACAATACCTTTATATCGGATTCTCTTGTATTTACCGCAGTGACATTCCCAATCCTTTACAGGACCAAAAATTCTCTCACAGAACAAACCGTCTCTCTCCGGTTTGTATGTACGATAGTTAATTGTCTCAGGCTTTAATACCTCACCGCTGGATTTTTCCAGGATCATTTCCGGTGATGCCAGGCTGATTACAATTTTTGAGAAATCGCTATTGATTTTATTATCTCTCTTAAAAGCCATGTTTTTATATCTGTTAGATCTTAATACTTTATTCTTCAAGTGAAATGTTCAGTCCCAATCCTCTCAATTCATGCAACAATACATTGAATGATTCCGGAATTCCTGGCTTCGGCATTACCTCGCCTTTCACAATTGCCTCGTAAGCCTTCGATCTTCCCTGAACATCATCAGACTTGATCGTAAGGATTTCCTGAAGGATGTTCGCAGCTCCGAATGCTTCAAGAGCCCATACCTCCATTTCACCGAATCGCTGTCCACCAAACTGTGCCTTACCACCCAGTGGTTGCTGAGTAATAAGTGAGTAAGGTCCAATGGATCTCGCATGCATTTTATCGTCAACCATGTGACCCAGCTTCAACATGTAGATAATTCCTACCGTAGCTGGCTGATCAAATTTCTCACCGGTACCACCATCGAAAAGATGTGTTCTTCCATATCTTGGAACTCCGGCTTTGTCGGTATACTCATTAATCTGATCCAATGTAGCACCGTCGAAAATTGGAGTTGAGAATTTCATTCCAAGTTTCTCACCGGCCCATCCAAGAACAGTTTCATAGATCTGTCCAAGGTTCATCCTCGATGGTACACCCAATGGGTTCAATACAATGTCAACCGGTGTGCCGTCATCAAGGAATGGCATATCCTCCTGACGAACAATTCTAGCCACAATACCTTTGTTACCGTGACGTCCGGCCATCTTATCACCTACCTTCAGTTTTCTTTTCTTAGCAAGGTAAACCTTAGCCATTTTGATGATTCCTGTTGGAAGCTCATCACCTACTGAAAGGGCATATTTCTCTCTTTTGTAATATCCAAGAATCTCTGTCGCTTTCAAGTTGTAGTTGTGGAACAACTGCTTGATAAGCTTGTTCTTGTCATCATCTCTTGTCCAGTTTGAAGGATCTACAATAGAGTAGTCTTCAATACCCTGAAGAACTTTTACAGAATACTTCGTTCCTTTCGGAATGATTTCTTCATTGTAGAAGTTGTTTACACCCGGACAAGATTTTCCACTTACAAGTGAATAAAGTTTCTCAACAAGTCTGGTCTTCAATTCGGCCATATCCTTGTTGAACTTCTCATCCATCTTGGCAAGAAGATTTTTCTCTTCAGCCCTGGCCTTTCTGTCTTTGATGGCTCTGGCGAAAAGTTTCTTGTCGATTACAACGCCTTTAACTGATGGAGAAACCTTCAATGAAGCATCCTTCACATCACCGGCTTTGTCACCGAAGATGGCTCTCAGAAGTTTTTCTTCAGGAGTTGGATCTGTCTCACCTTTAGGTGTGATCTTTCCAATAATGATATCTCCTTCCTTAACTTCAGCTCCAATTCTGATCAGTCCGTTTTCGTCAAGATCTTTAGTAGCTTCTTCAGAAACATTTGGAATATCATTTGTCAGTTCTTCAACTCCTCTTTTCGTGTCTCTTACTTCAAGTGAGTATTCTTCAACATGAATAGAAGTAAACCAATCTTCTCTTACAACCTTTTCAGAAATCACAATGGCATCCTCGAAGTTGTAACCTTTCCATGGCATGAAGGCCACTTTCAGGTTTCTACCCAGAGCAAGCTCTCCATCCTGTGTGGCAAAACCTTCACAAAGAACCTGTCCTTTTGTTACTTTCTGACCTTTCTTAACGATCGGACGAATATTAACCGAAGTACTTTGATTCGTCTTCTGGAACTTAGTCAATCTATACGTCTTGTACTCATCGCTGAAGCTCACCAACTGGTCACCCTCAGTCTGCTTGTACTTGATCACAATCTCATTCGCATCAACACTGTCAACAACTCCGTCGCCTTCAGCATTGATCAATACTCTTGAGTCAACGGCCACTTGCTCTTCAAGACCTGTACCTACGATTGGAGATTCAGGTTGAAGAAGCGGAACGGCCTGACGCTGCATGTTAGATCCCATCAGAGCCCTGTTCGCATCATCGTGCTCAAGGAAAGGAATCAACGAAGCCGCAATCGAAGCGATCTGGTTTGGAGAAACGTCCATCAAAGTGATCTCTTTCGGCTCTACAACCGGGAAGTCACCTTCATAACGCGCTTTAACTCTGTCAGTTTCGAAGTTACCCTTGTCATCTACCTTGGCATTTGCCTGAGCAATGGTCTGCATGTCTTCCTCTTCAGCACTCAAATACGTGATGTCTGATTTGGCAAGACTTACTTTTCCTTCTTTAACTTTTCTATATGGTGTCTCGATGAAGCCAAGTCTGTTCACTTTGGCATATACACAAAGTGATGAGATCAGTCCAATGTTCGGACCTTCCGGTGTTTCAATCGGACAAAGTCGACCGTAGTGAGTATAGTGAACATCCCTTACCTCGAAACCGGCTCTTTCTCTCGAAAGACCACCAGGTCCAAGTGCCGACATCCTTCTTTTGTGCGTGATCTCAGCCAATGGATTCGTCTGATCCATAAACTGGCTCAACTGGTTTGTTCCGAAGAATGAGTTGATCACAGACGACAAAGTCTTGGCATTGATAAGATCAGCCGGAGTAAAGACTTCATTGTCTCTCACATTCATTCTCTCACGGATCGTTCTTGCCATTCTGGCCAGACCCACACCGAATTGATTGTTCAACTGCTCACCTACTGTTCTTACCCTTCTGTTACTCAAGTGATCGATATCATCGATATCAGCTTTAGAGTTGATAAGTTCGATCAAATACTTGATGATAGAGATGATGTCTTCTTTTGTAAGAATCTTAATATCCTGATCAATCTCCAGATTCAGTTTCTTGTTGATTCTGTATCTACCTACTTCACCAAGATCGTATCTCTGCTCAGAGAAGAATAGTTTATCAATTACTCCTCTTGCAGTCTCCTCGTCCGGTGGCTCAGAATTTCTAAGCTGACGATAAATATGTTCAACTGCTTCTTTCTCAGAGTTTGACGGATCCTTCTGAAGTGTGTTATAAATAATGGCGAAATCAGCCGTATTAATATTCTCCTTGTGAAGGATAATATTCTTGGCACCTGATTCAACGATCATTTCGATATGCTCATTTTCTAGGATAGTATCCCTGTCAAGAATCACTTCGTTACGTTCGATAGAAACAACTTCACCCGTATCTTCATCCACGAAGTCTTCAACCCAGGTCTTAAGGACACGTGCTGCAAGTTTTCGTCCCATGACCTTTTTAAGACCTGATTTAGATACTTTCACATTGTCGGCCAAATCGAAGATATCGAGGATGTCCTTATCAAACTCGTATCCAATGGCTCTCAATAGTGTTGTTACAGGTAACTTTTTCTTTCTGTCGATGTAAGCATACATCACAGAGTTGATATCTGTGGCGAATTCAATCCAAGATCCTTTAAAAGGAATTACCCTGGCTGAATAAAGCTTCGTACCATTTGCGTGTCTGCTCTGGCTAAAGAATACACCAGGAGATCTGTGCAACTGAGAAACGATCACTCTTTCCGCACCGTTGATCACAAATGTTCCCTTTGGTGTCATATAAGGGATGGTTCCCAGATATACATCCTGAACAATGGTTTCGAAATCTTCGTGCTCTGGATCTGTACAGTACAGCTTCAGTTTAGCCTTCAAAGGAACTGAGTAGCTCAGTCCTCTTTCAATACATTCAGCAATCGTGTAACGAGGTGGATCAATAAAGTAATCCAGGAACTCAAGTACGAATTGATTTCTAGCATCAGTAATAGGGAAATTCTCACTGAATACCCTGTAGAGACCTTCTTCTACTCTGTTTTCCGGAGTAGTCTCTAACTGGAAGAAATCCTGAAAAGATTTTAATTGAATATCCAGGAAATCCGGATATATCAGTTTATTTTTTATAGAACCGAAGTTGACCCTTTCAGCTCTTTTATTTTTTGCAGCAGTTGCAGCCATTAAAGGAACGTTTTGATTAACAATACGAAAAATGCAAAAAAGGCTTAGCCCCGAGCCAATCCTGACTCGGGGTTAAACCATCAATTATATTGAAGAGGAGACGTCGTCTTACTTAAGTTCAACTTCCGCTCCTGCTTCCTCTAGTTGTTTTTTGAGTGCTTCAGCTTCGTCTTTAGCAACACCTTCCTTAATTGGCTTAGGTGCACCATCAACTAAGTCTTTGGCCTCTTTAAGTCCCAATCCAGTAAGTTCTTTTACAAGCTTAACAACAGCAAGCTTAGAACCTCCAGCGTTAGAAAGAATTACATCAAACTCAGATTTTTCCTCTGCAGCAGCGCCGTCGCCACCACCAGCAGCAGGACCTGCAACTGCAACAGCAGCAGCAGCTGGTTCGATGCCATACTCGTCCTTCAAGATTGAAGCTAACTCATTTACATCCTTAACAGATAGACTTACTAGCTGATCTGCTAATTCTTTCAATTCGGCCATTTTAATTGGTTTTTATACAGTTATTATTGAATATATATTGATAGAGTGCGTACAAATTAGTTTTCCCTCTCACCAAGGGTCTTAACAATTCCAGCGATTGTCTGTGATCCCGACTGCAAAGCAGAAACCACATTTTTCGCAGGCGACTGGAGCAACGTAATGATCTCTCCAATCAACTCATCCTTAGATTTCAGTGTAGCGAGAACGTCAAGTTGATCATCTCCGATATAGAAAGACTCATCGATGTAAGCTCCTTTAAGGATAGGCTTATCGTTTTTCTTTCTAAACTCCTTGATCAACTTAGCGGGAGCATTTCCCACCTCTGAAGTCATTATAGATGTATTTCCTTTTAGCGTAACATAAAAAGGTTCGTAATCCGCCTCAACATTTTCCAATGCCTTCTTGAGGAGGGTATTTTTTACAACCTGAAGTTTAACTCCCTTATTATGGGCAAGTCTCCTCAGTTTAGAAGTCGTTTCAGCATCCAGGGCCGAAATATCTGACAGGTAGATAACATTGTTATCACTTATCGTTTGCTCAAGAGCTTTGATTTCCTGTTGTTTTTCTTCTCTTGTCATTTCTTTCTGTTTTAAGCTGAGAATGATTTAGTCTGAACTTTTACTCCAGGACTCATTGTAGATGACAAAGTCACGCTCTGAACATAAGTCCCTTTAGATGAAGTAGGCTTCAATCTCAAAATTGTCGACATCATTTCGTTCACATTATCCTTCAGTTTGTCTGCATCGAACGATGCTCTACCAACTGTAGAATGAATGATTCCATATTTGTCAACTTTGAAATCAACCTTACCGGCTTTAATTTCCGTTACCGCTTTACCAATGTCCATAGTAACAGTTCCAGACTTAGGATTTGGCATCAAACCTCTTGGTCCAAGAACCTTACCCAAAGCACCAACTTTACCCATCACACTCGGCATCGTTACGATAACATCAACGTCAGTCCATCCTCCTTTGATCTTCTCAACAAATTCGTCAAGTCCTACGAAATCAGCACCGGCTTCCTTGGCCTCATCCTCCTTATCTGGAGTAACAAGAGCAAGAACCTTAACTGATTTACCAACTCCATGAGGAAGAGCTACGGTACCTCTTACCATTTGATTCGCTTTTCTTGGATCCACACCCAACTTCACATCGATATCAACTGAAGCATCGAACTTCGTCTTTGTGATATCTTTCAAGATCTGTGTGGCTTCCTCAAGCCCATATACTTCCTGCTGATTATATCTTTCAGCAGCAGCTTTTTGATTTTTTGTTAACCTCGCCATAATTCCTCAATTAAAAAGGAGCTGCTCCTTTAATAGTTATTCCCATACTTCTGGCAGTTCCGGCAACCATTCTCATGGCAGATTCAACTTCGAAACAGTTCAAATCCTGCATCTTGTCCTCTGCAATAGTTCTTACCTGGTCCCAACCAACTTTCGCAACTTTCATCCTGTTTGGTTCGGATGAGCCCGATTTAATTTTGGCAGCTTGCAACAATTGAACAGCTACCGGTGGAGTCTTGATTATAAAATCGAAAGACTTGTCAGAATATACCGTAATGATAACAGGTAGTACCTGTCCGGCTTTGTCCTGGGTTCTTCCGTTAAATTGCTTACAGAACTCCATTATATTCACTCCCTTTGCACCAAGTGCTGGTCCAACCGGAGGAGATGGGTTTGCCGCTCCACCTCTGATCTGCAATTTGATTAATCCACTTACTTCTTTAGCCATGGCTATTTATTAATCCTTGTTATTATGATTCTTTTTCTACTTGAAGAAAGCTCAACTCCAATGGTTGTTTTCTACCGAAAATCTTAACCATCACCTCGAGTTTCTTTTTCTCCTCGTTTATTTTCTCAATACTGCCGGAAAAACCATTGAAAGGACCATCGATCACTTTCACCGTTTCTCCAACGATATAAGGAATGTTCAATTCCTCTTCACTTTCGGCCAATTCATCGACCTTACCAAGGATTCTGTTCACCTCACTCTGGCGCATTGGAAGCGGATCGCCACCTTTTTCGGCACCCAGAAATCCGATAACTCCGTTCACACCACGTATAATGTGTGGAACTTCACCCGTCAGTTCAGCTTCGATCAGTATGTAACCCGGAAAGAAGCTCCTTTCCTTACTGATTTTCTTGCCATTTCTGATCTGGTAGATTTTCTCAGTCGGGATAAGAACTTTAGAAACAAAATCGGAAAGACCGCTGCGTGCGATTTCATCTTCGATGTAATCACGCACCTTCTTTTCTTTGCCACTAATGGCTCTCACAACATACCAGTGTTTTCCGTTTTCTGCCATTCCTATCTTATGAGAAATTCTTGTATATCAATTCCATTAAATTGTTAAAGGAGAAGTCCATAACAAAAATCAACAGGGCAATAATGATGGAAGCAACAAATACAACCACACCACTGCTCTGAAGTTCTTTCCAAGTTGGCCAAGATACCTTGTGCATCAACTCGTCATATGACTCCTCTATATATGTCCTAATTTTCGACATCCCTCTTTTTCAATAATTGCACGGGTGGAGAGACTCGAACTCCCAGCCAATGGTTTTGGAGACCACTACTCTACCAATTGAGCTACACCCGTAATTGACCACAGAAGGAGGCACTAAGGCCTCCGTCCATGATTCAAATAGTCAATTACTTTATAATCTCAGTAACCTGACCGGCACCAACTGTTCTACCACCTTCTCTGATAGCAAACCTAAGACCTTTGTTAAGGGCTACAGGCACGATCAACTTAACAGTGATTGATACGTTGTCACCAGGCATTACCATTTCTCTACCTTCTTCTAGGAAGATCTCACCTGTAACGTCAGTCGTTCTCAAGTAGAACTGTGGACGATACTTGTTGTGGAATGGCGTATGACGGCCACCTTCTTCTTTCTTAAGGATATAAACCTCAGCTTTGAACTCAGTGTGAGGAGTGATTGATCCAGGCTTGGCAATTACCATACCTCTGCTGATATCAGTCTTCTCAATACCTCTCAACAACAAACCTACGTTGTCACCAGCTTCTCCTCTATCCAAAATCTTTCTGAACATCTCAACACCAGTTACAACTGATTTTTGATCTTCGTCACCCATACCCATGATCTGAACTTCATCACCTGAGTTGATAACACCTGATTCAATTCTTCCAGTAGCAACAGTACCTCTACCTGTAATAGAGAATACATCCTCAACCGGCATTAAGAAATCCTTGTCAACTTCTCTTGGAGGAATTTCAATGTAGTTATCAACTGCATCCATCAATTCTTTTACAGTGTTAACCCATTTTTCTTCTCCGTTAAGAGCACCTAGAGCAGAACCCTGGATGATTGGAGCGTTGTCTCCATCATACTCATAGAATGAAAGAAGTTCTCTGATCTCCATTTCAACTAGTTCAAGAAGTTCAGCATCGTCAACCATGTCCACTTTGTTCATGAAAACAACAATTCGTGGAACACCTACCTGACGACCCAAAAGGATGTGCTCTCTTGTCTGTGGCATAGGACCATCAGTCGCAGCAACAACCAAGATCGCTCCGTCCATCTGAGCAGCACCCGTTACCATGTTCTTTACGTAATCAGCGTGACCTGGACAGTCAACGTGAGCGTAGTGACGGTTAGCAGTTTGATACTCAACGTGAGCAGTGTTAATTGTGATACCCCTTTCTTTTTCTTCAGGAGCGTTATCGATAGACGCGAAATCTTTAACCTCTGCCAATCCCTGCTCGGCAAGAACCTTTGTAATTGCAGCTGTCAAAGTCGTCTTTCCGTGGTCAACGTGACCAATTGTACCTATATTAAGGTGTGGTTTTGACCGGTCAAATGTTTCCTTAGCCATGACTTATTTTAGTTTATTAGTATTTAAAGTTTAACAATTGTTTAATCTTCTATTTCTTCTCAATTTTTACATTGTTGAGCCAATGACGGGAATTGAACCCGTGACCTCTTCCTTACCAAGGAAGCGCTCTACCTCTGAGCTACATCGGCTAAATAATAGCTCAAATTTCCTAGAGCAAACTCGAATCAAAATCTCCCCCTATATATAAGGTAAGATTCCTCTCCGATTCACTCGCCATTTTTTGAGCGGGAAACGGGATTCGAACCCGCGACCCTCAGCTTGGAAGGCTGATGCTCTAGCCAACTGAGCTACTCCCGCTTAAAAATGTGGGGAGAGCAGGATTCGAACCTACGAAGGCTTAGCCAACAGATTTACAGTCTGTCCTCGTTGACCGCTTGAGTATCTCCCCTACTCAAATTCTAAAAAGAACGAGAGCCGATGGAGGGATTCGAACCCCCGACCGGCTGATTACAAATCAGCTGCTCTGGCCAACTGAGCTACATCGGCATGAGCCTCAGGACGTGAATTTTAACCAAAATTCACACCCCCCTTCAAAAAAGGTCTGCAAATGTATGAAAGATTTATTTATGTACAAACAAACGAAAGAGAAAAAAGACAAGGAATTTATTGTACTCCCCAGACTTTCTCTTTTCTCTTTTTAAGCTGTCTTCTGAGAGCCTCTACAACATGGTCTGTTGCCTCCTCGAAAGTCTTGGCCGTCTTGGCAGCAAAGAGGTCGTTTCCAGGGATCATAAGTCGCATCTCAACCTCCTTATTTTCAACCGCATTATTGATTAGCTTCAATGTGGTCTGAGCTTCAATAATATTATCTGAAAGTTTTGCCAGTTTCTGAACTCTATTTGTGATGAATTCTTCAAGTTTGGTATCTGCATCAAAATGAATAGAATGGATGGTTGTTTTTACTTCTGACATGACTATATGTATTTAGGCTTTTGGATGTGCCTGGTTATATATTTGTTTTAATTTCTCAACCGAATTGTGAGTGTATATCTGGGTTGCCGATAAATTAGCGTGCCCAAGTATTTCTTTAATAGCGTTTAAGTCTGCTCCGTTATTGAGCAAATGTGTTGCAAAGGTATGTCGAAGCACGTGCGGACTTTTCTTCTCTGCCGTTGATACTTTCGACAAGTGCCCTGTAACAACACGATGAACAAATTTAGGATAAAGAACCTTACCATTATCCGTTAATAATAGATCATCTGATCCCATTGTTCCAAATTCTTTATTTCTCTCAGAAATGTATAACGAAAGCATATCCCCCAGTTCTTTATTCACCGGAATAATCCTTTCTTTATTCCCTTTTCCCAATACTTTCAAGCTTTGATTAGGCTGATCAAAAGAAGAAAGTTTGAGACCAATCAATTCACTTCGTCTCATGCCCGTATAATAAAACAACATGATAAGCATCTTGTTCCGCAAACCCGTAAATCCCTCATCAAACATCTCCTCTGAAAACAATTTGTCCATATCGGTCTTCTCCATATATACAGGAAGCCTTGATTCAGTTTTCGGACTGCTCACTTTTGACATTGGATTCTCCGTGATCTTTCCGTCACGCAATAAGAATTTGTAATAAGACTTAAGTGTTGAAAGTTTTCGATTTACGGAGCGAGCTGTTTTCTTCGATTCCATCATTTCCATGACCCAGGATCTGACCATCTGAGCACTGACCTGACTTAGATCATCCGTTTCAAATGATTCTTTTACGAAATCAGAGAATTGGGTAAGATCTGTTAAGTAAGCTTTTTGAGTGTGCTCAGAATACCTTCTCTCTGTTTTCAAGTACTGAATAAATCCTTCGAATCTTTCCAAGAGCAGTAATGGATGTGCTACTTAAATTTAAGAAAAAAATGTGCAAAAAAAAAGTCCCGTCGTAACGACGAGACTTTAAATTTTTTTCAAAGAGATCTAGTTCTCTTCAGACTTCATTTGCTCCCTGTAAATAGCTTTGATCTTCTCCTCTCTCTTCTTGATAGAAGGCTTAGTGAAGTGCTGACGTGATCTCAACTCTCTCAAAACTTTAGTTCGCTCAAATTTCTTCTTGAACTTCTTAAGAGCTCTTTCAATGTTTTCTCCTTCTTTTACAGGTACGATAATCATATCTTTCTCTAATTAATGGGCGGCAAAAATAAGGCTTTTTTTATTTTCCTGACAACTTTATTTCAGAATTTCACGAGAAATTACCAGTTTCTGAATCTCAGACGTTCCTTCTCCAATGGTACAAAGTTTTGAATCACGGTAAAATTTCTCTGCAGGAAAATCCTTTGTATACCCATAACCTCCAAAAATCTGAACGGCTTCGGTCGAAACTCGCACAGCCACCTCAGAAGCATAATACTTTGCCATGGCAGATACTTTGGTTACATTTTCTCCTCTATTCTTCAAATCAGATGCCTCTGCAATAAGCAATTCTGCAGCTTCAATTTCCGTAGCCATATCGGCCAACTTAAAGGCAATACCCTGGAAATGAGAAATCGGTTTTCCAAATTGTTCTCTTTCCTTGCTGTATTTAATAGATGCATTCAAAGCACCTTTGGCAATTCCCAGAGAAAGGGCGGCAATTGATATTCTTCCTCCGTCCAATACCTTCATGGCCTGAATGAAACCATCACCTACATTACCCAATATGTTCTCCTTTGGAATCCTGCAATTATCAAAGACCAGCTCCGTAGTTTCCGAGGCACGCATACCCAGTTTATTTTCTTTCTTACCGGCACTGAATCCGGGAGTTCCTTTCTCAACAACAACTGCTGTCATTCCGTGTGAATCTCCTTTTTCTCCGGTACGTACTATAACAACGGCAACATCACCCGATTTTCCATGGGTTATAAAATTCTTTGTTCCATTCAACACGACCTCATCCCCTTCGATCTTTCCAGTTGTGATCATTCCGGCCGCATCAGATCCTGTTACCGATTCGGTCAGACCCCAGGCTCCGATCCATTCACCTGTAGCAAGTTTAGGCAGCCATTTTTTCTTCTGCTCTTCATTTCCAAATGTCATTATATGACCGGTGCAAAGGCTATTATGCGCCGCAACAGAAAGACCAATTGACCCACAGACCTGTGCGATCTCAGAAATGACAATTACATATTCGTGGTAACCAAGCCCTGAACCACCGTATTCTTCCGGAACCAGAACTCCCATCATACCCAGCTCTCCCAATTCTCTGAAGATGTGGATTGGAAAATGCTGGTCTTCATCCCATTCCATAAACATGGGACGAATATGCTGCTCTGCAAACTTGGCAGCCGTCTCTTTAATCAACTTTTGATTTTCAGTGAGTTCTAAATTCATTTCTTTCTGTTAAAAGGGCCTCAAATATAAGAAGCAATTGGCTCAATAAACAAGCAAGGAATCTATATTGTTGCAGTATGATTCCAGATTTTTTCTGCCATTAAGCTCAGACAATTCGATGATGAAGGAATAGGAAGAAACAACAGCTCCTTGTTCTTCTATCAGCTTTGATACGGCGGCAGCTGTTCCACCTGTGGCTATCAGATCATCGTGGACATGAATATTCATTCCGGGACTAATCGCGTCCTTATGCATTTCAATCTCTGCTTGTCCGTATTCCAGTTGGTATGACATAGAGACTGTTTCATAAGGAAGTTTTCCTTTCTTTCTGACTGGTAAAAAAGCTGCGCCCAATCTTTGCGCAAGACTCAAGCCGAATAAAAAACCTCTGCTCTCTATTCCGGCTACGGCGTCAATCGGATACCTGGATATTTTTTTGATGCTTTCCTCAATCACAAAACCACAAAGCTCACTATCCGATAAAAGGGGTGTGATATCCTTGAATAAAATACCTTTCTCAGGAAAGTCGGGAACGTCCCTTATAGCTTCTCGTAGTTTTTGATAGTCGCTCATTCTATTTTCAAATATGGACTAATTCTCAGATAAATGGAATCATTGATCAGGTGTATTTTCTTCAAATCATCTAATGATTGAAAATCTCCATGCATCGACCTGTAATTGATTATGGCGCGTGCTAAATTGTAATTCCGCAAATAGGGATGCTTTTTGATTTGATCGAAACCTGCCTTATTGAGGTTGATTCTCTTCATTTCATTACTGTTACTCAATTCTAATGAGGGTTCAAGAATGTCGAAGAGGCTATCAGAAATTCCATAAACTTCCAATACTTGGTCCTTTCTGACATATCCTCCAAGTAATTCGCGATATTTTATAATACGTGAGGCATAAACCGGACCAATTCCTTTAAGCGCAGTAAATTCTGTGCTATCAGCCAGATTGATATCAACTTTCAACATTGCCTCCCTTTTATGAATCTTTTTTTCCGGAAGCTCATCTACCTCATTTATTTTCATATAATCCACGATTCGGTTATAGTACTCCGTAGTCATTCCGTATAGTTTTATTAAGTCCTCTTTTTGTTTGTAGGGACCTGCTTTCTCACGGAAATTGATCATCCTCTTGACAAGATAATTCGGGATTGGAAGCTTTTTTGCTTCTTCTATGTTAATGGTATTCGGATCAAAAACAAATGCATGCTTCATTCCAGACTTCTTTTCCCTTTGAATCTGATTGATCTTCTTTTTGTATTGTAAATAGGAAATCTTTACTTCCTCGGAAGCCTTCTTTCTTTTAAACTTTTTTAAAATTCGAGGTGAAGCTAGGGAGATCAGCATAATAAAAATGAGAACGAGAATTCCTCGCTTTTCATTCGCGCTGAAATTTAAAGCCTCACGCAGGTTATCCCTGAGTGGATCCAATCATATATGACTTATGCTTCTTACTTGAAGCGTTTGATTTCGCCGCTTTTGATTCGGGCAAAGTAGCTCTTGAGGTCAGCTCTGACTTCAGGAGCAAGAAGGTATAATCCGAGAACATTAGGAAATGCCATGGCAAAGATCATAGCATCACCGAAATTAAAGACCTGTGTAGCACTAATGGCGGCACCAACAATTACCAAAACACAGAAAAGAAGTTTATACGATGTAATCGACGCCCTGCTGTTGCCAAATAAATATGTCCAGGCCTTGATTCCATAGTAACTCCAGCTGATCATGGTTGACAGAGCAAAAAGTATAACGGCAACACTTAGAACAACCGGGAACCAGGAAATTGTCTGAGCGAACGCAGAAGATGTTAAACCAATACCTGCGGCTGTTCCTCCATTTTGGGCAGCATCCAATGCTTCAACAGGAGTGTACGAGCCATATCCAGAAAAAATAATCACAAGGGCAGTCATTGTACAGATCACAACTGTGTCAATGAATGGCTCAAGCAGAGCCACAATACCTTCACTCACAGGCTCATCCGTCTTGGCAGCGGAGTGTGCAATCGACGCAGATCCAATTCCGGCCTCATTTGAAAAAGCCGCCCTTCTGAATCCAAGAATCAAAACGCCAATAAATCCACCGTACATGGCATCCGGATTAAACGCTCCTTTAAAGATCTGACCAAAGGCCCATCCAATGTTTCCAAAATTTGCTCCAATAACGATTAATGCTGCGATCACATAAATGGCAACCATAAATGGAACGATCTTGTCAGTCACACGGGCAATACTTTTGATTCCACCAATAATGATCAGCCCCACAATAACGGCCATGATGGTTCCGAATATCCATCCTCTATTATAGAAAATGCTATCCACTCCACCTGTTACATCAATCAACTGTTGGGTTGCCTGGTTGATCTGAACCATGTTACCTCCTCCAAAGGAACCACCAATACAAGCGACAGCAAATATGACAGCCAAAACTTTTCCAAGGTTCTTCAATCCACGTTTCTCAAGACCATTGCTCAAATAATACATAGGACCACCTGAAACAGTACCATTTTCATATTCCTTTCGATACTTAAGACCAAGTGTACATTCAACAAATTTTGATGACATACCAAGCAGGCCGGCAACGATCATCCAGAAGGTAGCACCCGGACCACCCAAAGAAACGGCCAGGGCGACACCAGCAATGTTTCCTACACCAACTGTACCCGAAAGAGCTGCTGTTAATGCCTGGAAGTGAGAAACCTCTCCGGCATCATCGGGATTGTCAAATTTTCCTCTTACTACGTCCAAGGAATGCTTGAAGCCATTAATGTTGACAAACTTCATGTAAATGGTGAAGAACGCTCCACCAACGATCAACCAGATTAAAACAAATGGAATGCTGAGTCCACTGATATTTATTGTGAAAAAGATGATGCTCTCAAGGACCTCAGTTATAGGCCTCATGAATTCATTGATCTTTTGGTCAATGGTTTGCTCTGTCATCTGAGCCGCTGCAAGAAATGGGGTAATAATGCTAAGCAGGAGAACGAAGTACTTTTTCATGAAGGAATTTGCTTTGCGCCCAAATATATCCATTTATAGTCACCGTGCAAGGAAACTTTTAGCCTCTTGTCTACAGCGAACTAATTTGACTGCTTGTTCCCAATACAAATAGCTTGGAATGCGGGGCCAGTTTTTCTGAATTCGAAGGGTTAACAACGTATTTTCCTTCTGAAGTCTTCATACCAATGATAGTGACTCCGGACTTATTAATGTCCTTCAACTCGCCAAGAGTGTAATTCTTCTCATCTGTTGAGATATCAGAACATGTCACTTCTTTCAGATAAGGGGAATCCGGATCCTGCATGATAAGCTGATCGAAGAACTCTATAACATCAGGTTTTAAAACAAGAGTTGCCATATGCGCTCCGCCAATTTTATCCGGCATGATTACATTATTGGCCCCGGCCAGTTTAAGCTTTGAATATGAGGTGTCGTTTGAAGCTCTTGAAATGATGAGAAGTTCTTTGTTCAACTCTCTCGCCGTTAGAACGGTTAAGAGGTTGTCGGCATCAACGGGAAGTGTGGAGATGAATGCCCGGGCATGTCGAATACCTGCTTTCTCAAGTACCTCATCCTGTGTAGAATCACCATGAATGAATAACACTTCATTCTGCTGTTCAAGTTCATGAACCACACTTTCATTGTCCTCTATCACAACAAATGGAACTTTGTTCGCTTCGAATTCTTCCGAAGCCCTTTTTCCATTTCGTCCATATCCTGAAATGATCACATGATCTTTTAAATGTCCGAGAGTCGACTCCAATTTTTTCTGTTTAAAATATCGCCTGAATTCACCCGTAAAGATATAAGAAGAGATGGCACTCAAGGCATAGGCGAAAATACCAAAACTTGTCATGATTAGGAAGGCCGTGAATAACCTGCCTGTATCCGACAATGGTTTGATCTCACTAAACCCAACGGTTGAGATCGTAATAACGGTCATATAGAACGACTCAAGAAGTGTGAAATCCTCAATTTGTGAATAACCGACTACACCGATCATAAAAACAGCCAGCAAAGCCAGAACGGCAATGTTCAGTCTGGAAAATTGCTTAAAAGACCACATTCAATTAGAATTACAGATCCCAGATGGTCGATTTCCTGGATTTGAAAAGGTCTTTTTGCTCCAGGATGAAAGCCATTACAAGGTAGATGATTACAGGAGATCCAAAGGTCAGAAAGGATGAGTAGATAAAGAACAAACGAATTTTGGATGTCTTCATTCCCAACTTTTCTCCGAGGTATTCGCATACTCCGAAAACTCTCTTCTCCACCAATGTCTGAATCCTATCTATTTTCATCTGTCGAATCTTTATTCCTGCAGTGCAATTTAAGAAATTTTAGATTTTCATTTCGGTTTTCAACTGCAGTAAGGCCTGACTTTGCATTGCATTTTCCAATTTCCCACCCAATGTTTTTATCCTCTCAGTGTGGCGATTTCTTTCAGGAGGCAATGATTCTAAAATAGAAACAGCCTGCAAAGCGTAATGTTTGTTGCCATGGATTTTCGAAAATGCCGATGAATAAGGCATTATGCTGTTAATCCTAATACCCTCAATCACTTTTTTCCCTGGAATCTTTTCCGATAAACGGGATTCTCTAGCGAACATATAATGGCTCTTCCAGTATTCAGAAACACCGCAAGCAAATTCAGACTTGCTTGGAAACCGACCTTTCAATTCAAGACAGGAAGAAAACAAGTTGGGTTGTTCAAATAGCATTTTGCTAAGCTGAGCTAAACGAATGCTGGGAAAATTCATTGGCCTCATGCGCATGAATTTCCATGAAGCCTTTGACATTGGAATAAGTGAATACTTAAGTTTTAAAATTTCAAATCTCCTCTTTAGTATGTTTTGATATGCATCGTTAGAATCATTGTTGAGGAAACCCGATTGACCAAATACCAGAGCCTCGATATCTGTAATATCATTTCTATGCCTACGAATAACGGAATAAGGTAAAACATGTGAAAGATTTTCGAAGGCCATAGAATTCACATTCAAGCCCATTCCAATACACAGAGATTTATAAAAAACTTCCTGCCAATCTCCTTTGCTTTGTTTGTGCCAGAATTCTACTTTTCGAATTCTATTATTCAACCTTCGAAAGGCAAGCTTCTTGACCTTTGATTTTTCAAGTTGAAGAAAATGATCATATAAGATTTCATCCTTTGAATTTTTTCTGGAGCTTCTCAGGTTTGCTGCTGTGATGTATTTGCACAATTCCAGAGTTGAAAAACGAGCATTGAGATCAATATCATCCTCAAAAACAACATGCAGAAGTATATTCTTATAGGAAGGATCAAATTGATGGCCGTGCTCTAAAAACTTGGAAGTTTTCGTATGTATTTCAACGTTGCCGTGAAACCTAAAACCATCTATAAGAATTTCAGCATTGAAAAAGTCAGGGCCTGAGTTTTGATTCCATTCACCCGGATTGATAATGATAAGATCTTCACCCCTGGTGGTCTTCAATTTTCGACCAGTGAGATTAGAGTTTTTCCAGAAAAGTTGTAGATCGTGCTCTTTCAAAGACCTCAAATAAGGCCCCTTGAAGTTAAGATTTCTTTCATTTCCATCTGCAATTTTTCAGCAGATTTTGCAGCTTCATCTCCAAATTCAGGACCATTACCGGCATAGATAATTCCTCTTGAAGAATTGATCAATAGACCTATATCATCATTCATGCCATGCTCACATACGTCTTGCAGACTTCCACCCTGAGCACCTACTCCGGGAACAAGAAGAAAATGCTCTGGAACAATCTGTCTGATCTTTTGAAAGTATTCAGCTTTGGTGGCACCTACCACGAACATTGTATTATCCTCATTTCCCCACGATGCGCTGGTTTCGATAACTTGCTGGTACAGTTCTTTTTTCGAATCGGACAGCATTTCTTTCGTTTGAAAATCAGCTGACCCGACATTTGAAGTAAGTCCAAGTATTATGGTCCATTTCCCTTCATGATTTAGAAATGGAGTAACTGAATCTTTGCCCATATAAGGTGCAACCGTTATGGAATCAAAATTCAATTGATCAAAAAAGGCGCGGGCATACATATCGGCTGTGTTCCCAATATCCCCCCGTTTGGCGTCGGCAATGGTAAACAGATCTGAAGGGATGTATTCAATGGTACGTTCTAAAGACTTCCAACCCTCAAGACCCATGCTTTCATAAAAAGCCAGATTCAATTTATAGGATACACAGTATTCTTTAGTTCTGTCTATGATCTCTTTGTTGAAGGCAAAAATCGGATCTTCAAGTCTTTTTAAATGCTCAGGAATTTTATTGATGTCGGTATCCAGGCCAACACAAAGAAAGGACTGCTTTCTCTTAATCTGTTCTACTAATTCTGAACGCTTCATAGGCTTTCTCCAGCTTTCATTTTTTCAGCATTCTCTGCCACCTGCAAGGCATCGATTACCTCGCCAACATCTCCGTTCATTACTGCCGGAAGGTTGTATAGTGTCAAGCCGATTCTATGGTCAGTTACCCGACCCTGCGGGTAATTATACGTCCGCACTTTGGCGGATCTGTCTCCCGTACTTACCATGGTCTTTCTTTTGCTGGCTACTTCTTCAAGATGCTTTTGAAGTTCCATTTCATAAATCCTCGATCTCAAAACACTGAGGGCTTTGTCGTAATTCTTCAGTTTGGATTTCTGATCCTGGCATTGAGCAACAATACCTGTAGGAATGTGGGTAAGACGAATGGCAGAATAGGTAGTATTTACCGATTGTCCACCCGGTCCAGAAGAACAGTACGAATCAACTCTCAGGTCAGATTCCTTTACTTCCACATCGAATTCTTCGGCTTCAGGCAAAACAGCAACACTGGCAGCGGATGTGTGAACCCTTCCCTGCGTTTCTGTTTGTGGGACTCTCTGAACACGATGCACTCCCGATTCATACTTCATCGTCCCGTATGCATCTGCACCATTCACGTTGAAAATGATCTCCTTGAATCCGCCTGCACTCCCTTCTGTTTGATCAACCAATTCAATCTTCCATCCTCTGCCTTCACAGTATTTCACGTACATTCTGTAAAGGTCCCCGGCAAAAATGCTTGCTTCATCTCCTCCGGTTCCAGCCCGGATCTCAACCACACAATTCTTGGCATCTTCAGGGTCTTTTGGGATGAGCAGAATCTTGATTTTAGCTTCTAATTCTTCTTTCTCTTTTGAAAGATCATCCACTTCCATCTTAGCCATGTCGCGGAATTCCTCATCTTTTTCTGTTTCAAGAATTTCTTTTGAAGAGGCCAGATTTTCAACTACATTTTTATAAGTCTCGTAGGCCTTCACCACTTCTTCCAGATCCTTGTACTCTCTACTCAACTTAATGTATCGATCCATATCCTTCATGATCTCAGGATCCCCTATTTGGGTCTGAACGTCTTCATATCGGAATTTGATCTCCTCTAACTTGCTTAACAGGTCACTCATTAATTGTAAGTAAAAGTACCCTTGTCGGAAATTATGCTGAGTTTCTTTTCTTCAGAAGCCTCTACCCTTCCAATTACCTGAGCATCAATGTTGAAAGATTGACTGATTGAAATAATCTCTTCTGCGATATTCTCTGGAACATATAATTCCATTCGGTGGCCCATGTTGAACACCTGGTACATTTCTTTCCAGTCTGTTCCCGACTCTTTTTGAATAAGATCAAAAAGCGGAGGGACAGGAAAAAGATTGTCTTTTATCACGTGATCCTTTTGTGTGAAATGCAGAACCTTGGTCTGAGCTCCACCACTGCAGTGAATGATGCCGTGAATGTCATTTCTGTGTACGTCCAGCACTTTCTTTATAACAGGAGCGTAGGTTCGAGTCGGACTTAATACGAGCTTACCTGCATCCAATGGCACACCTTCTATTTCGTCGGTAAGGTCTTTAGAACCTGAATAAACCAGATCAAAGTCTACTTCCGGGTCAAAGGTTTCTGGAAATCGGTCACCCGTAATCTTTCTAAAGACATCATGCCGGGCTGAAGTAAGACCATTGCTTCCCATGCCGCCATTGTATTCCTTTTCATATGTTGCCTGTCCATATGAAGCCAGCCCCACAATAACATCACCGGCCTGAATATTCACGTCAATCACATCTGATTTCTTCATTCTTGAGACGACTGTCGAATCAACAATGATGGTGCGAACAAGATCACCAACATCAGCCGTTTCTCCTCCGGTTGAGTGAATGCCAACTCCCATTTCTCTGAGGTCAGAGAGAATCTCTTCCGTACCATTGATGATGGCACTGATCACATCACCCGAAATAAGATTCTTGTTCCGCCCTATGGTTGAAGAAAGAAGTATTCTATCCGTAGCGCCAACACAGATCAGATCATCGATGTTCATGATGATGGCGTCTTGGGCAATTCCCTTCCATACCGAAATATCGTCTGTTGCCTTCCAATATGCGTAGGCCAGAGATGACTTTGTACCCGCACCATCGGCGTGCATAACAATGCAATAATCATCATCTCCACTTAGATGATCGGGAACAATCTTACAAAATGCGTTTGGAAATAAACCTTTGTCTGTATTCTTTATAGCGGCGTGAACATCTTCCTTGGATGCCGATACGCCCCTCTTGTTGTACCTTTCGGAAACGCTCATATGTGCTGATACTCTGTATCAGATTAGAAGTGAATAATACCTATTGCGGAACCCAGTCGAAATTCAGAACCTCAAATTCCACACGTCTGTTCTTCTGATGGGCATCTTCTTTCTCCTGTTTTGTAGACAGCTTGGCGATTTCTGCGTCAGAGATCTTAAGTCTACGCTCACCATATCCAACCGGTTTCATTCTACCGCTTGGGATTCCCTTACTAACCAGGTATTCTACACAGGAATTAGCCCTGTTCTGAGAAAGTTTAAGGTTTTTCGCATCTGTATCCCTTGAATCAGTGTGAGCCGAAAGCTCGATGATGATGGTTTCGTTATCCACCAAAATGTTGTACAGATAATCCAAGGAGTCTTTAGATTCAGGCAACAAGTCCCATTTTCCCAATTCGAATAGTACCTCTGGCAGTACGATTGGCTCAGCAACCGGCTGAAGTTTGTATTCGTGATAGAATACTTTAGACTCAGGTTCTGCAACCGTTGTTTCATTACCCTTGGCTACGAGATAATCAACAGCTCCCACTGTCAACTCGTAAGATTGATTCTCTTTGATATAAAAGTCATTCGTTCCTTTTTTACCAAACTTGAATTCACCTTTTGCATCTGTTGTGACTTCTGCATTGGTTCCATCTGTACCAACAAGTTTAACTGTGGCATTTGGAATCGGTTCATTGGTTTCCTTATCAAGTGCTATACCCTCCAAGGCAAATACCAACGGTGGCCAGTAGAATTCCCAGATGTCTGTTCCACCCATGGTTTCATCTCCTTCTCTCTCTGAAGAAAGATATCCTCTGTTTTTGTCTCCATCCCAAACAATACCGAAATCATGTGAAGTTGAGTTGATAGGATATCCCATGTTCTGAACATTACCCCACTGATTGTCGCCCGTCTGCTCCGCAGAGAAAATATCTAGTCCACCCATTCCGATGTGACCATTGGATGCGAAATACAATTTATTATCAAAGGCGATATAAGGATACATTTCATCGCCGGCTGTATTGATGGAAGAACCAAGATTGATAGGCTCAGACCAAACACCTCTTCCTTTATTCAACACATACCAGATGTCTTTTCCTCCGTATCCACCCGGCATGTTAGATGAGAAGAGTAAAACTTTATCGTCATTGGTAATAGCAGGATGACCCACTCTCAACGTATCATCCGCCAACGGAATTACTTCTGCATCTCCCCAGATTTTACCTTGCTTCTTAGCCCAGTAAATTGAACATCCAAAGTTTCCTTCTTTTTTGTCGAAACCACACCTCGTGAAATAAAGTGTATTTCTTCTTTTGTTCATGCAAATAGTTCCTTCACTAGCCTCTGAGTTCACCGTTTCATTCAAAGGAATTGGCTCACTCCATTTACCTTTTCTATCTCTGGTTGTCTGGAAAATATCTTCCATACCCTGACCTGATCCTTCATGTATATGAGACCCAGTCGCCGCCTCTCTTGTAGACGTGAAGTAAAGAACGTTGTTCTTGTTGTCCGCAAAATTTGGTGAATAATCGTCTTCTTCAGAATTGATGATAGGAGCCACCTCAACCTCATATCGAGTTGGATTTTTCATATAGTCCATGGCCAATTCAACCGACCTCAGACCATCTTTACCCTTTTTATCATTGGGTTTCTTATTCACATAGTTCTGATACTCTTCCGCTGCGTCTTCCAGCTTGCCATTTATCTTCTTCATCTCTGCCAGATAATAAATGGCTATAGGATCCTTGTAGGATGCCTTGATTGCCTTTGCATACCATACTTCAGCCTGTTTTGAGTTTCCCGTAAAACGATAACTCTCTGCAGTTCTGAAGATAATGAATGATTTTTGCTCCTTTTCTTGTACCCTCGTATAGGCCTTTTTGTAAAGTTCGATGGCGTCGTAATACCTCTCATGTGCAAAGGCAGTATTTGCCTCAAGTAAAAAGTCCTTTTGAGCCATGACTTCGACTGAAGTCAACAACACAAACGCACTCACGAGCAATGTCCTTATTATCCTCATAATCAACGTGTTATATATGCTTTAAAGGTGAATCGCTGCTAAAGTAATCAATCTTTTTCAAATATTCAAAGCAGATTATCAAAGCAGCAATTCGCCGTATCCCTTTAACGATAAGGAATAGAGAATATTACATTATTTGGTAAAGAGCACTTCACGAAGCTTTGGAAGTGGCCATAATTCATCGTCGATAAGCATTTCCAATTTATCCACGTGATATTTCAATGTATCGAAATAAGGTCGAACCTTATCACAGTAATAAATGGCCTTATCTCTTGGATCTTCAATTTTGTTCCCAACCCTTCTGGCCTCAATCATATCATCGACGTTTTTCTTGATCACATTGATATGCTTCGAGGTGTCCTGAAGAAGTTTCATCTGAGTTTCAGTAGCCTCTTTACTATCCTTGTCACCAAAGATATCTTTCAGTCCTTTTACATTCTGTATCAGTCTGTTCTGATATTCAATGGCTGTAGGAATAATATGGTTTTGTGATACATCACCAATGGCTCTCGACTCGATCTGGATCTTCATGGCATAGTTCTCCATTTCAATCTCGTGTCTCGCATCCAGTTCTTCAGATGTCAGAACCTCAAGTCCTTCGAAAAGCTCTTTGGTAGACTTGTCAACCATAATATCCATGGCTCTCGGCGTATCCTTGATATTGTTCAATCCTCGTTTCTCTGCTTCTTTTACCCATTCATCAGAGTAACCATTTCCTTCAAATCGAATGTTCTTCGATTCAACAATCAGATTTCTAATTTCTCTCAGGATTGCTTCATCTTTCTTGGTACCCTTATTTATTTGAGCATCAACGTTCTTTTTGAATTCCTGAAGTTGTCTGGCCATTGCGGCATTCATTGCCGTCATAGGAACAGCGCAATTTGCAGATGAACCCACAGCACGGAATTCAAACTTATTTCCTGTGAAAGCAAAAGGTGATGTCCTGTTACGATCCGTATTATCCAGCAGAATTTCAGGAATTTTACCAATCCTCAATTTCAATGCTGTCTTCTCGTCGGCCGTCATTTTTTGTCCACCGATATCCTTCTCAATAGAATCAAGCATCTTCGTCAACTGCTCTCCAATAAATGCTGAAATAATTGCAGGAGGTGCTTCGTTTGCACCCAACCTATGATCGTTCCCTGCAGAAGCAATGGTAGATCTGATAAGATCGTTATATCTGTAAAGCGCGGCAATTGCATTCACAAAGAATGTAAGGAATCTCAAGTTGGTCTTTGGATTATTTCCGGGACCCAATAGATTCACTCCTGTGTTTGTACCTAGCGACCAGTTATTGTGCTTTCCCGACCCATTCAAACCCGGATAAGGTTTTTCGTGCAACAACACCCTGAAGTTGTGATTAATTGCAATCTTCTCAAGAAGATCCATTAAAAGCAAGTTGTGGTCGTTCGCAAGGTTGGCTTCTTCGAAAATCGGCGCTACTTCGTATTGATTTGGCGCTACTTCATTGTGTCTTGTAGTCACTGGAATACCAAGTCTCAGGGCTTCCGTTTCAAAATCTCTCATGAAGGCTGATACCCTTTCAGGAATGGTTCCAAAATAATGGTCATCCAACTGTTGTCCTTTGGCCGGAGTGTGACCAAATAGAGCCCTTCCTGTCATCATGATATCCGGACGAGCGTTATACAAGGCCGAATCGATGAGGAAATACTCCTGCTCCCAACCGAGGGTGGCAGAAACTTTAGTTACATTCTTATCAAAATATTGACATACAGCCGTAGCAGCTTCATCCACTGCATGCAATGCTTTGAGCAATGGCATCTTATTATCAAGAGCATGCCCTGTATAAGAGATAAAAATGGTAGGTATGCATAATGTCTTACCTATAATAAAGGCAGGTGAGGAAGGATCCCAAGCCGTATATCCCCTGGCTTCAAAAGTATTTCGTATTCCTCCACTTGGAAATGAAGAAGCATCTGGTTCCTGCTGAGCCAACATGGAACCGTCAAATCTCTCTATGGCTCTTCCACCGAATTGTGGTTGGAAAAATGCGTCGTGCTTTTCTGCAGTCGACCCAGTCAAAGGCTGGAACCAATGTGTGTAATGAGTGGCACCTTTTGACATGGCCCAATCCTTCATTCCGGCCGCCACAGCATTGGCCAGTTTTCTGTCGATTCTCTCACCCTGATCCACGGCACTTTTTACACTTTCGTATACGTCCTTTGGCAGGTATTCCTGCATGGTGAAATCTGTAAATACCAGCGATGAATAATAATCAGAGATTTTATCTGAAGGAGGATCCTTGTGAATTGCTTTACGATGAATTACATCTTCCAGCGCAGAAAATCGAAAAACAGCCATTTTTTAACGAGTTTTTTAAATTATTCGGCAAAGATAGCTCAATTATAGGGGGTGTCAAGAAAAAAAGAAGTCTTTTTTCAACAAGACCCCCTATTTTTTCAACCAAAATAAAGATAAAAGGATATTTATCCTTTCATGAAGACGAAATAGATATAGGTGCAGTAGACAGTCAACAGAACAAAACCATCTAATCTTGTCACTTTTCTGCCAATTAACATTAGAGGAAGGATAAGGGCAGAAATGGCCAGTAGCCAGTATACATCAAAGTTCAGAAGGGTCTCATTAACGGGAATGGCTTTGACAATGGAGGTAATTCCCAAAATGGAGAGAATATTAAAAATGTTGGAACCGATCAGGTTACCGACGGATATATCGGTTTCTTTTCGAAATGCTGCCACGAGAGAAGTGATCAATTCAGGTAGGCTAGTTCCCAGAGCTACCAGTGTTAATCCGATGACACGCTGAGAAACACCGAAGTTCATGGCAATATCATCTGCACCATCAAGAAACCAGTCGGCACCATAAACAAGTCCCACACATCCCAAAATGATGAGAGAGATATCTTTTATATAAGGTACAATTCCGTGCTTTAAAATTTCTTCATTTCTTTCTTCTTTCTCTTTCTTCGTTTTTTTTCTGGACCTTCTGATCAACCAGATGGTAAAGACTCCCAGCATACTGATCAGGGCAACACCTTCCCAAAATCCAAGCCAGCCATTGAGGATGAGTATATAGAAAAGAACTGTACTGATCATCATCATGGGCCAGTCAATTCCAATGGTGTCTCTGTTGACATGAACGGGAAATACAATGGCCGTCAGTCCCAATACAAGGGCGATGTTGGAAACATTTGAGCCCATAACGGCCCCAAGAGCGATGTCAGGTTTTTCTTTTAAAGCTGCTTTGACGGCAACCAATAATTCAGGGGCCGAAGTTCCAAAGGATACAATAGTCATTCCGATGACCAGGGTGGAGAGGTGAAGTCGAACTGCAATACTAACAGAACCTTTTACCAGTAGTTCTCCACTGATAAGGAGTGTGACTAGACCGGCAACTAACAGGACATATTCCATTTACATCCTATTTATCTAGTCCGGAATCTTTGGTTGATTTTTTTACTTCCCTTTCAATTTCCTGTCCGCTCTTACGGATCTCCTGTTGAATCTCACCGGTGGCATTTCTGAATTCTCTCATGCCTTTTCCCAGTCCGCGCATTAGATCCGGAATTCTTTTGGAACCAAAAAATACGATAACAAACAGAATTACAACAAACAATTCCGGAGCACCGATATTGAAGAAAAGAAAAATTGATAAGAAGTCCATCTCAGGTATAAATCCTGCAGCTAAATTAATACATCTAGCTGCAGGAATGAGATATACTGTTATTTTTTACGCTTACCCTCGCTCTTGTTGGATAGATCAACCACAACAGGTGTAGCTACGAAGAGTGAAGAATAAGTTCCAACTGATACACCGATCAACAATGCAAAGGCAAAACCTCGTATCACTTCACCTCCGAAGATGAAGATCATCAACAATACAAAGAATGTGGAAAGAGATGTATTAATGGTTCTGCTAAGCGTGCTGTTCAAGGCTCTGTTCACCACATCATTAAACTCCTGCTTCTTGTGAAGATGCAGGTATTCCCTGATCCGGTCAAACACTACCACGGTATCATTGATCGAATAACCCACCACTGTCAAGATGGCTGCAATGAATGCCTGGTCAATCTCAAGAGAGAATGGCATAAGCCCGTCAAGTATTGAGAACAATCCAAGAACAACAAGCACATCATGGAAGATGGCCGCAAGAGCACCCAATCCATATTGCCATTTTCTAAATCTGATCAAGATATAAATGAAGATCACGATCATTGAGAATATGATGGCGAAAAGTGCGTCTTTCTTGATATCATCAGCAATTGTTGGACCAACTTTCTGAGAAGACATGATCTCGTAAGAAGGTGATCCAGTCATGTTTTCCAATCCTGAATTCAATGCATTTTCAACTACCTCGTCGGCTTTTGGATCTTCACTTGAGATCATGAAATCTGTGGTGATCCTCAACTGATTATCCTCACCAAAAGTTTTCACTTCAGGCTCAGACTCAAATTCATTTCTCAATGAATTTCTCACATCAGACTCACTAACTGAAGTTTCAAATCGAACTACATAAGATCGTCCTCCCTGGAAGTCAACGCCGTAGTTCAGGTTCTTCGTGAACAAACTGGCCAGACCGGCTATGATGATCACTGAAGAGAAGATGTAGTATATCTTTCTACTCTTCACGAATCCAATATTCATATTCTGGAATGCATTCTCGGTAATCTTCGTTGAGAACTTCAATTCTTTGTTCCTGTCAAGCATTGAAGTAAAGATCAACCTTGTGATGAAAATGGCTGAGAACAATGATGTCACAATACCTATTACAAGGGTTTTGGCAAAACCTTCAACCGGACCACTACCGAATATCCAAAGGATAATACCTGTAAGAATGGTCGTAACGTTCGCATCTATAATGGATGAGTAAGCCCTTGAGTAACCGTCTGAGACGGCAAGCCTGATTCCTTTTCCGGCTCTGACCTCTTCACGTATCCTTTCATAAATAAGTACGTTGGCATCCACCGACATACCAATGGTAAGAACAATACCTGCAATACCCGGCAGGGTCAGTGCTATGTTTGTTGAAGCAAGTACACCAATAAGGAAGAACAGGTTGGCAAGAAGTGCAACGTTCGAAGCCAAACCAGCTTTACTATAATAGAAAACCATGTAAAGAAGTACAATCATCAAAGCAATGAGGAATGAACGCAATCCACTGTTGATAGCCTCCTGTCCCAGAGATGGTCCAACTACGGCTTCTTCCACGATTCTCGCAGGAGCAGGTAGTTTACCGGCCTTAAGGATATTGGCGATCAACTGAGCTTCGTCGATCTCAAATTGTCCGGTGATCACAGATATACCACCTGAAATCTCATTTTGTACCGTTGGGAATGAATAAACATAATTATCAAGTACAATGGCAATACTTTTACCGATGTTATCCTTTGTAAGTGACTTCCATGTTTTAGCACCAATGGCATCCATCTTCATAGTAATCTCAGGCTGTCCACCAAACTGACCATAACTCTGGTAAGCATCAACGATGACATCACCTTCAAGTGGAGCTCTTCCGTCTCGGTCATTCACTTTGACAGCAATCAATCTTACAAATCTTCCATCCGGATCGTATGGTTTAGCATCCCAAAGGAATCTGGCTTTTGCTGGGAAGATGGCCTTGATCTTAGGCATGGCCAGGTATGAATTGACTTTGTCTGTGTCTTTTACAGCAACATATCCCACAACCGGACCTTCGCCAGGGAAATACTGTCCCTGCTCGTTTTGTCTGAAGTTAGGCTGAAGGATGCTGAACAATGGATTTTGTCTGGCCTGATCCTCATCAGAAAGATCAGCTGTCTCAGCCGTGATCAGACTATCATCAGGAGATGTACTTTCTTCTTCAAACAGAGACTTTTCACCTGAAAGTAAATCTTCTTCCTCTTCTACGCTCTCTTCTCCATCTAACTGAGCAACTTCTTCTCCATCGCTTGTCTCTTCGCCTTCACCTGAGACTTCCTCTCCTGCATCTGCCGTTTCTTCCGTCTCCTCGCTTTCTTCAACCTCTTCCTCATAACCGAGTAAAAGACGAAGCTTTTCATTCATGGTTTCAAGTCTCGGATAGATCTCCTGGTTTTCATATGTTTCCCAGAATTCCAGCTTAGCCGTTCCCTGCAATAACTGACGAACTCTTTCCTTATTCTTCACACCCGGAAGTTCAACAAGGATCCTGTCAGAACCTTCAAGCTTTTGAATGTTTGGCTGAGCTACCCCAAAAAGATTAACCCTCGTTCTGATCACCTCAAAACTGTTGTCAAAAGCAATGTCGGTTTCCTTCCTGATGAATTCTATTACTTCTTCGTTCGTGGCATCTCTAGAGATCTTGTCTTTATTGTCAAGGTTGTAAAAATGAGTAGTGAGTCTTCCTCCGGGATTCACTTCGAGGTAAGCTCTTTCGAAAAGAGTTACAAAGTCTTCCTGTGAGTTTTTCTGATCTGCCTTGGCTTTATTGATGGCGTTCTGAAAAGATGGATCCTCCGGATTTCCGGCAAGGGCTCTAACAACGTCTTCGATTGAAACTTCGAGAGTAACGTTCATACCACCTTTAAGATCAAGACCAAGGTTCAACTCATATTTCTTAACGTCAGCATAGGTAAATCCAAGGAGTGGATAAACCTCTTCCGATCTCATTGAATCGAGATAGGCATCCATAGCTTTCACATCACCACCTGAAACTTCAGCGGCCTTATCCTCCACACTCTGTGCTACCCATGTAAATGACAATTGGTACAAACATGCTACAGAGAGCAAAATGATGAATGTCCAAATCAGTCCTTTATTCTGCATTTCTTTTGAAAATTATATCTGTAAAATTTTGGCCTGCAAATATAGATTTTCTACCTGTATATTTCCACTTTTTCCCTTTGTAACCTTGAATACTAATTTCCAGAGCGCTTTATTCGTAATTTTGTTAGTGACGAATTCGCGGAAAAGCAACTAATCGCTGACCTAAGACGTCTACCTTATATATAATGTTTTTCAGAGGCAAAACAATCGCAGTTCTTTTGTTTTGGGTGGTGTTTTTTATGCCGTCTGAAAGCTCTGTTGCCCAAAAAAATAACGACATAATTGTTGTGGATCAGAATGATGATCCAATTCCTTTTGCCTGGGCAGGCGGACTCAATGCACCGCAGTTTTCTGAAATAGACCTGAACGATGATGGTATAATGGACCTTTTCGTTTTTGACAGAGAAGGATACCGGGTGATGACATTTTTGAATAATGGAACTACGGGTCAGGTTGATTATGAATATGCACCCGAATACGAATCAGCCTTTCCGGAGATGGCCCAATGGTGTTTGCTTGCAGATTATAACAATGATGGCAAGAACGATATTTTCACCTATAATAATGGAGGAATTCGAGTGTTCAAAAACACCTCTTCTGCCGGTAATCTGAGCTTCAGCCTTGAAGTTGATCCATACATTGAAAGCAACAACGGCAGCGGTTTAAACAACATTTATGTGAGTCCAATTGACCTGCCCGCCATTGTTGATGTTGACTTTGACGGTGACCTCGATGTTCTTTCATTTGGACTGAACTCTGATCAGATCACCTTTTACGAGAATTTCGCGGCCGATAGCAATGACCTGGAATCTTTCAAATTTTGGGATAATACTTATTGCTGGGGGAATTTCAGGGAAGACGCAGCAACAAACAGAATAATTTTCAATGCTACATGCCCAAAAATTAAGGTCAAATTGAAGGGAAACAAACATGGTGGAGCAAGCATCCTTGCATTTGATCCCGATCGTGATATGGATATAGATATCACCCTTGGTGATCCCACTTTCACAAATTTGGTTTTCCTTGAAAACGGAGGCGACAATTCTTATGCCAATATGGTGGATCAGGATACACTATTTCCTGCCTACGATGTGAGCGTTGATTTGAAATTCTTTCCTGCGGCTTTCTATTTAGATGTGAACAATGATGGATTAAAGGATTTAATCGTTGCTCCGAATACAAGAAATGGCATAGAAAATTTTGCTGGTGTTTCCTACTACGAGAATACGGGAACAGTTGCGCAAGATGATTTTACACTCCGAACCCAGTCTTTCCTGCAAGAAGATATGATCGAACTTGGTTCTTGGTCCTATCCTTATTTCTTTGATCACAATTTTGACGGTCTGCTCGATATCGTGGTAGGTAATGGAACAAAATACGATGGCACAACTTCAGTCAGTAGTCTTCATCTGTTCGAGAATATTGGCACGTCAAATGATCCGAAGTATAAACTGATTGATGAAGATTATGCCGATGTCAGCCAGATCAACTTGAACATCAGCGACAATACACCCACAATTCATATGAATCCGGCCTTCGGAGATATCAATGCAGATGGTGTGGAAGACATGTTAATAGGGGATTTCGAAGGACATCTCCATCATTTCCAGAATCAACCTAAAAATGGAAAGAGTGACTTCGTTTTAATTGAGGCCAACTATTCAAGCATATATAAAGGAAATTTCGCCAGGCCATATATCATTGATTTGAATGAAGATGGTGCAAGAGATATAGTAATTGGTCGGCAAAACGGACTGCTTAATTATTATGAAAATAAAGGAACAGGGAATGTTCCCAAATTTGATTCTCTCCCGGATGACACGCGACTAGGTGATGTGAATACAAAGCCCTGGAATGAGTTCGATGGTTGGAGTCAACCCTTTTTCTATCGTGCGGATAATGACCTTTACATGGTTTCAGGAAGTATAAATGGCGCAATCTTTCAATACAACGACATACAGGGAAATATTGATGGTAGTTTTAATGTCATTGACACATTTCTTCTTGACATAGATGCCGGCAACAGGTCTCATGTTCAAATGGCCGACCTTAACAATGATGGTCAATTCGAAATTATAATAGGCAACTCCAGAGGAGGGATCGAATTGTACAATACGGGGCTGATCGTTAATGTGGAGGAACTAAAAATCCCTATTACCGAAGAATTTAAATTCGATCTATTGAGAATTTCTGAAAATGAGGTTATTCTTAAGGTGAACAGGAAAAACAAGACTGAATTAAGGGTGTTTAATATAGTGGGTAGAGAAATTTATCGTGACAATTTCAATGAAAGCTTCAATCTGAATATGACGGATTGGAGCGGAGGTATTTATTTGATCTCAATTGAAAATGATGGTGAGAAAAGAACGAAGAAAATAATTGTGTCGAAATGAAAAGAGTCTTAGCGTTAATATTGATCATCACTTCCATCTCGGGTCTGCGGGCTCAGAATCTCGTTAAGAGAAATGACACCATCATTGTCATTGAAAACGAAGACACATTGCGGCTACCATGGGCTTCGGGACTTAATGCTGCACAAACCGGTAATATCGATCTTGATCTTGACGGGGTTATGGACCTCCTCATGTTTGAACAAAACAATGAAGCCAACTATGATTCCGGAGATAAAATGTTGCCATTTCTAAACAAGGGTTCTTCTCACGATTTTCCTTATGAATTTGCTCCTGATTATAGATGGAAATTTCCTTACCTCGAGAATTACTGTATTCTGAAAGATTGGAACTGCGATGGCAAAACAGATATTTTTACTTGGGATCTTAGACAAAGGATTACAGCTTATAGAAATGTCTCCGATACAGAATTGAAATTTTTTCTCGAAAAGCAAATTCTCTCGACTGATACCTCGGGGCTTCCTAACAACAATCCTGGCTTTTACCATTCCGGTGAAATATTGTGGGCATTTTTCGACATGCCGTCTTTCGAAGATATAGATGGTGATGGAGATTTGGATATTCTCACAACAGCAACAAATGGTCATTATATCGAATACAATAAGAATATGTCAATGGAAAAATATGGTCATTGTGATAGCCTGGTTTATGAATTGAAAAATACCTGCTGGGGATATTTCTTTGAAGATACTGGCACAGTTATTCTCGACACTTGTGACCTGGTAAATGTAACCAGCCCCGAGTCGACCAAAGGAGGTGGGGGTTCCACCGGACCTAAATCGGGAAGCAGGCATTCGAGTGATGCGCTTCTTGCCCTGGACATTGACGGGGATGGCGATAAAGATTTATTGGCTGGGGATGCTGCTGAAACGGGCGTTTATAGTTTTCGCAATGGTGGTAGAAAAGACAGCTCACACATAACTTCATACACGACAGGTTTTCCACCCGTAGATAGTTTTAATTCGGTTATCTACGGACTGCCCTTCCATGTTGATGGTGACTTCGATGGGGAAAAAGATCTCGTAATTACAGTTGGACTAGACAGACTGAATGATATCAATGGAATTTGGTACTATAAGAATACAGGCAATGCCTCCAATCCGAATTTTGTGCTTCAGACAAGGTCATTCATGCAAGAATACATGATTGATGTCGGTACCCAATCCAAACCAGTTTTCTTTGATTACAATGGGGATTCCCTGATGGATATGATTATTGGGAATCTAGGGTATTTTACTGAATTGGCACCTCAATGGATCAAGAGTAGATATGTTTCTCAATTGGCCCTCTATGAGAATGTAGGAACAAAGCAACTTCCGGTATTCGATTTAGTTGATTCTAATTTCGCAAATCTTGACACAATGAGATTGAACTTAAAAGCCAACAAACCATCTTACGGATATCACCCAACTTTTGGAGACCTAGACGGAGACGGTGATGAGGACATGATAATTGGTGACTATCGTGGCAAAGTACATCTCTTCTTGAATGTGCCCAATAATGGTAAGGCAGAATTTTACCTAGCTCAAGCGGAGTTTCAGAGCATTGATGTAGGCGGATTCTCAACTCCACAACTTTTTGATCTCGACGAAGATGGCAAGCTTGATTTGATCATTGGCGAAGAAGTTGGAAACCTGAATTACTATCGGAATAATACGAATGGCAACTTGAGTTTTGTACTGGCCGATGATAGCCTGGGTGATATTAATGTAAAGGACTCCTGGGATTGGGTGGGTTATAGCTCCCCTTATTTCTTCAAGGACAGCCTGGGTGTTACTAAGTTATTATCAGGAACGAAAAGTGGGTACATACGCTATTACGATTCCATTATTGTTGGGGATAGCATTTCGAATAAATTCAGAAAAGTTGAAGAATCTTATCAGGACTTATGGGACGGAATCTTTTCCACCATTCATGGAGCAGATATAGATGACGATGGCCAACCTGACTTTATTCTGGGAAATCAGTCTGGTGGTGTTTCACTGTACACGAGCGAAGACAGTATATATATACCCGGAGTTGAAGAGATAGAAAGCACTGAGCAGGTTAGGCGAAAAATATATCCGAATCCTGCTAAAAATGAAGTCACCATAGATATAATGTGTGAATGTCAGGATGAATTTGAATATACGGTTTACAATATTCTGGGTGATCAGGTAGATAAAAAGTTTGGCCTGAGTAAGTTCACATTTGACATCAGTAGATATGACGCGGGAATGTTTGTGATTCGCGCAGAAAATAAAAAGCGCTCCATAATTATTACAGAGCGCTTTATCAAAATGGAATAAGATTCCTTTTATCTCATGTTGTCGTAAGCTTCCTTCACTTCTCTAACAGCAGCTTCAGAGGTTCTCAACAATTCTTTTTCGTCGTCGTTAAGATCCAATTCAATGATCTTTTCAATTCCGTTCTTTCCAAGAACAACAGGAACACCGAGGTATAGATCATTCACACCATACTCACCTGTCAACCAAGCGCAAACAGGGAATACCCTTTTTTGATCTCTAACAATGGCTTCTACCATTTGAGCAGCTGCTGCTCCCGGGGCATACCATGCTGAAGTACCCATAAGGTTAACGAGTTCTCCTCCACCCTTTTTTGTTCTTTCTACAATAGCATCCAGCTTATCTGCATCAATCAACTCAGTCACAGGAATACCACCAACAGTAGTATACCTAGGTAGTGGAACCATCGTATCACCGTGTCCTCCCATTAGAACAGCCTGGATATCTTTTGGAGAAACATCAAGAGCTTCTGCAAGGAAGGCTCTGTATCTGGCAGTATCAAGGATACCGGCCATACCGAATACTTTTCTGCTTTCGAATTTTGAAGTAATGTAAGCAGCATAAGTCATTACATCCAGTGGATTTGACACTACGATGATGATGGCATTTGGAGAATATTTAATGACGTTCTCAGTAACCGAATTTACAATACCAGCATTGGTAGCGATCAAATCATCACGACTCATCCCAGGTTTTCTTGGAAGACCCGATGTGATCACAACTACATCAGAATTTTCTGTTTTTGAATAATCATTGGTAGATCCAACAGTTCTTGTATCATATAGATTGATTGGGGCAGTTTGCCAGATATCGAGTGCTTTACCTTCAGACAGACCGTCTTTGATATCTACGATGACCACTTCATTGGCCACTTCATTATGGGCGAGTACGTTGGCGCAGGTGGCCCCTACATTTCCTGCTCCTACAACGGTTACTTTCATTTTTGAGTTTTTTAATTAGGGCTGCAAAAGTAAGGTATCGAGATTAAAAAAACATGACACTGGTCATTGTTTTTTTGGTGAATCGGTTAACCGGTGAATCGGTTTTATCAAATAGGTCGATTCCCCGACTGGCCGCCTGGTTGATTGGCCAATTCACCAAAATCAAATAACCAATTCTCCAAATACCCAAATCACCATTAAAAAAATCTATTTTTACCCCATAAAACCAACTTTTTTCTCAGTAAAGGCAACCAATCTAATACGGTGGCGTCTTACAACCGAGCGAGCATGGAAGAACTTGATAAAAGTGCACTTAAAAAAATAGTAAAGGGGTGCATAAAAGGAGAAAGATCCTCGCAACAAATATTGTACGAAAGGTACTACAGTAAGATGATGGGAGTCTGCTACAGATACGCGAAAGATGCCGATGAAGCTAAAGATCTGATGCACGATGGATTCCTGAAAATCTTCCGCAGTTTACACAAGTACAATTTCAATGGATCTTTAGAAGGTTGGATGCGAAGGCTCATGATCAACTCGGCAATTGATCATTATAGAAAACATAAGAATATTTACAGTTTATCGGAATCGAATGTAAATATTGCAGATGAAGAATATGACAATGGCGACGACGACATTTATTCAGGTTTTAACACACAGATGATCATGGATGCAGTACAGAATTTGTCTCCGGCCTATCGAACAGTGTTTAGCCTCTATGCCATTGAAGGATATTCGCACAAAGAAATTGCAGAAAAGCTGAACATCAGCATCGGGACTTCCAAGTCGAATTTCGCAAAGGCCCGAATGAATTTGAAAAAGCAGCTATCTGAAAAATTAAAGATTAACCGATGAAGCAGGATAACGATAAGTTCAATCAGATCATTAAAGAGAAACTCGAGGATTTCGAGGTTCCTTTTAATGAATCTCATTGGTCTGAAATGAGCGAAAGCCTCGACTCCATGGAAGGCGTTTCGAAAGGCAATTCAGGCTTCGGAAATAAATACATGTGGATTGCCGCTGCGGGAATTGTGGCAGTTGCCAGCTGGTTCTACCTTACCAAAGAAGACGAAAGCATCCCTCAATCTTCATTCAAACCTACACCGGTTTTAAAAGAAAAGACCAATGCCAATGAGGTTACTACCATTGAACCTGGCAACGGAAATGAAAAGATACCATCAGAAAATCAGCAGGTAGTTGAAAGTCCACAGGATATTCAGGAGACTGCAGAACAAGAACAACCAATACCGAAGGTTGCAGATGATAAGCTGGACAAATACGCTGACTTCTCACAACAACAAGTGAATGAAGAAGGAATTACCGAATTGGAACAAATTATTGATGAGCACAAATCCACATTTGAGGATGAACCTAAGATCGATAATGTTGAGTTAAAAACTTCAATCGTAGTAAATGAGAAAGTAATTTGCTCAGGAGAAGAAGTTCAGTTTTCTGTTGACAGAGACATTGATAATGCAAATTATTACTGGGATTTCGGTGATGGAGATCTTAAATCCAGAAAGAAAAATCCAAAACATACGTTCAAGAGATCCGGTACATTTACAGTTCGACTCAATGTTTCCAAAGGGGACATTGGCAGTAAAAATGACTGGCCTACTGAAATGGAAGTGACTGTTTTGAGAAGTCCGGAAGTTGAGATCATCTCCGAAAACAATCAGATCACTCTGAATGAGCCGTATGCATGGTTTGAGACTTCATCAAATGAACCTTGTAAGTATGCCTGGACTTTCAATGAAAATCAGAAAGCCAGAGGTGAAAGAGTTTCATTCCTGGTTCCGGAGCAAAGTTCTTACTCTGTGAGAGTTGAGGCAAAGAACGAAGCAGGTTGTAATACCATTGATGAATACACTTACAATGCCTCCAAAGGAGTTAAGATGTTCGTCGAAAATGCATTCACTCCTAATGGTGATGGTTTGCGTGATGAATTCCTTCCACAGGAATTATCCATCTCAGAGGTTCCATTCACATTCATTGTAATGGATAGAAACGGCCGTGTTGTTTATCAAACAGACAATAAATATGCGCCGTGGAATGGAAAACTCAACAACAGTGGAAGTGATATGCCAACCGGTGTATATCCGTGGAAAGTTGTTTTCACTGATGACCGTGGAAAAAAACACGAACAAAGTGGTTCCATTACTATAACAAGATAGTATCTTGTGTGGGACAACTAATCGTATTATTTTTTCGTCTTATTCATATAATTTATTGACTGGCGCTCGTGCTATATTTGCTGGAATGAAGAAAGGACTCTTATACTGCATTATTCTGATGGGCTTCCTATTGATGGTGGAACGAGATCTTTTTGCTCAGAATAAGAATGTAAGTATAGGAATTTCCACACCTCACCCTTCTGCAATACTTCATGTTGAAGACAATGATCCCACAAATCTGAGTAAGAAAAGAGGAGTCCGCATTCCGTACACCGATACCAATGCAGTCATCGCTTACGCAAACAGCTTCACACCTGCCATACCCATAGCCAATGGTCTGGTTATATTTCAGCGAGGTGCCGAAACTTTCTATTACTATGATGCTCCAAAGAATAAATGGATTCCACTAAGTGGAATTACCGGACCGACAGGAATAACAGGTCCAACTGGCCCTCCGGGTGATACAGGGAGAACAGGATTTAGTGGAATCGTGAGATACGGGAATGGCGCACCTACGTTGAGACCAAGTGATACATGTGGATATTATTATATCGACATGGTAAATGCATTGATGTATAAACTTAATTGTCCGGGAGGATGGTCGGCCCTTTCAGGTCCGTATAAGAATAAAATTATAGGTGGTGAAACTGTTCATCTTTCCACCACTTCGCAACTGATCGTTAATGGTGGACCAGCGAACTCCGCACCACCCAACCCGCTGCCCGGTCTTTCTTATCAGGTAAGCGCTCCACCCGGATTTACGGCTTTTGCCTACATCAAAGCATATGGAGCGGTGAGGAAAACACAAATAAACTCAGAGTATAATTATGCCAAATTCGATATACACTTTCCATTAGCTGGTGGAAAACAGGATAAATGGCAGGTTGTGAGCATGGGCCCAACAGGACCCGCTCCCCATAATCATCAGGAATTGGTCAAATGGAGTGTCGCACTTGCGGCAGATCTGGGAACAGGAAAACTTATTGAGATAAATGGTGCCAACATGGTTAAATCTGTGACCGGTCTTGGCGCTGTTGAATTATGTGGTGGACCGGGTTCAGATACACAAGCCCACATGGAAATAATTGTAGTATACGTCAGAAACTAATGAGGTCTTTAGGAACATATTGTCTGATTTCATTCTTGATTTTTTCGGGGCTAGTAAAGGCTCAGAACAATGTAGGGATCGGTACAAAAAGTCCACATCTGACGGCCATCCTAGAAGTAAAAGATACCAATAGAGGTTTCCTGCTTCCACGTACTGACACTGCTTCAATAGAGAATTATGTGAATTCTCTCGTTCCAAATCCGGGAATCGAACATGGATTGACCATCTATGAGGTTAACATGAGAACTATTTATATCTACAACGGAATATTGCAAAAATGGCAACCCATCACTTCATTAAAAGGTCCACAAGGACCAACAGGTGTGACGGGTCCAACCGGACCAAGGGGTGATCGCGGTATTGCCACCCAATGGAGAGATAGTGCACTGGTACCGCCATTGAAAAGAGAACCTCACCCCAATAAAATACCTCCATATTTCGAAACACTGGGTGATACGTGCGGAGACTTTTATCATCAAACCAATACAGGTTTGATCTGGGTTTATGATTGTACAGTAAACGAATGGACCGGTCCGGTTGCCAGGTGGAGAAATTTTGGTGTGCCGAAAACCGAGAAAATTGTTGGTCTCGGACTACTTGAAGAGCCCATGCCGCTGGATACGCTTGGAGACACATTGAGTCAACTGGCCAATCTGACCCACACAATTTTTGTTCCACCTGACACTATAGCCTATGTATGGGTTACTACGGAAGGTAATGTTCAAAAGAAATTCGTGAATTTCAATGATTATAATAAGATGGTTTTCGACTTCTATCTGATTGACTCCGCGGGTGTTGAGGGATACCTGAACCAACCTGAAGCCGTGACCATTGGTCCGAATATTTTGGTGCCGAATACCACAACAGTGCAATACGATAAAGTTCCGTGGGAAATATCCACTACATTGACATTGGAAGGTAAGATCAGTCCGGCGGGAAATCCGTTACCTGCGAATGATTATCGGACATGGACCATATCCACACACTATGGACAATTCTTTATGTCGGGTAATACAACACATCCGGATAGTAGTCGTGTTTTGGTTTTAGATAATTCGATGTCATCTACGGCACAAAATGAAAATTTTGCGGTAATGAGTATTTATATTGTTTACGAACGAAGTCCAAATGCAGCATATCCTTATTAAATATCGACTTCTTTTCATTCTGATGTTGTGTTTTGCTTCAGGCTTTGCACAGACACCGGATAATGTTGGAATTGGCACAACAACTCCTCACCCATCGGTATTGTTGCAGGTGGATGATAGCTCGAGAGGTGTTCTGATACCTCAGACCGATACCAATGCCATTCTGGCTTATATGAACACATTGAATCCAAACCCCGGAATTGCCGATGGACTAATGATCTTTGATACGATTCAGAATACTTATTTGTACTATGATGAAATAGCCGGTGTCTGGAGAAGATTAATTGATCTTGTGGGCCCACGAGGCGCCAGGGGGCCTCAGGGACCTCAGGGTCCGAGAGGCGATACAGGTTTGGTTAACGACTGGAGAGACAGCTTGGGATTCGATGAGAAAGTTCTTGCGGAAGACACCTGCGGCGACTGGTTCTTTGACGCTTCCTCAGGACGGATTTGGAGACTTTGGTGTGATACACTGGGAGGAACAAAACCAAGAATGTGGATCGATACAGTTCTTTGGGACAAACCAATCGGTAATCTGACTCCTCCGGATGAAAGAGTATTTGGTATTAGCATAACTTATAATACGTCTGCATTTCTTGAATCCATGGCGAATGATACAGCCATCGTTGTCATGCAGGACATACCCGGCATGACTCAATCCATTACCGTATTTCCGGATGAAGTGGCATACATCTGGGTCTCAGCCCATGGAACGGTCGGCAAGGCCTTTGCGGGGCCTGATATGAGTTATGCTCAATACGATATAAGTTTCGGTGGTGATGAATATTATCGGATCGATAACATGCAACATATAGCTACGGTTGGACCGAACAACTCAGTTTCCAATCAAGCCGATCTGGTGGGTTGGTATTTAAGTGGTCAATATGTTTTTGAAGGAGATCTCACAGACCCTATTCATTGTCGATGCGGAACGCCCTATCAACTTCCTTCGTGTAATTGTGCCTACGCTTCAAAGACGCTGAACATCAACTTGCGTGGGGGAAATCGCTATTCCGGAAGTGCAAATACCACCTTCCTCATCCTTGCTGACACCAAAGACAAGGAAACAGTAGCACACATGGATATCTTCGTAATCATACGAAGAAATCCAAATGCACTTCCAAGAAAAAAGTAGGAATTATTTTTTATAGATCGATGTTGGCGTAACGGGCATTCTGCTCGATAAACTCACGTCTTGGTGGAACTTCATCACCCATAAGCATTGAGAAAGTTCGGTCGCAAGCAGCAGCATTTTCAATAGTAACCTGACGCAAGGTCCTTGATTCTGGATCCATGGTTGTTGACCATAGCTGCTCTGCATTCATCTCACCAAGACCCTTATAACGCTGTACATTTACGCTACTCTCCTTTCCACTTCCCTTAAACTCCTGAATGGCCTGATCACGCTGATCATCATTCCAGCAATAGCGCTGATTGTTTCCTTTCTTAACGAGATAAAGAGGTGGTGTAGCAATGTAGACATAACCATTCTCGATCAATTCAGCCATGTGCCTGAAGAAGAAAGTCAGAATCAAAGTTTCGATGTGACTTCCATCCACGTCGGCATCACACATGATAATGATCTTGTGATAACGAAGCTTTTCAAGATTCAATGCTTTTGAATCCTCTTCTGTTCCAATTCGAACACCCAGGGCAGTGAAAATATTTTTGATCTCTTCATTCTCAAAGATCTTATGCTGCATTGCTTTCTCCACGTTCAGAATTTTTCCTCTCAAAGGCATGATGGCCTGGAATTCACGATCTCTACCTTGCTTTGCTGTACCACCGGCAGAGTCACCCTCTACCAGATACAATTCACATTTCGAAGGATCTTTCTCTGAACAGTCGGCCAGTTTACCCGGCAATCCTGAGCCTGACAACACATTCTTCCGCTGAACCATTTCACGTGCCTTGGTGGCAGCATGACGAGCCTGAGCAGCTAAAATTACCTTCTGAACGATCGTTTTAGCGTCGTTCGGATTCTCTTCCAGGTAATTCGTCATCATTTCGGTTACAGCCTGGCTAACGGCAGGAGAAACCTCCCTGTTGCCCAATTTTGTCTTCGTCTGTCCTTCAAATTGAGGTTCTGCGACTTTTACAGAAATCACTGCGGTTAATCCTTCTCTGAAGTCATCCCCACTGATTTCGAACTTCAACTTGGCCAGCATTCCTTCCGTTTCAGCGTACTTCTTTAAGGTTGATGTCAATCCACGACGGAATCCGGCAAGATGTGTTCCACCTTCATGAGTATGAATGTTGTTCACGTAGGCATGAAGATGCTCAGAATAAGAGGTATTATAGATCATGGCCACTTCCACCGGAATGCCATTCTTTTCACCTTCCATGTGAATTACATCACCGATAAGTTTTTCCCTGTTCTCATCAATGTACTCGACAAACTCCGGTAAACCTCTTTCAGAGAAGAAAGTCTCACCAATGAATTCGCCTTCCTCATCTTTATTCCTTTTGTCGGTAATCGTGATATTAATGCCTTTATTCAGAAAGGCCAATTCACGCAATCTCGCAGCCAAGATCTCGTAATGGTATACCGTATCCTCGAAAATGCTTTCATCGGGCTTAAAAGTGACCGTAGTACCTGTTTTATCGGTATCTCCAATCTGCCTTACATCATATTGCGGAACACCTATCTTGTATTCCTGCTCATATACTTTTCCATCCTTGCTGTGCACTTCTGCCCTCAAATGAGTTGAAAGAGCATTCACACAGGATACACCCACACCGTGCAATCCCCCTGAAACTTTATAAGAACCCTTGTCGAACTTACCACCGGCGTGCAGGACAGTCATAACGACTTCAAGTGCAGATCTTTTCTCTTTTTCGTGCATTCCCACGGGAATACCACGACCATTATCACTTACGGAAATTGAGTTGTCTTCGTTGATAAAAACTGTGATGGTATCACAGTGCCCGGCAAGAGCCTCATCAATGGAATTATCCACTACTTCATAGACCAAATGATGGAGCCCTTTCAGACCCGTATCACCGATGTACATCGATGGTCTCTTTCTTACCGCTTCCAGTCCTTCGAGGACCTGAATATTATCCGCTGAATATTCCTTATTCTGATTCAATTCTTCGTTATTCTCTGCCATTTTTTGTGCTGTCTAAAAACAAATTCACCACCTTTATTTGAGGTGGTAAGCAAATATACGAAAATACCAGTATTTATAAGGGTTTAAGGGCTATTTTGACCCCCTACTTTTCAACACATAATTAACATTTTGTTAATGTCAATTTTCACCCTAAAATGATGAAAAATCATCCTTTTAAAATTTAGCAGTATGAAATTCGAAAAATTGACGTAGTAGATAGCAATTATTCTTCCAAAAAAGAACCTGAAAAACAATCCAAATTGAACCAAATCACCAACAACTAATCACCATTCACCAACAACTAATCACCATTCACCAATCACTAATCACTAACCACCACCAAGCACTTCTTTCCATCCATTTCCTTCGGCAACGCTTTTCAGCACCTCATTCTTCTGAATCAAGAACTTTTTCATGTAATTCTTGAGAAAAAGCCAGTTTACAAAATCCCCAATGATCCAAAAAGGCGATTTAAAGTAGAAATCATCTTTCATGACCGTCACTTGCCCGTTTGATTCGAAACTGTGAACATGTTTCATAGATGAAAATGCACCTTTCAGCATCTTGTCAGCGAAATAATACGGCCGGTCCATTTCCGTAATAACCACTGTCAGATTTTGATAAATACCAAAATGTTTTGCTCTCCAGGTTATTTCATCATTCAACTCAACCAGTCCTTCGGTCTTACCGGAAATGGCCTCTTCATTCGTTGAGCTCGCACCTGCCTTATGCATATCAACACTTCTGGCAAGATCAAAAACCCGATCTATTGGTGCCTTGATTTTCGTTTCGAGAATTATTCTTGCCATTTAACAATTGTAAAATGTTTCCAGTTCAGCATCCAACACTAGTGTGGCTCCCGACGGGAACGGGCTTGGTCTTGCTCTCAGAAAATGAGGATAAATACAAGGTTGGTTTCATCACATTATAGTGATTAGAAATATCAAGTATCAAGTCGGGTATTTTATCTCCATCCAAATCCCCAGCAAATAATACCCGGCACATAGAGTCATCAAACCTTGGAATTGATACCAGATTGGTTGTGGCAACTTCGTCACTAAGAATTGTAGAAAAATTGAGTTTGTAATTCCACACATCATACCAACCGGAATTTTCATCTTCACTTTCCTTTTCTCCCTCTGCGGAAAGTACATATGATACACCATAATAATCAATTTCAATTGAGTCGCCGGGAAAGACATATTCTTCAATTCCTTTGATGGCAGACACCTCCCGATTGTTTAGGTTCGATTTTTGCTCAATTAATAAGATACAAGTATCCCGATTCTCCGCACTTATTTCCCAACCGGTTCCTGCTTCATCTACTTCATCTAAAATGGGATCATTTACCCTTTTCGCATCTATCTCAGTTTCGCTCAGATAATACTTGCCATTTCTTTTAAAAAGACCAATCCATTTGATACTTGCCACATTTTCCCAAACCTCATCACCATGATATGTTGTCGTTTCCAATATTTTTATTCGGTCCACTTCTTCCGGATAAACATGTGGATCATATTCTCTTTCCTTTAAATCTTCAGAATCAATGGATTTAGCGAATTCAATTGGAATTTTATCATCGTTTTCAACCACATAATCCTTCGAACTGACACTGTCAAAAGATTTCTTCGATTGTACTTCATCCTGGTCGCTTCTTTCTTTTAATTCGTTGCAAGCGCTCATTACCAGAAAAAAGAAAGCGAAAAAAATTGGTGTTCTTACCATATACATCCGTGACATTAAAAATACACTTCTGGCCTGCACAAGGTACAAATCAAAGAGAGATATTATCTAGGGTATTAGCTAAAATGAAAATTTAAAGCCAGCCAGAACATTCAGCCTCTGCGTCGGATAATCCTGCCATTTCTCATAGCGGATCGATGCGATGTTATTAATGTCGAGGAAAACACTCAACTTCTTCGTGTATCGATATTCGAAGTCAAGATTTACATCTGCCGTTCCGGCCAGGGTTTTGGATCCTTCCGGATCAAATGTTTTCGCTTGTTGCGAGCCGATAAAATAGGTCATTAGTTTTACAAGAATCTTGTCACCCAGATTATATCCTGCAAGCAATGACACCCTGTAGTCGGGTTTGTGCCATGCCTCCAACTCATTCGTTGTGTTATACATGAAATAATCTCCTCGCAATACCAATTCCCATTTTACACCCGGTTCGTAGATGATCTCACCGGTTACCTTGGTCAGATCCACATTGTCATATACCGGAACAAAACCTCTGTTCTCCCTTGAGTTTGTATCCTTCACATACAAAGGCATTTCAAGGAAGGTCGACCTTGTGAATGACAGATCGAAACTCGTATTCTTACTTAGATTTCCCCCAAGTCCTCCATAAAATGTAAATCGTTCGCGGGTGTTTTGCAATGCGATCACAGGACTGATGAAAGGATTATCATCCGTGAATCCCGCATATGTATTTCTATGAAGATTTCCGGTAATACCGGCATATGGAATTAGGATGTTTTTGATGAGATGATACCGGAAGTCCGCAACCGGATATACTCTGATTTTCAAGCCTCCGGCTAATTCGGCAGCCACATTTAAAGCTCCATACAGATTCCATCTATTTCCTTTTAATTCTATTCCCGGCTTCAGATATACGATGGTGTTTTCGTAATTCGAATCCAAACTGATCACATCATCATCGAAGAAATACTTGTTGTAATCAATGGCCCAATCGAAGGTATAGACCTCTCCATCTTTCAACAGACTCATATTCTCTTTCAGAATAAATCTGTTTTCCCCGGCCCCAAAACGGTCTGTTATGCTTTTGTATGAGATCTCTGAATAATGACGAAGCCCAATAGTATCACGTTGATTGTTTCCAAGTCCAAGCGCTATGTCAAAGCTGTTATAGAATTGAAGCACGTCCTGGTTCAGCTCTGCCGTTGGAATGTCCAGACCCGGAAGAGCTGCATCAAATCCATAATAATTGACATGATCATAACGATAATTCATTCGACCTGAGAATGTCCATTTGCGCGTATAATAATTCCCTGTGAGTCCGATCTTATTATGCGAGAAATCACTGTTTTCTATATCACTGATTCCATTTGAAGAAAGATGTCGGCCTGATACAGAATAAGAAACTTTCTTAGACCTCAATTGATTGAAGTAATATTCTGCGAGAGGAGTATTGTTGTTACCATAGCCAAGAATCAGATAATTCCTGTGCAATTTGACCAATGGTTCTCCCTTTAATTTGGCAGCCTTAATCGGTTCGGGATGAAAATCCGTTTCTATCTCTCTTTGAAGGAAATCATATTTCAAATTCAGATCCAAATGGTGTGTATCCTGGATTTCCGGATTGATCCTGATCTTGGCAGATTGCGAAAGGGTGGGAACGAATTCTTTCACAATGACAAATGAATCGCGGTCAAGCTTTTCCTGTGCAGCTAGATTAAAAGATACAAAGATCAAAAGGATGGCAATAGATATGTATCGTTTACTATTCTTCATCGATCACCTCCTCTTCAAATAAATATTCGTAGTCCTTTTCAGAATCGAAATGAATCTCCAATTCTTCCTTCTCTTTTTCCAGTCTTTCTTTTTCGATGCTCTCCATCTTTTCGATGGCCTTTAATTTTTCCTCCGCCACATTTCTCAAGTCCTCTCCTTCGTAATTATCAATTACGGTTTGAAGAGAAACTTTAGCCTGATAATTATCACCCTCTTTCAGATAAATATCCGACCACAGAATAAAGGATTTGGCAATCCAGTAGTCATAGCTTGGAACCTGATTTAGTAAGGCATTGATGTAAACCTCCGAGCTATCAACATTGCCACGCATGAATTCTATATAGGCTAGATTGTATTTACCTTCGGCTCCAAATTCATTAGACACATTGAGCAGGTTCTTGAAGGCATCATAACTTCTGTTATACCTGTCTTTCTTTAAATAAGCGCGTCCCAGATACAACCAAATCTCCTGTGCAATATCATCGCTTAGATTTTCCTTCTTCTGCAGGATCTCCGAATATTTTATTCCTTCATCTACATTACCCTCCGTGAAGTTCAACTTCATCAACCAATAGTGGGACTGATCCAGATTCTCCGCTTTGTCTGCTTTTTTCTCCAGCATCGTGTAATATGTGATGGCCTTTTTATTATCCCCGGTCTCTCTGCTTATAGCTGCAGCATAGGCCAATGCTTTCTCTGTAAAAATGTTCTTCGGTTTGTTAATGACAAATTCAAAATCCATTAAGGCCTCTTCTTTATATCCCGATCTCATTTCACAATCTCCGCGATAGAAATGGGCATTGGTACTAAAGACTCCATTGTCATATTTGTCGATATAAAGACTGAAATTCTTTACAGCATCCTCACATTTGTTTTCCAAGTACGCATTCTCAGCGATCTCGTAAGCGGCAGAGTCCAGACTAAACTTCGGTAGGTTCTCAACACCCAGACTGGCCATATAGGCTTCGTATCCCGCAAGGTCACCCCTCTCAATGTAAATACGATTGATCTTGTCAAGCGCTTCCTTGGCATCTGAAGTATTTCTGAAATCCCTGACAACAACCTCGAAACGATCCAGAGCCATCGTGTCTTTACTCTGCGTATAATAGATCAGTCCCGATTTGAGCATGGCCCGACCGAGATAAGGGCTGTCCTTCATCTCTATGATAATCTTCTCAAACTGAGTCTGAGCTTCCTCATTCTTTCCACGGATAAAAAGAATATCTCCCAATTCAAAAATGGCATCGTCATAGTACAATGACTGATCATAATCTCTTGTGAATTCCGAAAGCTTACTGATCTTGCCTTCATAATCTCCCATAACTCCGCTGGCCCTGGCGCTCTGAAATAAAGCATAATCCTTATCAAATACACCCAGGGTTGAAGCTTTGTCGTAATATTCTATAGCATTCGAGTATTCTTTTGTAATGAAATAAGAATCGGCCGTTCTCAGCATGGCATCATTGCGGAGACGATCTGCTTCTTTGTCGTTATTGATAAATTGTCTGAAACGGAATATGGCCGCTTCATATTCCCGACTTCTGTAGAGAGCATAACCGAGATTATACTGCGCGAGGTTGTAATATTCTGAAGAAATTGCTCCAGCCTCCTTCATAAAGGAATTGTATGCCTCTGCGGATTTTTGATAACTCAGTATGCGGAAGTAAGCCTCGGCCCTCCAGAACATGGCGTCGATTTTCACGGATCTTTCGTAGTTCTGATCAATAGCCATATTGAAGTAGGCTATAGCCTCTTTGTACTTGGCCCGATTCATTTTCTCAACACCCAGGTAATAAAGGATTTTCTGGTAGGCCAGGTTGAGTTTCAATCCCCTGTTTTCAATGCGATCGAGTGACTTACGGGCCTCTTCATAGTTTCGTGTAGTGAAGTATACACCCACCAAATACTCATGAGCCTCTTCCATTTTATCGGAATTAGGATAAGCGTTGATGTATTCCTCAAATGCCCTAACTGCATCATTGTAAGGTGATTGACTTAACTCATAAGACAATTTTGCATAGGAAAACAAAGCATCCTCTTTCAGGTCCTCATCATCTCCCATCATATAAGCTGTCCTGAGAGCATTTCTGGCAAGTCTCTTTTTATCAATCTTTAAATAGGCTTCTGCCATATTATACTGCACGATCTGGTTCATGCTATCATTGCTGGATAAAGCCTGCTGATACCAGTTGACCGCTTCCGTATAATTCTCGCCCTTAACGTATGCTACGGCGATCTGATAATAATCTTCAGGAACGACTCCATTTCCGTTGTACACGAATTTCTCCAGGTATGGAATGGACTGATCATATTGCTCGAGGCGATAATGTGATTCTCCAATGAATTTGGCTATCTCATGACTTCTTTGAGCGCGCCCTGAATCGAGAAGAACAGACGCATATTCAATCAACTCTTCATATTTCTCCTGATCGAAAAGA
>CBDDFS010000002.1:0-1634965 GCA_965227255.1 Vicingaceae bacterium
ATCAAAAGGTAGCCGAAAGGACTAAAGAACTTCAAGAGCAAAAGGAGATCGTTGAAGAAAAGAATATAGAGATCATGGACAGCATTAACTATGCCAGTCGGATCCAGAATGCTCTTCTGCCCCAATCTGTATTGCTCAACAGGTATCTGAAGAACTTCATCATATATCGACCTAAAGATGTGGTTGCCGGGGATTTCTATTGGTTTCATCAGGATGGGGACAATTCATACTTTGCCGTGGCAGATTGCACCGGACATGGAGTCCCGGGCGCTATGGTTTCCGTAGTGTGCTCCGGTGCGCTCGATAAAGCAGTAAAAGAATTGGGTCTGAAGGAACCTGCGGAGATCCTGAAGAAAAGCAGAGATCTGGTAATTCAAACACTCGATGAAGGTGACTATGAAGTGAATGATGGAATGGACATTAGCTTCTGCAAATTGAATCTGAAAGAACGCAAGGTGAGTTTTTCAGGAGCACATAATTCTCTGTACAGGATCACAGGATTAAATGAAAAACTTGAGACAAAAGGAAAAGTCATGAAGTCTGACAATAAGATGTTGATCGACTACAAAGGGGATAATATGTCTGTAGGCAAATCACCTTTGATGCAGGATTTCACTCAGGAAGAAATTGAGCTTGAAAAAGGCGATGTCTTATACCTCAGTTCAGATGGTTATCCCGACCAATTTGGAGGTGAGAGAAATAAGAAATTCATGCATAAACCCATGAAACAAATGCTACTCGATATTCACGAAAATGATCTCGAAGAGCAGAAGAAAGTCATTAACCAGCGATTCAACGAATGGAAAGGCGGCGCCGAGCAGGTTGATGATGTTTGTGTGATGGGGGTTTTGATTGGTTAATTGAGGAACTGGTTAAGTTGTTAATTGGTAACTGGGGAATTGGCCAATCGGCTTGCCCTTCGAAAATCATTAATCGTTAATTTGAAATAAAAAAAGGAGACCGAAGCCTCCTCTTTCTTTTTATGATAACTCAATCTTAGAAGTACCAGCGGGCACCCATTGAGATTGAAGTAAAGTCAAAGTTCAAGCCGAAACCTGTTGTTTTGTCCTCATAGTCTTCTGCAGACCATGTTCTGGACTCATAACCAAGGAATCCCCAGTTCAATTCAACAGCCCACTTGTCACCAATAAAATAATCCCAACCTGGTCTCAACCCAATCAACATCGTGTTCAGGTCAGTAGTTACAGTAGTATTACCTTGAGTAACTTCATTACTTCCGAAACCAAAGTCAAGGATCAAATCAGTGTGAAAATACAACTGATCACCGGCTACATCAATATAATAACGACCGAATAGACCAACTATAGTCAAGTTGTCCTTATCTTCAGTTACATCACCATTCTGATCAGTAGTCTCTGTAGTAGAGTTATTGATACCGATCCTTATACCAGCTCCAATATTGTCCTGGAACATGTAACCAAATGAAGGTACAACTGTGATGTTCGAGTTTTTTGGACCATCAGTGGTTGTGTTACCAATCGTGGTCTCATTGCTCGAAGAATTATAATTGAATTCACCACCAAGAATCTTGGTTCCAGCCTCAATCTGACCGAAAACTACCGTCGTGGCAAGTCCAAAGGTTAAGCTTAATAATATCTTTTTCATAATAATAGATTTAGGTTTTCGCTAACGAATATAAAAAACCGTCTATTCCATTGTATCTGAAAAAGTTGAAATTTATTAGCAGAGATTGTTAATAACTTTCATAAATCGTTAATAACTATTTACGAAAATCATTAACTCAACCCTGCATATATGTCTTGTAAAGACTATTAGAACTGATATCCAACGCTGATTTGAACAACATTGTTTTTGATATCAAAATCTCCTTCACCACTGTAAGTATTTGTCAATCCAAGATTATATCTAGCAGTAAAGTTCAAACCATTTGAAAGCTCATAACCAAGTCCTATTGGCAATGCAGCGTCAAATCCATTAACGTCTTCAGCATCCTCTGACTCACCATCAATTTCAATTTTAGCACCGATATTGAATCCTAGCTGGATACCCGCATGCAAATGAAGACCTTCAGTAAAATAATATTTGGCAAGAATTGGGATGTTGATATAGTCAAATCGTCCAACTACATCCAGTTCTCCGCCACCGAGTGGTCCGAAATCGATCGTACCGGTATGACCCTGTGCAGAATAAACCAATTCAGGCTGAATGGCAAACTTGTCAGAAATCATATAGTTATAATAAGCTCCAATATGAAGTGATGTTCTCATTCCAGAAGAGCTGTATACATCATCCAAACCGGATTGTGAAGCGAGGTTCAACCCTAATTTAGCACCAAAGCCAGACTCCTGTGCCATACTTGTTCCTGCAAGCATAAATACGCCTGCCATCATTGCAAATAATTTTCTTTTCATTATTAGTATTTATTTAGTTAGAAATTGCAGGACTAAAATAGTAATTGAACCTATCCGAAATTCTGAAATTGATTATTTAACAATTTCTTAAACTAAAAAGTCTGACAAGCTATTCAATTTGCGCTCTTTAGGAAAGCCGTAAGAAATAAGGTCGTAACGGATAGTTCTTGGATACTTAAGATTATTAGTGATTACCACACTTTCTCTTGATCAGAGGTGATGATCTCCAAGTATTCAGTCTCTGAAATGTACTGGGGAGAGTAAACTCCTCCATTCTTCTCAATCTGTCCTGTATAAGCTCTCATATGATTTCTGGACCCACATCTCAGGTGTTCAAATACCATCTGAATATCAGCCTTATCAATATTAGCCAAGCATGAATTCAAATCGAAAATATCGAGATCTTCAATAGTCGCCCCTACGATTAAAGCATCTAACAATGATTTATCCGACTGTGCCGTGAGATCATTGTATAGTTTTTGCAGATCTGCATTGTTGAATTCTCCGCGTACATCTGTGGCCGGATCTTCCAGGTCATATGACTCAAGAAGAACCAAAACCTCATCCATGTGTCTCTGTTCAGATGAAGAAATATTGCTGAATATCTTCATTCCATATAGATCAAATGAATATAAATAAACATCTCTGGCAAGTTTTTCTTCCTCTCTCAAGTAGATGAGACAGTCCTTTTCTTCAATGCTCAATTCAATACTTGGATTTGGGTCTGTACCCGAACCGTTTCCTACCTTTTCTTCCTCCTTGGAGCATGAACTATATGTCAATCCTGCAAAAAGAAATATAGAAAATATTAAGACTGCTTTTTTCATGTTTTCCGCTTTTCTATAAAGATCGGCAACTCATGAATTCTCAATGTGACGATTCTCACCTTGAAACGAGCGTTTGAATTCTTACTCAGAATTTATATCTTGCTGAAATTAACCTACTTAAGACCTAATCAAATGAAAAAGCTTCTCAAAATCCTTGCCTGGATAATTGGAATTCTAGTTGTCGTTGTATTGATTTTCGTTTCCTTCATTCATTTTAGAGGAATTCCTTCTTACGATGTGGAAGAAATTAGCATTGAAGTGAATCCCACTCCTGAAAAATTAGCCAGAGGTGAGGTTTTGGTCAGCACACTTTGCGCAGGTTGTCATCTGAACACAGAAACGGGAGTTTTAAGCGGAAAAGAAATGGCTGACGCACCGGGTGAATTTGGTATGATCTATGCTCCGAATATCACGAGGGACAAGGAACATGGGATTGGAAACTGGACGGATGCTCAGATCGCTTATTTACTGAGAACAGGTATAAAGCCGGATGGAGCCTATGCTCCACCCTGGATGGCCAAACTGCCTCATCTTTCAGATTACGACATGGAATCTGTACTCATTTTTCTCAGATCAGATCACCGGATGGTCAATCCGGCCAATGTCCCCGACAAGGAAACTGAACCATCATTTTTATCAAAATTTCTGGCAAACATTGCTTTTTTCCCGTATCCCTACCCGGAAAGTCCAATTCCCCCACCCGATACAACTAACAAAGTAGAATGGGGACGATATATGGTTTACAATCTAGAGTGCTTTTCATGCCATTCGGCCAGTTATGAAACGAACGACTACATGAATCCTGAAAATAGTGTTGGCTATCTTGCCGGTGGAAACAAGCCTTTGGATCTGGAAGGTAATGTCATTGTCACTCAAAACATTACCTCGCACAAGGAATTCGGAATAGGTCGGATGACCGAGGGCCAGTTTGTTGAATTGCTTAAATATGGGAAGAAAGAAGGTGAGCCGGCAATGCGGTACCCTATGCTTCCTTATTCAAGAATATCAGACAACGAGGCAAAGGCCATTTATGCCTACCTGATGACAACAACTCCATCGGAAAACAATGTGCCGAGAAGCCCCTTTTAGATGAGTGGTGAAAAATGAAAGGTGAAAGATGAAAAATGAAAGATTGAGGTAATAATTATTCTTCCTTCATTTTTCATTTAACTTGCCTCCGTGAATTTTCTCGAATCTTTTCGTCAAAAAGTTGCGGATAACAGGAAAACAAGACTCGCTCTGAGCTTGGTTTCCGGATTACTCCTGGCTGCCTCCTGGCCTCCTTCAGGGTTTAATTTTCTACTCATCTTCGCTTTAGCGCCATTGATGATGGCCTTTTTTCATGCGCCTACATGGAAGGATGCTCTTTTAAATTCTTATTTGTCCTTCTTTATTTTCTCCTCATGGAGCATGAGCTGGTTTTCACTCATTACAAATGAAACTCTGGCTTTAAGTTTAATTTACCTGTCACATATTTTAATCCCACTCACTCAGTCTTTGCCTTGGTTGTTAGCTTATTGGGTGAAAAACAAATCCGGCATAATTCCGGCCTTACTTGCTCTTCCTGTCTTTTACCTGGCATATGAGATCTTTCATTATCACTGGGACCTCTCTTATACCTGGATTCACCTCGGACTTGGCTTCAGCAATTCACCCTATTTTCTGAAGTTATATCCGTATATCGGACAAGAAGGAGGTACGTTTTACATAATGTTGACCAACATGGTCATTTGCCTCTTCTTTTTAAATAGTTGGAATTTGAAAAAGCAAGTCACAGAATCTATCGCCTTGATCTTACTTCTTCTTATTCCGGCATTTTCAGGTAAATCAGAACAAAGACCAGGTAAATCGAAGAAAATTGGTGTCTTACAACCGCACATTCCCCATGATAAAGTCACGACCAATACAAGCATCGACGAAAACTATGAGATACTAAGATCAGAATTGATGCGATTTGAAGTCGGAGAAATGGATTTAGTAGTTTGTCCTGAGGGTTTTCTCAAGAATTTCAAAGACAACCCAATCATAATAAATGATCCGAACCGTCATTCAACGATTAAAAAGCTCAAAAAGCTTGCCAGTGAAAGAAATACAGCAATAATAAGTGGTGCAGTCGTTCTGAGACTATACTTTACCCGGGAAGGACCTACCCTTACGGCACGAAAGAAAAATGACAGTCTATTTTACGATACTTATAATGCCGTAATGCTTATTGAGCCTGATGGAAACATCCAGTGGAGGTCAAAAGTCAGATTAGTGCCATTCGCAGAAAGGGTTCCATTTCTGAAGTATTTCAGCGCCCTCGAGGTTTTTCACCTCGATTTCAATGAAAGCTTTGGTAGTTATGATCTGGAAGGTGATCCTCGGCCATTTGAATACAAGGATATGATCATCGCCCCGCTGGTTTGCTACGAATCCTTGTATCCGGATGTAACTTCTCTCTTTATAAAACGTAAAGCAAATGTGATAATGGAGTTTAGCAATGAAAACTGGACTCCAGGAATAAATAAGGGACAAAAGCAACATGAAGACTATGCTAGCGTGAATGCCATGCAATTTGGAAAGGATTACATACGGTCAACTTTTAACCACGGAAGCCTGAAACACCCAGGATTTTCAACTGATGCTATTGCTCTAAATGATGAAAATCTTCTGCAGATTTTTGAGGTAAGTCTGACATCATCCACGACTTTTTACACAAAGAGTCGTTCATTATGGACCTGGATTTCATTGCTGAGCATTCCTATTATTATCCTAATTTTATTTTCGTCGAAATTCAAAGCATAGAGAATTTTGCAAGTTAGATTGAAAATATTGCCAGTTTTGATGGTTGTTTTTGCATTGCTTTTCAGCAGTGCCAGCTTCGCTTTTGTCAGTTATGATGAATGGGATGGAAGTGAAAGCAGCGACTGGAATGATCCAGACAACTGGGAAGGCGGAAGTGTTCCAGGAGCGACTCAGGCGGCACGAATAAATGATCCGACCACTTATACAAATGCCCCTATTATTTCTACAAATTCAACTTTTACGCCACGATATCTGGTCGTAAGGGATTCTGGTGTGTTAACTGTGAGCGCAAATCTTTCAGTAACCAGAGGTATTTATGCGGCATCGGAAGGGCAATTGATTCTGAATTCAGGAACCTTGGGAAATTCAGGTACCTATGATTTAAACATCAGAAATGAGGATACTAAAGTCATAGTAAACGGTGGCACATTAAATATCGGTGACGACGTATATCTTGATCGTCTCCTCGACCTTGTTCCTGGAGCAGATCCTACATTAGAAATCAACGGAGGCAGAGTGAATGTTGGAGGTGATTTCCGTTTTGATGGAATTTTTGCTGAAAAACCAACACTTATGATGACTGGTGGTACTCTGGAGGTTGGAGGAGATTTATACAATGACGGAGCCGATGTTACGATCAATTTCGATGGAGATTCTCTACTGGTGGCCGGAGATTTTATTCTGGATGGTACCGGGGATAGTTTGCTTATGACGGATGGTGTAATATTTCTGAATGGCAACAATGGAACTTTTACGAATGATGGAATAATTGATGCAAGTGCGGGAGACATCATTTTTAATGAGAATTATAGTCTGGGAGGAACTGGCTCAACTCAACTTCCAAATGTTACCATCTCAGCGGGAACGGGAGAAATTGACCAAGGCTCAGACATCATGATCGCGGGAAACTGGACAAGAAATGGGACTTACACATCCAATTCCAATGAGGTAGAATTTAACGGTACATCTGCTCAGGCGATCAATGGAGCAACAGATTTCGGAGACCTCGAAATAAACAATTCCGGCGCTGGTGTGACATTAAATGCTGATGTCAACATAGATAACACATTGATTCTAACACAGGGGGTATTAATTTCTGACTCAACCAACACTCTGAACATTGAAGATGGATCAACCGTATCCGGTGGAAGTGCCTCAAGTTATGTTGATGGCTACATGACCAAAACGGGCGACGAAACCTTCATCTTTCCATTGGGAGATCAGGGACTTTATATGCGGCTTGAAATAAATGATTTTTCCGCTACAGTAGCAACTGACGTCTTTGCTGCGGAATATGTTAGAGGTACTCATCCACAGGCATTTTGGGATTCATTGAGTTATGGTGGTGATCCTGGTGGACTTTACAACACAAGCGTTCTCGACTATTGGAAATTGTACCGAACAAACGGAACCACAGATGTCAAGGTTAAATTATACTGGGAGTCCGGAGATTCTGCTCAAATTGATAATCTCGGGGACCTCGTTGTAGCGCATTATACCGGTTCCAATACCTGGTCGGATGAAGGTGGTGTGACTACAGGCACAACAGCTTCCGGAACGGTTGAAACCTCCAACAGAATTACGTCGTTCAGTCCATTCACATTCGGCTCATCCTCTGCTAGCGCCAATCCATTACCAATCACATTGCTCAAGTTCGAAGCAAATGCCATGGATGATGTGGTGCAGGTCACATGGTCGACCATTGAAGAAATTAATAATGACTTCTTTACTGTTGAAAGGTCTTACGATGGTGTTTTATTCCATGAAGTGGGTAAAATTGAAGGAAATGGCAATCATTCAGGGCGCCTGGATTATTCTTTCGTAGACGTCGATCCTATTTTAGATCAATACTCATATTACAGACTTAAACAGACTGATTTTGATGGTGTATATACATATTCGGGTATCGATGCAGTGCTGATAACCACCGAAGCGGAAGAAGAGAAAATCCTGTTATTCCCAAATCCCGTAAGTGGAGGATTTATCTTTATCGACTTACCAGAAGTATCAGAAAACCCCTGGATTGTTCAAATATTTGATCAGTTAGGAAATCTCGTCTCTGAAAGCAGAATCACATCTGATGATCAGGGTTTGTTTAATATAGATGCTCCTGAAATAGCAGGCATGTATATAATAAAGGTGATTGGTGAAGAAAGGGCCTTTACATCCAGATTTATTGTAAAATAAGTAACTAGTCCGTGCCTTGAGGCAATTCCGGTTCTGAATTGTCTTTCTTTCTTCTTGTTCCAAGCTGTGCTTCTCCAAGATTGATATTCATACCGTAACGAAATGTGACGTTCCTGCCACCCCTGGCTCGAAGAAAATTCATCAGATTATCGGTTACAACAAATATTTTATACTCTTTCGGACCAATGGCCAGGTTGAATCCAACGTTATCGTATCGTCTGTTTTTTATACTCCAGGATAAACCAAAGTCAAGAAAATTGAAGAAGTTTCGACCGGCGTACAGAGAACTTCCAAATTGCACCCCATAGAAATATGTGAGGTGAATCATCGCACCAATATTTGTTTTGTCGTCGGGTCTGAATAAAACACTTGTATAGGACTCGGGAGTTAGATTATTCCAGTAATGACCTCCTTTGCTTTCTTCAAAATACAAGTCCTGTATCGAATCTGTATACTTTTCAAAATTCACATCATCGTCGTCTCCTTCAATAAATTCATTGATATCAACACCGGAAAAAGTGAAGGATCCATTACTTGTGTAAGTTGAAACATCATTCTGCCATTTGATTGCACCCAGGTTCAGGAAACTTTGTGAAAATTGCCATTTTTCATTCAATTCATAAATTGCACCGAGGTCCAGGGCAAAACCCGGGTTCAATCTGCTTCTTGGAATCTTCAGAAAATTTGCCAGAGGGTTTGAAGTACCGGATGTGCGGATCTCATAGTCAGTACTTAGTGTAAGAGCGTAATTATCTTCACCGGTCGTCAGCTTAAGCTCGTCTCTCGGTGTATTCACATTGACCATACCGAATAGAATCTTGGACGCAATTCCCACGTCCCATTTTCCGATTTTCCTTCCTAATCCAATTCTCAGTTCTTTGTAATAATTCACTTTCATTCCCGGTCCAATCTCAATGGTTTGTCCAATGAACTTTGAGTTACCATTCCATGCAAGGTCAAAAAGGTCTTTTGGATAGGATAATCGGAAATCAAATTTCTCTGAAAAAAGAAATGAGACATTCCAATTTCTGATTGAAAGATAGAATCCAATTAACTCGAGGTTACTTTGGATCTGAAAGACATTGTCATCCCCCATTTGGGCAATTACACCGTCAATATCCAGATATGTTGAGTCATTGAAACTGTTCTTTTTGACCAGATCATCATAAGAAAATGCATTGTTTCCATAGTTGAATACCACATTTGGCAACATGATACCAAACCTAGAACCTTGATCAATTGCCGGGTTTGTATAAGTACTTTGAAAGAGATTACGGGAAAAATGAAGAGTATATTCCTGCTGAGAAAAGCCTTTAAGCATGAAGGCGATAAAAACGAAAGAGAGAACATATTTCTTCATCACAGATTCCTTCTTGTCTTCACTCCCATTTTGAAGTCGAAATAATCGGTAGATCTGAGTTTGACGACCTTATGTTTCGAATCGTCTGTAAGCAACATGATGCGAATCTTCATGTTTTCTACTCTTCGTCTGATCGGATCAAACCTTGCCTCTCCCATCTCATAGAAGGATTCTTCTCTGACTCCTCCAAGTGAAAATCCATCGGCATCTGTATTCGCCTCTCTAAAAATTGCAGTGCCCATATCGGTGAGAGAATCGAGTACAACATTATTTTCATCGAGAAAATAAACCTGAACGTATATACCCACCGGAAAAGTATTGTAAGTAACCATCTTAAAGATCACTTCATCAAGAGTCTCTACATCCGAATGATCAAATGCATATATATCCTCAATGATCACACTATCAAGACTTCCTTTCATTGGTATTTTCAGATCCAGATCAGCCCGAATGCGGCTCTTATCGGTAACGAAATTGTAGACTGAGGTATCACTTCCCGAATTCGCCTCCAGACCGAATGAAAAACTCAGGGCATCAGGGGTTATTGAAAGAAACTGAGCAATGTTTGAATTCGAATTATTTATCTCCGTTTCTGAACTACTGGAATCACCAACTGAACCAGGTGAAGGTACGTTGATTCCATCGCCCACTGCATCCCCTGTAAGAGAAGAATTTCCATTTGAACCCGAACCACTGATGTTGTTTATATTCAGGGCTATAGGTAGGCCAAAAGAATTCGTAATGTCCAGATTTATTTTTGGATCCTGTAATACAATTCTGCCCGATTTGAAATTATCAAAGACGTCGAGATCGAGCGTATCATCATGATTTCCCATGTCAATGTTCCCCAAGTTACCATCTATAAAATTGTATTCCAGATCCTTGAAGGTCACGATGAATTGATCTATATCGACACTGTCATTATTGGAAACTTCGTTGGCGTCAAAATTGATCTCAAGTTTGTTGTATTCATTTCCATTTCCGCTCAGGTCAGTAACATAATTAGCCAGTGAAAAAACCGTATCAAAAGAAGTCAAAGAACTCCCAGAAAATGGAATTGTAAATGTTCGCTGGAAGGGCAGTCCATCCTTTGTTGTTTTAGGAAGATTTAATGTAACTCTGGTATTGGATGGAATGTCATCCTCAATATGAACTTCAAGTCGACCGGCTTTCATATCGATCGTTCGGAGCAAAAAATTCGGGCTTGGATAATTTATGATGTTGAATTTTTGAAAAACGGCTAAGTCAAAACTGATTTCCTCCAATTTGATCAGAGAATCTGCCCCTACATCCAATATATTTCCTTCATACAACAGAACAACAACATCTTCGTCATCGGTTGTGAATCCAGCCCCATCATTGTATTTTCCCACTAATCTCTCCATTCCAATCCTCGAATCAACCAGAGGAATGGCAAATTCCGGATCCCAGTTGCTTCTCTGCAACTTATCGAAATCGTCCGCTATACATGAATAAAGAAAAAGAAGTAGAAATAGGGACCAGACCCTTCTCTTCCCGCTTACAATGGTCATATCGTAAAGTTACTATTACTTGATTAATTGGTGAAAGGCATTCTCAGTGAATCTAATGGAATCAGTATAATACTTTAGGATTCTGAACCCTCCACTCTCTAATTATTAATTATTACTTATTAATTATTAACTGATCAAAAGATTACTTTTGCGCACCCAATGGAAAAAAAGACCAGATTAGCTCGTTTTCATACCTGGCGATTGAAGAACATAAAGCACAGACAGTTTGTCTTGTTTTTGGCTGCTGTCGTGGGTCTGGCTGCTGGTCTGGCTGCAGCAATCCTTAAAAACCTCGTACACCTTGTTCAGGCAGGATTGAACAGCGGTATCGTAAGTGAATTCAACTACTTCTACTTTATCTACCCTATCATTGGGATCTTGCTGGCTATTCTCTTCCTGAATTATGTGATCAAGGAAAAAGTCGGACATGGAATTCCTTCTGTTCTTTATGCAATTTCCAGACGAAGCAGCATCATGAAGAGGCATAATATGTTCTCGTCTGTTATTTCCAGTGCATTAACTGTGGGTTTTGGTGGTTCCGTTGGACTGGAAGGCCCAACCGTTGCAACAGGTTCGGGTATTGGTTCCAACCTCGGTAAATTCCTTCGGGTTAATTACAAAACGATCACGCTCTTATTGGGTTGTGGTGCTGCGGGAGCCATGGCCGGAATATTCAATGCACCGATCGCCGCCATTGTATTTGCCTTGGAGGTCATCATGCTTGACCTGACCCTCTCTTCTCTTGTACCCCTTTTGGTTGCCTCTGTAACAGCAGCGCTAACCTCACATCTTTTGATTGGAAATGAAATTCTTTTTCATATCCATCTTCAGGATAAATTCAATTTTCAGGACGTCATTTATTACATCCTGCTTGGCATAATAACCGGTTTCGTGTCGGTCTATTTCATTAAAATGTACTGGCTGATTTCCGACTTCTTTTCCAAAATTGAAAGTCCCTGGAAGAAGCTACTAATCGGTGGAGGAGTGCTGGGTGTATTACTATTTTTCATTCCGCCACTTTATGGTGAAGGTTACAAAACCATTCATGCCCTGATGACGAATCAGGAGTCACAGATTTTTGAAGGGAGTCCGGCCCATCAATTTGCAGACAACATTTATATCGTTTTGCTGCTAGTAGCGGCTATGATCTTTATCAAAGTCATTGCAACATCGGTTACATTCGGTGCCGGAGGAATTGGTGGTGTCTTTGCTCCTACACTTTTTATTGGAAGTGCAGTTGGCTTTGTATTCTCAAAATCGATAAATACCTTCTCTATTGGGAATTTATCTGTGACCAATTTTAGTCTGGTGGGTATGTGTGGAATGATTGCCGGTGTGCTGCATGCTCCCTTAACCGCAATTTTCCTTATCGCTGAAATCACGAGTGGATATGAATTATTCCTCCCTTTGATGATCACCGGCACAATCTCTTTCATTACGGTTCGTTCCATTCAACCACATTCAGTTTATACCATGCAACTGGCTAAGCGGGGTGAGCTGATTACCCACCACAAGGATAGTGCCGTTCTGACCTTGATGAATTTGAAATCTGAAGTTGAAAAGAATTTTAATACCATCCAGTCGGAAAGCAATTTAGGTGAATTGGTAAAATCTGTGGCCAAGGCAAGAAGGAATCTATTCCCCGTTTTAGATGAAAAGGGCAAACTGCTGGGAATTATCAACCTGGATGACATAAGGGAGATTATGTTCAAGCAGGAATTGTATGAAGAAGTTATCGTCAACAATCTGATGGTCATTCCACCTGCCGTGGTGTCTCCTCAGGATAACATGGAGATCGTCATGAAAAAGTTCGAAGAAACCGGAGTTTGGAATTTACCTGTTTGTGACAATGGAAAATATATTGGCTTTGTCTCAAAGTCAAAGCTATTCAGTGCATACAGGAAAATCTTATTAGAACATTCAGAGCACTAGATCCTTCCAAAGATGCTCATCAGTCGAAGTTTGATCACTCCGAAAATAGCTTCCTGAAAAATATCGCCGCTCATCTTACTCTTTCCCTGAGTTCTATCCCTGAAAATGATCGGCACTTCAACTATGTTAAAACCCCTTTTCCAAGCACGGAACTTTAATTCTATCTGGAAAGCGTACCCTCGGAATTTCACCTTATCCAACTGAATGGTCTCGAGAACTTTTCGTCTGTAACATTTGAATCCTGCAGTCGCATCCATGATCTTCATTCGGGTTATTATGCGAACATAAACGCTGGCGAAATAAGACATAAGAACCCTGCCCATAGGCCAGTTTACTACATTCACCCCGTTAATGTATCTTGAACCTATGGCCAGATCAGCTCCATCCTTGCATGCCTGATACAACCTAACCAGATCATTCGGATCGTGAGAAAAGTCCGCATCCATTTCAAAAACGAACTGATAGTCATGTTCCAGGGCCCATTTAAATCCTCTGATATAGGCTGTTCCCAGACCCAGCTTCCCTTCCCTCTCAACGATGAATAATTTATCCGGAAATTCTTTCTGAAGTGATTTGACAATGTCGGCTGTACCATCGGGAGAACCGTCGTCGATAATGAGCACGGAGAAGTCAGATTCAAGGCCAAATACAGCCCTGATAATGTTCTCGACATTCTCTTTTTCGTTATACGTTGGTATGATTACAACACACTCCGGCATGCTCAAATTTTAGAGAAAACGAATATACAGGTAAAATTTTATTCCCGCTTCTATTTATTCACGGTCACAGGGTCGCTCGTCACCGTATTGCTCCAATTTTCTGCCCTGTCTTTAAGTCTGACACTGAAGAGAATTTCTTCGGAAGAATTTGATTGGTCGAGAAGAATCACATTTTCAAGCTCAATGGCAAATACACCTGAAATACTGATGCCACTGCCAGGGGATTGAGGTGGAACATGAAATGTATGTATGATGTTGTCTCGTTGATCCACAATTTCCAAAGAATGATCATCAGCATCCTCTGTTCCTATGTCTCCATCTCCATCTATATATGATATCTCAAAATGAAGTGATTCGAACTGATCAATACTCATAGGTTCAATTTTTTCGATACTCACTTCAGGCACATCGGAAATGGGCGGATTCACCGTATTTTCCTCTTTCTTTCCGCAGGAGGAAACAACCAGAATAACCAGAACAAATGCAAGTAATCTCAACATCATTTTACAACAAATGAAAAGTAGGTTAATAGATAAACCGGACTGCCTGATGAAGGAATTTCCGAAGGACTATTGTTATCAGAATCCTGTACATAAACTCTGAAATATTGCTGCTGACCAAGCGGAAAATCATTTGTATTGATCGTGAAATGATGATAATAAGGCGCTTTGGCAGGTTGACCAAATGGAATTGGACCCATGAATGGACTTAGGGCCGGAAGAACCGACAGTGATTGTTCCGAACTGCCCGAAAAGTCGTACAAATGATTTGAAAGCTTGTATTTGTTGTATGTAAAATCCGAAGCCGGAAGGAAGTTTCCGTCCACATCCTGATCGAATAATCCTATCCAAATATTAATTGTCTTGTTAGGAGGCAATTCAATTGGCGTTGCAATATTCGTTCGCATCGTATCATATCTGAATCCTGTTGTGTCGTTTTCATACATCAGAAGGCCAAAAAATGACGGTAGGTATGTCGGTTGAACAGGTGAATTGCCAAATGGGTCTTTGGCGCCATCGAGGATCCAATTTGTGATCAGATCAATCTCTTGCTGTGTAAGTGTATCATAGAGTGGCATTCTTCCCAGAACAGCATCATCCGTAGTTATTCTTTCATGCAGCCATGACGACCCGGCATCTCCTGGAACTACTCTGAACTCAAATGAATTATTCGCATCGTTCTTTTCAACTTTGTGGTAGACCATTGTATTGTACGCACTTTCTACGGTCCTGAAGTCAGGTTCAAAATGACCATCATGGCAGCCAGGCACAGCACAGGTCGGTGCAAAAATGTACTTGTGAATTCCAACAAAACTGGTTGCATCAATGGTATCTGTTGGATCATTCACATCGTAGTTAATCGTATCGAAGGGATTGTCAGGCACTTTTCCGGGTATCTCAGTAACCTCTTTACGACAGGCAGTATAAACCACCGCAATCAGAGGAATCATGAACAGAATATGTTTAAATGACACTTTCATTACACAAAGGCTTCACTAAGTACCTGTCCGCTTAATTTACCACTAGGAATCAGATCATCAAATCCTAAAGCATGAGCAATGGTCGGAACAATGTCTATGGCTTCACCTTTTGGTTGAGAAGCTGTGCCCACCTCAAGATCCTGATTCACAACTCCGGCGGGTCCTGCGATAACAGAGAATATCTCCCTCGAATTGTCATCATTGGTATGATCGAATGCAAACAATCCATTGGAATCTGAAAGATTATTAGGCTGCAGATTTCTTCCATGTTCCGGCATACAGATCATGATGGTATTATTGGCCATTTCCGGATCACTTTGAATCTTATTCCAGAGCCAACCAACACCATAATCTGCTTTGTGAAGGAATCGAATATAATTGGAGAAATCACTGTGGCATATGTCTAGATTGAAAGTATTAATAACGGTCAATTCCGGCTTGAACTCTTCCAGCACCTTCCAACCTGCAGCTATGTTGATCAGGTCGCCTGTCAATTCATTAACTCCTACTCCCGAGGGCAAGGGCCATTCTACTGGATTCGTTCCGTCAAGCAACTCTATGATGAATTGTTTGATTCTTTCTTTGTCATCCCGATTATTGATGACACCGGGAAGATCCTGGACTTCATTTTCGAAACTCTTATTCAGGAAATCGGTCAGTTTTTCTATTCGCTGAATCTCATCGGGCTGATAGAATCGAGCATCCTGATAGTATTTTTCACCCAGATTCCCGAAGATAGTGGCGGGTCTTAAGTAGTTGGCGCCATACATAGCACCATAATCCGGGTCTCGACTATAATTTAAAGAAGGATACGGACCGAGTCCTTCGGAAATCCACCAGGCATTGATGGCCGATTTAGATGGGTCGGTATGCTTTCTGTAATATTCAAAAATGGTTGGATTTTCTGGATTGATATTCAGGTTGAGTCCGGTTTCGGTATAATTACCTGTCATGGCCACAGTATGACCGTTGTAATGACCCGTCGGACCAAAGCTGTATCTCATTTCCGGGAAAGTCGTTCCCTGAGCTGACAATGAGTTTCCGGATAGTATCGGATTCCATGGGTTATAGATGATTCCATCGGTAGGCCTCGCACCCTTAAGAATATTCTCCATTACATTGCCACCATATGATAGTCCCTGACCCTGGAGGTACATTTTCTTGACCGATTCCTGATTTCTTATTCCACCAGCGAAGAGGACAAAGACCACATGATCTACTTTCCTACTTCCCGTAGCCGCGAATAATCTACCAGAAGGCAAAATATATGGCGCTGCAATGGCACCACCAGTAGCAAAAGCAGTCTTCTTCAGAAAGGATCTTCTGTTGATTGACTTTTTCATCAATAGTAGTAGTATTCGTTCGACAAAATGAAGGCCGAGTAAATATCCTCCACGGTCAACAATGGATCTTTATCAATAATATCGGTCATATATAGTTTTTCATAGGGCGATGGCATTCTTTGGTAGAATCTTCGATAGGTATCCTCCACAAACTGTTCAACATCATTTCGCATTTCTCCATTGGTCGGAACATCTACAGAAGTTGAATTCAGATAATGACTTAAAGTCAATTCATTTGCCATGGTCTTATCGCCGACTGCCAGACTCAATTCCGAAAGCTCGGAAAGATCATTTCCAGGGATGTTTGAATTGAAGAGGTCACTGTACATTATTGAAATGTACTGTGTTGGTGTTTTTTGCTTCGTTTTTTCTGCACTTGAAGAATAAAGAATGGTTGTGTCTACCTGATAGATCACATTATCATAAACCGTCTTTTCCTCAACTTCCTTTTTGCACGAGAAAATGATGAGCATGCCCAAGGCCATGGACAGGAATAAATGCCTATTCGAAACCTGCATATTCATCTGTTTTGGCAATACTTTTTTGAACGATATTGAAATCATTCTTATTCTCATACTCCTGACTCAATTCACTTAGTTCCTTTGTCTCAGGCTCTCTCAGGAGCAAAGAGAGGTAGGCATCAAGAACCCTTCCCTGGTAGAATTCACTATTGCTCACCATGATATTTAGAAAATCTATTTTGGTTCTTCCACTTTGAAGCAAAATCTGAGTAGGTTGTCCGTCAACCATTGTCACACCACTTTCCAATTCCTTGACACTGGGTTTTCTTTTAAAGAAGTTTTCGAAACAGGCGATCACAAAATTTTCTGAACCCATGTTGATCTCATCATAGATCAGATTAAAGCTCATTCTGCTGAAATATTCACCCATATCAATCTTTCCATCTTTGTAATCCTCTTTTGAGTCAAGAACTAACTGAAGTTTCATCAATTCGTTATCGAAATACTGCCCGGTAAAAGTATCGCCGGTTTGATAGAAAAAGTCTCGGACGAAACTGTAATCAGTGTATACAGTTTGAATCTCATCGTATCCCATTCCATTTAACAAAAGATCGGAATTCACTTGAAACAGTCGATCGTGATAAGCATCTTCAACAAGAATATCATCAATGACTTTTTCTCTGGCATCCATGCTCAGATCATTGTTTTTAAGATATTCCGTTCTGGTCTCTCTTGTAATATCATCTGGTTTCAGACCGATAAGATCAATATTCATCTTACTGACATAATTCTCTACAAGAATTTCAGGAATTCCATCATAAGGAGGTGGTTTATTGCCATCAACTACCAGATTCTGGTGGTCAATTTTTTCATCTTTCTGGCAGGAGGGGATTGCGAATAAAAGAAAGATCAGGGTGAAAGCGGCTGGTAATCTGGTCATTTTAATCCTTGACCCTATAAAATTCTAAAAATTTACCAGAATTCAAAAATCAATTTTTTTCATGTTTTTGAAATACGTGAAATGCATATCTCAATGATTTTCAATCCAATGTTAACATAACCTTAACATTGTATTGCCCTTTTAGCCAAAATACGCGATTAGTTTTGCCGAGAATTAACCCCGGTTTAAAGGCATTATCAGTACAAAGTCTTTATTTTGCCGGGCATTCTTTTGAAGTCTGATTTGAGTGACTCCAGAAGGATAAACAAAACTTGAAATGGGATTTTCAATACTTGACTTTCTAACACTTGTAGGTTCTCTCGGATTCTTCATTTACGGGATGAAAATCATGAGTGAAGGTATACAGAAAGCAGCAGGCAACAAGCTGAGGGAGATCCTGGGTGCCATGACAAAGAACAGGTACTTTGGTGTCCTTACCGGATTCAGCATCACTGCCCTTGTTCAATCTTCGTCTGCCACGACAGTTATGACGGTAAGTTTTGTGAATGCGGGACTTCTTACCCTTGTCGAATCTGCCGGTGTAATGATGGGTGCCAACATTGGCACGACGGTCACGGCATGGTTGATATCGTGGCTTGGTTTTAAGGTGAACATCGCAACGCTTTCCTTACCGATAATCGCATTTGCTTTACCATTCATGTTCTCCAGAAAGAGCAAATGGAAGTCATCCGCCGAATTTCTAATCGGTTTTGCCCTCCTATTCATGGGTCTTGATCTGCTAAAGAATTCCGTACCTAATCTGAACGAAAATCCCGAAGTACTTTCTTTCCTTGCCGGTTTTACCGAAATGGGTATTCTTTCAAGACTCATCTTTATTGGTATTGGAACTCTTGCCACGATCATACTTCAATCATCGTCTGCAACAATGGCCCTTACTTTGGTAATGTGTTATAAAGGTTGGATTCCATATGATGCCGCCGCCGCCATGGTCTTGGGTGAAAACATTGGAACTACGATCACGGCAGAATTGGCGTCTTTAGTTGGAAACGTTCATGCAAAGAGGTCGGCCAGAATCCACTCTCTATTTAACATAATTGGTGTTTCCTGGATGTTATTCATGATGCCTTTCTATTTGAGTGCTATTGACTGGTTTATGGTGAACGTAAATGGTCTGGAATCACCTTATGCATCATCTGTCGCAATGGTAACAGCCCTGGCATACTTCCACACGGCATTCAACGCTTCAAACGTTCTTTTACTCATTTGGTTTGTGCCTCAACTAGTCAATCTGGCCAAAAGGACGGTAAACTCAAAAGGTGACTTTGATGAGGAATTTCATCTGGAATACATTGGCTTTGGACCTTCAAGCACGTCGGAAATCTCTGTTGTGGAGGGTAAAAGAGAGGTCTTAAAATTTACAGATTCTGTAATTAAAATGACCAATAATGTTGGCAGCTTGATCACAGAATCAGACAATAAGAAATTTGAAAAAACGATTAAAAAGATTGAAAAATATGAGGATCATGCTGACCGATTCGAACTGGAAATATCCGATTATCTGTCAAAAATTTCTGAAGGTGAGCTAAGTGAACAATCGAGCCATGAGATCAGTAAAATGATTGGTATTGTTGCCGATCTGGAACATATAGCCGATGTCAACTATCAGGTTTCTAAAGTTCTCGAAAGAAAGAAAGAAGGAAAGATCTGGTTCACTCCTGAACAACGACAGAATATTCAGAAAATGCTAGAAATTGTTGGCAAGGCACAAGATAATATGGCCGACCATTTAAAACAGCAGACGGGTAGTGAGGAACACTATAAGAAAGGGGTTGAATTAGAAAAGGAGATCAATAAACTACGCGATTCCCTGAGAAAAGAATACATTAAGGATTTGAGTAAAGGAACCTATACAGTTCAAAGTGGAATTATCTACAGTGATGTTTTCTCCTCACTGGAAAAAATCGGTGATTACATCATTAATGTAAACGAAGCACTTGTTCCCGAACAAATTCTGATTAAAGCGTAATCAGAATATCCGTTTCTATTTCATTGCTTTCATTTAGCGCTCGGTCGAGCAATCTCAGCCTGAAAAGGATTGTATCTCCCGGAAATTCGTTGAGCACTTCATTCAATTTAACATCGATCTCACCTTCAAGAGTCTTACTGCTGCTTTCCGGATCGATATACTTGATTCGCTGGTCGTATCCAACCGTATCCCAAATAATCAAACTGTCGGTTGAACAATCACTGATAACGGGTTTTCTGGCTATAACAAATTCACCATTATCTGTGCGATAAGGATCGACGATCAGGTTGAAATAGTGTTCGTCGCATGGACCAAAAGGAGGATAAACCATGTCATCACGAAGGCCAATATCTCCATCACCATCAGTAAAAGAGAATTTGATCCAGATCGATTGATCTTCCCTATACATTTCTTTGTATTTGATTTCGGGAATATTCGAGAACTCATCCCGCCTCAAACAAGACGACAAAATCACCAAAAGTGTAAGAACAAAGGGAAGATATTTGCTCATATCTCAAAGATAAGCATATTGTGATAAGCTTTAATTTCGCCACGTGGCTGTCAAAGACATAACGTTATTGAAGGACAGATTGTTTTCCATTGAATTGGAAAATGATTTTAATGATTTGTGCTTCGATATCTTTCATCTACAACATGAAAGACTCCCAATTTATCGTGAGTTCTGTGACCTTATAGGCATCAATGTAAATCAGGTAAGTGAAATAAATCAAATTCCCTTTCTGCCGATTTCATTTTTTAAGAATCATGATGTGATTTTGAATGGCTTAAAGGAGGAAGTTATTTTTCGAAGTAGCGGGACAACCAATTCGACTAGAAGTCGACATTTAATCGCTGACAGAGCCCTTTACGAAAGAAGTTTGAATGCTTCATTCAGTCATTTTATTTCCGATCCGGAAAAACTAAAGATGTTCTCTCTCCTTCCAAATTACGCTGAAAATCCAGACAGCTCTCTTATCCATATGGTCAGAGAATTATCTCAGAATTCCATAGACGCTCAGTTACACTCATTCGATAATTCCGATGGGTTAATAGAAGCGATGAAGCTTTCTGAAAAGGAAGGCAATCGCAACATCCTATTTTGTGTATCATTTGCCTTGATTGACCTCGCCGAAAAGCTCGACATCGAATTAAAAAACACCGTCATTCTTGAAACCGGTGGAATGAAGGGGAGGGGAAAAGAAATTATTCGATCAGAACTTCATAGCCTTGCTCGAAAAAAACTCAGACCCTTGTCAATCGTTTCCGAATATGGAATGACCGAGTTGTTGTCGCAAGCTTATGCTCTGGACAGTGAATTTTTTAAACCACCACCCTGGATGAGAATTTTCGTGCGTGATTCTCAGGATCCTCTGTCTATTTCAAATTCAGGAAGTGGAGCCATCAATGTGATCGACCTTGCAAATATCTGCTCATGTTCATTCATTGCTACAGATGATCTGGGTCAGATGAAAGAGGATGGTTCATTTTCTGTGCTGGGTCGATTTGACCATTCGGATATACGCGGGTGTAATTTGATGTATGATCTTTGATCGATGATCTATGAGCTATGATCAATGATCTAATTCCAGATTCCAGATTCCAGAATGCTTAAGGCGTTTAAATTTTTCATCTTTCACCTTTCATTTTTCATCTTTCACTTTGCATCATTCATTTTCCAGAAAGAATTCTCTTGGAAATTTCATCAACTAGTTTCTTGTATTCAGGTTTCAGATCAACAAGTCTGCAGCCTAGGTATTGAAGGTTTTCCTCATTCGCCGGGACTTTAAATCTCGCTTCACCTATATACATTAATCTCTTTTTATTCTTACTGTACAGATCGATATCTATGTAATGATATGAATAGAGAGCAATCTTTTTCACCTTCTTCTTTTTATAGGAAGTTCGGTCTTTAATGATCTGATACCAATTTATGGTGAGAAAATAATCACAGTCATATCCGTTTAATAATTCGGCATAAACCTGATCATCCAGATTACTCAGATTACTTGCATAATGGGATTTCCCACCTTCCTTTCCATATTTAATATATGGCCGGATCTTTTGCATATCCTGTCGGGTGACAACCTTATAAAAGATTCTTGGATTTTCATTCAGTTCAAATGCTTCTCCAAGTGATTCAATCATCTTCCCGTACAATTGATCACCACTTAGATTATTAATCTCATTCAGCTTTGTGAGTTCAATATCTGTGTAAAATTCAAAGCGATCGTAGGGAAGGACAAGAATATTTTTGGTGTTCTGACTAAAGACCTTAACTGGAAGACACAGAAAAGTCAACCAGATAAAAATCAGAGAATATGACCTCCTCAAGATCATTCGGCTTTGATCAGGAAATAATTCTTCTTTCCTTTCTGAATGATCAGAAATCGATCCCTGATCAGATCAGATGATTCAAGTAATTTCTCACCATTGACTTTCTCCTTGTTCAGGCTGACACTATTGGCCTGAAGCATTCTTCTGGCTTCTCCTTTTGAGGCCATTACAGAGGTCTTCTCTGCAAGCAAGTCGATCATTGATAAGTTATTCTCTATCTCACCCCTGTTCACAGAGAACTGCGGGACATCTGAAAAAATCTCTTCCAGCTGCTTTTCCGACAAGCTGGTCAATTCTTCTTTTGTAGATCTACCGAATAATATGTTTGAAGCCTTAACTGCGTTTTCAAGTTCTTCCTTCGAGTGAATCCTTTCCGTCATTTCATCCGCCAACATATTCTGTAATAATCTGCGATGTGGTTCATTCTGATGCTCATCGATCACAGATTGAATCTCTTCAGGTTTTTTAAGGGAAAAAATCTTGATGTAACGGGAAGCGTCCTCGTCTGAAACATTCAACCAATATTGATAGAACTTATACGGAGAAGTCTTCTCAGCAGAAAGCCAGATATTACCCCCTTCAGACTTTCCAAACTTTGATCCGTCGGCCTTGGTAATTAAAGGTGCTGTGAATACATGCGCATCTTCACCGTCCATTCTTCTTATCAATTCAGTCCCTGTGAGCATATTGCCCCATTGATCTGAGCCACCCATCTGTATTTTCACATCCTGATTCTTGAACAGATGATAAAAATCGTATCCCTGGATCATCTGATAGGTAAATTCGGCGAATGATATTCCGGATTCAAGCCTGTTCTTAACACTATCTTTAGCCATCATATATGAGATGGTAATATGCTTTCCTGCATCTCTGAGGAATTCAAGAAATGACATGTTTTCGAACCAGTCGTAATTATTCACAAGCTCAGCTGCATTCTCACTCCGATCGAAATCCAGAAAACTTTCAAGTTGTTTTTTCTGGCAATTCAGATTATGCTCAAGGATTTCTTTTGAAAGCAGTTTTCTTTCCTGCGACTTACCGGAAGGATCACCAATCATACCGGTAGCGCCACCCATTAATACAACGGGAACATGACCATGTCGCTGAAAATGCGTCAGTAGAGTCACAGGCACAAGATTTCCAATATGAAGGGAATCAGCCGTTGGATCAAATCCGGCATAACCTTTGACGCCTTTTCCTTTTAAAAGTTCTTCGATGCCCGGTGTAAAGTCCTGGAGCAAACCTCGCCATTTCAGCTCTTCAAGTAATTCCATTTGTATGCGAATAAGGGCCCCAAAAATAGTTAAATTTAGAGTGAATGGCTTCTCATCATTTAATACCTTTGAGGCAATTCCATTGGTATGATTTTAGTTACAGGCGGCACCGGTTTATTGGGTAGTCATCTTTTATATGACCTTTCGAAGGGTGATAAAAAGATGCGAGCCTTGTATCGTCGAAAAAATCATATTCAAAAGACCAGGGAAATCTTCTCTTATTACACTGATAAATCCCAGGAACTCATTGACAATATAGAATGGGTAAAGGCTGATGTAAATGATATTACACAGATCGACCTTGCTCTTGACGGCATTTCTGAAGTATATCATTGCGCCGGAGTGGTTTCTTTTAATAAAAAAGATCACGACAAGATCATGAAAACCAATGTGGAAGGCACGGCCAATATGGTCAACCTTTCACTTGAAAAGAACATCGAGAAATTTTGTCACGTAAGTAGCATAGCATCTTTTGGACGACCTGAAAAAAATACCACCACCATTGATGAATCTGTTCAGAGAGAAGAAAATGAAAGATCTTCCATTTATTCTCAAAGTAAATATCTGGCCGAGCTTGAAGTGTGGAGAGCCATTGAGGAAGGTTTGAATGCTGTGATCATCAATCCCTCAACCATCATTGGTTCAGGAAATTGGCAAAGTGGAAGTTCAGCTTTGTTTCCAAGAATATGGAAGGGTTTGACATATTACACCGAAGGAATAAATGGATTTGTGGATGTAAGGGATGTGGTGAAGATCATGAAGACCCTGATGGAAAAGAATATATTTCGCGACCAGTACATCGTCGTCAGCGAAAACATTTCATTCAAGGAATTGATCAATAATATTGCTCAGAACCTGGATATCAATGGACCAAATGTAAAGGCGAATAAATTCCTCAGTTCTCTTGCATGGAGAATGGAAACACTTCGGTGCCATCTGACGGGCAAAGAGCCTGTAATCACAAGGGAAAGTGCCCGAATTGCGCTTGACCAGCAACGTTATTCCAATAAAAAGATCAGAGAACTATTGAACCTCGACTTTATTCCCATTCAGAAGTCGGTTCAGGAGGTGTCCAGGCACTTTTTAAGCCCTAGTCTTTAGTATATTCTACTTGTTTCTCAGTGATCCTGATGATGACTTCATCATAGATCTTCTCAAATTCCACCGGATCAGATGCATAGAAATCCAGTGACCTGCTAAAATCATCTACTGTGATGCCGTGTTCTTCAAAAATGAAATCATAAGACGCATCGAGGTCGAAACCGGTGTCTTTGTTTCGCACAAATTGATCGGTCGATTTAAAGATCTGGATGTCGGTGAGAATTTCAATGAACTCCCCTCTTTTAATTATGTTCTCAGGCATCTTTTTCTCCTCTGAGCAAGAACTAAGCATGAAAACTGAAATTATCAGACTAAGAAATACAGACCTCATCATTCAACCACATCATTATAGACATATCCGGCACCTTCAACCCTTTCTTTCACCTTTTTTAAGTCGATATTATGACCTTTCAATTCAACCTTTTTCTCTTCCAGATTTACAGCCGACTGATTCACTTCAGGCAGGTCCAGAAGAACAGATTCGACTTTTGCTGCACAATTGTTACAGGTCATGCCAACAACTTCAATGTTCAAGGTCTGGTCACTTTCGGTTTTGGCACCTTGCCTCTTTTTTCTCCAGTTCATCATTTTCAGATAAAAGCTTCGTAAAAGAAAGAAAATAAAGATAGCTGTAGAAATGTTTTCAATCCAGCTCCAAAAAGAATTGCCATGATCATGTCCTGCACCGGCGCTCACTGTAAAGAAATCTGGTGGAAAGAGTCGATTCAGAAGAAGTCCAAAAACAAATGACGTAAGGACAATAGACCCAAGGTAGATTGCAAAGGTCTTTTTACCAAGAGTTTTCGCAATTACTGTAATGGTTGCTATGTTGGTTGCAGGACCTGCCATTAGAAAAACAAGCACAGCTCCGGGATTCAGGCCTTTCATCAAAAGAACGGCTGCAATTGGAACAGAACCTGTAGCACAGACATAGAATGGAATGGATGCCAGGAGAACGATTAACATGGACGCAATTTCATTTGACATAACCGCCGACTGAAAAAATTCCTCCGGAATGAGGACGGCTATCACAGCAGCAAGTGCAAGTCCGATAAAGAGCCAATCTCCGATATCATTGAATAATTCATCGAAAGAATAGTTGAGTATTCTTTTTAATTTGTTTCCGTCTCTTGCCTTTTCATCGGCCAAGGAATCATGGAATGAATGGCTCTCTTCTGTTTGATCCAGCACGTTGCTAGCCACTCCGCCAATCACACCATTGACAAGGGCAATAAATGGTCGTACGATGGCAAAAGGAAGTCCCAGAAGAGAATATGTCACCATGATTGAATCTACACCTGTCTGAGGTGTTGAAATGAGAAATGATAAGGTCGCTCCCTTAGATGCCCCTTCTTTATAAAGTGATATTCCTGTAGGTATGACCCCACAGGAACAAAGAGGTAGAGGAATTCCCATGAGTGAAGCATAGAGAATAGACTTCAGATTTCTTTTACCGAAGTATTTTGTAAAGGCACCTCTGGGTACATAGACATGAAGAATTCCGGCAATGATAAAACCGAAGAGGAGATATGGCGCCATTTCTCTGGTCAGAGAGAAAAGAGCGTTCAGATATTCCATTAACAAATTCATCTTCAGTGCAAAGTTAGACCTAAATCAATGATTAATTATCAACTCTAATCCCAAATCTCTGACGACTGACGACTGATCATTATCAACAAAAAAACCCGATGATCGCTCACCGGGTTCCTTTATACAAAAACAACAATCTTTATTTCAATGCCTCTGCACCGGCAACGATCTCAAGGATCTCTCCAGTAATAGCGGCCTGACGAGCCTTGTTATAGCTCAACTTGAGTTCTTTGATCAATTCGTTCGCATTGTCCGTTGCTTTATGCATGGCAGTCATTCTTGCTCCGTGCTCTGCAGCATGAGAATCCAGAATGGCCTTATAAAGCTGTACTTTCAAAGACTTAGGTATCAATTCACCTACAATGATCTCTTGCTCTGGTTCAAAAATGTACTCACCACTTACAGTATCTTCCTGCTCTTCCGGTGGAAGAATAGGCAGGTATGCCTCATTAACTACATTCTGAACAGCAGCATTCTTGAATTGATTGTATATCAGGATAACTTCATCGAATTGTTTCGTGGCAAATGCCGCCATTATTTTTTCAGCCGCATCTGAAACTGTTTCAAAATTCAGATTATCAAAAACAGAACTCAGGTTTTTTGGAAGTGTTGTTCCAATGATACCGTAATCAGTTTTCTTAAAATAGTCCTCTGATTTTTTTCCAATCGACAGAACAGTGATCTGTGATGAGTCTTTGTGCTCAGCAATAACCCTGTTTGTCTCCTTGATGATATTCGAATTGAATGCCCCGCAAAGTCCCCGGTTCGATGTGATCGCTACGATCAAAAGATTATTACGTTCTCTCACAGAGGTATAAACCCCTTCGCTTTCCGTCACAGAACCACTCACATTGCTCATGATCTCGGTTAGCTTCGCAGCATAAGGTCTCAGTTGCAAGATGGCATCCTGAGCTCTTCTCAACTTTGAAGCCGACACCATCTTCATGGCAGAAGTGATCTGGCTCGTTGAACTTACCGAGGCAATCCTATTTCGTATTTCCTTGAGGTTCGCCATGTTTTATTCGTCTGTTTTGTACTGAGCAGTCATGTCAGCACAAACGCTTTCAAGTGTTGAAGTAATTTCGTCTGTAAGTTTTCCTTCTCTCAACTGATCCAAGATATCTCTGTGCTTAGATTCCATTTGATCAAGGAAGTTTCTTTCGAATTCTTTCACCTTGTTCACCGGAACATCTTTGATCAATCCTTTTGTTCCAAGGTAAATGATGGCTGTTTGTTTCTCAACAGGCATTGGTGAGAACTGTCCCTGCTTAAGAATCTCCACGTTTCGGGCACCCTTATCAAGAACCGCTTTTGTAGCCGCATCAAGGTCAGATCCGAATTTCGCAAAGGCTTCTAGTTCACGGTACTGAGCCTGATCCAGTTTCAATGTACCGGCAACTTTCTTCATCGATTTAATCTGAGCAGAACCACCCACCCTGGATACTGAGATACCCACATTAATGGCTGGTCTCACACCGGCGTTAAATAGGTTCGACTCAAGGAATATCTGACCGTCGGTAATTGAAATTACATTCGTTGGAATATAAGCCGAAACGTCACCGGCCTGAGTTTCAATAATAGGAAGTGCAGTTAGTGAACCTCCACCTTTTACTTTGTCTTTCAGTGATTCCGGAAGGTCATTCATCTGAGCAGCAAGCTGATCAGAGTTAATAACCTTGGCTGCTCTTTCCAGCAATCTTGAGTGAAGGTAGAATACATCACCAGGATAGGCTTCCCTTCCCGGAGGTCTTCTCAAAAGAAGTGATACCTCTCTATATGCCACGGCTTGTTTTGACAAATCATCATAAACAATCAAAGCTGGTCTACCCGTATCCCTGAAGTACTCGGCAATGGCCGCACCGGCAAATGGAGCGTAGAACTGCATTGGCGCAGGGTCTGACGCCGAAGCCGAAACTACAACTGTGTAAGGAAGTGCACCATTGTCTTCAAGTGTCTTTACGATACCCGCTACTGTTGACGACTTCTGTCCACAAGCTACATAAACACAGAAAACAGGCTCACCTCTGTCGTAAAATTCTTTCTGATTGATAATTGTATCGATGGCAACGGCAGTCTTACCAGTCTGACGGTCACCAATAATCAATTCCCTCTGTCCTCTTCCGATTGGAATCATAGCATCGATGGCCTTGATACCTGTTTGAAGTGGCTCATTCACCGGCTGTCTGTAAATTACACCAGGAGCTCTCCTTTCTAGCGGCATCTCAACCATTTCACCTTCGATCGGACCTTTACCGTCGATCGGATGACCCATGGTATTAACAACTCTTCCAAGCATTCCTTCACCGGCTTTCAATGAAGCAATCCTTCCAGTTCTTTTTACTACATCTCCTTCTCTGATATCTCCTGTTTCACCAAGAAGTACAGCACCTACGTTGTCTTCTTCAAGGTTAAGAACGATACCTTCAACTCCATTGCTGAATTCGATCAATTCACCGGACTGAACTTCAGACAATCCATAAATCCTGGCAATTCCATCACCCACCTGAAGTACTGATCCTACTTCTTCGAGTTGAGCTTCTGTGCTCAAGCCGGCGAGTTCATTTCTCAATATTGCAGAAACCTCTGCTGGTTTAATATCTGACATTTTACCTGATTTTAAATCTTAAAATTTGACGGAGTAAAGATCTCTTGAGAACTCCTTTTCTAGTTTGTTTAAATTATTTTTTACCGAAGCATCAATCTGAAGATCATTCATTTTAAGGATGATTCCACCTATCAATTCTTCGTTCACTTCTTCTATTAATTCGATGCCTTCATTAGTTCTGGTCTTCAAAAACTCCATTACTCTCTCCCTATTCTCAGGACTCAAAGGTGTGGCAGTTTCGACCTTAATAATGTGGATCTTTTTAAATTCTTTGTATTGGTTAATGAAGGATTTGGTGATATCGAAAATCAACTCTTCCCTGCTTCTTCTGAAAATAATGTTGAAGAATGTCGTAGAGCCTTTTCCAAGATTCTTACCAAATATTTCGAGGAATATTTTCTGCTTTTTATCCGTTTTAATAACCGGACTGTCAAGCATTACACGAAGATCCCTATTTTCATCAAGGGTCTTGTTTACCAAGGTGATCTCCCCGATTACTTTTTCAAGGTCGTTCTTTTCTACAGCTAATTGTAGAAGCGCTTTGGCAAATCGATATGATACTCTTGAAATAAGCATGCTTAGTTCATTTTAAATCCTTCGATTGAAGTCTTGATCAAATCATCCTGCTTGGCCTGATCGCTCAATTCCTTTTTGATGATCTTTTCTGCAATGTCAACCGACAACTGAGCCACCTGATCTTTCAATTCAGATATAGCCGCTTTCTTTTCGTTTTCAATCGTTTCCTGAGCCGAAGCGATAATCTTGTTAGCCTCTGCTTTGGCAGCTTCCTTAGCGTCTGCAACAATTTTATTCTTCGTTTCTCTAGCCTCCTTTAGCAGTGCATCACGCTCTACTCGGGCCTCATTCATCAATTTCTTATTTCCGGCTTTCAATTCCGCCATTTCGAACTTGGCTTTATCTGCCGCTTTCAAAGCTTCAGTAATTGATTCTTCTCTTTCCTTAAGCGCATTAAGAATTGGTTTCCAGGCCATCTTCTTAAGCAGAAAAAGTACAACAAGAAAAGAGAGTGTTGTCCAAAATACAAGACCAATACCGGGCGTTAATAATTCCATTTTTTAATGTTTTTAGAGTTAAAAAATGACTCCCGGGCCTACCGCCCGGGAATCAATTCAATTAGATGAACAATACTAGAAGACAAAGTACAATAGCGAAGAATACCGCACCTTCAACAAGTGCCGCAGCAACGATCATGTTTGCCCTGATATCACCAGTAGCTTCCGGTTGACGAGCCATAGACTCAAGAGCAGAACCACCGATTCGGCCGATTCCAACACCTGCACCCAAAGCAGCAATACCTGCACCGATACCGGCACCCATCACATCCAATCCTTCTAGTAAAATTGCTAATAACTCCATGATTACACGATTAAATTAAACATAAGAGATTCTTAATGGTGTTCCTCCACCGCCTGACCGAAATAAAGTGCAGATAGTAAAGTGAACACATATGCTTGTAAGAAAGCAACTAAAATTTCCAGGATATTCATAAATATCGAAAAGGCCATTGATGCAATGGACACACCGGCTGCTGTGCCCGGACCAATTTCCTGGTTAAATATGAATATCAAACATATAAATGACAAGATTATAATGTGCCCTGCTGTGATGTTCGCAAAAAGACGAAGCATAAGTACCATCGGCTTCAGGAATACCTGAAGAATTTTAATCGGTACCAAAATCAGCATTACCGGAATCGGAACGCCTGATGGGGCAAAAATGTGTTTCCAATAGTTTTTGTTGCCATTCATATTCGTAACAATGAATGTGAATAAGGCAAGGATCATGGTTACTGCAATATTACCGGTAACATTCATTCCACCTAAGAATGGAATCAATCCTAAAAAGTTACAAATGAGTATGAAAAAGAATACAGTTAACAGGAAGGGTGTAAATCTCTCGTAATGCTTTTCACCGATTGAAGGCTTGGCAACCTCATCCCTGATGAAAAGAATAAGCGGCTCCATCACAGCCTGAACTCCTTTAGGTGCTTCACCTCTGTTCTTTACGTATCCTTTGGCAGAACCAACAAACAACCAGAACATGATAATCAGACCCATGAACATTCCAACCACATTTTTGGTGATTGAAAAATCCATTGGATGAATTTCTTCTCCTGAAGCAGTGTGAGCCATGATATGACCTTCATGCATTTCATAGGTAATTCCTGTTCTGTTACTTATATAAGGTTCAGTTCCATGATGAAATGCACTTGACATAAAGATGTCCATGCCAAGGTCGCTGTACATAATGACAGGAAGTGGAATTGTAAAGCCATCAAAAATGTGCATTTCATGCGCATCCAATACGTGGTGAATGATGGTTTCTCCGGCATTCCATGGTTCTGTTTCATGCTCTGCACCAGCTTCTTCTGACGCAAGCAAATTCTGAGGGGTGAAAAACAAGCCGAAAAGGGCGATTAGCAAAAATGATAAGTGCTTGTTTTTAAGTGTCTTAACCATGCTTTTCAAGTAGATTTTTAAGGCCTCTGAAAATTCGACCGCAAAAGTAGACAATTCTACCTCATTAGAAAATAAAATCGTCCTTTTTTTAAGAGCTTTTTTCGCCTTGTTGTGGAAGGTTCTTTAGCGACTTCAAAGTTCGGCTCACAGAGAAGGCAGAATAGAGCATGTATAGGATCAAATAATTGATGGCAAAAACCTTTGAGTTTTCTATTCCAATAAGCAGAACCACCACTAGAATCATCAAAGAAAGAAAGATCTTTATTCCCATTGAAGCCATGAATACAACAACATATTTCTGTGGTCGATCTTTTAAAGATCTCTTCAGAAGCAAATGAATAATTATCGTAACGAGAAAGAAATAGAAGTAAGAAAAATAATAGAGCTTTTCGAACTCCATATTCAGGAATTCATGGTTTACATAGTAGTTGACCGGAATAGCTACGGCTGTCAAAACAACCAGTTGCAGAATAAATTTCATTAAGGAGTTCTTCATTTCTTGGATACTTCTCGAATGATGACATACATGGCCATAAATACGGCCAGAATAGATAGAATTAAAACAAATACGGGAGATTCAAAACCCAGATATTCATCGAGTTTCAAACCCCCAAAAACACCAACAAGAATGATAGAGATCATTCTTGCTGCAATGTTCGTATATTTTATGAATTCGCGACTGCTTCGCAGTCCGCTTTTAAGAGACTTGGGCTTCGAGTTCTTTTTGTTCATTCTTTTCGAGGCCCTTGACTACACCACCCATTTTACAGTTACCTGTGAAATTAGCTCCCGGTTCAATGTGTAGTTTATTGGTACTGATCTCTCCTTCAAGGTTGCAAGCCGCTTTTAGCGACAACAACTCATGCACATTTACTTTCGCTCTGATCGTACCTGAAAAGTCAGCGTTTTTGCAAGTTACATCTCCTTCGATTCTACCACTAGCACCTACCACAACTCTTCCTTCGGTGTTCAGACTTCCAATCAACACACCGTCAATCCTGATATCTCCTGAACAGTTGATATCACCCTTGATCTCGGTCCCAGCCTTGATCATATTTCCCAAAAGGGATTCCGACTCATTATTCTTTGCCATCTCTGTCTTTCTATAAGTAATTGAAGTTCGCTGCAAAGATAAAAAAATGACCTTATAACATCCTAAAAATTAGTCGATTAAAAAGATGTGTTAATCGCCTGCATAATGGTCATCGTAGAAAGACAGGTATTCTTCCAGGTTTTTCTGTTGATAGAAATAGGCATAATTCTCTGTGGAGATTATGAAGTATTTAAATCCCGGATCTCGAACATTGGCAATAAAGTCGGGATAGTTTGAAATATTCCTTTCATAATCCAGGCCACTCGTTTTATCCTTGAAACTCTTCACAGAGACCATTTGACTCTGACCGTTGAAGACCACGCTGGTGACTTTCAATTTTCCTTCTCCCATTGAATTACGATTGTAATTGGAAATTGACAATTTCACGTCTTCAACCGCTGCCCTGAGATTTGGAACCATCACTACAAAAACATGTTCATCCCTGAAATTCTTTTTGTAAATGGCCTCGCGTTTTTCTTTCTGCGTTTCTTTCTCATTCATTTTATTAAGAATCTTCTGAGCGCTTTTTGAAACATCATCCGAAGGATGGTTAGCGATTACCTCTTCAAGAGCCATTTTGAATTCAGCCTTTGATTTACTTTTTCCAATCGCAAGTGCTTTCAGGTAATCGAATTTTGGTTTCATATGATGCTGACCGAAAAGACTGTCAGCCTTGGCGCAGGCATCGATCACATCGGCATACAACTTATAGTTGTACAACTTATAAGTTGCAGCATAATAAGCTTCAACCTGCTCTTTTCTATCCCTTTTGTTCTTGAGGTACTCAGGATTCTTAATAATTCTGGCGTATTCACTGAAAGGATATTTTGTAAGGATGAGTGATCTATATTCTTCCGCTTTTGATTGTTCATCCATCAAAAGATAGATCCTGTACATCTGATAGTAACTCGATTGAACATATCTACAGGTATCATAATCCGTAACCAAACGTTTAAAACTCTCGATGGCACTTGGATAGTCCTCAAATTGTTCCCTGAAAATGTTACCAGAATTGTAAAGAGCGTCAATGATCTTATTGTGAGATGCACTCATTGAACTGTCGGTCAGAGGCAATTGGTTCAAATAATACTCTGGATCCTTGTCCGTAATTCCGCCACTTGCTGAATCGGCCGGAATAGAGTCAATGGAAGTATCCTCAAAGGTGAGTTGTGATTCTTTGTTCCTTCGTCTCCAGTTATCCTCCAATGGCCGGTCGCCCCATATCTTCTTAAAGTCGGAAACACCAAAACTCTTTACACTTTGATTATAGAAATACCATTTCGCGCCACTTGTAAATTGGTTGTCTCTTTTATTGGCCAATTCATAACTATCGGCGAAAGAACGAGCAAGTATTTCGGCCTCCAATCGTTCCTGCTTCTCGACATCCTTGATGATCTTATTGATCATCTTCTTTCTGTCCTTCTCATCCATAGCCGCCACCATCTGCAAGCTATCTTCACGCTGTACAACCAATAAATTCTCAACAAGGTCGTCCAGTCCTTCCTTCCTCTCTTTGATCTTTGAGCGATCCGGATGATTATCGGGCATTACCGTGATGCATGAATCGTAATAAGCATGCGCTGGTATATACTTTGGTTTGTCGAAGTAAATGTCACCCAATAACATATATGCCTCCGACTTCACCTTATTATTACCCATACTTGTGGCCGCACTTTTTCTCAAATAATCCATCCCAGCTTCCTGGTCACCTTCCCTGAATGCCATTTCAGCCAGGGCAAAATAGATCTGATCCCTGAATTCAAAATTCTTCTTGTCTCGCAACATTCGATTCAATCTTTTCTTGATCTCATCGGAGTTCCCTGCCTCAATATCATAAGCCCGAGCCTGATTCAGCTTGGCATTGAAAGCCATTACATAATCGGGTCTCATCTTTAATACCTTTCCGTAATATTTAGTTGCATTTGGATAATCTCGCAATTCATGATATATCTGGGCCAGTATGTAAGTGTATCTCCTTTTCAGGGCGCGATTTTTTTCGTTCTCAACGGCTAATTTGAGGTTCAGGGCAGCATATTCCAGGTCGTTCTCCTTCATCATAAGATCGGCGAACATGGCATAGTACTGACTTTTATGTTCATCCGGAAGGTTCACCTCTTTGATCGATCCAAGAATGTCTTCCGTTTCTCTTTTATCCTCCATTTCAAGATAGGTCCGTGCCATCCAAATCTTGGCCTCGTAATAAGCCGGTTGGTCGGCGTAGGCATAAGTCACATATTCAAAGACCTCTATTGCACCGTAGAATTCACGTTTATAAAATTTGGCCTGACCAACCAAAATGTAAGCATCATCAATCCATCGATTGTATTCCTCACTTTTAAGGTACATGGAATGACGATCGATTAGTTTGGAACACTTTTTTACGATCTCTTCCATTTCCTCATAGGCTGCTGTAGCCTGTTGATCTGTACCGTAGTAAAAAATCGGAAGGATGTAGTTATAATCGTCGGTATAGGAGTTTTGAATGTTGTCGAGATGAGTCCTAAGCAACTCCCTGGCATTGAAGTAGTAATTGTAATGAGATGTGGTCTCATGATATGCCCTCCTCGTAAAGGAATTCTTCTTCCTTGAACAGGAAATGCCCACTAATAGGGACACAAGTAGTAATAATATGAGTCTGTTCAAAAATTTCAAGGATTGCGATTCGCTATGCTAATTAACTCCTTTTGAGCGCAGATATTTTGGATTTACAAAAATACTCAATTCGGCATTATTGCACTTTTTACAATAGTAAAGACTTATAATTTGTGATATTTGCACATCACCTGGATCTATGGAAGAGGAAGGCAAGAAAAAGCTTTATAAAAAGCTCAAGAATAAGTACAGGCTGGTTATTCTTAACGACAGCACCTTTGAAGAAAAAGTCTCTCTTCGACTTTCTCCACTGAATGTTTTTACCATTATAGGTTCTTTTACTCTTGTTGTTGTGCTTACAGTTTCTCTGATTATTGTTTTCACACCAATCAGAGAATACATACCCGGATATACCGACGTAGAACTCAGGCAGGATGTGATTGAACTAGCCTTTAAATCAGATTCTATTCAACGTGAGTTAGAATTGAAGGACAAGTATTTAATGAACATTCAACGGATTCTTTCCGGACAAGAAATGGTGGAGGAAATGGAAGACCACGTAGATACCAGCCGTGATTACGAGAACATCAGTGACGCCAAAATTCCCGAGGATTCCATCCTCAGAGCCTATGTTGAAAGTGAGGACCAGTTTACACTTTCCGAGGTTTCTGATAAAGGTTCGAAATCGGCGAGTATTCGGAATTTCACCTTCTTTTCACCAATAAACGGAACGATAACAAGTGAATTCAATCTTGATGATAGTCATTATGGTGTTGATATTGTGGCTCCGGAAAACGAAGCAATTAAATCATGTCTTGATGGCACCGTGATATTTGCTGAATGGACGGTTGAAACGGGATATGTGATCCAGATTCAGCACAAGAGTAATCTCGTGTCGGTTTACAAGCACAACGCGGTATTGCTTAAAAAAGCCGGGGATTATGTCAATGCAGGAGAAGCCATAGCCATTATCGGAAACTCGGGTGAATTAACCTCTGGACCTCATTTGCATTTTGAATTGTGGTTCGACGGCAATCCGATCGATCCAACGCAATACATGGTATTCTAAAAGGTGAAGGCATTCATTGGGAAAATATTTGCCAGGTATGTTGTGGCTGGCATTCGGAAGGACAATCAAAGAGCCCTTGATTGCCAGGAAAAGGTTCTTAAAGATCTTCTCTCAAAGGCCTCCAATACTAACTTTGGAAAAGATCACGACTTTGTATCCATCAAGAATCACACCGATTTTATTGAAAAAGTGCCCATTAGGGATTACGAAGAACTTAAAGATTATACGGAAAGAATGGTGAATGGTGAAGCCGATGTTCTTTGGCCCGGCAAACCCATATATCTGTCTAAAACCTCCGGCACTACTTCCGGCGCCAAATACATTCCAATCACGAAAGAATCAATATCGAATCACATAGTCACGGCGAGAAATGCTCTTTTAAGCTATATAGTTGATACAGGAAAATCCTCTTTCATCAATGGTAAAATGATCTTTCTTCAGGGCAGTCCGACACTTGAAGAAAAAAATGGTATTCAAACAGGTCGACTCTCGGGCATCGTGGCACATCATGTTCCTTCCTATTTGCTTAAGAACAGAATGCCCAGTTTTTCTGTGAACTGCATTGATGACTGGGAAGAAAAAGTGAGTGCAATTGCCGAGGAAACGCTAAAAGAAGACATGAGTCTTATCAGTGGAATCCCTCCATGGGTGCAGATGTACTTTGAGATTCTCCTTGAAAAAACAGGAAAAGAAAGCATCTCTGAAATTTTTCCAAATTTTTCTTTGCTTGTATATGGTGGTGTGAATTATCAGCCATACAAAAAGGGGATTGAAAAACTAATCGGAAAGAAGATCGATTCGGTAGAAGTTTACCCGGCCTCAGAGGGATTTATCGCTTACCAGGATAAGCAGAGTGAAGAAGGAATGCTCCTGAATACGAATTCCGGCATTTTCTATGAATTTGTCAAAGCAGACGAAGTTTTTAATGAAAATGCGAAAAGAATATGGCTGAAGGATGTTGAAATGGGTGTGAACTATGCCATTATTTTATCGAATAACGCCGGACTCTGGGCCTACAACATAGGAGATACAGTGAAATTTGTCTCTTTGGATCCTTACCGGATTGTTGTGACAGGTAGAATAAAGCACTTTACATCAGCATTTGGAGAGCACGTCATTGCAGAAGAAGTGGAAGGAGCAGTGAAACATGTGATGGAAAAAAAGAATGTAGAAATACATGAATTCCATGTGGCTCCCATGGTCGATCCAGGTGAAGGAATTCTGCCCTATCATGAATGGTTCATTGAAATGGATTTGGCCGGACATTCAAAAGAAGATGTGGCCTCTGAAATTGACCATTACATGCAAAAGAGGAATCCTTATTATCGCGACCTCAGAGAAGGAAACATCCTGCAACAATTGAAATTAACCGTCGTTATTAATCATGGATTCAATGAGTATATGAAATCAATCGGTAAATTAGGTGGTCAGAATAAGTTGCCCCGCCTTTCCAACGACCGCAATATTGCCGATGCACTGAGTAAATTTCTCAGTTAATATGAAAAGATCAATCTTCATATTGCTCTCTTTAAGTATGGTGTTGACAGCGGCCAATGCCCAGCTTGCATCTACCTCAAACACCATTTCACTGGGGAAAATTGATATGCGCGAATCTCAAAGTATCAAGATTCCTATTTTAAATCAATCCAGAGAGGAATTGACATTGCAATACATTGTGCCAGGTGGAAATTCCGGAATCATCGGTGGACCTCAAACGCTCGAAAGTTATGAGAGAGATGTGATCACGAAAAGTTTGACAGCACGCACCACGAATGGAAAAATGAGAAGCAAACTGGTTTTTAAATCCAGTGACGGAAACGTAACAGTCAAAATAAAAGCCAGAGTTAACAATGCCAATGATCCTTCGTGCTATCGATTTGATCAAAAGCAGGTCAGGGTAAAGACCAGTGGAAAATATATCAGCGGAAGCACGGATTCTGAATTGGTGAGAGTGTATAGCAGAAAGGATAAAAACACACTGTATTCCACCGACCCGGAAAAAGTACCTTATGCGCATTTGGTTGTTCTTGTAGATGCGTCAGGAAGTATGGGAAGTAATGGGAAAATGAATGAAATGAAATCCAGTCTCTACGATCTGATCGATGAGCTCAGACCGACCGATAAAATATCAATATTGAGGTATAGTGAAGGAACTGAAGTACTGGCCGATGGGGTCTCTTGTCATGACAAAGAGGCTTTGAAGGACATTGTTTATAAGATTGAAGCTGGTGGATTCACGAATGGTAAGGAAGGAATCGAGAGTGCTATGCAGCATTCAATGGAAAAACAAATGGCCGGTTACTCGAATAACATCATCATGCTTACCGATGGCGAATTCAATCTTGGTCAGGATCAGGAAGGAATCAGGAGATATCTATTGGGCCAAAATCGTTCACTTGAATACAGATTATCCGTTCTCACCATTGGAAGCAATCCACAGAATGAAAAAGAAATGAAAGAATTGAGCAAGTCGGGAAATGGTTACTTCTTTAACTTAACGGAAGACTCAAACAACAAAGCAAACAGGAATAAAATTTTGATAAAACAGTTATCGAGCTAAATGAAGAAATTGCTTTTCATACTGATGGTCATTTTTTGGTCGGGTATTTCCACCTTGAAGGCTCAGATAGTCACCGACAAGACCTACTTCGATTTTGGTGAAGTAGAAAAGGATGATATTCACTATGTCGATTTCAAACTGACCAATGTAACCCAGGAAAAAATCAGAATTCTGCGTTTTGAGAAGGATTATGGTGTTTCGGCAAGAGCCTCAGATGAGCTCATAGATCCTGATGAGTCGGTTTTGGTGAGGGTGAAATACACTCCGAAAAGAAAAGGAGAATTCAAGGGTAATTTGCGGGTCTTCGTGAGCTCTAATAATGAACCATTGATTTTGACCATTGAGGGAAAGGCAATGAGTGTGAATATGGATGAAACACTTGATGTGCCTGAATTCAAAGAGGTTCATGAGGAAAAGGCCGATGAGACCTTTCCACTTGATATTGTTGTTTTGAAGAAAGAGGATAAAAGTGCCGTAGAAGGAGCTCAGGTTGAGATCGTATGGAATGGCTTGATGTATAAAAACCTCAACACTTCGGGTGAAGGTATTGTATCCAACGACTGGGTTGCAGACAAATATTATATAGTCGTGAACGCAGAAGGACTAGGAAGTTTTGAATCTGAACTGAGCATTCATCAGAGCGTCAGGGAATTCGTAATTGAACTGGGTCCTGAAGGCACGATTGCCCAGGTGACAATTGATTCAGCCGATGTTTATGAGACAGAGATTGTGGAGGTGGAAAAAGAGGACGACGATGTAGTAGTTATCACTCCACCGGATAAAGTAGAAGATAAAACACAGGAAAATCCGGAGTTTGCAGATAATGAATACAAACCGAACAACATTGTCTTTTTGATCGATGTGTCTGTCTCGATGAAGCAAAAAGGAAAGATGAACCTATTAAAAGCTTCAATGATCGAATTGACAGATCTGCTGCGTAGCGTAGACAAAGTGGCCATTGTGACCTATTCATCAAAAGCAGATCTTGTGCTCGAATCGACCAGCGCCGCAGATAAAGATGATATCAAGTTAATAATTCAAAGTCTTGAACCACAAGGTAGTACATCGAGCGCAAAAGGAGTGAAAAAAGCCTATCAGGTGCTGGCTGACAATGAAATCAAGGATGGAAACAACATGATCTTCATTTCGACCGATGGTGCTTTCAATCTTGATAAACAAGATAAAGGTTTGTTGGGCATGGCCAGAAAAAATGCCAAAAAGGGATATGTGCTTTCCGTTGTGGGAATCAAGAATGAGAAATGGACGGTGAAGAATATGAAGTTACTAGCGGAAGAAGGAAATGGTCACTACCTTCATATCTCCAATTACAACGACGCAACGACCAAGGTTGTTGAGGAAGTGAAATTCCACTCAAAAAACGAATAGTGCCTTCCAAAAAACAAATAGCCATTCTGGGTTCGACAGGCTCAATCGGAACACAATGTCTGGATGTAATTGCTGAACACCCTGAAAAATTTGAGGTAGTATTCCTGATGGCAGGTGTCAATTCGAAGTTACTCATTGAACAGGCCGAAAAATACGGCACGAAGGGTGTTGCTCTTGGAGAATCAAACTTCACATCAGATGAGAAAGGAAGATTGACTAGTCAGTCGATTCATTATCATGAAAAAGGTGCAGACATTCATGATCTTATGGAGCATTACTTTCCGGAATTATGCATCATAGCCATGCCATCTCTGAAAGGATACAAGCCATTTTACGAAAGTCTGAAATGTGGTTTCGCTGTCGCTCTGTCTAACAAGGAAAGCTATCTTCTTCTCGGCGATCAAGTCGAAAAAAATCTTGATAACGTCTTCTTTCCTCTTGATTCCGAGCCCTTGGCAATATGGCAATGTTTGCGTGGTGAGAATTTGGATGAAATAGACATGGTTTATCTGACTGCTTCAGGTGGACCACTTTATAAAACGCGAAAATCACCCGATGAAATAAAAAAGTCTGATGTCTTGAATCATCCGGTCTGGCAAATGGGTAATAAGATCACTGTCGATTCAGCCACTCTGATAAATAAGGTTTTTGAAACCTATGTAATTCATAAATTCTTCAAAATAGATTATGATAAAATCAAGGTCGTAATTCACCCTGAAGCTCATGTTCATTCCATGGTCAGATTTAAAGATGGCAATGTGAAGATGCTTGCTTCAGCACCCGATATGCGTCACAGCATTTCTTTAGTTTTAAATTATCCCTTGAAGCGTCTGGAGTTAAAGAATTCGAGTTTCGAATTCAATCAATCATGGAATTTTGAAGAGCTTCAACCCGGTGACTTCCCGATCTATGACACGGCTATGAAATATTTGACAAAAGGTGGAGCTTATCCTGCCGCATTAGCTGTGATCGACGACTATCTTGTTAACTCATATCTCGAAGGAAAGATCAGATACAATGAATTTGAATACAAGCTTCGAAGTTGCCTTGAAAGAATCAAAAATCCGGAAGCGCCAACGCCGGATGATCTTCCTCAGTTTGTTAAAGAATGTGAAGAAATCTGTGAGCTTCAGATGGCCTGAAAAAATTGAGTCTTTCGACCAATTATTATAAGTACTTTCGCGGTTTCAAAGAAGAAAAATGGAGTGGATCTATCAGGCTGCACAGCTTTTACTTAGTCTTTCAATTCTCATCGTATTGCACGAAGCGGGGCACTTTATCCCGGCCAAATTATTCAAGACGAGGGTAGAAAAATTTTATCTCTTCTTCGATCCGTGGTTCTCTTTATTCAAATTCAAAAAGGGCGAAACCGAATACGGAATTGGCTGGCTTCCTCTCGGTGGTTATGTTAAGATCGCTGGGATGATAGACGAGTCGATGGACAAGGAGCAGATGAAACAACCTCCGCAGGACTGGGAATTTCGTGCCAAACCGGCATGGCAGAGATTGATCATCATGCTCGGCGGTGTGACGGTAAACGCCATTCTGGGCATTGCTATTTATATTATGATCTCTTTCGTTTGGGGAAGCGCCTACCTTCCAAACGAAAACATGACCCATGGAATCTATTGCGACTCATCGGCTTTGGCTATGGGTCTTCAGAATGGCGATAGAATTGTGAGTGTTGATGGAGAAAAGGTTGAAAAATTCACCGATACCAAAAAGAAGATCTTACTGAGCAGACCATCTACTATTGAAGTAGAAAGAAACGGAAGCTTTGAAACCGTTAATGTTCCTTCCTGGTTCACAGCAGACATTATTAAAAATGAAAAAGCAAATTTCATCGATATCGCCTACATAGCTGAGATCGCTGAAGTGCAACCTGGCAGTCAGGCTGAAGAAGCTGGATTACAGATAGGAGATCGAATTGTAAAACTGAACAACGATACCGTACCTTATTTCCAGGATGTAGTCAAATTCCTGAGATCACATAAAGAGAATGAGGTTCAGGTTGGAATACTTCGAAACGGTCAATTCGAAACCTTGCAGGCAAGTGTATCTGACAAAGGAACACTTGGTTTCATTGTTACAAGACTGACAGATCAAATGAAATTTGAAACGCAGGAATACAATGCCATTACGGCTATTCCGGCAGGCTTCCAAAGAGGATATGATAAATTCAGTGAATATCTGCAAAGCCTGAAACTCATCTTCGATCCGGAAGTTAAAGGTTATGAAAACCTGGGTGGATTTGTCATGATCGGAAAGGCCTTCGATCCGGAATGGATCTGGGAGCAATTCTGGGATTTCACGGCATTTCTATCCATCATTCTTGCCATCATGAACTTATTACCAATTCCGGCTCTGGATGGCGGTCATGTTATGTTCCTTTTGTATGAAATGATCACCCGAAGGAAACCTCATGAGAAAGTACTGGAGTACGCTCAGATCGCAGGAATGATCTTTCTATTGGCCTTACTTCTTTATGCCAATGGGAATGATATTGTTAGACTTTTTCGATGATTGATGTCTGATGTCTGATGTTTGATGTTTCATTCAAATCACAAATTTCTTTCGGCGGTTCGAATAGTTGTTACAAAGATGGCGACCAATTGATTGCACTCTTCAATCAAGTCATTAACAACTTCGTTTGAATGAGCTAATTCTGACTTTCTAACTATTTTCAAAGCTACATGTGATTCTCTCATCTCCTTGAGGACTAGCTTCTTTTTGTGAATAAAGTCTCTTTTAGATTCCGCACTCCTTGATTCTCCATAATTGAGAGCTGCAGAAGATGAAGAACGACATAATTGATTCGAAATAGTCATTCCTAGATCATTCGGTTTTAATTTGTTGCACATATGTGATACAGAAATTGAAAAATCGATTAATCGGTTTTCAAGCTCGTCGTTATTCATTCGGCCATATTCCTCATTTTTAAGGAGTTTAAAAAAAGAAAAATGATGTAGTTCATTGACACTGTAACCTATGAATTTCTTACATCCAACATTCGACATCAGACATCAGACATCAGACATCAGACATCCATACCATAAGTTTTTCTACCTTAGATAAATCAATTTAAACCCACTGCTTATGAAATCAATTACCAACCTACTAGGATTGCTGCTATTGGCAATCATGATCGCATGTTCTGGAGCTGAGCATGGTGAGCACGAATCTGATGATATGTCAGATGAAAATTCTGAAGCCATAATGGATGAGATGGAAGAGGATATGGATGATGACATGGATGAGATTGAAGAAGATGATGATGGCGATGAGGAAGATGATGGAAGTGATGAGGGAGAAGAAGGTACAGAAGAGGAAATCTCAGAAGAAGACCTTCCTGAAAGCGTGATGAATGATATAAATTTAAAATATCCAAATGCTGAAATCGACGAGGTAGATCAGATTACCTATGCTGATGGAAGTATTTCCTATGATGTGGAACTCGAAACCGAAGAAGGCGATTTCGAACTCATGTATTCTCAAAATGGCGAATATCTCGGCATGGAAGAGGATGACGAAGATGAGGATGAGAAAGAAGGCTAAAAGAAAAGGCTCCGATGGAGCCTTTTTTCTTTCATATGAATAGATATAGCCTTAATTAAACGGATCAGAATACTCTTCATTCAAAGCCAGATTGTCATCAGTCAAGGTTTTAAGAAATGCAACAAGATCCTTTTTATCCTGATCATCAAGCAACAAGCCTTTTTCTCTGGTATTTTCTATGGCCGGATCGAGTGTTGATGACGCCTTGATACCTGAATTATAATGCTCCACAACTTCTTCCAATGTCTGGAATCTACCATCATGCATATAAGGAGGGGTCAGTTCAATGTTTCTCAATGTTGGCACTTTGAACTTGGCACGATCCGAAGCATTTCCGGTAACCTCTTCCCTTCCGATGTCATCGAAATCCGCATCTGCATCCAATCCATTATTCATATACCGGTCATTTTCAAAATTGAAACTAGAATGACAATGTGCGCAATCGGCACCTGATTGGTCGGGTAAGAACGGATTATACTCTGTAAAGAATAAGACTCGTCCTCTTTCTTCACTTTCGGACAAGGCAACATTCCCAGCCAGATATTCATCATATTTAGAGCTGTTTGATACAATAGTCAACATGAACTGTTCCATGGCAAGTGACATCTTTTCTGATGTAACTTCTCTTGAACCAAATGCACGCATGAATTGATCCGTGTATTTAGTACTCGAACTCAACTTTGAAACAACATTGTCGAGGGTCTCATTCATCTCAAGAGGATCCTGAATAGGCAACAAGGACTGATCTCTCAATAAGTGTGCTCTGCCATCCCAGAAAAACTCATTTGAATTCCATGCTAAATTGAAGGCTGCCATGGCCTGTCTTTTACCAGGTAATCCTTCAACACCAATAGAAAACTTAGAAGTGTCTGAGAAAGCATCATCCTGTCGGTGACAACTTGCACAAGACTGAGATCCATCTTTGGAAAGCATGGGCTCGTAGAAAAGCATCTTACCCAATTTTACCTTCTGAATGGTCAACGCATTGTCAGCGGGTAGATCGGGATCAGGAAAACTTCCAGTTTCAAGAACGTATGGACTTTCATCGTGCTTGATCTTATTTGTTTGATTCTCTTCATCGTCTTTTTGACAAGCAAATGCCACAATAGCAATGGAAAGAATTGTGCTTATGTATTTAATCTTTTTCATTTTCCACAAACTTTTTATTCGTGAGAAAACTCATATCTGTGAGAGTTAACAGAAAGGACTTCAGGTCAGACTTTTCATCCGATGTCAAATTCAATGCCGTGATCAGCTCTGATTTTTGACTATTCCCTGCTCCACCACTGTCGTAGTGATCAATAACCTGTTCCAAATTTTGCATAGATCCATCGTGCATATAAGGAGGTGTTACACCAACATTCCTCAACGATGGAATCTTGAACAAATGCAGATCGCTTTCTTCGTTGGTAAGTCGAAACCTCCCAACATCCTCATATTCCTCATACAATCCATTGTTTGAGAAATCGTAGGAGGTAAAATCGAATCCGCCATGACATTCTGAACATTTTAATCGATCACTAAAAAACAGATACATTCCTCTTTTTTCCTCTTCGCTCAGCACCCTTTTAATTCCGGTTTGAAGATAACGGTCGTATTTACTTCGACCACTGATCAAACTTCGCTCGTAGTTCGCAAGGGCCCTGGTTATAACGAAAGGATCAATGTCTCTGTTATATGCTTCTTTGCTCATTTGCACGTATTCGGCATTTTTCATTAGCCGGTCGCTGATATCAACGATATTAAAGTCGAATTCAGCGTGCTCCTGAATCGGAACCAAAATTTGCATTTCCAATGTAGGAACACCACCTTCTCTTGTATAGTAAGGGTGGTATGCCACATTGCCCAATGAGGGCGCATTTCTGGTGCCAAGTCTTCCCTTCACTCCCGGACTTATTGCAACATCATCTGCAAAAGCAAGCTCGGGTTTATGACAGGAAGCACAACTCAAGGAAGAATCAACTGATAATACCGGATCGAAAAAAAGCCTTTTACCTAAAGCCAACCTTGCCTCAGAAGGTTCATTGCCTTCAGGGTACTCGAATTCCGGAAAATAGTCCGGAATTTCAGGCAGATCTGCAGATACAGGTATATCAGAATCACTATTCCTTGAGCAGGAACAGAGAAGCAAAACCAAAACAACAATATTTGTCGCTCTGTTTCTCAAGATATGAGTCTCACATTATTTCGAAACAATCACAGATTCTCTCAACAGAACCTCATTGTTTCTTGTAACAGATACAATGTAATAACCCGGTGCGTCGATCTCGATAGAATAATTTCCATCCCAATTAATTACGTTATTGGTCGAGATCAATTTTCCAAGATTATCATGAACCATAATGGTTGATCCGGAAAGATTTGATTCACTAGAAGTAAAGTTTATCAATCCTTCAGAAGGATTTGGGAAAACAGATACAGATCCTTCAGGAAGCAGACTTTCAATTCCAACAAGGGAATTTCCATTTCCCTCTGATGATTTGAAGACATAATCCCTCATGTTTTTCAATGACTGAATATTATTAGTGAATTCGCCGTGGTCAATAATTCCGGTTCCAAGCGTGATGTCGTCAAATATTCGATCGTAATCAGCATTCAGTGTGATCAAAAGATCTCCATTGTCATCCGCCCCTGCAGTTTGAATAATTTGCTGATAATAGTAATCGTTGCCTAGTGAATGCATTTCATAGATATTATCTACGTTCGTTCCACACTCTCCCTCAATAGCCAGGAATCTGTAACCGGCAGTCCAGCCCCAATGCATTGACGGGGACTTTGGTGCAAGCGGATGGTCCATTGGCCAGAGAGCAGGATCATCATTGTTTACACTAGGATCAACTCCGATTGAAAAGTGGATTGCTTCTAAAGTCGTGATCGTGTGACTCCCGAGATCAACAACTTGAGGGTCGTTGGCATTCACCAATACCCATAGACTGTCAATTTCAGTAACCATACCACCATCATGCTCCAGCGCAATTTCGGAGATGTAATACTCCAGACGAGTGGCATTATAATTTTCTCCAGACATGGTAGTAGAAGTCTGAGTAGAATCGAATGCATTACTACCCTGCATATGATTGATTTCCAACTTAACATCTTGCTGTGCTGAAACATTCATTGCCAGCATCAGTGTGAAAATTGAAATGATAAATTTTTTCATAACTCTATTTTTTTGTGATAACCATAATGAATCATGTTTTGTTTCCGGAAACGATGAACCTAACCAGCCCTCTGATCAGTCCATGATATTCCGATCAGAAGTTCCCGGTCCCGTAATCAAAGTAAAAAGACCTGAAACAATAGTCGTATGTCTTTGGCTTCTAATGGAGGTGGCCTTTCCGGTACAAAGGAATAAGCCTGTATATTTTGTTTTAAGAAAGTAACAAGGTCGAACCAATATAAATTAGTGATCTTGGCAAAAGATGGTATTTCAATTACAATCTTAGAAAATGAAAATTCATCCCGGATCTGAATTCCTGAAAAATCGTCTGAACAACAAGGTTTCTTGGAGATCATGAAACCCGTTGGAGTGAAAGAAGATGTTTTCTCCTTGGCCATTCCTTCTTCCATCCCACAACCCAATTCATGGTCGTGTACAAAGATTTCAGAATCGGCCGGACGGCTTCCGCAATAATGAATGCCAAGGGACAGATATAGGTTAGCTGTCAGAAAAGATAGCGTAGTCAATATGGCAAGAAAAGCTTTCACGTCTTTCAAAGATATGAAAATCAGGACTTTCTTTCTCGGTCGGCTAAAGGATGTTATTCAGCGGCACCCTCTTCAGGAGCCTGAGCCAACTTATCGTGTTCGATAATGTCGTTCAGAATATGCAACGTTTCATGCAGATAATGATCCTTGGTGATCTGCTTCTCCCAGGTTTTAATTCTTTCTTCAGCAATGGTATCGCCTTCAATTTTAATCTCCTGTAGAGACTCAACCATCAAATCTTCTCTCGGAATCCTTGATTCTTTCAATTTCTCATTCGCCTCCTGTCTTTCCTCTCTCTTCATCTTCACGTTTTCGTAAAGAAGACTGATGTTGGTCAGATCTTTTTCATCATTGAGCATTTGAATATTCTCCTCAATTACTCTGAAATATGAGTCGTCATTTCGTCTTGCTACACTGCTTTCTTCTATTTTACTCAGATCAGCAATTAGGCCATTCCATTTTCCGTATGAAAGAGATGCGACACTATCCCATTCAATGGCATAATCCATAGACCTTTCTCCTACTTCGTCAATGTCGTATAAGTCGGGCAATTCAATATGCGGACTTACCCCTTTAAATTGAGTCGAACTACCATTTACTCTATAGAACTGTTGCATGGTGAACTTCAAAGAACCAAAAGGTTCATCAAGTTTTACTCCTGGTTTCACGAATCGATTGAGATCCATGAATGTCTGAACCGTTCCTTTTCCATAGGTACTCGGACTGCCCACAACATAAGCTCTTCCATAATCTTTCAATGCCGCCGCTACGATCTCTGAGGCCGATGCGCTGAATGAACTCGTCATGATCACAAGTGGACCGTCATACGTTACCGACGAATTATAATCAGCTTTAACATAAGGTCTTTGACCAGGGTTTCTTACCTGAACAATGGGACCCTCCTTGATGAACAATCCTGCCATTTCAACGGCATCAGGTAAAGAACCACCACCATTTCCGCGAAGATCAAAAACGATGCCTTCAACACCTTCCTCTATAAGTTTTTCAAGTTCCGCATCTACATCTTCAGCAGAACTCCTTCCTTCTCTCTGACCAAACTTGGAATAAAAACTTGGGAGATACAAGTAACCAAATTTCTTTCCATTCTCTTCGTCAATGACCACAGCTGATTTAGCATAGGTCTCTTCGCGCACAACAACATCTCTTACGATAGGAATCACCATAATGCTTCCATCTTTTTTCTGCACTGTAAGGCGAACCTCTGTTCCTTTAGGTCCACGAATCAGTTTCAGCACTTCCTTCATCGGCGCATCAACAATATCTTCCGGTTCTCCATCGGCCTGCGCCACTTTCAGAATCAAATCACCTACCTCAAGGTCTCCCTGCCTCCAGCAGGCACTACCGGTAACTATGCTGTTGATCTTAATATATCCATCGGATTCCTGAAGCACAGCTCCGATACCTTCCAATCGACCTGTCATTCGCATGTCGAAATTCTCTTTTTCCTGAGGCGGGAAATATGATGTATGAGGATCGTGAGCACTGGCAATGGCATTCAGGTAGATGGCAAAATTGTCTTCTTCGTCCACTTCCTTTCTTCGCTCGAATCGAGTTTTCATGTTCTTCTTCACTCCATCCTGAGCCGACTGCAGCAATTCTTCTTCAGTTTTCACTTCATATTCACTACCTGTGCTGTCAGCTCCCTTGGCTATGGCTTTTTCTTGTTTTTCCAGTTTGCCCAGGTACGAATTCAATACTGTATACTTTAAATACTTTCTCCAGACCTCTTTTAGCTCTTTACTATCTTCAGCATATCCTCTTTTCTCTGCATCTGTCTCGTAATTCTCATCGATGGTAAAGTCGAAATCTTCTTCAAGAATATCATTCACATATTTTTCAGCTTCATCAAGTCTTTTGCCGTAAGCCTTTGAGACTTCTCTATAGAAGGATAGGTCGGCTTTCTTGATCTGATCATCCAGATCATCCCTGGATTCTTCAAATTTTTCAATGTCCTTCTTCAGAAAGTACATTCTGTTGTAATCCATTCGATCCACATATAGATCATAGACGCGATGAGAAAACTCATCGTTCATTTCAAGGCGAGCGTAATGATTTTCGCTTAGAACTTTGCTCATCAGACTCATGAGCAATCTTTCATCTTCTGCAGAAGTATCGGTAAAGGAGAAGCCCCAAATTCCAATTCCGGCTAAGATGATGGCTATAAAGAGGAGTTTTTTATTCATGACTCTAACAAATATCCTGAAATATGTTGAATGCCAGGGATTTTAACAAATATTTAAGAAGAAAGTTCGACGGGCCATGGAAGGCTATTCTTCCGAAACGAATCGAATTATTTCCCTGGAAAGGGAGTCCTTATCCACATTCTGAATAGGATGAGGTGTATTGGGTAAAATCATGATCCGACCTTTTTTTAATAAGCGGAACGAGTAAATCGATTCTTCAATGATAACGATGTTATCCCGATCACCCATGCCTATGGTAACCGGAATGTCAATGCCTGTCAAGTCATCTTCCGTTAAGGGGTTTTTCTTGCCCATTTCCTGCAGCATTTCAGCTGTTTTCTTCAATACGAATTCCCAGTCATTGGGATTGTGTATTGTTTCAAGTTCTTCAGCATAAGCCGGTAATTTTTCCCTGATGCGATCCGCATCCATTAAGCCAATCTGCGTGGCTACTGTCTCTTTATTCCAGTTGAATTTTGTACCTAGTGTGAAAACCTTTAAAACTCTGTCAGGAAAGTGAGAGGCAAGGTAGAGTGCTACAAATCCGCCCATGGAGTAACCAAATATGTTTACATCCCGAAGCTCATTGCTATTCATGAAATTAATGACATCTCGGGCGAATAACTCTATGCTAAAGGCCTCTTCAGGCATCTCTTCTCCTCCATGGCCTGAAAAGTTCATTCTATAAACGTCAAAATGGACTTCCAGGAGTGAGGCAAGATCTTCGAATCGGTCCTTAGACCCGGCTGCCCCGTGGAGTATGAGAAGTTTCTGTCTCAATGAAATCAGTAGTTAAGCAATTCTGTGATCGCAGCTGAAACTTTCTCTTTAGAAGGAATCATGGTACTTTCCAATGTGCTGTTCAAAGGAATTGCGGGCAGATCTTCTGATCCGATCACCTTCACCGGTGCATCAAGAAATTCAAAGCACGAATTCGACACACGTCCTGCAATACTTTGGGCAAAACCGTTGGAGCGTGGCTCTTCCGTAACAACTAAAACGCGACCGTGTAATCTGCTTCTTTCTTCAATAAGGTTTGAATCAAGTGGGAATATGGTACGAAGATCCAGAATCTCCACTTTTCCCTTATGATCTTTTGCGGCATTCAGCGACCAATGAACTCCCATACCATAACTTATGATCAACAGGCTTTCACCATCGGCGATCTTCTCATTATCTGCTTCAAGCACAATTCTTCCCTTACCAAATGGAATGATATAGTCTTCATCCGGCTCGATTACTTTGGCCGAATCTGTACCAGGCACCTTTGACCAATAAAGCCCTTTGTGCTCGAGCATTACAACCGGATTCGGATCATAATAGGCCGCCTTCATCAATCCTTTTAAGTCGGCCCCATTACTTGGATAGGCAATCTTTATACCCCGAATATTTGCCAATACCGATTCAACGCTGCTGGAATGAAATGGCCCACCACTGCCATAGGCTCCAATTGGCACTCTTACAATGCAACTCACAGGCCATTTTCCATTGGTCAGGTAGCAAGACCTGCTCACCTCTGTGAATAATTGGTTCAATCCCGGCCAGATGTAATCGGCAAATTGAACCTCTACAATTGGTTTGCAACCCACGGCCGACATACCTACGGTACTTCCAATTATAAATGCTTCCTGGATTGGAGTATTAAATACTCTGTCATCCCCGAATGTTTTAGCCAGCGTAGCTGCTTCTCGGAAAACACCACCCAATCTGGCTCCTACGTCCTGACCATAAAGCAGTGATTCCGGATGTTTCGCCATCAACTCTTTAATGGCGAACAGGGCACAGTCAACCATCAATGTCTCTTCTTTTCCTTCTCCTTCTCTTTTCCCACTTTCTTCCGTAATGGGTGTTGGAGCAAATTCATGCTCATAAAGATCTTCCGGTCTGGGATCTTCAGAATCCTTAGCCAGATCAAAGTCTTTTTCCACTTTCTTTCTGGCCTTCTTCTCTACGTCGGATAGTTCTTTCTCAGAAATGCCTTCGTCGATCAAAGCCAGTCTGAATTTCGGCCATGGATCTCTTGACCTGTGTTCTTTTAAATCTTCCTCCGAACGGTAGAATTCCATTCTAACTCCGGAAGTATGATGATTCAACAATGGAACCTTGGCATGAACAAGAAATGGTCGTCTTTCTTTTCGGATTTTGCCAATTACTGTTTTAAGAGTCGTATATGACTCCATAAAGTCAGTGCCATCAATAGTCTTCACTTCTATGCCTTTGAATCCCTTGGCATAAGCCGTGGCATCATTCGCCCTGATCTCATCGGCAGAAGCTGATATATCCCACTCATTATCCTGAACCAGATATAAAATTGGAAATTGGTGCAGAGTCGCCATCTGAAATGCCTCGGCAACTTCACCTTCTGTGATGCATGCATCTCCCAATGAACATACCACAACAGGTTTGTCGTCACCATAATCCTCAGCCAGATCTCTATTCTCAAGATATTTTACACCCATGGCAATACCCGTAGTTGGTATGGCTTGCATTCCGGTAGCCGACGACTGGTGAGGTATCTTCGGTTTGTCATCGTCGCGAAGACTCGGGTGACTGTAATAAGTTCTTCCGGCACTAAATGGATCATCCCTCTTGGCCATCAACTGTAGCATCAGTTCTCTGGGCTCCATTCCAATGCTCAAAAGAATGCTGTCGTCGCGATAATAGGCCGACAACCAGTCCTGGGCCTTCAATTGCATTCCAAGGGCAATCTGAATAGCCTCGTGCCCCCTTGAAGTGGCATGAACATACTTAGATGTGAACTTGAAATTCTCCTCGTAAATATTGGTCATTTCCCTTGCAGTGCACATAAGTTCCCATGCCTCGAGAAGGGTTTCTTTTGCGATCTTCGACTTTTTCTTGTCTTTCTTTGTATCCACGGATTGTAAGGATTTTGGGGGGCTCGAAGATACGGATTTTATGGTGATTAGAGGTAAGAGATGAGGGCTTGGTTTGTTGAGTTGTTACGTGGTTAATTTGCCAATTGGTTAATTGGAAGATTGATCAATTTAAAAATTTCTGAAATCGTTAATCTTTAATCTGAAATCTCACCTCCACATTCGAATAGGCCCGGCGAACTGTATCTTTTGTTCTTTTTCGAAATCCTCAGGCTTCAGGTCGAGTAGGAACATCCTGTCGAGTTCCCATTCAATTTCCCAGATTGACCATTCATCTGTTTCATCATCCCTGCATGAGGCAAAGTATCTCAGATCATCCCTGTAGAAAAATAGTGGTCTGGGTTCGAACTCGGGCATTTCAAAAATCATGGAGTCTGATTTCAGGTCATAAACAGTGAGTCCGGAGATGTCTGAACTATATACCGACAAAACCATTCCATTGTCATCATCAACATGAACCTGACCTCCCTTTATATCCCTGATTCGTCCTGATTCTTCTATTAAAATTGTCCTTCCGTCATAGTCTCCTTCCTTACAGAAGAGCCAGTGCAAAGGATAATCACCTTTGTAAGGATATACGCCAACATAGAATATCCCATATTCACTTCCCAATGCTTCCACTTTGTCATATCTGATACTATCAATTACCTTACCAGATTTATACGTCACCAGGGATGCATTGCAACTGAATTCATTTTTGAATTCGCTGTGTTTATGCGGGACCTCATGCTTTACTATGAGCAAAAGATCCATTTTTTCAGAATACATGGTGTCGTATTGAACCACGTAGTTCTTTTGGACAATAAAGTCCCAATATGGAAGCTCAACGGCCTCCGTCAGATCAATTCCTCCTGAATTTTGACCATGAACTGAAATGGCAGAAAAAATGACGGACAATAATAGAAACCACCTTTTCAAAATGAAATTGACCATTGTCGATTAATTCTTTCTTTCCTTAAAAGACCAGGTAAAATAAAACACTGATACCACTTCGCCATTTTCATCCAGTCCTTCTGTTTTTCCTTCGATACCAACCGCCTCACCTTTTTCAAGAGCTTCTGCAAGTCCGTCAGAATATTTCCTTCCATCTTTACAAGTGAATGTAACCCTTGAAGTTGCTTTTTTATAGAATTCAGATTTCAGTCCGGTAATAATAACCGCGACATTTTTACCAGATTTTTCGATAGCCTGTATAGCGAGAAGGGCCGTAGAAAATTCTGCTGCCATGCTCTGGGCTGCAAAGTACATCGACTTAAATGGATTCTTTGTGATCCAGCCATATCTCATGCTGGCAACACAAGAGTTTTCATCAATGGAATGCAGTTTCAAACCGGCAATAAGTGCCAGGGGTAATCTTCTTAGAAAGAATAGTTTGAGGAGAAGTGGATTTCTGAGCTTTTTGATCAAAATGCTCAGCTATTGAGAAGATTTATTTTTTCGCGGATCTTATCTGCCTCTTTTCGGCTTTCCTCAATCTTTTTCTCTACTTCTTTTACAAGAGGATTATTTGTGTTGTCACCGAAAAAACCGAGGTTATTCTCGTATTGCTTAATGTCCGATTCGATCTTGCGCAACTTATCATCAAGATGCCTGTATTCATTCTTCAATAACTCGTTGGCATTGTCAGATTCTTTCAAACCTTCCACTTTAAACTCGAATGTTTGAGCTTCAATCTCTTTGGCATTCAAACCAAGCTCCTTCATCTTCGCATTCAAGGTTTTTTGGAAGGCGCCTTCGATCTTACTTTTTTCATCTTTAGGAACAAAGCCAATGGTATTCCAGTCTTTTACCAACTGTTGAATTGAATCGTTGGCCTTTTTATCCTTGCTAACATCGAGATTTTCAAGTTTGCCGATGATCTCCTGTTTTTTACCAAGGTTCTCCGCTTCACGTACTTCCCTGTTATCAAAATAATCCTTCCTTCTATTGAAGAAATGATCCGAAGGAGCTCTGAATTTCTTCCATAGTTTTTGTTCTCTTGAAGGATGTGTGGAACCAACTCTTTTCCAATCAGCCTGAAGCTTTTTATAGGAATTGGCTGTATTCTTCCAGTCCATGCTATCCTTCATCTGCTCTGCTCTTTCAATCAGCTTTAATTTCTTCTCTTCATTTTCCTTGAAGATCTCTTTGATTCCTTCTCCTTCTTCCTTGCGATGGTCATAGAAAGAATCCATGGCCTTCCTAAATCGCTGCCACACTTCATCATTGGCTTTTTTCCCGGCAAATCCAATTTTCTTCCACTCTTCACGGATCTTATTGATCTCCTTGAGAGATTTGTTGTAAGATTTTACATCTGATATATCTCCCTTGGCCAATTCTTCCACCTTTTGACAAAGCGCTTCTTTTTCAGCAAGATTTTCTTTTAGTCTTCCTTTTTGGTCCTTGTAATAATCACCGATCTTTTTATGAACCTCCCTAACACTTTCCCAAAAGGCATCACGTACTTTTTCCCAGTCACTTTGATGCGTTGGTCCGATCTCATCCCATTCGTGAGTATAAGTATTGATCAAATCCCGGACCTCTTTGATGGAGTCATTTTTCATGAGAGCCTTGACCTTTTCAGTCAGATCAAGTTTCAATTGAAGGTTCTTCTGAAGGTCATATTCCTTCAGTGTTTTATAGATATTAATGTTGTAGAAAAAACGTTCGATCTGATGGCTGTACTCCCTTTGAACTTCTTTGTATTCAGAATTTGGTACATGTCCGGTGTTCTTCCATTTTTCCTTTAACTCATTGAATTTTTCAAAGGCATGGCCAATATGATTTTCTTCTTCAACCAGTTTACCCAGGTCTGAAATGATCTTCTTCTTGATCTCGAGATTTTCATTGAGTTCATGAGCCCTTTTGTCATCAAATGTTTTTTTCATTTGATTGAATTGGGTCATTAATTCCGTAAACCGACCATCTAAATCATCATGTGGAGGCTTGAATTCTTCGGAGGTTTCACTCTTTTCGTGTTCCTCTTTTAACTTTTTGTGATCCTTTTGAACCAGGTCGACGAACTGATTCTTCAATTCCTTCACTTCATTCTGGATCTCTTCAAAAGCCTTATCCTGCTGAACAGTGGCTGCCAGTTTTTCTACTATTTCCTTCTTTTCTTCCATAGAATTGAGTCAGTGCGACCTATTACAAATTTAGTGGAAAAAAATTTCTATTCCCTAACAGATGCATCTATGAGTTCATTTTGATTTTTTACTTTCAGAACTTTAAGAAATTAAGGATGGAAAAGCCATGCTAATATACCCGGCAAGACTTGAAACAAGTTTTTGTTTTTTACGTTCAGGAGACTAGGATTATATGTTATGCTTTCGCCGAGATTCATTTCATGCAATGCAAATTCTTACATAATTTCGCCAAGCCAAAACCGACAAAGCCATTGTTCAAGAGATATTTCATTATTGTCTTTAGTTTGATTCTTTCAGCCGGCCTGAATGCACAAAATGTACTTCAGGTTGAAGGTAAAATGAAAGTGGAAGAGGGCAAACTCGATGGAACGATGGAGGTCCTTGAAAATGGGAGTCGAAAGAGAATTGGAAAATTGAGCGGCTCTGGCAAATTCGACGTTGAACTTGAAATCAACAAGGATTACATATTCGTTTTTTCACAACCCGGATATGTCACAAAAAGAATTGAATTTGACACAAGGGTTGATGCAGGCCGGGACAATACTATACCATTCGCTACCTTCCCATTTCAGGTTACACTTTTCAAGCAATACGAAGGTGTGAGTTACGTCATCTTCAATCAACCTGTTGCCAAGATCTATTACTCACCTGAACCAGATGATTTTGAATACGACACCGACTACACAAAGTCAATTCGAGACCAGCTGGAAAAAGTGGAGAAGGAAATTGAAGAGATAAAGAAAGAGGAAGAAAAGAAATTAAAGGAGCAGGAGAAGGCTGAAGCGGAGGCTTTTAAAAGGGCACAGGAAGAGGCTGAAAGGGAGGAAAAGGCACTTATTGCAGCTGAAAAAGAGGAACAGAAAAAAGCCGAGGAGGCCAGAAAAGAGGCTGAAAGGAAAGCGAAAGAGGAAGAAGAAGCCCGAAAGCAAGAAGAGGAAAGATTAGCAAAACTGGAAGAAGAACAGAAAAGACAACAAGCGCTGGCAGCTGCCGCGGCAGCCGAACTAGCCAGAGAGGAAGAAGAAAACAGGGCTAAAGAGGAAGCGGCACGACAGAGAGAGGAGGATCGATTAGCGCGGGAGGAAGAGGATAGAAAAAGAAAGGAAACGCTGGCCGCTGAAAAAGCAGAAGAAGACGCGCGAAAGGAGGAAGAGAAAAAACGGGCAGATGAGGAATTGGCACGAAAACGTGAAGAGGAGAGAAAAGCGGAAGAGGCTGAAGCAGCCAAAAGAAGAGCTCGTCCGGTGGCATCCGCCAGCACACAGATAAAGAGAGAAGATCCTCCGACAAAAAGAAAGACATATCGTCCGCCAGATCCTCCTTCAACTAAAAAACCTGCAACGAATGTCGTTGTACTCCATTCTTATACCATAGGTGAAATGGGTTACCCCAATCTAAATGCCTATGGTTATATAAATTTTGGTGATGGAACGGGCCGCCGGGAGATCACGAAAGAGCAGTTCGACGAATACGCGAAGATCTATCACTGATCTTCTTTTGCCATTTCGTATTTGCGGATAATTTTCGACAGTTTTTCTGTCAATTCAGGAATTCCCTGTCGAATGATTTCATAAACATTCTTATTTCCTGAGTCAACTTTGGTAGTCACCGCTCCGGAAACCAAAGGATTCCCTTTTTTATCCAGACATGTGAAATGTACTTTGAGCCGGTACTTCAATCCACCGTTCGCAATTTTAGAAGGGTCATCAATATGATGACGAATATCAAATTCATTGAGAAAGAGATAATAGTCAGAGCCCAAACTTGAATCCATGACCTTCATGAGGGTATCATTATTGATGCGAAGAGTCATGTATTTTTCTACTTCATTGCTGTGTGTGACTACCTGTCCTTCCACAATTCCACTTTGTTTACCTGTGTTTTTCTTTTTCTTCTTCAAATCTTTTTTGGTGATGGTCGTGTCGTTCTCCATCAAAACATCATCAGGAATGGCCACATAGGAATACTTCACTGAGGAATGGATGTAATCGAGTCCAAAGCCTCCCTGCATTTTCTTTTCTTCATGAAAGACCTCAATATTCCAGTCTTTCTGCAATTCCTTTTCAAGGTCTTCGATCAATGCATTTCTGAACTTCGTCATGATCTGTCCTGGATCGAGACCAGTCTCCTTTCCGATGGGCGCATCGGCATCTGATAAATACATGCCATCTTCAAATGGAATAACCACTAGGGTTCCCATACCAGCATCGCCATGACGCAAGCGATTGTCATCCACGCCATAAGTCTTTTCCTGGGCGAAAGTCGCGGTTGAAATAAGTAAAAAGAAGATCAGTAATTTCTTCATTAGAAAGGAGGTGGCACAGGTTTATTATCCAGGATCTCTTCAATTTTTTCCATCACCGAATCATCCAATTTGTCGAGCATATCCAATGCCTTCAGGTTCTCCTCTAATTGGGATGTGCGGGAAGCACCGAGAATGACGGTTGAAACATTTTCATTCTTTGTACACCAGATCAATGCCAACTGAGCCATACTCATTCCGAGGTCTTTGGCCAAAGCTGTCAAGGTGCGTATTTTTTCGAGTTTCTCTTCCGCCAGACTTCTATCCTTAAGCCATTCCAGACCATCGATACTAAGTCTTGTATCATCCGGAAATCCGTCATTGTATTTACCCGACAAAACTCCACTCATCATGGGTGACCAGATTGTGGTTCCCAATCCAACAGTTTTGAAGATCTGAGAGTATTCGACTTCCATTTTATCTCTCCACAGCATATTGTATTGAGGCTGCTCCATTGTTGGACCAATCAGGTGATTCTGCTTGGCGAACATATGTGCTTCCATAATTTCCTGAGCACTCCATTCAGAGGTTCCCCAGTAGAAGATTTTTCCTTGCTGGATCAGATTGTGCATGGTCCAGACGGTCTCTTCAATGGGAGTCGACTTATCTGGTCTGTGGCAAAAGAAAAGATCGAGATATTCAACTTGCAGTCTTTCTAATGCTGCATCGCATGCCTCTACCAAATGTTTTCTGTGTAATCCGGTTTGTGTAGGCAACTTTCCTCCTGCTCCAAAAAATGCCTTACTCGAAACTATATAGGTGTCTCGATCCCATTTCATTTTCTTCAGGATCTCACCCATTACTATTTCCGATTGACCTCTTGAATAGATCTCTGCATTATCGAAAAAATTGATTCCTGAGTCATAGGCCAGTTTCATAAGGTCAGTAGCTGTACCATCCTTGATCTGTTTTCCAAAAGTGAGCCAGGAGCCAAACGAGAAAAGGCTTACCTGCAATCCTGATTTACCGAGATGTCTGTATTCCATGAGATATTGTGTTGATTCCAAACTTAATTAATTATGGGTATCGTGGAAGCCCTATTTCGGTGATTTGATTAAATCAGGTTAATATTGGGTCATGAAAGCTTCTTATATCTCTGCATTTTTCTTCTTTCATCTTATATTCTTCACATCAACTTTTAGTCAGGATTGCTCCACTTGTATTAACTCCAAATTCACACACGAATATTTTTACTATCAGGAAGATACTTTCATGGTTGTGAATTACGAAGAGACCTATTCAGATGAATATCAGGAAACAGGAAGTGAGTCTTCAATTATCTTAAGAGTGAGAGGTAAAAATGTAGATGCCTTATTATCACTTATGACAATGGAAGCTGAAGAAGTAGGGCCATATTATGAAACGAACGAATTGAAGTATCAAGTAGATAATTATATCTACAATCAGTTGCATCCGGAAAGCGATGAAGAATATGATGAACCTGTGCAGGAATACTACACTCACAACACGGTCTTTTACATCGGAGCCGGTATCTTCAGCATTTCGGAAGGTCACTGGGAATATGGAGGAGGTGCTCATGGATATGGTCATTCTACCTTTGGGCAATATGATGCTGTTACAGACAAGTCCTTCGACTGGAGTGATGTATTCAAAAAAGGGACAGATGACTTCGTTTACGAGATTGTTAAAAAAGACATGGAATACGAAGGCAAATACGCAGGTATGACGGAAGAAGAAGTGGATGAGGCAACAAAGGATTCGAGGTTTTTGAGTGGTGAAGAATACTATTTTACGAGTCGCGGGCTTGAAGTAGTTATGCAATCCTATGCCACATTATATGGTGTATTTTATGGAGGTTATCCGGGTTATCAGAAGTCGATTCCTTATGCCGATCTGAAGAAATATATAATCAAGGATAGTCCGATATGGAGACTTATGAAGGAAAATGAATAATGAAGGTTGAAAGATGAAAAATGATTAAATAGCCGTTTCAGTTAAATACAATCCTTCATTTGTCCTCTCCAATTTTATCCAGCCCGGTTTTCTGTGATCTCCAATTTTTCTTTGAATTCCAAGATAATAAACGCCAATTTCTGATGGAAGTTTCGGACAATTAAGCCGGTGATCAGCTGCACCATATATTGAATCAATACCAATATCAGTAGGATTGTGGCTTCCGCCAGAACTGTAAAGTTGAAAAAAGTTATCAATCAAATACTCGATATTTAAGCCTGTGTCACCAAGATTTTTGTATTCAAGTTCGAAACTATTCACAATCTTCAATGAATCATAAGATTTATAAAAGTCACAGCGTTCATAGCGATTGAGAACAATGTATTGATTTGCTGTTCCAGAATCATAATATTGGTAATAATGGGAATAGTAGATGCTATCCAATTTTTCAGAATAATCTATACTAAAATCAGGATTTAAAATTTCCAGAGAATGGTCATACCAATACCATCCACCCCTTGAGGAATGTCCATCTATATTAAACTGAAAATCATTGATGCCATCATCATCTACATCAAAAAAGAACGTTCCAATTTCAAAGCCCCAATTGTATTCTTTCACAATCTTAACATATCGATGGTCTCCATAGACTATGATACTTTCAGAATCTCCTCCAATTATATTCGGCTCATCTTCTTTTTTGCATGCAAAGAACAAAAGAGAAACAAGTACTGAAAATAAAACATAACGTTTCACGATTATGAAATTACAAAATCGATAAGATTTGGCGAGATAAGAATAATTTTGAGCGCCACCCGTTAGTTAAAGAATGAAAATCCTCAAGCACCTCAAGAAAAGATTCTGGTTTTATTTTATTGTCCTTGCCGTCATGGCAAACGCACTTGCGGCATTCCACGCATATCGTTTCGTTCATTTCACGGGGGATGAAGGTGCGAGAACAAAGAAACCTGAGGAGTTATCCTGGGGTGAGAGAATTTATGTGATGATTACGGGTATTAATAATCCAAGGCCCGTAAACGAAACAAGTCCTTCCACCCCATTCGAAACCATTGTAATAAAAGGAAAATGGAAAACCGAAGCCTGGTTAATTTCTGTTGATGGAAGCAAAGGAACTGTGGTCATAGGACACGGATACCTTGGAAGTAAGTCGAGTATGCTGGATCGCGCTGAAGCATTTCAAAAACTGGGATACAACACCTTACTTTTAGATTTTCTGGGTTCCGGTGGATCAGAAGGAAACTTCACCAGTTTGGGATATTTTGAATCTGAACAGATCTCAGATGTGGTTAAATATCTGGAAGACAAAGGAGAAAAGAACATCGTTCTATATGGTTCAAGTATGGGAGCTGTGTCAATCATGAAAGCTGCTCATGAAGCGGACCTTCCGGTGAATGGTCTGATTCTGGAATGCCCTTTCTCTACCATGAGAAAAACAGTAGCCAATCGTTTTCATGAAATGGGTGTGCCTGCCTTCCCCATGTCGGATCTCCTGGTTTTCTGGGGCGCTGTATTTGGTGAATTCAATGCTTTCGATCACAATCCGGTTGAATACGCTGAATCTGTTGATATGCCAGTATTACTTATGAGCGGAGCCATCGATCGCAAAGTTGAGATAAAGGAGATCGATGAGATCTACGAAAATCTAAAAGGGAAGAAATCAAAAAAGATATTTCCGGAAACCGGTCATGAAAACTATCTGACTAAGAATAGAGAGGAATGGACTAAACTGGTGGATAGCTTCCTGTCAGAAGTTAGTCAACCGTAGCAATACACTTTAACTCGATAGCAATAGGCGTTGGCAAACTGCTGATCTCACAAGTAGTTCTGCAAGGCAGATTATCTTTAAAGTACTCAGCGTAGATCTTATTATAGGTCTTGAAGTCGTCTTTCATGTTGGTTAGAAAAACCGTAACATCAACGAGTTTATCCCATGAAGATCCTGAAGCTTCCAAAACCAGTCTCACGTTTTCAAAGACCGAATGACATTGTGCTTCGATATCGTAATCAACAATGTTTCCGTCGGCATCAAGCGTAACTCCCGGGATATCCTTAGACCCTTTCTTTCTTGGTCCAACACCTGAAAGAAATAACAGATTTCCAACCTTTCTAGCATGCGGATATAATCCTACCGGATCCGGCGCCTTGTCAGCATTTATCTTCTCGCTCATAATCTAGTCATTAGTCGTTAGTTGATGGTCATTAGATTATATCAGAATTCTGGAATCTGGAATCTGAAATCTGTAATCTACCTCCCTTCTTCTTCAAATACTTTCGTGTATTTTTTAAAGAACTTCAAGATAAAATAGATCACTCCGGTAATAATGGTACCGTATGTCCAGAACTTCATATCACCTGTCATCCAGAAATCAGCTTGTGACGGATCACCACCCTGAATATATTCGCCAGAAGCTCTGAAGATCCAGAATACGGCGAACATGGCAAAGAGTCCGTTCTTTTCTTTTTTCAAAACTTTTTTCCAGCTAAATCCGAGCTTGGCTGTATTCCAATGCTTGAAGCTCGGAATAAAGGCCGGTGTGATCTTGGCCCATGAAGCATAGATCTCTCCGAATTTCCCAACAAGGAATTGTTCTTCTGCATACATGATTCTTTCGTAGTAGACATAATAGAGAAGAATGAAGGCCACGGTAAACCAGATATCGGCAGTATACATAGCCGGACCAAGCCACATGAAGAAGTTCCCAACATAAAGTGGATGTCTTACAGTGGAATATATGCCCGTAGTATTTACTTCATCGGCAACCTGTCCTTCGGCGGTATTTCGTCCTGATGTATTCTTAGGCGTGTGACCAACTGTGTATATTCTGATCAGCAAACCAATTGTAGCAACACCCAAGCAGATCAGGTCGAATGTAAAGGGCATGGCCTCCCGGACTCCTTCTTTGATCTCCATCTGTGTGTTGATGTAGACAGCAAGTCCGCCCACTAAAATTATGATGGGCAGGTAACTTCTCCATCGGAAAAGTACATTGCCCTGTGATTCCATTTCATATTGTAACATCCGCCTGAATTCTAATGAGGGGCAAAATTAGAATAAATAAGTGATTCGCTGTTGGTGATTAGTGATTAGTGATTAGTGATTGGTGATTGGTGATTAGGTTCTAATCAAATGCCCAAATCATAGATTACCCATCCAAAACGCTATCTTTAGAATTCAATCCACACTACAACGGCTAGTAATGAGGCGGATTCTGCTTTTCATTTTGATGTTTTTTTTGATCTATCTTGATGTCCTGGCTCAGGACGAAAAGACGATTAAAGGCAAAATAATTGCCGATAGTCTTATATCGAGAATAAATAATCCCGAAACTTCTGATACGGCCAGGGCCTGGGCGGCAGTGCAGCTCACCGAATCACCAGCAAGAGCGGTCCTGGATGAAAAAGAGCATGCGCTCTATTGCGATCTGGCCATTGACATTGCCGACTCCCTTTTACCTCAGATTAATGACGCAGATATCCGCATTAGTCTGCTGCGCTCAAAGGCTTTAGCCCTGAATAATAAGCAGATAGTCGTAAGGGATTCTTACCGTGATTTCGACAAAGCCTATGAGTTGATCGAAAGCTCCATTGAGATCAACGAAGAACTTAAAAATGAATACAGGATGGCGGAAAATTACTGGCATTTGTCATTTCTGAGTTCGATACTGGGCAAGTATGAAGATGCGAATCAATACGCAAAGGACCTCGAGTATCATTATGAAAGATATTTAGTTAAAAAGCCAGACATATCGGCCATTGAGCTGAACAACAAATACAGAACAATTGGCTTTAGGTTTTACAGGGCGAAAAACAGATCAGAAGCCGCCCGACTTTATAAAAAAGCAGAAAAAATATTGCTTCTTGAAGTTGAGAAATTGAAAATTCAGAAAATGAGTCTTCAGGGTGCAGACCTAGAACCCGGGAAGGCAGAAAAACTTGACCTTCAGTACGAAAAGAATATGTCTGCCCTTGGCCATACATATGAACAGTTGAATGATGTATATGAGGACGACATTCCTGACAGTGCGGTATTCTATGGAAAAAAAATCATTTCAACTTTCCGGGAAATTGGAGATTCGATGAATATGGCTTCGGGATACTGGCACACTGGTTCATCATTTGAAGGATTGTTGGAAGACAGTATTGCCGCCTATATGAATGTTGCAGAAGAGATTTTCATTGCAATAAAAGATACCATATTTCAAATAAGGATCTATCTTGAATGGAGTGAAAGATATAATGAAATTGGAGAATTCTACCGGGCTTTAAATTATAGCTATAAAGCACTGGATCTTTCCAAAGAAATTGACAATGACCCCTTTGTTAAAAGATCTCATGGGTACTTAGGGTATTCCTTTCTGAAGCAGGAGGATTATAAGAAAGCATTACATCATTACAAGCTTGCTTCAGAAAATGCAACCACTGACATTGGTGACATGGCGAATATTAATATCAAGCAAGCAAGGTGCTATTACGGCATGAATGAAATCGATTTGGCCTTTGAAAAAGCCATTAAAGCAGACTCTTTATATAAAGCAATGGGCACTTTTTACGATGCCAGCAAAACCAATATGGTTCTCGCCAATTGTTACTGGAAGAAAGGCCTGTTCGATGAAGCCAGGATCGCCTATCGAAAATCAATTGATGAAAGAAAGAGAAACTTTTACAATGGCCTTTCACTCGCTGAAATATATATATCATATGCCGAGTTCCTTGAAGAACAGAATGAAATCGACTCTGCCATTTTTTATGCCAAATCCGGTTACAAATACACGAAGGATCTGGATGAATTACAAATTCATGAACGTGCCTTGAACGTTTTATATAAAATGTATGACCGCAAAGGAAACAAAGACAAAACCAATGATTATTTAAAGGAACTTATAGAAGTAAAGGAGCTAAGAACAGAGAAAGCACGTATCTATGAAACAAGAAACCTAGCTTATCGTGTGGAGCACGTTGAAGACAGTCTGAAACTGGTAGATTTAGCCAATCAGGCAGAACTTGAATATCAGCTAGAAATAGGAAAGAAAGATCAAACCCGCAATGTTTTGATCGGACTTGCCGTTCTTATCTTGCTCCTGGCTGCCGGACTCTACTCCCGAATGTTATTCATACGCAGAACAAACCGGCAATTGGAAAAAGCAAAGTGGCGGGCCGAAAGAAGTGAGTCATTCAAACAACAATTTCTGGCAAATATGAGTCACGAAATTCGAACTCCAATGAATGCCATCCTAGGAATGACGAATCTCACACTCGATACCGACCTAAAGCCAAAACAAAAGCAATATTTACAGGCCGTTAAGAAATCGACAGAAAATTTGCTCGTCATTATCAACGACATTCTTGACTTATCCAAACTTGAAGCCGGCAAAATGGACCTCGAACTCATTCCTTTTGCCCTTGAAGATCAATTGAACATTGTAAAAGACACAATGAGATTTAAAGCGGAAGAAAAAGGCCTAGATGTATCCATAGAAATAGATAAAGATCTTCCGGAGTTCATAAAGGGAGATCCCTATCGACTTAATCAGATACTTATTAATTTATCGGGAAATGCCGTGAAATTCACGGAAAAAGGAAGTGTAAAGATAAAAGCTAAAAAAGAGGGTGATATGATCCGCTTTTCGGTGACAGATACAGGAATCGGACTGTCTACTGAAAAAACCGACAAACTATTTACAGCTTTTCAACAGGCCGATGAAAGTACAACCAGAAAATATGGAGGAACCGGACTGGGCTTATCCATTTCGAAATCCCTGGTTGAACTGCAGAATGGCAAAATTGGTGTAAATAGTGAAGAAGGAAAAGGTTCTGAATTTTATTTCACCCTTCCATTTGAACCTGCGAGTGAACATGACATTCTCGATCTTATCAAGGAGAAAAAGTTTGATGTTTCTAAATTGAAAGGCATTAAGATATTGCTTGCCGAGGACAACAAATTCAATCAAATCGTATTACACGATACCATTAAACATCTTATCGATTCAGCCACTGTAGACATTGCAGAGAATGGGCGAGTTGCCGTTGACATGCTATCGCAAAATGATTACCACCTGGTATTAATGGATATTAATATGCCTGAGATGGATGGGCATGAAGCGACTCAATTCATACGCACACAGATGAATGGAATTAAAAAAGATACGAAAATCCTGGCGCTCACAGCCAGTATTCTCAGTGAAGACATTAAAAGCTTTGAGAAATCTGGCATGAATGACTACATACCAAAGCCTTTTACGAGAGAAGAGCTATTGGGCACCTTGATCAAACACTATGAGATTTCAGATTAACGAATAAAGATTTAAGATTTAAATAAAGGAACCGGAAAAGGTCATCTACCTGCTGCCTGTTCAAGCTGATGCACTTTCCCGGTTGATCATGTTTCGAGTGTTATACGTTGAATCCTATAGCCGTTATAGAACGCAGTTAATCACTTGAAACCAAATGGTTATTCTATCATGATTCGTTCAATCTTCTCACCAATTTTCAGGAAATAAATTCCTGCCTGAATTGATGATACATCGATCTGGTTTTGTCCGATAGATAGAAAACCGCTCTGATTGATTCTTCCGGACGGATCAATAATCTCATAATTAATATCACTTTGAATTCCATCTATATTCAAATAATTCTGGCTGGGATTTGGATATATCTTCAAGGAATTCAATGCCATGAAGTCGTCTATTCCCAAATATGGACTGTATATTCTAACGGATTGATGGTAAGCCGTATTACCTCCTTGTTTGTAATACCCACCTGAAACATAAACAGCATCATCCGAGACCGACATGGCGAAATAACATCTTATTAATTCTTCATCAAATGATTGCACTTTCCAATCACCTGAATTGACATCATAAATATCCAATGAACCTGAGGTCGAATAGTCTGTTGCCTCATGGCCATTGAATCCGCTGGCCCCGCCATAGAATATAACCTCGTCAAATAATGCAGCTGCCTGGATATAACTCCTTGCGTTTATAAGTTTTTTCGAAGTGTCCCAACTATCCTGTGTAATGTCATAAATTTCCAGAGCATCAGAACTTAACCAATTTCCAGATCCGTCTAAATAAATTCCTCCGGCAACAAAAATCTTACCGTTTGACACAACTGTTGCCATATTACCTCTTGCGCTTGGTAGGGTCTTTGTTTCCCATGTATCATTGCTTAAATCGTACACATCAATAACATCGGAAACTGCTTCAGAATATGGTCCGACAAAACCACCGATGAAATAGACTTTATTCTCATGGGAGACCATTGAATATGAATATCTTGGAGTCGATAGGTTTTTTGTTGTCCAAACTTTGCTCGCTTCATCATATATATAAATTGAGCTGGAATGCTGTCTAAATGATTTTCCAGTGGAATCTTGATATGATGTGATTACTCCAGAGCCTAAAATTATTTTACCGTTCACATAAATTGCCTTGGCAAGAAAATTCTGATCGTAGCCCGGTACACTGTCAATATCATACCATCTCATATCATCCTTATAAACAACAGCACTTTTTCTGAGGTCGACGTTCAGATTAAATCCTCCAAATACATAAACACCACTGTCTCCGGCAACAATTGCAGGCCACCATCTCACATTATCCTGTTGTACGCTCTGAGAAACGGGTACACCGTTTTCCAAATCGAATACATCCATATATTCCGCCCTTTGAAAAACCGGAGTGCCAGTTGGGTCTATAGTTTGTCCTCCAATACAGTATAACTTTCCATTTCTATATACAGATTCTAATGAGCTTCGTGCCTTAATTAACATCCCATATTGCTGAAACTGTTGCGCTACAGAGGGTAGCACAAATGTGAAAAGAACTAAATATGTAAATACCTTTTTCATAGTTGTAAGTTTTGTTCTCCAAAGGTTTAAAATGAGATTTCATTTAGGAAGGGTGGAAAGCTTCATTTTTGCATAGGGGAAAACACCCAATTGGAAATCTGACATATGACATATGAGTTATGAGTTATGATATGGTTTTGAATTTGGAATTCGGAGATCATTTTTGACCTTTTTCTATTTTCCTCTGATCTCTGACTTTAAAACGCCCTAATTTCCTCAACCGCTCTGTTTAGCTCTGCGAGCAGATCTTTGGCTTCATCAACAGCATTATTGCCTTCACCTGACCGGATCTTTTTTTCAATCTCATCGGCCTGGATGTTCAGCTCATCAAAGCCCATCATGCTGAGAAGTGGTTTGCAGATGTGCGCTACATAACGAATACCATCTCTGTCATTTTCGGCAATGGCCGCCTCAAGTTTCTCGATATAAGATGGAAACTCGCCCATGAATGTGGTCACATATACTTTCATGCGATCTTCATCGCCACCTGTCATTTCCCGAAGTTTATCCAGCATCTACAACCTTGTTTTTTATTGCGTACATGACGAGTCCTGCACTGTTTCGCGCACCTGTTTTTGACATAATTCGAGAACGATGATTTTCAACGGTTTTCGGACTGAGAAACAACTTTTCCCCTATCTCCTGGGTTGTAAGCTCTTCACAAATAAGACGAAGCACTTCAGTCTCCCGATCTGTTAAACTTTCACCATTGTTGAATTTTGGACTTATTTCATCCTTTTCGGCAAGCTTTGCAAGCATTGATTGAGAGACCAGGTCACTAAAATAATATCCGGTTTCATGAACAGACCGGATAGCTTCAATTAATTCTTCTGTTTTGGAATCTTTCGGTAAATAACCTCTCGCGCCTAACTCCATTAATCGACCAATCATTCCAGCTTCGCGATTTTGTGAAACAAAAATGACCTTCACATCTTCCTTTCTCTGCCTAAGAGCTTCAATTGTCTGCAAGCCATTGAATTCAGGCATATCCAGATCCATAATGGCCAGATCTAAATCATCTTTCTTAAAATCCAGGAATTCCTGCCCGTTTTCGCATTCCAATACAATTTCCATCTTGTTCTTTCCGGAAAGAACAGATCTCAAGCCGTCGCGAAACATTTGATGGTCGTCGACCAGGGCAATTTTGATCAAGGCAGCAGGTTTTGTCCTTACAATATAGAATATTTACAAGAACATCACAGATCGTAAATCGTTAATCGTTAATCGCCCGCCCGGACGAACTTCCGTTCGGACGGGTTAATCTAAAATCAATTCTCCGATTTATCAATGATCATCCCAACTTCCATTACCATGTGAATCTTGTCATCAGGCATTTCATGTCGAATCTCATACTGATATGTGCCTATCTCAGGAAATACATGTCCACTTCGCCAGATCTCCTCAATATCATAAATATCACCGGCACCTTCTCCAACGTAACCTTCGTCATCCATAACCCTGATCTGATAACGCTCCTCTGTGCTCTCTCCGGAAGGCTTGGTCTCTTTCACCACAACATCACAAAATGGATATGCGTAACCGGTTGCATGTCTGAAGGCCAGTTTAATATCATTTTTACTTGATACATCAATTATTTTAACATCAAAGGTTATTACATCTTCTTTATTCCATTCCAGTTCGCCAGGAGGAGTCACATGATCTGAATAAATGCGGTTTTCGTTGCAAGAAAATAGGCCAAGTGCCAGAATAAGAATGATTGAGATGTTTTTCATTGGTTCTTGATTTATTGGTTTATTGGTTTATTGATTCATTTGTGGCAATTAGCCGAATTTATAAACTATCAACGACAATCAGGCATTAATATTCTATCAATTAACATTCCTACTAATCCACTTATCTTGCAATCCACTTATCCACCAAATTATACTATTTTTGCAGACCTTTTTTAGGCATCAGAATGAAGCTATACAAAGAATACAAGAAGTTAGACCTCCCGGAAGTTGCTAGAAAGATCGCTACAGAATGGAAAGATCATTCCGTTTTTGAGAAGAGCATATCTTCCAGAGAAGGCAAGAAGCCGTTTGTATTTTATGAAGGTCCACCATCTGCAAATGGCCTGCCTGGCATACACCACGTGATGGCCCGAACCATCAAGGATATTTTTTGTCGCTTCAAAACATTAAAAGGTTTTCAGGTAAAAAGAAAGGCCGGTTGGGATACCCATGGACTCCCAATTGAGCTCAGTGTTGAGAAAGAACTTGGCATCACCAAAGAGGACATTGGAACGAAGATCAGCATTGAAGAATATAACAAGAAGTGCCGGGAAGCTGTGATGAGATACACTTCTGAATGGAAGGCCGTGACCGAAGAAATGGGATACTGGGTTGATATGGATGATCCATATATCACCTATGAGAACAAATACATTGAGTCCGTTTGGCACTTATTGAAAAAGCTTTACGACAAAGATCTGCTCTATAAAGGATATACAATTCAACCTTACTCTCCGAAAGCGGGAACGGGACTCAGCTCACACGAATTGAACCAACCGGGTACTTACAAACCTGTTAAGGACACGACGGTAATTGCTCAGTTTAAAGTTGTTGAATCACAAAAAGCCAGTCGACTATTTGAACAGGCAAAAGGAGATCTGTTCTTTCTTGCGTGGACAACCACACCTTGGACCTTGCCTTCAAATTCAGCCCTGGCCGTGGGTGAGAAGATCGATTATGTTCAGGTGAATACCTTCAACCAATACACTTTTCAACCGATAAGCGTGATCATGGCAAAGGCCGTGATGGGCCAATATTTTAAAGCGGATCATGAAGATGCTGAGTTGAATTACGAAGAAGGTCAGAAGACAATTCCATGGACGCAGGTTGCAGAATTCAAGGGTTCAGAAATTACCGGAATCGCTTACGAACAATTACTGCCTTATGTTCAGCCACTTGAAAATACAGATAAGGCCTTCCAAGTTATTCCTGGTGATTTTGTAACTACGGAAGAAGGTACAGGAATCGTTCATATTGCACCGACTTTTGGTGCAGACGATATGCGTGTAGCTCAGAAAGCCGGCGTTCCTGCAATTCAGATTGAAGATGGCCACGGTCATCGTTTGCCATTGGTGGATCTGCAAGGAAGATTTGTTAAGGAAGTAAGTGATTTTGCCGGCGAATATGTAAAAGAAGAGTACCTCAACGAAGAAGAAAAACAAGAAGATTATAAGTCGGTAGATATTCGTATTTCCATCAAATTGAAAGAGGAAAACAAGGCCTTCAGAGTCAATAAATATGAGCACTCTTATCCTCATTGCTGGCGGACAGACAAACCCGTTCTCTATTATCCGTTGGATTCGTGGTTTGTTAGAACCACCGCCGCTAAGGACAGACTTATCCAATTGAACGATACAATTAACTGGAAACCGAAAGCTACGGGCACAGGAAGATTCGGTAATTGGCTGGAGAATCTTCAGGACTGGAACCTTTCAAGATCGAGGTATTGGGGAATTCCTCTTCCGATCTGGGTAACAGAAGATAAAAAAGAAAAGATCTGCATCGGTTCGCTGGAAGAACTTAGGACAGAGTGCGAGAAAGCTGTGAAAGCCGGAGTTATGGATTCAAATCCCCTTGCCGATTTTGAAGCCGGCAATATGGATGAAGAGAATTACCAGGTTTTTGACATTCACCGACCCTACGTTGACAACATCAAACTTGTGTCTCCTTCAGGCAAGGAAATGACACGTGAAGCTGACCTCATCGATGTCTGGTTTGATTCGGGTTCTATGCCCTATGCTCAGTGGCACTATCCATTTGAAAACAAAGAAATATTTGAAGAAAGTTATCCGGCAGATTTTATTGCAGAAGGTGTAGACCAAACAAGAGGATGGTTCTTCACTCTCCATGCCATTGCCACTATGTGCTTCGATTCCGTTGCTTATAAAAGTGTGGTTTCAAATGGTCTGGTTCTCGATAAGAACGGACAGAAAATGTCGAAACGTTTAGGTAATGCCGTCGACCCATTCGAGACCATGGAACAATATGGTCCGGATGCATTGAGGTGGTATATGATCGGAAACGCCCAGCCATGGGAAAACCTGAAATTCGACATCAAAGGAATTCAGGAAGTTCAACGAAAATTCTTTGGCACTCTCTATAATACATATGGCTTCTTCGCCCTCTATGCCAATGTAGATGGATTTAAGAACGAGGAAGAATTTGTTCCATACAACGAAAGACGGGAACTTGATCGTTGGATCATATCGAAGTTGAACACCATCGTTAAGTACGTAGATGAATGTTATAACGACTATGAGCCCACAAAAGCTGTAAGAGCCATTCAGGATTTTGTCACTGAAGATCTGAGTAACTGGTACGTTCGATTGTCGAGAAGAATTTTCTGGAAAGGAGATTATACAAAAGAAAAGATCGCTGCTTATCAGACTTTGTTCGAGTGCCTCGATAAAATTGCCAGAATCTCATCACCGGTTGCTCCATTCTACATGGATCAGATGTATATGGATCTAATGGAGTCGACCCGAGAGCATGCTGAATCTGTTCATCTGGCCGAATTCCCGGAAGTAAATTCAGAGGCCATTAATAAAGACCTTGAGACCAAGATGAATCTTGCTCAAAGAATCACCTCACTTGTATTAAGTCTCAGAAAGAAAGAGCAGATCAAGGTTCGACAGCCTCTGCACAAATTGATGGTGCCTGTGTTAAGCACAGCTGAGAAAGCCATGCTGGAAGACATTACTCCATTGATTCTTTCTGAAGTGAATATCAAGGAGGTTGAATATCTCGATGAGAATAACAATGTACTTGTTAAGAAGATCAAGCCAAATTTCAAAAGCATTGGTCCGAAATACGGCAAGCTCATGAAGAGCATTAGCCAATACATTGGACAAATGCAACAAGAAGATATTTCCAACGTAGAAAAAACCGGAAAACTTGAATTTTCCGTCGATGGTGAAAACGTTGTTCTTGGAACTGAAGATGTAGAGATTACTTCTCAGGATATCCCGGGATGGTTGGTTGCCAGCGATGATAAAGTCACTGTGGCTATTGACGTGAATCTGACGGAAGATTTAATTGAAGAAGGGATTGCTCGTGAATTCGTGAATCGCATTCAGAATATCAGGAAGGATGCAGGTCTAGAGGTCACTGACAGGATCAATCTTCGAATATTAAGACATGAATCTATAAATGACGCAATCAACAACAATATCCAGTATATTTGCGCCGAAACTTTGGCCGATCGGCTGGATTTGGTTGAGTCGATGGAAAACCACGGAGGCAAAGTCGACGTGGAAATGGGAGAAGAAATCAAAACATCAATCCAATTAGAAAAAGTTTAAAAAATGGGAAAAGCAAAAGATAGATATAGCGACAAAGAATTAGGTGAATTCAAAAAACTGATCGAAGACAAACTGGCCGAAGCAAATAATGATCTCAAAGGTTTAAAAAGTTCATTGTCGCACAGTGACGACCACGGTACAGATGATACTTCTCCTTCTTTCAAGATTATGGAAGACGGTTCTACTACCCTTACCAGGGAAGAAATCGCTCAATTGGCTGCCAGACAGGAAAAGTTTATACAACACCTTGAGAATGCCTTGTTGAGAATTCAAAACAAGACATACGGTGTTTGCAGAGCCACAGGGAAACTTATTCCAAAAGAAAGACTCAGAGCGGTTCCACACGCAACCCTTACTATCGAAGCCAAAGAAATGGGATATTAATCCCACGATCCTGAGCGAAACTCACCGATCGGGCTTATCGAATGAACAGATTTCTCAGAATAGCAGGTCACCCGGTATTTATCATATCGGCTGTATTGTTATTTGATCAGATTTTTAAGATCTGGATCAAAACTCATATGTATTTAGGTGAAGAGATCGCCGTTTTCGGCAATTGGTTCATCATTCATTTTACTGAGAACAATGGTATGGCCTTCGGACTGGAATTCGGACAGGAAACCGGTAAATTACTTCTCAGCTTATTTCGAATCGTTGCCATCGGTGCTATAACCTGGTACCTGGCTAAGATTTACAGAGAGAAGGCTCCAAGAGGAGTAGTCGTTTGTATTTCTCTTATTCTGGCCGGTGCCATTGGAAATATTCTCGACAGTACTTTTTACGGACTTCTATTCGGCGAAAGTTCGTTTAATAATGTAGCTCAATTCCTTCCCGAAGAAGGAGGTTATGCGCCCGCATTATTCGGTAAGGTGGTAGATATGCTCTACTTTCCTTTGATGGAGGGCTTCCTTCCCGATTGGATTCCATTCTGGGGTGGTGAATATTTTATATTCTTCAGACCGGTTTTCAATATCGCTGACAGCTCCATTACTGTTGGAGTTCTGACACTTATTCTCTTCTTTAGGAATTATTTCAAAGAAGACCGAAGTTCATCGGAAGAAATTCAGACCGAATTAAACTGAGATATTTTCGCGGATTAAATGCTCTGCAATCTGAACGGCATTTGTCGCAGCACCTTTTCTGAGGTTATCAGCTACAATCCATAAGTTAAGGGCATTTTCCGCCGACTCATCTCTTCTGATTCTTCCAACAAATACATCATCTTTTCCTTTTGCATTCAAGGGCATAGGATATTTATTGTTTGAAGGATCATCCATCACAACAACGCCTGGTGCAGCATCAAGAATCAATTTGACTTCTTCCAGGTCAACCTCATTTTCGAAGGTCACATTAACCGACTCTGAATGACCGCCAACTACAGGAACTCGCACCGCCGTAGCTGTTAACTTCAAGTCTTCGAACTGCATGATCTTTCTGCTCTCATTGACCAATTTCATTTCTTCCTTGGTATAATCATTATCAAGGAAAATGTCACAATGCGGAAGACAATTGAGATCAATTGGATAAGGGTAGACCTTTTCAGCATCTTCTCCTTTTCTTTCCGCTTCCATTTGATCAACGGCTTGTTTTCCTGTGCCGGATATCGATTGATACGTTGAAACCACTACCCTGTTGATTCTGTATCTCTGGTGTAATGGCCAGAGAACCATCACAAGTTGAATAGTAGAACAGTTTGGATTAGCAATGATTTTATCCGATTCAGTCAAATTACTCCCATTGATCTCAGGAACGACAAGTTTTGTATCAGGATCCATTCTCCACGCAGATGAGTTGTCGATGACAGTCACCCCTTTTTCAGCAAATAGCGGAGCATGAATTTTTGAGAATTCCCCACCGGCCGAGAATAAAGCAATATCGATATCTTTCTTCAAGGCATCGGCAACGGTAATTACCTCATATTCCTTGTCCAGAAAACGGATCATTTTTCCCGCCGAACGTTCAGAAGCCACCGGAATTAATTCATCAATGGAAAAGTTTCTCTCTTCCAACACCTTAAGCATTTCCTGCCCTACCATTCCGGTAACACCTACAACTGCAATCCTCATACAAACAATTTTCGTCAAAATTACGCACAGTCTGCATTATAGCGCATTTTTTAAGGCCTTTTTCTTTGAGCAGATTAAACGAGTTTTACTTTACTCAAATTTTTATATTTGTTGGCCCAAGAAAAATGCCTATATAATGAAAAAAATCAGCCTGAAACCAACCTTAATCGCCATAGCCGTAATTCTATTCTCATGTGCTGAACCAGCCCAGGAGAAAACCGAAGAAACATCACAAGAAACATCACAAGAAGAAAGTCAGAGTTCTGCTGAGATGGAAATGCCTTCTGAATCAGAGTTTGAATTAAATCTGATTATCGCAAACAACATCGCCGCACCGGTCAAATTGTTGACTGATATGAATAGTGCTGGCCTGGATCACTTCCACAAGGACCTATTGAACCCAACTGATAAAGCAGAAACATATGCCACCGCCCAGGAAAAAGCGATTGCTTACGGTGCATATGGAGCCGACTTTAGCTACATCACTCTTTATAAGCAAAATGATGTAGTCGCAGATTATTTGATGGTTATCGATAAACTATCTGATGAACTTGGAATGACAACTCTTTTTGACAAAGAGTCATTTGAAAGGTTCGATCGAATTAAGGACAATCCTGATTCAGTGAAACTTTTCATTTTCGACAAATACGATCAAGCCGATGGCTTCCTGAGAGATAATGATAGAATGGTGGTTGCCGCATTGATCCTGACCGGTGGATTGATTGAAAGTCTTCACCTAGTTTCAGCGCAGATTGAAGCTGGAGATGCCTCAAAAGATGCCTACCTGCTTTTCCTTGAACAGAAAAATACACTTAAGAATCTTATTGAATTATATCGCGCCATTGAAAAGGATGGTCAGACCATTCCAGTGAAAGCTGAAATTGAAGGTCTTCATCAAACTTTCGAGGGCATCAATACCGATGATATATTTAATAAAGAGACCATTGCTCCTCTTCACGAATCCATCGATGAGGTGAGAGCCAGCATTCTCTAAGATTACCTATCCAAATATTACCAAAGAGGTTGAATAAAAAATTCAACCCATTTGCGCCTATTCATTATTTTATGGGTGATATGTGGCACATGCCGTGCTCAATTCACCGACGACTTCTCTGATGGGGATTATCATTCAAATCCTTCTTGGAATGGAGACACTTCTGATTTTTCCGTAGTCACCGAAGAGTTAAAACTTTCAGCTCCGGGCAAAACTGATACATCATCTCTTTTCACAAGCTCAGAAGTCTCTGTTAATGCTTTATGGGAATTTCGATTGAAGATGGATTTCAACCCTTCTTCGAGTAATTATAGTATCATAATGCTCATGGCCGATCGAAGTGATTTCAACACAATTACCACTGGTTATTATGTGAAAATCGGCGGAAGCAAGGATGAAGTTTCGATGTACTCATTTTTAAATGGCAATCATCACTTACTGATAGATGGGTCTGACAATAGGGTGAATTTATCCAACACCTGGTTCGATATTAAAGTGCGCCGAGACAGCAATTATCAATGGCAGCTTTGGGTCGATTCATCAGGTAACGGCAATCATATATTGGAGGGCATTGCTATTGACAGCTCGGTTCTTAGTTCAAAATACTTCGGATTGGTTTGCCGCTATACAAGCAGCAGATCCGATAAATTTTATTTTGACGATATCAAAGTGCAAGGCAGCGTATATGTAGATAACATTACTCCCAATTTGGAGAATCAATCTATCCAAGATAAAAAATTGTGGAGCCTGTGGTTTTCGGAAAGCTTGGACACTTCTACACTAAAGACCATTAATTTCAGCCTCTATTCAGCTCTAAATACCATCAGTCATTTCTTTTATGACACTTTAGAAAACCGGATTGACCTTTATTTTGAACGGAACTTCAGGCATGGAGAACTAAATGAATTACTTATCCGTGATATTAAGGATCTTTCAGGCAACCTAATGACAGATGACACCATTAGAAATTTTATAAACTATCCTGATTCTTTTTTATTTAAAAGCCTTCTCATAAATGAGGTCATGTTCAAACCAACTTCCGAAATTAAATTGCCTGAAAGCGAATACTTCGAAATATATAATCACTCAAACAAACATATTGATCTGTCCCATTTCTTTTTTTCAGATTTAAAGGACACCGTGGCCTTAAACGGAATACTGAAACCATATGCATTCAAACTGCTAGTAAATGAAGCCGATTCAATAAAATGGAAGCATATAAAGGCTGATAAGTCCTTCATCAATCTTCCTACACTAAATAATGATGAAGATGCTTTAAAACTCATCTCTGACCATGAGACGATTGATTCCATGCACTACTTTGCGCATCATTACATCAAAACCAAATTTTCTGAAGGAAGGTCAATTGAATTGGTGAATCCAGGATACATATGCAGCGATTCATCCAATTGGAGAATTTCTCTAAATACAAACGGTGGCAGTCCGGGCGAAAAGAATTCAAGATTAGACACTATTAGGAGATCCATTGATTTTACAATTCAGAGAATTGTGCAACTCAATGATACAATGGCAACCTTCAAGTATCATTCTTCCACGTCCATTATTTATCCATCGTATTCTGCATTCCTTTCAGATCCAAGTATCTCCTTTGAAACGCTTAGTTGGAAGAGTACATTCTTTGAATTGAAACTGAATGAACGATTAAGAGAGAATAAGACATACACCATGCGTTTCGATACAATTACTGATTGTCTGAACAGACAAATCTTGAATCAATCTTTAGATTTCATTTCACCCACAAAAGCATATGAAAATTCTATTGTGATCAACGAAATATTGCCGGATCCCGAAGTCGGAGGATCGGAGTTTATCGAAATCTACAATGCAAGCGATCGTTATTTCGACCTAAGCAAATTAGCACTACTCAAAAATGAATATGATAGCTCATTGGAGCTGGATTATATGAAGAATGAATATCATTTGATCAGGCCGGGAGAGCACGTTGCGCTTACAACAGATAGCATGGACGTATCGACACGATTTTATGGTGAAAATGACAGGCATATTTGTAACTCAAATATTCCAGGCCTACTGAATTCGGAAGGTAATTTATACTTAGTAAATCATGAAGGCATGCTTATAGATAAAAGCTACTACAATGAAGACTTTCATTTTTTCTTATTACAGGAAACCAAAGGAATTTCTCTCGAGCGTATATCGCCCTATATAGATGGAATGAATGCAAGAAACTGGACATCGGCAAGTTCGGAATCGGGATATGGCAGTCCGGGGGAGCAGAATTCTCAATATCTGGTTAAGGAATACTCCAATTTTCAACTCTATCCAGAAGTCTTTTCACCGGACAATGATGGTTATAATGATCATGTATTAATTCAATTTCAATTTGATAAAACCGGATACTGGGGCAATATTTCCATATATAACAAGTATGGTGACGAAGTGAAACGCCTTACAGAAAACGAGATATTTCCGGTGAAAGGTGAGTATTTATGGAATGGACTTGATGAAAATGGTCAATTGCAACCTCCCGGTTTCTACTTGGTTGTTATGCAAAGCTATCATACTTCAGGTGACAATAGATCGGAACGAAAGAGTGTAGTGATCGCCAACAAATTTGAATAAAAAAAGTCCCGTTAATCAACGGGACTCTTTCACATTATCGTATCACTCTCAGCCAGGCATCAGGCACTTCAGCCCTGGCATTTTTAAGATTCTTTCTTGCCTCGTCTTCATCTGTTGTAAATGATAGATAGACGTTGTAGAACTTGTTGGTAATGTTATAAAGAACATCGGTCTCAGGGAATCCTGCGTTGATGAACTTCAACTTAGCTTGTCTCGCCCATTTTTGTTCTGAATAAGAACCAACAACAATGTAGAATCCTTTTGGAAGTGGATCACCTTTGTTATCCAGGTAATCATCGCTGTAAATGCTTTCTTCAGCTTTGTCTGGTACTGGAACAACCACGGCGCCTGTTCCTCCACCCTGAGCTGGTGGTGCAGACTGCATATTTTCAATGGCTTCATCAACATCGTCTCTGACCTGCTGAATTTCATTACCCAATGAATCAATTGCTTCTCTGTTCTTCTCTGTCTGCTCAACATTGTCCGCCAGCGCATTGCTCAAGCTGTCCATTTTGTTCTGCATTTCCTGCTTCTGTCGAGCCTCTTCTTCTTTCTCCTTGGCTGACTTTCCGAATGTATACCCTACAAGTAATTCAGAACTCGTACCTGCAGCAGTGGCAAGGTCATTTATGATAAAGTCATATGATAGTCCCAAATAGAGTTTTTGATTGATCTTTCCTCCTGCAAGGAATGAAACCGCATATTCATGTCTGTATAAGATACCAGCCCATCCCAATTTTTCATAGCTACCCAAAACACCTAGGTCGAATTGTGTTGGAGCACCTTGCATGAATCTTCCCATACCGACACCATGTACTCCCCATTTATCATCGATATCATAATCATAGCCTAAATTGAAAATATAGTGTCTTCTTACATCGTAAACTACAGATTGGTCATTGTCAACCTTGGCATATTCAACGTCATTATCGAATAGTTGAGGAATTGCAAAACCAGCTGAAAGCCCTTTCCAGTAATAAGAAATACCGAAGTCGGCATCTATATCCGTTCTGCTCTGATTCGAAGTGAAGAGGTTTGGATCAGTATTATCCTCGACAATGGCATTGGAATAGTTTATCGTGTTGTTAAGCACACCCAATGCCAATCCAAATCTCAATTCATGCTCTTCGTTGATCATTGCCTTGTAGGAACCTGCAAGTCTGGCACCGGCCTTGCTGATGATATCGGTTTTATCCGAATACATACTCGCTCCAAGACCCCAACGATCTCCGGAAATTGGTCCATCAACAGTGAACATGGTAGTTACAGGTGCGCCCTGGATACCGGTCCACTGATTCCTGTGAGTCAAAAATGCTCTTGTTTCACCACTCTTACCCGTAACAGATGGGTTGTAGACGAATGGATTGAAGAAGTACTGGCTATAGAAAGGCACTTGCTGAGCCATCACCAGTGAGCCTGTGACGCTTAATAATATGACGATTAATATTCTTCTCATTGCCTTATCTTTTAGTTACCTCTCAATATGGTTATAGATCCTTTATAAATCTTACCTGTTTCCGTCTCCACTACATAGAAATACGTTCCGTCAGGCAGGTCATCTCCTTCCCAGTCATCCTGGTAGTTATCATCCTGCAATACCTGCTGTCCATATCTGTTGTAAATCGATACTCTGCAAGTTGAGCAACCGGCCAGATCACGGATCTTCCAAGTGTCGTTGTGACCATCACCGTTCGGCGTGAACAGGTTGGTGAAATCCGGAGGTCCATCCCCTCCATCAGTTATTACTGCAATGATCACAGAATCCTGACCTTCACAACCATTTGAATCAAGTCCAACAACAAAGTATACCGTAGTATCAGTTGGTGTGGCAACAGGATTTGGAATGAATCCATCACTTAATCCCGATTTAGGAGTCCACTCATATGTCTGAGCCCCACTTGCATTCAAGGTTACACTCTGTCCTTCTAGTATTGTTGAGTTCGATCCGGCATCCACATTCGGTGCAGGAAATACAAGAACTGACAATGAATCTGTGTCCTCACAACCCGATGCAGTATCTGTTACGATAACTCCATATGTTCCAGTTGCACTCACGGTGATCGTTTCCGTAGAGTCTCCTGTACTCCATGTATATCCAGGACCTCCCGTTGCAGTTAAAGCAACACTACCCGGCTCACAGAATTCTGTTGGCCCATTAGCAGTCACTGTAGTTACAGGTGTTGGCAGAATGGTTATTGTAGCAACTGTAGATGTATCATCGGGGCAATCACCTAGTGACAAGATCACTCTGTAGGAAGTCGTGGTGTCTACGTTGTTATAAACAAGCGAATCTGCCGTAACCGGAGGAATAACATTTGTAAATGATCCTCCTCCAATTGATTCTTGCCATCCAACGATCGTTCCATTGTATCCAACCAGATTCAATACACCGCCATTCGGCTCATTACAGAAAGATGTATCTGATGAGATCACACCGCCTATCGCAGCAGGTTTAACAAAAATCTCTATTGTGTTCGTAGTGTCAGGAGGACAACCTCCACTCGCTATCACGACCCTGTAATAGGTCGTCGTCAAGAGATTGTTGTACACATAGAAAGTATCATTGGTCGCACCGGGTGCCGGTCCGAAGCTAATTCCATCAGCACTCGATTGCCATGTGAAGTTGTCTCCTATAAATCCAGAAATAGTCAGTGTACCGGAATTACTTCCTGCGCATACTGTATCATCCATAGCCAGTATTCCGGAGACTGTTGGTGTATCCACCGTCATTGTAATTTCAATGGTATCAACCGGACAAATTCCGTTTTTCACGAATGCTCGGTAGTGAGTTGTGATTTTTAAAGTGTCGTAAGTCTGGAAGAAAGTCTGATTATTCAATGAAGTAAATGACGGTAAGTTATCAGGTCTGATCTCCCAGTCAAATACCGTATCCGAAGGAGGAACTATAAAAATCGTATCAGAGCCAACACCATAGCAAAGCATGTTTGTAGGCGTCTGTAAGCTACCAGCAAATGGGAAGTCTACATCTACTCTAAATGCCACACTTGTATCCGGTGTACATGTATCACTCTGGACGATGGCTCGGAACCAAGTAAGGGCATTCACTGTAATGGTAATTTGATTAGTGTCTGTACTCGGCAGTGGACCCCAGATGAGGCTGTCGGCTGAAGCCTCCCACAGTTGAACGTCTCCAACAAAGCCATTCAATACCAGATCCGCGCCACTACCTGCGCACAACAGAGTATCTCCTGAAATGAATCCCGCATCAGAAGGACCAATGGCAATAGCAACTAAGTTACTTGTATCAGCAGGACAAATGCCTGACGCAGTCAAAATAACTCTAAAAAGACTGGATTGTGTCAAAGTTGTCTGAGTGTATATTAATGTGTCGGACGTTTGACCAGTAACTGTAGTCCAGGTTTGTCCGGTATCTATCGAAACTTCCCATCGGTCTATTGTTCCATTTCTACCAATCAGTATTATGGAATCCTGGTAAGTACTTGCACAAATGCTTCTGCTGCCAGTGAGCAACCCAACATTACTTCCTGGCACCGCCAAAATTGTTACTTCATTTGAAGTATCTGCGGGACATCCTGGATTTTGTACTCTCACCCTGTAGGTAATAGTGTCAGATATATCATTATAAATAAGTGAGCTTCCCGTGAATCCTGTTGGAATAAATGGTCCGCCCGCATTGGAAGAATCCCATGAAATAATTGCCCCGGAGAAGTTTGTCAATGAAATTATTCCCGAGTTATTTCCGGCACAGACAGTATCTCCTGACATCAGGACTCCGGCAAGACTGGCTGAAACACGAACAGTATCATTATTTGAAGTATCACTTCCACAAACTCCACCATCCATTATTACACGGTATACACTAATAGAATCAGTAAGATTATTGAAGATGAATGCCGAGTCGGTTTTGGCCGGTGCGAAATCAACGAATGGACCACCATTGGTTGCCACCTGCCAGTTTCTTATTGGACCGAAATAACCACTCAATAATAATGTATCGGTATTGACTGTATCACAGAAGAATAAGTTGTTTGGTCCAAGGCTTCCTGCAAAGACAGTATCATTCACGGTAATCGTTGCAATACTTGAGAATGCAGAGTCACAGGTGCCGCTTTGAACAACCACCCTGTATGAAGTTGTTTGCAGAACGTTGGCATCGCTGTATACAAATGAATCTGTTGTATTGGCCGGAACCTGATCCACCCATCCCAATCCAGGAAGTGAATCTTGCCAAGTCAAAATAGTGCCAACCTGACCAGAAAGTCTTAATACTCCATTAAATCCACTGATACAAACTGAGTCGCTTGAAGCAAGATTTCCTCCAACGGTAAGTCCAACATCAATGTTCTGAGTATTGCTGGTATCATTTCCACAAAGCCCGCTTGATACGATTACTCTGTAGATTGTTGATGTAGTAATATTATTAAATGTAATGGTATCCCTGTTCGTAGAAGCCGGTATGTTGCTGAAACTTGCACCACCGTTGGTTGACATTTGCCAAACAACAACTGAATCAACATAACCGCTGAGTGTTAAAAGAGTTGAATTCACAGTATCACAATAAGACGTGCCTCCGGAAAGAACACCACCGACCGCTGTACTATCAACTGTTACTGTTACAGCAGGAGAAGTATCATTAGGACAAACACCGCTTTCTATGATTGCTCTGTACTGGTAAACACCTCCTGGTAGAGCACTATAGGCGAGAGTGGCTGTATCACTTGAAGGAAGATTACTGAAGGCTCCTCCATTATCACTACGTTGCCATGCAAATACATTACCGGTGAATCCTGTCACCTGAACTGTTCCACTTACAGATGTATCACAGAATTGAGCCGTTCCACTGATTGCATTGTAGTCTGCCTGTGGATCAACAAATACGGTGTCAGGTGTAGAAGGTGCTTCCGGACAAGATGTATCACTTTGAAGAACTGCTCTATAGTGAGTAGTTGCTGTGATGTTGGAATCAGTCAGTGAAGTTGTAGTATTGCTAATTGGCGACCAAACTGTGCCATCAGGAGATTTTTCCCATCGGATAATTGTTCCAGATGACCCCGTTAGATTCATTGAGAACACCTCTGCTCCTGAACAAACATTTCCGCCAGTGTAATTCACGGCTCCAGGAATGTCTCCCGGAAGAACAAAGATCTCTACCGTATCCGAAATAGCAGGTGTACAACCCGCATCTTGTACAATGGCTCTATATAATGTTGTGGTGATCAGGCCTGAATAATTGAAAGCAACAGAATCAGAATTTGCTTCCGGTGACCATGTGAATCCACCATTGGTAGATGATTCCCATCGAATCACATCTCCAGTTTGACCGGAAAGTGTCACAAATCCATTATTACTTGCACTACAAACTGAATCGGCTCCGGCCGTATTTCCTCCAACAGAGGCAGTACCAATTACGAATAAGACGCTGTCTGAACGAACTGTATCACACGATACTCCATTCCTGACCAATGCTCTGAACAATGTATTCGTTGTGAAATTGTAGGAGAATATTGTCAAAGCTCCAGTGGCTCCAGGTACAATTGTATATGAAGCTCCTCCGTTTTCCGAGGCTTCCCATCCAACTACTGTGCCGGTGTGTCCACTCAACGATAATGTAACTGTATCGATTCCTGCACAAAGTGAATCGTTCGGTGCCAGAATACTGACATTTCCACCCACGCCCGCAGGAATTACAGTGATCGTTCCAGTTGTAGAAGTATCTTCCTCACAAACTCCACTCTGTACTGTAACTGCAAAAATGGTAGTCTGAGTGAGATTCGTGTAATTAAATGTCGATGTTGTATTAGTAGTCAATGTCCATGAAGCTCCGCCATTTGTTGAGAAGATCCATCCTAAATTCGTTCCTGTCTCTCCGGCAAGTGTCAAACTTCCGCTATTATTTCCACCGCAAACTATAGTTGAACCCGAAACTGTACCCGGTACAGTCAGCGGATCAACATTCACTACGAAATCAGTTGTTGTATCGGCATCGCAAGAAGGATTTAACTGAACAATAGCCTGGTATTGTGATGTTGTACTTACAGGGACCGTTATACTTGTCATTCCGGCACTACCTGCAACATTCGAATATGATGTTCCTCCGTTTGTGGAGACTCTCCAGATTGTGACAGTGCCATTCTCGCCAGTTAAATTCAATGTGGTTGAATCACCAGCACATACAGGTGTTGTACCCGCAATAGTGCCTGAAACCGCTGCCGGCAATACAGTTATAATCACTGTATCTGAGAATGCATCAGGACAAGCAGCATTGCCAACCTGAACACGGTAAATCGTAGTTGTATCAATGTTGTTATAAACCAAAGTATCGGTTGCATTCGTTGGAATTACATTTTGGAATGATGCTCCGTTATTCTCCGAAAACTGCCAGTTAGAAGGAGTTCCAACATATCCTGTAAGCACAAGGGTTCCGGTATTGTTGTTTTCACAAACTGTTTGCGGATCAGCCGTAATAATACTTCCACCAACAACTGAGTCGAGTACAATTACAAGGGCTGAATCGGAAGGTGTTGTTGGACAAACACCATTTTTAACAATTACTCTGAATAGTCTTGTTGAATCTGCGTTACTGTAGGTGAAATTTGCTCCAGTTACCGGAGGTAGAATCTGAGCCCAGTTTGTTGAGCTAGTTCTTTCTTCCCAGAATTGAATAGTTCCATTATTACCTGTAAGACTTAACCCTTGCGATGTTCCTTCACATATAGTTGAAAGAACAGGGCCAACAGCTCCTCCATTACTGAGTGCATCTACGTTCACCTCTATAGGTGTGCTTGCACTGTCTGGACAAAGTCCACTTTGAATTCTTGCTCTGAAATATGATGTTGTTGTAGCAGTAGGCAAAGTCACTGTATCCAGACCGGCAAAACCGATACTGGTATAAGTTCCTGTTGGTCCGGTTGTTGACACTTCCCATTGAGTCACGTTACCCGTATACCCTGTAACAACTGCTGTACCTGCACTGTTGCCTTCACAAATAGTGGTATCGGTAGCTCCGGATAAAAGAGCTCCATTACCACCGGCGGTAAGAGGGTCAACCGTTACCACGGCTGCCGCAGAAGTATCTTCCGGACAAACACCGAGTTTCACGCGAATTCTTGCATACAAATCATTTTGGAGATTTGAATAACCCCATATGTTAGAGGTTTCTGTCGGAACTACTGCATTAAAAGGACCTCCCGGCGCTGACGCCGTATCCCAATTAATGATGGCACCGGAGAAGGTTCCATTCTGTGCGACAATATTTCCTGTTGATCCCAAACACACATTTCCTGCACCAATAAAGTTCACCGAACTGGCATCAGAAGCTGAATCAACTTGAATAATGGCCGGTGTAGCCGAATCAAAGGGACATGATCCGTTTCGAACAACTACCGTGAACCAGGTTGTTTGGGTAAGATTTGTGTATTCATAAGAAGAATCAGTACCTGCAGCACCTAAAACACTCCAGGACATTCCATTATCCGTTGACTCAAGCCATCCTACTACATTACCAAGGTTCCCAACCAGATCAAGTGTATCCCCGTTGGCATTCTGACACACCGTATCGGATTCCATCAGAACACCGGGAACGGTGTTGGCATCAGAATTCACAGTTTTGTATGCTGTATCGTTGGAATTGTCTACGTCACCTGTGATTGTAGCCCAACTTTTAAAATCGTAAACCCCCGCAGAAGAAAGATCGGCAGTAGTTGAAAACGTTTGAAAAGAAAAACCACCAGGAAGAATGTCATTTGCCGAACCAGTGATTGTCTGAGTAACCGGCGTTCCATTGTTAATGGTGTAGGTTATGTCATATGGAGCAAATGCAGTATCTGTGCCAGAGGCATTGTTGATAGTAATGATCACATTCTCCGAATTTGTATGACCACATGCCGTACTAGGTTGGTTAATTAATATAACCCTTAAATCTTGTCCAAATATTGCGCCAGAAAATGCACACAACAAACCGAACAGAAATATTCTCTTCTTCATAAGATCAACAATAATAGGCCCTTACCCCTTGCTATTTTGGTTAATAGCCACATCTACTTTGAGTTGCAATATACGTTAAATAGAACCAAAAGGTTTTGACAAAATACTGATTTATTCATAGCCAATTGTTAACAAACAAGCTGATTTACATCAGGTATCAAGGCAGCATCTTTCGCGCATTTTCAAGATCTTCCAAGGTGTCGACAGACACACTTTTTTCGTGTGGAATTTCAACAACACTTATTCGCGTCCCGTTATATAACCACCTGAGTTGTTCCAATTGCTCACTTTTCTCTATTCTAGACGGCTCCATTTTCACAATGGTTGCCAGAATATCTTTTCTGTAGGCATATATTCCAATATGCTTATAATGATTTCCTGAAACTGTCAATTCATCTGATTTCTCATCTCTGACCGCCGGAATAAGGGAACGAGAGAAATACATGGCTAGTCCATTTACATCAAAAACGACCTTCGGGATATTCATGTCCAAAAGTTCTGCTTCTTCTTCGATTTTCATGCATAAAGTGCCTACTTCCGTATTATTTTGAAGGGACTTCATGAGCTTACGAATTTGGTCAGGATTGATAAATGGTTCATCTCCCTGAATGTTAATTGCAAAGTCGAAATCGAGGTCTATTTTTCCCACCACTTCTGCACATCTTTCTGTGCCACTTTCATGACTTTTGGAAGTCATAATTGCCTTACCTCCAGACTCTTGCACATGCTGAAATATTCGATCATCATCCGTTGCCACAAGGATATCTTCAAATTCTGAGACCTTTTTACACTGATCGTAAACCCTCATTATCAAAGACTTATCCCCTATCATTTCCAATGGTTTACCCGGTAATCTGGTGGAGTCATAACGTGCCGGAATAATACCCACTATTTTCATCTCATCTTTTTTGTAATATTAGCACTTTCTGATAATCGACCTATCTGTCTTTTCTACTTATGCGTGAAGATACGCAGCTTCAATTTGTTGCACTCTCACTGGTTAAAAATCTCGGTCACATCAATGCGAGAAAGTTGATCTCCTCTCTCGGGAATATCGATGAAGTATATCGGGCTCAAAAAAATGTGCTCAAAAAAATTCTGATTCAGCACAATATTGTTGAGCAGATCTATCTGAAAAAGACCTGGAAAAATGCAGAGAAAGAGTTGGAATTCATAGAATCACGTGAGGCTCGGTGTATCACGTTGAATGATTCTGAATATCCCTATCGATTGAAAGAATGTCACGACGCGCCAATTGTGCTTTACGCATCCGGTTCCGGGAATATGAACATTGGAAAATTCCTTGCCGTAGTAGGAACACGAAAACCACAAACCCAGGGCAGGGATTTATGTAAAAAACTGATTGGAGATCTACACGGACAGGATATAACAGTAATAAGCGGTCTTGCTTATGGAATTGACACTCTGGCTCATGAATCTGCTCTTGACAATGGTCTGGACACCATAGCCGTGCTCGGTCATGGATTAAATAAGGTCTATCCATGGACCAACAGAGGTCTCGCCGAAAGAATCTGTGAAAAAGGTCTGCTACTAACAGAATATCCGGTTTCCGCCCCAATGGTGCCCGGTAATTTTCCTGCTCGGAATCGAATCATAGCCGGCTTATCTGATGCTGTTGTCGTAGTTGAGTCAGATGTCGAAGGAGGATCCATCATTACAGCCGATCTTGCTAATTCCTATAATCGGGACACATTTACTTTCCCTTATGCACCTATGCAGCCTAAAAGCAGTGGCGGAAATCAGCTAATCAAGGAAAACAAGGCAGGTTTGATTGAAAATGCAGATGACTTGCTAGATTTTATGGATTGGAAAAAAGAAGACTTGCCTCCACAGTCTGAGCAGTTGAATCTGTTTGAAGCACTAAATGAAGACGAAAAGCAAATCATGGATGTATTGAAGGATAAAAAAGAATTGAATATTGACAGTATTTCGGTATTGTTAGCCAAACCCGTTGCCAAAATATCTTCTTTATTACTTGAAATGGAGCTCAGAAATCTCGTTCTGTCAAGGCCCGGAGGAAATTACAGATCTGCCTTGCGATAATCTTTTAAAGATATCTCCCGATTTTAATTTTTAGCTACTTTTGCCCCGCCTTATTTAATTGAAACTGAATGTCATCAAACTCTGAAAAAGAAATCAAGGACTTCGTGGCCGGAGTAGCTGCGAACAATCCGAATGAGCCTGAATTTCTTCAAGCCGTTCACGAGGTAGCAGAAACAGTAATTCCTTTTATTAAAGATAATCCTGAGTACAGCAAGGGTAAATTGCTGGAAAGAATGGTAGAACCTGAGCGAGTTGTTATGTTTAGAGTTCCGTGGCTGGATGACCAGGGTAATATCCAGGTCAATAAAGGTTACAGGATTGAAATGAACAGTGCCATCGGACCTTACAAAGGTGGATTGAGATTTCACCCAACGGTAAACCTCAGCATTTTGAAATTCTTAGGATTCGAACAGGTTTTCAAGAATAGTTTGACCACGCTTCCAATGGGTGGTGGAAAAGGAGGAGCCAACTTCGACCCAAAAGGTAAAAGTGAAAATGAGATCATGAAATTCTGCCAGAGTTTTATGACTGAATTATCAAGACACATTGGCCCGAACACTGATGTGCCTGCCGGTGATATCGGTGTAGGTGGAAGAGAAATCGGATATATGTTCGGTCAGTATAAAAGACTTAGAAATGAATTTACCGGCGTACTTACCGGTAAAGGAATGTCTTTCGGCGGAAGTTTGATTCGTCCGGAAGCCACGGGATATGGATGTGTTTATTTCGCTGATCACATGCTGAACACAAAAAGTGAGGGATTCAAAGGAAAGACAGTTGTAATCTCAGGATCAGGAAACGTTGCACAATTTGCCTGTGAAAAAGCCACTCAATTGGGAGGCAAAGTTGTGACCATGTCAGATTCAAAGGGATACATTCATGATAAAAACGGAATTGATGCTGAAAAGCTTGCCTGGATCATGGACCTTAAGAATGTTAAGAGAGGTAGAATTCGAGAATATGCGCAGCATTTTGACGGTGTTACGTATCATGAAGGTGAAACTCCATGGCATGTAAAATGCGATGTGGCCATGCCTTGTGCAACACAAAATGAATTGAATGCCGATGACGCTCAGGCTCTTGTGAATAACGGAGTAATGGCCGTTGCTGAAGGTGCCAACATGCCTTGTACACCGGAAGCCATTGAAAAGTTTCATGCAGAAAAGATTCTGTTCTCTCCGGGAAAAGCCTCCAATGCGGGTGGTGTTGCCACTTCTGGACTTGAAATGTCTCAGAATTCATTGAGATACAACTGGACAAGAGAAGAAGTAGATGAGAGACTGCAGAAAATCATGAGCGACATTCATGATTCTTGTGTAGAATTTGGAAAGAATGGAGATCATGTAGATTACGTTAAAGGTGCGAACGTGGCCGGATTTGTAAAAGTTGCAGATGCCATGCTTGCTCAGGGTGTAGTCTGATCAAAATATCATATTATGGAAAAGTCCCGCAGCCCGGGACTTTTTTTATTTTTACAAGCTTGAAAATCAAAGGATATGTACGGTAAACTTCAGGATCAACTTAAACAAGAGCTTTCTAATATCGAGGAAGCGGGACTGTATAAAAAGGAAAGAGTAATTATCACCCCGCAAGGTGCTGACATTTCCGTTTCAGGAGGTAAGGAAGTCATAAACTTCTGTGCCAATAACTACCTGGGGCCTTTCTTCACATCCCAAAGTGATCGAATCAGCTAAAAGCGCTCTGGATGACAGAGGTTTTGGTATGTCATCAGTTCGATTTATCTGCGGAACAGAGGATATTCATAAAGAACTGGAACAAAAAATTTCGGACTTCCTGGGCATGGAGGATACCATTTTATATGCTGCGGCTTTTGATGCAAATGGCGGTGTTTTTGAGCCACTATTTGGACCCGAGGATGCCATAATATCCGATGAATTGAATCACGCCTCCATTATAGACGGGGTCAGACTGTGCAAGGCTGTGAGGTACAGGTACAAGAATAGCGATATGGCCGATTTGGAAGAAAAATTAAAAGAGGCTCAGTCGCAAAGAAATCGAATCATTGTCACCGATGGTGTATTCTCAATGGACGGTTACATTGCCAAATTGGATCAGATCTGTGACCTGGCTGAAAAGTACGATGCTCTTGTAATGGTTGATGATTGTCACTCTACCGGCTTCATGGGTAAAACAGGAAGGGGAACTCATGAACATTGCGGTGTTATGGGAAGAGTTGATATCATCACCGGAACCCTTGGAAAAGCTCTTGGAGGTGCCATGGGAGGATTTACTGCTTCGAAAAAAGAGATTGTTGATATGCTTCGACAAAGATCAAGACCTTACTTATTCTCCAACTCTCTGGCCCCTTCTATTGTCGGTGCCGGAATTCAGGTCATTGATATGCTGAGCGAAACTACGGAGCTCCGTGATAAACTGGAGGACAATACGAAGTATTTCAGAGCAAAAATGACGGAAGCCGGTTTTGATATCAAAGAAGGAACGCACCCTATTGTTCCTGTAATGATTTATGATGCAGCCAAATCTCAAATCATGGCCGACAAACTTCTTGAAGAAGGAATTTATGTGATCGGATTTTTCTACCCAGTTGTTCCTAAAGGTCAAGCAAGAATCCGAGTTCAGGTTTCTGCCGCCCACGACCGAGAGCATCTTGATAAGGCAATTGCTGCTTTTACCAAGGTGGGCAAGGAAATAGGATTGATTTGAGAATAGAGGATTGGGAATTCGGAATTGGAAAGTGAATTCCAAATTCTGATCCACTCATATCCTAATACACTCATCCCCTAAATTTATTTTCAACCTTCCGTTGTTGAAATAAAAAAATTGGATAAATTTGCAGCCCCTTTTTATTAGGGGTAAAAGGCTTAAAGAAACTAAAACACACAAATACGGTGGATACCTTAAGTTACAAAACGATTTCAGCAAACACTCAGACGGTAAACAAAGAGTGGTTATTGGTAGATGCTGAAGGTGAAACATTGGGAAGGCTTGCCAGTAAGGTAGCTAAACTGATCAGAGGAAAGCATAAAACAAACTACACACCTCATGTAGATTGTGGAGATAACGTAGTTGTTATCAATGCTGAAAAGATTGATCTAAGTGGACAGAAGTGGGATCAGAAAGAGTACATCACTCACTCTGGATACCCTGGAGGTCAGAAGATCACCGTTGCAAAAGATAAAATGGCAAAGAAACCAACTGCCATGGTGGAAATTGCTGTAAAAGGTATGCTTCCAAAGAATAAGTTGGGAAGTGCCTTGTTTCACAACCTTTATGTTTACGAAGGTTCGGAGCACCAGCAGGAAGCACAGAAACCTAAAAAAATCGAGCTTAATAACATCAAATAAGCATGGACATAATTAATACAATAGGACGTAGAAAATCATCTGTAGCCAGGATTTACATGAAGCCTGGTAAAGGTAATATCACTGTGAATGACAAGGACATGAAAGAGTTCTTTCCTACGTCATTGTTGCAATTCAAATTGCACCAGCCTTTTAACATCACCGGTACGGAGAAGAAATTCGACGTGAAAGTCAACGTAAATGGTGGTGGTACAACTGGTCAGGTTGAAGCGATTCGACTTGGTATCTCGAGAGCCCTGGTTGAAGTTGATGAGTCACACAAACCAGCTTTGAAAGCTGAAGGACTGATCACCAGAGACCCAAGAATGGTGGAGAGAAAGAAATCAGGACAGAAAAAGGCCAGAAAGAAATTTCAGTTTAGTAAGCGGTAATCGCGCCAGCGAGTATTGTTTAGTATCTAAACTACTGAGATGGCTTCGGCCCTACTCAGTGGTTGTTTTAACCGGAATGTAAACAATTTAAAAACCAGAAAAATGTCTAATAGAGTACAAGAACTATTGGAAGCCGGTGTTCACTTCGGACACTTAAAAAGAAAATGGCATCCAAAAATGGCTCCATATATTTTCATGGAGCGAAACGGAATTCACATCATCGATCTATACAAGACCGATGCTAAGATGAACGAGGCCTGCGCTGCTTTGGCGCAAATAGCCAAATCAGGAAAGAAGATCCTTTTCGTAGCGACAAAGAAACAAGCGAAAGAATCAATTGAAAGCAGGGTTAAAGGAATCAACCAACCATACGTTACTGAAAGATGGCCAGGTGGTATGCTTACCAACTTTGCGACGATCAGAAAGGCAGTTCGTAAAATGGGATCTATCGACAAAATGATGCAGGATGATACCTTCAAGGCTCTTTCTAAAAGAGAAAGACTTCAGATCACTCGTCAAAGAGAAAAACTGGAGAAAAACCTTGGATCAATCGCCGATCTTAACAGATTGCCAGCTGCTCTTTTCATTGTTGATATCAAAAGAGAACACATTGCCGTTGCGGAAGCCAAGAAATTGAACATCCCAACTTTCGCCATTGTTGATACGAATTCAGATCCTACATTGGTTGACTTCCCAATTCCGGCCAATGACGATGCCGCTAAGTCGATCGACAAAGTGATGGAAATTGTTGTTGAAAGCATCTCTACCGGATTGTCTGAAAGAAAAGCTGAAAGAGATAAGATCGCAGCAAAGAAAGAAGCTGAAGATGCAAAGGCAGAGGCTAAAAAAGAAGAAGCTCTTGCAGCCGAAGGTGATTCAAAGGAATCAAGCGAAAAAGAAGTAGAAAAAACAAAAGCATAACATAGATTTTTATTTAATATCATGAATATCACAGCTGCTGACGTAAACAAACTGAGAAAACAAACAGGTGCCGGAATGATGGACTGCAAGAAGGCCCTTGTTGAAGCCAATGGAGATTTTGAAGCTGCCGTTGACTTCCTTAGAAAGAAAGGTCAGAAAGTAGCCGCCAAGAGAGGGGACAGAGATGCTAACGAAGGATTGGTAATTGCTAAAACCGTTGATGGCAAAAGAGCTACCATGATCGTTTTGAACTGCGAAACAGATTTCGTTGCTAAGAATGAGGACTTTGGAAATTTTGCCAATAGCATTCTTGATCTTGCGATTGAAAACAAACCATCGAATCTTGACGAATTGAAAGCCATGAATTATAATGGTGGAGATTTGACGGTTGCCGATAAGATCACAGAAGAGGTTGGAAAAATTGGTGAGAAGATCGATCTATCAGCTTACGAAGTTGTTGAATCTGATAGCGTGATTGCTTACAATCACCCAGGAAACAAATTAGCTTCAATCGTTGGCTTGAATGCTGATGGTGTTGAAGATGCGGGAAGAGATGTTGCTATGCAAATTGCTGCGATGAATCCTGTGTCTGTTGACAGAGACGAAGTGCCACAAGAGGTGATCGACAGAGAGTTGGAGATCGGTAAAGAGCAGGCAAGAGAAGAAGGAAAGCCGGAAGAAATGCTTGAGAAGATTGCCATGGGTAAACTGAACAAGTTCTTCAAGGAAAGCACTTTGTTGAACCAACAGTTCATCAAAGACAACAAACAAACGGTTAAACAATACTTGGAAAGTGTAAACAAAGATTTGAAGGTTACAGGCTTCAAACGAATTGCACTTGGATAAGGATTTCATTTGAATGTGGGGGAGTTTTTAACTCCCCTTTTTTTTGCCCTAAAAATTCTATTTTTACGAAGCCAAATTCAACCTTATGAAATATAAACGGGTTCTGCTCAAATTGAGTGGAGAAGCATTGATGGGAGAAAACCAATACGGCATCGATCACAATGTCTTAAAAGCGTATTCCGAAGAGATAAGAAAAGCAGTAGAAGCCGGTGTTGAAATGGCCATTGTAATTGGAGGCGGTAATATTTTCCGCGGACTGCAATCGAAAGACAGTGCCATTGATCGTGTACAGGGAGATTACATGGGTATGCTTGCCACTGTGATCAACAGCCTTGCCTTGCAGTCCTCGCTTGAATCTCTTGAAATTCAAACAAGACTCCTAACTGCCATAAAAATGGAACAGATCGCAGAACCCTACATTAAAAGACGGGCTGTTCGTCACCTTGAAAAAGGAAGAGTTGTGATCTTTGGTGCGGGAACAGGTAACCCTTACTTTACTACAGATACGGCCGCCTCATTAAGAGCCATCGAAATCAATGCAGATGTAATTCTCAAAGGAACAAGGGTTGACGGAGTTTACAGTGCCGATCCTGAAAAAGATAGTTCGGCGATTAAATATGATACGGTATCGTTTGAAGAAGTATTTTCGAAGGGTCTGAATGTTATGGACATGACGGCATTCACATTATGCAAGGAGAACAATCTGCCTATTATTGTATTCGATATGAATAAGGAGGGAAATCTGGCAAGAGTCTTGCAGGGTGAACCTGAAGGAACATTAGTAAGCGTATAAACAGAACACTATGGAAACAGATATTCAATTTATAAAAGACATAGCTAAGGAGCATATGGAGAATGCCATTAAGCACCTTGATGCTGAATTATTAAAGATTCGCGCCGGGAAAGCCACTCCGAGCATGGTAGACGGTGTATTTGTGGATTATTACGGCGTGAATACTCCTCTGAATCAGGTTGCCAATGTAAATACGCCTGACCCTAGAACCATTTCTATTCAGCCGTGGGAAAAAGCCATGTTGGAAGTAATTGAAAGAGCCATTATTAATGCCAATCTCGGACTTAACCCGCAGAACAATGGTGAAATGATCATGATCAACGTTCCTGCACTCACAGAAGAGCGTAGAATGGACTTGATGAAGCAAGCCAAACACGAAGGTGAAAATGCCAAGATCTCCATCCGAAATGCTCGTAAAGAAGCAATGGATGAGATCAAGAAACTGGTAAAGGAACACTACTCAGAAGACCTTGCTCACGACCTGGAGGACGAAATCCAGAAGACGACAGACTCCTACTCCCATAGAGTTGACGACAAGATCAAGAAGAAGGAAGAAGATATTATGACGGTTTGATGAATGATAGATGATATCTGATAAATGATATATGATCTGATCTTTGATAGCATCTCACATCAGACATCTTACACCTAACATCGATCGACTGACTAATCAGTCTATTTTTCTTTAGCCTGTAATTCGAAAACGGTGATCTCCGGATAGATCCCTACCCTACCCGGAAAGCCTAGGAATCCAAAGCCGTTGTTGACATAAAGATATCTGCCGAGTTCTTCGTAGAGGCCGCTCCAACGAGGGTACTTGTATTTCACCGGCGACCATTTTAATCCGGGGATATCAAAGCCCATTTGCATCCCATGAGTATGTCCGCTCATGGTAAGATGGATTTTCTTTTCTGTTTTCAATACTTCAAGGTCCCAGTGAGATGGATCGTGAGACATCAGCATCGTAAATTCATTTTCATCAATTCCGTGCATGGCCTTTTTCAGATCTCCATGCTGTGGAAATGGTGGTTTACCCCAGTTCTCCACTCCGGCCAGCCTGATCTGTTCATTGCCTCTCTTGATCGTAACGTTTTCATTCATCAGCAAATGAAAACCAGCCTCATGCTGGTATTTTATCAGGCGGTATAAGTTCTCGATCTTGGCCTCTTTATTTGCCCAGTGGATGTAATCACCATAGTCATGATTTCCCAAAATGGAATATTTTCCATCTTTTGCCTTCATCGACTTTAGCATTTCCACAAATGGTTTCACTTCATCGGCCTGGTTATTAACCATGTCTCCGGTAAATAGGATAAGATCGGCTTCTTCAGCCTGCATTTTTTCAATTCCTTTCTGCACACGCTCAAGACTGTCAAAGCTTCCAGAGTGCATGTCGCTGAATTGTAAAACCTTATATCCGTGAAAGGCCGTTGGCAGATCTTCGAACTCAAGTTTGACTCTCTTTACCTTGTATTTGTATTTTCCAATGGTGATGCCATGAAGGAAAGACAGAAATGGTATACTGGCCGCAATCAATCCAAATTGTGCAACCTGTATGCTTCTTGCCAGTACTTCTGTATTCGCATCGGAACCATCTATATAAGCCCCAAATGAATGTATGGCTGCAATACTGTATCGATAAACATCACCTGCGAATATCACAGCCGAAAAAGCAACCTTAGTTAGAATCAAGGTAAGAGCAAGGCCACTCATTACATTGTGAGAAGCTTTCTTTAAAATGCCTACTCTGACATCTGCAGCAGTATTAACGAATACAATTGCACTTAGTATTGAAAGTCCGGCGAATACATAATACAAAACCCAATATGCCGAGCTGTACTCAAGCTGATCGATGAAGTTGGCTATTCCATTGTAAGTGTAGACTTCAACCAATAAAATGAGGGCAAGAAATATGAAGAATATGATTGCTTTGGATCTCAAGATGACCAAAGGTAAACATGAAATAGGCTGATTCTGAAATTTTTACATTTCTTTAACAAAAGAAATGCCCATCAAGCATGCACTTCCTTCAGGGTGATCATGCGATCGAGATCAGGATCCCAGACTTTGATTCGAAAGCATGCCAGCACATCTTTTGGCCAGAATGAGGTAATGCCAGGACTTTGAAACTCCTCCATCTCTTTATATACCTGTGGCAGTTTGTAGAATGGAATCTTGGCATTGATGTGATGGATGTGGTGGTATCCAATGTTTCCTGTAAACCAATGCATCAATTTCGACATTTTCATGTAGCTTGAAGAGTACATTGCGGCGTCCACATAGGTCCAGTCCTCTTTTGACTTAAACTTCGCATCAGGGAAGTTATGCTGTGCATAGAAAAGATAAGATCCCATGAGGCTGCTGAAAAAAGCCGGAATAAGAAAACCGATCAGGAACGATTGCAGTCCGAAAAAGTACCATATCGATGCACCCATTCCAAAATGAAAAATGAGTGAAGAGTAAATGTCTTTATGTCTTCCCGGACTCATGATCAGTGTCCTCAGACAAAATCCCCAGAAAAACACGAAGATGTAGCCAAGGTTAATAGTCAAAGGATGCCTGATAAAGAGATAAATATTTCGTTCAGTTTTACTCGCCTTAAGAAAATCATCTTTTGTTACAATGGGAAAGGAGCCAATGCTTGAAGTGTAGAGTTTAGAATTATGCACATGATGATAGTCGTGTGATCTCTTCCAAATACTTTTCGGCGCAAGAATGTAATAACCAAAAATGGTGAATATCACATTCGCCAGTTTCGAGCGCTGGAGAATAGATCCATGTAGGTAGTCATGATATATAATGAAGAGACGAACGATGATAAGTGAGGCAATGATGGCACAAAATATCTGTGGAACAATATGCACATTTACAATACCTCCCGCATAGAAGACGAACAAAAGAAAAAGCGTGCTGAATAAATGAAACCAGCTCTTTTTCCTGTCTTCTTTGGCATATTTTCTGGTCGCAAGTACCAGGTCCTTCCCTTCTAACATGCGGCAAAAGTAAGTTAATTAGATGGTTTTGAATGCTTCCACCTTCGGTGTGACCATAACCAGATCTCAGGATTCTCAAGAATGTCTTTCTCAAGGCGCTTCGTATGCATTTCAGAAATCTGATCTTCTTCCAGATTTTTAGGATGCTCTACCAAAAGTTCAGAGGTAATCGTATAATACCCCCTTTTTAGTCGTTTTACTGAGACGTAAATTACAGGGTAATCAAGTTTCTTAGCAATCTTCGCTGTCCCTGTAAATACCGGAGTGTCCTGATTCAGAAAGGTGGTCCAGTATGCCCCTTTTGGTGAAGGAGTCTGATCGGCAATAAATGCCGTTGCCGTCAATTCGTTCTTATCTCGGATCATACCCCGAAGGGTCTCATTCATGGCGTATAACTTATTCCCAAGTCGGGTGCGCATGTGAACAATCAGTTTATTGAAGTATTTATTTTTCAGAGGATGATAAATAACGATCAACTGATGTAACTGATCCTGGCTAAATCTGGCTCCTGCCAGTTCCCAGTTTCCGAAATGACCCATCACGATGATGACACTTTGGTCTTGCTTCGCAAATCTCTCAAACGAAGACATATCAATGGCCTTCATTCTTTTCATCACAGTTTTTGGAGTGATGGTAAGCGTCTTTAACGTTTCAAGAACAAGATCAAAAAAGTAGGAATAGAAAGCTTTTTCTATTTCGATGATCTCCATTTCCGATTTATCAGGAAAAGAATTTATGAGGTTGTTTCTAACGACATCTTTCCTGTAATTAAGCCCTTTATAAAGAATCAAATACAAGACATCCGAAAGCATGTATAAGACCCTGAACGGGAGATACGAAATCAGATAAAAAATTGGAAGAATGAGGTAATAGATCGCCGCTTGCATTTCGCCGCGAAAGTAAGAAAACCTCTTCGTTTTAGAGAAGGCTAATCCTTGACAATTATTTTTTCATTTAAAACGCCGGAAGACGTCGTGATCCTCAGAAAATATATTCCATCGTTCGATAAAGTCACTTTTACTCTCTTCTGTTTTAAATTGTCAATGTTATAAACCTGATTTCCTTTGCTCGTGAATACCTCCACTGCAGTAGCTTCAGTTAGTTTTTTTAATTCAATAAAAAATGTCCCGTTATTGGGATTTGGGAATATCAGGATATTATCATCGATAATTTCATCAATTCCAACTCCATTCACTAGAAAGCACTCGGAATAAACGTGACAGTTACTCTTTACGATCAATACTTGATAGGATTGCCCGTTAATAAGGGCCGGTTCAAATAATTTTCGACCAGTTCCTAAGAGGCCAAGGTTCTGAGGACACAGATCCCAATAATAATTGTCCCCGCTCAATTCATTTGAATAAAGTGTATCTCCTATTAGCGTTAAAGTTGTATCAACCGCAACAAAATCCAGATTTATGTTCAGTATACTATCACAACCCTTTGATGACACCAAGGAATCAGCATATAAACCTGGACTGGTCCATGTGAATTTTCCACTTGGAGAGATGAAAACGGAATCATTGCATGACGACATATCAACATTCTGAGTGCTGCTTTCATTGATGGTCAAGTCAATGTAAATGATACTATCACATCCAAGCATATTTTGCAGAGTGTCCGAATACAAGCCACTTGATGTCCACATATACTTTCCACTTGGAGACGTGTATGAGTCACAGACGGTATCTGTTGCATAAGTGCTATCATTCAAACACTCCTCATAAAACTTTGCCAGGAAACCATCATATGAGCCGCCTAAAGAAGATTGATGACTCCCCGTGGTAGCGATGGATGATGAAGATGAAGATTGTCCAATCAAATACACTTTGCCATTTCCCGTGCTCATACACCTACCGCTGTTTTCAACGCCAATTCCCCCGTAATACGTTGCCCACTCTCTTGTTCCGCTCGTATCCATTTTAACCAGGAAGGCATCCAGATTTCCTCCATGACTCACTTGATGACTTCCTGTTGTAGCGATATTCGAAATCGAAGCCGTGTTTCCAAAGGCATAGAATTTTTGACCTTCAATAGATACACCTGTCAAAATATCTGCACCGACTCCACCGTAATAAGTGGCCCAGTCTAACAATCCATTTGTATTCAATTTTGCAATATACCCGTCGTCAGCACCTCCTCCATGACTCGTTTGAAATGCCCCCGTAGTAGCGATGCCTGAGGTCGATCTTGTATAACCAACAAAATAAACATTACCATCCGCATCCATGCGACTGTTATTGCTGACTTCTTCGTCCGATCCTCCGAAGTATGTGCCCCACAAGCGTGTGCCATTGCTATTAAATTTCATAACAAAGGCATCAGCAAAACCAGCCTTCGTTGGCTGATGAGTTCCCGGCGTTCCTATTCCATTCGATGATTCCGTATATCCACTAACCATTAAAACTGAAGAACCTAAGGCATCACAAGAATTCATATATTCAAGAAAAACACCACCAACATATGTTCCCCAGATTCTTGAACCGGTATCTGTAAACTTGACTATGAATCCATCAGCCGCACCATTACTCGAATCGCTATGTGCTCCTGGCGTGGCAATGTTGTCCGGAGATAAGGTATTGCCAACGGCATATATAAAATTGGAATCTCCAACGCTCACCGAGGTAAAAAAGTCGCTGGCACTTCCGCCATAATAAGTAGCCCAGGACCTAACACCACTTGAATTGAATCTTGCGATGAAAGCATCATTCATCCCTCCTATGGAATCTTGATGACCGCCAGAAGTTGCAATCCCGGAGGTTGAAAAAGTGTACCCTGCAATGAACAGATCAGCGGACCCTTTAACCGCACAAGAAAAAATTTCATCGTTTAAACTTCCTCCATAATATGTCGACCAAAGCCTGGTGCCTGTTGAATCGAATTTGGTAATAAATCCATCTCTTGATCCTCCCATGCTAGTTTGGTGTGAACCCGTCGTTGCAATGGAAGCTGACGATTGGGTATAACCACAAGTATAGACGTTACCTGAAGGATCAATTGAGACATCATATAACATCTCATTTCCGCTTCCACCATAGTACGTGGCCCAATCTAAAAGACCAACTTTAGGATCAATAATTAAATCAGCATTTTGATCGTAATCTTCTACTAGTAACGATAGAATTCCTTTACTGTAGTGCCATTGAATTCCAACCTCCTCATTGCCGCAGAATGCAATTGGTTTCTCTTCCTGAATAGTACCAAAAGGAGTTTCAATATTCAGATTACCTTCATCGTCAATTCTGATTCGGGACGCCCCATCGATCTTCCACTTAATATTGCCAACATCACCTCCTGCCTTTACAATGTAATCATACTTCAGCTGATTTCCTTTGCTATAAAAAGTCAAGTCAATCTTATCGTACAATTCACTGTAATGCAGGCGGGAAAAAGTTTCTATGCCATTTATCTCTTTGTTCTCTGAGTAAAAATTAATGTAAGAATTTGCCTTTTCTTTCCCATAAACTTGAACCCGTGAAGTGGCATCGACCCACTTCATATCCAGGCGATATATGTGGGTTGTATCATTCTCCAATCGGTCGATCTGATAATGCATAGAGTTCTTCAAAAAGTGAAAAGTCAGCCCGGTATATTGAGCCGAATACAAAACATCCTCTCTTTCAGATCCGTATTGATCGTGAACCTGACCCTGATTTTCAACAAAGGCCAACTGTGCTAATGCATATTGGGAAAACAGCAAATAGAAGATGGAAAATAAGAGTAGTCTGGAAAGCCTTGTCATCGAAAAAGATTAACGTTATGTGAATATACTAAAACCGGCACGTCGAAACTATGAGAAGAATAATTGAAATATCAATTGGCGAATACCTTGGTACCTTCAGAACAATTTCTGCAGATATCAATCTGATCTCGTCCTTTGAGAATGGCATTTCGGAAGGACTTCAGTTCACCTCCTTTCCATACACTTTGAAAAGAATTCTCAAAAACATTGCCCACCTTGTGCTGGGAATCCTTATCGAAACAGCATGGAACCATATCGCCGTCCCAGGTTATTACACAACTCGACCACATTCGCCAGCACTGATTCTCTAAATCGTTTTTTATGGAATAAGTACCATCGCCATTATTCCTGTACCTGGAATATTTGTCATTCTCCGGAATCAATTCATTTCCATTTACAAAATCATAGATCTGTGCTGTTTTCAAGCTTACTTTATCTACTCCTAATTCTTTTGCCAGCTCATACACTTCATCGACCTGGCCTTCATTTGGTCTGACAACAAGAAACTGAAACACCACTTGAGGACTTGCTGAGTTAAGTTCTTTCTTCCATTTGATCACATTCTTAGTCCCATCGATCACTTTGCCCAAATCCCCTTCGACCCTGTAATTTTCATAGGTTTTCTGATCCGTTCCATCAATGGAAATGATGAGTCGATCCAATCCTGATTCGACTGTAAGTCTGGCATTTTCATCATCTAGAAAATGTGCGTTTGTTGAAGTGGAGGTAATCATTCCCGCAGAAGAAGCATAGGAGACCATATCCAGAAAAGATGGATTTAAATAAGGTTCACCCTGAAAGTAGAAGGTCAGATAAGATGTTTTCGTCCTTATTTCATCAATGACTTTTTTAAATCCCTCAGACTTGAGATTTCCGGTTGGTCTTGTAAAAGATCTCAGACCACTTGGACATTCAGGGCAACGAAGATTGCAAGCAGTGGTTGGTTCGATGGCCAGACTGATAGGGTGACCGGAATGCAAATTCTTACCTGTTATCCTTGAAAGATGGTAGCTTATATATACTATTGCCGCATTCCATAGCTTGACGGGTGTAATGGACGAAAAAATTTTCGCTCTGTATGTTTTGTTTCGCGGCACTTTTCAAACTTACTACCAAAATAATTATCAATTTTTGATCGTCATATTTCTTTAATCGTATATTTGCGATATATAATTATGGCGATAAACAAGAAAACAGAATTCTCAGAAACTGACCAGCAACTGGCCCAGTTCTGCAAGGCTTTGAGTCACCCGGCAAGGGTTGCGATTTTAAAATATCTCGCTGAACAAAATTCATGTATTTGCGGTGATATTGTGGAGGAACTCCCTTTGGCACAATCCACTGTTTCACAGCATTTGAAGGAATTACAGAATGTCGGATTGATCAAAGGAGAGATTGAAGGTCCAAAGACTTGTTATTGCGTCGATATGGACCGGTACAATGAGCAGAGCAAAATGCTCGATGAATACATAAATGAAATTAGAAAATTGAATTTACAAAACTGTTGTTAGATGAAAACGGAAAAGGAATTAAAGGATATAGTTAAAGAGAAATATGGCGAGATAGCTCTTCAGGATAAATCGACCAATGCTTCATCGTGCTGCGGCGCGACGGTTTCTTCGGAAAAAGTTTATAGTATCATGATGGATGACTATTCTGATCTGAATGGATATAATCCGGAAGCTGATCTGGGTTTAGGTTGTGGTTTGCCCACAGAATTTGCAAAAATCAATGTAGGTGACACAGTTATCGACCTTGGTTCTGGGGCGGGTAATGATTGTTTTGTAGCTCGACATGAAACAGGTATTGAAGGTAAGGTGATCGGAATTGACTTTACTCCAAACATGATAGAAAAAGCCCGCGACAATGCCGAGAGATTGGGCTATAACAATGTTGAATTCCGATATGGTGACATTGACGACATGCCGGTTTCCAATGATCTCGCCGACGTGGTGGTGAGCAATTGTGTTCTAAACCTGGTTCCCAATAAAAAGAAAGTCATCAATGAGATCTTTCGGGTCTTAAAACCAGGAGGACACTTCAGTATTTCGGATATCGTTATTGTTGGTGATTTGCCAGAAGCCCTCCGAAGTGACGCTGAAATGTATGCGGGCTGTGTTTCAGGAGCAATTCAAAAAGATGAATATCTGGAGGAAATCAGAGAAGCTGGTTTCAGTGATGTTCAAATTCAAAAGGAAAAAACCATACTTCTACCCGATGATATTCTCACGAAATATTTATCAAAGGAAGAAATCGAATCGTTCAGAAATCGAAGCACCGGCATCTTCAGCATTACTGTATTTGCTCAAAAACCGGGAGTCGGACAAGAAAAGAAAAAAGTCAAATTGAGCGAAATTGACAAGGAATGTTGTGAGCCTGGTAGTGGCTGCTGCTAACAAATATCTTTCAGAATTCTTCGGAACATTTGGTCTGGTCTTCTTTGGTACGCTAGCCATTGTTGTTGGCGATGAATACAATGCTTTGAATAATGCATCTATCGGATTGGTTTTTGGATTGGTGGTAATGGCCATGATTTATGCCTTTGGGCAAATTTCAGGTGCTCACATTAATCCGGCTGTCAGCATCGCTTTTTGGCTTGGCAAAGAATTTCCGACAAGAGATCTAATCCCTTATTTGTTTGCACAATCCTTGGGAGCCATTGCGGCTAGTGGAGTCGTAGCATTTCTCTTTCCCGAACATACAACACTGGGTGCCAACCTGCCTCATATTGGAGTAGGTAAAGCATTTGTAGTCGAGATTATTCTGAGTCTTTTTCTTATGCTAGTCATATTTCATGTGGCAAAAGGAACCAAAGAAATTGGGACACTTGCGGGCATAGCTATTGGAGCGACAGTCGGCCTTGAAGCCATGACAGGAGGTCCCTTGACGGGTGCATCCATGAATCCGGCAAGGTCTTTAGGACCAGCTTTAGTCTCTGGAAATGTCGCTCATCTTTGGATCTATATTGCTGCACCTCTAATCGGCATGATTCTGAGTATACCTGTCTGGAAAATAACTAAATTGAAAACATGAAAAACGTACTGGTTCTTTGCACCGGAAATTCCTGCAGAAGTCAAATCGCAGAAGGCTTTCTGAAATCCTATTTAAATGAGAACTTCTCCGTATTCAGTGCCGGCATCGAAAAACATGGCTTGAATCCAAAAGCGGTGGAGATTATGGCGGAAGTTGATATCGACATTTCAGATCATACCTCCGACACCATTGAAGATCTCGCGGAATCAGAGTTCGATTATGTGATTACCGTGTGCGACAATGCAAAAGAGAACTGTCCTTATTTTCCGGCTAAAACAGAATTCATCCACCAGGGATTTACCGACCCATCAAAAATGGAGGGAAGTGACCAGGAAATAGAAGAATCATATCGCGTTTGTCGCGAGGCCATAGGTCTTTTTTGCAAAGTCCTGGCTAATCGCTTGAACTAAATATAACGCTCTAAAATTTCCGAGCTCCGAGCTCCGAGCTCCGAATTCCGAATTCCGAATTCCGAATTCTAGAATCCGAATTCCCTAGAATTTCCACTCTTCCAAAAACTTCGTCGTATACTTTCCTTTGCGGAAGTTTTCGTCTTTCATTAGTTTTTGGTGAAAAGGAATGGTGGTTTCGATACCTTCGATCACGAATTCATCAAGTGCTCTTTCCATCTTCATGATGGCTTCTTCCCTTGTCAGGGCAATGGTAATAAGCTTGGCGATCATTGAATCGTAATTCGGCGGAATGGTGTATCCTGCATACACATGAGTATCAACCCGAACACCATGTCCTCCCGGTGAATGAAAGTTGGTGATCAATCCAGGATTCGGACGGAATCCTTTGGAAGGATCTTCGGCGTTGATTCTGCATTCAATTGAATACCTCTCAGGATAATAATCGTTTCCTGTGATCTCAATACCTGCAGCCACTTTGATCTGCTCTCTGATAAGGTCATAATTGATAACCTCTTCCGTAATTGGGTGCTCTACCTGGATTCTGGTATTCATTTCCATGAAGTAGAAATTTCTGTGTTTGTCAACCAGGAATTCCACGGTACCCACACCTTCGTAATTTACGGCCTTGGCAGCCAATATTGCCGCCTTACCCATATCGTCACGAAGTTTCTTCGTCATAAAAGGAGACGGCGTTTCTTCTACAAGTTTCTGGTGTCTTCTCTGAATGGAGCAATCACGTTCTGAAAGGTGTGATACCCTTCCGTATTGATCTGCGATGATCTGGATCTCGATATGACGAGGGTCCTCGATGAACTTCTCCATATACATGCCGTCGTTTCCAAAAGCCGCTTTTGCCTCCTGCTTCGCACTATTCCAGTTCTCTTCAAGTTCTGCTTCCTTCCAGATGATCCTCATACCTTTTCCACCACCACCGGCCGTTGCTTTGATCATTACCGGATAGCCAATTTTCTTGGCCTCTGTTACGGCATCTTTAAGCTCATCGATTATGCCATCAGAACCCGGAACGGTTGGAACACCTGCGTCGATCATGGTCTGCTTGGCAGAAGCCTTATCTCCCATTCCGTCGATCATTTCAGGAGAAGCGCCAATGAATTTTACGCCATTCTCTGCGCAGATCTTTGAAAACTTGGCATTTTCAGCCAGGAATCCGTAACCGGGATGAATGGCATCGGCATTAGTGATCTCAGCGGCAGCCATGATATTTGAAATCTTCAAATATGACTCCGGACTGGGAGCGGGACCAATGCATACTGCCTCATCTGCAAATCGTACGTGCAAACTGTCTTTATCTGCTGTTGAATAAACAGCTACTGTCTTCACACCCATTTCCTTAGCGGTGCGAATAACCCTCAATGCAATCTCCCCCCGGTTTGCAATAAGGATCTTATTGAACATTTTAGGAGTCTTTCTCTTACCCAAAACTTATTTTTTTATGATGGATCTACTAAGAATAATGGCTGATCGTATTCAACAGGAGAATTGTCGTCCACAAGAATTTTTACAACCTTACCTGATACCTCAGATTCGATTTCGTTGAAGAGTTTCATGGCCTCGATTATACAAACCGTTTGACCTTCCTTCACGTCATCACCAACTTCAACAAACAATGGTTTATCTGGAGATGGTTTTCTATAGAATGTTCCAATCATTGGCGACTTTATAGCAACATATTTACTATCATCAGAAGCTGCTTCTGTCTTGGCCTCCGCTGGAGCTGGTGCCGGTGCAGGGGCTGGTGCCGGAGCCGGAGCTGCTGCCACTGCCTGAACGGGAGCTGCCGCTGGCATTGGAATTTGCTGGTGAACTACAGTCGTCTCTCTCTTCGCTTTTTTCTCTGAAGCTCCAGCCTTGATTGTAATCTTGAAATCTTCGGTTTCAAGGTCTACCTGATTCACACCGCTCTTAGCAACGAATTTGATCAGGTCTTGTATCTCATTTAACTTCATGGATTCAAAAATATATGATTCTTAATTATAAGCCCATTTAACATAAACAGATCCCCAGGTAAACCCTCCACCAAAGGCCGCAAGAATTATGTTGTCGCCCTTGTGCAATTGATTTTCCCATTCCCATAAACAAAGAGGAATCGTACCTGCTGTTGTATTGCCAAACTTTTGAATGTTCAGCATAACTTTTTCACTGCCAACACCCATTCTATCTGCTGTGGCATCTATAATTCTTTTATTGGCCTGATGTGGAACCAACCATGCAATGTCATCGCTCTTTAAATTGTTGCGCTCCATGATTTCGTAAGAAACATCAGCCATATTGGTGACAGCAAATTTAAACACTGCCTTTCCCTCCTGGTAAACAAAGTGTTCTCTGTCGGTAACCGTTTTAACCGAAGCCGGTTTAACAGAGCCTCCTGCTTTTTGATGCAAGTATTCAACACCCGACCCATCACTTCTCAGGATTGAATCTACAATACCATAACCTTCTTCATCCGGTTCAAGAAGAACTGCACCGCAACCATCACCAAATATGATACACGTGGTTCTATCGGTGTAATCCACTATGGATGACATCTTATCGGCTCCAACTACAATCACTTTCTTATAAGTTCCGCTTTCAATAAACTTTGAGCCAGTAGCAAGGGCATAAAGAAATCCTGAGCAAGCCGCATTGATATCATAACCAAAAGCATTTTTCGCTCCAACTTTATCAGTAATCAGATTAGCTGTTGCCGGAAACACATGGTCAGGAGTTACTGTCGCGCAGATCAACATGTCGATCTCTTCAGCACCAATTCCACGTTTTTCAAGGATCTCATTTACAGCGTGTACTGCCATGTCTGAAGTGCCCAGACCTTCTCCCTTCTGAATTCTTCTTTCCTTAATTCCGGTTCTTGTTGTGATCCATTCATCTGTTGTGTCGACCAACTTGGTCAATTCTTCATTTGTCAACACATATTCCGGAACGTAACCTCCTACGGCAGTTATGGCCGCTGTTGTTTTCATAAGATGAAAGTAATTATATTAATTAAATACCGCTTTAATTCTATCTGATAATTTGGATTCCACTACATCCCGCGCTAAAACCAGCATATTTTTAATGGCCTTATCGTTCGAAATTCCATGACCAAGAATCACATTCGAATTGATTCCAAGAATGGGTGTTCCTCCGTAATATTCGTAATTAAATCTGTCGAAAAATTCATCCTGCAGATTTCGCCTTTTATACAATGAATAAAAAGCTTCCATTTCTTTTAGCACAACATTACCTGTAAAACCATCACAAACAATAATGTCGGCTTTATCTGAAAACAGATCCCGACCTTCAATATTTCCAACAAAGTTGAAGTCTTTCGTCTCTTTCATCAGAGAATAGGTTGCCTGGGTAAGCAAATTCCCCTTTCCTTCCTCTTCACCGATATTCAATAAGCCAACTTTCGGATCTTCTATTTTATAGACAAGATTAAGATAAAGCGAACCCAGAATCGCAAACTGATAAAGAACATCTGGTTTGCAATCTGCATTGGTCCCAACATCAAGAATGATTCCAACACCTCCGCTTTCTTTAGGCACTACCGTGGTGATGCTCGGTCTGATCACGCCGGGAATGGCTCTAACTGTGTACATGGAGCCTACGAGCATCGCGCCGGTATTTCCGACACTGCAAAAGGCATCTATTTTCTTTTCCTTTAGAAGACCGAAGCCAATGGCAATACTTGAATTTGGTTTTTTCCCGAAAACCTTAGTCGGATGCTCGTTCATTTCGATAACATCCTCGGCATGAACTATGGTGAAGTCGTCTTTACTTCCTCCATGTTCGGAAATCTTTTTCTCTATTGTTGAACCGTCCCCAATAAGAAATAGCTCACATTCTTCTCCAAGTTCCTCCTTGGCAAGAAGTGAGCCTTTTACTGTAGAATCGGGGGCGTAGTCGCCGCCCATGATGTCTATTCCGATTTTCACAAATAGCTAGATTCAAATAATTGAATCTGAATGCAATGATAAAAAATCGAGGGAAAAGTTATACTGCGATGTCCTTTTCAATCGCTTGCTTTCCTTTGTAATATCCACATTCATTACAAACTCTGTGGTATAATACCGGAGCTCCGCAATTCGAACAAGTAGCAATTGTTGGTGCAACAGCCTTGTAGTGAGTTCTTCTCTTATCCCTTCTCGTCTTTGAGATCTTTCGTTTAGGATGCGCCATAATTCTAAATCTTAACTTTTATATTTCCTTTAATTTCTGCCACCTTGGATCCACATCATCCTCCGATGGTTTTTCCCGGTATTCACCAAGCTTCTTTATTATTTCCTGATTGCAGTCCTTCTCATCATGCACATGTCTTACTGGCAACATAAGACTTAGGCTTTCATAGAAATACTGCTCCAGGTTCAATTCATGTTCGTGATCTTCCAGTACGATCAACTCATCAAGGTCTTCATGGTGAGACTGACCGAACTTCACAACAAGTTTACTTTCTCCATCAACCGACACTTCAACCGGATCATTGCAACGATCGCAAGGCATGCTGGCCCGACCTTTGTAATGAAACTTCATGTCCATCATATTTCCCGTCTTGTACAAATTCAGTTCTATACTGAATTCTGCATCAAGAATCTCTTCATTCCCATTCCTTTCAAATACAGCTCTGTCGGCGTCAAAAGTCAGGTGATGTTCACCCGGACTCATTTGCTCAAATTGCAAAACATATGGACCCTTCATGACCTGTAAAAATTAAAAGGGGCGCAAAGGTAAATAATTTTACTCTTTTATACTGATTCTGCCTCTCTTAGTGCTAATTCTTCTTCTCGTTTTCTGAAAATGTCAATGGCATAATAGAGGGCCGACCTCAAGGAAGATTCATGAGCTTCTCCTTTTCCTGCTATTTCATATGCAGTGCCATGATCGGGAGAAGTTCGTACGAAGGACAGTCCAGCCGTATAATTCACCCCATTTTCAAAACTCAATGTTTTGAATGGAATAAGGGCCTGATCATGATACATGGCAAGAATAGCATCGAAATTTGTGTAATTGCCTGATCCGAAAAATCCGTCAGATGGATATGGCCCAACAGCTATTATTCCTTTGGTTTTCACCTGTTCTATAGCCGGTGATATAATTTCCTTTTCTTCTGTTCCCAACATGCCTTCTTCTCCTGCATGAGGATTCAAACCCAGGACGGCAATTCTGGGTTTGGCAATTCCGAAATCATTTTTCATGCTTCGGTTCAATGCCTCGATTTTTTCGATGACAGATTCGACTGTGATTTTCTCCTTGACCTGTCCAATCGAAACATGACCCGTAACCATGGCAATTTTCATCTTTTCTGAACACAGGATCATCAGGGCTTCTCCCTTATCCATCTCTGCCAGGTAACCAGTGTGGCCGGTGAAACCCTCGTTGAAGAGCTCTATATTCTTTTTGTTCAGAGGTGATGTTACTACTACATCAATGATTCCTTCTTTGGCATGTTCGGCACACAATTTCAGCGACTCGAATGCCAGTTTTCCTCCCTCAGACGTGGCCTGACCTACTTCAATACTGGTTTCTTCCTTTAGACAATCAATCACATTAACCTTATTCTTTTTCGGCTTGGAAGGGTCTTTCAATTCGCTCAAGGCCAGGTCAGGCAAATGAAGTATCGATTTATAATGTTTCAATACCTGCATTGAACCATAGATTACCGGCGTGCAGAAATCCATGATGCGCGAATCCGAAAAAACCTTGAGAATAATTTCAGGTCCTATACCATTCGGATCACCCAAAGTAATACCTGCGACGATTTTTCGTTTTTCTTTCATTTGACTCCTAACTTTTTCGCGGAATTTATTGTTTGACAAGCAAGAGACATAATTTCGTAATTTAGAAAGTCCAAATTTAAGGAATTGAAGATCAGCGTGACACTTGGTTTTAACGAGGTTTTCAAGAAGGTATTTCTTGCCTTCCTGGCAATTCTTTTATTTGGTTCATTGTCTGCCACGCACAACAGGGCTGGTGAGATCATTTATGAGCGAATTCAGGGTGGGAAGTTCAAGATTACCATCATCACATTCACTGAAATAAATAATAACAATGCGGACAGGGATACACTGGAATTAATATTTGGGGACGGCACCTCGGCCAAAGTGGCCAGAACCACCAAGCAGCCCGGTTATAATGGCTTTTCCAATATTCAAAGAAATACATACGTCACCAATCATACCTATTCCGGTACCGGAACATATCTCTTGAGTGTTCTCGATCCAAACAGAAATGGTGGTGTAGTGAATATTCCCAATTCCATTGAAAGAAAATTTTACATCGAATCTTATCTGAATATTACACTCGGCACATCCAATAATTCGGCAATACTTACCCGCGACCCGATAGCCTTTGCCTGCAACAAAGTGCCATTTTATTATAATCCGGCGGCATATGACCCTGACGGAGACAGCCTGCATTTTGAAATGGTTCCTTGTAAAGCTGACTTTGGACTAGACATTCCGGACTACCAATTCCCGGACGCAAGCGTTGAATTCAGCATTGATCCAAACAATGGAATACTTACCTGGAATACACCCGTCACTGCAGGCGAATATAACGTTGCCATTCGAATTTCGGAATACAGAAAGGTGGTCACTGCTAACGGCACGAAACAGATCAAGCTCGTTGGAAATATTCTGCGAGATATGCAGATTACAGTTTATTCCAATTGCAGCAATCAGCCACCTGACATTTCACCGGTGCAGGATTACTGCGTGGAGGCTGGTGACACTCTGGACTTTAAAGTTTTTGCCAATGATCCGAATGGCGATGTCGTTTCATTAAATGCATATGGTGGACCTATGATCATTCCTCCGGTGGCTCAATTCTCTTCAAATTATAATCCTTCTCCTCCTACCCCGGGTGCAACGGGAAGTTTCTACTGGGAGACAGCATGTAGTCATGTTAGAAAGAATCCGTTCAAAATGACATTTGAAGCGGTTGATGATGGCTTCCCTATTCTAGCTAATTATCAGGTTTCTGACATTCTGGTTGTTGCTCCACCGGTGAGAAATGTAGAAGCAACACCGGCTTCCAGTAATATCAGATTGACTTGGGATGAACAAGAATGCTCTCAAGGTATAGGGTATCGCATTTACCGCAGAAGTGGACCAACAGGTTTTGTGCCGGATTCTTGTGAAACAGGTGTTCCTCCTGAATTGGGTTATACACTCATTCATGAAAGCAACGATATAGAAGAGACCGAATACCTTGATGTGAACTTTGAACAGGGATTGATCCCAGGTGTGGTGTATTGCTATCTGATCGTGACATATTTCGCAGATGATGCCGAGAGTTATGCTTCGGCAGAAGTCTGCACTCAACTGGAAAAAGATGTTCCGATCCTTACCAATGTTGACGTAGTGACGACAAATTCCTCAAGCGGAGAAATATATGTAGCATGGTCTCCACCAAATGAGCACAACACCGATTTGTATCCGGGGCCTTACAGATACAGGATTTTGAGAACTGAAAAACGAAATTTCGATGCATTTGTGATCATAGATTCATTAGAGGGAATAAATGACACAACATACAATGATATAAATCTGAATACCCTGAACGAAGAATACACCTATAAGATCGAAATGCTGGATCTGAATGTCAAAGAAAATGGCCCGCCGATCTCAATGGGCTTTTCTGTTCTGGGCTCATCCATCTTCTTAAGGTCCGATCCTAAAGACAATGAACTAAGGCTTTACTGGAATGAACTGGTGCCATGGAATAATTACCTGTACACCATTTACAAACAAAATACGGAAGGTACTTTCGACAGCATTGCAAGTACCACGGAACCGAGGTTCGTTGATTCGAATCTAACGAACGGAAATGAGTATTGCTACAAAGTTGTCAGCATAGGCGAGTATTCATTACCGAGTATAGCCAAGCCACTATTTAATGCCTCTCAGGAGCACTGCAACAGACCTGTTGACCTTCAGGCACCTTGCGCTCCGGATCTGGATCTTTATGTTGATGACTGCATAAGTGTTGCCGAATATTTGAAATTGAATGACTACAGGTGTGGTGAAGGAGATTCAACTGAAATTGAAAAGGTAGAACTGAGATGGACCAATCCAAATCTTGAGTGCGACACAACCGATGATGTTGTAGAAACACGGCTTTTCTATAGTCCAACAATCAATGGAAACTTCAGTCTCATCTATGAAGAATACATTAATACAGAACCTGGATATCAGCAACCTGATGAATTTACATTCGATCATATTCGATCCAACACAAGAGCAGGTTGTTATTATGTTACTGCGATTGATTCCTTCGGCAATGTCAGTCCCACTTCTGACACTCTTTGCTCTGAGAATTGTCTGATATACGAATTACCAAATGTGTTCACGCCAAATGCCGATGGATACAACGATCTCTTTATTCCATTCCCATATTGTTATGTTGAAGAAGTAGAAATGAAGATCTACAACAGATGGGGTAACTTGGTTTACGAGACTGATGATCCGGATATCCTCTGGGATGGCATGAATGAATTCACAAAAGAACCAGTACCGGACGGGGTTTATTTCTATACCTGTCTCGTTAGGCAGATCTCTGTTGAAGGTTTGAAAGAGGCTGAATTAAAAGGTAATGTCCATGTTCTTGGCAGCAGTGTAAGTGAATCCCCATCAGATTAGATATGTTCAGTGGAATTATAGAAAGCATTGGAGAGGTAAAGTCAATTGAGGAGTCAGGTAGTAACCTGACGTTTCGTATGAGCAGCCCATTCCTGGATGAATTGAAAATAGACCAAAGTATAGCCCACAATGGTGTATGTCTCACCGTAACTGATATTGTGGATGGGACTTATTCAGTAGATGTGATCAAAGAAAGTATCGACAGATCAAATTTGGGTGATCTCGAATTGGGTTCTAAAGTGAATCTCGAAAGAAGCTTGAGCCTGAATAGTTTACTCGATGGTCACCTGGTACAGGGACATGTGGATCAGACCGCCGTCTTAAAATCGGTCCAGAATATGGATGGTAGCTGGGTCTTTGCTTTTGATTTTGAAGACAAGGCACGACATGTGTTGATCGACAAGGGTTCGATCTGTGTGAACGGTGTGAGCCTTACTTTATCTAAAGTGAACGATAAGGGTTTTGAAGTTTCTATCATTCCATACACTTACGAGCACACGAATTTTCACCAATTGAAAGAAGGCGACAGGGTAAACATCGAATTTGATGTTATTGGAAAGTACGTGGAGAAATTACAGAGATCCTAAAAGATCTTCTCCGCAATCTGCTTAGCTGCCTGGGATTTGCCCATAGTGTAAAAATGTAGGCTGGGCACACCTGAATCGAGCAGTTCTTTGCATTGATTTATCGACCATTCTACACCAACCTGATACACATCCTCATCCGTTTTACATGAATCAATCGCCTTTGATAAATCGTATGGCAATGAGACATGGAAAAACTTCGTAATAGACTGAATCTGACTTCTCTTTGTCAATGGTTTTAACCCGGGAATTATGGGTACGTCAATCCCATTGTCGCGGCACAGTTTGACGAAATCAAAGAATTTTTGATTGTCATAGAAAAGTTGCGTCACAATGTATTCCGCCCCAGAATCTATTTTATTCTTCAAATGGATAATGTCGGTCTCCATGTTCGGAGCTTCGAAGTGTTTTTCAGGATAACCAGCCACTCCAATGCAAAAATCTGTGGGATTGGCATTCTTCATATCCTCGTCATTATAAATACCCTTATTCAGGTTCTGAATCTGATTGACAAGGTCGAGAGCGAATTTATTTCCACCTTCTTCCGGCACAAAGTTTGGCTCCGTTTTGATTGGGTCTCCTCGAAGGGCAAGGACATTATTTATACCCAGAAAGTTGAGGTCGATAAGAGCGTTTTCCGTTTCCTCTTTTGTAAAGCCACCACAAATAAGGTGAGGAACCGCTTCCACGTCATATTTGTTCATGATGGCCGCACAAATTCCTACCGTTCCGGGTCTTTTCTTGATCGAAACTTTTTCCAGATATCCTTTCTCTCTCTTCTTGTAAACATATTCCTCCCTATGATAGGTAACATTAATGAAGGCCGGATTAAATTCCATAAGCGGATCAATTCCCTCATATAAGGATTGAATGCTCTTTCCTTTTAAAGGTGGAAGAATTTCAAATGACAGGAGCGGACTTTTACTGCTCTTAATTTTTTCAATGACTTTCATTCAGGAGAAAATATAAAGCGCCAAATCTACTAATTAGTGAAATTGAAAACATAAAAAAAGCCCCGAAGTATTTCGGGGCTTTCCTTTATTTTGATTTTATCATCTCAAAATTGTAAGAATTCCTCTGTGAACAGTTTCTTGTGGATCATCAACCTCAAGGATGTAGTAGTACGTTCCTTCCGGTAGATCTCCGCCGTCCCAGTCATTCTTGTAATTGTCGCTTGAGAACACTACGTTACCCCAGCGGTCGTATACCTCTACTTTAGAGTTCGCATACAATTCCAATCCATCGATCTCGAACAGGTCGTTCAATCCATCACCATTCGGTGTCATTACGTTCGGTGGGAAAACCTCATCCGGACACTCCAGACTTGTGCTTTCATCCGTGTAATAACAGGCCGTCCAGTCAAGAACTCCTCGTCCTTTGATGAACTTCTGGTTCTCTACATTAAAGACCGTATGGTAACTTCCGTTCGAAGCTGGAATCCAGGTGGCTCCACCATCCAAACTCACCTCATTCTGGATACCTTCCGGATATTCTTCAGGCCAGATGAAAGTGAAGATTCCTGAGGCTCCTGATACCGTACATGGTACCACCGGACCATTGAGTCGCTCGTCGCTGGTTACCCAGGCCGTATCTCTGCCCCAGCATCCTAGTGTATCCTGTACCATTACTATGTATCTTCCTGTATCGGTCACCTTAAGCGTGTATCCTGTTCCAGGGATCTGTACCGTATCCTTATACCATTGTGGGAACAGTGGTGAGAATTTCTGGCGCAGTCCTGATTCCCAGACCGCAAGCGATCCTGTATCATCATCCGTCACACAAAGTGCGATGCCATCATCAAAGAAGGTCACAAACAACGGATCCTGTGGTGGGAAGCTGTCTCGCGAGTAGAAGAATTCAAACTCGGTTGAACATGGCTGGGCTCCCGGAATGATCGGTGGTTTGGTTCCGATCAGACTATAACTCTGACCTTCGATCAAATTCGGTGATTTCAGCCACTCTCCAACACCGGCAGATGCACCAAGGGTGTTGTTGAACCATCTCCATTGTGTGATGTCGTTGTGCTCCGGAGCTTTGATACTATCCGGCATGCCAGGTAGTTCTCCATATACATCACAATACGGTGGTATGTCTAAAACAAATGATGGTACGGTATCGTAGACCACTCTGATGGCATCATCGCCAACACAATTAAGTGGATCTCTTACCAATACTTTGTAGAAACCATTTGTTTTTGCCCACATGGCAGGTATATCCTGTCCTTCGATTGTATCATACGTGCTACAAGTGTCGCAACGGTATGCCCAATAGAAGTCAAGTGGGAAGGAAGTTGAATCCTGAGAAACCGCTCTCAGTTTCGGGAATGGATTTTCTGTTGGTAAACAATAGCTCAACAGAGATCCTACGGTGTCAATATCCACTTGTACGTCTTTTGTAACTGTGATCAGACCTGTAGATGAATCCGGCTCTAAGAATCCACATTCAGATTCAAGCACATCAAGATCGGTTCCGATCTTCAGATATATATAGTACTCCTGACATCTGAGTGGTTCGGCCAGGTGCAGTGTTACCTTATTCGTCAGACCAGCATAACAAGTCCACGTTGCCTTGTGTACTCCAATACTTCTCACAGTCGTATCAAATGGAGCAACGTAATTAGATGAATCGATCACACGGAATTCACTCCCATCAGGACTTAAGGTTTCGCAACGAACCCTTGAGTTCGGAGCATTGGCCTGTCCACTCGAGAAGAATACATCGAGGGTAGTTTGTCCTCCTCCATCTGTTATGGTAACATCTTTCGGGTGAACACTATCACGACGACAGTTTGTCGTGTCATCAATCCATAATGTCATATCCCTACGTATATATCCGATCTGTTTTGCAACCTTGATAAAGGCTCCACCGGATACAATGGTATCGTATCTCCATTCCTTGGCTTCAAGTCCAAGTACATAAATTCCAGTTCCTGTAGGCGCACCCGGAACAATCGGAATAACACCAGTAATCGGATTAATTGTAAGCGGACCATTTAAGGTTGGCATAGGATTCGTGAAACTCCATCCGTTGATATAACCAATTGGATTACCACCATTTGTTTGTGGCCAGTAGAAACCGTAAGTAATTGAGTCGCCCTGGTACTCTTTTACGGCAAAATCCAATGTATAGAAGTTATATGAACAAAGAGTTCTGAAAAGGTAGTTGATGATGGTGTCTGTCAAATAACCCGGGTGGTTTGGTCTTCTGTTGTGCCATAGTGGCGACCAGTTCTTCGCTTTATAATCAGGGAAATCAAGGTTATTCAAACCACACTCTACATATTGAGTACCGTTCTGAACGTTTGTTGGCGCATTTGTATTTGGTCGACAACACAACTGATAAGAGAATACCCAGTCGGTCGCTCTCTTCGGAGATGTCCAGTCACCTCTGTAAACATACTCTTCATAACAAAGAGAGTTGAAAGACTGAGTACAGTTATACATCCCAGGTGGCTCGAGTGGTGGAACACCAGATCCAGAGGTCGGGAGTCTACTTAAAAATACACTACCAGTTTGACTGATCGATGGTGCTCTAGCTGCAAGCGTTACAGAAAACGGCGCACCAGCCGTAAATCCTTGACAGTTTCTGTAGAAAATAAGCGTAAATTCATACGTACTGTCAGAAGTTGTTGTGTTTTTCCATCGGTAGAAAATGTCCATACCCGCGGTGTGGGTTGCTAAAGATTCCCTTGGAGTGAGGAATAATCCGCCGAATAACACCAATAATAATATACCTAGTTGTTTTTTCATGGCCTTCAGTTTAGGGCGTAAGAAGCGCGTAAATTAACGAATAATAAAGATTTTTTACAAATTATATACATCTTTTCAACCCGTAGACGCAGATAAAAATCAAAAGGTTGCACGACATAGAAAAAAAACCCCTTCTATAGCTTGAAGAGGTTTTTTATCGTGTATGTTCTATCTAGAATTTCTTACCTAAGAATTGTAAGAATTCCTCTGTGAACAGTTTCTTGTGGATCATCAACCTCAAGGATGTAGTAGTACGTTCCTTCCGGTAGATCTCCGCCGTCCCAGTCATTCTTGTAATTGTCGCTTGAGAACACTACGTTACCCCAGCGGTCGTATACCTCTACTTTAGAGTTCGCATACAATTCCAATCCATCGATCTCGAACAGGTCGTTCAATCCATCACCATTCGGTGTCATTACGTTCGGTGGGAAAACCTCATCCGGACACTCCAGACTTGTGCTTTCATCCGTGTAATAACAGGCCGTCCAGTCAAGAACTCCTCGTCCTTTGATGAACTTCTGGTTCTCTACATTAAAGACCGTATGGTAACTTCCGTTCGAAGCTGGAATCCAGGTGGCTCCACCATCCAAACTCACCTCATTCTGGATACCTTCCGGATATTCTTCAGGCCAGATGAAAGTGAAGATTCCTGAGGCTCCTGATACCGTACATGGTACCACCGGACCATTGAGTCGCTCGTCGCTGGTTACCCAGGCCGTATCTCTGCCCCAGCATCCTAGTGTATCCTGTACCATTACTATGTATCTTCCTGTATCGGTCACCTTAAGCGTGTATCCTGTTCCAGGGATCTGTACCGTATCCTTATACCATTGTGGGAACAGTGGTGAGAATTTCTGGCGCAGTCCTGATTCCCAGACCGCAAGCGATCCTGTATCATCATCCGTCACACAAAGTGCGATGCCATCATCAAAGAAGGTCACAAACAACGGATCCTGTGGTGGGAAGCTGTCTCGCGAGTAGAAGAATTCAAACTCGGTTGAACATGGCTGGGCTCCAGGAATGATCGGTGGTTTGGTTCCGATCAGACTATAACTCTGACCTTCGATCAAATTCGGTGATTTCAGCCACTCTCCAACACCGGCAGATGCACCAAGAGTGTTGTTGAACCATCTCCATTGTGTAATGTCGCTGTGCTCCGGAGCTTTGATACTATCCGGCATGCCAGGTAGTTCTCCATATACATCACAATAAGGTGGTATATCAAGTACGAACTCTGGTACGGTATCGTAAACAACTTGGATCACATCATCACCAAGACAGTTACGAGGATCTTTTACCATCACCTTAAAATGTCCACTTGTTTTGGCCCACATAGCAGCAATGTCTTGTCCTTCAATCGTATCATAATCAGGACATCCAGGACATTTGTAAGCCCATGAATATTCCAACGGGAAGGAAGATGTATCGTTTGACGAAGCCCTTAATTTTGGGAATGGATTTTCTGTTGGCAGGCAATAGCTCAACAAAGTTCCTACCGTGTCAATTTCAACCTGAACATCTTTAGTTACTGTAAGCACACCCGTGGTAAATTCAGGTTCCAGGAATCCACATTCAGATTCAAGCACATCAAGATCTGTTCCTTTCTTAAGCATCAAGGTGTAATCCTGACATTTTAATGGTTCCGCTAAGTGCAGGGTTACTTTCTCCGTTAAACCGGCTTGACAAGTCCAGGTAGCTTTATGCACTCCAATACTTCTAACAGTCGTATCAAATGGTGCAATATAATTTGATGAATCAAGAATCCTGAATTCACTTCCATCAGGGCTAATCGTTTCACAACGAACCAATGAGTTCGGGTCATTCGAATTCCCAGTGGAAAAGAATACATCGATTTCTGTAACTTCTTGTTTACCAGTCAGATTTACCACAATGTCTTTTGGGTGAACACTATCTCTTCGACAAGTTGAGGTATCATCAATCCAAATTGTCATGTCACGATTGTTCCATCCTATTTCTTTAGCCACGCGAATAAATGCCCCTCCTGAAGCAATGGTATCGTATCTCCACTCTCTAGCCTTGATGCCAATAACATATATTCCTGTTCCAGTAGGTTGTCCGGGTACGATTGGAATAACTCCAGTGTTCGGATTGATCGTTAACGGACCATTTTGAGTCGGCAATGGAGTGTTAAAATTCCATCCATTGATGTAAGTGACATTTGCTCCACCGGTTCCCTGGGGAACAAAAAATTCATACGTAACAGAATCTCCCTGATACTCACGAACACTTTGATCAAGAGTATAATAATTACCCATACAGAGAGTCCTGAAAAGGAAGTTAATTACAGTGTCTGTTGTGTAACCCGGATGATTTGGCCTTCTATTGTGCCAAAGAGGAGACCAGTTCTGAGCCGTCTGGTCAGGAAAATCCAAATTATTCAAACCACATTCAAGCCATTGAGCCGTATATGCAATGTTGGTAGGTGGGTTGTTTGACAAGGCGGGACCGGGTCGGCAACATACCGTGGTAGAAAAGGTCCAGTCTTGGGCTCTTCCTCTTGATGTCCAGTTGCCTCGATATACATATTCTTCATAACACAAATTACTCGCTTCCGTACAATTATACATGTTCGGCGGTTGCAAAGGAGGTACACCACTGCCACTGGTTGGCATTCGCGATATGGTTGTTGTAAAATCCTGTGATATGGATGCAGCTCTAGATCTGAGCGACATAGAAAATGGAGGTCCAGCAGTTGGTCCAGCACAGTTTTTATAAAAAATTATTGTGAACTCATAGGTGCTGTCCTGTGTCCAACGATAGAACATATCCATCCCGGCAGCATGGGTTGCATGAGCTTCTTTAAGTCCGGTAGTCAAAAGGCATATTATTCCAAATAAGATGCCATATCCAGTTCTTTTCATAACTGTATGATTTAGTGTTTATTACTGGAGCTAAATAACTCCTTTGGCTTGTTGATTATAAGACGCGGGGAATACGCATAAAGGTTGCACCTTTATTGAGAGATTGATTTATTTATACATTTAGTCATTTGGTTTTCAGGGATTTACGTTTATATTTTTTTTAAAGGTTTATTTTATAAATGCGATATTTCGCAATGGGATTTACGGATATCGACAGGAAAAAAGGTAATTTTGCCAACTGCTTTTTTCTGCATGAAAGACATTAGAAATTTTTGCATCATAGCTCATATCGATCACGGTAAGAGCACACTGGCCGACAGGCTTCTTCAGGAGACAAATACGATCTCTGACAGGGAGCTTAAGGAACAGACTCTTGACGATATGGATCTCGAGCGCGAGCGAGGAATTACAATTAAGAGCCACGCCATTCAGATGAATTACAACATGGATGGGCAGGATTACACCTTGAACCTAATCGATACACCGGGTCACGTGGATTTCTCATATGAAGTTTCCAGGTCGATTGCTGCATGTGAAGGTGCACTTCTCATTGTAGACGCGGCTCAAGGAATCCAGGCACAGACCATTTCTAATCTTTACCTCGCATTTGATAACGACCTGGAGATTATTCCGGTTTTGAACAAGATCGATCTTCCCAGCGCCATGCCGGAGGAAGTAAAGGATCAGATCGTTGATCTGATCGGTTGTGACAGAGAAGACATTCTGGAAGCGAGTGCAAAAACAGGAATTGGAATCCAGGGTATTTTGAAAGCCATTGTTGATCGAATTCCCGCTCCGGAAGGTGATGCCGATCAGCCACTCCAGGCTATGATCTTCGACAGTGTTTTTGATGCCTACAGAGGTATCAATGCCTATTTCAAGGTGGTAAATGGAAAGATCCAAAAAGGCGATCGAGTTAAGTTCATGGCCACCAGCAAAGAATACATTGCGGAAGAAATTGGCGTTCTGAAATTAAAGCAGGAACCCAGAAAGGAACTTGAGGCCGGGAATGTGGGATACATTATTTCAGGTATTAAAGAAGCGAGAGAAGTAAAAGTGGGTGACACCATTACAACATTGGACAATCCAGCTACAAATGCAATAGAAGGATTTGAAAATGTAAAACCCATGGTTTTCGCCGGGATTTATCCGGTAGATACGGATGATTACGAAGACCTTCGCGAAGCTATGGGTAAGCTGCAGTTGAATGATGCTTCCCTGATATTCGAACCTGAATCATCGGCTGCTTTGGGCTTTGGATTCCGTTGTGGATTCCTTGGCATGCTGCATATGGAAATCATTCAGGAGAGACTGGAAAGGGAATTTGGAATGACGGTAATCACAACCGTGCCAAACGTATCTTACAAGGCCTTTTTAACGAAGAATCCGGAAGAAGAAATGGTCGTCAATAACCCATCCGACCTTCCGGAAACGACGGTGCTGGACAAAGTTGAAGAGCCTTATATCAAGGCGCAGGTGATTACGAAAGCTGAATTCATCGGCCCAATAATTTCCTTATGCATTGAGAAAAGAGGTGAAATTCAGAACCAGGTTTATTTGACATCAGATCGTGTTGAATTGACCTTTTTAATGCCTTTGGCCGAAATCGTTTTTGATTTTTACGACAGGCTGAAGACAGTATCCAAAGGTTATGCTTCCTTCGATTATCATCCTATTGGATACCGGCAATCTGATCTAATCAAACTCGACATTCTTTTGAATGGTGATCAGGTGGATGCGCTTTCATCTTTGATTCACAGAGATAAGGCCTACGACCTCGGCAAAAAAATCTGTCTGAAGCTGAGAGAATTGATTCCAAGACAGCAATTCGACATCGCCATTCAAGCAGCCATCGGAACAAAAATTCAGGCAAGGGAAACGGTGAAAGCTTTAAGAAAAGATGTAACTGCCAAGTGTTACGGAGGAGATATTACCAGGAAAAGAAAATTGCTAGAAAAGCAGAAGAAAGGAAAGAAGAGAATGAGGCAGGTTGGTAATGTGGAAGTGCCTCAGCAGGCTTTTATGGCAGTGCTACAACTTGATTAATTATAAATCTTGCATGTTAAATTTTAAATGGATTTAACTCCTTTTAATTTATAATCTAAAATTTATCATTTGAACTGCCATATGGCAGTGTACTCAATTTCTTAACTTGGTTTTTGAAAAATAAATAGGGAAACATTATGTCAGGTCACAGTAAATGGTCGACGATCAAGAGAAAGAAAGGGGCACTTGATGCCAAAAGAGGTAAGATCTTTACCAAGATCATCAAGGAAATTACGATTGCCGTTAAAGAAGGAGGCAGTGGTGATCCGGATGCTAATCCACGATTAAGACTGGCCATTGCAAATGCCAAAGGTGCCAATATGCCCAAGGACAATATTGAAAGGGCCATTAAAAAAGCCGCCGATAAGGACAGTGCCAATTATGAGGAAACGAGCTATGAAGGTTATGGTCCAAACGGTATTGCCATTTTCGTAGAAGCTTCCACCGACAATCTGAATCGAACAGTTAGTAATGTGCGGGCAATTTTCACCAAGTACAGTGGTAACCTCGGCACCAATGGATCGCTTGAATTCATTTTCACCAGAAAGGGTGTTTTCACTATTCCAGAAGAAAAAATTGGCGAAATGGATGCGGATGAATTCGAAATGGAATTGATTGACGGAGGTGCTGAAGAAGTTGAAAAAGAGGACGGTGTAATCATGGTCTATACTTCATTTGAAGACTTCGGCAATATGCAAAAGAAGCTCGAAGATCTGGGCATTGAAGCAGAAAGTGCCGACCTTCAGAGAATTCCAAATTCAACGTCTGAAATTGATGTTCACGCGGCAAAGACCATCCTCAATATGATTGAGAAATTCGAAGAGGATGATGACGTGACCAATGTCTTCCACAACATGGAGATGACAGAGGAGATCGTGGCCTCAATGGAATAAACTACCTGTACTTTTCCTTCTCTTCGTCGTAAATACTCAGATAACTTTTATACCTGGATATTGATATCCTTCCATCCTCTATTGCCTTTTTGATAGCGCATTTTGGCTCATCAATATGCAGGCAGTTGTGGAACTTACAATTTGGAATCAAATCGAGCATTTCAGGGAAGTAATGTGATATCTCTTCTTTGGGAATATTGATTACACCCAGACCTTTAATTCCCGGTGTGTCTATAACCATTCCCACACCTTTGACTTCATGCATTTCTGCAAAAGTTGTAGTGTGCTTCCCACTTTTGTCATATGCTTCAGAAACTTCAGAGGTCTTCAGATTTAAGTCTGAGTCCAATCGATTCAGCAGGGTTGATTTGCCGACACCGGAATAGCCTGAAAACAAGGTGATTTTATCCTTCATCATTTCCCTGACTTCGTCGATGTTTTCATCTTTTAAAGCTGAAAGCTTGATACATTTATATCCAATGCTTGTATACAGGTCGAAATACTCATCCAGTTCAGCTAACTCTTGCTCAGAATACAGATCTGTCTTATTGAAAATGATTACCGAAGGAATGTGATAGGCTTCAGCTGTAACAAGATAGCGATCGATGAATTCCAGATAGGTTTTTGGATGAGAAATGGTAGCCATCAAAACAGCCTGGTCAATGTTCGACGCTATGATGTGCATCTGTTTCGAAAGATTAATAGAGCGTCTTACGATATAATTTCTTCTTTCTTCAATTCCTGAAATAAGCCAATCTCCACTGCTACTCTCTTCAATATTCACTTTGTCTCCCACTACTACAGGATTCGTGAATTTATAATCCTTCAATCTCAAATTTCCTTTGAGTCGGCATTCAAGAATGTTCTTGTCAGAATCCTTAACCCAGTAGAAACTTCCGGTTGTTTTGATCACCGTGCCTTTCATCGAATCAATTATACACAAATAAGCTCATACCCTATTCTCATGAAGACGACTGAATTCAGTATTTTCGCTTTAAAGTTTTCAGGATGTCAATTTCAGTAAACAGGGTGAGCAAGATTTATGGAGAGCAAAAAGCCCTGAACAATGTATCATTTGAGGTCAAGCCAGGCGAAATAGTTGGTTTTCTCGGTCCTAATGGAGCCGGTAAATCAACCATGATGAAGATCATCACAGGATATATCCCTCAAAATGAAGGCGCGGTAAATGTCTGTGGATTAGACGTCGGTGAAAAAGAAATGGAGATCAAACAGAAACTCGGTTATCTTCCTGAAAACAACCCTCTTTACTACGAAATGTATGTAAAGGAATATCTTGAATTTGCCGGTGGACTTTATGGCATCAAGGACTTGAAGAAAAGGGTCGAAGAGATAATCACACTGGTAGGATTAGAGAAAGAAAAACACAAAAAGATCGGCGCTCTGTCGAAAGGGTATAAACAGAGAGTTGGACTTGCCCAGGCATTCATTCATGATCCTGAGGTGTTGATTTTGGACGAACCTACAACCGGACTAGATCCTAATCAAATATTGGAGATTAGACAATTGATCAAGGAAATTGGCCAGAACAAGACCATTATGTTGTCTACTCATATTATGCAGGAAGTGGAGGCTATCTGCGACCGAGCCATTATTATCAATGAAGGTGAAATCGTGGCCAATGAAGATGTAAAGAGTCTCAGAAATAAAAAAGGAAGCGGTAACAAACTCATTGTGGAATTTGAAAAGAGTGTCGACGCTGAATCACTTTCAAATTCATTTGCCGAGAGCAGCTTTAAAATTGAAGGAAATAAAGTTGAATTCTCCGCTGAGAAACTCTCTGATCTCAAAAAAGAGGTCATGAAGTATTCCATCGACAACGACATTGAAATTGCGCAGATGTCGGAAGGATCTGGAAATTTGGAAGATGTTTTCAGAGAACTTACGGGGAAATGATTTCCGATTTCCGATTTCCGATTTCCGATTTCCGATTTCCGATTTCCGATTTCCGATTTCCGATTTCCGATTTAATGAAAACAAATGAATGACTTGTACCGCATTTTAAAAGGGGTGCTTTTTGGCATTGTCTATGCCTGCTTGTGCTTCCTTTTCTTCAATATTGAATCAGATTGGGTGACAAACGGACTCCTATCTGTTGCCTTTCTCTTTCTTGTTCCTTTTGTGATGGGTATGATCACTGCTTACTTCAACACGGGAATTGATAGTGGATATGGGATATTAAAGAAGATGGCACCACTTTATGCCGTTATAGGCTTTATATTCTCTGCCTTTTTTCTTTTTAAGGAAGGAAGCATTTGTCTTATTATGGTACTGCCAGTTCTGTTAGCCATGGCAGGTTTTGGCGGATGGATTGGAGTAAATGTTTTCTATCGGGACAAGAACAAATTTTCCTTTTCACTCATACTTCTTATCCCACTGGCCTTAGCTCCAATTGAGAGCATGATAGGTGTTTCCGATAAATACTTCGAAGAAAAAACGGCCATTGAGATCAGGGCCACCGATGAAATTATCTGGAATCTGATCACCAGGGTGGATGAAATTCAAGAAGGTGAAAACGAGTATTCTCTTTTCCAGTTTATGGGTTTTCCAAGACCATTGGAAGCTGTTTTGGATACGGTGTCTGTGGGAGGTGTGAGAATAGCCACTTTTGAAAGAGGCCTGTACTTCACTGAAACTGTCACAGAAATGGAAGAGAAGAAAATTCTGGGTTTCGACATTGAAGTGGATCCTAAATCTGTTCCTCCAAAAGCTCTTGATGAGCATGTAGTTGTTGGCGGTAAATACTTCGACGTTTTGCACGGAAAATATGAGTTGGAAAAGATCGGAGACAAAAAATATATTCTCCACCTTGAATCCAGATTTAGGTTATCTACTCATATGAATTTCTATGCCGGAATCTGGTCGAAATACATTATGCGGGATATTCAGGATAATATCCTTCATGTGATAAAAAACAGAGCCGAACGCGCTTCATGATACTAATTCCAGGCGACGACTTTATCTTGAAATCTCGATTAAGTGCCGAAGCATGCACTGCAAGATTATATGATGTTGTGCATGAAGGTTCATTCTTCTCAATGCCTCAATACAATAGCAAAGTACCGAGGCATAAGATCTTTAAAGGCAGCATTGGTGATGGAAAATTCCTTTTGTATCAGATTCTCTATACAAGAAGAAATTCCTTTGCTCCGGTTATCACAGGAGCAATAGAAGGAAATAGTTTTGGAAGTCTTGTCAAGGTTAAGTTAAGATTGCGTGTGGCTGTTAGAATTTTCCTGATAATCTGGATAACGGGAGTAAGTTTTGCCACGCTGGCAATCTTCATATCCATGTTGAATTCAGGTGAATTTACCTGGGCCGTTTTCTCCCCTCTAATAATGTATGTATTTGCATTTGGAATTACTCAACTTGGATACAACTACGAAAGGAAACAGATCTTGAGACAATTCAATAAAATATTTGAAGCTGAAGTTCAATAAAGTGAACCACTGGTGGAGACTGACGACTGACAACATATTTCCTTAAATTAGCGCCCTTAAAATTTCGAGCATGTCATATTTATTTACTTCAGAGTCCGTATCAGAAGGACACCCAGACAAGGTTGCAGATCAAATTTCAGATGCCATTCTGGATCATTTTCTCGCATTGGATAATTCGTCCAAGGTTGCCTGTGAAACATTGGTAACAACCGGTCTAGCCGTTTTAAGTGGTGAAGTAAAATCCTCGGCATATATCGACGTTCAGAAAGTTGCCAGAGATGTGATCAACAGAATTGGTTACACAAAATCTGAGTATATGTTCGACGGGGATGCCTGTGGTGTGATCTCTGCCATTCACGAACAATCTCCCGATATTAACAGAGGTGTTGAAGTAGCCGATCCGGATGAGCAAGGTGCCGGTGACCAGGGAATGATGTTCGGATATGCAACGAATGAAACTGCCAACTACATGCCATTGGCTCTTGATCTTTCACATAGAATTCTGAAAATTCTTGCTGAAATAAGGAAGGAAGAAAAGGAAATGACTTATTTAAGACCTGATTCAAAAGCTCAGGTTACATTGTTGTATGATGACAATAACAATCCGATTAAGATAACGGATATCGTTGTCTCAACTCAACACGATGAATTTGATGAAGAAAGAACCATGCTCGACAAGATCAAGCAGGATGTTCATGATATTCTTATGCCAAGAGTGATCAGTCAATTGGATGAAAAAACTCAACAACTTTTCACCGATGATATTACTTATCACATTAATCCAACCGGAAAATTTGTTATCGGTGGACCCCATGGTGATACCGGATTGACAGGAAGAAAGATCATTGTTGATACTTATGGCGGGAAAGGGGCTCACGGTGGTGGAGCCTTTAGCGGAAAAGACCCTTCAAAGGTTGACCGTTCAGCTGCTTATGCCATGAGACATATTGCCAAGAATATGGTTGCTGCCGGATTGTGCGATGAAGTTCTTGCACAGGTATCTTATGCCATTGGAGTTGCAAAACCAATGGGTGTTTTTATAGATACTTACGGTACTGCAAAAGTTGATATGAGTGACGGGGAGATCGCCGAAAAAATTTCAGAAGTATTCGACCTTCGTCCGGCTGCACTTATCAGAAGGTTGAATTTGCTCTCTCCTATTTATTCGGATACTGCTGCATATGGCCATATGGGCAGAGACCCAGAAACCAAGAAAGTTAGTTTCGTAGATGGAAACAACGAAAAGTTAGAAATGGAAGTTGAAACTTTCACCTGGGAAAAACTCGATTACGTTGACAAACTGAAGGAGGCTTTCGGACTTTAAAAGACTGCTTCTTCCCTTCTGCTTCTACTTCTTAATTCCGTACATTTAAGCCTTCACACAGGCTTAAATAAATGGAAAAAAAGCTATTTCTTCTCGACGCATTCGCGCTCATCTATCGCGCATATTTTGCCCTGAATAACAATCGACATTTTAATCCCATTAATTCAAAGGGATTAAATACGGCGGCAATATTAGGTTTCACGAATACACTGGTGGATCTTTTAAATTCGGAAAATCCAAGTCATATAGCCGTAGTTTTCGACGCGCCGTCTGATACGGTGAGACATACCGAGTATACAGAGTACAAAGCCAACAGGGAGGCCATGCCAGAAGATATCAGAATGGCACTTCCATACATCAAGGACATTATCAAGGCCTTTAATATTCCTATTCTTCTATCTGAAGGTTACGAAGCGGATGATGTTATTGGAACCCTGGCTAAGAAAGCAGAAAAAGAAGGGTACGAAACATTCATGATGACACCTGATAAGGATTTCGGACAGCTAGTCTCGGATAACATCAAGATCTATAAACCGGCCAGAAGCGGAAATAAACCGGAGGTCTTAGGAGTAAAAGAAGTTTGTGAGAAATACGGCATAGAGAGACCTGAACAACTGATCGACATTCTTGGAATGTGGGGAGATGCGGTTGATAATATCCCTGGAATCCCTGGCGTAGGAGAAAAAACAGCATCCAAACTAGTGCAGCAATATGGCAGCATGGAAGGATTGTATGAACATACGGATGAACTGAAAGGAAAGCTGAAAGAAAAGGTCGAGGACAACAAAGAGCAGGCATTCATGTCAAAAATGCTGGCTACAATAATTACTGATGCGCCGATAGAATTCGACGAGAAAGAGTTGATCAAAGAAGATATGGACAGGGAAAAGTTGCATGAATTATTCAGCGACCTTGAATTCAGGACCTTGTCGAAAAGAATTCTGAACAAAGAAATACAGTCGACCGCCGCCGGCACTCAGACTTCCCTTTTTCCTGAAGAAGGAGAATCAAATGGTTTTAGTTCTGAGGAAAGCATTGTAGAGTCATTTAATACAGCTGAGAATACAGAGCACGAATATATTCTGCTTGAAGGCAAAGAAGGTGTTCAGAAAGTCCTCGATGAAATTGGCAAGGCTAAGGAAATATGCTTTGATACCGAAACAACTGGACTCGATCCATTGAAGGCCGACCTGATCGGTATGAGTTTTTGCATTGAAAAAGGAAAGGCATATTATCTGACAGTGCCTGAGGACAAATCAGAAGTTATTGAATTGATCGATCCTTTAAAAGCTCTTTTCGAGGATGAAAGTAAAACACTTATAGCCCAAAACTTAAAGTATGACCTAAAAGTTCTTTCTAAATATGGCTTCGAGATCAAAGCCAAGAGTTTTGATACCATGATTGCGCATTATCTTCTTTCGCCCGATGGTCGACATAAAATGGATATGCTATCAGAACAATATCTCAATTACAGACCAATTTCGATCGAAAGCCTTATAGGGAAAAAAGGAAAAGATCAATTGAGCATGAGAGAAGCAGATCTTGAAAAAGTCACGGAATATGCGGCGGAAGATGCAGACATCACATTTCAGTTAAAAGAAGTTTTTGCAAAGGGTCTGGAGGAAGAAGGATTCACCAAACTCTTTGACGAGATTGAAATGCCTCTTGTTAAGGTTTTGGCCGAAATGGAAGAAGAAGGAATCAACCTTGACACCAAAACCCTGAATCAATTCTCAGATGAGTTGGGTCGTGATCTGGATATTCTTGAAAAGAAAATCTACGAACTGGCCGGAACAAGTTTCAATATTGACTCACCAAAGCAATTAGGGCAGATCTTATTTGAGGTATTGGTCATAACCGATAAACCGCCCAAAACAAGAACAGGTCAGTACAGCACCAGTGAAGACGTTTTAAGAAAACTACAGGGCAAGCATGACATCATTGATCAAGTACTTTCCTACCGATCCCTGAGAAAGCTAAAATCAACCTATGCAGACACTTTACCCAATGAGGTAAATCCTGAGACCGGAAGAATCCATACCACCTATTCCCAGACCATTGCTGCAACAGGACGACTCAGTTCAAATGGACCAAATCTTCAAAACATTCCAATCAAGACAGAAAAAGGTCGTGAGATCAGAAAGGCATTTGTTCCAAGAAGTGAAGAATATTCATTGCTCTCTGCTGACTACTCTCAAATTGAATTGAGAATCATTGCGGGTCTCAGTGGTGATGACGGCATGATCACCGCATTTAGAAACAGGGAGGATATACATACTGCTACTGCTGCGAAAATATTTGAAGTGTCACCGGATGAAGTTGACAGGGCGATGAGAACGAAGGCGAAATCGGTGAATTTTGGAATTATCTACGGTCAATCTTCTTTTGGCCTGGCTCAGAATATCAACATAAGTAGAAAAGAAGCACGTGAAATCATTGATGCATATTTCACTCAGTATCCCGGTATTAAAAAATACATGGACACGAGTATTGAAAAGGCCAAAGAAAAGGGCTATGTAGAAACCATCATGGGCAGAAAACGTTACTTGCGCGACATAAATTCTTCGAATGCAATTGTAAGAGGCGCTGCTGAACGAAATGCCATTAATGCACCCATTCAGGGATCTGCTGCCGACATAATCAAGATCGCAATGATTAAAATTCAGCGCGAAATGAAAAAAAATCAATTAAAATCAAAGATGCTTTTACAGGTTCATGATGAATTAGTGTTTGATGCCTATTCCTCTGAATTAGAAGATCTTAAGACAATCGTTAGAGAAAATATGGAGCATGCTGTTGAATTTAATGTACCATTGATTGTTGATATGAATAATGCCGACAATTGGTTGGACGCGCATTAAAATTTTACATTTGATTTCGTTCACACCATTTTGAAGATTGATCTGATATGAAAAAGGATAAGGGTTCTAAGAGGATAATTACGGCAATCTTCATCTTTGTTTTTGCTTTCGCTTCTTCCTGTGATGAAGGTGCCGTAGAGAATAAAGTTGATGAGGAAACACTCAATAATATTGAAGCCAAATTGGATGAAGTAGACTCGAAAAGAGCGCTTCTTGTTGAAAGTATAATTCGATCCTCACCTACCATTGCTGAAACAGCAGAGATATTCGCCGAACTGGGGAGTGATTTCAATCGAGATTATCTCAACGGAATGAAGAACTATGAATATTACACCACATTGAAAGATATGGGTGTGAATCTCGGCATTTACCTGGCAGATCTTGCATACATCAGCACCTACGAGCAATCACAGGAAGTGTATTTCTATATGAATAGTGCTCAGAAACTTGCAGAAGGAATCGGTGTAAATGATGTTTTCGATGAGACTACGGTTGAGCGTCTCGAAATGAATATCAGTGATAAGGATTCCATCATAGGGCTTATTTCTGAATTATACTGGAAGACAGACGAATTTCTAAAGGAATTGAACAGGGAAAATATTTCTGCTTTGATCATTTGTGGCGGATGGATCGAGGGCATGCACATTGGTAGTAAAATGATTGCCGATGGTTATGATGATGATATCATTTATGACAAGATCCTGAGTCAACGAAATAACCTTATTAAAATCATCCGCCTGCTAGATACCTTTGAAGGTGATGAGAATATTGATAACATGAAGGCTCGATTGACTGAAATTGAGACTGAATACGCCAATATAACTCCTAAAGAGAACAAAGCCTATACTCCTGAACAAAAGGAATCGATCAATAAGATCACAGAAAAATTAGAGACTCTTAGGAATGAACTGAATCAGGTTTAGTTCACTACAATTTTCTTAGTAACCGTACTTCCATTCGAAGATGTAATATTCACGAAGTATATCCCCGATACGTAATTATTTACGTTCAGTTGAATACTACCCTGAGAGTCTGCAGATATTCTTGAGGCAGAAATCGTCTCAACCGCTCTTCCTGATAAATCACGAACCACGATAGAATTCAGCGTAATTTCATTCTGAGGAAGTTGAATATATAGAATGTCCTTAACCGGGTTTGGATAAACCTGAATATTCTCAAGTGCATTTACTTCTTCAATTCCCGTAAGACTTTCAATATTTATATCGTCTATAAATATGTTGTTTCCAATGGCACCATTCTCACCGGTCTCAAATTCAAATTTGATCTGTACGTTTTCTTTATCGGCAGCAATCGAACTGAAATTCAAGCTGAGTGTCCTCCATTCATTCTCATTCGCAGGAATGAATTCACTAGTTCTGAAATCTGGAACTGATTCCATGAACTGGCTAGCAAAGAATCCCAGATAATTCCAGTTGTTTCCACAATCGAACGTATAGTACACTCTTAAGAAATCAAATGAGTTAGAGCTCTTTCTGGCATAGGCCACCTTAAAGGTAAGTTGAGGTGATTCAACAGATGTCAGATTAAAACTTGGAGAGATCAGTTCATTCACATTTTCCGCCTGTCCATAATGGTTTCGAATGAATACACTGTAATTTCCATTATAAGAAGCCTGGTCTGTGCGTGTCCATTTCACACCAGAGCCACTGTGATTGTACTCAGTCCAATTGGTGTCATAAGCCATCTCATCTTCGAAGTCTTCATCATACCTCCAGTTATCGAAGTTGGCATTTATCGGCTCAACATTAACAACATTCTTTCTTGTGATACTTTCACCTCCGGAAGCATTGGTAACTGTCAGGGTTACATCATACACTCCGGCATTTTCATAAGTAACCGTAACTATTGAATCTGAAGATGTAGATGGAGTTCCTCCCGGGAATGTCCAGGTTCTGTTTGCAACAGGACCTCTTCCGGAACGGTCGATGTATGTGACAGTTGCAAATTCACAAATAGTGGAAAGATCCTGGCAATAATCCGCCTTAGGTTCGCACAGTGGAGGCGTACTTCCCGGCAAGGTTCCGGTTGCGATCAAATTGGCTGAATCAACAAGGTTCACCAACATAGGATAATTTGAATTGGTGAAATAAGATCTCATCACATTCACCTGACCTTGCGTATACATGTTCTGGCATGAGTTGTAACTCATATAGTTTTCAATCATGTCCTCAACATCAGATGTAAAAGGGTTCACATTTGATGAGCTACCACCAACCATATCATTCGAACATGTATTCGAATTTCTGTTACAGTTCCACGAGGCCTCTTTCTGTGGAGGGGTATCACATATTCCATCATTCTCACCTGTACAGCTACTATTTGAACAGAAACCGTTTTCAGTTCTGTTGAAAGTATGAGCCAATCCAAGACAGTGACCAATTTCATGAGTGCCTGTCCTTCCGTCAGCAGAAGAAGTTCCAATAGTCCCCCACTGATCACTTCTTACGACCAAGCCATATGTATTCCAATAGGCACTTCCTCCCCAGCGATAAGGAAACTTGGCATATCCAAGAACGCTGGTCTCTCCATTCAAATCAATACTTTCAACAAGCCAGATATTGAGGTACTTGTTGTACGGCCATCTTCTTGCCGCTGTTTTTATATTATCGTCAGCTCCATAGGTGTCTTTGGTATCGTACTTCACGATTCCATCTGTGCAATTTCCATCAGGGTCAATAGTAGCCAGTTTAAATTGAATTTCAGCATCCTGAGCCAGGGGTTTGAAGATTGCTCTTGTAAGAGAAGTATCAGCGTTGATTCTTCTAAAATCTTCGTTAATAATTCTCAAGCCATCTCTGATCTGTTCGTCAGAAATATTTCCAACACAATTGTCATGAAGAACATGAATGACCACAGGAACGGTATATACAATTCCGGTTTGTTCTGCAGTAAACTGGGAATTCTGAACTTCCTGCATATGAGTAGATTCCATCTCTTCAATTTGAGCCGGAGTCATTTCACTTTGCATACTTTCATAATATGCGTCAAAGCCGCACCAATTTGATTGAGCGACAAGATTTCCCATCGCCAGAACGGCGATCATATTCAATAGATATTTTTTCAAAATGTCCTGAGTTTTTTAAACAGCGACTGCAAATTTACGCAAAAGCTGAATAAGGACTGAGACGTTGAATGTCCAGTCCAAACCAAATGGGTAAAATATGGGAAAGCTACTTACTGGTTGATCTCAATGAATCGCTCGATATCCTTTGTCATACCGAAAAGCACAATAGTGTCGGTAGGTTCAATGACGGTATCAGGAGTTGGAATGCCAATAATATGTTGATCGGTCACAGTCTCACCTTTGATGGTTTTCTCCACTTCTCTTTCAATAGTGACCAAATTGAGTTTGTATTTATCACGAAGTCGGATATCGGACAGACTCCTGTTTTGAATTCCTTTTGGCGCCTTGATCTCAGCGATCTCATAATTCTCAGGCAATTGCAAAATTGAAACAACTGAAGGGTGCATCAGTTTTTCCGCCATAACATTTCCTACCTCGTCTTCAGGAGAGAGAATTTCTTCAACTCCAAGTTGTTCCAGAATTCTTCTTTGATGATCATCATTGGCACGGGCAATGATTCTCTTTGCTCCTAATTCCTGAAGGTAAACGGTAGAAAGAAGGAGTGCTTCAAAATTCTCGCCAATGGCAACAACTACGCCATCTACATCCGTGATGTTCTGCGCAGCAAGTGCCTTCTTATCTGTCGCATCCATGCAAATACAAAGTGCGATCTCTTCCTGAAGTTTCTCTACGTTATTCTCGTTATTGTCGATGCCAATAACCTCAGCACCTTTTCCGGCCAGTTTTCTTGCGATGGCTCGACCGAATTTTCCGCAGCCTATAACGGCAAATCTATTCTCAGCCATGGGGCTAAATTAAAAATTCAAAGCATTATCCAGATCTGAAATCAGATCATCAATATTTTCTATTCCAACACTCAATCGGATCAAAGAGTCAACAACACCGCTTTTTTCTCTTTCCTCTTTCGGAATGGCAGCATGAGTCATAGTAGCGGGATGTCCGATCAGGGATTCAACCCCACCCAATGATTCGGCAAGTGAAAAAATCTCGCAATTCGACAAGACCTTAATAGCATCTTGCATTTGATTTCCGACGAGTGTAAAAGAAATCATTCCTCCAAAATCCCTCATTTGTTTTTTGGCGATATCGTGGTTTTTATGGTCTTCAAAACCAGGCCAGTATACCTTGTCGACCTTTGGATGATTCTTTAAAAACTCGGCCACCGCCTTGCCATTTTCACAATGTCTTTGCAATCTGACATGCATGGTTTTAATTCCTCTCAAAACCAGGAAGCTGTCCATGGGTGCGGTAACACCTCCACTTGAATTCTGAATGAAATATAACTTTTCAGCCAGATCATCGTCTTTGCAGATCAAAGCTCCCATAACAACATCGCTGTGACCTCCGATGAATTTTGTTATGCTATGCATAACAACATCAGCACCCAGATCCAATGGATTTTGAAGGTAAGGAGACGCAAAGGTGTTGTCGACCGCCAACATTACATTGTGCTTTTTGGTGATCTCAGAAACCGCGGCGATGTCGATAATATTCATCATCGGATTGGTCGGAGTTTCAACCCAGATCATCTTCGTTTTTTCATTTACAGTCTCTTCTATATTCGAGACATCTGTCATATCTACAAAATGAAACTTCAATCCAAAACCTTCAAAAATCTTAGTGAAGAGACGATAAGAACCTCCATAAAGATCATTGGTTGACACAACTTCATCTCCTGGTTCAAGGGTCTTCAACAGACAGTCAATGGCGGCCATTCCGCTTCCGAAACACAATCCATATTTTCCATTTTCAAGGGCAGCTAAATTCTTTTCAAGTGCATCCCTTGTCGGATTTCCGGTTCTGGAATACTCAAAGCCCTTGTGATCTCCAGGTGCAGCCTGAACATAAGTAGAGGTTTGAAAAATTGGTGTCATGATGGCACCGGTAGAAGGATCAGGCTCGAGTCCTGCATGCAAAACCTTCGTTTCGAATTTCATGTCTTTTGAATTGCTCATAGTCTTTTGGAAAGGAGGCAAATTTGGGAATTTTGGGTGAGATATGGTAGATGATACCTTATAGATTTATGATCTATGATTTATGATCTATGAGGTATGACTTGATTGGTGATTTGGGATTGGTGATTTGGGATTGGAGAATTGAGAATGATAATTAGAAATTTGAAGCTCATTGGTCTTTAAAAATTATTAACGCCAAAACCGTATTTTCACCGTTGTGAGATTCTTCAAATTCAATAAATCCACCTGGATATTTTTTGGGATCATATTGCTCGTTCTGGCGCTGACGACCTTATACGACTCATCGGAAGTCGCGGTAAACGATATGACCCTTCAGATAAAGGAGAATACCTTTATCGGAAGTTCAAACTGCATCGATTGTCACAAAAAAGAATACGAAGATTGGTCTGAATCTCATCACGACTGGGCGATGAAAGAGGCAAGCAATATCTCGGTGCTTGCCGACTTCAGCAATACAGAAATCACGCTTGATGGAATTCGGTATCGTTTTCGAAATGACAGCGGTTTATACTGGATTAGTGTTTTTGAACCCACTGATATGAAGTCAAACGCAATTGAAGAAAAGACCTATGAGATAAAGTATACATTCGGAGTTTATCCACTTCAGCAGTATATCACCGAATTTCCCAAGGGTCAATATCAAGTACTTCGCTTGAGCTGGGACGACGTTAAAAAGAAGTGGTTTCATCAATATAAAGGTGATCAAGTGATGCCTGATGACTGGCTTCACTGGACTCGTGGAGGTCAACGATGGAATACCATGTGTGCGGAATGCCATTCAACCAACCTCAAAAAGAACTATAATGTAAAAAGCAGAGTCTTCAATACAACATTTGATGAGATCAACGTCGCCTGTGAGTCATGCCATGGTCCGGCAAGCCAGCATGCAGAATATGGAAATGAATCAACGAAGTCACTTTTCGCGGGCACAACGCAAACAGATCAGATCAATATGTGTGGACCCTGTCATGCAAGAAGAACGAAGCTTACGAAGAACATGAAAGTGGGTGCCGCTTTTCATGACCAATTCCTCGTACAAAATATCAGCTCAGAATTCTACCATGAAGATGGTCAGATCAGGGAAGAGGATTATGTGCTCGGTTCTTTTCTGCAAAGCAAAATGTATCACAACGATGTTAAATGCACAGATTGCCACAACCCGCATACCCTCGAGTTGAAATTCGAAGGAAATAGATTATGCATGCAATGCCATGAACCCAAGTACGATTCCCCTGAACACCATTTTCATGCACAAAACACCGATGGTGCAAAATGTGTAAACTGTCATATGGCGGGGGAAACATATATGGGAAACGACTTCAGAAGAGACCATAGTTTCAGGGTTCCAAGACCCGATCAAAGTGTAAAATATGGCACACCAAATGCCTGTATGGATTGCCACAAAAAGCAAGGCAATGAATGGGCGGCAGAGGCCATTGTGAAATGGTATGGTCCGAACAGGGAGAAGAATTACACCGATAAACTACTCGTTGCCTTGAACGAAGATCTGGATGACAAGACTTATACATCACTTCTGAATTTCATAACCTCCGAGAAAGAACCTGAAATAGCCCGGGCAACTATGATGCGCTATTTGCCTATTAGCTATACAGAAGAAGAGATCTATACGCTTCTTCAATGTTTGAAATCACCGTCGCCCATAATTCGCTACCATGCAATTATGGAATTTGAAGATTTAACCACAAAAGAAAGAGAAAGTATTGCTCTGAAGCACATCAATGATGAGAGCAAACTCGTTCGAATTGGTGTATCAAGAATCATTGCCGAAAGAGATATAGAAGAATTTCCAGTAAGAGAAAGAAATGCTTTGAGAAGGGGCCGGACAGAACTTGAGGAAATGTTAAATGCCAATGCGGATTTTCCCATGGGCCGACTACAGCTCGGTGATTATTATATGAGGAAGAATCAATTTGTCATGGCCATTCATGAATATGAAACGGCACTTGAAATGGACGATCAACTGAGCCTTGTACATTCAAACCTTGCCACTGCATACAACCTGGCCGGCGATAATTTAAAAGCACTACAAACGCTCGATCGATTACTTGAGTTGGAGCCTGAATATGACCGAGGGCTCTATTTGCGTGGACTTCTCTTGTATGAAATGGGAGAAAAAGAAAAAGCGCTAAACGATATTGGAAAGGCACTTGAATTAGAACCAGAGAATCAGGATTACCTGCGCAACTACAAGAATCTGGTCTCAGAAATAAATTCCTGAATCAGATTTTTGTGTCGGTAGTATAAACACGTTTTAGCCAATTAGGTAAAACAAAGGAACCGACAAATAGGTAAGGGTAATAAGAGAATAATCTCCAGAGTAACGCAAATGCTGCGGCAAGGCCAAGGGTGAAATCACCAAGGAATCCGGAAAAAGCCAATTCAGCCACCCCACTACTTCCGGGGGTTGGACTAATGAGCATAATGACCCACATCACCAATTGTCGACCGTAAACCAGAAAATGATCACTCACTGGCAAGAAGGCAAGTATCATAAAGTTCACGATCCAGAATCTGGAAGTCCATGAAAAAAAAGTGGCTCCAAACGCTTTAGCCCAGAACTTCCAGTCTTTGCCTTTCAGTTCTTCTGATGTTGTGATCAAATCATCACCAACCTGAATGCCGGCATATCTCCATCTGCGAAGCCACTTAATCTTAAAGATGTACAAAATGGCCGCTTTGGTTGCTCTTGGATTGATAAAAATGGCGAAGATAATTACGCTGATCAGAAGCAAAATGAAAATATAACCAGCTACAAAAATTCCAATGGTTCCCAATCGAATTCCCAGAAAAGCTTTTTCCAGACTTACGGGAAAGAGATCAGAAAAACCCACGATAGGGATTATTACCGGGACCATTAGAACATAGAACAATTCATCGAGCATAGCCGTTGTCATTACAACGGCAGTGCTTCTTCCAACAGAGATGCCTTCCTTGTGTACGATGTACAGGGCAATGCTGCTTCCTCCTACTACAGAAGGAGTGAGTGCGCTGGCGAATTCCCAAAGCATGATAACATCAAAACTGTGTCGCCAGGAAATGTGATAATCTGTAAGCACCCTTATTCGGTACATGTATGCAAAATCCCTCATTACCTGGCAACAGAGGGCAATGAATAACCAGAAAATTGCCGTGCCTGTCCAGTTTACATTTTCAAATGCACTGGCATCATATGAGGAATAAAGTAAATATGACGCACCCGTAAGTCCAATAAGGATGGCTATCGTAATTCTTTTCCAGTTGAATATCCGAAGGACTTTCTCGCTTACCAAACTACGCCGTGATTATTTCATTACTTTCGTCAATGTCTTATTAGAGAAGCCTTTCAGAATATGGATAACAGACTTTTTTACCTCTCCACCTGCTCTACCTGCACAAGGATCATGAAAGAATTGGATCTCGATCAGGACTTTCCAAAACAGGACATAAAGTTCGAAAAAATTACGTCTCAGCAAATAGAAGAAATGGCAAAATTGGCCGGTTCTTATGAAGCATTGTTCAGCAGGCGATCTATGAAGTTCAAAGCTTTGAATCTAAAAGACAAGACCCTTGGTGAAGAGGATTATAAGAATCTGATTCTCGAAGAGTACACTTTTCTAAAAAGACCGGTTTTCGTCATTGATAATGAAATTTTCATTGGCAATTCCAAAGCCAATGTTGATTCAGTTGCTAGAAAGCTGAATGAATAGAATTCTACTTGCGCATTTGGCCCTTTTTGGAGCCAACCTGATCTATGGTTTGAACTATACCCTTGCCAAGGATGTCATGACAGGTGGTTATATTGAACCCTTTGGTTTTATTTTCTGTCGGGTCACCGGAGCACTTGCACTTTTCTGGTTCTTTCACCTGCTTTTTTATCGTGAAAAAGTGGATAAAAGGGATCTTCCCAGACTTGCACTTTGCGGTGTCTTTGGCGTTGCAACCAATCAGCTCTTATTCTTTAAAGGGCTCGATCTGACGGCACCTATCAACGCGGCCATTATCATGACTACTAATCCAATTCTTGTCCTCATACTCTCCACTGTTATTGCAAAAGAGAACTTGTCATGGATAAAAGCTTTGGGAATAGGAATTGGAATCTCGGGAGCCTTGACACTTATCACTTTGAAGCAGGGATTTCAGTTTGGCACAGACACCTGGATTGGTGATCTATTTATATTGATCAATGCCACTTCCTATGGACTTTACCTTGTATTGGTAAAAGGAATGATGAAGAAATACAAGCCCATAACAGTAATCAAGTGGGTTTTTCTATTCGGTTATTTTATTGTTGCTCCGGTCGGTTGGAATGAGTTCACCCAAATCCAATGGAATACGATGCCTGCTTTCATTGTTTGGGAAACCGTATATGTAATTGTGGCCACCACCTTCCTTGCTTATCTTTTTAATATTTACGCCTTGAAAAGACTGAGCCCCACAATTGCCAGTTCCTATATTTACCTTCAACCGCTTCTTGCCACCCTATTCGCAGTTTGGTTCGGCAAAGACGAGATAACTCCCATAAAGGTGATGTCTGCTGTTTTGATCTTTGCAGGAGTTTATCTTGTGAGCAAACCGAAACGAAAGGTCAGTGGAGGATGAGTTGTAATTCCGATGTTTGGTGGCGGAGAATATTCAACTTCAAATCACACTATTCCTTGTTCTGATCTCATATTCAACTAAATCATCGTGTATATCATCTTTAAATATGATCCAAAAAGTCCACTGGCATTGCGATATTTATAAATTTGCCCTTCTTAAAGAGAGTTCATGCTACTTTCAATGACAGGATTCGGTAAGTCGGATGTTTCTTTTAACAACCGCACTTACAATATCAACCTCAAATCGGTGAACAGTAAAAATGCCGATTTTAATATCAAATTGCCTTCTGCTTACAGAGACAAGGAAGGAGATGTTCGTGCAATACTTGCCAAACATGTTCGACGAGGAAAGGTGGACCTTTTTGTTGCTGTCGACAACAGCGAGAATGAGACAACTTCGAATGTGAATGAATCTCTTCTGAAAACATACCTTGCTCAGTTGATGCAAACTTCAAAAGGACTGAATGTTTCGGACGACAGTCTCTTTAACATTGCACTGAAAATGCCCAATGTGATCAGCAATGAAAAAGAAGAGCAGGACGACAATGAATGGAAGAAGATTCTTGAAGCAATAGAAAAGGCAGTTCTGGCACTCGTTGATTTCCGCACCAATGAGGGAAGAGTTCTTCAGGAAGACTTGTCGAACAGGGTAGATAAAATTTCAGAACTCCTTGAGAAGATTATTCCTTTTGAATCTGAAAGAGTCGACTCTGTGAAAGAAAGAATCAGAGGGCATCTTGATCAACTGGAAGAAAATGACAAGGTGAACAAGGATCGCTTTGAACAGGAGATCATTTATTACCTGGAAAAACTCGATATAACGGAAGAAAAAGTCAGACTCAAGGCTCACTGTGAGTTGTTCACAAAGACCATGAATGAAGATCAAAGTCAAGGCCGAAAGCTGGGATTCGTTGCCCAAGAAATGGGTAGAGAGATTAATACCATTGGTTCCAAAGCCAATCACGCGGGTATACAGCAAATCGTCGTTGATATGAAAGACGAGCTCGAAAAAATCAAAGAACAACTTTTCAATATCTTATAATATGTCAGGAGGAAAATGCATCATTTTTTCAGCGCCATCTGGAGCCGGAAAAACCAGCATTGTGAAACATCTTCTTAATGTCAGAAACGATCTTGAATTCAGCATTTCAGCTTGCAATCGGGAAAGAAGATCGAATGAGGAAGACGGGAAGGACTATTATTTTCTGAGCACTGAAGATTTCAGGAATAAGATTGATAATGAAGAGTTCGTTGAGTGGGAAGAGGTATATACAGACCAGTATTACGGCACATTGAAAAGTGAAATTGAACGGATCTGGGACAAAGGAATGAACGTGATCTTTGATGTTGATGTTGTTGGCGGTCTTAGTCTGACAAAATATTTCAAGGAAAAAGCTCTTGCCATTTTTGTGAAAGCTCCCTCTGTGGATGTTTTGGAAAAAAGACTTCGTGGTCGGGGAACCGAGAGCGAAGAGAAAATCCAAAAAAGATTATCCAAGGCAGCCCATGAAATGGATTATGCCAAATGGTTCGATGTGGAATTGCTCAATGAAGATCTTGATAAGGCGTGCAAACAGGCGGAGCAAATGGTTGATGCCTTTCTAAAACAATAGCATGAAAATCGGTCTGTTTTTCGGAACATACAATCCCATTCATGTTGGCCATATGGTCATTGCGAATTATATGGTTGAATATACCGACCTCGACAGGATCTGGATTGTCGTTACACCTCACAATCCGTTCAAAGAAAAGAAATCAATGCTTGCTGATTATCATAGACTGCAACTTGTGAAAGTTGCCATCGGCGACGATATCCGATTCAAGGCATCCGACATCGAATTCAATTTACCTCAGCCCAATTATACGATTCACACATTGACCTATCTGAAGGAAAAACATCCCGACAACGATTTTGTGGTGGTGATGGGAGCTGATAATCTTACTCACTTCAAGAAATGGAAAAATCATGAGGAGATTCTGGAGAATCACGAAGTATATGTCTATCCAAGAGTAGAAGGTGAGATCAGTCATGACTTGTTGAGTCACCCAAAGATCTCATTGCATGAAGCCCCAGTAATGCAAGTCTCAAGCTCTTTCGTTCGAAAGGCCATTGGTGAGAAAAAAGATGTAAGATATTATCTGACCAAGGATGTATACGAGTACATCACAGAGATGCACTTTTACGAGAATGTCTGAAGGTCGGTGAGTTTCTTGTAGATACCGTTGTTATCTATCAATTCCTGATGTGTGCCTCTTTCAGCAATTTCACCTTGATCAACCACAATGATCTCATCTGCATGTTGAATGGTTGACAGCCTGTGTGCGATCACAAAAGACGTTCGGTTTTCCATCAGCTTAAAAAGAGCTTCCTGTACCAGCTTTTCAGATTCAGTATCAAGAGAAGAAGTTGCTTCGTCAAGAATTAAGACCGGTGGATTCTTAAGTACTGCTCTTGCAATACTCAATCTTTGTCGCTGACCACCTGATAACTTGCTACCACGATCTCCAATATTGCTTTGATATCCATCCGGCATCCTTTCGATGAACTCGTGAGCATTGGCAATTTTTGCCGCTTCGATGACCTGTTCTTCTGTTGCCTCCATTCCAAAGGCAATGTTATTGAATATAGTATCATTAAAAAGAATGGACTCCTGCGTCACAATGCCCATAATTCCCCTAAGATCTTTGATCTTGTATTCTTTGTTAGGCACACCATCAATCAGAATCTCTCCACCTTCAACGTCATAGAATCTTGGCAGAAGATCTACCAGTGACGATTTACCTCCACCTGAGGGTCCGACAAGTGCAACGATCTTTCCTTTTTCAACTTTGAAGGAAACCCCTTTGATCACTTTTTCATCGGTATAACCGAATTCAACATTTCGATATTCGATCGACTCTTTGAATTCTTTCAATTCTTTAGCATTTGCTTTTTCAGTGATCTTATTTTCTGCAGAAAGAATTTGAGTAATACGATCTACAGACGCACCTCCTTTCTGAATATTGTAGAAAGATGCTGTTACAGATTTAATAGGGGCAATCAATTGAGAGAAGATAATAATGTATCCAAGGAATTCTGAACCATTCATGGTGGATTCCTGAGAAAGAACAAGGCTACCACCCACCCAAACAAGAGAGATCATGATCAATGAGCCAAGGAATTCGCTCAGTGGACTGGCCATATCTCTTTTATACAGCATGGAAGACATCGTATTTCTGTAGTCGTCGTTCAGATGTTTGAACTTCTCATCAACGCTTTTTTCAGCATTAAAGGCTTTCACGATTCTAAGTCCTGATAATACCTCTTCCACCATACTCAGAAGCATACCGTTCTTGTCTTGCAACTCAACAGAAGTCTTCTTCAAATTTTTTCCCACTCTACCGATAACGAGTCCGGCGATAGGAAGAAGAATAACAGAGAACAAGGTCAACTGCGGACTAATAACGATCAGAATTATAAAAGATAGAATGATGGTAAGCGGATCTCGGAAGATCATTTCCAGTGAATTCATGATGCCCCACTCTACTTCCTGAACGTCACTAGTGATACGTGCAAGAATATCTCCCTTTCTTTCTTCTGAGTAATAGCTCAAAGGTAGAACAACGATCTTGCCGAAGATCTTGTATCGAATGTCTCTTACTACTCCACTTCTCAACTTGGCCATGAAAACCTTAGCCAGATATCGGAAAGCATTTTTAAAGAAGAAAAGAAAGCCAATAAGAATACAGATGAAAATGAGGGCGCCAATTTTATCATCACTGCTCGCAATAAATTGCCCCATATAATAATCGAAGTATCCACTTGCCGCTTCTTTCGTGAGAGCAAACTCCGGTTTTTCACTAATAACTGCTACATCCTTTGTAAAAAGAAGGTCGAGGAATGGGATGAACAGAAGAAGTGAAAGAATATTAAATATGGAATCCAATACATAGAAGAGCACACTGATTGCAGCGTACATTTTGTAAGGGATGGCATAAACAAGGATTTTAAGCAGACTCTTCAAGACCTCTCAGATAATTCGCGCAAATATAAGAGTTTAAATGCCATAGCGACCCGACCTTCAATGTCCTTATAAAATGTAATTTTGGATCCATGGCAAGTGTTAGACAGAATAAGGCTTCCCGTCTTATTCAAAAGGAATTATCCCAGCTTTTTCAGAAAGAAATGAATAGCCTTTTTAAGGGCGTTATGATCTCTGTTACCGTTGTCAGGATGAGTCCGGACCTGAAAGTATCAAAGGTTTATCTGAGTTTCTTTGGTGCAAAGAATAATGAAGAATTTCTCGAGTTTATCAGAGCAATTCAAGGTGATATTCGTCGACGAATGGGTGGTGAATTGCGAAATTCCCTGCGTTATATTCCCGAGCTTCATTTTTACCTTGATGACTCTCTCGACTATGCCGATGAAATTGACAACTTATTAGATAAAGACAGTCCGCAGTAGTGAACGTAGTCCTGTTTATTGCCAAAAGATATTTGTTCTCGAAGAAATCGAGCAATGCGGTCAATATTATTTCCTGGATCTCTGTTTTCAGCATTGCCATAGCCACCTTTGCTCTTGTTGTGGTGCTTTCTGCATTTAACGGTCTACAGACTCTGGTTGAGTCGATGTACGAAGAGTTCGAAGCCGATGTAAGAGTTATGCCGGCCACAGGAAAATGGATCAATGAAGAGGATGTCGACTTTAAGATCTTTCAATCGATCGATGGTATTGAGAAAGTTCATAAGGTAGTTGAAGAGCTCACACTCGTAAGATATGGCAAGCAGCAAAGTCCTTGTACCATTAAAGGTGTGGAAGAAGGCTTCCTGGAAACCTCCGGCATATACGGAAGCATTTTCGATGGATCGGCCAATCTGGAATTCAATCATCAGCCTGGGGCATTGGTGGGTTATGGTTTGGCAAGTGTGCTTTCCGTATATGTAGATGATGCCATGAACAGTCTGAAGTTTTATGCACCCAAAGTTTCAGGCAAAACCATCATAAATCCTGAACAGGCATTCTACACCAAATCGATTTCTCCTTCAGGCATTTTTGCTGTCAACCCGGACATCGATAATAAATATGTCATCGTACCGATTCAATTTGCCCAAGATCTCATGAAAAAGAAAGATGCTTTCAGTGCCCTGGAGATCAAGGTTGGTCCCGGAAAAGAAAAACAGGTGCAGAAAGACCTCAGGGTTCTTTTAGGCGAAAATTATGAAATCAAAACAAGGTTTGAATTGAACGAGATCATTTATCAGACGAATCAGAGTGAAAAAGTCGTGACCTTTTTTATTCTGGCATTCATCCTTGTAATTGCTGCATTTAACGTGATCAGTTCTCTTACCATGATCCTTCTTGAAAAACAAGAGGACATCCGAACCATGAGAATTCTTGGTTTTGGTGTGGACCGAATCCGAAAGATCTTTGTTTCAGAGGGAATGTTCATCAACCTGATCGGGATTGGAATTGGCATGATCAGTGGGTTGATTATAAGCCTTCTGCAGATACACTATGGACTTGTTCGACTCGAAGGTGGAATTGTAGAATTCTATCCGGTCAAATTGGTTTTCACAGACTTCATTCTCATACTGGCAACAGCCCTGGTGATTGCCTACATCGCCTCCTTCTTTCCGGCGAGAATTTTGATTAAAACTGATTATTACGAGAGCACTTCTGAATCTGCGTAAAGGTCCTCTATCCTGCTGAACACCCCACGGATCTCATCGAGGGAATCCGAAGTAACCAACTCGAGTCGAAGTGGTTTGAAGTTAGGAATGCCTTTGAAATAATTGGAATAATGGCGGCGCATTTCAACAATGCCAACTCTTTCTCCTTTCCAACGAACTGAGAATTCGAGGTGCTCCCGGGCAGCCTCAACTCTTTCGGCAATGGATGCCTCCGGAAGAATTATGCCTTCTTTCAGGTAAGTTTTAATTCGATTAAAAATCCATGGATTACCAATACTGGCCCGACCGATCATAATCCCGTCAACACCGTATTTGTTCTTTTTCTCCAGAGCTGTTTCAGGACTGTCAACATCACCATTACCAAAAACAGGAATTGTGAGTCGAGGGTTCGATTTGGCCTCGGCTATTAGGTCCCAGTTGGCCACGCCTTTATACATCTGCACTCTTGTTCTTCCGTGAATACTTATGGCTTTGATCCCTACATCCTGAAGTCGTTCTGCCACTTCAGAAATCATGATGCTTTTTTCATCCCAACCCAATCGGGTTTTGACTGTTACCGGAAGGTTTGTCGACTTGACAATTTCTTCCGTCATTTTTACCATCTTGGGAATGTCTTGCAGTATGCCGGCGCCAGCGCCTTTGCATGTTACCTTTTTAACCGGACAACCATAATTGATGTCGACAATATCGGGATTGGCTGAGGCAGCAACTTCTGCTGCTTGGCGCATATGATCGATGTCACCACCAAAGATCTGGATTCCAATAGGCCTTTCGTATTCAAAAATGTCGAGCTTCTGAACACTCTTGGCTGCATCTCTTATGAGTCCTTCTGAAGAAATAAATTCGGTAAACATAAGATCGGCTCCGTGCTTTTTACAGAGGGCACGAAAAGGTGGGTCGCTCACATCTTCCATGGGTGCAAGAAGAAGCGGGAATTCGCCGAGGTCGATATTTCCTATCTTTACCAACTTCAAATTTTTTGACAAAATTATCAATTTTCCACGGCATCAATGATCAAAGGAGTTTACAGTGAGCATCTTCCCATTTCCAAGTTTCTGATTTTCGTTGGATTATTGTTGACCGGTTTTGGATTGAGTTCCATTCTTTCCTTGCTTGGCGTTCAATTTATTTTTGGCCTGGATGTACTGGCAGATCGATCTATTCTTTCTGATTTTTCCAATCCAGCAGCCCTTCCCGCTCTCAAATTCGTACAGTTTTTTAATCACCTGGGCACTTTCTTCTTCCCTGCCCTGATGTTTGCTTACATGGTTAGAGGAAATATCGTTCATGCATTGGTGCTCGATAAAAAGCCTAAGGCAATTCTTGCACTGCTAACCATCCTGGTCATGTTTGTTAGTCTGCCCATTATCAATTATCTGGTGGAAATAAATGCTCAAATGAATCTGCCGGACTTCCTGTATAAAGTTGAGAACTGGATGAAGGAGAAAGAAGATACGGCGGCCATTTTAACCAGGTCATTTCTCGAAATGCCTGATTTCAATACGTTCCTCGTAAATCTGCTCATCATTGGAGTCATTCCAGCCATTGGAGAGGAGTTGTTCTTCCGGGGTCTAATTCAAACAAAACTATCGCAGCTATTCAGGAATTATCACGCCGGAATATGGGTCTCTGCTATTCTATTTAGCGCCTTTCACCTTCAATTCTATGGTTTCATTCCCAGAATGCTTCTTGGTGCCTTATTTGGATATCTATTTGTTTGGTCGGGTAGCCTTTGGATACCCATTCTTGCACATTTTGTCAATAATGGTGGTGCTGTGATCGTTCAGTATGCTGTAGGCGAGGAATACATGCAGGAAAATGTGGATACCATTGGTACCCAAGAAGGAGATCTCTCATTCATTCTTGTTAGTTCTCTAATACTAATTGGCTTACTTTTCGTATTTTATAGGAAGCGTGCAATTCCTGAAAAACATATCGAATCTGCTTAGATTTCAGGTCTTCCTGATTTCCATATTCATTTTCTCAAGCAGCAATTCTCAAATATTAGTTAGTGGTACAATTCTCGATGAAAATGGTGAAGCTAGTCCTTATATCAGCGTGGGACTTGAAGGAGGCAGTATTGGTTGTGTACCCGATGAAAAGGGATACTTTGAGCTTGAAATTCCTCAGAATTCAACATTGACGATCAGAGGGCTTGGCATTGCTATTCATCGAATTCAGAATATAAATGGCTCCGGTGAAAGTGTCGATCTTGGAGAATTAAAAATGTTAAACCTGGGATTTGCCGGTTACGCCATGACCCGAAAAAAGAAATTTCTGATCGGAAAAGAATACTCGGAATGCGTATACATCGACAATCATATTGAACCGACAGATGACATGTTAAAAATTACGTGCCAAGACGGAAGTAATCGCTTTACATGGACGTATATTGAAAAGGACCGATCGTTGCAGGTTGAATACAGCAACATTAGATTGTGCCAATAAAAAAGGCCCTGCATTGCAGAGCCTTCCTTATGAGTTATTTTTCTTTAGTCTCTTATCTCGTCAATTTCTCTTGAAGAGTAATTGATCTTCAATGCATTCGACTTTCTAAGTTCCTGTTTTACGTCAGTGACGATACCCATTTTAGTATCCGAGTCGACCTTCATAGACCAGGTAATTCTTGGAACTTCTGCTTCATCTCTCCTGTTCTTTTCCATTTCAACCCACTGAATGATATCATTCTTAGTGGCAAATGCATCATTGAGCTGAATCCTTGGCTCTTCACCAAGAGTCTTTCTCAAGGTTCCTACAGGTTTTCCGATGTAGATGTAAGAAACAAGTGCTTTGTTCTCGAGTTTGGTGATCTCAGTGGCATTCGGTGTGCTGATCTCAACCAAAAGATCAACTTCCCTCATTACGGTTGTCACCATAAAAAAGAACAGAAGCATGAATACGATATCCGGCAATGAAGCCGTTGAGATCGCAGGTTGCTTATTTGATTTCTTCTTAAACTTTGACATCAGCTCCCTATACTTTTTGGTTCTGCTTCTGAAATTCTTTGAGGATATACCTTTCGAATGGCCTTGACCTTATCGTCAGGTAACTCGTCATAAGGCAAGCCGAACTTATCCTTGGCCAATTCATTTCTCAGCTCATTGTAAGCGGCCACCAATTCATTTTGAACTTTAATGTACATCTCATAGGATGTGCCACGGTCGTTCTGCAATGAGATGATCTGTTTTGAAACCGGATAGGCTGACCCAAAATAAGGAATATCAGTATCCTTGAATTCAGGTTTGGTTTCATCATTAGGATCACTCACGATGAATTCTTTGGCTGCCTCTCTCAAGTCTGAGACAAGCATCAACTCATTCTCCACAAGCAGTTGATTGTTTGAGTTCACAAGAATCTCAAATACATTTCTCTGCTTCACTTCTACATCCGGCTTGATCTCTTCCTCAGGCATAGGAGGAAGTTTTCTTGTCAAACCTCCATCCGTATCCATGGTTGTGGTTACCAGGAAGAATATCAAAAGCAGGAAGGCAATGTCTGCCATCGAACCTGCATTAATCTCCGGTAAATCTCTTCTAGCCATATATTATTTAAAAGCTTTGCTCACTTCTGTATATACGATGGCAAGCACAGCAATAGCTGCCATAGCGTAAAACGTAACCAATCCGGCTTCAGACATCTTAGATGTCCCGCCTTCTACGATCAGATCGCCTACCTTGTATGCTTCATCTGTTGACATGGCATAACCAATGAAAAAGATGATGACAAGGGCTGCCACTCCGATAAGGGAATTTCTGGCCTTCTTCGGATCCTTGATCATTCCGATGATGGCAAAAAGTACAGCAGCAACGGTAGCGATACCAAGCAGGGCCCAGCACCAAACCAGCACTCCACTTGCATTTTCTTCTGGCTCTTCAGAGAACATAAACAGCAAGAATAAAATTGCTGATATGCCCATCAATCCGAAGAGAACAAAAGAATATATTCTTGGATTAATACCTTTCATTATTTGTCAAGTTTACCTGGGTTCTTGTGTTCGTACATTACCAACATATCGATCAAGTTGATAGAAGCTGTTTCCATATCGTGAATGATCGAATCGATTTTAGAGATAATGTAGTTGTAGAAGATCTGTAGAATAATGGCTACGATCAAACCAAATACCGTTGTCAAAAGGGCCACTTTAATACCGTTGGCAACAATGGAAGGAGAAATGTTGTTTGCCGCGGCGATGGCATCGAAGGCACCGATCATACCAATTACCGTTCCCATGAAACCAAGCATAGGAGCCAGTGCGATGAAAAGTGAGATCCATGATACTCCTTTTTCAAGAAGTCCGGTTTGAACACTACCGTAAGAAATAACTGATTTCTCAACGATGTCAAGACCTTCAGGAGATCTTTCAAGTCCTTCGTAGAAAATACTTGCAACAGGACCGCTTGTATTTCTACAAACTTCCTGAGCAGCACTTACTCCACCAGAGTTCAATGCATCTTCAACCTCAGTAAGAAGCTTCTTTGTATTTGTGGTTGCCATATTAAGGTAGATCACCCTTTCAATAACAATGGCAAGTCCGAGGATCAAACAGATCAATACGATTCCCATGAACTCAGGACCACCTTCTATGAATTTTTGCTTGATGATCTTATCGAAAGGAACGTCACCTGCCTGTTCAACAACAGGTTCTTCGGCAGCCGGTTCTTCAGCTGCCGGTTCTTCGGCAGCAGGCTCTTCGGCAGCAGCTTCTTCAGTTGCAGCCTCACCAGTAGTGCCCTCTGCTCCTTCCTCCGCAGCCATTTCTGTTTGCTCTTGATTTTCTTCGCCTTCCTGGGCAAATGCTGGCGCAGAAACGTAAAGATTTAACATTCCTGCAATTGCAATCAAACTGAGAATTTTCTTCATTTTAATGATATTGGTTTCTATTGTTTTTCTTTTTCTGTCTTTTATGTTTCGCGGAGAGAGAGGGATTCGAACCCTCGAAACCACTTTCGCAGTTTACACGCTTTCCAAGCGTGCGCCTTCAGCCACTCGGCCACCTCTCCCGATCACACAAAAGTAAATCCGTGATTTTCGGGCTGCCAAAATACAAAATTTTCAATTACGCAGAAAAATTTTAAACCACTCTGAACGTTAAGTAAACCTTAATTACTCAGGGATTTGACATTTCTCCTCTGAGCGATTTTTGAAGGTGCTTTTTAACCTCATCCTGATCATTCGTTTTTCCCAATAAAAACATCAGTTTAGCAATGGCGGCTTCTGATGTCAGATCCGCCCCACTTATCACGCCAATTTCATTCAAATATTGCCCGTTGGCATATTTATTTTGTTGTACTGTTCCACCATGACATTGCGTGATATTGAGAACGATAATGCCTTTATCAACAATTTCCTTTAGGGCTTCTCTTAAGTCTTCAGCAGAGGGTGCATTGCCCGATCCATATGTTTCTATGATCAAAGCTCGAAGTCCGTTTATGCTTCCGGCACATTTAATCATGTCTCCTCTGATACCCGGAAATAATTTGAGGATGTTCACATCATTTGACATCTTCTCATGCACGAGCAGGTCTTTTCCCGGACTCCCTTTTGAAATTGCATAATCATCAAATTTGATCCTAACACCGGCCTCGGCGAGTAAAGGATAATTCGGTGTCTCGAATGCGCGGAAATCATCGGCATCTTCCTTTCTAGCTCTGTTTCCGCGATACAGATGATACTCGAAATAGATTGCCACCTCAGGAACTTTTGGGCGATCGCCCTCATATGTTGAAGCAATCTCAATAGCTGTGATCAGGTTCTCCCGACCATCCGTTCTCATGGTTCCGATAGGCAATTGTGATCCTGTAAGAATTACAGGTTTGTCGAGATTCTCCAGAAGAAAACTCAAGGCTGACGCGGTGTAAGCCATGGTGTCTGAGCCGTGCAGCACAACAAATCCATCAAATTCATCGTAATGTTTGCCAATGAACTGAGCCAATTCAACCCAAAGATCCGGATTCATATCTGATGAATCAATTGGATTTTTGAAGGACCTGAATGTAAGCTGACAATCGAGTTTTTTCAACTCGGGGATCTCATCAAAGATGTGATCAAAGTCTACCGGTATAAAGGCATTCTTCTCATAATCCATTTTCATACCGATGGTTCCACCGGTATACACCAACATTACATTTCTTGTCATGACAATTGAAAAATTTCCAGACTATTTCTCGTCGTCTGCTCGGCGATTATTTCTTCCGAAACAGAATACACCGAAGATAACTTCTTCACAATTTCTTTCAAATAAGAACTCTCATTTCTTTTTCCTCGATAAGGAACGGGGGCAAGGTAAGGAGAATCGGTTTCAAGGACTAAGTTTTCCAGGGGGACCTGATCTAAAAACTGATCGATCTTTCCATTCTTAAATGTAACAACACCACCAATTCCCATTTTGAAACCACCGTAGTTCATAATGTGTTTCGCATCCTCAAGAGTTCCGCTGAAACAGTGAAATATGCCAGTCAACTTATCGTCATTCAGTTTGTCCACACTGGCGAAGATCTCAGGGAATGAATCTCTTGCGTGGATTATAATGGGTAATGAAAATTCTTTGGCCCATTCAATCTGTGTTTCAAAGGCTTCAACTTGCTCTTTAATAAATGCCTTGTCCCAATATAGATCAATACCTATCTCTCCAACTCCTTTGTATTTTCCACTTTCCAATCCCGCCCGAACATGTTCCAGTTCAGCCTTGAAATTTTCCTTTACAGAAGTCGGATGAAGTCCCATCATCGGAAAACAATTGTCGGGATATTTTGAAGCAAGACCATTCATTGAATCAGTAGTAGATGAATCGATGTTTGGCAGGAAAAACTTATCGACTCCCTGGTCCATGGCCCGCTGTATTACCTCTTGGATATCATTCTCGAATTCTTCCAAATAAAGATGACAGTGTGAATCGATTAGCCGCATTCGGCAAATTTAATTGAAATGGTGATTTGCTTATTCGGTGATTCGGGTATTTGGTTATTTGGCTATTAGATATAAATGGTTTGAAGGTATATTTACTAGAAAGATCAGTTAATGCACTGCCTTATAATTTCAATATTCTTTTTGGTCACTGTGCAAATTTCATATTCGCAGGAAATCGAAGTTGAATACAAGGATAAGTTCAACAACACAATTCGAATCATGACCCAGGAAGACTGGTTTGATCTTTATGACTTGATCGAAGAAAAGGCATTTAACTCGTCCCATTTTGATGAGGACTCTATAATTAAAGAAGGACAGACATTTCAAATTCAAAGTATTTCTTCTTCTAAAAAGAAACGAGATCGGAGATATCACCTTCTGGTTTTATGGACCGATGGTGTATTTATTGGAATTAAGAAGTATATTCTGGTAGATACTTATGACTGGGCCGGTAATGTAAAACTGGAGGAAGTCATGTATAATGGAATGGAGATTTGAAAAGAGTAATTAGCTTAATCCTAGAAATCATTTGGTTGCTGATCCTGGTTTTTCTTCATATCAGCAGATATGACCCTTATGTTTCATCTCCTTTTGCACGCGATATAAATGTGATTAACATTTCTTCTGATGTTGTCATTCTATGTCTCCTGATATATAAAATCATTCTCAATGTGCTCTATATATCTAAGAAAAAGGTAACCGGCAAAAGAGTATTGCTCGTGATTTCTTTAATCTATGCCATTTGCTCGCTTGAGACAATCTATCAATTTTCAATGTTTGCCTGGTATATCGAGAAGTTGCTTTTTGCGCAGGCTATCGTGTTTGTTTCGCCTGTAATTATTTGGCTCCTACAATCACGATCCGCACCTTCAAATGTAAATTCATGAAAATATTCTCCTACGTATTTGATAACTGCAGAAAGGTGCGAGTTCTTAAATAACAAAACGTGTATTTTTGGCCCTGGTGTCAGAAACTTCGGAAAATACAGAAAAGGCCAAGATCCTAATCATTCGTTTCAGCTCTATTGGTGACGTGGTTCTTACCACTCCTGTGATCCGATGTTTAAAGGAACAGGTTTACGGAGGATGTGAGCTTCATTACGTGATTCTCAAACCTTTCGTTAGTGTGCTGGAGAATAATCCGTACATCGACAAACTTCATATTCTTGATAACAACACAGAAGAGTTGATCGAAGAATTAAATAATGAAGGATTTCATTACATCATCGACCTGCACAAGAATATTCGAAGTCATCTTTTCAGGCGTCGACTCAAGGTTTTGACCTTCACAATTCGCAAGCTCAATGTTCAGAAATGGCTTCTTGTCAATTTCGGCATTGATCGTCTGCCCAATCTTCATATTGTAGATCGATATTTTGAAGCAGTTGAGAAACTCAATGTCAAAAATGATGGCAAAGGACTTGACTATTTTATTCCTGAGAATGAAGAAATAAATACTCAGGAGAAATTTAATGCAGACGCCAATAACTATCTGGTTTTTGCCATCGGTGCGGCTCATGAAGGGAAGAAACTTCCCGTACATCGAATGAGAGTCTTATGTGAGAAGATCAATCATAAGGTCATTTTGATCGGCGGTGAACAAGACATTGAAAATGGCAAGAAAGTCTCCGAAGGCTTGGAACATATTATTAATACCTGTGGAGATCTGAGCATTAATCAATCGGCCAGCGTGATGAAACAAGCGCGGCTCGTGATCAGTCATGATTCAGGTATGATGCACATTGCCGCAGCTTTTAAAAAGAAGATCATTTCAATCTGGGGAGCAACAGTGCCAAAATTTGGCATGTCGGCCTATCTGCCTCACCCCGACTCAGTCATCGTTGAAGCCGAACATTTGAAATTCCGACCCACTTCTAAACTTGGAAACAAGAAAACGAAGAAGGAAAGAAGAACCACAGAAGAAATTGATCTGAACCGCATACTTGAATCAGTCAACAAGTTGTGGTGATGGAGATTAGCCCGCCCCTACAGAACGGCATAATAGGGCAGGTGATTAGTGATTAGTGGTTTGTGATTAGAAATAAGATCAAATCTATAATCGTTAATCGTTAATCTAAAATCTATAGTATAGTCCTGCTTCACCCGTGAAGCCAATATTCTCAAAATTCTGATACGCTCCATAACCTCCCATAAGGTTCAGACTTACGACGCGGACAATTAGAAATTCGAATCCGACTCCCAATCCGTGATTCCACCATTCTTCTGTCAGATCTTCATAATACCCGTAATCAAACTGACTCGGGTCTGATACCCACTGACCATTTTTTTCCTTGTTGTATCGGTAATAATTGGACTGGTAAACGAAAAAATTCGACCTCCTGTTTTCTACCAGATTATACAAAAAGGTAATTCCTGCATGGAATTGGGTGTTGGTTTCGGTCTTGAAAGGCGCAAAAGTTCCCTGAATGGCAAAGCGCTTGATATATCTACGATATGATATTCCGTAAGCGGAAGTAGCGCCAACAGCAACACCAAGGGCATTGTTTCCCGGTCTTATTTCAATGTCGGCAGCCGGAGCCTGCGCATTTGATTCTTCTTGTGCATCTGCAGTGAAGAAGAGTGAGGAAACGGCGATTAAAACGATAAACCTTTTCATAAGCAGTGTTTCGTATATAACGATTAAATTTCGTGAAAATTTTTAATTACTCATATTCGATGTTCGATAGAATTAAACCAAAGATGAAGAAGACTTGGATTAGATCGTATGGATTTGTCGCTTTCCTTTTGCTATTCAGCTTTTTACTTTGTGGAACCAATCCTCTTCATTCACAGACTCTGCCCCACTTAATCCCGAAACTCGATTCAATGGTTTCGGCTGATCAGGCTTACCGAGAACTATTGCAACGAATGAGCAAAGAAGGGAATAAATCGGCCAATATTGAACAGACAAGATCTCAACTCAGACATATTGACGAACAGAACTATTATGAGATTGTCACCTATTTCTATGAACATGGATTTCTTGGTTACGATAAAGTCGGGGAAGAAGGATCGAACAACTTCTGGCTCCTGGTGCAACATCAAACAGAGCACCCTGAATTTCAGGAAAAAGTTCTGTTGGCAATGGAAAAAGAAGTGATGAAGGATAATGCCGACAGGAAAAACTACGTCTATTTATTAGATTGGGTAAAAATGGTAAAAGGAGAGGCCCAGGTATATGGAAGCCAGCTTCGACTCAATAAGGAAGCTGATATATATGAAGTTTATAATCTAGAAGATCCTGAGCATGTCAATGAACGCAGATCAGAAATTGGCTTAGAGCCGATTGAGGATTATGTGCAAAAGGTGAATGCAGCCTATGGCAAGGGGACGGAGATGAAAGATGAAAAATGAAAGGTGAAAGGTGAATGATGGTATTATTTTTCATCTGGGAAGAATAATGCCTTTAGTTCTGTGGCATCATTTGGATCCATCTTTTTAGAAAGTATCAAACTCAATTGTCTTCTTCGCAAGGCACTTTCGTATCTTTCTTTTTGCACATCCGTTTCGGGTTGAACCGGTGGGACTTCAATTGGTTGTCCAAGTTGATCAACGGCAACAAAGGTATAGATGGCAGTATTAGTCATTTTTTGATGACCCGGTCCTTCCACTGAAACATCAATAAATACTTCAATAGAGGTATTGAATGCTCTAGAAACCTCGGCTTCAAAAGTCACGATATCGCCAAGTCGGATTGGGTGATCGAAGGCTACATTGTTTACAGCTGCTGTAACCACCACTCTATTGCAGTGACGATGACAGGCAATGGCACCGGCGATGTCCATCCAGTGCAACAATCTTCCTCCTCTTAAATTTCCCAATGTATTCGTGTCGTTGGGCAGTACAATTTCCGTCTTAACACAACGGCTTTCGGCTGGTGTTTTCGCTTTCATATTAAGTCTTTGATTACTTTACCAACAACCAGGCTTGTTTGTTGGTTTCAGCTTTAATTTTTTGAAGGAATTCTCTCGCTTCTTTTTCTGAGGTGAAGGTTTGATAGCTTACAACATGTAATCCACCTCGTTTCACATTCATATCTGCCTTGAAGCCTTGACGTTTTAATTTCTTCACGTATCTAACAGCATTTTTTTCTACTCCAAAAACAGCCGCCAACCACATGATAACGTCCATATACTTCAACTTTTTCTTTCTCCGGAATCGGATCTTTCAATCTTACCTTTAGCTTGGAATCGAGGCCTTCCATGTCCAGATAAACAACTTCCTCTTCCGATTCAAGGTTTGAATTGCTTTTGATCTCTGAATCATCAAATGTCTGGGAATCGTAATCCGTTGGGATGTAAATATTTTTTTCCTTTTTAAATGGATTCATTGAAATCTCGCTGAAGTTTACATTCCTGAATGCATCCATTTTATAGGCAGTAAGAGTAACGATCGACAAAAGAGCTGCTGCTGCAGAGTATTTCGCCATTTTGTGAATCAGGGGTCGCGTTGTAACATCAATTTCATCCTCACCCGAAGCCGCTTTTGAATGAACAACTTTCAATGCCTCTTTCCGGTCGATAGGCAAGGCCTGAAAACTGCTCAAACCAAATGACTCAATCAGGAAGTTGTGATTTGATTCGTGCTGGAATTGAAGATTACCTGCCTGGTCTTTGTAGAAATATCCGAGCCCATCAATTTCAACCTGCTTACCGGAGGAAAGATCATTTTTCATCCGATTAACCTGATCGCTGATCCATGACAAGGCCGTGTCATAAGCAACACCTTCAGCAATGGCCATTGAATGAGCCAAGAGGCCGTCATTCATTACCCAACATTTTATTGAAGGAAATCTTCTTTCCGGGAGGGTGAAAACGATGTTGTACCGGGTGGATCTTCGCCGGACTAAAACTGCACACAAATCCACCAAAATCGGGGATTACAACGCAGTCGTACTGGAATAAAAGTTCGCGAATATATCTATAAAAAAGCACCATCCGGATGAATGGTGCTAAGGTATTATTTTAGGAGGAAGTAAGGAAGTTCTTAGGCGGCAAATTTTATGCCTTCCATTGCGAGCTTGTCTTTGAGCTGAGCTCTTGCCTGGAATATTCTGTTCTTCACAGTTCCGATCGGAATATTCAACTCTTCGGCAATCTCTTTATACTTAAATCCTGCAAAGTATCTTTTAAAGGGTATTTTATAAATCTGATCCAATTCGTTGATCAAATCTTTTAGGTGATTGTGCTGGATGTGTGCAATCGGTGAGCTGTGGTTTCTAAAGTTGTCCTGAGAAAAATATTTATCTCTAACGACTTCATTTTCTTCAACAACTCTTTTGTTCCTTTTGTAATTATTAATGAAGGTATTCTTCATTATAATATACATCCAGGCTGAAAGGTTGGTGTTGTCTTCGAATTTGTTCTTATTCTTTAGGGCTTTATATACAGTTTCCTGAATAAGATCCTTTGATTCTTCTCTATTATTTGTGAGTTTATATGCGTGTCCTTCAAGTTGCTTACTATAGTTAACAATCTTGGTGTAAAAATCTTGTTCTGACATTTTGTTTAACTTTTTGTTGTTTTCGTTAAACAAAAGTAGAAAGAAAATAATAATATCCAAGCTTTTGTTTAACTTTTTTTTCTAATTGTTAAACAAAATAAATATACTAGGCTGAAATCTTTTCGGTAAGCTCCTGAATATCAGAGACAAATGTAATCGGAGAGCCATCTTTCTGGAGGTCCTTTTCCGGCTCAAAAGAATTATAATAAACTGGCACATTCAGCTCACGAACCGCTCTTTCGAGGTATTCAAGCTGTCCATTTTCGCCAAATGGCTTAACAAAAAATGTAATTAAAGCTCGGGCATCACACAGTTGAACTGTCTCCACCAAATCTTCAAATGGAACATTCTGGCCAAGATAAACGGTGAGATATCCACGTGAGCGTAAAACAAAATCAGTTAATAAGAGTCCGATCTCATGAAGCTCACCCTCTCTCAATGCCAAAACGAAGGTTTTGCTTCCTTTATCCGGAAGAGGGATTCTGTCGATCTCACTTAATATCTTCCTTCTTATAATATTTGAAACGAAGTGTTCCTGGGCAGGGTTCGACTGATCGATGCCCCACATAACACCAACCTTTCTCAAGAAAGGATAAAAAAGTTCCGTCACAAGGTTTTCAAAAGGCATTCTCAATCTGGCAGCCTGGAATATTTCCTGAAATTGGTATTCATTCAACTCCAACATAGCCAGGATCAGTCCATTGATCTGATCACCCAGCGGAAGACTATCTATGTTCGAGTCCTGAAGTAAAGAATCCAATTCCTCCTTTACTTGCTCTCTGGATAGTTCAGAAATCTTTGAAATCTTATAGCCATGATTATTGAGAAGACTGACATTGAGCAGATGCTTTAATTCAGCATCATCATAAGTCCGTATGTTAGTCTCTGTCCTGGTAGGATTCAGAAGACCATAGCGCTGCTCCCAAATACGAATAGTATGGGCTTTGATGCCCGAAAGCTGCTCTAATTCCTTTATACTATACAGTCCCATAACCAAATGTAACGTTAAGTTAACATCCTAAAAAGTAATTTGTTTGCATAGTTTTAACAAAAATCGAAATTTTTTCACAATGTCAAAGTTCTGAACCTTATCAAGTTAAGTCCAGAATTAATTGATGTAATTTTGAAACATGTCGGCGAAGACAGAACATCTCCAGACCATCATCTCCACCCTTCCCAAAAAAGCAGGTGTATATCAGTTCAGTGATGAAGAAGGAAAAGTGATCTATGTTGGCAAGGCGAAAAACCTTAAAAACCGGGTTTCCTCCTACTTTAATAAGAATCAATACGAAAATGCGAAGACCCGCATTCTGGTAAGACGAATTGCCGACATCAATTACTTTGTTGTTGAATCAGAATACGAAGCCTTGCTTCTGGAGAACAATATGATCAAGAAGTATCAGCCGCGGTACAACATTCAACTTAAAGACGACAAGACCTATCCTTTTATCTGCATTAAGAATGAGCGTTTTCCAAGAGTATTTTCCACTCGTAATCTGATACGTGATGGATCTGAATACTTCGGTCCGTATGCTTCGGTGAGGATGATGAATACACTACTCGATCTCATCAGACAGATTTATCCTCTTCGAAACTGCACCTTTGATCTGAGTCAAAAGAACATTGAAGCCGGCAAGTTCAAGGGTATGCCTTGAATATCATGTAAAGAATTGTCTCGGACCATGTGAAGGCCTGCAAAGTGAAGAAGACTACAACGAGTCCATCGCCGATATCAAGAACATTCTGCGTGGTCATATTCATCAGGTTATTTCTCAACTGAAGAATAAAATGAAAAAGCATTCGGAGGCCATGGAATTTGAATCGGCAGCTATTATCAAATCCAAGCTCGACATACTTCAGAATTTCAAAGGACAATCAACGGTGGTGAGTCCGAAGATCAAAGACCTAGATGTTTTTTCTGCCGTTGAAGACAAGGATTCTCTTTTTGTCAATTATCTGAAGGTCATCAATGGAGCCATCATTCAGGGACATACGCTTGAATTGAAGAAAAAAATGAATGAAGAGAATTCGGAATTGCTGCCCATGGCCATAGCCGAACTTCGACAACGATTCAGAAGTGATTCCCGAGAGATCGCTATTCCATTTAAACTCGACCTCAACATTCCTGATGTCAAATTGCTCGTGCCACAGCGAGGGGATAAGAAAAAGCTAATGGAGTTATCAGAAAGAAATGCCCGTTTCTTCATGATCGACAAGCTCAAGCGCCTGGAAAAGGTGGATCCGAATCTTTATTCTGACAAACTTATGGACAGTATGAAGGACGACCTCCGACTTCCTGAGCGACCTTATCATATAGAATGCTTCGACAACTCCAACATTCAGGGAAGCAATCCGGTGGCGGCCTGTGTAGTATTTAGAAAGGGCAAACCTTCGAAAAAAGATTATCGTCACTTCAACATAAAAACAGTTGAAGGTCCGGATGATTTTGCCAGCATGCGTGAGATCATATACCGACGATACAAGAGAATGCTCGATGAAAAGCAGGACCTGCCTCAACTCATTATCATTGATGGAGGAAAGGGTCAATTGAGTTCGGCAGTGGAAAGTTTGGAAGAGCTTGGACTGCGAGGGAAGATCAGCATCATTGGCATAGCTAAAAAACTCGAAGAAATCTACTTCCCCGACGATCCTCTTCCTTTATATATAGACAAACGTTCACAAACACTCAAGGTGATTCAGCACGCCCGGAACGAAGCTCACCGATTCGGAATCGAGCACCATCGAAACCGACGATCTAAGTCTATGCTTGCCGGAACCCTTTCCGGAATTAAAGGCATTGGCAAGGAAACCGAGAAGCAATTACTCAGGAAATTCAAGTCTGTCAAAAGAGTAAAGGAAGCGAAGAAAGAAGAGTTGGTTGTTGTTGTGGGAGAGAAACGAGCGGGATTGATTTTGGAGCACTTTAAGAATTCAGATTAGTGAATTCGGAATTTGGAATTAGGAAGTTTTGTCACTTCGAGTGATCCCGACTTGTCGGGATTGTATCGAGAAGCAGACAGAACTTAAACCGCTAATAAATCATATCGTCCCTGACCCATAACTTCCCATCATGTTCTCCTATGTTTCTTTTGAAGTCATATTTAACATCGATCTCATCAACCCTAAAACCTTTTAAGGCTTTTTTCATTTTTCTCTTGCATCTATGCCAATCGAAATCAAAAAGACTATCAAAAATATTGTCATGATAACGATCACTGCAGCTCTTCACCCTGCCAGTCTTGGAAAACTTAATGTCTATCCCTCCATAGCAAGTTAATTCTTTGATTTCCTGATTTGTCATCACAGAATTCAGATGTTCTTCCAGTAAATGATTTATCGTGTCTGAGACCGATTTCAACTGTTCACGGTAAGGTTTGCCTTTCTCCCAATTCTCAATTTGCTTCGATGTCATTTTATATCGACTCATAATTCCCCGTCTGTAAAAACACCCGGGCTCTAAATTTCTCCATAAAAGGCTGTCATACAGATGATCAAGTTGAAATGATTTATGTATAGAATCGCGCAAACTTTCAACGGTTTTGGCGAATTCCACATAATTACCTGCTAAGGACGGGCAGGTATACCTTAATCGAAGAATTGTATCTGGAGTTTTTCCATTCAGGATAAAGTTTGAACAATGAAGATATGTTCGTTTATTCCATTCTTTGAACTCAGATTCTTCCGGAAAACTGAAAACATCATACTCTCTTAGAATATCAGCGAAGCTCGTTGCCAATTCATCAGGAATGGAATCTATCGAGTAATAGTAATTATTAACGGAGACGCTTTTTCTACGGTTTATAACCTTGGTTTTGCCATAGATATAATTAAACACAATTCCCTCAAAATTCTCTCCGTCATTGCTCGTGACCTGAATTGTTTGGTAACCTGCAGTGTATCGAAACAAATAAGGAAAGGACGTCTTTTCGACATCCTCAAAGTCAACATAATGGTAAACTCCTCCCGGCAGACTATCTATTACCGGCACTTCAACAACAATGCTCTGAGCAACTGTTACATGTGATAAGAATAAAAAAACCAAGGATAAAAAACATCCTGACTTCTTTCCAATCACCAAGAACCAATCACTAATCACCAAGAACCAATCACTATTCACTAAGAACTGATTACCAATTACGAATCACGACGGCTAGGTAAGTTGATCTGAAAGAAGCTTCATCTCAATCATGGGCGACATGTTCTCATAAAGAATGCGATAAACAGCATCGCAAATTGGCATGTCAACTTCGAACTTCTTATTCATTTCAACGATACTTTTCACTGCATAGTATCCTTCGGCAATCATTTTCATCTCTACCTGAGCAGATCGAACGCTATAACCTTTTCCAATCATAGAGCCAAAAGTGCGGTTTCTGGAGAATTGAGAATAGGCTGTTACTAAAAGGTCACCAAGGTATGCAGAGGACTTCACATCTCGATGAATCGGATTCACCTTATCGACAAAAGCCTCAATTTCCCGAATTGCATTTGAAATGAGAACAGCCTGGAAGTTGTCTCCGTAACCCAGACCGTGATAAATTCCTGATGCGATGGAATAGACGTTCTTTAAAACGGCTGATAATTCCGTTCCGAAGATGTCATCAGAAGTGACAGTCTTAATGTATCGGCACTCAAGTTTTTCGGCAACAAATTCGGCGTTCTCCTCGTTCTGGCAAGCGACCGTCAAATAGGACAATCGTTCGAGGGCAACTTCTTCTGCATGGCAAGGCCCACAGATGATTCCGATATTCTCGTAAGGAATATTGAATTGCTTATGTATATACCTGGCTGGGATGGAGTGATATTCAGGTACTATTCCTTTTACAGCAGATATACCAATCTTCTTTTCAGCATCTTTGATCTCAATTCCTTCAAACGTTTCATAAATGAATGCAGATGGAATGGCCAGGATAAAGATGTCGGTTCGTTCAATTACTTCCTTGAGATCATGACTGAGAAACAATTTATCCGTGTCGAACTGAACAGATTGAAGGTAGTTCGGATTGCGTTTGAATTTTCGGATGTATTCAACCGTTTCTTCCTTACGAAGCCACCAACTGACCTCATCGCAATTGTTAAGAAGCATCTTGACAATGGCCGTTGCCCAGCTTCCTCCTCCAATAACAGAAATGCTACAATTCAAAACAAGAAGAGACTTTTGTTTGGATTAAGATTGAATGAAAATAAAAAATACTGCTCAGATAGACTAAAACTGAACGTCAAATTCGAGTTCCTTGCTGCCTCTTTTGACCTTTACTTTGGCAATTTGACCCTCTTCAAGGGAATTTAATCCCTGCATATAGGTCTTCATATCTGTCACAGAAACTTCTCCGATCTGCGTCACTACATCACCGGCTTCGATGCCGGCATTGATGGCCGGTTTGCCTTCGCGAAGACCTTCAATTCTCATTCCTTCGCCGTCATAAAGATAGTCGGGAATTACACCGAGGGTAACCTTGAAAGTCGCTCTTCCTGATGTATGTTGATCGTCTTTGGTTCTTGAGAAAGCAAGTTTCAGTTTACTGTTCAATTCAACAATGAGGTCATAGATGAAATCTGAAACAACAACCATGCCTTCATAATTAACTTTTTCAGCATCATCTGATGGTTTATGATAATCTTCGTGTGAACCAGTGAAGAAATGAATAGCAGGAATATCTTTTAGGTAAAATGAAGTGTGATCAGATGGTCCCACTCCAGATTCCGTGGTGCTGATCTTCATTCCATTTGTATTGACCTTTTCAATTGATTTTTTCCAGATTGGTGAAGTGCCTACTCCGTTTATCACCAATCCTTTGTCCGCATCATATCTACCAACCATATCCATGTTGATCATGTAGTTCATGGTACTCAGATAATCAGGAGGATCTTTTAAGAATGCATTTGATCCGTATAGTCCTTTTTCTTCTCCCGTGAAGGCAATGAAAATGTAGTTATTTCTTTTGGCAACACCCTGCTTCAGTTTCTGAGCAAGGTCGAGCATGACGGCAACCCCACTGGCATTATCGTCGGCCCCATTGTGAATTTCATCCGTTCCTGAAAGTGAGCTTTCACCACCCATTCCAAGGTGATCGTAGTGAGCCCCGATGACTACATAGGAAGAAGCACCATTGTTGATCATCCCAACCACATTTACACCTTCCAATGTCTCTTCGCTCACCTGTCCGGAATGCGGATCACTTGACTTTGGAAAAGTGATCTCCTGAAGGTAATCATCCTGTTTGGGAACAAATGTCAAGCCAATGGCTTTGTATCTTTTGGCAATATACGCTGCGGCCGCCTTCTCCTGCTTTGTTCCGGCTTCTCTTCCCTTGTATTTTTTGTGAGCTAATTCCTCAACATCAGCGGTCATTTGCTTCAGGTCACTTTCCTGCGCAAAAAGAACGATGTTCAGAGATAGAAATATGGCTATAGATATAGTTCTAATCATAAGGCTTTTGGCGATTTTACAAAATTAGCCAATCCCTTTCGGGACCTACACTATTTTCGACGAAACAGGGAAAATCGTCGATGTATATGTTAAAATTGGGGTCGGCCTATTCTACAAGGCTCACAATAAGCTTGTCTTCTTCTTTTGAAACCTTGGTCAGACCATGTTTCGCAAGTCCCTTCATTGACTTATCCCACTGCTTATTGCTTAATCCGGTTTGCTCTTTGAGCATACCGAGGTCAATGGACTTTTCCTTGGAAAGGATGTCCATGATTATCTTTTCATTATCCGTCAATTCCGGACCTTTTTTCTTTTCCGGCTTCATCTGCGGAAAGAAGAGTACATCCTGAATCGATTGTGCATTGGTCATGATCATGGCAAGACGATCTATACCAACACCAAGGCCTGCGGTTGGAGGCATGCCGTATTCGATAGCTCTTAAGAAGTCCTCATCAAGAACCATGGCTTCATCATCACCCCTTTTACCAAGCTCGAGTTGTTCTTCAAATCTTCTTCTTTGATCCAGTGGATCATTCAACTCGCTGAATGCATTACATATCTCTTTTCCATTACAGATCACCTCAAAGCGTTCAACCAGTCCTTCTTTGTCACGATGCTTTTTCGCCAGTGGTGACATTTCCAATGGATAATCTGTGATGAAAGTTGGATTGATCATGAAAGGCTCACATTTCTCACCGAAGATCTCATCAATGATCTTGCCTCTTCCCATGGTCTCGTCGACCTCTACATCAATTTCCTTTGCCAGTTTTCTCAGCTGACCTTCGTCCATTTCACTGATATCTACTCCTGTATATTCCTGAATGGCCTCATACATGGTATATCTTTTCCATGGACGCTGAAAATCGATCTCTTTATCGCCGTACTTGACCACACTTCCTCCATGCAATTCTACGGCAACTTTTTCTGTCATTTCTTCCATGAATTCCATCATCCACTGGTAGTCTTTGTATGCTACATAAACCTCCATCATAGAGAATTCAGGATTGTGGTAACGGCTCATTCCTTCGTTACGGAAGTCTTTGGCGAATTCGAATACTCCGTCATAACCCCCTACGATCAATCTTTTGAGGTATAACTCATTCGCAATTCTCAGATACAGATCTGTGTTGAGTGTGTTGTGATGAGTCTTGAAAGGTCTGGCCAGTGCACCACCATAAATCGGCTGAAGGATAGGCGTTTCAACTTCCATATATCCTTTGTCGAGAATAAAGTTTCTCATCACCGAGATCATTTTTGACCTCTTCTTGAAAGCATCTTTTACCTGTGGATTTACGATCAGGTCGACATACCTTCTACGGTATCTTAATTCGGCATCCGTAAAAGCATCGTGAACATTTCCGTCTGCATCCACTTTCGGGAGTGGAAGTGGCTTCAAACTCTTGGAAAGAAGTTTTAATTCAGTAGCATGAATGGTGATCTCACCAACCTTGGTGGTAAAAACATATCCTTTGATGCCAATAATGTCGCCCATGTCAAGCATTCGTTTGAATACTTCATTATACAGGCTCTTATCTTCTTCAGGGCATATCTCATCTCTGTTTACGTATACCTGAATTCGACCGGTTGAATCCTGAAGTTCAATGAAGGATGCCGTACCCATGATTCGTCGACTCATCATTCTACCGGCAATGCTGATGTTCTTATATCCCAGTTTATTTACTTCGTAGTTGTCCAATATCTCTTTTGCAGAGACATTCACTTCAAAGCTTTCCGCCGGGTATGGATCGATACCTTTTGATCTCAACTGTTCAAGTGCCTCACGGCGAACAATTTCCTGTTCTGATAATCCTTCTCGCATGTTCCTGAATTAGGGCGGCAAAGATAATCAGCTTTTGCATAATATTTCCTTGTATTTCAGCATTTAAAAACGCTCATATTTATCTTTTTCACTTTCTTTGTCAGCATATAGAACTGACATGAAGAATCTGGTTGAAGCTTTTATTGATCATCTCGCTCAAGCCCTTGAGATTGCCGACCAAACTGAGCTAAGTGCACCGAAGAATGAAATCCATAATGTTCTGATCCTTGGAATGGGAGGTTCAGGCATTGGTGGCAGTATTGCTGCTCAGGTTCTGGAAAAAGAAATTTCCGTGCCTGTCTTGAGTTGCAAGGACTATACCATTCCTTCCTTTGTTGGTGAGAATACCCTGATCATTGCTTCTTCTTTTAGCGGTAATACAGAAGAAACTCTGGCTGCCCTTGACGAAGCAAAGGCCAGAACAAAAAATATCGTTTGCCTTTCTTCAGGAGGAAGAATATCTGAAATGGCGGTAGAAGAAGGATTTGGCCTTGTATCCATCCCGGGTGGAATGCCACCGAGGGCGGCTCTGGGTTACTCCTTTCCCCAATTATTCAGCATCCTAAAACAATGCTCTTTGATCAATTGGGACATTCGCAATGAATTTGAGCCTTGCATTGAACTGATCAGAAATGAAACAGATTCGATTCGAAAACAGGCCCTGGATATTGCCCAAAAAATACATAACCGAACTTCCATTATTTATGCTGAATCCGGATTTGAAGGAGTATGCATTCGTTTCCGACAGCAGATAAATGAAAACTCTAAGAAATTGTGCTGGCACCATGTTGTGCCTGAGATGAATCACAACGAATTGGTCGGTTGGAGAGAAGATGCTTCTGACAAGGCTGTGCTGATACTAAGAAATGAAAGTGACCTTCCCAGAAATCAGCGCAGAATTGAATTGAGCAAAGAAATCTTTACTGAATACAATCCGGAAATCATTGAGATCTGGAGCAAGGGAATGAACAAACTTCAAAGAACACTTTATCTGATCCACCTGTGCGATTGGATTTCAGTGGAGATTGCCGACATCAATCAAACCGATTCCATTGAGATCAAGGTGATTGATTATTTCAAGTCGGAGCTGGCTAAGTCATAATCCATGAGAAAATTTTTAACCTTTCTCGCAACTGTCTTTATCGGTATCACATTATTGCTGAAATGCTCGGGAAATGAACATCTCATCAAGGCTGTAAACAGCACATATCTCGACGGCAAAGAAGGACCAACCATTGAAGATCTGAATGTTTTCCATCACCGGGAAGTAAGGATGGGAGACACTGGAATCGAAATTCCATACACATACGGAAGGAAGAAATATGACATCAATCACAGACTTGTTAAAGATTTTGAGGAGTTTGAACCAATAGCATTTTTACTGGTACAACGCGAGCATCTCATTTACGATAAATATTGGGAGGGTTATAGTGATGTAAGCCTGACCAATTCATTCTCGGCTGCTAAGTCGGTCGTTGGACTTGGGATTCTGAAAGCCATTGACTTGGGTCTTATTGGAGGATTGGATAACAAAGTAATAGACTACATACCTGAACTGGACGGAGAATATGCCGAAGAACTGAGCATTCGCCATCTTCTTCAGATGACTTCAGGTATGAACTTTGATGAAAGTTATGGAGATCCACTTGGATTCATGGCCAAGGCCTATTATGGTGATGACCTTGAAGACAAGACACTCGATTATGAGGTGGCCAAGAGACCGGGAGACGAATGGCAATACCTGGGAGGCAATACCATCATGCTCTCCATCATACTCAACAGGGTTTCAAATATGACTACAAGTGATTTCATTTCGACGCATTTTTGGGTGCCACTTGGGGCCATAAGCAACGCATACTGGAGTCTGGATGAAAAAAACGGCATGGAAAAAGCCTATTGCTGTTTTTATACGAACGCCCTCGACTTTTCAAGATTTGGTTTCGTCGTGCAAAACGAAGGAGAAGTATATGGTGAAAGAATTATCAGCAAGGAGCTTATCGACGAATTACGAAAACCCGTTGTGTTGAATAACGGTGAGATCATTCCTCATTACGGACTTCAATGGTGGCGTATAGAATACGAGGGAGCCGTTGTAAATTATGCAAGAGGGATATTCGGTCAGTACATCATCACCATTCCGGAATGGGACATAACTATGGTAAGACTTGGTAAGAGAAGGGGTGAAAAAGACCAATTTAATCACCCTTCCGATCTATACCTGTATCTGAAATTTGCCCACGAAATACATGTTCAGAGTGTTGGACTAAGATCTTTGAACTCATAGGATCAAGGCGTTAGGCCCTTACTATGGCGGTTTTCAGTACTTAAGACCATTGATTTAATTGTTTTTCAAGTTATTGCATCTTGCTTTTCCGATGGTAAAGGCTTATATTTAGTAGTCTAAATCCAACATCATGGATTCAATATTCAATTTCTCAATAAACCAATTAATCAAATGTTCCGCCTATGGTAAGACGTTTACTTTTTTTACTTCTTCTTATAACTTCAACTACTTCTTATGGACAGATAAGTGAATGGTTGAAGGCCGTTGAGAATTCTGTTTATGCAAATGATATTGCTACAGATGATGACGGTAATATCTATATAGTTGGCGGATCAGAAACTCGCTGGCAAAAGAGATTTGACTCTTTGAAAGTTGGAAACAACGTAGTCACCTCTGCAAATTTTCATAATCAGAATTTGCACGGTGTCTACCTATTAAAAATTGATTCAACAGGTGCCATTCAATGGGCTAGATTTATGGGCAGCCCATATTGGTTAAGCATACCTCGTGTGGCTATCAACGACTCTAACGATGTTATTGTAGGATTGAATTTTGGGGATAGTTTATTTGTTGAAAATGACACCTTAGTAAGAAAAACCATTCCTGCTTCACCATACACGGTAAACAGCACATGTTACATGAAATTTGATGATCAAGGGAACTATCATTGGGCACATGTAATTCCGAGCACGTCTGCCTCAGGTTTCAATTACGGTGAGTGTGGCATAGACATAGACAATAATTATATAATGATCAGACATGATTCGATTGATTACTCAATCGCTCAGCCTGTAAAGAACTTCGTTTATAAGATTGATAATTCTGGTTCTCTAACTCAAAAATTGGAAACAGAGGCGATTGTGGCATCATGGAATGTTCAGCGAGGCGACTATAAAGCTGATGCCTTAGGCAATCATTTAGTTTCTGTTCATGATGCAAGTGACACCATCCTAAAGAAAATAAATTCATCAGGAAACATAATAAGTGCATTAAGAGGTGACGGAAATGCACACATCACAAGAATCGAAAAAGGACCTCTGAATATGATCTATATATTGGGGTGGTATGATGGAGGTCGGTTGAAAATTGGTAATAAGACATCATATTCATACAGCACTTCATGGTTTAATTGGGGAAGTCCATTTATACTTCAATATGAACCTTTTTCAAATACCGTTTTGTGGTTAAAGTCTTTTTCTTGTACTCCATTAGGTTGGAATAATAGAGGTAACTTAAAAATCACAGATAATTCAGAAGTCATCGTCAGTGGACACTTTGGAGGCTCAATTTGTATTGATGGTAATACTTTTTTTTCAAACCTACCTGATTCAGTTGCATTGAAGTATATCATGAAATTTGATTTTTATGGGAATTATAAGTGGATAAAAATATTAGAGACGCGTGATCTAAACGACATAAATGCAACAGGACTGGCCACTTATAAACACAACATCTACAGCGCTTTATATTCCTATGCGGACTCAGTTTATGTTGAAAATAAAAATGCAAAAGGTAACAACGGTGTAGTATATCGGATCAGGGACCTTTCGAACGAGGTTAATGGCAAAGTCTATGTTGATGCAAATAATTCAGGGCAGCCGGATAATGGTGACTATTTCAAAAAGGACTTAAGAATTCAGATCACCGGAAATGAAGAAAAAATGACCGATAAGAATGGATACTATGAGTTCCTCACTTTAAAGGGAAATCACACGATTCAAATACCGTTTCCGCCGAAATATGCAGCTGTCTCTCCAACAAGTCACTCGGCTTCTTTCAGCGCCTTTAATCAAATAGACTCAACAAATCATTTTAAACTAATTATGCCCTCCGGTATAAATGACGTGCGAGTTTCAATTAGTCCTTTAACCGAACCAAGATTGGCTTTTGGAAGATTAGACGTTTTCATTGATTATGAAAATGTAGGCAGTACAATTCTAAGTGACACTCTTTTTTACGACTTTGATACCAATCTCATTGTTGATTCGGTATATCCTATGCCTTTGGCCAATACAACCGGTAAGTTGGCGTGGGCGTATTCTAATTTTAAACCACTGGATAAAGAACAAATATTTGTCTCTTTCAGCCTTGATAGTATGAACATATTCGACACTATTCTTCACAGGGTTGAAATCAATCCAATTACAACAGATACGTTCAAAACAGATAATATAGATAGCAATATCCAGGTTGTAATTGGCGCATATGATCCAAATGATAAACTTGTGGATCCCTCAGGTGATGTAACACCAGAGTATTGTGAGAATGGTAATGTCTTCACATATACCATAAGATTCCAGAATACAGGAAATGACACGGCTTATTATGTGAGAATTAGAGACACCATTGATTTGAATCTGGACTTGTCTAGTTTTGATATGATAGGCAGCAGCCATAACTACGAAATTGTTCTTGTAGAAAATAACGTCATTGATTTTGTCTTCAAGAACATTCGCCTTCCGGATAGTAATAAAAACCAGAAACTCAGTAACGGATATATTAAATATCAAATCAAGACTGTAAAAGGTCTTGTTCATGGAGATAATTTCCAAAATACGGCCTATATCTATTTCGACAATAACGAAGCTGTAGTAACAAATACCGCCAAGACCAACATCTACGATTGGACCGGTGAGGAAGAGTTTGCATTCGAAGAGAAGGGCATTTTTGTTTACCCAAATCCAAACGATGGAAACTTCATCATCCAGATCGATGATGATCTTCTTTCAGATTGCAGGATTGTGATCCGAGATGTCATGGGGCGAGGTGTTTATTCGTCAAATACCGTGCGATTTGATCGTGGAAGAACTTCTTTATCCTTTGATCAGCTCGACCGCGGAATGTACATAGTGCAGGTTGAAGTTGGCGACCGACATTATACAACAAGAATTATGATTCAATAATATTATGAGGCAATTCATACTATTTATTTGCCTCGCTTTTGGATCAGTGTCATCTTTTGCGCAGCACCTTTGTGAGAACAGATACATTCTGTTTTGTGGTTCAAGTGAATCACAAGTGTCAAAAAATTCACTAGTAAATTGTAGTAGAATCAGTGTGGTGAAATCAGATCAGGATGTTATCTCTTTCTTTGTTTCCTGGAAGCTGAATGCCTCAACTTTGATCGAAGAAAGGATCAGAGGAAATGAATTTAATGAAAGGACTATTCAGGGATTGCTTAAATTGTCTGCAGGCACCAAAGTTTACATTGAGAAAGTTACATTAAGCGACGGAGAAGAAGTAGGATGTAAGATTCTCGAGCTAACCGAATGAATCATGATTAGACGGTGTTGTAAAATGACACCTATAAATTATTGAGGTCTGAAAATCAACTATATAATTATGAAAACTCTTGCACTCACCCTGCTCCTTTTCCTTGGAACTGGTCTTTTATTTGCCCAGCATCCATGTGAAAATAAAAACATCTTGTTCTGTGAATCGGATGCGGGTACTATTTCAAAAAAAGAGCTGAAAGAGTGCGCCACATTAAGTGTTACAAGGGATAATCTCGAAGTCGTTTCATTTATAGTGAGCTGGAAACCGGATGACAGAACGCTCGCAGAACAAAAAGTGAATGGCAACGAGCTAAGCGAAAGTGTTATAAAATCTCTGCGAAAGGCAGAACCGGGAACAAAGATCTATTTCGAGAAAGTCACACTCAGCAATGGACTGGATTTAGGTTGTAAAATTTTAGAATTGGTCGAATGACGGATAAATGTTTTGACGGCCAAAGCTGATTAAAAGTCACCTTATCCACTTATCCACTTATACCCCAAACTATTTCATACTCCAATCACTCCCCTCTTTCGAATCCCTGATCTCGATGTTCAGGTCATTGAGTTCATCTCTGATCTTATCCGATAAATCGTAGTTCTTATTTTCCTTGGCGGACTTCCTGATATCTAGAATCAGATTCATGAGATCACCGACCACTTCGCTTTGACCACCTGATTCAACCAGTTTCAATCCGAGCACATCAAAGAACATAGACCGCATGAATACCTTGAATTCTTCAAGATCTGAAGCGTTTAGAGAAGCTTTACCATCTTTGACTTGATTGATCCACTTAACACCTTCAAAGAGTTGTGCAATCAGGATGGGTGTATTAAAATCATCATCCATGGCCTCAAGCCCTTTCTCTTTAAGATCGGCTAATGCCAAAGACGAAGAATCTCCTGCTTTCAATTCATCGAGTAGGCTGATAGCATTCGATAATCTTTCCAGTCCTTTTTCGGCTGCAATTAGCGCTTCATTCGAGAAATCCAGGGTACTGCGGTAATGAGACATCAGAATAAAGAATCTCACCGTCATGGGTGAAAAAGCTTTTTCCAGAAGATCATTTTCACCACTGAATAACTGTTCACAGGAAATGCTGTTGCCCAATGATTTCCCCATCTTTTGTCCATTGATGGTGACCATGTTATTATGCATCCAGTATTTTGCAAAAGTCTTTCCTTTCTCTCCCTCAGCCTGGGCGATTTCACATTCGTGATGAGGAAAAGCGTTTTCCAAACCTCCGCCATGAATGTCGAAGGTGTCTCCCAGATATTTCTGACTCATTACAGAGCACTCAATATGCCAACCCGGATATCCTTCTCCCCATGGTGATTCCCATTTCATGAGGTGCTCATCGGCTGCTCTTTTCCAAAGGGCAAAATCCACAGGGTTTTTCTTTTCATCCTGCTTATCCAACTCTCTGTTGGCCGCGCCTTCCAACATTTCTTCAATATTTCGACCACTCAATTTTCCATAGTCGTGATTCTCATTGTAAGCCACCACATCGAAATAAACCGATCCGTTGATCTCGTATGCAAATCCATTTTTGATAAGTGTTTCTATGGATGCGATCTGCTCAGGAATATGTCCTGATGGTCTGGGAGCAATGCTCGGACGAAGATTATTCAGCGCATCCATATCACGATAGTAAGTGAACATATAATGCTCCACCACTTCCATTGGATCTACCTGCTCAAGTCTTGATTGCTTTGCAATTTTATCCTCGCCTTGATCGGCATCATCGGTAAGATGACCAACATCGGTGATGTTCTGAACATACCTCACTTTAAATCCAAGAAATTTCAGGTAACGATATACTACGTCGAAAGAAATGTACGACTTGGCATGACCCAGGTGCGCGTCACCATAAACCGTAGGACCACAGACGTACATGCCCACAAAGGGGGGATTCAGGGGGGTAAATTCTTCCTTTTTTCGAGATAAAGTGTTGTAGAGCTTAAGGGCCATGGCGTATAAATGATTTCGCAAAGTAACAAAAGATAACTCGCGCAGAGGCGCAAAGCCGCAGAGAAAGTCAGAAGAAAAAAGAAAAAAGTCAAAAGAAAAAGGTCACGCAAGAATTACAATCCTGCTGCACGGAGCAAATCTGATAGAAATACTTTTTTCTTGGAACTTATGACTTCTGACCTTTGACTTTAGATCACTCTTCGTCAAACGGCACATCCCCAACGTATCTTCCATTCTTGATACGCTCGATGTTTATAAGGATGTTGTTCTCATCGTACTTGTACCATTTACCGTCGATGAGTTTGTAGTTTTTGAACACACCGTCTTTCGAGATGAGTTTGTCTTTGTTGTAAAGTTTGGCGTAACCGTTTCCATCGAAATGTCCCGTGTTTACCTTCTCTTTGTTCTTATCGGCCGTTACGTTTCGAATTGGAGCGGATTTCTCTTCTTCTTTCGCCATATCCTTTACAGGTGATTTTGGCTTGAAATTCTGAGTTTTACCTTCATCCAAAGCGCCATCGGCAAATACTTTCTTGGCCTTTAGATCTCCATTGTCGTAGTACTCGGTAAGAGTTCCTGATTCTTTTCCTCCCTGCCAATTTCCTTCGATCATCACCTGACCATTTTCGTAGAAATACTTCTGCGATCCTTCTCGTTTTCCCGTAGCATTGAAGTTGAAATCTTGAGAAACATTTCCATTCTCGTAATACCTTTTAAAACCACCCACATTTCGATTGCTCTTCCAGCTTCCCTCTTCTTCAACCTGACCATTGGTGTAATAAGTTTTGTACGGGCCGCTTGGTCGACCATTGGAATAAGTGATCTCGCTCTTCTTTCTCCCGTTGCTATAGTACATGATCCATGTACCTACTTTCCGACTGTCCTTATAGTCTCCCTCCTCTACTTTCTGGTCGGGAGAATAACCCGGCAAACGCTTTTTAGCATTGGTTATAACCCAATGACCTTGCTTTTTGCCATTGGCGTCTGTTTGATTCTGAGCAAAGGAATAGGACGTTCCAAGACTCAATATAAATAGGGTAGATAGAGTGTAAATGACTGCCTTCATGATGGTTATTTCACCTTCTGGGGCAATAAAAATAGTTATTTCTGAATAACTTACCTTAAGTTTTCAAGCATATTTTTGACCATTGCTTCCAGGTCATAATCATGCTTCCAATTCCAATCCTGGCGAGCCTGGGAGTCGTCAATAACCTGTGGCCAGCTCTCTGCAATCTTCTGTCGAAAGTCGGGATTGTAAGAAATTCTGAATTCTGGAATCTCTTTCTTTATGGCTTCTGCAATGCCTTTTGGATCAAAACTTATTCCGGCGATGTTGTAACTCGACCTTACCTTAATACGTTCTGATGGCTCCTGCATGATCTGAATAGTAGCCCTTATTGCATCCGGCATGTACATCATTGGCAAGGTCATGTCTTCCTTCAAAAAGCATTCATAATAGCCCGTTTTCAGTGCCTGGTAAAAAATGTCAACGGCATAATCCGTGGTGCCTCCTCCGGGTAATGATTTATAACCTATCAATCCGGGATATCGAATGGAACGAACATCCACGCCGTACTTTTCGAAGTAATAATCACACCATCTTTCACCGGCCAACTTGCTGATTCCATAAACTGTATTTGGGTCGGCCACCGTATTCTGTGGCGTATCGATCTTCGGTGTGCTTGGTCCGAAAACGGCAATTGAACTCGGCCAGAAAATCTTTTTCAGATGCCCTTCTTTTGCCAGATCAAGCGTATGAAAGAGACCGTCCATATTCAATTTCCAGGCGAAGGCCGGATTCTTTTCGGCCGTGGCAGATAGTAAGGCCGCAAGATTGTAAACCTCAGTGATCTCATGTTTTTTAACCACTTCAAACAATCTGTCTTTGTCAAGAACATCGAGAATCTCAAAAGGTCCTTCATCTTGTATCGGTTCACGGATATCCGATCCGACTACATTGTCGACACCAAACTGTTCCCTCAGGTTTTCTGTCAATTCGCTGCCCACCTGACCCAGGCAACCTATTACAAGAATCTTACTCATTGGATTGAGGATTGAGTTTTATTCCAAGTTCGTCGAGCTGCTCATTCGCAAGCGAGGCAGGCGCATCGAGCATTACATCCCTGCCTGAGTTATTCTTCGGAAATGCGATGAAATCCCGAATAGAATCGCTGCCACCAAAAATGGCACAGATCCGGTCAAAACCAAATGCTATCCCGCCATGTGGGGGCGCACCGTAGTTAAAAGCATTCATCAGGAATCCAAATTGGGCTTTGGCATCTTCATCTGTAAAACCAAGAATCCGGAACATTTGCTCTTGTAACTTGGAATCGTGAATTCTGATCGAACCTCCTCCGATCTCAACGCCATTGATGACCATATCATAGGCATTGGCTTTTACCTTTCCCGGATCAGAGTCGAGTTTGGCCTGATCTTCTTTTATTGGTGATGTGAAAGGATGGTGCATGGCATGAAAGCGCTGGCTTTCTTCGTCCCATTCCAAAAGCGGAAAATTAACGACCCAAAGCGGTTTGAATACATTCTTATCTCTTAGTCCAAGACGTTCACCCATTTCAAGTCTGACCTCATTGAGTACTGATCTTGTCTTGTCAGCATCTCCCGAAACTACAAGAAGAAGGTCTCCTTTCTCGGCTCCAAAGGCTTCAGCCCATTTACTCAATTCAGATGCATCATAGAATTTATCCACTGACGACTTAAATGTGCCATCTTCGTTGCACTTCACATAAACCAGTCCTTTTCCTCCAACCTGAGGTTTCTTCACAAAGTCTGTCAACTGATCCAACTGTTTCCTGCTATACTCGGCACAACCTTTGGCATTGATTCCCACAACCAATTCTGATTGATCGAATACGTTGAATCCTTTTCCCTGTACAATGTCATTCAGCTCAACAAATTCCATTCCAAAACGCACATCGGGTTTATCGGAACCGTATTTCGAAATGGCCTCATCGTATTCCATTATAGGAAATTCCGGTAAGTCTATATTCTTGACCTGCTTGAATAAATGACGAATGAGTCCCTCAAAGACCCTGATAATATCTTCTCTTTCCACAAAAGCCATTTCGCAATCGATCTGGGTAAATTCCGGTTGTCGGTCGGCCCTGAGATCTTCATCCCTGAAACACTTCACGATTTGAAAGTATCGGTCGAAACCCGAAACCATAAGCAATTGTTTGAAAGTCTGCGGTGACTGTGGAAGAGCATAAAATTCTCCTTCATTCATCCTTGATGGTACAACAAAATCACGAGCTCCTTCCGGTGTGGATTTGATCAGAAATGGAGTTTCCACTTCGAGAAATTTTTCTGAGCTCAAATAATTTCTGGTTTCCTGAGCCAGTTGATGGCGCAGTTGAATATTTCTTTGAAGAGGTCCTCTTCTCAGATCGAGATATCTGAATTTCATTCTGAGTTCTTCTCCCCCGTCACTTTCTTCTTCGATGGTAAATGGCGGCAGACTTGAATCGTCGAGTTGAAGCAATTCGCTCACTTCAATTTCTATATCTCCGGTGGCGAGGTTTTTATTTTTGCTTTCTCTTTCACTTACCGACCCTTTAACCTGAATTACATCTTCCCGACCGATCTTCCTGGCCTCGTCATTCAGACTCGCATTCTTATCGGCACTGAAGGCCAACTGTGTAATACCGTATCTGTCGCGTAGATCAATAAAGGTCATTCCACCCAACTCCCGAACACGCTGAACCCAACCACAAAGGCTCACTTCTTTTCCTACATCAGACATGTTCAACTCCCCGCAGGTATTCGATCTGTAATGCGTTTCCAACATAATATAAGGCTATGAAAATGAAGCTGCGAAGTTAGAAAATTAAAACAAGGCCAACAGACATTTTTCAGCTTCAATTGTCTAATATTGATAGCAATAAATCTCCTATGGAAATAGAGTTATTCTCAGACGAATATTTCATGCGTGAAGCCCTGAAAGAAGCGCATAAGGCAGCCGAATCTGATGAAGTTCCGGTGGGAGCCGTCATTGTGATCCGAAATAAGATCATTGCGCGCTCACACAACAGCACAGAATTGCTCAACGATTTCACCGCTCATGCCGAAATGCTGGCCATTACTTCTGCGGCAAATTATCTCGGCAACAAATACCTGAATAAGTGCAAGATCTATGTGACTTTGGAACCCTGTCTGATGTGTGCCGGTGCTTTATTCTGGTCTCAGATCGGTGAGGTAATATACGGAGCCGACGACACGAAAAGAGGATACACTCTTGTGGCTAAACACAATGCACTTCATCCTAAGACGAAAGTTAGGAAAGCTGTTCTGGGTGAAGAGTGTGGCCGCATCTTAACAGAATTCTTCAAGGAGAAAAGGTAAGGCCTTTCTTCGTAAATTTGTCCTGAATAAAAAACCTAATCAATATGTATCCTCCAGAATTAGTAGCGCCAATGAAAGAAGAACTGACATCCGTTGGTTTTGACGAATTGGTTACTCCAGATGATGTTGATAGTGCCTTGAGTCCTGATTCGGGAACTGTACTTGTCATGGTTAACTCCGTTTGCGGATGTGCTGCGGGAAGTGCAAGACCAGCAGTAAGAATGGCTTTGTCATCTGAAAAACAACCTTCGAGGTTGACAACCGTATTTGCCGGTGTTGACAGAGAAGCGACTGATCAAGCAAGAAAATATATGTTGCCATTTCCTCCATCTTCTCCATCTATTGGATTATTCAATAATGGAAAGTTGGTTCATTTTATTGAAAGGCATCACATTGAAGGAGCTCCGGCAGAGATCATTGCCGATAATTTAAAAGCGGCCTTCGACGAGTTCTGCTAGTCGTCAGACGAGATTGAAAAGGGAGCAAATTGCTCCCTTTTTTTATATATTTAAACAAAAATTCATGGGCAAATTCGAGGATTGGACATACAATGACTTTCTGTGCTATCTGATGATATTGGGCGCCAGCGCCGATCTGAATATCAGTGAAGATGAGCAGGAGGAGATCCAACGAAGATCAGGTACCGATGAGTACAAAAAGATCCGTAGACACTTCGATATGCAAAGCGATGCTGAAAGAATTGAGACCGTGACAGATCTTTATGATCGTTTCAAAACTCAGATAGGCGGAAAAGAAAACCTGGTCAAGGAAATCAAAGAGATTCTAACCATCAACGATCGTCATGAACATGTCATGGACCGCTATCTCATGATCATGTTGAAGAAAATTCTGACTTAACCTTTTTCCAGTCCGGTGCTAGTAATAATGTAGCTTTCCTGGTAATTGTCGTAGTCGGTGTTGATCTCCCACAGATCATTAGACTTGCCTTCAGCAATGTTTTCTGCCGCAAGAATTCCCATTAGAATAGAGTGATCCTGATTGTTGTATTTGAAGGCTCCATACCTGCCAATGACTGATAGATCCTCAATGCCACTCAGGTATTCTTCAATGGGTTTAAGATTTTCCTTATATCCCATGCCGTAAACAGGGTAACACTTTGGTAATCTGATGACCTTACCCGCATGAATCTCACTGTCACCGATCAAATTTGTCTTTCTGGTTTCAGTTTTGGCGAGTTCTATGATCTTATCATCCGACCAGGACCAGAATTCATCCTCATCATAACACCAGTACTCGAGAGCTAGAATGGTTTTCTTTTCATCTCCGTACAGCTGAGGAACCCAATTCCGGAAGTTGGTGATTCGACCAACCTGAAGGTCAGATGAATGTATGTATAGCCAGTTATCAGGGAATAGATCAACGGCATCAACATGAAGATAAACCATCACTGTATTTCTGAACTTCAATTTTGACGATAGCTCCTTGATATTTTCAGGTACTTCATTCAATCGGTTTACCATTAAGGTCAATGGCATGGATGAGATGACGTGGTCATATTCCTTGGTCTCACCATTTTCAAGTACGATGTTTTTAACCTTGTTATTCTCGGTCACAATTTTCTCAACCGACGAGCTGAGAAAGACATTACCTCCATTCGCACGAATGCTTTTCTCCATCTTCTTGTAAACCATGCCTGTTCCACCAATCGGATAGGCAAACTGATCAACAAGCGTCTTGTGCTCACCCTTTTTGGTAAGCTTCAATGCATTTTTGACGACTTCAAGAAGCGACAATTTCTTGATCCTTTGTGCTGCAAAATCAGCATCCAGTTCCTTGCATGAGATTCCCCATAACTTCTCGCTATAAGTCTTGAAGAAAATTTCGAAGAGGCGTTTTCCAAAACGTCCGGTAACCCAACCTTCGAAGTTTGTTTTATCGGGAGCGGGTTTGAATTTTTGAAGACCATAACTCCACATACATCGGGCCGCTTCAAAAATGCCAAGTTTAGAAAGGGCGTCGAAAGGTTTTAGTGGATAGTAATAGAATTTATTCCCGTATAGAATTCTCGTGAGTCGGTCAACCATTTGATAATCGGATTCAACCACCTCAAGCCACAGTGAATTCACCTGTTTATCAGAACTGAAAAACCTGTGTGGTCCGATATCTACAGTCTGGTCCCACATCTCAACGGAACGAGCCAATCCACCAACGTCATTGCTCGCCTCATAGAGGTCCACACTTATCCCTTCCTTTTTCGACAACTGATAGGCTGCTGTGATACCTGCCGGACCAGCACCAATGATAGCAACTTTCTTCTGACTCATTTTATTTTTTAGGCGAGCAAAGCTAAAGATTTAAGACCAATGATTGAGTTTTCCTTCTCCAATCAAAGAACAACCTGATGTCTCACGATTTTACCGTCATCGTCGATGACCTGAATTATGTATTGACCGGCTTCCAGATCGGTAATATCCAATTTCCAGATCTTGACTCCATTTGAAAAGTCTTTTTGCAATCGGATTCGTCCGCTTGTATCAAATATGGTAACCTGACGAATCGGACCGTCATTCTGAATATTGATATCTGTATCGGCCGGATTAGGGAAAATTTTTATTTCATTCTGTATTATATCTTCAATACCCACAGGATGAGCTCTCTCAGCAACAAATTTATAGGTGGTCAATGAATATTCCGTGACTGAATCGAGATGGGCTCTAACTGTCCATTGCCCATAAAGGGTATCAAGATAATCAATGCCAAAGTGACTCATCATGGAGTCCATGATCTCAAATGTGATGTCCTTTCTTGCATAAAGGCTGTCATTGTTAGAAGCCAGAATAAAAGATGCCGAATCCTTTAAATTACTTCCCAGTGTATCAAATAGAATCTCGTATCGCACCCCCGATAATAAAACGCTATCCCATCTGAAAACATAATCGATATCCTTTTTACTTGTGAGAATGCTATTGTTAAGTGGTTCAAATAATTTAAATCCAACCTGACCTCTGACTAAAGTTATATTCCTTTCATCCTGGCTGAACTCTGAATAAATAGTATCGGATGCATGGGCTCTCCATTTTAGGTGCATTGTATCTCCTATTTCCAAACCTCTTGGAAACATAAGGTCGTAATACAACTGCTCATGGTTCGGATTAAGTGAAGATGAACTTCCTCCGGAAGTAGACAAATACGATATCAATGGATTGGAAAAATCGGCTGCTGTATCATCAAACAACAAATTATATGTAACCGAGATATAATGGTTCAAATCCTGCCAATTAAAAAATTGGTTATTTCCATTGGTAAGTGTAACGATTGTGTTAGTTCCGGGTGCCGACAAACTAAATCCAAGTTTCTTTCTGATAAATGTGATACGGAAGGACTTTGCCGTGTCGGAATGCCTGTTTGCTATATTCGACCTGACCGTCCAGTCTAGCACCATACTTCCATTGATCTGAACATTAAAGCTTCTCATGATGGAATCTATGATCTCATTCTCAAGGGAGAGAATCGTATCCAAGCCGCCATTATCAGACATGGTTCGCAACAACGGACTGCTGAAATTCCCATTTGGAACATCAAATAACACCTCGTATTTGAGCACACCGCAGGTATCCTTCAAGGCAGACTCACCCCACTTGAAATATTGTGTGTATTCGTGAAAACCTTTGATCGTGAGAGTCGAAAGATTCAAAGGTTCCTGTAATGAAAAGCCTCCACCATTCAAAGGCGTGAGATTTACTGAATCAACCCATTGATAAGCATCAGAGATGATCTGGTTTCGATTGGGAAAATCAAAAGTATGTCCAACACCAGGCATTAATATCGAATCTACGACTGCGCAATTATTGCGAAGTTCATTCAGCATTGGATAGAATCGGGTATTCGGTGCATCATTTGCGCCGTGCACCAGGTAGAATGGCATTCCTCCCGAATTGTGAATGACATTACTTACAAATGAGGTCCCATTTATGGCTGCACCGACGGGAATAAAACCCTTAATCGTCTCAACATTGTTCAATCCATATTCATACACAGCCTTTCCTCCCATACTAAAGCCGATCGAATATACCCTCCTGTCATCGATGTTATACCATAGCTTCATTGAGTCGATCAGAGCCGTTGTGAAGGCATAATCTATCGAGTCTGTTATATTGCCGGTAGAATCTCCATCCGGACAAACAATGATAAGGTCGTTCATAGTGCCAAATGTGATCAGACTATCACACCATGACTCTGAATCCCAGCGACTTGTATCCAAGGGGTGAAAACCGACCATTAAGGGATTGGGCGTAGATGGATTGTAGGAAGCAGGAACGTAGATACTGTATTTTTTTGCCGGATTGGGTCCAAATGCAAAAGAAGAATCTATCCTAGTTTGTGACAATGAGGTCAAAGTCATTGTCACCAGTGCTGTCAATAATACCAGGGCTCTCATGAAATCATTTTTTACAAAACTACGTCTAATATTTGAGTAAAGAAACCCTGTTTCTGAAATTGAAATTCTTCTGCTAGCTAGTGATTCTCAATCAATTCCCTGAATATTACTGTGAGCTTTTTTTCTGCTTTTTTAGCTATGGATATGATTTCGGCAATATTGGCTTCTTTAAGATTGTCGGGGTCGCAATCATCGGTGAGAACAGATATAGCAGAAACTGGAATTCCGAGATAGTTTGCGACAATAATTTCGGGCACTGTAGACATGCCAACGGCATCTGCCCCAATCCTTCTCAAATACCTGTATTCTGCCCTTGTTTCAAGATTGGGTCCTTCAACAGAAACATAAACTCCAACGCGTGTGGTGATATTTTGTCGGGATGAGATCTCCTTGATCTTTTGATTCATTTCGGCATTGTAGGGTTGAGACATATCCGGAAATCTCGGACCAAAGTATTCATCGTTTACTCCTCTGAGAGGATTCTCCGGTAATAGATTAATGTGGTCGTCGATCAGCATCAAATCACCTTTATTCCAATCCAAATTCAGGTTTCCTGCAGCATTAGATATCAAGAGTTTCTTCAGTCCCAATTCCTTCATTACATAAAGTGGGAAGGTTATCTCTTTCATTGTGAAACCCTCGTAATAATGGAATCGACCTTGCATGGCCATGACCTGCTTGCCGGAAATCTCTCCCATGACCAATTTGCCTTTGTGAAATTCAAGAGTGGACTCTGCAAAATGAGGTATGTCTGTATAATCAACCTCTAAAACAACCTTCATTTCATCAATCAGACCACCCAGACCTGTGCCCAAAATGATTCCATATTCACAAGGTTTGAATCCCTTTTGGATCAGGAAATCCGAAGCTTCTTTAACCTGCTCTCTTAGTGACATTGTATTGATCCAAATAAGATTGATACTGCTCTTTGAATTTATCAAGGTCTTCTTTCCTGTCGAGGTCACTCAGCTGCTTTAAATACATTACTCTAAGGTTCAGGATAGAAGCATTTCTGACTATTTGATCTTTTACCAAATGGCTTCCCCAATCAACATCTTTGAACAAAGCATTTGGAAAATCTGAAAGGCCAATTAAATAAACTCCTCCATCTTCTGCAGGCCCTAGTACAATATCATATTTCTCGAGTCCATGAAAAGCTTCTTCGATGAGAGACTCATTTAACTCTGGACAATCACTCCCGATCAGTACTTTTTTACCAGCATTTTCCTTCAGTGCATTCTCCATCCTCTGTCCAAGATCATTTCCATGTTGGTTAAAGGATGTGTAATCATTGAAAAATTCTTCCGTTGGTCCATTGGGACTATCGAAATACAATAACTTCTCACAGTTCACTTTTGAGATAACCTCTTCCGTCTTTCGAAGGAGCCATTTATAAACGTTGAATGCCTCCTCGGCGCCAAGATCCACGGCAAGTCGACTCTTTACCTGTCCCGGAACAGATCTTCTCAGAAAAACGATCAATTTATTCGTCATAAACCTTTTCTCCATTGGTTACCCATTTCCCCCATCTCTTATTGTAAGCATGAATCTTTTCCGTTCCCTTTTGTGAGTTATCTACGATCTCGTATCCTTCATTCTTCCATAGGAAAATGCCACCGTAAAGATTTGAAACATGATTGTAACCATCCTCCTGAAGTTTTTCACCAATCTTTTCGCTCCTGTATCCGACAGAACAATAAACGATGACTTCCTTGTCCTTATCTACTTCAACCCTGCTAAGATCGAAATCGTCATAACCAACCCAAATAGCACCTTCAATATGACTTACATCGTATTCAGATTTTTCCCTTGCATCGAGAATGACAATATCCTTTTTATTCTTTTTCAAAAGATCTAGTGACTCGGGTTGAATGTAACTAACGCTGCCATCAAGTAAACTATCAACCATCTTGTCAAAGTCCTGTCCATGCAATCCACATGCAGAGGCAAGCAAGAATATCAATTGACCTATTCTGATTTTTTTCACTTTCATCAGGTTAGTGTTCCCTGGCAGCTTGAGCCGGCTCCGGCCGTGCAGCCATAACAATGTTGTGAGGTAATGATAGGGCGATTTTTCAGATCATTGAGTGATAATTGTGACAAATGATTTCCACCCTTGCTTTCAATTCCCATTTTCAGCATTTGATTGAAATCGCAGTCGTATACATTGCCCTGATAATCTACTGAAATAGTATTCCTGCACATCAGACCATTAAGTGTAGAAGGATTGAATGCATTGATAAGCAAATCCATGTAGTCTTCATAATTCTCAGAGGCAATGAGATAATCCAGGAATCTGTTCACAGGGAGGTTCGTCAGAGTGAAGAGTTCGTTGAAAACTATTCCATGTTCCTCCATCAGCACTTTTTTATACTGAGATTCCAATTCTTCCTGGGCCGCAGGCAAAAAAGCTCCACCCGGGTTGTAAACCAGGTCTATGATGTACTCTTTTCCGTAACCAACATCATTCAATTTTTTCAGAGCTTCTATCGACTTGGAAAAAACACCTTTTCCCCTTTGTCGATCCGTCCTTCCTTCATGATAAAAAGGAAGAGAAGAGATCAAACGTATTTCGTTTTGGGCAAAATAATCCGGCAAATCATAGTACTTCGGATTCGCCAGAATGATGGTCAGATTTGATCTTACAATGATCTCTTTCACATCTATTTTTTTCAGCTCTTCAATGAAGTAACGAAAGTCAGGATTCATCTCCGGGGCACCACCGGTTATATCGACCGTATCTGAACCAAATTCTGCGATTTTTTCAAGACAGAGATCCATGTCTTTTCTCGACATGATCTCCTTGCGATGAGGTCCGGCATCCACATGACAATGCTTGCAGGTTTGGTTACACATATAACCAATGTTAACCTGGAAAATTTCAGGATTTCCCGCTTTGATGTTCTCCAGTCCTGATTGATTTAGTTTGTCCTGGAACCTTGGTTTCAGACCGGGTCCGAAGATTCCATTATTCAAGAAGGCTTTCTGTGCTTTCAGATCTTCGGCAAGAGATGTAGCTGCATTGGTCAAACTCACATCGAGATCTTTTTGGCCTTATTCATCATCTGTACACCATGCACCAAAGATGAGCCGCCTCGGATTGCTGCAGCGACATGAACGGATTCCATCATTTCAGCCTCTTCAACTCCTTTCTCAATACAGGCCACAGTATAGGCATCGATACAATATGGACATTGAACTGTATGTGAAACAGCCAGCGCGATCAGAGCTTTTTCCCTTGAAGTAAGGGCTCCATCCTCAAATACACTATTGTAATAATCAAAAAATTTCTTTGCCAGCTCCGGCTCCCACTCGTCGATATTTCCAAATTTCTTGAGATCCTCCGGTTTGTAATATGTCTTATCCATTATTTTTCATTTAGGTCCCAATTATAGTTGAGAAAATTCAAAGAAGCATTCTTTGATATTTCCATATGCATGGTGTATGCATTCAGATATTCCTGTACGGAACCTTCTTCATTGACAAAATCATCTTTATACCAGTTGAAGATCTGCGACACCTGAACGTGATTTTCGCTCAAAATATTAAATCGATCATCATTGATAAATCGTCTGGTGGCAAGTCGAAGTTCAATATCGAGATTGTCAGATGAATAGGCCTTATTTCTCAGTATTGGGCAGGATTTTGCCGAACAGTTGACCGCGAAGTGAATTCTCGGATCGTTAAATTGTCCGAGTAAAAGGGTCTTTTCTATGTAATCAAGGGTATACTTTTTCCCTCCCAGCTCAATAAAGGGAATATTCCAGGCATTTTTTCCATCCACTTTTATCTCCATGATGCTTTTCAGTGGATAATTCATCAGGATAAGTTTTATTGTGAATGCATTATACGCATTGATCCAATAGGTCTTTTGCTCCTGAACTTTCCAGTATTGCTCCGGCGGTTTCGATCTGAGCTTGTCCAGGTATTTATCCAATAAGGCTTCGTCTGCCTTAAAACCTTTATAATCTACCTTGCCATATGGATCTACATGCTTTTGAAGCAAGTCTGTCCACTGTTCATGAGAAACCTTATGCTGTGCGAATGATGACAGGATAAAAAAAGTACCAACTACAGTACCAAGAATTGATTTGAACATGAAATTTTGTTTCAAACAAATTTAGGCAAAATGATCTCTGTTTAAGTGTCGTGCACTTTACATTGCTTCCTTTGTTATCTTTGTCAACATCGCTGAATACTCAATCTATGCCGCAATTTACAGGGTCTTACAGATCTAAGCTTCCGCAGGTAGAAACCACCATTTTCACCAAAATGAGCCAACTCGCCAACGAGGAAATGGCTATTAACCTCAGTCAGGGCTTCCCCGATTTCAATTGTTCACCTGAATTAATTGAGCTGGTAAACAAATACATGAAGGCTGGTTTTAATCAGTATCCCCACATGGCTGGTTTCATTGGCTTAAGAGAAAGTATTTCAGAAAAGGTTGAGAGTTTATACCAGACACATTACAACCCGGATACAGAAATTACCATCACGGCCGGTGGAACACAGGCCATCTATACAGCAATTGCATCCACCATAACGGAAGGTGATGAGGTTATTTTATTTACACCGGCATATGACTGTTTCGAACCTGCTATTACGCTGAATGGCGGAAAGCCCATTTTCGTGCAACTATCTACTCCCGAATACAACATCGATTGGGAATCAGTGAAGAAGGTCATCAATCAAAAGACCAAGATGATCATCATTAATTCACCCCACAACCCTTCGGGTAATGTTCTTTCTGCCTCCGATTTTGATCAACTTGAGAAGATCATTGGCAATACGGATATTATTGTTTTGAGTGATGAAGTATATGAGCATATCGTTTTTGACGGCTTGCAGCATCAGAGTGCCGCTCGTTTTCCGGGTTTAGCCAGTCGAAGTTTTATCATCTCTTCATTTGGAAAAACCTATCACACTACTGGATGGAAAGTTGGATACTGCCTGGCCCCTGAGAATCTCATGAAAGAATTCCGCAAGGCGCATCAATATATAGTATTTGCTGTAAATGCGCCGGTACAACATGCCCTGGCTGACTTCCTCAAAAATCAGGCAGCCTATTTAGAATTGGGAGCATTTTACCAGCAGAAAAGAGATCTTTTCCTAAACCTGATCCAGTCAAGCAGATTCAAAGCAATTCCATCTAAGGGAACCTACTTTCAATTGTTGAATTATTCAGATATCACTGAAGAAGGTGATGTTGATTATAGCATTCGACTGACCAAGGAGAATAAGATCGCATCCATTCCAATTTCTGTTTTCTATCATATGAAGGTCGACAATCATATGCTTCGTTTTTGTTTTGCCAAAGACGACGACACCATTTATCGCGCTGCAGAAATCATTAATGCAATATGAGCGCGATGCCCAATATACGTTTCGCTCTCATTCAATCTGAATTGCACTGGGAAAATGCAGATGAAAATCTTGCCATGTTCTCAACCAAGATCAATTCTGTAAGTCAGAATTGTGATATCATTCTGCTTCCAGAAATGTTCAATACAGGATTCACGATGAATGTTGAGAAGGTAAGTGAGGATATGTCGGGAAAAACCTTCCATTGGATAAAGGAAATTGCTTCAAAAACCGGAAAGGTGATCTGTGGAAGCTTTATATGTTCCGAAGATGGGAAATACTTTAATCGTTTGATCTGGATGAATCCGAGTGGTGAATTTCAGCATTACGATAAAAGGCATTTGTTCAGAATGGCTGGAGAAGATGAACACTTTTCCGGAGGAGAACACAACATCCTTGTTGAATACAAGGGATGGAAGATCCGACCCTTGATTTGTTACGACCTGAGATTTCCTGTTTGGAGCAGGAACAAACATCGTGTTGAAAACGGAAAGGCCATTCCGGAATTTGATGTACTACTTTATGTCGCCAATTGGCCGGACGTGCGAAGTCTGCCGTGGGACGCTCTTTTGCGTGCAAGAGCTATTGAAAATCAGGTCTATTGTATTGGATTGAACCGCATTGGTATGGACGGAAACAATAAGGAGTATAATGGTCATTCGGCGGTCATTGATCCTAAAGGAAATTACCTTCTCGAACCGGCTCACATGAATAATGAAATTTATGAGGTTGAACTCAACTTTGAGGATTTACAAAACTTCAGGGATAAGTTTCCTCAGGGATTGGATGCCGACGATTTTACCTTAGCGTAAAATTGTAATAGAACCGCGCGCCTCTCTGTTTTCAAAGGTGCCATCTGACACTCTGATCTTGTAATCCATTCTCCAGACGTAAGCTCCGGAAGGAACATCATGACCATTTGATCTACCATCCCACTCAAAGTCAGGATCTGTAGAATAGAATATTACTTCACCCCATCGATTGAAAATTCTGAATTCAAATTCATCCATGTTGGTCGCAGTAATACTCAGCTTGTCGTTCTTCCAGTCATTATTTGGCGTGAACGTATTCGGAACCCAGATCTTTTCACCACAAAGTAGTTTCACTTCTGTTTCAACGAGAACAAGACATTTTCCTCCATTGGTGATCTCTACTGAATAATCTCCCGGTTCATCAACGATAATGGATGGAGTTCGCTGACCGGTGCTCCACAAATAAGAATATTCATCTGGGCCGGCTTGAAGAGTCATGCCGAAAGGTGTTTCTTTTTCGCAGTAATATTCAACATCACTTAAATAAGTCACGGGATATTCATAAACAGAAATGATGGTGGAATCTTTACCCACACAAGTTCCATCATTGATCTCCACCCAGAAGAAACCTGAGTCTTTTACAATGATCTGCCGGCTCGTTTCACCGGTAGACCACAAATAGCTTGAACCCGGGTTCATGGCATCTAGTATGACACTATCTCCAACACATAAATCGGTGAACAGGCTGAAATCTCCTTCCGGGGAAGGTGCCACTCCAATATTTACTGTATCGCTGAACTTACATGCAAAGGCATCTTCAACACTGACCCAGAATTTACCATCGCTTTCAACCAGTAGACTTTGTTGCTTCGAATTGTCCTGCCATAAATATGAATTAAATCCTGGCCCTGCATCAAGAACGATCCATCCTCCATTACAATAGGAAGTATCCGGTCCAAGATCCAATATTGGGGAAGGAAAAACATTCACGATTGCAGAATCCACATCAGAACAACCAAGGGCATTTGTGACCTTCAGATAAAAAATTGTTGTGTCCTCCACGGTAGCCAACGGAGATGGAATGGTAGAATCGTTCAGCAGATTTCCAGGTGACCATTCATAGGTATTGCCGCCGCTTCCGGATAGCTGCACATCAGAAAATCGACAAACATCAATGCTGTTCGGGTTGGCATTGGCAGTAGGACGTGGCAAGAGTGTAATATCTACCGTGTCCCATTTGATACAGCCTGCACTATCTGTGACTTCTACTATGTAAACAAGACCATTATCTACCGTAATCCTGGGATTTCTTATCGTGTCATTTGATACCTGATTTCCGGGTGTCCAGAGGTATTTTGGCTGAACCGCCGTGGTGTTCACATTCAACTGAAAATCTTCAGTAGAGCACAACGATGTGTCTTCCGTGGCATTTATTTCAAAACTCATTACATCCACCTGGACACTATCTGTTGTAATACAGTTTGAAGCTGGATCGATCAAATCAAGTCGGTACCATGAAGGGACATTTGCAATGGCTTTTGGGTTTGAAATTCCAGGATCATTAAACCAGTTCTGGGGTGACCAGCTGTAATTATAATTCGTTGTTGCAACACTGCAATATCTGAACTCAATATTAGGACGTCTGTTATAAGCAGTTCCTGTTCCGAAATTACAAACTGAGTTTCCCCTTCTATATTCCGTGCAATTGAAGATAGGGCTTGGGATTGTATATAGAACCTCTGAATTCGATCCCGTCCCTGAATTGGTATAACAAATTTCAACAAATACATTGGTGGTGCCGTCCCAGTTAAAGCGATAGTCGAAATCAAACCAATTCTTTCCAGAAGTAAGTGTAATATCCTTGGGTTCAAATACTACTACTCCACCTCCTAAAAAGTTTGTGCCAAGGGAATTGCTTGAAGTACAGCCCATCTTTATTGTGAAATTCTCGTAATCCGTTTTACCAAGAGCCGTTATTTCAAATGAGATAGATGAAAGTTGTATTGAACCCGTCGCTCCTGCGTTGTTTAATTCACTTTTTCGAAGCAGATATTGCTTTTTGGAACTAGGGTTTGATGCGACAAAAGGTGTGACATTAAAAGCCGATGAGGTAGTAGTTGAATTCCCTAGAGTCAATGTGCTGGTTGCAGAGCAAAGATTAGAGTATGACTGGCCACAGGCTAGATTAACCTGAGAGTCGAATTGAAGTGAATCTCCTTCACAGGATAAGCCCGTGGGTGGAATAATACTTAGATCTAACTGATCATGCAAACCCAGATTCACTGTATCCCACTTAATACATCCCATATTGGATCTTACTTCCGATACAATAGTTTTCAAGCCATTGACATATACCCATGGATTCGAAATAGAGCTGTCGCTTACCTGATTAAAAGGAGACCAATTGTAAGTTACGGGTGAGACTGAGTTATGCGAGACATTTAACTGTACTGAATCACTTGAACAGAGAATGGTATCATTTGTGACGCTTGTATTAAAGTCAGGAGCCGTATTTATAGTGATCGTGTCTGAATCCGAGCAACCCGATGAGGGATCAACCACATTTAGAATATAAGTAGTCTGTGTGGAAGGAAATGCAAATGGCTCAGCCACGGTGTCAGATGATAGGGCCGTAGAGGGTGTCCATTGAAACTGAAAAGCGGGGTTTGGAGGACTGCTGCAAAAGCCGAATCTCATTTCCGGTCTGAAGGTAGTTGAAAATGTTCCAGAGGTTGAGCTGCAGAAAGTCGGGTTATTCCAGTTCACAAGTACACTATTGAATGAGCTCGTAGACCAATTCAAAGTTGAGAATCCAAATCCAAGACTGGAGCTATTTTGCCAGCATATTTCTACAACCACATTTGAAACGCCATCCCACACAAAGAAATCATCAAAATTGAAGTCATTCCATCCAGTACTAATGTTGATCGTTTTTGGAGTAAACACTGTTTGAAGTCCTGTGATAAAATTCGACGATCCAAAAGGAAAGGAACTCACCGAGGTACATCCCATTTTAATAGTAAATCCATTCCTTGTTGTTGTGGCAGAACCTGTGCTTTGTAAGTTAAACCCAAGTTTGGATATGGTATTCGTATTCACAATTGCTGCAAATTCAGTGGCCGTAAACAAATATTGTTTCTTTTGCCCTGGGGTCGTGAGCGTTGCCAAACCGTCAAAAGGGCTTATAGTAACACCTCCACTTGGAAAAGCAGAAGTTGAGGCAATGAGCAAATTTCCTGGATTATTACAAGCAATATTTGAGTAGGTGGCGCAATTCTGGGAATTTGTAGAAACCAATATTGGCAGTGTATCACCTGAACAAATATTTGTGTCTTCTGAAAGTATATCAACTTCGACGGGTGAAACTAAATCGACCCTGAAACTATCTGATATTTCACAACCTAACTGCGATTTTACATCAACATAGACCCAATCATCCTGATTAAAGAATGCCCTCGTATTTTGAAGGGTATCGTCTTCTATCCAGGATAAAGCCGACCATTTGAATGATGCTCCGGCTCCCCCTGTATGAGATGCCGCCAGCGGAATCGTATCTTCTTCACACAATGATGTGTCTGAATTTATGCTTAAATTGAAAAGGGGTGCAACATTTACTACTGCAGTGTCAACTCCAACACAACCATTATTGTCTGTAGCGGTTAGAATGTATGAAGTTGTTGTTGCCGGAGATGCTGTTGGGTTTCGCACAGAAGAGCTGCTAAGTCCTGCTGCAGGAGTCCATGAATAAGACAGCGTAGAATTATGAGCCACATCACAGTGAAAGAATCGCGTATTTGGCCTTCTGTTAGTTAATGAAGCGGCCGTATTTCCGCAAACATTTGAATTAGCTGCTGCGAAACCAGCTACGTTGGTAGTACTCGTATTAATGCGAACAAGAGGAAATCCGTTGCTGGCAGAATTATTCGAATAACATACCTCCAGAACCAGATTCGAAGTGCCATCCCACACATATGGTTGAGAAAAGGTGAATTGCTCCCATTGAGTTGAATTAAAGGTTCTTGATGACGGCCCAAATACAGAGCTCAAGCCAGTTTTAAACGTCGAAGACATGACGCTATCCGTTGTACAGCCAATACTCAACGTTATATTAGTATAGGTGTGTGATCCAAAATTCACAGTAAAATCCCAGGCAATCGATGAAATTGTAGTTGGACCTGTTAAACCAAATGCATTCAATTCTTCGGCGGTGAATATATATTGGTGTTTGGCACTTCTGACTTGCTGGAAGAAGGTATTCGTTTTGAAGAAAGGATTATCCGCACTTTGAAATGCAAAAAAAGTACCGGATCCTACTGTCTTGAGCGAAGATGGGGATTGACAACTACCTGGAACTGATGTGCAAAAGGGATCGTTTACTACGGTAAGAGGGAGCGTGTCACCCTGACAAATGGTGTCTGACTGAGGAAATACGGCAATTGGTGGTGGAATATTCTGAATTGTAATAGTAACCGAATCAGTGACTGTATTCGAAGTAGGGATATCTGTGACAGTTACGTAATATGTTGTAGTTGTTGTCGGGCTGGCCACCGGATTTGAAATCGTCACACTGGACAGGCCTGCTGCCGGGGTCCAGGAGTAAGAATACGATGTTCCACCACTTGGCGTGGTCAGTAGCTGATTCGACCCGGCAACACATCGATTAATGTCAGGTGTAGTAACGGTGGTAAGCTGTGCCTGTGAAATGTTTGAAAGAAAAATTGAACATACGAGTATTGACAATGCGTATGTGCATCGCCTCAGCAACGTAATATTTTCAACCTTTTTCATTGCCTGTTATCTGATTCTTAACAGGACTCAACCTTCTTCTAGCCTTGGATTCTACGAAGATACGAATAGAAAAGTTTAATTGCTCGGAACTATTGGCTGATCCCTGAATTCGCCATCCTGAATTGTCCATATTCTTCCATCAGGTCCGGGTTCTGTATTAAACTTAAATTCTCCGGAAATTAAATTATTCACTTCATCAACATTGGTAATAGTAACAACACCGGATGTTAGAGTCAAAGGACCGGGAATGACCGAGTGTGTCACCACGCCTGAAATCTCCGATTGATCGAGCTCCCGGACTCCTCTCCAGGTACCATCAATCACGAAAGTCAAAGAATTATTTGGAACGCCTGCATCGATCATGAATAGCCTTACCCTGCTCGTATCGAGGAATAGAACACTATCTTTTACAGACTTTATGAATAACTCATTTGTATCGGGATGAACCCATGGGGTTGAATCGAGTACAAAATTGATATACGAATTGACCGGACACGGCGCACAGGGTCCTCCGCAGTCGACAAAGTATTCACCCTGATTTAGAATGCCATCTGTACAACTCTTTGAGGGAAGGGGTCCAAATTCTTCTTCATGAGCTGGTTTGATACATGAAATCACAAAGACCATGATCAAAGCGGTGGCAGCTATCGTTAGCTTTTTCATTTTCCCTTTTCTTAGCATTTCTTAATAAAAGAATTCGTGATCGGCCATCTTCGGAATCATAGATTTCTCCATGAAGAATCCTCTGTAAATCAAGGCCAGTTCTAAAGCTGAGCGTCCTCTGGTTTCATCGCTGTCCATTCCCATATCATAAGAAAGTCCAAACGTCAGATCCCTTCTGAGATCAAATTTTGCCGAGAGAATAACATCCCCTGTACTTCTGTAAAACACACCTGTATAAAGAGTTGATGTCTTCTTTATGTGTGTCATTTTCGAATCGAAACTCAAATGCCATTTTGCGATCAAACCGGCATTCACCTCGTTGTAATAATTGTGTCCCTGGTAAAGAACCAATGGCATCAGTGAAATGATGGTGTTTGGAATATACCAGTCGGCTCCCACATTACCCATGATCTGCATTGGTAATTTTTCTGTATTCGAAGGATCAAAGGCCACATCGGGTTGGTTGAGGTTATTCAATGCAAATCCAGCAGTTAGTTTCAATCTGTCTGGATCAGCATAATTCCACATTAAACCGGTTGAAATTGGGAAATAATTTATGTTGTCGTATTTGGCAAGAGGATCAGATGGCAATGTTGGATCAAATGTTCCATCCGAACCATCAAACTGGGTAGCCCATTTCAATCCGGTATAATCGACCGTTCTGATTCCATATGCCATTTTCACACCGACACCCAAAAAACTTTTTTCCGACATCTTTAGCTGGAAGCTAAGCATGGCGCCAATTTCTGTTGAAGAAAGCGAACCTTCTCCTGCCTTGTCATTCATAACAGACAGACCAGCAGAAAAGAAAGTATTCTTCGCATCTCCATCGCTTTTGTGCTTCTTGATACCCTGATCATAAGAGGCATAAATTGTATTGAATGAGCTAGCCGCGCCGCTATAATTATTCATCCTGTAATCGGCGATCAATCGATAATCACCCCCGAAAGCTCCAACTGAGGCAGGGTTGATCGCTGGCATCACAACATAATATTGCGACCATCTCACTTCTTGAGAATGCACTTTGCCCACCAATAAAAAGCAAGCAATTGTGAATAATACCAGTACCTTTCCTTTCATCTCCTTATCTGATTAATGTTATTTCACCTGCCTGATTAATTGGAGGAACCGTTTTCTCAAAAGGTGTTGCTTGAAGACGGTACAAGTAAACATCTTTACTTATGGTTTCTCCATCATTTTCAAAGCTTCCATTCCATCCTTCTTCCAGGTTGGTTGTTTGAAATACGGTCTTTCCAAATCGGTCGAAGATCTCAAAATCGACGGATTGAATTCCTTTTGACTCAAGGTATAATACATCGTTAATTCCATCGCCATTTGGTGAAAAGGCCGTTGGTACGAAAATGACGATTTGATCATTAAGTCTGATGTAAATTGAATCACTACTCATACAACCAGTCAAGGAATCGGTTCCAACAACTTTATAACCTCTCCAAGCCGGCTCTGACAAATCGAAAATAGGCTTAGCAATTGGTTGATCACATGTAAAGCAACTCAGCTCACCCATAACGCCTTCAGACCAGACATAATAATCTGCACCATACGCCCTCAAAGGAGTCTCGTCACCATAGAACAATGTTGTGTCCTTACCCGTCGTCACCAGCGGCAATGGTTTTACATCTACAAAATATTCACCTGTATCCGAAGAACATAAATTGCCATCCCCATCGGTGTCGCTATCCGCTACCACTTGATAAGTTGTGCTCACTCTAGGTGCAACGGAAATTGGTGATCCGGTTTGTCCACCAGGAACAATCCATGTATAACTGGCAGCACCTGAAACTTCAAGTTCTCCGGTATCGCCCAAACAGATATGATCTGGACCGGTAATGTCGGCCGTCGCCGGAGGAATTACATCTATCTCTACTGTTCCAAAGTCGAAGCATCCCGCCAGAGTTACTTTAATTGTGAAAACCTGGTCTTGTGGAGGCTGAAAATTAAAGCGCTTCAAAGCTCCATTATAACCCCACCATGAGAACACGTCTGGGTCGACTCCATCTGACGCAAGGTCTTCACCATTTGGTGCGCTCAAAGACGTATAAGCCGTATCTCCTTCACATATTTTTATCAGGATATTAGCCCTGTCAGGTGGAGGATCTGGTGTAGTCAATGGACTCGCGGCCTGGAAATTGATGTTTGGCTTCATGCTAACAGCAATGGCATCCGAAGCTTGTCCTTCACAGCCGTTAGAATCTACAAAAACGTAGTTGATGTTGTATGATCCAACACCTACTAAAGCGGGATCGAAGGTTACTGAGTCAGCTAAAATTCCAGGACCCGTGAAATATCCTCCCAAAGGTGTGGCAAAAGGTGTGAGGTTAATTGCAGAATCGTTTTCACAAGTAGGTGGCGGAGGAGCCACAAAGGTTGGTACCGGGTCTGCAAAGACGGTAAGATCTTGAGTAACGCAGGTTGAACAGCCATTCAAAGCTGTGTAACAATACGTAATGGCATGTGTGCCTGGTCCCGACAATGACGGGTCGAAAAAGAATGTGCTCGGTCCACCGGTCACACCGGTTCCAGAATAGGTTCCAGTTCCTCCACTGGGTATTCCAACACCCATGTTCAGAATAAAGGCCCCTGCCGATTCACAGGTATCCGGGAAACCTCCAATTATATTCACGGTGGGATTTTCCAATACTTCAACCGAGTCTATTGCTGTTCCTGAGCACACCCCGTCGTCGTAATGGAAGGTTATTGTATTGTATCCTAGTAATGTAGTTGATGGTGTGAATGTACCTGTTACACTGTCCACACCGTTGCCCGTGAACCATGAAGTGGGCCAACCCGGATTTGGATTATTTCCGCTAATTGAAAAGGGGTTCCCGAACTCGCAAACACTCTGCTGCGCAGCAGGTAAGGTGAAAGTAATTGTTGGGAGAAGTTGTACAACCATGGTTATAAATGCTGTGTCCGAGCAGGAATTAGCAGTATAACCAATCACATGTGAGCCTGCACCGGCTACTGATGGATCAAAAGATGAAACCGACACACCTGGTCCGAAGAATACACCAGGAGTTGGTGTTCCCGCCAAGGTTATGGCCGGATCATTGGTACAAAATGTATCCGCTTGTGTAGTGAACTGTGAGCACTGAGCTGAGGCTTGGTTAAAACTGGCAATGAATAGTGTTAAAACCGTCAGCCATTTTATTCCCGTCCACTTTGAACTTTTTCTCTTCATTTCTTTCTGTTTCTGCGTAAATATGGCTTTGCCCGGGGATTGAATTTACAAGGACACTAATGTATGAAATTATTTCTATAGACGTTTACCGTAAGCTAAAAGTTGCCCTTCATTACTGGTTAAATTTCCATTCAATAACCTGATCCCAATTCGACCGAATTGTGATGGATCCCTGATAAATGAAAACCGGTTCTGAATGTTTGCCCGCAAGATAGTCTCCGGGATCCCATTTTCCGTTCTCATTCTCGTCTACAATGTACTTCAGCAGATATTCGCCGGGGTTCAGGAATTCGAAGTAATGATTCTCCTTGTTGTCGATTAGAACTTTTTCGACAACATTTCCCTTTTTATCCAATAGAATGAGTATGCCTTTACCTGGTTCTAACCCATCAAGGGATATGTCCATCGTGCCGTAAAATTTACGTTCTCTGGTGACGATTAATTTGGAGGTAGAATCATTTGATAGTCCGTTCACATCTTTAAAAGCTCCGGCATCAAAGGTCAATCTGAACTTCCTTTTTTCCGTCCAATCGGTCGATATTATTAATTTTTTACCCGTTTGGCTAATTCGCCAGTCGAATGCGTGCGGAACACTATCTTCCTCGAATGATATTTTCGAAGTATCTATGTCAACTAAAGGATAATCGAAGTAGTATTCCAGTTCGTCTCCGAGGTTGAGAAACTTCCCATCAAGATTATTCGTCATTTTAAAATCTCTCACAATCTTTTTGTCGTAGTGAACCAGTTTGATCGTGTCTCTTTTGAACGTGTCTGCTTTATAGCTTAGGTTCCACTCTTCCTGCCATTGGCTGCTGTCTGTCAACCAGAATACGACGCTGTCTCTTTCATCATTGTAATTTCTTTTGAAAGCATCGCCGTAAGATGATTCGGGCATAAACTCTATGTCAAGGGTGTCAACCTGCTTTCGAAAAGAAAGATAGAAAGCCCAGTTATTGAGCAGTCCATAGCTTTCCAGCGCCTGAATACCTTTATCTTCCTTAAATAAATGGCCGGTGATCAATGGAGTGGAATCAGCGCTCACGTAGATCGGAGAATCCATGAAGTCGATCTTATCTCCCGGACGGTCATAGATATAATTTCGGTTGTCGTCTGTACACATGAAAACCTTATACTCACCTGCCTTCATATTGCGAATCGTGAATGTGCCGCTTTCATTTGAGCGACCAATATATCTGGGTTTTTCTTTGTAAGGAATGGAGTCGTATTGTTTGTCGTAAAGGAAAACATAGACATCTTCCATTGGTTTAAGCGTAAACGCATCCTTTACCTGGCCACTTATCTGCAGAGAATCGAGATGGCTGCCTGTTGAAAATACATATCTGAAACCTTTCGCAGCATTGTTCTCTGTTATATCACGAATGGCTTCATTGAATTCCATAACGTAGGTTGTATTCGGCCAAAGACTGTCATCAATCTGTTTGATCAAAACTTTCTTTCCGGATACGATAATATTCGGATCTTCCCTCATGACCGGTGTGATCAAAAGGTTCTGATTGATCTTCTCCAGTTTCACAAACTCATCGAATTCAAGACGGATACTTTGCGAATTGAAATTTGTACTGAAGGTGTCCGGACTACTGCGAACAAGTTTAGGCGGACTCGTATCTTTCTCGCCTCCTGAAAGAGGCCTGGATTGGGCGCAGGCCAGAATAACACCCAATGAAGAATAAAGAAGGATTTTGAATATTCTCGCCATATTATTCCCCAAGCAATTTAGCGACAGCTATGTAAAACTTCTCGTCCTCTTCATCAAAATTCGACATCTGGTCGCTGTCAATATCAAGAACTGCAACAACCTCATCATTTGAAATTATCGGCACTACGATCTCTGATTTGCTGTAGGCAGAACATGCAATGTGCCCGGGAAATTGATCCACATCGGCCACATTGATCATTCTCTTTTCTTTCCAGCTTGTTCCGCAAACGCCTTTTCCATAATCAATGCGAGTGCATGCCGTAGGGCCCTGAAAAGGACCCAGAACCAATTGTTCATCTTCCACTAAATAAAAGCCAGCCCAGTGAATATTCTCTTTTTCTATCAAGACAGAGGCGACGTTGGCAAAATTTGCAATTTGGTTTTGCTCTCCCCTGATCAGAGACTCAATCTGCGTTAAAACTTGATTATGAAATTCGGTTCGGGTGGTGGACAAGATTCTAAAATAAGGCACAAATATAATCTTACCTTGCTTTATATTTCAAGTTGTTCTGGCTAGAGAAATCGCACTCACTTTATAACCTGAATCAATTAACAATTGGGCGCAGGCTTCAATAGTTGCTCCCGTAGTTATTACATCGTCTACAATCACAATATGCTTCCCTTTTTCGACATTAGGTGATTTTAACCGGAAACTTCTTTTCACATTTCGCCAACGGTCAAAGCGTTTCTTTTTTGTTTGACTTGAGGTATTTTCAACTTTCCTGATCATTTGATCAAAAATGGGTACATCTATTATTCCGGCAATCCCTTGGGCGAGACAACGACTCTGATTGTAACCTCTTTTCTTTATTTTTTTTGAATGCAGAGGTACAGGAACTATGCCATGGATGTCTTTGAGCCAAGATGAATTTAAAATTTCATGAGCCATGATTTTCCCCATCGTCTTGCCGAGGTCAGGGCGATTTCTGTATTTGAGGTTATGAAGAATGTGTTGGGTTATATTTCCATTTTCAAACTGGAGCATTGAAGCGGCAAAGTCCAGTTGTATTCGTCCCCAAAACAACTTTTGCACCGGATTTTCGTTTACATTGAAATAATGTGTGAAAGGCAGATCAGAAAAACAAATACAACACAGATGTTTTTCCGATTTCGACAATACTCTTCCACAATACAAGCATTGTTCCGGGAATACGAGAGAAATTAGATGGGTCAGGCATTTCAACACCTTCCAAATTAGTGGAAGTATTAAAATTTAAAAACTACTTTTGCAGCATAATATTGACTTTCATGACAGAAAATTCAGAGGTTAATGATCCCAATGCACCGGTTGTAATTCCCGCGCGCAACAGAACCAACAGGGTACTGATCATCACCAACATCATTCTTTTGGCAATTTGCATTTTCCTTTTATGGGAAAACAGTCAGAAAAAAGGAATGATTGCCATTCAGGAAGGGGACATAGCGGAATTAAATGATGAGCGTTCTGAATTGGAAAGTGAATTAGAAGAAATGTTGGCCGAATACCAGACCATGGAGACCGACAACGAAGAGTTGCGAATGGAACTTGAAATGGAAAAGGCCAAGGTTGAAGAACTCCTTGAGAAGGTAAAAAACAGCAACTGGGAGATCCATAAACTCAAAAAAGAAGCGGCTTCCTTGCGTGAGATCATGAAGGGTTATATCGTTACAATTGATTCTTTGAACACTCTGAATCAAAATCTGATCGCTGAAAACCAGACGGTGCGTACAAACCTTAAAAATGTTCAGGGTAAGAACGAGGAATTGCAAAAAGTGAATTCCGATTTATCCGATCAGGTTTCAAAAGCTCAGCAACTAAAAGCCTTCAACATATCGAGTTATGGAGTAAGGGTTAAAAGCAACAATACGGGGAAAGCAACCGACAAAGCCAAGAAAGCTCAAAAAATCAGAACCTGTTTCAATCTTGCGGAAAATAAAATCTCTGACCCAGGTAAAAAAGACCTGTTTATACGCATCCTAACCCCTGATGGAAGAATTCTGTCGGAAGGAAGTGACGACTCCTATCGTTTTACCTTTAATGGTGTAAAAGGACTCTACTCAATTAAAGAAAGCATCACATATCAAAATAAGGAAATGGATGTGTGCATGGACTGGAAGGTCGATGGAGAACTACCCATCGGTGAATACGTCGTTGAGATTTATTGCGAAGAAGCCGATATTGGGAAGACGAAGTTTACGCTTAGATAGATGATATCTGATATCTGATATCTGATATCTGATAAATGATAGCTGATATATTTTAGATATTAGATTGCTGAGTTAAGATTGGAGATTGGACCTCGGAGATTCTTTAACTTTTTTCTTTTGACTTTTTTCTTCTGAATTCTGACCTTTAGAAAAACGCCCTAACTTGTGCTCCCCCAAGATGGACTGTCTGAGATCCTTCAGATTGTCGACCACTATAATTCACGCTAAGCTGCATGTATTTTCCAATGTTCCTCTGATAAAGAAGATTCCAGGTCGTATTCCTTCCGGGCAATAATCCTTCTAACATTTCCTGGGTAATGGAAGGATCATTTTCTCCACTAAAATCGATGAGAACGTAGTTGATATTCAACTGAAAACTCCCTTTTTGAGCCACGTTGTATCTGACTTCTGTTCCGGCATTTTTAGTAATTGCAAATTGGTTCCCAAATACCTCACTGTTCTTCTGTTCCTTGTATTCATAATTCAAACCAAGTCGAAAAGAAACACCCGGCTGAAAGAAGAATTCCGGACGAATAAAATTTGACCGGATGTCATAATTACGATTTGAGAAATTCTCCGAATTCGCAATACTTCTTTGCTCTTCATATTCGGCATTCAATGTGAATTGATTGGTGATATTCCAACGTGTTCTGACACCTCCTGCATTGCTGGCTCTTGTTTCTTTTCCACTAACAAAAAGGTTCCTGTTATTATTCTCACTGTAATTGAATTCGATGCCAAAGACCGTACCAAGTCGATTTATATAGAGAGTATTCAGAATGGCATTATTCAGGCTAAGCAGACTATCACTTTCGAAATTGAATTGAAAGGGATTATATACGTTGTCCTCATTTGATTTTTTATCTATTCTGTATGTAAATCGGTCTGAAACGTAGGAAAGAAGTTTTAGAACTCCCTTCTTATTTCCAAGCAATACTTCGGGTTTTAAAAAGATGACCTGGTTATATATGTTGGTATAGGCTCGCTCAAATTCGTTTGTAGGAAGTAATAATCTGTTGTAAATTCCCTCTTCAGGTGTTGGAGCCAGAAAGAATTCATTTTTCTGTTGAATACCATCATCATTCAGGTCATTCCAAATATAATTACCCTGGCCAGGTTCAACAGGACCGTCAAAAACTACTTCTTTCTTGATTTCCAGTCCTGAACCTACTTCGTAATAAGTCTGCCAGGTTAAAAGGCGCCTAATGAACAAACCCTGATAATCTATTTTGCCAAGAATGTTTTCCTCTGGCGGGTCGGTATAAATATCTTCATCTAAAACTTCGAGCTTACGATAGGTCACCTTAGTCAGAAACTGATGTTTTGGATTCGAATAAAGCTGAAGGCTGAAGTTGATGTCTTCGGCAAAATTCGACCTCGTCAGTTGTGAATTTGCCGTATCCGGAAGATAATCATATCGATACCTGTAGCTTACACGATAATGATTCTGGGAAGAGTCGGCATTGGTAACAAAAACCTGCCACCAATTCCAGCGAAAACTTCCGTCCAAAACTGAATCCCGGTCCGAATCCATGAGCTGAGAATTCTCCTCATCAAATTCAATACCTACTCGAATATTGTCAATTCTCTGAGAAGCAATTCCGTGGTATCTCAAAAATGAAGTGCTTTGTTCGCCTTCAGAATTCACAAGTGAACCGCGGAATATTGCATTGAATCCTCCTTTATCCACACTGGCATTTAACTTATTATTAATACCTCGATAAACATCTTCTGCTTGAAAAGTAGAAGCGGTATAGCGTATCATTCCAAGATTCTCTTTTGAAAAACCAAGATAGGCTCCAGCGACATGCTGGTTTTGAGCAAATCCCTGAGGAATATCCTCCGGTTGAGGCAAATTCCAGTCACGATAAAATTCAACGGAGCGGAATCGTTCAATCTCCTTGAAATTCTCAGTCACAAACTCATAATCAATCCCCACATCTAAATTTACTGCTGTTGAGTCAGCATTCAGTGGAAAGGAGTTATTCTGCGCGACTTTTACGGCAGCTCCATTATCATCACCACTATTATTCTTCGAGAATGTGTTTATGTCATTATTTGAAAATGCACCTTCGATCATGATGTCGGAGTTATCCGATAATTTCAGCCGACCCCCGGCTGTTAAAAGTTGTCTACGTTTGGGTGAGGATAAAAAGGTAATGGGAAGATACTTTCCCTGTGGAATTCCCGTAAGAGGGTCTCTGGGTACAAATTCATAGACCTTTCCATTTGCATCCGTAGAAGCCAGAATGTAATCTCCTTGATTTTGTCCGACGTCAGCAAATCCCACCCTCCAGATGGCACTGTCTGGATTCGTGGAATAAACAAAGAATGAATCCGGACCATTTGGGTCTGTTTGATACTCCAGTTTATACAAGATCTCTGAGCTCAAATCGGCATTGGTATCAACGCTGACATTTGGCACAACAGCTTGTCCGAGACTGTCCCCGATTTCAGAAAGTATCCTTTTTTCTTCATCTGTCAGATCCTGATCGAGAGGTTGATTCTTGCTATCACCTTCATTGTAATAATTCACTTCAACCTGAACCTTATCATTTTGATATCCACTTTTCACATGAAAAAGTGTTCGTGAAAAATATCGGTCACTGTATTGAAATTCAACCGTGATCCTCTTATCCTTGGTAATGATTTGATTGGGTGTAAAAGTCAGTTCGGCACTGTTGTAATCGATGACATAATCGTAATTCTGCCCTCTTTTCATAAGACGACCATCAATATAAACCCGTTCTGTTCCGGAAATCACAACAATAAAGCTCTCATTTTCGGCTCCTCTCAGTAGGTAAGGTCCCTGATTTCCTTCAACACCCTGAATTTTATTAATGGCAAATTTTCCTTTGGAAACAGCAGCACTGATCTTGTTGTAAAAAACCTCATCTCCGCGATATTTTCCTGAAGATGGGTCTCTCCTGAAAACAGCCTCTGCGCTACCTCCCTGAAGGGATTTGTTGTATCTAAGGAAATAGTTGTGGTCCTCATTTTTCATCCGGTAATCTCCGGCGATCAGTTTGTATTTGTCATTATACAATTGAATAAATACCCGGTCAAATTCCTGCAATGTCTGTGTGTTTCCCTCGGGCTGGATCGGAATATTACCATCAGAAATGGCCGCCAGGATTTTAACGTCTTCCGTGACCTTTCCGCTCAATTGAAGATCCAGGTTTGAATTTACAGCCAGGTCCTGGTTGTTTCCCAAGCTCACTCCCCGACTAATACTACCACTTTTATTCAGCCCTTGTACATTGAAGAAATCTTCTTCCTGTCGCCTAACTGAATATACAAAGGGATCCTTGACCAGGCTTTGATCTCTTTCCAGTAGAGCTATGTCCTTATGCTTGAATTCTGATGAAAGATTGAAAGGGAAGGTGCGGTAGTAGAGCTTGATTTTTTGATTTTCCAATTCTTTACCCTTAAGTGGATTTGGATAAAGACAGGCATTGAAATAATCGACCGTATATAGCGAAGTATCTATGCTCTTCATATTGGCATCCCGGAATTCCACGCTCCCGGGCACCAGACTCATCGTATCAAGTACAAGACTGTCGGTAGGCCATAGGATCTCCTTAAACTTCAGATTTGAAGTTTCCTGAGCCTGGATCGAAAAGTGCAGGAATCCCGCCAGTAATAGAATTAATCGTCCCTTCAATAGAATCCAATTGCTGTACCGGTAAAGGTAACGTATAAAAGACTGATTTATGCGCAATTCCGAGCTCAACACTTGTTCCTTTCAGTTCAATAAAATACCTTGAATGCTCGATCGTTTTGATATCAATGCACCGAAAAACAACCCATTTTTACCACGTTTTGTTTCTGCTTGCTATTTGCTTATCTGTGCAGAGTGCCAATGCACAAGGCGAAGAAATGCAGTTTAAGTCGGTATTGGTCGACCAGTCCTGGGATGGTATAGGCGGGGCTTACATTAAAAATTTGAATTCAAATAGATTTGCTGTGTCCGATACTTCAGGTCTGTTTTCAATACCATGTAATATAGGTGATACCCTCATCATTTCGGCAATGACTTACGAATTAAAAAAGGTCATTGTAAACGAGCATGTTGTAACGCACATTCAGCTCGACAGAATGCTGAATACGTTGAATGAAGTAAATGTTTATGACTTCAAATCATATGAGCACTTTAAAAGACAAGTATTGGAACTTGAGCTCGAAGAGCCAGCAGTCAATGTCACAGGTTTACCAAACGGACCACCGAGCAAAGTTCCTGTGAGAGCAAGAAGCAACGAATTTTCGAGTCCACCGGGCGTTCTGGGTATTCTTAGCCCTTTCTCAACTTTGGGTTATTACTTAAATGACGATGAAAAATCAAAACGAAGACTTTGGGAGATGATGAGGATCGATGAGAGGGACAGGATTTACTGGACCGTCATGCATGCTGATTCTATTCAGGAGTGGACAAATGTTCCAGATTCACTCCTCGATGATTTTATCGTTTACTGCAATCTTAAAATTGAAGATAAGAGCCTCGAAAAAACCTATTATTACAAGGAAAAAATCTCCAAGTTATATCCCCTTTTTCTGGAAGAAAGAAAGAAATGAAGATCCTCACCTACAATATCAACGGCATACGAGCTGTGCTCAAAAAAGACTTTCTTTCCTGGTTGAAATCGGCAAATCCCGATGTGCTTTGCCTACAAGAGTTAAAAGCCTGGCAGGACCAGTTCGACTCTGGAATCTTTACTGACCTGGGATATGAACTTTACATAGAACCGGCTGACAAAAAAGGTTACAGTGGTGTTGGAATATTGAGCAAGGCCAAGCCAAATCACGTGGAATACGGGATTGGAATTGAAAAATATGATTCTGAAGGAAGAATGATCCGGCTCGATTTCGATCAATTATCTGTAATCAGTGTTTATATGCCCAGCGGTGCGAGTAAGGTTGAGCGCCAAATATTCAAATTGGAATGGCTTCAGGATTTCTATAAATATATCAGCAATCTGAAGAAAGAGATTCCCAATCTGGTTATCGGTGGTGATTTTAACTTGTGCCATCAAGCCATTGATATACATGATCCTATCAGGTTAGATGGGTATCCCGGATTCACTCCGGAAGAAAGAGCCTGGATGACGGACTTCCTCGACCTTGGATTTGTGGATTCATTTCGCACATTGAATCCCGAACCTTATAATTATTCCTGGTGGAGTTATCGATCAGGTGCGAGAGTAAAAAACTTGGGCTGGCGAATTGACTATCTTATTTTGGCATCCGAGATGAAGGAAATGTTAAAAAATGCCCGCCATTTGGATCAGGCAAAACATTCTGATCATTGTCCCGTTCTTATGGAGTTAAGCCTTTAAAATTTTAAGCTGAAAGTTGTGAAAAAGACATTCTCCATCATAGGATTATTTTTGGTCATTTTACTTGTTCTGATATTCAAACCGGTGCCTATACAGACTGAAGAAGAATGTCTTGTAGTTGAAGGCATGGTCATACGAATTCATGAAACCGGTGTGAAAGACGTTGGCATTGAGCTCAAGGATGTCAACAAGCGCTTTTACATTAACAGGGGTTTTGAATTTCTTAACAGAAAAGACCTGGCTAAAATTATGGGCAGACAGGTGACGATAAAGTATCCCTCCTATTGGACTCCCCTGGATCCATTCAATAAGACCAAACACATATCAAAGCTGGAATATGACGGCGTAGTTGTATTTGACGAAACAGCGAATTGAATAGAAGCCAGGGAATAGAAAATGATTTTAGAATCGAGAATCGTTATCAAACCTCTTCTGTTTATAAGTCGACAAACCTGACATCATATCCCCTCTATCATCTCCGTACTATTGTGGAGAATCTCTAGAGAAAGACTAATGAAAAGATCACTCTTCTATTTCATCGCCGCTGTGACGATGATTTCCTGCGTGCCTCAAAAGAAGTTTCAGGAACTTGAAGCAGGCTACAAGAAATGCCAGGAGGAAAACGAAAAGTTCAAATCAAAGGTCCAGGACCTGGAGACTGCCCTGGAAGATTCCAAAAAATCAAATGCCGATCTGGAAAAAGAGGTGGCTGACCTCAAGGCAAAAAATGCCGAGCTACAGGGTCTTTATGATCAAACAAAACAGAGCTACGATAAGCTTAGCGTTTCATATGACCTTCTGAGCGAGAATAAAAACAGAATGTTGGCTGAGAATGCGAAGGAAACCAAAGCATTGATCGAACAATTGGAAGCGACTGAAAGATCACTTCAGGGAAAAGAAGACACCCTTAAAACACTGGAAGAAGAATTAAATCAGAAGGAACTTCGCCTCAATAATCTGAATTCGGAGTTGGCCAAAAGGGAAGCAAGGGTAAAAGAACTGGAACAAATGCTTGCAAGAAAAGACAGCGCCGTTGCAGCAATTAAAAAGAGAGTTCAGGATGCTTTGTTGGGATTTGAGAACGATGGACTCACAATCGAACAGCGAAATGGAAAAGTATATGTCTCACTTGAAGAGAGTCTCTTATTCGCTCTGGGTAAATACGAGGTCGATACCAAAGGACAGGAGATACTTAAAAAATTAGCTGTGGTTCTCGAGCAGAATCCAGACATCAACATCACGGTCGAAGGACACACTGATAATATTCCATACCGAGGTTCTGGAGACATCAAAGACAATTGGGACCTCAGTGTAAAAAGGGCCACATCGGTACTGAAAATCATCACGGCCAACAGCAAAGTCGATCCTACCCGACTTACTGCTGCTGGTCGTGGTGAATATATTCCGCTCGATAAATCCAATACCAAGGAGGGTCGACAGAAAAACCGAAGAACGGAGATCATTCTTGTTCCTAAACTGGACGAGTTATATGAATTCCTGAACGAGGGTTAAGTCCTATTTCAAAACCGAAGGAATCACTCCTTTCTTACACAAAAAGAGTTCGTTCTGATAGATCAGTGATGCAGGAGTTTGAACTTGCTTTTCAGAATTCAACTGAATATGCAGTTCATATTCAATATCCTTTAGCTCTTTACCTGTGATGGTTTTAACAAAAGTGAGAAGATCCTTTGTGATCATGCCATCCATGTCGAAAATGGATATGTATTTAAAGCCATCAGAGTGCTCAACGAATTCGAAATATTCATCACTGTCGTTGGCTGAAAGATCGAGTAAAAGTCTGACCAGATTGTCCCCTTCATTGGCTTCAAATGAAAAGTGAGATGTCTGAATTCCGGTGAGGGGAGTAAAGCCCGATCCGACGAGAAGATCGATATTCCACTTTTTTCTGACGACGACCGGTTCTGAAGCCATTATTTCTTTTTATCCCAGATAAAATAATCAGCCTTTTGCTTCTTTCTGTCGGCCGGAACTTCTCTTAAGGGTTCACAAGGTTTTAATCCTGCACGGGCATCTGACGGAAGTTGCTGATAAAGTTTGGTTCCCTGAGTCTTCCAGTCGAGCATTTCGTCGCTCACATCTTTCACCACTTTGGCGGGATTACCAACAACAATTTTTCTGTCCTCAACGACCATTTTTGTTGGCACAAAACACAAAGCTCCAACAACACATCCTTTTCCTATGACTGCCTCATCCATTATCACCGCATTCATTCCAATGAGGGAATTTTCACCTATGGTGGCTCCGTGAATTATAGCCCCATGACCTATATGTGCCGATTCGTGAAGTGTTACTGTAGTTCCAGGGAACATGTGAATGGTGCAGTTCTCCTGAACATTACAGCCATCCTTTATTATTATTTCTCCCCAATCTCCACGGATTGCGGCACCTGGTCCTACATATACATCCTTGCCAATGATGACATTTCCCGTTACCGTGGCATTTGGATGAATATAAGCTGATTCATGAATGACCGGCTTGTATCCGTCGAATTCGAAAATATTGGCCATCAGACATTCGGATTTTCAAGAACAACGGCATAACCTTGTCCAACGCCAATGCACATTGTGCAAAGAGCATATTTCTTGTTCTGAAGATTCAATTCCAGGGCTGCACTATAAGTAATTCGTACCCCAGACATGCCAAGCGGATGACCAAGGGCTATGGCACCACCGTTTGGATTGATCCTTTCATCGTCGTCTTTAAGTCCAAGTTCCCGAATGCAAGCCAGACTCTGGGCGGCGAATGCCTCATTCAATTCAATGACATCCATTTGATCAAGTGACAGGCCAGCTCGTTCCAATGCCAGCTTTGAAGCCTTCACGGGACCTATACCCATGATTCGAGGTTCCACACCCACAACTGCCGAGCTTACGATTCTTGCCAATGGCTTGAGACCTTTCTCTTTCACAGCCTTCTCAGAAGCAACCAACACGGCCGCCGCCCCATCATTCAATCCACTTGAATTTCCAGCTGTAACCGTTCCCCCTTCTTTTTTAAAGGCGCCTCTTAACTTCGCCAATCCTTCTGCTGTGGATTGTGGTTTGGCAAATTCATCCTTGTCGAAGACGATTGGATCCTGCTTTCTTCTTGGGATCTCCACCGATATAATTTCCTTGCCAAGTCTGCCGGATTCCATTGCAGCCGCGGCTTTCTTTTGAGTATTCAAAGCAAAAGCATCCTGATCTTCCCGATTTATGTTGTACATATCGGCGAGATTTTCAGCCGTTTGACCCATTGAATCCGTTCCGTACAATTCCTTCATTTTTGGATTGATAAAACGCCATCCAAAACTACTGTCGTGCATTTCCGCATCCCTTCCGAAAGGTTTCGAAACCTTTGAAATCACCCATGGCCCTCGGGTCATATGCTCCACTCCGGCGCTAATGAAAATGTCTCCATCGCCATGTCTTATTGCCCTACTGGCTTGCACCACAGCCGACATACCAGAAGCGCAGAGTCTGTTTACTGTTTCCCCGGGTACTGACCATGGCAGACCTGCCAGAAGCAAGGACATTCTGGCAACGTTTCTATTGTCTTCACCTGCCTGATTTGCGCAACCCATAATGACATCATCAATTTCTGAAGGATCAATGCCCTTATTTCTCTCCATCAAGGCTTTCAACACATGTGCTCCGAGATCATCTGTTCTCACCGGTGCCAGTGTCCCACCAAAATTTCCTATTGGTGTTCGAATTCCATCTATGATATATGCGTCCACTTCTTAAATCGTTAATCGTTAATCTAAAATCGTTCGGGAGGGCAAATTTACTTTAATTCGGGTTTTGGATTTCTAATTCTTACATTCCGAATTCAATCTTCCGAATTCCCAACATTCCATTCTTCATCCTTAATATAAACCGTGCCGATAAAATGAGCCACCAGGTCATTGTGTTGATTCAGTACTTCAACGTTATATCTACCCAGTTTTCTGCTTCTGCTTACTTCCTTTCCAACAGCCCTTAAGACATCCCCCTCTTTGCAGGGCAATAAATGAGAAATTTGGGTGTCGATTGATAAACACTTCTTTCCATGTGAATTTGAAGCAAAGGCGAGTACACTATCTGCAAGAGCATATGTGATTGAACCGTGTGCAAGTGAAAACCCGTTCAGCATTTCACTTCTCACCGTCATGGAAAGTTCACAGAAGCCCGGACCGATTTCTTTTTTTTCCATGCCGAGCCATTGACTGAAAGGATCATTGTCGAACATCAGGTCCAGGACCCTTGCGGCTTTTTCTTCGGCTGTCATTTTTCCAGTATTTGATTAAGTTCAGAAAGAACATTTTCAATCCGAATGGCAGACCTTACCTTATGACTTTTCAAATAGATATCCACTTTACCTTTTGAAGAGCCTATGATTCCTATGTCGGATTTCATCATCTCACCGTAGCCATTCACACCACAACCCATAATGCTAAAATTCTTATTCAGATCAGCATATTCTTTTTTGATCAGACCGGTTAAAGATTCAAGGTCGAAATTCGTTCTTGAACACGAGGGGCATGAAATGAAATTTGATTGAACCTGTCTATTACCGGACACTTCAATGAACTCTCTTGCAATTTCTAATTCATTTCCTGAAGCCTTCTCGATGATCAAACCATCTATCACACCTTCCTTTAATAAAACTGGAACAAACATGGCCGACAAGATCAGATTCTCTTCAAGATGTCTGGAAGATAGAAGTCTCAGGCCGTTCGAGGTGATGGGAATAGCATTCTCAATATCGTTCCATTTTATTACACTGACCGGAGAGTTAAGGTCATCGATCTTTGACACAATATAATCTCCTTGCCAACCTGGTTCTTGGCTGTGCGAATTGAGATTGACAAGAATAGGATAATCGAAAAGCCGTTCTCTCTCTTCAATATTCGGTAACGAAGACAATATTCTTCTGGCCTTAGGAGCAAGTTCTATAATCTCAGCAGCAACTGGAATTTCATCTACGGGATCTTCAGTCAACGAGACCCTTATGGTGTCACCGATTCCTTTTGTGAGGCAATTCCCGATTCCCAGAGCAGACTTTAATCTTCCGGCTACACCATTTCCGGCTTCCGTCACCCCAAGGTGTATCTCAAAATTATATGACCGCAGATCCATTTCTTTTTTCAGCTTCTCATTCGCCTCAATTACCATCCATGGATCGCTCGATTTTATAGATAGAATAATATCTCGGAAAGAATTCTTGATAAATATTTCAGCATACCTCAATAACTCCTCAACCATTCCATCTGCTGTTTCAAGGATTCTGCCTTCCTTATATATTGAACCCTGATTCAAGCCTATCCTGACTGATGTTCTGTTCTTATTGCATATTTCACACAACTCTCCTATTCGTTCGCTTAGAATATTGTTCAGAAGATCAAAAGGTAAAAGCGTTTCCTTCTTGGAAAGGAAGTTTCCCGGATTGATTCTTATTCTATCGGCCACCGAGGCAGCCATCAATGCAACCCGAAAATCGTAATGCACATCTGCAATGAAAAATGGTGATTCAGGGTGTTTTGAATATTTATCTACAATACGTTGAAGGACTCTAACATCCTTTGTCGTGGGAGTGCTGATGCGTATTGTATTGCATCCCGCAGAAAGAAGCTCTGCAACCTGATTTATCGTGGATTGAAGGTCTGAAGTAGTCGTATTCGTCATCGACTGGATGGAAACATCGGTCGATTTCTCAGAATTTCTAAGCTCTAGTATTTGTTCTCTTTGCCGCAGAATTGCTCGTTTTGAAGACATCAAAGTTACACTTATTTAAATCTTAAGATTAATTTATGTATTTACAATTGTTGTATATACAATTATTTTATATACATTTGTCCTGTAATTTGAGAATATGAGGATTGAAGAAGCCATTAAGCAAGAGAAATTCGAGGACGAGTTCCAGAAGGCTGATATTAATCTTTTCTACACGGTTAACTGGATGACTCATCGTTTCAGCGGATTATTGAAGGAATACGACATTTCTCAGCAGCAGTTCAACATACTGAGGATACTTCGTGGACAAAAAGGGAAACCTGCTCCACTGAAGTTGCTCACAGAAAGAATGCTTGATAAGATGTCGAATACTTCAAGGTTGGTTGAAAAGATGCTCGCCAAAGATTTGCTTGAAAGAGAAATCTGCCCGAACAATCGACGTCAGGTTGAGATAACACTCACAAAAAAAGGACTCGATCTGTGTAACAAGGTTTCTGACAAGGTGAACAATAGCCGCAAGGAGAATGTTAAGATCACCAAAGAAGAGGCTATCGAACTGAATCGTATTCTCGACAAAATAAGATCGTAAAACAACATGAAAACAATGAAAACAACAGTTTTAACAGTAGTATTGGCCACTGCATTCACATTTTCTTTCGGCCAGAATTTTAAAGTAAACAACCAGAAAAGTAAAGTTCAGTGGCATGCTGAGAAAGTGACCGGTGAACATGACGGAAACGTCAACATCAAATCAGGAAGCCTGGAAATGGCTAATGGAAAATTGACAGGTGGAAATTTTGTAATGGATATGACGAGTATCACTGTTACTGATATCGAGGATCCGGAATGGAATGGAAAATTGGTAGGACACCTGAAGTCTGATGATTTCTTTTCTGTTGAGAAACACAATACGGCCAAATTGAACATTGTCAAAGTGATTGCCCAAGGAGGTAATAAGTATAAAGTGATGGGTAAACTAACCATCAAGAACATCACGAACGACGTTGAATTTATGGCCGAAGTAAAAGAAAGCAATGGAACTGTGAACGGAATGGCTGACATTACCATTGACAGAACCAAGTATGACATCAAATATGGTTCAGGAAGTTTCTTCGATGACCTTGGAGACAAAACCATTTACGATGAATTTCAAATCAAGGTAAATCTGGTAGCAGATAAGTCTAAAGCCTAACCTTGACAACAACAGTTTGTACCTCGAAAGAGTCGTTAACCAAAAGTTAACGGCTTTTTTATTTAAAGACCTATCCTGAGCTTTCAGAAGTTTTAAATTAGCCGAACATGAGAGTCGTTTTATTTTCTATTTGCCTCTTCTTTTCTTGCACTCTTCTTTCTCAGAGTGTTGTTGAACCAATAAAGATTCCCGTTCAAAGTGAACGTGTTATAAAAGTTGCTTTTGGATCATGTAATAAACATGATCGGGAACAACCTATGTGGAATAGCATTTTTAAAACACGACCTGATCTATTCATTTGGGCCGGAGATAATATTTATGGCGATACAGAAAGTATGAATGAATTGATCGCCAAATACGATGCCCAGTTAAATGTCGCCGAATACCAGCAATTCATGGCAAGGGTTAATATTATTGGAACGTGGGATGACCATGACTATGGCTCAAATGATGCTGGAAAAGAATTTCCAAAGAAAAAGGAAAGCAGGGATATTGCCCTTGAATTCCTCAAGGTACCAAAAACGAATCCCGTTTGGGATAGAGAAGGCATGTATCAATCGTATATGCTCGGTAATAATGATATAAAAATAATTCTGTTAGACACCAGATACTTCCGTGATCCCCTCAACAAAAAAGGGGATGATATTCTTCCCAATGAAAAAGGAGACATTCTTGGTGAAGATCAATGGGCCTGGTTAGACCACGAGTTAAGGAAAAATGAAGGCCAGAAAATGACATTGATCGTAAGCAGCATTCAAGTCATACCAGAGGAACATCCTTATGAGAAATGGGCAAATTTTCCCAAGGCAAGAAAACGACTTTTCGAGCTTCTTCATTTTGCCGATGCACCGAATGTCATATTTCTCAGTGGTGATCGACACATGGCTGAGATATCCATTATGGAATACAAGGAAAAGAATTATTATGAGATCACATCGAGCGGACTTACCCATGTTTGGGAAGACATGCCTATAGAGAAAAATAAATACAGAAGAGGTGCTGTGATCAAGGAATTGAATTTCGGATTTGTAAGTATGGAACAAAAGAAAGACAAGTACAAATACATGCTGAAAATATTCGATCGCAATGGAAGAGCATTGCAACAATTGCAAGTCTTTCTCGACGATTGATCATCTGGATATAAGGAATCGACGATAGAACTTCTCTCCTTTTTCTGTAATCAACCACATCATATACATTCCGGGGTTCAGGTTTTGCACATTCATAGTCTCTAGTTTACTTCCAGATAAAGAGAATTCAGTTATTAACTTCCCAGAATAGTCAAGGATCATTGCATTTTCATACGAGTGTTCAGCTTCAAATTCTAAAAACAGCAAACTACTGGCCGGATTCGGAAAAATCCGAACTTCATCAAGTTCATTAACGTCAATACCTGGTAATATGAATGTCGAATCAACCCTTATGCTATCTACGTTTGAAATTGAATACAGTCCGTATTGGTCTGTAGACTCAATTCTATACTCTACTTCTTCGTTGTAGATGTAAATCGAATCTATGTAGGTCTCAACTCCGAAGGATGTTGAGTCGATCAGATCCCAGGTAGTCAAGGTATCTCTCCGATAGATGTAGTATTTTCCATTCGTGTATTGAAACACGTTGGTATAAGGCCGATTCCATTGCAAGGATGTGAATTGAGTTGACACAGCGGCATCCAGGAAAATGGAGCGGATCTCATATCCGATAAAACATCCCGGACCATTATTGATCTCTATGAGGTAATATGCTGCAGCGGAATCTGTGCGCGCGGTAGCATCAAAGAATGAGGTAGTCGACTGGTTTGTAATTGATCCTACCAGTGACCATGGCTGAAGAGGATCATATGAACGGTAAATCTCATACGAGACGAATCCACTTCCGCTATAGGCCGGCCAATGAACCGAGGCTCCTCCTTGACTGGCATCCAAACTATCCATTGGCCATGTAGAAGCACTTGTGTCTACCAGGAACAATTCAATAGTGGTAAAACTCTCTGCCGGAATAGGACACCAGTCATCTCTGGATCTCACCATAAATACGAACTGCTGGTTCGCACTTCCTCCACCAAATACATTAAATGCTTCAAGATTCTGACAAGAAGTATTCCAATAGAATCTTGCGTTGATTGCTGCGGTGGCTTTAAATTGCCCATTTTGCCAAGCCACATTATTCGAGTCCAAATAAGCACAAGGTTCCACAATGCAGTCTGTTGAATCATTTGGTGTCCCAGACATAGAAACCCCATACATTTCTAGGTCGACCGATTGTGAAGAAATCGGGCTGGTCGGCAAAAGACCAATATCTAAGGTCTGAATATCGAGGGCTATTTCAGATCCGACTGGAAAGTATCCCGTATAATTAGGCTGATATACAGTTGATATCGTGTCTTTGATTCCGATAGTGGGTGCAGTTAGATTGGTCAAAGGAGGTACAGAAGAAATCGTGTCACAATCGACAATTGAAACGACTATATCTCTGAATATATCTGCGACTTTCTGACCGTTTTTATATGAAGACGCTTTCACGCCGATTGAATGGTATCCGGAAAGAGGTGAATTTGTGTTAAAGCTTATTACCCCGGTTTGAGTATTTAAGACAGGGTCAACGTTCAGCGTGTCGTGATTTTTATTTGGCAATTGCAAGGTATCGCTGTATCCTGTTCGCCAGGTTATTGGATTGGATGCTGATTGTCTCTGAGGAGACCAAGAGTAATCCAATGAGTCTCCGTTCACATCGAAGGCCAAATGCTGATAGCTAACGTTCTGTCTTCCACAAACCGCAATCTGAGGTCTGGCTGCAAATATTGGTGAAGAATCATAACATGTTGCTCCACCTTGCACTGTACCTACAGACCTCGGAGAACCGCTCACCGGATCAATGTAGGGGTACATAATAGATCGTAAAAAATAACCGGAGCCTGATACATTTCTTAGAAGTGTTGCAGGCGGTCTGCAGCAAGTTGAGAACCAAAATTCAGATCCGGTAGTCGCGGGAATTCCATTGAGTTGAACAGCACTTGAAACATATAAATGTTCTTCAACAGCGCTACCACCACCTGCTGTTTGATTCAAACCACACTGCAATTGAAATGATGAACTGAAACAAGGGGGGGCCAGATCCGAGGTTGACACCAAAGGACAATTTATCGCAGCCGGACCACCATAGGATGCATAAAGTGGATTTGAAATGCTTGCCGACGTGGGCAGAAGTGCTGCTCCCATATAACACGCACGGTATAGTTTCAAAGTGAAAATAAATTTACCTGCATCCGCTCCTACTGGAACACATTCCCAACTGATTTCACCTCCTAATAAATGAGTGGCGCGACTGTGAGTTGGAATTAATAATACGGCTGTAAGGAGTAAAGAAAGAAGTGTGTTTTTCATCGAATCCGATTTCGTTCATAAAATTTCATCAATTGCCTTTGGATCCAGATGGTAAACTTGATGTCAATATTTACAATTCTGACATAACATCATGCGTCTATACCAAATATAATAAAAATTACGCCGTCTCTTCCAACCAGGCTACAGAAAGTTTGTAACTCAGAGCTAACACTACGGCTCCGACAAACAATCCCAGAATTCCGAAAACCAGCATTCCACCTATGGCTCCCAGCAATACAACCAGCATAGGAATGTCTACTCCTCTTCCAAGAAATACTGGTTTAAGTAAGCTATCGCTGATGCTTATAAGGACTGCAAATATTGTAAAGATGACAGCCGGTGTTGTGCTGAATTCGCTGAAAACCCAAATGATCATGGGTCCAAGAACCAATAAAGGTGGCAATTGCATAATGGCAAGAATTAAAACAGCAAGTGCCCAAAGCCCCGGTAATGGAATTCCAAAAATTATGCTCAGTAAGGCCGTGGCCAGTGACTGTATCAAAGCTATTCCGAGAATTCCCTGAACCACTGACCTGATTGTTCCTCCGGTGAGGACTATAAAATCCTGCGCCCGATTTCCAACAATGCGGTTTGCAAATTTGGTGGTGGCGTCCTTACCCCAATCAGCCTTGGTGAGTAACACTCCTGCAATGATCATGGAAGCGATAAACTGGAAGATGGTAATTCCCAGACTTGCCAGGGTTTGAAATAACCAGGATGCAAATTTCTCCAACTGATCCTGATTCGATTTTAAGAATTCCCTCAAATTATGGGCGGCCTGATCCCAGACATAATATACCCTCTCACCTATCACAGGCCATTCCTTCACTCCTTCTTCCGGTTCAGGAATAGGCAAATGACCATTTTTTTCATATTCGGCCTGTAAAGAAGAAAGTCCTGTTGCCGATGATGTTGTGAGAAAGATTGAAGGAACTACGATGATTGCCAAACCCAAAAGAGTGAATAAAACTGCTGTCAATGTTCTTTTTCCTCCCATAGCCTTAACCGTTTTATTAAAAAATGGGAATAAAGCAACGGCAATGATAATACCCCAGATAAGGATGATCATAAAGGGAGCAAGTATCATAGCGCTCAGTGTGACCATTAAAATCAATAATCCAATTCTAATGAGTCTGTCAATGGTCTTCGAGTCTTCCATAATCGGTTTTTTTAGGTATCCCGAATATAAAGCAAGCAATTCAAACCTGCACTTCGTCAATTTGATTTGCGGCTTCAATTTGCTATATTTAGCAATAACAAGCACAAAATCAGTCGATATGAAAACAATATTTACTCTCCTTTCCGGCATTGTCCTACTATATTCTCAAGCTTATTCACAGGGTTGTTCTTCGAGCGTAGATGCAAATGCCGTTGTTATCAATAATCAACAGCAGATCAATGATGCTGTAAAGAAATACTGGGTTTGCGATGGAGGAGTATTGATACTGACCGGTGATCGAAATACGATCTGGGTTGATGATGGAGGAATTTTGAGTTTGACAGGAGACAGCAATCAGGTTTATGCCAAGGAAAATACAACGATAACCATTGCCGAGAATTACAATTTTGTCGATATAGATGTGAAGGTAATTCAGGCAGGAAACTATACTGACAATGGTGTGAACACGACCAAAAAGAATTGCGATCCTATGGTATTTGATTATACGGTTGCTCCTTCAGGTGGATGCGCCACAACGGGATTATCCGAGATCACTTTCGTTAAGGATGCAAAAGTTTATCCGAGTCCGGCAGACACCAAATTGTTCGTTCAGTTTCCTGAACCTGCAGGAAATTCATATGTGCTTGAAGTATTCGATGCGTCTGGCAAACTTGTCCTTTCAGATCCAAATGCGATTACGACAAACAGCCCTTACGAACTGGATGTTTCGACTTTATCGACCGGCATATATACTCTTCATATGAGGAGTTCCAATACATTGGTCAATAAACAAATCAGCATAAGTCGTTAGTGATAATTAAAATACTTATCGGGCTCCCAAATGGGAGCCTTTTTCATTTTTAACAACATGGCGAATAAGTTCAAATGTGAGATCGTCACACTCGACAGGATATATAAGTTGTGCATGGATCTATCTATGAAGATCAGGGAATCAGGCTATCAAGTTGACCAGATCATTGCCATTGCACGCGGTGGATTTGTCCCGGCTCGTTTGTTGTGTGATTTTCTGGATATAAATGATCTAACCTGCATCAAAGTCAAACATTACGAAGCAACAGATAAGGGAGAGAATGCCAGACTCCAATATCCAGTCAATTCCGATATAAAAGGAAAGAATATTCTTCTTGTTGATGATGTAAACGATACCGGCAAAAGCATAGTTGTAGCTCTCGAACATTTAAAAGAACATCAGCCTAAGGAAATTAAAGTTGCCGTGATGCACGAGAAGAAAGGAAGTTTGGTCGAAAGTGATTATTTCGTCGATTTTCTTGAGGACTGGCGATGGCTCATCTACGAATGGGCCGTGGTGGAAGATGTTGGTAGTTTTATAAAAAATTCAACCTGTACGACCACGGATGAGATTCTGACAATGCTGAAAGAAGATTATGGCATTTCAATGAATTCTGACTACCTCAATAAGCTGATGCGATTCCTCAAATGATGGATTTTACCGGCAATTGCTTTTCTTGTCAATAGACTAAGAATTTCTTTCTTAGAATATCATTTCCACTACTCAATTGGACTGAATAAATCCCTGAATCATATCCGCTGATATCTATATCATGAATTACTTTCATAGAGCCAGCAACGAAAGATTCCTGATACACAAGATTTCCCTGAAGGGAATAAATCTCCAATGAAACTGATTCTTTTGAATCCAGTTCAAATGAGAATTGAACTACATCCTTGGCGGGGTTGGGCGCAATGACGAGGCCCTTAAAAATTTGTGCCCCTTCATTTACTCCAACGAACATGGTGTCAAGGTAAGCGCCATGATAGGCATTTGGCACTTGTGTTCCGGTGAGATGATACCAGTTATAGACATATTCATTAATACCGTCAACGTACCAGGTGTATACTGTATCGGTTCCCTGGTTCACAAGTTGACCAAGGAATCGGTCTTCATAATTAGAAACTGTTCTAACCCGCAAAACATTGTTCATCGTGGCATAGGGTAGTATTAAAGTGCCGTGTCCATCACCAACTATTTCTATCGTACCCTTACGGTCGGCATTGAACTGTGCAACCGTGGCCGTGCCTTCGAAACTGTCGGTATACACCGTGCCATATGTAATGGGGAAACGCATCAATTCTTTTGGATTGTTGGAATAGTTCTCACTGATGCCGCTGTATTCCAGCCCAACCTGAGAGAGTTGGTCATTATCGGTTAAAAGATAAATGAGGGGGTCACCATCTTCATCCACACCAAGATTGGCACTCGGAAATTTATTCGCTCCTGGCATGCTGGCCGGATCTTTATAAACTAAAATCCCTGTTGCATTCGTTTGCACTCCAGAAAAATCCCAGGTAACATTAGCACCCGAATCACCGGGCTGATAGACTTCACCATTGAAGAATCTAAAAGTTGAAATTGTACCTGTATCCGGAACAACAATAGAAGTTATCGTAGGTTGGGCCAATAAGTTGGAAGCAATGAGGATCATTGCGAAGAAGCATATTCTTTTCATAACATGTAATATGCTCTAAAGGTAAGAGAATTGCCTGAATGTTTTGAGGCTTACAGGTCGCGCTCTTCTATTCTCCCATCTGCGTATTTTGCAAACCTTTTCATGCTCTTTTCATGAACATTGTCATGCCTTGGCCATGGCCAACCGCCAAACTGCGTTCTGCCATAATCTTTCATGGTCTCTCTGATTCCCTCTTCAGAATTCATGACAAATGGACCATATTGAACTACATTTTCATTTAATGGCTTGCCTTGAAGAAATAGAATTTCAGCGTCATGACTTCCGTTGATTATCTCGGCTTCCTCGTCAGATTTAAGATGAACTGCGTGATAATTATTCACGTTTTCACCCGCAACTTCTAACGTGTCACCTTTGAAGAAATAAATCGACCGATTGAGTCCGGCAGAGGCCGCAGGCATTCTCCAATTTGCTCCGGCCTGCATTTTAATGGTCCAGATGCAAACTTCATTTTCACTCGTATTCGCCCAAGAGTCGGGCGCAGGTTCTGGTGCCGCAATATCTCCATATGCTCCCGCAATGAGCCGAATTTCGGTTTGTCTGCCTTTCTCATCCGCCTCTGATATTTCAGGAATGTCTTCAGCCCACAACATGGAAAAATAGGGGTCGACCATCTTCTTTGATTCCGGCAAATTCAACCAGATCTGAAATATTTCAAGTGTATTTTCACCATCTTCTTTCAACAGTGGGAACATCTCAGAGTGTTGTACACCTTTACCTGCCGTCATCCACTGAACATCTCCCTCTCCAAAGCGACCAGCCGCACCGAGGGAATCGCTGTGATCGACCAGTCCTTTTCTTGCAATGGTAACTGTTTCAAAGCCGCGATGTGGATGCGAAGGAAATCCCGGCACCCGTTCTCCATGATACATTCTGAAGCCATCTTTAATTACAAAATCATTGCCCAGGTTTCTTCCAGCCAGGGACGTATCCGGACCCAAATCCTCATTTCCTTTAGGATAAAAATCTTCATGATGAGCGCAGAACAGAAATGGATCTCTCGTCTGCCACGGAAAATTCATTGGTGCTATTTCTAATATTGACGACATTAAAATCAGTTTTAGGTTAACAGGTTAATACAAACGAAAATAAGATAGATATTTGCAAAATTCATGCACAAAACAATTCTTAAATACCTCTTGTTCACTCTCATGCTCATTTTATTCTTGAGTGTGATCGGCATCATCTATATCTCAACTCTTGACGTAAATGACTACAAAGGTTTTGTAGAGCGGACTTTAAAAAGCAGAATAGGACTTGAGGTCAAACTGAATGGCAGAATTGATCTTGAAGTTGAGGACGAATTGCAATTGCACTTGAGAGACGTTTCTGTTTATGATGAGAGCGGCATTCTTTTCAGTCTTGATTCTGTTTATTTGACTACAGATTTTGAGTTTCCGGGAGATACAGTAGAAATATACGAATTGCGCTTATACAAGCCATTTTATCATTTCAGAACAACAGGAATCGATCTTTTTTCGACTTCAAACTCGTCTTCATCGTCTTCAGGCATGAAATATATAATGGTTGACTCAGGGTCTGTTCACAACGGTCAGTTTCTACTGTCTAACGAATCTGATAGTGGCATAGTGAACGTTCAGGGAATCAATGCCAGCGATGGATTTTTTGGATTTGAAATGTCTAAACCTGCCTTGGAAGCAATTTTTATTTCGGCATCGGGAACGGTAAATAAAGTGGATGCTTTTGATATTCATACACAAAAGGCCCGCACCGATTTTGTTATGGAAAATGGATACTTGAATTTTAACAACCAATTTGACAATAGTCCGGGTTCAAGCTTAAAACTTCAGCTAAATCTCAATCCTGATGACATAGTTTATGACTTTGAAGGCGAGATTAAAAATGAGAAGATCAAACGTCTTTATGAGTTCCAGGGTTTGGATATTCCCGATTTCGTTAAAGGTGATTTTAATGCGAAATATGATTTCAATTTTTCAGTCCCCGATGACACTTTGAGCATACGAAGTGTGGAAGGTATGGTGCATATGACTTCATCTGATGCCTACCTCAAAGGTGTTAACCTCGACAAATTGATCAAGTCGTATCGTCGTACTCAGAACTTCAGCATGAAAGACCTTGGCTCGGTGATGCTCTTAGGACCCTGGGGACTTGCTATTTCAAAGGGTGGAGACTATGCTGAGCTTGCCATGTCGTCGAACAAGGATTCATCACACATTGAATTCATGAATTTCAATTTGTCTATAGATACCGGTTTGGTGCAATTCAATGATGTTGCGTTCAGAACAGAAAAGAATCGTGTTGCTCTCTCAGGAGAGATTGATATAATAAATGAAAGTTATCATTCCTTTGCTTATGCTTTGGTTCAGGATGATGGTTGTCCGGAGATCCGCGAAGAATTCAATGGACCCTTTGAGCAGGCTGAATCGGAAGGGCCAAATGGATTAAAGATATTAATGGGTCCGGTCACAAATCTCTTCAAAGGCACGAGTCGTATCATCGACGATTCTGAATGTAAATATCCTTATCGCGGGAGTGTTGAAGCACCGATCAGAAAGAACATTTTTGGCAATCAGAAAAAGAGTCGAAAAGAAAAAAAGCAGGAGAAAAAAACTCAGCAGGACGAAAACAAAGCTTCCAACTCAAAGTCGAAAAAGAAGAAGAATAAAAAATCCTGATTATCTGGTCAGCGTGACCGTTCCTTGTTCCTCGTATTCTTGTCCGTCTGAAGAAGTAAAACGAACGATGTAGACATAAGCTCCCTGAGGGGCATCCTTACCATTAATGGTTCCGTCCCATCCGGCATTCTTAATGCTTTCAGTTTCATAGATTCGTTCTCCCCACCTGTTGTATACGTCCATCTTGAAGGACTTAAGGTCGTGGAAAGCAATGGCTGGAAGGAAGACATCATTCAGTCCATCTCCGTTCGGAGTGAAGGCATTCGGCGCATAGAACAGTGGCATCTGAACTGCGCAAACAACATTGGATGCGCTCACCGCTGGTTCGTCATTGTGGAAGGTAGGTTTTCCTTCAACTGCTTTGATCTCATAACAGAATTCTCCATCTCCCTTATCATATTCCCTTGAGACATCATCTGAATAATAAATCACATCATTCACAATACTGACCTCAGGTAATGAAGCCATGCTCGATGTGAAAAGAGTCTTTATCAACTCCAGTTGACCATTACCAATTCTCCTGTAAACAAGGTATTTTTCTACTCCGCCATGCCACTCTGTGTATGAATTCCAATTCAACACATTTTCGTGTGTTTCTCTGTTCGCATCAACCCTCAGCAGAATAGTTCTTGCTTTATTGGTTGTTGCAGAAACCGTTCCACATGGATCGGCTACCTCTATGTAATAGAAGTATGAATTATCATAGGCGTCAATTGGATGATCCTCATGACAGAATATGGAGTCGGCCGGTGTGATCGGGTCGGGAACTTTGATCGTTGAAATGACCTTGAAATTTTTGTCACTGTAATTCGATCGTTTGACCCAATATTCACCAAGATCACTTTCGGTGTCAATTTTCAAACAGAGTCGTGTAGTGTTTGAGTCATGAACCGTGACATATTCCAGGTAAGCGAATTCCGGACTCTTGATGCTAACATATCTTATGCATTCCAAAGCACTGGACGAAGAGAATGGCCCAACACCATCACTTTCCCAAGCCTGAACATAAAAACAGTAATAGCTATCCTGAATGAGATTCTCCAGAGTAATATTCGTTTCATTTGTTTTACCCATTTGGGTAAATGCTCCTCCATCTACCGATCCAAACACTTTATATTCCACTATGTCTCCTGAAGCAAAATCATCATAAGCATTCCAGGATAGTTTCATGGTTTTATTACACCTGTCTATTTCTGCATTTACGAATATGGTATTATGACAATCGAGATCCCCGTTATCCAAGCCGCTGTTGCCGCACGAATCAACTCCGGACACAGAGTATTCGGTGACGGTCAGAAGAGGTGCACCATTGACATCCATATAGAAGTTATTATTCACACCAAGGGTATCAAGAACTGTGGAATTACCAGGTGAACATTGAGTAACTATGTAGTTGATTATGTCTTTTGATGCGTTTGGTCTCCAACCTACCACTGCAGTAAAAGAAGAATCCGGAAGCATGGAAACACTGTCGATGAAAATCTTCGCCGGCGGTGTATCATCTTCGTAATAGGCCCATACCTTTTTTGATACGCTGGAGCATGCGGCTACTGCATCCTGGAATTCTATCCAGTATTCCGCAGAGTCGAGACATGTAATCAGCTTGTCCTGTGTGTTTTCTGTTCCATATGGCGTGGCTGTGAAGGTAACCGACTCTTTGATAACCTGATAAAAACTTCCTGTATTGACATTTGAAATTGGGTTCCAGCTGAGATAATTGACCGAATCACTTAGTGCCGTAATATCCAGAGTAATCGGAGTCACAACCCGACTGTTATTACTGAATTGAAGTCCATCACAACCGGAAGAAGAAACCATATAGAAGAAATGCGTTGTATCAGGATCAACTACAATGTTTGTATCCACAGAGCCCCACGCCTGGTTATCACTCGTAAATGTTCCATTGATACTGTCCCAAACCGCAAAGGTGGATGGATTTGATGAATTCGAATGATAGATCAGGTATCGATTCAAATTTCTATCGGGGTTGGCCGGTTTTCTCCATTGAAGGACTAAGGTTGTGTCGTCTACCCAGGATATACATCGCAGATCCGGTTCAGGTACGATCGTTCCAGTTATTATAGAGCCAACGGTATACGAAGTAGTAGAAGTCCAGCTTCCCCTGAATTTCCCATTTTCCCAACTTCTAATCCTGTAGGCATAGGTTGTATTTCCAAGAATCGTTGTATCCATGTATTGCATGGTCACCGGACCAACCGAGTCAAGGAATGTAAATGGTCCGCCATTCACGCTTCTCCATATTCCCTGCCATGCAGAACCGTTCAACCATGTTGGGTTATATAAATTCCATTCAATTAAAATATGTTTATTCGTGTCACATCGAATGACATCCGCAATCTCCGCGCACATGCTTGTTTGAACCACACCGGACGAAGAAACGTTGCCGCAAGTATCCACTGCACTTACGGAAAATTGCATGATGCATGAGTCGGTAGATGAAGGAGTGTACGAATATGTGTTCAATGCACCTGAAATAGTATCAACAAATGCGCTGTTTCTGTATATTATATACTGAGCAATATCCGGTGAAGATGCTTGCCAACCAAGAATCACATTGTTGCTCGTATCGTATGAAACACTATCCAGAATAATAGGCGGAGGAGGCACAACGTCTCCAACTGTATCAATGACTGTATTCGAATAACTGGAACAGCCAAAAGTCATTGAAGTGTCTTCAACAGTCACGAAATATTCAACCACCGAAGGGTAACAAAGTGTAACATCCAGTGAGTCCCAGGTATTGGTTGTGGAGTCAATTAAGGTTGTATCAGTGTTGAGAATCTGCCATATGTAATACTGTCCGGTGGTTTTTGTGCCAAAATTATTTCCTGGATTGAATTCGTTCCAATCCAGAGCGACAGAACTACCAAGGTTATAGGGTTGCGATGTCAGAACAAGGGATGAAATAGTATCACTCCATGTCGCTACACCCTGATCGTTGCAACTTGAAATACCCTGAATAAAATAGTATTTCGGAGAAAACGCCAGGTTCGCTGTTGTATCAAGATATTCCAGAGAATCTATATCCAATAATACATGAAGTGTATCAAACGGACCTGTGGCTCCGGAATCAGATCTGTAAATGATATATTTTCTGAATGAACTTAGGCTATCACCTTGCTTTGTTATCGGTTGATCCCATGTCAATCGAACATCTCCATTCGCCAGTACCTGGCTACATTTCAATTTTGGCGGTGGAAGAGCCGGTGGTGCAAGAACGGTAACGGTGAAAGTCTGGAAGTTTGAACCAGGTGCCGGACACCAGTTGTCCAAAATCTTAAACACAAAGTTGTATTTGTTACTTCTAGTAAAACAAGAGTCAACATAATTCAAATGATTACAAGATGTCTTCCAGCTGAATTGAGCAGCCACTCCAAACTGACCTTCCCACCATTGTTCGGCCGAATTGAAGAATTGGGAGCTTGTGTCCATGGTTGCACAAGGAGGGTATAAACAGCCATTTGCCGTATCTGCGAAACCGGCGCCAAATTGACTTCCTCTTGGAACCAAATAGTTCGTCTGCCCTACAAATCCAGGTAAAAATTGAATGTCTGTTGAAGTAATGTAAAAGCTAACACTGTCTCCAGCCCAAACCGTATCACCTGCTGGCAATGGAAGTGGAGTTGGTGAATTTGGAAACCATTTAAATGTTACCTGAGGAGGGTTATTACTAAGAGGCGGAATGGTTGGTGTAGGAGGACAACTCAATAAGGTTACCGGAATATCCCGCATGATCTCAGAAATCTTTATTCCGCAACGATAGGATGTTACCAGCACCGCGGTAGCATACTGTCCCTTCGTGAATGATGTAAAATTGATTTCTCCGGTAAAAAGGTCCATTGTGGCCGGAACATTATTTAAGCTCATATTGGAATGGGCCCAAGGCAAAGGCACGGAAGCTGAGAAACCCGGAGCAGGAACGATAAAACCACCTCCACTTCCACGAGGAGTTGTCTGGCTCGTATTTGTGTGCGTTGCATATGAAACTGAGTTTCCCTGGCTATTCAATGGGGCCGTCCATGTGAATGTCAATGAATCCAAATCTTCATCTACGGCATTGTGGTTATAAGTAAAGGGATAACCTGTACAGATAATGGTGGTTGGTGTAGAAGCAAAGGTTGGTGAATTGTCGTAACACGGATTCGTGTTTTGGCCATTATAGGGAAACATGGTAGCCTTGATCCGGTAACTCTGGTTTTGAGGCTCTAAATTGTCTACCAGGGCGCCCCAAAAGTATATTGCCGGTGCAGGCCGACAGCAACTGGACCAGTAAAAATCCCAACCGGTTGATGGTGGAACTCCTGTGAGTGTTATGTCTCCTGACACATAAATATTTTCTTCGATGGTAAAGCCCGAATTCGTGCCGTAACAATTCATCCATTGAGTTGAATCGTAGCACTTTGGAGAAATATCCTGAGTAAGAACTCGAGTGAGACTGAACGAAGAAACAGGTCCGTTACTTTGAACCAATGCCGATGAACCAAGATTAATCCCCTCACAATAACGATAAAGTTTTAGTGTAAAAACAAACTTTCCATTGGCTTTACATTTCCACGTAAGTTCACCTCCGGCATTGTGGTCTGCGAATGCTTCCTGGTGTGAAAATGCAATGAAAACCAACGATATTATAAAGGCAAAAAGGGCCTTTCGGATTGATCGATATTTCCCAATTCCGTTCAAGGTCTGTTGATTGGACATATAAAGGACGGCAATTTTCCTAAATAGTTGCCGCTCTTTTGCCTTAAATATTAGGTAAGATAAGGCTATTTAACGCTGTTTTTTTAGGAATAATGCTTAGAAGCTTAAAGATGCATTCAATTCTCTGCAGAATGAGGTCAATATTTTGGTGTGGCTGTAACATCAGAAATCACTTCTAAGAGCCACTCAACCAGATCAAATAAGATGAGTTTCTGAACCCTCGTTATTCTTTAAAAAACCTGTTGCTATAAGAAGATGACTGACCCTTGAGATTCAATATGTAAATCCCATTGTTCAGGCTTGAAATGTCAAGGTGCAAGGTGGTTGAACCAATTGGCATTTCGCTAATCACAACTCTTCCGTACGAATCATAAACCTGAAGAAACTCGTATTTATTTTCTTTTAAAGTAATGCGGATAAAGTTTTGGGCTGGATTTGGAGCAATAATCACTTGCCCAGAAGCATTTTCAAGAATTCCAAGTATATCATCGACGATTATTTCATTTGAAAATGGCCCATTGTCACAGCCGATAGCATTAGTCTGAACCTTATACGTTCCATTTGAACTGATCAAGAGTTTATTGGCCGTATCCCCAATCAATTTTTGATTGTCCTTGTACCATTGATATCGAGGAGCAGAACCGGCCAGCAAGGTATCACTTACCCTAATGATAGATACTGCCGAAGTTTTCCTGAAGTCGACATCGAGATTGTCACTTTTATCCGCACAAAGGCCATTTGTGTCTTCGACTGTCCATAAAAATGAATTGACACCAAGACTCAGGCCTGTGACTCCACAAATGGTATCCATTGGGTTAGAAAGAATTGAACTTCCTGTAGTTACCTGCCAATATCCATGGCCACTTGAAATAGACTGGGCATTAATTGTGGTATTGTTTTCGCAAGCAATAAAATCAGATTCAACAACTGCATCTGACGGTTTCTGAGAATTAAAAAGAGTTACCGTGTCTGACCCTCCAACCATGCAAGTATTTCCGGGCATCGACCAAACAAAAACATTCTCTCCATACGAAAGATTAGATGCAATTGGGTCATGAATTATTGATGAATTCAACGTGGCATTTCCTTGAATTACGGTCCACGAACCCGTCATACTGGGAGGAGGTGGAAAGGCTCCAAGCTGAATAAAATTTCCATCGCAAAATGAGGTATCAGGCCCTGCGTCTACGAAAAGCATTGTGTCAATTATCATGGTGTCCGTAACAGTTGCGGGCGGAAATGTCGGTATGCTTGCAACGTATCTGCCATGTAAAATGAATGTGTCCTTGGGAAAAGGTGGCAAGGTGGTACTTAGCGTAAATGGTGTTAGACCACCAACAGACATAGGCGGAATTACCGCGTGCACGGTAAAAATCACACTGTCATTTCTAATGGTATCGTGAAGCCAGTAATTGACAATGTTTCCCTGATCGTGATTCCCAGTAACTGTGAAGGTCACAGAATCACACGGAGATGGATAACTTGGTGAAAGTGCAATTCCAGTTACACCAAATTGGGCTTTAGCCTGAAATACGCCAAAGGCTAAAAAAACTACTAATAAAGTTCTATTCATTCTGTCCTTAATTTTTTACAATTCTTGATCGACTCACCTGACCATTGACTTCAGCTTCAACTATATAAATGCCCTTTGGTAATTCAGACAGATTCAATTCTAATCGACCTCTTCTATCCTGACTGAATTCTAAGGTTAAATAATTCCTTCCCGAAACATCAAATACTCTTATCATACCTATGTAGTTTTCTTCCGCATCGATAATAATGTTTTCATAAAAAGGATTTGGATAAAGACTCAGACTTGCTTCAGTCAGCTCGTCGATAGCGTCGGGCAAGCAATCTTCCACAGTAACCAGAAGTTGGTCTTCAGAACGACACCCTATGCTATCCCAGGCACTCACAATAATGGCGCTATCGCCGTAGCCCAGGTCCAGCGCGAAAATCGATTCTACAATAGAATCGCCGCCGGTACTCCATTTATATCTCGTGAGACCTGCACTGGCAGAGAGCGTGAAGCGATCTTTAATGCAAACCGTGGTGTCATTTCCTAATGAAACGGTATCGAAGGTCACGTCAAATTCATAGGCTCCTGGGTCAGGAAACAACATGGATCTTGTTGAATCTGCAAAGTCATTATTGATTCCAAGACTATCTCCGATGTTATTGAACTTACAGCTGAACGGTATGAAAGAACCATTTGCCGGGTCGCTGAATCGGGCATCATCAAAACCTGAGTTTTGATCAAAAATGCCCGATGCAGCGTTCTGCCAGTTTCTTAGTTTTTTGTAATTCGTTGTGACGTATCGACCCACAAATGACTTTGAGTTCAAAGTGTCTGTATAGATGGCATTGTTATTTGAGATTATGGATGAAGTTGGAGTCTGATAGTTGAATGCATAATTCCTGCCATTTCCACCTCTGTCGGCATAAATCAGATTGTTCCGAACATCAATGTTATCTGCCTGAATGCGTTGATTTATTCCATAGGTGTCGAAATTGCTATTCGTAAAATCCAGGACAATGGTATTGTGATAACAATGCATTCCCGATGAAGACTGATTATAAATTCCAATATGAAGACCCCGGTTATTGAAATTGTAGATTAGATTATTTATCACTTTGTTTTCATTGTTCGAACTTGCAGGACAAGAAGTGATGTCCACTCCAATAGCCTGATTGGTGGTAGTCATGTCCTGATCAAAAGGGTTGTGAATTCTGTTTTCTTCGATCAGGGTGTTTTCATTAAGAAGATATAGACGCACTCCAACGAATGCCCAATTAAATAGTTTATCTACTCGACTAATGTCACTTCTTCTGATAATAGTACTGTCGGTTAAGCTGAGATAGTAACCACATGAGTAGACATTTTCTATAATATTTCCCTCAAAGACATTTCCATAACAGCTGGAAATAGAAGAGGAACCTTTTATATGAACACCGTTTCTTACTCCGCCTGATTTATATGTGCTGTTCAAAAACTTATTGTGACTTGCTACATTAACTGCACTGTTGTCACCCATTAAATTCACTACGCCGGTTTTAAAAGAGGTGGATTGTAAATTATCCAGGTCAATAAAGAAATCGTCAAATACATTGTGGTGAGCTCCGGCTGTCAAAAATATGGCGCCACCATCATTGCTATTACTTCCATTCGCATGAAGATTGAAATCTGTAAAAGTGACGTAGGAAGAAGCTTCCAGCATAATCATGAAGAAATCTTTTGAAGTCAGATCAATATCAATCTCTGATCCATTTCCCATAAATACGATGGTATCTGTTGGACCGGAACCTACAATTGCATTGATTTTAAGCTGATTTATATATGGGCCGGAAGCTGAATCAACATTGAATAAGACGGGTCCGCAAATTCCTCTTTCATTCAAATCGTTCACAGCAGCCAAAAGGTTTGCATAATCACCTGTGGTTCCGATGGTGTAATTTCCAGAAAGAGCAGATCGGTAATTGAAAACCTTAGAGGTATCATTTGAATTAATTGTATCGGCTACTCCATTTGGTATGCTGGTATAAGCTGTGAGGTCAAAAGAATTTGAGGATGTAAGAGTTATACTGCCCAACAACACCGGCATAGACTGCTGATTGCTCAAACTGGCACCGCTAACATTCACAGGAGTCTGAACACTTCCATTGCTGGTCCAATTCACAGTAAAAGAAGTCAATGTGTCCAAACCAAAATTTGTAACACTTGCATACACATCAACACTGCCAGCACAAATCCCTCCCAGACTGTCGAACGACGTAACACCGGCATCAAGCGGTGGAGGAGTTGTTTCATAGGCTCCGGCATCGGGTTCCACAGTGCTTCTGGCAATTCCTATTATGTCAAATGGCACATCAGATAAAGGCTGTCCAATATTATCCACGAATGAAGATGACGGTCTGTAATTGTTATTGTTGATACTTACAAAAACCGGACTGTAGTCCACGCTGCTGGAGTCAAAAGAACCGGAATTAGCCCCTTGCCAATTCGTTAGTGTTTGATAGTTGGTAGAATTCCAATACGAGATATTCTGAGAACCGCTTCCGGTAGAATTTAAGTGTAAAACGTTGTGATCTGCTGTGATAGATGGTCCGCCACCATTGAAATAATACCCGAATTTATTTCCGGATCCTCCCCTAGTAATAGAAATGATGTTGTTTACGAAACTGATTCCAGAGAGAGCACCCATCTGGTAATATCCATAAGTGTTCCCTGAAGTAGCGCTGGCATCATCGAGAGAAACTGTATTGTGATAAAAATCTACATTGTTACTGCTGAAGCAATATAGTGCTCTGATTTCTCCATTCCCATTGAAATTATACAAGAGGTTATTTTTTATAACATTTCTGTTCGCTAAAGAAGGAGTGGCATTGTTCACATATATTCCATAAGCATCTGTAGAGTTGGCCGATGCATCATGAGTGTTGTGAATTTTATTTCTTTCAACCACAACCCGACTTGAACCTGAGAAGACGGCAATACCTCCAAAATTTCCGGTGGTCATGGTCGGCCTGGTCACCTCATTGTCTTGCACGAAGGATGAATCAGAATACTCTATTGAAATGCCATATGCTCTTGCATCATAAACCGTGTTATTTCGAACTATATGCCCTTCGGAATAGGTGGCCGGAAAACCTCCTCCGGTCATTTTAATTCCATAATTGACCCCGCCTGGTCCTCCGTAAATAGTGTTGTTCTCAACAATGGCATAATCTGTCGTGCCATTTCCATTGGTCCAGAACGAAAAACCATTCACTGCAATCCCGACAACATCTACCGAGGTTGAAGACAAAACACTGTCAAGATCGACGGTACAATTTCTGACAATGTTGTGATGAGAACCATTCAAAATGTGAATCCCAACGGCATCCGAAAAGGAGTTTGCTTTGATGTTCAGGCTGTCTATGGTAACATACGGACATCCATTGACTCTCAAAACCTGCTTATATGAAGAGGTGGTGGTAGAACTCAATGTATTTCCATTTCCATTTATTGTTAAGGTGTTGGATGAAGAAAGACCGCTGATTGAATCCAAAGAAACCTGCTCTACATACGGCCCGGATCCGGCAACAACATTAAACGTCACAGCACCACTTACACCACCCGCATTCAATGCGTTCACGGCAGCACCGAAAGAGGCATAATTTGTTCCGGAGGTCGGAAAACCGGCATTGATGGTATAGGTTCCGTTTAATTGAGAATAAGTCCTGCCAAAAAAAATAGCAAGAACGATCAGGGCCCAAGTTCTTTTCATCGATGATCTATATGATGCGCAAAATTCAGGTCGCATCGCGAAAGAAACTATTTAATTTTCTCTAATTATGTCTTTTCTATTCTCACTCTTATACAGCTTTATATCTCTATTTTTAGTTATTTCGAAGAATAATTATGTCTTTTCTAATATTCTGATATGATAAATAGACTAATAGAAAGTATGAGCAAGGGGGAAAAGCGGTTTTTTTCTTTGCGAACGAATGTTCACCGACAAGACACAGAGCATGTGCGCTTATTCAATCAATATAAACCAGCAGGGAAAGCAAAAAATTACTCGGAAAAAGAGTATGGCGAAAAGACAAACAGAACTGCCTTGAGAGTGCGTTATTTAAAGGAGTCGATACTTGAGAACTTAAGAGCTTATCATCGCAAAAGCACGGCCGGAATTATCATCATGAATCATATTCAGGATGCGGAAATTTTATATCGTAAATCCCTCTTCAAAGACTGCATGAAATCTTTGAACAAAGCCAAAAAACTGGCCATCAAACATGAAAGGTTTGGCTTGCATCTTGAGATTTTGAACTGGCAAAGGCGTCTAATTGGCTCAACCATGGAGCGATATGCTTTGACAGAAAAAATGATTGATGTTGAGGAGCAGGAAGTGCATGAAAAAAATGACAATGAATTATGGGCTCGCCGACTTCAGGCAGCGGTTTTTGAATACAAAAAAAAGCACGGATTTCTAACTCCTGAACAGGCTCGTTTATTTATTTCAAACTATGAAGAAGGAACTTTTGATGCCGACAGAGAGCAAAAATCCAAAAGAGCTGCTTTTTATTTTTATTGGATGCTAAGTCAATATTTCAGCATGGCAGGTAACTATGAAGAATCCTATAAAATGTCATCAAAAATTGATTTGGATTTTTTGGACGTGGTGGACTCTGAAGACTTGTTTTATGGAATGCTCGAACATCTTACTTCATGCATGTATACGTATCGCTACAAAGAATGTCTTGAAAGGATAAGAGAATTGGAAACATATACCCAAATGATCCATTTTGAAGGTTCGGCAGCAATTCAAGAGAGGTATTATTACTACAAATCGAATTATTCTCTTATTTCTCACGTCTGCACAGGGTCAAGAAATGAAGCACAGAAATTGCTGTCTCAAATTGAATCCAGCATTGATGAAAAACCGAATATCATTTCAGAGCAAATGTTGACCGTACTCCGAAGTACCCTTGCAGAGTCCTTTTTTATTCTGGGAGATTTTAAAAAGGCAAAATATTATCTTAATCTAAACATGAATTTGCCATCGTACAAGATCAGAGAAGACGTACTTCTTACAACCCGTTTGTTGTATCCCATCGTTCTATTTGAATTGGACCAATTGGACCTTCTTGATTACGAACTCACGAATAGCAAGAATTATTTCACCAAAGGAGGAACAAAGTACACCAACGAAAGGAAGATTGTTGAAGAGCTTGGTCGATATATCAGACAGCACAACGAAGATGCTACATCTTTGGGATTAAAGATCAATCAGTTGATCGACAAAAAAATAAATCAAGGAGGCGGGCAAGCTACCTTCGATGACCTTATTTACAAAGCCTGGTCTTTGAGCAAAATATCAAATACCTCAGCTCTCGAAGAGCTCGAAAGATGGCATGAGAAAAACGTATGAGCACCTCCTTGAAGGCGCCGAAAAATCAAATAATCAGAAATGAAATACCAGAGCGAACTGCATACTATTCCAATCTAAAGCAAGATTGAAGCCTGAGCTGCTCACGTCCTCACTGTTCGTATTCAAATCATCCTTATCCGTTCTAGATTCATACCCCAGTTCACCTATCATAGCGAGCACTGAGAATTTTTCATCAAACCAGTATTGAATGCCTGGCTTAACATTCACTCCGAAACCGGAATAAGAAGTCTCAGCCGTAGTAGTGCCTGCCGTTGTCTCCTTGGTACTTCCCAGAGTGTATGGAATATTTAACTGACCAAACAAGGCACAATTGTCATTCAAACTCTTATAATACCTCAGGAATGGAGTGATAGTAGTAGAATTATCAACCAGCTCGTATTCCGCATTGCTGTTTTCTGTTGTACTATTGGTATAAACCAGACTTAGGGCAACGGCCAGGTTTTCGTTCAGCATATAGCCAAATTCCGGCCCGAAGGATCCCCAGTTATTTTTAATGTCACCGGTTTCTGAATTTGATAGCCCAATATTACCGGCCAACCACATTTTCTTGTCTTGTGAATATATGGCGCTCGAAACAATCAATGCCAGGGCCATAATGCATACTTTTTTCATACTACTTAGATTAATGTTTCCTTAAAAGTTTAAAAAATCATATATGAATCGATTTTGCCTAAGTGCCTGTTATTCACCGCATATTGTTAAAAATGCCATCACTTTGAACTTATTTCCACATTGAGAATTGGTCTATTCAATTCTCTTTTATCTTTACTTTCCTTTTTAAGCATTCCGATATGGAAAAAGTTGTGATTACGGGTGGCACAGGCTTCATTGGACAGAGCTTAGCTCGTCATTTGAAGGACCGGGATTATGACGTAATACTGATTGCTCGTTCAAAGCCAAAAAATCTTGCTTTTGACTTCATAGAATGGGATGCTCATTCCGTTGGTGATTGGAAAAATTCCCTCTCCGGGGCTAAGGCAATTGTAAATCTTGCCGGCAGAACTGTAGATTGCATAAAATCTCCCGACAACTGTGATGTGATTTTAAGATCGAGAGTTGATTCAACACTTGCCATTGGAAAAGCTTTAAAAGAGGTTGAGAATCCACCAAAGATCTGGGTACAAATGAGTACGGCACACATTTACGGAGATCCTCCGAGTCAGCTTTGTACAGAAAATTCCAGCACAGGATATGGTCTTGCACCCTTTGTAGGCAAGGCTTGGGAAGATGCATTCTTAACGTCCATTCCCGATGGATGCAGAGGAGTCAGACTACGAACCAGCTTTGTTATAGGAAAAGATGGAGGCGCTCTTCAAAGTCTGAAAAATATTGCACGTATGGGTCTTGGGGGAAAGGTAGGACATGGCAAGCAAGGCATCAGCTGGATACATGAATACGACATGAATGAGATCATTCGTATGTCGATCGAAGAAGAAAAGTTTCAAGACTTTTTTATAGCCAGTGCGCCAAATCCGGTTTCCAACTCGGAATTTATGAAGCAGCTTCGTAAGGCCATAAGAATGCCCATTGGCCTACCTTCACCCGCATTTCTCACCAGGATCGGAGCTCATTATTTATTTCGGACTGATCCTGAATTAGCTCTATATGGAAGGTATGTTAAATCAGATCGACTGGAGTCCGCAGGCTTTCAATTCAAATACCCCGAATTAAAAGGTGCCTTGCATAATTTGATCAGAGAATAAATAAAAATCCAAAGACCATGACAACAGTGAACATCTATTTAACCTTCGACGGAAATTGTATGGAGGCTTTTGAATTTTATCAATCAATTTTTGGGGGTGACTTTGCTTATGTTGGTCGATTCGGCGAAATGCCAAAAATGGAAGGAATGCCCGAATTCTCGGAAGAAGAAAAAAAGCGCATCATGCATATGTCACTTCCAATTGGAGGCGATACTGTTTTGATGGGTAGCGATACGGCCGGTCCCTGGGCTGCTGAGCATAAACAAGGAAACAATTTCTCCGTTTCTGTTTCGACTGATAAAAAGAATGAAGCTGATCGGCTTTTCAACGAATTATCGAATGGTGGTAAAGTAACCATGCCCATGGAAGACACATTCTGGGGAGATTATTTTGGATCACTTACCGACAAGTTTGGAATAAACTGGATGATCGGTTTCAACGATGGCAGCCAGGGATAATGCCAGTTCTTTTTGAGACAGAAAGACTTATTTTGAGGGAGTTTGAAGAAAGGGATTCAAATGCCCTTTTCATGCTGAACAATGATCCCGAGGTGCTGAAATATACAGGAGATCCGCCATTCCAATCTGAAAAAGATGCTCTTTCATTTATAAGGTCCTATGACGACTATCGGTCGAAAGGCATGGGACGATGGGCAGTTCTAAACAAGAAAGATCATTCATTTATCGGTTGGTGTGGACTGAAAAAACATGAGGATGGAATGATCGACCTCGGTTTCCGATTTTATAGAAAGGAATGGGGCAAAGGATATGCAACAGAGAGTGCAGCTGCATGCCTCGACTTTGGTATTCGTCAAATGGGCCTTCGTGAAATTGTTGGAAGAGCGGCTAGAGAAAACAAGGCTTCAATTCGCGTTCTTGAAAAGATTGGCATGAAATACTGGAAAGATGATGAATGCGATGGGATTGCCGATGCGGTTTATTACAGATATTTGATCGACGACATCTGACTCTGGCTCCATTGTAGCCCCGAGAGGAATCGAACCTCTATCTAAAGTTTAGGAAACTTCTATTCTATCCATTGAACTACGGGGCCAAGAAAGACAGCAAAAATAGGCAAAACAAGGGAATTCGGAATTCGGAATTGCGAGTTTGGAAATTGGAAATCGGAAATCAAATAAACCATCCTCTTGATATTCATTACATTTATTGAAACAACTTCTGTATCATGAAAAATCTATACCTGACTCTCGCCATCATCGGATTCATTGCACCCAATGTTCTTGTCTTGATGGAATCCGTAGAAACCGGAAATATCCTTCTCTACGCTGATCCCATAGCAACATTCAGTGATATGTTTGCCAATCGCATTTCATCCATTTTTGCCATTGATCTTCTATTCGCCGTTATAGTATTTTTCATTTGGTCTTATAATGAATCGAAGAAACATCAGGTGAAAAACCTCTATCTTATTTGGATCCTTACCATGTTGTTCGGACTTGCCGGCGCATTTCCTTTATTCCTGTATGAACGACAAAAATCCTTAAAATGAATCTCTGATATTCAATATTTTAGATCAATGCCTTAGTATTTTCAAACCAAGAACACGCACTATTGAAAGCATTCATCACAAAAAAATTCGGCCCACCTTCTGCCCTGAAAATCTCAGAAACTGAAGTGCCTGTCCCTCAGGACAAAGAAGTCCTGGTAAGAATCCTTACCACGGCCATCAACGATTGGGACTGGAGTATGGTACGGGGCAGACCAAAATTATATCGGCTTCTCTATGGACTTTTCAAACCGAAACACCCCATTCCGGGTATGGAGCTTTCAGGAATTGTTGAAAAAACTGGATCTGATGTAACAAATTTTAAGGAAGGCGATGAAGTTTTCGGTGATACTTCAGATCATGGCTTTGGCAGTTTTGCAGAATACATATGTATACATCAGGATGCATTGATGAAAAAGCCAGATGAGATCAGTCATGCCGAGGCCACTGCAATTCCTCACGCAGCCATGTTGGCTTACCAATCGATGTTTGACATTACTCAGATCAAGAAAGGAATGAGAATCCTTATTAACGGCGCGGGCGGTGGAGTTGGAGTCTTTGCTTTGCAGCTTGCGAAGCAGTTTGATTGCGAGGTAACCGGAGTAGACACCGGTGAGAAACTTAACATGATGAAAGAATTGGGTTTTGATCATGTCATTGATTATAAAACAACCGATTTTGCCTTGCAAAATGTTAAATACGATTTTATTCTGGATACAAAGACGAGCCGCTCACCTTTCAGGCATGCGAAGGTCCTGAACAAGGACGGAATCTACATTATGGTTGGTGGAACGATTCCTAAAATTCTATCGCATCTTTTCTTTGGTAAAATGGCTGCGAGAAAAAACCGAAACATCATCAAAATTTTACCGCTGAAACCCATGAAAGGCATGGTCAACTTTATGAAAATGTATCGGGAAAAGAAATGCAAATGCGTCATCGACGGACCTTATGAATTTGAAAAGATCCCTGAGCTTTTATCTTATTATGGGGAAGGAAGGCATAGTGGAAAGGTGGTGGTGAAGGTGGGTGATGTTTGATGTGGGATGTGCGATGTTTGGTGTTTCGTGTTTGGTGTGTGATGTTTGATGTGTGATGTTTTGGTGTTCGATGTTTGACTTTTGATTTATGGGAGTTTTGGTAAAAGAGATAGTTCTGAAGAAACGAAATGGACTTTTCATGGGTGTCTTTACAGGTGTCTTTGTATTGTTCATCACTCTCATGATCGTAGTAATGTTCTATGGTCTCTTGTTCGACAACCATGAAGGAGAGCGTATAGATGAATATCTCATGTTCATTTTTCCTCTATCTATCTTTTGGATACTCTTTGCCCAACTGTCTTTATGGAATTTGAAGGGCAGAAATGTAATTCGTCTCTATGAAGATCGCATCACTTTAAAAAATGCCGGAGCATTGATCCATATGAAAGAGAAGGAGTTCAAAATTGCAAAACCTCTTCGCGTTGAGTTGAGAGATATTCGCGATGATATGAACTGGACCATCCTATATGGCGTGGGCGGTGATAAACTCATCATCAAAGGGTACGATGGACAAAAGAATTTTGGACAGGGCTTGAATACTGTTGAAGCCCAGGATATTGCAGATGAGATGAATGCCTTTATTTCTGAAAGGGCAGGGTGATTGGTTCATTTGTTTATTTGTTTATTGGTTTATTGGTTTTTGAAATATTGGCATTCTGAAAGTTTTACCTTTAGAAGCTAAATGACTCTAAACACCTAATCTTTTCAAAACTCATCAATATGCAAAACGCAATTCACTGGTTTGAAATTCCATGCGCGGACATCGAGCGTGCGAATTCATTTTATTCAGCCATTCTTGGAGCTGAAATGCAAGTCATGGATGCCATGGGAATGAAAACTTCGTTCTTTCCTGCTGATCTTCAGAATGGGGTAGGTGGCTGCCTGATGCAGGGACCGGGATATTCTCCTTCCAATACCGGATCAATCGTTTACCTGAACGGAGGTGAAGATCTTAGTTCAGCTCTTGACAAGGTTGAAGCTGCAGGTGGCAAGATCATCCTTCCAAAAACTCAGATTCCTAATGGTGGTTTTATGGCACATTTTACAGATACTGAAGGGAATCGCATTGGACTTTATAGCAGAAAGTAAAAAGTCAGAATTCAGAAGAAAAAAGTCAAAAGTGATTTCCGAATTCTAGAATCCGAATTCAATGAAAGCAGTCATCTTCAAAAAATACGGCCCGCCTTCTGTGCTTCAATACACGGACATCGAGAAGCCATCTCCGAAGAAAAACGAGGTTTTGTTGAAGGTTCGTGCGGCTTCTGTAACCATGGGCGACTGTGAACTTCGTGGCTCTTATCTTCGAATGCCCTGGTGGATATTTGTGCGGCTCATGATGGGGGTTTTCAAGCCGAGAGTTCAGACTCTGGGACAAGAAGTGGCAGGTGAAATTGTGGAGATAGGTTCAGATGTGAAGAACTGGAAAATCGGTGACCAGGTCTTTTGCGGCTGCGGAATGAATATGGGAGGTTATGCCGAATATGCCAGGATTCCCGAGCAGAACCTCTGTGAAAAACCGGAAATTATGAGTCTGTATGAAGCGGCTACAGTTCCAGTTGGAGGAACAAACTCTATGTTCTTTCTTGACAAAGTAACTATTGAAAAAGGGACCAAAATTCTTATCGTTGGCGCCGGTGGCAGCATTGGGACATTTGGTATTCAGTACGCATTGTCTAAAGGTGCGGTGGTTGATTGTGTAGACAATTCACATAAGCTGGATATGCTCACCCAGCTCGGAGCAAGAACAGTAATTGATTTCACGAAGGAGGATTTCTGGAAGCGAGATGAAAAGTATGATGTCATATTTGATGTCGCTGGTAAAACACCATTCCGACATATTCTGAAATGCCTTAAAAGAGAAGGAGTCATGTTAAATACCAATCCTGATTTCAGTGGACTCTTCTATGCATGGTGGGTGAGACTTACAAGTAAAAAACGAATTCTCACAGGTTTAGCCACAGACATGAGAGATGACCTTGAAAAGGTAAAGACCTTAATTGAAAAAGGAATTTTCAAATCTGTTATTGAGCGTGACTTCAAACTTGAAGAAGTTCAACAAGCACATGAGCATATCGAGGCCGGCAAAAAGCAAGGGAGTCTGGTGGTGAAGATTAACGATTAACGATTAACGATTAACGATTAACGATTAACGATTAACGATTAACGAAATTGAGATTTTCTTTCAATTATTAATTTCTTCAAATCTCGCCTGGAAGAATCTTAAGTATTCGGGCTCGTAGACCATTTTCAAACCACGAATTCTGTCTCTGTTTTCATATACCTCGGCAACAGACTCCGCCACAACATCCATATGCGCCTGGGTGTATACTCTGCGTGGAATGGTCAGTCTGACCAGTTCAAGATTAGGATAATTATGTTCTCCCGTTTCTTTGTTTCTTCCTGCCGATACCACTCCCCTTTCCATTGTGCGCACTCCGCTGTTCACATAGATAGCCGCAGCCAAAGCCTGAGCCGGGAATTTATCCTGTTCCACATGAGGAAGAAAATCCCTGGCATTCAAGAAAATTCCATGTGTTCCAATAGGCTTTACAATCGGAACTCCATATGACTGGATCTTCTCACCCAGGTAAATAACCTGTCCGACACGAGCATGAATATGATAATCATTGAGCGACTCTTTTATACCTATGGCCATGGCCTCCATGTCTCTTCCTGCCAGTCCTCCATAGGTGTGCAGTCCTTCGTAAACAACGACCATGTTTCTGGCCTTATCATAAATGTCCTTATCCCGCACTGCAAGGAAGCCGCCGATATTCACAAGGGCGTCTTTCTTTGCGCTCATTGTAGCTCCATCGGTAAGGTCACATATTTCCCGCACAATCTGTGAAATAGGTCTGTTTTGATGACCCTCTTCTTTTTGCTGAATGAAATATGCATTTTCAGCCACGCGAGTCATATCGTGAATGATCTTGATGCCATACTTATTGGTCAATTCTCTTAATTCCCGCAGATTTTTAAGCGATATTGGTTGACCGCCAGCCATATTTACGGTCGTAGCCATTGAAACATAAGGTATGTTCTCCGCACCAACTTCCGCAATCAATTTTTCAAGTTTTTCCAGATCAAAATCTCCCTTGAATTCATACTCATTTTCCGGGTCGTGCGCCTCATCTATGATGCAGTCGACAAATTTTCCACCAGCCAGTTCCTGATGAAGCTTCGTAGTGGTGAAATACATATTGCCCGGAATGAAATCGCCCTTTTTAATCATTATGGTCGACAAAATGTGCTCCGCACCCCTGCCCTGATGAGTGGGCACCAGATAAGGATATCCATAGTGTTCTCTTATCGCTTCTTCCAGATGATAGAAATTTTCACTGCCCGCGTATGATTCATCACCCAGCATCATTCCAGCCCATTGCCTGTCACTCATTGCAGATGTTCCGCTGTCTGTCAAAAGATCTATATAAACATCTTTTGACTTCAATAAAAATGTATTGAATCCCGCTTCCTGAATTGCCCTTCTTCGATATGATTCTGTGGTAACTTCCACTGGTTCTACCATCTTTATTTTGTAAGGCTCTGCCCATGACTTATGTGTGATCATACTCTCCTAAATTTTCACACAAATGTATTTTCACATGAAACGGAAAGGCAGGAGCTACTTCAGTTCAGGAATTGATTTTTATCAGGGCAATGCTTTTAATTGTGTGACCACTTTAACTGATATTGCATTATTTTAGATTCAAAGATTTGCCTTCACCATTGTTTTGAAAAGAGCCTTCACATTTTGCCTTGTTCTTTGCCTCGGGTTCTCAACCTGTACTTGCCAGAGTGTTTGCGATAGCCTTGACTTACTAAAAAATAAATTCTATGGTTTCGACCCTGAAAGCCTGAACAATGAAGAAAAGGAATTGAAATCAAAAGAACTAGATCAATTCTGGCAATTCGTTCAAAGAAATCAAAGTGAGGCATTGACCTGCCTGTCGGATCAAATTCAATCAGAATATGAGGATGGTTATTTCCTTTTTGATGCTTCTTCACTCCTGCTAAGATTGGACACAGGAAAAATATTTCGAAAAGCTGTTATGAACGGCCTTGAAAGATCCAATACAGATAAAATTCACCTCGAGACTTACTTTCAGATTATTCTTTATTTATCCGGCGAAGGCGAAGATGTTCGGCTGCTTGCGAGAAAATATTTGCTGTCACCAGATCCAAGTATTTTTCTGAGTATGCATTTTTTTACTTTGAACAGAACCTATGCCGGTGTCATGATATATGGTCTCATGAACGATGATATCGCTACCAAGGAACTCAAAGACATTCTGGTTTCAGATGCCCCCTACTACTCCAAACATTCGGCAAGTTTTATTTTATTCTATCAAAATACGGATGAAGGAAATCTATTTCTAGACTCAATTAAAAGCACGGAAGTACTTGAAGACTCTACGCTAGAGGGTCTTGATTACGTAACCCAATTATACACGAAGATTCCGGAAGAAACCAGCCTTTATTCCAGACAAGATCTTTTGCAGAAAATATCATGGCTTCCCTATAATTTCGAAAAAGAATGGTTTGGTATTAGCGGGGATGACTCTTTTCTTTATTCAGCTTATAAAAACCTATTAATTGAAGACATTGAAATAGTTCGTGAAGCCAGATACAAAACAATTTACGCTCCATCTGACGAGGCATTATATGAATACCTGGCGACTACAAGAGTCCTTTTTTTGGTGAAGGCTAAGAAATGAAATACCTATATCTGAAAATAGGATTATGACTCTTGATTCATTTCTTCTTTCATCACCAGAACACAAACAGACCCGGCCATAAAATCATGAAAAGCACGCCTTTTGTCGTTGGTTAGCATTGTCACGACTTCCAAAATAAACCATGCCTGTCCGACAAATGGCAATAGGCCTCCCAATGCCTCTTCTTCAATGGTCATGGTATATCGTTGATAATGGACTATGTTTATTATAACCAAAATCAGCGCTACAATTTGCAGGCCCGCGTATACACTGTCTCGCATTATTGCTTGTTTCAAGGTGAGAAGTTTTTCCTCCGAAACATCAACTACCTTCACTCCCATCATCTTTTTGCCAATTGTCTGACCTCTTGTCCAATGAAAGTAAATCGAATACACAAAGAAAGCGCTGTAGGAAATAATCAGCCAAGGAAAGATCAGAAATCCATCCACTCCTCTTTTCATGAAAAAATCAATGATGCCAAAAGGAAGAAAAATAAGACCATCAATAAAACCGGCGAAAAATCGATGCCAGAATGTGTCGTACTTATTTACAGGTCTGCTCATGAAATCTTCGAGCCGCTGCTGATCGCTTCAGAAGGTTGGACGAAGACCAATTTTCCATCTTCATCCTCAGCCATAAGAATCATTCCCTGAGATTCAATGCCCATGATCTTTCTAGGTGCCAAATTTGCCAGCAGAGTTACTTGTTGTCCAAGCACCTCTTCCGGAGAATAATGTTCAGCAATACCCGACATAACGGTGCGGGTCTCAGTACCGAGATCCACAGATAATTTCAACAGCTTTTTTGATCCCTCTGGTTTTTCGGCTTCTTTAATCGTCGCAACCCTCAAGTCCATTTTTGTGAATGTTTCGAAATCCATGTATTCGTTTTTTTCTTCTTTTTTCGCCTCCGCCGGTTTGGAGCTTTCTTTCAGTTTTTCAATTTGTGCTTCAATTACCTTGTCCTCCACTTTTTCAAAAAGCAGACTCGGTTTTTCAATCTTATGTCCACTTGAAAGAATAGCATCTTTGTCGAGGTCATTCCATGCCAAAGATCTGGCATTGATCATGGCCTTCAGCTTTTCGGCACTGTATGGAAGAAGTGGTTCCATTATGATTGAAAGGGCAGCACAGATCTGCAATGCCGTATTCATAATTGTCTGAACTCTCTCCGGATCTTCCTTAACCTTCTTCCAGGGTTCCTCGTCGGCGAGATATTTATTTCCAGCTCTCGCCAAATTCATCATGATGCTTTGTGCATCCCTGAATCTAAAAGTTCGAATTGCCTTATCAATTTCTTCTTTGCATTTTCCGATTTCAGAAAGAACGTCCTTATCCTGAACAAGTAAGTCTCCTGCATCAGGAACAATACCGTCGTAATACTTGCCAGTGAGCACCAGACATCTGTTAATGAAATTTCCCAGGATGGCCACCAATTCATTGTTCACTCTGGCCTGATAATCTTTCCATGTGAACTCGCTATCTCTGCTTTCAGGTGAAATTGCATTCAGAACATATCGCAGATCATCCTGTTTTCCGGGGAAATCATTGAGGTAGTCGTGCAGCCATACAGCCCAGTTTCTCGAAGTAGATAATTTTTGCCCTTCCAGGTTCAAAAACTCATTCGCCGGAACATTCTGGGGCAAAATATATTCGCCTTTTAGTTTCAGAATGATAGGAAAGATCAGACAATGAAATACGATGTTGTCTTTTCCTATGAAATGGACCAGGCTTGTTTCGTCATCCTGCCAATAGGGTTTCCAGTCCTTGCCATTATCTTCAGCCCATTGCTTTGTTGCTGAAACATATCCGATCGGGGCATCGAGCCAGACATACAATACTTTTCCGTCCGTATCGGGAAGTGGTACTTTAACTCCCCAGTCAAGATCACGAGTAATGGCACGGTCGCCTAGTTTCGCGTCGATCCAGGATAGACACTGTCCAACGACCTGCTTCTTCCATTTTCTGGGATCATGATGTCTTTTGCCGTCCAGAATACCCCCTTCGATCCATGCCTTGAGCCATTTTTCTTCATTGCCCATTGGCAAGTACCAATGATACGTCTCTTTCAGAACAGGTGGCTTCCCACTTAAAGTTGAAAGTGGATTAATAAGGTCTTCAGGATTCAAAGATGAACCACAATTCTCACATTGATCACCATATGCTTTGTCGAAGTCACACTTCGGACAGGTTCCCATAATGTATCGGTCTGCAAGGAATTGCTTGTGCTCTTCGTCATAGAACTGCTTTGAAGTCTTTTTTGTGAAAGAGCCTTTTTCTTCCAGATCCTTGAAGAATTCCTGGGCTGTTTCATGATGCAGTGGATCTGATGTCCGATGATATATGTCGAAGCTGATACCAAAATCTGAAAAGGCTTTTTTATTGATCTCATGGTATTTATCCACGATCTCTTTCGGTGTGCTTCCCTCTTTCTTGGCCCTGATCGTAATGGCCGCGCCATGTTCATCTGATCCACAAACATAAACGACATCCTCACCAACAAGTCGGAGATATCTGACATAAATATCTGCGGGCAAATACGCCCCGGCAATGTGGCCTATATGCAGTGGTCCGTTTGCATATGGAAGGGCCGAAGTAACCAGATTTCGTTTGAAGGAAGACATGCTCAGATTTGTGGCAAAGATATGTAAAAGCACTTGCCAAAATACCTCCTATAAAATCGGAATTTTTTTACCTTGTGTTCATGATCACACCACCTTATCTCAAAGCAGGAGATGAAGTCAGGATTGTCTCAACAGCTCGGAAAATAGAGAAAGAGATAATTGACGTGGCTGTGGGTATTTTAAAATCCTGGGGACTCAAAGTAAGTCTGGGCAAGAACCTATTTAAAGAAGACAATCAATATGCAGGAAGTGATCGTGAAAGGCTTGCGGATCTTCAGTCTGCTCTCGATGACAAAAAAGTAAAAGCCATTTTCTGTGCTCGCGGTGGTTATGGATCACTTCGGATCATAGACGACATCAAATGGACGAAATTCAAAAAATCACCCAAATGGGTAATTGGCTATTCCGACATTACCATATTACATTGTCATATTCAGCAAGTTCTGGGAATAGAAAGCATGCACGCGACCATGCCAATTAATTTTCCCGATAATGATGAAACCGACATGGACATGCTGTCCAATGTGCTAACCGGAATTGATCTGCATTACGAAATTACCTCACATAAATTGAATCGAATTGGTTCATTCACTGGTGAGATCGTCGGAGGGAACCTTTCCATTCTCTATGCATTGAAAGGTTCAAAATCCTTTCCGGAAACTAAAAAAAGGATTCTTTTTATTGAAGATCTAGATGAGTATTTGTATCACGTCGACCGAATGATTGTCTCTTTAAAAAGGGCCGGAACTTTCGATAAACTCGGTGGCTTGATCGTTGGTGGAATGACGGAAATGAATGACAACACCATTCCTTTTGGGCAAAATGCAGAAGAGATCATTCGCTCTAATCTCGACGAATTTAAGTTCCCAATTATATTCGATTTTCCTGCGGGTCATATCAAACACAACGACCCCATAATTCTGGGAAGAAAAGCGGAAATGGAAGTTGGGGAAAAGGTTTCTTTACTGAATATCAGTTCTTGATCTCTTCGTAATCGGCCGGGATGTGGAAGAAATTTCCACGAAGCACTCTCTCGTCGATCTTTGAAACTTCGAAACGTTCAATTTCGTTGCCACTCATGTCTGTCCAGGTGCTCACGATAGGAAAATACCCCATGGCTGCCGGCACCTGCTGATAAAACAAGGCACTATAGTCCTTTCTTCTGAGCACGGCCAGTAATTTGACGAAGAAATCATAATGACCTTCCGTGACCCAATATGTGACCTTGGCATTATAATCGGAATTACTCACCACCCATTTCTTGCAAGGAAAACCTTTGATGGTTTTGGCTTCTTTTGTCATCTGCACCTTTGTACTGGTCATATCCTTGCTCGACTGAGCCGTATTCAAGATCATGTAGGACTTTCTTTCGGGGCTTAACAAATAAACTTTTTCTTCTTTCAGATTTATGACTGCCAAATCCGTGATGGTCTTATTCGAGCCGTATTCTTCAAGTCGAACGAAATCTCCCTTCACATAATAGATGTAGCTCTTGGTTTTTCCTTTTTTGAAAGAATTGAATTCGATGGTCCCCTCAAAGGCTTGTGCTTGAATGGAGGATGGCAGAATGGAGGTTAGGAGAATGATGGAGAAAATACGTGCGAATGTCTTCATGATGATTTGTTCAGGGGAATAAACTTAAGGAATTGTTTTTTGATTCCAGATTCCGGATTCCAGATTCCTGAAGTTTTTAGGGATCCTTTATTCATCTATATGAATGCAATAAAGGGCTCACCTTAGAATAGACATATTCTTATTTATATTTAGACCTTTCAAAATCTATTTGCCTCTCGGAGAATATGCTCTTCAACACCATAGACTTTGCCATTTTTCTACCCATTGTATTTGCGCTTTATTGGTTTGTCACTAATCATAATCTGAAGCTTCAGAATTTTCTCATCGTTGCGGCGAGTTATCTCTTTTATGGCTGGTGGGATTACAGATTTCTATCTCTGATTCTTTTCAGCACAGTGGTTGACTACACTGTTGGGCTGAGGTTGAAGAACGAAGAAAAAAAGCGGAAGCGTCAGGCGCTACTCTGGACAAGCATTTTGGTGAATTTGGGCTTTCTCGGTTTCTTCAAATACTACAATTTCTTCCTCGATAATTTTGTGTCAGCCTTTTCATTCTTAGGCACCAATATCCAGGCGAATTCACTAAATATAATTCTGCCGGTTGGAATTAGCTTTTACACATTCCAGACTCTGAGTTATACCATCGATGTATACAAGAAGAAATTTGAGCCAACAAATGACTTTGTCGCCTTCTCTGCATTCGTTAGCTTTTTTCCTCAATTGGTAGCTGGTCCAATTGAGAGGGCCACTCACCTACTTCCTCAGTTTTACACGAAACGAACTTTTGACTATACCAAGGCGGTGGATGGAATGCGGCAGATTCTATGGGGTTTGTTTAAGAAAATTGTGATCGCAGATAACTGTGCGGAATTTGCCAACCAGATTTTCAATAATTCGGCAGATATGACAGGAAGCAGTCTTGTTCTGGGCGCATTATTCTTCACTTTTCAGATATACGGCGACTTCTCCGGCTATTCAGATATTGCCATTGGAACATCGCGCTTATTTGGCTTCGATATCATGAGAAACTTTGCCTATCCCTATTTCTCAAGGGATATTGCGGAATTCTGGCGACGATGGCATATTTCACTTTCAACCTGGTTCCGCGATTACCTCTATATACCGCTGGGAGGAAGCAGAGGTGGCACATCAATGAAGATCCGGAATACTTTTATCATTTTCATCGTGAGCGGTTTCTGGCATGGGGCAAACTGGACCTTTATCGTCTGGGGAGCTTTGAATGCAATTTATTTTATGCCTCTTCTTTTAGCAAAAAGAAACAGAAACAATCTGGACATCGTAGCTCAGCACAAACTACTTCCGAATCTGCGAGAATTCGCGGGAATGTCCATTACTTTTCTATTAACCGTGCTTGCCTGGATTTTTTTCAGGGCAGAAAACATTGGTCAGGCAATTCAAATTCTGTCTGATATTTTCTCGCCAAGTCTTTTCGATTTCCCCAATTTCACGAATCTGACAAAGGCCGGGATTACCTTCGTCATCATTTTTGTATTTCTCATATTTGAGTGGATTGGACGAGAAGGTCAATTTGCCATACAACACATTGGCTTGAACTGGAAAAGGCCTGTTAGATATGCAATGTATTACGGTCTGGTTATCGCAATTCTTTGGTATGGCGGACAAGAACAGGAATTTATATACTTTCAATTCTAAGAACATGAGAGTCCTTTTTATACTTCTATCTGCTCTAATTATTTCCTGCACAGCGCCTCAGGAAGAAGGTAATTCTCAACAAACCGACTCTTTGCTCAAGGTAATTAGTGAACTGAGTAAAAAGTCAAACGATCTCGAAAAACAGAATGAGATCTTAAAGGACAAAAGGAACTATTGGTTCGATATAGATTATGATGGACATTATCTGACGGAACGAGGGATAGATGATCCGGTAGCGTTTATCGATTCTTCCTTGCGCAATTCGACCGAGCTTTTGCCACTTGAAGGTGTGCTCGGTGGAACCATGCGTTTTGTCAAAATTCAACTGATAGGATCAAATTGGGTTCTGGCCGACTACAACGATGGTCACATTCAAGGACGATCCATTTATAGGTTTGAATTAGATGAAAACGGCAATGCTCAATTTGAGATCATCGATTCATTACACTATTAATTCTGATTATTTCTTCAATTCATATTCCTATCTTAGTAAGATACTTTATCCGCAGTGCGTAAGTTAATTTTACTTTTTTTCTGCTTCAGCACTCTTCTTTTATCTGCTCAGCAATATGATCAGACACAGAAGATCACGGCCTGGCATCGACAGAACACAGCCATCTTCGGAGACTATGTTGAAGTTTGGGGAGACCACCTTTTTGTAGGTAGTCCTCATGACGCAAAAGATATTTCCGGTAGTGGAAATACATTCAGCGCAGGTGCTGTATACGTATTCAAGAAAGATAGCCTTGGGAATTGGAAGGAACATCAGAAAATTATTGCCTCCGACAGAGATGCGTCAGACTACTTTGGGATTTCGATAAGTGTTTACAACAATACGCTGGTTATAGGGGCGCCTGGTGATGAACATAATTCTTCTGGAGGTAGTCAAAAAGATCAGGCAGGATCGGCTTATATTTATAAAAGAAATGCCTCTGATAAATGGGTGCAGGTGCAGAAAATTTCAGCTTCACGTAGGTATGTGCGTGACCGTTTTGGTTCGAGCATAAGTCTTTTTGACTCCGTCATAGCCGTAGGTGCAGCGAAGCATAGCTACGACAGTCTTGGAACAAACTATGTCGAAGACGCCGGCGCCGTATTTATTTTTCAAGAGGATTCAACCGGGAAATTCGTTGAAACTCAGATTCTGAACGATGTGAAAAGAGATACGAGCGAAGAATTTGGATTTTATCTTTCACTATGGGGATCGACACTTGCGGTGAGCGCTATCTGGGATAGTTATGATGAAAATGACACCAACTATATTCCATCCGATGGCGCTGTTCTTGTTTATGATCAGATGCCGGGTGGACAGTTTCAATTCAAGCAAAAACTTGTTTCGAAAAATCGCTCGGTTCAGGGACTTTTTGGACAGGACATTCAGGTGAAATTCAATACCATGTTTATTGGAGCTTCCAGGGAAAAGGTAGATACATCTGGTCTCAATTCTCTTAACCTGGCCGGTTCAGCTTATGTATATAACAAGGTAGGAGGTGTATGGACCTTCGGTCAACATCTTGTGAATTCTGATCGCGACTCCAGTAATCTATTCGGATTTTCTCTTGCGAGTTTTAGTAATAAACTGGCCATTGGTGCTATAAATCAGGGAACTGATACAGCCGGAGCTAATTTCAAATGGGCGGCGGGTGCTGTGTATTATTTTGAAAGAAACCAGTTTGGTAAATACATTGAGAAACAGAAACTAGTGACAGCAGATAGAGATGACGTTGATCTTTTTGGATACAATCTGGCCATAGACCAATATTCCATATTTGCCGGAAGTTTATTCGAAGATCATGACTCCACCGGTTTGAATCAGGTCTTGGATGCAGGTTCGGCTTATATATTCAGCACATGTAAAAGCGCCAGGTCCTATTTCGATACACTTGAAATTTGCGAGGGTGATAGTATTATGTTGGCAGGTAAATACAGAAAAGAGAGCGGTGTGTATGTCGACTCCTTCTCGAACAAGCTAGGATGCGACAGTAATTATTATCACTACCTGAACGTGCAATCTTACGACCCTAAAATTGTACTTCTTATGGGTACACTTTATACGAATATTCAAGGTCAGTTTTACCAGTGGATCGATTGTGATAGTGGCAATGACATAGTAGGTGAAACGGGAAGTTCATTCCAACCGCCTTCCAATGGTAAATATGCCGTGAGAGTCATTGCCGATAGTTGCACCTTTGTTTCTGATTGCTTTGATTTTACCACATATAGCATTGCAGAATTCTCTGGACATGAATTGGCCAGAATCTATCCGAATCCGTCTGCGAATGGTATATTTAACCTTGAACTGTCTACAGAGCTCAAGGCAGCTAAACTGGTTGTCCGTGACCTGAGAGGAAGTGAGATCTTGAATGACGTCATTCGGGGAAATGAATATCAAATCGACTTAAAGAGTCAAAGCTCAGGAATCTATTTCTGCACCGTGGCGGTGGGAACAACAATTCATCAGTTCAAGCTTATTATTCGATAGTCTGATCGAAATGATCGGAAAATGAATCTAAAATTAGATCTCCTTAATTATTCATGACTGAGAAAAGCAAAATCTATAAAGGTCCGATGATCGAATTAGATCTCGATAGAATGGCATTCAAAAGGGATTCTGACCGGGATTGGATGAGGCTTCCTAAGCCTACTCTTCTTGTTCTAACCCAACGAAAAATGCAGCGTACAGGTGGTGGTGGAATTGCAGGAGGTTTTATGACAAATACTTATCAGGCTTTTTGTGTCTATATCAAAGCCGGCAACCTCAATATCATGGCCTATCGAGGAAAACGAGATCAAGTTGAGGCGGAAGCAAGAAAGCTTTCTTCTTTCCTTAAGATTCGTGTTATTGATCGTTTTCCAAGAGACAAAGACGGAAACGTAATTGACGATGACTACGGCGACAGATCTACAAGTTTCTCATTTATTATTGTTGCTGTTCTGACGGCTCTCTTGCTTATTTCCCTGATCTTTTCATTCATCGACTAATGTTCAACAAAGCCTTTTTCCTTCTGCTTATAATGTCTTTGAGTCTTTCAATAAATGCTCAGCCATTAAGTGTTTCAGAAATTGATGACCTGGTCGAGGAAATTGACAAAAACCTTTCTTCCGACTCCTTAGTTCTGGATGCAAATGAAGTTTACGGACAAACATTCGACGGCGGTGGCGTATACATTTTACACGGCATTGATGGCCAATTGGTTAAGTTCAGCTCCGCTATAGGCACATCTTATGGAAGGTTCATTGAGATCACTTATTTAAAAGATGATCTACCGATAAAATTCACAGAGATCGAAATGAACTTCAAATGGAAAGAAGACGATACCGGCTGGGATTATTCTGAGATTAAGAGAGTTTTTAAGAAAGATACCTACGTTGTAAACTATCAAAATGCGGACACGGAAATCCGCACTGAGGGGAAGCGAGTAGTCTCGAGCAGGGATGGTGATTTCTGCGGACTTTACGAGAGAGACCCTGACGTCGAGCGTGCCAGAAAGCTATATTCAGCGAAATAAAAAAAGGGGGCCGAAGCCCCCTGAATTCTTACCAGATCTTGATCCTTTCTTCCGGTGCTTTGTACATTCCATCTCCTTCTTTCAGGTCGAAAGCTTCATAGAATGCATCTACGTTCGTAAGTGGCGCATTGGCTCGATACATACCGGGTGAATGTGGATTCGTCATCACCTGTGTTCGCATGGCTTCATCGCGATATTTAGTTCTCCATATCGTTCCCCACGACATAAAGAATCTTTGTTCCGGACTGAAGCCATCAATGCTTTCGGTCTTTCCATGTTTTTCGAAATATCGCTGCATTCCATCCCAGGCAAGATTTACTCCACCCAGATCACCGATGTTTTCACCAAGTGTTAGTTGTCCATTCACGAATAGACTGTCAAGAGGTTCATAGGCATTGAATTGTGCCACCAACTTCTCACCTCTTGATTTGAAATTGGCGAGATCAACTTCCGTCCACCAATTCACCATGTTTCCATTGGCATCAAAACGAGCTCCATTATCATCGAAACCATGTGAGATCTCGTGACCAATAACGGCTCCGATTCCTCCGAAATTTATAGGTGCATCTGCTTTGAAATCAAAGAAAGGAGGCTGCAGAATAGCCGCCGGGAATACAATCTCATTATTCAGCGGACTGTAATAAGCGTTAACAGTCTGTGGAGTCATTCCCCATTCTGTTTTATCCACCGGATCGTGCATTTTTGCAATTCGATCTTCGTAATTCCAAAGTCTGGCCGAAATCACATTGGCCACCCATGAGGCATCATCCGTCCCTCTCTTAATTTCCATTTTTGAATAATCTTTCCACTTGTCAGGGTATCCAATTTTAACAGTAAATGACGCCAGTTTCTCCAAAGCTTTTTGTTTGGTTGTATCCGTCATCCAATCAAGACCCTTGATCCTGTCTCCCATGGCAGCGAGAATATCATCAACCATTTCTTTGGCTGTTTCCTTGGCTTCCGGCGGAAATACCTCATCTACATAAAGTTTTCCGATTGCCTCTCCCAAAGCACCATTGGTAGATGAAAGTGATCTTTTCCAACGTGGTCGGATCTCCGTACTTCCACTCAATTCTCTACCATAGAAATCAAAGTTGGCATCAACAAGTTCTTTCGTAAGGTAACCCGAGAAGGTGTTCAATACATTCCATTTCAAGTAGTCTTTCCACAACTCAATGTTGTTTTCGGCAATCACCTTTTCAATCTCCTTGAAAAACTCTGGCTGCATAACAACGATGGTGTCAACTCCTGTTATACCGAGAAGCTCCAGATATTTACTCCAGTCGATCGATGGAGTCAGGGCGCTTAATCCATCAACAGGGTAAGGATTGTACATTGCAGGGATGTTCCTCATTTCTGTCCTGTTCATAGAAGCCATGGCAAGCTGATTCTCCAGATCGAAAATGGCCTGTGATTTGTCCGCAAGGTCACCCTCTACTATACCTGTCATGGATAGCATTCTCTCTGTGTGCTTTATATACTTTTCTCTCAACTCAACAGAACTTGCATCTGTCTTCGTATAATAATCCTTATCCGGCAATCCCAATCCATCTTGTGTTAGGTAAGATGCATAGACATCCGAATTCATCAGGTCAGGGAAAATGGAAAATCCAAAAAATGCACTTCCTCCTACTTTCGACTGGTAAGCCATAAATTCTAAAAGATCTTCCTTGTTCTCAATGGCATCAACTTTGTCCAAAATTGGCATGATTGGTTTTAGCCCTTGTTCTTCAGCAAGATTTGAATCCATCGCTACGGCATAATAATCGGCTGCTTTTCTCTGATCACTTCCCTCCTTATACTGGTCGCTGGCCGCTGCTCTTTCAAGTACATCGAGCACTACTTCGTTATTCTTTTCACGAAGCTCGTTGAAGGAACCCCATGATCCCTGATCGGCAGGAATGTCGGTATTCTTTACCCAGTTTCCATTTACAAAAAGGAAGAAATCGTCTTGCGGACGAACGGTTGAATCTATGTTATCCATATTGATGGCGTGGTAATCTTCTTTAGTATTTCCTTCATCCGTATTTGGCTGGCATGCAATAAAAAAGCCCAAGGCAAGCGGAATCCAGATTGATAATTTTCTCATTAGGTTAAATTTTCGCCGAATTTATGAATGATTTACTTGTATTGATCAAAAATGTGTTGAATGGTCAGAACAATAATATACCTGTTCGAATCGTCTTAAGTGAGTTATGAAGAAGGCATTTCCATTTCTCGCCATACTTGCAGGCATTGTTTTCATTATGGCCAGTGTGCCGGGTGGGCTCTTATTAAAAACCAAGGTCAAGTCGAGAGAGGCATTTAAATTTTGTGCGGAGAATAATTTCAATACTGATTTCTGTATTCTAATTGACATGAGTGTACATTCAGGTAAGAACCGTCTTTTTGTTTACGATTTCAAAGGCGATTCAATTCGAAGTGAAGGACTCTGTTCTCATGGCTGTTGTGACAAAATCTGGGGAAGCGATCAAACAAAGGAAGATGTGATCTTCAGTAATGTTTCCGAAAGTCACTGTTCATCAATAGGAAAATACAAAGTGGGTGATCGGGGTTATTCCAGCTGGGGAATTAATGTGAATTACAAACTTCACGGTATGGACAAAACAAATTCCAAAGCATACGACCGCCTCATCGTCCTTCATTCCTGGAATATGGTACCCGACAATGAATTATATCCCGAAGGTACACCGGAAGGATGGGGCTGTCCTGCCGTATCAAATTCACAAATGAGGTATATTGATGCACTATTAAAGAAAAGTGATAAACCTGTTCTCTTGTGGATTTATAAATAATGTCATGAATGCTCGACATATTTCTGCATTCCTTTTTGTTCTTATCATGAGCACTGCATTTTGCATGGGACAGGAAAGCGAAACTTCAAATGAAGAAAAGAACAAAACTTATTTCAGGTTCAACGCAGCTCTTCCAATTGCCGTTAACGGTGATTATGTAGGAGATTTCGATTGGGGCGCCGGTATCTCTATCTGGAGATATTCTTTTTGGAGAAATGGTTGGTTCGGTTGGACGAGAGGTGGGGTGCGAACCATATTTCTTGACATTACTCACACGATCCTTGACAAGGAAGAAGGAAAAGTTCAATACTTCGGACTGAAAATCCCCTATCCCATGTATTTAATTGGTGAAAGTCTAATGGGAGAGATAGCCCTTGGCGCGGCCATTGATGATGATTCCAATGTTCTTCCCCAAATGGAAGCCAGAATTAAATGGACTTTCTATCGAAAACCATGGAGTTATTTGCCTGCACTAACCTTTGGGTACAGAAGGTTTCATAGCACCGGTGATGCCGATCTCACCAATGACTTTCTCAATGCCGGTATTTGTATCGAATTCTAAATCGATTATGTCCAATTCAAAGAATTTTTTCTACGCATTATTATTTGCTTTCCTCATAGTAGTATTCTATCTGGTCTTTGGATTCATTCTCTAGGAGATACCATGATAGATTTTTAACTTCGGAACATGAAGTTCGCTTTGCTTTCATTCTTCATTCTTTCATTTTACTGCTCAATGGCACAGCTTCCTCAAATGAAGCCTGAACTTGGTAGACTAGTCGATCTTAGTCCGGAAGCGGAAAAGGCATTTGATGATCATGTAAACCGATGTAATATGATTTGGGGCGTTGATCAAACAAGGGAGCTTACTCCTGAAGAAAAAGAATATGTGAAAACGTGCGACGAAACTGAGGTCTATGGTTCTCCCATATCAGAAGGTTGCAGTTGGTATTGTGGCGGTGGAATGGATACGAACTCTGCGTCGTCTTCATTAAAACCAAGCGGAAGTATGACCTATAAAGCCGGCAATATTCACGATCTGGATTATAAAACGGCCTGGGTGGAGGGTGTAAAAGGATTTGGAATAGGTGAATACGTCACCTATCACTTTCCTGCTGAAAACCCGAGGATCACAGAGGTGATCGTTGTGAATGGTTATATCAAATCTGAAAAGGCTTGGAAGGAAAACTCAAGGGTGAAAAAAATGAAAATGTATGTGGATGACCAGGCCATAGCTATCTTGAATCTGGAGGATTCGCGCCGAGAGCAACACTTCAAATTCGAACCTATTGGTCACCAAAACAGAGAAGATCATAAGGCCATACAGAATATGCCTTGGTGGACGATGAAATTTGAGATCGTGGAAGTTTATCCAGGTTCAAAGTATGAAGACACGGCCATTTCTGAGATCTATTTTGATGGAATTGATGTACACTAAACATGAAGTGTGCAGACTATTCAACTTTTTTCATTCTTCCTTGTTAAATCAGACAAATTCAAGCTTTGCAGGAATCCAATAATCAGACTACCCTAATCAGTTTTTTCAGATTCGAAAATGGAAATCGTGTTTGGGCCATGAGCCAAATGTTCTTTACTCAGAGGAATCTAAAAGGCAAGGAGAATTTACTCTTTCACAAAATGCTGGGCACTGGAGGCGGAGATGGTTACAGCTCTAAGCCCGATTTTAAAACCTATGCCTTATTAACTGTATGGAATGATGAGTCTGAAGCAATAGAATTTGAGGCAAAATCAGAAATCATGAGTGACTTCAGGGCAAAAAGCAGTGAAGTTTATTCATTGTTTTTAAGGCCTATTCGATCCCGCGGACTTTGGTCCGGTCAGCAGCCATTCCAGCCTTCCGATCTGAATCCTGAAAACAAATTGGTCACGGTATTAACCAGGGCAACACTGAAAACAAAATACTATTACCATTTCTGGAAAAGAGTTGGGGGTGTCAGTGCGGCACATGTTGGACTTCCCGGACTGGTTTTTTCAAAAGGAGTTGGAGAGCGACCATGGATCATGCAGGCTACCTTCAGCACCTGGAGATCGGTTGAAGAAATGGAGGACTTCGCCCATGGAGAAGGCGGAAAACATCTTGAGGCCATTCAAACCACCAGAAGAATGAATGGATTCAAAGAAGAACTCTATGCTCGTTTTCAACCCTACAAATCAACCGGCAGCTGGCACGGACAAGATCCGGTTGGAGAAGAGTTGAAGAAAATAAATGCGGTAGGCTGAGGAGATCCCCTTATCCACTTATCCCCTTATTCACTTATCCCCTCCTTCTATTTGTTAATTGGTTAATCGGTTAATTGATTCAATTGGTTTTATTGTTCTTCCAGATAGGAATAATTCCATATTTTAATCTCAAATTGACCACATGAAATCCAGTCGAAGAAAATTCCTGAAAATCTCTGCTCTTTCTTCAGCAGCTCTAGCGAGTGTTCCGACACTATCGACTAATTTGGATAGCCAAGAAAAAGCTTCAGATAAGAAAGGTCTGAAAGTTGCCGGTTACGACTACCCCAGAGTAAAAGGGTTGATGACAGGAAGAATCAGCATCGGAAAATGGAGTCACTCCTTTGAGCCAAGAGGAATAAACACCCTAAATTCAAGCATGTTTGATGGTGATCAGATGTATGACGTTTCCGAAATTGGTATGGTGCCCTATATAGTGGCTTATGTTAATGAAGGCTTTCGAGACTATGAACTATTGCCCATTTTTCCTCTTCGCGTATTCAGGCATAAAAGTATTTTCATCCGAAAAGATGGTGAGGTAAAAAAGCCACAGGACCTCAAGGGGAAAAAGATTTGTACACCCGGATACTCATCTACATCCCTGACTTGGATACGGGGTATGCTTAAAGACGAATATGGTGTAAAGCCGGAAGATGTAACATGGGTAATAGCCGAGCAAGCATCTAATGCAAAGCTCACTGGAAATACCTCGAAGCAAGAACACTTTATACCTGAAGGAATCAATGTGGAAAAAGGCCCCGAAGGCATGGATGAATCGGATCTCCTCGTTTCAGGAATTGTGGACGCCGTTTTTCATGCCGTTGAACCAGTGGCCTTTATGAAAGGTGATCCAAATGTGATTCGATTGTTCGAAGATTCCAGAGAAGTGGAACAGAAGTACTTCAAAAAAACAAAGGTCTTTCCAATAATGCATGGTGTCGCCGTTAGAAAAAGCCTTGTAAAAAAACACCGTGAACTACCTGAACAGGTTTTCGAAGCTTATTCCAATTCGAAAACCATGTTGTACGGCTTCATGAGAAAACTAGGCTGGGCCTATGATTCCCTTCCCTGGTATGCTCAGGAATTTGAGGCCACCAAAGAATTGATGGGTGATAACTACTATTCATATGGCTTTGAAGAAAACAAGAAAACCCTTGATAAATTGGTGAAGTATTGTTTCGATCAGGGATTGATCAAGGAAAAGATAAAAGCGGAAGATCTTTTCCATAAACCGAGTCTTGATTTTAATGAATCTTGATTTACCTAATATCGAATTGAAAAAAGAGATTTTATAAATGGAACCCATCATTGATCATCTGCAGATCACGGTAAAGAATTTTGTTAGAGCCGAAGCATTTTATGACAAGCTCATGCCAATTTTTGGCTTCGACTTGTCAAAGAAGGGCAAAGGCCGGGTAGATGCTCACGACTTTGATGTTGTTGAATATTTTCACAAGAATTTGATCATAGGCATTAACTCTCCAAGGCAAGCATTCAAAGATGAAGAAGTGCACAGGAGAAAACCGGGCTCTGTGCATCATATAGCATTCAAGGCTTCATCCAAAGAAGAAGTAGATGCATTATATCCAAGAATTAAGGAGGCTGGGGCCAACATTGTTGAGGCACCCAAATATTTCCCTCAGCATGGTGAGAAATACTATGCACTTTTCTTCAAAGATCCGGATGGAATCAAGTGGGAGTTGGTTTTTGAAGAGAGGTAGGTGTAAAAGTAGATAGCAAGAAATACTTAGTTTTATTTAAAACTGATATTGAATTCGCAATTATTAATTTTAATCCATAATTCTTGCTCTCTAAATTTACAAAGCATCTTTCCTTCTTTTTTCTAGCTATCTCTTTCATTCCTCTTTCCTGTATTTTAATGAATGAAGATCCCTCGGAAGCCAAAAGTGACACGGCAATTGTTGAGGTGGTTTCACGGAACGATATTTTCCCAGAATGGCAGGATGTAGGAGAGCCATTTTCTTGGGAAGATTTTATTTCAGCAAGGAATGTCAGCAGGACATCTGGTGTTGCCCGCAAAAGTGATACTGAAAATTTTTGTGACAGTTCAGAGGTTTCAGGCTTCTATGGTTTCTATTTTTTGATCGATCAGAGGCTGGATACATTAGCAGGAAAAGCCTATGTGTATGTGCCGGGAGGACAAAAGAACTGGACAGAAACCGACAGGAATCAGCGCCTTTGGAGTATTGTTCTTTGGACAGATATTATCACGCTATGGGATAAAATTGAGATTGGAATGGACCGGACTATGCTTGAAGAATTCATTCGGGAAAACAAGGGTTTCAGTGTTAAAAAAGGAGAAAACTATATGCAGGCACATTTCAATGATTATCTGTGTGCCATGTGGTTTGCAGATGGAAAAAAACTGACTAGAATCGAAGTCAGAAAGAATTGTGAGCAAATTCGAATGGTGAAAATCTCTGGAGATCAGTCAGAATAATTATTCTAGTAACCACAATAAATAACTGTTAAAATTCTTTCTTTTCAACTTCATTATTGATTACAGGAATTCAACTAATTTAATCCGATGAAAAGATCAGACCTCAGCTCTCTCGAGCACATTAAGTATTATAAATATTATATAGAAAAAATACCCGATGTAGGAATTCGTGAAGCGCTGAAACACAGCCGGGATTTTCTGATTGAGAGCACTCGTGACTTGAAAGAAGAAGATGCAGATTTTAAATATGAAGAAGGAAAGTGGTCGATCAAAGAACTCATCATGCATTTAATTGATGTAGAGCGGATCTTCGTTTACCGGGCACTTCGAATGGCGCGAAATGACTTCAGCAAACCACTTCCTTTTGAGCAGGATGACTTTGTGATTCATTCAGGTGCGGGAGAAAGAACACTTCAGTCTATATTGAGAGAATTTGAAAGTCAAAGGCAGAATACTATGGACTTTTTCGACAATTTAACGGATGAAATGCTGCTCAGGATAGAGAAAAAAGATGGCTCCAGGAATTCTGTCAGAGCTCTGGGTTTTTTCATATCCGGTCATGAATTACACCATACGGAAGTACTCGTAGAACGATATTTAACAAAACTGAATTCATGAAAAAATTCGAATACATATTCTTCACATTGATCTTGATTGCTTTTATCCTGAAGTTCTTTTTAATTCCCGGAGGAGCCTTATTGTCCGTTCTTGCAACATTTACTTTGAGTCTTATTTATTTGATTCGAATTGTTTGGAAACGCCATGACGAATTTGACTCATCTTTAGTGGGAATCACAGCAACGACCTGGATCCTTTTCGTGATATCCAGAATTCAGTATTGGCCTGCAATGTTATTTCTCTTTCTGGCAATTCTTTCGAGTGCAGTTTTCGTGATTAGAATTTCGAAGTACAAGCCTGAAATAGGTTTTCGTCTATACATCCTCATGTTCTTCTTCACGGTTTCTGTCATGCTATTAGTCGTAAGAGCCTCTTCAGTTCATTATTTCATGACGCTCAGTCAACCCTTTCATACCGAAAGTTATGAAACAGGTTACCCCAACTGGGATCTGCAAAGCTGGTTCCTATACAGTGAAGGCCAATATGATGAAGCCGTCTGGGCAAATTCGATGGCCATCTCTGCTATTGAAAAGGATGCCGAATTCTATGACTTGGACAGCCTTGCCTACAAAAAACTGAATGAAAATTTGATCAAGATCAAAGATCGAAACTGGGACTCCTATTCACATATTGAATACTATGGCCGATACTGATTTTTCCGATCATCATAACCTCATAGTATTGAAGGGAGCGCCATTCGACAAGGTCTATGATGCCTTTGGAAAATGGATGAACCTTTATCGAAAGGAAATTCCCAAATCCTATGTTTTTAAAATTCTACCCGATGATTACGGTCGAGTTTTTTTGAAAGGCGACGACCGACTCAGTAACGAAGAATTTTATTTTCTCTTTAATTATCTCAAATACCCTGAGGGCATAGATTATAAGGCCGACATGGCCGGTTATACCACTGGTAAAGAAGAGAATGCCTTAAAGAGCAAAGAGATTATGGTATACATACCGGATGATGATACGGAATATGATAATGTAAACATTGTAACACAGGAAGGTGACTCATTTAAACTTGATTTTGGCTGGAATCTCAAGGAAATCGAAAGTGTAAGAAAGTATGAAGCTCCGCCGAACACACCATTTGAAAACTGGGAGCAATATACTACTCAGGATGCGCCTGAAATTGAAGAGGAAGACGAAAAGACTTTCCTGGCTTTTATAAAATCACCATCCAAAAGATTAGCATTCGTTGTAGGTCTGGCCGCATTTGCTATTGCAGTGAGCTGGTTATTCTATTTAGATTCTCCGGGTTTTAAAACTTTTGGGAAATTCAATTTTTTCATTGGTTGGTTAAGTGCTTTGGTCCTTATGGGAGACATTGCAATAATGAATGATCTCAAGCTTTATCTCGCTTCTTTAACCTATGGTGCATTGTTTCTTGTATATGGAATTTTTATCACAGGGAAGCTCCATGCCGATATCCATGACATTGGTGGATTTGGTTTGGCCATGCCAATTTCAATGCTGATTCTGCAATATCCATTTCGAATGATCTTTGTCACTCTTATTGGATCTGAGCCCGACATTTTTGACAGAAAATCTTTGCCGGATGGTTTATACGCGGTAATAGTAACGCTCTTGTCATTATTCAGCTCAATCAAATTGATCGAAATTCTCTAACGCCAATCCCCTATTCCATATATTTACAGAACCAAGTCATTCCTATGACAAGAGAAGAAAGATTAAAATTTTGCTCCGTCTGCACAAAACGACAAATGGATCTGAGAAGAGGATTGGTCTGTAGTTTAACAGGAGAATGGGCTGACTTTGAAGGAGATTGTCCTGACTATGAACTAGATCCTGCAGAGGAAATGCGAAAATTCGAGTTAAAAATGGAGGCTGCTGGTGACGGTGAATCAGGTGATCCGATCAATTTTCAGCAAAACAAAGACAAGGGCTTATTTATCTTTTTCGCAGGACTTGCGGTCACTATTTTTTCGCATTTGTATGCGAACTCCATCGGCTTTAGTGTCATTACATATGGAGCTATGATCTTCGGACTTATTCTTTACTTTCGGGGAAGGGAACAGGAAAAAATTTACAAGGAACACACTGATTCGAAACACGATGAACACAAGGACAAATAATATGAAACTATCAATAATTACAGCGGCCTTTGTCGCATTCATTACTATCTCATCGAGCCTATTTGCACAGGATGAAGTTGTGCTGAAAATGGAGCTTAAACCGGAACTGGTTTATACCGGAGTTACAAAAAACATAATGTCGTCTTCTATGGATTTTGAGGGAAATGATGAAATGCGACAGCAGATCATAAATTCAGGTACTTCTCTTCCAATGATGATGGAAGGGGTGCAACAGATCAGCTACAAAATGACAACCGCAGAAGCCATGGAGTCGGGTGATGTGCCTTTTGAGGGAGAATATTTTAATGTGCAGAACACTCAAAAAGTGAACGGCGCCGAGCAACCTCAACAACAAAGTCCGCTGGATGGAATGCATAGCTATGGAAGGTCCGTGCCGGGCAGATCAATTGAAGTTGATTCCATACGGGGAGAAAATCTCTCTCCTGAAATTCAGACCATGGCTCTGGCCACCGTGAAAGCAATGCTGGAGGGATATAAATTTCCACAGGATAAGAAACTCAAAATAGGAGACACACTTGTTCAAACTACCCCTATGAGCATACCATTGGGTGGTTATGCGCAGATGGACTTGAAATTAATCCTGATCTATAAACTGATAAAGATCGAAAATGAACAGGCCTTCTTTGATATTGATCACCAGCTGGAACTGAAAGCTGATGTGAAGGAAATGAACATGAGCGCAACTGGAGGAGGTGCCGGAAGCATGATCTATGATCTGAAATATGAATACGCCGTGGACTATAACAGTGATCTGAAAATGGAATTGTCTGCAAAAATGGAGGCCTTCGACCTGGTAGGCACAATGAACCTGACTTCTAATCAACAGGTTACTATAGAGAGAAACTAAGTGACGTGATGAAAGCACGTTCTGTCGCACTTATTTGTTTCGTCCTTTGCTCTATTCTCTGCTCTTGTGATACACGAATAGAAGATAAAAAAGTTGAACGTGATTCTGAGGTAATTGAGATCAAAATATACCGGATCGACACCTCCAGGGTGGCCGTTCTTGAATTCGAAAGGTGGATGCATTACGACACATCCTTATCCGCTGCAGGACCTTTATCAGGGGAGGATGTAAAAAACATTGAAGACATTCTGAAAGCTTGCATATCAACGTATAATGAGGAGTTAAAAATCAAAGATGAGTCGAAGGAATGGTACGATGATTATAAGATACACGATCTGGACAAATATTACCGTCAATACATTCCATTAATCAATGATAAAGGTGAGCTAATTATTTGGGTCAATGGATTCTGCGACCTTTTTGGTTCGGATGGCGATGGCTGGAAAACAAATCTTGTGGAAGTAATGGATGGCGGCAATTGTTACTTCAACATGATGATCAATTTGAATACAGGTCACTGTTATGATATCTCGGTTAACGGCTACGCCTGATGCGAAATAGATTCCTCTTCTTTTCTCTGATCTTTTGTGCCTGTCTTTTTCTTACTTCCTGTGTGGTTGCCAATCTAACTAAGCATCAAGAAAATATTTGTGAGGTTCATGATAATAAAATGAAAAAGAGATTGAACACCACGCACTTCGGTAAACAAAAATTCAGACCTATCGACTTTCCAAACCACGGAGGTAGTGTTGGAATGGGTTGTATAAAAGGACCCTGGCCGGAATACCGTCTTGCATGGCACTATGTCTGTAAGGATTGCACTAAAAAATACAAAGCATTTAAGAAAGAATATAAAGACGAATACGGCTTTTAAAAGGAATCAGATATTTTATCTTTAAAGCACAAACTATAAGATTATGAGTGGATTAGCCAATGCCGAAACCGATCGCAATGTGGATGAATTCATAGAAGAAATCGCTCACGAAAGAAGAAAAGCCGACAGCAAGGTGCTTCTCGAAATGATGAAAAAAATTACCGGTCATGAACCAAAGATCTGGGGTAAAAATATGGTGTGCTTCGGAAAATATAAATACCAGCGCAAGGACGGCAAGGAATTCGAATGGTTCAATGTAGGATTCTCACCGGGAAAAGCCCACATGACCTTGTATGTGATGTACGATATATCAAAAGAAGAAAAATTACTCAATGCCCTTGGCAAACATAAAACCGGCAGAGGCTGTCTGTACATCAATAAACTTGACGATGTTGATCTCAAGACGCTGGAAAAGATTGTTGAGAAAAGCAATAAATGGAGGTATTGAATTGGAAAAAACTTTAGTCAAGGATTTCTATTAGTCTTTTTCCATTTCTTTTTTCTATTCAAGCAGGGTTGTTCACAAGTTTCGCTGAAAGCTTAGATTAAATTTTCCTTTCGAAATAACTTTGACTAAACGGTTCTTCAATGGCTGAACACAATGATTTTGGCTTGGAAGGGGAGAGATTTGCGCGTCAATTTCTTGAGGCAAATGGATATTCCATACTTGAAATCAACTGGAGGCACAGAAGATATGAAGTAGACATCATCGCACGAAAAGCAAATACGATCAGTTTAATTGAAGTGAAATCGAGGAATGCGAAAAACATCACAGCTGAAGAAGTTGTCTCATTTGAAAAGGAGACAAACCTCATTAATGCAGCAGATGCTTTTATGAGTCAGTTGGAAGAAGACCTTGAATGTAGAATAGATTTGATCATCCTGGAAAAGAAAGACCCGGATTTCAGCGTTACACATATTGAAAATGCCATCACCATCTGATAAAGGAAAAAGGAAAAGAATTCCCCGGGAGCCTGACCAGGGTTCTGCCGGACCAATGCGCCTGAACCGTTTTATTGCTAATGCCGGTGTTGCGAGTAGGCGTGAAGCAGACAAGCTCATCGCCGAAGGCAAGATCAAAATAAATGGGAAGGTTGTCACCGAATTGGGGACCAAAGTAGGCCCAAGTGATAATGTCACGTTCGACGGAAAGAAACTGGTGGCTGAAAAACTGGTTTATATCCTTTTGAATAAACCCAAAGATTTTATCACCACGGTGACCGATACACACGGCAGAAAAACCGTCATGGATCTTATAAAATCTGCCGGTACGGAACGTGTGGTTCCGGTTGGTCGACTCGATAAGAACACCACCGGACTTCTGCTATTCACAAACGATGGCGATCTTACTAAAAAACTCACCCACCCTTCTCATAAAGTAAGAAAGCTTTATCATGTCAAAGCCCATAAAAACATAAGTGAGGATCATTTGCAAGAGCTGGTCGATGGTTTTTCTCTGGAAGACGGTTTCATTCGTGCTGATGAAGTTTCCAGAACAGAACATGGGGGTAAAAATGAGATTGGTATACTGATGCATTCCGGTCGAAACCGAATCGTTAGAAGAATGATGGAGCATCTTGGTTACCGTGTTGTAAAACTCGACAGGGTGGTTTTTGCGAATTTGACAAAGCGCGACCTGCCGAGGGGCAAATGGAGAAAACTCAATCAGAAAGAGATCATAATGCTGAACCGAATCGCAGGTAAAAAATGAGCCGAAGGTGGAAGAAAATATTGATCTACCTGTCCGTTTTCGTGGTCCTGGCTATCTCTTCTGCGATCACTGTCGCCTATTTTTCTGAGGAAAGAATTAGGGTTCTGGCCGTTGAACAGCTGAATACAATCCTGAAGACAGATGTTCAGGTTGAGAAGATCAACTTTTCTCTTTTAAAACGATTTCCAAAGGCTTCCATTGAATTCAAAAATATCAGCATTCAAGAGGTTTCAAGCCGAAAGGAAAAACAAAATGTACTTGCGGCCTCCTCTTTATTTCTTGAATTCAATCCATTCAATTTGCTTACAGGGACATATGTCGTTGACGCCATTTATGTTAATGAATCCAAGCTGAATATTGCCTACTTCAAAGACGGAAGTAACAACTTTCAATTCTTTAAAGAAGGTGAGGCCAATGAAGAGTTTAAAATATCTCTGCAAAAGGTGAGGTTCTCGAATGTTGTTCTTCAGTATACCGACGACAAGTCGGGTGTATACTTTAAATCAAACACGAAGCTCCTTACTTTATCAGGGGATTTCGAAAGCAAGGTATTCGACCTTGCACTGACTTCAAATGGAGACATGGAGTTCTTTCAGATCAATCGGTTTCGAACGAAAAAAACTTCCCCTTACAAGCTCGATCTGGTTCTAAATATCCAGAGGGAAGAAAATTCATTTCGCTTTAAAAAAGCCTCTGTGTTATTCGACAAAATACCTCTTGTCCTGAACGGAGATTATCAGAAAAAGGATGAAACAGCCTTTTTAAATATTGCTTTTCAGACTGATGATTTCAAATTCAAAGATGCCATGTTCCTCATACCAAAAAACGCAAGGGACAATTTCAACAAGTATAATGCGAAAGGTATTCTGAAGGTCGAAGGTCAAATTCAGGGTCAAATGGATTCAAGGTCAACACCTTCCATGAATTTCAGTTATGAACTGGTAAATGGCGAAATGGATCATAAGGAAAGCAAACTGTATTTTCGCGACATTGTCTTTAAAGGTTCTTTCACTAACGGCGAGGCACAGTCAAACAGGACCTCCGAATTCACCATTGAAGAAGCCAGTTTTAAAAGCACGTTTGGAGAAAATTCCGGCAGTCTCACCCTGTCCAATTTTGATCATCCTTTTATGAAGTTTGAATTATCGTCAAGCATGGATCTCGACAAATTGAAAGAGATCATCAACAATGATTCATTGGAAGTTCTTGAAGGTCAATGCGAATATTCCATCGCCGGAGAAACATATCTCGACAGCCTCTCTTCAATTGGAGTAAATGATGTGAAAGAAGCCCGCGCAAATGGATACCTTAAAGTTCGAAACGGAAAAGTTAAGTGGATAGGATACAAGCACGCTGTAGATCATATTTATGCAGAGAGCAGATTCGGTAACAATCGTGTATTCATTGACTCTCTTTATTATGACATGGCCGGTGTAGGTTCCAGCGTTCGGGGACGACTGCATAATTTTCTTCCTTATCTCTTTTTCGACAATGAAAATCTAAGTGCACAGATCAAACTTATCTACGACGATCTTGACATGAATAAAATTGTGACCTCAGATGAAAATGATACGGAAAGGGCCGGATTTATCCTACCTGTATCTGAAGAGATTAAACTCAATGTGAATCTGAGCGCCAGAAAGTTCTCCATGGAAAAGTTCAAGGCAAAAAACGTTCAATGTGTCATTGTATCAAATTATCCATATTTCCTTGTCAAGGACTTAAGTCTGAATACCATGGAAGGTGAATTCAAAGGTTGGATGAAGTTTGATGTGAAGAACCAGGATAATATTTACTGCTCAAGTCAGCTCGATCTCTATCACATCAACATAAGTGAATTATTCCACCAGTTCAACAACTTTGGCCAGAGCTCGATAGTATCTGAAAATCTCGTGGGCTATGCTGATGCTAGCATTAATTATAAATCTGCCTTCGACCGAAACCTGAATTTGAAACAAGAAAGTGTAGAGTCGATCTGCCACCTCGAAATTCGCAATGGTCGACTGGTTAATTACGAACCCATACTTGCTCTTTCGAAATATGTAGATGTTGAAGAATTGCGTGACATTTCCTTCAGCAAACTCACGAACGATATTGAGATTAATAAAAGAATGGTCTACATTCCTGAAATGGACGTCAAGTCTTCAGCCATGGAATTAAAGCTTTCCGGCAAACACAGCTTTGATAATGAGATCGATTATCATTTCAGATTGTGGCTAGATGAAATTCTTTTCAGAAAGGCCAAGAAATCAAAAAAGAATAAGGAAGAATTTGGTGAGGTTGAAGTTGATGACGAAGGAAGGGCGAAATTGTATATCCGAATGCAAGGTACGGTCGATGATTATAAAATCAAGCTTGACCGAAAGGCGCTAAGAGAGAAATGGAAAGAAGACTTCAAAGAAGAACGCAAAGAATTAAAAGACCTTTTCAAAAAAGAATTCGGCGGCGAAAGTGAAGAAAAAGAAGTGGACCCGATAAATATTGGCATAGAATGGGAAGAGTTTGAAGAAGAAGAAGAAAAAAATGGCGATTTCAAGGTAGAAAGCAGCAAATCCGATCAGGAAAAAGAAAATTCAAAAACGGAAGAAAAAGATAAAAAAAAGAAGAAATCACTTTTGGATAAATTGGGCAAAGGAGTTGAAGATGAGTATGAGGAATACGATGCTGACAAGTTCGATTAAGAGTTGGAATATCTGAATCCAAGAATCCCGGCGATTGTATGAGAATTTTCGATCGCTTTGATCCATAAAAAACGTGACTTTTCTCCTTTTCTTAAATTGCAAGTGGATTTATCGGAATGTCGAAGTTTCATTTAAATAAAGGTCAATGGAAATTGTTGCTGGCTTTGTCGGCTTCCATGATCGTTCTTGCCTCTCTCTGGTATACCAACATTCTTGTCAATCAGATTGCGAGGGAAGAAAGGAATAAGATCAAATTATGGACCGAAGCCATTGAGCAAAAAAATGATCTGGTCAATTATACAAAGGAGCTTTTCGACAAACTCGAGCTTGAGGACAATAAGAAAGTAAGCCTTTGGGCCGAGGCCACGCGTTATCTGGCCAACTCGACCGATCTGAATGACTATTCATTCGTTCTACAGGTTGTTTCGTTTAATACAACTGTGCCCGTGATCACAACGGATAATCAAGGTCACATTAAAGACTATCGGAATTTAGGCCGCGAATTCAACCTCAATGATGATGGGGATATGAAAATTCTTCAGCAAAGGCTTGAGGAAATGAAAGGTCTGAACGATCCAATCGAAATTGCCATTTATGGTGATGCCAAAGATTATCTCTATTTCGGCACATCTTCAGTAGTGGTTGAATTGAGAGAGGTCCTCGACAACTTATTGAAATCCTTCATTGGTGAGATTCTTGTGAACTCGGCTTCTGTCCCTGTCATTCTTACAGACAGCACGGGTATCAATGTCATTGATTTCGCCTATGTAGATTCAGCTATAATTGAAGATGGTGATAGAGTAGCGGCTTTGATTGCGGATATGGCTAATCAGAATGAGGCTATCAAACTGAAAATTGGAGACAGAATTTCCCAATATGTCTATTACAAAGACTCTGATTTGCTTATTCAGTTGAGATACTACCCCGTGTTTCAACTTGGCATTATAGCTCTCTTCCTTTTACTTGCTTATTACATTTTCAGTACCTCAAGAAGGTCTGAACAAAACCAGGTCTGGGTGGGAATGTCGAAAGAAACAGCACACCAGTTAGGCACACCAATATCCTCCATGCTTGCCTGGCTGGAAATTCTGAAAAGTAAAACGGAAGATACCAGAACACTTGAAGAAATGTCGAAAGATCTTCACCGACTTGAGGTCATCACGGAAAGATTTTCCAAAATTGGATCTGAGCCTGTTCTAGAGGATACCGATCTCATGATTTGTGTGAACAATGTTGTAACTTATCTCAAGAAAAGGCTCTCAAGCAATATTAATTTTGAAGTCAGTTCTGATCAGGAAAAAATGATGACGAAATTAAATGCGCCTTTGTTTGAATGGGTATTGGAAAACATAATAAAGAATGGAGCTGATTCGATGGAAGGCAAAGGTGATATCACAATTCAGGCCATGGATGAAGGCGAAAGAATCGTTCTGGACATTACCGATACCGGAAAAGGCATTAGGAAGGGAAATTGGAAATCGGTCTTTGACCCGGGATTTACAACGAAAAAAAGAGGCTGGGGTTTGGGTCTTTCTCTTGTTAAAAGAATCATCGTCAATTATCATAAGGGAAAAGTCTTTGTGAAGCATTCCGAACTGAACCAGGGCACTACCTTCAGAATTCTCCTCTTTAATAAATAGCCTTGGCAGGCATTTACATACATATTCCTTTTTGCAAACAAGCTTGCCATTACTGTGATTTTCATTTTTCTACATCACTGAAACTAAAAGACAAAATGCTCCATGCATTGCATAGAGAGATTGATCTTCGAAAGAATTTTCTCGATGAAGAAGAAATAAATACCATCTATTTCGGAGGTGGTTCACCATCAATTTTGGAATCAAAAGAACTCGGGAATATCCTTGAATTAATCGATCAAGTCTTTAAGGTGAATCAGGACGCGGAAGTTACCCTGGAAGCCAACCCTGATGATCTTTTGCTCGATAAGGCAAAAGGCCTTAAGTCCCTTGGTATTAATCGCCTCAGCATTGGAATTCAGTCATTCCGTAATGAAGACCTGAAACTCATGAACAGAGCTCATGATGCTTCTATGGCAAAGAAATGCATTGAAGATGTTCGATCTGCAGGCTTCGACAATCTTAACCTGGATCTTATTTATGGAATTCCTGGATTGGATTTGAAATCATGGGAAGACAATCTGGATCAGTTCTTTTCTTTTGATGCTGAGCACCTATCGGCTTACAACTTGACCATTGAAGACAGGACGGCTTTTGGTCATTGGGCTAAAAATGGAAAGTTGAAAATCGAGAGCGACGAACACATCTTACAACAGTTCAAGATTCTAATGGAAAGAATGTCTGATCGCGACTATGAACATTACGAGATCTCAAATTTTTGCAGACCGGGCTTCATTTCCAAACACAACTCTTCCTATTGGAAAGGAGAGAAATATCTGGGAATTGGCCCTTCAGCTCATTCCTTTGATGGAAATGCCAGATCCTGGAATATGCGAAACAATCCACTTTATATAAAGGCCATTGACAATGGTGAAAAATGGTTTGAAGAAGAAATCCTGTCGGCAAAAGATAAGTTCAATGAATATGTATTGACTTCGCTTCGGACTTCCTGGGGAGTTGATCTGAATTTCATCGGTGAAAGTTTTGGCGAAACCATGATGAACAACCTGCTCGCAGAAGCAAAAGAGCATCTTTCTGAAGGCAGACTTTATCAAGAAGAAAACATACTTCTTCTTTCTGAAAAAGGTAAATTCGTTGCAGACAAGATCACCTCTGATCTCTTTGCTGTATGATTGCTAACGTAGAAATTGACAATAAATCTTATCGTTTTGATCTGAAAAAGGGCATAGATATTTCAATGCCCCTGAGTCCAGAAGAAAATAGAGCAAGTGCCTGGTATGTTGATCCGATTAAAATAGAACCTGTCAGGGGTGAAGGGTTTATTGGGGATGTCAATCAAGGTGGTTCTGTGAACTTCAATAACATTTTCTTCAATCCACACGGAAACGGAACGCATACAGAATGTCTTGGCCATATCAGCAAGGAACATCATTCGATAAATCGACATCTAAAGGAGTTTTTCTTTTCTGCCTGTGTGGTCACGATTGATCCTGAAAAAAGAAATGAAGATCTGGTCATCAGTTTGGAACAATTGAAAGCAGGCTTTACGGATACTGCCGAGGCCATTGTTATTAGGACATTGCCGAACGACGACTCAAAATTATTCCGTCAGTATTCCAATTCGAATCCACCATATATCGAAAGTGAGGCTATTCCATATTTATTGGATAAAGGTGTCAACCATATATTGATCGACCTTCCTTCGGTTGATCGGGAAATGGATGAAGGAGTGTTGGCTTCACATCATGCCTTTTGGAATTACCCGAATGATCCTCAGGTTCACAGAACCATTACCGAATTTATTTACGTGCCTTCTGAAGTTTCGGATGGTTTCTATTTACTGAATATTCAGATCGCACCTTTTGAAAATGATGCTTCACCAAGCAAGCCCATTCTCTATAAACCTCTTTAAATGAATATTGAGGATTTCAGGACGTATTGCCTCTTAAAAAAAGGAGTAACTGAAGAATTTCCTTTTGACCAGAATACACTCGTTTATAAAGTCATGGGGAAAATGTTTGCGGCCACTGATGTGAACAATTTTGAATCGGTCAATCTAAAATGCGACCCGGATCTTGCCGTGGAATTGAGAGAGAACTATGATTTTGTCAAACCGGGTTATCACATGAACAAAAAACACTGGAATACGATAGAAATGGACTGGCAAATGGAGGACAAATTGTTCAAAGAATGGATCGATCATTCGTATGCTCTGGTAGTTGACAGTCTGACCAAAAAGTTGAAGCAAGAATTAGAAAACTTGGAGTAATGAGAAGAATATTTTACTATTTCGTTCAGGGGATTTTTTACACTATACCTGTAGGCATAACTGTATACGTGGTTTATCAATCGATCTACTGGCTGGATCATCTGATACCAATAGATTTCCCCGGAGCCGGAATCCTCAGCATGATAATTGTGATCACACTAATTGGTTGGTTGGGCTCGACTATTCTCTCTTCTTCCGTTGGAAAACTAATAAAGAGCATAGAAAAGTGGGTAATGAAGATTCCGGGTGTGAAGCTCATTTATACCGGACTTAAAGATCTTACCTCCGCTCTGATGGGAACGAATCGTACATTCGATCAGGCGGTTCTGGTAGACCTTGATAAAGACAATGGAATTCAAAAGATCGGTTTTGTTACCAAGAATGATCTGTCACCATTTAATATTGGTCCGGACAAAGTCTCGGTCTATTTTCCATACTCATATGGCATTATGGGTGATCTGAGAATTGTGCCCCGAGAATCCGTCACGCCTTTGCCTGGCAAGCCTGCAGAAATTATGAAGTTCATTGTCTCAGGTGGAGTTGTTAATCTCGGCGAGTCTGAAGAAGAGGAGAAATAGAAAATGCTCTCTTATCAGATAAGACTTCATTTAATTGTAATCATTTTCGGATTCACCGGAATCCTGGGTAAACTGATTTTGCTGCCGGCTGAGTCCATTGTTTTATATCGAATGAGCATCGCCTGTCTTTCTCTTGGCATCCTATTGTTGCTGGGCGGCAGAAAAGCAAAGGCAACATCAAAGAATAAATTAAAATGGTTCTTAACCGGATTTGTGGTTTGCATTCACTGGTTCACCTTCTTTCATGCAATCAAACTTTCGAATGTATCGGTGGGTCTCGTATGTATGTCTTCAACTGCCCTCTTCACTTCCATCCTTGAACCCATTTTTCTCAAGAAGAAAGTGCGTTTGTATGAGATTCTTTTCAGCGCAATAATCATAGCTTCTATGGCTATGATCCTTAGTGTGGAATTTCAATATGTAGCGGGAATTATCTTCGGCTTGATCTCGGCCGCTCTTGCATCTCTTTTTACTGTACTCAACAGCAAATATGTGCTTGAAGAATCCCCAATAGTTATCTCCTTTTATGAACTCATGGGTGGAGCGATCCTTGTATTTCTTTATTTATTCTTCATGGATCAGGAAACTTTATCCATATTACCTTCATTCAATGATTTCGTCTACTTGTTCATCCTTGCTATCCTGGCAACAGCAATTGCATTTGTCGTAAGTATTGCAGTGATGAAAAAACTGAGTCCGTTTACCGTAAGTCTGACCATTAATCTGGAACCTCTTTACGGCATTGTTCTGGCAGTAATAATCTTCGGAAGTGATGAATATATGTCACCGGCCTTCTATACCGGCTTTGCCATTATCTTGTCAACGATTTTCATGAATGCCTTTCTAAAGAAAAGGGAGAGGAAACTTGAAACGAAAGCTTAATTGACCGAATCCCAACCTTGAGCCTTTAGCTCCAAAACATTGTCACCGATTGTGACCAATTGTGAGGCTTCTCCTTTACCGGTCATATGGCCGATGATTGAAATGCCCGACAATTCGTTGATTTTTTCATGGTCTTTTATATCCACTGTGAAAAGAAGTTCGTAATCCTCCCCTCCATTCAAAGCTGCCGTGGTGCCACTTAGCTTGAAGTCTTCCGCAAGGTTAACGGTTGTTGGATCAATTGGAAGTTTGTCTTCGTACACAGAGCAACCCAAATTCGATTCTTTGCAGAGATGCAGAAGATCAGATGACAAGCCATCTGAAATATCAATCATTGACGTTGGCTTGATTCCACTCTCTTTGAGGGCCTCAATCACATCGTGCCTGGCCTCCGGTTTCAATTGCCTTTCAAGAATGTAATCATACCCGCTGAAATCGGGCTGAACCCCACTGCCCTCTTCAAAAATTGTTTTTTCTCTTTCGAGTAATTGAAGTCCCATGAAGGCTCCGCCAAGATCTCCACTCACACATATGAGGTCATTCTCTCCGGCTCCGGATCTGTATACAACATCATCTTCATTGGCCTCTCCAATTGCCGTGATGCTTATTACCAGACCCGACTGACTCGAAACTGTATCACCCCCAACCAGGTCGACATTGTAATTCTCGCAGGCCAGGTTGATTCCTTCGTACAACTCCTCGAGAAATTCAACCGAAATTCGGTTTGATACACCCACTGATACTGTGATGACTTTTGGACTGCCATTCATCGCATAGATGTCGGATAGGTTTGAAATAACAGCCTTATAACCAAGGTGTTTTACCGGTGTATATAGCAAATCAAAATGCAAGCCTTCACAGAGCATATCGGTGGTAACAAGATTCACCGCCTTTTCTGATTTGAAAGCAGCGGCATCATCACCAATACCTTTAAGGACATTTTTACTATTGATCTTTACTTTTTCTGTGATTCGATCGATCAGTTTGAACTCTCCAAGATCACCAAGAGGTGTTACTTCATTATCCTTTTCACTCATGCTGTAAATTTTAAACTGCAAAAGTAAGGCTTTCCGTGGTTGCCGACGAGAAAGCATTTGCCCTCCAAAGGCAATAATTTATTAAGTCAAATAATCGGAACAATACAATCTCCCGACTGTTATTGCTTCAAAACCTTGCAACATCGACAGCTTGTGAGTAATTTTGCCGTAAATTTGATTATTTAGAATTAATCTAAATAAATTATGATCACAGTACAGGACGCAGCAAAGACCAAATTAGAAAGCTTGATGACAGAAGGCAAATACGGAGAAAATGCCTTTGTTAGAGTAAGTGTTAAAGGAGGGGGTTGTTCAGGATTGATGTACAATCTGGATTTTGACACAGATCTGAAAGAGGAGGATAAGGTATTTGAAGACAAAGGCATCAGGGTTGTGGTCGATAAAAAAAGCATGTTATATCTGGTAGGAACTTCTTTGGAATACGAAGGTGGTTTGAATGGAAAAGGATTCAGTTTTGTCAATCCGAATGCAACCAGAACTTGTGGATGCGGGGAGAGTTTCGCGGTATAATTTTCCGACATGGAGAAGAATGAAGATGACATTTTAAGGGAGGTCACCTCCCAGGAATATAAATACGGCTTCGTTACAGATATTGAATCGGATAAGGCCCCGAAGGGTCTTAATGAAGACATCATCCGTTTCATTTCTGCTAAGAAAGAGGAGCCCGAATGGCTGCTTGAATGGAGGCTGAAAGCATTCAAACACTGGCAGACATTAACTGAGCCGGAATGGGCACATATCAAATATCCGAAGCCAAACTTTCAGGACATTATCTATTACGCCGCTCCGAAAAAGAAGAAAGAATTAAGCAGTCTGGATGAAGTGGATCCTGAGCTACTTGCCACTTTCGATAAGCTCGGGATTTCCCTTGAGGAGCAAAAAAGACTGACAGGCGTAGCCGTTGATGTGGTCATGGACAGTGTGTCTGTAAAAACCACCTTTCAGGATAAATTGGCTGAATTGGGCATCATATTTTGCTCCTTTAGCGAAGCCGTTCAGAACCATCCCGAACTAGTTAAGAAATACATGGGACGTGTTGTTCCTATGACGGACAATTTTTATGCGGCATTGAATTCTGCGGTATTCACCGATGGTTCTTTTTGCTACATCCCGGAAGGAGTGAAATGTCCTATGGAACTTTCAACTTATTTCAGAATCAATGAAGCAAATACAGGTCAGTTTGAAAGAACACTTGTTGTTGCTGAAAAAGGTAGTTATGTCTCCTACCTTGAAGGATGCACAGCGCCAATGAGAGACCAAAATCAGCTCCACGCTGCTGTGGTTGAGCTCATTGCCATGGATGACGCCGAGATTAAATACAGTACAGTGCAAAACTGGTATCCTGGTGATAAGGATGGCAAGGGTGGTATCTTCAATTTTGTGACGAAGCGAGGTCTTTGTGAAAAGAATTCAAAAATTTCATGGACTCAGGTAGAAACGGGTTCGGCCGTGACCTGGAAATACCCTTCTTGCATCCTTAAGGGAGACAATTCTATTGGTGAGTTTTATTCAATAGCCATCACAAACAATTTTCAGCAGGCCGACACCGGAACCAAGATGATGCACATTGGCAAGAACACCAAAAGCACAATCATCTCGAAAGGAATAAGCGCCGGAAAGAGCAATAACTCATACCGCGGTCTTGTGAACATCCTGCCAAAAGCTGAGAATGCGAGGAACTTTACACAGTGTGATTCATTACTGATGGGAGATAAGTGTGGGGCTCACACATTTCCTTACATCGAAGTAAAAAATAGCAGTGCTGTGGTTGAGCACGAAGCAACGACCTCAAAGATCGGAGAAGATCAGATCTTTTATTGCAATCAAAGAGGTATTGATACTGAAAAGGCCATTGGATTGATTGTGAATGGTTATTGTCGGGAGGTTTTAAATCAGCTTCCGATGGAATTTGCCGTGGAAGCGAAAAAATTGTTGGAAATAAGCTTGGAAGGAAGCGTAGGTTAAGCAAAGGAATTATGTTAGAGATCAAAGATTTAAAGGCCGAAATCGACGGCAAAGAAATATTAAAGGGTTTGAATTTGTCGGTTAATCCCGGCGAAGTGCATGCGATCATGGGGCCTAACGGTTCAGGTAAAAGCACCCTTGCATCTGTGATGGCAGGTCGGGAAGAATATGAAGTAACAGGAGGGGAAATTGACTTTGATGGAAATGACCTTTTAGACATGGATGCAGATGTAAGAGCCAAAGAAGGACTCTTTCTTGCATTCCAGTATCCAGTTGAAATTCCTGGAGTCAGTAACGTGAATTTCTTGCGAACAGCCCTTAACGAGATTAGAGAACACAAAGGTCAGGATGCGATTGAAGCCAAGGATTTTCTGGATATGGTAAAGGAAAAGTCAAAGCTCGTTGAGCTGAACACGAAACTTGCCAACCGTGCCGTTAATGAAGGTTTTTCCGGCGGGGAAAAGAAAAGAAATGAGATTTTTCAGATGGCCATGCTTGAGCCGAAGCTCAGTGTTTTGGATGAAACTGACAGTGGTCTTGATATTGACGCTTTAAAGGTAGTGGCCAATGGGGTGAATCAGCTGAAGTCAAAAGATAATGCCTTCGTCATCATAACACATTACCAGAGACTGTTGAATTACATCGAACCTGACTTTGTACATGTCCTGTACAATGGAAAGATCATTAAATCAGGAGATAAGTCTCTTGCCCTTGAGCTGGAAGAAAGAGGTTACGACTGGATCATAGAAGGGCAGAAAGAGGAAGTTTGAGATGGCTGAGAAAAAAGAAACATACCTGATCGCAAATGAAGGCAACTTCATTGATTCGCTAAGCGAAAAGGATGCACATGCTGGCAGGAAGGAAGCCTATCTCAAGTGGAAGGAAATGCCTGCACCAACCACCAGAGACGAATACTGGAAGTATACAAGAATAGGTCCTGTTCTCAAGAAGACCTATGAAATTTCCGGCCGTGTTACTGAATTCAACACACGTTTCATTCGTGATACTGATGCCTATCACCTCGTATTTGTAAATGGTGTCTTTTCTGAGGAACATTCCGATAACGTCATTGAAGACAATTTCATTGTCTCTAACCTTGAACACATAAGGAATGCAAAACCGGAATTGATTTCTCGACAAAATGAACTTATTGAGAGCCATGATTATTTTTCAATGCTCAACACTTCATTCCATCAAAATGGTCCTTTTATCTGGGCAGGAAGGAATCAGAAAATTGATAAAAGCATTCATGTAGTTCATGTTTGCAACGAGAACGCAAGGCTTGTTAACATCAAAGGATTGGTTATCGCAGAAGTGGGATCTTCAGTTTCAATTATCGAAACATGGGATGATGACAATGGCGAAGAAAGCTTTATCAATTCCAGACTTGACTATCACGTTGAGGCAAACGCCGAAGTGGAAGTGATTAAAATTCAATCTGTCGGAGGAGAGAATAGTCTTATCAATCAGGACTTCGTTGAACAGGAAAAAAACTCCAGGTTCTCTGCTCATACTATTTCCATGCAGGGAAAACTCATCCGAAATAATCTGAATATTTCTCTTAATGGTGAAGGGGCGGAGTCTAATATGAATGGCCTTTACATGGTCAAAGGGAATGAGCATGTTGACAATCACACCAGGATCAATCATGCCGTGCCTAATTGCAACTCAAACGAGTTATATAAAGGAATCCTGAATGAAAAGGCTAAAGGCGTTTTCAATGGAAAAGTAATCGTTAGCCGTGATGCTCAAAAAACGAATGCATTCCAGTATAACGGAAATATTCTGTTAACAGATGAATGTCAGGTTTACTCTAAACCGGAACTTGAGATTTATGCGGATGATGTGAAATGTAGTCATGGCTCTACAACCGGCCAGCTGGACCAGGAAGCGCTCTTCTATCTTCAATCGAGAGGAATAGGAAAAAAGAATGCAAGAAATCTGCTGCTTCAGGCTTTTGCCAGAGAAGTGCTCGATAAATTTCCAAATGAGCAGGTAAGAGAAAGAGTTGATAAATATATTACCGAGCGTTATCAAATCAATGGATAGTGAGATCTCAAATAGAACGGAAGACAAAAGACTGATTGAGATCAGGAATGATTTTCCAATCCTTTCGCAGAAGATCAACGGTTCTGAACTCGTCTATTTTGATAATGCTGCTACCACCCAAAAACCGAATCGAGTAATAGACGCAATTACGGATTTCTACTCCAGCCATAACAGTAATGTGCATCGGGGAGTACACACCTTAAGCCAGCGATCTACCGAATTTTATGAGGATGCGAGAAATAAAGTAAAGGTCTTCTTGAATGCAGCTTCATCTGAGGAAATTATCTTCACCGCAGGAACCACGGATTCTATCAACCTTGCGGCCACAGCCCTGGAGGACTACGTTGGTGAAGGAGACGAGATCCTTACTACAGAGATGGAACATCACTCCAATTTTGTTCCATGGCAAGTCCTGGCAAAGAAAAAGAAGGCTTCTTTCAAGGTGGCTCGTTTAAATGAAAAAGGTGAGGTCGACATTGCGGAACTTGAGTCCTTAATGAATGAAAAAACCAAGGTCCTTGCCATCAATCATGCTTCAAATACGCTTGGCACGATTAACGATATTAAGGAAATTACCCGTTTAGCTAAATCAAAGAATATATTGGTTGTTGTTGATGGGGCGCAATGGGTAGCTCACGGAAAAACGGACGTTCAGGTTCTGAATTGCGATCTCTATGCCTTTTCCGGTCATAAATTATTTGGTCCAACAGGGATTGGCGTCCTCTATGGAAAGAAAGCTCTTTTAGAAAAAATGAGTCCCTACCGATATGGAGGAGGCATGATCAGTGAGGTGAATCTGGAGCAAACTACTTATTCAGGAAGTCCGCAGGTTTTTGAAGCCGGCACACCCAATGTTGCCGGAGCGCATGGCCTGGGGTTTGCTATAGATTACATAAAAGAAATTGGTTGGGATTTCATTGAAGAACAAGAAAGCTCCTTACTTGAATATGCCACAGCTAAAATGAAAGAAATACCGGGAATCAGATTCTTTGGAACATCAGAAAACAAAGTGTCTCTGAATTCTTTCCTTATTGGGGATATTCACCCATTTGACCTGGGCACTATGTTGGATCAGATGGGAATTGCTGTCAGAACAGGTCATCACTGCACGCAGCCAATCATGCAATGTTATAACATTCCGGGAACGGTCAGAGCTTCCTTCGCTTTCTATAACACTCATGATGAAGTAGACCGACTGATTGAGGGAATTCATAAAGCTATAAAAATATTGTCATGATGGTGGAGAACGGATTGAGCATTAAGGAGAAGCAGGAAGAGTTAGTTGAAGAGTTTTCATTCTTTGAAGACTGGACCGATAAATACGAGCATATCATCTCTCTCGCAAAATCTCTTGAATCACTGGATGATGAATATAAGACGGATGAAAATATCATCAAAGGATGTCAGAGTAAGGTATGGCTTCATGCGAATTTTACAGACGGATTGATTCATTTTTCGGCCGACAGCGATGCCATCATTACCAAAGGACTGGTGAGTATGATCGTGCGAGTTTTTTCGGGACACAGTCCTGCAGAAATAATTGAATCAGAATTAACATTTATCGACGATATTGGACTGAAAGAACACCTTTCGCCAACCCGTTCAAATGGATTGTTGAGTATGGTGAAGCAAATCAAGTTTTACGCTTTAGCATTTCAGGCAAAGAATTGATCATGGAAGAAAACGCACATAAAATAGTAACGAAAAGAGAGCTGGAAAAACAGATCATTGCCGTTCTCAAGACCATCTTCGATCCTGAGATCCCGGTTGATATTTATGAGCTTGGTTTGATCTACGAAATTCGGATCGATGAAGAATGGAATGTAGAGGTTGTAATGACTCTAACTTCTCCTTCCTGTCCCGTAGCTGAATCTCTTCCAGCTGAAATTGAACAAAAAGTAGCCGGCATCTGGCAAGTGAAGAGCGCCAGCATTGATCTTGTCTGGGAGCCTACCTGGGACAAGGATATGATGAGTGAAGAGGCGAAACTTGAATTGGGATTTCTTTAATGAGTGATGAGATTGTAAATAGAGTCGCTAATTCCAGTCTGGTTCAGATTGACCTTGATGAATTCCTGCCTTCTGAAGAAATTATTTCTTACGACCTGACCGATAATTTATACGAAGGCCTCATACTCAGGGAAAAAGACTTCAGAGACTTTATCAAAGATCATAACTGGGAAAACTACAAGGGTAAAATTGTCGCTATCCAATGCAGTGGTGAAGCTATTGTGCCCAATTGGGCGTATATGCTTCTTGCTTCAACTCTGGTTAAATCAAAAGCTATTCCCTTTTTTGGCACTGAGGAAGAAGTCAGAGAAAAAGTCCTCATTAAAAATTTCATGAACTCCGGAATTGACAAATACGAAGGCGCCAAGGTCATTCTCAAAGGCTGTGGTTCATTCGATCTTTCCCCCGATGCCTTTGTTGAAATAACCAATGCTCTTCAGAATAAAGTAGACTCACTCATGTTTGGCGAGGCATGCTCAAGTGTTCCTGTTTTTAAGTCCGCGCGTAAGTAGCAATCTGACATTCGTTCTTGAATTTTTTTTATATTCGACTCCCCTCCTATATTGGATGGATGAAATTGAATGGAAAAAGATGATAAAATCAAAGGTGTAACGCTGAGAGTGGCCGTATTCTTCGGTCTGACAACGTTTACCTTGTGCATAGCTATTTTTTATGTGGAGTCAGTTCTCGATGAAGAGAGAGATAAACTTCATGAAAAAGTGGTGCAAATTGATTCCCTCAACAACATCCTCCGAACTCAAAATGATCAGATCCAATCTAATGAAAATGAGATCCAGGTTCTCAGGGAGGAACTCGATGCCATGAAGGATGATATGGACAACTAAGTTCAGGTCCGTCCGACAAATCAACACTTCAAATTCGTAATTTTAATGCTTCAGCCCTGATTTTCTGCTAATTCAGGCAACCTTTTCAGGGTTGAAATAGTCTTCTATAGTGAGGTCTATGATGAAATACACAATCGTCATACTGTTATTCTTTTGCCATGTTCTTTATGGACAGCACAGTGATAACCGTGTCCGAAAAATTCCTCATCAAAAAGAAGCCATTGAATTTGTCAAAAACAAGGGTCAGTGGGAAGATCATATTCAATTTCAATCTGATATTCCATCGGGTAATCTTTACCTAGAAAGTGGCAAACTCACTTATGTATTTTATAGCCAGGAAGACATTGAAAGGATACATGACATAAGACATGGTCCAAAAGAGAATATTACAGAGAACGACATGATCATTGATGCCCATCTGTATCAGGTGGAATTCCTTGGATCAAACCCCAATCAAAAATTCATTGGAAAGAGAAAGAAAAGCAACTACGTAAATTACTACCTCGGCAAGCAAAAAGAATATTGGGCGAGCAAGGTGCCGGTTTACAATGAGGCTTTTGTTCGGGATATGTATGACAATATTGACTATCGGATTTACAGTCAGGATATCGACCTCAAATATGACTTCATTGTTAAAGAAGGAGGCGACCCTTCGGAAATAAAAATGAAGTTTTTATACCTCGACAAACTCAAGGAAAAATACGGCAATCTGTACCTGGAGACATCGGTGAACAGCTTGATAGACCTGAAACCATTTGCATTTCAGGAATATGATGATGGTCCTAAAAAAGTTGAGTGTAATTATGTATTAAAAGGTGATGAATTATCTTTTGAATTTCCGAACGGATACGATAAAAGCCGGAGATTAATTGTTGATCCCCAGCTGATATTCTCATCTTATTCAGGAGCATCAAAAGATAACTGGGGCTTCACAGCAACCTTTGATGAAAATGGAAATCTTTATGGTGGCGGCGTTGTTTTCTCACATGCAACGAGATCTTACCCCACAACTACGGGCGCCTTCCAGGTCAATGCCGGTGGAGGCGGTATCGATATTGGAATCACAAAATTTAACTCGTCCGGAACAAGTTTGATTTATTCCACATATCTGGGAGGAACAAGAAATGAGATTCCGCATTCAATGGTCGTGAATTCAGTTGGTCAGCTCATTGTTATGGGAACGACATCTTCGGTAGACTTTCCGGTGACCAGCTCAGCCTATGATACAACATTCAATCGAATTGGTTCCGCTACATTGAATATCGCCTCTGCTACCTTCCTGGGTAGCGATATAATTCTTACCAAGTTTTCTGCCAGTGGCGATACGATAATTGGATCCACCTACATAGGTGGTAGCTCCTTTGATGGTTTTAACACCAACAATCTAGAATACAATTACGGTGATGATGTAAGAGGAGAGGTTGTGGTTGACAATCAGGATTTCACTTATGTGGCAACAACTACGGCCTCAAATAACTTCCCTGTGACCAATACTTCAAATTTCCGAGGGGGCAATCAGGAAGCTGTGGTTTTTAAAATGGACTCTGCTTTTTCCAACCTCGTTTATTCAACTTATATTGGTGGCTCAGGCAATGATGCAGCCTATTCGGTTCAGGTTGACAACAGTGGCTTCGCTCATGTTGCCGGAGGTACAAACAGCGGAAATTTCCCAACAACACTTGGCACCATAAATCCCTCTTCTCTTGGAAATACCGATGGTTTTGTATGTGTGCTGAATAATGCCGGATCTATTGTCAGGTCGACCCGTTTTGGAACTTCGTCCTACGATCAGGTGTATTTCGTGCAGCTCGATGATAAGAACAATGTATATGTAACCGGACAAACGGAAGGTGTTTACGCGACCACTCCGAGCACGGTATATAAAAATACATTCTCGGGCCAGTTTATACATAAAGTCACACCCGGTTTGGATACCACGGTATTTTCAACGGTTATTGGAACAGGCGGAAGCAGCAGTAATGTAGCTGTAGATATTTCTCCTTCGGCCTTCCTTGTGAATCAATGCAACCACATTTATCTGTCGGGGTGGGGAGGTGATATCAACAGCACTTATTCGCAAGCTACTTCCAGCACAACAACTGGTCTGCCAACAACGCCCGGCGCTCATAAAACCACTACGGACGGTAATGATTTTTATCTGATTGTTCTTGATGAGGACGCTGACAGTTTGTTGTATGCAACCTTCTTTGGTGGCACTTCAGGACAATTGAGGGGAGAGCATGTGGATGGAGGAACGAGTCGTTTCGATAAAAAAGGAATCGTGTATCAGGCCGTTTGTGCAGGGTGTGGCGGATCAAATTCTTTCCCAACTGCCCCTACCAATGTTTGGGCGCCTTCGAACAACAGTTACAATTGTAACCTGGGGGTTATCAAGTTCGATCTTTCTCAACTTACCTCTGATATTGCCATGTCGGCCATCACCAAGGTATGTATCCCGGGTACCGTTACCTTCCAAAATAACAGCAACGGAGGAAATCAATATTTCTGGGATTTTGGCGACGGCAATACATCCAATCAATTTCAACCTACACATACTTACATAGACACCGGAGACTTCACGGTGAAACTTGTGGTTTGGGATAGCTTGTCATGTATTCTTCAGGATACGGCAGAAATAATAATTCGTGGAGAGGCACCGCCTATAGCAAGTGCCGATACTGTAGGTGTGATTTGCCCGGGTGACAGTGTCATGCTCAGGGCTTATGGAGGAGTTAAATTTCAATGGAATCCGTCGGGGAGTCTTTCAAATGATACAATATGGAATCCTTTGGCCAGCCCCGTTTCGAATACTACGTATACCGTAATTGTGGGCGATAGTTGTGGTAGTGACACATCAAATTATTTTGCCTATGACACAGCAACCGTAGTGGTCTTACTGGCTCAGAATAATACCAGTGCATCCCCCGATGATACCATATGCCTGGGTGAATCCATAGAGCTCAATGCCAGTGGAGGGGTGAGTTATGTATGGACACCTCCGACATATTTGAATAAATCAAATGTTTCAAACCCGATTTCCACTCCACCTCTGGACATAACCTATAAAGTTCGGATTACGGATCAGTATTCTTGTCCATGGACCCGATGGGTTAAGATTCGCGTAGAAGATCCGGAGAACCCTCAGATATATAGTCACCCCGACACCATCCTCTGCCTGGGAGATAGTGTGGAACTGTTCTCCATCGGAGGACAGGATTATTCATGGACACCGGCTCAGTTTGCTTCTACGCCCAATAATGACACAACCTGGGTGACCCCAAATGAAAACACCGTTTTCCTGATTGAGATTGGCAGCAAGTGTTTTACGACCTATGACACCATTCGTGTTGCGGTGAGGGATTTTGTTACAGAGGCCATGCCTGACACTTTTGCCTGTGCCGATGTTCCGATAAAATTATTTGCAGCTCCTGGAGAAAAATTAACATGGACACCCAAGAGCCGATTGGATTCAAATAGTGTAAATGCCAAATATCCAATGGCCACGATCACAGAGGAAACCCTTTTCTATGTTGAAGCAGAAGATTCTTTGGGCTGCATTGCATTTGACAGCGTGCTTGTTTCTTTGAGAGATGATCCATTTGTTTCCGCCGGAGGTGATCAGCTCATCAATCAACCTACAACTCGTCTTGAGGGTAAAGGAAAAGGCAGTTTCAAATGGGATCCTGAAGAATTCCTTGATTGTCCAGAATGTCCGAATACCGGAGTTATGGTGCCCGTTGGTTCTCATATGTTCACTTTAACTCTGACAGATGAATTCGGCTGTGTGGCAATTGATGATGTAGTGGTGACCAGATTGGAAAATGATCTCTTTGTTCCAAATTCCTTCACTCCAAATTCTGATTCTAAAAACGATGTCTTTAAACCCATAGGCTTTGAGATTCAAGAATATCGTCTGACGATTTATAACAGATGGGGTCAGATAATTTTTGTTACAACGGATTTCGATACGGGCTGGGACGGAACCTTTGATGGACAGGAGTCGGGAAATGGCGTTTATGTTTATGAAATCGATTACGTTCAGAACGACAAAGAGAAGGCCAAAAGAGGTACAGTTTCACTGGTAAGGTAATCCACCCTTTTTCATTTCATTATTATTGCAAAAAAATTCAGACTTGAAGAAGTTCTTATACCTGATTATTGCATTTGCTTTTGCCTGTTCATCTGATAAATCAGACCGAAACAATTTCAGCATTGTTAAGTCTCCACTGGATGTGAAGATATCGGGTGACGCCGGAAAAATAAAATCAGGTGACTCTGTTAATATTGTGGTGACCCTGAACAATGACAAGGTCGCATCTTCCACAGAGTTGTTCCTGAATGATTCTTTGATTGCAAAACCTTCAGTATTTCCGCTTGATTTAAAAATATCTACGAAAGGTTTGAAAATGGGTAGAAATGTAGTGCGAATTTCTGCTTCAATCGATGATCAAGTCCAGGGAAAAAGTAATTCATTTATACTTCATGCTGACAATGCTCCTGCTGAATACACTTATAAAGTGATCAGGTCTATTCCTCACGATGAAAAGGCATACACACAGGGTTTGTTTTATCACGACGGTAACTTATATGAGGGTACAGGTCAAAAAGGACAATCGGAGTTGAGAAAGCTAAATATCAATAACGGGGAAGTTCTGAATTCTGTTAGTCTGCCCGATAATTTCTTTGGTGAAGGGATTGCCCTGCACAACGAAAAGATCTATCAGCTTAGCTGGCAGCTCAAAACAGGTTTCATCTATAATCTGGAGACATTCGAAGAAGTTCAAAGATTCTATTATGAAGGAGAAGGATGGGGATTGACAAATGATTCGAAGTATTTCTATCGAACTGATGGAAGTCATAAAATTCATGTGCATTCACTCGATGACTTTTCGGCAAAATCTGTTTTAGAAGTTTATTCGGATGAAGTGGCCATCAAGTGGCTGAATGAAGTAGAATACATAGATGGTAAAATTTATGCCAACATTTGGCAGAAGGACAAAATTGGAATTATCGATCCGAAAAATGGTAAGCTGGAAGGAATGATTAACCTGAAAGGTCTTCTTCCAAAAAAAGATAAAAAGGCAACAACGGATGTACTGAATGGAATTGCTTACGATCCGTCTACAGGAAGATTGTATTTAACAGGTAAAAACTGGCCCAAGATCTTCGAAGTGGAAATCATTCCGGCTTCCTGAATTACTTTTTCTTAAAGGCCTCTATTGCTTTTCGGGTGAAATCCGACAGAACAAGACGTCCGCTTATAGCCGCTCTTTCTTTGAGCAATTCATCCCAATTCTCGGTTCCCTGCCAGAAGATAGATTTCAATTCAGCAAGTGCTTCAGGATTTGATTTTGCCAGGCGGTCGGCCAGAATTTCGAGGGCCTCATCCATTTCTGCTATACTCGAGTAGATCTCTGTATAAAGTCCCTTTGCTCTCGCCCATTCTGCACTTTGCCATTCCGTTGCATTGATTGCCAATTGACTCATGGAAGACAATCCTATTTTCCTTTCAACGGCCGGGCCAACTACAAAAGGACCGATTCCAACAGCCAATTCACTTAGCTTAACAGATGCCCTGTCTGTGGCAAAACAATAATCGGTAGCCGAGGCCAGCCCTACACCTCCTCCAACTGCCTTGCCCTGAACACGACCAAGGATGATCTTACCACATGTTCTGCACGCATTGATCACATTAGCAAAACCAGAGAAAAATTTCTTTCCGCCATCAATGTCCTGAATTGAAATTAATTCGTCAAAACTGGCCCCACCGCAGAAAGCCCTTTCGCCATGACTGCTCAACATGATAACATGAACTTCATCGTTTTTACCCATTTCGGTAATAGTCGTGGCCAGTTCGGCAAGAAGATTCCCCGGAAGGCTATTACTCATGGGATGAAAGAACTCTATTCTTCCAATATTGTTGGAAACACTTGATTTAATGCTTCCTTCGTTGATGGCATCAGACATTATTTATCGATTGAATTCGTACTCCCTTTCGACCTTACAGATCTTCACATTGTAAAATTCATACCATTTTTCTCTTCCCATGGTCTGGGCTTCGCGGTGAACAGGATTGTTCCGCCAGTCGATCATATCTTCCTTGGTGCGAAACTTTACAATGGTCACATGCTTTCCTTCATCATCATAGAAACTGTCAGCTCCCATGAATCCGGGTTGGTCTTCAACCAGGTTAAAGGTCTTTTCGTCCATTTTACCATAGCCCTCCTCGTCCTCACCAGTTCTCTTGGAGGTAAATATGGCTACATAATATGGTTCGAAATCATGCATGCAGGGCGCGAAATTAAGAAACAATTCTATGAAAGAGTTGTTGGATGTCAACAAACACATTATTTGTAAGTCTTGGAATCTTGAATTTGGTCACAGCCATATATGTGATTTTCATGACTTTACTGAAGTGATTTATTGATTAAATTTGTAATCCTTTCAAAATCATACTATGAAGAAAATCTTACTAACGCTGTTCGCGGCATCTTTTTTTACTCTGAGTTTTGGAACCGAAAGAATCCTAAGCGGAGAAGAAGCGCGCAAAGAAATTAAGGATGCAATAATCATCAGATATAAGAATGACATCTCTTTCCCTAATTACGTTGAATTCGCAGCTGGCAAGGGTCCGATGGTTGATGATTTTAATGCATGGCTTTCTGAAAATCTGCCTCTGGAAAATTCAAGCTCATTCGAAGTCCTTTGGACAACTCAAGACGAGTTGGGCTTTGAACACTTAGTTTTTGAGCAGTATATCTCTTCAAACAAAGTACAGTATTCAGATCTAAGACTTCACGTCAAGGGTGGTCAGGTGGTTTCATTCTCGGCGACGCTTTCAAGCCAAAAACCAGAGAACACTCACAGTCTTACTGAAGATGCTGCCTTAAAAAATGCCCTGGATCATATTGGTGCATCTCTTTATTTCTGGGAAGATCAAGCAATGGAAGAATTGATTAAAGATATGAAAGGCGATACGCAGGCTACCTATTTTCCAGAAGGCGAGAAAGTTTTCATTCCTTCGGATCTTGATTTCGGAGGCTCTCTTATTCCGGCATGGAAGTTTAACATCTCAGCCCTAGAGCCAGCCTACGGTGCAGACGTTTATGTAAACGCAACTACTGGAGAAATCCTTTTGGAGGACCTTACCTTAAAGCATATTGACACAACCGGGACTGCAAAAACTCATTTCAGTGGTTTGAGAACCATGACAACGGATTACAGACAGGGTAAATTTTATACAGAAGAAAGTGGCCGCGGTGGTGGCATTGAAACTTACGACATGCTTAACGGCACGTCTTTTGCGGCAGCAGTGATTCTTTCTAACGATAGCAATTATTGGCATGATACGCTTCCATATAAGTATTCTACAGATGCACATTGGGGTGCGGAACAGGTTTATGATTACTACCTGAATATCCATGGAAGAAACAGTCTAGATGATAAGGGCTTCGTGCTTAGAAGCTACACCCATTATGGCGTGAATTATGCCAATGCTTTCTGGAATGGTCAGTTTATGGCTTACGGCGATGGTTCTTCTACTTCTGAAGCTTTTACAGCTCTCGACGTTTGTGGTCATGAGTTTACACATGGTGTGGATCAGTTCTCTTCTAATTTGGTGTATCAGGATGAGCCGGGTGCTCTTGATGAATCATTTGCAGACATTTTTGGAAATACCGTAGAGTTCCATGTTAAACCTGATCCTGTTAAAAACTGGGAAGTGGGTGAAGACAGAGGTACTCCAATTCGAAGCATGAGCAATCCGAAAAGATTCAGGGATCCAGATACCTATGGTGGACAATATTATTATACCGGGCCAAGTGACAATGGTGGCGTACATACAAATTCTGGAGTGCAGAATTTCTGGTTTTATTTGCTGAGTGTTGGTGGGAGTGGTACCAACGATAATGGTGATGCGTATAATGTTACCGCAATTACAATCCAAAAAGCAGAAAAAATAGCCTACAGAAATAGGGCAAAATATCTTTCTTCGAATTCGGATCATGAAGATGCTAGATTTTATTCTTTGTTGTCTGCTCGTGATCTGTACGGAGGTTGTGGTCAAGAAGTCAGGTCAACAGCCGAAGCATGGTATGCTGTTGGTGTTGGTGGGCGGCACACCACGGTGGTGACTGCAGATTTTGATCTTGAGGGTCCGACATCATGTAAAGTGCCATTTGAAGTAACTTTTGAGAACCTTTCAAATCATAATGCTAATACATACCTGTGGGAATTTGGTGATGGAAACACCTCTAATCAATTCGAACCAACTCATACTTATACCTCAGAAGGAACTTACACTGTGAAGCTTACTGCTACCGGTGGATTTATATGTAGTTCAAATTCAGATACAGAGACAAAAGCATCTTTTATTCAGATCGACATTCCTGATGACGTTGATATTGATCCCTATACAATTTGTGAGGGTTATGCAGCAAGAATACGAGCGAGTACTCCTGACCAGGCTTTTTGGTTCATCGACTCTTCGGATGTGACACCTGTATTTATTGGAAATCCATATGTGAGTCAGCCATTGACGCAAGACACGTTCTTTTATGTGGCAAATGGATGGGAATTCTCTACCGATAGTGTTGGAATTCCTGACAACTCAGGTCTAGGTGGAAATCACACAACACCCGGATATGGACTTGAATTCGATGTGCTGGAAGGTCTCACATTAGAAAGCGTGACTGTATATTCAGGAGCATCAGGGTATCGAGGAATTGATTTGATATATGACGATACTGTTAGACAAACAGAGTTAGTGAATCTTGGCGTAGGTGAGTTTGAGGTGGATTTGAATTTTAAACTAGAGCCGAAAAATGGTTATGTATTGAGAATTTCAGATTGGGTTGCAAGCGTTGATTTGTATAGAAATAACTCAGGTGCGAACTATCCATACAAGTTGAATGGGCTTATCTCAATTGAAAGAGCGGTGAATCCTGATTATGAAACCGTTGAAAACTATTATTACTATTTCTACAACTGGAAAGTAAAGAGGGATGATTGCATTGGCACAAAATACAAGGCCCCTGTTACGATCGATTACGACCCGAACTGTATCCCTTATGTGGGAGTTGAAGAAAAAAATTCTCTATCTCAGGTGAAGGTATATCCTAATCCTACAAGAGGGGCCTTCAGCATTGACTTTGAAATTGCCAACGATGAGGAGTTGATGATTCAGATGATTGATGCCAGAGGTGCGGTTGTCTTTGTTGAAAGAGATATTCTTTTCAATAAAGGAATGCATACATACAACATTGATGGAAATTCCCTTTCAAAAGGAATCTATATTGTTCAGATCATAGGACAGAGTATTAATCATACACAAAGATTGGTGGTAGAATAAATCACTGAATCAAGAAAGCATATCCCGGTCATGGATTTGGCCGGGATTTTTTTTGCTAACTTTATAACGCTTCTGCCTATGCCTTTACATAAGATCATATCGTTTCTCTTGGTCGCATCGTTGCTTTTGCTCATTTCATGCAGAAAGGATGAAGACGGGAGTCCTAAGAAAAAAAATGAAGAAGAGATTGAATACTTTCAAGTGAAGACCTTTGAGAGGATTACAAAATATTATAACGCAACACCCGGTCTGTCTAAGACCGTAACGGAATACACATACTTTCATGATGAATTGGGCAGGGAGATTGAAATGAAAGGCTATATAGATGGGCAATGGCGCATATGGTACAGACATTATCAACATGATGTAAAAGGTCGTGTAGTATATAAGGAGATTTGGAAAGCTGCAGACAATGTAAAAGAAGGTTTGCTCAAATACGAATATGACCAATTCGGCAATCTGATCTCAGATTTATATGCGAATGCCGACGAAACTCCTAGCAGAGAACAAAGACAGGAATACGATGGTCAAAATCGTCTTATTCATATTGGCCTCTACATAAAAGACACTCTGGTTAATGAAGCAAAAGAATTTACTCACAACTCTAAAGGAAAGGAGACAAGCTTCAAGCGCTACTATCCAATTGGAACACATCATTCTACAACAGAGCTAAGTTATCTTCATGACACTTTATTAATCCGATCTGCCACTCAGGAACATGATAATTCACCCGACCACATAGAACAGCTTTGGGAATATGACAGTCTGGGGCGCGAAATTGGATACACTTTCAAGCCCAACTATTCTATATACGAGGAAAAACGTGATTACAACTACGATGAAAATGACAACCTGTTGGAATATGTTGTAGTATCTTCAAATGGAGACCTTAAAGAAAAAGTTGAATATCATTATAAGTCGTTCGAAAAAAATTCAGACAATTGATCTGAATGAATAAAAGCAGACTTTCTTTATACTCCATATTTCTTTCCATCATCATTCTCACTTTTTTGAGGTTTGAGGGCTTTCAAAATAAATCCATTGAATCTCTGAAGCTCACAACATGGGATGCCCTTGGTTATTATCTATATCTGCCTTCTTTATTTATTTATGACGACGCAACTGAGCTTGATTGGCTGATTGAAAAAGACAAGGAATATGATCTCATCGGCGGAAGTGTTTACCAGGCTGAGAGAGTCGAAAATGGGAATTACGTCTTCCGATATTTTTATGGTACTTCTCTTTTGCAAAGTCCCTTTTTCACGGCTGCGCATTTGTATGCCTTGAATTCAGACTTCAAAGCAGATGGCTTCTCATTACCATATCAGCTGGCTATTTCCGTTTCCGCATTGTTCTATTTAATTATTGGCCTGTTTCTAATTCGGGCCGTTTTACTTCAGTATTATTCCGACAGCTCTGTGGCCCTTGGCATATTGCTGCTTGTGATCTGTACAAATCTTCCTCAATACGTCTCTTTCGACAGTGGCATGAGCCATGTTTATATTTTTCCACTATTCGCCATGGTACTATTCTTTACCATGAAGTGGCACGAAAGACCCTCATTGAAATGGGCAATAGGTTTGGGATTTGCTATGGGTCTGATCGCTATCTCCAGACCAACGGACGGAATTGTCTTTCTGATTCCACTATTGTGGAAGACAAATGCCAAAGAAGATCGAAAAGAAAAGATCACAATGATCAAAGAAAACAAAGCACATCTTTTTGCCCTGGTCTTGGCTTCATTCATTGTGGTAATTCCTCAACTTATTTATTGGAAATATGCCAGCGACTTCTGGTTGTATAATGTGGGAAGCCGATGGGTCTTTTTTAATCCGTGGTGGAGGGTCTTATTTGGCTTCACCAATGGATGGTTCATCTATACACCAATTACCATTTTCTTCATCGCCGGATTGTTCTTCATCCGAAGGCAAGTATTCAAAAACTCCATCATTTATTTCTGCCTGATAAATATCTGGATCATCATTTCGTGGATCGACTGGCGTTATGGAGCGACATATTCGACCCGTGCTCTTGTTCAAAGCTACCCGGTATTTATGCTGCCCTTTGTGGCTTTCATTGATCGAATCATTAAAACGAAATGGATCCTTCCATTTCTAATTCTTTCTTCATATCTGGCATTTGTTAATTTATTTCAGCTCGACCAATACAACAGAAATATTCTTCATTTCCGAGATATGAATTACGATTTCTATAAAAGAATTTATCTGAACAATGAGCTCTCTCCGGCCGATATGAGTTTGCTAGACACCAACGATATAATGCCAAATTCAAAGATGATCGACGGATTGGTCCTGTTCCAAAAAAAAGCAATTGAGAAATATTGCCTCCCAGCTAATTCAAGTTTTGTCATTGGAAAAATTGAAATGAGCACATCCTCAAAACAGGAGAGGTGGCTTCAAATCAAAACGAAGATCAAATCAAATGACCTTTCCCCTAAAGCCTACCTTGGTCTGGCATGGGATGGTGGCCGAAGAAGAGTCCGCTTACAACGACATATGGCCGTGCCTGGCGAATTCAATGAATACGAATTCCACATCCGTATTCCCGAAAGTCTCAGCTTCAAGAATGCAGCACTCTATTTAGAATCAAGCGCTGATATGAGTGTCGAAATGAAAGACTTGGTTGTCGTGGAGTATTCAGCCCAGCTTTAAGACTGGTCTAGTTTTTTAACCATCGTTAAAATAGTGGCTATTCCAACCGTCTCATCTGTTTCATCGTAGATCTCAACAAGAAATTTTACAATTCCCTTGGCAATATCTTCTTCTGATCTTTTCTCCTGGTCTATCTTTTCTTTCACCGTTAGCTTAACTCCAATTGTCGCACCGGGATAAACAGGCTTTGTAAATCGGCACTCTTCGATTCCGTAGTTCAACAAAACAGGTCCTTTCTTCGGATCAACAAACAATCCGGCAGCTTTCGACAACAGAAAATAACCGTGAGCCACACGTTGTTCGAAAATGGTTCCATCAAGTGAAGTAACATCCATATGAGCGTAGAAATTATCCCCACTCACGTTGGCAAAATTGACAATATCGGCTTCCGTCACGGTGTGCTTGTGCGTGATGACGGTCTCACCGATTTCCAATTCTTCAAAGTGTTTTCTGAAGACGTGTACGTCCTTTTCTGTCTGTTTGCCGCCAACCTGATATACATTGGTAACGGCGGTCAATGTTGTCGGACTTCCCTGAATAGCTGTTCTTTGCATATAGTGATTTACACCTCGTTTTCCGCCCATTTCTTCACCTCCTCCGGCTCTTCCCGGACCTCCGTGAACCAGCAGAGGCATTGGTGATCCATGACCTGTGCTGGCTTTTGAAGCTTCTTCATTCAGGATCAATATCCTACCATGGTGGGGGCCTGCGCCAAGGACAAATTCTCTGGCCGCTTTGTCATCTCCTGTTACCATGGAGCAAACCAGCGAGCCCTTGCCCATGTTGGCCAGATCAATGGCCTCATCCATGTCTTTGTAAGGAATGAGTGTGCTCACCGGTCCAAAGGCTTCAATATCGTGAGTCCCTTTATTCTTGTGTGGGTCTTTATTCAACAAAAGTATTGGAGACATAAAGGCGCCTTTTTCCGAATCACCTCCTTCCACTTCAACCTTATTTGGATCCCCATAAACGATTTCTGAAAATGCAGAAAGTTCCTTTACTTTTTCGCGCACTTCTTCCAGCTGCGTTTTACCCGCCAGAGCTCCCATTCTTACGCCTTCAATTTGTGGATCTCCAATAACTGTTTTGCTCAGCCTTTTTCCTAGTGCAATCTGAACATCGTCCACCAGCTTTTCAGGAACGATGGCACGACGAATGGCCGTACATTTCTGACCTGCCTTCACAGTCATTTCGCGATGTACCTCTTTAACGAATAAATCAAATTCCGGAGTTCCGGGCACGGCATCTTCACCCAGAACGGAACAGTTTAAAGAGTCGGCCTCCATGTTAAACGGAACGGCTTCATCAAGAATTCGCGGATGAGATTTTAACATTTTTCCTGTGCTTGCTGACCCCGTGAATGTCACCACATCCTGCGACTCAACACTGTCTAACAAGCCCTTCCCGGAACCGCAGATCAATTGAAGTGCTCCTTCCGGTAGGATTTTAGTATCGATGATTTCTTTAACCACCGCTTCAGTAAGAAAAGAAGTAACCGTCGCCGGTTTAACTACGGCAGGAACACCGGCTAATAAATTGACTGCAATTTTTTCAAGCATTCCCCAAACCGGGAAATTAAAGGCGTTGATGTGCACTGCTACCCCTCTTTTAGGAGTCAGAATATGATGTCCGATAAATGAGCCGTCCTTTGAAAGCATGGCCGCATTTCCATCAACAAAGTACGTTTCATCAGGAAATTCCCTTCTCAAACTTGAATAGGCAAAAAGGTTACCAATACCTCCTTCAATGTCGATCCAGGCATCCAATCTTGTAGCACCGGTAGCCCAACTGACTTTATAAAAGTCTTCCTTCTTCGACATCAAATGAAGAGCCAGGGCCTTAAGCATTCGTCCTCGCTCATGGAAGGTCATTTTTCGAAGTGCCGGATTTCCTGTACTTCGGCCATACTCAAGTATCTCAGAGAAATCCAATCCATCGGCGCTTGCAACGCCAATTTCTTCTCCATTGATTGCGCTGTATAATGTCTGGCCCTTTCCGGAACCCTCTACCCATTGTCCCTTTACGTAATTCTTAAGCTTCATGATTTTGTGTTTGTCGAAAAGTCAAAGTTAATCCAATTATAAGAACGAATTTGGCTAATTTCATGACCCGAAATCGCGATGAAATCATTCCTGTTAAAAATTCTTTCTTACCTCGATTTTAGAACCATGTTCTCGAATGAACATAAGCGGAATTTTAATCTCAGGATGATGCACGGAATGAATAGAATATCCATACTTATGTTCCTTATCTGCATCGCATTGCTACTTGTTCGTTATGTCTTCAATTAATAAAAATGCAGGAAGAATTAAAAGAAATCTTTGAAAGCTTAAAGCTGAAAAATGTGAATCCGGGCGCCACATCCGGCAACGACAGATATGAAAGTGGAAAATATATAATCTCCCGCTCACCTGTAGATGGAAAGATTCTTGGTAAAGTCTCAGAAACTACACGTGAAGAATATGATCGGATCATCGATTCAGCCCAAAAGGCTTTCGAAGTGTGGAGAAATATGCCCGCCCCAAAAAGAGGTGAAATTGTTCGACAATTCGGGGAGACGCTCAGGGAGGTGAAAGAACCCCTTGGCAAATTGGTCTCTTATGAAATGGGTAAATCCTTACAGGAAGGATTGGGAGAAGTACAGGAAATGATTGATATTTGCGATTTCGCTGTGGGCTTATCCCGTCAGTTGCACGGACTAACCATGCATTCAGAACGCCCTGGTCACAGAATGTATGAGCAATACCATCCACTTGGAATTGTAGGTGTTATTTCTGCTTTTAATTTTCCGGTTGCTGTCTGGTCGTGGAATGCTGCTCTTGCGTGGGTTTGTGGCGATGTCGTAGTGTGGAAACCTTCTGAAAAAGTTCCTCTTTGTTCCGTGGCCTGCCAAAATATTATCAGTAAGGTCTTGATTGAAAATGACCTCCCCGATGGAATTTCAAGCATAATTAACGGGGATCTTAAAGTTGGAAAATGGCTCACTGAAGATCCTCGCATTCCTCTGATTTCTGCTACAGGATCTACCCGAATGGGTAAAGCTGTTGGCGCTACCGTTGCAGGAAGGTTGGGCAGGTCCTTGTTAGAGCTCGGCGGAAACAATGCCATTATCATCAGTAAGGAATCAAATCTGGATCTTGCATTGAACGGTGCACTCTTCGGCGCCGTGGGAACAGCCGGACAAAGGTGTACAACAACCAGAAGACTTATCATTCACGAATCTGTTTATTCCGATTTCAAGAAACGAATTGCCAAAGCTTATAAGCAGGTAAAAATTGGGAGTCCGCTCGACGCAAATAACCACATGGGGCCATTGATTGATAAACAGGCCGTTAAGCAATATCAGAATGCTTTGAAATCCGTGATAAGTCAAGGAGGCAAAGCCATTGTTGAAGGCGGTATTCTGGAAGGGGAAGGATATGAAAGTGGGTGTTATGTTAAGCCTGCCATTTACGAAGTAAGCAATGACATGGAAATCGTTCAGGAAGAAACCTTTGCTCCAATTCTCTATCTCATGAAGTATAAAAATGTTGAGGAGGCCATTGCTTTGCAGAACGGGGTAAAACAAGGTCTTTCTTCTGCCATCATGACAAGCAATTTACAGGAAGCAGAACAATTTTTATCCGCTTCGGGATCTGATTGCGGAATTGCAAACGTAAATATTGGCACTTCAGGGGCCGAGATCGGAGGGGCATTCGGAGGTGAAAAAGAAACCGGAGGAGGAAGAGAATCTGGTTCCGATGCCTGGAAAGTTTACATGCGCCGGCAAACGAATACGATCAATTATTCATCTGAAATTCCTCTCGCTCAGGGAATCAAATTTGAGCTTTAATCGATTGTCTCTTTGAATTTTTTTAGCTTTAGGCATGGCCAAAAAGAAGAAGAATAAAAAGAAGGATAAAAAGGAAAAATCCAAAAAGGGCTTTAAAGGAAATTTGATCGAAAGCCTGGAAAACCTTCAAAACCTTTATCTGGAAAAAGTAGACGTGGCTTTTTCTGAATTTGATTTATCCAGTGAGCAATTCAGGATTCTCAGCATCCTGAGCGAAGCTCCAGAAGATGGTTATTCTCTTAGACAAATACGTGAGGCCTTGCCGAATCAGACATCGAATGCCACAAGATTGGTGGAAAAACTCAGACTCAAGAAATTTGTCACCAAAAAAGCTTCAAGAACCGATAAGAGAGAGCTCCGAATAGCCTTAACTGTAGCCGGCGAAGAAGTGCATGAACAAGCAGGGGCCTTGATTGAGGAAATAGATTCTTCCGTAAATAAAGGCCTTAAAAACAAGGATGCTGAAGTAGTCATTAAAGCCCTTGATAAAATCTCCGCATCCCTTCAGAACTGAGCGTTATCAATCTTATTTTTAGCTGACTTACATCATGTAATGCTTGATCTGCATCCATGACCTTTGTGCTTTCAATCTAGTTTTATGAAGCACAAAACAATCATTGAACCTTTTAAGATCAAATCGGTCGAACCTCTTTATTTATCAACGGAGGAAGAAAGACGAAAATACCTGGAAGATGCTCACTACAATCCATTCCTGATGCATTCTTCAGAAGTCATTATTGACTTTTTAACCGATAGCGGAACCTCTGCCATGAGTGCCGAGCAATGGGCAGGAATGATGAGAGGCGATGAGTCTTATGCAGGATCTTCCTCCTGGCTTCACATGGAAAAATCCATCAAAGAATTAACAGGGATGGACTATATTCTGCCGACCCACCAGGGAAGAGCTGCCGAAAGAATCATCTATTCTTATCTAGGAGGCGAGGGAAAAACATTTATCAGCAATACTCATTTCGATACAACCAGGGCAAATATTGAATTTTCCGGAGCTGAGGCCATTGATATTCCAATTCCGGAATCGGCTGACCCCAAGCTGATCCATCCTTTTAAGGGGAATATGGATCTTAACAAACTAGAATGGTTGATTACCGAGAAAGGGCCTGAATCCATTGGAGCTGTGATTCTAACCATCACAAACAACAGTGGAGGTGGTCAGCCGGTGAGTATGGAAAACGCGAAAGGTGTTGCTGAAATCTGCAATAGAAATAAAGTTCCCTTTTATCTCGACTGTTGCAGAGTAGCTGAAAACTCATACTTCATCCGTGAAAGAGAAGATGGATATGAGACACAGACCTATGAAAATATTGCAAAGGAAATGTTCAGTCTTGCCGATGGTGCTGTCATGAGTTCTAAAAAGGATGCCCTTGTGAATATGGGCGGCTTTCTTGCTTTGAGGGATGAAGAAATCTATGAGTCGTGTATGGGAACCCTGATTATCACTGAGGGCTTCGCAACATACGGCGGATTGTCGGGAAGAAACATGGAAGCCCTTGCCATTGGATTAAAAGAAGTTTTTGATCCCCATTATCTTGAATATCGAATCAAAAGCACGGCTTATCTGGGTGAGCATTTAGATAAAATGGGCGTTCCCGTGATGTTGCCTATTGGCGGCCATGCTGTCTATGTTGATGCAAAGTCGCTCTACGATCACATCCCGGTGCATGAATACCCCGGACAATCGCTGGTTTGCGAACTTTATGTAAAAGGAGGGATTCGAAGCGTTGAAATCGGTTCAGTGATGTTTGGGAAATACGATGAAAATGGAAAACTGATTCCTGCACCGATGGAACTGGTTCGACTGGCCATTCCAAGACGGGTGTACACGCAAAGTCATATGGAATATGTCATAGAAACATTTGCCGAGATTTTGAATGATAAGAAAAGCGCCAAAGGATTAAAAATCACAAAAGAGAAAAAATTCCTGCGTCATTTTACGGCACATTTTGAACCGATAAAATAGGTTGCGCGTTTTTTCAAACTGAAATTTTGTGTAATTTTATACTTAACAAACTGTTGTTTTCAAGGGTGTGCTCACGTAGGTGTCGCGCCCTTTTTTTATTTCATATGTCTGTGCGCAGGACTGGTGCATTCAATATCACCGGTATGAGGATCCATAGAAGGACTTACATAGGGAATTCCCAGACCCAGGCCTCTCAGTATAAATAGTAGTCCCATGAGAAATATGAATGACGGTAAAATTCGACTCAGCCTGTTTTTAAAGCTCCCCTTTAAGTTATTTCCCATCAGTTGGGCACCTGTCATCATCGGAAGAGTTCCAAGGCCAAAAAACAGCATAAAAAACATGCCTCCCCGTGCCGAAGACTGGTCAAGGCTGCCGGCCAGTGCTATATAAACCAAACCGCAGGGTAAAAGGCCGTTTACCAGTCCAATTCCGACAAGTCCCCCGATAGACTTCTTCTTTAAAAATGAAGATAAATACGTTTTAATTTTATTGGTAAAGGACAATGCGAATCCCCTACCTGAGATCTTACTAAATATTCCTGGTACAGCTATCGAAAGAACAATAATCACACCAATGACAATACTGATCCATTGTTGAACCTCAAATACCAAGAGTCCTTTTCCGAAAAGACCAAGGATTATTCCGAGGATCATGTAGGTGAAAATTCGGCCGGAGTTATAAACCAAGCCGCTTAAGATTCGCCCCGATTTTCCCGGAAATATTGTTGGTGTAACAAGGGCAATGGGGCCGCACATACCAATGCAGTGAAGACTTCCGAAAAAACCGATTGCCAGGGCCGCCAGAAACTCTGCCTGCATCATATTTTGATCACGTAAGCTGTGCCTTCTGTGTAATATTCTTCTTCTCCCACATTCCAGGAGATCTGAATAAGATACTTGCCATGAGTAAAAGAGTCGTCAATCAGAAATTGCTGCTTATCCGGATTCGGAGCAACCTTGAAAACTACATCCAGGTCCTTGTCTGATGGACGGAAAAGCAAAATCTCCCCTTCTATGACTCCATCAATTTCAGGATAGTTAACCATCACACCTTCATCCTGGCTTTTCCAGGTAATGTTCTTGCCCAGTCGTGATACATTTTCTTTCTTATCTATGATTTCCTGAAACTGTATTTCCTTGGCATAATAATCTTCAGCCACGAGGTCATTGTCATGCTGGAAACTCCTGTAAACCATATAAATAATAAGTCCTACGAATAAGACAAAAGAAATGACGATATAATGCCCCCAGTTTAATTTCATAATTATTTAATTGGCCCCATGAAGGACGTCTTGAATTTATCAATGACCTCTCCATCGCGGATAATTCCAACTTCTAGAATGGTTTTCATCGAGACCACATCTTCGTTGTTCAATATTACAAATACAACGGCCTCCATTTTACCTTGCTTTTCTATGTGAAGTTCTTTCAAACCATTCAATTTTATCTCAGCATCGTAATTGAGGATCTCAATATCCAGATCCATGTCCTCATTGGTCTTGTTGATGATCTTCAGGTTGTAGATATTCTGGATCTTATCGTCATCGAGTTTCTGATAAAGGATATTCGGTGCACGCAGTAGGGTTGAATCAACTTCAGTCCGACCCATTAACAGAAATCCAAAAACGCCCAAGAGAAGAACCAAAACAATAGAATAAGCCAAAGACCTACCCGACAATTTCCATTTCTTCTTGTCGGCAATTTCTGCCTCAGAAGCGTAACGGATCAGGCCTCTCTCAAAGCCAACTGTATCCATAATCTCATCACACGCATCAATACAGGCCGTACAATTAATACATTCAAGCTGAGTTCCGTTTCGGATGTCGATGCCCGTTGGACAAACATGAACACACTGCTTGCAGTCGATGCAATCACCTTTGGTAGTGGCCGATCTGTCTTCATCCTTGCGCAGTTTGCCTCTGTCTTCTCCCCTTTCATGGTCGTATGCCACAACAACTGAGTTTCTGTCAAGCATCACCCCCTGCAGTCGACCATATGGACAAACAACTATACAGACCTGTTCTCTAAACCAGGCAAAAACGAAATAGAATACACCGGTGAAAATGAGAATGGATGTCAGTCCTTGAATATGCTCTGAAGGCGGATCTGTTATGACGCTTATCAATTCATCCGACCCAATGATATAGGCCAAAAAAGTGTTTGAAATGATAAAAGAAATAATGAAAAAGATGACAAATTTCAATCCTTTCTTTTGGATCTTTTCGGCATTCCACGGCTGTTTATTCAGTTTCTCCTGCTTTTTATAATCTCCTTCAATCAGGTATTCAATTCTTCTAAATACCATCTCCATAAAAATGGTCTGGGGGCAAACCCAACCGCAAAATAATCGTCCGAATACAACGGTGAAGAGAATTATAAATACAATGAAGTTCAGCATGGCCAGAACAAAAAGATAGAAGTCCTGAGGCCAGAAAATCTGTCCGAATATGATGAACTTTCGTTCTACAACATTAAAAAGCAGAAAGGGTTCTCCTCCTATTCGAATAAACGGTCCTGCAAAAAGTAATGCCAGCAAGAAATAGCTGACATACTTTCTCCATTCATAAAAACGGCCTTTGGGTTTTTTTGGATAGATCCACTGTCTGGAACCTTCCTCATTAATGGTGGCAATGGAATCCCTAAAGGACTCTTGCTGAGAATTTTTGTCCTCCATTTAAGGTAATCAAGAATGAGTCTTAAAGTTAGGCTTTTTCTTCCTCCTCTGTGTCACCTAAGTCACCCTCTTCTGGCATCTCTGCCTCTTCAGTTTGCTCGGCCGGAGCCTCCTCCGGAGCAGCCTGAGATCCTTCTTCCCAAATCTCTCCCTCAGGCCCTTTTCCACCCTCCTCTGGAGTGACTTCATCGAGAGTAAGGACATAACTGGCTACCTCCAGCACTTGTCCCGGAGGAATTGAATTTCCCCATGCAATCATCACGGTACCTGAAATACCATTCTTAACGGTATTATATATGTTCTCAATTCCGCCACCATGCTTCCAGTACTTGTCTGTGAGGTTCGGTCCGGCATCCCCTTCACCTTTTGACTTATGACAGGAAGCGCAATAGGTTGCGAATACTTCTTTTCCATTGGCAAGTCGAGTTGCGTCTGTCAATGCCTGAATATTGGATTCGTCAACAACATCGGCTTGTGTGGCCATGTAAGCAGCAATTTCCTCTTCAGCAATTGCCATCGACTTTTCATATTCTACGAGCTGCAGGTCACCGGTTTTAATGACATGAAACCTCACAAGGTAAATAGCCGCAAAAATGATCGTTACATAAAAGCCATATACCCACCATGGCGGCAAGTTGTTGTCCAGTTCGTGTATTCCGTCGTAATCGTGATCAAGCAGAATTTCCGATTCTCTTTCAATAGGAATGGCATCGGTAAGAGATGCTGTAAGTTGTCCTAATGCATCGGTCGCTTCCTCCTCTTCGCCTTTAAGACTTCTTATCATTCCCCTGGCAACGTAATACAGAGTGATAATAATTCCCAAAAGAAATGTGTTAAGACCGATCATGATCCAGTACAACTCATCCGTCATTTTAACTAATGGTTCAGAATCACCACCCTGAGCGTAAAGTCCCTGAGAGGCGAGTAAAATGAGCGCAATCATTCCGGCTTTTTTTGCTCCACTTCCTTTGGAAGTCCACAGATCTTTGTTCTCAAGTATTCCCTTCACGGCATTGATCTGGGCATAAATGATCATCATAAATACAATGGCCATTACAACAAAGAATGAAAAGATCATAGTATCTCCTATTACCATTCCTTCTGATCCATCACCGGCGAATGACATTGAGGTGATTGACATGAAGGCTGCTACAGCGAGTATATTCTTCTTGGCAGTTGACATCATTTTAATTTTTTATTTCAGTTATTCATTATCATTTTCAAGTGGCAGGTTCTCTACCGACTTTATATAGTTCTTACTCATCTTCACTACATAGTAGATCAGTCCGATAAAGAAGATGAAGAATATGCTTAGTGAAATCAGTGGAAAAGTCTCAATTCCTGCAATTCCTTCAAAAATGTTCTTAATACTTTTCATTATACCTCTTCTTATTTATCGGCATAAATATCTGAGCCCAGCCTCTCCAGATATGCGATCAATGCGATCACTTCTTTGTTACTGGTAATATCAATATCAGATTCTTTATTCAATTCTGCTGTAATCATTTCCGCTTGTTTCTGAAGGTCATTTACAGCCTGATTTTCGGCGTATCCTTCTCCATAGAGCTCTTCATACGGCACACCCAAGGTGATCATTGCGCTGATCTTAGCTTCAGTGCTTGCTACATCGATTTCCTTTTCAAAAATCCATGGATATGCTGGCATAATGGATGCCGGCGATGAAGATCGCGGATCGAGGAAGTGCTTGTAGTGCCATACTGGTCCTCGGTATCTCGGTGTACCTTTAACTCCTACCCTGGCCAGATCCGGACCTGTTCTTTTTGATCCCCACTGGAAAGGATGGTCGTATACAAACTCTCCCGCTTTGGAATAATCTCCAAATCGTTCTGTCTCGTACCTGAAAGGTCGGATCATCTGAGAGTGGCACACATAGCAGCCTTCTCTAATATAAATGTCTCTACCCTGAAGTTCCAGTGGTGTATATGGTTTCACTGAGGAGATGGTTGGAACATTCGATTTGATAACAAATGTTGGGATCAATTCAAAGATTCCACCAATCAGTATCACAACCAAACTCATGACTAGGAACTGAACAGGTTTTCTTTCTATCCATCTGTGCCAGTGTTCTTTTCCATGAGGTTTGTATGCAGGCGCCAGTGCCGGAGCTTCTGCTTCCTCATCTTCAACTGCTGAACCAGCAGCAGCTGTTTTCCATAGGTTGTAAACCATGATCAGAACTCCAATGAAGTAAAGTGTTCCTCCGATAGCTCTCATCATATACATCGGTATAATTCTAGTTACCGTCTCCAGGAAGTTCGGATAAGCAAGCGTTCCGTCTGGATTAAATTCTTTCCACATTTCGTGTTGTGTAAATCCAGCCCAGTAAAGAGGTACCGCGTAGAAAATGATCCCTAATGTTCCAAGCCAAAAGTGTGCATTTGCCAGTTTGCCTGAGTGCAATTTTGTTTTGAACAGAATTGGGAATAACCAGTAAAGCATGCCAAATGTGAGGAAGCCATTCCAACCAAGTGCGCCAACATGAACGTGAGCAACGATCCAGTCGGTGAAGTGAGCAATTGCGTTTACACTTTTCAACGATAACATTGGACCTTCAAAGGTTGACATACCATAACAAGTCACCGCGACTACCATGAATTTCAACACAGCATCTTCGCGCACTCTGTCCCAGGCACCTCTCAATGTAAGTAGTCCGTTGATCATACCTCCCCAAGAAGGAGCGATCAGCATTACTGAGAATACAACTCCTAAAGACTGAGCCCAGTCAGGAAGTGAAGTATAAAGAAGGTGGTGCGGACCGGCCCAGATATAAAGGAATATCAGAGCCCAGAAGTGTATGATTGAAAGTCGGTAAGAATATACAGGTCTGTTAGATGCTTTAGGAATAAAGTAATACATCAATCCCAGGTAAGGAGTAGTCAAAAAGAATGCAACAGCATTGTGGCCATACCACCACTGAACCAGTGCATCCTGCACACCTGCGTAGATTGAATAACTTTTCAGGAATGAAACAGGAAGTTCAAAAGAGTTTACAATATGAAGAACAGCAACCGTGACGAAAGTGGCGATATAAAACCAAATCGCTACATATAAGTGTCTTTCTCTTCTTTTCAGAATTGTTCCGAACATGTTCCAGCCGAATGCCACCCAAACCAAGGCAATCATGATATCAATCGGCCATTCCAATTCGGCGTATTCTTTACCTGTCGTGAATCCCATCAACAAGGTAATAGCCGCACATACGATAATAAGCTGCCAACCCCAGAAATTGACTTTACTTAGGAAATCACTGAACATTCTTGCCTTGAGCAATCTCTGAAGAGAATAGTACACGCCGGCAAAAATTCCATTCCCGACAAAGGCGAAGATCACAGCATTGGTGTGCAATGGTCTGGTCCTTCCAAATGTGGTATACTCTAAATTAAAATTCAAGGCAGGGATGAAGAACTGAAAGGCTACCAATAACCCAACCAACATACCAACCACTCCCCATAGGACGGTGGCATAGGCAAACATTTTAACGATCTTATTATCGTAACTGAACTTTTCTAGCTCCATTTTTTATGATTTATCTTTTGTGTTTTCTTTGGTTTTGGAATCGAATAAGATTCTCACTGATGGTGTATAATCATCATCATACTGGCCGTTCTTTACAGACCAAATAAAAGCACTGAGAAATCCCACTGCTACAATCAGGCTAACGATGATTAGTACAAATAATGCCGACATAGGCTTAGTTATGCATGCGAAGAAAGGCCGAAATTATCTCATCACTGATGAATCACATCAATTCGCCGTATGATTTTCATCAGTTTCCCGAATCTAAAAAATATTATTCTTTCTTGCCGCAAGGCCGGTGGAAAATATGGCAAAGGCTACTACGCTGATCGAGCTGAGAGGCATTAATATCGCAGCCACAACAGGCGAAAGCACTCCCTGAACGGCAAAGCTCAGTCCGATAATGTTGTAGGAAAATGAAATGCCAAAGCCGGCGATTACAAGCTTTCGAAGAGTTTTGGAGTAATTGAGCAAATCAGGAATTTTTTCAAATGAAGAGGCTTCAAGAATTGCATCACAGGAAGGAAGAAAGCCGAATATGTCATCTGAAATACTCACTCCCACATCGCTCGACTTAATAGCTCCGGCATCATTCAATCCATCACCGATCATCATCACCTTTTTTCCTGAAAGTTTAATGCTCTCAACATATTCTCTTTTTTCAAAAGGGTTCATTTTAAAGGACAGGTCTGTTTCTGGCCCAAAGATCTTCTGAAGGTTGGTTTTTTCTCCTTCCCCGTCGCCGGTGATAACATGCATTCTATATTTATACCCCAATTTCGCAGAAACATCTTCGAGGCCCGACCTGTATTCATTCTCCAAACTAAACCTGCCAAAGTGTTTGTTATTCATGCTTATATAAACTGAGGTTTTGTCACTATTCTCATCGATTCCCAAATATTCTGCCGAACCAAGTTTGATCTCAGTTCCGTCAACAATTCCCTCTATTCCCTGGCCGGGTAGCTCTTTATAACTCGAAACTTTTTTATTCCCCGATAATTCCAGGCTTGAATAGATCATTCTACTCAGGGGATGAGTGCTGTTCTTTGCCAAGGAAGCCACCATTTCACATTCCATTTCACTTAAGTCAGTACCTTCATATGAAACCGCTTTGTTTTTTTGTGCCGTAATCGTACCAGTCTTATCAAAGACGATTTCTCCCACACCAGAGAAAATCTCAATAAACCTTGAATCTCTTAAATAGATCCCTGCTTTTTCCAATATTTTCAGACCATTTCCATACGTGAATGGTATGGTGAGCGCAAGGGCACATGGACAAGCAATAATCAGAACTGAACTGAAGGCATGAAAGGCAAGAGACGCATCTTTGAAATACCAGTAAATCATTGACCCAAATGCAATGGTCAAAATTGCGAAAGTGAAGTATTGACTCACCTTATCGATTGTGCGACTCAGATCGCGATTATCCTGATTCTCCTTTTCTTCTTGCTTCCAAAGTTGCATCAGGTAACTCTGCGAAAATTCTTTTTCCACTTTTACATGGATCTTCTCTCCTAATTGCCGTCCTCCGGCGAATAACTTCTCCTCTTTTTTTGTTTGAACCGGGACGGCCTCTCCCGTCACGAAACTATAATCGATCTCAGCTGAGTCAGATAATAATGAAGAATCGGCAGGTATGATTTCTCCGTAATGAATTGCAATCGTATCTCCTATTTCAATGTCCTTTAAAAGCACATTTTCTTCTCCGGAGTCTGATACTTTAGTCACTCCCAAGGGAAAATAACTTTTATAGTCTCTTTCAAATGACAAAGCCTGATAAGTCCGGTTTTGAAACCACCGTCCTACCAGCAGAAAAAAGACCAAACCTGTCATGGAATCGAAATAACCCGGGCCTATTGAAGTCAGGACCTCGTATGTGCTTCGGATAAAAAGGACCAGAATACCGAGGGCAATGGGCACGTCAATATTCAGATATCTGTGCTTGATTCCTTTCCATGCAGAAATAAAATACGAACTGCTGCAATAGAAGAAGACAGGCAGTCCTAAAATTAGATTGATATATCCAAAAAACGCTCCAAACTGTTCATCGGCATACATACCCTCTGAAAAGTATTCGGGAAAGCTGAGCAGCATTATATTTCCAAATGCAAAACCGGCAATGCCAAGTTTATAGGCATAGGTAAGATCCCGCCTGCGATTCGCCGTTTTGCGCTCCTTTTGATCCAGTTCTATGAGCGGTCGGTAACCAATTGACTCGAGCAATTCCGCGACTTCTCTTAAGGACATTTTTCCGGAATCATATTGAATACTGACTTCCTTTCTCAAAAAATTGACTTCCGACCTGCTGATATTTTGATTGATCTCGTTTAGATTCTCAAGCAGCCAGATACAGGAAGCACAGTGCATGCCGGGCACATTAAACTTTACTTTCTCAACGCCGCCGGCAGAAAAATCCAGCAAGTCATCTCTTATTTTCTGAATGTCGAGATAGGAGTAGTCCGAGAATATTTTTTCCTCTTTTCTAAGTCCCGGAGTCTTCTCCATTTCATAATACTCGACCAATTCATGAGCGGAAAGTATTTCATATACTGTTTTACAGCCTTGACAACAAAATGATTTATCATCGAATTTGATCCTGGTGGTAACACATAGGTCACCGCAATGAAAACATGATGTTATATCTTGCTTGGTCTGGCTGGACATGGCCGCAAATGTAAGGATTGAATCAAGCTTTGAATGCTGACACAAGTTGGGAATAAATATGCTATTTTTCAGAAAAATTTAAGATGCAAAGACAAATTCCATGGTGGTTCTTACTTGTTAAAGGTCTGTTCATACTGATCATAGGATTATTCTTTTTGACCGATCCCAAGAATGCGGCTAAAAGTCTGGCCTTCTACATTGGGCTGTTGTTATTCCTGGGTGGACTATTCTCTTTTTATCATGTTTATCAGCAACGAAAAAGGGGCGACTCACCTCCCTCCTCCTACCTGATACCGGGAATGGTGTTGATTTCCGGAATCATTTTGCTCTTCTTCACGCAGTATGCGTTATTCCTCTTTGCTCTGTCGATAGGTTTGTGGATTCTGATTGATGGGATATCACAGATCCGAAGTGGTGGAGAGGTTAAAAAAATTGATGTGGGAATGGGTCGTTTTTTGGTATTCATGGGGGTTGTATCAGTAATTTTAAGTTTGCTCATCATCCTCAATCCTCAAGGCCTCGTCAATTTTATCAGCATAATATTTGGGTTGATCCTGAGTATTTCTGGTGTCTTTCTAATTGGTTTGGGAATTAGCACTCGTTGAGTTTGGAAGAAGAAGGAACATATCAGGAAGATCAGATGTTTATTCCGATCCCCGAGATTCTCTATTCAGATCTCACCGGAAAACCAATGACGAATTGCGTCAGTTGCGACAGAAATCTTCTGAATTCAAGCGAGCCATATATCATTGAAAAGGCTTTCAGGCATTACTCTGAATACGGCATAAACAATACCATATTTGAGTACATTATGTGTATGCCTTGTGCTCAGAACGTACATGAATCCATGTCAGTGGAATCGCGCAAAAAGATTGAGGAATATTTTGCACACATTGATCTTCCCAGGAGGAGTCAGGAGCTTTGGGAAGAATTTGGAAACGACTTCGATTCATGGGTCAAAAAATGTCTGGTTAATGGAAGCGACATTAATCAGCAGGATGAGTATCAGTTGTGTGCTCAATGCGTGGGTGACAAAGTTGTATTCTCGCTTCTTCCCTATATGCTGAGCTTCGATGCTTCGGATGAAATCGCCTCTTTACTTTCTGCAAAAACACTGGAAGAATACGACCGTTTTATTGATGATAATTTCGGATTGCCACCTGAATTTAAAAAGGCGCTGAAAGATAACCCGGTGATCCTGGCTTAGAGGCCGAAAGTATATTGCAAGCTTCCGACTAAACCGTAGTCATTGTTTGCTGCTTCTTCAGATGCGGGTTTGCTGTCGTAGTTATCGTAGACCTGAAATTCTATGAAGAAATTGTTCAATAATTCAAACCGGATCTTGAGGGTAAGTTCAAGTCTGTGACGATTTTCGACCGTAAAACTGGGGTAGTAATTTGCTCCTGCCGTCAGATAAACTTCAGGATCGGTATATTTAAATACCCGTGCATCCAAAGCAACAAGGCCTTCCCCATTATTCGTGCTATTTCCTTCTGAAATGGTTGTTTCTTCATTGCCAATACCCCCGAGAATAAATCGAATCCTTGCAATATTGGTATGCAATAAGTCAACGCCATATCCAGCACCAACCCAGGTTCTGTTCTGAATATCAAGTTCTGTGTTTTGCTGAATACCCGTAAATACGGTAGCGAATTGACGGCCCACGGTGGCCCTGTTAACATTGAGCATTAAGTCCTGTTTGGCAGTTATTCTCTCCGGCTGTTGGGTTCGGATAGAATTCACATCAATGGCTGAAAAATATAATTCATCGGTATAGGATATATACGCGTTAAAATTCGACTGAAGAACGTCGGAGGCTTTGGTATAACTCAGCCCGGCCCCAAGATTCCCTGAGAACCTGCTCCAAAAAACCCTTTTAACCTGTGTTATCCCAACAACATTATCAACTGGCACATTAAATTCTCCCTCATTACTTACAATCCTTAAAGCGTTTGGAATGTTGATAGAATCGAGACTGCCATATATCTTTGTTTTGTCTTCCAATTCAACCTGCACAAATTTGTCTGGGGCAAAGATGTTGCTCACTTGATACCACTTGATCTGAACAGTGCTCATGGTCGATGTTTTGAACTGAAGGATATCAAGGTCAAGCTTCTTGATTTCACCTGTAAGGTGATCACCGTTTTTTAGAATCACTACATCTGTTTTCTGTGCTGACAGAGCCAAATGGAGTACTGAAAAAAATACGGTGAGTAAATGGTGCTTCGCCTTCTTCATGCACATAATTCAGGCCGCAAATATGCTAAAAACCTCAGTAATAAACGGCTCATAATCAAACATTTTAGGCCGCCGTCTCGTTTATATATAGGCCGCTTTTATGTAATTTTCAGACACCTGATAAGATTCTAATGAATCGTCTTCAAAAATATAACCAGGTCCTGGGTCTTAAAGGCTCAGTAAACATGGAAGAGTTGAAAAAGCTCTACCGGGAGAAAGCCAAAACCTTGCATCCCGACAGAAATCCGAATAAGGCTTCACACGATGACTTTATATTACTTGGAGAAGCCTATGAATTTTACAAGCAGATGCTTCTACAGGCTGAAGAAAAGAAAAAGGATGATTTCTTTAAGTCAAAAAAATACCCTGAACGTTATTACAGCGAAAAATGGAACGTAGAAAAAAGAAAAGCCGCAAGACGAAAGGCTGCAGAAAAAGCGAAGATGAAATATGAAATGTTTGAGAAGAAGGGTTATTACAAAAGACTAGACAAACTTTTTTATTTGGTTGATGTGATCCGTTTTCTTGCCGCACTTGCTATGCTGAGCGTCTTTCCTATTTTTATGTTTTTCCAGGACCAATTCAAGGGTTTGATCATTGCCCTCTTTGTGCAATTCATCACTTATAAATTGTGGTCCGGGGCTCTTAAACGATTCTTGAGATGATAAAATATCTGTTACTAATAATTCTGCTTATTCCTTCTTTCATTTATTCACAGGAAAAAAGTGAAAGAGAGTTTTTGATTAATGAAGGAGACACCTCTTATGTGATGAAACAATACATCATGTGTTTCTTGTTGAAAGGAGAGAATCGAAATCAATCTGAGGAAGAAGCTGCAAAAATTCAGGAAGGCCATATGCAGCACATTAATGACCTGGCAGAGCAGGGACTTGTTGTGCTGGCAGGTCCATTTGGAGACGATTCCGAAAAGCGCGGAATTCTGCTTTTTGATGTCGGAAGTGTTGAAGAGGCCGAAAAACTTGAAGCTGATGATCCTGCTGTGGTGGAAGGTAGATTGAAAATGGAATTTCATCCGTGGTGGACGGCAAAAGGAACAGTTTTAAAATGATAGAAATCCAAGATTATCAAAGGAAATTAACAGAGTTTAAGAAAAATGGGCATATCCGCATTTGGTAGCTAACCTTTGTTTAATATATTTGTTTATCTCCAAAACTATAGCCATGACAAAAACATTCAGTGATGAAGTATGGAAAGAGCTTGACGTTATCCCGGAAGGGGTAAGATTGAAGTATGCTGTTTCCAATTACGGACGTGTAATGAGTTATAAGGATTCCATTGAAAATGGTAACATCCTAAAGGGCGGACTCATTGGCGGTTATCCGATTTTAAAAGTACGTCCAAAAGGAAAGGACAAAACTTTCTATGTGCACAGACTGATAGGTGATTATTTCCTGGAAAGAAAAAATGACGAGCAGCAATATGTTTTACATCTTGATTATGACAAAACGAATAATCATGTAAATAACTTGCGCTGGGCGACCAAAAGGGAAATGGAAATCCATCAGCAGGGAAGTCCTTATGTGAAAAGAGCACGAGAACTAAGATTGCTGAAGAAACCTCAGAAAGGGCATAAACTAACAAGCACACAAGTTCTTCATCTCAAGAAAAAAATCTTCGATCCAAACAGAAAGACAAGATTGAAAATATTGGCCAAGCAATTTGGCATCAGCGAGATGCAGTTATACCGGATTAAGTCTGGCGAGAACTGGTCGCACGTAAAGCTAGAAGACTAAATATGATGAGCGGTTGATTATTCAACCGCTTTTTTTTTACTTTTCACGGCCAAACATTAACGGTCATGAAAAAGTACACCTCCCTCCTACTAACGATTCCCTTTATCTTCTCTTGTTCTGATAACGGAGACGCAGTTCAAAGAACTTTTACTTATCCTGAAACGAAAAAAATTGATCATGTGGATGATTATCATGGTCAAAAGGTTGAAGACCCATATCGCTGGCTGGAAAACGATACCTCAGCTGAAACCGCCGAATGGGTTGAAGCCCAGAATAAAGTGACTTTTTCATTTCTGGAAGAGATCCCTTTCCGTCAAAAGATCAGAGATCGCCTTGAGGACCTTGTTAATTACCCCAGACAATCAGCGCCAAGCTGGACGGGCAATTATTATTTCGTTCGAAAAAACGACGGGCTTCAGAATCAAGACGTGATCTATGTTAAAGAAGGGCTTAATGGCACAGAAAGTGTCTTTATCGACCCTAACGAATTTTCTGCAGAGGGCACCACAACTTTTGGCATCGCGGAATTTTCAGAAGATCATACCAAGGTAGTGATGTCCAAATCTGAGGCGGGTTCTGACTGGAGGCAGCTAATTACCTATGACATTGCCTCTAAATCTTCAACGGGAGATACACTTAAATGGGTAAAATTCGGAGGCGCAACCTGGTACGGAGATGGTTTCTTTTACAGTCGCTACCCGGAGCCTGAAGAAGGCACAGATTATTCGGCAAGCAATTCCTTTCACACCGTTTATTACCACAGATTCGGAACGGATCAAAAAGAGGATGTTGTGATTTATAAAAACGATTCTATTCCTAATCGTTATCACTGGATCGGTATGACTGAGGACAAGGAATATATGATCCTTTACATATCAACAGGTACAAATGGTTATGAATGCCATTATCGAAAAACCACACTCGATGATGTTGGATTCACTGCCCTCTTCACAGGGTTTGAGCACAAAAGCTCCATCATTGATCATGTAGATGGCAGGTTCCTTGTTCGAACTGACATCGGTGCGCCGAATTACAGGCTGGTTTCCATAGACCCCAATAATCCGGCAGAAGAAAACTGGATCGAGGTCATCCCTGAAAATGAACATTTACTTCAGGGAACAAATACGGCAGGAGGCGTTTTGTTCGCAAAATATCTTCAAAACGCACAGGGGAAAATGTATCGAATGAACCTTGATGGAAGTGAAAAAGAAGAAATCGAAATGCCATCCGCCGGCAATATTTATGGTTTTGGAGGAGAGCGAGAAGACAGCCTTGTTTTTTACGGATTTTCTTCATTCACGAATCCTGGAAGTACATATTCGTATAACATTCGTACCAAGGAATCCAAGCTCTATTATCAACCGGAGCTGAAATTCAATCCAGACGAGTACATCTCTGAACAGGTATTCTATCCCTCCAAGGATGGAACGAAGATCAGTATGTTCATCATACGTAAGAAAGATGTTGCTCTGGACGGTCGTGCGCCTTGCATGCTTTATGGGTATGGTGGATTTAACATCAGTCTTACGCCTGGTTTCAGCTCTTCCAGAATACCCTGGCTGGAGAGCGGAGGAATTTACGCAATGCCAAACTTGAGAGGGGGTGGTGAGTACGGTGAGGAATGGCACAAGGCCGGGATGCTTTTGAAGAAACAAAATGTATTCGATGATTTTATTGCAGCTGCCGAATACCTGATTAAAGAAAAATACACCTCTTCGGATATGTTGGCTATTTCCGGTCGATCTAATGGAGGTCTTCTGGTTGGAGCGGTCATGACTCAACGACCCGACCTGATGAAGGTTGCGCTGCCTGGTGTGGGAGTAATGGATATGCTGCGATACCACAAATTTACCGTTGGCTTTGGCTGGGCCGTTGAATATGGAAGCAGCGATGAAAAAGAACATTTCGAGAATCTGATAAAATATTCACCTCTACATAATCTGAAAGAGGGAACGTCCTACCCTGCAACAATGGTTTATACGGCTGATCACGACGACCGTGTTGTTCCTGCTCACTCCTTCAAATTCGCGGCACGACTGCAAGAGTGTGATTCCGGACAAAATCCATGTCTGATCAGAATTGAAACTCAGGCCGGCCATGGGAGTGGTAAACCCATGAGTAAACGCCTGGATGAAGTTGCAGACTTATGGTCCTTCGCCTTTTTTAATATGGGCTATTCACCTTTTGAATTGGCAGAAAAATAATCAGGAGAAAAGCTCTTCCAGAATTTCTTTTGAATTGACTTCATCGAATTTATCGATGTGTATTCTATAATAGTCGAGCAAGGCAGAAAGCAATTTGCGACGCTGTGCTGAAGAGATTTTTACTTCAGAGGCAAGCATATTGTCACTCTTTAAAAAGGATAGGAATACTTTCGCTTCTTCAGAATCTAGAATTGCCCCATGAAGTGGTTCGTCGATGGTGAATCTGCCTTCATAAAGATCAAATATGCTGTGTTCTTGAACGTGCTGTTCATTGGGACTGAAGCCCAAATGCTGGCTTAGAATGATTAGGAACTTTAAATGAAAATTCGCATAACTTTCTTCGGTTTTGTCCAACTCATTTAAAGATTGAATCACAAATCTGAACAGATCCTCATCAACGTGATATTCGCCTATGGTCTTTTGTAAGACCTCATTCAGGAACATAATGATCGATGCTTTCTCGAGATTGGTCATCAGATCATAGAACTTCTCCTTTAAAAGAATTTCCTTTGCCACGGGCAAGTTACCCTTTCCTGTTCCCGAAACAATTTCAAGGATACAAAGTGGAGGCAAAACGATCTTGTTCTTTCCTTTAAGTTTGGAAGAATGGAGAAAGAAAGTTTTATTTCCTTCCTCTATGGTAAAGGTCTGAAGAATGAGATTCTTCTCACCGTATTTGATTTTCTTCAGAAGTATGGCCGTGTACTTCCGTGCCATATCAATTGTTCAGAAATAATACTTTGGAAACCTCTTGAGATTCGCCAGCCCGATCCGTACAAAAAATCAGATACACTCCGTTACTCACCCTGCTCCCGCTGATTGTTCTTCCGTCCCAGGTTGCTTGCCCCCCAAAAGAAGTTGTTTCATAAACGAGAATGCCATTTACATCGGTGATTTTGACATTGGTATTCTCGGCAAGACCTTTAATGGCAATTGGCCCCGAATAACCCTGAGTGACAGGATTTGGATATACTTCAACAGTTGAGAAGCCGGTCCCTCCTCCTGTAGCTGAACCCTTATAAGAAATGAGTCCCTCAGATGTGCAGAAATAAACCTCACCATTGTCGTGATCTATGGCAATGTCATTCACTTCGTCGCTGAAAATAGGGCTGTTATCGCGTGTAAAATGATTGATCTCGTTTTGAGCATCATCAGACATGAGATATGCTCCTGAATTCGTGGTGCCAAACCATTTTCTGTCTGCCCCATCTGTTTTAATGCTTCTGATGTCTTCTGTTTCGAGCAAAATTTGAGTCTGACCATCCTGCTGGATCAATACACGTTGAGCATTCTGTTGTGAATCGAAAACAAAGTCAGGGCTATAAAAAACGGCAGGACCTTCATTGCTGCCTACCCACATCGAACCAGAGATGTCCTGATCAATGCAATGAAGAATGCTTCCGGGTATGCTGCCATTTCCATCATCGGTTGAAAGAGCAATAAATCTGTAATCATTGTTGAGTGGCTCACCTTTATCGTCAAATACGATTATTCTATTGTTTCCATTAGAGCGGTTCAATACGATCCATTTGTATCCGTTTTGAGCTACAAGAACCTCTCCAACGATGGTTTGGTTGTCGACCAATGAACCAAAGCTATATCTCTTCCATATTCCGTCTACCGTAAGAACGTTCAGAGCAAAAGGAGTTTCAGAACAGGTTATCCAGAGGTTACCCTCTCTGTCATAGTCAAGTCCACCGACCCTGATCAAACTTTCTGTGCCATCAACAGGCGTAAGAGAATGTTGTGTCTCAGATTTTGTACTCATATTATAGATCTGAGTGATCTCACCGTCGTTGATCTCTAAAAGACCATTATCCCAAGAGGCCATGAAAACCTGTCCCGGATTAAACGGATTGATCTTGGTTTTAATAAAACCATAAAGCGAGTCAAGTTTCCCTTCATTAAATCGGCTCATTCCAGTCCAATAATATTCTTCGTAACGATTGAATTCAGGAACATTAGGCGAGCCCCTGTAGTCAGGGTCCAGGATACCCGAGGTTGTCCAGACCGTTTTTTTCTCAACGTCGGCGTCGTTCACACTAAGTGTATTTGGACCATTTGGAGCAACTGTAACGTAGGCGCCCACAGTCTGGTATTTTACCAATCCCAATCGGTTGTCTGCCATCCAGTAAAAGCCTTGATGATGAATGCATGCCAGTGGTTCAATCCCCACGCCCTCGTCATATATGAAAATAATACCCAGACTTTCCAGGTTTTCGTCATATGTCAGAATATTATAGAATTTGGTAATGATGAGCCGATCCGATTCCACCTGAAAATCCCTTGTTGGCTGGAAGGAAGCTTCTAGGAATGTATCCACGGCAGAGCCTTTTATCCTGTAAACGATATGGCTATCCTGATCGGCGCCGGGATTGTAGTTCAGGAAAAATTGTCCCGACCAGAAGTCAATATGGTCGTAATTTCCATTCACATCCGGAAGGTTCTGCATCTTACTCCATGAATTGAAATCTGACAGATTATCATCCATGTCTGCGAACCTCACTCCTTCCACCGTGGCGGCGTACATTAGATTTGCATCATGATCGAGATAGACATCGTTCACCTGCAAATCTTCGCTATTTTGCCCCAATCTGTACGTGTCTTTTATTTCATTTTTGGCCATGTCAACCACAACAATCCCAAATCCTGTTGACAAATAAGCGAAGTTCCCATCGATGCGAATGTTGATAATGGACTTGTCGCCACCGCTTATGTCGTCCTTTATAGCTGAAATATTGGTGATGACAGATCCTTTGAGAATATCAATGTTGGCATTGTTATAGGCCACTATTAATGAATTCGTATTCTCGTTGAATTTTAGCATGGCCACTCCAATATCACTGAGACCCGTGATGGTATTAAATCTCTCTATTTCACCGGTTAGATTATTAAAACTGATGAAGCCAGCTGAAGAGCCACAGTATAGGATATCTCCGTTGGCAGAAACACTGTTGCCCCGATTATAAGGAATATGATCACGCCATTGGCCTATTTCAGTTTCCTGAGCGATGCCCGAAGCCGAGAGAATGAGGCCGAATAACAATAGGAGTAATTGTCTGAAAATCATGTTTGTGATTTGCGGTCAGAAAAGTAAACATCTTTGAGCAGATTTTATTGTATTCCTTTTTAGTTAAAGTCACCCTCGATCATAAGTCTAATTAATCATAGCTTAACATAAAAATAACGTTACGCGCCTATAAATTAAGGATTAAATCGCAATTTTTGTACTATGCGCATCTCATCACTTTTTTCGCTTATATGCCTGCTCTTTCTTTATTCCTGCTCTAAACATGAAGACGTCTATGGCGATGTACATGCTTATGGAAAGGTCTTGGATAAGGAAAGCAGAGAACCTATTGCGAATGCCACGGTATATTTCTATTCTGTAATTCTGAGAGATCGTCCGGGTTTGGTTGGTAGCACCAATGAAAGGGAATATACCCTTCGCGATTCTGTTGTTACAAATTCAACGGGAAAATTCGACTTTCGATTCAAAGCCAATGGACAATATGAATTTGAAATCCAGGCATTCCCCAATGATGGTCTTCATGTGCCTTCCACTTATACCGTAGGTCTTAAGGATGTTGTTTGGGAATCAGGCAGTCATTATCACGTTCTTGGATGTCACAGAACTTCTACTATAAAATTTGAGATCAAGAAGGTGACGCCTAATGACACAATTTACTTTTCGGCTTCAAGTGGTTTGACTTATGTTGATCAAATTGAATTAACCGGAGATACAGGTGTTTATCTCCATGTTCCCGGTGATCGCGGATTAGAAGAAAGTGTAAAATACAATGTTGTTAGGTTAAATCCCTATTCATACGATTCACATGAGCTTCAGCAGACATTTAGCGCTTGGGATACGATCGTAAAAACAATAAATTATTGAGTCGTTATTCATTCACAATTTGACCCATAAATAACCATTCACTTGGATCAAGCCTGTTCATTTCAAGCCATATTTCAAAATTTAAAATAGACTCAGAGTTTATTGTCTTAACAAGGCCTAAGGCTTGCCTTTCAATCACTTCTTGGCCTTCTTCAACAAAGGATTTTTCAAGATTGCTGTATACGCTTAGGTACTTGCCATGCCTAATTAGGACGGCGAATTGATCGTCAAATTTTAATACTCTAGAAACCAAACCATCAAAAACGGAAACCGCTTCTGCTCTAACTTTAGTGGAAAAAATGGCTTTTTGATCTATTTTGTTATTCGCTATGATTTGATGGGTGATTCCAGAAAAGGATTCGTTAACATAACAGATCTCATTTGCATTAATCTTCATTGGAATGTTCAAAGCTCCCTGTCTGTTTGCAAATTCATTCGTAAGCACAGGGTCAATATCTGGAATTTTAGGTGCATAACATTGACTCAGCACATTACCGCATGATATGGCAATTAATGAAATAAATAAGCAAGAATGAATTGCGAGCTGAGCTAGAACAGACCTCATATTGTAATATCTTCGAATTTTTAAAGATAAAAAAGAAGAATAATTAGTGCGGCTTGAGGCCTAATATTACTTGAGGCCTAATATTAAAAGAAAAAGCCCACTCCAATGGAGCAGGCTTGTATTCTCTTGTGACCCCGGAAGGATTCGAACCCTCAACCCTCAGAGCCGAAATCTGATATTCTATCCAGTTGAACTACGGGGCCGGAAAGCGGCAAAATTATGAAACTGCTTTGATATAACGCTTCTAAACTGGGATGTCATAGATTTTTCGTAACTTTTTAAGGTTATGAGTTTTGGTGGATCAGTTTCGGCTATGCTCTCTACTCTTAAGAATAATAAGAGGGAGAGGAAGTCTGCATTAAAGAAAGTAAAAGATCTCAATGCAACGGAAGGGGATTTGACGTATTTGGTTGATAAAAAAGCAAGTCCGGAGGAGTGGAAAGCCCTTCAGGAAAAAATGAGAGAAAAAAAGATGCGACTAAAACGAATGCAAATGGCATTTCTTCTTTTTTCAGTCCTATTCTTCGTTATTCTTTACATCTTTGTTTTTACCTAACCAAAGATCTTGACCTTGCCTCGAACAATTGCATCTCTTCTTTTTATATTGATCACAACTCAATTAGTTGCTCAAAAACCGTCGAGCAGCACTATTCAGTGCGATGACACTTCATATACTGAAAGAAGAGGGGCCTGGCGCCTCAATTTGCCTAAAGATTGCAAATACACGACCTACACAAACAATTTTCAGGAAATCCTAAGCAAACACCTTTCTGTTATTGAAACAATCGAATCCTCGATCATTGAGAGGGGAGGAGAAGACTTTTATAAGCGTTTGATGCTCATCTCGATCGACCTAACTAACAATCCTAAAAAGTGTTCTGACGTTTCCTATGTTCTTCGTTATGTCTTGAAGATTAAAGATGCGTTTAATTACCGTTTCTCTATCTATTTCGATGAAAATGGTAATAATCTGAGTCCTTATGGCTTTCCGGACGCTTCTGAATCACCAGACTTTTTCTCACTGGTCAATGCCTGTGATTTTGTTGAGGTAGCTAAAAAAGATTCTGTATTCATCGATTTCTATGAAAAGAAATCACACAAGAGCGTGGAGAACATAAGCTTGGTATATGACTCAGAATCAGATAGTTTCCTTTATTCGATCAATGGAAGGTTCATTCTTGGCAAGAAACAGAATACTGATTCAGGTGCCGGTTGGTGGTATGGCAGAAATGTACTTTTCAATGCCGTTAGCGGAGAAAAAGTTCGAACCGATAAAACCAAGATCTATCGTCTGATTCCATCTGGTTATTGATTTTTTGATTTTTGTCAAATCATATAAGCCCTTTTGCCTATAGATTTGCTCCTTACCTATAGGACAATTAAGAAAATGATATCTTTCCGCGCTGAATGAAAAAAGAAGAGATCATATGGATAACAGGGGCTTCTTCAGGTATTGGAGAAGCGCTTAGCAAGGAGTGGGCGAAGAAGGGAAAACAGATCATAATTTCTTCCAGAAAAAAAGAAGAGCTGGAGCGCGTTAAATCAGAATGTGAACGCCTCGGAGCGGAAGTTCATATAGAAGTTCTGGATCTGGCAAATCCAACGAGTGTCTCAGCAGCATGCGATAATGTTTTATCGAAGTTTCAAGCAGTCGACTACCTATTCCTTAATGGCGGCCTTTCTCAGCGTGCTTATGCAAAAGATTCTTCTCTTGAGATGGATCGTAATATGATGGAAATCAATTATTTCGGCAACATCAATTTGGCCAAATCCATGCTGCCGTCAATGAAAAAGAATGGTGGAGGACATTTTGTAGTTACCACCAGTCTGACAGGTAAATTCGGCATTCCGCTCAGATCATCTTATGCAGCATCAAAGCATGCTTTACATGGATTTTTCGACACCTTACGCGCTGAGGAAGTCGACAGCAATATCAAAGTAACCATCGTATGCCCTGGTTTTATTCGAACCGATATTTCTAAGAATGCCCTTGGGCCGGATGGCAAGCCAACAGGTAAAATGGACGAGGCTCAAAATGCAGGAATGAGTCCGGAAAAATGCGCTGAAAAAATGATCTCCGCCTCAAGAAAGAATAAAAAAGAAGTCTATATAGGTGGTAAAGAAATTTCTATGGTATATTTTCGGAGATATTTACCATCTCTTTATTACTATCTGGCCTCAAGAGTAAAGCCGAATTAATATGTCAGACAGGAAAATCATATCGGGAATTCAGCAAATAGGCGTTGGGGTTCAAAAACTCGAAGAAGCCTGGGCCTGGTATAGAAAAGTCTTTTCAATGGACATTGAAGTCTTCGATGAAAAGGCCGTAGCCGAACTGATGACTCCTCACACAAATGGAAAACCCATTCCAAGGCATGCCGTTCTTGCATTGAATATGCAAGGGGGAGGAGGATTCGAGATTTGGCAGCAGACAAAATATGAACCAAAAAAGGCAACATTCGATATTCAACTAGGCGATCTCGGCATTTATGTATGCAAAATGAAATGTCAGAATATTGATTCCTTTCACCAATTCTGCACCAGGGAAGGCATAAAGGTGATCGGCGACGTTGTTCTTGATCCTGCAGGTCAGAAAACGTTCTACATTGAAGATCCGTACGGAAATTTATTCCAGGCTGTTGAAGCTGAAGAGTGGTATAAGAACGAAGGAAAGCACTGTGGAGGAACATACGGTGCCATAATTGGGTGTTCTGATATTGAAAAATCAATGGTGGTTTATCATGACATCCTTGGTCATGACAAAATCATATATGACGAGACAGGAGAATTCAAAGATTTCAGCTCTCTGCCAGGCGGTAATGGAAAATTCAGAAGAGTTCTTCTAAAGAATTCTTCTCCTAGAAAAGGCGCATTCAGCAATATTCTTTCGTCCAGCACTATTGAGTTAGTGCAGAGCCTAGACAGGAAAGGCGAACAAATATTCAAAGACAGAATCTGGGGCGATCTTGGTTATATTCATTTATGTTTCGATACACATGGAATGCAATTTCTAAAAGAAGAATGCAAGGAAAAAGGCCATCCATTTACTGTTGATAGTGCAGACACTTTTGATATGGGAGTTGCTGCGGGAAGATTCTCATATATAGAAGATCCGGATGGCACACTCATAGAATTCGTAGAGGCTCACAAAGTTCCTATTGTTAAAAGTCTGGGTTGGTATATGATGTTGGAAAGAAGAAATCCGGAAAAACCACTGCCAAGGTGGATGACCAACACATTTGCCTGGAAAAGAAAAAGAGGTTAATTCAATTTAATTGAAATTGTTCCACGTGGAACTATCTTCCAAGATGAACCATTAAAACAGATATATCAGCCGGCGAAACACCGCTGATTCTTGAAGCCTGTCCCAACGTTTTAGGACGAATTTCATTGAGTTTTTGCCTTGATTCAGAAGAGAGCGATTTAATTTCATCGTATTTGACATCTTCTCGAATAGCCACATCTTCAAGCCTTGTCATTTTCTCGGCTATTTCTTTCTCTCGTTTGATATAGCCCTCATATTTAAGCTCTATTTCTGATTGCTCGACAGATTCACGGCTCTTATTTGCTAAGAATTGAGAAAGTTCTGAAGACTCAGAAGCTATGTCACCCATACTCAACTGTGGCCTTAACACCAGGGCAGCCATCTTGACTTTTTGATTAATCCTGGAAGAATTCTTCTCTTCCAGCTTCGGGTTAATGTCTTCTGGTTTAATACTCGTCTTAGCCAAATAGGAAAGTATGTCTTTTCTCTCTTTCGTTTTCTCTTCAAGTTCTTTCATCCTCTTATCGTCTGCAAATCCTAATTGGTGCGAAATAGGAGTCAGGCGCTCGTCGGCATTGTCTTGCCTTAAGAGTATTCTGAATTCAGCTCGCGAAGTAAACATTCTATACGGTTCCTCCGTCCCCTTCGTGATGAGATCGTCAATAAGCACACCAATGTAGGCTTCATCCCTTTTTAATACCAATGGATCCTTATCCTGACAACTCAAACTGGCATTCAAACCAGCCATCAAACCTTGCCCTGCAGCCTCTTCATAACCTGTGGTTCCATTTATCTGGCCGGCAAAATACAATCCATTTATAAGCTTGGTTTCCAGGCTGTGCTTTAATTGAGTAGGAGGGAAGTAGTCATATTCAATAGCATATCCAGGCCTAAAAATTTTAACGTTCTCAAATCCGGGAATTCTCTTGATCGCTCTCTCCTGCACATCTTCCGGCAGACTCGTGGAGAAACCATTAACGTAAATCTCAACGGTATCCCATCCTTCCGGCTCAACAAAAATCTGGTGTCTTTCTCTCTCAGAAAAGCGCTCAATTTTATCTTCTACCGAAGGACAATATCTTGGGCCTGTGCCAATAATTCTATCTGTAAACATTGGCGACCGATCAAATCCTTCACGCAATAGATCATGAACCTCGGGATTAGTATAAGTTATGTAGCAACTTCTTTGATCCTTTAAGGCAGAAGTCTCTGATGAGAACGAAAATTTACTGGGCTCCTCGTCTCCCTTTTGCTCCTCCATTTTGGAATAGTCAAGACTTCTTCCGTCCACCCTTGGCGGCGTACCTGTTTTCATTCTGCCAGATTCAAATCCAAGGTCATTCAGGCACTCAGTTAATCCAACAGCAGCCTTTTCTCCCGTTCTTCCACCGCCAAAATTCTTTAGGCCAATATGAATGGTTCCATTCAAAAAGGTGCCACTTGTGAGCACAACTTTTTTTGACCTGATCTCTAATCCAAGTGAGGTTTTAACACCAAGCACTTTGTTTCCCTCGACCAGAACTTCAGTTGCCATTTCCTGCCAGAAATCAAGATTCGGTGTTTGCTCAAGCATCTTTCTCCATTCCAGAGCAAACATCATTCTGTCGTTCTGAGTTCTCGGACTCCACATTGCAGGCCCCTTAGACCTGTTCAACATTCTGAATTGGATGGCAGAAATATCACTCACCTTTCCCGAGTAACCTCCCAGGGCATCAATCTCACGAACAATTTGACCTTTGGCAATACCGCCCATAGCCGGATTACAGCTCATCTGGGCAATGGTTCCCATGTTCATTGTTATCAGTAGTGTATCAGATCCGGTTCTTGCAGCCGCAACTGCGGCCTCACAACCTGCGTGACCAGCTCCTACAACAATTACGTCGTATGTTTGTCCGAATTTCATTATTGTTTCACGTGGAACATTAAAAGTGCCGCAAAGTTAGGCAAAAATCCTCCCTGCTTCTCATAGTCTCCTGTTCCTCAGCGCTTTTGTCTCTATATCCTATCAAATGCAGCAATCCATGTGCCATCACCCGATGCAGCTCATCAATAAATGCCACATCAAGCTCAGCTGAATTCTCTTTAATTCTGTCTATGCTCAGATAAATCTCCCCAGATAGATTCTCTGTATCATTCTGGAAGGTTATGACGTCTGTGTAATAATCGTGTTGCAAAAAATCTTTATTGATCTTCAGCAAATTCTCGTCGCTTGTGAAGATAATGTTGAGGTCCTCAATAGTTCTTCCTTCGGCATGGGAAATTTTCCCCAGCCATTCCGAAACTTTCTTCTCGTTTTTAATGGAAAAATCTATATCGTCACAGAAAAATTGAATCTCCTGCATTCAGGATAAGATATATTGATCAGTACGCCTTAAAGATAATTTCAACGGTAGATCCACCATCGGAGTAAACGACATCATTGGCGAGGTTTCTCATTAGAAAAATTCCTCGTCCGTCAGGTTTTTCAATATTTTCTGGTGCCGTAGGGTCCGGAACATTATCGAAGTCAAATCCTTCTCCCTGGTCTTTGACTGTGAATCTGTATTCATCACCAAAGTGTTTGAAAGAAATATCTACCTTCTTTGATTCGTCTAATTTGTTCCCATGAAGAATGGCATTGTTGACAGCCTCCGTTAGTGCTACCAGCATATTCCCATAATAATCCGGGCTTAGCTCGTAGTCTTCGAAAATGACATCTATAAGATTCTCCACCTCTGAAATATTCTCCATTTTTGAGATCAATTCAATCTTCCTTGATTCAAGAGGTGCAATTGTCATTGGGATAAGTTTTTATAATATTCTTCTACCTTATCTTCGAAATATCGCTTAAAGCTAATATTTTCTTTTATTAACTCCTCATGATTACCGTACCTCGACCTATAATACTCCTTTGCATCAAAAAGGTTACCCTTTTCTTTTTCGCTTCCGGTAATTGATTCGCGCCTTTCTTCCATATCTTGCTCTCTTTCAGCATCTTCCGCTTCAAGCATGCGAGTTAAAATTTTTTCCTGTCTCATGATGGTTTCTTGTGTGATCTGCCTGTTCACAATGTCCCTCTCCGTTTCTTCCATCATCTCACCGATCTTCTGAATTTTTTTCGCATCCTTCTGGTCTGCATTTTCAGACATTTTTCTAAGTTCTTCACGAATTTTTGCTTGTTCTGCAGCCATTTTCGCCAGAGATTCCGCCTCTTTGTCACCCTTGCCCTGTTGTCCGGGCTTTTCGCCTGGTTTCTTTCCCTGCTCCATCATTTTTTTCATTTCCTTCAATTGATCATTCAATTGTTTCTGCATGCTCTTCATAGAAGAAGAAGATGGCTGATTACTTCCAGGTTTTTTGCATTGTCCCTGCGACTGTGCCATTTGCTCCTGCAGCTGATCTACAATCTCACTTAATAGAAGTGCCAGGTTATTTGTTGAAGTCATTGCGAGCTGTTGATGACGAGAGACATTGTTCATTTTTCTTTCCGTCATTGCCTTAATTGACTTTTCCATCTCTCTTTTTGAAACAGCAGTCTCTCTGTTTATAATGGGCTCTATCTGAACAATTCTTTTGCTAAGGGCATTCAGTGAATCCTCAACAACCTTCATCCCGTCTAAAATCGATCTTTGTTCTTTCGTGATCTCGTTAAAACGTGGGTCATCATTCCTCATGCCTTTCATGTCCTGCATGATTTCTTCTTGTCTGAATGATATTTCTATCAGATTCTCAAGCGTATTTCTTAAAGATTGAACATCCTCAGCAGCTTTAGCCTTCATACCCATTTGAAGAGCATTGAGATCGTCTTTCATCTCAGACATTTTTTGCTCGGCGTTCTTTTGATTTTCACCTGCTTTCTTGTTCTTTCCTTTCTGAAGCTGCTCACTCGCATTCTTCATGTCATCTTTTGTACCCTCTCGCTTTTCTTCATTATTATTCAGGTCGTGTTTATTTTCAAGCTGCTCATTCATTTCACTCAGCTTGTCCATTTCTTCATCCCATTCCTCAAATTTCTGATTCAGTTCGTTTTGCTTTTCCTCAAGACTTTCGTCTTTGGTCTTTCCTTCTTCCGTTTCTTCTCTGAGTGCGTTTTGTTCTTCCTGTAATTCATCGAGCTTTTCCAGAGTGTTTTCCAGCTGCATCTCAAATTCGTACTGCCTGAATAACTCAAGGCTGCGGTCGAGCTCCTGTTCCAACTGTTCATTTGATAGTTCTATGTCCTCCAGGGCTTCCTGTACATCTTCTTTTCGCAGTTTATCCATCAACTCCTCAAGCTCCTTGAGTTTTTCCAAAGTCTCGTCATCCAGAACCTTTTCCATAAGTTTTTCGAGCTCCTCGCGCTTCGAATTGATCTCCTCGCTATGTTTCATTTCATCTTCGAAGGAGTTCTTTTTCTTATTCTTTTCACTGATCTCATTGAGGCGGTTCTTTAAAGACTCATTCTTTCTCAAAAGATCCTCTATTCTTTTTTTATCAGACCAGTCGAGTTTTTTCTCGTCAACCATATCCTTTTGAAGATCCTTTATTTCTTCTTTTAATTCTCTTGCCTCTTCTATGGCCTCTTCCATTTCCTTTTCTATATCATCAGTCAAGCCTTCCTTCTCCGCAATAATTTCTTCCTGAGAAGGCAGCCTGTATATCATATTTCTTGAGCGGGAATATTTAGGGCCATTAACGCCGTCGTTATCCCACACCTCGAAGAAGTAAACGATTTCATCTCCGGCATTCACGTCCCAGGCAGACCAATCCACCTCATATACAAATTCCCAATTCTTTAGTCCTTTTTCGAGTCCAAGCTCCCTGTACTTGGTCTTCTCGCCGTTGACAATGTAACCGAATCTGAACTTTGACAATCCATAGTCGTCGCTTATTCTACCCACATAAACATTCTCTACTTCAAGGCTATCCATGTTCTGATAAACTTCTATCCTCGGACTATTGTCGTAAACAACAGAAAGCTTGTAATTAATTGAATCAGAGAGCAGTCCATTTTCATTGCCTGCTCCAAAACTATATTCTGATGAGCGTGTAAAAACCGAGTCGAGAATTACAGCTTGTTCCTTGATGGCTCTTCGGGATATCTTGGAATCAAAGTTTGTGGTGAGATATTCGGCGTTGTCTACTTTTATCTTCCATTTGATTCTCGTTCCTTCCGGAACATTCAAATTTCCGATGTTTTTAAATTCCTGGTCTTCCTTATTTACATAAGACGGGTAGTCCAGGTAAACATCAAATTCCCTGATCATCGGCCGGCTTAATACTTCCACCTTGAATTCTTCAGATTCGACTCCCTCTGCTGTCAGATTGAACGAGAAATCCTTTGTTACATTCTTTAGTGAATATTTATACTGATTCTGACTAACCTTTCGTGCTTTGCGAATTTTCCCATCCGAGTTTACAAATACATCATTTGGCAGAACATCTCCATTAACCTCAATATCAATGTTATACGACTCATTTTTAATTGCTCTGGAAGAAGCCTTGACATTAAATACGAATGGGGGAGGTGGTTTTATGTCCTGACTATAAAAAACCACTCTTTTCGTGCCATATTGAAAGACATCGGGAAATATTGCTCCCAGTGCAATCAGACATATGATTACAATTCCTGAATTTCTTAGAAATCTGAGCCCTCTTTTAACCGATGCCGACAAGTGGAAAGGAACATCCCTCAGATTATAGGCTTTCTGATTGATAGCCGCTGTGATTACCTCGCTTTGGCTTTGGTCTTTCATTCTCTCGAGCAAAAGAATATTCAATAGCTTGTCATCTACCTCCTTGACCTGGCTGCCTATGCGTAAAGAGAGTGCTTCATCGTTCATTCTTCTGATCATTCCAATGGCCCTCATGAGAGGAATCATTACCATGTAAATGAATGCTGAAATTAAGGCGACAAGCAAAGCATAAAAAACAACGGCGCGTATCTCGCTGCTACTTTTTACAGAGTATTCAACAAGACTAACAAATAATAAAAGGAAGCCTGCCGACACCAGAAAAACAGCTCCATTCATCAGCGAAGCATTGATGTAATGTCGTCTGGCAAAAGACCTCATGCGGTCTTTTATTTCGGCATGATATGTTTCTTTGTCCGCCATATTTGGGACTATCCAATTTCGGACTTTTTTAGATGTCTTCGGTCAATTTGATCTTAAAGACGAAAGAGCGATTGCCTCAAGCTCCCTGAGATATTCTCTTTTATCAAATTTAGGTGCAAAAACATAGGCGTCAATATTAACCAGATATCGCCCTTCTGCATCCACAAAAGAGTAATGTACAAAAGGTCCTCCCATGAAAGCACCTTTCATATTCCACAATCCGCGAAGCTCTTTCACATACTTTTTCTCAAAACCCAGCTCTTTCTCAGCGGGTGGGTATTCTTCGTAAGTGCTCATAAAACTCCCTTCATTGGGACCTTCAACCCACTTAACTCTTTCGTTTCTTTCGGCAAGAATGTTCACAGTCTCCAGGGATCCAACTGAATCATAGGGTATCTTATAGAAGAGCATGCCCATGCTGACCTGATGCCCTTTGTGATCATAATCTTTTCTAATCCACACAAGGTCATCTAATTCTTTAGCTAGAACAAAATCATTGGGTATTAATGGATCAATGCCTATTCTTGATTTTACTTTTGACGAGAGCTCTGCATTTCTCAACTTTCCAAAAGCTGTTTGAAGGCGCCTCCATTCTTCCTCTCTGAATCGATCTGCAATCCCCTCACAATTCTTTGAAAGTATTTCTGCCGCCTGCTGATTTGAATTCGCTTTGATGACTAATACAAGTTGATTGTTTGCCCAAAGATTTTCCTTCAGTACATAACTTGCCTTTTTCGTGCTCTTTTCCTTTTCAACGATAATAATATTTCGAGTTACCTTAAAGATCTGCTTGAAATCTCTTGGTGTTACACTAATTACATTAAAAATGGGTTCGCTCTGGGGAAGGCCATCCTGCGGCCTTGACAGACAATTCAGCAATTGATCCCCCGCATCAGATGTCCACAGTGAAGAGTCCATGACAACAACAACCTCTCCCGAGTTTCCTGTAGAATTCTGCTTAATGTCCTCACCTCCAAGAAAGCATCCAAAAAAGAATGTCAGAAAGGTCAGAACTGCCGCAATACTTACCTTGTTATTATAGGTCAACCTTTTTAGGATTTTGAAGCAACGATAAGTTTATCACCGGGCTTTAGTTTTTTATAATTGACACCCCGATTCAAATTTTTCAATTCTGTAACCGTAAGGCCGTCGTACATTTTAGCGATGTCCCATAATGTATCGCCCGATTTAATAACGTGATATTTATAGTTTGGATTGTCCTTCTGAACAACTTTGACTTCCGTCTTAGCCACAGGCTGTGAAGTAACTTTTTTATCCGTGTAAATAACAAGTTTTTGCCCGGGGTATATCCTGTTCGAATACAAGTTGTTCCAATCCTTCACTCTTGAAAGCCCCACACCATAACTTTCTGCGATAACACCCAGAACTTCTCCGCTTTGTACAACATGAATGTGCTCGTATTCGCTTTTTGCTACAGGTCTTGGTTGTGCTTTTTCTTCTTCTGGCACTACTCTGTTGTTGATATAGTCTTCAAATCTGTCCTTGTGCTTTAGGTATGCATTCATTAGTCCAATTGGCATAGTTACTGCATAGGCCTCACCGTTTTCCGGTAAAATTCCTCTTTTGTAAGAAGGGTTCAGATAATACAACTGCTCAATGTCAGAACAGAAATATTGAGACAGATCATTCAGATCGAAAGGCCCCTTTAACATAAGGGTGTCTGTTTTCAGATCGAGACTGTCGGGATATCTTCTCACTAATTCGTGTTCGTCACTATAGTACATTGCATAATTCACGGCAACAAAGGCGGGAACATAGCCCCTTGTTTCACGAGGCAAATATTTTCGGATCTCCCAATAGTTCTTTTTTCCTCCAGATCTTCGAATGGCTTTATTTACGTTTCCCGGTCCGCAATTATATGCAGCGATCACCAACTCCCAGTTTCCATATATGCTGTACATGTTTCTAAAATATCGACAGGCCGCATCGGTAGCCGCATATACTTCGTATCGCTGGTCTATGTATGAATTGATTTCAAGGTCGTAGTATTTCCCTGTTCTGTACATGAACTGCCATAAGCCGGCGGCTCCCGCTCTGCTTTTTGCCCTAACATTCAAGGCAGACTCAACAATGGCGAGGTATTTGAATTCAAGCGGTATGTCATATTTGTCAAGTGCTTCCTCGAAGATTGGAAAATAGTATTCCGAAAGTCCCAAACAATTTTCTGTAAGCTCCCTTTTTTTATACAGGTAGAGGTCGATGAATGCACTAACATATCTGTTATACGTAAAATCACATGGAGACAAAGCATCGAGCGTTGACAATCTGCTTTTATATATGCTGTCCCTGTTATCCGGCATAAGGATCTGTGCATCAGAAATGTCTGCATTTCTTTCTTGTTCAGCCATCATAACGTTTTTGTAATAATGATTGATGACAAAAGAATCCAGGTGATTCAGATAGAAAACGGCCTCTTTTTCATATATATCCATTTTAGCCGTGGGACTCGACGTGGTATCATTTCCGCTTGCGAACAGCAATACCGGTAAGGATAATAAAATGGAAAAAACCAACTTCTTCATTTCAAACGATTTATAGCTCACAAATTAAAACAGAGAATTCGACCTATATGTTGTGTTGCGTGCATTATTCCAACGATTCATTGTTGATTAAATTACGTGACTTGATCAAAAAGGATACTCAAGCAAACAAGTGCCAGAAATTTATTCTAAGGAAATGCCTTGGTAAAACCAATTTCCGAAGCAAGAGGTCAGGAGGGATCAGTCTTTCTTATCCTCTTCGGAATCTCCAGATTCCTGGTCTTTCGTAGCATCTTTAAACTCCTTGATTCCTTTTCCGAATCCTTTCATCAGCTCAGGAATTCTCTTGGCGCCAAAAAGCAAGATTACGATAACAACGATCAGAATAATTTGAGGGGCTCCGATCATACCCAGCAACACCGTCAGATTCATCAGAAATATTTCGTTCAAAATTAGTAATTCTTTTGATTTCTAAAATTTTAGGTTCTCGTGAAATCCTCATGATAATTGATATTTTGATTTAATTTGCATGCATTCTCAATCAGCATGAAAAAAATTTTCCCCGTAATTCTTACGGTACTGTTTTCCTGTGGTCAGGTCAATCAAGGTGAATCGCCAGAGCTGGTGCGGACATTAACGAGTGGACATTGGTTATTTACTCTGGACCTGGGTGAGGTTACGTTGCCTGTTCAGGCTTTCTATTCAGAAGACAATGGTGAGAAGGAAATTTCCTTTTTGAACGGTGAAGAAGTCATAAAAACTCAGGATATATCCCAAAGAGGAGATAGCATCTTTATGAACCTGCCTTTGTTCGGAACCATCTTGTGCGGTAAGATTCAATCGGATTCTTTGATCTCAGGCTTCTATATGAACCCTTCAAAATCCAAGGATTATAAAATTCCCATGACGGCTGTTTACGGGCTGCAAGAGTCTAAATCGAACACCACTGAAGCCTTTGATTTCTCAGGTAAATGGGAGGTTACTTTAAGTCCAAATTCAGACTCACCTGACAAAGCAATTGGCATTTTTGAACAATCCGACGGAAAAATTTCAGGTACTTTCTTAACTGAAACGGGTGATTATCGTTACCTGCAAGGAAAAGTAGAGGGTAATGCCATGGAAATGTCCTGTTTTGATGGGGCTCATGTCTTCATGTTCAGAGCTGAAGCAAATCCCGAGAGAGAGCTGAAAGGAACTTTCTGGTCTGGTAATCATTATCAAACAGACTGGACCGCTTTGAGAAATGACGACGTGGAATTATTGCATCCGGATTCTATCACAGCAATCCTCGAGGATATGCCGGAATTCAATCACAAATTTTTAGATCTCAATAACAAAGAGGTATCCATAAGTGATGAAAGATTTAAAGATAAAGTTCTAATAATCCAGATAATGGGTACATGGTGTCCAAACTGTGCCGATGAAAGCAGAGATTTCGTCAAAATTTATAACAGGTATCAGGAAAAAGGGTTGGAGATCATTGCGGTAGCCTATGAAAGAACAGAAGACTTTGAGGTTGCTGCACAAAGAATTCAAAAATTCAAGGACGATGTGGGCGCAGAGTATACTTTCGTTTATGCAGGGAAAGCTGATAAAAAAGAAAATTCAAAAGACTTTGAAATGATTGATGGAATTACATCATATCCAACAGCCATATTTGTGGATCGTAAAGGAAAGATCCGAAAAGTTCATACCGGTTACTATGGACCGGGTACAGGTAATTACCACATTAAATACCTGGAGGAAACTGAAATGTTCCTTGAAAAATTACTTTCAGAGGGAGTCAGCAGCTGATCTTTTCGACTCTGCCTTGGTGGCGGCCACCTTCGAATTCTGTATTCAAAAATACTTCAACACACTTTTCCGCTTCGGGCAATTCAATAAATCTCGCGGGTAAAGCAATGATATTCGCATTATTATGAAGTCTTGCTAATTCGGCTATTTCACTCTTCCAGCAAACGGCCGATCTAATTCCCTGATGCTTATTTGCTGTCATACTAATGCCGTTGGCACTTCCACAAATTAATATACCCAGGTCATACTCTCCCTTTTCAACGGCTTCGGATAAGGGATGTGCAAAATCAGGGTAATCTGCCCGATCAGAAGAATACGTGCCAAAATCTTTAACATCATTGTAACCCATTGATTTTAAATGTTTTAGAATATGAGTTTTCAAATCAAATCCTGCATGATCGTTACCAATGGCGAGTTTTTTCATCTTATCGACAATTTGTTGCTTACAAAGGTGAATAAATGTTGAAAACTGGGAATAAATTTTTCTTGATATCTAAGGATAAAAGTCCAATGAAAATCTCTTTTCAAATTGACAAGTATTTTTTATCACATCTATTCAAAACTTATAAGCACTTTTTCACGTTTAACTTGAACTAAAGATATCAGAAATTCCAAGCTTAATTCTTTATTAACCGATGTTTATTTAAATATTAATTTACTGGTTTAAAGCGACTTGAAATTTAACTTATGTCAACAACTTGTTGGAAAGCTTTTATAATTCAAAAATCCAAGAAAAATTAGATTTAATTTTAACAAATTAACAGCCCTAATAGTAATAACATATATTTCTTTTAAATAATTATTTATTATAAGGTGTATGATAAAGAAGCTTAGTCTTCTGTTTTTTTTCTCCGCATATTTTTCCATTTGTATTTCTCAGGACGATACAACGAAGAAAGTTTTTTATTACGACAGTGGAAGGATCAGTAGTGAGGGAATGATGTATCAGGGTAAGCCTGTTGGTTATTGGAAGGCTTTCTACGAATCCGGTTTGTTGAAATCTGAAGGGAACAGGCTAAACAATGAATTGCAGGGACCTTGGAAATTCTACAATGAGAATGGGGATCTCAAGAAAGAGATCAATTATGAGAAAGGTTTAAAACAAGGCTTGACATTCATTTATGACGACAGTTGCAATCTGGTCCGCATAGAGAATTATGAGGCTGATGTTCTGGATGGAAAAGTGCGGGAATATTATCAGGCCGATACAATGGTGAGATGGGTAATTCCATTCAATCAGGGAATTCGGGATGGATATGCCTTTGAATATGCGAAGGACGGTAGGATCATTACTATTATTGATTACAATAATGGCTTTGTGAAGAAGAAAGAAGAAATCAACAGAAGGAACAAACTCGGAAAACAAGGAACCTGGAGGGAATTTTTTAACGATGGAAGTTTACATACAGAAAGTAGGTATAAGAATGATGTTCTTCATGGTTATTACAAGGAATACGACAGGGACGGCAAACTGGTTGCAGCAATTCTTTATCTCGATGGAATTATTCAAGAGAATCCTGAGGAGTTGAGTAACCTCGAGGTTAGAAGGGAATATTATGAAGATGGAACCGTAAAGTCAGAGGGCACATATAATTACCAGGGAGAGAAGGAAGGTACTTTTAAATCATATGATGAGAAGGGAAATCTGATTATTGCCAATGTCTTTTCCAAAGATGTTTTATTGGCAAAAGGTAAACTCAATAAAGAAGGTCAACGTATAGAGGAATGGGAATTTTATTATCCGGATTCTTCACTTCGTGCCAAGGGAGAATACAAAGAGGGATTGCGTATTGGAAAATGGATATTCTATCACAATAATGGAAAGGTAGAGCAAAAGGGTAAATATGTAAAAGATGAGAAGCCTCATGGAGATTGGGTATGGTATTATTCAAATGGCCAGATATGGCGAGAAGAAGGATTCTGGAAAGGCAGAGAGGACGGTGAAGCAATAGAATACGATGAAAGTGGAGAAGTGATTTCTAAAGGTCAATACATAGATGGTAAAAAAGACGGAATTTGGTTTTACGAATTAAATGATCACAAAGAAGAAGGTAATTACGTAGAGGGGAATAAAGATGGTGAATGGGTGCATACTTTTCTGGAAAATGGCAAGGTGAGTTTTAAGGGTAAGTTTATCAATGGTGATCCAGATGGGAAACATGTTTATTTCTATCCAAATGGAAAAATTAAAAGAGAAGAATACTACGAATTGGGTTACGAAGAAGGCACCTGGAGAAGTTATGATGAAGAAGGGAATTTGATGTTGACTTCCCAATGGGAGGGAGGTAAAGAAGTGAAACTGGATAAAAGAAAGGTGAAATAAGCATGAAGTACGAGAATCTTAACAAAGAAGAACTTCTTGAGAAGATCAACCAGTTTGAGATTGAACTAAAGTCTTACGTGCGTGGAGTTGATGAACGCTATAAGGTTTTCTTTGAAAGAAATCTGGCTGGAATTTACCGTACAAAAATGGATGGTGAAGTGCTTGATTGTAATGACGCCATGGCTCAGATCCTTGGATACAAAAACCGGGATGAATTAGTTGGTCAGAATGCAAAAGTATTATACTACGATCTTGATGACAGAGACCAGCACCTTGAAATGTTGAAGGATAAAAAATTCATCAAGAACAGAAAACTCGCTTTAAGGAGAAAAGATGGCTCCAAAATATGGGTCTCAATTTCAACGACGGCCGTTGTAAATGCGAACAACAAAACAGAGTATCTCGAAGGTACGATGATCGACATTACAGAGCTGATCGCCACACAGGATAAATTGATTCTGAGCGAGGAGAATTACAAGACCATGTTGGATGAAAGTCCATATGGTATTATCATTCACCAAAAAGGACGCGTTAAATACTTCAACAATCGCGCAAACGAACTTTTGGATAATATGCTGGAGAAAATTGAGGATCTCGCCCCTTTGTTTCCAAAAAAGCTCATTAATCCAAGAAAGAAAGGCAAACAAGGAATTGATCACTTGAACAGGGTGGAAATCAACTGTGATGGTCGACCCATTTTCCTGGATGTCTATGTGAAAAACGTCGTTTACGAGAACAAAGAAGCCACAGAACTTTCTTTTGTTGATATTCAGGACAGAATAGAGCTTGAGGAAGAGAAAATAAAGACGAGTGTTTTCAAATCATTGAATGACAGTCTGAAAAAAGAGATCAAAGAGAAAGAAAAAGTTGAGAAAGAGTTGATGAGCAGTTTGGATACCAATACTAAACAATCAGCTAAACTCGAGGCCATTTTTGAAAACAGTTCACATGTAATGTGGACCATGGACAAAGAGTATCACCTGACTTCTTTTAACGCAAACTTATCGGCCTTATTTTATAAGGTCTATGGAAGAAAACCACAAATTGACGAAAAGCCTTTTGAGTATGATGTCATGACCGAAAAAGAAAGGAAACAATGGAAAGAAGCTCATGATAAGGTATTTAAAGGAGAGGTGATCAATTTTATTACGGAAAACAAAGATCCGAAGGGTAGAAAGATCTATATGAATGTCTTCATGAATCCCATTTATGATGAAAAGAAAAAAGCTGTGGAGGCATCTGGAATTGGTCATGACATAACCGATAAAGTAATTGCTGAGGCCAAGTTGACGGAATCCCTAAAGGAAAAAGAGGTTCTGATCAAAGAGATCCATCATCGGGTTAAAAATAATCTTCAGGTTATATCGAGTATTTTCAATTTACAGAGCGCTTTTACTGAGGAAACAGGAATCAAGGAGGTATTGAGGGAGAGTCAGAACCGAATTAAATCAATGGCCTATATTCATGAAAGTCTTTATAAATCAAGTGAATTGGGACAAATAGACTTCGAACAGTATGTAAAAGAACTTAGTAAGAACCTTATTCATTCATATGCGTATAAGGACAATCAAATATCATTACTAACGGAGACAGAAAATGTGTTGCTTGAGCTTGATATTGCCATTCCGTGCGGTCTTATTGTCAACGAGATCGTATCAAATTCACTCAAACACGCCTTTGTCGAAAGAAAAAATGGAATAATCGCGGTGTTTTTGAAGAATTCAAATAATAAAGTGAAACTTCGATTAACCGATGATGGCGTTGGTATGGATGAGAAGATATTCGACGGTGAGACAAATTCACTGGGAGTTCAGCTGATTCAGACCCTGGCCGAGCAGATCAAAGGAGAGGTAAGTGTAGATGGAAGCAACGGAACGACCATTGAAATAACTTTCCCACTGAACTGATTCTCAGGTCATTTTTTCTAATTTCACAAATATGTTATGGAAGAAGCGAAAAACATACTGGTTATAGAGGACGAAAGCATTGTATCAAAGGATATTCAGATGAGCCTGAAAAGACTTGGTTACAATATTGTAGGGTCTGCATCTACCGGTGAAGATGCAGTTGAAATTGCCAATGATACACATCCGGATCTGATCCTGATGGATATTATGCTGAAAGGCAAACTAAATGGAATTGAGACGGCACATATTATTCGTGAATCCATTGATGTGCCTATAATTTACCTTACAGCTTATGCTGATGACAGCACATTGAGCAAAGCGAAGATCACTGAACCTTATGGTTATATCATCAAACCATTTCAGGAAATAGACCTTCATACTTCAATTGAAATGGCTCTCTACAAGCATGGAAAAGAAAAAGAAAAGAAGAAGGAAGTAGAAATGCTATTCTCTGCGGTCGAGGGAAGTGATAAAGAAGATATTCTATTTGTTCGATCTAAATCAAGTCTTGTAAAGCTTAAAGCTGAGAACATCATTTTTGTTGAGGCATTGAAAGATTACGTTTCAATTTTCACACCTAAGGCAAAATATGTGATTCATTCTACGATGAAGGACATTGAGAAAAAATTGCCGTCGAACGATTTCTTAAGAGTGCATAGATCCTATATCGCCAGATTGGATAAGATTCAGGCCATTGAGCATTCTTTTCTTTCCATGGAAGATACGGACAAACAGATTCCGATCGGTGGGAATTACAAAGACGTTCTTTTCAACAAGATCCGAACGATCTAAGAAAGTTCAATCCAGTTTTTCAGGATTTTATGTCCGAATTCCGTCAGAACGGATTCAGGATGATACTGCACACCGAAAATTTTTCGGTTTTGATGCTGGAATGACATAATAAGGCCATCTTCGTTCCTGGCCGTAATGTTAAAATCGTGAGGCATGGAATCTTCAGACACTACCCAGGAATGGTAGTGACCTATGTTGAAGACCTCTGGGATACTTTGGTAAAGAATGGAAGTATAATCGTGGCTTATTTGACTGTCAACACCATGTTTCACAGAATCAAGCTGATTTAATCTTCCTCCAAAAGCCGTACAAATACTCTGCATACCCAAACAAATTCCTAAAAGACTTTTATCATCGGGAAAGGAATTGATCAAATCGTTCAATTTTGGATAATGCTCTGGTAATCCTGGACCGGGAGATAAAACAACATGAGAATAGTTATCGAGTACACTATTCACAAATTTATCATAGCGAATGACGTCGCAATGACCATCTAAAATGGAATCAATGTAATGATGAATGTTGTAGGTGAAGGAATCGAAACAATCTACAATAAGAGCCCTTTTCATGGACCTTATTTCCATTCGTCGATCGGGAAAAAAGCTTTTCGGTAAGTATTTTCCGGATCCTCTTTACTCTCATAGTATACTTCGTCAACGCCAAATGAAGGACGATCGGGGTAAGGAACGACCATTCTGAATCTCTTTATATCCTCAGCAGAATACGTCTCTTTCTTTTTGCCTTTTTCCTTGAATGAAATTGAAGTAATGTAATAGTCAGAAGCCCCCAGGACTTTGATTTCTCCGTAGAGTGTATCATTATACAATGTTCTCACTTCGCCTTCTACGGTTCGACTGATGACCTGAATTTTTTCTTTTTCCTGTGCTTGACTTGTGAGGCCAATAATTGCAATAAAAACGAATAGAATAGATGATTTCAACATAACTATTTCTCTTTAAACTCTTCTGCTAATTTATTCATTGATAGAAAAATATGGCTGTCAAGTCCGGAAGTGATCAATTCATAATTCCGTTGGTGTCGACTATTTTCCGAGTCTTTGAACTTATCAAGCCATTGCTCCAAAGATAGTTTTATATCCTCAAAATAGAATTCAGAAGCCCTGAAGTCAAACTTTCTTTTCCCTGGAACAAGTATCAATCGAAAAGAGACCGGATGTAATTTCTTCATGCTGGGCACCTCCGTTACCGCCTTAAGCATCAAGGTGTCCTTACCGGTCTCAATGACTGAGAAAACCATTGGCGGATATTCAAGTTTTCTAGAGGCCCAGGCATTCATGCCTTCCATTATTTCTTTTTTCTTTTTGACATCCACGTTTCTCTTTCCCTCATAAACAACCCTTCCCGTGCTTTCGTCTCTAGGAAATTCTTTTTGGGCCGTAGCGGAAAAATGGAATAAAACTGAAATTGAAATTATCAGGTATTTCATGAAAATGGGATTGAGTTGGTAAAATTAATAACAAGCAGGCTTTGTTACATCGATTTAAGAGACGCCAAAATCCATACTTTAGTTGTCTGATGAAAAAGCTGGTCGGCGTCGTATCGTCTTTCATTCTTCTTTTTCCATTCCTCATAAAGGCTCAGATCTATGAGGGAGTGGTAAACGATAAAACGTCGGGAGATGTAATTCCGTATGTGAACATTGCCCTGATGGGGACCTATATTGGCACTGTTTCCAAATTCGATGGTTCTTTTCGTCTCGACCTAACCGATATTCCCGAAGGTGCTGACAGCCTTGCATTTTCTATAATCGGTTATGAAAAAAAGCTGATTCATCGAAATGAACTGAGCGAGAAATCAGTGATTCTGATGTCTCCAACCGCTGTGAATCTGGATGCAGTAATTGTGAGCCCCAGAAGTCCGGAAGAATTTCTAAGGCTGGCCATCGAGAAAATACCGGAAAACTTTATTAACGAGGCCTTTAATGGAACAATATTCTTTCGCTCAGAAATGCGCTTGAATGGTAAATTCATTGAGTCACAAGAGGCACTGATCAAAGGATATATCATGCCTGTCGCCGGTGACTATGAAGACAGCACGAGATTAAAATTGTTGGCATTCAGGTATTTTGATGAGCAGCAGGATGCCTTAAATAGTGTTAGAATTAAAAAAAGAAAGAAAGAGAAATGGGCGGTAGAAGGAATTGACACAGCCCTTGTGGAATTAACGGAAGAGATGGGCAAATCTTTTGGCGTTTACACGCAGATAGATTCAAATCTAATTAAGAACATGTACCTCAAAGGATATGAGGCTGGAGATGAGAAATACTTCTTCGAGAACATGGTTCAGGAAGATGGATATAACTTCATTACCATCGGTTTCAAAGACCGGGAGAATATGGCCAAACACAGGGGAAATATCCTTCTTGAAGAAGAAAGTCTGGCATTTGCTCGGTACAATTATCAGATGAAGACTCAAAACTTATTGATCAAGTCGGCCTTGCTGATCATGGGATATGGCTTCAAAAGAGCAGATGCCGTGATCAAGTTTACGGCAATACCTTCAGAACTGGGATGGATTCCAGATAAGCTTCAGATCAACCTATTCATTGATGCAGAGAAAAACAGGTGGTTTGCCAAGGACATTCCCATTGTCTTTGAATTGAATTCACAGATTTCATTTCTCGATGTGGATGTGCCGGCAACAGATTTTTGCAAGGACGGAGTGATCATTGAAAGAGGAAAGCACCTGAAAGATCAATTTAAATCGGACCCCGACAATCCGCTGTGGATTAAGTATGCCGATAGGATCAAGGAAAAGTATAAGAATTGACACTGCCTCAATGCATAAAGGCATTGTCGTAATTTAAAATAGAAATGGAAAAAATTGGAATACTGGGCTCTGGCATTGTTGGCAAAACCCTTGGAAGTGGTTTTATCAAGCATGGTCATGAAGTCAAAATAGGAAGCAGAGACGCAAGCAAGCTCGAAGAATGGAAAAACTCAGAGGGCGAAAATGCTCATAGCGGAAGTTTTGAAGAATCGGCAGAATTCGGTGATATACTTGTTCTCGCTTCACTCGGCGAAGCTGCAGAACAGGTTTTGGAGATGGCACTTTATGAAAATATTAAAGGAAAGATCATCATTGATGCCACGAACCCAATCGACCACACCAATCCACCCCAAAATGGTGTATTGAATTTCTTTACACGTCTCGATGACTCCCTCATGGAAAGGTTACAGAGGAAATTTCAGGATGCAATGTTTGTAAAAGCATTCAATAGTATCGGCAATGCTTATATGGTAAACCCTGATTTCGCCGGCGACAAACCAAGCATGTTCATTTGCGGAAATGATGAAGAAGCCAAAAAAAGAGTTTCTGAAATCCTCGACATTTTTGGCCATGACGTTGTTGACATGGGAGGTGCAGAGGGAGCCAGGGTCATAGAGCCCCTTTGCATTCTTTGGTGCATTCCGGGTTTTCTTAGAAATGAGTGGAATCACGCTTTTAAATTGTTAAGGTCCTGAATTAAGCACATGTCCGATAAAAACTGTCAAGCCATTTAAATGAAAAAGTGGAGCGCTATTATAATCTCACTTCTTGTAGGTGCAGCCGTTGTTTTTCTGGTGAATACCTTCATTCCCGAGCCCACCTTTGACACGGATGAAGAATGGCTTGAATACGCGGAATTAGCGTATAAACCCGAAATAGCACTTAGGATCTATAAGCAAAGAAAGAATGAGGAAAATCGGAATATTGATCATCATTACGGCTACATAAACGCGCTTTTCAGAACATATCCTTACGAAACAACAGTTGACAGCACCATAGGTGAATATGAGAGCATGCTCAGCTCCGGAAACCCGTTAGAAAGAGATATAGGCCACTATGGCCTCGGGCTTATTTTTTCCAACCAGGATGATTATTGGAGGGCTTATGACGAGTACGAACTTGTTGAGAACCCCGAAATGAAATACCTGAATAATTCATTGGGATATGTGAACAGACACATTGGTGACAGTATCAAAGCTGCAGAATATTTCATGAAGGAGATTGAACTCGACGGATATGTTTCAGGAGCATATTTCAATTTGTCCTGGATGTATTACGAAGCAGAGCAATATGAAGAGCTATATGAAATACTGAATTTAGAAGGAGCAAGCAAACACATAGATCTCGGAATCCAGGAATACCTGTATTTCCACAATGGAAACATCTTCAAATATTACTTCGTTCAATTTCGAAAGATCTGGGAAAGGCTGAATCTATTGGGCTATTTAGGCGCCCTGTTGATCATGGGAAGCTGGATGATGTATCTGAGAAAACTTGATGTTTTTGAACCGGAAGACTGGACTTACATATTGTTAGCCCTTGGACTTGGAATGGTGTTCACCTTTGGTGTATTCATTCTATCAGATATCAATCGATATATACTGGGATTCGAATTGAACGGCGAATTGCTGAACGACTTTCTTTATTGTGTCATTGGCATTGGAGCAATAGAAGAGCTGGTCAAAATAATTCCTCTTTTCATTCTACTCAGATTTACAAAAGAAGTAAATGAACCTTACGATTATATCTTGTACGGATCTCTATCAGCACTGGGCTTTGCCTTCGTTGAAAACCTGATTTACATAGGAGAGAATAACCTGCATATTATTCACGGTCGGGGATTGGCCGCAGCAGTAGGCCACATGTTCTTTACCAGCATCATCGCTTATGGCCTGATGCTGAACAAGTACAAGAGAAAATGGAATCCATTTCTCAATTTTATGATCTTCTTTTCATTGGCCAGTTTTGCCCATGGCTTTTGGGACTTCTGGCTGATAAACTCTACAGCAAGCAGATTCTCCTTGCTGACGCTTGGACTGCTGTTCAGCGGAATATTCATTTGGAATTCATTTAAGAACAATGCCCTGAATCATTCTAAATTCTTTGATCGAAACAAGATTCATGATGCGAAAAAACTTTCTCAATATCTGGTCTATTCTCTATTTGCCATCATCATCTTCGAGTACATCGCAGTGAGTATAAAATTTGGTCCGGATGATGGGAACACCTCACTCATTTCTTCAATATTCAGTGGAAGTTATTTGATATTTTTTCTTTCATCGAACCTGGGTCAATTCAGGCCTAGAAAAGGAAGATGGGTAGCAATAAGATTCTGGGGCAAGAATAAGAGCCTTGTACAATTTGATCTGGTAGAATCAAGGATTGAAATGAAACGATTTTCCAAGGATCCGCTGGCATGGATCTTTCTGCCCAATGTTGGAACCATTGAGCGTCAATTCACGGTATCCAATGACCCGGACTGGTACATGGTGAAACTGGATCGGATAGCCGACACATACGAGTATAAGAACGACCGTGTCTTAATCAGGACCAAAGAGGATAATAATATGATACGTTCCGGCCTCAACACATTCGTAGGACTGTATTTGATCCCTTACAATGTCGACACGGAATTCAGCGTTGATAAAACACAACTCAAATTCGTTTCGTGGTCGGTTATCAACTTGATAGACTAAATACTTACTCGTATCTTGGAAATATGCGTGTAGCCCTGATAGCTCTGCTTTTCTTTACCAAATATACGGGGATCTTTGCCCAGGAAAGAACCGACAGTCTCATCATATTAGACTTAGACAAGGTGACTGGAAATACCATTCCTGACGCAATAGTTGAAATCGACTCGGAGAATGGCAGCACATTTGAGGGAAAAACAGATGAAAATGGTGAATTGATTTATACGGTCAACTCATGGGATGGCTTGGCTATAAGGGTTCACAAATTGGGTTATTTGGTCGCAAAGGGAATTGAGACTTTTGGTCTCGACACGCATGTTTATTTTCATGAGTATAGATTGATACCTCACTCGGGTTGTGAGGGCCTGATACCCAGCATATATTTTAAGAATAACTCTACAGATTATGATGGTCACGACAGCCTCGTCATGTTTGTAAAACAGATATTAATTGACAATCCGGATGTCCACATTGGTATCGTTCCGTCTGTGGCTTCAAATGAGGATCCGGCATTGAGATCAATTCGCGGACAAAAAGTACGCCAGGCAATAATCGATGAAGGAGGTGACGAAACCAGAATACATGTTTATTTGGGAGATAAGGCAACTTTTTTCACTGATGAGCAAATAAAAAATGCACCAGAAGAAGAAAGGACATGGATGGAAAAAACAGCTCGCTCTGTCCAGACCAGAGCAATGAGCCTCGAAGAAGTGAAGGATTCAAAACGCAAAAAATGGATCGATTTTTAAGAATAAGTATTGGCGCCTTGGCGATTTTCATTCAGACCCTGACATATGCTCAGGACAGTCTCGTATTCACATTGGAGGTGGATGTTCGGGCCAAACAGGACGGCCCCCGGCTGCCGGGTGCGGATGTCAGAGTCATAGGAACCGACATGAGCATGCAAACGGCTAAGACAGACAGCATGGGCCACGCTGAATTTCTTTTAAAAGCCGAGACAAGTTATTCGATCGACGTGTATGCTGAATATTTCCTGATTGCTAAAGGTCATGAAACCACCATAGGAGAAAAAGAAAGCAAAGTATACTATCACCTCTATCAACTTCAGGCTTCGGCATGTTTCATGCCAATGCCCATGTTTTTCTTCAAAGAAGGAATGAGCACGCCAACCGAAGATACCTCCATAATTGTTGGGAATTTAATGGACAAAGAAGAGAAAGAAGTATTGAAAGATTTTCTGAGCAACTATTCCATTTACGATTTATCAGTCTTCGGTAGCGTTAGTGAAAATGAAGATCCAAAACTAAAAGATGTGAGGGCGCAACTATTTGTGGATGCCCTATTGGAATTGGGAATTGATTCATCTAAAATTATCATTGATCATTCTGCGAAGTTTGGGACAGACAATAATAGCCTGGAAAACATCGCTTACAATTCTTCAAGAGAGGAATATATTCCAAGAGAATACTGGGATCGCTGTTCAGGAGTGATTTTAAGACAAAAAGAAGAAGACAAGAAGAATCAGAAATAATCCATAGGCTAAAATTGTTAGTTTAGATCAGCATTATGATTAATCACTAAAGTTACATTTCTAAACGCGCCCACCTTGTATAAATATTTTCTCCAGACATATCAGGACAAGACAGAAGAAGAGCTGATGGGCATTGTTGCGTCCAGAAAAGTACAGCACAAAGACGCCGTTAAAGCGGCAAGTCAACTTCTTCATACAGAGTTTGGCCATGATGAAACCATCAGCAGAAACAAAAAGGTACGCTATTCATCAACAAGCAAGTTCTTCAAGACTTTTTCGTTCAGAGAGATTTACTCCTTGATAACATCTGCGCTTCTTTTTGTAGCTATAAACATGCTTTTCATAGACCACGGCCTTGTTGACTATTTTGAACAGACCTATTCTTTTGTCATCTGCACAATGTATTTGTCCAGCATTTTACTTTGCCATTACTGGTATAGAAAGGAACATAAAAGGCGAAATCGCTTTTGGCCGAGGGTGATTAACACCACCATACTCACGGCACTCATCGTTATTCTTTTGACCCTGAAAAACGCTTATATCAGTGATTTTGAAAACAGCTTTTTCGACATTCATCCTGCAGCCATGCCGTTTTCATTTTTCTTTTTGGCCCTTCTCTTTGAATCGGTTATCTCGTCAGTTATTCATTTTAAAGAGATGATATGGCGAATCTGAAGAGACCAAAGAATTGGGTTGCGGGGATCTCATCTTCTATCATAATCCTGTCCACGGCAATGATTTATGGCCCTATGGATGAGGTGATTGTCAAAAAATGGGACAAGGACAGTATTTTGGTTTGGGAGGATTTTGTAGGTCCCATTCCAATTTTCACAACTTATGGCGCGGCAATTAGCAGCAAACTATATTATGAATACGATTCAACAAAGGGCAGATATCATGTGTATGCCGGACAAAACAATCAAAGGTCTTGGGTTAAGAAAGACACACCGGAAGATTCTACCGTGATTATTCACGAGCAATACCACTTTAATATTACAGAGATCTTTGCTCGAAGAGCAAACCAGAGAATCGACTCTTTCCCTGATATGAGTGAAGAAGAAGTGCAGGCTTTGCTCGATTCATATATTGATCCAAGGCAAGACATGCAGTATCTCTATGATGCGGAAACCGACCACAACTTAATTGATGATGCTCAATTTTATTGGGAGTATAAAATAGACAATGAGTTGCTCGAACTTGAAGGAAACAAAAACATTATCACAGACAGGTATAGTGGCATTTCGGCCGAATTCCCTTCAATCCCGGATATTGGAATTTATCTCGACACCTTTTTAATATACAGATATAATGAGCTCATTAAATATGGAGTTCTGTTCAATTATATGAGCCTTTATGACTACTATCTCGACTCTTCTATAGCGCATAAAGAGATTCAAAATGTAGTAAAAGACAATCATGGAATTGATCTTGAGATTTCCAATTATAATTGGCTTCAGCATGACATGTATGAATATGAGTTCATCGATACGGCAGAAAATGTCCACAAAATGTATCGATGGTTATACAAAGAGCCATATCAATATTACATTATGTTTTTTGTGCCTGTGGATTATATGGAGGATCCAAGATTTATGAATATGAGATATAATTTCTTCAACAGTATTGAGATTCAACCTCAAGATGATTATTGGATTGGCGTTTATGAAAGACTGGGCAAACAAACTGTTGAAACCAGTCTGACAGATAAGGAAGCGGATGAAAGAAGGGAGCAGGGGCTTGGTGTTCGAACAGTTACATATCAAATGGAGTATTCGGATTATACGCTGGAATATCACCGACCGATAAATCACGATAAGAAGGTTTTAATACCCTACAGGATTCATAAAAAAAATATCGACGAGATTGAAGCTTGCATTGCCATCATAAATGATAAAATGTTCGAGCAGGCCATAGATAGCACCGATCAGATATTTGCATTTGACAAAGACGCCTTTCAAAAAGGAGAAAACAGGATCAATTTTGGCTACATACTCAAAGAGGATACAATAAAGGAAAAGTTCACCCTGTATGGCACAGAAGTGATCTATGAGCATTACTGATAGGCTAACTTATCTGCTCTGCGCTTTCTCTTAGGAGGTCATTATCGTCCGCAAGACCGGCCTCAACAAAGGCATTAATGCTGTCGTTCCTTTCCTGACCTTTATCGATCAGCACTTTCAAAACAATCATGGCCGCAATTCTGGTCCCTTTTTTCTTGGCAGCTGTGTTGAATAGAGGCTCAAGCTCTTCATAGGAAACACTTTCTCCCAGTTCGGCAATTTTTGCCTTTGCACTTTCAAGCTTATCGCCGGAAAAATTGGCCAGTTTTTTTCCAATTTTATTGATCTCACTCAGAGGATTTCGACCACCCTGGTCATTCTGATTTTTAGGAACAGATGACACCTGGTCGTTTTGGGCAGGCTGCTGTTTAGCCCACGAATCCCGCAGTCCGACCGTCTTGTTAAAAACGAGATTTTCCGCCGTCGAATCCAGATCGAGGGTAAAATATCCAAGTCTCTGAAACTGAAATTTATCGTGCACTTTAGCCTCTTTCAGAAAAGGCTCAACGAAGGCAGTTTTGATCACTTTCAGCGAATCCGGGTTAATAAACTCTTTAAAGTCTTTATCAGCATGAGCATCAGGAGCTTCATCCAGAAAAAGCCTGTCATAAACTCTGACCTCTGCATTCACGGCATGCTTGATTGAAACCCAATGCAGAGTTCCTTTCACCTTCCGCATGCTGGCTTCCGTGCCACTTCCCGATTTGGAATCGAGATCGCAAGAACAATGAATCTCAGAAATATTTCCCTGGTCATCTTTGACCACAGACTCAGCTTTGATTATGTATGCATTCTTGAGCCGTACCTCTTTGCCAATGCTCAGTCTGAAAAATTTGTTTCCAGCTTCCTCTTTAAAATCTTCTCTTTCGATATATAGTTCTCTTGAGAATGGCACTTCGTGATGGCCTGAATTCGGATCTTCAGGGTTGTTTTCGGCCAAAAGCATTTCTTCTTTATCCTCTGGATAGTTCGTAAGGATCAGTTTGACGGGATCCAAAACCCCCATCACACGGGTCGCTTTTTGATTCAGGTCCTCCCGGATGCAAAACTCAAGAAGGCCTACATCGGTGACATTGTCTCTCTTTGAGATACCCGACACATCGCTGAATTTCCGGATGGAAGCAGGTGTGTAGCCTCTTCTTCTCAGTCCGGAGATGGTCGGCATTCTGGGGTCGTCCCAACCAGACACGGTTTGATTTTGAACAAGCTCAAGCAATTTCCTTTTACTCATTACAGTATAACTCAGGTTTCTTCTCGCAAATTCACGCTGTTTTGGTCGAAGCAATTTCTCATCGTAAACCTGATCCAGAAACCAGTCGTAGAGCTCTCTGTGAGGCTTGAATTCAAGGGTACAAAGGGAATGTGAAATCTGCTCAATGTAATCCGACTCACCATGAGTCCAATCGTACATTGGGTAAATACACCAATCCGAGCCCGTTCTGTGATGATCTTTTTTAAGAATCCGATAGATAATAGGATCTCTCATCAACATGTTTGGAGATTCCATATCGATCTTTGCCCGAAGCACATAGCTGCCTTCGTCGAATTCACCGCTCTTCATTTTTTCAAAAAGCTCGAGGTTTTCATCAACCGACTGATCTCTATGTGGGCTGGCAACGCCTGGACTTGTAGGCGTTCCTTTTTGCTCGGCCATGACTTCCGACGATTGCCCATCAACGTAAGCCTTGCCATTTTTAATTAGATGGACAGCCCAATCGTATAATTGCTGAAAGTAGTTTGAAGAATAAAGTTCCTGATCCCACTGAAAGCCAAGCCAGGCAACATCGTTTTTAATGCTGTCAACAAATTCCTGTTCCTCTTTGGCCGGATTGGTGTCATCAAAGCGCAGGTTGACGGGCGCATTGTACTTTTCTCCCAATCCGAAATTCAGGCAGATGGCTGCGGCATGACCGATGTGCAAATAACCATTTGGTTCGGGCGGAAATCGAAATCGAAGTTTGTCCTTCGACATACCTGCGGCAAGATCATCTTCGACAATCTGCTCAATGAAATTCAATGATTTATTCTCTTCGGACATGGCTTAAAAATGAAAGCCAAAATTAGTCAAAAGGCTGAATCAAAAATAAACTGGAATCGCGGAAATGACATAGGCACAATTGAACTTTGTCTGCAACATTATTTCACATGATAGCTGTCCAATCTCAGTTCGTAATGATCTTTCTGGGTTGAAAAGAAATAAGTTTCCATGATCTTGCCCACGCCATCAGCATAATAAATATCCCAGTTTCTTGGATTTGGAACATCGTCGGGTAAATAGGGCTCATATAGCGTTATATACCGATTGAATTTCTTTGCCGAAAAGGTCCCTGCCGGTGTGCTAATATTGAAATTTCCCTCTTTCATTTGGAGTGAGGCACAATACACATTAGCATCGTGCCGATCTTTCAAACAATAATGATCAAGGCTATCGGAATAATCATTGTGAGCAAAATGAATGAGGCCTGAAGTGTCAACAAGGTAACCAGAGGAACCTCTTAGTTTATACAATATACGCGGTTTATTCACCGGGGTGGTATAATAGGTTCCTTCAAAAACGTAATAGGTATATGCCCCGATGTTTTCTGTCCGGGTGATGGTCACCGTGTCGATCCTCGATGTTTCTGTTTCGTTCCCCATTGTATCTATCAGAAAATTCTTGTATACCCAGTAATTGCCAACGCTCATGGGTGTGTAATTTGTCTTTTTATTTCTTGTTTCCTCTTCTTTGTCTTTGGTGCAGGAAACAATACTGCTCAGAAAAAGCAAAGCAATGACTACTCTTTTCATAAAATGAAGTTTGTTGGTTAGTAAAAAAGTAGAGATGCTTTATGCGGTGAGTTTGGGAAAGAACGGGGAAACAGGAAGGATATTTTAATTGTGAGAAAAAACAGAGCAATAAAAGGGATAGTTCACTTTTATCACACGCGCTCAAACTGTAACCCAGGTGGCCCTGAACAGAGAGATTCTCTGGCACTAAATAACCACAGGGCACTTCCAAATTCCAAACCTGCTCGCTGGTGTGCCAAGCCAATGCGCTGGCAGGCGGGTTCACTATTCCGAATTACCCTTCAAAAGCGACTTAACATGTCAACGCGGATTGCCTTCGCCTTGCTTCGCAAGCCTCGGCCATCCGGTATTGGTGGCCCTGCTCAAAGAAATCCCTAGCGCCTTTGGCGCTTTCGGGGATTTTTTATTTTCATTCTCGCTCGTGCAAACACGGCTCGCCTGAAAACAAAAAATCCCCGCCTTCTCCGAAGGGGGGATTTCTTTGAGGTCGCGGGCGGATTCGAACCGCCGTACAAGGTTTTGCAGACCTCTGCCTAGCCACTCGGCCACGCGACCATTTGCGCTGCGAAATTAAGCAATACTTTCGTTTCCGCGCTTATTTTTTGTGTTCCAACTCAACACCCACACTTTTCATAATACCGGGAATTGGGGGGTGTAACTTGGAGATTCTCATTTTCATTGATTCAATCTCAGGAAATTCGGATGAAATAGCATCGAGAATTTTTCGACCAAGATGTTCCAAAAGCTTTGATTGCTGGCCCATCTGACTTTGCACGATCATAAAGATCTTCTCATAATTGACCGTATCCTTAAGCCTGTCGCTGTGTTCGGCATCTGAAGTATTCAGATCGATCCACAAATCGATTCTGTACTTGCCACCAATTTTTCTTTCCTCCTTCGAGTAGCCATGGAATGAGTAAACCTCAATTCCTTCAAGAATTATTCTGCCCATTGTGATTGTAGTTTATCAATGCCAGTTCGAATTCTGTTAATCGTTTCTTCCTTGCCGATCAATTCACAGATCATGAACATGGAAAGACCCGAGCCCAGTCCGGTAACCGTGAGTCTGAAATTTGGCATCACCGCCCCCATGCCCAGTTCGTTTTCCTCGAGGTATTCCTTGAATGAGTTTTCAATGTTTTCGGCATCAAAACCTGAAAGTCTCGCAAATTTTTCTGCCAGGCCATCCATGATCTCACCTGTATTTTCCTTCCATTTTTTTCGAAAGGTTTTATCGTCGTATTCTATGGGGGCATGAAAGACATAATTTCCTTCAAGGAATCCTTCAACGAATGAAACGCGCTCCTTCATGAAGTCACAGAAGGAGGGCAGGTCAATTCCTGAATGATCAATTCCTTTCGTATCCAAAAGAGGCTTCAACTGATTAGCGAGCTCTTCACCACTTTGAGCTCTGAGGTATTGTTCATTAAACCATATCGTTTTGTCCGGATCGAATTTGGCGCCAGCTTTTCCAACCCTATCTAAAGTAAATGAATCTACCAACTCATCTATGGAGAATATTTCCTGCTCTGTGCCTGGATTCCAACCTAGAAATGCCAGCATGTTAATGAATGCTTCCGGGTAATAGCCTTTCTCTCTGTAACCACTAGATACCTCCTGGCTTTTTGGATCTCGCCACTCCAATGGAAAGACAGGAAAACCAAGTCGGTCACCATCTCTTTTACTGAGCTTTCCTTTACCATCAGGTCGAAGGATCAATGGTAAATGAGCGAATTGAGGCTGCTCTTCATTCCACCCCAAAGCCTCGTATAAATAAACGTGCAATGGTGCCGAAGGGAGCCATTCTTCACCTCTGATCACATGGGAGATCTTCATTAAATGATCATCCACCACATTGGCCAGATGATAGGTTGGCATACCATCTGATTTATATAAAACCTTATCGTCGAGATTAGAAGAGTTCACTCTGACCTCACCGCGAATAATATCGGTGAATACGATCTCCCTGTCTTGCGGAATCTTGATTCTGATCACATAAGGATCTCCATTTTCTAATCTTTTTTGAACTTCTTCCTCCGACATGGTCAGGGAATTCTTCATGGCATTTCTTGTGGAGGAATCGTATTGCCTGGAAGAACCACCGGCCTTCACCAGCTCTTCCCTCATGACCTCTAGTTCCTCGGGTGTATCAAAGGCGTAATAAGCCATTCCATTATCTACAAGTTGATTTGCATACTCTTTGTAGATTCCTTTTTCTTTTCTTTCCGATTGACGATATGGACCGTAGTCGCCACCAATTCCCGGACCTTCATCTGGAATCAGACCACACCATTTAAGAGATTCCATGATGTAATCTTCCGCCCCCTCTACATATCTTGTTTGGTCGGTGTCTTCAATTCTCAGAATAAATGTCCCGCCCTGATTTTTTGCAAAAAGGTAATTGTACAATGCCGTTCTGACACCTCCCATGTGCAAGGGGCCTGTTGGACTGGGTGCAAATCTTACCCTGATATTATCACTCATTATTCCTTTTGATATTTAATAAAAAAGGAGGGCAAAGATAATTGATTCAGCATTACCATTTTGTGCTTAAATCAGGGAGAGCGCTCTTTAAAACTTTGAAATAGAAGAGAATAAAAAACCTATTTTAGATTGATGATTAAGCATCTATCTGGCCTGCTCATTGCACTACTTCTTATTCCTGGAATAAGAGCTCAAAAGTCATTGGACCTGACCCTAGAATACCCGGCGGGATCAGGAAATTTTAGGAATTATAGCCTGTATGAACCTCAGGGATTCGATGCGAACGATGAGAATATTCTCATGGTTGGCTTTCATCCATTTAATCCCGGGACCTGGGATGGCAAGACGTGGAGAGACACTCTTAAGTCATACATCGAGCTGATCGATGCCCTTTTAATTTGTCCGGATGGCGGCGGAAACGGCAGAATTGATGATGCAGATGATTATGCATTTATCACAGCACTTATTGACACCATTCAGACAATTTATACGATTGATCAAGAGCGTATTTATGGAATTGGATTTTCAATTGGAGGTAAGGCGGTTTATGAATACAGCTTTAAAAATCCCGACAAACTCAAGGGAATGATTCCAATCGGAGCCGCGATAGATGGGGTTGATTTCAGCGACGTGATCAGCAATTCAAAATGTTACCCATATTATCAGGTACACGGACAAAAAGACAATCCAGCTGTGAGATATTTTCCGATAAAAGCAGACCTTGAATTCAATGGAGCATTGGTAACCGGAATACTTATGGCCGATGTAGGTCACACCATTAATTTTCCGAATCGAAACACGGTGTTGAAAAATGCCTTTACATTCATAGACACCTCAGAGTGTGATTTTTCAGGGCTAATTAATTTAGAAGAAAAAGAAGAATTAAATATCTATCCGAATTTCATTTTCGCCGGTGAGGAAATAAATATTGAAATTGAATCTAATGTCTTTGACATCAAAGTATATTCCCTTGGCTCTCAAAGTCTAGGCATGGGTCCGACAAAAAGACTTAATGAACAGGCTACCCAATCACGCCCTCAAATAATTAAACTTCAAACAACAGACTGGCCATCGGGCCTGGTTATTGTACATGTTAATTATGAGAATGGTAAAAATAAAACGGGGATTGTCGAAGTTCGTCGATAGACCCCATTTCTTTTAGGCCTTCTTATATTATTTTAGATATTTGCAGAAATCGCCGGAAAGGCCATGTGGGTTAAGTTTTCTTCCATCATTCTTCGTCAGCGAATTCCAATCTTAATTGTTCTTGGAATTATCTCTGTTTTCATGGCATTCAATGCCAGAAAAGTAAAGATGAATTATGAGATGTATAGCGTACTCCCGAAGAGTGATTCCACGCTTCAGCAGTTTGAGAAATTCAAAAAACAATTCGGACAGGAGAGCATGGTTTTGGTTTTGGCCATGGAAAGTGAAGAGCTTTTTGAGCTTGAAAATTTCAATGGCTGGATACAATTGTGTGAAGATCTTCGAAATGTTGAAGGAGTGGATGAGATACTTGCCGCTCCAACCATTGGATACCTGAGAAGAAATAAAGAAGAAAAAAAATTGGATTTTCTTCGACTTTTCGATGGACCCGCTTCTTCTCAGGCTGAGCTTGACAGTCTGCTTAATGAATTTTTCAATCTGCCTTTTTACGAAGGATTGATATATGACGAAAACAGGGAAATATTCTTAACAGCCCTTACTCTCGACCGAGACATGCTCGATTCAAAAGATCGGAAAGAATTGATGGATGAGATCATGGCTTATAACACGGCATTCGTAGAAGAATTTGATCTTCCAATGAGGTTTTCCGGCCTACCTTATATTCGGAGCATAACTACTTCTCAGATATCTAAAGAGATACAGCTCTTTATCATCCTGGCCGCCGTAATAACAGCCTTGATTTTATTCCTCTTTTTCCGCTCCGTTCGAACCGTATTCTTTTCTATGATCGTTGTATTGATCGGTGTTCTCTGGGCCGTTGGTTGGATGGGCATATTCGGATACAAGATCACCATGCTTACGGGCCTTATTCCACCGCTCATCATTGTAATAGGAATACCGAACTGCATCTTCCTTTTGAATAAATATTTCCAGGAATACAAAGAACACGGAAATCAGATCAAAGCGCTGACCCGAGTTATTCAAAAAATTGGAAATGCCATCTTCCTGACAAACTTCACGACCTCTCTCGGTATAGCCGCTTTTATATTTACGAGAAGTAAGATCCTGATGGAATTTGGAATCATCACTTCCATTTCCATTATGTCAGTTTTTGTGCTTTCAATAACAATTGTACCGATTATCTATAGCTTTTCGAGCGCCCCATTGCATCGTCACACCAAGCATCTTGAAAGTCGCTGGATGACCGTCGTGATTGATCGGATGCAACACATTGTGATGAATCACAGAAATAAGGTTTATCTGGTGACACTGCTCTTCATTGCTGCCAGCGTTTACGGTATTTCAAGAATTAAAACCACAGGAAATATTTCAGATGACCTTCCAAAAGAAGAATCGGTATATCAGGATCTAAGATATCTTGAATCAAAATTCAACGGACTGATTCCCTTCGAGATAACCATCGATACGAAGAAAGATGGTAAGGCCATGCAGATCTCAACACTCAGAAAGATTGAGAAACTGCAAAAGGAATTGGCGCGCTTTGAATTATTCTCTAAACCCATATCCATTGTGGATGGTGTTAAATTTTCAAGACAGGCCTTTTACAATGGAAATCCAAAAAAGTATGCCCTGTTTAACAATCAGGACAAGAGCTTCCTGGCGCCTTATCTGACGAACAAGGATGGTAAAGGGACTGATATGATCAAGTCATTTGTTGATTCAAATCGAAGAATTACGAGGCTCGCAGTTCAGGTGGAAGATGTGGGAACCGGCGAGATGGATACGCTTTTACAGGAGTTGAAACCCGTCATTGATTCAATTTTTGATCCGAAGAAATACGATGTTAATCTCACCGGAACAAGTGTCATCTTCCTGGAAGGAACGAAGTATCTGGTTAAGAACCTCTTCACTAGCTTGATCATGGCCATCGTTGTGATCTCATTCCTCATGGCGGCCTTGTTTTATTCACTGAGAATGGTTCTAGTTTCTCTGATTCCAAACCTGATTCCACTTGTAGTTACAGCTGGCGCTATGGGATTTTTTGACGTGCCACTGAAACCATCAACCATATTGATCTTCAGTATTGCTTTTGGTATTTCAATTGATGACACCATTCATTATCTCGCCAAATTCAGACAGGAATTAAAAACTCAGAAAATCAGCTTCAAAATGGCTGTTCTTGACGCCTTGAGGGAAACAGGAATCAGTATGATTTATACATCCGTGGTCCTTTTCTTTGGATTCTGTGTATTCACAGCTTCGGATTTTGGAGGAACGGTTGCATTAGGAATGCTTGTTTCATTCACACTTTTTGTTGCAATGAACGCCAACCTAATCCTATTGCCTTCATTGCTTTTAAGTCTGGATCGTCGACTTACTACCAAGGCCTTTGAGCATGAGGCATTATTGCAAATCCTTGATGAAGAAGAGGATATTGAGATAGATGAGCTGAATTTGGAAAACAAGAAAGAAGAGGAATGAAAGGAATAATTCTAGCCGGAGGAACGGGTTCGAGACTTCATCCACTCACGCTTTCTGTAAGTAAACAGCTTATGCCGGTTTACGATAAACCAATGATCTATTATCCGCTCTCAACGTTAATGTTGGCTGGTATAAGGGAAGTTCTCATTATCACCACACCCCAGGATAATGAGAGTTTTAAGAACCTCTTGGGTGACGGCTCTCATTTGGGATGCAGGTTTGAGTATGCCGTTCAGGAAGTTCCGAACGGACTGGCTCAGGCATTTGTGATCGGTGAGGAATTCATTGGAGACTCAAATGTGGCTCTCATTCTTGGCGACAATATTTTTTATGGCACTGGCTTTGCATCCAAACTCAAAAAGAATACCGATTCAGAGGGCGGGTTGATTTTTGCCTACCATGTTTCAGATCCGGAAAGATATGGTGTGGTTGAGTTTGATGAGGAATACAGAGCCTTATCAATTGAAGAAAAACCGAAGGAACCAAAAAGTAATTACGCCGTACCTGGCCTGTACTTTTACGACAATCAGGTAATCGAGATAAGTAAAAATCTGAAGCCTAGCGCACGGGGAGAATATGAGATCACCGATGTGAATAGAAAATACCTGGAAGACGGTAAGTTGAAGGTGGATATTCTGGACCGGGGAACGGCCTGGCTCGACACGGGAACTTTTCAAAGTTTGATGCAGGCGGCTCAATATGTGCAGGTCATTGAGGAACGACAGGGACTCAAAATTGGGTGCATAGAAGAGATTGCCTATAAGGAAGGATTTATCGATAAAGAACAATTAAAAAAAATAGCCGAACCATTATTTAAAAGCGGATATGGTAACTATTTACTCCAGTTTTACGAATAAGATTATATGAAACGTAACATTTTAGTCACCGGAGGAGCCGGATTCATCGGAAGTGCCCTCGTACATCGCCTAACCGAGGACAAATCAAATTTTGTGGTTGTCGTTGACAATCTATTAACCGGACATCAGGAAAACCTTCCCAATTCCAGAAAAAACCTGGTTTTCATCAAAGAAGATGTGAACAATATCAAAGAGATCTCTGACATTTTTGCCAGGTATAATTTTGAATATGTTTTTCACTATGCAGCAATAGTTGGCGTTCAGAGAACCCTGGCCAATCCTATCCTGGTGCTGAACGATATAACGGGTCTTCGCAACATAATGTCACTGTCGAAAAATACAGGTGTAAAAAGAGTATTCTACAGCTCTTCGTCAGAGGTTTACGGCGAGCCGGTTGAACTACCTCAGAACGAACACACAACCCCTCTGAATTCCAGACTGCCATATGCAATTGTCAAGAATGTTGGTGAAGCATACATGAAGTCATTCAAGAAAGAATTTGGAATGGATTACACGATTTTTAGATTCTTCAATACATATGGTCCTGCTCAAAGCAGGGAATTTGTTATTTCAAAGTTTATCGCCAGAGCATTAAGAAATGAAGAGATTACCATTTATGGAGATGGCAGTCAGACCAGAACCTTCTGTTATATTGATGACAACATCGATTCTACGATGAATGCTTTCTATGAAAACAAATTCATCAACGATGTGGTTAACATCGGAAGTGATGTGGAAATATCTATCCTGGAACTGGCTCAAAAAGTTGTGGACCTGACCAATTCGAAGTCGGCGATTACCTTCCTTCCACCATTGGATGAGGGAGACATGAGCAGAAGAAATCCGGATACCACAAAAATGAAAAAACTGCTCAAGAAACCTATGATCAGCCTCGATGAAGGCATAAACAAACTATTGGAAAAGAGCTTTTATCTTTTAAATGAAGCATGATAAAAGAATTATCTGCGAAGATTGAAGATGAACTAAATAATCTGGATCTTCCAACCGACCTGCCAAACCTATACGACCCAATTTCATATACCCTCGAAAATGGAGGAAAAAGATTAAGGCCTCTTCTTCTAATGATTTCATCCAGGATCTTTGGAGGAAATGACGAAGACAGTATACATCAGGCTCTTGCCGTGGAAATATTCCACAATTTTACCCTTGTTCATGATGACATTATGGACAACGCTCCGTTGAGACGGGGCAAAGAATCGGTGTACAAAAAGTGGGATTCAAATACAGCTATTTTAAGTGGAGACGTTATGTACTCACTTTCATTCGCTGAATTATCAAAATGCAATCCGGAAACACTTCCGGCAATTCTCGAATGCTTCATAGATACGGGAATCAAAGTTTGCGAAGGTCAACAGATGGACATGGATTTTGAGATGCGGGATGATGTTGTTCTCGATGAATACATTAAAATGATCGGCATGAAAACGGCTGTTCTGATGGCCGGAAGTTTAAAAATTGGTGCACTTGCAGCTGGAGGAAGCATATCGGATTCAGACTCAATGTATGAATATGGCATGAAAGCAGGCACGGCTTTTCAGCTTATTGATGATTATCTCGATGCTTTTGGGGATCCTGAGAAATTTGGCAAAAAAGTCGGAGGTGATATAATCGCCAGAAAGAAGACCTATCTCTATTTGAACACCTTGGAATATCTTGAAGAAGAGGACAAGAAAGAATTTGAAAAAGTCTTCAATTCAGACACTCTTTCAGACGACTACAAAGTAAACCAGGTTAAGGACTTCTTTAAGAAAACGGGTGCGCACGACAGGATCAGGGAAAGAGCCAATGCTCTTTTATTCGAAGCAAAAGAAATCCTGGACAATATTAAGGGTGACGAAAAAGCTAAGGAGGAATTGATAAATTTAACTCTACAATTAACAAACAGAGAAAAATAATCCAGGCATGTCTTACGAAAACCTATTAGTTGAGATCAATGATCAGAAGGCTTTGTTGACCATCAACCGCCCTGATCAATTGAATGCATTGAATGTACAAACCATCGATGAGCTGAATAAAGCATTTTCCTCTTTGGAAGAGAATCCGGAAGTTAGGGTGATTGTGTTGACTGGCGCTGGTGACAGAGCCTTTGTTGCAGGAGCGGACATTAAGGAGTTCTATAAATTTGATATCGCTCAGGGAAAGAAACTAAGCCATGATGGTCAGAAAAAACTTTTTGACCTTGTGGAACAAATGAAAACCCCGGTTATTGCGGCCGTAAATGGTTTTGCTCTTGGAGGAGGACTCGAATTGGCCATGTCTTGCCACATGAGAGTTGCCTCACACAGCGCAAAGATGGGATTACCTGAAGTAGGTCTTGGAGTGATTCCTGGTTATGGAGGCACCCAAAGACTGGCTCAATTGGCGGGCAAAGGCAGGGCCATGGAAATGATTACCACGGCTGAAATGATCACTGCAGAACAGGCTTTAGAATGCGGACTTGTTAATCATGTCACTACGCAGAGTGAGCTGGTTGAAAAGTGTTTCGAAATTTCTAAAAAAATCATAAAAAATTCACCTACGGCAATAGCAGGGGCAATAAAAGCTATCAATGCCGGTTTTCAGGATGGTGTGAACGGTTATGACGTGGAAATTGAAGAATTTGGAAAGTGTTTTGGCACAGAGGATTTCAAAGAAGGAACAGTGGCCTTCGTAGAAAAAAGAAGACCCGAATTTTCTGGCAACTAGCCGGTTAACAAAGGTGTTCAAAACAATGGTCAATCGCCCTTAAAGCTCAACTTCATAGACCTATCTTAGCCAGAAATATAGATTGATTGCAATCTCTTAAACAGTTAGCCGGTCAAACGGCCATTTATGGACTGTCCAGCATTCTGGGCAGATTTCTGAATTATCTGCTAACTCCTATTCTTACCTACGCATTCTTGCCGAAGGAATATGGGGTGGTCACAGAGATGTATGCCTTTGTTGCATTTCTTGTTGTTATGCTGACATATGGCATGGAAACCGCCTTCTTCCGATATGTCAGTAAATCTGAAAATCCGAATCGAGTTTATCAAACCGCATTATTTCCGGTAGCTACAACGGGCATGATATTCATGACCCTCTGTCTGATATTTTCTCAAAGTCTGGCAGACCTTATTCAGTACCCGGATAACCCTGAATACATTTCATGGTTTGCCATTATTGTAAGTCTTGATGCCATTTCTTCAATTCCATTGGCAAAGTTGAGGCACGAGAATAAAGCCTTTCGATTTGCCTTTGTGAATCTCTTTTCAATCAGCATCAATGTAATACTTGTCCTCTATTGGGTCAAATACTGTAAGCCTGCCTATCTTCAAAATGAAACGAATTGGCTTATTGATCATACTTATTCTGACCAGATCGGAGTAGGTTATGTATTCATTGCCAATTTGGTTTCGGCCATAACCAAGATACTATTGTTGTCTCCTTATGTACTCAAGCTGAGACAAAAGCTTGATACGGCCTTACTAAAAAAGATGATATTCTATGGCCTGCCCTTGCTTGTGGCCGGACTTGCCGGCATTATTAATGAAAGCATTGACAGGATTCTTTTAAAATATTTGCTCCTCGAAAATAATTCTCTTGATTACACGATGGCACAGGTTGGAATCTACGGAGCCTGTTACAAGGTTTCAATTTTGATTACCCTTTTTGTGCAAGCCTATAGGTATGCCGCAGAACCATTTTTCTTTAATAAGTCGACAGACACAGACGCCAAAGAAATGTACGCTCTTCTCATGAAATACTTTGTGATCGTCTGTCTCTTCATCTTTGTGGCGCTGATGTTCAACATTGATCTGGTCATGTGGTTTGTAGGAGAGGAATATAGAGTTGGCGTAACGGTGGTTCCAATATTACTGATGGCAAACATATTCCTGGGTATATATTATAACCTATCAGTTTGGTATAAGCTGACGGACAAGACAATGATCGGCGCTTATATTGCCGTTTTTGGCGCCTCAGTCACCCTGGTTTTGAATATTCTCTTAATTCCAAAACTCGGATATGAAGGATCGGCCTGGGCAACTCTGGCATGTTATTCTTCGATGGCAGTTGTATCGTATTTCCTTGGCAGAAAATACTACCATGTACCATACCCTGTTCTTAAAATTCTGGTGTATTTCGCAGGTGTATTACTAATATATTATTCTCTCTCAAAAATAGATTTCGAAGAAACCACAGGCTACCTGGTCAGAAATACCGTTCTTCTTCTTATTGCAGGTGCTTTTTACCTCCTTGAGAAGCCTAAAAAATTGATAATTTAGCATCCGTTTTAGCAATGAAAGTTAGAGTAATAAATAAATCGAAACATGCTCTGCCTCAATACGAGACAGATCATTCTGCAGGCCTTGACCTGAGAGCGAATATGGACGAATCTGTCGAACTCAAGCCACTGGATCGGGCCCTGATAAAAACCGGTCTTTTCATCGAATTGCCCGTTGGTTATGAAGCCCAGGTGAGACCGAGAAGTGGGCTAGCATATAAAAAGGGCATTTCTGTATTGAACACTCCGGGCACAATTGACGCTGATTACAGAGGTGAAATTGGCGTGATCCTTGTCAATCTTTCAAATGATAATGTAATTATTGAAGATGGAGAGAGAGTTGCTCAAATGGTCATAGCAAAGCACGAAAGCATCGAGTGGGAAGAAACGACTGAATTAATCGAAACTGAAAGAGGGGCCGGCGGCTTTGGCAGCACTGGCACTCAGTAATCCAATTACACATCATGAGAATTATTGTTCCCATGGCGGGCATAGGAAAAAGAATGCGCCCGCATACCCTTACAACACCTAAACCCTTGCTTTCCGTAGCAGGCAAACCCATTGTGCAACGGCTAGTAGAAGGCATTGTTGACGTTTGTGATGAGGAGGTTGAAGAAATTGCTTTCATCATTGGTGACTTTGGTGAAAAAGTTGAAAATGATCTGAAAGAAGTCGCGTCAAACCTGGGCGCCAAAGGAAGCATATATCATCAGGAAGAAGCCCTGGGAACAGCACATGCAGTTCTTTGTGCTGGAGATTCTTTGGATGGAAAAGTGGTTGTGGCTTTTGCCGACACATTGTTTTACGCCGACTTTACACTTGACGAAAGTAAGGATGGTATTATCTGGGTTCAGAAAGTGGAAGATCCAAGGCCTTTTGGAGTAGTTAAACTTGACGATGCCGGCGTTATCAATGAATTTGTTGAGAAGCCTCAGGAATTTGTTTCCGACCTTGCCATCATAGGAATCTATTACTTCAAGGACGGTGCGAACTTGAAATCAGAACTTCAATACCTGATCGATAACAACATCATGGATAAAGGTGAGTATCAGCTGACCAATGCCCTTGAGAACATGAAGGAAAAAGGCAAGAAATTCTATGCTGGTGAGGTTGAAGAATGGCTTGACTGTGGAAATAAAAATGCCACAGTTTATACAAATGGGAGAGTTCTCCAGCGGGAAGGAAACGAAATAAGCTCAGAACTTTCTAAAGAAAATGCAGTAATAATCGATCCGTGTTTTATTGGCAAAGGGGTTAGTATTAAGAATTCTGTCATCGGTCCTAATGTTTCTCTTGGCAACAACACGGTGGTTGAAAACTGCGTTATATCCGATAGCATTGTTGGTGAGAATACTAAGATTTCAGGAGAAAATATTTCCAATTCAATGATTGGTAACCAGGTTGAATATACGGCCCAATCCAAAGATTTAAGCCTAGGAGATTTTAATAACATCTCCTTGTAGTATCTTGTATAAGAACATTTTACATATCATCGCCCTGGCTATTTTTCTGGCTTCATCCGTGGATGTCGAAGCGCAGAAAAAGGGCAAAAAAGGGGAAATTTCCTATAAGGACAAACAGAAATTCGAACGATTATACATCGATGCGAGCAAGGCCAAAATGCTCTCAGATCTTGAGCAGGCAGCCAAGCTATACGAACATTGCATAAAGATCGATCCTAGTCAGCCGGCACCCTATTTTGAGCTTGGCAATATTTACATGCATCTCGGAAGAAATGATGAAGCAGTGGAATATGCGAGCAAGGCAGCTGAGTTGGATCCAATGAATTATTACTACAGGCTTCTCTATGCTGAAATTCTTAAGAATAATCAGCAATTCGATGCGGCCATAAAAGAGTTTGAGGACATCGTTGAGAAATTCCCGACCAAAGTCAACACATACCTCGAATTGTCATTACTCTATGTTCTTAAAAAGGATTACGAATCAGCAATCCGGGTATATGACGATCTGGAAAAACAAGTCGGACCAAGCGAGGAAATAAAGTTGAAGAAACAATACCTGTATCTTCAGAATGGGGAGGTTAACAAAGCAGCTGAAGAAATTGAAAGTCTGATTGAGATGTTCCCGGATAACGTCCAATACTACCTTTTACTTGCCGAGATATATAATGTGAACGGAATGGACGATAAGGCCCTGAAACAATATAAAGTTGCAGCCGAAAAGTTTCCCAATGATGCCAGCGTTCATATTTCATTTGCAGAATATTACAGAACCAAAGGTCAGTTCAACAAAGCATTGGATCACCTGAAAATAGCCTTTGCCGACCCGAGCCTGGATGTGGATGAAAAAGTAAAAACCATTCTGTCTTTCTTCGATCTTGCAGATCGGGATAAAGAATTCAGGAAGGACCTCATTGAATTAGGTGAGGTATTGCTCAAGGCACACCCCGAGAATGCACCGGTTCTGACAATCAATGGAGACATTCAATTGAATTACGGCGACCCGGAGAAAGCCCGAAATCATTACATGAAGGCTGTCGAAATTGATGCTTCAAGATATCCCATCTGGAGTCAACTTCTGATATTGGAAGCAGACCAACAAAAATTCGACACCCTGGCCATTCATTCTCAACAGGCCATCGATTTATTCCCGAATCAACCGGCCAGTTACTACTTCCTTGGTTTTGCAAAAAGTCAACTTGAAGAATATGAAGAAGCTGCCGAAGCATACAGACAAGGAGTGAACCTAATTATTGACAATCCACCATTGCAGGTACAATTCTATCTGGGAATGGGTGACTCTTATAATCAGGCAGGAAGACATGACCTTTCTGATGATGCATTTGAGAAAGCATTGAAAATTGATTCAAACAACACGATTGCACTGAACAACTACAGTTATTATCTCAGCCTTAGAGAAGACAAACTGGAAAGGGCCCTTTATATGTCAAAAAGAGCCAATGACCTGGAACCGAATTCTGCCACATATCTGGATACTTATGCCTGGATACTATATAAATTAGAAAGGTATGAGGAGGCGAATACCTATATTCAGAAAGCATTGAATAATGGCGGTGAATTGAGCGGAGAAGTCCTGGAGCATGCAGGTGATATTCTGATAAAACTTGGGGATTCTTCAGGTGCTCTTAAGTATTGGGAAAAGGCGAAAGAAAGTGGAGATGCTTCGAATGAAATTGAAGAAAAGATCAACTCGGTCGCGAAGTAACAGAAATACGTTTTTGTATTTGTTGATTTTGACTGTGACGGTCATGTCATCATGCAAGGTTACCAAAGACGCCGATCGAAAGGCTACCATTTATAGAAGTCCTGAGAAGGTCATAGAATTGACTCAGGAAAAAGACCTTCAATACAAGAACCTTTCTATGAGGGCTAGTGTGACAGTTTCGGATGGAAAGAAGAATACTTCTTTCAAAGCAAGCATTCGAATGCACAAAGATTCTGTGATTTGGTCCTCTCTTTCCCTGTTGGGCATTGCCGGAGCCAAAACCCTCATCACACAAGACAGCATTAAAATTGTAAACTACAAGGAAAGAACCTACATCAGCGAACATTATGATGTGATGCAGTCCTATCTCAATTCTGACATTCTCAGTTTATCAAATCTTCAAAAAATAATATTGGGGGATTGGTTTTATATAGCTGAAAATGATAAATACCGGTTAAAATACAACGACACAAACTATGTAGTCAGTACCATTTCAGAAAGAAGACTTGACAAGGACTGGATGGAAAAGAAAATTGATCGATTAGAAAAAAAGATCGAAAGGCAAGAAGAGAAGGATGCAGATAAGGCCAAAGAAATACTTGAAAAAAAGCAAAAACGAAAACCCAGAAAGTATGAGGGCCTGGCCATAGAAGTGCAGATCGACCCTTATGATTTGAAAGTGAAAAGTATGCTGGTCAAGGACTATTACTTCAATGGAATGCTGAAAACAGAGTACAGTGATTTTAAAGAAGTGGATAATAATCTGATTCCACATCATGTTAATATGACTGTTGAAGGAAGTAATTTCATAAGCCTTGACATTGACTTATACAAGATATCTTTGGACCATGACATTTCCACACCTTTTTCAATTCCAGCTAAATACAAGAAGGTTGAGCTCTAGAGTTTATCTTATCATTCTGGCAACATTTCTGTCTGCCAATTCTTTTTCTCAGACCAAACAAGAGTTACAAAATAAAAAGCGCAAGCTTCAGGAGGAAATTGAGTATACCAATGAACTGATTGAAGAGACGAAAAAAAATCAGTCGAGCTCAATGGATCAACTGGTCAAGATCAATAAAAAGATCGAAAACCGGGAGGAGATAATTTATACCATTCAACAGGAAGTGAGATTGCTCGATAAGAAAATTGAAAAGAACAAGGCGGTAATTGCCTCACTCGAATCAGATCTCCAGGAACTTAAAGAGGAATATTCGGAAATGCTCTATTATACCTATAAGAACAGGTCGTCCTATAATAGACTGATGTTCCTTTTTTCTTCAAAGGATTTTAATCAGGCCTACAAGAGGCTTAAATATTTGCAGCAATACACTAGCTATAGAAAACGTCAGGCTCAATTAATTGAGAAGACGAAGAACTCAATTGACAAGAAAATTGCACGACTTGAGGACATAAGGGTTGAAAAACAGACTCTGCTCAATTCACTTGAAAATGAAAGACAGAACTATACTCGAGAAAAGGTAGAACAGGAAGGTGTGTTGACCAACTTGAAGAAGAAAGAAAAAGAGTTGTTAAAGGACCTGAAGAGAAAACAAAGAACGGCCGACAAATTGCAGAAGGCAATCGAGGAGATTATCCGTGAAGAAATTCGAAAAGCTCGAGAAGCTGCAGCTAAATCCGGAGGTTCTTCAAAAGGATTCCCGATGACTCCGGAAGCTAAGAAGTTATCTATGAACTTCTCTGCCAACAAAGGGAAGTTGCCCTGGCCGGTTGAAAAAGGGGTGATCACCGGGGAATATGGAACCCATCCTCACCCTGTTTTGAAAAACATTATGATCAAGAATAATGGAATTGACATAAGTACGAACAGGGGATCTATTGCCCGATCCATTTTTGAAGGAGTTGTGAGTAAGGTTCTTATCATTCCCGGGGAAGGGAAATCAGTTCTGGTCAGACATGGTGAATACCTGAGCGTCTATTCTTACATGTCAGAAGTGTTTGTGAAAGCCGGTGATAAGGTTACTACGAAGCAAGATATAGGGGTACTTGTGAGCGAAGATGCCAACACCAAGACTCAGATTCATTTCGAGCTTTGGAAAGGGATGAATACGCTGAATCCAATTTATTGGCTGCACCCGAGGTGAATCAAGATTCCTGATTCCAGAATCCAGATTCCAGAGGTTAGGTCTGGATTAACTGAGTTGAATCAATTCTAACAAGCCCTGAAATCAATGTTCAAGACACTAAGCCAAAAAGTTAATCTTACCTCCTTTTAAAACAACATTTCAGAATTCTGGAATCAGGAATCAGGAATCGATAATTCTCGAACGTATTTCTCCACCACTTCAGGAAAATGTCGGTGTTCTAGTACATGGATTTTTTCCGCCAAAGACTCCGGCGTATCCTCTTCTTCTACATCGATTTCTGCCTGAAAAAGATGACGACCTTCGTCGTAATTTTCATTTACCAAATGAATGGTAATGCCTGATGCCGATTCTTTGTTATCAATAACCGCCTTATGTACATTCATTCCGTACATGCCTTTTCCGCCATATTTTGGTAAAAGAGCTGGATGAATATTTATTATTCTGTCGGGAAACTGTGCGATCAGCTCTTCGGGAATTTTCAGCAGAAAGCCAGCCAAAATAATAAAGTCAATATTCAGAGAATTCAGTTGATTGCCCAGAGATCCACTCTCCAGGTCACTTTTAGAAAAAGTGGATCGCGGAATTCCCAACCTGTCGGCTCGTTCCAATACACCTGCATTTTCTTTATTACTCATCACCACAGAGATCTCTCCGGCATCAGAATTCTCGAAATGCCTGATCAAAGCTTCTGCATTTGTGCCGCTGCCTGAGGCGAGTATGGCGATTTTTTTCATAAAGTGCTTTTGAATTAACTTAGCCCGATTGCAATGTTAATACATATGGAAGGCTTTAAAAAATACGAGTGGCGGAAATTAGAGAAAGAAGAACAGATAGAGAGAAGTGAGAACTTTTTCCGCGAAATGAATAAGAGAAGGAGCATAAGAGAATTCAGTGATGAAGCGGTTCCAAAGGAAGCAATTCTAAACGCGATCAAGACAGCTTCCACAGCACCATCAGGCGCACATAAACAACCTTGGACATTCTGTCTGGTGTCGGATCCTGATATCAAGAGAGAGATACGAAAGGCTGCCGAGGAAGAAGAGAAAGTAAATTACTCGGGCAGGATGAGTGATGAATGGCTTAAGGACCTTGAGAAGTTTGGCACCAATTGGGAGAAGCCTTTTTTAGAAAGAGCGCCCTATCTAATTGTCGTTTTTAAAAAGGTTTATGACAATGATGGCGAAGGAAAGAAAACCAACTATTATGTCAATGAGTCTGTAGGTCTTGCTACCGGCTTTCTTTTGATGGCGCTGCATCAATGCGGCTTATATACACTAACTCACACGCCAAGTCCTTTGAAGTTCCTTTCTAAAATTCTTGGCAGACCAGACAATGAAAGGCCATTTTTATTGATACCGGTGGGCTATCCGGAAAGGGATCATGAGGTGCCTGTGCTATCAAGGAAAGAGCTGAACGAAATACTTATAGAATACTGATAGTTGGCAGAAGTATTTATATTTGCCAAGAAATTGGAAAATATTGCCAATAAATCATTTTATTTGCACCTTGTCTTAATTTAAATCTATTAACATGGCAGATACAGAATCAAGAGTAAAAGCAATTATTGTTGACAAACTAGGAGTAGACGAGAGCGAAGTTACAAACGAAGCTAGCTTTACTAATGACCTTGGAGCAGATTCCCTGGACACAGTAGAATTGATCATGGAATTTGAAAAGGAATTCAACATTGCCATTCCAGATGATCAAGCAGAGAAAATCGCCACAGTTGGTGATGCTGTAAAATACATCAACGACAACGCGAAATAATATAAATTCTATCCTTTCAGATGGAATTGAAGCGAGTAGTAGTTACTGGCCTTGGCGCGGTTACCCCTTTGGGAAATACAGCCGAGGAATTTTGGACGAATCTTGTTGCGGGTAAAAGCGGAGCCGCTCCCATTACAAGATTTGATGCATCGAAGTTCAAAACACAGTTCGCCTGTGAAGTAAAGAATTTCGATTCCCAGGAGTATTTTGACCGAAAAGAGGCCAGAAAACTAGACCTTTTTGCACAATATGCCCTTGTCACAGCTACCGATGCCGTAGAAGATTCAGGCCTCGATGTAGAAAAAGTGGATAGTGACAGGGTGGGTGTCATTTGGGGTGCTGGAATCGGTGGACTGGAGACATTCCAAAAAGAATGTACCGGATTCGCTCAGGGAGATGGCACACCCAGGTATAACCCGTTCTTTATCCCAAAAATGATTGCGGACATAGCAGCTGGTCATATTTCAATTAAATATGGTTTCAGGGGTCCCAACTTCACCACCGTTTCAGCTTGCGCCAGCTCTACAAATGCTCTTATCGACGCCTTGATGTACATCAGGCTGGGTAAGTCAGATGTAATTGTTGCAGGTGGTTCCGAAGCGGCTGTTAACGAACCAGGTGTGGGTGGATTCAACGCTATGCATGCTCTTTCTACAAGAAACGACTCTCCGGAGACAGCTTCTCGCCCATTCGATCTCGATAGAGATGGATTTGTACTGGGAGAAGGTTCGGGAGCTTTCATTCTTGAGGAACTTGAGCACGCGAAAGCTCGTGGAGCAAAGATTTATGCCGAATTTGTAGGAGGTGGTTTATCCGCTGACGCGCATCATATTACAGCTCCTCATCCGGAAGGTCTTGGTGCCACTAATGTGATGAGGAATGCTCTGAACGATGCAGGCATGAGTGCCAATGAGATTGATTACATCAATGTTCATGGAACCTCTACGCCTCTGGGAGATATTGCTGAGTCAAAGGCCATTGTGGAAGTGTTCGGTGAGAATGCCTACAACCTCAATATAAGCTCAACAAAATCGATGACTGGTCACCTTTTGGGTGCCGCAGGAGCAATTGAAGCGATGGCAGCTCTGATGTCAGTGAGAGAGAGCATTGTACCGCCAACAATCAATCATTTTACAGATGATCCTGGTTTTGATCCGAATCTGAATTTCACATTCAATAAAGCTCAGGAAAGGGAAGTTAATGCCGCTTTGAGCAACACATTTGGATTTGGTGGTCATAATGCATCTGTGATCTTTAAGAAGTACGAAGACTAAGCTTCACATTACTTAATTGTAAACAGTATTTTTCTGAATTAAGGAATTATTAACCTTAATGCACATTACCTGTCGGCAACAACGTGGTGATTTAATTACTTTTACTGCGTAATTCATTGTTGTGAAGATCACACTCGACATAGAAGATGATTATGACTTCTCTCTTTTGGGAATAAGTTGTCATTCTAAAGATTATCGATTGAGCTGGGAATTGAATAGGAGCCTGAGCATTCATTTAAAAAGGGATGAGGCCATTGCCACGTCGAACAAGAATCAGGAAGAATATGACTTCCCCACGCATAGATATTATGATGAGGTCAACCATTTAAATTATTGCCTCATCGACAACAAATTTGAAGGAAACGTGTTAATTCCGGAATTGGCCCAAATGGACTATATCTTCAAAATTAGTGGCTTTGGCCACACCGAGAAGGTATCCGAACTAAAACAGAAAGTGCAGAGTATTGAAATTGTTTTAACAACAGTCAAACTTGATGCACAGACGCTAAAATCTAAACCAATCTTGTTATTCTAATCCCTTAATGGAGAATAAGACTAAAATAGTGGCCACCATTGGCCCATCAACGAATACAAAGGAAGTGCTCATTGATCTGATAAATGCAGGTGTCAATGTTTGTCGAATTAATTTTTCTCATGGCTCACATGAAGAATATTCTGATGTGATCAAAACCATCCGACAGATAAATAAGGAGCTTCAAAAGAATGTAGCGATACTAGCAGACCTTCAAGGGCCTAAGATCAGAATTGGAAACGTTGAAAACAACGAGATTACCCTTAACGAAGGAGACAAAATTGAGATTCACACGGATCCGGAAATCATTGGTACCACTAAAGTGCTTGGTGTAAATTATGAGGATTTTGCAAAGGACTTGAAAAAAGGAGAAGCGGTTTTGATCGATGACGGCAAATTATACCTTGAAGTTGTGGAATCGAAACCAGCAAAAGGAGTTGTAAGCCTGAAGGTTATTCGAGGAGGCACTTTATCTTCCAAGAAAGGAGTGAATCTGCCAAATTCAGATCTGTCATTACCCAGCATGACGGAAAAAGATCATGAAGATTTGAATTTTGCCATAGAAAACAAGGTTGAGTGGGTGGCCTTATCTTTTGTTCGATCTGCACGAGACATCATTGAACTGAAACACCTTATCTCTGAAAAAAGTGGTATTTGCCGGGTGATTGCGAAGATTGAGAAACCGGAAGCCATCCTGAGGATCGATGATATCATGAAGGAGGCCGATGCCTTGATGGTGGCCCGTGGAGACCTGGGTGTAGAAATGCCTATGGAAGAAGTTCCGCTCCTTCAGAAGAAACTGGTTAAAAAATCTCTGACTTTGGGAATGCCTGTAATCATTGCCACCCAGATGATGGAAAGTATGATCCAGCATCACAGACCTACAAGGGCCGAAGTGAATGATGTTGCCAACGCCGTTATGGATGGTGCCGACGCCGTGATGTTGAGTGCGGAAACATCGGTAGGAAAGTATCCTGTTCAGGTTGTGGAGAATATGAGCAAGATTATTTCTGAAGTGGAGAAATCAGAAGAAGATCACAATTATGAATTTCCACCTAAAGGAGGTGAAGAAAGGTTCATTACTGATTCGATTTGTTATAGCGCCTCAAGATTAGCTCAAAGAACAGATACCAAAGGAATTATTACCATGACGCATTCGGGATACACGGCCTTTAAGATTTCCAGCTTCAGACCCAAGGCCATGATTTTTGTGTTCAGCAGTAATAAAGAGATCTTAAATATGCTAAGTCTGGTTTGGGGCGTAAAAGCCTTCTACTATGATAAATTTGTTAGTACAGACCATACCATCGCAGACATCAAATTTATTTTGAAAGAAAGCGGTGATGTGCACTCTGGCGACTTCATCATCAATGTGGCCAGCATGCCGATCAAGGACAAAGGGCAGGTAAATATGCTGAAGCTAAGTCAGATCGACTAAAGCTCCCCTTCAAATTGCTTTAAGAATCTCACGTCGTTCTCAAAGAAGAGACGCAGATCATTGATGCCATATTTGAGCATGGTTAGTCGTTCCACCCCCATACCAAAAGCATAACCGGAATAAACCTCATTGTCAATGCGGCAATTTTCCAGGACATTCGGGTCCACCATTCCACACCCCAAGATTTCTACAAACCCGGTGTATTTACAGATGTTACATCCCTTGCCACCACAAATATTGCATGATACATCCATTTCGGCAGACGGCTCTGTGAATGGGAAGTAAGAAGGCCTGAAACGCACAGAAACGTTCTGACCAAAGAATTCCTTCGCAAAGTAATATAGCACCTGTTTCAGGTCTGCAAATGAGACTCCTTTATCGATATAAAGACCCTCAACCTGGTGAAAGATGCAATGAGCTCTGGCTGAGATTGCCTCATTTCTGAAGACTCTGCCAGGTGAGATGGTTCGAATTGGAGGAGCTGTATTTTCCATAACCCTTATCTGCACCGATGAGGTATGTGTTCGCAAAGAATATTCATTGCTTATGAAAAAAGTATCCTGCATATCTCTTGCAGGGTGATCTTCAGGAAAATTCAATGCCGAGAAATTATGCCAGTCATCTTCGATCTCAGGCCCCTTAGAAATGTTGAAGCCAATCCGCGTGAAGATCTCTTCAATTTCATTTCTCACAATAGAAATTGGATGCCTGCTTCCATGAAAACCGGCAACCGGCGCGGTCAGATCCTCCTTGCTGGTTGGCCCTTTTTGACTTTTAGCTACAGAATTATTCAATGACTCGAACTTTTCTGTTGCGAGATTTTTCAATTCATTCAGGTCTTTACCAAGAGCTTTTCTGTCCTCGGCAGCCACTTCTTTCATTAGGGCAAAAAGATCCTTGATCTTGTTCTTTGAACCCAGAAAAGCAATTCTGAACTGTTCCAAATCCTCTTTGGAAGAAATCACGGCTTCGTTGATTTCTTGTTTTATTTTATTTATTTGCTCCTGTACAGCCATTTTGACCAGATTTCGGGCATAAAAAAAATAATTACTTTTGTTATTCGCCCAATTGGCAATATTAATCATTAGCCGCTTTATATGAAAGCAAGAGGATATTTAGCAATAGTAGGATTGATCGCAATTGTAGCTTTCGCATGCAAGAAAGATATAACACCCCAGGTAAGGTACACCGTAGTGGATACAACCGGGGCAAAACTTGTAGGAGCAAGGGTATATACACACCCATGTTTTGACACGCTGGACTGCATAAATTTCAAGAGAATTAATGTAAACTTTATTAAAGAGGGCTTGACAAATAGTGCCGGACAGGTGACTTTTGAATACCCTTATTCGGCTATTATAGAGGTGAAAGGCGAATATTTTCCATGTGACACAACTGAGGCCGGCGGAGAATGGTGTCCTTATGTAGGATACACGGTTGCAAGATTCGAAACGAAGCGCGCACCTGCTGGTGAGGAAAATATATACGATGTACGAGTCGTGCTCCGAAAGCTTTTCTGACTACTTCTGTTCGAAATAATTTAGGATAGCCTGTTTCATTAAAATTTCGTTTTCCTTCTCCGAGAGTTCCGGAAGGGCTTTGATTGCCTTGTAATGCGGCCAGCCGTCTTTGTCGTGACCTTCATATTCATAATAAGCATATTCGCTTAAAACGCGGCACAGTCCAATGTGCATGAGGTCTAGTTTTTCATCCTTCGAAAATTTTCGAAATCCTTGTCCCAACTCTTGCACTCCAATAAGAAAAATGAGGTCTTTAACGTCTTCAATTTCTCCAAAATTCTCGGATAATTCAGAGAGAAGTGTCTTCCACTGTAATTGAAGATCCGCATGTTCAAAATCACTCATCGGGTAACAAATATGGTGTAAAGGAATAAATTATTTTTGGTCAGAATGAACTTCCTTGATGCCATAATCCTTGTTCCTCTGATTTGGGGCGCATACAACGGTTTTCGAAAAGGGCTGATCATTGAAATCGCATCATTACTGGCCCTGATCCTTGGCATCTATGGTTCCATGAAATTTTCTTTCATAGCGGCGCAGTGGTTGAATTCTCAATTTGACTGGTCGCCAAAAGCTGTTCAGATAGCATCTTTTGTCATAACGTTTATCGTTATTGTAGTAGTTGTGCACATGATTGCTCGGGCAATTGAGAAATTAGTGAAAGCCGTTTCTCTCGGATTGGTGAATCGAATATTTGGAGTTTTGTTCGGAACCCTCAAGTACCTGATCTTTCTTGCCGTAATTTTCTACTTCGTGAACAAAGCTGACAGCAGATACCCTTTTATAGGAGAAGAGAATAAAAAAGGCTCTCTTTTATATAATTCTGTGGTTGGAATATTCCCGTGGTTATACCCCCAGATCATGGAAGAGATTCAGGAAGAAGATCAGTCGATAATAGCCTGAATGCCAGGCAAAACCACTCCTTCAAGGTATTCCATGAGAGCTCCGCCACCAGTTGAAACGTAACTAACCTTGTCTGCCATATCATATTTATTGATGGCTGCAACACTGTCACCGCCTCCTACGAGGGAATAAGCTCCATTTTGGGTGGCATTGCAGATTGCGACACCAACCTGCTCTGTTCCATTAGAAAAATTGTCCATTTCAAACACTCCCATCGGACCATTCCATAAGATGGTCGCCGAATTAGATATTACATCAGAGAACTCTTTTATTGCCTCAGGGCCAATATCGAGACCCATCCACCCATCTGGAATATCATTTGATGGCACGACTTTTTTATGAGCATTATTGTCGAACTTGTCTGCAACCACTGAATCAGAAGGAAGGTGAATTTTAACCCCTTTTTCTTCTGCTTTATTTAATATGTTGAGCGCAAGATCAAGCTTGTCGTCTTCCACAAGTGAAGACCCAACATCTCCACCCTGAGCTTTAAAGAAAGAATAAATCATACCACCGCCAACAATAAGATGGTCAACCTTGTCAAGCATGTTTTCAATGATGCCGATTTTAGAAGAGACCTTGGCTCCACCCATGATAGCGGTAAGCGGTTTCTTTCCTTCGCTCAGGAACTTGTCGATATGCTCGATCTCATTTTCCATCAAATAACCAAAGCACTTATTTTCTGGAAAGAATCTGGCTATAATGGTTGTTGACGCATGTGCTCTATGGGCTGTTCCAAAAGCGTCATTTACATAATAATCTCCCAGTTTCGAAAGAGACTCAGCAAAAGATTCGTTGCCGGCCTTTTCATTTGGATGAAACCTTAGGTTTTCCAAAAGAAGAATTTCACCTCCCTGAAGAGATTTTGCCAGAGATTCGGCCTCCTCTCCAATACAGTTGGGAGAAAATCTCACTTCTTTATTCAGCAAAGAAGAAAGCGTTGGAACGATGTGCTTTAGCGAGAACTTCTCTTCATAACCGGATGACGGCCTGCCCAGATGCGACATAATAATGACAGATCCATTGTCATTCAAAACCTTTTCAATAGTGGGTAAGGCTTTTCTTATTCTGGTGTCATCGGTAACATTGAAATCGGAGTTGAGAGGGACATTAAAATCAACACGAATCAATACCTTTTTTCCTGCAAAATTCTGGTGGTCAAATTTTTTCATGGCCGCAAATTTAATGGAAAGTCACTGAAAGTACTGAGGTGAAGAATGATTTATGCATTTTGTTCCTATCTTGTGTGCCGCAAGAATTTCCCCATGAAAGAATACATAGAAAAGAATAAAGAACGATTCCTGTCAGAGCTTTTTGAGTGGCTGAGAATACCTTCTGTAAGCGCTGATTCATCCTATGATGAAGACGTGATGAAAGCGGCAAGGTTTTTGGAGAAAGAATTTAACAGACTGGAACTTGATAATGTTGAGGTATGTGAAACCAAGGGACATCCTATTGTATACGCAGAGAAAATTGTGAATCCCGATTGGCCAACCGTTTTGGTTTATGGTCACTACGACGTTCAGCCGGCAGATCCAATTGAGTTATGGGACAGCCCTCCTTTTGAGCCAGAGATCAGAAACGAAAAAATTTATGCCCGAGGAGCCTGTGATGATAAAGGACAGGCCTTTATGCATGTGAAGGCTTATGAGGTAATGAAGGAAACGGACAACCTAACCTGCAATATCAAATTCATGATGGAAGGAGAAGAGGAAGTTGGTTCTGTTCACCTGGGAGATTTTGTTCGTGACAATAAAGAAAAATTGAAAGCTGATGTCATCCTCATTTCCGACACAGGAATAATTGCCAATGATGTTCCTTCTATTACGGTTGGACTGCGGGGCCTTAGTTATGTAGAAGTGGAATTAACAGGACCAAATAGAGATCTTCATTCCGGATTATACGGTGGCGCAGTCGACAATCCGATCAACGTTCTTACAGACCTTATCAGCTCATTGAAAGATGAAAATGGCAGGATAACTATCCCCGGATTCTATGATGATGTGGAAGAAGTGAGCGACGAAGAAAGATCTAAAATGGCTCAGGCACCTATTCATGACAGCACCTATCTGGAGGAGCTGGATGTAGAGGAATTGAATGGTGAGAAAGGCTACTCTACACTCGAAAGAGTATCTATAAGGCCTACGCTGGATGTGAATGGAATAGTTGGCGGTTATATCGGAGAAGGCGCCAAGACGGTTCTGCCTTCCAAGGCATCAGCAAAAATCTCGATGAGACTGGTTCCAAATCAAAATTCTGATAAAATATCGACCCTTTTTAAGGAGCACTTTGAGAAGATCACACCTAAAACTATGAAGGCCAAAGTTACCCTACATCATGGAGGCGAGGCATACGTTACACCCATAACTTTTGGAGCGTATCAGGCCGCATCAGATGCCATGAAGGAGACTTTTGGGAAAGAACCAATTCCAATGAGATCAGGAGGGAGTATTCCTATTGTTGCTCTTTTTGAAGAGGTTCTTGGTTTGAAAACGATATTGATGGGATTCGGACTTGATTCTGATGCCATCCATTCACCGAATGAACATTACGGACTGTTCAATTTCTTCAAGGGAATCGAAACTATACCGCATTTTTACAAGAACCTGAATAAGTAGGTCAGGACTCTTTAATCTTTTTCTCGAGATTCGTTGTCGAATGCCCTTCAACAAGTGGAATGGTTAAGACTTCACCACCATTCTTGAGAACAAAATCCGACCCGGCGATTTCTTCGATCCGATAGTCTCCCCCTTTTACAAGCACATCAGGATCAACTCTTTCAATAAGATTCCTTGGGGTCTCATCTTCGAAGATGCAGACGGCAGAAACAAATTGTAGAGAAGATAAAATGAGGCCTCTTGATTCTTCATCTTGTATTGGCCTGTTACTCCCTTTATCCAGCAGTTTCACTGAAGCATTAGAATTCAATCCTATGATTAAAGCATCACCGCAATCTGCGGCTTTCATGAGATAATCAACATGACCACGGTGCATGAGATCAAAAACTCCATTGGTGAAAACGACCTTTTTACTCTGAAGCTTCCATTGACTGACCCATGACATAAGGGTTTCAATGTCCATTAATTTTTTTGGTATCCTTTCTGAATAACTCATGACACGGAAACACTTTTTTCAGGTTTATTCCTTCTGTTGAAGTAAAGAAGCGCAAGCGAAAGAGAGCCAAAGACGAGCATGGACAAGGTTTGAGACGTATGCAAAATTGTAGCGAATGAAAGGGCAGGAATACTTGCTACGCCCAATACGACAAGGGCCCGACTAACCAGGAAGTGGTATGCTCCGATGCCACCCTGAACAGGGGCAGCCATGCCAAAACCGCCTACAACAAGAATAAACAGACCATCAATCATTGTGAGACCGGCAGTGTCTTCTATGGAATAAAAAACCACCCAGGTCATTATGTAGTAAGAAAACCAGATAAAAAAAGTGTGAAAGAAAAAGCCTCTTCGGTTTCTGATTTTCCTTATTGAAAGCAGTCCCTCCTTTATTCCCAGAAAGAAGCCGCGCACCTTTTGGGCAAAAGCAAAGTTGTTCAGCCTCGAACGCAAAAGGTATAATAGAATCAGGCCTGCCACCCCAAGAATGGTTAAGACAACCAATGTGTTTATTAAAGCAGGGTAACGATCTTTATTTGCGCTGATAAGGTCAAGGAAAAATCCGCCGAACTGATCAATCTTTAGAAGGATGGTGATAAGAGTGATTGAAAGGAGCATCACAAGATCAATAATTCTTTCAAGAATAACGTTTCCAAACAACTTGTCTACCGGGATGTCTTCTGCCTGACTCATGGCGGTGCAGCGTGTGATTTCTCCGATCCTTGGTATGGCAAGATTGGCAAAGTACCCTATGATTACCGAATAAACTGCACTTGACAATCTGGGCTTATATCCCATGGGCTCCAATAAGATTAGCCATCTGGCTCCTCTCGACCAGTAAGCTGCAAAGCCAAAGAATATTGAGATGAACACATACAAATAATTGGCCTCCTGCAGATCATGCCATAACTGATCTAGATCTTGCCCTTCAAATGCCAGATACAAGAGTCCAAGTCCCACTACGAGGAATGCTAGATTCTTGAGAATTTTTAGAAGTATTTTGCCCGACATTTAAGTTAAGCGGTTGGTTTCGCTATCGGGAAAGATTACAGTTGGTTTGAAGGATTTGGCTTCTTCCTCATCAATGATTCCGTATGCTATAACTATAACTATATCACCCGGAACACATTTTCTGGCAGCGGGACCATTTAGACTCACCTGACCAGACCCTTTTTCACCTTTGATTACGTAAGTCTCCAGTCGCTCTCCATTATTGATGTTCACAACCTGAACTTTTTCTCCTTCTATGATATTCGACGCAATCATCAGATCCTCGTCAATGCTGATACTGCCGATATAATTCAAATCGGCCTGAGTTACTTTAACCCTGTGAATCTTAGATTTTAAAACATGAATTTGCACGGCACAAAATTAAGGAAATAATATAAGATTGTCGATTAGCCTAACCCCCTCGATATAACCGGCAATAAGCCCTATAACAGAGGTATGATCTCTTATGTTTTGAACCGATTCGAGACTGCTGGAATCGGCAATTTCGAAATACTCGAGATCGCAGTCTTCATTATTCTTAAATGACTCCTTAACCATTGCTCTGATTTCTTCTAGGGGAATAGTAGAAATCATGTTTTTAGCTAAAAGAAGACTTTGTGAAAAGAGGACGGCCTTCTGTCTACCCTCTTCTGAAAGCAATAAATTCCTTGAACTCATGGCCAGTCCATTTTCTTCTCTTTTTGTCTCACAGCCAACGACTTCCACATCAAGTTCAAACTTTTCTGACAGCAACTTAATGACGGCAAATTGCTGGTAATCTTTCAGTCCGAAATAGGCCCTGTTGGGAGAAACGATATCGAAGAGTTTTTTGACTACCGTGCAAACGCCTGCAAAATGACCGGGACGGAATTCACCTTCAAGGATATTTTCAATCGAACCAAGATGAATGATTTTGGTATCCTCACCTTCAGGATACATTTCATGTGCACTTGGATGGAATAGCACATCGCAGTCAAGTGAGGCCAGTAATTTCACATCTCCTTCTTTGTCTCTGGGATAAGACTGAAGGTCTTCTTTCTTATTGAATTGGATTGGATTTACAAATATCGATGCAACCGTAATGTCGTTTTCTTCTACCGATCGCTCCACTAATGAGGCATGCCCTTGGTGAAGAGCCCCCATAGTAGGCACAAAACCTATGCTTTTTCCTTTCTCTTTGAGTTCAGACAGATGAGCTTTGAGATCGGAAATCTTTTCGAAGACCAGCAAGCCGGATTATTTATCGTTTCGGAAAGCGCTTATTCCAGTCACATCCATTCCTGTGATCAACAAATGGATGTCGTGAGTTCCTTCGTAGGTTATTACAGACTCAAGATTCATCATGTGCCTCATGATCGGATATTCTCCTGTGATACCCATGGCTCCATGAATTTGTCTCGCTTCTCTTGCAATCTGTAGCGCCATATTCACATTATTTCTCTTGGCCATAGAGATCTGTTGAGTCGTGGCGCGTCCTTCATCTTTCAGTACACCCAGTCTCCACGTTAACCATTGAGCTTTGGTGATTTCTGTAATCATTTCGGCCAGTTTTTTCTGAATTAACTGATACGAAGCAATGGGTCGGTTGAATTGAATCCTTTCCTGAGAGTATCGAAGTGCGCTGTCATAGCAGTCCAGAGCGGCACCAATTGCACCCCATGCAATTCCATAACGGGCAGAGTCAAGACAACCCAGCGGAGCGCCAAGTCCTGATTTTTCCGGAAGCAAGTTTTCTTTTGGAACCTTCACATTATCAAAAACAAGCTCTCCTGTTTCAGATGCTCTCAAAGACCATTTATCAGTAGTCTTCGGTGTAGTGAAACCTTCCATGCCCCTTTCAACGATCAGACCATGGATTCTGCCTTCTTCACTCTTGGCCCATACTACGGCAATATCTGCAATGGGCGAGTTAGTGATCCACATTTTCGCTCCATTCAGCAGGTAATGATCACCCATGTCCTTGAAATTTGTAACCATTCCCCCCGGGTTAGATCCATGATCAGGCTCAGTTAGCCCGAAGCAGCCAATCATTTCCCCTGAAGCAAGCTTTGGCAAAAATTTCTTTTTCTGATCCTCCGATCCATATTGCCAGATTGGATACATGACCAATGAACTTTGAACAGACGCGGCTGACCTCACTCCGGAGTCACACCTTTCCAGTTCCTGCATAATGAGTCCATAAGAGATCTGATCCAGACCAGGCCCTCCATATTCTTGTGGGATGTAGGGGCCAAAGGCACCAACTTCGGCAAGTCCGCTTACGATTTGCTTTGGGAATTCGGCTCTCTGAGCGTAATCTTCTATAATAGGAGAAACGTCTTTTTTTATCCAGTCTCTAACTGTATCTCGGATCAACAGATGCTCTTCCGTAAGCATCTCGTCCAATTGAAAATAATCGTGTGCCTGATATCTGTCGCTTGCCATGATTGGGAATTTGGAAGGCAAAAGTAGCAATAAATGAAGCAGAGAAATTCATAATTGACAAATCATTAATCTTGGATTCTTAAGAGCATGTCCAAGAATGTTATCTGAATTTGAAGCCATTAAAAAATTAACTTAGCGCAAAACCAAAATATCATATGAAAAGACTTTACAAATTTCTATTCGTTGCTCTTTCCGGAGCAGCAATTGTTTTCAGCACTTCCCAGGATGCAAGCACTTTCAGCTCTGGCGGACCTTTTGGTAATACGGGCTCTACAGGGGACGGCGCAAATAATACATGCGCTAAAGGCGGATGCCATGTAGGCACCCCAGATACAGGTCCCGGAACCGTGAGTCTTGACGTGTCCGATATCCCATCATCGGGGTATGCTCCTGGTGAAACGTACACTATAGGTGTGACCGTGGCCGAAAGTGGCAGAAACACATTTGGATTTCAGGTAACTGCAGAAAACAATGCAGGCAGCAAGCAGGGAACATACACCGCAGGGTCGGGCACAAAGATCATGAATAGCAACTGGATTACGCACAGTATGACAAACGGGACAGGTTCGTGGTCTTTTTCCTGGACAGCACCGAGCAGCACAGAAGACATAATATTTCATGCTGTAGGTAATGCAGCCAATTCTGATGGGAATGCAACTGGCGATAATATCTATACAGGTTCGGTCAGCGTGAGTCGCGATCCAATTGCAAGTGTGGATAATTTGGTATCAAGTCTTGGCCTAAAGATTTATAATTTGTACAATCAAAAGAGCATTGTATTTGAATTGGAACGTGACCTAAATTTTGTCATGTATAATATGAGTGGAAGCAAAGTGAGAGAATTCCACCTTGACAGAGGTCAGACCAATGTAGATTTTTCGACACTTAATAGCGGACAATACCTTATTACTGAGATTTCTACCGGATTCACGAAAAGAGTGGTTTTAAACTAGAATAGGCACTTCAGGGTATGTGGTGCTGATTGAATCAGAACCGACATGATCGATGGTCAAATTATGATAGCCGATGTGCTCATGGCTGACCGAATTGTATTCTGGCCATTTGCATTGACGTTAATATTGGTCACGGCTTCCTTATATATAAGGGCTGTGAACATCACCAATTGGAATCTCTTATTTCGAAGTACAATAAGCAGCAGGGCCACGGCCCAGCTTATGAGGGAAGAAAAGGTAATGGAGAGCACCCTTGTGGGTATTCTGGTATTTATTTTCTTCCTTTCCATTTCTTTGTTTGTCTATAATCTCCAGGTTTACTCAGGCTTCCCATTTCTTTTTTCAACCTACCCTTTCGTTTCCTATACGAGTGTAGTGCTGATACTTGCCGGAATTTATGTCGTCAAAGTCGGATTCCTCTATTTGATCCAATTGATATTTCAGCAAAGAGATCTGTTCAATGAATACATCATTATTTTGATGAACATAAATATTGTTACAGGCATATTTATGATTCCGCTTAACCTGGTTTTTCAATATGGCCTGTACTTTTCGAAATCTTATATATTGTTGATTTCCATAGCCCTGGCAGTCGTTTCTGTCCTATTAAGATATGTGCGCATATTCGAGTTGGGGCGTCGTTCAAAAATGAACTGGTACAATATAATTTTGTACCTTTGCACGCTCGAAATTTTGCCTGTCATCATAATTATGACGATAGTAATGAACATAGGAGTTAGTCTGAATTTCGGAATTTAAGTCCAAGCCAAAAAATCCAACAACTTGAAAGTCAAGAGCATACTAGTATCTCAGCCAAAACCTGAAACGGAAAAGTCTCCGTACTTTGATCTTGCAAATAATTTAAAAGTCAAAATTGACTTCAGACCTTTCATTCATGTTGAAGGTGTCGATGCAAGGGAATTTAGGAAAACCAAGATCAACATTCTTGATCATAAGGCCGTAATCTTTACGAGTAGAAATGCCGTAGATCATTTTTTCAGAATTTGTGAAGAAATGAGAATTCCTGTACCGGATTCTATGAAGTACTTCTGTATTTCAGAGTCAACGGCGTATTACCTTCAGAAATATGTTGTTTACAGAAAAAGAAAAATCTTTCACGGCAGACAAAGTTTTGGCGATTTGATGGATGTGATCAAAAAGCATTCAGGAGAGAAGTTTCTTCTGCCATGTTCTGATATCCACAAGCAGGATATTCCAAACATGCTGGAAGAGAATGGAATTGAATATTCTAAAGCAGTTCTGTATAGAACGGTTTGTAGTGATCTTTCTGACTTGAAGAATGTTAATTACGATGTGCTTGTTTTCTTCAGCCCTTCTGGAATTAAGTCGCTTTTCCAAAACTTTCCAGAGTTTGAACAGAACAGCACGAAGATTGCTGTTTTTGGTCCAACCACGGCTAAGGCTGCTGAGGATGCACAATTGAGAATAGACATTGCGGCCCCGATGCCAGAAGCACCTTCGATGACAATGGCACTTGAGAGCTATATAAAGAAGGCCAACAAGAAATAATTTCAAACAAGAATATTGAATGAGGGCAAACTTTTTGGTTTGCCCTTTTTTGTTTTACATTTCGGAATATGTCTGACAAGGGCCTCAGTAAGAAGGAACGTTTGAGCAGCAAGAAAGACATCGCCAATCTCTTTAAATCAGGCAAGAGCTCAAGTCGTGAATTCATCGTTATGAAATATCAGGATGTAGAATATCCTTCTGAGTATCCCGTGATGGTGGCATTTTCTGTTTCAAAAAAGCGATTTAAAAGAGCGGTAGACCGAAACCTTTTGAAGAGAAGAATGAGAGAGGCATATCGTCTGAACAAATCTTCTTTGATAGACTATTGCAAGATCAACAATAAAGCTTACCACATCATGTTTATATATAGCAAGGATGAAGTACTTTCCTTTGCCGATATAGAAAACAAAATAGTCTTACTTTTGAAAGGGCTTTCTCCAGCCAATGAAACACATACTTAAGAAATTCTTTACTTTTCTTATCAGAATATATCAGGTAGCCATTTCGCCATATCTTGGGGAAAATTGCAGGTATACACCAACGTGTTCCCAATATGCAATTGAGGCCCTCGATAAGCACGGTCCATTTAAGGGCTCGTGGCTGTCAATGAAAAGAATATTATCATGTGGCCCTTGGGGAGGCCATGGATATGACCCAGTACCATAGAATTATGAAAAAGAAACTAAAAATCGGACTTATCTCATCAGCATTTCTGATCCTTTCTGGATTGTTTATTCAGGCTAGCGATGAGTATTTTGAAATGTCTAAGAACCTCGACATTTTCGCCTCTCTTTACAGAGAAATAAATACGAATTACGTCGACGAAACTAAACCCGGCAAATTGATGAAAGTAGGCATTGATGCGATGCTAAAGTCACTAGACCCCTACACCAATTATATACCGGAGTCTCAGATCGAGGATTTCCGATTTATGACCACGGGTCAGTACGGAGGAATCGGGGCATTAATTCAGAAAAGAGACGATTACATTGTCATATCAGAAACCTATGACGGTTTTCCGGCACAGAAATCAGGATTGCTCATAGGAGATAAGATTATTGAAATTGACGGCAATGATATCAAGGGAATGAAGACCTCAGAGATCAGCCAGTTCCTGAAAGGACAACCGGGCTCTGTTGTTAAGGTAAAGCTTGAAAGAGGAGTCCAGGATGATATCGAGGAAATGGTTTTCGAGATTTCAAGGGAAGAGATCAAGATTAAAAATGTACCGTATTACGGAGAAATTGAAGAGGGTGTAGGTTATATTAAACTTACCGGTTTCACACAAACAGCTTCATCTGAATTTGGGTCAGCCCTGAAAGAACTCAAAACGGAAAATGAAATACAGTCGCTCATTGTGGACCTGAGAGGAAATGGTGGCGGACTCCTTAGAGAATCAGTCAACATTGTGAACTTCTTTGTAAAAAGAGGAACGGAGGTAGTAAAAACAAAAGGTAAGTTGAAAGAATGGGAACAGGTATATCGCGCCCTTAACAATCCTATTGACACAGAGATTCCGGTGGTTGTTCTTGTAGACGAAAATTCGGCTTCCGCATCGGAAATTGTTTCTGGCGGACTCCAGGATCTTGATCGTGCTGTAATTATTGGCAAAGAGACCTTTGGAAAAGGACTTGTTCAGCAAACGGTAGATCTTAGTTATAACTCAAAATTAAAGGTTACTGTTGCCAAATATTACACGCCTAGTGGAAGGTGTATTCAACGCCTGGATTATTCCGACAGAAATGCCAATGGCGCAGCTCAGGAAATACCGGACTCATTGATTAACGAATTCAAATCTCTTGTTCATGGCCGTCCACTTTTCGATGGTAAAGGAATTAAACCGGATATTGAAATTGAGGACAGGTTATTAAGTAATATTTCCATCGGACTAATAAACGATCTGTATTATTTTGATTATGCTACCAAGTATAGATTGGAGAATGATAAAATTGGAGAACTCGAAGCTTACAGAGTATCAGATTCTGATATGATGGCGTTCAAAGAATTCGTAGACAATCAGAATTTTCATTATTCTACAGCCGCTGAGAAATTACTTGAGGAGTTGAAAGAATCTACAATTGAAGAGCATTATTACCAGGCCATAGAGGAAGAATATCATGAATTGAATCACAAACTTCTTGAAGTAAAGAATAATGATTTTAACAAGCATCAGGAAGAGATTGCTGATCTTCTTTCTTCTGAAATTGTGTTGAGGTATTACAATCAGAAAGGGGAATTGATTCATTCCCTCAAGAATGATGAATATGTGGATCGTGCCGTTGAAGTTCTTAAAGATGAAGCGATGTATGCTTCCATTCTTCAGGGCACCTACAAGTCTGAGTAGATAAGGTGTTTCAAGGTCTTAAGTCAGGTCACGCATTTCTTAAAGAGAAGCAGGTATTTCTCTATATATACTATTTATCAGTTGCCGCTATACTGATAGGATTCATTTATTCCAGGGCCCTACTGAGCATTGGTCAGATTGCCCTGGCGGCCAATTTTTTGCTTGAAGGAGATCTGATCACAAAAGCGAAAAGGCTGGGCTCAAATAAAATGGCCCTTCTGTTCTGGGGTATTTATTTCCTGCATGTTTTTTTCTTGCTAAACACCACTGATTTCTCTTATGCGATGAAGGACCTTCGGGTTAAAATGCCCCTATTGCTTTTTCCTGTTGTTATGTCGTGTGCAGATATATTCGATCGAAGGGCTTTCAGAATCACTCTGTTTTTATTTATTGCCGTAATTCTTTCCTACACCCTGGTCATTGCGAGCCGCGTTTTCTTCAGTCCTGACGGCGTAACTGATTTCAGGGATGCGAGCATTTTCATATCACATATTCGCCTCAGTTTGATGATATGCTTATGCATGGCCATTTGCATTTATTATTCTTTCAAACTTGAAAGAAAGTATGCAATTCTGCTTATTCTACTTTGCGTCTACTTCGAGATATTCATGTGGAAGCTGACTTATTTCACCGGAATTGGAATCTCAGCTTTTCTTTTCATGATGATGTTTTTCTGGTATTTGAGGAAAAGCAGCCTGAAGAGAAACTTCAAATTTCTAATCCTCGGAGTCATTATAATCGGCATAGGTTCGGTGTCGGGTTATCTGATCAATGCTACTCTCGACTATTACAAAAACTCTGATGAGAGGGAAAGTGTCAATTTGAAGCGTTCAGATAGTGGAGCATATTATGTGCAATGGCACAAAATCCATAATAACTATGCCCGGGAAAATGGCCATTTAGTTTTTCAAAATATCTGCTCTCAAGAATTGGAAGCTTCATGGAATGCAATTAGTGAACACAAAGTAGATTACAGTGATGAAGACCGCACGGATATAGAGGATATTTTGCTTCGATTTCTTGCTTCCAAAGGATTGCCCAAGAATGCTGAATCCGTATATTCTTTGTCCAGGAAAGAGATCAAAGCCATTGAGGAGGGAATTACCAACGTTCGATATATGGGTAAGCCGGCTCTTTATATTAGGATCAATGAATTGTTGTGGCAATATGATGTTGTGATGATAGGAGGAAATATCAACGGACATTCACTTGGCATGAGGATTGAATTCTGGAAAACGGGATGGAAGATTTTTAGAGACAATTTTTGGTTCGGAACTGGAACGGGAGATATTGAACAAGCTTTCCAGGAGCAATATGTAAAGGACAACTCCATTTTACGACCAGAGTGGAGATTTCGGAGTCATAATCAATATATCTCCTTTGGTGCCGCCTTTGGTGTGTTTGGATTATTATACTTTCTTATTGCAGTGTTTTCCCCTTTACCTCTCAAGAGAAAAGACTTCCTTTATATGAGCTTCTCACTCATATTCATTTTATCAATGATTACAGAAGACACCTTGGAAACACAGATCGGTGTTACGTTCTATGCATTTTTTAACGGCCTGCTCTTCTTTCAAAATCGGGAACTGAAGGACTGATCCAGCATTTCTTTTACACGTTCTGGACTGATGTTTTTTATACAATCACACTGCTCGCCCTTTGAACATTTCCGACAATTTGCATCATTCACCAGGTAATGAGCATTCTTTCCAATGGCCTTCCATCTTCCGGGATGTATTGGTCTTCTCGGCGAATATAATCCAAGGGCCAGTTTACCTGTTGCAGCGCTAATATGCAATGGCCCTGTGCTTGCGGCAACAAGTCCATCGGCAAGAGATATAAAGGAGATGAATTGCTCCAGGGAAAGTTTGCCCAAGAGACTTGTCACATTAGACTTGTTTAGAGGAAGTGAATCTCCAATTTTTTCCTTGTCATCTTCTGTTCCCGAAATGAATAGCTGATAGTTTTCTTCAGGAAGGATTTTAATAAGTTGTGCAAAATTCTCAAGCCCCCATTCAACGGCACTTCCTTTGGATTTTGGATGAAGAATCAAATTGATTTTATTCTCAACCAACAGAGATTTTGTCTCCTCTGATGGTATTGGTAATTGGTCAAAGCTGAGCAGGTCGACTAATTCATCAATTTCCGGATCAGTAGGCAAGTCAAGAGCCTTTAGCAGCTTGATATTCAATTGAGATTCGTGTAAGGGCGAGTTTTTTCTGCTGAATTTTACGAGGCTGTTGCATGTGGTAAGGTGATAAAGACGACCTGTTGTGCCCACGCGCTGATTTATTCCTGCTTTCTTCATCAACTGCGCAATTCTTCTTACAGGGAAAACATGAATGCAAACCGCTATGCTTTTGGACTTTATGAATTCTATTGCTTCATCTTCACCAAGATCCTCAACATCATCGTAGTTTAAGAATTCATCAACACTTGACGCACAGGAAACAATAGACTTGGTATAAGTTCTTCCCATAAAAATGATCTTGGCCTCGGGCATATACTTTTTGATATAACCGGCCATGGGAAGGGTCAGGATGACATCACCAATACTATCAGTTCTACTCAGAAGAATACGCATCTTTCCAATCCGTGTTTTGGAACTGTTTCATTTTGACATATTTCAGAAAGGTGGCATGTGAAGAAATCATGCAGATTACAAAACCATAGTAGCCGTCAAGAAATCCTAACTTGAAAATGTAATCTCGATAAAACTTGAAGAGGGGACTGAACAGGATTTTAAGCATGTTGCTTCTCTTCCCTTTTTGCAGACTGGCTTTCGATAATATGTCTGTAAAATAATTTACCTGCGAGATGTGATCTCGGATCGAATTATAACTGAAATGCTGTATATCACCCTTTAGATGTTTGACACTACTGCCTTTATCCATCACATATTCGTCATGAGGATTTATACCCTGCCACTTTCCTTTTCTGCTATCCCAGAGCCTAAACTTTGTATCCGGATACCAACCACAATGTCTAATCCATTTGCCGCAGTAATTCGTCAGACGATTCATTGAATATCCATCACACTCCCAATTCTGCTTTACTTTTTTAATCTCCTCTGCCAGTTTTTCGTCGAGCGCTTCATCGGCATCGAGGCTCAGAATGTGCGGAAATTTAGCTTTGGTTATGGCAAAATTCTTCTGCTCTACATGACCAAGGAAGTCTTGATAGAAAACATTGGCTCCCATTCTCTTACATATTTCAACCGTCTTGTCCGTAGAGTTTGAATCAACTACTGTAATATCGTCGGCAATTTCTTTCACCGAATTAATGCAACGCTCAATATTATGCTCTTCATTGAAGGTTATAATCACTACACTAAGCTCAACCGCACTCATAAAGATTAACGTTTTCCTGATTTCTGGAGGGTGAATGAAAAAGTTGATCCCTCATTTTCCGTACTGTTGACGTGAATTGTCTGCTCATGTGCTTCAACAATATGCTTCACGATTGAAAGTCCCAAACCAAAGCCTTTGTTGTCTCTGCTTCGCGCTGAATCCGTTCTGTAAAACCTATCGAAAATGCGGTTCATTTCATTTTCTGTCATTCCAATTCCGTCGTCCTTAACTTCAACCAAAATCTGATTTTTCATATCGTGAAAAGTAACTTCCGTCCTGCCTTTTTCTTTGCCGTACTTGATTGAATTCACTATCAGGTTGGTCACAACTTGAGTGATCTTATCTTCGTCAGCCATAACCCAAAGAGGCTCATCATTTTTTCGGTTTACCTTGATCTTGATCTTCTTTTTTTCGGCTTTCAACTCCACAGAATCAATTACCTCATTCACGATGGCAACAATATCAACTTTTTGAATGTCCAGCTGTATGCCTCCGGTATCCAGACGAATGATCATATCGAGTTCATTCAAAAGTTTGATCAGTTTCTCAACACTTTTTTCGGCCCTCTCCAGGAATTTGCGATTGATGGATTCATCTTCAAGCCCTCCTTCCAGTAGAGTGAGAAGATACCCCTGAATATTAAAGACAGGCGTTTTAAGTTCATGGGAAACATTGCCTATAAATTCCCTACGATATTCTTCCATTACAGTCAAACGGTCAATTTCTTTCTGGTTGTCGAGATACCAGTCGAGCACTTCTTCATTCACCTGGTTGATGGCATCTCCTCCCTTGACCTCTTTCTTTTTTTTGGCTTCAGGATTTCTTTTTAATTGGTGAATCGTTTGATATACAACGGAAAGTTTTTCCTGAATATAACGTTCGAAGCTAAAGCGAAGAAGAAAGAATGAAACCAGAAAGAGGGCAATGAAAAAACCGAAAGACATAAGAAATATCATGGCACCGCCTTCGTCTGAAAGGAAAAAGAATGCCAGGGCGGCTATTGCAGATATAGCGAATGAAATTCGTCCTGATAATACTTGAGGGGTAACGTCAGACATATAAATCAGGCATTAACATATTTATACCCAACACCCTTAATGGTTTTGAAATATTTCTTGCCCAATTTTTCTCTGATCTTTCTCATGTGTACGTCAATCGTGCGGTCTCCAACTACAACATCTTCACCCCAGACATGATTCAAAATGCTCTCTCTGGCATACACTTTACCCGGCTGCGAAATAAGCAGAGCAGCTAGTTCAAATTCTTTCTTCGGCAAACTGATCTCTTTTTTATTCTTATAAATGAGATACTTGTCACGGTCAATAGCAAATGGTCCTGAAGAAGGTCCTGAGGATTTCTTCTCCTTCCTGTTTCGTTTCAAGAGAGCATTTACCTTGGAAACAAAAACTTTCGGTTTGATCGGTTTTGTTACGTAATCATCTGCCCCGGCATCAAAACCTGCAATCTGACTGTAATCTTCACCACGAGCCGTGAGAAATACGATCAAAAGGTCGCTATCAGGCGTCATCTCCCGAATCTTTTCGCAGGTTTCCATGCCATCCATATGTGGCATCATAACGTCGAGAATTACTAGATCATAATTTTTTTTAGAGATCAGATCGAGGCCCTTTTGTCCTGAATTTACTGCGTCGGTCTCGAAGCCTGCCTGATCGAGATTGTACTTTAAAAATTCCAGGATGTCTTTTTCGTCGTCAACGAGTAAAATCCGAGCAGCGGACATAAAAAGAAGTTTGCTGGCTAAGTTAGCAAAACCATTAAATTTACAGACATTTGGCTCCTATCTAGATTGACTATGAACCTTACCAGAGTGATGCTGTCATTAGCGACAGCGAGTGTGATATTATCGTGTAATAACCCAGACATAAAAGCAGTTAAAAACGTGGATATAAAAAAAATAAATGACCACCATTCCTTTTCCGTTCCGAGTGAAGCTCGCATTACGCATTTGCATCTTGACCTGACGGTGGACTTTGAGAATTCAACACTGAGTGGAAGTGCGAAATACAACATCCGTGTGAATGAAGATGCCGACAAAATTATCTTCGATACATATGACCTTCAAATTTCAGGGGTGGAATCTGAAGTTGGTGAACTCGAGTTTGAGTTGGGTGAAAAAGACCAATACAAAGGTCAGCCTTTGATCGTTCACCTCAAAGGAAATGAAAAAACAGTCACTGTTCATTACGCAACATCAAAAAGCGCCAGAGCCCTGCAATGGTTGAATCCAGAGCAAACTGCACAAAAAGAAAAACCATTTTTATTCACTCAATCTCAGGCAATTCTTGCAAGAAGCTGGATCCCATGTCAGGATAGTCCGGGCATCCGATTTACTTATAATGCCAAAGTGAAAGTGCCTCAGGGTTTTATTGCATTGATGAGTGCTGAGAACCCGACGGAAATGAATGAAAGTGGGCTATATGAATTCAGCATGCCTCAGCCTATCCCGAGTTATTTGATGGCGTTGACAGTAGGTGACATCGAGTTCAAAGCCATTGGAGAAAGAACCGGAGTTTATGCCGAACCGGTAATGCTTGAGAAGTGCTGGAATGAATTCAGTGAAATGGAGGAGATGCTGCTTTCAGCTGAAAAGTTATATGGTCCATATGCATGGGGAAGATATGATGTGATCGTTCTTCCGCCAAGCTTCCCTTTTGGCGGAATGGAAAACCCCCGACTCACCTTTGCTACGCCAACAATTATTGCGGGTGACAAATCATTGACTTCACTGGTGGCTCATGAGCTGGCACATTCGTGGTCGGGCAATCTCGTGACAAATGCTACATGGGATGATTTCTGGCTGAATGAAGGCTTTACAGTTTACTTCGAACAGCGAATCATGGAGGAAGTTTACGGAAGGGATTATTCTGAAATGCTGGCCTTACTTAGTTATCAGGGATTGATGGATGAAGTAAAAGAGATCAGCGCAAAAGACCCCAAAGACACTCACCTCAAACTAGATCTAAAAGACAGAGACCCTGACGATGGAATGAGTGCCATTGCTTATGACAAGGGATATTTATTCTTGAGAAAGATCGAAGAGACCATCGGTCGTGAAAGATTTGATGCCTTCCTTAAGAATTATTTCACCATCAATGCCTTCCAGGTCATGATCACCGAAGAATTTCTTACCATGCTCGATAAAGAATTATCGGAGGATGAAAATGAGGAGATCCGCGTCAGCGAATGGGTTTATGGAGCAGGCATTCCGGATAACCACCCAGTGATCACATCAGATCGTTTTGCTAAAGTGGAAAAAGAAATGAATGATTGGCTATCTGGGGATAAAATAGTTCATGACATTGCAAGTAATGCATGGACAACCCATGAATACCTTCATTTTATTAACTCCCTTCCGGAAGAATTGACGGAGACTCAAATGAGTGGGCTAGACGAAATGTTTGAATTTACCCAATCGGGTAATAGCGAGATTTTAGCAGCCTGGTTCAGAGTTACGATTAGAAATGGATATCATGATGCCGATTCTGCCATGGCCGATTTTCTTGTGAATGTGGGTAGAAGAAAATTTCTGACTCCAACGTACAAAGCTCTGATCGAGGCGGACAGCACGAAAGAAATAGCAAGGGGGATATATGAAAAAGCCAGACCAAACTATCATTCGGTTTCAACCAATACCATGGATGAATTGCTCGACTGGAAATCATAAAATCTAGATGGCCAAGGTCGTAAAAACCTTCTTCTGTAAGAATTGTGGCTCGGAATCCGCCAAGTGGATGGGCAAATGTCCTTCATGTGGAGAATGGAATACATATGTAGAAGAGATACGCACCAAAACCAAGTCATCCGACACCGTAGCATCCGGAGTAAAAAGAGACAGCAAGCCGCTTAAGTTTTCTGAGATCAAGGATGGCAATCAAAAACGAATCCCACTTCAGGATGTAGAACTAGACAGAGTGCTTGGAGGAGGAATTGTTCCGGGTTCTATGGTTTTACTTGGAGGAGAACCCGGCATAGGAAAGTCAACCTTACTTCTTCAGCTTGCATTGAAATTAACTGGCCTCAAAGTGCTGTATATTTCAGGAGAAGAAAGTGAGCAGCAGATCAAAATGCGCGGTGAACGTTTGGGTGACCTCAATGAGAGTTGTCTCATCTATACCGAGACTTCTCTTCAGAAAATTCTACCTGAGATTCAGAATGTAGAGCCGGATATCATCGTAGTAGATTCTATTCAGACCCTATTCACGGAAAAGATTGACAATGCTCCCGGAAGCATTACTCAGATCAAGGAATCGACAGCTGAGTTGTTGCAAATCGCAAAGGTGACCGGTATCCCTGTTTTCCTGATTGGTCATATCACCAAAGATGGAAGCATTGCCGGCCCGAAATTATTGGAACACATGGTTGATGTGGTATTGCAATTTGAAGGAGACCGAAACCATGTTTTTCGAATCATCAGATCATTAAAGAACAGATATGGTTCAACGAATGAAATTGGAATTTATAAGATGAGTTCCGACGGTCTTGAAGCCGTATTAAATCCTTCAGAAATTCTAATCTCTGACTTCGAAGAAAGCCTTAGCGGAATTGCCATTGGTGCAACAATGGAGGGTATTCGACCTCTTTTGATTGAAGTTCAGGCACTGGTGAGCTCAGCCGTTTATGGGACTCCTCAGAGAAGCTCCACCGGATTCGACACGAGAAGATTAAATATGTTACTCGCTGTTCTTGAAAAACGTTGTGGTTTTCGATTGAGCATGAAGGACGTCTTCCTGAATATTGCAGGTGGTATCCGGGTTGATGATCCGGCCATCGACCTGGCCGTTGTTTGTGCAATATTGGGTTCGAGTGAAGATCTCGAGATTGATTCGAAATCATGTTTTGCCGCCGAGGTTGGATTATCAGGTGAGATCAGACCTGTGAGCAGAATAGAACAGCGGATTGACGAAGCCGGTAAAATGGGCTTTGAGAGAATCTTCATTTCCAAGTATAACAAAGGAGATTTCTCAAAAAACAAGACAGGAATAGAGATCATTAAGATCGGAAGGATAGACGAGGCCTTTCAAAAATTATTTGGTTGATCATGATGAAGATTCCTAAAATAGTGGAGGCCTATTATCCCGATCTTATTTGGAGAATGCCGAATAATGAAAAGAAGATCTATCTCACTTTCGATGATGGCCCAACTCCGTACATTACCAAATTTGTGCTTGATCAACTAAAGCAATATGATGCTCATGCTACGTTTTTTTGTCTTGGTAAAAATGTGAAAAACCACCCCGTCATCTATAAAAGAATTGTTCGTGAAGGACATAGTGTGGGCAATCACACCTATGACCATAAAAATGGCTGGCAAACAAAAAACTATGATTACTTCAAGAATGTGATGAAAGGATCAAGGTATATTGATACAGATCTCTTTCGCCCTCCCTATGGAAGAATCAAAAAGGCTCAAATAAGGAGAATCAAAGACAGATATCGCATTGTTATGTGGGATGTGTTATCAGAGGATTATAATCAAAAAATCACCTCAGACCAATGTTGGAATAAGGTTATGAACCAGACAAAAAACGGATCCATCATCGTATTTCATGATAGCAGAAAAGCCTCAAAACATCTAAAAATTGTGCTTCCCAGGGTGCTTGAGGAATTCTCGAATCAAGGCTTTAAATTTGACTCTATACACTGATTTTTATGGTCCTCAAAAGAATTCAGGACTACTTAAAAAGTGCTAAATCGGATAGACTTTGTAACTTAGGCCTTTGATGAGTTTAAACCCTGTCGCCTTTCGGCAGGTCCATTTCTTAACCTAACCAATATGAACGCAACCTCTAACGGGGGGTTCTTTTCGAACCTCAAATATGACCTTCCGGCCAGTATCGTAGTATTCCTGGTCGCCCTCCCTTTATGTCTGGGTATTGCCCTGGCCTCCGGTGCTCCCTTGTTTTCCGGAATCATTGCTGGAATCATAGGTGGCATTGTAGTTTCGCTTATGAGTGGTTCCAGTCTTGGAGTAAGTGGCCCCGCAGCCGGCCTGGCCGTTATTGTTCTTAACTCTATCGAAGAATTAGGTGGAATTGAGGCCTTTGACATTTTTCTATATGCCGTATTGATAGGTGGAATTGTTCAGGTCATTCTTGGCCTTCTTAAGGCTGGTATTATTGGGTATTATTTTCCCTCTTCAGTAATTAAGGGAATGCTTTCGGGAATTGGAGTAATCATCATTTTGAAGCAAATACCTCACGTATTTGGATACGACAAGGACGTTTTTGGTGACTTTTCATTCTTTCAGGTAGATGGACATACCACCTTCAGTGAATTATGGTATACACTTATGGAGCCCAACATAGCAGCAACTATAATCGCCTTTGTTTCCCTGGCAATATTAATTTTATGGGAGCAGGATTTTATGAAGAAAATTCCTGGCAGCAACATTATTCAGGGCCCACTCGTTGCCGTGGTTGTTGGAATTTTTCTGAATGTATTCTTTCATGGATCCGATGAGTTGTTTCTTACTGAAGACCATCTTGTAAGCATACCTGTTGCAGGTTCATTTGTTGGTTTTTTCGATCAGTTTTCATTGCCTGACTTCAGTCAATGGAATAACCCTGCCGTGTACAGAATTGGCTTTACAATTGCTATAGTGGCCAGTCTTGAAACCTTGCTCTGTGTTGAGGCAACCGACAAACTTGACCCTCAAAAAAGAGTAACTCCAACAAACAGAGAATTACTTGCGCAGGGAACTGGAAATATTGTATCCGGTTTTATTGGTGGACTTCCTATTACCCAGGTGATTGTGCGTTCTTCAGCGAATATACAATCGGGTGGAAGGTCAAAAGCTTCGGCATTTATTCATGGTATCCTCTTACTTGTTTGTGCCATGTCAATTCCCAACATTCTGAATCTCATTCCTCTTGCCAGCCTTGCTGCAATTTTATTGGTGGTTGGTTATAAACTTGCCAGACCATCGATCTTTAAAGAGATCTATTCAAAAGGACCATCTCAATTCATTCCATTTATTGTGACCATTGGAGGTATCGTTTTTACGGATCTTCTATTAGGTATCGGTTTGGGTCTTGTCGTTGGTATCATGCAGATCCTTTGGAACAATTACAGAACACCTTATCATTTCGATCCCGATTCACACGTTGAGGGTGAGCCGGTAAGAATCAGACTTTCTGAAGAGGTGACTTTTTTGAACAAAGCCAGCATTCTTCAAACACTGGATAACATGCCAGACGGTTCGGATATTATTATTGATGCTTCAAAAGCAAAGAGTGTTCACCCCGATGTTATTGAGATAATTGAAGACTTTGAGCAAAATGCGAAGACGAGAGATATCACCGTATCTACAATTGGATTCGACGAAAGAGATCTTCGGGATTCAGTGGTTCATATTTCGGATAAAGTGCTGAAGAAACCTGTTAGAAAAAGCTCGAAACTGGGAGATACCCTCAGCCGGTAATTACCATTTCCAGCCAATACCATTGGTTAAAACATAATCCGTTTCATTGCCTTCTACGGCTGGCTGATTATCGTAGTTCACCGTAGTACCAACCCGGATATAAAAATCGAGGGGGAGGTCATATTTCAAATCGGCCCTCAAGTCAAAACGCCAACGGCCGTTTTCTGTAATACTTGGATAAGCCGTGGCATTTAAAAAGAAGTCAAGATCTCCTATGTCGTAAATATTCAACTCAGTGCCTATGTAACCTTCAAAGGATCTCCGGTCATTTGAGATCTGCTCAGAGTCTTCGCTGAAATTTTCAAGGTTGGCGGCCAAACCTACGCCAGCACCCCAATAAGCACGGTTTGATTTGAAGAAATATCTACCAAAACCACCTTTGAAGTTGCTCCTCAGATCAAGTGCCTGCTCAGTGTTTGAAAGGAATAATGCATCCAAACTTGCGTACCAGCCTTTGTAAAGATGGAAGCGATATCCAACACCGGCATCACCCCGTCGAATGTCATCAATGGAGTCCTGGGTTGAGAAAAGAAAGTTAGCATATGCATCCATCGACCACATGTCCTCCAGGTAACCAAATCTACTGTCCAGAGTTGTCTGTTCGAGATTGTTTGCCTTCGTCAGCGAATAGCCAAAATCCACCCTTGCGTACAATCTGCTCCAGAATCCTTTTTCGACCTCTTTTATGAAAACGAGATCCTTTTTAGGAATCTGGATGACTCCACCTTCGCTTCCATAAATCACAATTCGCTCATTCGAAATAGACCTGAAACTTCCGTTAATATGTGTGCCATCGTAAAGGCTTAGAAGAAAGTATCCGGAGGAATAGATCTCGCTGATATTCTTCCATTCGATCTTAAAGTCACTGCTCGAGTACTCAGTTTCAATGGTCAGGATCCCACGATCCATGGCTTTGATCTCACCAATGATTATATCATCGTTGATCAGGATGAGAGTGTCTTGCTGACTCTTGACACTGAAAAATGAAAAGAGAATAACAAAAAATGTGATTATCCTTATGAAAGGAATCTCTTTTAGAATTGTAGACGACATATCGTGCAGATTTGGGAGGCAAAATTAGTATAAGAAAGGGGAGGATATTTAAAGAGTGGAGTCTTCTTCTGATCCATTTCCTTAAAATATCGTTTCTGGTTATTCGGAGATTTGGTTATCCGGTTATATGAATTAAATGGGATTTGAGAATCTCTGAGACTCTTCGCAAAATCTAATCCCCCATTTGGAAATACACAATCACACCAAATATTGATTAGATACTAATCAATTGTCATGCCCCATCCAAGTTCAGTGTACGTATCCCATCTTCCATTTTTATTGAAGATCAGATACCATTCTGATCCATTGCAACAGACGGAATGATGAGCAAGTCCTACAAGTGCCGTTTTGCCATTTTTATCAATAACTACCCTCGAAATAGAGTAGAATCGTCTTTCCGATTGAATGGCATCCACATAAGTTAGTGTGTCAAGCTTAATTCCTTTGCGTTCCATGGCATTGACATGATGAATTCTTTCCTGAAGTCCTTTTGAATAGAAGCCTTCAACATCTATCTTGGATTGATCCCATATTACTTCTTCTTTATAGAATGTGTTGTTTTTTTCAATCAACTCCTGAATAAGATCTCTGCTAATTTCATTCGTATCTATTGAATTCGCATTAAGTTTCAACATAAACCAATCGAGGTCGGCGCCAACTTCCTGGACATAAGATTGCTTTGACAAATAGACCTTGTCAATCTCATTATTCTTAGCATAGGATTCGAGAAATTCATTTATCAGACTGTACTGCTCTGAAGATTGACCTAAAACGAAAACGGGTAAAAGAAGTAAAAAGAAAAAACTATGCTTCATTGAATAATAATTAATACCGATTCACCAATTACCCGATTCCCCATTTCTACTCGTCCTTCTTTTTAACCTTCTCCTCAATTCTGTTCATGATCTTTTCCGCAAGTCGAATTGGCAGAGAAAAGAGAATTATTATCGGCAATCCAAATACGCCACCGATCAGAATAACACTGATAAGTCCCCTGATGGCCTTAGTCCAGTTTTCCGATTCCATTTGAGGTAGAACAAGTGTCTTCAACACGAAATACATGAAAAGCAGGTATATCCAAGCAATGGAGGAGTAGAGGTAAAACTTCTTGAAACTTTTATTTTTCAGATCCTTCAAATCCTTAAGTCTAAAAAGAATATCCTAAACCGAAACTAAGCAAATATCCATGGAATGATAGATCTTCCAGAACAATCTGATCAGGTCCTTTTTTGTTTTTCCAAATCGGTTTAGATACATCGTATTGACCCTCAAATTTACTGGATAATGACAGCCTGCCCAATATCATTCTGAATTCGACTTTTGCCTTGGGTGCAAAGATGAAATTCTTGTATAGTGATTGATCCCCGCCCGACTTGCTATATCTGTATTTCCTGTTCCCAAGATTCAGTCCGAATTGAAGCATGAAATCAAAGACCGGATTTTTGGACAAAAAATCTGCGCCTCCCATGCAGACCGAAAGGAAACTCCCGTAAAATTCATGTTCATCACCATTGCTGGCCTTCTGTCTTTGTTTTACGAATTGATAATAGATTATATCACCGTCCCATTCAAAGGCAGATCGGGTCAAATTAAAACTCGATGAGAGCCCGACACCCCAGAAATTGGAATTTTGACTCATTGTAACCGCATGATCCGTTTCGATGCTCTGAACAAAATCACCTTCATCGATCAGATATGAAGTTCCATACAAAGCCTCGAGAACACCGTTCCCACTGACATGTTGAGCGCTGCAATAAGACCAAAAAGTCAAAGTGAACAAAAGAGCAATACTAGGTTTCACAATAACCATAAAGGTATATGAACAAGAACGAATTCGCTATTCTTTTATGATTCTAATGCTCAGAAATGTCTGCAATCAGAGTTCTGTATCCAACAGAAGTCAGCTCAATCTTTTCCACAGAAGGTAGGTTTGGTGAGTTGAAGTCTCCATGTTCATTGGTCAAAATGTGAAGTGTGTCGGTTGAATTGTAAATTTTTACCTGAACGAACATGGCAGGATCCATGGTTTCAACATTTGAAACTCTGCCAATGATTGAGGTATCGGAAAGGTGTTCTATGTTAAGATGAAATTCTTCCCCTACTACGCATCCATCTTTTTTCCCATCTCCATATTCCGGAATTCTGTCTACGATCAACTTATTGCATTTTTTACCCTTGATCTCTAATTCAGGTGGCGTTACGCTTTGACTTAAAATTTCATAAGGGGCGAGAAAAGTCAAGAGTAAAATAAGAATCGGAATGAAATGTTTCATGTCTTTTAAAGTTACGAACTTATCTAGAAATCAAGTAGAACAAGGCATTTCAATGAAGCTCGCACTCCTTCTGAACATTTTTATTCTTCCATTGAATCCAGTACTCCTCAAGACCTTCAGGTGTTGTTTTCAGATCGCTGATGTCGAGACTTTCTCCTTCTAACAAGGCACCTTGAAGCTGTTTCTTTCTGGACGATAATGCCGGAGTATGATTCCATCCACCCACATGATCGAAAGAAGTATAAGCGTTGCACTTTTCATCAACTTGTTGAAAGGGGATTTTCAAATAGTAAATTACGTTGCCAGACCCCATTCCTTTTGTTGTCATTTCAATTTTGGAAAAATCCACCTTTGAGTATTTACCTGACTTATAAAGCTCTTTCAGTTTGTCACCAACCTTCCACGACATCTCGTTCGAGAACTGATGAGCAACATCGGAACGATTCACAAATTCCGGCCCGGTGTAAGTCCCTGAGCATCCGGAATCATCACATTCAACAGTACTTTGTTGTGCTATGGTAATGGATACCCATAACAGGAAGCACATTGCAGCGAATAGCTTCATTAGCCAAATATAACTCACATTCAAAACTCACTATTCTTTGCTCTGATCTCAAACTCAATCTGGGAAGTTGAATTCAGAGTGATGAGCAAGGAGTGTTAAGTTAGAATGCATTTCTTAGAATAAGCCAAATATAACTCACATTCAAAACGCACTATTCCTTGCTCTGATCTCACACTCAATGTGGGAAGTTGAATTCAGAGTGACGAGCAAGGAGTGTTAAGTTAGAAACATCTATTTAGACTTTTCAACGAGGCTTTCCCTATATGCCGTTGGCGACATTTCGTAGTGTGCGCTGAACGATTTTGAAAAATGTCCAAGGTCACTGAAGCCACATTCATAGCAGATATCGCTAATCCGATTTGATGGAATCGTCAGCATGTCTGCCGCTTTTTCAAGGCGCTTCACTTTGATGTAGTGGGCCGGACTGTCATCAAAGACTTCCTTGAATTTTCTTTTAAAAGAGGAAAGACTCAGGTTCGTGATCAAGGCGAGATCTTCCAGCGCCAGATCATCGAATAAATGGGAGTGAATGATCTCCTTGAATGAATGATTGACGGGATTGAAAAGATCCTTAAGAATGTCTTTGACCTGGTTCGATTCATCTGTGTTAACAAGTAATAAGATTAGTTCCTTGATCTTCAGAATGATGAGTTCTTCATTAATGAGGGATGGATTCTCAAAATAAAATACGAGGCTTTCAACGTATTTGGTGATCATGTCATCTACCTGGACTTTCTGAATGGTATTCCTGGTTTGTTGACCATCATCCCTGAGGAATTCTGGCAGCTTATCTTCATAGACCATCTTCAAGACGTCAGGGTGAAAATGAACGGCCACAGCCTCAGAAGGTTTATCATCCGCATTTTGCAACCAGGTGCCGAGGTAGTTCCCGCACTTCATCACAACGCCCTCGTGTGAGTTCAACTTTTCAGATTGTGTCGCTCCATAAACCTTGCCATTTCCATTGACTGCATATAAGAAGCATGCTTCATTATGCATGGAGTTGTCGGCCCTGAATGGAGGAGTCAATACCACTCTCTCCAGAACGGGTTTCTGCAAAAGGTCGTACTGCTGGTGTTTGATGATCATTTTCTGATTCCTTTAATGCTGTACATCATTGGGATCTTCCCCGACAAATGTTTGATTCTGTACATGTCTCTTCCTTCTTTCACTGTTTCCGAAAAACAATCATAGGGGGAGAAATCCTTTTCATCAAAATGTACAATCTCTATGCCATTCCCGAGTAGGGCTGACATAACTTCACCCAGGGAGTGGTTCCAGCCAACAGATTTGGAATTCACACCTGAATCCTTGTCTGCATAAGACCCTTCGTATTCTTCAACAATGGCTTCCTTGTTGAAATAAGAATAGGACACAGACTTGAAGTTATCATCATACATCCACACTACAGGATGAAATTCCACGAAGACAAACTCACCACCATCCTTCAGGAAATGGGATACAATTCCGGCCCATTTGTCAAGGTCAGGAAGCCAGCCGATGGTGCCGTATGAAGTAAAAACAACATCGAATTTCTTGTTGAGCTTTTCCGGTAAAGAATAGACATCCGACTGGATAAATTCAGTTTTCTGACCACATTCTTCGGCAAGTCTTTTCGCGTATTCAATGGCCTTGTCTGACAGATCAATGCCCGTCACTTCAGCTCCCATTCTGCTCAGGGATATACTGTCCTGTCCAAAATGACATTGTAAATGAAGGACACTTTTACCTTGTATTTCACCCAACAAGTTGAGCTCCTCATCTTTCAGGGATAACTTCCCCTGCAGGAAGCTTTCCATGTCGTAGAAATCTGACTCTACATGACTTTCGAGTCGATCATTCCAGAGTTTCTTGTTAACGTCTAGATAATCCTCTTCCATATCAATTGGCTAGAAATGCGAAGGCGTCATAGACCATAATGGCGGGCCAGACAATGGCTTTGAGAAAGCCGAGAACACCCGACCAGAAACCCGTTGCATTGCTTATGAAATATATAGCCGCACCAATGAAGCCCAATCCGTAAACGGCGCTATCGGGCCCTTTTTCTCTTATTACAGTTTTCATAAAGAGTATTTTTTATGAATGTAAAAAAGATAGATGAATTGAGACGCTTCTATTCGAGCTCCCTTTTCTCTAATACGTTGATCGAATAATTGATGAACAGACCTGAAAATACCACACCAAAAACCGTAGGAATGGTCCAGAGAATATTGAAGTCCTCATTTTCTGTCATGATGATATAGACCTGAGCAGAACCGTATAGATAAATTCCGCAGGAAACGAGACCAAATACAGTGCCCCAGGCTTTTTTACTCAATAGTCCGGCACCCGCCAGCAAGGATAGTGGGGTTGCAAGTAGCAAATCTGCCAGAGGTAGTAGTTTTTTAATTATCTCACCTTCTTCCCAGATCGGACCCGTACCCCATGTAAATAAGCCTCCCACCAGAGCAAATATTCCGGTTAGGATAAAGAAAATACCATATATCTTATTCTTCATTTAAAGGTGGTCATTGAATTTCGATCGAGAAAGTTATTGATTTTAATTGCTGATAAAATCGCAGCATGATCATTCTCTCCAGTAATGTTCTTTATTCATTGCATTCGCGCATTGAACCTTACCTGGATTGCTCTCGGTGTTGTTAATGCATTGAAACATCCAGGCATCTGCCCATTTTTCTGGCAATGTAAATGGGGCAGCATACCCTTTCTTTCCAGCGTCTTTTGCAAATCCGTAACGGGTATAATAGGAAGGATCTCCCAGAACAAACACCAAAACTGAACCGATTGCGGCGCATTGCCGGAGTCCTTCATCGATAAGAGATTTTCCAATTCCCCTTTCCTGAAAATCAGGGTGAACGGCAAGTGGGGCTAAAATATGATGAAGGTCGTCCGAGCCTTCCACAATGGCTCTGGTAAACAGGATATGTCCTACCACTTTTTCATTTTCCTCCGCAATCATATTGATCATAGGCCAGGCGCTTTCATCGACCAGCAGATCATCCACCAGGACGGCCTCTTCTTTTTGTCCGAATGCAATTTCCAGAAGATCCAAGATTGCAGCATTGTCTTTTGAAGAAGCAGATCTGATATTCATGACTGGGTATTTGAATTACTTTTTTCAAGAAAGATAAAATGTAGTATGGAAATAACTGAGATAATGGCAAAAATGAATGCCATGGAAGTATCTCCACTCATTTCAGTATTTCCTGCCATGATGATCATGGCCATGATTGCGATCGCCATTAAAACGATAAAAATCAATGCAGGTCCGGCGAGTATCAGGCCCAGACTTTTTTTCTTAATCAGCAACCAGGTTATAATGAGGAACATGGGTAGAACGAATGAAATGTCGAGCACATGTACCGGATTTGACAAGAGCCCACTTTCTATGATGCTATAAGGAGTCGAGCCATTTATAAGAGCGGGAATAATTTCTGATAACCAGACGAAGTAAAAGAGTATGGCAACAAATGCCAGGAAAATGCTTGTTGATTTCATCGTCATGGACCTGATTGGCATAGTCGGACTGCTTTCCTTAAAATCAAAAATCAGAGAATAAACCAATGCGTAAAAGGATAGTCCAAGAATAATGCAATAGACCAAAAAAAGTGAATTGAAATGAAGAGCAAAAGCATAAATGCAGAAAGAATAAACGAGGTATATCATGCAGCCTAGCCATATTGACTTCCAGACTTTCCTTTTTTTGTAAGAAAAATAGCCAGAAAGGAGTATAAGAGGACTTATGAAATATAGATTCACCACATCCTGAGCCAGTGCCTGGATCTTATAAATTTCAGTTTCTTGAGCATAAATACTTTCAATATACAGACCACAGCATGACTGAATAATCAGTAACATGACTAGTGGTAAAGAAAAGAATAGAAAGCCTTTATCTTTCATCGTTTAATTTCCTGATACTAAGATAAACCGCTTCGAAGTATTTCGCTTTTGCAAAAGCAGGCAGACAAGTTGATTCTCTTACTTTTTCCAGATTAACGGCCTTCATTATATCCGTTGATTCATCATTACCCCGTATCCAAACTTCATTGTTCTTTTTCGATAAGAAAATAATAATGCCTCCATTGGCATACCTCTTTCCTACATTCCAATTATCGAAGGTGGCATCGATGAATTCTTTTGAGCTATTGTATGGAAAATAATCTTCCATGCTTATTACAAGAAGATCTGTTTTTCTGACATGAATAAATTCGATGATGATCCTCTCAAGACTGTCGTATTGATTTTTATTAAACAGACCTTCAATATCCAGGATCTTACTCAGCGGCAATAAGGAAAATTGATCTGTATAAGTTTTACAACTCTTGAGTAATTCACGATTGACTTTATAGTTGAATTCGTTGTATTGATGAGGTTTATTCAGGTCGGTGATGTCTACAACCAGGGTCGGGTATTTGAGCATCTCATCGTTGTAAATGCTTCGTTGCAATTGATCACAAGTTTTAAGATCCCTGCAATCGATTTCATGAATGGAATCACAGATAATTTCAGAGATAGAAGCGATGGTTTGAGAATGAAGTCGAGGAGAAAAAAATACGGCCATAAGAAAGACTAAATGGGCAACACCATATGAAAATGGCGGAATGAGAAACTTCATTTACCAAAAATAGAAGAATTGACCTTATACCTTATTCAACCAATTGTTCGAGCAATTCTTCGATATTTCCCGGTGTTGACATAATTTTTGTAAATGTTCCCATCGTAAGATCCGGAAAGGAAAGTGCAATTCTATATCTCCCATGAAGCATATGGACTTCCTTGTCCAATACCAGCATTTCATAAGGTAGAAAGACGGTGTGTTTTGGTTTGTCGATGTCTATAATCGGCATGAATTTGGATTCTCCATCTTCGCCAGAAAGTCCAAAACCATATAGCGTCAGATTTTTCCCTGGAATATCGAGCCGATACACTTTTTTTACATTGGGCACACCTTTCTTAAGATTACCTTCGATTTTTGAAATGGCCTCCTGATAGGAATCAAAATCTTCCAATTCCTCCGTGTCATCGAAATATGGCATCGACATCATGTAATGGTATTCCCTGAGATCTTCGGCGCTGATTCCTTCTTCTGATCCAAAGGTTCCACCTTTGAAATCTCCAACCTTCCCTAAAGCCTTTGCTAATTTTTTACTCAGGGCGATGTAATATTTTTCGACTTTTGGATAGTCATCTCTGAAATAGGCATTGCCCCAATATTTTGGATTGGTATAAGTCACCAGGCTTTTTCCATTTTCGACCGTAATTCCTACCCTAAGCGCACCCGCAAAACCTGTAAGGCCTCCAACTGATTTTACTGCATTTTTTAAATCATCACTGGTAAAGACTAAAATGTAGCGGCTTTTATCGTTTGCAGGCATATACTCGCCAATTACTTCCAGACCTTCGGATTTCAGGGCAGAAAAGACATCAGACTTCAGAACTGAAATGCCCTTGTTGCTCTCAATAGCCAGAACATAGGGTTTTAGATTTTGAGCTGAAATTGAGATTGAGTTAAGCAGAATGAATGCGAAAAGAATGAAATTCTTCATGATTTAAATTTTCTACGAATTTCATCCCTAAGTCCTAACGGGACAATGACACAGGCCTTTTGCAGGAATGATTGAAATCAGATGACGACCTAAGGAGAGCTAAGAAATCAGTTTCTTGTAGTCTTCAATACTCTTACGAATAATGCCTTTCGCAATTTCAGCATTTTGGAAGTCCTCAACCTCAACCGTCTTATTCTCGAGTTTCTTATAATCTTCAAAAAAGGAACGTAATTCCTTAAAGAAATGTTCCGGTAATTCAGAGATGTCATTCATATGGTTAACACTCATATCATTCTCAGCCACTGCAATAATTTTGTCGTCTAATTCTCCTCCATCAAGCATCCTCATTACACCGATCACCTTAGCAGAAACAATGCACATTGGCACCACTGTAATCTGACTGAGAATCATGATATCAAGCGGATCATTGTCGTCGCAATATGTTTGCGGAATAAAACCATAATTGGCCGGGTAATACATGGAGGAATACAATACCCGGTCCATCATAAGAAGGCCAGAATCCTTATCCAATTCATACTTGGCCCTCGTATTTTTTGGGATCTCAATGATTCCGTTCACTACTTCGGGGGCCTGATCTCCAATGACTACTTTGTGCCAGGGATTATTGAGGTCTTTGGTCATAGAGCGAAGTTAAATCATTCAAGAATAAGATAGTAGGACAAATATTTTTACTTTCAAGCGAAATGCAGCAAAGCAAACAAAGATCTCTTCTGGTTCTCATTCTCCTCATTATTGCGGGTGAAGCCATCTTCATCTTGCCTTTTGTTATCCCGAGAATTTTCAGACCAACACTTCTTGAAGTTTTTGACATTACCAACCTTCAGCTGGGAACTTATTTCTCTTATTATGGCATAGTGGCCATCCTGTCATATTTATTTGGTGGTCCACTTGCGGATAGATTTCCTGCTCGCAACCTGATGTCGATTTCTCTCCTTCTCACAGCTGCAGGCGGACTTATTCTCAGTTTTTGGCCTACCTCAATTGTATTGCGGAATATGTATTTCTGGTGGGGTTTTACCACTATCTTTTTGTTCTGGGCTGCTATGATCAAAGCTACGAGAGAGTGGGGCGGCAATAATTTTCAAGGCAGGGCATTTGGATTTCTGGAGGGAGGAAGAGGTTTAACGGGGGCCATTCTTGGGAGCATTGCTCTTGCCCTTTTTGCCTTCATGATTCCTGATGGAGATATGATCGAAAATTCGATGTCGAGAACGAAGTCCTACTCCGGAGTATTGTTATTGACTTCTTGCATCATTGTGGTTATTGCCGTCTTGGTTTATTCTTTTATTCCGAAGAATATTCATGATGGCGATGTAAGAAAGACCATACCCAAGGTGAAGGACTTTTTAGAGATTGCATCCATGCCTGTTGTATGGGCACAGGCCGTCATAATTATATGTGCGTATGTCGCGTATAAAGGGACAGATGATTTTTCTCTTTATGCAAACGAGGTATTGAATATGAGTGAAGTGGAGTCTGCCGGATTTGGCACCTCTGCCATATGGCTTCGTCCATTGTTTGCCGTCATTGCCGGATTTGTCGCAGACAGATACAGAGGAGAGGATACTCTCATGCTCTGTTTTGTGCTGATGATGCTTGGTTGTATGTCAATTTCTTCAGGTACATTTTCATTTTCAATCGGCATGACCATCATGCTATTTGTGGCTAGCCTGATCGGAATCTACGGGATAAGAGGCATATATTTTTCAGTTATGAAGGATTCCGGTATTCCACTCAAGGCTACGGGTATGGCTGTTGGAATCATGTCAGTCCTGGGTTATACACCAGACATTTTCATGAGTCCTTTGATGGGATATTTGCTCGACAATAATCCGGGAGAAAAAGGGCATCAACTGGTATTTGCTACCATGGCAAGTTTCGCCACAGTTGGTCTATTAGCATCTTACACCCTCAAGCGTCTCAATTCTAATATCGCCAGGGCGGCCAGTAAGAATCTTTAAAGCTGAACGTGAATATGATCATCATGGCGAACAGCATGACAACCATGAAATCTCACTTTGCTTTCACTGGCAAATCCCCATCTTTCTTTAAGGTGCGGTTCGATGAATACTTTTCCAACTGAAGGCTGATTAATCAGTGAGCTTATTAAAAATGAAGTGGCCTGTGTATTTAATTCAAGACCGGATTGAGTCTTTGGCACCCAGCCCTCTAGCATGTTGTATTGCCTGAATCCTTTTTCCGAGCATAAGTCCGGGTAATTGACTTCTCCTTCCAGTGCGTATTCGAAATGACCATAACCAATAATTGAAGGACTGGTATTTACAATTCTATCTGATTTTGAATACACAAAGGTCAGGTCAACTTTTTCACCGTCACTGTGACTTAAATGAGGGATCAGAGGCATGCCGGGAAATGGAAAGTTGGCGTCGAGGTAAAGAACCTTCGCCTGATATGCCTCTTTCATTTGCGAAGAGGATTGTTTCAATACATCATAGAGTTCCGGCCTCACATAATGCCTGTTCAAAAGACATGTGAAGTAATTTCTTGGCCTCAGTTCGCCGAACCATGGAAGGGCTTTGCGGTCGAATAGTCTTGCTGCCTGAGGCAATATGACCAGGGATAACATTAGGTAGGTAAAAAGTCCGGATAGACTTATCTTGATATAATTGAAGCCGAACTTTTTCCTCAAATACAGGACCATTAAGTATACCAGTCCACCAACCTGAGTTAAAATAGTCAGGACAAGAAATATGAAGGAATGAAAAAGAAGTTTTAATACAATCAATTGATCACGTATCGGCCGTCATCGGCAATGCCGATATTGGGCATTTGTCTTTTCATTTCGAATTCTTCGTAGATCTCTTTTAAATTCTTCCAAAGGTCCAAACGGTCTTTATCGTAATCGAATTCTTTGGACAGATCCCGATAATTGTTCATACTCAATCTGGCGGGGTAAATATGGACGGGAATCTTTTCCTGACCATTATTTTTTGCTTCAACGGCCATTATATAGACCTCTTTAATGAGGTCATCGGTTATTGGAATGCATCCAATGGTGACGCAATCACCATGAATGAATATGTCACCTCCCAAATTGCTTGCCTTACTCTTTAATTTGTCGGATTTATTCGGATAATTAATTCCGAGGCTTAGGTAATAATTACTCCAGGCATTGAATCGATCGATGTAATAAACGCCCTCAGGAATTTGAAAATCTCCCTGCTTTCTCTTCGGACCAACCTGTCCTGAAGATGCACAGAATTCATAGGTTTTAACCAATGAGCATCGACTCGACCCTTTTTCCACGGCCCAAACCTCCAGCACCTTTTCCTGTTTGAATGCTCGAATGAAAAGGTAGGGAGTCTTTATTCTTTGTCCAAGGAAGAGAGTGTCGACCAGGCCTTTTTTCTCTTTATAAGCTGTTTTGACCCGCTCATTTTTCATGTGCTCGGTCTTGAAGTCATTATCCTGTGCCGCAGTCATTTGATAGAATAAAAAGGTCAGACCCAGAATTAAGAATCGGGTAATCATAGCCGTTTGAATTGAATCAGAAATTTAAAGAATTATATCCGACTTACCTCATTCAAGGGAGGACGGAATTCTACTTTGGGTTTGAAAATGCCCGACAGATCAATTTTTGCCCAGATCTCTCCCTGATTACCGTTGGAGTTTTCTATGGTTACGATTCTGTAGACAGACCTCTCCATATTCATTCCAAAAATACGTATCTGAGGAGCTCCGATTTTGATTTCAACTGAAGGAAAAGGACCTGTATTTAGTCCGGAATCTTCTTCGCTTATGTATTTGAGATTATGCTCTTTCAGTTGAGGTTCAATGACACTTCGAAATGACTTTTTTGAATCACTTTTGCGAAGGGCTATCATAAAGAAGACCGAAACTAAAATGATTAGAAGAATGAACAGGCCTTCTTCCATCACTCGTCAGCTTTAAGTGGTCGCCATAGATCACTAGTGACCGGCTTTTGCCCACTTAGTTCCAGTGAAAAAATAATAAATTCTTCGTCCGACATTTCTTTACCCTCGAGGGCTAATTTTAAAGCCCTGGTCGTGGGTTTGAATATGGATGTAAGATCCATTTTCCACTTTCTTTTTTCTTTATAAAAGTCGAAACTGAAGCCGGCATCCACACCTTTTGTAACCACACTTGCCTGGGCAAATTTGCCTTCCACTTTTACCTCGCCAACTTCCACATTCATAACTGAATTTTTACCTACCATTTCCTTGTTGACGGCATAAATGAAGAATTTTTTACCATCCATTTCTTTTAGTTCTTCGTAATCAATTCGATATCGGACTACCAATACCATGAATTTGTCCATAAAGGGCATGGCTGAGATTTCAAGACTATCGGCTGAAATTGATTTTTCCAACACCATGGTGTAATATTCAATAGTACGGCTATCAACCCATTTCACAGCTTCTTTGCCTTCGCCCGTGAGGATAGCTTCTTTGTAGGACTGGAAACAATTCTTAACGCCCTCCTCATCCTTGCTTTGTGAGAAGGAGATTTGAAGGAAACAAATGAAGAGGCTTGTTAAAAAAAGTTGTTTCATGTAGAATCCCTCTATTTAATTTGAATGCTTCGAATGCTCTTTCCACTGAAGGATTCGTCATCAATCTTGCTGCTTGTTGTGGTTGTCTCCACCATTTCAACGGGCCATGATGTTTTGGAATTGAAAGTCATTTCTGCGCTTCTGTTCATATTGAATTCCATGTCCTTGAGTTCTTCCATAACTTCTTCAATTTCTTCCTCCGTTCCGCCAAAAGCTTTGACCATACCTATCATCATTTCCATCATTGCCTTCTTGAACATCTCAGTGTCAATATCCGAGCTGCTTTTGATCTTTGCCATTCCACTGGCCTTATCCATACTCTCCAGCGTATAGGTAGTTACAGAAACCAAGGTGTCAGCCTTCGGTGAGAATGGATTGGCAGTTGATTCATTGACCTCAACACCCTTGCCAAGAACAAATTTCTTGCCAAAAGGAATAAACATAAAACCTACAGATTCCATAACAACAGATTTCGTGGCACTTTCCGAAAGAAGGGCCACTTTCACAGCGGCAGCAGCAATCGTCAATTCCATCATTTCCTTACTATACTCTTCCCAGTTATCCTGATTTTTTACAATGGTGTCAATGTCCCCAACAATCTTATCTCTGATCTCTTCCCAGTTCATTAATTCTTCTTTCCCACTTTCCTTATCTACGGAGAAGCGAATAATTGTGGGCTGAATATTCATTTCCTTCGTGAGAATATTCTCTTTGAAAGACTCAATTAATTCACCATTATCGAGCGTAAATTCGATGATGAAATTCTTATCTGTTGCATCCTTTATTTCTGCCAAGAAATCATAAGTGCTGACATCATCCTGAGTAACACTATCTCCCTCTACCATTCTGGTTTCCTTTTTCACTTGAACCATTTTCTTTTCCCCAACTGACCAATTTGGGGAAAACGAGACTTCCTGACTTATCGATGTGAAATAAGAAAGAAGCAGAATAAGAAATATTGTGGGTGTACGCATGACTTTGTTTATTGATGAGCGACGAAAAGTAAGCCTACTGATTTAATATTCAAAGCGATTGCGGAAGCGAAGACCAAGTTTTTCTATTAACTGTGCATTCATAACGCTTTCAAAAGATTCTTTATTCATTTGATATTCATCCAGCTTTTCCATTATCTCTTGGTATTCAAAATAAACCGTCTTGATTTTAACTTCATTTTCTTGCTGATAAATTAGATGAGTGGCGATTGAAACCGGTTCACGGATTAGAACAGGAAGGTAACCTGGCGACCTGCACAGGTATGGAAAAGGATTTGTCCAGCTGTCCTCACCTTCGTAAAACCTGATTGAAAGTGACCATTTTTCGACAAGACTGATTCTCACAGAATCTATAAATGCCGGTATGCTGTCCTCTTCTCCATTCTGTCTGATTATTTGTTCATAGAAATACTTAATATGTCTCGCTTTTCTTCTATCAATGACCTTGCCTAAGCCTGGATCTTCATAAACTTTTACAGCCGCTTCTTCTAAATAATAAAGGCCTAATTGGCCGAGCATAGATGGCTGATATTGCGGAATAGAAGAGTTGTTTTTTATTTCTCTTTGATAGAGTGAATTCCCCACTTTAACACCTGATTTTGAACCAAGCCCGGATAGTATATACGTGAGCATTGAGTCTTTGTCCTCTTTCTCAATAAAGTAAAGCTGCATCTGGCAAAAAGGAATTTTAAAGATTGGTGTTTCAACCTTCTTTACTACATCTTCATTTTGATATAGACGATCTGCGTATTCATACTGATACATTCTTGAAAAACCCCTGATTTCAAAATAAGTAAGGTCATCACTCCAGTTCAGACTCAGTTCGTATTTGTTGGTGCGAATGCTCTTTTCCGGCAAATATTCCAGCATTTCGTTGTCGGTCAATGGCATGGTCCAGTCTCCCGGAAACAAAGGATAATGAAATGCACTTTCCTGACTACTTTTCCCCTGCTTCAGTCTTTTTTTCGCCTTTTTTGTGAATTTGTCTTCAATCCTGTTCAGTTCTTTCAACTCTTCATTTTCGTATTCCAGATATAAATGCGAGGCCCTGAACATTTGTTGTTGACCCAATATTGATGGACTGAGCAGCGTGAGGAGAGCAATAAAAAGTAGCCTATTCATTCTAGTTTCAGTGGTAGTTTCTCTCTTTTTTCTTCTCCATAATTTTTGAAGATCCTATCTAATAAGCGCTTATTTAGTAGAAATATTATAGGAAAAAGAAAGTCGATGAACATATAGGTCAGACCGTAACTTTCATAGAAGAATTGCATTATCAGCCTGGTATACGCCAGGTACAATAGAACGGTGACTACCGTATTTATTGTTCCATGAAGTAGAGAGACTTTGAGGAAAAAGGATGAACGCATGTAATAAAAAAGAATGACGGCAATAACCACTCCTGTGTATGCTCCAATCATCATTCCATCCAAACGGTTTCCGGAAAGACCAACGCCCAATATGGAGAAAGTATAAAAACAGGCGAAAAGCAATGCCAATAAAAGCAAATATTCAACCAGAAGAATTCGAATTTCTTTCAGCATCCCTCAGCCAGAGTTATTTCTCTGCTTCCAGAGAGCGGATCACCGACTCAAATTCACTGCCGTATTCCTGAAAAAGTTCACTTGTAATATCGCAAATCAGTTGAACTCCCTTGCCATTATTAATGAGATGAACAACGTAGACCGAGTGGGACAATCCGGCATCATCATTGTACTTGCCAAAGTATCCTACTGCATTTTTAAATTTAAGATCACGGCTTTTGTCGTTATGCGTGAAGACATCCTGAACTTCGAAAGGAACATTGGATCTTTTCATGGCAGAATAAGTGACCACGTCCATTTCCTCATCTACATCTTCCAATATGAATGAGATATTCGGAATAACATTTCTGCCTGCTGAATCAGTGATTGGAGCTCTTTTATAGAAATATATGAGCATATTTCCCGACTCCTGTCTTGCAACCAGGTGCCAGTCCTTGCTCGGAAGTTCAAAGCTTATTTTGGCTTCATGTATACTCTCTTTCAGCTCATCTTTTTTGAGAGGAGAGATAAAAAGAATGAGGAAAGTGAGAAATTGGATCATTTGCCCCCGCCAGCTAATTTATTTCCTAACCAGGCCATTGGAATATATGCCAGCGTCAGGTCAAGAATGTTGAACCACATTGGAGAAGGCAATTGATAAACCATCATGCTTCCACCAATAAAGAAAAAGGCACCGATGATCAATGAAAACATCATAGATCTCGACGCAGCGATCTTTGTTATTACAAAAGCACCGGCCAGTGTGCCGGCAGCGTGTGCGATGAATGGAAAGATCATGTGTCTGGGCTCAAGTAAATGAAAAGTCTCCATCATGCTTTCCATTGTGCTCATGTCACAGCCCTCCGGTGTGGCAATGATCATTGGACCTAACATAACCAGTGACATATTTACGATCCACCCTACGACAATACCTGCAAGCAGGGCAAGAATATTTTTTAATGTTGGATTCATGGCGTTGTTTTTTTCGAATTTATAAAAATCCTCAACATCAGATGGTTACGAGTCAGTCCTAATGGCCGGAAGTTTTTCTTCAATAAAGGATTTCACTCTGGCATAGTTTTCATCTCCCAAGTCGGTTTTTGAGATGAAGAAAGAGTCATTTCTGGTGGTATATTTAAAGTGCAGAACAATATAATCGCTGATGATTTCATAGCCCTTATATGTCTGCCAGTTGATTTTCATGTCCATTCGATGGTCACGATAATGAAAATCCTCTTCACCAAACTCCCACAACTGATCCTCTTTCGCATTCTCAAATTCATCGATAAATTTCTCAATGCGTTCATTGTAAGATTTCTTGCTTTTTTTCTCGTGCCTGAAATAATAAATAAAGGTCAATAGATAATGAAGCCCGAATGCAAAGGCAATGATCCAAAGAAATGTTTGCAGGGCGAAGAAAACGTATGCCACGATCAATAATGATATAGCATAGACCAACATGCGCCTTGTACTTCGAATAGAATCATTCCAGCTCAACTTCCATCTGAGATCACTTTCATCGTGAAAATTTTGCCTGTTGAATTTTATATGAAAACTTAAAACCATTTTATCTATAGAGATTATTCGCAATTAAAATTCGGAATGAGATTTATCGGTTCTTCCACCCGAATGCTTCCGTCTTGGTTGACAAAATTCTCGGGCAATGTGAGGTCAAATTTAAAGGGCAAATAGTAAACGCTATATTCTTCTTCCTCCACATACAATACTAAATAGAGCCATTGTCTCCATTTGGATACAATCTTTTCAAAGTTTGACAGGAACATCTTCTGGGGATTATAGTCAATGTCCTGACCATTATGTATTCGGTGTATTTGCACATCGAATATTCCTGTATCATTTAAATGAATGGAATAGACATAAAGCAAGTTTTCGAATCCCGCCTCTATCGCAACTGGTGGATATAACTTTTCATATAAAAGACTAGATATCAGTTGATCTTCATGCATCAGCCATTTGCAATATGATTTTTCACTGATCCGGAATGAGGAATCAATTCTTAACCTGAATTGTTCGTCATAGATTTTTGATTTTGGTTGTGAATGGCCCTCTTGTGTCATCCATAAGAAGCAAATCAGCAGGCAATATTTATTAAAGAGATCTAACAAGAAGTGCTATTCTTTTTTCGGAAGAGCTCTCTGGAAACGAATACCCAGAACAATCTCATGTGTTGTCCTGGCACGTGCGCTGATGTCGGAGGTGATAACATCATAGGAATAACCAAAGGAAAGATTGTTTCGGAATAACAAACCAAACATGATTGAAACGGCATCATCACTTCGATAGGCTGCTCCGAGCCAGTAGTTCTTTTTATAAATGGCCTGAGCTCCAACATCGAATTGCATAGGGGTCGGACTTACATATTTCAGTAATAAGTAAGGCACAAAATTCAAATCGCTTTCTTCCTGTCCGAGGAGGTATGAACCGTGCAAATTGAAATGCTGAGTAAGGTTTCCGGTGGCCACATTTCCATCTCGGAAGAAGGTCAGACTGGACCCAAATAATTGATTAATGGAGAATCCAACTCGCAACCTGTCATTGTAGAACATCATTCCAAATGTCCCGTCCGGAACCCAGGATCTCTGCAATCCACTGCTCAATACCTGATCGCCGGATTCGTTCAGATTCAACTTTGTTCCATCAACCGTATAGGACTGAATTCCAACAGATAATCCAAAGGAAAGTTTCACCCCTTCAAGCTGGGCGATATAGGAATATGTACCGTAAAGGCCGTTTTGTTGAATGTGTCCGGCACGGTCGTTCATATAATATCCTCCTATACCCATTTTTCGATTTTTCAATGGACCATTCGCACTCAATACCGTTGTTCTCGGAGCTTCGTCTATACCCACCCATTGATTTCTGTGATGGAATTTGGCGTCATAGAAATCACGAGTTCCCACAATTGCCGGATTGATGAGGTAATCATGCAATATATACTGACTGTAAACAGGAGTCTGCTGGGCGTTCGCCCATCCTGCAACTACAATTAGTAATATGACCAGTATTCTCTTCATCAATACAATATTGTTACTGCTCCTGTTTCCACTCTTTCTCCATTTCCGAAGAAGTCAATGACATAATAATATGAGGCATTTGGCAACAACTCTCCTTCAAAAGTTCCATCCCATGGATCGCGATACCCTACAGACCTGAATACCTGCTGGCCCCATCTGTTATATACCTCTACAATTACATTTGGATAATCTTCCAGCGAAGGAATGACCCATACATCATTCACTCCATCCCCATTTGGAGAGAATCCATTGATTATGCTTTCATCTTCAACAACAACGATTTCAATTGTATCACTGCCGACACAACCAAACTCATCAGTGCCCACTACAACATAGGTCGTTGTTTCTCCTGGCTCGGCAATCGGTGAAATGGAGGCTGAGTCATTCAAACTCTCAGCAGGACTCCAGGCATAAGAACCATTGAAAAGGAATGGAGAAGCAAGCAATTCAGTCGATTCTCCTTCTTCAATCGGATTCACGCTGGCCGAAGCTGTGATAATCGGAGGAGGTATACCGACAAGGAAATTCGTATCTATATCAAAACAAGGCGGTACAGCACTATTCTGTCCTCTCAAGTAAATCGTCACGCTGTCCTCAACAGTATATAACAGAGAATCTCCACTTCCAATGCTTTTCAAAGTTCCGGATGAATCGGCGAACCAGTTAAACAATGAAGCGCCATATCCTTCAGCCACCAACAGTGTTTGATTTCCGATACATTCTACCGAATCAACAAAAGCCGTTACGAATACAGTGTCCTGAACACCAATAGTTACGGTATCAAATGCCGTACATCCATTGGTGTCTGTGATCACTACATTGTATTGTCCATTACCTAGGTCAATGGCCGTTTGTGTTGTTTGTCCATCCGACCATTGGATCTGATGAGGTGCTGTGCCTCCACTAAAGAATACAGTGGCTTCCCCATCGCTATTGGTGAAGCAGGTAGCATCAACAAAAGTGGTTGAATCTATCACAAGTGCAGGAGGCGGAACAATGTCAACACTGTCGAGATATTCACATCCATTTGCATCACTTAGCAATACTTGAATCGTTCCTTCACAAAGTTCGGTGGCAAGTGCAGAAGATTGAGGAGGTGTGGAATTCCATGCATATGAATAAGGCATGGTGCCACCAATCGCATTCATTATGGCTTCGCCTTCACACAATCCACCACAACCATCGGTCAATTTTGTAATGCTTCCTTCCAGAACTTCCGGCTCTGTTATTGTGTCCGCACCGAATGCAACACAACCTGTTGCGTCTGTAACCTTCACGAAGTAAACACCCGAGCAAAGATCTGTAAGGCTATCAAGTGTTGAAACAGGAACATGATCCCAGATGTAGGTGTATGGACCTACACCTCCAACAGGACTTACTCTTGCAACTCCATTGCAATCGCCATTACATTTCACGGTGTTAAGATCGAAGTTTAGAACAGGGGCATTCGGGTTGTTCAGGAAATAGGTGAATTCGGCGCTGCATCCTTTTGAATCTGTTATGGTCACCGTATAAATCCCGGCAAATAAGTTATTTGCCAAATTGTTATAGCTGCCGGTCGACCATACATAGGTATAAGGTCCCTGACCACCTGATGGACTCAAGGTGATTGATCCGTCGTACATTCCGCAGGAAGGAAGAGAAATTATTTCATTGTCAGTAATTGGTGTTACATCCTGAATATCAAAGTTCAGAATCTGTGAACATCCATTTGCATCGACGATGCTGACCGTATTTTGTCCGGCACAAAGATTGTTAACTACATCTCCACCAGACTGTTCATTCCAACTTATACTGAAAGGACCTGTACCTCCGGTGAAAGAAAGCCTTGCGCTGGCATCACAACTTCCCGAACAACTAATGCCAGTTAATATTTCTACACTTAATTCAAGAGAATCGGGTTCGTGGATATTGGCTGAAACGGCAGCTGAACAGCCCAGGCTATCCGTTATGGTTCCAATGTATTGTCCACCACAAAGCATGGTGGCCATGGAAGACAATTGAGGAGGTACCGTATTCCACGAATACTGGTAAGGAGCCATGCCACCAACTTCCTCCATAGAAGCGAAACCATTGCAATCTCCAAAACAATCCACACCTCTGGCATCAAGTAACTTTGCACTGAAATTGCTTGTTCCGATCCTAACTGTGTCAAAGCGAACACATGATGTGCTGGTATCCTCAACCCTTACGGTATAAAGACCGTTACACAAATTTGTGGCAATACTGTCTCGTGTCATTGAAGGATCGTCCCACAGGAATATGAAGTTTCCGGTGCCAGGGATCACACGTGCCTCACCGTCACAATTTCCATCACAACTTTCATCGAAAATGGTAAATGACATGGCTGTTGTTCCGGCATTATTGAGAATTACTTCTTCTGATTGTTCACAACCTGTGTTGTTATCTGTTACCGTGACTTCATACCACCCCGCCCAAAGATTATTTGCGGTTGAATTGGTTTGAGTCGGAATTGTACTCCAAATGAAGGAATAACTTCCACTTCCTCCACTAACCACTGCAGCGGCAGAACCATTATTATTGCCACAAGCCGGTGGTGTTGTATTAATATTAATATTCAAACCGGCCGGATTGTTCAACAAGTACGAGTCGGTGAATACACATTGGTTTGAATCGATTATAGTAACATCATATGTGCCGGCTTCAAGTCCAGAAATATTGGATCCGTTCATTCCATTATTCCAAATCACAGTATAAGGACCCGTTCCACCTGAAATACTGAGGTCTATGCTTCCATCATCTCCGTCTTTACATGTTGGGTTGGATAAAACCGGTGTTACACTTATGTTCGATGGAGAAGTAATCAGAGCACTGTCTGTTATGCCGCAGCCATTTGCATCAGTCACCCTCACCGAAGTATAACCCGCACACAATCCGGCAGCCAGGCTTGCTGTTTGACCGGAAGGATCATTCCACAAATAGGTGAATGGTCCGCTTCCTCCAGAAACATGAACTATAATCCTGCCATCACAGGAAGAAAAACATTTTGTATTTGTGACATCGAAAGAGAGTGCCAATCCTGCAGGGTCAGACAAATCGAACGTGTCATTCTTAGAACATCCCGTAGAATCTGTGATTGTCACGGTATAAGTACCGGCTGATAAAGAATCGGTAAATGCTGTAGTATCTCCATTTGACCAAAGGAAGGTGTAAGGGGCATTTCCACCCGAAACGATCAGGTTGATGGCTCCGTCTGATTCCCCTGGACAAGATATCGGAGTCAACGATGCCTGAACCATTATTTCAGCAGTTTCACCTATGCTGACACTATCAAATGTGATACAAGAATTGGCGTCAGTCACAGAATAATAATAAACTCCGGCACACAAGGCGCTTGCAGAATCCCCTGTCTGCTTCTGACCATCATTCCATTGAAAAAAGTAGGGTGCTGCACCGCTCAATGCTTCTGCTTTCGCCGAGCCATCACAACTTGAATGGCAGGATGTTGAGTAAGTGGTATCGGATACATCCGGTCCTCCATTGTTATTGACGATGGCAGTAAATATTTGATTGCAACCGAGATAATCACTGATCTGAACTGTATATAAACCAGCAGTGAGATCTGAGATGCTGCTTGTTGTATCACCCGTTGACCACAGGTATGTATATGGCTGTCCATTTCCGGCACCTGCCGTAACTGTCAGTGAACCATTGCAATCACCGCAATCGGCATTGACGGAATTAAAGCTTGCCGAAATAGGAACTCCATTTCCAATTTCAATTGTATCTGATCCTGTACAGCCATTTGCATCGGTCACATGAAGCACATATTGTCCTGCACACAGGTTGCCAATATCAGCTGTAGTGCCACCGGTTGACCAACTATAAGTATAAGGTGCGGAACCACCCGAAACACTTGATTGAATCTCTCCATCACAGACATTGTAACAGGTTAAATTATTGGTTGACAATTCAACTTCAATTTCTTCGGCCTCATCCAAGGTAACTTCAAAGGTGTTGGAACAACCTTTGGCATCAGTGACGGTTAGTGTATAGTCACCTGCGCAAAGACCTACTACTGCGTCGAGACTTGAACCACTCGACCAATTCAAATTGTATGGCGCCAAGCCACCACTGATACTAGCGACAATGGATCCATCACAAGAAGTGTTGCAGCTCGGATTGTTGGTGACAAAGTCTGCCTTGATCTCATTTCCTTTTTCAATTACAACTTCTTTAATCGACTTGCGACCTTCAGCATCCACGCCTACGTAATAGGTACCAGGACAAAGACCTCCTCTTTGATCGATCTGTGCGGAAGAAGGAAATGAAGGCACCCACAAATAGGTCACCGGAGCGTTCAAATTGGAGTGATTTATACTGATCGTACCATCGCATTCACCAGTGCAGCTTTCATCGGATTTCGTGACTGTGAATTCCGGTCCATTCTTGCTGGTAATCATAAAGGAATCAGTTTTCGAGCAACCAAGTGAATCCGTAATGATTACTGTATAAGGGAATTCAAAGCTGACATCAAGACGGCCTATGGAATCGTTTATTGATTGATCGAACCAGCAATAAGTATAAGAACCAGTTCCACCCGTAGGTGTCAATTTTATATGACCATTATTCAGACCACAATCCGTGTGGTTGACCACAGCATTTGACTGAATAGGGGCAGGTCGTGTAATTGTAAAATAGTAAGTCCTGGAACATGAATTTGCATCGGAAAGCTCGAGCCAATAATCACCTGCACAAAGATTGCTCAAAGACGATGTAATTTCACCCGTGCTCCACAAATAAGTGAAGGGTCCCTGACCGGATAAGATATTAACAGAAACAGCTCCGTCGCATGATGCGTGACAGGATTCATCCTGAATGATAAGGTCGGCACCAATTGTATCGGGATCATTTATCATGACCGTATCATAATACTTACACGAGTTTTGATCAGTAATTACGAAAGGATAACTTCCAGCTGCGAGTCCTGAAATATTTGATGAATTAGAGGTATTTCCGGTCCAGCTGAAATTGTAAGGCGCTATTCCATTAGAAACCTGAACATGAACCTCACCTCCGGCATCGCCTGAGCATCCAATGAAGTCAGTGCTATAGCTCGCCGTCATATCAGATTCAGCTGATACCAACACATTTTCTATTCGAATACATCCGGAAGCATCCGTGATCTGTAGTGAATATGTTCCGGGACAAATTCCGGTTACAATGGAATCAGTTTGTCCACCCGGAGACCACAGATAACTATACGGGGCTATACCTCCGGTAGAAGAGGCAATTATGGAACCATCGCAAACATCATGGCAGGATGCAGGACTTACCATAAAACTAATGTCTTTAATGCCGGAAGTATCATCACTTAGAATGATGTCGAATGTGTCTGAGCAAAGATTTTGATCTGTCACAGCCACGCGGTAAGTACCTGGACAAAGACTATCAATCGTCGCAATGGTATCCTCGGCTTTCTGGCCTATCCAGAGGTATGAATAAGGACCAAAACCACCACTTACCGTAATTCCAATATCTCCATCACAAACTCCACATGTCGAGGCATTTACTGCGCTCTGAATCTTTAAAGGAGCCGGTTCCGTAACATTAATGTTCGAGGTAAAATAACAGCCATTCGCATCTGAAATAGTGGCTGTTACCAGACCGGCGCAAACATTTTCCAGACTGCTGTCTGTATCGCTATAACCCGACCAATGATATGTGTACGGCCTTACACCACCTGTTCCTGCAGAAATAATCTGACCATCGCAAGAAGAGTTACAGGTTGGTCCGGCGAAATTATAGGTTGATTTAAGACTGTCGGGTTCGGTGACTTCCACTGAATCTATATTGGAACAGCCATTTATATCGGTTACCGTTACAATATAATTTCCAGGACAAAGGCTTGAAATTGAGGAGTTTGTGTCGCTATTGTTCCACAAGTAGGAATAAGGTGCCGTGCCGCCTGCAGCATGAGTCAAGGCCTGTCCGTCACATGCATTTTTACAGGTCACATCAATGCCTGAAATATTGACTTCAAGACTATCCGGCCCCGTCAGTTTGAATGAATCGAGGTAGGAGCAGCCATTGACATCAATAATTTCCAGGCTATACACTCCTTTGAGCAAAAAACTGTCGACCAACAACGTGTCGTTGGGTCCGGATGACCATTGAATGCTTACAGGAAAAGCTGCGTTCGCAATGTTGTCAATGCTTATGATGCCATTCGCAGAGTCATGACAAGTGGGAGGAATAAAACTCAAACTTGGATTAATTTGTCCGGCTCTGACAATATTAAAATACTTTGGATTTGCCTTACTTCCATCAGAAAGGTCTTCAATTTCAACAGAATACTGGCCTTCGCAGAGGTCGAAAATAGTGTCAGAGGCAATTACGGTATCAACGATTGATTGACCTGGAAGATTATTCCCTCTCCAGATAACTCTGAACGGACCGGTAGAAGTTGAAGCAAAAATGTCAACTCGAGCCCATCCAAGGCATGAATCATAACAAATAGTGTTGCCCGTTGTAGTAACAAGAGAGCTGTCTATACTGGCTCTTGCATCCAGCATGGACAAAAAGAAAATAATAAGAATGGGGATTCCTCTCAGCAAACGCATCCAATACCTATTCAAACGGAGTTACCTCAAACTTAACAAAAATGCTCCTTTTCAACATATCGAACAATAACGCAACATATTTATGTTGACGAATATACCTCCAAATTGGTTGCTGATAAGTTGTGAAAACATAAGTTACTCACAATCGATTATGATTAAATTTGTCGCCCTTAAAAAGAATTCAAATCAATCTTATACATCAAAAGTTGGTAAAAGACTCAATAAGCAAGGAAGATCTGACAGGCCTCATCGCCGGTCGCCGTTCTTTATATCCCATGCAGTACACAGGAGAGAGAATAGATGACGAAAGCATTAAATTCCTCCTTGAATTGGCAAATACTGCCCCCAGCCACAAACTAACAAGACCATGGAGATTCCATGTATTCAGCGATGAATCAAAGAATGCCCTGCTCCAGAATATGAAGGAATTTTATATTGCAAATACTCCAGCAGAGAACAGGTCGGAGAAAAAGCTCAAATCCTATCAAATGAAAATGGAGAAGACATCTCACATTATAGGAATTGTCATGAAAAGAGATGAAGCAAAAAGGGTGCCTGAAATTGAGGAAGTGGCAGCGGTTTCCTGTGCAGTTCAGAACATCTATTTGTCGCTTCAGCCTATGGATTTGGCAGGCTACTGGAGCACAGGCAAATATGCCTTCAGCGAAGAGGCAAAAACCTATCTGGGTCTAAATGAGGGTGAATCTTGTTTGGGATTTTTCTATCTCGGGAAAGTTAGCCTAGAAATACCGGCACCGATCAGAGATTCAGTTGACGAACGAATAATTTGGAAGAAATGAGCACGTATATATCATCGGATAAAAAACTAGGAATTCTAGGAGGGGGACAACTGGGCAAAATGCTCATTCAGGCCGCTTCAAGATGGGACATTCACATTTCTGTTCTAGATCCCAATCCGGAATGTTCCTGTGCACCTTTTGCTCATGAATTTACGACCGGAAAATTTACTGATTATGAAACCGTGCTGGCATTTGGTAGGCAGTGCGATCTGATCACCATTGAAATTGAGAATGTAAATACCGATGCCTTGAGAACTCTGCGCGAGGAAGGAAAGACGGTATACCCTTCTCCGGAAGTGATTGAAACGATCAAAGACAAGGGTAAACAAAAAACATTTTATCGCGATAACAATCTGGACACATCTGAATTCCAGTTTGTATCGGGAGGTGAAGAAATCAAAGACTTGATCAATAAAGGTGACTTGAATTATCCCTTTGTTCAAAAGCTTTGTCGGGAAGGTTACGACGGAAGAGGAGTGGCTGTGATCAAATCAGAATCAGACCTTGGGAAGCTGCTCGAAGGAGAGTCCATCATCGAGCCCTTGGTTGATATCGATAAAGAGATTTCGGTTATCATTTCAAGAAATTCTAACGGTGAGGTAAATGTTTTTCCACCGGTTGAAATGGAATTTGATCCCGAGGCCAATCTGGTTGATATGCTTTTGGCACCTGCCAGAATTGATGAAGAAACGGCGGAGAGAGCAATGAATTTGGGGAAAGGAGTAGTAGAAGCTCTTGACCATGTTGGAGTGATTGCAGTGGAAATGTTTCTGACAAAAGATGGAGAAATCCTTATTAATGAATCGGCTCCGAGGCCGCACAACAGTGGTCACCAGAGCATTGAAGCTAATGTTTCTTCACAGTACGAACAGCATGTGAGAGCAATTCTCAATTTGCCTTTGGGAAGTGTTGATCAAAGGAGCAGTGCAGTAATGATCAATGTGCTCGGTGATAAAGGGCATACAGGCAGAGTGGTTTATCGGAACCTGGAAGATGTCTTAAATATCGATGGTGCCTATTTACATCTGTATGGCAAGAAAGACACAAAACCATTCAGAAAAATGGGTCACATTACCATCATTGGAGACGAGCTCAATGACCTGATGGATAAGGGAAGAAAAATAAAAAATGTGCTTCGTGTAGAAGCAAAGTAATTGACTTTTAATATTTTAGCTGAAAGCAGAAAGAAATGGCACAAGTAGGAATCATCATGGGATCAGATTCTGATCTACCGGTAATGAAAGAAGCAGCAGCAATTCTTGAAGAATTAGGCGTTGAAGTTGAAGTGACAATTGTTTCTGCTCACAGAACGCCAAAACGACTTATGGAATATGCTTCTAATGCGGCTTCAAAAGGACTCAAGGTTATTGTTGCCGGGGCCGGAGGAGCAGCACATCTTCCCGGAATGGTGGCTTCCGTGACTCCACTTCCAGTGATTGGCGTTCCAATAAAATCTTCAAATTCTATCGATGGTTGGGATTCTGTACTTTCTATTCTTCAAATGCCCGGCGGAGTTCCCGTTGCAACGGTGGCTCTTAATGGAGCGAAGAACGCAGGTATTCTGGCAGCGCAAATCATCGGTTCTTCTGATGAAGGTGTAAGATCAAAGGTAGAGGAGTACAAGGCTAGTCTCGAGAGCCAGGTTTTAACCAAGGCTCAGAATCTGGAGAATAAAGGCTACAGGAATTATTCCAAATAAAGTGGATGACTACGATTACCTGATCGTTGGTCAGGGACTTGCCGGCACATGCCTGGCATTCACTCTACAGAATAAATTCAAGAAGAAAATATTGGTAATTGATCGGGATTCAGGCGCAGAATGCTCTTCAATCGCGGCCGGCACATTCAACCCCCTTGTTTTTCGAACTTTCAAACCAACCTGGCGATCACCTGAGCTGATTCCTTTTTTGAATGAATTCTATCTACAGCTTGGATCAGAAATTCAATCTTCCCTAATCAACAAAAGGTCGGTTCTTAAAATTTTTAAAAATTCAGATCAATCGGAATTCTGGAAAGAGAAAAGCACAGAAAATCCTTCTTCTCAATTCATGGACGATGAGGTGTTATCGAATAAGAAGGGTGTATTTGCAGAGTATGGTTTAGGTAGAGTTTTGCAGTCGGGCAATATCGATATGAAAGCATTCTTGACGGGATTTCGTCATTATTTGATTGAAAAGGATCTCATCAGAACTGAGGAATTTGACTATAGTAAGTTGCATAGGTCTGGGGAGTCTTGGCAATATGGGGATACAAGAATTGACAAGGTGATTTTCTGTGAAGGACACCGAAACTCTGAGAATCCCTTTTTCTTCGAATTACCTTTTCGTCAGACCAAAGGAGAAGTCCTGATTATTAAAAGCGAGGAATTGAGATCCGAAGACATCGTTCACAATAACATCAACATAGTTCCTATGGGTGCAGATACGTATTGGGTTGGTTCTACTTTCGACTGGAATGATTTAAACACAGACATTACCCTTTCGGGTAAATCAAAACTGAACGATCAATTAAAGGATACAATTTCAGTTGATTTTACCATTCTGGAGCATAAGGCAGGTATCCGACCAACGGTCAAAGATCGTCGTCCTATTTTAGGCGAACATGCTGAACAGAAGGACATGTATATATTCAATGGACTTGGAACGAGGGGTGTTATGCTGGCACCTTTTTTCGCAAATCATCTGGCAGAACACATTGAAAACGGTTCGAAATTGGATCCTGAAGTAGACATCAGTCGATTTACCTGATCAGCGTAATATTCCCTTTTTTAGAGAAAGTTCTTCCATCGCTGCATTTAGCATCAAGCGTGAACACATAAACCCCTGGGTCTTGTAATTCACCATTGAATCTTCCATCCCAACCCAGACTTTCATCCTTTGTCATATTGGGATTGTTCGATTCAAATACAAGCTGGCCCCATCGGTTATAAATGGAAAAACGTAGTGAACGGATCTCTTCTCCTCGAACCCTCAGATAGTCGTTCTCACCGTCTCCATTTGGAGAGAATGCATTTGGAATATATACAACGGTTTCACCACAACTGTATTTGTACACATCAATTTCAATGTTAGCCTCATCGGCACATCCCCTGCCGTCTTTTACAATGACTTTATATGTAGTGAGCGTCTGAGGTGAAGCATAGGTTCTTTGACCCGTAGGATTGCTCAAGCCTTCAGAAGGAGACCACTCATACGAAACCGCACTGTCGGCATCAACCATTAGAAGCGTGCTGTCATCCCGCGGATAAACGATATATTTTTTAGCGCTGATATCATTGATATTGTATTTTCGATTCACACCGGTGTATATCTGCATCACCGAATCTTCGCATCCTTTATCATTCACTACATATAATGTGACAAGATAGGATCTCGGTGTTTCCGAAAGATTATATCTGTGCAAAGGATCTTTTACTGAAGCACCTGTGCCGTCGCCAAAGTTCCATTGCCATTCAATAATTGGCCCTGAAGGAGTATTGGTAACATCGTTGAACTGTACAAAATTGTTGCACTTTTCATCTGTAAATATGAAATCACCAATTATATCTGGGTAGAGATTTACCACGCCAGCCGTTGTGTCATTGCACTGATTTCCCTGATAAGAATAGGCTATGAGTTTGACCTGGTAATTACCCATGCCACTGTATCGGTGCGTTGGACCTTCACTATTCGAAATACTGTCAATTGAATTTGGATCTCCGAAATGCCACAGATATGCAGCAGCACTATCACTGGAATTGGTAAAAGTCACAACAGAATCTCCACATTGAATGATCGGACTTGTAAAATTTGCTCTAGTAAATCTTCGACATTGCTGAGAATTGATCTGATAAGTTCTTGAGGATTGACCTATGTATTTTCCGTTCCGATATTCTTTAACACGAACACCGAATACGTACTGACCTACTTCACTACCATGTGTCGTGGTCAAATAACCCGTTGTCGCATCAATTTTTAAAGGAACCGTCCCTCCAAAAACATTATTCAGTGAATATCCCGGAGTATAAATAAGTTCATTGTAAGGGCCAGGAAGAGGGGCAAGATGACTGTCCCACATCCTGGAAGAATTGTAAGGTGTAAATAACTCATAGGTCAAGCTATCTCCATCGGGATCCGTAGCACTGTGATCGAATTCAAAGAATCGGTCGACACAGAAGAATACAGGTGTTCTCTTATTAAAGACCGGACTGGAATTTCCATATGCAGTAAGTGAATCAGGAATGTGTGTCAAAACCGTCAATCCTCTTTCGTCGGGTTTCACAATGTTGAATACACTATGATTCCAGCAACAGCGGTCGTATGCAAGGTAATACCCCCCTTCTTTATGGGGCAAGGTAACCGTAGCCTCATACTTTGTGATCTCATAGCACACCGTATCAACCCAAGTGCAACTATCGTAATTCTCAAGAGGTATTGTATCCGGAAATGTAGGTGAAGGGGTCAGATTCATGATTCTTGTCCAGGATGAATCAAAAACAGCAATATAACCCGGATTGTCAAAGGGCGGAATACCGTTAAAACAATCCCGGTAGACATAGAGCGTTATCTTATACTGGTCGCTGCCTATGTATTCATAATACATTTCACCACCCACAATGTGTGTTGATAGCACTTTGAGGGGCGAAATGGCTAGAATAAAAATCGATATGCCAAATAGAAATTTTCTCATGTCAAATGCATGATATACCCGAAAACAACAGGCAAACAACCTATAAAGTTAATCATTAAGCATTTATGCTGATGCAAGTCAGGCTTTTCCAAGCTGTGATTTGTACATTTACTCCCCTATGAAGACGAAGAAATACCAGAAAGTTGTCACTTATCCATTAATAATTCTATTCAGCCTTTTATTCATTGCTTCGGGCACTTTTGCCCAGAAGGATTATGATTTAATGTGGGAAGAGGTTGAGGCATTGAAAGCCGAAGGAAGGACAAAGAGTGGAGCTGAAAAGGCCGATGAGATCTTGGCAAAAGCCAAAAAAGAACGCAATGATGCACAACGCATCAAGGCACTTTTAGTCGGAAACTACTTCATCAATTTGCGTGAGGAGAATTCCTTTCAGAAGGCTCTTGATCGCATGTACGTTGAACTTGAATTTTCCAATGAACCTTCGAAGTCTATTTTACATTCTGCCATTGGCGAGATGTATGACATGTATGTTCAGGGCAATCTATGGAATATCTCAGACAGAACACCGGGTGGTGAGAATGACCCAGAAGATATCTCTACTTGGACAAAAGAAGACTTGCTCGCCAAGGCGGATGAGCATTTTGATCAATCACTTGAACATGACGATTTTCTAAAAAATTCTAGAATAGAAGAATATGACATCATTTGGGATAAACATGAGGAAGGAAGAATGTACAGACCTACCGTATTTGACATCCTTACCAAAAGAGTACTCGACCATTATCAATCAGTCAAATATAATTTCGGCATAAGAACCAAAGGTGCTCTTAAGGGTAACACTAATTATTTTGCCAACCGGGATGAGTTCATTCAAATGGATATAGAGGATTTGAGAGATGAGCAGGACCTGTTCAAATCATTTCGGATCTATCAGCAATTACTTGCCTTTCACATGTCGACCAAAAACCTGAATGCCGTCATTTATAATGATCTGGAAAGACTCAAATATGTTTTCAGGGAAAGTCCCGATGATGAAAGCTGGAAGAAATATGAAGAAGCTTTGCTCTGGATAATTGAAAATGACGCGAAGAATGAAACCTCAGCTGAGGCTTACGATGATCTTGCAAGGATGTATCAGAATCTTGCCGTATTGAATAAATGGGAGCACACGGATAAGTTGAAAAAATCGGTTGAAGTCTGCAATCTATGTATTGTAAAATATCCCGAATCACGAGCTGCAAAGGCCTGTACGAATTTAAGGAATTCAATAATGGAAGCATCCATTCATATGGAGATGCAAGAGGTCAATATGATCAACAAAGCCATTACTGTTCGGCTCAGATATAAAAATGTGAAAAGCATTTACCTGAGACTGGTCGATAATAATCATCAGAAACTGATCAGAAGTGCAAAACAAAGAAAGGATGAGAGCATTCAATACTTTATCTCGCAGGAACCATTGAAGGAATGGAAGTTCGATCTGCCTGATTCAGCAGACTACCGTTCACATCGAATTCATCTTAAAATTGATGGTGTGCCAAAAGGATACTTTGCTCTAATTGCGTCAATTGATCCGGACTTTAAAACGGCCAATAATATTTTCAGCACGAGTTTATTTTGGTCATCCGACCTGGCATATTTATTTAATCAGACCCAAACTGAAGCCGGGATATTGGTCATGAATCGTCAGAATGGAAACCCGATAAAAGGCGCAACAGTTGAGTTGTATAGAGAAGAATATGACTATCAGCAAAGGGCTTCGAATCTTATTTTGGAAGAGACATTAAATACGGACAAAGATGGATTTGCGAAAAAAGTAAGGGAAATAAATAAGAATGAAAATTATAAGGCAGTGATTTCTTTCAAGGGAGATACCCTGTTAATGAATCGCTCTGTATACTTCAGAAAACCTGGCAAAAGAGACAAAGTAAAATACAGAACAGCAACATTTACGGATCGTAAAGTGTACCGACCTGGTCAAAAACTTTACTTCAAGACCATTGTCATGGAGCAATTGAATACCGAAGTCTCTTTATCTAAAGAAAAGGAGTTGAAGATCTATCTATACGATGCGAACAATCAAGAGGTCAGCAAACTCAATCTGAAGACAAATGAATTCGGAAGTGTCAATGGAGTATTTACGATTCCGGGTTCTGCTCTGACCGGAAGGTTTTATATTGATGATGGCATCGATCGACACATGATCATGATTGAGGAGTATAAAAGACCCTCATTTGAAGTGAAAATTGATAAACCCAAAGGAAATGCATCACTTGATCAAAATGTATCCATCACCGGGAAAGCAATTTCTTACAATGGTGTTCCACTAAGTTCAGCCAAAGGTCGATACGTAATTCAAAGAAAGTTCTTTTACTGCTTCCCATACGGATACTATTATCCTGATAACGAAACACTTATAGATCAGGGTGAATTTACTTCAGATGCCAATGGAAATTTTGAGATTTCATTCGTAGCGAAGGGAGACGACGATGTCGACAAGGACGATCTTCCTGTTTTTGACTTTTCCATTGAAGTATTCGTCAGTGACATTACCGGCGAAACTCAATCGGCTGAAAACGACATGCAAATTGGCTATCACACATTGGAAATACGACCGGATATTGAAAAAGTGGTCAATAAGGATGAAACCAAAGAGATCAGGATAAACACAACAAATCTTTCCTATCAATTTATTCCTGCTAAGGTTGAGGCTTACATTATGAAACTCGAGAGTCCTTCAGATTATCTCAAGAAATCACCTTTCATGGGATACCCGGATTTTTACCTTGATAAAGTACAATACGAAGAATATCTGGAGAGCAGATATGATGAAACATGGCCTGACTATGATGAATGGAAGGCATCTGATACACTCTTGTCTGAAATAATCAACACTGCTGATGCCAAGACAATAAATGTTGAATCCATGAATTCGTGGCAAAGTGGAGTTTACCGAATCTATCTGAGATCCACCGATGCCTATGGTCAGGAAGTTTTTATTCAGAAAGAATTCGTGCTTTTTGGACGAAGCGATCAATCTTCTCCGATTCCTGTTTCTGCATGGATACACGGACCGGATAAATCAGGCTTGGCAGGTGAAAACGTTGCTGTATTGGTGGCTTCTGTGCATAAAGATGCCATGGCTTATTATATGGTTTCGAATAAAAAGGGTGTTTCGAAAAGGGCGTGGCTTAGCCTGAAAGGGGGAATGCATAAGATTGAAATTCCGTTGACCGATGATGACAGGGGTGGAATAGAAGTTGAAGTGAGTCTGATATACGACGGACAATCACATTTCCAAAGCCATTCCATATCTGTCCCTTATGACAACAAAGAGATGAAGGTGAAGCTGGAAAGCCACCGGGATAAGATGAAACCGGGAGATACAGAAACATGGAAGATGAATCTCTCCTTAAAATATCAGAACATAAGCAATGCAGAGGTCCTCGTTTCCATGTACGATAAATCTCTGGATGTAATTTATACGAATCCATGGTGGTTTGTGCCATACAACAACGTTCCTTTGAAGCCATCCTGGGATTTTGGTGACAATTTCGATTTAAGTTTTGACAGAAATGAAAACATGTTGGAGAAAGTTAGATTGGAAATTCCGGTGCTTCGTTTCGACGACTTGAATTGGTTCGAATTCAGATATTTTAGCGGTTACTTGCACAAATGGAAAGGAGGAGATTTGGAATTGGCACATGCAGATGCAGTATCGGTGCACAATGAATCTCCGCCACCCCCACCTCCTACAAGTTACGGGGAATCGGCACTTAGTAATTTCATAGAAGAAGCTCACACGGAAGAAGAAGAGGTGCCTCTTCGTAAGAACTTTAAAGAAACGGCATTCTTCTATCCAAATCTGAAGTCGGATGAAAATGGAGATGTTGAATTCTCATTTGAAGTTCCCGATGCATTGACTAAATGGTATTTCCAGGCTGTGGCAGTAACGGAGGATTTGAAATTTGGACGAATGCATCAGGAAGTGGTAAGTCAGAAAGAACTTATGGTCCTTTCAAATTATCCGCGATTTGTCACGGCCGGAGATACATTGAGGTTTACTTCCAAAATATCGAACCTCACAGAAGAAAGTGTGAATGCAAAAGTGAGCGTTCGAATTGTCGACCCCCTCACACAAAAAGAATTGGATGTATTAAAAGGCAAATCAAACCAAACGGAAATTGAGATTTCTGCATCGAATAGCGAATCAGTTCAATGGTTATTTGTTTGTCCTGATATACCCGGAATCATGGATGTAAGTGTGTTTGCAGAGACCGAGTATCATCGTGATGGGGAGTCAAAAAGTATACCAATTCTAAGTAGGTCAATTCTGGTAACGGAGACATATCCAATTTCACTCAGAGGCGGGCAGACAAAAAAGGTGAAGATTCAAAATCTGGATCAGGATATGGATAAAAAAGGGATCGATCCTCATAGATTGACCCTTGAATTCACGCCAAATCCTGTTTGGCATGTTGTACAGGCATTGCCGTATTTGGAAGAAAAGAATGATGAATGCGTGGATCAGAAATTCAATCGTTTCTATGCAAATTCTATAGGCTTTCATATAGTGAATTCAGATGACAGGATCCACCAGGTTTTCAAACTATGGAAAAGTCAGGGGGATGACTCATTTCAATCTGAACTTGAGAAGAATCCTGAGTTGAAGAACATCATTCTTTCAGAAAGTCCCTGGTTAAATGATGCCATGAATGAGAAAGAGGACAAGCAAAAAGTGGCTATGTTCTTTGACGCGAATAACGTGAGCCAGACTCTGGCCTCCAGTTTCTATGATCTGCTTCAACTGCAGTCGCCCAATGGCGGATGGCCGTGGTTCGAAGGCATGAAGGATAACATGTTTGTGACCCAGAACATTGTAAATGGATTTGGTAGACTTAAAAACCTGGGTGTTACATCTGTCGAAAAGAATTTGATGATACAAACATCAATGGAACAAGCGGCGCAATACCTCGACAACAGAATGGAAGAGGTCTACCGTGAGATTATTTCAAACAACCCGGAAAAGATGAAGAAGGTACCTTCTTCGCTTCAAGTGCACTACCTGATGGCAAGAAGTTATTACCCGGAATTTTCTGTTCAGGAAAAGAATAAAGAAACCTACGATTATTTCTATGATCAGGCGACCAAATTCTGGTTGAAACAGGATAAATATGAGCAGGCTATGATCTCATTGATCGCATTCAGAAAGGGTGATGCTGAATTGGCGAAAAAGATCCTTTTATCACTGACGGAAAACAGTATTATGAGTGATGAATTCGGGATGTATTGGAAAGAACCGGCAGGATATGGGTGGAACAGGTCGGGCATTGCCAGACAGGCCATGATCATTGAAGCCTTTGACGAAGTGAATTATAAAACGGAATTGATTGATGAAATGAAGGTCTGGTTATTGAAGCAAAAACAGACTCATATGTGGAGAACAGGTAAGGCTACAACGGAGGCTTGTTTTGCTATGATGGTACGAGGAGGAAAACTGATTTCTCAGAATAATACGGTCGATATTACTATGGGCAGGACGTCATTCGTAATACCACCTGAATCAAATTTCCAAGCAGGCACGAATTACACCAAAATGACCTGGTCGAAGAATGAGATCAGTCCGGAGATGAACGAAGTGCAGGCTAGCAATAAAGGAGAATCAGTGGCTTGGGGAGCGGTCTATTATCAGTTTTTCCAGGATTCAGATAAGATTTCTTCAAAAGGGGAAGGCATGACAATTAATCGTGAATATTATTTGAAGAAATACAATGAATCAGGAGCTTATCTTGACAAAATGAAGTCAGGAGATGCGATCAAGACTGGTGATGTAGTCATTGTCAAGATGATCATTAAAACCGACAGAAATATGGAGTTCGTTCACCTGAAAGATATGAGAGCCGGTGGACTTGAACCGATTCCTAACACTTCGGGATATCAGTGGATGGGTACCGCGGGATATTATCTCTCTATCAGAGATGCTTCTACCAATTACTATTTCGACTATCTGGCTAAGGGAAGTCATATTATTGAGTTTGAAATGAAGGCCAACAATGCTGGAAATTTTACCACGGGCATCGGTACAATTCAGAGTTTTTACTCACCTGAATTCAGTGCTCACAGCAAGGGCATTAGACTCTCTATTGAGGACAGGTAATACCTGAATAATCAGTTTTTATATATTTGAATAGATAACAAAGGAACTATGAAGAAACTACTTTACATTTTGCCACTTGCCGTCATCGTTGCATGCGGAGGAGGAGCTGAACAAGAAGGTGGAGCAGAAGGCGAAGGTGCTGAAGCTACACAGGAGAATGCTGCAAATGCTGCAGCTATGGAATCTGTTGATCTTTCAACCTATGGTTGGGATTACACCATTGATCTGCCAAAGAAAGATATGGAAGCCAATATTATGGAGAACAATTGGGGAGGACTTGATATCCAGTATGGTCAGAATTTCTGGCTTACCGTAAATTACGGAGAAGGTGATCTCGACATCAAGAAGTTCGATCTTGAAGAAGCGGAATTTTACGTAGCTGAAATTCTTGACGAAAGCGAAAATCACATTCTCTATAAACTCACGGATAAAGCCGGCTCTTTAAAACCAACATTCCATCTGTATTATACTATGAAACTGGCCGATGGTGATGCCATTGAAATTGAGAATTCGAAAGATGCGGATTTCAATGAAGACGCGGCCCGCAGCATGCTGGCGTCTGCCATGACTTTAAAGGCTAAAGGAGGAGCTTAATAAAGAGAGTCCAGAAAATCGATTATCGTTCTCTCAAGCTGATCAGGCTTGTATTCTGATTCATAAGTAGAGATCGAATCCAATTGACTCAGAGAAGTTTTGAGGTCGAGTTTATGTTGTTCACATACAACAAACCGACCTCTTTTTTTATGATATCCGGCAAGATATTCCTGCTCATATTGTCCTGGAGTAGGTACAAGCAAAGCGGGTAATCCCATAATTGAAAAATCCATAATACTCGAATATCCGGATCTCGCAATCAGATATCTGGACTTTGTAATCAATGCTGATAACTCTTCCTCAGCCAGAAGATTGAAAACGCTGATATTCTCTTCAACTTTCATTTCCGGATTTCTACTTTCGACCTTGCCTGTTACCAATACGTGTTTTCCGGGGATGCCTTTCAATTGATCAATTAGAAGTTTTTCAAACTCCGTTCTGTGTGGTTCGGGTCCGGATAATATGGCAAGTACTTCATAGGTTTTTTCGGTCTCTATCTTCGACTTAAATCGACTCAAGGGACCAATATGACTGATATTCTTCAATGAGCCTGATTTTCGGGATAAATCTCCCGAGAGCGATTCTGTTCCTTGTACATCAGGCACCCAGCAATGATCGAAAGGACGAATTAGCTTTTGAATTTGCTTGCCAATATAATTTTGTAACCATGGACTTCTGGGATTCAGCTGGTGAGTTATAAATACGGAGGAAATGGAGTTATTATAGAGGCCATACCTGTTATCGGAAATAATGGCATCGATCTTACCCTCTTCAATGATCCCCTGTAAATGATCATTTTCAAGTCTAATCTGAGCCCTCATTTTTCCGAGTTGCCTGAAAAAATAAAAGGCCATACTTCCCTGCCTGGGATAAGTAATTTTGTAGTCTGGGATTGTGATTGAAGTGAGTTGAGGAAATTCTTTTTTCAACAATTCCAAAGCCTCTCCATCCGCACCAATCAGCACTTCGGCGCCATGCTTTTGCAAGGCCCGAATAATTGGAACACAACGACTTGCATGTCCAAGTCCCCAATTAAGAGGTGAAACCAGTACTCTGGGATTGTTCATAAATGCGCTGAAAATGACGACAATTCGCTGATAATTAAAGATTTGAAAATAGAAATAATTGCAGTCAATATCAGAAATATTCTATATTTGCGGCAGTTAACTACATTAATCTATTAAAATAATTGCTATGAAAAAGTTGTTTGCTGTAATGATGGCTCTTGGTCTTGTAGGCTTTATTGCTTGCAGCTCACCGGAAGCTGGAACTGAAGCTGAGTCTACTGAAGAAACATCTGCCGTAATGGAGGAGATGGAAGACAACATGGAGGAAGCTGCTGAGGAAACTGAAATGGCTGAAGAAGCTACTATGGATGAAGCTACTGAGGAAGGTGCCGAAGAAGGTGCTATGGAAGAAGCTACTGAAGAAGGCGCTGAAGAAGCAGAAGCTACTGAAGAAGAGTCTGCTGAGTAATTACTCGCCAAAGAATAAAGAAATCCGGTCATATACCGGGATTTTTTTTTGCCTGATTTATAACATCCAGACATTTCATAACATTTCTATCACTTTGATTCACGATCGGATAATATCCTTTATCCCCGTACAGTAATCTTGCTACCTGAGCCTTCAGATCTTGCATGATCTTTCCCTTCATCAGTGCAATATACCCGGGATTTCTTTCAACTCCCATTTCAGCCCCATATTGAAGAAAGGACTCAAATTCCGCTTCGGTGAATTTGAATTTTGTACTGAAAATTGACCAATCCCTGTAACTCTCCAATAATTCATTTCTCTTGCCATCAACGTAGTGAAATGTATAGTTCTGAATAACTCCTTTTCGATACAATTGATTGTAAAAAGCATTGTAATTAAGAGAGTCAACTGCCACGAAGTAATCCGGAGTTATGCCTCCACCTCCGTATACCACACTGCCGCCAGGTGTATAGTATTTGAGTGAGTCATTGAGCTGAATGCTGTCTTCGGAATCCAATTCCCCGTTTTCAAACCTGGAGTAGGCTTCAAGATGATAATCATCTACGTCTTTATAAGGCTTCTGGATAGATCTGCCCGTGGGAGTGTAGTATCTGGCCACAGTCAGTCTCAGGGCAGAACCATCAGGCCAATCAACTTGTTCCTGAACAAGGCCCTTTCCAAAAGATCTTCTTCCAACGATCCAACCGCGATCGTTATCCTGAATGGCACCGGCAAACACCTCACTTGCTGAAGCGCTTCCTTCGTCGAGAATCACAATCAATGTGGTATTGGTCAACTTTCCTTCAGATGATGAATAATGACTTTTTCTTGGTCTGGATTTTCCTTCGGTATAAACGATAAGTTTGTCAGATTCAAGGAATTCATCAGTCATTTTGATTGCCTCATTTAGCAGGCCACCCGGATTATTACGCAAATCAACAATGTAGTTCTTCATGCCTAATTCCACCAGGACATCACTTGCTTCTTTGAACTCATCAAAGGTGTTTCTGCTGAACCGGTTAATCTTGATATAACCGGTATTTTGGTCGATCATATAACTGATCTCTACACTACGAATTGGAATTTTATCTCTGGTTATTTCAAAATTAAGCAGGTCTTTCTGAGCTTTTCTCTTTATTCCAACAGATACAATTGAATTGCGTTCTCCCTTCAGCAATTTCATGACATCTTCATTCCTTATTCCCGTTCCTGCAATAACACTGTCTTCAACAGAAACAATTCTGTCACCGGCTCTTATTCCTGCCTTTTGTGAAGGCCCATCTACTATGGCTGAAATAATCATTATTGTATCATTAATGATCCTGAATTCTACTCCAATACCTTCGAAATTTCCCTCCAGGCTCTCATTCATGTTCTTGTATCGATCTTTTGGAATGTAATAAGAATGAGGATCGAGATCTCTTAATAAACTTTCAATTCCATCCTCGATCAGTTTCTCTTTTTCAACCGTATCTACATAGGACTCTTCAATATAATTGAGGATCTCATTTAATTTGTTGATTCCAATTACAGATTTCTGTGGAAAGATCACGGAATCCCCACTAGGGGCCAACCTTGTACCAATAACTATTCCGGTTACAATGGCCAGGGAAATTAAAATCGGACGGAAGGCCTTATTCAAAATTTAATCGTTTAGGTCGGCAATGTGAACAAGATCAATACCTGACTTCTCGAGAAAATCAAGTCCCGACCTGTCTTTGTATTCTACGTTATAGACCACTCTTTTTATTCCGGCCTGAAGAATGTTTTTGCTGCAGTTTTTACATGGAGAGAGAGTAATGTAAAGGGTCGCACCGTTCGAGTCGTGAGTAGACCGGGCTACCTTCATCATTGCGTTGGCTTCCGCATGAAGAACATACCAGAATGTATCTCCATTATCATCTTCGCAGCAGTTGTCAAAACCAGTCGGCGTGCCATTGTAACCATCAGAAATGATCATTCTGTCCTTAACAATGAGGGCGCCAACTTTCTTTCGGTTGCAATGGGAAAGCTTTGCCCATTCCTTGGCCATACGCAGATAGGCGATATCGTATCGGAGTTGTTTTTTGCTGTCGGTATAAGTTACGCTCATAGAAAGTCAGAAGAAAAAAGTCAAAAGTTGAAAGTCAAATGTAAGTAAAGACTTAGCCAAATGATATATTATAGATTATGAATTATAAATTCTGCGTTCCGATTCCATTTAACATTTACAATTCACAATTTATAATTTGAAAGACGTTGACTTTTGAGATTTGATTTTATACCTTTCGTTTGGAACGATTGCTTATGGAAGAGTATTTGCCATTATTTGGCTATCTCTCGAAATTAGCTGAGCTTTCTGAAGAAGATCGGGAAGACCTTGCCAATGCATTTGTGCCGGCATCTTATACCAAAGGAGAATACGTTTCAGAATATGGAAAGGTCAACGACAAACTGACCTTTGTCCATGAAGGTTATTGCAGGGTTTATGTGATTGATATGGATGGAAATGAAAGAACCATTCACATGGCAGGTAATTTCGACTTCGTTGGAGCAATAAGTAGCTTCCTGGCTCAAAAACCGAGTGATGAATACGTGCAGGCCGTGACCGATGTGAAAGCGCTTAATGTTTCATATAAGGCCCTCAATGTTCTTTACGACAAATCACATAAATGGGAAAGATTCGGACGACAGATCATGGAACATCTGTTTCTGAGAAAACAGCGCCGGGTGATCAACTTTATTCAACAAACAGCCGAAGAACGTTATCGCTTTTTGCTTGAGACGAAACCAGACATGATACTGAATGTTCCCATGCAGTATACAGCCTCTTTTCTTGGCATCACACCAGAAACCCTGAGCAGAATCAGAGCTAAGGTAGTTTCTGAATAGAAGTTTGCATTATTCATCAACAAGATCAAACTCAATTTCTACCAGGCATTCCTTCTTGCCCTCTTCGTCATTTCGTCTTGCAATTACAAAACGATCCCGTTTGATGGCTTTGGTTTTGAGCATGTAGTCTGAGAGGATTTCTTCTCTTTTTTGATTTATAGCATTTACCTCGGCGGTAAATGAGTTCTTACCATAATGCGCCAGGCAAAGCTCGTCTAATTGATCTGAGTCAGACACACCAAAGCCCACGATAAATACGCGGAAACCTTCAGTATTGAGGTTATTTTGTGAATTCAGGCTATCCTGCGAATTGAGTTTATCAATTTCCTTACCCGTATTCTCGGCGTAATATTCTAAAAGGGCCTTTTGCAGAGCCAGTTTAGCCGCTGTTTTTTCATTACCCGGATAGTGGACAAGCCTGACTTTCAATTTTTCCTTTTTATCCAGAACCAATTCAATAAGGTCGAGTTCCTTCTTTTGCTTTTTGTCAAAAGTCGTTTCCAGATAATCAAATTGCAATGGCTTGAACGAAGAGGTATCTCCTCCGAAGGTAGTTCCCATGCTTTTTCCGGGAGATGCAGCGGCCTTGCTCACAATATTTCCCAGCGTCTTCCAAATGATCTTTCCAATACTGAAGTCCGGATCGTTCATATTTCCTTCGATCTGGAAGTCAAGATCAATGTTGGAGTCTTTATCCTTAAGCATTTCTACACCTAACCTCACGGGCAAATTATGTTCTGAATCTTTATTAATCCTTTTACTCAGATCAAAGGCAGCCATGTGCAAATTGTGGTCGCTTTCAATGATTCCATTTGTAACATCAATGTCGGCGGTATGACTTAGCCTGCCTCTTTCAATATTGTTGCCAATATGATGATAAGAAAATGGAGTGAATGGAATGAGCACAACATCTTTGATCAAGAGATCCAGGTCGAAGTCCTGAGCCGTATAGGTATTAATCTTGCCTTTGACTTCCACAACTCCACCCCCCTGAATTTCAGTTGAAAAATTCAAATTGGCCATTTCGTTTTTGCTCGTTATGTTTTCGAGCAGAATGGTAAGTTTTTCCAGATCATAGTCAAATTCATTTTCCAGTGTGAAATCCTGATAATGTATTATTCCATCTTTTATATTGACCTGAGATATATTATAATTCCAAGGCTGTTGTTGGTCATCTTTTTCTTCAGGAACCTTATCGCTTTCTTCGTCTTTTTCGTTTTCGGTCGTGTCTTTTGGAGTTTTACTTAAGTCATCGAAATTCGAAGTTTTTGGATTCTGAATGTAGTGCAATTGCAGACCATCAAGCGTCACATCTTTCACCTTCATGTTCTGTTTTGCTAAGTCGAATTCTTCCACATCAACATGGAAGTTATTCCACGAGACCAACTCGTCATTTTTGAAAGTGCTCAAAGCAAAATCATGGAAATCGAGGTCTAAAGAGGCCGATAATTTATCGACATTTTTTACCGGACCTTGCGCATGCATTTTGAGGTCGATTTTTCCTGCAACATCTCCTACGCGCATTCCTTTTTTCATGTACTCTTTTCCGAGGGATGCATCCAGGTCTTTGATCGCAATGTCTACGTTGAAATCTTCGGCCAGATTGATACTCCCTTCTATGTCTACCATTGCCTTCTCATTGATCAGCGTATGGAACTTCAGAGGAGAAGTGGTGTCTTTAGAAGAGAAGTAGTCGAATTCGGCATTGAGTTCCGTCAGCGAAATCGTCTGAGGAATTTCGAGGGTGCTGTCACCAATATTTATAACGCCGTTGTTAAGACTCAAAATGTCAAAGGAATACGTCCATGGCTGCCTTTCTTCAGGAGCTTTTTTTCTTTTAAGTGAATCTGGCTTGCCAACGACCAGAGTATCAAGTGAGCTTCCATTTTCTAACAGAGCAACATCAATGACGGGATGATAAAGCTGTGCTTCATTCACAATGATCTCTTTTTCGAGCAAGTCTATATCATGCAGATCAACGAATAGACTATCCCATGAAATCATGTTACTTCCATCTGGATGGGTGACGCTGACGTCATTCAGGCGAGTGATACCCTCTATGCGCATTTGATCAAAGTGATCCAGATGCCCCGTCAGTCGCACATCGAGGTTGAGAAGTCCGTAGATTTCCCCAATATTCAGACTGTTTTTAACAACTTTTGTGCCGGGTTCAATGCCCAGACTATCCATATTCACTCTAATATCAAAGGTGGAAGAATCTACGTCGATGTCGAAGTCGGTATGCAGTGAACCTCCATGAGCAAAGTTGAAAGCCAGTCCGGATTCAACTTCCTGACGACTCCATGAAATGGTCGGAATAAAGAAATCGATGTCTTTCAAGTCAATATGTTCATCAATCTTCTGGGCATGAAATGCCACATGGCCATTCCTGAAATCGAAGTGCTGTATTGTATATTGAAAAGGTTCGCTTTCAGCTGTATCAATCTCATTTTCAGTAGTATCTGAAAAAAATTCAGTGATGTCATCAAAGTTGAACTCGCTTTGATTCTTCGTTATGTGAACATAGGTCCCACTCAACAAACCTGATTCTATATGAATGTGACTAGAGAGAAGATCCCACAGATTCAGGTCGATAATAAGGGTGTCGAATGAAAAGAAAGGAGTAATGGTGTCTTTCTCGTAGATCGTGAAGTCTTCAATGTTCGCAGACAGACTATAATAACTGACGTCGATATTCTCTACTGAGATTTTTCGTCCCATCAAATCTCTGCCGTTCTCATTCACATAGTCTTTGGCCATTCCCGGAGCCATGATCAAGACGATAATAATTGAAAGAACCAATATGATGGCTAAGGCGAGAAGACTGCGGAGTATGATTTTTTTGGTCATGGCCCTTTAAAAAGGATTGTAAAAATGCGAAAATTATTGCTTTACTTCGTCGGCGAAATGCTTATTGGTGAAGACTTTGAAAAGAATGAGTTCGATGCATTCGGACTTCACTTGATGGAACCAAATGCCATGTTGGGAGACGGCATCATTTTCATTCTATGTTTCATCTACTTTTTCCGACTAAATAAATTGAACTTGAGCCAACCCTATCTTGTATACTGGAAATGGTTCTTTGCAATATTCGGGATCACCTACCTCTCTGGTGGCCTTGGGCATTTCTTTTTTCATTACTGGCAGGTAGCGGGTAAAATACCTGCCTGGTTTATGAGCCTGTTTGCAACATTTCTGGTGGAAAGAGCCATGGTAAGTGTCTATCCGAAGCCATCAATTCGAGCGCTTTTGAATAAAATGGCAAACCTGAAATTTGTAATCGCTCTGCTGGCTACTTCTCTAATGATTGTATTTATGGACATCGAAAAAGACGTGTCGAAGGGAATGGTGGTGACTATGATTAATACAGCCATCGGACTTGGCTTTTCATTTTTGTTTTTAGCTAGTTTGTATATCAAAAGAATTCATCCGTCTTTCAGACTATTCCATTATGCTTTTGCTCTTTTGCTGATTGCAGCAATCGTTCAGATTTTCAAAGTCAATCCCGCACAGAATTTCGACAGAAATGACGTGGGCCATCTATTGATCATTGTGGTAATTTACCTATTCTATAAGCAGACAATAGAATTCACCAAGTCTAAAAATCGCATTTCTAACTAGGATTTTTTCTTGACAAAGGTCAAGTGAATTCATTTTGCGGCCATCTACTTTTGACCTATAAGATTTAGAGTCATGAAAAAGTATTTAGCAGCAATTATCGCAATCAGCTTCATTCTTTCTTCCTGTTCAATAGAAAAAAGAAGATATATGAATGGATATCATGTTGAATGGAATGTTTCTTTTCATAAGAACGGTCAAAAGCTTGAGCAAACCAAGGGGCCGGCTGTGGAAAGAGAAGCAAGCCTTAAGAAGGAGAAAGAAAAACTAAATCTAACGGCACAAAAGGATGTTGGCTTGATCAATATTCTTGCCTATGAAATGGAGGAGCAGATCAAAGAGCACAGTGCAGAAGCATCTGTTCAAATGGAAGAAATAAGCGAAGTAGTCGGGGATGTGAATGAATCAGTCGATGAGGCTGAAAAAGACATGCTTTTCAACCAAAACGATTTGGACCAATACCGATTTCATAGAAGGCAACAACATGTAAGGGGAAATTGGGCCGCCGGTTTTATCATTGTTGGTGTCTTTTTATTCCCTTTTCTGATTCCCGGTGGAATTTTTGGGATCCTATCAATCATTTCCTATTCGAAAATGAAAAAATATGAAAGTATTGTCACTCAAGACATGACTGAAGCTCAAAAAGCAGAATTCCTGGCTAACGAAAAATATTTGGTGAAGAAAAAGACTTATTTGACACCGGAACAGAATGAAGAACGAAAGAAGAAAAATTTACAGGCATTGAAGATCACCTTGTTTATTGCCTTCCTGATATTAATCCTGATTCTGGGCCAGTATTATTTCGGAAGTTACCCTTTCCTATCCGGAGCCATTCCAGCTGCAGCTGCCTGAGATTTAAGCAAATAGAACAAGAAAGAAATAAATAAGTGCGGCGAAAAGGAATATGATCATGATGTATAGAAGAATTGAGATCAGAATGATGGCTGCAAGACTTGTATCCTTGGAACCGTTAGACCTATTTTCAGTAGACGGAGGTTCTGATTCATTCCTGTCTTTCGAGTAATAATCAAAATCATCGTCCTGAGTATCTCTTCCCGAATTCCGATAACTATCGAGTTGTTTCTTTTTTCTTCTATAGATGATCAAAGCGATAAGGAAAAAAATGACCATCGGAAAGAAAAATATAGTAAGTCCGATCGACACATATAAAATAATCTGCCAGTTCTGAACTTGTCTCTCGAGCTTCTCAATCATGAAATCATTTCGCTCAAAGCTTTCGCCGGCTGATAAGGACTTCTCTTTCTCTTCTTTTAACAAAGGGTCGGCAGTGACCTCTTTTTTTGTCGCTGTTTCGGGATTTTGATTTCTCTCAGTTTCAGCAGAAATAAGTTCCGACTGGTTTTTCTCCATGCTTTTTTCCGCTGACCCCTTCTCTATCTTCTCAACATAGTCGAAACCCTTTTCTTCACCTTCTTTTTGAATTTTATCAGGTTTGGATAACCACTGCACATGATAACCCGAAAGGTGTTTACGCTTCTGAATGGTACATCCCGCTATGAGTGCAATGGACAAAAGAATTGTCAAAGGGGCATTATATCGACTGAGGCGTGCCATAAAGCAAGGTTTTGCTAAACTAAGGATATTCGCCTACGTTGTTTAAAAAAGGGAAACGAGGAGCAGCAGGTTTCCGAATTCCGAATTCCAAATTCCAAACTCCGAATTCTTGCCCCTCCGCTCTCACTCTCACTCTGACTCTGACTCTGCAGCGGGAATCAGCTCGTCCCGCTTCGCGGGTCTCGCTAGTTCCCAAGGGGAATGGTTGAAAAAGAAAAAAGACCTCCCTGTGGGAAGGTTCTTTTTATTTGCGGCTGCTTGCGAAAGCAAGCTTTCTTCCCAGCCATCAAATAAAAAACCCCTCTGTCGAGGGGTCTTTTTTCTTGTACCGAAGGTGGGAATCGAACCCACACGATGTTGCCATCACTGGATTTTGAATCCAGCGCGTCTACCAATTCCGCCACTTCGGCATGGTACAATTTTCAATATATCACAGTCCTTTTTTGCATCTTGTTGCAGCGCTGGACCAGCGCGACCGCCTCTTTGTCTTGCCAAAGATTCGGTTAAACCTGTCTTTCTTCTTCGGTCAAGACTGCCTGCCCGGCTAAGTCTGTTAAGACGGAGACGGGCCACTTCGGCATGGTAAATTGTCAAGTTGTTAATTGGGGAATTGGTTAATTGAATTTAACCACTTAACAACTTATCAAATTGATAATTAATCAAAAAACGGTTTGCGAAATTATTCAATCTTTCCAACCTATTGAGAAGAAACATCAAAAAATTTGAATTCTTACCCACTTAATGTTTGTCTTACAACCTATTAATAATTAAATTTGCCCGCTTTTTAAGTAGGACCATTGGGATCAAACGTAAAAATATTTGCCGGCACGGCTTCACAATCATTAGCTGAAAACATTGCTTCATGTTATGGCGTGTCTTTGGGTGAAGTTGCCATGAACAGATTCAGTGACGGCGAGTTCCAACCCTCTTTCGAAGAGACGGTCAGGGGGTCTGATATTTTTATCGTGCAAAGCACCTTCCCGCCGGTTGAACATCTTTTCGAATTACTTCTGATGGTTGATGCTGCCAAAAGAGCTTCTGCAAACAGCATTGTTGCAGTGATGCCATACTTTGGTTTTGCCCGTCAGGACAGAAAAGACAAACCCAGAGTATCTATCGGTTCTAAACTTGTTGCCAACTTGCTTTCTGCCGCTGGTGTGAATCGAATCATGACAATGGATCTTCACGCCGATCAAATTCAGGGATTCTTTGAATTTCCGGTTGATCACCTTTATGCGTCTTCTATCTTCATTCCGTACATCCAACAATTGGGATTAGATAATGTGGTGATGGCTGCTCCTGATACAGGAGGAACTAAAAGAGCCAATGCCTACGCAAAGTATTTCGACGCCGAGATGGCCATTTGCTATAAGCAAAGAAAAAGAGCTAATGAAATTCAGAACATGACCGTAATTGGTGATGTAAAGGATAAAAACGTAATTCTTCTTGATGACATGATTGACACAGGAGGAACACTCGCCATGGCAGCCAACCTCATGAAGGAGCAAGGCGCCAAAAGTGTTCGTGCCATGTGTACACATCCGATCTTGTCAGGCGGGGCTTACGAAAAAATTGAAAACTCTGCCTTGGAAGAGTTGGTTGTAACCGACACTATTCCGTTAAAGCAGGAATCACCAAAAATCAGGGTACTGACGGTTGCTGATCTTTTTGCCAAAGTGATTGAAAAGATCGAAAGTCACGAGTCAATCAGCCCAAGTTTTATCATATAATACACAATCATTAATCAATGAAAACTGCAGAATTAAAAGCAACTGTTAGAAAGGATACTGGCGAAAAAGGTGCCAAAGCCTTAAGAGGAGATAATAAGATCCCAGCCGTATTGTACGGAGAAAGCGGTGTTCAGCACCTGGAGGTCGACTACAACAGTATGGCCAAATTGATCCATACACCTGATTTGTATTTGATCAACCTTGATGTTGATGGAAAAGAAATAAGAGTTATTGTACAGGACAAGCAATTTCATCCGATCACAGACAGAATTCTTCATGTCGATTTTCTTGAAGCAGCGGTTGGAAGATCTGCCAAATTGGACATTCCAGTAAAGATCACAGGAAACTCTGTGGGAGTTCTTGCTGGTGGTATGCTCGTTGTTAAAATGAGACACCTTAAGATTAAAGGAGTTCCGGCTGAACTTCCTGAGAGCATCGAAGTTGATATTACTGATCTGAATATTGGTAAATCAATCAAGGTTAAAGACCTTTCAGGTTTTGATTTCCTTGATCCTGAGAATTCAGTAATCGTAAGGGTTAAAACAGCCAGAAATCTTGAAGCTCTTATCACTGAAACTGATGAGGACGAAGAAGGAGTTGAAGGAGAAGAAGGAGCTGAAGGTGCTGAAGGCGCTGCTGAAGGAGATGCTCCTAAAGCTGAAGGAGGAGAAGCAGAAGCTGCTCCAGCTGAAGAAAAAGCAGCCGAGTAATTTCTCATTCCAATGAAGTACCTCATTGCCGGCCTGGGCAACATAGGGAAGGAATACGAGCATACAAGGCATAATATAGGATTTGAAATACTGGATTTCCTTGCGGGGGAATCCGGTATTTTTTTTAGTCCTGGTCGATACGGTGACATTGCCGAGATGAAACATCGAGGTCGACAGCTCATTCTTCTGAAACCTTCCACCTATATGAATCTTTCCGGTAAGGCTGTCAGCTATTGGATGAAACAGGAGAAGATACCATTGGAAAGACTGCTAGTTCTCACCGACGACCTCGCCCTTCCTTTTGGAAAGATCAGAATGAGATCAAAAGGTAGCGATGGTGGCCACAACGGTCTGAAGAACATCAATGAAGTTTTGGGTAATACAAACTACGCTCGTTTGCGATTCGGAATAGGAGATGATTTCCATAAAGGTCACCAGGTGAATTATGTGCTTGATAAATGGAGCGATGAAGAATCCAAAGCACTTGAAGATCGTCTGAAGATATGTTCTGACGCAATTAAATCATTCGCTTTTCAAGGAGCCGACAGAACCATGTCGGCCTTCAACAACAAATAATCAGTCGAGTTTTTCGTCAAGTTTAGCGCGGATCTCCGCAATTGGAATTCGGATCTGCTCCATGCTGTCCCTGTCCCTCAAGGTAACAGTATGATCTTCTTTCGACTGATGATCAACAGTGATAGAGAAAGGAGTTCCAATGGCGTCCTGTCTGCGATACCTTTTGCCAATTGAGTCTTTCTCGTCGTATTGGCAATTGTACCTCATGCTGAGGTCTCCCAGGATCTCCCTTGCAATTTCCGGAAGACCATCCTTTTTTACCAATGGCATCACAGCTGCTTTAACAGGAGCTAGCTTGGCCGGGATTTTTAGCACCGTCCTTTCACTGCCGTCTTCAAGTTTTTCATGTTGATATGCATTGGTCATGATGGCAAGGAACATTCTGTCAAGTCCGATAGATGTCTCTACCACATAAGGAACATAGCTCTCATTTGTCTCAGGGTCGAAGTACTGAAGTTTCTTTCCTGAGAACTCCTCATGTTGACTTAAATCGAAGTCAGTTCTTGAATGAATTCCCTCCAGTTCTTTATATCCCATTGGGAAGTCAAACTCAATGTCGCAGGCCGCATTGGCATAGTGGGCCAGTTTAATATGATCATGGAATTGAGTGCAGTTTTCATTGAGGCCAAGTGACTTATGCCAATTGATTCGCTCCTCCTTCCAATACTCGTACCATTTCATTTCTTCTCCCGGACGAACAAAAAATTGCATTTCCATCTGCTCGAATTCCCTCATTCGGAAGATGAACTGACGCGCCACAATCTCATTTCTGAAGGCCTTTCCAACCTGGGCAATTCCAAATGGAATTTTCATTCTGGCCGATTTCTGAACGTTCAGGAAATTGACAAATATTCCTTGAGCTGTTTCAGGTCTAAGGTAGATCTTCGTAGCACCATCGGCCGTTGAACCAAGGTCGGTTCCGAACATGAGATTGAACTGGCGAACTTCTGTCCAGTTCTTTGAACCCGAAACCGGATCGGCAATTTCACAGTCGATAATAAGCTGTCGCACTGCTTCCAGATCACCTTCGTCCATGGCCACTTTGAATCGTGTCTCCGCCTGAGTGATCTTTTCCCGATTTGCAAGGACTCTTGGATTGGTGGCAAGAAACTGTTCCTTATCGAAACTGTCTCCAAATCTTTTTTCGGCCTTTCCAACTTCTTTATTGATCTTGGCCTGGATCTTTTGAATATATTCTTCGATCAGTACATCAGCCCGGTATCTTTTCTTCGAGTCTTTGTTGTCGATGAGTGGGTCATTGAATGCATCAACATGACCACTGGCCTTCCAGATTGTGGGATGCATAAAGATTGCAGAATCAATGCCCACAATATTTTCATGCATCTGAACCATTGATTTCCACCAATAACTTTTGATGTTGTTTTTTAGCTCTACACCATAAGGACCATAATCGTAAACTGCCCCAAGTCCGTCGTAAATTTCACTCGATTGAAATATGTAGCCGTACTCCTTTGAGTGGGCAATGATGTGTTTTAAAAGGTCCTCTTTTTTCAGCATGGCGCAAAAGTAATTTTAAAAGCTTCATACAGCAAGGTGGACGGGCAATTTCTTAGATTTACGTTGTGATTGAGATAGATAAAACCCTGGTATCGGAAGTTCTTTTTGAAAGACAATTTCTATGTGACCTAGAGGCATGCAAAGGAGCCTGTTGTATCCAGGGAGATGCCGGCGCACCGCTCACAGAAAAGGAAGCCAAATACCTCAAGAAGAATTTTAAAAAGATCTCACCTTACTTGAGAAAAGAAGGGATTGAAGCCATAGAGAAATCTGGCACGAGTGTGGTAGATAGAGAAGGTGATCAGGTAACTACTCTAGTTGATGATGCAGAATGTGCGTACGTGATTTTTGACGACAAGGGCATTGCGAAATGCGGAATTGAAGCGGCCTGGGAAGATAAGGCCATCGATTTCCAGAAGCCAATAAGTTGTCATTTATACCCCATCAGAATAACGAAGGTTGGCTCAATGGAAGCATTGAATTATTCCAAGTGGGATATTTGTGATCCGGCTTGTAAATTGGGAGAAGCAAAGGGTTTGAAGGTCTACCGTTTTCTCAAAAACGCTCTGATTCGAAAGTATGGCGAAGAGTATTTTTCCGTACTTGAAGAAGTTGATACTGCCCTCGATAAAATAAAAAAATAATTCAGTTTTCCAATTCAACTTAACCTTAACTTAACGATAAGCTGAGGTAAAAATCTTGAAGTCCGCGTCTGGTCTTTTTTGTACAATTTCTAAAAAATTGTTCACACAAAATTGTTCAATTTCAATGTTGAAAACTTCCTCTTTTTTGTTAAATAATGGAAGGCCTCTCGCGTAATTTTATTTGAAGAATTAGACAACATTTGTATTCCCCTTTCGCAACTCCGGGATCATAAATTTTTCGTAACCGATTAAAAAACAGCGTTTTACGCTTTGACCTCGTATTGCCGAAAGTGAACGAACCCTAAAGAAACTGAACATGGAAAACGAACTCAAATCGATGGAAGACAAAGAGCTTGAACAAGTAATAGATGATAAGATCAGTCTGGATAATGACGAACCTATTCTGAAGGAAAATCCGAATCGATTTGTTCTATTTCCAATTCAGCATAATGACATCTGGGATTTCTATAAGAAGTCGGAAGCTTCTTTCTGGACAGCCGAAGAAATTGACCTTTCACAAGACATTGTTGATTGGGAAAATAAACTCAACGATGATGAAAGACATTTCATCAAACACGTTCTTGCATTTTTTGCTGCAAGCGATGGAATCGTCAACGAAAATCTTGCTGAGAATTTCCTTTCTGAAGTTCAGTATACAGAGGCTAAATTCTTTTATGGCTTCCAGGTCATGATGGAGAATATTCATTCAGAGACCTATTCTCTTTTGATTGATACATACATCAAAGACACAGCAGAGAAAGACAAACTCTTCAATGCCATTGAAACACTTGACTGTGTGAAAAAGAAAGCCGACTGGGCATTGAACTGGATCGATAATGGAAATTTTGCCGAGAGGATCGTCGCCTTCGCGGCCGTTGAAGGAATTTTCTTTTCAGGCTCTTTCTGTTCAATCTTCTGGTTGAAGAAAAGAGGTCTTATGCCAGGACTTACTTTCTCGAATGAATTGATCTCAAGGGACGAAGGAATGCATTGTGATTTTGCTTGTCTTCTTTACACAAAACACATTGTAAACGCACTTCCTGAGAAGACAGTCTACAAGATCATTATGGATGCTGTGGAAATTGAGAAGGAATTTGTGACGGATGCACTACCGGTTAAACTGATCGGTATGAATGCCGACCTCATGTCGCAATATATTGAGTTTGTTGCCGACAGATTGCTTGTTGAGCTTGGACTTAAAAAGGTATACAACAAGACTAATCCATTCGATTTTATGGACATGATCTCTCTTCAGGGAAAAACCAACTTCTTCGAAAAAAGAGTGGCAGAATACCAGAAATCTGGTGTCGCTACAGGAAACGAAGGAAATGAATTCAGTCTTGACGAAGACTTTTAAAAAGATAGCCTTATGTACGTTTTAAAAAGAGATAAAAGAAGAGAATCAGTCAAATTCGACAAGATCACAGCAAGGATCAAGAAGCTTTGTTATGGACTGAATCCGGCTGTTGACGACACGAAAGTAGCCATGAAGGTTATTGAAGGAATTTTCGATGGTGTCACCACGTCAGAACTTGATAACCTTGCGGCCGAAGTAGCAGCCACCATGACAGTTACTCACCCTGATTATGCTTTGCTGGCTTCCAGGATTGCTGTTTCAAACCTTCACAAGAACACCAAGAAATCCTTCTCTCAAACAATGAAGAATCTTCATGAATACATTGATCCGATCACCGGTGAAAATGCTTCACTTATTGCAGAAGATGTTTACAAGGTCATTGAGGACAATGCCGAGTATCTCGATTCGCAGATCATTTATGACCGTGATTTCAGTTACGATTATTTCGGATTCAAAACACTGGAGAGATCATACCTTCTGAAAATTGATGGTCAGGTTGCCGAACGACCACAACATATGTTGATGAGGGTGGCTGTGGGTATTCATAAAGATGATATTGATTCCATCGTTGATTCATACAACCTGATGTCGGAAAAATGGTTTACCCATGCCACACCAACACTTTTCAACGCCGGAACACCAAAACCTCAGATGTCGTCTTGTTTCCTCTTGACCATGGAAGAAGACAGTATCGACGGAATTTACAATACACTAAAACAATGTGCCAAGATCTCACAGTCGGCAGGTGGAATTGGACTGAGCATTTCAAACATTCGCGCACATGGATCTTACATCAAGGGAACCAATGGAACATCAAATGGAATCGTTCCAATGTTGCGAGTATTTAACGATACTGCACGTTATGTAGATCAGGGTGGAGGAAAAAGAAAAGGATCTTTTGCGGCTTATATTGAGCCGTGGCATGCCGACATCTATGACTTCCTTGACTTGAAAAAGAACCACGGAAAAGAAGAGCAAAGAGCAAGAGATCTGTTCTATGCACTTTGGGTGCCGGATCTTTTCATGGAAAGAGTGGAGAAGAATGAAGAATGGACATTGATGTGCCCGAATGAGTGTCCAGGCCTTTACGATTCTCATGGAAAGGAATTCGAAGAAAGATACCTCAGGTATGAAGCAGAAGGAAAGGGAAGGAAAACTATCCAGGCTCGTGATCTTTGGAATGCCGTGATGGAATCTCAGGTTGAAACGGGAACGCCATATATTCTTTATAAGGATGCCTGTAACGAGAAATCCAATCAAAAGAATTTAGGTACGATTCGATCCTCAAACTTGTGTACGGAGATTGTTGAATATACTTCAAAGGATGAAGTGGCCGTATGTAATCTGGCTTCTCTGGCTCTACCTAAATTCATTAATGAGGGAGAATTTGATCATCAGAAACTATTCGATGTCACTTATCACGTAACTCAGAATCTGAATAAGATCATCGACAATAATTATTATCCGGTACCTGAAGCGAGGAATTCGAATATGAGACATCGTCCAATTGGACTGGGTGTACAGGGACTAGCCGATGCTTTCATTTTGTTGAGAATGCCATTTGATTCGGAAGAAGCGAGAGCCCTGAACAAAGAGATATTCGAGACCATTTATTATGCGGCCATGACGGCCTCTAAAGACCTCGCCAAAGAACATGGAGCTTACGAGACCTACGAAGGTTCTCCGGTTTCGCAGGGTGAATTCCAGTTCGACATGTGGGGAGTGAGCCCAACAGACAGATGGGAATGGGATGTATTGAAGGAAGAAGTTTCCAAATATGGTGTGAGAAACTCATTGCTTTTGGCTCCAATGCCAACGGCCTCTACGTCGCAGATTCTAGGTAACAACGAATGTTTTGAGCCTTACACTTCTAACATCTACACACGTAGAGTACTTTCAGGTGAATTCATTGTGGTGAACAAACACCTGCTGAGAGACCTTACGGATCTCGGACTTTGGAATGATGATTTGAAAAACAAACTGATGGCCGCCAACGGTTCAGTTCAGGATATCGATGAAATTCCAGGCAACCTGAAAGAATTGTATAAAACGGTTTGGGAGATCAAGCAGAAAGCCATTATTGATATGGCAGCCGACAGAGGTGCCTACATCTGCCAGTCGCAATCGCTGAATCTCTTTATAGAGAATCCAAACTTTGCCAAACTGACCTCAATGCATTTCTATGCCTGGAAAAAAGGTTTGAAAACAGGAATGTACTACCTGAGAACGAAGGCTGCGCGTGATGCTATCAAGTTCACCGTAGAAAGTGCAGCTCAGCGTGAAAATATTGCAGTTCAGAACAGGGAAGAACAAGAAGCAGAAATTGCCTGCTCACTTGACAATCCTGAGAACTGCGAAAGTTGCAGTGGTTGATTTGAATATCTATCGGGGGTGATGTCCCGATAGCTGTTTTGATTTGTGTGTTTGAGGGCCCGAGAGGGCCCTTTTTCGATATCAGATATCAGATAAATGATAGATGAGGTATGATATATATACGATTTATGATCGATGATGTGAGATTGAGATTTTGTCAGAGGTTATTCAGGTCGATCAACGAATTGAATTTCAACAACTCTATTGACAGCTCGAATTTCTTCAAGCCTGCTGGGATCTTCTTTTAATTCTCGATCTTCATCGATAATGTAAGAATCGTTTCCCCTGACCCAAAAGATTCGATCACCCGGACATCCTTTTTTTAAGAACAGATATTTTATGCTCTTGCATCTTTCTTCGCGAATAGACATATCCTCCGTGGCATCTGAAAAGCCGATCAATTCAACATTGATGTCTGGATTGTCGTTTACTACATCACATAAAAACTGAACAAGGGTATCGGCTTCCGGATCAACTTGGATGGAATTTTGCTCAAATTTGAAGCTGGGTATTCGATGAAATCCTATACAACCCGGACTCAATCTGTATTCATGGTAGAAGACTTTGTTGGGAGTATAGTATTCATATCCTTTTCCACTTAAATGTCCTTCGGCAGAAACATGTATATTAAAAGTGTCTCCTTTTCCTGTCAATTCTGTCTGAAAGAATCCGTTTTCATCGCTCTTGCCAGCGATCTCTTCTCCGGTATTAGAGGTAATTTGAATATTAGCTCCAGGTATGACCGTATCCGCATGCAATGTGAATATTTTCATTTCAAGAGCACATCGATTTGTATCCTTTTGTCCTAATAAAATGGAACAATAAACCAATAAACCAATACAAAACCTCCACTTCAAAGCCATTGCCTGATGATAACGTTTAGCTCATCTTTATTAGTCTGTTTAGAAACATACTTCATAGTTAATCCAAAATCAATCCCATTGAAAATCCTCCTATAGGTCGGGAGAAATCAGCCAGATATGCCGGACTTAAAGAAACTGTGTCTTGGCTGTCATGTCTGACCATTTTGAACTTTTCAATATTCAGAAAAGCCGAATGTCTTTCTTCAAATGATTCGTATGAAAAGCCTCTCAAAGTCCCTCCCCCTGTAATTGCGAAACCGGGCTGCAAAGTGAGGGAATATTTGGTCGTATTATTTTTCCTGACCATTTCATATTCTCCGGTACCGCTCTCAAAATCTATTTCTTTATGTCGACTTGCCTTTTTGAAATACACCGTATCCTCGAAAGCGAAGTCCCCCTCGCGTTTCATTTCTTCATTCAATTCAAATTCAATATATACCGGCTGTGTGGTGAAGTTAACGACATAGAATGACCCACTCCAGGAGCATCCATTGAGAAAGAGAATAATACAAATACTTATAAGTGTAAATAATCGCCTCATTATTGAATTTCTATGCACATAAATATAAGTCTTATTTCACTTTATAATTGTAAAGTCCAACTATACAGACACATACGCCCATTTCCTTATTATGTAAGACCCTTATCATCATCAATTATTTTCTTAAATTAGGTAGTCCAAAAACTAACACTTACGGATATGAACAAAGTGCACGCCTTTCTACTTTCCGTTTCCTTTTTAGCAACAACAAGTCAAATTAGTGCTCAATGGCAATATGCTCAATATTTTGATTCAGACAGCATTGCTGACTCTCTTTACTATTGGCTAGATTCAAGCCAAGCCAACAACATCTGGCAAGTGGGTCCACCTCAAAAAGTAATATTTGACAGCGCAGCCAGTGATCCCAATGTCATGATCACGGATACTGTGCTTCCATACCCCAGTGCAAATGTTTCAAGCTTTGTAGTTTGGGGAGGTCAATATCCATGGACTTTTGGATGGATATACGCACTTCAATGGAAGCAGAAACTTGATCTGGAAGATGACAAGGATTGGGCAGTCATAGAATATAAGTTTGCATGGGACAGTGTGTGGTATCCCGTTTTCAATAATCCATATGTCTATAAATTTTATGGATTTGATACTTCAAACCTGGGAGTAATGCCGAATGGTGATACCACTTTTACCGGCACCGATTCTATCTGGAGAGATATTTGGTTATGTTTCGATTTGAATTTTTTCTGGGAAGAAATGGAATTCAGGTATACTATACACACAGATTCAAATGACAGCCAGCAGCAAGGATGGATGATAGATAATATGATTGGCCATTACACTTTTGTTCACACCGTAAAAGAAGAAGCTCCAACAGAATACATGAAAGTATTTCCAACGCTCACTCAGGGAAGAGTTCATATACAAGCAGAAAAAAGAATGGACTATCACATAATCGAACATATGGAACTTTACGATTCTTCCGGAAGGTTGGTTAGAAAATGGGGCAAGGCTCCGGTAAAATTTTTTATCGACATTCCAGATCTTGATGATGGACTATACTATTTAAGTGTTACCACAAACATCAAAACGGAAACGCATAGAATTCAACTGAAACGCAACTGATCAAATGCGCATTCTTGTCTGCCTGGCTTTAGTGGTGACAGGCATATTGATATATGCATTCCGGAAGGTCGAACGCACTCCCTATCCCTTTCCGGAATTGCCTTTCTTTCCTAAAATGCCTTTGAATAAGGACAATCCGGTGAGTGTTGAAGGGGCCGAATTGGGGAGATATTTATTTTATGATCCAATACTTAGTGCCAACGGCAAGGTGTCTTGTTCGAGTTGTCATAAACAGGAATTTGCATTCAGCGATGGAGGCAAGAAATTCAGCACCGGCATCAACGGAAATAAACTGGACAGAAATACTCCACCCATCTTCAATCTGGCATGGAAGAAAGAACTGTTCTGGGATGGACGCGCCGTGGGAATTGAAGATCAGATTTTCTTTCCGGTGAGGGGTCATGAAGAAATGGGTCTCGACTGGAAGATTGCAGAAGAAAGAATCAATAAATCCGCCTTTTATAAAGAGAGGTTCAATAATTATTTCCCGGATCAAAAAGTAGACAGCATCTTAATTTCGAAGGTCATTGCGCAGTTTGAGCGAACACTGATAAGTGCTGATTCAAAGTATGATAAAGTTCTCAGAGAAGAGGCCTATTTCACAAAAGATGAGCGTCAGGGTTTGATCTTGATGAACGATATGACAAAAGGAGATTGTATTCATTGCCACCCTACAGATGGAAGTCCGATCATGGCAGCCCTTGGATTCAGCAATAATGGTTTAGACGACTACGAGAATTCTTCAGATTTTCCTGACAAAGGAAGGGCGAGAGTTACAGGAAAAGAAGGAGATGTTGGCCGCTTTAAAATTCCAAGTCTGCGCAATCTGGCCGTGACCGGACCATACATGCACGACGGCCGTTTTTTTGAGTTGGAAGAGGTTTTGAATTTCTATTCAAATGACCTCCATCCCAGCCTTAATTACGACAGTCGTTTAAGTGAATCCATCCATCGCGGTGGGGTCAGATTAAATGAAGAAGAACAAAAACAGGTAATTGCCTTTTTGAATGCACTTACTGATTCCACATTCATCACGAATTCGGAATTTTCAATGCCGGAAGACCTTCCGACGTATAAAATTGAATAGAAAAGGCAACAAAATGGTATTCCTAACGTCTATAGTATATTAGTTCGGGTCATGAAAAAGGTATTCAATCTTTTCGTCCTTCTTGCAATGTCTGCTTCTATTTTAGCACAACAGGAGCCACTATCGGCACTCTTTTGGAATTCATACTCCTACTATAATCCTGCAAATTCTGGTTTTATTGAGGATGTCTTTATCAACCTGCAGGGAAGAAACCAGTGGATAGATATTGATGGGAATCCAAAAACCATATGGGTCATCACCGACTTTAATATCAATGAAAAAAATGGTCTCGGGGCAAATTTCTCATACGATGAGGCAGGTACGTTGAATACTCAAAGGTTTAACTTGAATTACAACAGACAGATAATTTTTTCAGAAGAACACAGATTGGGAATTGGACTGTCCTTTGGTTTGAAAAAGCTTGAATACAGACTTCCGGAAATGTGGGATGTTGTATTGGATCCGGCTATTACAAAAGAAGAATATTCAGATCAACAACCTGATGTGCGTATGGGAGTTCAATATTATTTCAAGGGTTTTCAGTTCGGTGCCAGTGCTATGAATCTTGATCAAAGCATCTATAAGGATGATTTTTTTGAATATCGAACCGTGGTTCACTTGTATTTTTTAGCAAGCTATGAATTTGAGGTCAATGAAAACCTCGACTTAGTGCCAAGAGTATTACTCGGAATGTATGAACCATTTGGTGGCATCGACCAATACCAGTTGAACTTTTCAGCAGTTTACAAGGACATGTTTATGTTAGGAGCCACAATTCGAAATGAAGACTGGTTTTCATTCAATACCGGCGTGAAGATCAAAGGAAAATGGTCCATTCATTATGCTTTCGATCCAAAGCACACCGATGATGAATTATATGGCTTTGGTACATCACACGAGTTGTCCCTGAATTATTTACTGAATAAAAAGGATAAATCATGAAAACAAGAATTCTCACCATAGCGTATTTATTATTCGTTCCTGTGATGACCTTCTCGCAATATTGGGATAATTCAAGTATGACAGACCGGACATTAGCTCTGATTAATCCGGCCTACGCTTCATTTAATAACGACGTAGAAATTGGCTTTAATGCTCTTCGAATTGGTGAGTCGAATCGATATCCTTATTCCCTTAACGGCATCACATCTTATAAGTTCGATAAAATAAAAAGCGCCCTAGGAATTACCTATAACCACTTTGATGAGATCAGTTCTAAATCAAATAATGTCAAATTGAATTACAACTTTCAGCCTGTGTCAAATGACAAACACAAACTATCAATCGGATTGAGTGCAGCCTACAGCCAGATGCGAGTCGATGCTCCTGAATTCATCCACCACCTGCAAAGCTTTCGATACGGTTTTATATATTTTCCACCTACAGATTATGAGCTCGATGCGTACGAATCAGAAGCTGTATATTTTGGCGCAGGCATCATGTATGCTTTTAAGAATTTACAGACAGGAGTGAGCTTTCATCAGGATATGTATCCCACATATCTCGGGCAGTATTGGGACGGCTCAACAACACGAGATCTAAATGTTTATCTAAACTACAAGTTCAAAATTTCAGGTGGTGTAGAGATGAATCCATGGCTAAATATTCATAATTACGATGCCTTGAACCTTACGGAAACATTGACGGCTCTTCACTTCGTTTTGCACAAGAAATTTGTGATTGGACCTCAAATAAACTGGAATACGGAACAAATTCAGGCAGCGAACTTCTTACTTTCATATACGGCGGCTGAGAAATGGACATTAAGCTGCAACTATGGTGTCAATGTGAGCAGATTCACAAATCAGAATTCAAGCAGATTTGAAGTCGGACTTTTTTATTCCGTACGTGAATCAAAAAAGAACAACCCAAGCGAAAAAAGTCAAAACTAACTTAGCTTAAATCTGGAATCTGGAATCTGGAATCTGGAATCTGGAATCTGGAATCTGGAATCACTCCCCTGTCTGCCACCCTTTCTGCTTATTCTTCCCAAAACCATAAACAAGCTGTTTCCAGAATGTCTTCGGGAATTCTGACAGATGGGCGAAACCGAGTTTGATGTCTCGTCCGTTAGAGGGGATGTAGTTGGTTCTGAAGATGTAATCCCACAGACTCAAACTAATGCCAAAGTTCACTCCGTGTCTTCTTCCTTCAGGTAATGCCATGGCATGATGCCAGATGTGCATTTTCGGATTGTTAAAAATGTATTTCAGCGGACCATAGTCGAAGCTAACGTTGGCGTGATTCAGGTGTCCAATTGCAATGGAAAGATAGAAGACAATGTATGCCTGCTCAGGGGTGAATCCACCGATCAGCATAACAGCTATGTACTTCATTGGAGTGTAAAAAACATTCTCCATCCAGTGATATCTCAGGTGTGCGGCAAAGCCCATTTGTTCAACGCTGTGATGTACTTTGTGGAATTCCCATAGAACGTCGAATCTATGCAGAATGACATGAGTAAACCATTGAATGAAGTCTGTAGCTACAAAGAAGATCAAGAGTTGTAACCAAGCCGGGTAGGAACTGATGTCAATCAATGCGAATTTTGAAAGGTCACCACCAAAAATATCCTTAAATGCCATTTCCGTTACATTAGAGAAGGACATGAAAATGACCAATTTGAAGATGTAGAAATTGAAGAACATGTAAAATGCATCTAACCAGAAGTCCTTTCTTATGATGGCCTGATCTTTTCTCCAGGGAAATGCGATCTCAAGAGACCATACGAAGAGAGACAAAACAATCAGCCACCAGAAATAATTTACATACCAGGGGTCGACCTGGAATGTGATCTCTCTCCAGGTGTATGATCCGAAATCAGAAAAAGATCTGAAAAATGCATCGATATATCTCTCCATACTAATTGATTAACAATTTTTTTTCAACAAAGTTAAGGTCTCGACTCAAGCGAATTTGTGATAAACATTACCATTATAGTTCCACATCCAGTTTAGCATCACCACTCCATTCAATCCATGATCCATCGTAATTGGCCACGTCCTTCATTCCAACAATTTCTTTCAAAACAAAGAGAGCCATAGCACTTCTTACCCCACTGTGACAATATACAACCGTTGTTTTCTCTGAGCTTAAACCTCTTTCATTCAACATTTCCAACAACTTGGATTCCTTTTTAAAAGTCATTTCACCTCCTTCAATCATGTCATAATAATCGAATCGCACGGCCCCAGGAATATGACCTGCCCGGAAAGCTCCATTTTTAGTAATACTTCCGTCAAACTCATCCATACTTCTGGCGTCAATAATCTGCTCATATTTTCCTTCGGCAATCTCTTTTTTTGAAGCCAATATGTTTTTATTCAGTTTACCGGGAAACCGGAAATTATTCATTTGAATGTTTTCCATTCCTTCCACTTCGGTATACCCTTTCATTCTCCATTGAATAAAACCGCCATCGATCAGGGCCGTCTTTTCGAATCCATACAGTTTGAGCATCCACCATAGCCTGGCAGCCTCAACATTGCCTTTCGCATCGTAGATGTAAATGCTGTCCTTGCTATTCAGACCTTTGTTGCCAAGAAATTCAGCCAGTTCATCAACAGGCATTCGCATGCCTTCAATTTCGTGATTGAAATCGGTTAATTCACTCCTGTAGATATTGCAAGCTCCTGGAATATGACTGTGATGATATTCTTCCTCACTTCTCATATCAACGAGTTGAAGCTTCTTTCCGGAAAGAATTTTGGCATGAATAGAATTCACTGATACCAAAGACTTACCTTCTTTTTTGTCTGAACAGGCAAAAAGAGAAATTAGCATTGAAAAGAGCAGTAATCTAGTCCAGTTCATACCATTGCACATTTTCAAGATTTCTTCTCCGACCACTTTTCTTTGGCGCACAATTCTTCTCAAGGTAATCCAATATCACTTCTTCCTGGTCTCCCAGATCCCAAAGATTTTGCTTTTCCTGCATCCATCTGATCAAATCTAACCAACCTTCCCTGCTGAATCTGTTTTGAGCTACAAGCTGGGTAGAATGGCAAGCACCACACTGGGTTTTGACCACGTTTAATCCATGGTCAATAATGAGACCACTCTCGGGATCAATACTTCCTATTTCACCTGGAAATATTTCTTCACCCAAGGCTTTTTCAACTACTACTTCCTGACTCTCAGGGAAACGAATGATATTGTTCTTGAGCATTAAAATAAAAACACCCAAAGCTCCAAGGAAGAGGGCAAATAATGTTAGGTTACGAATACCCTTGAGTACCTCATCAACTTCCTTCATCAAACGACTTTAATGGCGATTCTGTGGCAGGCATTGTTCAAATAACCTTTGGGATTCCACCCAGGAACTAACATGGGCTGCGTTTTACCATTTTCATCGGTAGCACGAGCCCATATCTCATAATATCCTTCTTTGGGGAACTTCACATGCCCTTTAAAATGTTGCCAGGCGAGTCGATTTGAAGGCTCACTTAACTCACATGCCCACCAGGTACTCCCAAAGTCAACTGAAAATTCCATTTTTTTCACTTTGAGGTCGCCGGCCCATGCATGGCCTCTTATTTCAAGGGCTCTTTTGTCGCGTAATATGGCTCCCGATTTTGGGTATGTTATCAATGATTTTACCGGCATCGATTCAATGATGCACATATCCTCATCTTTGACTTTAGTTCCCGGTTCAACCGGATCGCATGGAACTCTATATGACTGTCCACCCATTTTCGGCCCATCGTGAACCATATTTCTCACCACAATTTTATTTAGCCACTTACCCGATGTGGACGCAGGCCATCCACCAAAAACAAGACGCAATGGATAGCCGTTCATTAAAGGCAAATCTTCACCATTGATGGCCCAGGCAATCAAGGATTCATTTTCCATCGCCTTTTCGATGGGCACCCCTCTTGATATAACAACCTTGTCAGGATCCCCACTCAAGTGTTTGTCTTTTCCATAATATCCAATATAGACGGCATCATCTTTTATGCCCGCATATTCAAGAACATCTTTCAGTCGAACGCCAGTCCATTTTGGGCTGCCTACCGCGCCTGTTGTCCATTGATTTCCTTTGGCCGGCGGATCAAACTCATGCCGACCATTACCACCGCATTCTATTGTAAGTTGATATGTATAATGCTTGAATTTTGATTTTAATTCAGCCAAAGTCAAGGTCACTTCTTTTTGCGCAGACTCTCCTTCTATGCTCAGCGTCCAATTGTCGAGGTCAATGTCTGCCGGAGGAATGCCATTATTTCTTACGAAGAGTTTGTTTGCCGGAGTGATGTCATCATCCAGAAGGTGTGCCGGAGTTTCAATGTTCCATGGACGATCATTGAGAACACTGAGACCTTCAGCTTTATTTAATTCCTTGAGATCTTCTGTATCGGCATATGATGTCAGCTTTCCTTTGAGGTTTTTTCCGAATACTACGTCCTGCAGCAAAACACTGCCGAAGGTCATGATCGAAACTCTTTTCAGGAATTCTTTCCTGCTTTGATGATGTTCAGGCATAAAGTTTATTCAATAATATATCAGGGCAACTATCAATTGCCAAAAGTCAAATTTATAAATCGAATTTATTCTCTGAGTTACAAAAGTCACATGTGTCTCAAATGCTTAAATCCATACCTTTACAGAGCATGTCGAGAAAAAGGAAAAGAAGCTCCGGAAACAGTAAAAGCGCTATTAAAAATCGCGTTCTGGAAGCTTTCAGGGAACAGCCGGGAGGTGAGTTCAATTACAAGAGAATTTCCAAGAAGCTGAATATTAAAAAGGAAGCTTTGAAGAAGCTTGTTCACATCATCATGGAAGAACTCAGTGAATCAGGCGAGCTCATCATGGTAGACCGTGGAAAGTTTAAACTCAATCACAAACAGGAAATCATTGAGGGTCGGATCGATATGACCAATCGAGGTGCAGCATACATTGTAGCTGAAAATTTGATTGAAGATGTTTTCATTCCTCCAAGGAGCATGAATCGGGCACTTCATGGCGACATAGTAAGAGCCGGATTGGTTATCCGAAAAAAGGGCAGACGATTGGAAGCTGAAGTTCTGGAAGTGATCAAAAGAGCAAAGAAGGAATTTGTTGGAACCGTTGAATTGCATGACAAGTTTGCTTTTGTGGTGCCGGATGACAAAAAGATGTTTGTCGATATTTTCATTCCCGGAAGAGAATTAGGTAAGGTGATTCAAGGAGAAAAAGTATTGGCAGAAATTATTGAATGGAAGGAAGGAGATAATAAACCGACTGGCAAAATTGTGGATGTACTTGGCATGGCCGGAGAGAATAATGTGGAAATGCATGCTATTCTGGCTGAATTCGGATTGCCTTATAATTTCGATGATAAGGTCCTTGCTGCAGCAGCCGCAGTTCCCGATGAAATAACAGAAAAAGATATAAAAGCCCGCCGTGACTTCCGAAAAGTCACCACATTTACCATCGATCCAGATGATGCCAAGGATTTCGATGATGCATTATCCATTGAGAAAGTTGAAGAGAACTTATGGGAAATAGGTGTGCACATCGCCGATGTGACTCATTACCTGGAAGAAGGTTCTTTGCTCGACCAGGAAGCTTACGAGCGTGCTACTTCGGTCTACCTTGTAGATAGAGTTGTGCCCATGTTGCCGGAAAGATTGTCAAATGAATTGTGCTCGCTTACCCCGGAAAGCGACAAGTTGTGTTTTTCCGCAGTCTTTCACATGAACGAAAAAGCAGAGGTTAAGAAAAGATGGTTCGGCAGAACCCTCATTCATTCCAACAAAAGATTCACCTATGATCTTGCTCAGAAAGTATTGAATGAGAAGAAGGGAGACTATTATGACGAGTTGCATCGACTCAATGAATTGGCCAAGAAACTGAGAAAGAAAAGATTTTCAAAAGGAAGCATTGGCTTTGAGAGCCTGGAAGTCAAATTTGAATTGGACGAAAAAGGTAATCCACTTGGAGTCAAGTTCAAACAGCATGGCGAGACGAATGAACTCATTGAGGAATTTATGCTACTGGCCAATAAAGAAGTAGCGGAATTTGCCGGAAAGAAAAAGAAGGATGGCAAGCGAAATACATTTGTTTACAGGGTTCACGACAATCCGGATCCGGAAAAGATAAGTCAATTCCAAAGCTTCGTTGCCAAATTCGGCTATGGATTCAATCCGAAGTCATCAAAGAATATTTCTGAATCCTTCAACAAACTATTTAAAGATGTTGAAGGCAAAACGGAGGAATATGTGATCGAACAGATGGCTATTCGCACCATGGCAAAGGCCGTTTACACGACTGATAATATTGGTCATTATGGATTGTCATTTAAAGACTATACGCACTTCACTTCTCCCATCCGGAGGTATCCTGATGTTATCGTGCACCGACTATTACAACACTATCTTGATGGCAAAGAATCACCGAATCCTGGTCCATACGAGGAAGACTGCAAGCATTGCAGCGACATGGAAAGAAAGGCGGTGGAGGCTGAGCGAGCCAGTATAAAATACAAGCAGGTTCAATACATGAAAGACAAAGTTGGTCAGTCCTTCGATGGTATCGTTTCAGGCATGAATGATTATGGAATTTTCGTGGAGATCAAGGAGAATAAGTGTGAAGGAATGGTAAAACTAAGAGAAATTCACGACGATTATTATTACTTCGATAACAAGACCTATTCAGTCATAGGTTCAAAGTACGGTGATGAATATAATATTGGTGATGAGGTTAAGGTAGTCATCACAAAAGCCGATCTTATCAAGAAACAACTCGACTTTCGTCTGACCTGAGCAACCGCCTTATATTAATGCTCGTCTTTCTGACAGAAATCATGGTCTAATGTGATTTAACGCACGTTGATCCGTTTTTCAGGTGGTAAATTTGATACACTGAAAAATCTCATGAAACAGGTTTTTGCCATATCGACCCTAATACTGTTTGCATACATCCAGTTGTTTAACGGACTGGTTTTTATGTCTTATGAGATCAATAAAAGTGAGATCATCCAGAAATTCTGTGAGAACAAAGACAAACCCGAGTTGAAATGTGAGGGTACTTGTCATATGAAAAAGATGATGCTCACCGATGAAGCTGAGGAGGAGAATGAACCGATGACCATTCTTCCCGAAATAGAACTCTTTGCGAACGACTTTGGTTTCGCACTCATTAACAATGAGGTTGACAGGGATTGGATAGATCCTTATCATAATCTATACTCCTTTAAATTTTTAGATGACCGGGTCATCCCCCCCAAGAGCTAAAACATCTCAATCCATACGTTTTAGTTGATCATTTAAAAATTTAATCATGAAAAATCTATTTAAGTGGGCCTTGGTGCTGCCCTTAATTGCATCAATTACCCTAGTGTCTTGTAACAAGGATGATGACGATCCTATGACACCAAAAAAGAAAAGTCCAGTGGCCGACAAGGAGATGATCTTTGAAGGTACAGCCAGTGGTGCAAATTTGGATGTGAAGGTTTATGCAGATGAAGCTTTATATGTTGGATACAACAGAATATATGTAATGCTTTATGAAACCGGGACTAACAATGTTGTAACAGACGCACACATTGAATTTGGCACTGAAATGGCCATGATGATGGGACATACTCACGCATCTCCGGTTGAAAGTCCAAGTCATATACCAACAGAAGATGGTGTATATCAAGGAGCCATTGTCTTCATAATGCCTTCTGAAGGCAATGGAACATGGAAGATGATGGTAGATGTTCATAATCACGACAATGGAGAAATGGGAACTGTGGAAAGCGAGGTGAGCATTGTTTCTCCGGATGAAGCCAAAATGTACTCTTTCATTTCTGATACAGATGGTTCCAAAGTCTTTGTTTCATTGGTTGAACCAATGAATCCGGAAGTGGGAGAAAACACTTTTGAAGTGGCAGTCCATTATAAGGAAACCATGATGTCTTTCCCCTATTTTGAAGGTCTGATGATTGAGATCGAACCCGAAATGCCAACCATGGGTCATGGTTCACCCGGAAATGTGAATCCGACTTACACATCCATGGGTCATTATGCCGGAGTGGTGAATTACACCATGACCGGTTTATGGAGAGTTCATGTGACCGTTAAAGACGAAAACGGAGATATCATGAATGATTCCAATTACTTCGACATGACCTTCTAAGGTTCATTGGTACTCAGGACTTACATATTATTAATGGCTTGTTCTCTGGTCTACTTGAATTCCAGGGGGCAGGCCATTGCTTTGATCGATGAGAATGATTCATTGATCATCAAGCAAAATCTTCAAACCGTTGTGGTCAGCGATGATAAGATTGATGGTCACAAAGAAGCGGGTTTTCATTATTCTGAGAATATCGACGATGTGCTCGACAATCAAAACGGAATTTCTCTGATTAAGCGAGGAAACTATGCAGCCGAAGTGGTGAACAGAGGCATGTCTTCAGAGCGAATGAATACCACGATTAATGGAATGAAGATATTCTCAGCCTGCACGGATAAAATGGATCCGGTGACATCTTACGTTGCGACTAACAACCTTGAAAGTTTTGATCTGGCCAATGGTGGTGAAGGCAAATACTTCGGATCCAATACAGGCGGATTATTAAACATGAATACCAAGGAAGCAGTGCTGAACGACAGCAGGAAAATCAGGGCCAATATCTCAACAGGTTTCAATACAGTTTCATCTGGATACCAGGCTTCCTTTAACACCAACTATAGTGAAAAGAACTGGGCTCTTCGCTTAAACGGTATGTTTGCCGATCACGATAATTATTATGCCGGAGGAAGAAAGGAAATTCAATATTCCCAATATACCAAAGGGAATTTTGGAGCTTCATTGAAAACGAAATTGAGCACAAAGGATTATGTATTGATCGATTACATAAAGGACGATGCAAGAAATGTAGGTTACCCTGCCCTGCCAATGGATGTTTCCAGTGCCACAGCAGATATCTTCTCAGTAACGTACCGTCGTTTTTTAACCGGAAACTGGTCGGGAAAACTGAATGCCAAATTTTATGGAAACAATATTGTTCACATTATGGACGATAGTGAAAGGGACGTCATCATGCATATGGACATGCCCGGTTTGAGCGAGACCATTGGCAGTTATCTTCTTCTCGAACTCAACGAAAGAAACAGGCACACACTCAGCGCAAACATCGATGCCTATCAGAACAGATCTTATGCTGAAATGACCATGTATCCCGAGGGTGAAAAAGAAATGTATATGGAAACCTGGCCCGATGTATATCGCCAGATGATAGGCGTATACCTTTCAGATAAATTTGCTCTAAATGAAATTTCATACTTGCGCTTGTCGGGTCGAATTGATGTTGGCCAAAGTGATGTGAGAAGTGAGTTTGGCAGAAAACAACTGGAAGTATTTGGTTACGATATCATTGGACCAATTTCTCATAATACCGGAAACATTGCTCTGGAATATGGTCGTCAGCTGGATGATATCAGACGTTTGTCAATTGAAACAGCGTACGCTGAAAGATTACCATCTGTTACCGAGCAATTCGCCTTTTACATCTTCAATGCTCAGGATGGATATGATTACATCGGAGACCCTTACATCAAAGATGAAAAGTCCTATTCTGTGGAATTAAAATACAGGGAAGAGAGGAAGTCATTGAATTGGGGGGTTAATGTATTTGCTTATCATATGCCCGACTATATTTTCGGGGAAGTTGATCCCGAATTGTCGGCCATGACCATTGGAGCGAACGGGGTAAAACGATTCATCAACCTTGAATACGCAAGAATGACGGGCTTTGAGGCCGATCTTTCCTGGACGGCAACACAATGGCTCAGAATCAATTCCGTATTCACCTATAATTATGGTCTCGACAATGAGAACAGGCCACTTCAGTTAATGTCACCATTTCGAAATACAACAGATTTTATTCTGAACTGCAAAAAGAACATTGCAGGAATTAAAATAATCTCAGCTGCAGAGCAAGACCGATATAATGGGGATGCGGGAGAAAATTCCACACCGGCTTATGCCATTGTAAATATGCATTATCAAAGATTGATTCCTTTCAATAAATCAATACTCACTGCCACTGCCGGAATAGATAATCTATTTGATGAAACATATCGAGATCACCTCGATTGGGTGGATATACCAAGGCCGGGAAGAAACTTTTTTATCAAGGTCGGATATCAGTTCTGATCTTTGTAGATATCTTCAGTCATATATTCTAAAAGCGCAACCACTTCTTTTTTACTCAGATCAGACTTAAATTGATGATCATACTTAAAGTACGATTTTTCAGTCCCATATTTTTCCATTTCCTGAGCCAAGCGGTCTCCTTTTTCCCTCAATGATTTTTCATCCTGAACAAAGCTAACCAGCCATTTTTTCTTTCTTTTTTCAAATATATCCTCCAGGGAAGGGGCCATTACTTCAATGCCATTTAAATGACAAGCATTGCAATATTTTCTATAATTTTTATATACACTCTCTTGCGGCAACTGCCAGGAGAGGCCTACAAACAGTAACAGAACAAGAGTCAAAAATGCTATTCTCAGAATTAAATTTTTTACGGAATAAATTCCTCGTGAAGTGAATAAATCACCCCTGCATGATGTTGTATTTTGAAGGGATAATTCAACAATCTGCTTTCGAGAGATTGAATGTCCTGTTCAGAAAGTAAATCATCTCTGAAATTGTCTTCGTGGGTCCAAATGCTGATGTCATCGGCAATTTCAAAAATCTCTGTTTTCTTTTCTTCATTGGCTATATAGTAGTCGTTATACACATAGTAGGTAGTGTCACCATTATCTTCTATAGTCATTTCAGCTTCGCCTTTACTTCTTGCATATTCGATGGCTTCTTCACCTCTGTATAAAACGATGAAATCAACTTCCACATACCAGATGCTGTCTTCCTGATAATACTGATAAAGGAGGCAATGGTCGGAATTCCTTGGTGATTCTAACTTGGTTCTCACCTGTTCATCATCTATCGGATTGGTGGATTCTAAAGAAGCCATAATGGAGTCGCGCATTTTCGCAAAACGCTCCGAATTTTCAAATCGCTTGAACTGCAAATAAGAATACAAAGCAAAGCTCAGAATAGCCCCAAACACAATTAACAATATTGTTCTTCCGTTCATCTTCCTCTAAAGTAATTCTTTTTGATTTTCCTTACCTTTATAAGAAGATGACGAATCAGAGAATAGCGCTTGTTACAGGTGGAAATCGCGGGATAGGACTTGGTATTGTTGAAGGTCTGGCCAAAGAAAATTATCTCGTTATCATGGGCAGTCGGAATAAGGATTCCGGATCATTGGCCGTGGAATATCTGGAAGACCTGGGTGGTAATATAGACATGATGCAGCTTGATGTAACCAGCGACACGAATGTCAGGAAGGCAGCTAAATATGTGACCAAGACCTATGGCAAAATTGATGTATTGATCAACAATGCGGGCATCATAGGTACCAGACGAAAGCAAATCAAGGAAGGAGATATTGCAGAGGTGCAGGCTGTAATGGATGTAAATTATTATGGTCCGATGAGAATGAGCACAACCTTTCTTCCGCTATTGAGAAATGGAAATGATGCTCGAATCATTAATATATCCAGTGGTATGGGCACACTTGATGATCTATTTGGAGCTTATGCAGCCTACAGGTTATCCAAGGCCGGTTTGAATGCCCAGACTATTCTTTTGTCGAACGATCTTCGAGGTGAAAATATCAAAGTATTTGCCATGTGTCCGGGATGGGTTCGTACCGAAATGGGTGGCGCTGATGCAACTCGGTCCGTAGAGCAAGGCGCCGATACCGCTATATGGTTGGCTTCGACGCCGGATGCTGAAACAGGGAAATTTTATCGCGACCGTCGTGAGATATCCTGGTAGGAAATCATCAATTATTTTTCTTGGAATTTCATTGGCATTTACATTGTCAACCTCTTGCAAAGAAGAAGTTTTGGTTGAAGAGATATGTATTCCTTCAGAAAGGTTACTTCTGAGAAATTACAAAGAGACCTTAAATCCGGATTCAGTCTTTCTTTCTGTTAAAACCCCATATTACGACATTGTCAAAGCCATATCTCAAAAAATGGGAAAAGATTATTGTGAGGAATCGGGTTTGATTCAGCTTTCTCTGGAAGAATGGAAGGAGCCATTGTGGTTCAATGCACTGGTAATTCCGGAATGTGATGATAATGTTATATCCTGCGGATATCTTGTTTTAGACGTTTTAATTAATGTCAAGTCACAGGTACTGTTGGATGGACACCTGAGTAGTCTGGATTCTTTGAGAATAGATCTGGTGAAAGAAACGATCAAGTTTGCCACCGAATTTGGAAAGGATATCGATTACTCCATACAGTGGGATCCAGGAATCCCACAGGATTCTCTATTGTTTGCCTTTGAGCAAATTGTGCTTGGACAAAAGGATGCGGGAGATTCAATCTCTTTGAGAAACTTTGGGAAATTACTCTGTGATCTTGACAGTTCAGAGCAAATTGAACTATTCAGTCATTACCGACCTGTATTATCATTTACGGAATATAAACCGATTCCGCCACCACCTCCTCCACCTCCAACGTACAACATAGAAGACGAAATATCTGAAGAGGTTTATCTTGATTCTCTAAAAGAATAGTCCATTTTTCACCCTTCATTTTTCATCCTTCATTCATAAAAAATTACCTTTGTTTACCCAAACGGATAAAATGAAGGAATCATCCAGACAAAAAGCCATCGATTCAGCCCGAATTCTAATGATGGCCAAAGGAAAAGACGGTGTTCGCATGCAGGAAATAGCCGATCACGCCGGAGTTAATAAAGGCCTGTTGCATTATTACTTCAAGAGCAAGGACAATCTTTTTCGAGAGATCTTTCTGAGTGAATTTGAAAAGGTTTATGGTGACTTCAATGTTATTTTGGAGTCTTATGATACAATGGAGAATAAGTTCTCAAGGATCATAGACCGCTATTATGAATTGCTCTGGGCTGACCAGAACTTGCCTTCCTTCATCTTTTTTGAGATTAACAAGGACCCGAAGTTAGTAAAGGAAATTACCGACCAAAGTGGGCTACAAAAAACTGTCAACTTATTGGATGCGGAATTCAAGGCGAATGGTGTGATCTCTTCTCCAAGTTTCGCTTTTCAGGTGATTCTGAATATTATCTCAATGAGTGTATTTCCATTTATGATGAAGCCCATTGTAGAGGAAATGAGTCATAAGAATAACAAGGACTGGGAAAGTGTTATGGTGGAGAGAAAGGATTTCCTTAAAAATGTGATCAACTCTTCATTCAGGGTGTGATCAATTGTCGGCTTCGGCTCTTTCCTTTAAGGCTCTATTCATTATTTCAAAACCCTGCACGGTTTTTTCATTGATCGACTTCCACATCATTCCAACAAGGATGCCCTTGAAGTTTTCACTCTGCACGAATTTGACGTGATTTTCTCCGATCGACTTTATCTTGAAAATATGTTCTCCATCGAAGATGCCAGGGATCAATAAATGTCCCAACCACCTGAACTCAACATTCTCTTCTGCAGCCAGACAAGTCGGTTTGAACGTCATGGGTTTTGAGTTTGGAAGGTGTAATTCCGCTTTCAGTTTTCCACCTTTTATGGCCTCACCGCTGATCTTCTGAATGAAAGGGTTCCAGTCGCCATAGTGTTCAAAGTCTGTCAAAATTGACCAAACTTTTTCGGCCGAAGCTTTGATCTCAATCTCCGTGTGAATGCTTTTCATGATTTTCTTGATTCTTAGTTTTCTTTGTGAAAGACTACTTTCCAGGCTCCTCTGAATTCACCCATTCTATAATTGGTCGCCTTATCATCAGGATACATTTGATTGATGGCAGCAAGAGTCTCTTCATCAATATCATCACCCTTCTTTCCATGGCATTTCAAGCACGCCGGCATGCCTATCATAATAGGTCTGTAATAGATGGCCATCAGATCATTTTCAATCAGTGTGTCTTTTAATTGACCTCCATCGAGTGAACTTTCTAGAAATGTATTCATCAGAATATTTTCTTCTCTGCCGATGGCTTTATTTTTCGGATTCCTGTTTTTGATGGAAACCCTTGAAACCGTGCAATTATGTTTATCTGAAATACTGTCGGTCAGCGGTGTTGCATGAACATTGCAGTATTCAATTGCATAGGACGGTCCGCCCTCAGCAATAGCCGATTTCACATTTTTTAAAAGCTCGGCCTGAGCCAGTGTGGTGATCTCATGACCCATGTTTCGGAAATCAATAGAGGGTTTTTCCGGTTCAACCTTAGCAGGGCTTTCAGTTTTTTTTTGCTCTCCGCAAGCGAATAGCATAATGATCGATATATATATCAGATGTTTCACTATTTCGAAGGATATTTCGTGGTCATCCAGTTATACGACTCCCTGATCAACTTTTTCAAAACATCATGATCCACGTCTTCGAGCTTCTTGATATACAAACATGCTTTTCCGGTTTTAAACTTGCCCAGTTGAGATAAAAGTGAATCGTAGTTGTCGAATCCAGACATAATATAAAGGGTAAGTGCATTCTTTCTTGGGGAGAAGCCAGTCGCCATCCAGTCGCCCTCCTGACCACTTGCATATTTATAATGATAGCTCCCGTATCCTACGATGCTTGCACCCCACATTGAACCTTCATCGCCTGTGATGTCTTTCATCATTTCGTGAACGGCGAAACTGTCAGTCTTTCTTTTTTCGTCCTCTACAGATTCAAGAAAGGATTCAACACTAACACGATTCTTTTTCGTTTTTGGTTCAGCCATATCAAGCATTTATAGAATAAAGATATAAAAGCTATTGAGCTTATTGACATATTCTTTGAACTGATTCTCCAAGCAGAAGGAGGATGAGCTTCGCATTTTTGCTGAGAATAAAATCAGAATGTTATGAAAAAGTTGCATGAATTTAAAAGCGAGATAACAGTTTTCGCTTACAGAGATAGAGTATGGGATCTACTTGTGAATCAATTCGGATATGTAAATAAGTTTAATCCTTTGATTGACGCGTCACACCCTCTTGACGATAATCAAGGTGAAGTGGGCTGTGAAAGGCATTGTAAAATTGATGACAAAAACTCTGTAAGAGAAAAAATCACCGATATCAAAGGCAAAGAAAGTGTAGAGATCGAAATTATTGAAGGTGGTCTTCCAATGATGGATCAGATGTTCGGACGATTTAGTCTTAAGGTCGCCGGAAATGGCAAGACTCGGGTTACAATGCAGGTCAGCTACAACACCAAGCCTGCCATCATGGCTCCGCTTCTAAAAGGACAGATGAAAAAAGAATTCACAAAGCTTCTTGTGGGAATGAAGTATTACCTGGAAACAAACCATGAAGTGACCAAATCCAATATTCGAAACATCCTTGAAAACTACGATGTGATTGGGGAAGAGGCGAACTTTGAGATTCTTTCAAGCGCACCTACATTGGCCTGATCACAAACCTGATCAACAGTTAAAGCCCCTGAATTGGGGCTTTTTTTATTTCAGAATATCGTCGATTCTCCTGGCCAGTTCAAAATCAAGTTCTGTTACTCCGCCTGCATCATGAGTGCTCAATGAAATATGCACTTTGTTGTATACATTGCTCCAGTCAGGATGGTGATTCATGTCTTCCGCTTCAAACGCGATCCTGGTCATCAGGGCCATAGCTTCCCTGAAATTGTTGAGGGCTATTTCGCGTTGAAGGGTACTGTTTTCATATCTCCAGTCCTGCAAAGTGTGCATTCTTGATTCTATTTCGTTTCCATCTAAAAGTTTCATTTCAATCGATTTCGTTTGGACCAGCGTCATATTTGAACAGAGCTCCGATCTTGTCCCAGAACTGACCCCCAAGCATAAAAAAACTTGTGATAAATATGAAGTCAAGCCCAAAGGCCAAGTACAACTTATGCTCCTGATTTTTAGGAAACAACAAACCCGGGGCATAGAGTTCAATGAAGGCGGGAATACTTGTGCCCAACCAAATAATTAGCCAGAAATAGTATTGTCTCTTGCCAACATATTGTCTGGGTTTAATGCTTTTCACGAATCGTTTTAAAACATCGAAAACCTTTCTCTTGAAGTATTGCAATGTTTCCTTGCCCCAAAAAATGGCGGCTACGATAAGCGCAACTTCTGGTCCACCCGCCAGAGTGAATGTTAATGCGAAGGCCTTGGCAGACGGAGTTAATTCCAGAAAAGGGATCAATAGACCAAATACGGGGAAGACCATGGCCAGAATGAAAAAGAAAAGACCCAGGTAATATCTGTTGTCCTTTTTTATTTCAGGGTTTTCTGAAGTCATGTATCAAAGGTAAAAAGACCTTTGATATCAGCTGCTTGTTTGCTTTCGAATGATCTTCCGCAAAGAAATGACGCTTGCCAAATATGACAATATGCCTCCGGAAATATATGTGATCAGTAAGGCGTAAAAAATACCCCTCAATCCTTCCAGCATAGATCCAAGGTAGGCTAGAGGAACATAGATGACCAACATCTGAACGATTATGAGAAGTGAGGCGGTAAGCGGACGATTCATCGTATTCAGATTTGAATTCACAATCATGGCAATACCCTGGAAGCCAAATGAGATAGGAACCAGTCTCAAAAACAATACTGAGCTTTCAATGACTTTTTTATCTTCACTAAATATTCGTGCAATGGGCTCGGCGAACATGTATAAAGCAGCAGCCGCAAATAGTCCCCACACGATTGAGGCCAGACTAGAGATCTTAATTGCCTTCTTAATTCTTTCAAATTCGTTGGCTCCCCAATTTTGTCCTGTAAACGGACTGATGGAAGAAGACATAGCGATCAAAACACTGGCAGTAAGGAATTCCACCCTAGTTCCAACTCCATATGCTGCAACAGCATATTCTCCATATGTGGCCAGTATGGCCGTGATCACACTTGCTGAAATCGGCGTGATCATTCTGGATAAACCTGTAGGTATACCTACATATAAAACGGCCTTCCAACACAACCATAATTCCTTCAGGGGATGAGCCACCAGGGTAATGAGGTTCTTCTTTGCATATAGCACATAAAGCGATAGGGACAAAGTGAAGAATCTTGAAATAGCAGTAGCTAGCGCTGCTCCCTGTATTCCCAGGGCAGGAACGGGTCCGTAGCCAAAAATCAAAATAGGATCAAGAATGGCATTTAGAAAAACAGCAAAGAGCATGATCATACTTGGCGTCTTGGCATCTCCCGTCGCCCTCATGGCGGAATTCCCAATGAAAGGGATGACCACAAAAAGAACAGTGAAATACCAGATGCTCATATACTCCTTGATCAGAGGAATGAGGTCAGGTTCAGCGCCAAGTGTTTCGAAGGTAAAGTCAAGAGTTGAAAGTCCGAAAACAACAAAAAGACCGGTAATCGCTATTCCCAGGACCAGACTCCCGGTTGTTTCTATTGCAGCCCGCGAGAAGTTGCCCGAACCAATTGATTTCGAAACAATGGCTGTAGCACCAATACCAATACCCTGAACTAAGCTGAATATTACGGTAATAACAGGAAAGGTGAAGCTTAAAGCCGCCAATTCACGATCTCCCAATTTGCCCACATAGTAAAGGTCTACCAGGTTAAAAGCGACCAAACTCAATATGCCAACCAGCATGGGCAAGGTAAGCTTGAGTAGGTGTTTTAATATTGAGCCGTGGGTTAGATCTGTAGTGTTCATGGAGGTTTCGGGCTACAAAAGTGCTCATTTCTTTGCCACTCTCGTTCTAATGCACATAAGTTTATGTTAATTAAACATTAACAAAAGTTTGCATAAATGGAATTTATTCTTAACTTTAAGTTAACATTGAAAGAAATTTAGTTAACATTTACTTAATATAGACATGAAAAAATTACTAAGCACATCATTGACCGCCATGATGATCTTTCTCTTTCCCTTGGTAATTGGGGCCCAGGAGATAGTTGAGCAGGTCTATTATAATGATGGCAATACGAAATCAATTACATTTAAGTCCGGAAACGAAATGCTGACAATTTCATACCATGAAAACGGTAACATCAGCGAAAAGGCTTACTTCATTGATCTTAAGAAAGATGGAGTATTTTATCAATACTACGAAGATGGTAGTGTTCGGTTGGTAGCTGAATACGAAGAAGGACAGCCTAAAGGCTCTTGGAAGTCTTACAATCAGCAAGGTGAGATGATCGGTTTCGCAACCTTCGTTGAGGGTAAGCTTGTAAACGGCTCAATCTGGGACGACCAGGGAAAAGTTATTGCTTCAAGATAATACTGTAAAGTATTGATTTGAATTCAACAAAAAAGTCCTCGTCAAACGACGAGGACTTTTTTTGTATCTGAAACTTTGAATCAGACTGCTTCCAATTCCTGTTGGTGAGCATTGATCAAGTCCTGTTGCAAATTGCCAGGCACTGGTCCGAACTCAGCAAACTTAGCACTGAAACTTGCTCTTCCCTGTGTGATTGAGCGAAGGGCAGTAGAGTATTTCTCAAGCTCGGCCAGAGGAGTTTTCGCTTTTATGATCTGATATTTTCCTTTGGAGTCGATGCCAAGAATGATTGAACGTCTCGATTGAAGATCCGTCATCACATCTCCCATGATCTCTTCCGGAACCTGGATTTCCAAATCCTGGATTGGTTCAAGTAATTTAGGACTGGCTTGTACAAATGCTTCCTTGAAAGCGTGTCCACCGGCGATCTTGAATGACACATCATTTGAGTCGACCGGGTGCATCTTACCATCGTATACAATTACTCGCACATCTCTCACATAGGAGCCAGTCAATGGACCATCTTCCATTTTTTCGAGTATACCTTTCTGGATGGCCGGAATATATCTGGCATCAATAACCCCACCAACAATGCAGTTATAGAATACCATCTTTCCTCCCCATTTCAAGTCGAATTCCTTTTTGTCTCGAATGTTAAATCCTTCCGGATCTGGAGCACCTTCGTAATAAGGTTCAACCTTAAGAACTACTTCACCAAATTGACCGGCACCACCAGATTGTTTTTTGTGCTTATACGTAGCATTGGCGGATTTCTGAATGGTCTCTCTGTAAGCGATCCTTGGTGTTTCAAAACGAACGCTTATGCCGTTCTCATTTTTTAGTTTCCATTCAACCACAGATAAATGAAGCTCACCCTGTGTCCCAACGATCAATTGTTTCAGTTCAGTATTGTAAGAAACGATAATGGTTGGATCCTCTTCATGAATCTTCCTGAGTGCTTCGCTCATCTTTTCTTCATCATTACTGTTCTCGGCGAATATGGCCATTTCCAATCTCGATTCAGGGAAGGTGATTGGCTTGATGGAAACCGGTTTTCCTTCGGCATGTAAAGTGTGATTCGAATCCGTATCCTTTAGTTTAAGCGTTGCACCAATATCACCCGCGACAAGTTTATCCACTGGATTTCGGTTCTTTCCATCCATGATGAATAATTGATGAATATTTTCAGCCTGACCAGTTTGAGCATTCTTGAGGTGAGTTCCGTGCCCAATTTCACCCGACATTACTTTGAAGAAAGATAGTTTACCCACGTTCGGTTCATATTGAGTTTTGAAAACAAATAAGGCCGTTGAACCACTTGCGTCGCATTTTAATCCTTCGCCATCTTCTGTCGGTTCTTCTTTCATATCAACAGCACTTGGAGCTACATTATCTATAAAGCCCATAAGTCTACCACTTCCCATGTCTTTCAATCCGGATAGACAGAAAACAGGAAATACTTCATGCTTCATCATTCCGATTTTTAGACCTTGTCTCAGTTCATCCTCTGTAAGATTTCCTTTGTCAAAATAAATTTCCATCAGACCTTCATCATTTTCGGCCGCTTTCTCAACCAGCTCGTTGTGAAGTTCATTGGCTCTGTCGATCTGATCATCCGGAATTGGCAACTTTTCAGGCTTCCCGCCATCTGGACCAAACTTATACATGGTCATTTTAAGGAGGTCGATAATGGAATCAAAACCGTCTCCTGTGCTCACAGGATATTGCATTAAAACGGCATTATTTCCATAATGGCTTCGGATACTTTCGATACTCATTTCAAAGTTGGCATTCGGATGGTCCAACTGATTGATTGCGAAGATGACCGGTTTGGCAAAGCGATCAACATAGTTCCATATTAAGTCGGTTCCGACTTCCGCTCCTGTCTGAGCATTAATCAATACCAGTGTTGTATCGGCAATTCTTACCGACGTGATCAATTCTCCAATAAAGTCATCCTGACCCGGAGTGTCGATAATATTGATCTTGTAATTTCTCCACTCCGTATGGAGGGGTGTAGCGTAAATAGATGTTTCCCTTGCATGTTCTATTTCATGGTAGTCGGAAACTGTGTTTTTGGCTTCTACCGTTCCTCTTCTGTTGATGAGTCCGGCTTCATAAACCATGGTCTCGGCAAGGGTCGTCTTGCCACTACCTGAGGCTCCAACAAGAGCCAGGTTTTTTATGTGTTTATCATCGAAAACTTTCATGTTGAGCTGATTTGATTAGTGTGTGTGCCATGCAGCAAGGGCATGGATTCATAAATATAATTTTTGAGAGACTAAAAAGCAAATAATTAGCCCGCGAATACCAGACACAAACTAAAGCCCGAAAGGCCCGGAATAAAATGACCTGAGTCAAGTTTAATTATGAAATATGTTTGAGGGCTTCCCTTCGACTCAAAGGTTTGAGCTCAGTCTCGGTTACAAAGGCTTCAACGGCATAGGCGTCTGTCTTTGCATATTGCCGCAACGCCCATCCTATGGCCTTCTGATGAAAGAATTCGTCTGAATATTTATGACGGTGAATGAACCTGGATAATAATTTGAAATCAGTATAGTCCTTGTATTTAAGTTGAAATAAGATGCAGGTCCTGTTCAACCACATATCATTTGACTCGTTCCACCGATTTGTAACTTTCTCGATCATGTCGGGAAATTTGAAAAAGAAGTGTCCTACAATGTTCGATGCGATGAAATCAACCGTATCCCACCACGACTTATTAGAGACCATCCACTCGAAGAATTTCCAATCCTCTTTTTCGTAGAATTTTTTACAGCGAAATGCCAATTCCATTCCAATGTATTGCAGCTCTCTTTTATCAACCTTCCAGCATAACTCCACACATTTTTTCCAGTCCTCAGGGATGGAATTCTCCTTGAGGTATTGACGGAAAACTGCTGTTCTTTCAGGAGCCTTTAGACCATAATAGTCATATAAGCCCTTCATGTATTTTTTCATGGGAGCGGCCTTGGTCTCATCTTCATGTTTCGAAAGTTCATGAATCAGACCATCAACAAAATCTTTGGGTATAAGCTTGCTTTTACTCATCTAGCAAGGGGCCGTCAATTGGCTCCCAGAGTTCTACCTTGTAGCCATCCGGATCGATGATCCATGCAAATTTTCCGTACTCATAAGTCTCAGGTTCTCCAGCCATTTCAACCCCATTAGCCTTCAATTCCTCAAGCAATGAATCCAGGTCTTCTACACGATAATTAATCATGAATTCCTGTTTGCCCGGGTCGAAGTATTTGGTGTCTGACGGGAAGGGACTCCAGGCCGTCATGCCAACATTGTCCGGATTGTCCTTATCTCTCCAGGTGAATTTTCCTCCATATTGATCGCTTTCAATACCTAGATTTTTTCGGTACCAATCTTTATGCTGCTCAACGTCTTTTACCTTATAGAAAACGCCTCCGAAACCTGTAACTTTTCCCATTGCTTATAAAGAGATTTAGAATTTTTTTGGTGCAGTGAATTCAAACTCCGTGTTTGGATTATCGAGTTTGGCAATTTCATTCCCATTCAAGTTCAATTCGGTTTGAAGGCGATTTTTACTGGGCCACCATAGAAAGAATATTCCAATAATCACAAATGGATGTATTAACAAGAGATAATCACCGAGCAATAAATAGCCTACTATTCCAAAAAATGAAGGCCCTTCCAAAAGGGCTGATCGGACAATTAATGCAGCGCGATAGCTTTGTAATTTTTCATTGAGATTTTCCTTGACGGATGCTTTTTCCAGAGATTTTCTGAATGAGAAATAGCCTCCCAGTATTCCACCTAGAGAAAAGAAGATAGCCACAATATTCATAACGCTTGCGAAGGATTCGTCGGGCCCGGCCAGACTACCAGCGGTAACGTTCAGATATATTGATACAGCCATAAACATTACCTGACCCATGATTAGAGCCACATAGACAATCATTAAAGCTCTGAGATATTCTTTACTTGTTTGAATGATGGCTGGCATTTTTTAAAATTTAGGTTAGCCAATGTAAAACATTTCCATAGCCTTTCAAAGTGACGTCAGTCGCAACCCAGGTGCCGAAGATAGCCGTGCTCCAAAAGGATCTCGTAATAACAATGTTTACCTGCAACAATGCTCAGTTTGTCCGGCTCAAGAGTCATCAATCTTATTTCCAATTTCCCTACAAAGTTTGAATCGTCAGAATATGGAATAGGGTATTGCTCAAAGGGCCATACTTCCCAGATAAGTTTGTTTTTTCTTGTCGCATAAACAGCTTGTCCATCGGCGGATACTTTATAATCTGTGCTATCTCGCCAATCACGGATAGAACGAGAATCAGACTCGAGAAGATTCACGGTAATGTTAGTAAATGCCCTACCTGTAGCACTGATTTGAGCATTCACATGGCCAATCAAAATGAGAAAAAATGAAGTTGAAAGGATGGGCTTAATTATCTTCAATTTTGTATAAGTTTCTTTTTACTCCCAGACCGAGGTAATGCCTGAAAACATTCGGATTAAAGTAATAATCAATGTTGAATTCTTTTCCAAAAGCAAAGTAGAATTTGTAAAAGGCAAGCACCTTCCATTTATTACCTAAGTTGAATTCATAAGCCATTCTATTGGTAATCCCAAATGTGAAAAATCTGGTCAGGTTGGCCGTATCTAGATAAACTTCCTGGTTGGATATTGTCGGGTCATAGGTGCCGGTAGTTTTTTCGTTAAGTAAAAAAGACAGGTCGAATCCAACAAAATTGAAATAGAAGTTACCTGCTTTCAGGTTGTAAATCTCTGCCCGCAGGTGAAATGTTGTTCTTTCAATATTCAGATCATAGGCAGTGGATCCGGCATTTTGATTCACTCGAGAATACGCTCGTGTTGAACTTTTATCGAGACCAATGCCAAACCTCATCGGCCAGGAGTCTTTGAAAACATCATCAAGTGTAAGGCCAATGAATTCTCCATCCCTCATATTGTAACTGGTATAACTTCCTCTGTCGTCCTCCGCTAATTTTAACTCCCAATATTTGTTCCAGACTTTTCCTCCCGATAACTCAAGAGATTGGCTCGCAAGAAAGGTCGGAAGCAGCAATATGACAAATGTCGCAACATGCCTGACTATCATATACCGAATATACCCATAATCAAGTATCAATCATAGTCCATATAACCCATCCAGCCTCTGTCGCCATTGCGCCAGTAGCCTTCAGCGTACTTATGTCCGTTGTTCTGATATGCTTCAAGAAAATAGGTAAAGGGCTGGTCTTCGTATGTATTATCGAAATCGATCACCTCGGAATAATACCCCGTTCTGTAATAGTAGAATCCTTTGCCGCTTCGGAATCCATTCTTAAATGATATGCGAATATGAATTTGTCCGGATTTATAATACCATTCGTAAGTTCCATTCAGCAAGGCGGGCTTTCCTTTTTCACCCGGCAATGTGCCTTCCGTTTGAAGGCTCTTTCCGTATACTACATAGGAAATCTTGTCCACATTTTTTCCATTGTGATAAAGTGTATATCGATAAAATACAGCCTTTTCTTCTTTCGTCCTCACAAGATCTTCCGTGAGGTATTCAATCCACAATCCGTGCATTTTCCCATCAGCATTGTATTTGTTGATGGTGTCTGGATTAACCTCCTGCGCAGAAGAAGTGAATCCGACGAATAATAAAGAAAGGAAGAAGACGATTCTCCTTATAATCATATCAGCACAACTACCAGTCAATATTTTTCCATTCACAATTGTTCCAGTAAATATAAGGGCCTTTCATCTATACTTCTTCCAATCAGTTATATTTAGACCTCCTATGAAAAACATGAGGCTTTCCTTTTCATTGCTCACGTCCCTTTTCTTCATGTGGGGTTTCATCACCGTGATGAACGATGTGCTTATCAATACATTTAGAAGCCTTTTCGATCTGACTAATTTTCAAAGTGGATTGGTGCAGTTTTCTTTTTTTGGTGCTTTTTTCATCGTTTCCCTTATCTATTATTTGATCTCTTCAAGGTCAGGTGACCCCATCAATAAATTGGGGTATAAGAATGGTATGTCGGTCGGACTTATTATAACAGGAATTGGTTGTATGCTATTCTATCCAGCAGGACTGAATCATTCGTATCCTTTCTTTCTATCTGCACTCTTTGTTCTGGCAACCGGGGTGACCATTCTCCAAATTGCGGCCAATCCTTATGCTTCCATTATGGGTAATCCGGAATCTGCAGCAAGTAGATTGAATCTGGCCCAAGGACTGAATTCACTTGGCACAACCATCGGACCCATTGTAGGAGCTATTCTGATTTATTCCATTTTTTCAGATGGACAAAAATCTCCGGAGTCGGTAGGAAAAACCTATTTACTGTATGGATTTATCTTCTTCGCTTTGGCCCTTATTACCATGTTGTCGAAAATGCCTTCTTTCAAAAACGAAGAGGAAACAGAAAGGGGTTTTACTGTGCTTAAATTTTCGAATCTGCGTTATGGGATCGGTGCCATCTTCTTCTATGTCGGAGCGGAAGTGGCCATTGGCAGTTGGCTCGTTCAATATGTTAAATTGCCGGATGTCTTTGGTGCTGCAGAGGAAGAGGCGAATAAATATCTGGCTTATTATTGGGGTGGATTGATGATCGGTCGACTGGTTGGTTCACTCTCTTTAAGTAAAGGTCGAAGTGAAAACTTCAAGAGACTGCTCATGCCTTTCATTGGTTTACTTGCCTTTCTCTTCATCTATATCGCAACCGGAGTAAAAGAAGAAAAGGGAGACTTCTATTTCAAGTTCCTTGAATTCAATGATGTCATCTTATTCTTGCTTTTCCTTCTGATCAACTATGTTGGTTTTATCATGGGAAAGAATTCTTCGGGAAGGGTTTTAGCTCTTTTCGCAATTGCCAATATTGTCCTGATACTGATTTCAATTTTCAGTGAAGGCAATCTGGCTTTCTGGGCCATGATCTCAACCGGACTTTTCAATTCAATTATGTGGAGCAACATCTTCGCATTGTCGATCAAAGGGCTGGACAAATACACAAGCCAGGGGTCATCACTTCTGATCATGGCCATCGTGGGTGGAGCCATCATCCCGCCACTGCAAGGACTCTTGTCTGATCAGGAATCCATTGGAATTCGTTATTCATTCTTTCTTCCGCTCCTGGCCTATATTTATATTGCATACTTCGGATGGATGCAGAGAAAAATTGAAGTATAGTTTCATGATCAGGAAAGGAGTATATGGACTTTTAATTATTGCACTTTTCACAACGTGCAACAAGGATTCCTCTTGGGGTATTCTTGACTATGTAGTTCCACATATCGGAACCGGTGGTCATGGGCATACTTTTCCCGGTCCGACCCTGCCCTTTGGTATGGTTCAGCTCGGTCCGGATACTCGTCTCGAAGGCTGGGATGGTTGCTCTGGATATCACTATTCAGATACCGTAGTTTACGGTTTTAGTCATACCCACCTCAGTGGAACCGGCGTCTCAGATTATGGAGATGTCTTATTGATGCCTTATACAGGAGAGGTCAAATTGGAGAATGGCGCCAAGACTTCAGTAGAAGAAGGATATGCCTCACGATTTGAAAAGGCAATAGAAGATGTGGGCCCCGCTTATTATATGACGGTTCTTACCGATTATCAGATTAGTGTTTCGCTGACAGCAACGAAGAGAACCGGATTTCATTCCTATGCTTACCCTTCTTCAGAAGACAAGAAAGTTGTTTTGGATCTGGAACATCGGGATAAACTGATCGATTGGGAAATAAGCCTTGAATCAGAAACAAGCATTTCGGGGAAACGAATTTCAAAGGCCTGGGCACAAGAGCAGCACATCTACTTCGTTGCTGAATTTTCTACTCCAATAAAAGCAGAGGTATGGAACGATGCAAAAAGTGTGGTAAGCCTTGAGTTTGAGGATGACGGTAACGATCAACTCATGATTAAAGTGGGTATTTCAGCTGTTTCAGTTGAGAATGCCAGGGAAAATCTGAAGACTGAAAATACAGGGTGGGACTTTGATGCGATAAAAAAGAGAGGAGAAGAAGAATGGTTCAAACAGCTATCAAAAATTGAGGTGAAAGGTGAAGCAGAGGACATGGTGAAATTCTATACGGCTCTGTATCATACGATGATCGCACCAAATCTGTATACGGATGTAAATGGTGAGTATCGTGGTATGGATATGAAGATCCACAATGTCAATGACGGAGAATACAAGAAGGAGCAGTACACGGTTTTTTCATTGTGGGACACATTCAGAGCCACACATCCTTTATATACCATCATTGAGCCGGACAGGACAAATGCCTTTATTCAGACTTTTTTGAGGCAATATGAACAGGGTGGATTGTTGCCGGTTTGGGAATTGGCTGCCAATGAAACCAATTGCATGATCGGGTATCATTCAGTGCCGGTGATCGCCGATGCTTATGCTAAAGGAATCAGAGATTACGATGAAGGCCTTGCCTTGGAAGCTATGCAGAAATCAGCAATGCAGGATGAGCATGGAATCGGTTATTACCGAAATCAGGGATGTATAAATGCAGGAGATGAATCGGAGTCCGTTTCGAAGACTTTGGCTTACGCATACGACGACTGGTGCATAACTGAAATGGCAAGGTTAATGGAAAACAAAGAGGTCGAAATGTCCTTTGCAAAGAGAAGTGAGAACTGGAAAAATCTATTTGATCCATCCACAGGATTTTTCAGGGCCCGGGTAAATAATTCATGGTTCAGCCCCTTCAGACCCGAAGAAGTGAATTTCAATTACACAGAGGCAAATGCCTGGCAATATTCCACTTTTGTGCCTCATGATATTTACTCTCTCGATTCTTATTTGCCTGAAGGTCTTGACTCACATCTCGATAATTTATTCTCGGCATCAGAAGAAACTAGCGGAAGGCATCAGGCAGATATTACCGGCCTGATTGGTCAGTATGCTCATGGAAATGAACCAAGCCACCATATGGCCTACCTGTATAATTATGTTGGAAGGCCGGATAAGACGCAGGCCATGGTTCAAAGAATCAAGGAAGAATTGTATCATTTCGATCCGGATGGTCTTTCTGGAAATGAAGACTGTGGACAGATGTCGGCCTGGTATGTGTTGAGTGCCATTGGCTTCTATTCAGTCACCCCCGGACTAACTTATTATGCCGTTGGCAGTCCCACATTTGAATATGTAAAAATCAACCTGGAAAATGGCAAGTCCTTTGAGATCGAAGCTGAGAATCTAAACAAGAAGAATTTTTATATCCAGCATGCAAGTATGAACGGAGAAGATTACGACTTGACATATCTGAAGCATGAGGACATAATGAATGGAGGTAAACTGATTTTTGAAATGGGCCCTGAACCTTCGGAATGGGGTAAGAGTCAGGAATCCCGACCGCCACAGGATAAGGCAGAATCTGAGCTCGTGCCTGTTCCGTATTTCTCAAGTCCGGTCAACACATTCGACGACAGTCTGAGAATCGAGATATCTTCTTTGTGCTCCGATTGTGAGATCTGGACAAGAATTGGCGAATTCGACGAATGGACAAATTGGATGAAAAATGAGACCTTTCTAATAGACCAGAATACAGCCATTATGGCCTTTGCGAGACATGCTGAAAAAGGAAATTCCGATACCATCATGACTGTTTTTTATAAGCTAGACGATAAAGTCAAACTCACCTTGAAATCGGAATATGCCAACCAATACAGTGCAGGAGGAGACAAAGCTCTGATCGATATGCAAACAGGAACGGCCAACTTCCGCACAGGAAGATGGCAGGGATATCAGGGACAGGATGTCAATCTGGAATTGGATCTTGGTGAAGTTAAAAAACACGGTGTTGCCCTTCGAATTGGCTTTCTTCAGGATATCCGAAGCTGGATATGGTATCCTGAAGAAGTGGAGTTATCCTTTTCCAGAGATGGCCAGAACTGGGAATCTTCAGTTCAGAAAACGGATCCAAATTTGATTAAAGAAGAGGGAAGCATGGTCAAAAGAATGGTTCAAGGATATAAGAAGGAAGTTCGTTATGTCCGTATTACTGCTAAAAACAGAGGTCCATGTCCTGAATGGCACCTGGGCTCCGGAGGAGACTCCTGGATATTCATGGATGAGATTGAGATATTTTGATAGTGCCAGTTAAGGGAGGAGTTATTAAGTTGTTAATTTGTTAAATGGTTAATTGATAAGTTTATCCCCTCATCCCCTCATCCCCTCATCCCCTCATCCCCTCATCCCCTCATCACCCTTTCATCCATTTAACTATCTTAGCGTATAACCTCTCATTCTCAATCTGATAAGTCATGGAAGATTACAAAAGAGTTTCATTTTCAAAGACTACGATCACAGAATTAATGGTCCCAACCTATGCCAATTTTGGCGGGAAAGTTCATGGAGGAACGATTCTCTCTCTGATGGATAAGGCGGCATATGTCTGTTCCAGCAAACATGCAGGAACCTATTGCGTGACAGTTTCGGTTGATGGAGTGGAATTCCTGAAACCGGTGGAAGTGGGCAATCTTGTTTCTCTGCATGCTTCGGTGAATTATGTGGGTCGTTCTTCACTTATAATTGGAATCAAGGCCGTGGCGGAGGATATCAAACAAAGGCATGAAAGCCACACCAATACTTCCTATTTTTCGATGGTGGCAGTTGATGAAAACATGAAACCATGTGAAGTTCCCGGATTGATTTTGGAGACTTCAGAGGATGTGAGGCGTTTCATGAAATCAAAGATTCGCAAGAAGTTCAGGATGAGAAAAAAAGAAGAATTGAATGATATGATTGCTCACCTTGAGAGCTCAAATGATCTTGGAATTCTGGACGGTGAGAAATGTAAAATTCTGACCTAAGCCTTTAATTCAAAGGCTTTCTTCTCTTCTTCAGTCCCATTGACAATGGCGCTTACGTAGTGAGTGCCGGGGTAATAAGTCCGGGTAGTGATGATCCTGAAACTGTGTTTTCGATTTACAGACAGTTTTTCCCCTGGCTTCATTTCACGCTCACTGATCTTGAAAACCTTTTTCGTGTTTTTACCATTGGCTAGCAAAAAGTGAATGGCGTATTCCAGCCTTACTTTTTTGATTTTTTTGGATGTATTGACAATTTTAAAACGGAATTCAATTTTATCACCAATACGGATTTCAGAAGTGACAACGCTGAAATTTTTAACGGCAATTTCTCCGGGTGCTGCATATCCGAATAATTCCATACTGCCCGGATAGTTACTCTTGAGTAATGTCCGCATTGCATGTTTGACAAGTGCGTCTGTTTCTTTGGATCGACACATCCATTTTTTCGAAGTTTTAAGAACAAGATCGGGATGGTCTTTTGCTATGTCGTTCAAATTATTGGCCACACTTCTTCTTACATATTCCGATTCATCAGATTTCAATCTTTCAAGAATAGGAAGGACTGGAGAAGGATCTTTTTTAAAATCTGGAAGTGCCATGGCCCAGGGTAATCTGGGTCGACAACCTTCACTTGAGAGTCGGCGCACATGATGATTTTCACTTTCCGACCATGAATACATTTTCTGCATCATATCATCACCATACTGAATAATGAAAGGCCTTACGGCAAATTCACAGCTCATGTATGTGGTCACCTTTTCCATGGCTTTAACGCTTGTATTGAATTCGTTCAAACCAAATGTTTCGATAAAGTCGGGCATGAACATGAGCTCCAATCCAACCAATTTTTGTTCCTGTTTTAAGAACAGATCTGCGCTTGCCATGAGCAATTCGAGATTCTGACCGAAGGATCCATTCAAATTAGATTGAAGAGATTCTGTGATTCTTCGCATTCTTTCTTTTAATTCAAGATCCTTATAGGTAGAGTCGAAAATGCTCGATAGAATTGCTTTCTGATCGACCTGTGAATCCACTTCTATCATGCAAGAAGTGAAGTTCTGCATGAGCTCTTTGGAGAGATATTCTTTAAAGGGAGTTGGCAAATTATTTAGAGAAAAAGGCTCGCATTGGCACAAAGTAATGATCATTCCACCCTGTCATGTACTTGGCGCTCTGACCATCTGGTATATTCCAATGTTTGAGATATAGAACACAGCCGTCATTTTTGGCGTGAAATTCAACCTCAACCATTGAGTCGTCATCATCCATATGGAAATCTGTGGTACGCCAACTTTGAATTATTCGTTTGCTGGGCTCCAGCTCCAGAATCATACCTGTGATATATCCATCCCAGGTTGTAAATCGACTATTCACCTCTTCCTGAATAGCCGCGAGACCTCCCGTAAATTCACTGTGTAATTCACTGTTCAGCCATGCGGCGTAAACATCTTCGGCCTTGGCAGGCAATATGCACGACAATTCAAATGAATCCATGATGACATAAAGGTAGCAAAATGATCAATCCTGCAAAGCCCAATCATAGATCATAAATCATAAATCATAGATCATGAATCATGGCTCATAGATCATAGCTCATAGATCAATAAAGCTTGACTACTTCCGGCAGGTCACTGACGATGGACCATTGATCATCTGTGTCGCGTACAAGAAGCATATAGGTATGGAAGATATGATCATTGCCGGTAAAGGTGGCTTTCACCATGGCATTGTTTCCGCTTATGTCAATACTGTGAATATCTACCCTTCTCGAGTCTCCGCCAATGGTACCCTTTTCGATAAGAGAAAGATAGGTTTCTCGCGAAAGTACCTGGAGTTCTTCACTTTCGAAGACCCTGTTGGCAAGAGCGCGATAATTGACATGAAGACTTTTCTTTAGAACGTTAATGTCTCTTTCGTCTCCAGCCTTTACATAGGAAAGTACAACAGACTCAATTCCTTTATCTGTATTAACTTTATTGCATGAGGCCATAATGAGTATGGTAAAAATGCTTATGATTGATTTGTTCATAATGTATGATTTATAGTGATAAGTAAATAATTGATAAATCAATTAAATAAGTAAAAAAACTCATTCAAGATTTTCATAAATTTTATTGAGAACATTGACAAAGACTTCTTTGTCCTTTTCGGAAACACCGTTCAGGCCATACTTTCTCATTTCTTCGGCGAGGGGCAGGACTTCTTCCACGTAGCTCCTTCCATTTTCGGTAAGGCATATCTCATAACTTCTTCGATCTCCGTCGGTATTCTTTCTTTTAAGGAAGCCTCTTTTCTCCAGCAGGTCTATCATTCGAGTCACCGAGGCAGGATCTTTATAGGTTGATTTGGCAATCTCATTTTGATTGATGCCCTGAACTTCATAGGTTCTTTTCAGCACAACCCATTGTTCGCCTGAAATATCGAATCCACGTTTTGAAAGTTCTCTTTGACTGAATTTTCGAAACCTTCTTACGGTTCGTTCCAGGAGGAAGAAATATATATCGTCCAGTTGATCTTCTTTCATTTTATCAATAATTGATACATCAACAAAAGTATAAATTTATTGGTAATGACCAAAAATTTTTTTGTCACCCACTAGCATTTTTGGCTGCGCATGTGATAGTTAAGCTATTATGTAAATAAAGATTTACATACACTCTATTTCCTAAATACAAACTTAACATTAGAAGGCTGCTAATTAATTCAGAATTAAAACAGGGGTAATCAAGTAGTCATCTCATCCTTCTAAAATTGCCCTGTCAAATTCTAACAACCACTACACAATGAAAAAACAAATACTAACTGTTATTACCGCTTTGACCAGCATTTTTGCTGCACAAGCGCAAATTGAATTCGATCCTGAGATCGAAGTGAACTTTATAACTGACGAAGTTATGGTGCCAGGTTCACCACTGCATTATCAGGTCCTTTTTATTGGAGGAGTTGATATGGTACAAACAACTGCAATGTATGGAAACGCTGCGGGGGAACAAGTTGCCAAGGAATGGCATGACTTTATTGGCTTCACACCAGACACAACCGGCGAGTCTTATGGATGGGTTTCGGTGAACCATGAAATGATCGTGCAGGATGATAAGATAGGAGACGGCGGGGGAATGACCGTATTCAGAGTAGATCGAGATCCTGATAATGACACCCTTATCATCATGGATCAGACTCTTTCAGATGGAAGACAGGGTAAATTCTTCAACGTTGATTTTGTGAATCACACGGGTGAAACAGGAATGAACTGCGGTGGAATTACATCTGTTGTTGACGGAAGAATCTGGACAGCTGAAGAATGGTGGAGATCGAGCAATACTTCGATTCCAGACAGAGACATTACTGAATTTATTATTGGTACAGGTACCATTGGTGGTCAGTCTTCTCCAGCTGGATTTCCAGGATTCAATGGTGATACCATCGGTAAATATGAGAACTACAACTACATGACTGAGATTGATCCAAGAGAAGCTGTAGCTGTCAGAAAGCAATACAACTGGGGTCGTCAGCCATTTGAAGGAGGAACGGTAATGCCTGATAACAAAACAGTTTATACTGGTTCTGACAATACGCCCGGTTTCTTCACAAAGTTTGTAGCCACCACTCCCGGAGATTTCACATCAGGAAAAACTTATGTATACAAACAAGATGGTTCGACAAGCAAATGGGTTGAAATCGATAATACCGACCTGAACAAAATGTTGAATTTCGACGCTGAGGCCATCTCAGTGGGTGCCACAATGTTCAATAGACTTGAATGGGTTGTTTACAGCCAGGAAACAGGAAAAGTTTTCATTGCTGAAACTGGAAGGGATAATCCTGGGTCAAGATGGTCAGATGAGCATGCCGCAGGTGCGGTTCACGCTTCTCATACCATGGCAAGAGCTTCTGCGCAGAGCACGCATCCTGACAGTGCAGATTACTGGGATTATTACGGAAGAGTATTGGTTTTTGATCCTTCAAATGATGACATGTCAGTTTATCTAGAAGCCGGTCCATATTTTGAAAACAGCCCTACCATTTCAAATTATCCAGACAACCACTTGTCAAATCCCGATGGATTAGGAACAATCACCGTGGCAGATCAAGAGTATCTTTTGATTTGTGAAGACTTAAATGGCACTTCAAATGGAAGGGTTCCTGCCGGATTGACAAACAGAGCATGTGAGCTTTATCTTCTTGATTTGAGTATTTCAGATCCAGGCATTGATGATCTGGTAAGAATTTCTGTAACGCCAGTTGGCGCTGAAATTACAGGAGCAATGGGGACTCCTGATGGAAAAACGGTATTAGTGAATTCGCAGCATCCGTCTTCCGACAATCCATTCCCATATAACCACTCACTTACTTACGCTTTAACAGGCTGGGACCAGTTGCCAACAGGCATCTTCGATAAGCCAGAGTTTACTTCGGATGATGTATTCCAGGTATATCCAAACCCAGCTACCCGCCTTATACACCTGAACAGGGAAATGGATGTTGCGATATATAACATTACTGGTGAGAGAATCAAGGTATACAGAAATGTGACTCAGGTCGATATTTCTTCCTATACCAAGGGAACTTACTTTGTTCGAAACGACAAAGGAGAAACCAAGAAATTGATCATTCAGTAAATAATTAATAACCATGTCCCCGGTGCTTTTTGGTGCCGGGGATTTTTCGTCTCTTATGGCCAGATCGACTATCGTTATTTTACTGATTCTTTGTGCAGTTCTTTTCAGCGCCTTCAATCCTTTTGAGGATGGGAAAGCCAATGAAATTATTTCAAGTTGGTACGGAGAATCATACCATGATTTCAAAGTAGAATTGGATAAATTCAAAGAAGTCTGTAAATCTTCTTCAGTTGAAGAAATGCAGAAGGCCTATATCGATCTCAGGCAGGCCTATAAGAAAATGGATTTTTTACTCATTTACCTTCACAGGTATGAGGTGGAAACCTTTATCAACGGCGCGCCACTTCCGAAGCTTGCAATTGATACCGACAATCCGGAAGTGCTTAATCCTAAAGGCTTACAAGTCATCGATGAGGCTATGATTGAGGCAGACGTTAACAGAAAGGAAATTATCTATCAGACCGAACTTCTGAAAAAGAAATTCGATGCGATGAGTGGATTCAATAGCAGTTTTATGCTGACCAATCGACAGATTTTTGAAGCCATGAAGCTGGGCATGGCGAGTATTTCTACACTTGGAATTAGTGGATTTGAAACACCTGCAACGAATCTTGGAATTGAGGATTCAAAGCAGTCCCTTTCTTCCATTCGATGGTGTTTTGAGAAATACGAAATGTCTTTGACCGAGTTGCAGTTTGATGAGCTTGAAGAGGTTTTTTATCTTTTTGATGCAGCCGACGAATTTCTGAAGGAGGCAGACTTTAATTCCTTTGATCGATTCACTCTTAGCAGTGAATATCTGGTGCCCATTTCATCAATTATTCACCGATCTCAAGTCAAACTTGGCATTGAATTTAGAGATGAAGTGGAGGATTTACCGGTTGCGGTGAATTATCGTTCTGAAAACATCTATGCAGCTAATTTTCTTAATGACGATTATTTCATTCACTCAGGAGGCAGAGAAAATATTGAGGTCATCAGAGATTTGGGAAGGACATTGTTTTTTGATCCTATTCTTTCTTCAAATAATGAAAGGTCGTGCGCGTCCTGTCATAATCCCGACAAAGCTTTCAGCGAGGAAAAAGCCAAGAGTTTGTCCTTCGATGGAAAAACTGAGCTCGGCAGGAATGCTATGACACTTACCAATAGTGTGTACGCAGAGCATTTTTTCTATGATTTTCGAGCAGGAAATTTGAGGACTCAATTCGAGCATGTTTTTGTGAATGATGGTGAATTTAATACGACCTATCAGGAAGTTGCCCAGAAGCTCAATTCATGTGATGAATATAGAACAGCATTTTCCGAAGCTTTCAAAAAGAAATCCAAGACAATAACAAAAGAAGAGATAAACATTGCCCTGTCTGTATATGTTTCTTCCTTAAATGGACACAACAGTGAATTTGACCAGATGATCAGAGGGGAAAAAGAGGCAAACATTGACGTTGCTGCTGGCTTCAACCTCTTCATGGGAAAAGGTAAATGTGGGACTTGTCATTTTCCACCCACTTTTGCCGGTCTACGTCCACCCTATTACGAAGAGTCGGAATCAGAGATTATTGGTGTGACCAAAACTGAAGACCTGGATCATCCTGAATTAGATGAGGACATGGGGAGAATGAATAGCGGCAGGCCGATAGATAGATTCGACATCTACGACCATTCATTTAAAACGGTAAGTGTGAGGAATTCAGAATTGAGCGCACCTTATTTTCACAATGGAGCATTCACATCACTTGAAAAAGTGGTTGAATTCTACAATAGAGGCGGAGGTGCAGGGCTAGGATTAGAATTACCAAATCAAACATTACCCTTCGACTCTTTGAGTTTGACGGACAAGGAATCAACACAAATTATAACCTTCCTTCATGCACTGACAGACATTGAAGGTCTGACCGATAAACCAGAGAGCTTACCAACGTGCGGTGCTCAGGCCTTGTCTGACAGAAGTGTGGGGGGCAAATACTAACATCATGTTCGAAAAAATCAGTACCGCACTTTTTATACCACATCTAAAAAGAATTTCAAAGGAAAAAGCATTGATCATTTCAATTGCCATCACCCTGGCAGTAATGGTGCTCGAAATTGTTTACAGTTTTATTGCAAACAGCCTCATGTTGTTTTCAGATGGAATACACATGCTCACACATGCCTTGTCCCTCTTCATTACTTTGCTCTCCATGATCATTGCAAGAAAGACGGAGAATAAAATGGTGGAATTGGTGGCGGTTACCATCAATGGAATGATGCTGTTTTATTTTGGAATCTATATTTTCTTCGAATCCATCGACAGACTTATTGAACCAAGAGCTATTCAGCTGACCTATACCTTGTCCATAGCCTTTATTGGTTTAGTTGTTAATATTTTCACAGCAATATTGTTGAATCAATCGGGTATTGAGGACCTCAACACACAAAGCGCATTTGCCCATATGATATCCGATACATTAATGTCCATTTCGATAGTTGTCGGCGCTGGAATAATTTATCTCACGAAACTCTATATGATCGATGCCATACTGTCAATCATCGTGTCGGTATTGGTAATAAAATGGGCAGTTGATCTTTTGAGAAATGTGGCTGTGATTCTGAAATATAATATCGGGAATCGACCTGAAATTGTAGCGAAAAAAGAGAAACAGCTGCATTGAAATTCAGAAATGATAGATATGGAAGAAGGAGGTTTTACGACCTCCTTTTCTTTTTTCCAACTCCATCTAAAACATCCTCAAATTCAGACAAATAGATTTTAATAAAAAAGTGCATCAGGATTTAAATTCTGGGTAATTTTGCGCGCGAAATGAGCGAGCTATTCAACATAAAACAGATCATTACAGCGACCATGGTATTGTTCGCCGTTATTGATATTCTTGGTTCTATTCCAATTATAATCCGACTTCGACAAAAAGTAGGACATATTCAATCGGAAAAAGCATCTCTAGCTGCCGGTGGAATCATGATTCTTTTTCTATTCATTGGTGAAAGCATTCTGACCTTTATTGGTATTGATGTGAACTCCTTTGCCATTGCCGGTGCCTTGATCATGTTCTTCCTCGCCCTCGAAATGATTTTAGGTATAAAATTCTACAGGGATGATGAGCCTGAAACGGCATCAATTGTTCCAATAGCCTTTCCCCTTATTGCCGGAGCCGGAACCTTAACCTCTATTCTTTCATTAAGGGCGGAGTTTGAAACACAAAATATTATCGTTGCTATTGTTCTTAATATACTCCTGGTATATCTGGTTTTGAAACTCACCAAAAAATTCGAGAACTTTCTGGGAAAGGCTGGCATTGCCATTCTTCAAAAAGTCTTTGGTGTCATCATTCTTGCCATTGCCGTAAAGCTTTTTGCTTCCAATGTTGGTCACCTGATCAACTGATATTTCCTACATTCGGAACTTCATGAAGATTCGCATCTATACCGACGGAGCGGCTAAGGGAAATCCCGGGCCTGGAGGATATGGAATTGTCCTTAAATCGGGCAAGCATATGAAAGAAGTTTCTGATGGCTTTCGTTTGACGACAAATAATCGTATGGAATTGCTTGCCGTTATTGTGGCGTTGGAAATAATCAAGAAACCAAATTCAGATATAGAGGTTTGGTCTGATTCAAAATACGTGGTGGAAGCCGTTGAAAAAGGATGGGTCTTCGGTTGGGAAAAGAAAAACTTCAAAGGAAAAAAGAATGAGGATCTCTGGAAGCGCTTCCTGAAGATTTATCCAAAGCACAAAGTAAAATTTCACTGGATCAAAGGCCATGCCGGTCATCCGGAAAATGAACGTTGTGATGAATTGGCCGTAAAGGCATCTGAATCGTCTAATCTAAAAGTCGATTCCTGGTACGAGGCTAATAAGGAATAAAGAAGCTCGACGCAGTATTTTACTTCGCCGAGCCTTTACACTTAACCTATTATTTGCTTCAACTCCCTCAAACCATTATCTGGATTATGGACAGTCACATTCATAATGGCTCTGGGACCAAGTCTTCTTCTGTCCATCGCCCGGGTATCTGTAATACCAATATTTCCATCGGGCGTTACAACCCATAACACGCTATGTGACTTAGGATTATATCGAAGAGCATGACCTTCACCCTGATAGATCACGGTATTGCTTTCAAGGTCAACCATATACATCTGTGCAATTTCAACATCTGCTCCATACTGATCTTTGAAATCAACATAAGCGACTGTGGCATAAGCGCCATACTGTGGATGATCACAATTGAACCAACCAACCTGTTGAATACTGAAGTTCCAATAGGTCGGAGCATCTACTGAAGATTTCACTGCACCTTCAATTAGTCTGTTCGTTCTGTTTGATCTGGCCGGACGGATATAGTTTTTCTGCGTTGTCAACGACAACCTTTCTTCATTTCTCTTCTTCCTTTCTTCTGCTTCTCTTTCATATTCGCTGATTCTTTCCTGGTTTTTCACCAAATCAATGATTGGCTCTGCAACCAAAAGAACAGTTGTGTCTTCCTTTTCCAAAGAGATAATGTAATCTGAACTTTCTGCATCTTGAAAAACATCAATGTCTGTCCAGCGCACATAATAAAAAGAAGGATCAAATTTGCATTTATCTGTATTCACCTTAAAGGTGAGGTCACCCACATTAGCAAATTCCGGTAGTTCATTCTTGGTCATATCGACGGTAAAATAATAATCAGAGGCGGTTTCGGCATAAATTGTATTATTAGGCGATTCAAGGCTATCAGATACAACATCCATCTCGTCATTCAATAAACTTCTTTCTTCGTCATAATCGATATAAGGTGTGCCAATTTGTTCAGAATTGGAAGGGCGATAAGTAGTTGGATTCACATAATCTTCCTCCGATAATTGTGCTCTGTCCACATAATCCCACTGATCTTCTTCTTCATTCAGGATGTATTCATTGAATTTCGGATCGTCATTCCATGAAACCAAACTCACATCCACCTTTTTTCCATTTTTTATCTGAAGAGCTTTGCCATCTTTAAAGGCTCTGAACTCAAACATTCCAGCTGATTCCAATTGAGTATTGCCTTCTTCCGTTTTTGTTGTCATCGGAACACCGGCAGAGAAAATTTCAAAAGGATTGTGGAATTCTCGGAACCACACTTCAACATCCTCAGTCACATCCATTCCATTCTCATCTACGAATGCATTCTCTGGAATACGAATGATGCTGCCTCTTTTACTAAGCAATTCAACATCACCATTCTCCGGAATTTCATAGATCTCATAAGGAACATCATATTGTTCAAAGGGAGCGTCCTGCTTGAATAATGGCAGCTCAGAGCTTTGTTCTGTCTGAGCGATTTTAACGTCGTCTTTTTTATCCTTTTTCCTGAACAACCAGGTTAAGGATGCCACCACAACCACGACAGCCACAATGGCTACTACCCAATTCATTCCACCTCCGGCATTTCCACCTCCGGATGTTGGACTTCCTTCGTAGCCCTCCATGACTTTGTCAAAATCTTTGTAGTCCCGGGCTTTTTTAGGATCGAAATCCTGTGCTTTTATCTTAATTTCTTTCTTTTTCATGACTTCAGTTCTTTAATAGATTCCATAAATAAGGACCGAAGTTTTTCCATAGCCCTGTGCAATCGGATGCGAGCATTTCCTGCACTTATGTCCAGGATCTCGCATATCTCGTCGTGTGATCGACCTTCGAAATACTTGAGTTCAATGAGGTTGAGATCTGCCGGTTTAAGTTTATTCAGCACCCGGCCAATTGATAGTTTCAGATCATCATCTCCTTCATACTCCGGAGGAAGAATGGCCTTGATTCGATTTTCATCGATTCGAACCGTTCTGTCTCTGGCCATTTTCCGAAAATGATCATTGACCTCATTGAAAGCAATGGTGAATAACCAGGAAGAAAAGGCTTTCTTTTTGTCTCGGTATTTATTTAGGTTTTGCATGGCCTTAATGAAGACTCTCGATGTGAGGTCACCTGCCATATCATAATCCCCTGAGCGCTGATAACAAAATTTGAAAACGTCGTCGTAATATCGATCATACAGGACTTCAAATTTCTTTATGTCCTGCTGAGCATCTCTTATTTCCTGTAATTCGTTCACTTTCTATGGATTTAACTTCTGCCTATATAACGCTGAAGTTCCAAAACGTTACAACTAAAATTCAATGCGGTCCCAGAAAAGACCGATATGGGAAAGTTTATGATCGTAGATCTCCAGTTCAAGGGTATCTATTTCCTTTTGAGATAATTCAAACTTCCGATACGAAGAGGGCTTAACTACACCCATGTCACCATTTCTCAATTCGGCAATTACCGCGATGTCACGATGATTCATTCCTTTGATCAGTATGTTCATATCCTGACCCAGTCCACCTTCTAGTACGGTTATCGTTTTTTCTTGTTTGTCGATAACGGCGTACGATTTGGCCGGCAATCGATCATTCTTTTCATCCGTAAATATGATATCCCTTGAACTTCCGAGCTCATGTCTGTAAAGAAGGTCGCTATAAGACACTTCTATGTATCCACCCAGTTGCAGACTTTTGACAAGGTTCTCCATGGAAATATTGGCATTGTCCATGGCTCTTTTTTCATTGGCGACGACCTTGTCATAATAGGAAAGCCATTCCTCTCTGGTCATCTCCTTTTCTTCATCCGAGAAATACAATTTCGCGAAATCCCGCCATGCGAGTTCGGTGGTCTTCAGATATTGTTTGTCGTATTGGGCCTTACCCTGAAGCAATTTTTTATGAAATCGCTTTTTTCGACTGTCCAGATTCCTCATATAGCGAACATATCTTTTGGTATAGGTCTCCTGTGCTTTTTCAAGTGTATAATTTTTGTTTTTATACCTCATATAGACAGAAAATTCTTCAAAGCCTTCCAAAGTTTTAAGCTCTAATATGAACTTTGAGTCACCTTCGTCATAATAGATTCGGAAGTCGGTGTAAAATTTATCCTTCACGAATTTTTTCTTGAATTCTTTCTTTTCGTAACCATCCAGTGAAACGAAAACCATATTCCGAAATGCGTTCAGTTCCTTGTTGTAACGATTGATGTACCGGCGCATAGCAGAATTGGATGCATAACCCCAGAACCAATGATGAGTTATGACTGCAAATTCAAACCACAGTTCTCCTTTGATCGGCTTATGGGTGACTTCTAGAGCAAGATTCTCATATGTTCTGCCCGGTAGAATTGGCCTCACGTTCTCGTATTTCGAACTCTTATATCTTCCTTCGAAGGAAGTAGTATCGAAGGTGTATTTGAACTTACCATGTCCAAAGACTTCGGGGTAATACAAGTAGGAATTTGACAATATTTTCGTGCCTGATGCGGAGGTAGTCAGTTGTCCATATTCCTCTCCTCCCTTTTCTGCATCTTCCAGCGCTTTCAATAAACTATCCTCTTCAACAACAACCGTCGTATCGAGATCAGCGAAATGGAAAATGGCCTTGGAGTGTAAATCCTGAATTTCTCTTACATCATAGGCATTCAAACCTTCACCATCCAGATAAACATCCTTTATTAACCTCATGCCCAGATTTTTCAGACTCATTTTCATATCGATGATGATGTTGTCGGAAATATCCAGATACTGCAGATTCCTGAGGGGATTGGGTCGAACCTGAGGAAATTCTACCATGCCGTTATCACTGATGTCGAGGTGCTGAAGTCGATTGTAGAAAGAAATGGAGGATGGCAAAAGTGAGGCATCATTTCGAGTCCAGGTCAACTTAGTAAGTCTGCTTAAACTGTTTAAGACAGCAAGATTGTCGGTCAATTCAAGATCTTCATTTCCGCTGCAATTCAGTGATGACAGATTCTCAAACCTTGTCAGAGTGACAGGCAGTGCCTCCAATTCATTGTCTATCAGATTCAGTTCCTGCAGTGCGTCTTCATTCTTTATTTTTTTCAGTGCTTTTTTGAAGTCCAGGTTTGGACTTTCCGCAATGGTGATACTTACATTTCTTGACGCGTCAAATGAAGGTATGTTCTTATAGTTGTTTAAATGATACAGGTGCAATTCTGAAAGTCGACTGAAGGAAGAGAGATTCTCCAAAACCTTTTTGCAATCGGAACTGCCGCAATCGACATAGATCTTATCATGAGAACTTGGATTAACAGATAAGTCCTCCCAATTTGAGAATTCAATCTCATCTTGTGCTTTTGCCGAAAATGCGAAAGCCAGTAGAAAGAGAAATAAAATGGATCTGCCTTTTACCATGATCTTTTTACACGATAACGTTGGAATTGATTTTTGTTACATTCTAACGTTCGGTGAATATATTTAATTATCCGAAATACATTCTTTGGAAATAATAGAGTGTGAGTAGTATTGATACGCATTCACAGACCTATGCAAGCTGAATCTTTCCTATTTTTATCGCCCAATCCGAAGCGATGAAAGACAAATTTGACATTCTTAATGAAAAACTCGAGGAATCTCAGAAGGGAGGAGGCGAGAAAAGAATCCAGGCTCAGCACGACAAAGGAAAATTAACAGCGAGGGAAAGAATACATTTTCTACTTGACGAAGGCTCCTTTGAAGAGATCGGCGCACTGGTTACTCACCGTTCGAACAACTTTGGTCTTGACAAACAGAAATTTCTGGGAGATGGAGTGGTTACAGGTTATGGCACTGTGAACGGTCGACTGATCTATGTTTTCGCTCAGGATTTCACCGTAATGGGTGGTTCACTTGCTGAAGCTCATGCTGAAAAGATCTGTAAGGTTATGGACCTTGCCATGAAGAATGGCGCTCCGGTAATTGGTCTGAATGATTCAGGTGGAGCCAGAATTCAAGAAGGCGTTGTTTCCCTTGGTGGATATGCTGACATCTTTTACAGGAATACAAGATCCAGTGGTGTGATACCTCAAATATCAGCTGTGATGGGACCATGCGCAGGTGGAGCAGTTTATTCTCCGGCACTGACCGATTTCATTATGATGGTGGAAAAAACATCTTATATGTTCGTCACCGGACCAAATGTTGTGAAGACGGTAACCCACGAAGAAGTTTCAAGTGAAGATCTGGGAGGAGCAAGCACGCACGCGTCGAAATCAGGAGTGACCCATTTTACCTATGCAAATGAAATTGAATGTATCAATGGAATAAAGGATCTACTCTCATACATCCCTCAAAACTGTGAAGAAGACCCTCCGCAACTTGATTATGAAGGTGGGGATGAATCGAGAGAAAAACTAAACGACATCATTCCGGATAATCCAAATCAACCTTACGATATAAAAGATGTCATCAATAATACCATTGATGAAGGAACTTTCCATGAGGTGCACAAGGACTTTGCTGAGAACATCGTGGTTGGTTTTGCAAGATTGGGAGGAAAAAGTATTGGTATTGTGGCAAATCAACCTGCCTTTCTTGCCGGTGTATTAGACATACAATCTTCAACAAAAGGAGCGCGTTTTGTGAGATTCTGTGACTCATTCAACATTCCGTTGCTTGTATTTGAAGATGTACCCGGTTTCCTTCCCGGCACTGATCAGGAATGGAATGCCATCATAACCAATGGAGCGAAATTGCTCTATGCTTTCAGCGAAGCTACTGTTCCAAGAATTACAGTGATCACAAGAAAGGCATACGGAGGAGCCTATGATGTGATGAATTCAAAACATATCGGTGCTGACATGAATTATGCCTGGCCGAGTGCAGAGATTGCTGTGATGGGAGCCAAAGGTGCTGCCGAAATTATCTTCCGAAAGGATATTAAGGAAGCTAAAGACCCCGAAGCCAAGTGGAAGGAAAAAGAAGCAGAATATGCTGAATTGTTTGCACATCCATACAACGCTGCGGCCAGAGGTTATATCGACGAGGTTATCCGGCCTGACCAGACAAGGGAAAAACTGATCAGAGCTTTCGAAATGCTTAAGAACAAGGTTGATCATTTACCAAAAAAGAAACACGGAAACATTCCACTTTAAATTTCTCATTATGAAAACAAGAACACTATTAGTCCTTTCCTTGATTGCAACAATCAGTATGGCCTTTATCCTGAAACCGGGTGAAGAAGTAAAGACTTTGGAAATAGGTCAAAAAGCACCGCTTACCAATTTAAAAATGAAAGACATTTCTGGTGATGAGGTAAGTCTTAGCGATAAAATGGGCGACAATGGTTTACTCGTTATTTTCAGTTGTAATACCTGCCCTTTCGTTGTAGGAAGAGAAAACAGTGAAGGTTGGGAAGGCAGATACAATGATGTTTCAACCAAGGCCGATGAAAATAAGATTGGCATGATCCTGGTCAATTCGAATGAAGCGAAAAGAGAAAAGGGAGACTCGTATGATGACATGGTTCAAAGAGCCAAGGACAACAGATACCTTATGGCTTATGCTCTCGACAAGAATCATGAACTGGCTGATGCTTTTGGTGCGAGAACAACACCTCATGTATATCTCTTCAATGATAAATTCGAATTGGTTTACAAAGGTGCCATTGATGATAATAACGATTCGTATTCTGAGGTTAAGGAACATTGGCTGAATGATGCCATGGCCAACTTATCTGAGGGAAAGAAGATCGATCCTGAGAAAACCAGGAATATTGGTTGTAGCATTAAAAGGGTAAGTAAATAGAATGAATGTATTAGTCCTCGGTTCCGGAGGAAGGGAACATGCCCTGAGCTGGAAAATTGCACAAAGTCCGCTCGTCAATCAATTATACATCGCCCCGGGAAATGCCGGCACATCTGAAGAGGGAATAAACCTTGAGATCGGTGTCAATGATTTTGAGGGAATCAAGCAAGCCATTATTGAGCATGCAATTACATTGCTCATCATCGGACCGGAAGACCCACTTGTAAAAGGTATTCGCGCATACCTTGAAAATTCACCGCAGTTGAGGAATCTTCTGATCATTGGTCCATCGGAAGAAGGCGCCATGCTGGAGGGAAGCAAAGATTATGCGAAACGTTTCATGTTCAAGCATAACATCCCTACAGCTCAATACAAGACTTTTCGAAAAGGTGATATTGAAGCATCGAAGGAATTTCTTAAGACCCTGTCTCCTCCTTATGTATTGAAAGCAGATGGACTGGCAGCCGGAAAAGGTGTTTTGATTCTGGATGAACTTGAGGATGCTGAAAAAGAAATGGAACTAATGCTCGATGGAAAGTTCGGGGATGCAAGCAGCAGTGTAGTCATTGAAGAATTTCTCGATGGTATTGAAATGTCGGCATTTGTTCTAACTGACGGAAAAGATTACATCCTTCTTCCGGAAGCCAAAGACTATAAAAGAATTGGAGAAGGTGATACCGGATTGAATACCGGTGGAATGGGAGCCATTTCTCCGGTGCCATTTGCACAAGGAGAATTCATGACCAAGGTTGAAGAAAAAGTCATAAAACCTACTATCGAAGGATTGAGGAGTGAAGGAATCGATTACAAAGGATTCATATTTTTCGGACTGATCAATGTTAAAGGTGACCCTTTTGTTATTGAATACAATGTGAGGATGGGCGACCCTGAAACTGAAGTTGTTATTCCCAGGGTAAAAAGTGATCTCTTACCTATTTTCATTGCCTGCGCAAAAGGAGAATTGAACGGAATGAGTATCGAGGCAGATGAAAGAGCAGCCACAACTGTTATGCTTGTTTCCGGTGGATATCCTGAATCATATGAAAAAGGAAAGACGATAACCGGACTAGATACTCCTACAGAGTCTGTTGTTTTTCATGCCGGCACAACACAGCAAAGTGGGAATGTAATCACCAGCGGAGGAAGGGTTTTGAGCATAACATCCTATGGAGAGAATATCCAAAAGGCACTCAATAATTCATATGAATTAGCCGAGAAGATCGACTTCGATAAGAAATACTTCAGGAGAGATCTGGGTTTCGACCTGTGATCTATTCCAGGGTTCCGTTTTCCCTGGCTTCTCTGTTAAGATCCTTTTGCCATTTAAGCCAGTAGATTATTCCGGCGAACATCGCAACGGCGTATAGATAGTTTGGCCAGTTGTCCAACATAGGAAGAACTTTGAAGGTCCATGTGAAGAAATCTCCTAAACCGTAGATAATTTCGTTGTAAGTAGACATAAGGAATTAATTGATACTTTCAGGGGCAAAAATAGAAAATATTTCATCCGAAGAATTGAAAAATTCAAAATGCATTCAGAATAAATGCTAGTTCGGTTCTTTAAGTCCAACCAGGTATATATTTATGCCATCATCCCTTTGGTGTTGTTGGTCCTTCGGTGGCCTGTTATAATCAGTGAACCACCCTTTACTCCATCGGGTCAGTTGCCTTTTCTGGCCGACCTTCTTACATGGCTGAGTGGTCAGACTTATTTGAACATGATCCTTTCAGCCATATGCATTACATATCAGGCATATGTGCTTTCGGAGATTTCCAATGAACACCGATTGATTCCTTTCTCCTCGAATCTTGTCGCTTTCATTCTCGCTTTGTCATATTCGATATTCGCGCCACATCACTGGTTCTCTCCTGTGATCTTATCAAATCTTTTTATCGTGTTGGCTATAGAAAGAATAATGAATATCTACCATCAGGGAGAGATCAGGGGTAATATTTTCAGAGCAGGTATCTACATTAGTATTGCCTCCATTTTTTACCTGCCATCTTCATTTATGCTGCTTGTGCTTTTTTATGATCTAATTGTAATAAGGACATTCAATTGGCGCGAATTTGCCATCAGCTTCATCGCATTCCTTGTTCCTTTTGTCTATCTCTGGGCATATTATTTTCTGGTCGATGAATTAGAGATCTTCCTCAACTACTTCGTGGAACCAAAAACCTTCTTGTCAATTCTTGAATTCAAATTGCTGAACTGGCTTCCTTCTATGATCATGGCACTGGCATTGCTCGGAGCATTGATCTATCTTTTTGCCTCAACAACCAAACGCACGGTGCGACAGAACAATTTGTTCCGGGTCATTATCGGCATGTTCATTGGCAGTGTACTCATTAGTCTGGTTTTCTCCAGTGATTTCATGTCGGCAAGTGCATTGATCTGGCCGGGTGTAAGTTTGATTTTGGCGAATTTCCTATTGAACATTGAAAGAGCCTGGTTGAAAGAGAGTATCGTTTATTTACTGCTTCTGTTTATTCTGCTTCGAGATTTTTCTGGATTCTGATTGACTGGAATGAAAGACAGATTATTAACAAGCCAAACGAAATCAAATCGTATTTTTGCTAAAAAATTTACCGAATGAAATTTGGAGTTGTCACATTCCCGGGGTCCAATTGTGATCAGGACATGATCTATGTGTTGGAAAGCATTATGGAACAAGAAGTTGTAAATCTTTGGCACAAGGATCATGATCTGCAGGGCTGTGATTTTATCGTTCTGCCTGGTGGATTTTCCTATGGAGATTATTTGAGGTCAGGAGCTATCGCGAGATTCAGTCCGATAATGGATGAGGTGGTCAAACACGCTCAGAATGGCGGATATCTTATGGGAATATGCAATGGCTTTCAGATATTAGCCGAGGCTGGTCTGGTACCCGGGGCATTGCTTCACAACGATAGTCAGAAATTCATTTGTGAAAATGTAAACCTGAGGGTAGAGAATACTGACAGCTTGTTAACGAATAAATGTGAGGTTGGTGATGTCTTGAAAATTCCAATCGCCCATGCCGAAGGAAGATATTATATCTCGGATGACGGTTTGAAGGAGCTCTACGACAATAATCAGATCTTGTTTAAATACTGTGACGAGAATGGCTCGACCGATCAGTCAGTCAATCCAAATGGATCAATTGACAACATCGCCGGTGTGAGTAATAAAGCAGGAAATGTATTCGGTATGATGCCTCACCCTGAAAGAGCGGCCGATAATGAGCTTGGCAATATCGATGGCCGAATTCTGTTTGAAAGCATATTAAATGAGATCGCCGTATAATATGAAGCGAGTAATATTCTATTTTCTTTTTTCCGCTTTCTGTTTTCATGGAGCAAATGCTCAAGACTGGTGGACAAAAACCAAAGAAGAGGCCATCCCTTCTGATCTTTCTACGACCAAACTTTTGGTTGAAAAATTTAAAACCTTGAAATTGGATGATGCTCCGGTGCAGGCATTTATCGATAAGGACAAGACGGATGAACATCCTTTGATCAAGAAAACGAATAAGAATCTTGAGGACTACAATGCCGAGCTGAAAGAGATCATGAAGAACTATAAGTTCGATTATGCCGTTGCGAGCAAAAAGAGATGTGAAGATTCATTGAAGTTTCCATTCGATGAAGCGAAATATGTTTTGAAACATGAGGTATATCTGAGAAGGTATCAGAAGAATGGTGTAAAGGACTACTATTACACTTATATCTTTTACTTCTACGACCGGAATACGAAGAAGTCCTGGCCTTATATCTATCTATTCGATGAGAAAAGGCTTAAGTCGCTCGACAAACTTATCGGCTACCTGAATACTTTGTAGATCAGAATCTCAGATGGCGGAGTCCGTCTGAGTTGATAATGGTGATATTACTTCCCTTAACACTCACCAGTCCTTCGTCTTTAAATTCAGAAATGGTTCTAATGACCGATTCAGTGCTCGTTCCTACAATGCTGGCAAGGTCGTCTCTTGAAATTGCCATGCTGAATTTATCCTGATCTTTTTTGTATTTATCTTCCAAAAGCACCAGGGCATCGGCAACTCTTTTTCGAACGCTGTTGTAGGCAAGATTTAGCAACTCATCTTCTTTTTCTGAAAGGTTATTTGAAAGAAGTTTGATGAAGCTTTTTGAAACTTCCCGATTGGTGTAAATCAGAGAAATGAAATCCTGTCGGGGAATCTTAACTACCTCAGTATCTTCTATGGCTGCTGATGACTCTTTGTAGTTCTGATCTTCGAGAATGGCCTTATATCCCAAAAAGTCACCTTCGTGGTACAGGTTTGTGATCAGCTCTTTTCCATCTTCATTGATTTTGTAGGTCTTAACCTTTCCCTTGTGAATAAAGAAGAGTCCATTCGGGTAATCACCTTCATGATATAGATTTTCCTTCTTTTTGAAATTCCTTACTTTTTTATCAGCAGATAACTTTTGTAATTCCTTTAAACCATCAACGTGATCCATGAATTCGTTCAGACCTTCAAGAGTGCTCTGAAATTCCTGCTTAAATAGATCTGTGCGCTTGAGCCTGCTTTCAATGGCATTTAACAAGTCCATCTCATCGAAAGGCTTGGTGATATAATCGTCGGCCCCCAAATTCATTCCTTTTCTGAAGTCTGCACCGTCGGCTTTGGCCGTGAGAAAAATGAAAGGTATGCTGGCCGTCTTTTCATCTCTGCTCAACATGTACAGAACCTCATAGCCGTCAAGCTCGGGCATCATAATATCACAAATGATGAGATCGGGAAGGAAATCTTTGGCTTTTTTGACACCCACTTTGCCATTTTCGGCAACCTTTACATCGTAGTTAGAAAGCTCGAGAATTTCAGCGGTGTTTTCCCGCATATCCTCGTTATCCTCAATTAGAAGTACTTTTTTATTCATGCTGACTAGTCTTCAATGGGCAATTCTACTGTAAATTTTGTTCCCTTTCCCAATTCACTCTTAAATTTAATTGAGCCATTGAGTAGTTCCACGTATTTTTTAACTATGTTCAAGCCCAATCCGGTACCGCCTATATTAGTCACGTTTTTGGCTCTGAAAAATCGCTCGAACATATGTTTTTGCTCTTCTTCAGGAATACCTATACCCTGATCCTCAACGCATATCTTAAGAAGATCATTTTTCAGCTCAACATCCAATATTATTTCAGATTCCTCCGGTGAATACTTTATGGCATTTGAAGTAAGGTTTAATAGAATGTTCTTAAGTATCTGTTTGTCGATGATTACATTTTCCTTTTCCAGTGCGATGCTTTCATTGATTGTCTGACCACTCTTGAGCATGAGCTCCAATTCATCCGTAATCTCAGCTATAATCTCTTTGAGATTTACAAGTACAAGATTGGTTCTGACCTTACCTTCCTCTAATTTATCAAGTGACAGAAAATCATTCAGAATACCGGTCAGATTCTGAATTGAGGTCTTTATTCTTCCAACATGTTTTCCGATTTTCTCTGTATTATCGGCATCATTGTATTTCTGAATAAGCGAAACCGATGAAAGTACCGTACTTAAGGGTGTTCTGAATTCATGAGATGCCATTGAAACGAAACGGGACTTCAATTCATTCAGGGCCTTTTCCTGTGCAAGAGCATTTAGAATTTCGTTTTCTGCACGTTTTTGTTTGGTCACGTTTCTTTCTACAACCAGGATTTGCTCAATGCTGTCATCGCTCTTAGGCAGAGGTACGGCATTGAATTCGAAGACCTGGTCTTTCGTTTCAAATTCAATAGAGCCACTCTTACCTTTAAAAACATCATCCAGATGTGCAATAATTTTATCCTTGACATCAGCCGGAAGTCGATCCTTTATTGAAGTGCCAATCAGCTTATCACTTTCAATACCGGCTTGGTATAACTCTTTACCTTCAAAGAAAACATAGTTCAGGTCTTTATCAAATACGCTGATCGTTCCGTCGGGAAAATTCCTTGCAATGGCAACATACAGGTTTTGACTTTGAAGTAACTGCTGACTTCTTTTTTCAACTTTTTCTTCAAGCTTCTCGTTCAGTTCTTTGATCTTGTTTTCGATCTCTACTCGTTTGGAAATATCACTGATCAATGCCATGATCCTCAGGTCATTACCGGCCCCAAAATGATTTAAGCTGATCTCAACAGGAAAAACACTTCCGTCTTTTTTCTGACCAGAAAGATTCATACCGATGCCCATTGCCCGATTTTCAGGATTAGAATGAAATTTCTCTCTGCTTTGAGTATGTGATTTGCGCAATGAATCGGGAATAAGGACTTCAACTCTTTGACCAAGAAGCTCTTCCTGATCATAGCCAAACATCTCACTGATTCTTGGATTAATCTCTATGATTTCTCCTCGATGATTGACGAGGATCATGCCTTCCACTGCGTTCAGAAAAAGCTGTCGGTATACCGTTAAGTCGGTCTGTAAATACTCTCCCCCTTGGATTTCCTTCTGCATTTCTTTTCTATCGAATTCAAAGATAGTTAAACAAGTAAATGAAAGTAAAATATGAGTTTTATCAGGTTCGCATTTGATGTGACTCATTGGTGTTGTGAAAGAATGCTCTTTTTTTTACATAATATTTTTTAGCCGAAACAGACACGTCTACACCAGCATAATGTATAGTATAATCATCCCCGTTGATTTTACATCCAGGTCAAAAGCGGCACTGGACTACATGACTTCACTTTTTTCCGAGGAGCCGGTACAGATTATTTTATTGCATGCTCATTCTGCTCTTCGAACAAAAGAGTTTTTGATTTCAATAGAGGATATCATTGAAAAAGATATCAGACTGAAACTTGAAAAAGAAGCGGATGGTGTTAAGGCCAGATGGAAAAATGGAAATCTCGAAATAATTTTTGCTTACGAGCAAACGGATATTATTTCGGCGATTACTTCTAATGCGAATAAATTTTCCGCTGATCTATTAGTAGTTGGCACGGAAGAAAATGAATCCTGGAATGATGTATCCTACAGGGAAGAAGGACGGACTGCAAACATCGTAAAAGAGGTAGAGATCCCGACTTTGATTGTGCCGGTTGAAAGAAATGCAGAAAGACCAAAGAACTTCTTGTTTGCAACGCTACCTGATGGGATAAGAGGAGAGAATGACGTAAAACCTCTGAAAGAACTTATGAAGATCTGTGGTGCGCACCTTGATGTAGTCACGGTTGGTTCAGAAGATTCTTCCAGGGCCAAACTTGGAAGTGAGCTTCGCACAACGATAAACGGCTATCTGAATGGTCTTGATTTCAGTTACCATGCCTTATTGGATTCTGATACGTACAATGCAATAGAACATTTTTCACATGATCATGAAAACGATCTGGTATGCATCATTTACCGAAAGCATGGAATATTGGAAAGGCTACTCAAACCTTCTGTTTCGAAAAAAGTTCTCAGCAGGTCAAACAGGCCAATTCTTGCCCTGAAGAGAAATGAATAAATGTGATGAATATCACTTTTCGGCGTGAGACTACTCATAGAATTAACTATTGGCGTGACGGAAATTTACCTCACTTTTTAAAAGGCAAAAAATGAAAAAAACGAACATCTTCCTTACTATCACTTCGATGGCCATAATTCTTTGGTCTTGTGGAGGTGAGACACAACCAGCCCAGGATGAAAGCCCACAGCAATCGGCTTCATCTATGTTTGAAGAGGCTGAAGAGGCAGCCGACCCGATGAATAACAAGGGTATCGGCCCAATCAAATCAATTGAACTTGCAGAAGTAGATCCCGCCATGGCCGAAGAAGGTCGTTTGATCTACGAAGAAAAATGTACAGCCTGTCACAAGGTTAGCGAACGATATATTGGTCCTGCACCAGCCGGAATTATGGAAAGAAGAACTCCGGAGTGGATCATGAATATGATTCTCAATCCAGAAGAAATGGTGAAGGAGGATCCAATCGCAAAGGACTTATTAAAGGAATATCTTTCTCCGATGGCCAACCAAAGTTTAACCGAGGACGAAGCCAGAAAGATATTAGAGTATTTCAGAACTATTTAAAAATTCAACATATCAATTAAAATTCAAATCATGAAAAAAGTGATTCTTGGCATAGCGGTTTTGGGAATGATCTTGACTGCGTGCGGTCCGCAAAATGGCGGAAACAAATCAGGAGGTGATGCATTTTCTACAGATGTTGCTTCCAAAGTATATGTAAAACCAGGCACTCACGATGAGTTCTACGGTTTTATCTCAGGTGGATTTAACGGACAACTTTCAGTTATAGGTCTTCCATCTGGTAGAGTATTCAGAAACGTTCCTGTATTCTCAGTAGACGCAGAAAAAGGATATGGTTTTAGTGAAGAAACAAAACCTATGCTCATGACATCTTATGGATTTGTTCCATGGGATGATGCTCACCACCCTGAATTATCTCAGACCAATGGTGAGGTTGACGGACGTTATGTATTTATTAATGGTAACAATACACCGCGTATTGCCAAGATCGATCTTGAAACATTCGAAACTACGGAGATCATTGAAATTCCAAATTGCGGTGGTAACCACGGTTCGCCATTTACTACAGAAAATACAGAATATGTGATCGCTGCTACAAGATTCAGTGTTCCTATTCCTCAGAGAGATGTTCCAATTGAGACTTATAAAGAGAATTTCAAAGGAACCATCACCATGATCAAAGTTGATGATGAAGGGGACATGAGTGTCGATTTTCAGATCCTTGTTCCAGGTTATGATTATGACAAGGCGCATTGCGGTAAAGGACCATCTCACGGTTGGGCTTTCTTTACTAGTTACAACACGGAGCAATCTTCAACTTTGAAAGAGATCAATGCTTCTCAGAATGATAAGGACTTCATCGCAGCTGTGAACTGGAAGAAAGCTGCCGAATATGTGGCCCAGGGCAAATACACCGAAATGCCTACATCATATTATAACAACCACATGGATCACAGCACTCAAATGGCAACTTCTGAGGTTATTAAAACTGTAAAGGTTCTTGATCCTGCTGAATGTCCGGGTATCATTTATTACCTGCCTACACCAAAATCTCCACACGGTGTTGACGTAGACCCAACTGGTGAATACATCGTTGGTAATGGAAAACTTTCGGCTGACATGTCAGTTCACTCTGCAACAAAAATGTTGAAAGCCATTGAAGAAGAGAAATTCGAAAAGGTTATTGACGGTATTCCTGTACTGGATTACGAAGCCATTCTGGCCGGTGTTGTTAAGGAACCGGGTCTTGGACCTCTTCACACAGAATTTGATGACAAAGGTTATGCCTACACTTCTATGTTCATCTCTTCAGAGATCGTAAAATGGAAAGTTGGAACATGGGAAGTAGTTGATAGAATTCCTACTTATTATTCAATTGGTCACTTGATGATTCCTGGTGGAGACACGAAGAAACCTTGGGGTAAATATGTGGTTGCATTGAACAAGATCACAAAAGACCGTTATCTTGAAGTAGGACCAGAATTGGTTCAATCTGCTCAGTTATATGACATCTCTGGTGAGAAAATGCAATTGCTGCTTGATTTCCCAACTCTGGGAGAGCCTCACTATGCGCAAGGTTGTCATGCTGATGTACTAAAAGGGAAAACCAAGAAGATTTATAAACTGGATGAAAACAATCACCCACATGCCATTAAGAATGAAAAAGAGGCACGAGTTGAGAGAGATGGCAACACGGTAAGAGTTTACATGTCATCTATCAGATCTCACTTTGCCCCTGATAATATTGAAGGTGTGAAGGTTGGTGATGATGTTTATTTCCATGTTACGAATCTCGAACAAGACTGGGACACTCCTCACGGATTTGCTGTGATGGGCGCCAATAATGCAGAATTACTTATCATGCCAGGACAGACAAGAACACTATACTGGAAGGCTGATAGAGAGGGAGTATTCCCTATGTATTGTACAGACTTCTGCTCTGCACTACACCAGGAAATGCAGGGATATGTGAGAGTTTCTCCACAAGGGTCTGATGTTCCGTTGAAATGGTGGTTAGGTAATTCAGCTGAATAAGATACAAGGTTAGGTTAATGTTGGTTAGGTTGCAGGGGCTCTTGGAAAATTTTCCGGGCCCCTGCTTTGTTTTAAATACATAAAGTCATGAATAAAAAATCTTCTCGTCTCCTGTTACTCGGAGCTATTTTACTTGTTGGCTCCTATTTCTTTCCACTCTGGACAATAACTCTTGAAGCTCCTCAATATCCGGATGGCTTGAGACTTGACATCTGGTTGTATGCCATTGGAGGAAGCTCAGATGATATTCTTCAGAACATCAATATTCTGAATCACTATATAGGAATGAAGAAGATTGAACCGGATGCCATTCCAGAACTAAAAGTATTTCCATACGTTGTTGGCGCGCTCATATTAATTGGATTGATTGGTGGGCTGCTGAAGAAAAAATGGCTTTTGTGGTTCTGGGTAATCTCTTTCGTGATCTTTGGTGTTGTTGCTATATACGACTTCTATCTTTGGGAAGTGGATTACGGAACCAATCTGGATCCGAACGCTCCAATTAAAGTTCCTGGTATGGAATATATTCCGCCTCTTTTAGGTGAAAAATGGTTGCTCAATTTCCGAGCAATTTCTCTTCCAACCACAGGGGCTTATTTTATGATGGCCTCCATAGGTTGTGGATTTCTCGCAATTATTTCTACTTTCAGGAAAAAATAATAGGTGAAGGCATATCTCTCATTACTTGTCGGAATAATCTTCCTTTATTCCTGCACGCCCGGTGTTGAACCAATAAATTTTGGCGAGGATCAATGTGATTTCTGTAAAATGTCCATTGTAGATCAACGCTATGGAGCTGAGATTGTAACGAGTAAAGGCAAAGTATTTAAATATGACGCCACCGAGTGCATGATAAATGCGCTCTGTGAGAACCAAAAGAATGAGGCAACTTTTCTTCATTCAGCATACACTGTAGATTTTACCAATCCAACCCAATTAGTGGATGTTCAAACATCACTTTTCTTGATCTCTGAATCATTGCCAAGCCCAATGGGAGCGTACATCTCCACATTTCCAGATGAAGGAAATGTATCCGCAGCAAAACAAATGCATGGCGGTGAAACATACGACTGGGCCAGTCTGTACAATTTAAGAACAGGTAAGAAGTCCTGTAAAGATGGCAAATAGAATAAGCATCCTTTTCCTCACCATTCTATTGTTTTCCTCAGGTCTTTTTGCAACTGAGCTTGAGGTCTGTTCTTCTTGTGAGCATAAAACAATTACAGGTGCAATTGAGGCTGCAAAAGACCACGATACCCTTCTCGTTAAAAAAGGAATTTATAAGGAAGGCAATATAATTGTAGATAAGGCCGTGACAATTCTGGGCGAAGACTATCCCATAGTTGATGGTGAAAATGAAACAGAAATATTCACGATTGAAGCGGATAGTGTGAGCATTATAAAGCTTCAGATACAAAATGTGGGTACAAGTTACACAAAGGACAGAGCTGCGATCAAAGTAGAAACTCAGAAGTACATTCACATTGAAAAGAATCGGGTGCTCAATGGATTCTTTGGCATTTACCTTGTGCGCTCCAAGCATTGCAAAGTCATTGATAATGAAGTCCTGGGAAATGCAGTAGATGAAGCCTCTTCCGGTAATGCAATTCAACTCTGGTATTGCGAAAATGTATTGATCGAAAACAACCGTTGTATCGATCACCGGGATGGTATTTATATTGAATTTTCAGACAGTTGTCGAATTGCCAACAACCTCAGCCTCGACAACCTTAGATATGGTCTGCATTTTATGTTCTCCGACAACAATACCTACTATAAAAATGTATTCGAAAAGAATAAAGCCGGTGTGGCTGTGATGTATTCTTCCTTTATCAAAATGGAAAGGAACATTTTCAAGGATAACTGGGGATCATCTTCCTATGGAATTCTATTAAAAGACATCAAAGACTCCGAGTTGAAGAATAATTCATTCATGGGAAATACCGTAGCCATCTATTCAGAAGGATCCGTTCGTGTTGAGGTGCATGATAACACGATTAAAAACAATGGCTGGGCCGTCGTAATCCGCGGAAGTTGTGAAGAAAATGTATTCACCCGAAACAATTTCCTTTCAAATACCTTTGAAATATCTACGGATTCAAAGTACCATCGCGGTAATAAATTTGAAGAGAATTATTGGAGTCAGTATAGTGGTTATGACCTCGACAAAGATGGAATAGGAGATGTTCCTCATAATCCGATTAGCCTGTTTTCATATATAGTTGAGAATAATCCAACTTCGATAATTTTATTGCGCAGCTTATTCATCGATCTTCTTAATTTGGCGGAAAGAATTACACCGGTCCTGACCCCGGTAACCCTGATTGACGAAAAACCTCTGATTAACCTGGCCCTATGATCAAGATAAGCGGACTGGAGAAGTCTTTTGGCAAACAAAAGGTTTTGAAGGATATAAATTTGGAGATCACTCCAGGCAAGATATATGCTGTCCTGGGTCATAATGGTTCGGGTAAAACAACGCTGATCAAATCTCTTCTCGGACTGGTCATTCCAGATAAAGGTGAAATGACAGTCGATGGAAAGTCTGTTAAGGGAAAACACGACTACCGAAAAGACTTTGGATATATTTCACAGATCGCAAGATTTCCGCAAAATCTGACCGTTAAGGAACTATTCGCCATGATCTCTGACCTGAGACATGAATCCCTTGAGTTCAAATTATTGATCGATCACTTCGGAATCAAAAATGAAATGAATAAGAAACTTGGTCATCTTTCAGGTGGAACACGGCAGAAAGTGAATGTGGTGAATGCCCTTATGCTTGATCCGCCTGTTCTCGTATGTGATGAACCAACCGTTGGTCTTGATCCTTCGTCTGTAATAAAAATGAAAGATATTCTCAGGAAAAAGAAGAATGACGGAAAGACCATAATCCTGATCACACACATTATTAATCTTGTTGAAGAACTGGCAGATCATGTCTTCCTTCTGCAGGATGGTAATTTAAATTTCAGTGGAACAGTAGATGAATTAAAGGTAAAAGAGAAACAGGATAATCTTGAAGGGGCACTGGCCAATCTAATGGAAAAGATAGAAGGTGAATAATACATTTAAAATACTGAAATACAGCTTTATGGATATGCTTCGTAGCAAGTGGAGCATTATCTATGTACTGTTTTTCATGGCATCTGCATTCTTTCTTTTGTACTTCAGCAATGACCTTTCCAAGGCTATTATCAGTTTGATGAATGTAGTGCTGACCATTGTGCCATTGATCAGCGTTATGATGGGTGTGGTTTATTATTATAATTCGCTGGAATTTGCAGAGTTATTACTGTCCCAACCATTGAGGCGATCGTCGGTTTTTGTTGGACAATTCCTGGGTTTATCGCTTAGTCTGTGCCTCAGCTTTTTGATCGGAATCGGAATTCCTTTTTTGGTATATGGGATTCATGTAACAGCTGAGATCACTAACTTTCTGACACTCTTAATGGCGGGCTCATTCCTCACTTTCATCTTTGTTGGAATAGCTTATTTCGCTACTATAATAAATAACGACAGAATTCGAGGCTTTGGTCTGGCCATTTTCATATGGTTATTTATGGCCGTCATTTACGACGGTTTGATTCTGCTTACCATGGTTTTTTTCAAGGACTATCCTTTAGAAAAGACAGCCATTTTCATGAGTCTGTTCAATCCAATTGACCTTTCGAGAATTCTGATAATGCTTAAACTTGACATCGCTGCATTGCTTGGATATACCGGAGCCGTTTTTAAGAACTTCTTTGGAACGGGAATGGGACTTATTTTTACCAGCTTTTCACTGGTATTCTGGATCTTCCTTCCTATCCTTTTAATGCTGAGATATTTGAGAAAAAAAGATTTCTAAGGAAATGAGAAAAATATTTGCCTTGTTGCTTACTGGACTAGTTATTGCCTGTGGAACAAAGACTGAAGAGCAAAAAACGGATGCGGTTTTGTTGAAATCAGGTCATAATAAAACCATGGCCATGAACATGCTGAAAGATTCAGCACAATACTCAGAGGCAGAAATGTTGTCTGTGGCGAAGTTTTTTTCAGAGAAAGTAGCGTATCAGATTTCCATTCCTTTACTGCAGAAGATCACGTCCATTTATCCCGAAAATACGGCGGCAAAACTTTTGCTGGCAAACAATTTAAGGGAGACTCAGGATTATAATACTTCCCTTGCATTGTACAATGAACTTGTCAATGTCGATTCCATAGAATTTGTGGTTTTACCTGAAAGAGCCAGATTATATATTGCGCTCCAGGAATTCGATCAGGCTGAATTGGATATTCAGAGAGCGCGCGGTTTGCAGCCAAAATATTTTGCTGTGTTTCTCGCGGATGGACTTCTTCAATATGCCCAGGGTAGACAACAGGAGGCACTTGATCTTTTTGATGTGGCAATCAATCTCGATCCTGGTGTTTCTTCAGAAGCTTCACTAAATGCCGGGTTTATTCTTCTCAGGAATAATCTGAACTACGATGCCCTGGGAAACTTTACAAAGGCTATAAGCATAGGAAAAAATATAAATAAGGGATATGCCTTTGTTAATAGGGGAGTTTGCCAGCTTAATCTGCAGGATACAGCCTTCGCATGTAATGATTTCGACAGTGCCATGCATTATATGCCGAACGAAACTCAATGGTATGTCGATAAATTCTGTGAGGGAATTGCGAGTAAGGAACGCTATGAAATTCGCGATTCCGAGATCAAGAAATAATTTCAGATTTTCTTCACTTTTATAATTTTCACCGGACAGGCTTCAGCGGCTTTGACATTGTCTTCGTATTCTTCATCGCCGACTTTAACGGTGTGAAAGCCCCTTCTTTCCGTTGCACCCAGTAAGGTGCATTTACCGTCTTTTTTAGACATGCGCCATCTCTGGAAAGCCAGTTCCACACAATAATTGCATCCAATGCACTTTTCCCTCTGCTGGGTGATGATTACCATCAGGAAGCGACGATTTTATAAAGCTTGTCGGATGGCCTGATGATTTCATCCATAGGCATGGTAAATTCTTCGCCTTTTTTCGTTTTATCTACCGATTGCTTGTCAACCATTAGCTCCGAAACTTCTTTTTCGAGCACTCCGGTTGTTGGTCCGGTAATCAACACTCGATCTCCCACTTTCAGCTCGAGTGCTTCCATTCTGAAGTGTCCAACCTTCGGTTTTGGAAAGTAATGAACTCCTTTTCCGAGGTAAACTTTCTTTTCTGTAGCCTGAGATCCGTGTTTCTTCGACCATTCTCCCAATTTCTGTCCCAGATAATACCCACTCCAGAATCCCCGGTTGTAGACTTTAGATAGTCTTTCCATCCATTCTTCCACTTTTTCCTCAGAATAGGTCCCGTCTTTCAATGCATCAATGGCTTCTCTATAAACAGCCACAGTTGTGTAAACATATTCTGGTGCTCTTCCCCTTCCTTCAATTTTGAGAACAGAAACTCCGGTGGCCATCACCTGATCCAGGAAATCAATGGTGCATAGATCTTTTGGAGACATGATATATTCATTATCAATCTCAAGCTCGTAACCTTCTTCTTTGTCAATTACCGTGTAGGTTCTTCGGCAATTTTGAATGCATGCACCACGGTTTGCTGAGCTGTTGTGCGTATGCAGACTCAAATAACATTTTCCGGAAACGGCCATGCAAAGAGCACCGTGACCAAAAATTTCGATCTGAATTAAATTCCCTGATGGTCCGGTAATATTCTCTCTTTTAATGGCATCCGTAATGCTTTTCACTTGCCTTAGGGAAAGTTCTCTCGACAATACCATGACATCGGCAAAGTGTGAATAGAACTTGACAGTTTCAATGTTTGTCACATTCACCTGGGTGGAAATATGTACTTCCATTCCAACGGAATTGGCATAATTGATCACGGCTTGATCGGAGGCTATGATAGCTGTTATACCCGCGGCCTTGGCGCTATCGGTAAGCGTTTTGATGATCTTCAGATCGTGGTCGTAGATAATAGTGTTGAGCGTGAGGTAAGTCCTCACATTGGCTTCATTACACCTTCTTGCAATTTCGGGCAGATCATCAAGTGTAAAATTGATCGATCCTTTAGCGCGCATATTCAGCTGTTCAACACCAAAATACACTGAATTAGCGCCACTTTGAATTGCCGCCTGCAATGCTTCAAACGATCCTGCCGGAGCCATTAATTCCATCTCTCTGTCAAATTTTTTGACAAAATTAATGAACTTCAATGGTTTGGGCGCAAAAACTGACCTGCATCAGGGTTTTGGAGGCGATGTATTGTTAAATTTGAGCCTTCCTTTTGGATTCTTATATTTAACTACGAAAACACTTAGAAATGCCCCGATATCATACGTTGGGAAAGATTCCCAAAAAACGCCACACAGTATTCAGAAATGAGAACGGAGATCTATATGCGGAGGAGCTTTTTGGCACTGCTGGTTTTGCCGGGATGTCTTCATTAGTTTATCATCTTCACCCCCCTACAATAGTTGCTTCAAAAGAAGAGCCTTTTAGTGTGGAACCTAAGATCGCTATTCAGAAAAATCTGAAGGCAATGAGTCTGCGCGGATTCGATATTGATCGGGAAGAGGATTTCATCAAGTCTAGGAAGACCATGTTTGTGAATTCCGACCTTCATGTCGGTGTTGCCGCTCCAAAGCATTTTTCAAAAGACTATTTCTATAAAAATGGTCAGGCTGATGAAGTCTTATTCGTGCATCACGGAAGTGGAGTGCTGAAAAGCACCTATGGTCAGATCAAATTTGGCTACGGAGATTATCTGGTCATTCCAAGAGGGACAATTTATCAGATCGAATTTGACCATGATGACAATCGCCTACTTTTTATCGAATCATTCAGCCCGGTTTTGACACCGGCCAGGTATAGAAATAACTTTGGACAATTACTTGAACACTCTCCTTTCTGTGAAAGAGATTTCAGACTTCCTGAAAATCTTGAAACCCATGACGAAAGAGGAGAATTCAAGATCATGATCAAAAAACAGGGTATGATCTACCCTTACACTTATTCAACACACCCATTTGATGTTGTTGGTTGGGATGGTTACAATTATCCATATGCATTCAGCATATTTGACTTTGAGCCGATCACAGGAAGAATTCACCTGCCTCCTCCAATTCACCAGACATTTGAAGGCAATAACTTCGTGATTTGCTCATTCGTTCCGAGACTATATGATTATCATCCCGATGCTATTCCAGCACCTTATCACCATTCGAATATCGATAGCGAGGAGTTGCTGTATTACGTTGACGGTGATTTTATGAGTAGAAACAATATTCAAAAAGGCCAGATGACATTGCATCCGGGAGGTATTCCTCACGGACCGCACCCTGGAGCAGTGGAAAGAAGCATTGGCCAGAAAGAAACAGAAGAATTAGCAGTAATGATCGATCCTTTCAGACCATGGCAGATCACAGAAGATGCCTTGAAAATTGAGGATGAGGATTATTACAAATCATGGATACAATAAACACACGAACCAAATGAAAGATCTAACAAAACTTGCGAACTACAATTACTCAGGTGAAAAAGTATTCCCTGAGGCAGAAGACTTTCTTCCGTTAAATGGAACGGATTACGTAGAACTGTATGTGGGAAATGCCAAACAGGCGTCTCATTACTATCGAACAGCTCTTGGCTTCCAGCCATTGGCCTATGCCGGACTTGAAACCGGAATTCAGGAATACTGTTCTTATGTTCTTGTTCAGGACAAAATCAGAATTGTTTTGACCACTCCATATGGTCCTGATTCTGCAATTGCTGAGCACATCAGAAAACATGGTGATGGTGTGAAGGTAATTGCACTTTGGGTTGATGACGCAACGAGTGCTTTTGAAGAAACAACCAAGCGAGGTGCCAAACCATTTATGGAGCCGACTGTTGAAGAGGATGAACACGGAAGAGTTGTCCGATCAGGCATCCATACTTATGGTGAAACAGTTCACATTTTTGTGGAGAGAAAGGATTACAATGGAATATTCAGACCTGGTTTTGAAAAATGGGATCCTGAATACAAACCGGAGCCGGTTGGATTGAAGTACATCGACCATATGGTAGGAAATGTAGGCTGGGGAGAAATGAATACCTGGGCTGATTTCTACAACAATACAATGGGCTTTGCTAATCTGATCACCTTTGATGACAAGGACATCTCAACTCAGTACACTGCTCTTATGAGTAAAGTAATGACGAACGGAAACGGTAGAATCAAATTCCCAATCAATGAGCCCGCGGAGGGTCTCAAGAAATCCCAGATTGAAGAATACCTGGATTTTTATGGAGGAGCAGGTTGTCAGCATATTGCCGTTGCAACGGATGACATCATTCATACTGTAGGTGAAATGAGAAAAAGGGGAGTGGATTTCCTTTACGTACCCGGAACTTATTACGACACAATTGAGAATAGAGTAGGCACAATTGACGAGGATATGAGGAAACTGAAAGAGCTTGGAATCATGGTCGACCGAGACGATGAAGGCTATCTTCTTCAGATTTTCACGAAGCCAATTGAAGACAGACCAACCCTATTCTTCGAGATCATTCAGAGGAAAGGTGCACTGAGTTTTGGAAAGGGAAATTTCAAAGCCTTGTTTGAAAGTATTGAAGCCGAGCAGGCAAGAAGAGGAACTTTATAAACTGAATAAAATTTGAAGACAGCAACAGTTGTTGGCGCAGGATTAGTAGGCTCTTTGTGGGCTGTATATTTATCAAAGGCCGGGTATAAGGTTAAGATATTTGAATCGAGAGATGACTTGAGAAAGGCAGATATCTCAGCTGGAAAATCCATCAATTTGGCCTTGTCTGTGCGCGGCTGGAAGGCCTTCAAAACAGTAGGTGTAGAGAAAGAAATTGAAGAGATCGCCATTCCTATGTATGGAAGGATCATGCATGATCTCGATGGCAATCTGACCTATCAGCCCTACGGTAAAGAAGGGCAGGCAATTTATTCTGTTTCCAGAGGTGGCATCAATGCCAAGATGATGGACATTGCCGAGAAATATGGCGATGCCGAGATCTTTTACAATGAACGTTGTTACGATGCCGACCTCGAGAATGGTATTGTTTATCTGGAAAATTCCAGAACGGGAGAGAAGAAGGAGGTGAAATCAGATGTGGTTTTTGCAGCTGATGGAGCTTTTTCAGCGGTTCGTTATAACGCCATGCAAAAGTTGCCACGTTTCAATTATAGTCAGAACTATATTGAAGACGGTTATCGCGAAATTCTCTTACCTGCCAATGAAGATGGTTCATACAAGATGGACAAGAATGCACTTCACATATGGCCCAGAGGACGATTTATGCTAATTGCTTTGGCTAATGAAGATGGTTCATTTACGTGCACATTGTTCATGCCTCATGACAAGGACGAAAACTCATTCGCCAATTTAAAAAGCAGGGGTCAGGTTGAAAATTTCTTCAAAAACACTTTCCCTGATTTCTATGAAATGATGCCGAACATTGCTGATGCTTGGGAAGATCACCCACTTTCTTCTTTAGCCATTATTCGGTGTTATCCCTGGGCAGTGGGCAAAGTTGCGCTGATGGGAGATGCTGCGCATGCCACGGTTCCTTTTTACGGTCAGGGAATGAATAGCGGCTTTGAAGATTGCTCAGTCATGTGGGAATTAATGGAGAAACATGGTGACGATTGGGAGACGATTTTCGAAGAATATCAGGTAAGCAGAAAGCCAAATGGCGATGCGGTTCAGGACCTCAGTCTTGACAACTACTATGTGATGCGCGACTATGTTGCCGATCCAGAATTCCTGTTGCAGAAAAGATTTGAGAAAAGAATGTCTGAGCTGTATCCGGATGAATACATCCCTTTGTATAGTCAGGTTTCTTTCACAAATATTCCCTATTCCGAAGCCTACAGGAAAGGTAAGGAACAGGATGCCTATATCAAGGATATCATGAGTAAGCACGATGTTGAGAGCTTACTTGATAATGGAGGGGCTGATGAACTCATTCATAAACTCATGTCAGAAAAAGTTAAAGCATAGATGACCAGGGAAGAATTATTGAAAGCCATTGAAGAGAAGTACGAAGCACAAGGTGTTCCGGTAGACACCATGCTTGAGGGATTGCTTTACAGTGAGAACATGACGTACTGGGATTATATCCAGACAGATGCCTTGCTGGGTCTTCAGATCAAGAGAACCAACTTACCCGATGAGATGGTCTTTATCATGTATCATCAGATCAATGAATTGCTTTTCAAGATGATCCTTTGGGAAATTGACCAGGTGGCTAAACTTGATGTGCCTCCTACCGATAAATTCACCAAACATTTGATGAGGGTAAGTCGTTATTTTGATATGCTGGCAGAATCTTTCAATATCATGCGCGACGGGATGGATGTTGGTCAATACATGCAATTCCGAAATACATTGGCTCCGGCAAGTGGTTTCCAAAGTGCTCAGTATAGAAAGATTGAATTTGCATCTACCGAATTGATCAATCTTATTGACAACAGGTTCAGAGCAACCATAGATCGCGACACACCTTTTCAGCATGCCTATGATCACCTGTACTGGCAGGCCGCCGGTAAAAATTACAAAACGGGTGAATTAACAGCCCTACTGAGAAATTTCCAGAATAAGTACATGGGTGAATTCATTGAATTCATGGAAGATTACAACGAATGTAATCTGGCCAAGAAATTCCAGCAATTACCGGAGAAAGATCAGGAAAACATTGAATTGAGAAATGCAATGCGTCACTACGACCACACAGTGAATGTGAAGTGGGTGATGGCTCATTACAATGCCGCATATAAATATTTAAATAGTGGTGATGAAACTGCCGAGGCTACAGGCGGCAGCGATTGGCAGAAATACATGCACCCGAAATATCAAAAAAGAATATTCTATCCTTTCCTGTGGAGTGAAGAGGAGATTGAGAATTGGGGAATCGACAATTTGGAAGGATATAAAGTATTGACTTAAAACAAACATGATGGACGAAAAACAATTGGAAGAAATCTTTTGGGATAAGATCGAAAAAGAAGAAAAAATTGAGCCAAAAGATTGGATGCCGGAAGACTACAGGAAGAACCTGATCCGGCAAATATCTCAGCATGCCCATTCAGAAGTAATCGGTATGCAACCAGAGGGGAACTGGATCACCAGGGCGCCGAGTATCAGAGCAAAGAAGGTTTTGCTTGCCAAAATTCAGGATGAAGCTGGACACGGACTTTACTTATACAGTGCATGTGAAACGCTTGGGGTTAGCAGGGAGACACTACTTCAACAGTTGCATGATGAAAAGGCCAAATACTCAAGCATCTTTAATTATCCAACCTTGACCTGGGCTGATATTGGAGCTGTAGGATGGTTGGTTGATGGTGCTGCTATTGTGAATCAGGTTTCACTTCAGAGAACTTCATATGGACCGTATAGCAGAGCTATGATCCGAATTTGTAAAGAAGAGAGTTTCCACCAGCGACAGGGCTATGAAATTGTCACAGCAATGGCTCGCGGCAGTGAATCTCAGAGAGAAATGGCACAAGATGCTCTGAACAGATTTTGGTGGCCTTCATTGATGATGTTTGGTCCAACCGATAAAGATTCTCCCAACTCAGCAAAAGCCATGAAATGGAAGATAAAAAGAGAATCAAATGATGAGTTGAGACAAAAGTTCATTGACAAGACAGTTCCTCAGGCTGAGATCCTTGGCTTGAAAGTTCCGGATCCTGATCTGGAATTACAGGCTGATGGTCACTACACACATGGTGAACCAAACTGGGATGAATTCTACAATGTGATTAAGGGTAATGGACCTTGCAATAAGCAAAGACTTGATCATCATAAGAAGGCTCATGCAGAAGGAGCCTGGGTAAGGGAAGCTGCAATTGCCTTTGCCATGAACAAAAGTAAAAGCGGTCAGGCCGCATAAAAATTATTGAGATGAGTGAAGAAGTAAAAGATAACCAGGGACCTTTATGGGAGGTCTTTATACAGAGCAGGAATAACCTGCCTTACAAACATGCCGGAAGCGTACATGCTTTTGATAAGGAGATGGCTTTACAAAATGCCAGAGACCTCTATACAAGAAGAGGTGAGGGCAGAGCCATTTGGGTAGTGCCGGCAGAAGCTATTGTCAGTTCGAATCCCGGAGACGAAGATTCATTTTTTGACCCGGCCGACGATAAAGTTTACAGGCACCCAACTTTTTATGAAGTACCGGAAGGTGTAAAGAATATGTAAGATGGAAAAAGCAAAATTAGATTACGCCCTGAGAATGGGCGATACGTGCTTGATCTTGAGTCATCGTTTGGCTGAATTGTGCAGTTGGGGACCTTATCTTGAAGAAGATATAGCCATGACGAATATTTCTCTCGACCTCTTGGGAAGAGCAGAATTATTTCTTGATTACGCTGGTGAATTAGAAGGTGAAGGAAAAAGTGCCGACGATCTGACTTACAAAAGAAATGAGCGAGAATATTTCAACCATTTGGTGGTTGAAAGACCAAATAATCATTTTGGATATGTGATGATGAGACAATTTTTAAATGATGCACTCATGTATCCATTGTTCTCCGCCCTGAAATTGAGCAAGGATGAGCGTTTCGCTGCCATTGCTGAAAAAGGAATTAAGGAGGTAGCATATCACTTCAGACATAGTTCGTCGTGGGTGGTAAGGCTGGCCAGGGGAACCCAGGAAAGTAATGAAAAGATCAATGAAGCTCTCGACGAGCTATGGACATATACCGGTGAGATGTTTGAATGGAGTGATGGCGAAAAAGAACTTGCCAAAGAAGGCATTATACCATCCTTTGATGATCTCAAAGACAAATGGATGTCTCATGTGAAAGAAGTCTTTAACGAGGCAGGATTAAATGTTCCGGAAGACCGTTGGATGGCCACCGGAGGAAGAGAAGGAATTCATTCAGAACATCTCGGTCATATGTTGGGAGATATGCAATACCTCGTCAGAGCGTATCCCAACGATAAATGGTAGAACTAAACGAGAAAACTCAAAAAGTATGGAGCCTCATCAGTGAGGTTCCTGATCCGGAGATCCCGGTACTCACCTTAACGGATCTTGGAATTGTTAAGAAAGTGGAAATGGATGGTGACGACGTGAATGTCACCATTACTCCCACTTACATTGGCTGTCCGGCCATGAAGGTCTTCGAAGATGACATTGTGAAAGCTCTCAATGATGGTGGTTTTGCCAATGTGAAGGTTGATATTCAGCTAACACCGGCATGGACTACCGACTGGATGACGGAAGAGGGCAGGAACAAACTTAAAGAATACGGAATTTCTCCACCTGTAGGGACTTCAGATAAAACCAGCCTTCAATTTGAATCGAAAATGATCCAATGTCCACAATGTGATTCGATGAACACTGAAATGATAAGTCAATTCGGCTCAACACCATGTAAATCGTTATACAAGTGTGAGGATTGTAAAGAGACCTTCGATTATTTCAAGTGCATTTAACTGGCGGATTATTCTCTAGTAGATAGTCAGAAGATTGCCCTTTCGGGCTAAGCTTAACAAAGAATCAACATTAAATTTTCATTAATGTGAAATGAATTATATAATTTCACAATTCATTGATTATGAAAAAATTAGCTTTCATAATATTAATTCTTCCTCTTCTGGGATGTCCCGGAGTGGATCATTGCCCTGAGGAAAATGAACCTCCTAAAGAAGGCTTTGATCAATTCCTTAATACAAATGAGAAGTGGTTCTACCACTATAAATACACTCATAATGATGGTGAGGAAATGGTCTGGAAACTTCATTATCAGACCCTCAGAGACACAAACATTGAAGTTAATGGCGAAGAAGCCGATGCTAAAATAATGCTGGAGCGAAATATCTATTCCAGCACAATTCCGGGAAATGAAGAAAACTTTGATGTCATCGAAGAGGTTGTTTTTTGTTACCTCAGAAATTCTAGAACAATTACCAGAATGGATCTTGATGGCAAACCTGATCTGGGTTTTTTCCCTAATCTGGAAGGAAAAAACTCATGTGATCTCGATATCATTTCAAGGGATACGGTGCAAATTGGAAGCAACTACTACATGAGATTCACCAATGAATTGAATCAGGAGATCATTGAAGGAATAACGCTGGGTTTCAAGAATTGTAAGATCCATCCTCCTTTCAGAGAAAATATCGTTGTAGGTAGTCTGCGCGAAATGACATACACCAGCGATCAGTTCCAGTATCAATGGATTGCTGAGTAGAGTCGATTCCAGAAAGCTAATTTTTCATCCTTCACCTTTCACTTTTCATCTTTCACTTATCACCTCTCACCTTTCACATCTCACCTTTCACCTTTCACCTTTCACCTTTCACTTTTCATCTTTCATCCAATAGTGTACTTATCAACACGATGCGGGGGATAAATATGTCCTGATCCCGGAAACAATTCGCACCCCAAAAAGCTACCTTGAGAACAATTTTGAATAAATCTCGTAAGAAACCTTTATTCAGCCTAAGTTCTATCGTAATGAATTATAGAAAGCATATCGCGTCGGCCATTGCTGGACTCGCTTTGATCTTTGCAATGCCCGACACTTCCAATGCGCAGTGTGATACTATTATAGCAGACTTTTCTTCCAATGCGCCCAGATGTACCGGTGAATCCGTAGACTTTGTCTTCACACAGAATGCCTACGCTACAGTAACCTATGACTGGAATTTCGGTTCCGGAGCAAGTCCGGCTACATCAACTGCTCAGAATCCATCAGGAATTGTATACAGTACTCCTGGTTTAAAGCTGGTTACACTTACAATTACACATCCGGGATTAGGCTGTACGGATACTAAAACTTCTGGGATCAACATTGTTGAGACACCGAATCCTTCATTCACGGATAACGGACCTCAATGCGAGGAAGCAGAGGTAGACTTCACCTATACAGGTAGTACTGGTACGGGATGGGTTTACAGCTGGGATTTTGGCACAAGTTCCAATCCTGCTGTATCGAGCGCTCAAAGTCCAACAGGAGTTAAATACTTCAGTCCTGGAACCAAGAATGTAACACTAACCGTTACCAATGGGTCATGTAACGCCACGGTCAATCAAAACGTAACGATCAACAATAAGCCCGATGCCGGTTTTTCAAATGCGGCCAGCTCATGTACGGGCGACTCTGTGACCTTCACAAATAATGGTTCTACAGGCCTGACCTATTCATGGAATTTTGGGGTGGGTGCAAGCCCGGCAACTTCTACAAGTGAAAATCCTGCAGATATTTTCTATTCTTCAGATGGTGTAAAAAATGTTCAGCAAATCGTCACGCAAGGAGCTTGTTCAGATACTTCTCTGCAATCAATAAATATTATCCAAACTCCGGCACCAAATTTCACTTCTAATGCACCACAATGTGAGGGTGCCGAGGTAAATCTCACTTATACAGGTACTACCGGAACTGGCTGGACATATGCATGGGATTTCGGAAATGGCTCTAGTCCATCCGTTTCTTCCGCCCAGAATCCCGCAGGAATACTTTATACTGGATCGGGTACAAAGACTGTTTCTCTCACGGTTACAAATCAGATTTGTGCTGAAAACGTGAGCCAGGCTATTACGATCAATCCAACACCGGTTTCCGGACTTTCTTCCTCTTCTCCTGCCTGTACAAATGATTCAATAGACTTTTCCAATACAGGAACAACCGGACTTGCTTATTCATGGAATTTCGGAAGTGGTGCAAGCCCTGCAACATCAACTACTGAAAACCCAATTGGAATCATGTATTCCACTTCGGGAATTAAGAATATTACACAGATAGTTACTCAAGGTACTTGTACAGACACGGCCTTTGGTACCGTAAGTGTGACAGAGACACCACAACCTGCATTTACTCATAATGCTCCACAGTGTGAAGGAGCTGAGGTGAATTTCACCTACACAGGTTCAACGGGTACCGGCTGGACATATTTATGGGACTTCGGCACAGGTGCAAGCCCTTCTTTGTCATCAACGAACAGCCCTAGCGGAGTTATGTATACAGGGTCAGGAAGTAAGACAGTTACGCTTACAGTAACCAATCAATTGTGCGCTGAAACAACAACTCAGAATTTAACGATCAACTTCACGCCGGTGTCTGGATTCAGCAGTAATGCTCCAGGTTGTACCGGAGATTCGGTGAATTTCCTTAACAATGGAACAAGTGGAATCACCTATGCCTGGGATTTTGGAGCGGGAGCTACACCTGCAACGGCCACAACAGAAAGTCCGTCCGGTATTATTTACAGCACGCCGGGTATAAAAACGGTTCGTCAAATTCATACACAGGGAACTTGTACGGATACCACGATCAACTTTATTAATATCAGAGAAACTCCAGCTCCTAACTTTACCGATAATGGTCCAAGGTGTGAAGGCGCCGATGTCAATTTTACCTATCTAGGAAGTACAGGAAATGGCTGGACTTATGCATGGGATTTCGGTAACGGTTCAAATCCATCTACATCAACAGCACTCAGCCCACAGGGTGTTAAGTACACCGGAGCAGGAAACAAGAATGTTACACTGACAGTCACAAATCAGGGTTGCTCCGATACTGCTTTCAAGGCTGTGACCATAGATTTTCAGCCTATGGCATCTATGAGCACCACAGCTCCATCATGTACAGGAGATACAGTACTTTTTACCAATACAGGAACAACAGGAGTAACAGGTACAACCTATACATGGAATTTTGGAAATGGTAGTCCGGCCACATCAAGCTTGGAGAATCCGGGTGGTGTGACATTTGCGAATGCCGGAGTAGAAAGTATTTCACTTGCTGTAAGTGTAGGAGCGTGCAGCGATACTGTTACGGAAGTGATCAATATCAATGAGACTCCTTCAATCAGTATAACCTCAACGGCACCTGTTTGTGCCGGAGAATCTGTGGCATTTGCCAACCAGGGCAGCACAGGTAGCAGATGGTCCTACATCTGGGATTTCGGTGCTGGAGCAAATCCGAATCTTTCCACTTCTGAAAATCCCGGTAACGTTAAATATGGAAACGGTGGTTCTAAAACGGTAAGTCTGACTGTTTCAGATGCCAATTGTTCAAACAGTGATACCGTAACAATTAATATCAATTCACTTCCGGTTTCAAATGCAGGACCTGATACAACAATTTGTGCTGATCGATGTGTGAATATTGGCGACAGTGCTGTTGCCGGATATTCATATCAATGGTTCCCGGCTTCCACTTTGGACAATGATACATCGGCGAATCCATTGGCTTGTCCAAAAGCAAGCATTAATACCTACGTTGTAACAACAACGGATGGAAACAATTGCATGAGTATGGATACAGTTGTTGTGACTATGCTGCAATCTGCCGTGGCCAATGCAGGTCCAGATATTCAGGGATGCGAAGGTGATTCCATTCAGATCGGTGCTGCCTTGATTGAAGGTCAAACCTACACATGGACACCTTCTGAAGGATTAAGTAATGATACAGCTCCTTCTCCAATAGCTGCTCCTGATAGCACTACCATCTACACTGTTTCAGTATCATATAAAGGATGTGAAGTGGTGAGCGATGAAGTAGTATTTACAGTATACAAGAATCCTGTGGTAAGTGCCGGCGATGATGTTCAGATCGCCAGGGGTGAAACCACTCAGTTATTGGCAACAGGTGGAATCATGTATCAATGGTCACCTGCTCTTGGACTGAGCAATTCGGGAATTTTCAATCCAGTTGCTTCTCCGGATGAAACTACAACCTATGTGGTATTGGTGACAGATCAGAACTCTTGTCAGAATGAAGATTCAATGACCGTTACGGTAGTGGATGCCGATACATGGGCACCTACCGCTTTTACACCAAACGGCGACGGTAACAATGATATTTTTTATGTGAGAACCAATGGGGCGGTTCAGTTCACGATGCTGGTGTTCAACCGAAGCGGTGAAGTGATCTACTCGAGTACAAATCCTGACAATGGCTGGGATGGGACAAGACAGGGAAGTGGTGAAAAAATGCCTTCCGGCGCTTATGTCTACAGTGTGAAAGCCAGTCTTTCAGATGGTACGCCGGTCGTTGAAAATGGAATGGTCAACTTAATCAGATAACAAAGAACTTATATATACTAGTCATGAAAACAAAAGTCATAGCAGGTCTGGTAGGAATTATGTGCCTTAGTCAAGTATTTGCACAGGACGTAAGATTTACACAGCAATATTCCAATCCTTTGAGATTGAATCCTGCCCTTATGGGAACGAATTATGATATGTCATTCAATCTTGGATACAGAAGTCAGTGGTCGACGGTTGCTGAAGGTTACAACACCGGTCAGTTTACCTACATGGTACCTGTGTTGATGCAGGACAATGGTCATAAACTGGATGTTGGTCTTAATGTGATGTCGGATGAACAAGGTGCTTTCAGCACCTTTGATGGTGGATTGGCTATTGGATATACATTGAAGTTGTCAAGCACAGGACATTTCCTTAGTACATCTATTATGGGAGGTTTTGTGCAGAGTTCTTTAAGCACGGATGGCCTGACATTTGATGAGCAATATCAGCAGGGAAGCTTCGATGAGAATAATCCTAACGGTGAAGCACTGCTCGCTCAAAACACTTCTTATGTGGATGCCGGTTTTGGTTTATTGTGGTTCTTCAATCCTATGGAAGACAGCGTTAAAACCTTGAATGCCTTTGCCGGAGTTTCTGCATATCATGTGAACAATCCTGTTGTTTCTTATTTGGATGGAGATGCGACATTACCCATGCGACTAACCACCATTGCCGGGGTTAAGATCTATACAAACGGCAAACTGGATTTTACACCCCAGATCCGATATGATGATCAGGTGGGTCCGGGTGAGTTTTCTACAGGACTTTACACGGGATATAACGTAAGTGATGATTTCAGAGCTGTTCTTGCACTTTGGTATCGAAACTCGAATGCCTTTGCCTTTGCATTGGGATTGAATTGGAAGAATCTGACACTTGGATATTCATATGATCTGCCTGGAGCTGAGTTGAGTTCAGGTGTGTCGAATGCAACGGTGAACGAATTGAGTCTTGGATATAAACTTCCATGGGGAAGTAAAAAAGGAAAAGTTTTCTCACCAAATCCGTTTGATCCATTCTAGAATTGAATCTCAAAACAACATATAGATCTATCTGTGTCGCACTGGCACTGGGAATGCCTTCTTTCCTTTATTCCCAGTTGACGGTCAGTGGAGCCAAAACACCACAAGAACTTGTGGAGGATGTTCTGTTGGGGGATGGAGTGACGGTTTCTAACATTACCTACACAGGAGATATTCTTGCAAGGGGTGAATTCAATAGTGTGAATTCGAACATTGGTTTTGATGAAGGTGTGCTGCTCACAACGGGAAGTATCACCAATGCCATTGGACCTAATAATGTGGGAAACAGGAGTAGGAACAATGGTGAGCCCGGAGATGCGGACATCAATACGATAATCGCACCAATTACATCTCGAGATGCCGCAGTACTTGAATTCGATTTCAAACCGATCTCAGACACCATCATGTTTAACTATGTGTTTGCTTCGGAAGAATATCCGGAGTATGCACCACCAAACTCTTCCTCCTTTAACGACGCTTTTGCATTCCTTCTCACTGGACCAAATCCTGCCGGCGGAAATTACACTGACCTGAACATTGCCCTGATTCCGGGAACTTCGACACCGGTTTCGATCAATAACGTAAATGCTGTTACAAATACTGCTTATTACATTTCAAACGGAAACCTGGCCAGTGGAGCACAATCAAGCCCTAATAGTCCGGCGAACATAAACAAAGTACAATTTGATGCCTTCACCACTCCGCTTACAGCCGTTGCACCGGTCGTGCCTTGTCAAACATATCATATCAAACTTGTCGTTGCTGATGCTTTTGACTTTGTATGGGATTCAGGTGTATTTCTTGAAGCAAATAGTTTTGGCTCTACAGTAGATAACCCTAAGATCGACTTTGCGAGCACAGCTCCTTCGTGTAACGGAGATACCGTGAATTTTATAAATACGGGAAGCACTGGCCCCGGAATTCTATATAGCTGGGATTTTGGTTCGGGAGCCACACCGGCAACCTCGAATCTGGAAAATCCACAGAACATTGTATATAGTACACCGGGATTGAAACTGGTCAAGTACTCAATGAATATCAATTGCGGAGATACAACTCTTGTTCTTTACAAAGGAATTACCATTGACGAAACTCCTCAACCTTCGTTCACTTCAAATGCTCCTCAATGTGAAGGGGAAGCAATAAACTTTGTTTATAATGGTACGACAGGAACAGGCTGGACATACAGATGGGATCTGGGTGCAGGGGCCGTTCCTGCAATATCAACTTCACAGAATCCAACGGGTGTTATGTACAATACACCCGGAACCAAGACCATTACCTTGACAGTCTATAATGGAAACTGTATTGAGACCATCACACAGAATATTACCATCAATGCACGACCAACTGCATCCTTCCTGAGTTCGGGACCGGTTGGTGTTGGGTATGGAGTGAACTTTACCAACAATGGTACAAGTGGTGTTAGCTATTCATGGAATTTTGGCAGCGGCGCAAGTCCCGCGACGAGCACGGCTGAAAATCCATCAGGTGTCACATATAGCACAGAAGGAAATAAAACAGTCACTTTGATTACTTCTTCAGCCGGCTGCTCAGACACAACAGTAGGTTACGTGAATGTACTCACAACTCCTAACCCATCATTTACGAGCAATGCTCCTCAGCCAATTGGATTTCCAATACAGTTTACCTACACGGGTAATTCAGGAAGTAATTTCACTTATACATGGGACTTTGGGTCAGGGGCCATGCCAAGCACATCCACTTCACCTAATCCACCGGCTGTTTATTACTCTTCACCGGGAACCAAGACAATTACGTTAACAGTTACCAATGGCTCAATTACGATAGTATATACACAGACCATTGTAATTGATAATCCGCCATCATCCAATTTTGTGACCACGGCTCCTCAATGTGAAGGTGCGGGAGTGGATTTCCAAAGCATAGGAAGCGTGAATGCAACTTATTCATGGGACTTTGGTTCCGGAGCCTCACCGGCTACTTCAACCGACAAGGATCCGACTGGTGTTGTTTATAGCACACCCGGTTTTAAAACAGTTCAGATGATTTCTAGTCTGAACGGTGGAAGTGATACCAGTGTGATGGTAATCTACATTATTGAGCAGCCACAGGTATCATTCACAAGCAATGCTCCCCAATGTGAGAATGCACCAGTGAACTTCAATTATGGAGGAAGCAATGGAACAGGTTGGACCTTTAACTGGGATTTCGGGACCGGAGCCAGTCAGGGAATTTCTTCGAATCCATCTCCACAAGGCATAGCTTATCAAGGCGCAGGAAATAAAAACATTACGCTGACAGTCACGAACGGAGTTTGCAGTGACACAAGCGTTCAGCAGATAGCAATTGAAGTTACACCCGATGCAGGATTTGCATCAACGGCTCCAGCCTGTACTGGCGACAGTGTGTCGTTTAACAACACGGGAAGTCAGAACAAAACATATGCATGGGACTTCGGTTCAGGTTCAAGCCCGGCTACATCCACTGATGAGAACCCGGTAAATATTTCATATACGAACGACGGAATAAAGTCGATACGACAGATCGTTACTGACGGGAACTGTGTTGACACTTCATATCTGAATATTAACATAGTAAGAACTCCCCAGCCTTCTTTTACAAATATTGATACGGTTTGTCAGGGTACAGAGGTTGCTTTCAACTATACAGGCAATACAGGACAGGGCTGGATTTATAACTGGGATTTTGGAGGATCGTCATTCCCACATAATTCTGCCGCTGTAAATCCGCCTGATGTGGCTTATGGAAGTGCGGGCACGAAAAATATAAGTCTTACGGTCACGAATTCCTTCTGTTCTGAGACGGTGACCGGAAGTGTTGTTGTTGACACGACACCAATTGCCTCTATTGTATCTTCTTCTCCCGTTTGTACCGGAGATTCAATTCAATTTGGAGTGAACGGTATTCCGGTTGGATCTAATCAGTATACATATGTCTGGTCTTTCAGTGGAAATCCGTCATTCAATCCGATGACTTGGAGAGCCGTTTATTCAAGTCCGGCCATCGAACATGTTGAACTTGTATTGGGCATAGGTAAATGTTACGACACGGCCACTACAACCGTTGTTGTAAATAAAACACCAGAGGTATTCTTCTCGTCAACAGCACCAGTTTGCCAGGGAGAAAGTGTTGATTTTCTGAATGTGGGAAGTACCGGAAACAGATGGAGATACCAATGGGATTTTGGTTCTCAAGCATTCCCATCCAATTCAACGTCTGAAAATCCTGAAAACATTCAATTCAAGGCACGGGGATCTCATAAAGTATTGTTGCGTGTCAGTGATGTGTACTGTAATAATTCAGATTCGGCCTTTGTTGATATAAACGAATTACCTCAGGCCTATGCCGGCATTGACACCATCATATGTGCTGATGATTGCATAGAATTGGGCGAAACTGCTACTAGTGGATTTACCTACTCCTGGTTCCCTGCTCTGGGTCTAGATGATGCCAGTGAAGCCAATCCAACGGCCTGTCCTTCTGCAGAATTTACACAGTATACTTTAACCGTTTCTAATGATACATCCGGATGCACGGCCAATGATACAGTAATGATTACGATGCTCACTTCGGCTTTTGCCAATGCAGGAGCAGATGTAGAATTATGTGTGGGTGATTCCATCCAAATCGGTTCATCCAGGATAGAAGGTCAAACATATTCCTGGAGTCCGCAAACCGGTCTTGACGATGCCACATCATCATCTCCTATTTTCACTGGAACAGAAGCGCTCAGACAGGAGTATGAAGTGGCTGTATCGTACAAAGAATGTGAAGCCATTGTCGATCAGGTCATTGTTCTTGTCCGTGAGGCGATCGCAGATGCCGGAGAGGATGTAACTATTGCCAAAGGAGAGTGGGTAGAATTGAATGCTTCGGGAGGGATCAAATATACCTGGACACCAGGAGGAAGTCTGAGTAATACAGCCATTCCAAATCCTGTTGCAAATCCGGAAGAAACAACAACCTATCTGGTTGAGGTAACGGATGCATTCAATTGTGAAGACAGTGATTCTATAACCGTTTCGGTTGTGAATCCTGAGATCTTTATTCCAACGGCATTCACTCCAAATGGTTCCGGAACGAACGATGTATTCCGTGTCAGAGGAAATCCATTGCGTCAATTTGAGATGACAGTATTTAATCGCTCAGGCGAGGTTATTTATTATTCCGAAGACTTCTTTAGCGGATGGAACGGAAGAGACCAGAATGGAGCCGCCATGGCCCAGGGAGCCTATGTATATCGCATCAAAGGTGTAGATGAAAATGGGGAAGAAGTTCTTCTTTCCGGTATGGTTAATCTTATTAGGTAAAGAAAAAGGTCAGAAGTCATAAGTCAGAAGAAAGAAGTTTTTCTTTTGACTCCTGCCCGACGGCGCACTGGCCGGAGCTCCGGCAGGCGGGTTTTTCTTTTTTCTTCTGACTTTATTCCGGTATAAACCTCTTATAATCCTCGTATCTCTCAAAAATCTCTCTCACATATTTGACGGGTTCACTTCCTCTTACATAGCCATATTTCACTATTGGATCTCGGTAGTATTTCGAAAATCGAAGGTTGAGGATCTGTACTTCAACATTTTCATTCCAGACATCCGGATTCATTCCTTCTTTCTCGGCAAGTCTACGGGCATCTTCTACATGGAACATGCCACAATTGTAAGATGCGAATGTCATTTTAAATCGTTCCGTTGAATCTTCAATTCCCTCCCAATGGTCCCAGATCTGTTTAAGGTATTTTACTCCTCCACGAATGTTATCATTCGGATCATGAATGTTTTTAATACCGAGGTCTCTCGCTGTTCTCGGCATGATCTGCATAAGTCCTGAAGCCTTGGCCCAGGAGTGTGCTTTGGGATTGAATTGTGACTCCTGGTACACCAATGAAGCAACGAGTCTCCAGTCCCAACCGGTAGGCTCAACATATTTTTTTATTATCTCATCATAAGGACTGATCTTACCGGTCTTTTCACTAAAGAAATCACTTTCCACTCTTTTTTTCATTGATCGCGAACTCTTGTAATATCTGTCGTAGATGGCATAATAATCATTGCGCTTTTTCATCTTTTCGATCCATATATTTAAGGTATCAGCCAGGTTCGGCGAAGTTCTTCTCACGGCCCATGCGATCTGTTGTGAAAAGCTGAGATCTGTCTTCACATCAAGATCGGGGAAATACACAGCATTCACCTCGGCGAGATTTTTGTCGGCCACTGTGTATTTGATCTCACCTTCTTCAACAAGAGAAATTAGCTTTTCTGTGTCCATGTTATCTACTGCAATAATGTGAATGTTCCCGCCCAATTCTTCTTCAAGATTTGTCAATCGGTGGAAATATGACGAATTCTTCCTGACCAGGACGGTATCACCGAGCAAATGAATAGGATCTCTAACGAGACTTTGTTCGATTTGATGCAGTTTTAATTTTCTCCAGTTTGAGGGTTTACGCTGAACCAAAACCTGATTGGTCTGATAGAGAGCATTTGTAAATCGCACATAATGCTTACGACTGTTTGTAACGGTCATGCCCGCTGCAACGATATCGCCTTCACCTGCTCTCAGTTTCTCAACTAATTCACGGATTGTCCTTACTACAACCAATTCTATTTTAAGTCCGAAATCTTTGGCCAAACGTTGTATCAACTCATATTCATAACCCATGGTTTGTCCACGATAAAGAAAATAATTCGTGCTGCTGTACATGGTGATCACACGGATCACCCCATCTTCTTTGATATCCTTCAGATCTCTTTGTACTTCTTCATTAGGAATACCCGAGAATTCCTCAACCAGGCTAGTGTCGGCATTTTGGTAATCTGGACTTTCATTATCACCGGTAGGGCCTCCACATGAAATGAAAAAGCACAGTGCAGTAAAGATTGAAATGAGCTTAAGTCTCTGCATGTCCTGATAAATATAGATTATAAAAAGAATTATCAATAAAAATGTGGGTTTGATTGAACTTTCTTTTGTAATATTGCCTCCCGATTTTTTCGGAAAAACATTCCTCAGTAGCTCAGTTGGTTAGAGCATCTGACTGTTAATCAGAGGGTCGCTGGTTCGAGCCCAGCCTGAGGAGCGAAAAAGAGCGAGAGCGAGAGTCAGAAGCGAGAGCGAGGGCCTCGCTCTTCTCTTTTTCAGCTCGCTGTCACTCTGACACTGACTCTGACTCTTTCCTTGTCTCTTTTCAACCCCATCTCTCTTTTTTAATTCGGATAGATTTAATGAATTTCGAATCATGTTCGATTTTCAAAAACTTCAGGTTTATCACAAAGCAATAGCTTTCAATAAAGAGATTCGATCAATTCTAAATAAGTTATCGGATAAGTCAACAAAAGATCAGCTCAAACGTGCTTCTCAAAGCATTGTCTTAAACATTGCAGAAAGCAGCTCCCGGTTTTCTAAAGCAGATAGAAAGAGATTCCTGATTATCTCAAGAGGTAGTGCCTTTGAATGTGCCGCTCTTCTTGAATATCTTGAAAAATGTGATGAAGAAGTAGTCGATCAAAACTTGTATTCCAACCTCGAAGAAATCTCCAAAATGCTCTATGGAATAATCAAAAAGTTGGAATGAGCCTGCTAGCCGACTCGCTCGCTGGCGTTCTGACTTTCAAACCGAGCTAGCGAGATACAAGAATACCTTTGAAGATCAACTTGAGAGCGAGTTGACTTAATTTGCAACTAAGTTGGGGAATTAAAAAACGAATTAATTTTCAATCAATTAAGTCGTAATTTTAGTCATCGAAAATACCCTAGATAAGAAAGATCAAAATCGAATTTCAACCGACAAGTATGAAATATACATGTTGGAAGATCGATTCCTTTATATCCATTATTTCGAAAACAGTTTCATAGAAAAGGAAGACATTCAGGATGCACTTAAGATTGGCACTGAAATGAGTCCTTCAGATCAGACAAAATTACTTATCGAAGTTGATCGCTACGTGGATTTCACTCCGGACGCGCGTGAATTTGCTCAGGACCACATGAGGACATTGAAAGCCGAAGCACATGTATTTCCCAGTCTGGCGAATAGAATCTTGTTCAATTTATTTATCAGATTGAGAAAGAATGATCATCCCTTGAAAGCATTTCCAACATTTGATAAGGCATTTACCTGGTTATCTAAGGTTTAATCCTTCAATAAAATAAGTTTCGACAACAACGCTTTGGTAAATTCGCAAGCTGTGAAAAGGCTCCATAGAATAAGCTTTATTGCCCTTTTGGTTTTTGTGTTTTCAGATGCAAATGCCCAGGAAGTTGATATGGGAGCAATCACCTCCGAGAGTATTGAGGCCTCTCCCTTATTGAATGGCTTTGCTTTTGATGGTAAGCTAGAAGAACCTGAATGGGCCACTGCACAAAAGATTTCCAGTTTTACTCAAAGAGAGCTTGATCTGGGTCAACCTATTTCTGAAAGAACGGAAGTGGCCGTGCTAATTGACAATGAGAACATGTATATCGGGGTTTGGTGCTACGACAGAGAACCGGATAAGATCATTGCCAAGGAAATGCGAAGGGATTTTAGCTTCAATCTCGATGATAATTTTATGGTCATAATTGACACTTACCTGGATCGTCGAAATGGTTTTCAGTTTGTCATCAATCCAAACGGTGCCCGGGCAGATCTCCAAATCTTCAACAATGGAGGTTCCATAAATCAATTCTGGAATGGAGTTTGGGATGTGCGTACTCAGATCACCGATGAAGGATGGTTTGCTGAAATTAAGATCCCATTCTATACGTTGAAATACAGACCCGGAGAAGAAGAGCAATGGTGGGGAATAAACTTTGAAAGAAATATCCGTAGAAATCGCCAACAAGCCAGATGGCAGGGGTGGCAGCGCAATTACGACATTTCAGATGTGAGTCAGGCCGGTGTATTAAAAGGACTGAAGAATTTAAGAGATAAACTATTTGTTGAAATCAAACCATATGGTTTGGCCGGTGGTGAAAATACTGCCGAGGGAAATGAAGCCGTTGGTAATTTGGGTGGCGACATTAATGCCTTAATCGGGACAAGCTATCGTCTTAACCTTACTTTTAATACAGACTTTGCCCAGGTAGAGGCAGACCGCCAACAGATCAACCTTACTCGATTCCCACTATTCTTTCCTGAATTACGTGAATTTTTCCTCGAAGGGGATGACTTCTTTGACTTTGGTTTTGGAGGAAATCGGATTCTTCCTTTCTACACCAGACGAATTGGTCTGAGCGAAACAAGAGAAACCGTACCTATAATTGCCGGTGCAAGAATACTAGGCAAGGAGAAAAGATCCACCCTTGGAGCCATGAGCATTCAAACGGCAGAGGCACATGGTGATCCCATGACAAACTTTTCCACATTGAGCTGGCGGCAGGATGTTGGTGCGCAAAGTGTGATCGGGGCTATGACTACCAATAAATTTACTGAAGGAAGATGGCACACTACTACAGGAGCCAACGGACGATATAGTACAGCCAGATTATTCGGCAAAAGTAATTTTGATCTGGGTGGCTCTTACATTCAAACATACAATACCGACTCAGGATATAATGCCGATGCATTTGCATACCGTGTTTACATGAGTCTGCCAAATGATTTCCTGAGGGTGTTTGCTTCTGCACAAAGAAGTCCGGCCCCTTTTGATCCCGAAGTTGGTCTGATGCGAAGAAGAGATTTTCAGGAAACTTTCGGACAGGTTTTTCTTCAGCCACGACCCAAGAAACGTTTTAAATGGATCAGACAGTTTTTCTTCTCGCCTTTTGGAATGACCTACGTTCAGTATGATGATACTAAGGAGCTTCAATCCTTTTCTTATAGAATAAGAATGCTGGGCTTCGAAACGAGGTCAGGAGAAGGTTTCTTTGTTGATGTCGAGCGAGTTGCCGAAGGCCTGAGTGAAGATTTTGAGATATTCCCGGACGTGGTGATTACCCAGGGTGAATACTGGTGGAATCGATTGAATGTATTTTTTGAGACCTTTGAAGCCCGGGAGTTTTCGTTCAGCACAAGAGGTAGTTTTGGAGAATTTTTTGAAGGAAATAGGATCTTGGGAGAGGCTATCTTTCTATGGAGAGCCACCAAAAACTTCAACATCAATGCGAACTACGAAAAGAATATTATCGATCTGCCTCAGGGAAGTTTTGAAACCGACTTAATAGGATCGCGTATTGAGTATGCTTTCCATCCTCAGGCTTTTGGGTCATTGCTTGGGCAATGGAATTCAGCTCAGCAGGAACTGAATGTCAACTTTAGACTGCAACTTATTCCCAAGATCGGGACGGATTTCTATCTGATTTATAACCAATTGGTCGACACAGAAACAGGTGAATTTAATTCAGAACGAAGCACCCTTCTGGCAAAACTTGTATGGCGCTTCGTGATCTAGTTTGGAATCACTCACACTCTCACTCCCACTCTCACTCTGACTTCTGTAACTCAATCCCCAACCAATCCAGCACATTCTTGTGCCAGATGTCATCTTTTTCTTGCTCAGAGATTATCCCAACTTCCGCAGCATAGTCAACCACCCGACCAGGGTAAGAAGTGCCAACTCCTTCCATTTCTCCTAATGGATATGGATCATCGAGGCCCATAACGATCTGACTTGCACCTACTCGTTTTTTGAGTAATTCTAATGTGTATGAATCATGCACCAGCGTATCAAAAAAGAGGTTTTTGCTTTCCAATGTTTTTCTGGGATCTTCCAGGCCTTTGAAAATATCCGGCCTTCCATCAAAGCCCTGAATCCTTCTTCCGTAATTGGCAATCCCGAGCATACCGCCATGAGCAAAACATGTTCTAATGTTCGGGAATTTATTTGGCAGATCCCGTAATGTAAAAAGGTGAAGTGTGTCTGCACATTGAGCCATCATCCAAACCAGGTGAAATCTCCAATATTGATCTTTTAGTGCGATCATTTTTTCACCATCATAAGGATGGATCTGAACGGCTAAGCCATGTTCGTTGGCCAGTTCATAAATTGGATCTACATCTGCCTCGGCAACGGATAGCCATTCTCCTTCTGCATTGAGAAAGTGGGTTGGTAGACAAAGCATTCGCATTCCAAGCTCATTCACGCAACGGTCGATTTCAGCCAGTGCCTGGTCCATATACAGTGGCTGAACAACAAATCCACATGTGAATTTATCAGGATAGTCGCCCTGAAGACTTGCATTGTAATCGTTCTGGAATCGTATTCCGTCGTAACAGTCCTGTTCTTCCCATCCATTGCAATACAACTGAGAAAGACAAAGCATCACTCCATGATCGATGTTGTTTTCATCCATCCATTCCAGCTTTTCTTGCAAGAAAAAACTGGGAGCCGTGATCGGCCTCGACCAATCACCCTGTCTCATGAATTTCTTATCATCATCGATCCAGAAGAGCTTTTTTTCCCGCATGAATTTGGGAATTTGTGAAGGCTCAGGAAGAATATGTCCGTGACCGTTTATTCGCATGGTATAAAATTACATTTTCAAATTGAATGAGTTCAATCTTTAGCAAGTGGCCAAGGTTAAATCAAGGACTCCTAGCACTTTGTGAGCTAAATTTTGCACACCTATGCTAAGCAACAATTAATCAGTAGGATGGAGTTAAATGTTGTTTTAAAAGTAATCTCGATTTTGAAAATCGATAATTTTTTCGTATAATATCTACATGATGCGAATTAAAACATCTTCAGTTAGCTAACCCATTCTGGGTTATGCACTTTGCCTTCGCAATTCTCAAATACACCGACCAGTAGTCGGTATTTTCAAACCATTTAAAAACTAAGTATCATGAAGATCAATGTTTTTTGTGCGCTAGCACTACTATTTTCTTATTTCCATATTCAATCACAGGAATATGCACCTGTGGAAGATCCTGATTTAATAGAAAAATATAGTCAGAGTCTTGTTACATTATATCCGCACTTATCGGAGAAAATCACCTTGAAGGGGGTCTTTGACATTGGCGACAGATACCGCCTGATTAACTTTACCGATGGCGAAGAAGATTATGAGACCATCGTCAATTCCGGAAGAGAGGATATGATGATTGTAGCAGAATTCAGACGAATTCCCAAAGAAGAAATTCCAAAAATTGTAATGGATCAATTAAAGAAGGAAGATCTTGATTCTTGGAATTATCAGAAGGGCTTTGAATACGAAAAGCCGGGTTCTCATCAAATGTATGCCATTGAAGTGAGTAATGATGACAAATCAAAGCGACTATACTTTGACGCCCTTGGTCATCCCGAAGAAAACCCTATTTAAACATTAAAGAAAAAAATAATTCAATAATAAATTTAAACATAATGAAGATCAAAGAACAAAGCTCAAAACAACTAGGATACACTAAACTTGAAACTGCAGAGATCGTATCTAATTTGGACAAGAATCTCAGTAATTACCAAATATTTTATCACAAACTCCAAGGATTTCATTGGAATGTAGTTGGAGGTGACTTTTTTGAAGTACATGAAGTAACTGAGAAAATGTATAAAATGGCTGCCGAGAATATTGATGAGATAGCTGAGCGTATAAGAATATTTGGTGTGCTTCCGGAAGTAAGATTGCAGAATTACATGAAAAATGCAATAATTGAACAGACAGATACAGATAAAAGTTCGCAACTTATGATTTTTGAATTAATCAAAGACATCCAGTCGCTTACCGAATCGCTTCTAGGAACTCATGAATCAGCATCAGCAAATGGAGATGTTGGTACAGCCTTAATGGTCAGCGAAATGATCAAAGAACTTGAAACATTCCATTGGCAACTATCTTCCTGGGCGAACAGAAGATTTGCCAACTAATCTGAAAATCATTTTGAAATTTTGTGCCCCGCATTAAATGTGGGGTTTTTTTATTCATAAGCCTTCAATGTCATAGGAATGATATGGAAAAACATTTCATTTAATGAACCGACAAAGGTCGAACGGTCTTCTTCCTTCTTGTTCCCTGACCAAACCTTGTCAATTTTTATATTTTTATTTATTCAAATCCTCAGTTATGCGCTCAATTATTACTCTGGCAACTATCATTTTAACCGCACAATTCACATTTTCACAGTCCAATGCGCTCGATTTTGACGGCTCGAATGACCGAGCCGAAGCTTCCAATGCTTCTGCTTTGGTTGGCGGTAGTGCCATTTCAATGTCGATGTGGATACGACCCACAAAAAATGGTGGCCCTTTTGGTTTTGCTGGTTTCAGAAACAATTCGTCTCAGGATTTTTATCTTTTACAACTGAATGCAACAACCCTTGAAGCTCGATTCAGAAATAGTGGGGGAACGAATTACGACGTCGTAAGCTCGTCTTTAGTCTTGAATATATGGCAACATTTCGTCATGACCTATGATGGTTCTGAACTATCACTTTATAGAAATGGAAGTAAAGTAGATTCCATTGCGGCAAGTGGAACATTCTCAGGATCTGGTGGAACATTTTACCTCGGTGCCTTACCATGGTCATCTTCCTACTTCTCCCTCGATGGACGCCTGGATGATGTGACTCTATGGAGTAAATCACTGAGTCCAACAGAAGTAACCTGTATGTATAATTACGGTGTAGATACGAGCATGGCAAACCTTGAGATTTATTATCCATTTGATCAGGCTAAAGCAGGCGCAAATAACTCAGGAAGAGATACGGTGGTTGATGTAATGGGCAATGCCAATGCCGACATGTTGAATTTTTCCTTGTCGGGATCAACTTCAAATTGGGTTGGCGGTTATCAGACTCATACTTATACAAACGGAAACATTTGTCAAGGCGATTCTTTTTTGTTTGGAGGCACTTACAGAAATTCCGGAGGCAGGTACTTCACAAGTTATTCTGTTGCAGGACAATGCGATTCTATCGTTCAGCTCGATTTGGTAGTTCATGAAGCTGATACCACGAGTGCACATCATCGTATTTGCGAAGGTGATTCTGTGGAATTCAATGGCCAATATTTAAAAGATGAAGGCAACTATAGTGTAACCCTGACATCTCAGTATGGATGTGATTCTACGTCTAATCTGAGTATAGATGTTGACACCGTAGATACACGATTTACACAATCGGGATTTATACTAGCGGCCTTGGCAAGTGGAGCCACTTTTCAATGGTATAACTGTGATGGTGACAGTATTGCGGCCGATACAGGTAGAATCTTTGAATTTGATGAACATGCCCGTTATGCTGTGATCGTGACACAGAATAATTGTACGGATACTTCTGAATGTATGTACACGGCAGTGGGAATATCAAAGTATTCAAAAAATGACATTCTTATTTATCCAAATCCGGCAAATTTCAGACTGAATTTTGAGGGTTTATTTGGCACTAGCGAAGTGAAGATCTACGACATTTATTCAAGACTTCATATAAGTGAGACGATGGAAGCACATGGGTCGATAGATATCAGTCAATTGCAAACAGGTACATACTTCATTCACATCGAAAATGAAATGCAGATTGAAACGAGAAAGATTCTGATAGAGTAAGGACCACGCGACCCTTTTCAAACAATATTATTTTCCTTCTACTTCCAGGATTTTTTTGTTCTTCTCTTTCAATCTCCACTGAGCACCCATACTCTCTTTGAGGTTTTCAGGTAGAGCTTCAATAGGAACAACCAAATCTCCTTCAACAGGCCAATCCTCTAATAGTTCCGGCTTATAGCCTTCAGGGTAATACAGATCTGGATCGATTTGCTGTTCTCTTACAAATGGTTCTTGTATATCTTCTCTGCTATGAGGAGGGTGGGGAACAACCAACTGACCATTTGTAAAATCGAATTGTGGTGCTCTTGAGTTTGGGTACTCCGGCAGGATTCCTTCTCGCACCCAAACTGCATCTTTAGTAAGATTAACCACAATTCCATCAGGAGCCCCAAAGCGATATGGACCTTTCCAATGTTCACGCACTTCTGCAGTCACTTCTTCATTGAGAAATGGATCATAACTCTGGTGGGTTGTCATGAGCATTCTGGGTTGTATTTCATTTGCAACATATCCTACACCATATGCAGGAGAGTGGTGAGTATCTATAGTATATCTTCCCAGGAAAGGAGGAACACCTTGTACACCTGAATTAATTTCTACAACCTCTTGCTGTAACTCTGTTATGTACAAATCAACACCTTTACAATACTCAATATCTAATTTACTTGGCCTTCCATCACCCGTCCAAACTACACTCATGCCATTCCAATCCAGTCTGTAACCTGAGGCTCCATCTTTTGCGTGTGACCTCTGCCAATGAATGATCTTTACTCCATTTTCTTCATAAACCACGCCGCCATTGTCTCTAAAATCAAACTCATTCACCTGAATGTCATGTCCTTCTCCCACAGGAAAAACGCTGAAAGCATCACGGTGCCAACCGAGCATCATCTTCATTCCTTCCACCATGGTTTTCGTTCCATATTCTTCTGTTCGACCAGAAGGTCCGTGAATTGTTAATGGCTCATGCCAACCACCGGCCCATGTTCCGAACATCCATAAATAGGGAAGAGAACCAAAGTGATCAACGTGAAGGTGAGTGATAAATACATGTTTGATCTGATTTAACGCCACCCTGGCCGCAACATAATTTGCTACCGCTCCTTCTCCCATGTCAAAAACGAAATTATCGCCATTTCCAAGCTCAACATAAATAGATGTGTTCATTTGGCCAGGTCTGATCATCGGAGCTGTACCCATAAAAGTGACTCTGATTTCATTAGGTTGAACATCCTCTGTTCCAGGAAACCAGTTGGCCGCACTCTTTAGCCAGGGCATTGGTCTAACGCCATCAAATAACAAACCTTCTTTCCAACGATCCATTGGAACACCTCCACTTAAGGCTTTCTGGATATCTTCCTGAGAAGAAGGATCTTGAATTTCTTGTGCATTTAATAGAATTGAAGGGAAACTGAGAAAAGCTAATACTACAAAAGCGAGATTTTTCATTTCAGACAAATTTGGTTATTGCCTAAAATAACAATCGAAGGGACATTTTTCTTTTCATATCCTTTCTTTTTCTGACATTTTCTTTATTCAATCTTAAACCTAAGAACCGTCCTTAATTTCTCTTCCGGAACTTTTCTGAAGTCTGAAAGATAGATTTCACGGTGCTTTTTTGAGGATCTTGTGAGATCTTGATCGCTTGCATAGTCCTCCATTATGCTGAAGCTCGCAGGTTCATCATCAAAACTTCCCAAGTGTAGCATCTGTATGCATTTTCCATCCTCAATCGATTCGAGTTGTAATTTATCCAGCAATGCATTGGCTTTCTTCTTTTTGCTGAGTTCAAGCATTTCGTCAAAAAAGGCCTGAGTAACAAATTCCGGTTGTCGGATCATGATCTTAAAGACCAGGTCATCTTTATCAAATGAACCATCATATTTCTTCTTTGCTTCCTCATTCAGATCCCAAATACCCTCCAGAGGATAAACAGTATAGTCATGATAGCCAGCAGGTTTTTGCGGGACTTTTTTCAGATTCATTTTAATGGCATAGGAAATAGCATATAAAGCACCGATGCATTCGGCAAACATTAGACTGTTTGGGTTTCCTTCACCTGAAATTGTTGCGAACTTAAATGAGGGGATTACTGCTACTTCGGGTCTTGGTTTCGGCAGGTAATAAGTCTTTTCCTGTTTTCTCCATTCATGTTTCTTCATGGTCATGCTTTAGGAAGGACTTCTTAATATTTTTTCCATCTTCCGGCCCTTAGCCAATTCATCAACCATTTTGTCCAGATATCTGACTTTTTGGGTAAGAGGATTCTCGATTTCTTCAACTCTGTGACCACAGATTACACCTGTTATCAGTTCTGAATTCGGGTTTATTTCGCAGCCTAGAAAAAACTCTTTGAAGGTGGTTTTTTTCTCAATCTGATCTTGAATTTCATCCTCATTGTATCCTGTTAACCATTCAAGGACCTCCTGTAATTCTTCTTTCGTGCGACCTTTTTTCTCAACCTTTGTCACATAGTGAGGATAAACTGAAGCAAAGGTCATGGACGCAATTCGATCATCTGAGCTGCTCATGAATTTGTTTTTAAATGGGTCTGACAATTTACTAATAGGGCTTGAGAATCAATATTCATGGGAGAAAGATTTTGTTTCAATTAAGGATTCATTTGTATGAGATTCCCCTTATTCATGGCTTAAACTCAGGCTTTCGTCGAAAAATGGAGGAATTAGACGGTTTTTTATCAGGAATTGCCGCCTTAAATAGGTAAATTTTATTTGCTCAAAATTTTATAGCCTTGAATCACCTGACCAAAATATGGTTCGATATCATTGAAAATCTGTTTAAGAAGCAGGTTCGGCATTACCGAATAAAGGTTGGAAATGAATGGATAGAATTTCATCCTTCCGACATCATTCGCATTCAGGCCGATGGTAGTTATTGCAATATCATCACAGAATCGGGGCAATATCTCATTTCACGAAATCTTCTGTACGTTGAGAGAATAATTCATGGTTGGGGCTTTATTCGTGTAAACCGTTCTAATATCATCAATGTCACACACCTTACAGAGGTTGATCCTGCCAGATCTGTGTTAAAAATGTCGGATGGGACCTACATTCGAATTCCAAGAAGGCTGAGAAACCAGATCTTTCCGAGGCTTCAACATCATCTTCAAAGGGCATAAGTCGGTATACCATTCACAAAAAAGGCCTTGCCATCGACAAAATCAGGTCAGTTTTCAGCAACCACAGAATTTAGTCTGACGTAACAATTCTCAGAGCACAAAGGAGTGATTAGAATTCTCACTTGTGCTCTCAACCTTAAACCTATTTATTAACTAAAATGTCTTGTTATGAGAACACCTATAGCCAAACACAGGTATTTAATAGTTAGTTTTTTTCTTGCATTTCTTTTGACCTTGAGCCTTGTTTGCGGGGCTCAATCTTCCTCGGATCAGTTTTTGACCATTGATGGGAAAATAACTGATAAGATGGATGGAAATGAAGGTATTGAGCTTCAGGTCTTTGTTGGTTCTGAATTAATAAAAGAGGAGAATTTTTCTGTTAATTCATTTACCACCAAATTGCCAATGAATGAATCATGCACTTTGGTTTTTGTCAAGGAGGAATTCGTTGGCAAATGCGTGATCGTCAATACGAATACGCCTGACAATCGTAAATCATACGACCCGTTTAATTTGCAAGTGAAGTTGATTGACAAGCAGAAATATCAAAGCGGACAACTAAATGTGGATGATGTGCCTGTTGGTATTGTGAAATACGATGAAAGCATCAGTGATTTTAAATACTCAGATATGTACCACGATCTTGTATGGCAAGAGCATAAAAAGAGAATTGAAAGCACTCTTGATCCAAAGACAGGGAAGCTGGCCGAGTCTGGAATGGACGGCCAGGACTATTAACTTTAATTTCGGCAATTTCCATAACGAAGAGCGGAACCAGTTTTCGCTCTTTTTTAATGAATAAAACTGAAAAAGGCAACCTTTATAACTCTCAAACAGTCTTATAATTGATTTCATTAATCCGTCTCATTATGGAAAAAATTAAGCTACTCTCTCTGTTCTTTCTTTTCAATTCAGCAATTTTTGCTCAAAGTTTATTTGAGAATGATACGATCTATCATCCTGTGCTTTCTGATAGTGGACGATTGTTTTCTATTTCTGTCGCTGCCGATATGAATCATGTCATCGTAGGTGCAAATGCAGATTCTCACGATGAGAATGAAATGAATAGAATAAATAAATCGGGTGCTGTTCTTTATTATCAGAAGGACAAGGCGGGAAATTATGTCTTTAAACAAAAGATTGTTCCTTCCAACCGTGAAGTCAAGGGATATTTCGGGTATAACGCAGATATTTCAGGAAACAGTATGATCGTTGGGGCGGAAGATGATAAGGTTTTAGCTTCAACTACCATCGATAGATCAGGAGCAGTTTATTTTTTCAATTATGAGAATAATAAATGGGTGGAAAAAGCCCGTTTTCAGGATCCTGATTCTACAAATACATGGGGTCAGGAATGGGGAAAATATGTTGCAATATCCGGAGATTATGCTGTAGTAGGTGACCGTTCAAATTCCTTCGACGAGAATGGCATGAACAATTTGCCGGGTGCAGGCGCAGTCTTTGTTTACAAAAAAGATGCGAATGGAAACTGGTCTTTTTTTCAAAAACTTGTTGCCAATGACAGGTCTCAAGTTGCACAGTGTGGTCTTGATGTGGATATGTATGGTGATTTTATTGCCATGGGTTGTGAAAACAACAAGACGGATACCGCAGGTAATTATGTCAGCAATTCGCTAGGAGCAGTATACATATTTGAGATGATTGGTGGAAAGTGGAAACAGACACAGAAAGTCCTGCCACCGGTCACGGGTGATCATGGAAACTTTGCCGGGGACATTCAAATCAGCGACAATTATCTCGTTGTATCAGATCGGTATAACGACTACGATGAAAATGAATTGAATTATATCAATCAAACTGGAGCCGTGCAGATCTATGAAAGACAGAATAACAAATTCGTTTTTCAACAAAAGATCGTTGCCTCAGATCGTTTAGAAGGCGATTTATTTGGAGAAGTCGTTTCTCTGGACGGACGCAGACTTGCTGTCCATTCCACTAAAAATATTAAGGGACATACCGTTCTCGGAAAATCATATTTGTTTGCTGAATCAGGAGGAACATGGACTGAGATAGTAGGTTTGGAACCTGCCTATCGTGATTCCACTGCATCACATTTTGGAACCTACAACTGTCTGGCATGGTCTGGAAACGATATTTTGCATTCAAACCCCGGTGCTCATCGTATCAATGGGAAAATAAGAGATGCTGTATATGTTTACCGGTCTTCCGTAACATCTGTTGAGAGCATCGCTTCAAATTCAATACAATTCAGTTTGTATCCGAATCCTGTAAATGATGAACTTAATGTCACGACTGACCTTGCCAAGAATACAAAACTTGACTACATAGTAATTAGTATTGATGGAAGAATTGTTCTTAGCGGCAGTTTCGAAACTGGCATCAATACCAGCACGATTGAAGTGTCTTCCCTTCAAAAGGGCATTTATATCCTGAATATATTCAATGATCAAGGAGAATCGGGAAGATTAAGATTTATAAAAGAATAAATCAGAAAATTCCATTGGTGTTCTTAACGCTACCTCCCGTCATAAGCATATAGAATCTCATGAAACCGTCAATTGCCTGGATAGAATCCCAGTGTTCTATAATGTCACCATTGTCCAGCTTCCAGGTATCTGTGATATTCAAACCCTTCTTTTCGTTACCGCGATCTTTGGCTTTAGTTGTGACGTGCGAATGAAATACGACATGGTCATTGTCTGCATGAATGCGCTTAACGTCGTATGCATATTCAGGAAACCTTTTGGCAAAAGCTTGTACATATTGGATAAGGTTTTCGAGTCCATCTGGAATGGCTCTGTTATGTTGTTTATATCTCGGATTTCCAAAGTTTTCTCTCACATAATCGAAGTCGTGATTATTCATCAGCTTCTGAACGAAATCGACTAGTCGCTCTACATTTTTATTTTCTTTTTCCGACCAGTGATCCTGTCTCAATAAGTCCAAATTTATTTTTATCGTATCCATCTTTAATTGATTTTATTCTTTAACTTGCAAAATGCAAGTAAGCAAAAATATACATAAACTTGCAGAATGCAAGTAATAGTGAAAAATTTATGAGATCAGATTGCCCAATAAGTTATGCGCTGGACTTTTTCGGAGACAAATGGACCTTTCTAATTATACGGGATATGGTATTCGACAGAAAGAGATTCTATAATGATTTCCTTCAGTCAAAAGAAGGAATTGCCACCAATATTCTTTCCGACCGGCTTAAGAAATTAGAGGCAAATGGAATTATCGAGTGGAAGGTTTATGAGGAACTCAAAACTAAAAAAGAGTATTCTCTCACTGATAAGGGCATTGCCCTCATTCCTATCTTAGTTGAGATGATTCTGTGGTCGGGTGAACACAAAAATGACTTGGCTGTGAGCCAGGAATTCATTGCAAAAGCAAAGAAGCATCGAGAGGAAACAATTCAGATTATCGAATCCGGATTAGCCTAAAATTTTTCTCAATTCTTCATGAATCGATGTGAGAGTATTTCTCCATCTCCAATCACTTTGATCCAATACAGACCCTGGTCGAGAGCAGATACGTCAATTTTTTCTTCAAGTCTTCCTTTCATTACTTGCTGACCAGTAGATGAGAAAACAATGTAATTCAGGTCTGATTGATTCTCACGATAAGTTACATACAGGATATCACTTGCAGGATTCGGATATATTCGAGCTGATGTTGCCCCAAGTTCTTGTAAGCCAACACCAATCACTTCCAAACATTCTGAAGTGTCAACACACCCATTTAAAGTTACTCTTACAGCATAATTTCCATCCTGAGTAGGTGTGAATGACTGATTCGTGCTTCCACCGATCTGAGAAAAATTATCGTCGCAGTCGAGCCAAATATAATGTTGGGCATTGGCCTGATTAGAGGTAAGGGTATGACCTGTTTTCGAAACTGTTGTGTCAATAATGCTTATTTCAAGCTCCAGTTCAAAAAGGCCATAACATCCATTTGGTAATTGTATTGTATCAAAATATGTACCCGATTCGGTATATATGTAATTTCCACTTGGACTCTCATAGGGCTCACAAACGCTATCCTGAACATAGGTATACAAACTATTATTCACAGTCAGATTTACATTTATGAGAGAGTCGCAGCTGACTGCATTCACAAGGGTATCCTGATATTTTCCTGATGCAGTCCAAACATGGTTTCCACTTGGACTCACAAAACTATCACAAACAGTAGTCACCATTCTGCTGACGCTGAGACCGGCTGTAATTCCACTGCCAACAACCCAGTTTGAAGATGACCCAGTGAGAGAGAAATTGTTCAGAATTCCATCTTTTCCACCAACGGCATCCAGCGCCCTATTCACTCCAGTATTACTGCTACCTGCCACACCATGATTCATATTGTAATAGGCTTTCAGGTTCGCCGGAAGTGTGCAGTATTCGGAATTTCTGTCGGCAGAAAGCTGGCTTGCAGATCTGGCCACATTCCAGATTCTAACTTCATCTATAGCACCCTCAAATGGAATGTTGCCACCTGCAACTCTTTGACCTATCCTGACATCGGTATTTGTTGCGGGTGTATTTACACTGGACAAATTTCCTGTTCCTACCTGTGTTCCGTTGATGTACAGGTAACCGGTTCCATTATCCAAAACAAAGGCCACATGTGTCCATTGTCCTTCTGTAATACCGTTTGCCGGTGAGGAGATATTTGCATTTGTGCCACCAGAAATAAAGGTCAACCCTCTATCACCTTTAACAGAAAATGAATTTCTCTTACCTGCAGCGTTTACACCATAATCCATGATGCAAAGATTTGATGCCGATGCACCTATATCAACTTTTACCCAGGCTTCAAATGTTCTGTCATTGCTTCCCGTTACTCCGTCATAATTCGTCTGAACATAATCGTTCGAACCATCAAAATGCAGAGCATTTTGTGCTTCAATTTGTTGCAAGGCAAATATTGCCAGTAAGGCTGCTATCGTTCGTTTCATAATCATTGATTGTTAGGTCAAATATATGGGAAGAAATGAAAAGAAAAGAGATCATATCTAAATGATGAATTGCAAAATCCTTCGCAAAGTCTAACTGAAAGTAGATGAGGTAATTATTAGAGATCTCTCAGTAATTCTTCAGCAGGGCCTAAGGAATGCATTAGTTGATCGAAGGACTCAATTAAGAAGTAATCTTCCTGTAAAACATCCGTTCTGAAATTTTTATCGAAAATGCTTTCGATGTCAAAGGGAATGACATTACAATCTTCTTCGATCACTCTGTTCGTTTCACCAAATGAAGATATGATGCCGGCGCCATAGATCTTAGGTTTACCTTCATTGATGATGCCGAATTCAATGGTATACCAATACAATCTTTGAAGTGAATGAACAGCTCTTTCATTCTTCATGTATTGTTTTCCGAGTTTGCCAAATTCATTAATGAATGCAGAATAGCTTGGATCGGAAAGCAGAGGGAGATGACCAAAGGTATCATGGAACATGTCAGGCTCTTCCAGATAATCCAGCTGATCCATGCTTCTCAGCCAGATTGAAGAACAAAATCTCTTTTCTGCCAGCAGATCAAAGAATTCGGATACAGGAATCAAACCCGGCACAACTTTCATGCTCCAACCGGTATTGCCATGAAACCAATCATTGATTTTTCTGAAGTCGGGAACTTCGTTTCCATTGAGAGCCGGAGACATATTATCCAGACAATCATTGTAGATTTTGCAAGCCTTTTCACTCAAATTCTCATGTTGCCGATCGAAAAGAGTTTTCCATACCAGGCGATCGTTACTGGTATATTTCTCCATTTCCTGTTTCATCCCAAATATTTAAAAGGCAAAGCCCAATGATAGTCCGAATCTCATGTTGGCAAAGCCAAAAGAAGTACTTCCCGAAGATTCTCCTTCACTTTTTATCTCCACCTCATAGTCATATCCAAATCTATCAATTACTTCGTTGAAATAATCTGAAAGGTCATTCAGGAAGGCTTGTCCGGGAGGATTAGTGAATTCATAATTGAACTGGTACGCAGTAAACCTTGGACCGAAAAACAAAAAATCGATGCTGAACCTTTCTTTAATTAGTAATTGATAACCCATTTCAATTCCAACACCCAACTCTCTCAGGGCAAGTTCAGCTTTATAGGACTCTGAAGGCAAGTCTTCGGGGAAGTAGTCAAATTGTGCCGATGTCCAGTACCTGGTATATCTCAGATAGACACCTGCATAAAATCCTTCAAGGGTAAGACGATCACAAGTTCTTAGATAATACCTTGCATGAGGTGTAATTGATACGCCTCTGATTTTATCCATATTAACGCTCATCACCGAACTATTAACAGTAAAAAGAGTCGGCTCTTTTCCAGCCGTCTTATATCCAAGACCAAGACCTACTGAAAGTCTGGGTTTCAAACCCCTTTCATAGGCGAGCGAGAAATTACTGAAGGGCAGAGCCAGACTATTGATTTTTACAATGTTTGGTCGGCGGATTTTCTCGTTGAGGTCTGCTTCTAAATTTTCGACTTCGGATTGAGCAGAACAGAAAAATGCAAAAGCTAACAGGACGGATAAGGTGAATAGTTTTTTCATGGCTATGGTATTTCAGTATATAAATCTATTCTTATCTACTGAAAACTTCAAACCATGTTCAATTATGATTTGACGTCGTCAAAAAAATGGAATCGTCTTTTAGTTTTCGAGGCTGTCTACATCAAAATGTATCATGGATTTTAATGTATTTGCTCTATGCTCGGAATAGTCCATGTAGTCAACGTTATCAGAGTCATTTGAACTCATGTATTTTTCATAATAACTAAGGGCAGTGCTCTTGTCTTTGTAATACATGTCGTAGTTTCTCGCCAGATGATATAATATCTCTTTCTCTTCAGAGCTTTCATAAGCCATTTTATATGCCTTGATTGCCTGTCCATAATTCTCCTTGCTTTCATACATTTCGGCCAGATTGCTATAGTACATGGAAATATTCTCTGAAATACCTGACTCAATGGCCTTTTGAAAACATGAAATACTCTTTTCATCCTTTCCAATATTCTTATATGCAAAGCCCAGATAATAGTAGAGAGTCTCTGAATCGGGAGCATCAGTCAGGGCCCTTTCCAGACAGACAATGGATTTTTCTGAATCACCAGTTTGAAGGAATGAAACTCCCAAAAGTTTCAGCATCAATAGACTGGTGTCTCCGGTTATTCTCACTACCTGTTCAACAGACTGGATAGTCTCTGCAAAATCTTTTTCCTGATAATGAATCTTGGCCTTCATGCTGAGTAGTCCCACATCTTCCGGGTTCAGACTCAAGCCTTTTTCGAGCAAGGCTTTAGAAGATTCCAATTGATTTAGTTTAAGATTTAATCGACATAATTGTCCAATGACCTCCACATCTCTGGTATTCAATTCATGCGCTTTTTGAAAGTCGATTAAAGCACCTTTAAGGTCATTTGATTTATACTTAAGCTGACCTGATTTTTTCCAGTAAAAGGCGTTTTCTGGGGAAAGGGATATTAGTTTTTTGTATTGGCCAATAGCAGAAGTATAGTTCATTTCTTTTTGATAAATGACGGCCATTTTGTTCATCAAGAAAATATTATTTGAATCAATTTCAAGTAGATCCGTATAAATATCCTTTGCTTCTTGAAATTGCCCCAATTCATACTTGCATCGCGCAAGATTGAATAAGTAGGCCTGATCACTTCTGTTATTCTTATAGCAGGAATCAAGTTTTATGATAGCTTCACCAAATCGAAATTCGGTTATAAATCTGTTGGCTTCATCGCAAACGGAAATGGTTTTGATCTCATATAATTGAGCATCAGATGCGATGAAAGAATGGATGAGAATCAAAAGAAGACTGACTTTGAGATTTCTTTTCATAGATAAAAATTTTCAGTGCTTATCATAGAAAGTGACTATGCACTAAAGCCAATTTAAGAAATGTGATCTTGTTCTGATGGCAAGATGGACCGAGAAATCTGCAGAAAAGGGATTAATTCAGTGAACAGGTTTGCTCAGGTTGGCTTTTTCAAGGTAGCGTTGAGTTATTCCACCTTTCACATTGTTGACATCAAATTCTACAACAAATGCATTTTCGTCCACATCTTCAATAATTCTATTGATCTTTCGAAGGTCTATTCGATTTACGACAGTTTGAAATATTCGAATGGCTTCTTCATGCCCTTTTTTACCGTATCCGGATTCCCCATGAAAAATGGTCAGGCCCGTACCAAGATCCTCAATGATTCTTTCTTTTAATTCCTGGGTTTTGGTTGTTACGATCATAACTCCAATGAAGTCTTCAAATCCTTCGATAAAGAAATCAATGACCTTAGCCGTAACAATAAATGTCAGCACTGAATAAAGTGCGGCTTCGAGTGAAACGAAAATGGCTGTTGCGCTGAATAGAATCAGATTGAAAACTATTACCACTTTACCAATACTGATGGAAAACTTATTGTAGATGAAAATGCCCAGTATTTCGGATGCATCCAGGACGGCTCCATTGCGAATGGAAATTCCTATTCCCGATCCAACAAAGAGTCCACCAAAAATGGCGATTAGAAGTTTATCCTCAGTCACAACCGGAAAATGTTCCAAGTGAATAATAAATGCGAGGATAAGAATTGAAAAGATGGATCTGATAACGAGTTTGCGTGAGAGTTTAAAGAATCCAAGTATGAGGAATGGAATACTTACAAGAACAAGACCAATTGAAATATTCAGGCCTGTTAATTTGGACAGCAGAATGGCACTGCCAGTGGCTCCTCCATCAAGAAAGCCATTGGGTAAAAGGAAAGCTTTTAAGCCCACGCTGGTGAGAAAAATGCCTAATGCTATTTGTAAGTATTCTGATAACTTCATTTTCTTATCGCTTTATACCTGCACCACAATTGATGTCAGTTTTTTACTCTGTTCCCAATCCATATAAGTAATTGGGGTGGAGTATAATTCCGGCATGTGGTCCTTGTATTTCTTTTTAAGAGCGGCATCGATCCGGTTGAATAACAAGGCTTTTGTTTTAGCTGTAAGGATTGCTATTCTTGTTTTTCTCAGCTTTCCATTTTCCCATTTTAACCTTTCCACTGCTTTTGTGAGGTTCATGTCGATGACAAGTGATTGCTCTCCCAGAATCTTTGAAATCTCCTTTAGTTTTTTCTCACTTTTACTTACAATTTTCAGTTCTATCATATCAGGAATATTGTTGGATTATAAAATGAAAAATGGGTATTCCCAGAGTAATATTCACGGGAAAAGTAACTGCCAGAGCCATGGGTACATAAATGCCGGGATTAGCTTTTGGCAGCGACAACCTCATTGCGGCCGGCACTGCTATGTAAGAGGCACTTGCAGTGAGAATCGTAAGCAATAATCGGTCACCCGGACTATCTAAAAAGTAACCCGAAAGGACTGACATGATCATACCATTGATCAATGGAACGGCAATTGAAAAAAGGAAAGGTGTCCAACCCTTCTTCCAAAGTCCATTGATTTGTTTACCACAGGTTATTCCCATATCCAGTAGGAAAACAGTGAGAAATCCTTTGAAAATATCATTGGTAAATGGAGCGATTCCCATGGCTTGTTTGTCAGAAACAAGCAGGCCTATGATCAAACTTCCCAGAATCATTAATACACTACCTCCTGTAAAGGCATGCTTCAAAATGCCCGAAAAAGAAGTATTGGATTTTGATTCCTTGCAAAAGAATGAAACCAAAAGAACGCCCATGATGATGGAAGGTGCTTCCATCAGCGCCATCATAGCGATCATATGTCCACCGAAACTCATTCCCTGACTTTCGATGAAAGAAACTGTTGTTACAAAGGTTACTGCGCTGACTGATCCGTATGCTGCGGCAATGGCTCCTGCATTATAAATTCCGAGCTTCTTTCTGAGAAGAAAAAATGCAACGATGGGAATTACAATGGAAGAGCAAAGTCCGACGAAAATGGTAATAATCATATTACCATCAATTCCGCTATGAGCTAATTCTTGTCCACCCCGAAAACCAATTGAAAATAGTAAATAGAGGCTTATGAACTTAGATGAATTAGCCGGAATTTCCAGATCACTTTTTACCTGCACTGCTACAATTCCCAACAAGAAAAAGAGCAGTGCAGGATTGGTTAAATTCTCAATGAGAAGTTGAGTATTCATTTATTTTCTTCTGAACTATTCGTTGATAATTCTGATTGAGTTTCATGAATTGTAATACGGACCGGGCATTCAATTTCCACCTCATAATCCGTATTCTGAAGACTGTTAAAGAAGTTCGCTAATTGCATTTTTGCTTCTTCTAATTCCTGCAGCCTTCCTTCAACATTTGTTGGACAATGACCAAACCTGATTTCCGAACTGAACCTTTTCTTCTTTAAGAAGTTGATTTTGTCAGTTAATAGTTGCTGTAGTACTTCATTCGATTCTGAAATCTCGTACGTATTGTCTACCAGTTTAATTTCTAATGTATTCATAGGATTAAAATTTTTACAAAGTTCTGACAGAAATTATATTAATCATAATTTATATTTGTAATGAAAAACATAAGCGTTAATTATGAATTATACACTAAATCAACTTAGGATCTACAACAAGGTGGTGGAGCTCGAAAGTATCACTAAAGCCTCTGAGGAACTGCACCTTACGCAACCTGCAGTATCTATTCAAATCCGCAATTTTCAGGATCAATTTGACATTCCATTGTTCGAACAAATTGGTCGGAGAATATATATTACCAATTTCGGAAAAGAGATTGCGGAGTCGAGTAAATCCATTTTAGGTGAAGTTGAAAAGATGGAATCGCGCAAAATGGCATACCTCGGACATTTAACCGGGAAGTTGAACATAGCCGTTGTTTCCACTGGCAAATATGTAATGCCTTATTTTCTCAGTGACTTCATGAAGGATAAACCTGGCGTGCAGCTTGAAATGGATGTGACCAATAAGAAACAAGTTGTTCAGAGTCTTGCGGAAAATTCATGTGATTTTGCCCTGGTTTCTGTTTTGCCTGAAAACCTTAAAGTTGAATACGAAGGTTTAATGGACAACAAATTATACCTCGTGGGATCAAAATCCATGAATCATGAAAAGATTAAAAAACCCAAGGACCTTTTGAATGTGCCTTTGATATTCCGTGAAGAGGGCTCTGCAACAAGAAAGGCTATGGAAGATTATTTAAAATCCAATGATCTCTCCATTCAAAAGAGTATGTCACTTACTTCAAATGAGGCAGTCAAACAGGCTGTGCTATCCGGACTGGGGTATTCAATCATGCCTTTGATTGGGATCAGAACTGAGATCAGAACAGGTGGATTGGAGATTATTCCAATGAAAAAATTGCCGGTGATTACCAGATGGAATCTTGTATGGTTAAAGGGAAAGTCCTTTTCTCCAGTTGCCAGCGCCTTTATAGATCATATTCGCGAGAATAAGGAAAGCATAATTGCGAGAAATTTTAATCTTCCAGATTCAGCGTCAGGCAAATAATGATTTCAGCGACAAAATAGGATCCGAATCGATTTTCTTCCAAAAAGAAGACTTGTCTAAGGGCAATCGCCGCTGCATATTCGTGTGAACTTCAGAGCTTTTCTCGAGCGAATGCAATCATATCTCTGGTCGATGCTCCAGACAGAAGCAATCTTATAATTTGATTGAATATTTTCCAGCTTGATTTTATTTCCTTTCAGGATATATGTGCCTTTGGCATTGATCTCCTTATTGGGATTTGAAAGGTCTGTAAATTCAAAAGTTCCGTCATGGTTAAGTTCAAGTTCGATCAAAGGATCTGAATCCCCATCTCTGGTAAAACTGAAAGTTTTTGACTCTTCATTCAGATCGAAACTCATTAGAATGAAGATTCCAGAAATTATAAATAGCCTGGTCAGGTTTTTCATTTTTTTGATTTTGAACTAAAATAATTTAAAAACACGACAGAATGTTCTATTTCTCTCCATTTCCTTTGGTTGAACAGAGATTCTAATGTCTATTATCACAAAGTGGATATACCCGAATAGGGTCTTCATCAAGAAAGTCGATCGGTTCACAACCAAAGCTCTGATTTTCGAGGCCAATTAAAACAGGTGGTTGACCTTTGAATAAATACCCGGTCCATTGATCAAATTGATTGTATGGATTCTCACTTCTCGGTGTAAGAACAGACGTTGCTGATGCGCCTTCACCCCGACCATACACCTGATCGAGAATTTGCTCCCCACTTGGCACATGAATTACTTTCACTCTGATATTCGTATAATATCTCCCTGGTACAGCCATGGTGTAATATTCGTAATCATCATAAGAGTATTTGAGATAAGAATAAGCAGTGTCTTCGATCTCATTTTCATCCTTGGGATATTCACTAAAATCTACTTCATTCCATATAATTGCTTCCGCTTTGCCTTTCTGAAATGGGTTCTCATCATCAATTGATACCAGGATATGAGTCATGCTTCCCTTCAATTTATCAACCACTTCCTCGGAAAATTCGAAACCGATCATAAAATAATGTTCCGGCACAGGAAAGTCACGTTCACTGGTATAAGGACTCAAAATTCCAACCAGCGGAAGATCCGATATATGAAATTCAAGAATTACGTCTTGTCTGTAATCAAATATGAAGAGCTTCTGACTTTCTGAGACACCAATGAATTTCAAAAAAAGAGCTCGATTATCAGCTGAAATTTCATGATAGTTATAATCAATTCCACTTGGTTTTTTTAGCAGGTTGGAATCAACAATGGTAGTCTTTGGAGGGTCTAGCCATTGATATTGCTCAGACATAGACACAAAACCAAGATTTTGGCCATTGATTTTTCTATATCCGAACCTATAGATAGAAAGATCTTTTACTTGACCATAGTCAACGGTCTCTTCAGACTGTTGTATCGTACTGTCGTTTAAGGAAAGGATCGTGTCGAACACAACTTCAACGAAACTATCATTTACCAATTGCTGATTTGAAATTGAATCTTGAGAGTTAGATTCTGTGCTACAGTTGAAGTATAGTCCAGTAATAAATAGAGCAAGGATGGTCTTATGCATCCAGCTAATCTAAAGAATTGTTAATCAATAATAATTCTCTTGTTTGCTGATTCCCCTTCGAAATCTGCTTTGAGAACATAGACTCCTTTTTCAAAAGAGGATGGGAGCTCAATGGAAGCATTCATTGAATTGATTGCTTGCGTGTGAATTAATTGACCATGAAGATTAAATAGTTGAATTTGTCTTATTTTTTTTAGTGCACTTAAACTAAAAGCACCATTGTTTGGATTTGGAAAAACCTCAATTTCAACGGCCGTGACTAAGTCCAGTCCGGATTCATCACTGGTTTCAATTTCTTGATCTTCCGAATTATTGTCTTCACTCTCTTCAAATTCATCATGCATTATAAGATGACCATAGTCAGGATATCGTTCTGTAACTTCATGTGTAAAATCCCCCATATAATAAACTTCCATTTTCTTATTTAATCGAAGGTCATTCTTGACGTATTGTCTCTCTTCAAAAAGATGAACATGGGTAACATAAGGTCTGATATCTTCCTCAAAAGCGATGGCATCCACGACACCATCAATCTCGATATACTTTGTGTAGTAACCTTCCAGCTCAACCACAAGCGCGAACATATGATTATACTCCAGGTCGAAGTCGAATTTCTTCTTGCCCTCAAGGACTTGTTCTACCTGCCCGTCTTTAAAGAGTGTCATTTGGACATCTTTATATGTCGCATTTCCATTTTCAATTTTGACCTTTCCCTTAAAGCGAAGTGAATTTCCCTGAGCATAACTTCCAATATTTATTAGAAGTAGGTTCAGGAAGATCATCAGGCATATTTTATAAGATTTCGCAAGCATATACCCTAATTTACGTACTCAGCTGGCTTTTACCTAGCTATTTGTTCTTAAGACCCCTTTTTGATTTTTAAAGGCCTAATTTTTAAGCATTAACTTTGGCTAAACAGAATTGGAAATTATGATCCTTTATGTCTTCAGAAGACTATTTTCAACCGCAATCCTTTCCCTGACACTTTGCGCTTTCATCTCGGGACAGAACCAAAATGTTTCACAGGGTATCGTTTTCGACGGTGAACCATACTTAGTCGTCAATCCAAATGATCAACAGCATCTTGTTGTAGCCTGGATGGGCTTTAAGTTGAATGAAAAGATCGTAATCAAGACTAAGTATTCAAACGATGGTGGATCTACATGGTCTGCCATGGTCTCCTTGCCTCATATGGTTTCCGGAAATACTTCTGCCGATCCTTCCTTGCAATTTGATGAGAATGGGGATGTCTTCGTTTGTTATATCGATTATGACGCGACTACCTTCACCAACGGAGCGATTTATGTTTCGAAATCTGAGGATGGGGGATCTTCCTGGAATACACCGGTTGATGCCATCAATTTGTCTGACTGCCCTAATAAATATTGTATAGATCGTCCCTGGATGGAAATTGATCGCACTTCCGGACCCAATCAAGGCAGTATTTATGTGACTTCTATGAATGCCGACCAAAATGTTAGTCCACCATATAATCCTTATCTGGCCGTTAGCACTGACGGAGGAAATTCATTTCAAACACCCAGGTTTCTGGATACTACAGGTTTTCTTGCAGGGAGTGCAATACCCCAGCCCATGCCTTCACCGGCTATTGGTACGGATGGTACTTTTTACGCGGCATACCCAAGTTATGTACTGAGTCAGAACATTCTTCCAGCCATCATAATGGCTTCTTCACAAAATGGTGGAGGTTCACTCGATCACAAGGTAATTCGGACCGGGGGTCTTGGAACAGGGGTAAGCAATGAATTCGCAAAAAAGGCAAGTTATTTCTTCTCAGATGAAAGTGATTCAGATCATTTGGCCATGGTGGTCTTGGCTGAATACAATGGAGATCCGGACCTATTCTATTTTGAATCTTATGATAAGGGCCTAAACTGGTCAGGTCTGACGAGAGTGAATCAGGATCCTATCTCAAATGGTGTTTTGCAGGATATGATCTGGGCTGATTTTAATGCCAATGGAGATTTGGTGATTACCTGGCGTGATCGAAGAAATTCAGGCGACACTTCTTATTCCGTTCCAACAGAAATATATGCCGCCGTGAGGATGTCAGGAGACACCTCTTTTAAAGAAATCACAGTATCCGATCAGGTAGTTTCTCATGATACAATTCTCGAGGAAAGCGGAAACGACTTCATGTGTGTAGAATTAATTGGTGATACCATGTATGTGGTTTGGGGAGATGTGAGAACTTCAAGACTTAATATATGGATGTCTAAGGTCAATATTCAAGATGCCGTTGGACTTTCCACTATAATTCATGATGTGGATCTGATCAGAGCATATCCAAATCCATCATCTGACTTTGTTCATATCGATGATGCAGAAAATGAATCTTATGTTTTGCTGAATGATCGTGGGGAAAAAGTAAAGCGAGGGATATATCACGAAAGAATTGACCTTCGTGATTTATCACCGGCTTATTATTTTCTGTACTTCAAGAATCCCAACCTTGGCATGGCCAGGATTCTGGTTGAGTAAGTTTTGAATGCTTAGAATTCGAATTTACCGACGGCCTTCTCGCAACCGTCCCAATTAATTCGAATGTTTTCCTGATCTAAAAGAAGATCTTCCGGAGGAAGAAGGTCTGGAAAGCCTTTCCATCCAGCAGCTGGACCATAAAAGTCACCTGATTTTGCTTTCGGATCCATGCTTGCTCTTATTATTCCAGTTGCCCCATCTTCAGCAGTTTGGGCCCTGTCCATAAATCCATCATCATTATTCATTCCGCCATCGGCAGCTGTCGTTACCTGAAGATTAGTTTTTGCAAGTCCTGGATGCGCAAGAAGTGGAATGACATTTGAGATATTAGCTTCATTCAACTTATTTTTTAGTCCGTAAGTAAAAACCGCATTAGCCAGCTTGGTTTGATGATATCTCGCCCATCTCGGGCCCTGAAAGCCATGACTCTCTTCTTCCGTTCCGTCACCACCTAGATTTCCACCGTTTTTATCAAAGTATTTTTCTTCAAGTGGACCTCCCAATCTTGCCATAGAAGAATGATTCACAATTCTTCCGTTTTCGCTTCTTTTGATCAAAGGGAATAGTTCCTTGGTGAGTAAAAAATGAGAGATCACATTGGTTTGCATCTGAACATCGTAACCGTCGTTTGTGGCTTCATCCTTTAAGGCCATTACGCCGGCATTATTGACAAGAACATCAATCTTGTCATATTTATCTCTTATTTCCTTTGCCGCATTTCGAACACTTTCGAAATTTTGCAGATTGCATTCCACGGCATCAAAGTTGGCGCCGGGAACAGATTTCTGAAGTTCTTTCAGGGCCCTATCTGCTCGTTCACTTTGACGGTTCAAGAGTACGACATCAGCTCCTTTTTTAGCTACTTCACGGGCGCAATAAAATCCTGTACCTGAAGTAGTGCCTGTTATTGCCACAACCTTACCGGTCATGTCCTGAGAGTGATTGGTTACAACATCCTGAAGATGTTCAGTTTGAATTTGATTTGACATTTTTCGTGTTTTTGGTTGATTCAAAAGTCATGGATTTTCTACTTTTCGACCATCACAATTTTCTGAATCTTCAACACATATTCCTGCACTATTGTTATGCTACGCTGAGTACTTTTACCTCGATTAGTTAATGTCCTTTCTCGCTCTTTAGTTTGTCGTAAGCCTCACGACTAATCTCGAAATAATGATTGTTGTCACCTTCAAATTCAAACTTCTCCATTATTTGAAAACCTAATTTCAGAAGCACATTTCTTGAGGCCTGGTGGTCTATTCTGGCTCCTGCATTTACCTTGTCAAGGCCATATTCGTTAAATCCTATATCGAGGGAGGCGAAACCTGTTTCGGTTGCAATTCCTTTTCCCCAATGCTTTCTTTTTAAGCGGTAACCCAGATCATGATAATCAAAATCGCGTATATGCTTTTCAAGTTTAATGCCTGTCCAGCCGAGCATTTCACCACTGTTCTTGTCCTCAATGGCCAGTCGACCCATTCCGAAATCCCTGTACTGATTTTGAATGTATTCAATTCCTTTCATGATCTCATCTAAACTTGTTAAAACAGGGGTTCCAATAAATTTCAGGACTTCCGGATCTGATTCCATCTCGAGCATATCTGCCGCATCATCCATCCTAATCTTCCTGAGGATGAATCTATCGGTTTCTTTGTTAATTTCAATCATATCTATTCGTTCAGACAAATCAAAGATAAGGCCTCTTTTCCTGAAGGACATTTAATGAAGCTTAAATGTAAATTGTAAAAAGTGTAAAACTCAGAATGAATTATCTTGCATGAAAATGGATTTCATGAAATATTTAATCGTCGTTGTATGTTTTTTAATCACCTCCATTTCATTTGGTCAAAATGATTGTAGTCCATATGTTCCTGTTTCAGTGGGAAGCAAATGGGAAATAACGAATTACTCAAGCAAAGGAAAACCTGAGGGCAAGGCTTCTTATGAACTGTTGGAGAAAGAAGAAAAAGATAATGGGATACTCTTCACCGTAAAAACAATTGCTTACGATAAAAAGGGTAAGCAGACTTTTAAAGATAAGTTCACAGCTATGTGTGAAGATGGTCAGTACAAAATTGACATGGCATTTCGCATGAATGGCATGGGGATGGAGAATTACGAGGAGATGGATGTTGATGTCGAATCAACCGATATGGAAATTCCAGGCATGAATGCTTCTGAAGGTTCTCAACTCAAAGACGCCACACTGAACATTAAAGTGTCATCAAATTCTATGGCCGTCTTCTCAATGTTGGTTGAAATCACAGAAAGAAAAGTAGAAAAAAGGAAAAGAAAAATACTCCTGCCGGTTCATTCGACTGTCTTGTTTTGTATCAGAAAATAAGCACCAAAACCATTATGAGTACAGAGACTTACTCTCGTGAATGGTATGCGAAGGAGATAGGAATGGTAAGATCAGAGTCTTTCAATAAGAATGGAAAGCTGATGGCTTATAGTGAGTTGACTTCGCTTGATATAAAATAAAGATTGCAAGCCTTTTTCTACTTTCACAGGCCTTACAATCATTAATTCTTACACATTAACTGTTTATTCTTGCTTAAAGAGTCTATTTTTGCGGCCGTTAATTTTGAAGCATGAGTTTATTATCAATTGGCACGGTAGCTTTCGACACCATTGCCACCCCCTTCGGAAAAGCTGAAAGAATCATTGGAGGATCCTGTTCTTACATCGCAACTTCAGCCTCTTATTTTGTAGACTATTCGAACATTGTAGCTGTTGTTGGAGATGATTTTCCAACGGACGCTCTGGCCAAGTTTCGGGACAAAAACATAGATCTTTTGGGTCTTCAGATCAAAGAAGGTGAGAAGTCATTCTTCTGGGCTGGTGAATACCACAATGATATGAACTCCAGAGATACTCTTGATACTCAATTGAATGTTTTGGCAACATTTGATCCGGTTGTACCAGATGCGTATCAGGACTGCGAATTCCTAATGCTGGGAAATCTTAGTCCGGATGTTCAGCTGAAGGTCATCGAAAGATTGAATAACAGACCTAAATTGGTCGTTTTGGACACAATGAATTTCTGGATGGATAACGCTATGGACGATCTGGAAAAGGTCTTGAAAAAAATCGATGTTCTTTCAATAAACGACGAAGAAGCCAGGCAATTATCCGGTGAATATTCTTTGACAAAAGCAGCAAGGAAAATATTGGCCATGGGCCCTGCATACCTGATCATTAAGAAAGGTGAGCATGGAGCATTGCTGTTTAATGAAGAAGAGGCATTTTTTGCACCTGCTTTGCCTTTGGAAGATGTTTTTGACCCAACTGGAGCTGGCGATACGTTCGCTGGTGGATTTATAGGTTATCTGGCCAAGACGAAGGATGTCTCTTTCGCAAATATGAAAAGAGCCGTAATCTATGGCAGTGCTATGGCTTCTTTCTGTGTTGAGAAATTTGGTCTTGACAGAATGTACGAACTCACTCAGTCTGAAGTAAACGAGAGAGTTCAGGAATTTATCGATCTGGTCCAGTTTGAAATTGAACTGGAAGGTGATATTTAATTGAATTCAATAAGGATCTGATTCTTCTCTACTGAATCTCCTTTTTTTATAGAAACTTTTTTCACGGAGTTTTCTGAAGGTGATTTGATCACATTTTCCATCTTCATGGCTTCAAGAATAAGAAGAGGTTGATCTTCCTTCACCTCATCTCCTGCAACAACCATCACCTCCAATACCAGACCGGGCATTGGCGCTTTTATCTCGGCTACTTTTCCTGCGCCTGACGCATCCATGCCCAATTGCTCGAGTAACTCATCGAACTTGTCCTTGACCTCATAAGAATAGTATTTATGATTGATCTTAAGCTCAATTTTCTTCTTTGTCCGGTCGAGACTGATGACGTCAATTGTATATCCTTTGCCGTCGCGAATGACATGAAATCCGGTATTCGTGTCGATGATGTCAAGGTCGAATGAAGAATCATTGATATCACCTGACAATGCATTTTCTGAGGCGAGGTTTAATCGGTACTCCTTGTCTCCGGATTTTACCAGGAATTCGTTTTTCATAAGTCAAAAGTAAGGGATTTGCTTAAAAATGAATCCTGCCATTAAAACAATAAAATCTCCTTTCTTCACATTTCTGGGAATCGTGCAACCAAATTTGGGTTTCTTTACAATTATGAAAAAATTGAATTCTAACGTCTATATAGCCATTATGGCGATGATCGTTCTGGTCATACATGCATGTTCCAGCTCAAAATCTTCAATGATGGTCAGCGATACCATCGTCCTCGATACGCTGAACGTTCAGCCTGAAGTTAAAGGTGAATACCGGGCTTCACATAAAAAAGACTGGGACATTCTGCACATGAAACTTGATCTGAAATTCAATTGGGACAGTGCCTTTGTAATGGGAGAGGCTTTGCTAACGGTAAAACCTTATTTCTATCCTTCCAATACCCTGATCCTGGATGCAAAAAGTTTCAAAGTAGAATCTTTTGGCTTCAAAAAAGGAAATGTCGAGATTAAAGAAATGTCTTTTGATTACAAGGACGATCAGATCATTTTCACGTTTAAGGACGAATTAACGAGGGAAGATACGATCCAGTTACTTATCGAATATGTTGCAATGCCGGATAAAAGAGAGGTTGGCGGAAGCTTCGCCATTAGTATGGATAAAGGGATGTATTTCATCAATAAAGATGATTCGGATCCAAATAAACCACGACAACTATGGACACAAGGAGAAACCGAAGCAAATTCATGTTGGTTTCCAACTATCGATAAACCCAATGAAAAGTTCACAACAGACATATATGTAACTATAGAAGAAGGTCATACATCAATATCGAACGGCCTCAAGATGTTCTCGGTTTCCAATAACGATGGTACCAAGACCGAATACTGGAAGATGGATAAACCTCACGCAGCCTATTTGGTTATGCTGGCCGTTGGTCCTTTCGCAGAGTACAAAGACAAATGGGGAGAGATGGAAGTAAACTATTATCTCGATTCATCTTACCTCCAATACGCAGATGACATTTTTGGAAATACACCGGAGATGCTCACCTTCTACAGTGAATATCTTGGTGTTCCATACCCCTGGCAAAAATATGACCAGGTCGTTGTGCACGATTACGTCTCCGGTGCAATGGAAAACACCACTGCGACTATACACGGTGAATTCCTTCAACAAACAGACAGAGAAATGTATGATTATGATCACGAGGATGTCATTGCTCACGAGCTTTTTCACCACTGGTTCGGTGATCTGGTAACGTGTGAATCATGGTCGAATCTTACGTTGAATGAAGGTTTTGCCACCTATGGTGAATATTTGTGGGAAGAACATCATTTGGGAAGAGATATAGCTGACATCAACTTTACACAAAACTGGTCTGCATATCAGTATGAATCTCAAGAACATAAAGTTGACATGATCCGCTTTTATTATGATGATAAAGAAGATATGTTTGACAGTCATTCATACTCAAAAGGTGGACTTATTCTTCACATGCTTCGAGGTTATGTTGGTGATGAGGCTTTTAGGGCAGCACTCAAACATTATCTGACTAAACATGCCTTTCAAAGTGTTGAGATCCACGATCTAAGAATTGCCTTTGAAGAAGTTACCGGGGAAGACATGAACTGGTTCTTTAATCAATGGTTCCTTGCAGCCGGTCATCCCATTCTTGATATCGACATAAAATACAATGAAAGAAGAACAGAGGCCATGATCATCGTGGAGCAGAATCAGGATACGGAGAAATACCCTCTTTATAAATTGCCGGTTGACATTATATATCCCGTTGAAGGATTTCCGGTTAAGAAAAGGTATGTTATTGATCAGCAAACTGACACCATTTTAATCACATCAGTTGAGGCCATCACCTATATAAACTTTGATCCCGGCAATTATCTGGTTGCTGAGGTTGAGATCAATCAGGGAGATGAAGACTGGATGGCCATGTACAGAGGTTCAAAACTGGGAATTGACAAGTATCGGGCCATTATGTCACTTGAGGATTCAACTGAGAAAAACATGGACTTCTATGCAGAGGTGATCAAGGAAAAAAATTGGGAGTTGAGATGGTCTGGTTTGAAATATTTCACTGAATTGAATGGCAGGATAAAATCAGACTCGTTGGCTCAGGTTATCAAAGGTTTTGTCGAGGATCCGAGATGGAATATCAGATACATGGCTATAAATCATCTTGCTGAGAATTATGATGGAGATGAAATGGCTGATATTTATTTGAAAGGTATCGGCGACTCATCTCTTTGGGTAACAAACGTTTCTATCAAGTCCCTTGCCAAGGTGAATAATGATTTGGCAAGAAGTGTCATTGATACCATTGGCGGAAAAGAATATGGAACCATTTCAAGTGCCATTGCTGATGTCTATATGGTTAAGGGAGATGGTGCTGATCATGAGAAATTGGCAGAGGTAATTGAAAATGTTGAGGGATATTACCTTTTCCAGACACTGGATTCCTATGAAAAATATCTCGGTAAGATTGAGATAAAAGATGTGTATCCTGCCATTCCGTTGTTGAAAAAACTTAGTCTGGATAAATCCAGCCCATGGTGGGTGAGAATGATGGCGCAAAATTCGGCCATGAGTCTTCATTCAAGGTTGAAAGATGAATTCAAAGGTGATGTGGACGAACTATCAAAGAAATATGGAGCTGAGACACCAACACAATTGAATTTCGACGAAGGTTCGGCTCATGGAATTTATCTTGCTCAGACAGAAATGATCTTGAAAGAGGTACAAAAAGAAGAAACCAGGTCGAACCTGGTTTCCACTGTCACAAATTATTTGGAGAAAAACGCTGTTCTGAAGGACTAGCTGTTATATCTCTTATTTACTTCTTCCCAGTTGATCACATCAAAGAAGGCATTAATGTAATCTGGTCTTCTGTTTTGGTAGTGCAGATAATATGCATGTTCCCAAACGTCGAGACCAAGAATTGGGTTTCCTCCGCATCCAACACCTGGCATCAATGGATTGTCCTGATTCGGTGTGCTGCAAATCTCAACACTTCCGTTGTCATGAGCACATAACCAGGCCCATCCTGAACCGAATCGTGTGGCTGCTGCTTTGCTGAATTCATCTTTGAAGCCTTCGAATGACCCAAAAGCTGAGTTGATGGCTTCTGATAGGGTTCCATCTGGCTGTCCACCGCCATTTGGCGACATTATTTCCCAGAAAAGACAATGATTGTAATATCCTCCACCATTGTTTCTGATGGCCATATTTTCAGTGTCTTCTTTTAATATATCTTCTATACTTTTTGAGGCTGCCGGAGAGTCTGCAACGGCATTATTTAAATTGTTCGTGTATCCTGCGTGGTGCTTGCCATGGTGAATCTCCATGGTTCTGGCATCAATACTGGGCTCCAGTGCATTGAAGTCATATGGCAAGTCAGGTAGTGTAAAACTCATGATTATTTGGTGTTTTTCGTTAGTGTACCGACAAAAATAAGTTTTATATGGTTTGACAGTCAACTCGTCGAAAAATGTACGAAAAACTGCCTCAAAGCCTTGCAAAGCTTGAAAACATTGTATAAAATGTGTAATTTTGCCATAGTTTGCATCTTAAAATCCACAGTTTCTTATGAAGAAAGATAGAATTCTGTATATCTCACAGGAGATAACCCCCTATTTGCCAGAATCTGAGATGTCTCTTATCAGCCGACACCTTCCGCAAGGTATCCAGGAGAAGGGAAATGAAATCAGAACCTTCATGCCAAGGTTTGGTTGCATTAATGAAAGAAGACATCAGTTACATGAAGTAATCCGTTTGTCGGGTATGAACTTGATCATAAATGACAATGATCACCCGCTTATTATAAAAGTGGCTTCCATACAGCCGGCCAGAATGCAGGTTTATTTCATAGATAATGAAGATTTTTTCCAAAGAAAGGCCGTATTGCATGACGAGAACGGTGACATGTTTGCAGACAATGACGAGAGAGCGGTGTTTTTCTGCCGAGGTGTATTGGAAACAGTAAAAAAATTAGGTTGGGCTCCAGACGTGATTCATTGTCACGGATGGATGACCAGTTTGATTCCACTTTATCTAAAAACTACATTTAAAGACGACCCACTATTCGCAAATTCAAAAGTTGTTTATTCACTATACAACAATGGATTTGATAAGCCACTTAGCAGTGATTTTGTGAAGAAATCATCAATGGATGAAATCTCGGTTGAGGAAATGTCGGCTTACAGCGATTCTTCATTCGAAGGAATTAACAAGGCTGCCATGGATTGGGCCGACGGTGTGATCGTTGGATCAGACAATACTTCCGATGAATTGGTAAATCATGCGAAGACGCTTGAAAAACCAGTTCTTGACTTTGTAGAGATGGACGATGTTGTAGATCAGTATTCTGAATTCTACGACAGAGTTATGGCTGAAGACGGTGTTCTGGCTGAATAGATAATGATCCTACATAAGATTAGAAATTCGCGGTTGCGGAAAGGAATATTTCTTTCCGCAATCCTTTTTTTAAGCCTTTTTTCCTGCCAGGAAGACGGGGAATTGGTGCCTGAATTCAATTCCGGCTCCTTGAATTTTAACGATGTTGTCATAGAGGTTACCACTTCTACTGAACAAGGAGACTCTATATTGACAGCAAATACGTCAAGAAACCCTCTGGGTAAATTGAATGATGAAACATATGGTTTATCTGTTTCTGATTTCTATTCTCAGTTAAGTCTTACTTCTACATCTCTCAACTTAACGGATGAAGTTTTTGATTCCGTAATTCTATATCTTCATTACGATGAATTCTTTGGCTTTGATTATTCCCAGGAGGTTCAGGTGTATGAGATATCTGAGGATATGGATGCAGATGAAGAGTATTATTCGAATTTCAGCTTGAATACAGTACCTGAAATGCTGGGTTCTGCTACGCTCAATTATAACAGTGCAGATACCATATCAGATTCAGCCGTTTTGCGTGTCAAGATTGATAACGCACTAGCCGAAAGAATCAAGAATGAAGGAAACTTTGAAAACAATGCTGCCTGGCTTGAATTTTTTAAAGGAATTAAAATCACGACAGATGAAGGCTCGGTGCCGACCGGAGACAGGGACGGTGTAATTGCATTCTTCTTTATGCAAAGTCCACTTACGAAAATGAGTATGTATTATCAGGATGGTACCGAAACCAAAACCATTGATTTTGAGGTTAACTCAAATTCAGCCCGTTTTTCTCATTTTGAAAATACCTATGCCGATTCACTCAATAACAGATTGGGTAAGACAGATGAAACATACAATCATATTTTCGCTTTAAGTGGCAGCCGAACGAAGATCACTTTCGACAACATTGCTGAAATTGCTTCACAGGGACCCATTGCTATCAACAAGGCTGAGTTGATCATTCCTTACGAAGATCAGCCAACAACCGAATATGTGCCTGCAGATCGTTGTATTGTTATCACACAAAATGAAAGTGGGAATTGGGTTCTGCCCACAGATTTCTTTACTGGTGGCAGTGACTTTTTTGGTGGACAGGTAGATTTAGCAAACAAAAGATATGTATTCAATCTCGCTTCCACTTTAAACGAGATAATCAACAAGGGTGAATTTGATAAAGCTCTTTATCTGACTATATCAGGTGGCGCTGTTTCTGCGAATCGATTCAGAGTGAACAGCGGAGTGCATCCCGGCAGGAAAATATATTTAATTTTATCGTACACAAAATCCGGATAAACTATGTGTGGAATTGTAGGATATGTTGGAGGCAGACAAGCTTACCCTATTCTTATCAATGGTCTGAAAAGACTTGAATACCGCGGTTACGACAGTGCCGGAGTTGCATTGCTTCAGGAAGAGATTAAAATTTTCAAGAAGGCTGGCAAAGTAAGCGACCTGGAAGACTTTATCAGTAATAAGGATACAAATTCCACCATTGGTATTGGTCACACGAGATGGGCAACTCACGGACCTCCGAATGATGCAAATGCTCACCCTCATTTCGACCATTCGAAAAGCATGGCCATTATTCACAATGGTATCATTGAGAACTATGCTTCATTGAAAGAAGAACTATTAAACAGAGGGCATGAGTTCGTATCTGATACGGACACAGAAGTGCTGGTGCATCTGATCGAAGACATCTATCAGAATGAAGAAGTGGAACTTGACGATGCCGTTAGAATGGCCCTTCAGGAAGTAGTAGGTGCTTATGCCATTGTAATTCTGAGTAAGCAAAATCCCGACATGCTGATTGTTGCCAAAAAAGGAAGTCCTATGGTTGTAGGTCTTGGAGAAGATGAGTTTTTTGTTGCCTCGGATGCCACACCCATCATTGAATTCACCAAGAATGTAGTTTACCTTGAAGATGAAGAAGTAGCTGTATTGAAGTTAGGTGAGGAAATGAAACTGACCAACATCAAGAATCAGAAGAAAACTCCCTACATCACAGAGCTGGAAATGCATCTGGAGCAGATCGAAAAAGGTGGTTATGATCATTTCATGCTTAAAGAAATTCACGAGCAGCCTCAATCTATCCGAAACAGTATGCTCGGTCGGATTTCTTTATCCAAAAGAATGATAACCATGGGTGGAATTGAGGAGTACGAACAAAAATTCCTCAATGCCGAAAGAATCATTTTTGTGGCCTGTGGAACTTCATGGCATGCCGGATTGGTTGGAGAATACCTTTTTGAAGATCTGGCGAGAATCCCGGTTGAGGTTGAATACGCCTCTGAGTTCCGATACAGAAACCCAATAGTTACAGAAAAAGATATTGTTATAGCTATTTCCCAATCAGGTGAAACGGCTGATACTTTGGCTGCACTTGAACTGGCAAAGGAAAAAGGTGCCACTATTTACGGAATTTGCAATGTAGTTGGTTCTTCCATTGCTCGTGCCACCGATGCTGGATCTTATACCCATGCCGGGCCGGAGATCGGTGTAGCTTCAACCAAAGCCTTCACGGCCCAAATGACCATCCTTACCTTGTTGGCCATTTCACTTGGTTACAAAAAAGGAGTGATTCCGAAGAATAAGTACAACATGCTTCTTTCTGAACTGGACGCCATACCTAACAAGGTTAAAGAGGTTTTGAAGGTCAACGACCTGGTTGAAACAATCAGTGAAGAATTTAAAGATGCACATAACTTCCTTTATCTTGGAAGAGGATATAATTTTCCTGTAGCACTGGAAGGGGCTTTGAAACTCAAAGAGATCTCATACATCCATGCCGAAGGTTATCCTGCTGCCGAGATGAAGCATGGTCCCATTGCCTTGATCGATGAAAACATGCCCGTTGTGGTTATTGCAACGAATAAGGGTAACTACGAAAAGGTTGTCAGTAACATTCAGGAGGTTAAGGCCAGAAATGGAAGGATCATTGCCATTGTAACGGAAGGTGATCAGACTGTGAAGGAAATGGCTGACTATGTCATTGAAATTCCTGAAACAGACGAAGCCCTGGTTCCATTTTTATCGGTTATTCCACTCCAGTTGCTTTCGTATCATATTGCTCTGATGAGGGGTTGTAATGTAGATCAACCAAGAAATCTGGCGAAATCTGTAACCGTAGAATAACCTACAACTACATCATAGATCATAGCTCATAGATCATAGATCTACAAAGAAGGAGTTCGTCCTCCATCAACTGGTAAATTGATACCATTGATGTAAGAAGCAGCTGGCGAAGCCAGGAAGGCAATAGCATTGGCAACTTCATGTGCGTCCGCAACTCTGCCCATTGGAACGGCAGAGGCCATTGCAGCCGCCACTTCTTTTTCAGATTTGCCTGTTTTTTTCGATTTGTTTGAAATGATCTCTTTAAGTCGAACTGTATTTGTTGCTCCGGGTAATACATTGTTCACCGTTATGCCATATTCTCCCAATTCAACTGACAGAGTCTTGGCCCAGTTCGCCACGGCACCTCGAACAGTATTAGAAACCCCCAGGTCTCTTAATGGAGCTTTAACCGATGTGCTTATCACGTTGATAACTCTGCCATACTTTGACGACTTCATTCCTTCTACAACATTCTGCACCAGGATTTGATTGCAGATAAGATGCATGGCGAATGCATCTCTGAATTCCTGCGTTGGAGCGTCGATGGCTTTACCTCCTTTAGGACCTCCTGAGTTATTGATAAGTACGTTGATTACATTGCCTTTGGAAATATAGTTTTGAATGACTTTTTCAAGATTCTCGGGATTCGAAAAGTCAGCGACCAGATACTCATGAGATTGCCCTAAACTTGAATCCAGCTCGCCTAAAACGGTCTTGAGCTTGTCCTCATTTCTGGCCAGCAATACAACTTTTGCACCCATTTTCGACAATTCAATGGCGGCCTCTTTACCAATGCCCTGACTGCTTCCTGCCACCAGGGCTGTTTTTCCGGTTAAATCTAGATTCATAATACTGAGCGCAAAAATATGAATTTACTGTCCCTTTATAGCAGATTTTTTCTTTTTCTGACTGACTGAAATTCCCTAAATTGCCCTTTCAATTTCATTATCGCCGAGATGAGAAACCGACTTTCAATCATTATCCCTGCACTCTGCCTAATCATGGTTTCAAGTGTTTTTGCACAAAATGAGCAGGTCCTAAGTGAAACAAATACCTCAGAACTTTTTCGACTTTCTGAAAAATGGAAAAAGGAAAGGGAAGCACAAATGATCCTGGCAAGAGCCAAAGCCAAGGAACTTGGCATAGAGATCAGGCAGGTTTTTGAAGATGGAACAATTGTAGAATTACAGGGAATTGATGACCGAGGTCAACTCATTTTTTATAAGACCGGAAATCGCGATGCGGCTAAAACAATATCTACGGATAAGCTTTATCCTGGAGGAAGTTTGGGGCTGTCTCTGACCGGAAGTTCAATGACCGCCGGAGAATGGGATGGTGGCGGTGTTCGACTTACCCACCAGGAATTGACAGGCCGGGTTACACAGGTTGACTCGTCCGCAAGTTTATCTGACCATGCTACTCATGTTGCCGGAACGATTATGGCATCAGGTGTTGACTCTTCGGCGAGAGGAATGGCTTATGGAGCAAGTCTTGATGCCTATGACTGGACGAATGACGATGCCGAAATGGCTGCAGCAGCGGGAAATGGAATGCTTATCTCAAATCATTCCTATGGTAATATAACCGGTTGGTTCTTTAATAGTGGCAATTACTATTGGTATGGAGATACAACCTTGAGTGCAAATGAAGATTACAAATTTGGATTCTATAATTCTCAATCTGCAGCATGGGATCAGATTGCAAGAAATGCTCCGTATTATTTGATTGTTAAATCCGCTGGAAACGACAGAGGTGACTCAGGAACTGCAAGCCACTTTTTACCACTGCACAGCAATGCCGCCAGCACGACAGCAAGAAACGCGGATGGCGGACCTCAAGGATATGACTGTATTTCGACTTATTCAGGAGCCAAGAATATTCTGACTGTAGGTGCTGTGAATGCTATTCCCGGCGGATATAGTGGGCCAAGCAGTGTTGTGATGTCATCATTCAGCGGCTGGGGTCCGACGGATGATGGAAGAATAAAGCCTGATGTTGTGGCAAATGGCGTTGGAGTTTATTCCAGTCTGGCCACGAATAACTCGGCTTATGCCTCCTGGAACGGAACCTCCATGGCCACACCTTCCGCCACGGGATCACTTCTTCTTTTACAAGAGCATTATTACGACGAAAATACGGCCTACATGAAGTCTGCCACCTTGAAAGCACTTGCAATTCATACAGCAGACGAAGCAGGCCCTTCAACAGGTCCGGATTACCAACATGGATGGGGTCTTCTGAACATGGAAAAAGCAGCCGAGCATATTGCTGATACCACAGGAACTAAGTCAATTACAGAAACCAGCGTTGCAAACGGCAATACGTATACATTCAATTTCTCGGTCAATGGTTTCACCCCAATTCGCGCAACCATAGCCTGGACCGATGTTCCGGGAACCCCAACTTCGGCATCGAATGATCCAACAACGGCTATGCTAGTGAATGATTTGGATATCAGAATAATCCGGGATTCCGATTCAACTGTTTATTTCCCTTATGTAATGAATCCGGGAAGTCCGTCTTCTGCGGCATCAACCGGAGACAACTTCAGGGATAATGTAGAGCAGATTTATATCGCATCACCAAGTTCAGGGTCTTATACGCTTGTAGTGTCTCACAAAGGCACCTTGAGCGGTGGAAGTAGTCAGGATTTTTCACTGATACTTGACGGCGGTATACCACCTTTACAACCTTTGAATTGCGCAGGAATTGTTATTGCACCTGCTTATTGGAATTTCGACACCCTGACAAATTGTTCCTCTAATGCAGGAGCACAATGTGTAATTCCTTCATGGTACGGTTGGGTGAATGATACCTTGGATAATATTGACTGGACGGTTCGTAATGGTGGCACTCCTTCTTCGGGAACAGGTCCATCAAATGATTACAATACCGGAACAAGCGTTGGGAAATATCTTTATACAGAAGCTTCAACAAACGGAACCGGATTCCCAAATAAACAGGCCATCTTGTATTCTCCGTGCATTAGCCTGGATACAATGACGAATTCAGAGTTGGCCTTTGCTTATCACATGTCTGGATCGACCATGGGAACTATGTCGGTTGAAATATTCAATGGATACAATTGGAACCAGGTCTGGACCAAAACAGGTGATCAGGATACGTTATGGCAGGAAGCAGCGGTTGATATTTCCAATTACGACGGCGATACGGTGAAGATCAGATTCATTGGAATCACAGGAAGTAATTACGAATCGGATATGGCCATTGATGGTGTTCAAATTCGGGAATTCGAAAGCTGTCCTGGATCCAATAATTTCTCTGTTTCGAGCATTACAGACTCAACAGCAATATTTTCCTGGTCGAGCAATGCTTCGTTCTGGAAAATCAGACTTGATATAAAAGACAGCATCACAGTAATACCTCCGTCCACTATTAATTTTAATCCTGTATTGTTTACCGGATTGATCGCGAATACCACTTACGACATCTTTATTCAAGATTCTTGCGGAGCAAATGATACTTCTGCTTGGATTGGCCCAATCACTTTTACTACTACTGGTCCGATTCAGAATCCTACACCTTGTGGCATGAATGCAGGAATTCCTGATAATACATGTCCATCTCTAGCCTGGCTATCGTTTGAAGTAACTTATCCTGGCAATTCACTCGGTACAAATGCCTTTCTTGATGAAGTAAAAGTCATCATTGACCACTCCTATGATGCAGACCTGCAGTTTGGCTTAACCTCCCCTGCTGGTGATACGGTCATGCTCAGCGTGTTTAATGGTGGTTCAGGTGATAATTATGGCAATCCATCTGATGCCACATGTAGTCAGACGACGAATTTCAGAATGGATGCAACAAATTCAATTACTTCCGGAACAGCACCCTTTATAGGGACTTATAAACCCCAGGGAAATTTCACAGATTTCTATGATGGGAGTGATCCTAACGGCCTATGGAAATTCATCATATGTGACAATGCTTCAAGCGATGTCGGTCAGCTGGAGTACGTTGAGCTAATATTTGATTCGATACCTCCTCAGATAAACTTATCATGTTCATTCGTTGTAGACACTTTTCCATCATATTGGAGTTTCGATACATTGAACAATTGTTCTACGACGTCGGGATCTGCCTGTCCACTGCCAACCTGGTACGGCTGGACAAATGATACAATTGATAATATCGACTGGACAGTTGATAATGGAGGAACACCTTCTACAACCACTGGTCCATCAAGAGATTATAGCATGGGTAATGCTCAAGGAAAATATTTATACACGGAGGCCTCTACGAATGGAACCGGTTTTCCTGGTAAAGAAGCTATTTTATACTCACCTTGTTTTGACCTGACATCCCTGACCACACCTGAATTGGTATTCGCATATAATATGTTTGGGTCCAGCATGGGTACATTGAGCGTAGAAGTGTCGAACGGAAGTTTGTTTAACCAGGTCTGGACTTTAACGGGAAATCAGGATACGTCATGGCATGAAGCCAGGATAAATCTTGCTACCTATACCGACGATACTATTCAGGTAAGGTTTGTCGGACTGACAGGAAACAACTACTGGTCTGATATGGCTATTGATGCCGTTGAAATTAGAGAAGAGGTTCCCTGTTCCGATCCTACAAATCCGCTTGTGTATAATATTACGGACACTACAGCCAATTTTTCATGGACCAGCAATGCAAGCTTTTGGAGGATAAAGCTGGATATAAAGGATAGTATCAATGCAATACCGCAGACTACGATCAACTTTAATCCGGTATTCTTTTTCAATCTCTTGCCGGCAACAACGTATGAAATCTATATCCAGGATTCATGTACAAATGGTGATACGAGCAATTGGGTAGGACCTATAGAATTCACGACTACGGGTGGATGTGTATCGGATACAATATTTATTCTAAATGACGGTCCAGATTCATTATGCCTAGGTAGAAGTGTGACACTTTATGCCACCGGATCCCAACGGCCAAATGTTCAATGGTATAAGGATGGCATTGTCATAACAGGTCAGACCTTTGATACTTTGCACGTAACCACAGCAGGAAGATATAATGCCATTTTCACAGATGGTACATGTTCAGATAGCGCTTTGGGGGGGTATGACATATATTTCCATCCATTACCGAACGTCATTATATCAATGAATCCATCTGATTCAATTTGCCAGGGTGATTCGGTTGACATGATGACAATAGATGGAGATAGATTCCAATGGTATTTTAATGGAAATGCCCTGATTAATGACACAACGCGTTTTCTGACGGCTGATCAGGAGGGAATTTATAATGTTATGGTTGTTGATAGCAATAAATGTATGGACAGTGCAGCTATGGGAAGAGGATTATATGTGTTCCCGATTCCAACAGTAGGCATCACAAATTTGGGCACTTCCACCTTCTGTGAAGGTAGTGCAACTATTTTGCAATCAACAGCCGGCGATGCATATCAATGGTACAGGGATGGACAACCTATTGTCGGCTCTGTAAGTGATACGGCTATTGTAGGAAGTACGGGTAACTATAATGTTGTTGTAACCAATGGTGGAACATGTTCAGACAGTGCCGCAGGAGCGGTGCAGATCACCGTTAATCCAAAACCCGATATTGTCGTTCTGAATCTTGATTCAGCCAGTACACTTTGTGATGGTGATTCTGCAGTTTTAGTAGGCGGACCGGCAGGCACATTCTATCAGTGGTATAAGGATGGAATAAGCATTCCTGGTGCAAATACGAATGCCCTGTTGGTCAAGAACAGCGGCAGGTATAATGTCTTGATCTCCGACTTTAACTTCTGCACGGATTCGGCTCTCAATCCACCGGTGGTCAATTTTAATCCATTACCTAATCCGACGATAAATACATCAAATGGAACAAGCAGTTTCTGTGATGGAGACAGCCTTGTACTTTCGGTAAATGGAATGACCAGTCACCAGTGGTTCAGAAACTCTTTACTCTTATCCGGTGAAACGTCTTCATCTCTGCTTGTTTTGGATTCAGGGAATTATGACGTCTTGGTTACGGATTCAAACAGTTGCTCGGATACATCTTCTGCTCTGCAGGTATCAATAAACTCTTTGCCCAATGTCTTGATATCAAATCTTGGAAATTCAGCATTTTGCCTCGGAGATTCAGCTACATTAACTACTGCAACAATTGGAACTTACCAGTGGTATCAGGATGGATCACCGATAACGGGTGCAACCTCATCTAGTTATGATGTCTTTGCGAGTGGACGATATAATGTAGTTGTTACAGATCCGAATCAATGTTCTGACAGTTCGGGAGGCCCTATTGACATTGCGACGAATAATCCGCCTGTTGTCACCATCAGTGGTGCAGGTGTAAATAATCTCTGTATTGGGGATTCTTTAACTTTCATTTCTTCAAGCGGAGTTTCTTATCAATGGTATAAGGATGGGAATGTAGTCTCCGGTGAAACAGACAGCAGCATCACGATAACTACGGCTGGAAGGTATAACGTAATAGTTACTGACTCCAATGCTTGCTCGGACAGTGCTTCGTGGCCGGCATGGGTATACGCATATCCGAAACCCACACCGATTTTGAGCGCTTCCGGATCAACCAATATATGCAGCAATGATTCTGTAGTTTTAACGGCCTCTCCTGGTGCTAATACTAGTTACTGGACAAGAAATGGAGTTCCTGTTCCTGGATCTGGCATGTCCGGACCCGGACCAAATATTATTGGTGCTAAGCTGCCAGGACTTTACAATGCAGTCTTCCAGGATACCGTCGTTTGCACCGATAGCGCAATGACAGGTATTTTGGTTACAGTGCGACAGGCCCCGGTTGTTACGATAAATTCTTCTTCTCTTCCTCAATTCTGTGCTGGTGATTCAACCGTATTATCAACGATATCCGGTCAGTCTTACCAGTGGTACTTTAATGGTGTTCCGCTCAGTGGAAGTGGCTCAACCGATTCTGTATATACGGCAAGAGATTCTGGCCTATATAATGTAGTTGTTACCGATGCAAATGGTTGTAGTGACAGTGCCTTGACTCCTTTTAGTGTAATGGTATATAGCCTTCCGGACGTCAATATTGTGCTTTCAGGTGATTCAATCTTCTGTAATGGTGATTCTGTGGTGCTTTCCACAAGTGGCCAATACACTCAATATTTGTGGCGCAGAGATGGACAAAATTTACCCGGAGGAAATACGCCATTTGTTATTGCACGAATTTCTGGTGATTATAATGTGATAGTGACCGACAATAATAATTGTACTGACTCTGCAGCTGTCGCAGCGAAGATCATTGTGAATCCTAAACCTGTGGTTTCCATTACAGCAAATGATTCGTCAATCTGTTTTGGTGATACGGCCATTTTAACAGCAACACCGGGCTTCTCATATTCATGGAGAAGAAATGGAATACCGATATCGGGTGCATTTGCGCAAAGCTACATGACAACCGATTCAGGTTATTATAATGTGATCGCAACAGATGGAAACTTCTGTTCAGATACGGCCTTTAACGGTATTCTAATAAGAGTACTTCAATTACCAACGGTAAGTCTTGATTCGCAACCAGTCTTGTGTAATACTCAGGGTGCGACCTTACTACAAGGAGGAAATCCGTTTGGAGGTGTTTACACCGGACCTACAGTTTCTGAGACCTCGGGTCAATACTTTTTTGATCCTTCGGTCGCCGGAGTAGGCACCCATATCATTGTTTATACGTATACAGATGCTAACATGTGCGTAGCAGAAGACTCTAAACCACTTCAGGTTGATGATTGTGTTGGAATTGATGAGATTGGTGATTCAGCAGGACCTGGTTTTTATCCGAATCCGACACGAGATATTATTAATGTATCTCTACCAGATGGATTCACTGGTGAAATTGAATATTGGGTTTATGATATGTCTGGTCACATTTTGTATTCTGAAACGGTCTCTGAGAATTCAAATCATAGTCTAATACAGATCGATCTCAGTAACTATGTCAATGGCGCCTATTTCCTCAGATTGAAGCTGGATACACAGGTATATAATCAAAAAGTTATCTTAGAGAAAAATTTCTAATCATGGCAATTCAAAGACCCTTTAACTTCCAAAAATGGATTGATGAACATCGTCATTTATTGAAACCTCCTGTGGGAAATAAACAGGTTTATGAAGATGCGGAATTCATTGTTATGGTTGTTGGCGGTCCTAACGCAAGGAAAGACTATCACTGGGAAGAAGGTGAGGAGTTCTTCTATCAGCTTGAAGGAGACATTACTGTCAAAATTCAGGAAGATGGCAAGGCAGTTGAAGTGCCAATCAGAGAAGGAGAAATTTTTCTCTTGCCGGCCCGTGTCCCACATTCTCCCATTAGGCCTGAGAACACAGTTGGATTGGTCATAGAGCGAAAAAGAAGTTCAGAAGAAAAAGACGGTTTGTTATGGTTCTGCGATAATTGCAATAACAAATTATATGAAGAATACTTCCCGCTGAATAGCATTGAGCAGGACTTCCTTCCGGTTTTCAGGAAATTTTATGCTTCAGAAGATCTGAGAACATGCAGTGAATGTGGCACTGTTATGGAACAGGATCCCAGGTTTGTATAGTCAACGGACCAACTGTATAGGCATTGCCTATGTACGTTAGGAAGGATTTATTCAAGTAAATTAATACCTGAAAGAACGATTTTTGAGGACTTTTTTGCCAAAAAACCTAGCAAAGAGCCATTGAAAGCGATGATATGCAATTGAATTAGGCAACGAATATTTCTTAAATTCGTCTTAAGGAAAACCGCATCGCCATGTCTCAAAGAAAATTTTTTATCACCCTGGTCACCCTAGTGACCCTGTCATTTTTTATTCCAAACCATGCCAGCGCGACACACTCCGCTAACATGGAAATGTTTTATCGTCATACAACAGATAGCTCTTATGAGTTTACATTGATTTTTTACAGGAATTGTGTTGGTTTTACGGCAGGAGCACCTTTCCAGGTATCCATCAGTGCAGCTGCTCAGTCAAAAGGCCTGACCTCTTCAATTCAATGCAGCAGATTACCTGTAACCGGCTCAGGTGTGCCGCCTCTTCAACCGCCAAATTTGTACAATTGTCTGGATACAGCCTTATGTGCTGAGGAGTATGTTTACAGAGGCACTTGGACTTCTCCTGGTAGAGCGACGGATTGGATTTTCAGTTACCAATTATGCTGTTTGCCCAGTACTCAGGCACCGGCAAATGTTCAGAACGGAACTTTATATGTAGAAGCCGGACTAGATAATCTGACCTTTCCAGATTCTGACCATAAAAACCTTTCTCCGATATTTCATAATCGTAGACCAAACCATCCGGGAAGGACGACTGACACCATTAATAATCCACCAATTATTTCCGTTTGTCAGAGTAGAAATGTGCTGATAAACGAGACTGTTACAGAATACGATGGAGACTCAGTTGCGTATGAATTTTTTCACCCTCAAACCAATGGAGGAACAAACACGACTTATATTAATGGATATTCATTCTCGAGTCCAATTCCTAGCCAAAGTGGACCGGTTGTAATCGATTCAATAACAGGAAGGTTTAGCTTTATCCCCGGAGTTCCAATAGCTTCGGGAATATATTTCCTCGGAGTAAAGGCCACTGAATACAGGAATGACACAGTTGTTTCCGGTGGAAGTTTTGTGGTCATTAAAAAACCAATAGGATTCGTCAAGAGAAATCTATGGGTAATAATCGAAGATAGCGCAAATTGCAATGACGGAAATATGGAATTCATTAACGAGAGCACAGGCAACCCGATCGACAGTCTTGTTTTGGAATGTCCGTTTGATTCAGTTGACGTGAAATTGTCAGATTTTTTCTGGTGTAACTCGGTAGATACCAATGCCTCTTTTGTACAAATCCGGCATATTGCGAGTGGTGTCAATCTTCCATTGAAAAGTGCCAAATCTCTTGATTGTGATGCAGATCTATTGTCGAAGAGAATTAGAATTTATCTCGATACTAATATTCAGGCAGACACCTTCGAATTGGTTTTCAAAAGAGGAACGGATGGAAATACCATTCTTTCTGAATGCTTTCTTGAAATGCCTGCATATCAGGACACATTAACCCTGATTTTTCAAGATCAGCCAACCGGAGCTTTTACCGGTGATTACATTTTTGGCCAAGGAAAATGGGCAAATGATGAAGTATGTGGTGATACTACATTCACCTTATACATGACTCACGAATTCACCTGCAACTCGGTGTCGGTAGATGCTTCTGATCTGGAGATAATTGATCCATTTGGTGTGGGTCATGTGATTACTGATTGGAATGTAAATTGTTCTAATGGAAGGGCAGATTCAATCCAATTGACGGTATCTCCGGGCCTTTTACCGGGCACTTCCAAAGTAAGACTCGTTAGAGGGTCGGATAGCAATTCTCTTTTAAATGTATGCGGAGAGGAATGGCCTGCGGATTCAATGTATATTGTCGTTGATGAAATCAAACCAGATATTGGTTTGGACACCGTAGTATGTGAAGAGGACAGCAATTGGAGTTTCTATATAAGTGCCGGCGCATATTACGCTTATTCATGGTCGACTGGTGAAACAACACCGAACATTCTGATTACAGATACCGGAACCTATTCGGTGGTAGTGTTTAATGAATTCTTCTGTCCTGGAGCAGACACTATGGTTGTAACAAGCAAAAAATGTTACTCCGGAATAAATGATCAAAGTTCAATTGAGAACTTCGACGTTTATCCTAATCCAGGAAATGGTCTATTCGTAGTTAGAGCATCCGGCCTGAGTGGACAGGAAGTTGCTGAAGTGTATAATTCATCGGGAAAACTCGTCCGATCGATAGACGACATTGAAAAAGATGGATTTACATTTGACCTGAGGAAAGAATCAGGTGGACTATATTTCTTGAAAATAGTGCTTGAAGGAGAAGTATTATTTAGTGAGCAGATCGTGCTGACAAAATAACTTTTCGCGCATATGACAAAACATGCAACCATGTTTTCACTTATTTCGTCTTCAGTGAAATCCATGGTATGCGCAGGCTCTTTGCTATTGTTTTTTTTCTAGTCACTTTTTCGGGTCATGCTGTGGCCACGCACATCTATTCAGTTGAATTGAGCTATCGACATGTGTCTGACAGCACATATGAAATAACTGCTCAAATGCTGTTTTACTGTCCATTCTGCTCCGGACCACCGGCTAACATTACGATAAAAGCGCAGAGCGACAGCTTTGGCATAACGAATACCTTAATATTCAATAGGTTACCATATTCCACCTCCATTCCCATCACTGAAAATTGGGAGAGTCAATGCGATATGAGTCCACAATATTATATTGAAGAGTATTACTATAGAGGCAATTGGACATCTCCGAAAAAGGCACGTGACTGGGAATTTTATTACGAGGTGTGTTGCACTCATCAGATGGATAACCGCAACGCAGCAGCAATTCGGTACAAGGCTGGACTGAATAATTTTGACTTTCCTGATACAATTCATAAAAACATATCACCCCTTTTTCATACAAGGCGCCCAAATGTCCCAGGATATACTCATGATACTGTGATAAATCCTGCTATTGCTTCTTTATGTGCCGGAATGCAGAAACCTTCTATTAATGCTGCTCGTGAATACCAGGGTGATTCGGTTTCCTATGCATTTGTAACTCCGGATAATTCATTTGGTAATCCGGTCGCCTACCGAAATTCTTATAGTTTGAGCGATCCATTTCCGCAGATCGCGGGGCCGATCACTGTTAATCCCTTGACAGGTTCCATTTCATTTCTACCGGATAATCCAGATTCAACAGGTTATTATGGACTTACGATCCGGGCAACCGAATGGCGAAATGACACGATTTTCAGCGGCTCTTCATATTCTGTTGTTCCAAGACAAATAGGTTTTGCCGAACGAAATCTTTTTATTCATGTGAATGACTCCTCTGACTGTTATCAAGATACGGTAAAGATTAAAGATCGATTTATTTCCAAAAAAAGTTCCGATAGCACTTTGACAGTGAGTTTTGCCAAAGAGAATTTCTTTTCAAATGGCACTTACATTGCCAGAATAAGAACGAACACAATTAGTACCGATGGGTCGGAATTCAGGATCGTTGATTCATGCAATTACGTTGCTCCTTACGACACGACGGTGAAATTTATTCCTGTTAAATCAGTTTCATGGCAGGAGCAAGGTGGTTTTACGCCTGAATTAAAATTGAAAATAGATGGAGAGTTTGGATGCTGTGATGACTACCATATAGTTTTGAAGCGAGGTACTGATCTGGATGTATTACAGACAGAATGCGGAGTATGGCTTCAGGAAGATGAAGCAGGCAAGATACATATTCTAGATACGGCATATACAGATCTCGGACCAGATAAATCTTATTGCAAAGGAGCTGTATTTACCAGAATGCTTGATGCGGGTTTCGGACTGATTTACAGCTATAGATGGAGTACTGGAGATTCAACTCAGACCATTCAGGTAAATACTCCTGGTACATATTCTGTCGAGGTTATGAGCGAATTTTGTTCGGCGAGTGATACAATGAGAATATTGAATCGAAATTGCGATACAACTACTTCTGCCGGTGGACCTTCAAATACATCTTCAAGCACTGAAAAAGATAGCCTCGGAACTTCTGTAGCTGTTCACAACTTTAAGCAAGCATTAGTTAAAATTTATCCTAATCCGAGCAATGGATTATTCAATGTTGAATCGACCGGAATAGTCTTTACCCGATTTGATATATATTCAAGTCAGGGGCAGGTCGTAAAGAGTTTACAATCCACCGGCGGAATAACAAGTATTGATCTATCTGGTTTTGAAACCGGAATGTATTTATTGCGATTATTTACGGAAGAGAATCATGTATCGACTTTCAATTTAATTGTAAACTAGTAGGAACTGAGTAGCTGAAAATTATGAAAAGACTTATTATCAGGCACTTATTTTTATGCTGTTTTCTGGTACTTCCTTTCATTTCAAAGGGAACTCATGTTAGATATGCTGAAATGTACTATCAGTGGGTTTCAAGTTCAAACTCTGATAGCACTTATGAGATAACATTGATGTTGTATCTGAATTGTGATGGAACAACAGTGAGTCCACCCAGTTCATATTCAATTGATATAAAATCATCTTCAAGAAACTATTCCTCTACACTTTCATTGACTAAACTTCCGCACACTGGTACCGGTATTCCTGATGTCAATTTAAATTATAGGGATTGTTCTTCAAATGGGACCGGGCCGTGCATTCATGAATATGTATACCGCGCTTTATGGACGTCTCCAGGCAAAGCAAATGACTGGATATTCTCCACAAGATTGACTTCCAATTGGCTGAATGCAACATTTACCAATGTGACTTCCAGCACCAGTGTTTATGTCGATTGTGGATTGAATAACCTGGATTTTCCGGATTCTTTGAACCGGAATTCTTCTCCAATTTTTCATAATCAAAGACCAAATCGTCCCGGTTTTTTAACAGACACATTGTTTAATCCACCTTTCTATCTTATTTGTGAGTGCAGGGATATTGTACTTGATCAAACAGTCAGAGAATACGACGGTGATTCCCTCGATTACAGGCTGGTATATCCCAGGAGTTGGCATGGAAGCAACAAGTCAGGAATCAATGGTTTCGATGTTCCCACTTATCCATTCCCCCTGAAAAATGGTCCTGCAAGGAAATTGGACTCAATTACAGGAGAAATGAGATTTGTATCAGGGCAAACGGTTGGAACAGGGAAATTTGAAAATTGCGTTCGGGTAACTGAATATCGAAATGATACCGTGATTACTGGAGGAATTCCAGTTGTCACAAAAAAAATGATTGGGTTTAACACAAGAAATTTCTATGTCGAGGTGGTTGATAGTGCAAGTTGCGTTGATAGTGATTATTTTATCATTGACAGTCTTGGACAGGAAATCACCGACTCTCTTTATCTTTCATGTGGTGAAGATAAGGTTACAATAGGTCTCAATTCTGACATTCAGTGCAGTACATTGGATACCAACGGAAGTGAATTTCTCCTTGTTAATGGACAGGACACTATTGGAACAACGAGAGTCAATGGGCGTGAGTGTGGATCATCCTGGAAGACTTCTTTACTTGATGTAACATTTGACTCAATTCTTTTGCCAGGCGAATACAAAATGTTCTTTAGGAAAGGACCCGATACAAACACTTTTGTTACGGAGTGTGGCTTGATGCCTGATCAATTTGCAGATTCCTTGAAAATCGTCATAGGAAATTCACCTGGACTGGGGTATGTTCAGGGTCAACTGTCTTCACCAAAAAATGACACCATACACCTCAATTGTGGCAAGAAGGATTTCGTTATTCGATTTTCCGAGCTGGCAAGGTGCAATTCAGTTGCGCTTGATGGATCAGACTTTGAATTTAGAAAGATTATGCCCGGGATTCCGGTTAACAAAGTAGTGAAATCTGTAGAAGTTTTTTGTGACTATAACGGTGGCTTTACCAACAGGGTGAAACTTAATCTGGATCAACAACTATACTTTGGCACTTATCGTCTCAGTGTTAAGCGTGGAAGCGACGGAAATCGATTTGTTGGTCAATGCGCTGATGAATGGGCGTCTTCTACATTGATAATTGTTGTCGATGGTTTCGGAATTGATCTTGGAAATGACTTCGCCTATTGTAAAAGGGATGGTCTTGACACCACTTTAAGAGCACCATTATTCTTTTCTGAATACACTTGGAATGATGGGTCAAAAAGCAACAGGCTGACTGTTGACAGCGCCGGTAAATATTGGGTTGAAGTTGAGAATATTCACGGATGTATTCAGAGCGATACAATCAATATTGAAGAAAGAATATGTACGGGCATAGAGGAGTATAGCACGGAGACCTATTCAGTTTTCCCCAATCCTGGAACCGGAATATTCAATGTTGAATTGTCAAAGGACAACACAATTCAAAAGATAGATGTATACAATGTGCTAGGTGAAAAAATTCTTGAGTCTTCAACTACGACTAATGTGCACAGAGATACAATTGATCTAAGTGATTTTCCGGAAGGGGTCTATATATTCAGAATTATCCCCGGATCAGGTGAAGACATTCTGATTCGAGTCATTAAGAAAAACTAACATATGACGAATATAACCATTCGTGCAACCTTTTATACGGAATACCTCGTCTAGTATGAAACTCAATCATGATGGTATTCGTAAAAAAGGCACTTTGCACGAAACTCATATTGTTCTCGCTTTTAGTTATTCATTTGGATGTCAAAGCAACGCACCTGCTTGGAACTGAAATCTCTTATCGTCATGTGTCTGACAGTACATATGAATTCACTCTTAAAGTTTACTTGAATGATTGTATTTGCGCACTTCCGGTATATCAGCACTACATATATGCCAGTTCGAATTCGCTTTCTGTAAACCAAACTCAAATCACGCTCTACCGCGTTCCGTGGAATTATAACTGCGGACCATATCCTGATAATATTTTCAATTGTTCTCAATCTACTTTGTTTTGTCCAAGAGAAGATGTTTTCAGAGGAACATTTACGCTGCCGGGGAAAGCAGATGACTGGGTATTTAATCTTGCCTGGTGCTGTAGATATTTCAATTCGTTGTCTGGCATTGAAAACCTGTCATACGGTTATCAGTGGATGGAAGTTGGCCTGAATAATCTCGATTTCCCGGACATGACCGCGAAGAACATATCCCCTCTTTGGCATGATAATTATCCCAATATTCCGGGTTTTTCAGATGATACCCTCGTCAACTATCCAATAAAAGCTATATGTGCGGGAAAAGATAATGTAATTGATCAGGGAGCAAAGGAATACCAAGGTGATTCTCTTGTGTACTCGTTTTACCATCCTCAAGGAATTAATGGAGATACGATTCCTTATCAATCGCCTTATTCTTTCTCTAATCCTATGGCAACAATGAATGGCCCCCTGACTATAAATCCACATACTGGGGTGATCAATATAGTTCCCGGAAATACAGGGGGAAGTGGATTGTTTTCAATAGGAATTCAAGCAACAGAATACAGAAATGATACGGTTCTAACCAATGGCATGTACAAAATCGTGCCAAAACAAATCGGATACGTAAGAAGGGAAATGCTCATCATTGTTAACGATACGAATAACTGTCGACAAGATAGTATTCACCCACAAGCAATCGTCCTGGATTCACTACCAATCGATAATAAAATTGCAGTTCGATTTAAAAGTAACGATACTACCGTCTATAACAATTTCAGTCTGGGTGCATATTCTCGAGTAAGATGTAATACGATCAGCTCTGATGGAACGGAATTCCGGGTACTGGATTCTTCTGGTTACGTTGCTCCATTTGACACGACAGTCCGAAATATTGCTGTTCTCGGAATTGAATATGACTGTAATGGCGGTTATACAGATGAAATCATACTGGAATTGGCAGAGCCCCTGACTTGCGGAGATTATCACTTAATACTCAAGACAGGCACCGACCTCGATGTGCTCCAATCGGAATGCGGATTCTGGGAACCTGAATTTTCATCGGCTCCGATAATTACCATTGATAGTGTTCCGGATCTAGATCTGGGACCGGATACATCAGTATGTAAATGGACACAGTTTACGATAGAATTCGATGCGGGAGAAGGTTATTCTTCTTATTTCTGGGATACCTGGGATACGACGCAAGTTATTGAAGTAAGTTTTGCAAGGGATTATGTCGTTGAGGTTGAGGATAGATTTGGATGTAAGCAAAAAGACACCATTTCAATTAAGGAATATTTATGTGGTCAGTCAAATTATACAGGAAATGCTCCTTCGCAAACTTTTGATCCAATAATGACTACGTCAATTTCTGAGGTGGATCCAGAAAATCTTTCATTGTCTGTTTTTCCCAATCCTGCTTCTTCATTTGTAAACATACAGTTTGAGGGTAGAGAGGGCCAGGCTCGAATGATCTTATTTGATTCAAAAGGAAATAAAATTCTGGAAAAACCTCTTGGTAATGAGGTAAATGGATTGAAACTTGATGTCAGTGCTATGTCAGAAGGAGTCTATTTCTTCAAGATCGAAGATCGAAATGGTGTAGTAGCTTCTGAAAGATTTTTGGTGCGGAGGAATTAATAAGCTCTTTCGTCGATGCCCTCTACATAGTTAATGAAGGCTCTGTTGACGACCCTGTTTCCACCTGGAGTTGGATAATCACCTGTGAAGTACCAGTCACCTTTTGAATTCGGACAGGCCTCATGAAGTCCTTCAATGCTCTGATAGATTATGTCGACTTCGGCATTGATGTCAGGAGGTGTCAAAATCTCCGAAATCTTTCTAGAGATCTGCTCAGCGGTAAAAGGAGCGTAGATTTCCTTAACATAATTCACGATCTGCTCTTTGGGAAGGGATTCCTGAGCCTTTGCTTTTTTATAAACTTCCTTGATCAGCTTGGATTTCTTATTGTCCTTCAGTAATTCGATTGCTGCATTAAAAGCAACAAAATCGCCCAATTTCGCCATGTCAATTCCGTAACAATCGGGATATCTTATCTGAGGAGCGGAAGAAACAACAACAATTTTCTTTGGATTCAACTTGTCGAGAATTCTCAATATGCTTTCTCTAAGAGTTGTGCCTCTGACAATACTGTCATCGATAACCACAAGATTATCAACTCCCTTGTTTATTACTCCATAAGTTGTATCATACACATGAGAAACAAGATCGTTCCTGCCTGAATCTGCGGTGATGAAAGTTCGCATCTTGGCATCCTTGACCGCAATTTTTTCAGCCCTTACACGCTGTGAAATGATCTTGTCAATTTCTTTAGTGCTTATTTCAGGCCCTTTTTTTGCGATCTGTTTGGCTTTTTTCAATTCAAGATCTCTCCTCAATTGTTCAAGCATTCCATAATAGGCTATCTCAGCAGTGTTGGGAATGAATGAGAAAACGGTATTCTTCAGATCTTTATTGATGCTCTTCATAATCTGAGGAACTACCGTAGCTCCAAGTTGTTTTCTTTCCTGATAGATGTCTTTATCCGTTCCTCGTGAGAAATAGATGCGCTCAAATGAACAGGATTTCTTTTCGAGTGGTTTTCTCACCTGTTTCTCAGAGATCTTTCCGTCTTTTTTAATGATAAGAGCATGCCCCGGAGTCAACTCTTTTACATCCTCGTATTGAAGATTGAAGGCGGTTTGAAGCGCAGCTCTTTCCGAAGCAACAGCAGCGATCTCATCGTCGAAATAGTAGTGAACCGGCCTGATACCGCTTGGATCCCGAAGGACAAATGCATCGCCATGACCAAATAGCCCCATCATTCCATAGCCGCCATCCCAGTCATCGGCAGACCTTTTTAAAATGGTCTGAATGTCCATTTCTTGAGCTATTCTTTTCGAAATCTCAATTTGATCATAACCGAGTTTCTTGTACTTTTTATACAATCTCTCATTCTCTTCATCCAGGAAATGACCGATTTTTTCCAGAACGGTTACCGTATCGGCCTTCCTTTTTGGATGCTGACCAATTCGGACTAGAAGGTCAAATAATTCGTCAACATTCGTGAGATTAAAGTTTCCTGCTACAACAAGATTTCTCGTCATCCAATTATTCTGGCGCAGGAACGGATGAACACTTTCTATCTGGTTCTCACCAAATGTTCCATATCTCACATGACCTAAAAACAATTCTCCACTAAAGGGAAGGTTATTTTTTTGCCACTCTACATCATTAAATTCTTTCGGATGCTTCTTGTAAGCTTCTTCAAATCTCGAATTGATTCTGTCAAAGATGTCCTTGATGGGCTGAGCATTGTTCGATCTGTATCTTGAAATATACCTGTGTCCAGGGTCTACGTCAAACTTTATATTAGCAACACCGGCGCCATCCTGACCTCGGTTATGCTGCTTCTCCATTAAGAGATAAAGCTTGTCTTTTCCGAAGGATGTAGTTTGGTATTTCTTTTGGTAATGACGCAGGGGTTTAAGCAACCTGATTAAGGCTATCCCACATTCGTGTTTTATTTGGTCGCTCATTTCAAATCTCCCCCAAAAGGAAATGCAAAATTAATCTTTATTCAACACATATAGACAATCGAAAATAAGGATTGAATAAATTTCTATTTTTGAGGCCCTAATCCCACAATTTACTTTGATGAAATCACTCAAATTTTCAGCTTTAATCATGTCGAGCGCAATTCTATTTGGTTTTGGAGAACCCACTGGCAAAGACGCCAAAAAAGACAAAAAAGATAAAGATGATTTTAAATGGCAAACGGAGCAATTTGCTGATCTGAAGATCATTCGTTATCAGATTCCAGGTTTCGATGACCTCAGCCTTCAACAGAAAAAACTGGTCTATTATTTAACAGAAGCCGGTTATTGCGGGCGAGACATTATTTGGGATCAGAACTACAAATACAACCTGCAGATCAGACATGCACTTGAAAATATCGTGAAGAATTACAATGGAGACAAAACGAGCCAGGATTGGCAGGACTTCATGGTCTATACAAAAAGGGTGTGGTTCTCAAATGGTATTCATCACCATTATGCCATGAACAAGATCATGCCAGATTTTTCGAAATCATATTTTGAGACATTGTTGAAAGAAACAAATACGGAGCTTTCACAGGAAATTGTTGACCTGGTCATATTTGATCCGTCGGTTCACGGAAAGAAGGTGAATCTCGACCCTGAGAAGGGCTTGGTCTTAAGTTCAGCAGTCAATCTATACGACTTTGGAATTACTGAAAAAGAAGTTGATGATTATTACGCGAATATTCCGGTTGACAAAGAAAAACCTGTATCTCTCGGCATCAATACTAAAGTGATTCGAAAAGATGATGGAAGTATTGGTGAAGAAGTATATAAGATTGATGGAATGTATGGAGAGTCAATCAAAGAAATAGTAGGCTGGTTGGAAAAAGCTGTGGGAGTTGCTGAAAATCAGGCTCAGGCAGATGCTTTAAAGCTGCTTATTGAGTACTACAAAACGGGAAGTTTACAAACCTGGGATGATTATAACATAGCGTGGACAAAGGCCACTGAAGGAGACATCGACTACATCAATAGCTTTATTGAGGTATACAATGACCCGAAGGGATATACTGGCTCATTCGAATCAATTGTGGAGATCAGAGATTTCGAAGCAAGCAAAAGAATGAAAGTCTTGTCTGATAATGTTCAGTGGTTCGAAGACAACTCTTCTATCATGGATGAGCACAAGAAGGAAAGTGTGGTTGGGGTGACATACAAAGTTGTAAACGTTGCAGGTGAATCCGGGGATGCATCACCTAGTACACCGATCGGTGTGAATCTGCCGAATTCGAATTGGATCAGGGCCACACACGGTTCTAAAAGTGTTTCCCTGGGAAATATTGTACATGCATATAGTAAAGCGGGTGGAAAAGGCATGATCAATGAATTTGCCTACAACGAAGAAGAGATAGAGCTTTCAGAAAAACATGGAACATTGGCCGGAAAATTACATACTGCACTTCACGAAGTTGTTGGTCATGCTTCCGGTAAACTAAATCCGGGAGTCGGTACTCCGAAAGAAACCTTGAGAAGTTATTCTTCAACGCTTGAAGAGGGAAGAGCCGACTTGGTTGCGTTGTATTATATCTACGACAAGAAGCTGGTAGACCTTGGCTTGATGAAGACACTTGATGTTGGAAAAGCTGAATATCAGGGTTACATCAGGAACGGAATGATGTTGCAACTTCGAAGATTGAAACCGGGCGAAGTTGTCGAAGAGTCACATATGAGAAATCGTCAGTTGATTGCAAAATGGTGTTATGAGAAAGGAAAGGCCGACAATGTGATCGAAAAGAAGGTAAAAGATGGAAAGACCTATTTCGTAGTAAATGACTTTGATAAATTAAGAGAACTATTCGGACAACTTTTAAGAGAGATCCAACGTATAAAGTCGGAAGGTGATTACGAAGCGGGAAAGGCACTTGTTGAGAATTATGGTGTACAGGTAGATCAGGACCTTCACCGCGAAGTTTTAGAAAGATCAGAAAAATTGAACATTGCTCCTTACGGTGGATTTATCAATCCGAGATTGGTGCCTGTTACTGGTAAGGATGGTGAAATCAGTGATATTAAAGTCGAATATCCGGATGATTTTACCACTCAAATGCTTGAATACGGGGAGAAGTATTCTTTTCTTCCGGCACAATAATTATTCAAAAAGCATTGTTTATTGTTTTTTCTGGCATTAAAACCAGTAACACTTAATTTTATTAAATTGCGGTTCTAGATCTATGGTTAGAAAACTGCTGTCTATCGTCCTTCTTGGGGCTTTCTTTATCGCCGGTTCGGGTAATTATGATACTCAGGCGAAGATTAAGGCAATCTATATTTCAAGGTTTCCGAAGTATATCCAATGGCCTAAAGAATACAGAGAATCAACATTTGTTATCGGTGTTCTTGGAGAGAGTTCAATGTTTCAGGAATTGACCAATATGGCGCCGAAGATGAGTGTCAATGGTCAGAAAGTCGAAGTTGTAAAATTCAACTCGTCAACGGACATTTCCAAGTGTCATATGTTATATGTTCCGAGAGACAGCAAAACCGGTTTGTCCACTGTTATAGGGAAAATAAGCGGATTCAGTACTTTATTGGTAACTGAGAAACCGGGCCTGGCCACACAAGGAGCAGCCATAAATTTTGTGGTTGTTCAGAACAGGCAAAAGTTTGAATTGAATGAGGCAAATGCTGAAAAATATAATCTCAGGGTTAGTCAAAGTCTTGAGGCATTGGCAATTGTAGTTAATTAATGGGCCTATGAAAAATGTAATACTCCTACTGTCCCTGATAATAGCCACATCTGGCGCTATAGCGCAAGGTGATAAACTTGTTGAGGCAAATAATGCTGCGGCTTCCGGTGACTGGAAGAAGGCAAAGATGATTATTGATGAGGCCTCACAGGATTCTAAGTATACCCAGGATCCGACCTATTATTATTTACGCGGTGCCATCTACATGGAAATGTATAAGGCAGAAGAAAAGGGAGTCGATCCAAATTCACCCTTGCGCGAAGAAGCTTTCAATGCATTTAAGAGCTTTAAGAATTTCGAAGATCAGGCAACACCAGACGAGATAAATGCGGTGACATCGGGATTGAAGCAGGTTACTGCAAATTACTGGAATGATGCTGTTACAAATGCCAATATCGAAAATTACGAGACGGCCATATCAAATTATGAGCGTTTCAGACAGGCTTCAATGATGGTTGATCCCTCAAATGACATCTCGGATAAAGATGTCAAGTTCTATACTAAGATCGCGACATTGTATGTTCAGTTATACGAGCAAAATGCGGGTACGGCTGAAGGGGAAATGTATTTTGAAAAAGCCCGGGATGAGTATAAAAAGATTATTGACCTCGATAAGGGAAATCTTACGGCAAACTACAATCTTGGCATTCAATACTACAACAAAGCAGTTAATATCATTAAAGACCTCGATGTAGAGACTTCACTTGAAGAGCTTGCAGAAAAAGAGGATGAATGTGTGGAATTGTTCCTTCAGGCACTTCCATATATGAAGGCCGCATATGACCTTGATCCTTATCGAAAAGAAACACTAATAGGCCTTACAGGAATCTATTGGAGCTTAAATGACCTTGAGAAATATCAGGAATATCAGGAGAAGCTCAAGGCTTTGGATTGAGCAAGCACAAAATATCGTGAAAGTGGGGGGGTATGAAGTTTAAATTTACCATAGCCTATCGCATTGGGGCGGGCTTTGCCGTTTTACTTTTCCTCACAATCCTTGTCTTTTATAACACTAACAACGTTCTTACCAGAAGTAAGCAGATCAGTGATGATATCAACGAGATTTACAATCCGTCTGTTTACGAACTCGAGGTTTTAAAACTTCATCTATTACAGGCAAACACCCTTATCGAGGATTGGGTATATACTCAGCAAAGTGAGGATTCTGAGAATAAATCGGCATATAAGCATCTTGTCGATAGCCTAATTCCGGCTTCGAAGACCAATGTTAAGGGTTTGTATAAGTATTGGAGGGATTCAGAAAAGTACATGGCGGAAGAGATTTTTGCTGAAATAGACACCATGCTCGAGTCGCATAATCAAATTAGAAACAATTTGGTTAAGTGGATGGACTATGAAGATGCTGAGGCCAAACTTCTCTCAGAATTCGTGCTTGAAGAAGCTGTCGGCCAACTGAAGGAAATAGATATCCTGCTTCAGGATTTGATCATTCGGGAAAAAGATAATGCAATCAGTGTCTCTAACGACATGGTTGAATCCTTTGAAACCTTACAGTTTCTTGTTCGATATCTCGGTGTGGCTCTTGTTCTCATGGGAGTCATTATTAGTTTGTATACAGCCAGGAGTATTGTAAAACCGGTGAATTTCGCCAAGAATATCATTTTAGACCTCAGTCGTGGTATCATAGAGCGAAGAAAGATGAAGTCACGTAATGACGAGATTGGTGAAATGACAGAGGCCATGAATAAGTTAATTGAGGGTTTGAATATGACAAAGGACTTTGCCAATGCCCTGGGTTCAGGGAATTATGATTTTCCTTTCACACTTTTAAGTGATCAGGATAGTTTGGGGAAGGATTTGCTGAAGATGCGTGTTGATCTGGCAGAAAACGAAAGGATCCTGGAGGAAAAGGTGAAGCAAAGAACTGCGGAAGTTGTTCGCCAAAAGGAAGAGATAGAGTCTCAGAGCAAGGAAATCTCAAGACTTTTTGAAGAAGTGACAGATTCTATTGTCTATGCGAAAAGGATTCAAACAGCCATTCTGTTACCCGATTCGGAGGTTAAAAAACTTCTGCCGAATTCTTTCATTTTCTTTAAACCCAAGGACATCGTTTCTGGTGATTTTTACTGGATAGATCAAAAGAATGGACAGCATTTCTTTGCAGCATCAGATTGCACAGGGCATGGTGTGCCCGGAGCTTTCATGTCAATTATCGGTCACAATGGTCTCGACCATGCCGTAAATTTCTGTGAGACACCAGCCGAAATCCTGGATGCATTGAATGAAGGTTTGGGAAGGAGCCTTCATCAGGAAGATGGTGAAGGTGAGACCAAGGATGGCATGGACATTGCTTTGTGTGCCATCGATGAAAAAAGAGGCCAACTTCAATATGCGGGAGCATTCAATCCGTTATACCTTGTCAGGGATGGCGAGCTGGAAATTACCAAAGCTGATAAGTTTCCGGTCGGTAGTTTTATCCACGACGAACCTCAGAAATTCACCAATCATGTTATTGATGTCAAGCCGAATGATATGATTTATGTTTGTTCAGATGGATTCCAGGATCAGTTTGGCGGACCAAAGGGCAAAAAATATATGCTTGGAAAACTCAAGAAACTATTTATTGAGATTAGCTCCCTTGATGTGAATGAACAATCAAAGAAACTGGAGAACGAACTTAGTTCGTGGATGGGTGATGATCATGAACAAGTAGATGATATTCTGATTATCGGACTCAAGATCCCTTCATAGAGATCAGGTAAATATTGTGGTAGTTCATTTTCATGTTTAGCTTTCTGAACTTCATGTTTGGCAATCCCTTTCTCATTACTTCTTCAAACCATTTGGGTGCTCTGGTCAGCACATAACAAGTAGGATTCTGCTTATTCAATAAGCCTTTTTGATAGGCAAAATTGAACAGTGGAACGAACATTGATTCACTCTCACCTATTCTTGGAGGATATCCTATTCTCTGATATCCAATTTGGTCATCCTGTCCTATTTCTATGAGAACCTGATATTCCCAACCACTTTCATTTTCAGCTTTAGATTGCCTTGCCCAAACCGTGCTCAAATAATTCAGATTATTCTTTAAAAGATATTCTCCTTCGGCCACTCTGTCGATCTCTTTGGCCATAAGAATAGGGTGACCTGTACTTTGCGCATCCTGAATGAGAATGTCCAGATTCTTCATTCCATATTCTCTGGATTGATAGAAATTATAGAACATGTTATAGACTTTTTTCCCCTGTATTATATTCTTGCGCAGAGTCTTTTGGATGAGGTTATCACAAAAAACAAAACTTCCCAGGCAATAGACAAATACAATAAAAAAACTGATCAGCTCTTTTCCCTTTAATGCTTTAATAGAGTTGAAGACATAAGATGTGCTTCCGCCTAAGAGAAGAGATATTACAACGGCTAAAGGAGCGAATGTTCGCTGATGTGGACGATCACCTCTTGCCAAACTTATTCCAAAGGACAAAAGAATAATTGCGATCAAAAAGATCATCTTTTTATCTTCTTCATTGAGCGATTTTTTACGCGACTTACCAATCAAAACTGATACGACAATGAAGAAAGGAATTATAAATAGAAAGCGATAGGACAAAATATAGTGTAAAACAAATGGGATCACTTTTGTCAGTGTATGCTCATAGAAAGACTTTCCTTTGAGTTGTTGCAAATGCCTTTCGTTTAGAATCAGGTCTAGAATTGGCAAATACGCAAGGAAGGCAAGAATTGATCCGAGCCCGAGAAAAACGAGAATGAAGAACTTATTGTTTTTAACCCAGGAATCGATAAAACTCAATTCCTGCTTTATTTGTTTCTTTCTGGCATCTAAGATCCAGACAATGACATAATAGATGACAAGAGAAAGAACAAAGTAAATATTGGAAGGAATAGCGTATAGAATTCCAAATGCTGAAAAGACGATCATAAAGGAAGACACTATGCTGCTTTTTCGCTCCTGAGACCACAGAAAATAAATGAGCATTGCCATGAAAGACATACTCATCGTATATCCCCTAAGCTGCATCGTGAAATTCAAAAATGGAATGGTCGTTACAAGGATCATGGCTGACATGAAACCTGCATTCAAATTCAAAAACTTTTGACCTGATCTGAATACAAAAAACAAACTCAGCAAAGTGATGACTAAGGTGTAGATTCTCATTAATGCCTGCTCTCCCATGGCCTGATGAACGTTATCGACACCAACAACCTGACAATAGAAATTATTCAACAGATTGAAAAAGACGTGATTATTTACATCGGGATAATGGGTCACGGTTGTCTGAACATCAACCAGAACAAAGTTTTTCAAGCTCACTATTTCATCCCACACCAGGTCGTGTGTCATGTAATAGGAGAATAACCAGTAAAAGAAAAAGCCTAAAACCGCGATCAGCGGAAGAACAAATTGAAGGCGAATGAAATTCTTCATGGTAACAAATCTAAATCTTTACTTTTGTCTGCTTCAGATATGAGCAATAATTGCTTACTCATAAAATCAGATTAATATTGTCGACTTGGAATAGCATCCAATATATGTTGAACAATGGCTAAAAACAAAGAAAATACAAGCAAAGTTGTTTCTACAGGCTTTCTGGAGAAAGTAGATTCTTTTATAGATGCTCGCCAATCTACCTTGTTTTACCTTTCCCTGGTTCTACTGGTCTTATATTCCATTTTGTTGTTCCAGGCGAATATAAGTATTGGAGGAGATGATTCTTTCTATATCGTAAGGGCTATGAAATTTGTAGATGAAGGAAAGTTTCCTGGTTTCCAGGGGCCACTTTATCCTCTTTTACTGTCCCCATTTGTGGCCATTTTTGGCATTAATGTCCATCTTCTAAAGAGCTTATCAATAATATTCTCTGCCGTTTTTCTCTTCTTTTTTTTCAGGTCTTTCCGGAATAGAGTTCATTCAACGGTTTTATATTTCACATTGTTCATACTTGCCTTTAATTCATCAATTCTCTTTTATGCAAGTCAGACCTATACTGAAGCATTTCACTTAATGATTCAGCTTCTTTTCTTTTATCAGTTTTTCAGAATATATGATCTGATGGGTGAAAAGGATGCTGATATTAAAACACAGTTCAAGGAGTGGATAATGTTGGGCTTTACTCTCTTTTTAATGTCGATATCCAAAAACGTTGGCTTAACAGGAATATTAACCGTCATGGGATTTTTCCTCATCCATGCCAAATGGAAGGCCATGGCTTTTTCACTGGTGAGCTGGGGAGGATTCACGATGATGCTTTCGGGGATTAAACAATTGTTCTTTTCAACCGGTGCGCAGATCGCGAGTCAGGGCTCTGACGTTTTATATAAAGATCCATACAATAAAGCCAAAGGAAAGGAAGATCTGGCAGGATATTTTAATCGATTGTTAGACAATACCGACTTATATCTCTCAAAGAATCTCATGAAAATATTCGAGATTAGAGATGAATCAGTCACTACGACAGACACATCCATATCTGTACTGATTTTGCTTCTTATTCTTACCGGATTATTTATCTCATTCAAGAAGAATAAGTATGTCTTTTTTACGGGAGCTTACATGACGGTTACTATGGCCGTAGTATTTGTTGTGCTGCAGACACGCTGGGATTCTCCCCGTCTGGTTTTTCTGATTATTCCATTCTTCTGTCTTTTCATGCTTTACGTATTTGATGACTTAATAAGGAGACTTAAAGCCCGTTTTGTACAACCATTGTTTTTTGTTGTTCTGCTGATTTATCTTGGGTCAGGGGTAAGGAGTGCGACTACACAAATCGACCTGCTCACGCTTAAAAAGAACCTCTCCGGAGACCGATATTTGGGATATACCACAGATTGGCAGAATTACTTGAAGATGAGTGAGTGGGCAGGGAAAAATCTTCCTGAAGGATCTTTTGTGGCCTCGAGAAAAGCCGGAATGTCAACCATTTATGCCAATGGAAAGAAATTCTTCAATATTACCAGGGTAATCTCTCAGGACGCTGATACGCTTCTCGACCATTTTCAGAATAATGGTGTCACTCATGTTATCCTTGCCAAGTTGAGAAGGAATCCTAAACAGAAATCTGAATATACCATAAACACTGTTCACAGATACTTATCACTGATAGAACAGAATTATCCGGGAACCTTCAGGTTGGTGCATCAGGTGGGAAAAACCGACAATGAAGAAACAAGGTTGTTTTTTGTTAATTATCAAGTCAGGGAGAGAATCAGAGGTTATTAGAAATTCCATCTGAATTTACGTTATGGAAGGAAAGAATAAGTTTTATCAATATTTCGAGGACTTTGCACCAACATATGCGAAGTACAGGCGTCGGTTTAACTACTATTGGAATGATGTGGTGAAGTATAATAATTACTACATCACAGATGACCAGACGGTGCTTGAAATTGGTTGTGGAACAGGAGAGACTTTATCAAAACTCAAGGGCAGCAAAAAAGTCGGAATAGATTACAGCCCTGAAATGATCAAAGTTGCCAGGGAACAATATCCTGATATCGAGTTTCATGTAATGGACGCTAAGGAAATTGATCTTGATCAAAAATTCGATGTGGTTGTTCTGCCCAATGTGGTAGGTTATTTCTCCAATGTAATCGACGTTTTCAATTCACTGAAATCAGTTTGTCATGATGAGACGAAGATCATCATTTCCTATTACAATTATTTGTGGGAGCCCATTCTGAAATTCGGAGAATTTATTGGTTTGAAAAAGAAAGAGCCCAGACAAAACTGGCTCTCGCATGTGGATATTCAAAACCTTTTGTATCACTGTGAATTTGAAGAATTCAGAACTACCAGGAGGATGCTTTTACCTGTTAATATTCCCCTGGTTTCTTACTTTTTCAATAAATACATTGCTAAACTTCCTATCATAAACCATCTATGCCTGTTCAACTATATAAATGCACGAAAACTTAAGACAGTTGCAACGGATGAAGAGCTGAACAAATACAGCACAACGGTGTTGATTCCGGCCAGAAATGAAAGCGGAAATATTGAGAATGCCATCCTCAGACTTCCAAAGTTTGGAAAGCATATTGAGATCATGTTTGTGGAAGGAAACTCCACGGATGACACCTGGGAAAAGATTCAGGAAATCAGCGAGAAATACAAAGACAGTCATGACATCAAGATCATGCAGCAGAAAGGCAAGGGGAAAGGCGATGCTGTAAGAACGGGATACGATGTCGCAACGGGTGATATTCTCATGATTTTGGATGCCGATTTAACGGTTCGACCGGAAGATTTACCCAAATTCTACTACGCCTTGTCTACAGGTAAAGGAGACTTCATCAATGGAACCAGATTGGTTTATCCCATGGAAGAGAAAGCAATGCGCTTTTTAAACCATGTTGGAAACAAATTCTTCTCTTTGGTGTTTTCTTGGTTATTAGAGCAGGATATAAAGGACACACTCTGCGGAACCAAGGTTATGTTCAGAAAAGATTACATTAAACTCAAGAATAACAGATCCTTCTTTGGAAATTTTGATCCATTTGGTGACTATGATCTATTGTTTGGAGCTTATAAATTGAATCTGAAAATCATTGATTTGCCTATCCGATATCAGGAAAGAACATATGGAGATACAAACATTTCAAGATTCAGACATGGTCTACTACTCCTTCGAATGTGCCTCTTTGCCTCAAAAAAGATAAAATTCTGGTAATCAATTAAGTATTACCTTTGCAATAGCTTGTTTAAGAGGGATTTATTGTGAGTATTCAGGAAAAAAGCACTTCAGATCGGAAGAAGGAACATATCGAACTTGCTTCCAAATCACAAATGTCGGAATGGACGAATGACAAGAGATTCTATTACGAACCTCTCCTGAAGGCGCATCCCCAAAAACTAGAGCATCCCGTAGATTTTTTCCCAAAACCGATGAAATTTCCGCTTTGGGTTTCAAGCATGACCGGTGGAACGGCCATGGCAAAAGAAATCAATGTAAATCTGGCTAAGGCGTGTAAGGAATTTGGTTTAGGCATGGGCCTTGGATCATGTCGGATTTTATTGGATGAACCGGACAAACACCTTCATGATTTTGCCGTGAGGGAATTTATTGGTCCGGATCAAGCTTTGTATGCAAATTTGGGCGTAGCTCAACTAGAAAAGATTTCAAAAGAAGGAAGATGGGAAGCTGTTGAGCAAATGATCTCACTTCTCGAGGCAGATGGTCTAATTGTTCATGTGAATCCATTGCAGGAGTATTTGCAACCCGAAGGAGATCGTTTCACTATGAGTCCCTTGGCCATAGTGAATGAAGTACTCAAAAACATTAATAAACCTCTCATTGTTAAGGAGGTCGGCCAGGGATTTGGTCCGGAAAGTCTCAAAGAATTAATGAAGCTGCCGGTGATTATAGAATTTGGAGCCTACGGTGGCACCAATTTCTCACAATTGGAGATCAACAGAAGTGAGAACGGGAAAGAGGATATACATGGTGGACTCAGTTACTTGGGACATACTGCGGAAGAGATGATAGGTTACGTAAACGATATTTTAAAAGAAGGTTTTGACAATAAATCCCTTGGTTTTATTGTTTCAGGTGGTGTGAAGACTTATCTCGATGGATACTATGCGATTAAAAAACTAGGTGCCCCAAGTGTATATGGTCAGGCATCAGCACTTTTGAAGAAGGCCATGGTTTCAGAAAAGGAGCTATTCGAATTTGTAGAAGAGCAAATTTCGGGTTTCAATCTTGCGTCAAATTATTTAACAATCAGATAGAGTTATGGAATTGGTAAAGGGGTTCTCAAAATTGAGCAAGGAAGCCAAAATTGAATGGCTTGTTAAAGAATATCTTAGTGGTGACCAGGAAGCATATGATATCATTCATTCTTATTGGCATTCAGACCAAGAAGTTCAAAAACTTCACGATGAGTTCATTGAGAATACATTGACCAATTTTTATATGCCATTCGGAATCGCACCAAACTTCCTGATCAATGATCAGATGTATGCCATCCCGATGGCAATTGAGGAAAGTTCAGTGGTTGCGGCAGCTTCGAAAGCCGCAAGGTATTGGTACGACAGAGGTGGATTTAAGGCTGAAGTTATTTCTACCTTGAAAAATGGCCAGGTACACTTCGCCTATTATGGTGAGTATGATGACTTACTTAAATTCTTTAATAGAATCAAGCATAAATTCTATGAGGATACCCAGGAGATTACTGCTAACATGAGAAAAAGAGGCGGTGGTATTCGTGACATCAAGATCATAAATAAGACCTTCGAAGAGCCAAATTATTATCAGCTAAGCGCCACATTTGATACCCGTGATGCCATGGGTGCAAACTTCATCAACTCATGTCTTGAGCAATTTGCCTCCACACTCAAAAAGGAATTACTCGATGCTCCGGAGATAAGTGATAAACACAAGGATATTGTGGTAATCATGTGTATCCTTTCAAATTACACACCTGAGTGTATTGTTCGAGCTGAAGTAACATGCCCGATTAGTGAACTTACAGGTTATGAAGGAATGACTCCAGAAATGTTTGCGCATAAATTTGAGCAGGCTATTCATGTCGCCCGGATCGAACCATACAGGGCGACCACTCATAACAAAGGTATATTCAATGGAATCGATGCTGTTATCCTGGCCACAGGAAACGATTTCAGGGCTGTTGAGGCATCTGGGCATACATATGCTTCCAGAAGTGGACAATACCGCAGTTTGAGTGATGTTAGTATTGAAAACGGCGTATTTCACTTTTGGTTGGAATTGCCTATGTCTGTGGGAACAGTAGGAGGTATCACGTCACTTCATCCAATGGTTAAGCTATCCCACAAAATACTCGGAAATCCGAATGCAGAAGAGTTGATGAAAATCATAGCAGTTGCGGGTCTGGCTCAAAATTATGGTGCTGTTAGTTCACTTGTAACAACTGGCATTCAGCGTGGGCATATGAAAATGCATCTCTTGAACATTTTGAATCAGCTTGAGGCCACAGATGAAGAAAAAGATCAAGTAGTTGAATATTTCAAGACCCGTGTTGTCACATTCCCTGCTGTCACCGAGATCTTTTCAAAAATTCGCGGAGGAGAGGCTGTAAATACCAATGAAAAGTAAATCCCATGTCACGCTCCTTTCGTAGCAATGGCAAACTGTTGCTGAGTGGTGAATATTTGGTTTTGGAAGGAGCTGAAGCTTTAGCTGTTCCTTCAGTTTACGGTCAGGTTCTGAACATCTCAGAGAATCAACAAGAAGGTATAGAATGGAAAAGCTTAGTTCGAGGAGAAGAAATTCTTGAAGCTAGTTTTGATCTGCAGGGAAATACTATTTCTTCAAATGATCAAAAATTGAGTGACGGTCTGACTGTGATTTTCAAGGCAGTAATCGATTTGACCAGCGAAAAGCAGTTGAAACCCCTAATTATCTCATCCGAACTTGAATTCCCAATGCAATGGGGACTCGGCAGCAGCAGTACCCTTATCAATAATCTGGCAGATTGTTTTGATATAGATCCATTTAAGCTGTTGTCAAAGACATTTGGTGGTAGTGCTTATGATATTGCATGTGCAAGAGTCGATTCACCTATCCTTTATCAAATAACAGAGAATGAACCGAAATGGAAGGAGGTTTCTTTTAATCCTCATTTTTCAGATCAGATTCACTTTGTGAATTTGAATCAGAAGATGAATAGTCGGGAAGCGATGGAACACTTCAAAGGAAAAGAAAAGAAGCTCTTAGCCAAGTGGATTCAAAGAGTCAGCGAGATAGGATCTGAGATGATTGAAGCCTCTGGTCTAGAGAAATTTGGCAATTTGATGGAGGAGCATGAGGGCATAATGTCTGAAATCCTGGAAATTAAGCCCGTTAAAGAAAGGCTGTTTAAGGATTACGATAAGCCAGTTAAGTCTCTTGGAGCATGGGGCGGAGATTTCATCATGGCAATAGGAGATGAAGGTGAAATGGATTACTTTCGTAAAAGGGGTTACGAAACCATTTTGTCATTCAACGATATGGTTTTAATGAATTGAACTGATAAATGAAGGAAGTACTCCATAAACTAAGAGGAACGGATATAGATGACAATTCAGGTAAAGTCACCTGGAAATGTCCGTCAAACATTGCTCTGATCAAATATTGGGGAAAGTTTGGCAAACAAATGCCTGCCAATCCCAGTTTGAGTTTCTCTTTGGAGAATAGCTTCACGGAAACCAGCATTGAGTATTCTCCAAAGGAGGATAAAGAGGAGATTTCAATTGAATTTAAATTCGAAGGCCAAAAAAATGAGCAATTTGAAGAAAGGATTCGAAAGTATTTGAAATCGATTCATACCCTGTTTCCGCTTCTAAACACGCATCACCTTGAAATTGATAGCAAGAACTCTTTTCCACATTCGAGTGGCATAGCTTCTTCGGCAAGCGCAATGGGTGCTTTAGCCCTTGGTTTGGTCGAGATTCAAAATAAACTGGCAAAAAAACCTCTTCTTGATAATGACAGCAGCAGACTGGCATCTTATATCGCCAGGTTGGGCTCTGGAAGCGCTTGCAGATCTGTCTATGGCGGTTATACAGTATGGGGAAAGTCAAAATCTATTAAGGGCAGTAGTGACCTTTATGCTATTCCCTATCCATATGACATTCACCCCGATTTCACTACTTTACACGATGATATTCTTATCGTGGAAAAGGGTAAAAAAGCTGTTTCTTCATCGGCCGGGCATGATCTGATGCATGGTCATCCATTTGCCGAAAAACGTTTTAAGGTTGCCAGAAAAAGAATGCATGAGATCAAATCCATCCTCGCCGATGGTGATATGGTCAGTTTTGGCAAACTTGTTGAACAAGAGGCACTTATGCTTCATTCTATGATGATGACATCAGAGCCCTATTTTATACTTTTCAAACCAAACACTCTCTCAATTGTTAATGCTGTATGGAATTTCCGAAGAGACACGAACCTTGGACTGTACTTTACACTGGATGCAGGAGCTAACGTTCATTTGATCTACAAGGATGAAAACAAAGAAGAAATCAGGCACTTTATTGAGAATGAATTACTTGGATATTGTGAAAATCAGCAATATCTTTGCGACTTCGTTGGCAAAGGGCCGCAACGTGTAATAGCATGAAACTGAGGGACCCCTTATTCTACGCAAAAATTTTGCTCTTTGGAGAATACTCCATCATTGAGAATTCGATGGGACTCTCCATTCCTTACAACTATTACCAAGGAAGCTTCAAGAATGGCTCTATGGATGATCAGACTCATAGGAAGTCAAATGAAAACCTAAAAAAATATGCCAACCATCTAATTGATCTCAGGAATTCGGGTGAATTGAATTGTGAACTTGACCTTGAAAGGTTTTCTCAGGACATTGACCAAGGTCTCTACTTCGATTCAACCATACCGCAGGGTTTTGGGGTAGGTAGTTCAGGGGCATTGGTTGCCGCTATTTACAGTACATATGCCATTAATGGCATTTCTTCCGGAGACGATCTGAAGAAAGAAAACATTGCAGAACTGAAGGTAATTTTTGGTCAACTTGAATCGTATTTTCACGGCAAAAGTTCAGGTATTGACCCTTTGATTTGTTATCTCAATATTCCATTATTGATCAAATCAAAATCAGAGATCGATGCGGTGGGTATTCCTGATACAGTGCGAGGAAATGGAGCGATTTTCCTAATCGATACTGGTTCTCCGGGAGAGACTCAACCTATGGTGAACATATTCATGGAAAAGTGTAAGCAGGAAGGATTCAGAAAAATGTTGAAAGAACAGTTTGTTGCTTATAATGATGAGTGTATTCAATCATTTCTCAAGAGCGACATTAAAGGGCTGTTCAGCAACCTCAAGAATTTATCTAATTTCTTACTCGAGCATTTCAAACCTATGATTCCGGCTGTTTTTCATAAGTTATGGAAGCAAGGACTAGAATCAAATGATTACTACCTCAAGCTCTGTGGATCAGGGGGTGGAGGTTTTATTCTTGGTTTCGCAGAAGACTTTAATCGAGCTGAAAATGCGCTAAAAGGGTATGAATTAGAAGTAATTCACCGATTTTAGACACAAAACTTCCTGTTGTGTCTGAAGCCTTGCCAAATACCTCCTCCGGAAAACTCACTTTAGTCAAGGTTATATCTCTTTTGTCAGTTGTACGATGGTACAACATCATGCTGGTGGCATCTGCACAGTACCTGGCTTCGTTATATATTATTCATGACATCAGTGAATGGAAAAGTGTTTTGCTTGATCCAAATCTGTTTTTTCTGGCTTTGTCCTCGGCATTTCTCATTGCCGCAGGTTATATAATCAATGGCTTTTATGATTCCGAAAAAGATCTGATCAACAGGCCGGATGTTACTCTATTCAATCAGATTGTAAGCAAAAAGTTCCGGCTGTATTGTTATTTTTTCTTCAATCTTATTGGGGTATTGCTTGCACTGATGGTGAACCTGGAGATTGTGATATTTCACTTTCTCTTTTCCTTCGGATTATGGTTCTATTCTCATAAACTTAAAAAGATACTCTTTATCGGAAATCTCTCAGGAACCTTTTTAAGCATTGTCCCATTCTTCAGCATAAGCATTTATTATCATACCATAACACCTTTTATTGCTTTGTATGTTGGATTCATTTTCCTCATTGAACTTACTAGGGAAATAGTCAAGGATGTAATGGCGATGAAAGGAGATATGATCATGGGGTATAAGACTATGCCTGTGGAATTCGGAATGGAACGGACCAAAAAGATAATTATGCTTCTTCAGATGCTAACGATACAGATTCCCTTTCTTCTTTATATGCTCAAGGGTGTTAGTATGATCATGTTATATTTCCTGTTTTCTGCAGGTCTAATTGCAGGAACCATGATCATGTTATGGAAGGCCGAAGAGCAAAACACTTTCAGCGTTGTAAACAGTATCTACAAAGTTGTACTGCTTGCCGGAATTCTTTGTATTGTCCTCTTCTAGTTAGTTTATAACTACTTTTTTCGTGTTCAGATTCTGACCGTCAAATACCTGAATCAAATAGATTCCTTTAGTCAGGTTTTCAGAATTGAAGATCAATTTATTTCCTTGTCTGTTGGGAGTTACACCCACCATTTGACCTGAAGAATTCAACAAGTTAACGGTTTTATTATCCAGGTTGTTCAATTCAACAGTGAATTCAGAGCTTGCCGGATTTGGGTATATATTGAAAATATCATTCTTAAGGTTATAGATCTCTTCAACGACAAGCGGGTTATCAATGGTGAATTGTATTTCTATGAATTTTCCAAAGTCGGGCTGAAGGGTTTCAATGATCTTTCCAAAAGAACCTGCGGCCTCAGTCAAACGCATAAAGCCCGTACCATCGTTATTGGCCCAGAAAGAAATGCCATCGTCATCCGTATCTTCAAGAACAAGTCGATAGCATCCATGACCAAGTGTCAGTGTATCCCTGTATTCAGTATTGTTTGCGAAAGAAGTTTTCGAATAAATAACCTGATCGTGTTCATCATATACGAAGTACTTGTTCTCGTTGGCCGCATTGTTTGTCTTAAACCAAATAACAAATTGTCCAGGTAAAACCGTGGGAATCTCAAAATGAGATCTCATGGAATTATTATAGATATATTCATCATTACCTTCATTTGGATTTGATAGCTCGGCATAGAAGCGATTGTTATCCGGCTTCATGTTCTTCCACAAATTAGAACCAACAGAAGGAAGTACAACCGTTTCCTCTTCGTTGAATTCCAGATTCCCTGTCCATGTATAAGATTGTTTCTCTGTAGCATCGTTGATCCAGTATTCAATATCCACACTGGTCAGGTCAGTAGATCCTGTATTTTTGATCACAATTGTTGGGTTCATGCACGACTGATTTCGCTTTGCATATGCAACAGAAGTAGTAGGCGACTGAATTTCCACAATGCTCGCGTCAAGAGAGAAATTTGTGCTTCCATAAGTCACCAGCTGATTGTTGACAATATAGTTTGAGGCACCAGATGCAAAGACAACTCCATAGTCGATTTTCGCTGTCGATCCGGCGGTCACCTTTGATGTAATATCAATTTCCCTTAGGTCGGTTGCCATTCCGGGACACCAGCCTGCGCGATCATATATCCAGGTTCCACCCTGAGGGTGAACAGGATTTGCCGCACATTCTTTCCATACCGACCATTGCTCTTTAAGTGAACCATCATTTACGTCAATGAAGTGATCTCTCGCAATGAATTCGCCTTCCTGACCATGACCTGTAATGGCCGATCTGATTTTGAATGATTGACCTGTAGACAACATGGGCACGTCTCTTGGTCTGAAATCAAGTTCATTGCTGATGGAGTTATAAGATGGTTTTGTAACCCTCCATATCTGTTCAATATCAATCACATCTCTTGGGGGAGTTCCTACGATGAATTCAAATTGAATGTCCATTTCTTCCTGCCATTGTCCGCCCCATTCCATGGTCATTCGTTTGTCGCCGGTTAATATTGGACTGAAATCTGTTATATCAAAAACCCAGGTCTCACCATCCAGACCGAAATCCAGACCAATTCCATAAGGAGTTACGAATGAAACCAATTCAAACCTCATTGGATATCTGCGGTAGTAAGGCAAATAAACAGGAGCTATCGATCCTGAATTACTCACCTGAAATGAATCTACAGCGATGCCATTTGTATCGAAAAGATATTCATAGCCACCTGGCCAGTAATAAGAGAGGGTATTACTAATACTATCACTTTTCAATCCACTCATCTTGTGGACGGTATAAGCTCTTACAGAATGCTGAAAATTCTGAATTGTGTCAATAACTGTATCGGTGTTTGTGGTCAGCACGTAATTACCTTGAAGGAATGTTAAATTGGGCCTGGTTTGTACATATTGAACATCTTTGAACAGGTCAACTCCTTTAATTTTACTCCACTGATTACCTAATTCAATACTTGCATCGTTATTGTTAGAAGTCGAATCTCCAATGCTTATCCCACTCCCTTCATTCATTGAATACCACGCCTTCAGATTATTGTAATTTGGGTGATTGGAATTGACACTTTTATTCATCCAGTCTTCAATTTCAGACTGACCGATCTCTGTGTCCCATATTCTCACATCGTCAATTACACCGTAGAAGTATCTGTTATTTGTTCCTCTACTGATTCTTACATTAATGCCATTTGAGTTGTCTGTATTTATTGCTTTCGAAGCCTGACCTTTTGTTCCGTCAAGAACACCATCAACATATAATTTGACCTGAGTAACATTGTTTCCTGAGAATGTGCAGGCCACATGATGCCATTTGCCATCGTTCACTTTGGTAAGGCCTACTTTATTTCCTCCGTTCACTTCTACACGGAGCTCACCGGAATTCTCAACTCGGAAATTCCACTTTTGTCCACTGGCATCTCGTCCCCAGCTCACAATTTCCTTACCACCCTGATTTGTCTTTATCCAAGCTTCAACTGTTCTGGCTCCGCTACCTCCAATTCCTTTGTATTGATTGGCCTCAATGTAATTGGCACCATCCATAAAGAAGTAATTGTCAGATGAGGTGTGCATTCCTTGTTCAAAGCTTGTTGTGTGTCCGAGTACTTCAGTATTGCTGCTTGAAGTTGCATTAGAAAAACTGAGCTCAACAATCAGGTTGTCTGTGCCATTCCAATTGTAAGCGGTATGAAATTGAATTCGGTTCAAACCATTGCTGAGGTTTGTATTATAAAAGTACACTTCCGAAAATCCAACGAATTCGGGATCCGGAGTGATTTCTGACAAAATTGTATCTGTTGTGGATTTGATTCTGACTCTTAGATAATTTGCCTGCCCTCCGGTATTTGACACATTTAGCATGATTCCATCAATAAAACCACTTATTACACCGGCTGTGCTCAACTCAGAAGCCAAATACAGATATTGTGATTTCGCGTTGAGTTTTGAAGTTGGCAGACACTCGGTCATATTAACTGTACCAGTACCAACGCTTGATAGAGTCTCACTGATGATGCTGTCGACATTTACATCCTGCTGATAATTCAGATAATACGAGTAAGTGGGATTCTGAGAATAATCAAAAGAAGATCCCGAAAAGTTCGAGATTACATGAGAAATCTGTCTGGAATAAAGAGAATCGATTTTGGATGGGTCATGAATGTAGGTATTACATGAATAGTCCCATTCTCCGCACCCTCTGTTTCTGTTTTGTCCGTCTGACACTTTGCCATCCTTGCACCTCATGCTATATTTCATAAGGACCTTGGAGAAGGTGAGCGATGGATCATTTGGGAAGCTAACGGTAGTATCCCTGGTGGCCGAACCGTAATGCAGGGATTTTACGACAATAGTGTCACCGGTCGACTGAGCAAAAGTGCTCAGGCCAATGATAATTCCAAATGCAGTAGCAAGAAACTTTTTCATACGGGACTTTTTGATGTAATGCCAGCGAAATTACACCAAAAAGCCGTACAGTTTACTTAAATGCGGGCGCTGAGACCTTCACAGTTTCCGCTTTGCTTTTCATGAAATACTTGTATTTGAGTCGGGTTGATAGATAGAACATCACCGGTACAATTACAAGGGTCAGGAAGGTTGCAAAGGTCAGACCGAAGATGATGGTCCATGACATTGGTCCCCAAAAGATAACATTGTCACCTCCAACATAAATATGAGGATCATAAGTTGTCAGCAGGGAAACGAAGTCGATGTTCAATCCAACTGCCAAAGGCATCAAACCGAGGATGGTCGTGATGGCCGTGAGCAATACCGGACGTAACCTCGTCTTTCCACCTGAAATCATGCTTTCGATCAATACAGGTACAGGCAACTTGTCATTTTTCTCCAGGCCGAGTTTTTCCCTCTGTCTGTCCATGATCAGTTTCGTATAATCGATCAATACAATGGCATTATTAACAACAATACCTGCAAGAGAGATAATACCGATCATGGTCATAATGATAACGAAGTCCATTTGGAAAGTGACAAGTCCAATGAATACTCCAATCAAACTGAATACCACAGAAGCAACGATGATGAATGGCGTTGCCGCTGAGTTGAATTGGGCTACCATGATCAGGAAAATAAGGAATACAGCAATCATAAGGGCTGTAGTTAGGAACGACATTTCCTCTGCCTGCTCCTCTTGCTGACCTGTAAATTTCAATGAATTCTGTTCCGGCAATTCATAATCAACCAATGCTGTTTTGATTTCTTCAACCACTTCGTTTGGGTTGTAACCTTCCAGAACGTTTGAAGAAATCGTAATGATCCTGTTCAGATCTTTTCTTTTTACCGCGCTGAATGTCGAAGTTCTTTCAGCCGAAGCAACACTTGAAATTGGAACCTGTCTGATCTTACCGGTCATCTGATCTCTGAACGTAACACGCTGATTCATCAATGCGTCTGCATCATATCGGAATTCATCATTCAGTCGAATGACAATAGGATAGTCATCTTCACCATCTTTAAAAGATGAAGGTAATTCAAGTCCGAACAATGCATTTCGAATCGCTGATCCAATCTGAGATGTAGACAGGTCAAATCTTCTGGCTTTATCCCTGTTAATAGTGATCGGCATTTCAGGTTTTCCTTGCTCTACGTCAAGTTTTAATTCTTCAATTCCGGGAATGTTGCTGCCGTCAATAAAGTCCTTGACGTTGTTAGCCTGTGCCAGCAACTGATGATAATCCTCACCTTCAATCTCTATGTTGATCGGCTTACCTTGAGGAGGTCCGGCTGCGTCTTTGTCAACCACTATTTGAACTCCGGCTGTACTTCTTACCAAGGCCCTTATTTCTTCAAGAACGTCTGATGTGACCACACCTCTTCTGTCCTTGAATTCACTAAAGTTGATAGAAATTCTGGCTTTATGAGGTGTCTGTGCCATCGAAGGTCCTTGATTCGGATCTGAAGTTCCTTCACCAACCTGCGCAATGATAGACTGCACGAGGTAATTGTGTGTTTTCATTTTTCCATCAACCTCCTCAGTAACCTCCCATTGCTTCGTATAATCAATGATCTTTCCTTCAAGATCGGAAGTTATTCTATTTACCTCTTCAATATCAGTGCCAATAGGAGCCTCAATAAAAACGTTCACATATTTCGGCTGGTTTTCCGGGAAGAAAATCACTTTTGGCATGAAGGCTCCCAAAAGTCCAAACGAAAAGATGAGAAAAACGAAAACCCCTGCAAAGAAGTATATCGGCTTGTATCCAGTGAAGGCGTATCGAAGAAACTTTTCATAATTCACTTCCAACCATGGTATAACTGTTGTCTGAAACCAGGAAGTAGCAGGCGTAAGAATAAATTTATTAACCAATCCGATAATCCCTGAAATAATAAAAAGATTAGCCAGCCATAAAATTCCCAGGCTTTCTTCTTCTCCACCCATGACAGGCGCGAAATTCATACCGGTCAAAATGAGCCCTATTGCGATCAGGGATCCAGATATTCTGTATACCTTCTTTCGAGGTGTATACAACTCTTCAATCTTCATGAAGACGGATGTAAGTACCGGATTGATCACAAGGGCAACGAAAAGAGATGAACCCAACACGATCATCAAGGTGATTGGCAGGTACTTCATGAATTCTCCCATCATTCCTGGCCATATGGCCAGAGGAATAAAGGCAGCTAGAGTAGTGGCTGTGGATGCAATAATTGGCCATGCTACTTCTCCAACTCCATGTTTGGCTGCATCAAAGGCCGACATTCCCTCATCCATCAGACGATAGATATTTTCAACAACCACAATTCCATTATCCACAAGCATACCGAGTGCAAGTATCAGAGAGAATAGAACCATCATGTTCAATGTCACACCCAATGCACCAAGGATGAAGAAGGCAATGAACATTGAAAGTGGGATGGCAATTCCGACAAAAAGGGCATTCCTTATACCCAGGAAGAAGAGTAGAACCCCTATTACGAGAAGCATACCGAAGATGATACTGTTCTCCAATTCAGCCACCATCATTCTGGTCTGATCTGATTGGTCATTAGTGATAGAAATCTCAAGGTTTTTAGGGAAGACCTCTGCTTTGGCTTTTTCGAGAATGTCTGAGATCTTATCGGAGGCATTGATCAGGTTTTCTCCCGCTCTTTTCTTCACGTCAACCATGACAACAGGCTTTTCATATTCCCGTGCATACGATTCTTTTTCCTTGTCCTCAAAAACGACTTCCGCTATATCCCTGAGATATACGATATTGAATTTTTCGTTCTTTACAATAGTGTTTTTTATTTCTTCAGCGTTTTTGTATTCACCGATGATCCTTACCGTTCTTCGGTAGTCGTCATTTAGAATGTCGCCGGCAGATATGGTAGCATTTTCACCATTTACAGCATTGGCAATGTCATTGAATGAGATCTCGTTCGACTGCATTTTATACAGGTCGACCTTGATCTTCATTTCCTTTTTCTGAACCCCACGAATATCTACTTCAGTAATTTCTGGAAGGGCTTCAATTTCATCTTCCAAATACTCAGCGAAATCTTCAAGTTGCTCCAGTGAAAAGTCACCAGAGAGATTAATATTCATGACGGGCATCATCTCAGAGAAATTCATCTCAAAGATGTTCGGATCGGCGGGCAGGTCAGTCGGGAAATCCGCATCACTTTTGGCAATGTCCACTTTATCCTTGACCTTTCTGAGGGCTTCTTCCGGAGTAACACTAAAGTCAAATTCAACAAGTATGGTTGAATATCCCTGTACCGATGTAGACGTAATCTTATCGATTCCTGTGATGGTATTGATCTCTTTTTCCAGTGGACGTGTGATCAATTTTTCCATATCCAACGGAGAGTTACCGGGATAAGCCGTACCCACATAAATCTGTGGAATTACTACTTCAGGGAAACTTTCCCTCGGCATGGAAACATAAGAGGCAAATCCTGCGATTCCGATGATGAACAGAATCACAAAGACCGTAGTCTTATTCTTTAAGGATGCTGTGGTCAGTCCGAATTCTTTCAGGATAGACCCTTTCTCTGTGTTTTTTTCTTCCTGCATTTTTTCGGAATTTAAATATCACTAACAGTAATTAGTTCGCCGTCTTTTATCCCTCTCGCACCTTTTGTAATAACCTTATCTCCATCTGAGAGTCCGGAAAGTATTTCTATCTCTCCTTTATATGAAACACCACTTTCAACCAATAGTTTTTTGGCACGGTTGTTTCCATTCTCCTGAACTACGAAGACGAATTCATCACCCTGAGGTGTTTCCTGCAACAACTTGGTTGGAATAATGAATCTTTCCTCTTCAGAAACGTAATCAAGGATCTGAACCGAGGCGAGCAGGTTTGGAATTAAAATGTTGTCTTTGTTCTCTAATTCAAATCTCACTTTGAAGGTCCTGTTATTCGGATTTATAAAGCTTCCTATTCTTGAAATGGATGATTTTACTTCATAATTAACACTCGGAAAAGAGATCAATGCTGTATCACCAACTTTGATCTTACTCAGGTAATTTTCTGAAATGTCCGCTTTCAGATATACATGGTCGAGATTCATGATCCTTACCAATGGAATACCGGGGGCGGCCATTTCACCCACTTTAGGCATGATTTCGTCTACCACACCGGCAAATGGAGCTTTGATATTATAATATTCCAGCTGAGAATAGGCCGTGGCGAGTTTGGCTTCCAGACTTTCTTTATTGGTTTTGGCTTCCAGATACTGAACCTCGGAACCAATGTTCTGATCCCATAGACTCTTTTGTTTTTCATAGACAGTTGTAGCCAGCTCAATCTGAGTCTTCAGTTCTTCAATGTTATTCTGAAGCACTCTGCTATCGAGTTCTATGAGCATTTGACCTTTTCGCACATTCTGACCTTCCTTGGCATGAATTTTGAGAATCTTAGCGGCAACGTCGGCATTGATCTGAGCATTTTTATCCGTCTCTATCACTCCCTGAACTTTGAAGTAATGTCTGAAAACATCCTTTTTTAGTGAGCTTGTGGTGACCACAGGAATATTCTTGAAAGTTGTTGTGTCCAGCTTCGCGAGTCGCTCATCTATCTCGCCAATTCTTTCAGATATTTCTCCCTTTACCTCTCTGAGACTGTCTTTTTCTTCTTTGAGAAGTTCTACTTCATTTTCCGGACCGCTTTCACATGATATCATGAAGGCCATAGAAGCGATCAGAGAAAGGATGAGGTATTTGTTTGCTGTTTTTTTCATCGTTTTATAGATCAATAGTTGTTTAGGGCTTTGTCCAGGGTTGCTTTTGTATCGAGAATTCTATACAAAGCGTTGATATAATTCCCCTGTGTTTGTAAATATTGGTTATTGGCTACGGTCACATCCAGACTGGAAGCCAATCCATTCTTTTGTTTAGTTGTTGTTATATCAAAAATCTTTTTGGATGTATTCAAGTTTTTTTCTTCAACTCTGAATTGTTCGAGTGCATCAATGTAAGATGTGCGGGCGACACTCACTTCGATCTTCAGATTATCAGTTAACATTTGTTTTTCATTCTGAAGTCGATTCAGCTGGATTTTACTTTGCTGAAGTTTATTATGATTCATGGTTGAAGTGAAAATGGGCATTGAAAAATTCAATCCGATGAAACTACTTTTGTACCACACATTGTCGCTTGCCAGGATATTCTGAAAAGAGCTTTGCATGTAATTATATTGTGCACCGATCTTCGGTAATCTTGAAACTTTATCCGACTTGATCTGCAACAAGCTTAATTGTTCTCGTTGTTTCAATCAGCTTGTAGTCGATGTGATTTTCAATCTGCAATTCATCATTCAAAAGAGCACCTTCATCATAGTTTGAATAGATGGTCTGAAGATCTTCCGTCAAAGTGATCGGAGCATTAATGTCACGGCCCATCTGAAAATTTAATATCTGATAGGTGATGGAGATTTGTCTTTCGATAGTCTGCAATCTTTTTTCTGCATCAGACAATATGAGATCCAGCTGATCAACCTCAATTTCCTCAATGAAACCGGCTTCGAACATTTGCTGAAGTTGTTCCATTTGACCTTCAAGTTTTTCAACATTTTCTTCGAACACATTTTTATTAGCCTCTGCGATCAGGGCATTATAATATGACCTCGATACCATATCCTTTACTTCGATCTCGGTTTTGTCAATGTTCTGGTTCATCAATTCCTTGTAAGTTTTGGATGCCTGAAGGCCCACAAAGAATGTTCCATCAAAGATCAATTGAGTGGCATTGATACTTGCGTTCGCATTGTTATCCTGACCGAATTGAAGAGCAACTACTTCATCAGAAGGAGCTGACGGATCAAAAGTCGTGGCATCAACTACTGTTACGGGTATGTCTATGTTGTATTGAACATTTGCCTGAGCAGAAACCTGTGGCAAGCCTATGGCTGTGGTCTCTTTAACTTTTCTAACCGACTCCTCATATTCGAGCTTGGCATTTTGCACTCTCAAATGATTGTCGAGGGCATACTGCTGAGCTTCGGCGAGGGTAAATGCCGTTTTATCGTCTTGTGCCAGCATGATGCCTGGCAAAGAAAGCAGAATGATTAGGATTTTTATTTTCATTTTTTACTGATTTTACTCGCTAAATACTTTATTCCTTTTTCGCTGGCAATTCCACGAATGTGATATCTGAAAATCTCCATATAGATATCGCTGGCTTTAAATTGATTCGGAGGGAATAGATCCGTGTCGAACATTACCTCGAATCTCGAAGTATAAAATTTCGTGATCACTTCGGCATTGACATCTTCCCTGTAAAGACCTTCTTTTTTTCCTTTTTCAATATTCTGCATGTAACACTGATTGATGTGATCCTTTTTAATCCTGGTAAACTTATTCCAGGCCTCACCATGATATTTCTGAAGATCAAATACAATGGAAGGATGCATGGTTTGCAAGTGATTCATTATATACTTGCTGATCTCGAAACTTTCATCGATGGCATTCTTTTTTTCTTCACAGAACTTGCTGATTTCCTGATATTCTACATCACAACTCCAATCAAGAATTTTTTCTACCAGATCATTCTTGTCGTCTACATACTTGTAAAGTGTTTTCTTAGATATTCCCAGTTTTCGGGCCACATCATCCATGGTAACACTTTTAATTCCCAACTCCATGAACAGGTCATGGGTTTTTACGATAATATCCAGTTCATTTTTTTCCACGGCGCAAAACTATATAAATTTTCGTAACGGAAACGAAAAAAGTATAAAATGTTTCCTACGTGTAAAAAGTTTCCCTAATAAAAGCTCGCTTTTATCTATAAACCAAAAGCTTGTGCTAATTTTGGGGCCTGCTAGCAAAAAGACAATGAACATAAAAGAAATACTGAGCCTTAAGGCCGATGGACAAGAAATAGAAGTAAAAGCCTGGGTTAGAACCTTCAGAAGTAATCGATTTATCAATTTATATGATGGAAGTACGCCCGGAAAACTACAGGCAGTGGTTGATTTTGAGAATACCGATGAGGAGTTGTTGAAGCGTATTACGACAGGTTCGGCCCTTTCTATTAAAGGAAGTCTGGTTGAGTCACAAGGATCCGGTCAAAACATGGAGATCATGGTTACTCAAATTGAAATTCTGGGTGATTCTGATCCTGAAGAATACCCGCTTCAACCTAAAAAGCATTCTCTAGAATTTTTGAGAGAGAAAGCCCATTTACGTTTCCGAACCCAAACTTTCGGATCTATCTTTCGATTGAGACATGCGATCAGCTTTGCCATCCATGATTTCTTCAACAAGAATGGTTTTTATGTGATGCATTCACCAATTATTACGGGTTCCGATGCGGAAGGTGCAGGTGAAATGTTCAGGGTTACTGCATTTGATCTGGATAACCTGCCTAAAGATGAAAATGGAAAGGTTGATGTGGCCGAAGATTTTTTTGGAAAAGAAACCAATCTGACCGTTTCCGGACAACTTGAAGCCGAGCTTGCGGCCATGGGTTTAGGTAAGGTATATACTTTCGGACCAACTTTCAGGGCGGAGAATTCAAATACCTCAAGGCACCTGGCAGAATTCTGGATGATTGAACCGGAGGTGGCTTTCGCAGACCTCGATAACAACATGGATCTTGCCGAGGATTGTCTTAAGTATATTGTAAAGTATGTTCTCGATAACTACAGGGAAGACGTTGAAATTCTCAGACAACGAAGATTGGATGAAGACAAGAATAAGAAACAGGAGCTTCGTTCACCTGACCTGATTGAGCAATTGGAATCTATCCTGGTCGATGATTTTGTCAGAATCACGTATTCTGAGGCCATTGACATTCTTAGGAATTCGAAGCCCAACAAGAAGAAGAAATTTGAATACATCATTGAGGGTTGGGGAGCTGACCTTCAATCGGAACATGAAAGATACCTGGTCGAAAAACATTTTCAGAAACCGGTAATTCTTACCGACTATCCAAAAGATATCAAGGCATTTTATATGCGTTTAAACGATGACGGAAAGACAGTCAGAGCGATGGATATATTGTTCCCCGGAATTGGTGAGATCGTAGGAGGTTCTCAAAGGGAGGAAAGACTGGATGTCCTTAAATCCAGAATGAACGAAATGAATATTGAAGAAGAAGAAATGTGGTGGTATCTTGAAACAAGAAAGTTTGGTACGGTGCCTCACAGTGGATTTGGTCTGGGACTCGAAAGATTAATTTTGTTCATCACCGGCATGACAAATGTACGGGACGTAATTCCTTTCCCCAGAACCCCAAAAAATGCCGAATTTTAGGGAAGAGCCCCATTAAATGAAGCAATCACTTACACAGAAACTTCAACAGAAATTGACTCCACAGCAGATCATGCTGATGAAGTTGATTCAATTGCCCTCTTCTGAACTTGAGGCCGAAATTAAAAAAGAACTAGAAGAGAACCCGGTAATCGAGGATGCGGCCATTTCAAACGAATCGAGTGAAAGTGATGATGATTATGAAGTTGATGAGAACGTGCTTGGAGAGGAGGATTATTACCATGAATCTGAAGAAGAAGTCGCAACAACGGCAAGTGATTCTTCAGGAAGCGGTCCACAATTTTTTTCTCTTTCAGTAAAAGAGTCTTTTCAAGAAGAATTGCTCGATCAGGTGGGCATTAAAATTGACACCGAGCCAGAACTCACAATTGCCAAATATTTAGTCGGGAGTCTGGATGATTCAGGTTACCTGCGAAGGGACATTGGATCAATTGTGGATGACCTGGCTTTTACTCAATTCGTTGATACAACAGAGGAAAAAGTAGAAGAAGTGTTGGGCATCGTGCAGCAGCTCGATCCGGCCGGCGTTGGGGCAAGAGATTTACAGGAGTCATTATTGCTTCAATTACAGAGAAAGGATCAACACAATCTGATTGTCAGGAATGCAACATATATAGTTGAGAATTTATTCGACGATTTTACTCATAAACGTTTTGAAAAGATCGAACAGAAGATCAACATTTCAGAGAGTGATCTCAAAGAAGTACTGAATGAAATTAAGTCACTGAATCCGAAGCCCGGAGAGCCTCAGTCGGAGATGGATAGAGATGCGAGTGGAATCATTCCGGATTTTACTGTGAGTATAGATGGAGAAGAGTTGATCGTTTCCCTCAATAATTCTTCTGTCCCGGATCTCAACATTAATTCTGCATATATCGAAATGGTTGAGAGCAAGGAGAAAAAGTCGAAAAAAGAGAAAGAAACGGTTTCATTTATTAAAAAGAAAGTTGAATCCGCCAAATGGTTCATTGAAGCTCTCAAACAAAGAGAAGAAACCTTGAAAAAAACCATGGTAGCAATCGCACACCGACAAGAGGCTTACTTTCTTTCTGGTGATGAAAAACTGATTCGACCCATGATCCTGAAAGATATTTCTGATATCATCGACATGGATATTTCAACCGTCTCAAGGGTCGTTAATAGTAAATATGTTCAGAGTCCATATGGCATTTTCAAACTCAAGAAATTCTTCTCTGAATCATTCACCAAGGATAGTGGGGAAGAAGTAAGTACACTTCAAGTAAAAGAAATCTTGAAGGAGATCATTGAAAATGAGGACAAATCGGATCCCAAAAAGGATGATGAGATCATGAAGATCCTAAATGATAAGGGTTATCCAATAGCAAGAAGAACGGTCGCAAAATATCGTGAGCAACTCGGCATTCCCGTGGCTAGAATGAGAAGAAATCTATAGATATGGCCAAACTGATCTCACTTCTGTTTCATCCATTTTCTTTCTTTCTTCTCGGTGTTCTGATCTTTTTTAATTCCAGCACGTTCATCAATTTTAGTTATTCGAACGAACTTAAAGTAATGGTGTATCTGGTCATTCTGGTTAACACCATGATCATTCCTGTGGCCTTTGCCTGGTATTTGCTATCGAAAGGACACATTCAAACCATAATGATGGAAAATGTGGAGGATAGAAAACTAATGTATTTTTTCACCCTGCTCTTATACCTTATTACCCTTTTTATTCTGAGTGGATTCAGCGTACCGGGTCATATATATAAGTTTGGATTGGCAGCGACAATAACAACGGGTGTGCTCTTCATTTTAACTTTCGCAAAAGTTAAACTTAGCGCCCACATGGCCGCATTAGGTGGATTAACGGGTGCTTTGATAATGCTATCATTGATTCTGAATACAGATTTCCTCAATCTGATCTGTGTTGTTTTTCTTCTCTCTGGCATCGTTGCTACATCACGTTTGAGGCTAAATGCTCATAAAGAATTTGAGATTTACTGGGGCTTTCTTCTTGGTTTTTTGTCTCAAGTCCTGATTTTTTCATGATTTTAATCAGTTTTGCCTGAAATTCAGGCGTTTATGTGACAATTGTCATAGACGATTTTATACTTGCTTCCTATCTTAGGAAGAAAGCGTAATCATGAAATATTTCCGTTTTATCCTTGTTTTTCTTGTTGCCATAATTCTTATTTCGTGCCAGAAAGAGGACGATGTTATTGACGTGCCTATGGTTGATCTGGAAGTTCTGGTATTCAACGAAATCGACGGTATTCCGCTTGAGATGAACAATATGAAGTATGCGAATGCCGCAGGAAATGAATATGAGGCCACCCGGGTTGAATATTATATTGGTGATTTCGCCTTTCAGAGGATGAATGGCGATTGGTACAGACCATATTTTGAGCCATATCTGATCAACGGAGATAGCACCGATCAAACCTTTAAACTGGTTAATGTCCGACAGGGAGAATATCAGTCAATCTCTTTCATGGTGGGCCTTCCTGAAAGCTGGAATAAAACCGGAAAACTTGAGAACAATATTGCGAATTACAATATGGCCTGGCCTGAATCATTAGGAGGGGGATATCATTTCATGAAGTTCGAAGGGAATTATATTGATGATGAACAGGAGACACGAGGTTTTACAGTTCATCTGGGACAAAATGGGATGCAGTCGGTGAATGTTTTTGATAATCTTAATTACAAACTGACTTCATCATCCGCAAATCAGATCACATTGACGATGAACCTTAATGAATGGTTTGAAAGCCCTCATTTATTTGACTTTAATGTCGATGGAAATTATACAATGGCTGTTGATTCACTCATGGAAAAAGTCAGCGAGAATGGAAGCAACTGTTTTAAAATGGAATTAAAATGAAAACGACCAAATTCACAAGAGCATTCTCCATAATTCTGGTTCTGGGGATTTTCATTTCCAGCATGAATGCATGTAAAAAAGAAGACGATGAACCTGTCAACAATAAGAAACAGGGTCAATACGATCCAACACCTTATGAATTCGACATTCCAGACCACTTCCCGAATTTCGTTGTGCCGGATTTCAATACGACAACGGAAGAAGGTATTGCCATGGGTAAAAGAATTTATTACGATAAAATGCTTTCAGTTGGTGGCCCTCTCGATGGAAAGTCTTGTGCTTCATGTCATGTTCATAAAACCAATTTCTCAAACAATAACGACGGCACATCTGTGATGCCTCATACGAATTTACACTGGACAAGCTATTGGTTATGGAATGGTGGAAAGGCCGGAACCTTGGAAGATGTAATGTTATTCGAGATAACTGAATTTTTTCAAGCCGATATAGATCTTTTTAACTCTGATACCACATACAAAAGAATGTCTTTTGAAGCTTTCGGAAGTGAGGAAGTGACGGCTCAAAATATGTCCTATGCCGTCGCACAATGGGTAAGAACCTTGATTTCTTCTAATTCGAAGTTCGATAGATTCTACAATTTCGAAGAAGAATTAAGCCCACTTGAGCAGAGAGGAATGCAATTATTCAACACAGAACAGGGTGATTGTTTCCATTGTCACAGCACCCCGCTCACTACAGACCAGTTATTTCACAACATCGGATTGGACTCAATTCCTACAGATCAGGATATGGGAAGGTATCTTATTACAAACAACGAATCTGATATCGGAAAATTTAAAACCCCTTCTCTTAGAAATGTGGAATTAACGGCTCCTTACATGCATGATGGTCGATTTAAGACGCTGGAGGAAGTTGTAGAGCATTATAACAGTGGTGTTAAGCACTCGAATACCCTCGATCCAATTATGACGAAACCGGGTAAAGAATACGGCTTGGGTCTCAGTGAATATGATAAAGCAGCCATTGTAGCCTTTCTAAAAACCTTTACCGACGAAGAATATATCAACGATCCACGCTTTGACGATCCGTTCGAATAGACCATCTGATTTTTGGTTTTTCGTATATTCGGATTATGACAATGCAGGAATGGTTTGATAAGTATGGCGAAAGTCATCAAAATTCTGTCAATAAGTCAATTCATTGGATCTGTGTTCCATCTATTTTTTTCAGCCTGATCGGATTACTTTCATTGATTCCAATTCAATTTGGATCTGAGGTCATGCCATATTATATAGACAAGTATCTGCATGCCGGAACCCTTCTAATCATCTTCGGAATGATCTTTTTTCTGAGGCTTTCAACCGCCATAAGCATTGGTATGCTGGTGATATCAGTTGTAATTCTGAAATTGGTTGCGATTATCAATGAAATAGATATAGAGTCCTGGATGGTCTACCTTGCAATATTTGTCGTAGCCTGGATTGGCCAATTCATAGGTCATAAAATTGAAGGTGCAAAACCCTCATTTTTTGATGATTTAAAATTCTTGTTGATAGGCCCGGCCTGGTTATTGCATTTCATTTACAAGAAATTGGGAATAAGCTATTGAAGCATTTCATTCTCTCCCTGTTTTTACTGTTTATTACTGTTGATTTCTACGCTCAGTCGCCGCTTCGTGTTCGATATGATCTCGGTCCCCAATATGCAATTAGAAAAATATTGTTGGATGACAATTCTGAAATACAGGTTTCAAATATTCAATACGAAGGACATGCTCAGGCCATTGGCATATTCAGTAACAGCTCAAAATACTATGTCATTAAAAGAGGGATCATTCTGTCGACGGGTAATGTTGAAGATGCAATTGGCCCGAATGAAAGTGGAAAAACAGGCCAGGCACTATCAATGAAAGGGATCAAAGAACTCGAAGACATTGGAACGGGAAAAACCTTTGATGGCGCTAAACTTCAATTTGAATTTCAGTCATCTTCCGATTCAATTTATTTCAATTATGTATTTGCGTCAGAGGAATACCCCGAATTCGTTGATAAGGGTGTCAATGACATATTTGCCTTCTTTCTCGAAGACCTTGAAAGTGGTAAAAGACAAAATCTGGCAGTTTTCGGTCTCGATCAAAAGCCCGTAAACGTGGATAATATAAACGATCGACATAATAACGAATTCTATATACCGAATGCCAGATGGGACCCGAATAACATCTCGCAATTCAAGTCAGATCCTGGTTTAGGCGAGCTTTCTCTGACCTATGAATACGATGGATTTACCAAGCTTTTATCTGCTGGTTCGGCCATAGAACCTGGCAGGCGATATCGCATAACATTTGCAATAGCCGATGTAGGTGATGAAATATATGATTCCGCTGTTTTTCTTGAAGCCGGTTCCTTTGGTTCATTTAAGTCCAAACCAAAGAACCCGGATCTGGTCAAATTGAGGCAGGAATTTATAGCAGAACTCGATGATTCAAGGATACGATACTCTCTTTCAAATAATTCTTTGACACTTTCTTACCAGATCAATTTTGCATTTGACGAATATGAATTAAAAGCAGATTCGGCACTTAAAGTGTTGAATACAATTGCTCGCCTCTTGAAATTGAATGACTCAATGGATCTTATTATATCAGGTCATACCGACAATATTGGTTCTGAGGAATACAATATTGATCTTTCAAGTAAAAGAGCAAATTTTGCCCGATCTCATCTGATCTCTCTTGGAATAAATGGGGAGAGGGTATCCAGTACTGGTTACGGTGACAACAGGCCAATTACAGATAATATCACGGCAAAAAGCAGGTTGCAGAATAGAAGACTTGAATTTGAATTCATACCCAGATAGTTTTAAACATTGAATTATTCTGGTCCTCTTTTGTGTATATTTTCTTAATGTCTTCCGACGAAAATATTGTCAAGGGTAGAGGGGCCCAGATCAATTCACAGAATCCATTTTTGAAGGATGAATTGGGTGTTTTTGATGAGGACGGTATTGATGATCTAAATGATCCGAATGCCAAAACGACCTATCTGAAAGAGAATCCAAGGAAAATTGTCAATAAGGTTTACAGTCCTGACCTTGGTTTTGAATATTCAATGAACCCGTATCAGGGTTGTGAACATGGTTGCGTCTACTGCTATGCAAGAAATACCCATCATTATTGGGGTTATAGCGCCGGATTGGATTTCGAACAAAAGATCATAATTAAAGAAAATGCGGCTAAAACGCTCGAAAAGCAGTTTCGAAATCCGAATTGGAAAGTCAGCCCTATTATGTTGGCAGGAAACACAGATTGTTATCAACCCGCCGAAAGGAAGCTGAAAATCACTCGTTCCATCCTTGAAGTTATGCTGAAACATAGGCATCCGGTTGGTTTGATTACCAAAAATGAATTGGTAACTCGGGATGCTGATTTACTGGCGGATCTTGCGAAGGACAATCTGGTGAATGTCGCTGTATCAATCAATTCATTAAACGAGAATGTACGTCGAAAGTTAGAGCCAAGAACCACTACTTATAAAGCCAGGATTAAGGCCATTGAAAATCTGGCGAAGAAGGACATCCCTGTGAATGTAATGATAGCCCCGGTGATACCGGGTCTAACGAGTTCAGAAATACCGGATATTATTAAAACTGCATCTCACGCAGGAGCCAATTCGGCGGCCTATATAATAGTGCGATTGAATGGTGCGGTAGGTGGTATTTTTATTGATTGGGTAAAGAAGCAATTTCCTGACAGAGCAGATAAAATTTTAAACCAGGTTGCAGACTGCCATGGAGGAAAAATCAATGATAGTCGATTCGGAACCAGAATGAGAGGAGAGGGCAAAGTGGCAGATTCTATCCGTCAGATATTTCATATTGCAAGAAACAGGTGGATGGGTGAAAGGAAAATACAGGCTTTGAATACATCTTCTTTTATTCGCGGGAATTCTAATCAATTAAGTTTATTTTAGTGCTGGACCATTTATAGCCTTAAGAGATGAAAAAGTCAAAGCTGAAAATATTACTTGTCCTTGCCATTATTGTGACAGCCTGTTCTTCAAGCAAATTGCTCACACCTACACAAGCAGATGCGGATCGGATGACCGATAAGTATCCCGACATTACTCTTGCTCAATTAACTGAGGGAAAAAGCCTGTATCAGTCGAAGTGCACAGCTTGTCATCCGGCTAAGAATCCAACGAAATGGACTCCCCAGGAATGGGACAAAATCGTTCCGGGAATGGTAAATAAAGCCAACAAAAAGCAGGAAAAAATTTCTGAAAGCGAGAAAGATCTGATCATGAAATATGTTCAGACGGCTTGTCAGGCTCAAGGTTGATTTTACTATTTTACTCTCACTAGTCCCATCATATAGGACGGCTTTCCGTCTTTAATGATGTCAATCAGGATCTCCATTTCTTTTTTAATGATTCCCTTTTGCTTCTGGTAAAAACGATCGATCTGCTTAATGATACTATCCAGTTGGTTCTCCATGATCCATCCTGGATGGATGTTATCACTGTTATACAGGTTTACTAAAATTTTATCCTCTCCTGAATCCAATTCAAGATCCAGATACTCATAATCTAAATGGGAGTTTTTAATTCTAAGCGATTTCATAATAATTGTTTTAAAATTCTTTGATAAAGTAAACGCTCAGAAATAGAGAATTGGTGGACACAGAATGTCCTGTTTTCTAAAAAGATGTTAATTCTAGTCGTCAGTCGTCAGTCGTCAGTCAATTGGATTCAATGTTTTGATGATACAGTGGTAGGCAGTGTGAGCAAAAAAAAGAAATACGGAGCTGAAAGGAGTTTGACATCTCGAAGAAAGACTCACATAGTACTTGCTGGGTTTCCTCGGTATATTCGGTTGACCTTTGTGCCCCTAAGTCAATATCAAAATTGACTCGCTGCGCTCATTAGCATTAATTCGCTTACAAATAAAAAAGCGAGCTTTTTATTTGCTCGCTTTTAATGCTTGTATCAATTTTGATGCATTTGTGGGCCCTGCTGGGCTCGAACCAGCGACCACCTGATTATGAGTCAGGTGCTCTAACCAACTGAGCTAAGGGCCCGAAATCCTTAGATTTCTTTAAGAGCCTGCAATTTTACATATTTGCCCGTTCATACGCAAAGCAATGCCCGAAAAACAGGCCATGAACATCAATAAGAGTCAAATTAAGAACATCCTCTTTGATTTGGGAGGAGTTCTACTAAACATTGACTATAAGCTTACAGAGGACTCGTTTATTTCTCTTGGTATGCAAGATTTTGACGAGCATTATTCTCAGGCTGCTCAAAGCGGATTATTCGATGATTTTGAAACAGGTAAAATTTCTTCAACTGATTTCTTAAATATCCTCGCAAGAAAATTTTCTTCAGATATAACCTCCGCGCAAATGAGAGATGCCTGGAATGCCATGTTACTCGACTTTCCTTCAAACCGCCTAATGCTGCTTGATACTTTGAAAGATGATTTCAATCTATTTATGTTGAGCAACACGAATGAAATTCATTTTGAAGCCTTTAATGAGATCTTTTCACGATATTATGATGGCTCGATAACTGAATATTTCGAAAAAGTCTATTACTCTCATCAAATAGGTATGAGAAAACCTGATGCGAATGTTTTTCAGCATATCCTGGATGATCAGCAAATTAAAAGCGAAGAAACACTCTTCATTGATGATTCAGAGCAGCACATCAAAGGTGCTCTCAAATTAGGTATACAGGCTGTATGGCTTGAACCGGGAAAGGATGTAATTCAATTGCTAAAGTCAATCGGCATCCTGGCATAATTCGACAAGGACGCCATGTGTGGATTTAGGGTGAAGAAAGCAAATGAGTTTATTGTCAGCACCTGAGAGCGGCTCTTCACTCAACAGAACAAATCCTTCTTCATTCAATCTTGCCATTTCTGCTCGTATGTCATCCACAGCTATGGCCACATGATGAATGCCCCCACCCCTTTTCTCAATAAACTTATGGATAGCGCTATTCTCATTTGAGGCTTCCAGTAATTCTATTTTTGATTCACCAAGCTCAAAGAAACTTGTGCTTACACCTTCTCTTTCCACACTTTCTACCTTATAATGTGACTTGCCAAGAAGTTTCTTAAAAGTGTTATTGGCTTCTTCTAAATTGCTGACGGCAATGCCGAGGTGTTCTATTTTTTTCATGGCAAAAAAAAGGTCCCGACTATATCGAGACCTTCACTTTAAATTTTTTGAGAGACTATTTCTTGTTGAATTTCTCTGTTTTGTTGTCGTAACTGAGATAGTATAATCCTTTTTTCAACTTCGCCACATCAACATTGGATCCGTAACCTCTTTTTACGATGTTTCCGTATGCGTCGTATATCTCATAAAGAGTTTCACTTGAAAAGATAATTTCTTCTTTAACGTTCTTTTCGGGAGTAAATGTTACTTCAGGAGAGGTAGACATGGCAGTTGCCGACTTTGAATATCTCGGACTTCCTGTATAATCAACCTGCTTAACTCGAACTGTATTTTCGCCAGAATGTGGAGTAATCTTGAATTGATAAGTGTGCTCTGAAGGTTTTCCGACACCTTCAACTTCACCTACTTTAACCCACTTGTTCCATCTTTTTTGTTCAACAGTGAAGGTTAAAACACCAGATTCACCTGAAGTCTTCCAAGTGAAAACTCCTTTGTTGTCTAGATGAACAGATTTAGTTGTGAAAGTACTTTTTGGTTTAAGTACTTCAGGATTCAATACTCTCGGCTTGCAATCATCTTTGTGCTTGATCTTAACGATGACCGGATCACCCATTTTAATCTGGGCATTTCTGAAATCGATTTCAAATGCACTTGAATTCACTTCGTCAGTAGTAACATTTCCGTTAATAGTGACTTCAAATGTGCAGAAACCAACTCCAGATCCGGCAAATGGATTTTGCACATATAAATTCTTTCCCTGATAATGCCCCTCCAAAACTATTATACCAGCCTGCGCCTGTATCCAGACTGCAGCCGTTAGAAGGAGGAAAACAAATTTCAATTTCATTTCAGAACTCTTTACAGTTATATATGTCCCAACTTATACAACCAATGCAATATTAAAACCTTATTGGAACATATCAAAATTAATTAATCTTTTTGTCCTTTGTGTTTTACGCGGTTTTTTGCGAATAGTTATAAGCCAAGCATTGCTCTAAAAATAAGCTTTTCTATCAGTTTGCGACCTCATTTTTATTCTTCTTTTTAATTCGGTCCTTAATTTCTTGTAAATGTTGCATCTTCATTTCGTTTCTGTGCTCCTTGGCAGAGGAGGTATAATACTGATGATTCTCCAGAAATGTAACCTGTAACTCGTCCCAATGTTCATCTGATCGTACCATATTTCGGTCTAGAAGCTCTTGCTTCAGTTTAGCCGATACATCATGAAAGTCTTCTCTACCCAAGTAATCAAGATCGGCATCTCTCAGTATTTTTTCGAGCATTGTTTTAGGTCTTTTTGTGGCGAACGTCACAAGGATCAGATTTTCAATCAATTCAATCTGATCTTCGTTAAATCCATAATTAGGAAGATCTTCTCGGGCCATTTTAGCACCTAAGGTTTCGTTGTTCTGGTATTTTTCAATGAAGCCGGCGTCATGATATAATGCAGCCATTTTCAGGGCAAACAGATCTTCGTTGTGTATTCCTTCCCTTAGTGCAATGCGCTCAACGGCCTGGCAAACTTCAATCGTGTGCTGAACATTGTGATAGTGTAAGTCTTTGGGCAGACTCTTTTCCAGTTTTTTCAAAATATTCTGCTCCGCTTCGTGATACTTGATCGGACTGAATAAATTGAGGTTAACGTATTCCCAGAATGTATCATTTGGTTCAATTCCATTCCCATCTACAGATAAATGTGGTTTAATGGAATGCACAAAATACATGTCTATTTCACCTTTGTTTTTGGCATGTATTTTTCCCCGGTATTCACAATGGAAATAATCCTTGATCTCTTCATAAGTGGCTTCTGAAACATTTACCATTCCTACTTCTCCATTTGTTTCTACCCTGCTGGCCACATTTACCGTATCACCCCATATGTCATAGGCGAAACGCTTTATGCCGATCACACCGGCAATGATCACCCCTGTGTGAATTCCCAATCTCAAACCCCATTCAGGTTCACCTGCCTTTTTCAACTCTTCGTTGAAATCGTCCATTACTCTCTGTACCTCCAATCCTGCTAATACAACGTCGATCGGATTACTTTTATTCCTGATCGGTATTCCACCGGCACACATGTATGCGTCTCCAATGGTTTTGATCTTTTCTACATTGTATTTCTCAATGATCTCATCGAATTTCACGAAGAAGGAATCAAGCTTCGATACTAGTTCTGTTGGTTTGAGACTCTCTGAGATTTTGGTAAAGCCCTTGAAATCGGTGAACATGACCGATACCTTATTGTAGTTTCTGGCGGTAGCTTTCCCTTTAACTTTTAGTTCCTCAACCGTGCTTTCCGGAAGCACATTCAGAAGTAATGTTTCCAGTTTTTCTTTTTCCTCTTCAAGAAGAAGTTTTTGTTTTTCAATCTCTTCTTTTTGATCTCTTACCTCAATTGTTCTTTGTTCTACCTCTTTTTCCAGTCTTTCTTTCTGGGCTTGAATGGTTCTCAATCGATTTCTATAGAATAAGAAAGCGCCACCTGCCAGGAATAAGATTGAAATAACCTGAATCCACCATATCCTCCAGAAAGGAGGCCTGATAACAATTTCCAATTCTACAACCTCACTCCATTTATTATCACTATTTGTTCCTTTAACCATGAAGGTATACTTGCCCGGATCGAGGTTGGTATATTTTGCCCTTCTTGTGTTGTCATCAAAGGTCCAGTTCTGATCAAAGCCTTCCAGTTTATAGGCATATCGATTTCTTTCAGGTAAAGAATAATGAAGGGCAGAGAAACTAAATGAAAAGACGTTCTGTGTGTATGAGAGTTCAATTTGATCAGTTACAGAAATTGATTCTTTGAGAACACTCTCCGGTCCGGGTTGCACCGATTTATTGAATAACTGGAAATCGGTTATGACCAGGTGAGGAGGGAGGTTATTAACTTTTATATTGCTTGGAAAGAAAGAGTTGACACCTTTTATTCCACCAAAGAACAATTCTCCATTGTCATCCTGAAAGTATGCTCCTACATTGAATTCGTTACTCTGAAGACCGTCGTACTCATCGTAATTGTCTACTGACTTATCTACAATGTTAAATTTCGATAATCCGTTATTCGTACTGCACCATAAATTCTCTTTCTCATCGAGAAGCATTCCATAGATCACATTATTGGCCAGGCCGTCTCTTTCTGTAAAGCTGATTACCTGCTTATTTTTTGGGTCAAGTCTGCTGAGTCCACCACCAAATGTTCCTATCCAAATGAAGCCGTCTTCATCCTCGATCAAACTGAGGACAGTGTTATTCCTTAATGTATTTGGATTGCCCTTCTCATATCGATGAATTTCAAAAGAATATTCTCCATTCTCAATTACTTTGCACAAGCCGTCATCGGTTCCTACCCATATTGTTTTGTCCCTGCTTTCGATGATCTTTCGAGCAATATTACTAGGCAATCCGTTGCGTTGATTAAAGTTTTTATAGACTCCCTTTCCTCTGTCAAAGAGATGCAGACCTGATCTGCTGGCCACCCAAATTCTGTCCTTCGAATCTTTTATAATGTTATATGTCCGTTCTTTGATCCGGACACCCATAGCATTGTATACCCTGAAGGAATTGTTTGCAGAATTGAAGAGATAAACACCGCCATCCGTTCCGAGCAACATTTCTTTTGCATTCAAACGCAAAACGGAATAAATCGCATTTGCTCTTCTTTCATTATTGACTACTATGCTCGGAGTATAAGTTTCATTTACATTGCTCTGACGATTGAATTTGTTCAATCCTTCATTGGATCCAACCCATAAAATTTCTTCCTCGGCATAAATTGACCAAATGATATTTCGACTAATACTGCTAATTCCTCCCAGGTCGAAATCGAAGTGATTGAAGTTCTGTTTCAGGATATCGAACTTGCTCAATCCAACGGAAGTTCCAATCCACATAATCCCACTATTGTCTTGATAAATGGAGGTTATGTCATTACTGATTATCGAACTTTCATTGTTTACGTTTTTCTTGTAAGAGAAGAACTCTGATTTTACGCGATCAAATTTGTTCAATCCGCCTCCTTTGGTGCCGAGCCAAATATTACCAAGGTGGTCCTCAGTTATGGATGTAACATAATTCGTGGAAATTGCGAAAGGGTCATTTACATTGTAGATGTGTGATCTAATCTGTTTGTTTTTCGGATCGTAAATATTTATTCCGAAATCAGACGCGATATATACTTCTCCATTTTTAGCCCTAAATAATTGATGTACATTATCACTGTTAATACTTGTGAAGGAGCCTGAACCTTCTGATGTGATTCTGGACCACTTGCTTGTTTTCAGATCTAAGACACAAATACCCTGACCTGAAGATGCTAAAAACAAGGTGTTTTCGTCTACCTGCAAAACATCAGTGAAATCAAGGGTATTTTGGTCAACTTGATTCAGCACATCAACATTTAATTTTTCAAGTCCTTTTTGAGGCTGATATCTGTATAATTCATTCTGGCTAATTATATAGATGCTGGAATCAAAAGAAGGCCGGATTTTTCTGATGGTTTTCTCTTTCAAACCCAACAGTGCCGGATACATCTCTGAAATAGAAACAAATGAGTTAGAATTATGATGAAAAATGCTAATTCCACTATTCGTGCCTACCCATAAATGTCCTTTATTGTCATTGTAGAATGAGTTGATAAAACCACTTGAAATGGTGGTTGAATCATCAATGACCTGTTTGTATGTTATGAAATCATAACCATCGTATTTATTTAGTCCATCCTGAGTCCCAAACCACATGAATCCCATTTCATCCTGAGTGATTGCGTTGATGGTGCTTTGAGATAAACCTTCTTTGATCGAAAGGTGCTTGAATTTAATATTCGTGGCTTGTCCGCTCGCGTGTATATGAGAACAGCATACAAATAGAATCATCAGTCCCATTTTCAAACAGGATCTAATTGATATTTTATAGCGGTTCATTTTGTGGGATTTGGGCGCGTCCTATTTGGTGTAAACCAACTCCACCCTGCGATTGATCGCATGTTTTTCTTCCGGACAGTCTACACCATCTTTGCACTCATTGAGGAGTTCCTTTTCACCAAGACTATTGACGGTAATTCGATCTTTTGCTATTCCTCTATTCAAAAGGAATCGAAATACATTGTCAGCTCTTTTCTTCGATAGCTCATAATTAAACTCGTCGGACCCTTTAGAATCGGTGTGCGAGTTGACAGTTAATTTATACTCAGGATTAGCTCTCAGGAAGTTAGCCAGTAAGTCAAGATTATGCAGCTGCTCTCCATTTAACTGCCACATTCCAAATTTGAAATACATTACATCAACGAAGTCAGGCGACATTTCTTTCGAAGTTGGATCTTTCTTCGCATTTCGATTCATTTCTGCCCGATCGAAAATGAACAATCCCTTGTTGGTCTTGTCAAGGTCACCAACGACTTCACCTTCCTGGTTAATAATTGACATACTGAATCCGGATGCATCGTCTTCCATTCTCAAAAGATATTCATCTTTCAGAGGAAGATTCGTATACCTAAACTTTCCAAATTTGTCAGAAGTTGCCGTTCCCAGAACTTTCCCAGATTTATCCGTGATTTGAATTGTCTTTCCTTCAAGATCGCCATCATCGCTCATTAACCTGGCCATAAAACTAAAGCGGACAAGACTGCCACCTTCTTCTTCCATAAGTTCCAATTCTTCGGGCTCAATAGGTTTTAATGTTTCAAATTTGAACTTGCCATTTCCCAATTTTGACACAGGTAACATGAGTCCGGTTCTCTTGTCCATCACATATAGACTAGCATTGTTGGGAACTTCGCCCTCAGATTCTGCTACTTCAATGTGGTATGACTTACCGCCTTTAAGTCCCTTAAATTCAAATTCTCCTTCTGAACCGGTTGATGTGAACTGAATCAGATTATCATTTTCATCTAATAGATTCAATAAAACATCATTTGCTGGCAGAGTTCCATACTTGAACAATCCTCGAATATCGGGACGGTCTGAAGGATTGGCACTGAACTTATGATAAACGAATTGGTTCTTGTCATTTTTCTTAGCAAGACCGATCAGTTCATGATTTTCATCTATAACCCTGATCTTGTAGCTTCCGTCATCACCAGGTATACTAAAAACATATTTATCACTTGATGGGAGATTGTTAAAGTTGAAGGTACCCTTATCGTTTGTTGTTGCATCAGCTACCACTTTTCCTTTCTCATCAACAAGCTGAACTTTGACTCCTTCAGGAACACTTGGAGAGTTATTGTATACCTGTCCTGTAAGACTTACTAATGGTTTAAAATCATAGGATTCATCATCCATCAATTCCAATTCTTCCGCAGGAATTGGAGCAAGGGTTTCGAATTCAAATTCTCCATTCGCAAGTTTTGAGACCGGTACTAGAATTCCTGTGGTCTGATCTACCATGTACATTTGCGCGTTCTCCGGAACATTTTCTTCGCCATCCACTTTGACACTATACTTCTTTCCGGGATCCAGTCTTCTGAAAAGGAATTCTCCATTTTCATCCGTTGTGACAAACTGCACCATATTTCCATCTTCGTCGAGCAGTAATAAGGTTATATCATCGGCAGGTAATTCGCCATATTTAAAGATTCCACGGATGTCTGGTTTTTCTGATGGATTTATTGTGAATTTGTGGTAGACAAATTGTCCATCTTTATTTTTTCTAGTTTGTCCAATTACCTTCCCGGCCGTGTTTATTATGCTGATCTTTATTGATTCATCACCATCTTCAACGGTAAACAAATAGAGATCATCTGCCGTCAACGTTTCAAATTTAAATTTGCCTAAATGATCCATTGTTGTTGAGGCAATCACCTGTCCATTCTTTACGACAAAAACTTTCTGACCTTCCTGAATATTATCTCCTTCAACTATACCCATAATTGTGATGGTTGGTAGATCACCCTCATCATTTTCAAGTGCAAGATCGCCCGCGCCTTCCAGAGGTAGTGTTTTAAAATTAAAGCTGCCGTCTTTGATACGCTCAGCTAAAGTTGACTTACCATTAGCCTTGTTGGAAATAAGAATCTTGGCATTTTCAGGAACAGATTCCGGATCACCGTGATAATTTATTGCAATATTATCTCTGTTGGGAATTCGAATCATACTGAATTCGCCGTTCTCATCTGTGGTAACCGTTCTGAGAATTTCTCCACTTTCATCTTCAACGATTAAAGTGGCATCCTTTATCGGTTTATCTCCATCGGTATATCTTCCATATAAGTCTTTGTAGAATGTGTCATCAGAATAAGGTACATCATCGAACTTATAAATGTCAAAATCACCTTTTCCACCTTTTCTGTTTGATGCGAAATAGCCTGTATTTTCTCCTGTGTAGATGAGGTAATGGTCATCGGCTCCGGTGTTGAATGGCCGACCAAGATTCACAGCATCAGTCCATTGGTCTGCTTCCGGCCCTACAAACTCTGCTTTGAAAAGATCCAAGCCTCCATATCCCTTATGGTAATCAGATGCGAAATACAAAACATTGTTGGAATCTATATAAGTAGGAAATTCATTTCCAGGTGTGTTCACGTTCTCTCCTAAAGGTACCATTCCACCCCATCCTATAGAACCTCTTCTATCTATTCGGAAAATGTCCCAGCTACCATCTTTGCTCTCACGATCCGAGGCGAGATAAATGTATTGACCATCAGGAGAAGCAACGGGATAACCAACAGAATAATTAAAACTGTTTCTTGTGAAATCACCTTCAACCCATTTTCCTTCTTCCATGGTAACAAAATGGACTTCAATCTGATTTACCGCTTTATCCGGATCTTTTTTAATCTTGGTGTAATAAAAAACATCTTTTTTCTTCCAATTACTGAAATAACCCGGTCCTTCACCCTGTGTTTTAGTATTTACCTGTTTGGTGAATTCCTTCACACTTTCTGCGGAATTCCCACCGGCATACAGGTATATTTTAAAAGGATCAACTTCAAGATTTTTGATCTGTTTTTCCTTCATGAATTTTTTGTCCCTGTCAGAAGTGAATGAAAGTCGGTCATTATACATACAGGGACCCATTTCTGTAAAAGGAGTGTTGATCTGAGAAAAATTTGAGACTCTTCCCGAATATGCGTTTTGCCCCCAGTTATATAGAATTTCTTTTATTGCTTCAAGCTCAACCTGCCCTCTGGGATCTTCCGGTTCTGCTTTGACGTAAGAGCTAAATGCTTCTTCAGCTTTGAAAAAATTATTCTCGTATTTGTAACATCTGCCCAGATTGAAATAATTGATGTTATCTGCTTTCTCATTTTTTAAAGCCTTTTCGAAATACTCAGCGGCTTTCATATAATTCCCTAATCGGTAATGAGTATTTCCCATCTGCTGAAGTATATGCAGATCATTTGGGTCCTTTTCTAAGGCCTGAGTATAAATGTTTAAGGCCTTGGTATATTTAAATTGGCCATAGTATTCATCACCTAGCTTAGCTAATGTTTGTGCAAAGCTAACTGAACAAATACAAAGGAAAATAAATGTGGAAATGAGTCCCTTCGCAGTCATCAAGAATTCTCTTACCCGATAAAATTAAAAATAATATCGAGGTGAGCGCATACGAGATTTAAACACATTATAGTTGAAACCCAGGAAGATTTCATGGGCGCCTGAACTGAATTGTGACAGTTCACCTAAATAATAGTCATATGAATAGCCAACTCTGAACTCTCTTGAAATTTCATATTCTGCAATGGCTGAAATGGCATTCACTGTTCTGTATGATACCCCAAGCCAGATCGTCTGACTAAATAACCAACTGAGATTGATATCCGCCATCGGAGGAACATTGGCATTCAAAGTGTATTGCACCAAGAGGGAAGGTCGGAACATAACCCGATCGTTAAATTCAAAGATTTTTCCATAAGTGAAGGTGAAGTTCGAAAACTGTCTGTTTACTTCAGTTTCAATGGTAGATTTCTGGTCCAGATTGGGATTGTTCACATTGATTATCGAAGCTCCGATAAACATTTTATTTTCACGATGATAGTATACACCAAGGTCAAAAATTGGAACTACGCGAGCTGTCTGATCAGCTCCGACCAGCAGATCATTTTCGTTTTTATACGATATTCTATTCCAATCATAGCCAGTTCTGAGTATCCCGGCACGAATTCCAAATCCAAGTAATCCTCTGTCGACACGATTCACTCTGAATCTGTAAGCATAGGTTCCCTGAATTTTTGTATTGTTAATCGGTCCGATTCGATCGCTAGTAATCTCCAATCCAACGCCAATATTCAGGTTTCTCTTATTCACCGGACTATGTGCCGCAAAGGTGAATGTTTTGGGTGCACCGTCAATTCCAACCCACTGATTCCTGTAAACCGTCAGAGCACTAAATACTCTTTTATTTCCTGCATAGGCCGGATTGTAATTCAACGGGTTAAACATATATTGAGTGTAGTTCGCTTCATTTTGAGAGAATGAAAGAAGGCAAAAAAGGAGCAATATACCGATGACAAATATTCTCTTCATCACCTTGTAATTTGAATCCATCCGCTGCTTGATGCCTCGGAATCACTGGTTACACTTATTGTATAGAAATAGGTCCCACTAGGCAGGTCCTGACCCTGAGCATTCCTGCCTTCAAATTTCACGTTAACATTGTCGTAGTTTTCGCCTTGCCAAACCTGAGTGCCCCATCTGTTGAAAATACTTACTTCGTTAGGTAGATTAATTTCTACGTTATCAATTTCCCAGTAATCGTTTTTTCCATCGCCATTTGGAGTAATACCATTGTAATATACAATGTCACAGGTCGTGTTTTTCATGTCAACGACAACAGTGTCTCTGTCAGAACAAAAACTAAATCCTCTTACAGTAACGCGATATGTTCCCGAATCCAGATCTCTGAATGTGTAAGGACCTTCTACATCCTCTGCAATCTCTTCGTATCCAGAATTGCTGATAATTTCGATTTCGTACGGTCCTTCGCAACCTCCGGGGGTAACAAAAATGGTTCCATTTAACAGATCAGGACATTGGGCAGAAGAAGCTTCAACTGTGAATTCGACGGGCGTTAGAAAAGGTCCGGTAGGTTGATTGTAGCCCTCTGTCACCCTAAAATCATCATCTCCAAATAAAGTTTGTGTGGCTACCTCTCCAACCGTGAACTGATAGTCAAAACCGCCGAAATAGACGGTGTCATAACCGAAATTGGCAACTACAAAAGGGTCACACTCAAAACAAACCTGTTGAGATTTGAGGTTGCCAAACAATGATGTCGAAATTAACATCAGACATATGTAATACTTCAATCGCATTACAATTTGTATACAATGAAGTGGAAATCTTGAGATGAAATACTTCCTGCCTCATCAACGATTCTGATTTCCAGGTTACCGGTGTTGGCATTTGTATGAGCCGTATAAGCTTTTGTAGTCGAACTGCTAATCACAGTTACAACAGTCATATATCCAGTATTGGTGTATGTCTCAGATGTTATTGTAATTGTAAATACGTTTGATGATACAGTTGCTGAGAAATTACCTGTTCCAGTTTCTGCGGCGGCAGCGGCGTCTACGTATCCATAAGCTACCGGCACAAGATTTGCCGTACCTGTAGCAGTTCTTCTCAACTCACCAGCTCCAAGATTTAGGTTTGTACCATCGTTAGTGATCGTAGTGGATTTATTCCAGCCACTTCCGTCATGTCTGATTGTATATCCTGAAGCACCCGTAACTCCAAATGTTCCTGTTGGCCCTGTTGGTCCGGTTACTCCCGTCGGTCCGGTTGGACCCGTAACACCAGTCGGCCCAGTCGCACCAGTCGGTCCGGTTTGACCTGTGGCTCCCGTAGGACCGGTAGCTCCCGTAGGACCGGTTTGTCCCGTCTGCCCAGTAGCTCCTGTTGGCCCAGTCGCACCAGTCGGTCCGGTTTGACCTGTGGCTCCCGTAGGACCGGTAGCTCCCGTAGGACCGGTTTGTCCCGTCTGCCCAGTAGCTCCTGTTGGCCCAGTCGCACCAGTCGGTCCGGTTTGACCTGTGGCTCCCGTAGGACCGGTAGCTCCTGTAGGACCGGTCTGACCTGTTTGTCCAGTAGCTCCCGTAGGACCGGTTTGTCCCGTCTGCCCAGTAGCTCCTGTTGGCCCAGTCGCACCAGTCGGTCCGGTTTGACCTGTGGCTCCCGTAGGACCGGTAGCTCCTGTAGGACCGGTTTGTCCCGTCTGCCCAGTAGCTCCTGTTGGACCAGTCTGACCTGTTTGACCTGTGGCTCCTGTTGGACCAGTCTGACCTGTTTGACCTGTGGCTCCTGTTGGACCGGTTTGTCCCGTCTGACCGGTAGCTCCTGTAGGACCAGTCTGCCCCGTTTGACCAGTAGCTCCTGTTGGGCCAGTCTGACCTGTTTGTCCAGTAGCTCCGGTTGCGCCCGTTTGCCCTGTTTGTCCAGTAGCTCCCGTTGCACCCGTTTGTCCAGTAGCTCCCGTTGCACCCGTTTGTCCTGTAGCTCCCGTTGCACCCGTTTGTCCAGTAGCTCCCGTAGGACCGGTTTGTCCCGTCTGACCTGTAGCTCCCGTAGGACCAGTCTGACCTGTTTGTCCTGTAGCTCCCGTAGGACCAGTCTGACCTGTTGCTCCTGTTGGACCAGTCTGACCTGTAGCACCTGTTTGACCCGTTTGTCCGGTCGCACCTGTAGATCCAGTTTGTCCAGTCTGACCTGTGGCTCCCGTTGCACCTGTTTGACCCGTTTGTCCGGTTGCACCCGTAGGTCCAGTTTGACCAGTCTGACCTGTGGCACCCGTTGCACCTGTTTGACCAGTCTGACCAGTGGCGCCAGTAGCACCCGTTTGTCCTGTTTGACCTGATTGTCCTGTGGCTCCTGTTGGACCTGTCTGTCCCGTCTGCCCAGTCGCACCCGTAGGACCTGTGAGACCTGTTTGTCCAGTGGCACCCGTTGCACCTGTTTGACCTGTTTGTCCAGATTGACCCGTGGCACCTGTCGGACCGGTTTGTCCAGTTTGACCTGTTGCCCCAGTTGCACCTGTCTGTCCCGTCTGCCCAGTGGCACCCGTGAGACCTGTTTGACCAGTGGCACCTGTAGCACCCGTAGGACCTGTGAGACCTGTTTGTCCAGTGGCACCCGTTGCACCTGTTTGACCTGTTTGTCCAGATTGACCCGTGGCACCTGTCGGACCGGTTTGTCCAGTCTGACCTGTTGCCCCAGTTGCACCTGTCTGTCCTGTTTGACCTGATTGTCCTGTGGCTCCTGTCTGTCCTGTCTGTCCTGTCTGCCCAGTAGGACCAGTAGGACCGGTGAGACCTGTTTGGCCAGTGGCACCTGTAGCACCTGTTTGACCTGTTTGTCCAGATTGACCCGTGGCACCTGTCGGACCGGTTTGTCCAGTCTGACCTGTTGCCCCAGTTGCTCCAGTCTGTCCTGTTTGACCTGATTGTCCTGTGGCTCCTGTTGGACCGGTCTGTCCCGTCTGCCCAGTGGCACCTGTAGCACCTGTTTGACCTGTTTGTCCAGTCTGACCTGTTGCCCCAGTCGCACCCGTCTGTCCTGTTTGACCTGATTGTCCTGTGGCTCCTGTCTGTCCCGTCTGCCCAGTGGCACCCGTAGGACCGGTGAGACCTGTTTGACCAGTGGCACCTGTTTGACCTGTTTGTCCGGATTGACCCGTGGCACCTGTCGGACCGGTTTGACCAGTCTGACCAGTCTGACCTGTTGCCCCAGTCGCACCCGTCTGTCCGGTTTGACCTGATTGTCCTGTGGCTCCTGTGGGACCTGTCTGTCCCGTCTGCCCAGTGGCACCCGTAGGACCGGTGAGACCTGTTTGACCAGTGGCACCTGTTTGACCTGTTTGTCCGGATTGACCCGTAGCACCCGTAGCACCTGTCGGACCGGTTTGACCAGTCTGACCTGTTGCTCCAGTCGCACCCGTCTGTCCTGTTTGACCTGATTGTCCTGTTGCACCTGTCTGCCCTGTCTGACCAGTCGCTCCTGTCGGACCTGTCTGCCCGGTCTGTCCAGATTGTCCCGTAATACCTTGAATACCCTGAGGTCCTGTTGGTCCCGTAGCGCCTGTTGGTCCGGTTTGACCAGTCTGACCGGATTGTCCTGTCACACCCTGGATACCTGGTGCACCTGGAGTACCTGTTGCACCCTGAGGACCAGTTGGCCCTGTCACACCAGTTTGCCCTGTCTGCCCTGTGGCACCGGTCGCACCCGTTTGACCGGTTTGACCAGTTTGCCCGGATTGACCTGTAGCACCTGTTGGTCCCGTCTGACCTGTTTGACCTGTCGCTCCAGTGGCACCCGTTTGCCCTGTTTGTCCTGATTGTCCTGTGGCTCCAGTAGCACCTGTTTGACCAGTTTGTCCAGATTGACCTGTGGCTCCAGTAGCACCTGTTTGACCAGTCTGACCAGTGGCTCCGGTAGCACCTGTCTGACCAGTTTGACCAGTAGCTCCAGTAGCACCTGTTTGACCGGTCTGTCCTGTTTGACCTGATTGTCCGGTTGCACCCGTAGGTCCGGTTTGACCTGTTTGACCTGTTTGACCTGTGGCTCCGGTTGCACCCGTTTGTCCCGTTTGTCCGGATTGACCTGTAGCACCCGTTTGTCCCGTTTGTCCGGATTGACCTGTAGCACCCGTAGGTCCAGTCTGACCAGTCTGACCTGATTGCCCAGTGGCTCCTGTAGGACCGGTTACACCAATTGGTCCGGTAGGCCCAGTCGGACCTAAAATTCCAATGATCGGTCCAACCCAGACACTTCCGGTGTATTCGTAAACATCGCCAGTAGTTCTATTTAGATAAAGATCTCCGGCCGTGACCGATGGTCCGGTTGGTGCTCCACTCGATCCAGAACCTGTACCATTATACCATTTGTTTCCGCTTGTATTAAAGATCGGACCTGTCCAGATTGTACCATTGAAACTGTACATTTCCCCGCTGACAGTGTCCAAATACTGATCACCAGTAACACCAAGAGCAACTGGTGCACCACCTCCATACCTGAATTTGCTTCCTTCCGGACCGATCAGGTTAGTGGAGAAGACCCAATTCACTCCATCAAATTCGTAAACATCGCCAGTAAGTTTATTAATGTATTGATCACCTACCAGATCACTTGCTGATGGAAGCCCAGGAACACCATTGCCGGAACTCCATAAACTTCCGCGTGTACCATCCGGACCTTTGATATTTCCTATTGAATCCCATGAGGTTCCATTAAACTGGAATACATCTCCACTATTCGTGTTAAGATACTGGTCGTTTGTTGAAGGAGACGGAGGGAAGAATCCTGTCGGATCAACGAAACTGGAAGTCCAAATACTGGCATCACCGGGATCCCCTTTGATGTTCAACTGTAATATCCAAAGTGGAGGTGAAATATTATATCGGTAAACATTTCCGTTATTCTTATCTAAGTAGTAATCACCATTATTATCTGAGGCCAGAGGAATCGGAGCGCCATTTCCATCGCGCCATTTCGTTGATTCTCCTGTGTCACCCTTAGGTCCAACCAGATTCAAATTATACACCCAAATCGCTCCGTTAAAATGATAGTTATCACCGCTGGTCGTATCCAGGTATTGATCACCGATGACTTCTGTTCCTGCCACAGTAGGTGCTCCAGATCCCACTGACCACAAACTACCTTTGGGTCCAATAAGGTTTGATATCAATGACCATGACACACCATTAAAGACATAAACGTTTCCATTGGTATTGTCAAGGTAATAGTCACCCGTAATACCTGTTGCTCCTGGAACTCCTGTTCCATTTTTCCAAACGGAACCTCTGCTACCCGTAGGTCCTTTAACACCGGTTCCACCCGTCACGCCTATGGGTCCAATCGTATTTAAGCTGAATTGCCACGCGGCTCCGTTGAAATTGTAAACGTCTCCGCTGGTTGTATCGTAATACTGATCACCTAGCACTTCTGTTCCGGAAATTGAAGGCGCTCCAGATCCAACAGACCATAAACTTCCCTTGGGTCCTATGATGTTTGTGATTGAATCCCATGTTGCACCATTGAAATTGAATACGTCACCAGTTAAACGATCAAGGTATTTGTCGCTAGGATTACCTGTTGTTGCACCTGGTCCACCTGATCCATCTTTCCATAGGGAACCTCTTTCACCCGTAGGTCCTGTTGGTCCTGTTGGTCCTGTTGGCCCGGTTGGTCCGGTTGGTCCTGTTGGTCCAGTATCACCGGTCACACCAGTAGGCCCTGTAGAACCCGTAGGCCCTTGAATACCTGTAGGCCCTGTGAAACCTGTTTGACCGGACTGACCAGTGACACCAATTGGTCCTGTTGGTCCTGTTGGTCCTTGAATACCTGTTGGTCCGATAGGTCCTGTAGGTCCGGTAACGCCGATTGGACCGGTGACACCAATTGGTCCTGTTGGTCCTGTTGGTCCTTGAATTCCCGTTGGACCGGTTGCTCCGGTTTCTCCTTTTGGTCCGCCATCGGCAATTTTTGCATGCAAGGCATATGGCACTGCATAAAGTCTTCTTCTTCCAAGATCCTGGAAGTTTCCGGTTTGACCCGGATCAATTTCAACCTGAAGTTCTACCTCGTTCAATCCCCAATTGATCGTTGAGAATAATCCTGGATTGACTTCACCGATGACTAAGTGAAATAGACCATACTCATTGGTGAGCACATTAAAATGAGTTTCGGAATATAGAATACTTCCCAGCTCGTTCCTGAGGGTGAATCGAACATTCATTCTTCCGAATACTACAACCTTGTCATCCACCCTTGCTATACCCTGGTAATTCATACCTTCAGGTACCTGAGCGACAGTCTCAGAAGGGATCAGAGAAGATAATAGGAGGATTCCAATTAAGAGAAAACGGTAGAGTCTGTTCATTAAAATTCGTTGTCGCTCAATACAATCGAGCAATTTACAACATACTTATGTATCTGCAAAAAAAATCTTTTCGTCTCTAATATCATACGAAAACCAGCGTTTTAAAAAGAACTCCTTACGATTGTCATTGATGCGTTTTGATTTCTTTTTACTCTGTTTCATACGTTTTCGAGTTTCTTTTGTTTGGATTTTCTGGTGTTTTTCTAAGCCCTCTTCATGAGCCTTTTCACCCATTTTTTTCTTTTTCTCTTCCTGTTTCTCCAAACGCTCCCTGCTTTTTCTAACGGTGCGACTTTCTTTTTGAGCATAAACCTGAGCCGAGCCGAGAAAAACGGAGAAAAGCAACAATATTCCTATGTTCCGAAACATTGCCGCAATAATAATAATTTAGCCTCATGAGATTTTCGATCCAACAAATTATAATTCATACCCTCCTATTAATAAGTATTTCATCTTGTACCAAAGAAGGGCAGGAAAATAATTTGGCCATTCCCGATGTGCCCATCAATGTGAGGATCAATATAAACGATCCGATTTACAATAACCTGAATAACATTACGGGCTGGGCCTATTTAAATGAGGGCTCCAGAGGAATTATTTTGTACAGGGAGAGTCTGGACATCGTTCGTGCCTATGACAGGCATTGCACTTTTGATCCACAGGAAGTTTGTTCTACAATAGATATGAACGGAGCCATACTTCAGGCAAATGACAATGACTGTTGCGGCTCAGTTTTCAATATTACAAACAACACGATACTACAAGGGCCTGCAACCAGGCCCCTGAAAGAATATGAAACAACGTTCGATGGAACGTTTATCGTTATAATAAATTAGTATCTGTAATACTCAGGCTTGTAAGGTCCTTCAACCTTAACTCCAATGTATTTAGCCTGCTCCTCGTTCAAAGTTTCCAGTTCAACACCAATTTTTTCAAGGTGCAATCTGGCCACTTTCTCATCAAGATGTTTTGGAAGCGTATATACTTTGTTTTCGTATTTATCAGAATGGTTCCAAAGCTCAATTTGAGCAAGGGTTTGATTGGTGAATGAGTTCGACATCACAAAGGACGGGTGACCCGTAGCACAGCCAAGGTTTACCAGCCTTCCTTCAGCAAGAAGAATAATGTCCTTGCCGTTGATTGTGTATTTATCAACCTGAGGCTTGATTTCAACTTTCGATGCGCCGTGGTTATCTTCCAGATAAGCAACGTCGATCTCGTTGTCGAAGTGACCGATATTACAAACAATAGTCTTGTCTCTCATCTTCGTGAAATGCTGCTCAGTCACAATATCTTTGTTACCTGTAGCTGTTACTACGATGTCGACTTTATCAACTACGTTCTCAAGTTTTCTTACTTCAAATCCGTCCATAGCAGCCTGAAGAGCACAGATAGGATCGATCTCCGTAACGATCACTCTTGCACCAGCACCTCTTAATGAAGCTGCAGAGCCTTTGCCAACATCACCATAACCGGCAACAACGGCAACTTTTCCGGCCATCATTACATCGGTGGCTCTTCGGATGGCATCAACCAATGATTCTTTACACCCGTATTTGTTGTCGAATTTTGATTTCGTTACTGAATCATTAACATTGATTGCAGGCATCGGAAGTTTTCCGTTTTCTTCCCTTTCGATCAATCTGTGAATTCCAGTAGTCGTTTCTTCTGAAAGTCCTTTGATTCCTTCAACAAGTTCTGGGTGTTCGTCCAAAACCATATTCGTAAGGTCACCTCCGTCGTCAAGGATCATGTTCAATGGCTGACCATCCTTGAAGTAAAGCGTCTGTCGGATACACCAGTTAAACTCTTCTTCATTCATTCCTTTCCATGCATAAACCGGAATGCCGGCTTCGGCAATGGCGGCAGCTGCGTGATCCTGGGTGGAGAATATGTTGCAACTAGACCATGTTACTTCTGCACCAAGTTCAACCAATGTCTCGATTAAAACGGCAGTTTGGATGGTCATATGAAGACAACCAGCAATTCTCGCTCCCGCAAGAGGCTTCTGGTCTCTGTATTCTTCACGGATTGACATCAGGCCAGGCATTTCAGCCTCGGCCAATTCAATTTCTTTTCTTCCCCATTCAGCCAGGGATATGTCTTTTACTTTGTATGGCAAATTTTCAATACTTGTGTCTTGCATGTTGGTATTATATTTTTCGGCCTGCAAAGATACCGAATTTATACCTTTGTATCCCGCATGCCGCTTTTCAGATCAATAGAAATTTTTAATTCCTCAAAAATTGGTTTATGGCGAATAACAGAAGCCGAAGAGGAATTGTTTGACATTATTCGTCAAAGAACGTTTGATATTGACCAATTGCGAGTTTTTCATAACGATTTGAAGAAAAAGCAATGGTTGGCATCAAGATGTTTAATTACTCATATGGACGAGGGAATTGGCAGGATTATATATGACGAATTAGGTGCTCCCTATTGCGACAATGAAATGAAGATATCTCTTTCACATTCAGATAATATGGTGGCAGTCATTTTAGATCCTGTTGAAGAGGTTGGAATTGATATTCAGCATTTCACAAAAAAAATTGACAGGATTAAAGCAAAATTTTGCAGTGAAGAAGAATTGAAATATGTTGAAGGTCAAGACTCTTTACAATTACTTCATGTTATCTGGAGTGCCAAAGAGGCGCTTTATAAAAAGCTGAAAATTCCCGGACTCATTTTCAAAGAAAACTTGCAGATACCTGAATTTCAATTGTCCGATCGAGGAGAATTACATGCGCACACTATTCTTGAAGGAGAGAAAAGTGTTGAAGTTCTGAGATATGAGATAATTGAAGATTATACAATGGTATTTACATCTAATACCTAATATTGTAACCACACTTTTCCAAGAATGATTTACCAGACAATCCTTCAATCAGCCGATCAGAATGCAAAGCAGTTTGCTGTTTTGGTTGATCCTGATAAATATGATGAGGATAAACTTCTCGATCTGGTCCATTTATGTAAGTCGGCCTTGGTTTCTTATCTATTTGTTGGCGGAAGTTTGATGACCAGCGATCGATTTGAACGTACAATAGATCTCTTAAAATCGACTTCAGATATTCCGGTGATCATTTTTCCCGGAAGTAACGTTCAGATCAGTAAGAAGGCTGACGCCATTTTGCTGCTTTCTTTGGTATCTGGTAGAAATCCGGAATATCTTATTGGACAGCATGTAGTTGCAGCACCATATCTGAAGGAAAGTGGAATTGAGATTATGCCAACTGCATATATGTTAATAGAAGGAAGTAAAATTACCACGGCTAATTACATGAGCAACACACTACCTATTCCCTATGAAAAGGACGATATAGCTGCCTCAACGGCCATGGCCAGCGAAATGCTCGGAATGAAATTGCTATATCTTGATGGGGGAAGTGGAGCAGGCAGGACTATTTCAACCAGTATGATCCGGACCGTAAAATCCAGTGTTGGTATTCCCATGATCGTGGGAGGTGGAGTTACTGATGCCATAAAAGCTGGTGCACTTTGGCAGGCAGGGGCAGACATAGTCGTAGTTGGCAATGCCATTGAAGAAAACCTCAATTTGGTCACTGAAATTTCAGAGGAACTGAAATCTCTCATTTAGTCTACTATGCTTGACTCCGTTGTTTGGGAATGGTTCGGAGTGATCACAGCACTTATTTATGTCGCTTTAGCATCAGCCGGTAAAAGACTCTGTTTCGTGTTCGGTCTAATCAGCAGTCTTGTATTTGTTGATATCCTGTTTTCTGCAAAGCTGTATTTCGAGTCTATTATCAACATTTATTATGTCGTTATGTCAATCATTGGATGGTTTACCTGGAAAGAAGATGACGGTCATGTTCATCCGGTTCTTATGAGAAATTCCAGGTTTATTCTAATCGCAGGAATCGGAATATTGGCATCTCTTGTGTTGGGCTATTTTGCTTCTTCGTTTACCGATGCCTCCCTTTCTTACCTCGACTCTTTTACAACAGTTATGGCCATAATTGCAACCTGGATGATGGTTAGAAAGGTTATTCAAAATTGGTTGATATGGATTGTGGCCGATGGAGTCTCAATAGGCATGTTTTATTACAAAGACTTGATTCCAATGTCGATCTTGTTCGGTGTTTACACACTTATAGCTGTCTATGGATTCGTCAACTGGAAGAAATTGATGACTACCTCATGATTATTTCGATCATCGGTCCTGAATCAAGCGGAAAAACGACTTTAGGAGAGGAGCTGTCTTCTACTAGAGAGTTCTTATTAATTGAAGAATACTCGAGGAGGTATTTGAATAATCTAGAACGGGAATATGAAATCCCGGATTTAAGGGAAATAGCTGAAGGTCAGCTTGCTGAGCTTTCTAAGGCAATTGACCAAAAAAACACCAATATTATTTGGGACACAGATGTTATTACGGTCAAAATTTGGTCGATGGTAAAGTATGGTACCTATGATAAAGATCTGGATGAAATGATCAGGAAACAGCCAGTTGATCTTTATTTTCTGTGTCGACCGGATGTCCCGTGGGCATTTGATCCTCTCAGGGAAGTGCCGGATGACAGCAAAAGGCACGAAATTTTTGATTTATTCCAAAATGAGCTTGAGAATTTTGGCTTTAATTATGAAGTCATTGAAGGCAATAAAGCTGAAAGAATAAAAAAGGCTCAACAGTTAATTCGAAAACTGCGGTATTAAAAGTCTTTTTATAATTTAGCCGACGAAAGGGGTGCCTTAAATTTCAGGCTGAGATTATACCCATAGAACCTGACCGGGTAATTCCGGTAAGGGAAACGGTTCAATCAGAACCCCTTCTTAAATTTTATTTCAATGTATAAGAAGATAGTATTAATGCTCGCTATGGCTTTCTCTATGTTTCATTCGAAAGCCCAAAATTCAATAAGTGGAAGTGTAGTTTCAGATGAAGGCGAAAGCCTCTATGGTGCAACTATTAAAATTGAGAATTCCCTCAAAGGAAGTGTAACGGATCTTGAAGGTCGCTTTGAACTTAGAAATATCTCAAGTGGCACCATTGTTCTTAAGGTTTCATACATAGGTTTTGAGGATTTTTATGATACACTTTCCCTCTCTTCGTCTGTTTCTGATCTGAAAATTGTGCTGCAGAAAGACGTTATTCTGGCCGATGAATTGATTGTAACAGGAACGAGAGTCAGAGCAGATGCCCCGGTTTCTCACACGAACCTGGATCAGGAAAAAATTGAGGAATTGAATATTGGTCGAGATGTGCCTTATATCATTAATCAAAGTCCATCCGTTGTTTCCACAAGTGATGCTGGAGGTGGAATTGGTTATACAGCATTGAGAATCAGGGGTATTGATCAAACCAATATTAATGTGACTATTAATGGTATCGCTTTGAATGATGCCGAAGGACATGGCGTGTACTGGGTAGACCTCCCTGATTTTTCCAGTAGCTTATCAGATATTCAAATTCAAAGAGGTGTGGGAACCTCTACAAATGGTGCAGGGGCTTTTGGATCTACAATAAATATGCAGACGGAAAAGCTAAGGAAAGAGCCATACGCAGAATTCCATCTTGGAGCCGGATCATTTAACACGTTCAGGGGTACTGTAAAGTTTGGTACTGGTTTGATGAATAAATACTGGTCTGTTGATGGCCGATTGAGCAGAATAGAATCTGACGGTTACATCGATCGTGCACATTCTCATCTGACATCTTATTATTTATCGGGAGGATTCAATAATGGAAAGACTTCAGTAAAACTTGTCGGTTTTGGTGGTCATGAAAATACTTATCAGGCATGGAATGGAATTGACAGGGAAACCATGAAGACCGACCGAACATTTAATTCAGCAGGTGCTATCTATGATGAAAATTGGAAGGTGATCAACTTTTATGATAACCAAGTTGATAATTACGATCAAGATCATTTGCAGCTGCTGATTAATCATGAGTTTTCGAAACGTCTGGTGTTGAATTTAGCTGGCCACTATACTTACGGAAGAGGTTATTATGAGTCGTACAGGCAGGATGCAAATAGCGGAGATTATGGAATCAGGCCTTGGGTAGGTGATACCATTCAAGACTTGATAGATCGTCAGTGGCTCGACAATCATTATTACGGTATGACTTATAATCTCAGATATCAAAAGGGTTTACTCATTGTCGATTTTGGAGGGGGAATTAACAGATATGACGGGGATCATTTCGGTGAGGTCATATGGGCTCAGCGAACGGGAAACTCGAATATTCGAGATGAGTATTACAGGAACAAAGGTGTAAAAGATGATTTTAACTCGTATTTAAAGGCTTCTTATTCCATTTTTGAGAAGGTGACTTTGTTTGCTGACATACAATCCAGGACAATTGACTACAGTGGTGACGGCACCGACCCTGATGTTGGCGAATTCGAATTCCAGGACAACTTAAATTTTGTGAATCCGAAATTTGGTCTGAATTACTTCCTTAATAACAAGAATCAATTTTATTATTCTGTAGCTGTGGCCAATAGAGAGCCGAATAGAAATGATTATTTCAATGCTCCAAATTTTGAAGCTAAACCTGAAAACTTAATTGACCACGAACTAGGTCATCGATATCGATTTGCCAATAATCACATTCAAACGAATCTTTACTTCATGGACTACAATGATCAACTTGTATTGACAGGAGAGATCAACAACGTAGGAGAACCGCTTCGAAGCAATGTGGGTAAAAGTTATCGGGCCGGAATTGAGATTTCCGCAGAGGTATTCCTGACAAAGAATTTGAAATGGTTGCCCAACATGACCTTTTCAAAAAACACCAATGTTGATTACAAGTATATAAATGAAAGCGCCGAGCTAGTGACAGAGAATACGCCTTTGGCTTATTCCCCTGAGGTGATCCTGAACAACACCATTCAGTATCAATTCTTTGATCACTTTTTTGCCAGCTTGTACAACTATTACATAGGTGAACAGTATTTGAATAATACCGGTCAGGATTATGCCAAGCTCGATGCTTACCACTTTCATGATTTCAGATTGGAATTCAGAAAACCATTGAAGTCAATCAGAAGTCTTGGAATTTATGTGAATGTAAATAACGTTCTCGACGCTGAATATGTCTCAAATGGATACTTGTGGGGAACTACACAGTATGTCTTTCCTCAGGCCGGAAGGAATTATATGCTCGGACTGAATGTGAAATTCTAGTTACAATTGCAGGTCTTCGAAAACTTGATGTCAGTGTCGGGAAACATCTTCATCAATTTTTTCTGCTCGGCCTCATTGATCACGGTAACTCTGAGGTCAAGTCGCTTTAGTTTTGACATATGCCTTAATTCTTCCGGAAAGGATTTAACCGGATTGTCCCAAAGGTCGAAGTACTCCATATTCCTGCACTTTCCCATCTCAGGAGAAATGACATAAATCCTGTTCTTGCTTATAGCCAGATGACGAAGGTGTTCAAGTTTTCCAATCTCATCCGGAATTTTATCTATGTTGTTTTTGGAAAGATCAACATATTGCAGTTTGGGCAATTCTGTTATTGCGAGAGGAAATGAGTTCAGTTCATTCTTTGAAAGATCAAGCCACTGTAAATTGACCAATTTTCGGAAGTCGTAATCCAGGTTCGCAAGTTTCTGTTTGCTAAGGTCCAGTTTGATCACATTTTCGGGTTCTGCCAGTGCATCCTCCATTGATTCAAAAGCAATTTCTTTATCCAACTCATCGAATTCTACCAATCCGTCTTTTTGCGCATAAAGTCCAATTGATGCGCAAAGCAATAAAAGTGTAATGATCTTCTTCATGAAAAAATTGAATTAACAGTTTCTTTATCCTTCAATAGCTGATTTTCCAGCATTTCAAGATTTTCAAATTTTCTTTCTTCTCTGATCCTTTCTACGAGGTTCACCTGAATCGTTTCACCGTAAATGTCATCATTAAAATTTAGAATATGAACTTCAATTGAGAAGTCTTTGCCAGCAACCGTAGGTCGATTGCCTATGTTGAGCATGCCATTATAGGTATGACCTCTTACTTCAACACGCACGGCATAAACTCCCTCCATCGGAATGAGTTTGTATTTCTCTTCTATATATATGTTGGCTGTTGGGAAATTGATTTTTCGTCCGATCTGGTCACCGGAAATCACAGTCCCTCTCATGAAATAATCATAGCCCAAATATTTATTTGCCTTGATAAGATCTCCTTCAAACAATGCATTGCGAATCTTGGAAGAACTGATGTTTATCTCATCAATATCCATGGCAGGAATTTCCTCCAAATCAAATCCGAATTTCTGGCTTTCCTTTTTAAGCAATTCAAAAGAACCACTCCTTCCCTTACCAAAATGGTGGTCATATCCAATGACAAGTTTTTTTACTCCAAGCTTCTCAACCAATATCTTTTCTACAAAGTCATCTGATGAGATATTCGAGAAGTCAAGTGTAAATGGATGAATAATTATGTGCTCTATTCCTAGTCTAGAAAGGAGATTTATCTTTTCGTCAAGTGTGTTGATAAGGCGGAGATCACCTTTGTCCGGCTGTAGAATGGTCCTGGGGTGAGGAAAAAAGCTTAAAAGCACAGCTTCTCCATCAATTTCCGAAGCAGATTCAACCAATCTTTTTAAGATTTTCTGGTGACCTTTATGAACCCCATCGAAAATGCCAATCGTAAGTGTTGGATTTTTAAGTTCTGTGAACTCGTCAATGTGTCGGTAAACTTTCAATTCAGCCTTTGATGGAAGTGGTTTTCAGAGGTGTTTTATCACCCTTCTCCGGGTGCAAATCAAAAGTAGAAAAATAAAATCAGTGCGCCTTGATGTAATAACAATTTATTGTACTATTTTTGCACTCAATTTTTTTGAGGGCTCACAATTAAATACAATCAAAATCAATAAGATATGTCAAATCTGACAGGGAAAATCACACAAATTATCGGTCCTGTAATCGACGTTAGTTTTGAAAAAGAAGGTTCAGAACTTCCGAACATTATGGATGCACTTGAAGTGAAGAATGCACATGGTAGTACCATTGTGTTGGAAACTCAGCAGCACATTGGGGAAGACACAATCCGAACCATTGCAATGGAAGCGACTGATGGATTGAAGAGAGGAATGGAAGTGATCGCAACAGGTGATCCAATTAAAATGCCGGTAGGCGAAGATATTAATGGAAGACTATTCAACGTTGTAGGTGATCCTATCGACGGTATGAAAGATATCGACAAGAGCAATGGTCGACCAATTCACAGTGATCCTCCAATTTTCGAGGATCTTTCTACATCAACAGAAGTACTTTTCACAGGTATTAAAGTAATTGACCTTATCGAGCCTTATGCAAAGGGTGGTAAGATTGGATTGTTTGGTGGTGCCGGTGTTGGTAAAACTGTATTGATTCAGGAGCTGATCAACAACATTGCGAAAGGTCACGGTGGACTTTCTGTATTTGCTGGTGTTGGTGAAAGAACGAGAGAAGGAAACGACCTTTTGAGAGAGATGATTGAAGCCAACATTATCAAGTATGGTGAAGACTTCAAAAAATCTATGGAAGAAGGTGGATGGGATCTTTCTAAAGTGGATGAAAAAGAACTTAAAGAATCGAAAGCCACGTTCGTTTTCGGTCAGATGAATGAGCCTCCTGGAGCGAGAGCGAGAGTTGCACTTTCTGGACTTACTCTTGCTGAATACTTCAGAGATGGAGATTCAGAAGGTCAGGGAAAAGATATCCTTTTCTTCATCGATAACATTTTCCGATTTACTCAGGCCGGTTCTGAGGTTTCTGCCCTTCTTGGAAGGATGCCTTCTGCGGTAGGTTACCAGCCTACACTTGCCACAGAGATGGGATTGATGCAGGAGAGAATTACATCAACGAAATCAGGATCGATTACTTCTGTACAGGCCGTATATGTGCCTGCGGATGACCTTACCGATCCAGCCCCTGCAACTACCTTTGCTCACCTCGATGCAACAACGGTACTTTCAAGAAAGATTGCCGAGCTTGGTATTTATCCTGCTGTTGATCCTTTGGAATCATCTTCAAGGATTCTTACACCGGACATCGTAGGAGACGAGCATTACAGATGTGCACAGGATGTGAAAGAGCTTCTTCAGAGGTATAAAGAACTTCAGGACATTATTGCTATTCTTGGTATGGATGAACTCTCAGACGAGGATAAATTGGTTGTTCACCGTGCAAGAAGGGTTCAGAGATTCCTATCTCAACCATTCCACGTTGCCGAAGCCTTTACAGGTTTGGCTGGTGTACTTGTTTCAATTGAGGATACGATCAAAGGCTTCAACATGATCATGAATGGTGAAGTTGATAAATATCCTGAAGCTGCATTCAACCTTGTTGGTTCTATCGAAGAAGCAATGGAGAAAGGTGAGAAACTTTTAGCTGAGGCGAAATAATTAGTCGATGCAATTAGATATTGTAACACCAGATAAGAATTTGTTTCAAGGGGAAGTGGATTACATCTACTGCCCTGGAACACATGGTTCATTTGGTATCCTTAATAATCACGCTCCAATAATAGCGACGCTGAAGAAAGGAGAGGTGAGAATCAAGGTAGCAAAAGCTGATGCTGTTCACTTCGACAATGAAACAGGTAAACTTGTGCACGACACTGCAGTAGGAACTGAATTGAGTTTTGAAGTAGGTGGTGGTGTGATTGAAGTTAAAAATAACAAAGCCATTCTGCTTGCAGAATAAAGTTTTGAAAATGATAAAGAGAAAGGGATTCTGATAGAGTCCCTTTTTTTTTGGATTAAACTTTCAAATCAGAGTTTGTTGTTGTCTTTATGTCTTTTCGAATCCCGACCTGTTTTTTTATCCAGATTTTTCCTCATAGCACTCTCCAGATCAATACCGGTTTGATTCGCAATGCACGTCAGCACAAATAGAACGTCAGCGATTTCTTCTTCCAGATTATCTTCCTCTTCTTTCTTAAAGGATTGCTCTCCAAATTTTCTGGCCATAACTCGGGCAAGTTCACCAACTTCCTCAGTGAGCACGGCCATGTTCGTGAGTTCATTGAAATATCGAACACCGTATTTCTTGATCCACTCATCCACCGTAGATTGAAGCTGCTTCAGTTCCATTATTCTTTGTTTTTTGAATCTATAAAGATAGTGACTGGACCTTCATTTATTAGTTCAATATCCATCATTGCACCGAATTGTCCTTGTTTGACATCACCGCCAATCTTCGAATTCAATTCCCGACTGAACTGCTCATATAATTGTTCGGCTTTTTCTGGTCTGGCAGCTCTGATAAATGAAGGACGATTGCCCTTTTTCGTGGAAGCATGCAGAGTGAATTGGCTCACCACAATGACGTCACCTTGCACATCCTGAATGCTCAAATTCATTTTTCCTTCTGCATCCTGAAAAATTCGAAGCTGAGAAATTTTGTTAGCAAGCCAGTCGATATCGTTTGTATCATCATCTTCTTCTACCCCAAGAAGAATGAGCATTCCATTTGATATTTCGCTGATTAAGTTATTATCGACGGTAACGCTGGCTCTGGAAACTCTCTGGATAATAACCCTCACGATTATTCCTCAAGTTTCATTTTCTCCTGGTATGCCCGGGCTTGTTTGACAGTAATTTTTTCGTCGTAGTTATATGCCACAACAAAGGCATCCATGATTTCAATATTTTCCAACTCTTTTTTATAGGCAGCTGCTTCGTCATATTCATCAAAATGACCTACAGAAAGTAAGGTGAGATCTCCTTCTTTGTTTTCTATAATACCATCTATTTTGACATATTTTTCGGCCATTTCACGAGGAATCGAATCTCTGAATGCACCTATCTGGCAACGGTAATGGACCTTACCTCTGATATTGGTTTTAATCGAAATATTGTTCACCGTTATAATGCGATCATGGAATGCTTTTTCCTTGTTCACATCTACGATAAATGCGTCGCTATAGCCACTTTCCTGAAGTACTTTAAGAAGAGTTTCAGCCTGGTGTCTGAGGGCAAAACTTCCAACAACATATCTCACCTTACCTTGTTTGTCAATGAAAGCATCTACGTTCTTAATGTCATCGAAATCCCCCATAGGAACGAATTTGGAAAAGGATCCAACCTGAACGCCCCATAAAGGAGAAGGAGTTGTGTATTCCTGACTTTGTGTAACGATCTTCGCATTCTCAATTGCATAAGGGTCTGTTATGTTAGCAGGCTTCTCTTTATTCGCAACACTGGATGTGTCTTCTTTTTGTTTTTCCTGAAGTGTATAACAGGCATTTACCCAGAATTCAGCATCTCGAATATAGGCACCACCAATACGGCCTATGAGTTGTCTGAATTTTTCATTAGATGCTTTCGCCTCATCGCATCTGTGATTTTGAGCGTAAGCAACGGCAAGAAAATAGTAAAGGTGGACAGATGCATTTCTTTCTTTCGGTGAGTCTGCATCATACTGGTCGGAAACGAAGGGTTCGGCCTTCTCCAGGTATTTCACTGAATGATCGGTTTCTGGGCTGTAGTCTGTGTAACAGGCGCCGATCAAATAGAGCAAATTGGCATTGTCCGGATCTTTCTTTTCAAGGTCCAAAAGAATAGGCAAGGCTTCATCTGGATGAAAGTTGTAGAGAAGGTCTTTTGCCTCAACGAATTTTTGATCAAAGCCATCATTTTGGGCAAATACAATACCGGGAAAGATCAGAAAAATGAAAACTTTCAGAAGGCTCTTCATTATTATCAAAATTATAGAGTGATGGACTCCTCACACCCAGAGTATCATCAAATTATTCAGCACAGAATGTTAATAAAGCTTATTTGATCTCTTCAATGAAATCGTCTCTGTCGAGATGGACGATGAATGCGTCCTGATATCCAGCCATTCGCATCTTGTCTCTGATCGATTCAGCTTCTTCTCTTGTGGAGACATTTCCTACGACAAATCTCACAAGACCTTCTTTGCCTCTGTATGCACGAACGTTTTCAGTTCCGCTGAAAATGTAACTTGGAATTGACTGTGCAAAAGCACCGATCTGGACACCGTAGAATTTTTCACCTGAGCCTGTGCTGCCTCCTTCCTGGACTTGCTTTTCTTTCTCTTTGAAAACTTCTTCAGAGGCAATGGTTTCATCAACTGTTTCCTGGTCTACAAAACCCTCATCATCTCCCCAACCGTATGTATCGTCATAGGCTTCAACTGGCTCAGTGGCCAGAAGATCTTTCAATTCTGCCATTTTATCAATCCACAACTTGGCATCTCGCATATATTTTCCGTTAATGGTGCCGGTTAGTTCATGATAATAATCGTTCTCACGATTTGCTGCTTCGAAATTAAAGCTCTGAGCATATGCAACAGCGAGATAGAAATGCACGTTGATCGATACCCTCTTCTCAGCAGGATCAATCGGATTATAGTCATCTGAAACTTCCAGCTTTGCATTTTCAAGAAGTGAAATGGCTCGGTTGTCAACAACAGGTCCCATTGTATAACAAACCGCCAATAAATATTGAAGGTTGGCATTGGTAGGGTCTCCTTCCAACAATCCTTCAATTATTGGAGATGCTTTTTCATATTGGAAATCAGTCATGAAATTCCTCGCCTGCTCAAATTTGCGAGCGAAGTCATCCGATACCTGTGCCTGTCCAACAGAGAAAATAAAAAAGAAAGTGAAGACCAGCTGTAGTCTCTTCATTCCAAGTATTTATGCCTTTTATATTACAAGCCGCCTAAAAATATTAAAATATGCAAGATAGGCTCATGACATAAATCATTTAATATTAACAACAATCTTGGAAAACATTATGAATTACTTCAGCATGTTCTTCATTGAATCCATGTCGTTTTGCAATTTCATGACTGCTTCACGAAGCGATGATTTGCTGATGTTGCCTTCTGGAGGGCTAGAGTCTATGTAATTCACGAATTTCCATATTTCCATTACCTCAGTGACTGATACCTCATAGGGTTCATATTCTGAGTTAGTGCTGACGAGCAACAAAGTTCTGTTCTGATCTATTTGATTGTAGACATTCTTGAATACAATCCCATCATCTTTGGTAAGAACAATGTAAGGATAGCCGTCTATTAATAGAGTCCAGTTGGGTAAATACTCTGCAGTAACAAATGCTCCATCAGATACCGGAGGCATTGAATCACCCGAAATTTGAAAGGTTCTGTACTTTCTTTCTTTGCTTAAAAAGGGCATTTGAAATGTAGGCAGTACCTTGATGAAATCAGGGTCAGAGTATCCATTCTTATACCCCGCTTTTGCAGATACAGAAACAAGTTCAATATTCTCTTGATTTTCAGAATTTACCGTGGTGGCCAGTACGCGCAATCCTTTGCCGGTCAGATCTATGTCGTAACCTTTTTCCAATTCTGAAAGTTGGAGTTCAGAAATGCTTCCCAGATCAACGCGTAAAAGTTTGTCAATAGAGATCTTAAAGAAGTCTGAGATTCTGATCAGCGTTTCGTATGAGGGAAATGATGTCCCTAATTCATAACCACTTAATGAAGTTCTTTTTACTTCTAAAACATCCGAAAGGTCTGCCTGTGATCGGTTTCTTCTTTTCCTGAGAAGCTTGAGATTATTTGAAAAGTACATAATGACGAAAATATTGACATTGAATTGACAGAAATATCGTCATTAATTTTGAATAAAGCAAACTGATTTGAATCAATTTGCAATTTGATGCAGGTCATCGAGATAGTACTGCTTACTGAGTAATTTTAAGATGTAATCAAATCGGAAAGTCATGAAAACGGATATTAAGCCCATTAAAACAATTGCTCAATTAGAAAAGATTATGAAGGAACATGATCCTGGCTTAGGACACCTTGACATTATGAAGGCAATTGAGATTCCATATGATGAATGGGAACGATATTTCACATGGAAGGAAGAAAGATATACCCGCAATAGTATTTTTAAAAACGACGAGTATGAATTACTGGTTATTTGCTGGGAACAAGGTCAGGATTCTCCGATACACGATTACGATTCAAAAGAGGCCTGGATTCATATTATCAGAGGACAACTCAAGGAAGAGAAATTCAAAAAAAGAGATGATGGACGAATTGAAAGAGTCAGCACAGTTACCCTGGGACCAAATGATTTCTCATTTATGAGTGGTTATGTCGGCCTTCATCGATATGTGAATACTTTCGAAAGCAGGACAGTTAGTCTTCATTTATATGTTAACCCATTACGTCAATGGAATGAATACGATTCAGCTACCAATTCCTTCAGAACCAGAGAAGTTGAATACGATAACATATAAGAAACAAGCTTTTAAGAATTAAAAAAGGCGTCCTTTGGACGCCTTAATTTATTTTATAGAAGTCTCTAAATGGAATTTTCGTTGTAGACCATAAGAGGAATTGTTGTGTGGTAATTGATTCTTTTGACCATATCAGGGTGAAACAGTCGACTGAAGATTCCTCTTTTCTTCTCTCTCATGACCACCATATTTGCAAGGTCTTTTTTCACCACCTCCAGAATGGCATCATGTGAATTCGCATAAGTGAGAGATTCTTTTTTGATTTTTTCATAGCTCACTTTTTCGCTGAGCATTTCATTGAATTGATCTGCTTCCTCCTGGGCCGTCATATTATCTTCACCAAATGCATGAAAGATGACAATCTCTGCTCCGAACATATCGGCGAATTCTGAAATGTCATTTATCACATCGATATCTCTTTCTTCCAGATCAGTAGCATATACAATTTTTCCTACGCCTAAATATTTAGAATCAGGTGGAATGGCTAGCACGGGGCAACTTGCTCTTTTCATTACTTCAACACTTGTGCTTCCGAATAGTAATTCTTCAAATCTATTTTCACCCTGTGTACCCATAACAATGAGGTCGAAGTCATTGTCATTTGCATATTCACAAATTGTAAGAACCGGATCTCCATGAGCTACTTTTGTGGTGATGAAAATATCCTTAGATAGTTTTTCAGGAATCTCCTTTAGAACTTCATCAAGTCGGACTTTGTTATGATTTATACCGGCATCAAGAACGTTTTCATTCATCATACTTGGTCCACCATCTATTCCGATACTGGGCACGGTTACAAAAGAGTTGAATAGTTCAAGGTTGGCGTTTAATTCATTCGCGAGATGGGCGGCATAATCGATGGCAGCGCGACTGTTTTTACTGAAGTCTGTGGTGACCAGGATTTTTTTCATGGCTCTGGTTTTTAGGTTCTTATCAAATTTACTTCATAATGGTGCATGAAGTCTTTGATTTACTTCAACTTAAAATAAGATTTTCATCAGTCGTTCATCTCTGATATTGGAAAAGGCAACCCGGAAAATCTTTTACCGTCTTAAAATAAAAGGTTATGAACAGGTATAAATTTATTGCACTCAATAGACAAAGGCAGCTAAATTTATTGAAGGTAAGGGGAAGAATTCTTCACAGAAGAATTAAGCGTGATTATACTATCAGCCTTTACCAGATAGAGAATTTCTACATAGAGATCTGGGAAAACACTGTCAAAGAGAACCTCGAGAATCTTGTCACATTCAAGGATAGAACTTTGCTTAATTATCCATTTAACATGGAGCGTGAGCAGCGTGGTTTGTATCGTGCCTAATCGAGTGGTTCGACCGATTTAATCTCAGGTGCGATTTTCTTCACAGCATCTTCAATTCCGGCCTTTAAAGTGAGGTTGTTAATGCTGCACGTTTTACAGGCACCGAGTAATTGTACTCGGGCAACATAGTCTTTGTCAATCCCAATCAAACGAATGTCTCCCTGATCGGCTTCGAAAAAAGGACGCAGACTATCAATAGCCCCGTTTACTTTTTCAAGTAACTCTGGATTATCTATGTAAGCGGGTGCTTTATTAGAGGCAGCCATCGTGATTTGTAATTTCTACCTTCTTCGTTGGAGGAATAAATTGGTTTCGCTTTTTCAATTCTTCATGAAGATTGTCAATTAAAGAAATGAAAGCTTCTTTCTGAATACCTTCATTTTGAAGAACAGCGGGTCTACCTACATCACCTGCTTCTCTTATGCTCTGCACGAGAGGGATTTGTCCAAGCAGACTTGTATCCATTTCTTTTGCCAAAGGTTCAACACCGTCTTTTCCAAAAATGAAGTACTTATTTTCAGGTAATTCCTCCGGTGTGAAATACGCCATGTTTTCAACGAGGCCCAATACAGGAACATTGATCTGAGGAAGTTTGAACATTCCAACTGCTTTCCGTGCATCGATCAGGGCAACTTCTTGCGGAGTGCTTACAATTACAGCACCCGTAACCGGAACAGCCTGAACCAACGAAAGGTGAACATCACCTGTGCCCGGAGGCATGTCAATGATCATAAAATCCAATTCACCCCAGTCGGCGTCAGAAAACATCTGGTTTAAAGCTCTGGAAGCCATGGGTCCTCTCCAAACAACTGCTTGATTTGCTTCTGCGAAAAATCCTATTGAAAGCATTTTAACACCGTGGTTCTCAACCGGAACGATCAGATTCCTGCCGTTTTTCTCTTCAACACGAGGTTTTTCATATGAGGTGTCGAACATCAAAGGAATTGAAGGCCCGTAGATATCTGCATCTACCATTCCCACTTTGTAGCCTTGCTGAGCCAGACCGACAGCCAGGTTGGAGGCCACCGTTGATTTGCCGACACCACCTTTACCAGAAGCGACAGCAATGATATTTTTTACTCCGGGAAGAATTTTATTCTCCTCTTTAGGAGCTTCTGAACCAGACTTTGTTACAAAATCAATTTCTACTTCAACGTCCTTAAAGAATCTGGATAGATGATGTTCAATCGCCTCCTCCATGCGTTTCTTATAATGCATTGTCGGATTCGCTAACTCCATTTTAAAAGAGATCTTATTTTCTTCCGTTTTTACTTCAGAAACTAGATTGAGCTCTATGATGTCTTTTTTAGCTTCAGGCTCTATTACATTGGAAAGGGCCTCTATTACTTTTTTTTCGTCCATAAGGTCTGGCTGCTTTGAATATCAAAATTAGGAATTAAATAGGCTGAAAATTAGATTTCATCGGCCAAGACTGCCGGGTCCCATAAAAGCTCTTTGAATTTTACGACTCTGTTGTCGGTCACTTCAATTCCTTCTTTTTCAAGTTGAATTTGCATTTCATCCGGTGTTTTAAAATGCATTCTTCCGGTGAGGTGACCGTTTCTGTTTACCACTCTGTGTGCGGGAATGGAGGGGTCATGGTCGTGTGAGGCATTCATAGCGTAACCGACCACTCTTGAACTTTTTGCCGCTCCGAGACATTTGGCAATATGACCATAAGTGGTTACTCTTCCTTTTGGAATAAGTCGAACCACATCAAATACCCGAAGGAAAAAATCTGTCATTTCAGTTAATCTTCAATTTAAGGTAACAGACAACATGTCCTTTTTCTGTAAACATCTTTTCATAAAATGTAGGAATACGCAAAACCTCTTTTTCTTTCTGCGTTAGGTCAAGTTCATTTAAATCTTTATAAAGTTCAGAAGTTGAGATTAAAACCTCATGACCACATTCTCTTGCTATCTCGTCCGAATATTCATAGAGGTCCCTGGCATCCGTTTTCAGATGAACTATACCTCCGGGTTTTAGAAATGTCTTGTACTTTTCAAGAAACCTTGGGGATGAAAGCCTTTTCTTTTCCCTGCTTTCTCTTGGTTGAGGATCCGGGAAAGTGATCCAGACTTCCGAAACTTCATTCTTTGCAAAAAAAGAGTCGATAAATTCAATTCTCGTCCTGAGAAAATGTGCATTTCTAATTTCATCTTCCAATGATGTTTTGGCACCTCTCCACATTCTGGCTCCTTTTATATCTACACCAATGAAGTTTTTCTCCGGGTATTTTAAAGCCATTCCAACGGTGTATTCTCCTTTGCCACATCCGAGTTCCAGGACTATATCATTATTATTTTCGAAGACTTCTTTTTTCCATTTACCACTTTTCGAATATTTCTTTTGAAACACCTCTGAAAAAGGTACCTCAGTGACATTGGGAAATGTCTTCATCTCGGCAAATTGTGCCAATTTTCTCTTTCCGCTCATTAAAAACCTCCAACAGTATTTATGACGATCTCCTCGACATTGGAGTTTTCAGACATAGATAGATTCGCATTAATTAAGCTCATCATATCTTTCATTTGAATAAGCTTTGAATGGTCAACGTCAATGTCGTCCCATGAGGAAGTATTCATAGGTCCGGGAAATATGGATGTGACCCTTATGCCAAATTCTTTCAGGCTTTCCCGAAGAAGATCGCTGTACATTTTAAGTGCAGCCTTAGAGATAGTGTATGAGGCTGCATCCCCTCTTGGATCTCGCGTGGCAATGGATACAACATTGAAGATATAGCCAGACTTATTCACTTTCATATGTCCAAGAACAGATTCATTCATTCTCACTGAACTCATTAGGTTGACGTTGATCATTTTATTCAGATCATCTTCTTTGATTGAATCGGCTGTGTCTTCGGAATATATCCCTACGTTATTTACCAGAATATCTATTCCTCCCATGTCGTCAATGCTTTTTTGAGTAAAGCCCTCTACACTTTTTTGATCGCCGAAGTCAACCACATATCCGAAAACTCTGTTTTCAAAATTTTTACTTTTTAAGTTTTCCAGGGCTTTGTCCAGCCCAGACTTTGAACGAGATGTTATACTGACCGAATGTCCTTCTTCCAATAGGCCCCCGGCAATGGCAAGTCCAAGGCCTCTGGAAGAACCAGTTACAATAGCTTTCATGAATGTCTTTTTTTCAGCGATTATTTCCTGTATGCACTACAGAATGAAAGCATAAATTTAACAGATTTGTAAGCGCTGGTGTTCTATGCTTAAAGAGATTTCAATTGACAAGATATTATTCCTGGATATAGAGACCGTATCTTCCATGGAAAAGTTCGAAGATTTGTCTGAGGTCATGCAGGAACTATGGGCCTCAAAAGCCACTCAGAGATATCCGAATTCAGACAAAAGCCCTTCGGAATTATACAGGCATGCTGCCATTTTCGCTGAATTCGGAAGGGTAATTTGCATAAGTTGTGGGTTTTTTTTCCTCTCCGATGGCATCATTCAGTTCCGAGTAAAGTCTTTTTACGGTCATGATGAACAAGAATTACTTTCAAATTTTGCAGCCTTATTGAAGGAATCATTCAGTGACAGGGATAGTCGATTGTGTGCTCATAACGGAAAGGAATTTGATTATCCTTTCTTGGCACGAAGAATGCTCATTAATGGCATAAAACTTCCTGAGATATTAAACACTCCTGGCAAAAAACCATGGGAAGTCAATCATCTTGATACCCTTGAATTATGGAAATTCGGTGATTTCAAAAACTATACCTCACTAAAGTTGCTTACCGAGATCTTTAATATTCCAACGCCAAAAGACGATATTGACGGTAGCATGATACGAGATGTTTATTATGAAGACCATGACCTGGATCGCATAGTAACATATTGCCAAAAAGACGTGATTGCAACGGCGAGACTTTATCAAAAATTTCTCGGAGAACCAATTTTTGAGGATGATCAGGTAACTTATGTTTGATAAAATGGATGTGCTTTCAATAAATGATCTTTCTATACAGCTTGCCGGTGGCTCGGAATTGGTGAAAGGCATTAACCTTAAAATCAAAAAGGGTGAGATTCATGGTTTGATCGGAGAATCGGGTTCGGGAAAATCTCTCACCGCCGCCTCTATTGTCCGGTTGTTGCCCGGTAATTTAAAAATGAATAAAGGTTCGATCGACCTGTCTCTGGATTCAGGACACTATTCAATATCTGATATCGATACCAGAGAACTATTAAAGTTGAGAGGAAAGGAAGTTGGATTTGTTTTTCAAGACCCAATGACATGCCTAAATCCTTCTGTGAAATGCGGAAAGCAGGTCGCTGAGGTATTATCTGAGCATACGGATCTTTCAAGAAATGAACGAAAGTCTGAAGTTCTTCGTCTGTTTGAAAAAGTTGAATTGCCCAATATTGAAAAGATATATCGATCATACCCACATGAGATCAGTGGTGGTCAAAGACAACGGGTTATGATAGCCATGGCCGTGGCATGCAAACCGAAACTACTGATCGCAGATGAAATCACCACGGCCCTTGATGTTACAGTTCAAAAGAGCATCATTGAACTTATTAATGAATTGCGTCAAAGTGAAGGATTGGCCGTCCTCTTTATTACTCATGACCTGGGTTTGATTGCAGAATATGCCGACAGCATATCAATTATGTATAAAGGAGAGCTTGTTGAGCATGGAGACCGGGATCAAATAATCAAAAGACCTCAACATGCATACACAAAAGGACTTCTGGCATGTAAACCTCCGCTGGATAAGAAACTTGAGAGACTTCCCAGTCTGCAGGAAGTTCTAGAAAAGGGAGAATTTAAATCTTCATTGGGCAGCCTTCATAACCGGGAAGAATATGATACTCTGCTGGAGGTAAAGGGCCTCAATATATTTTACACCTTAAAAAAGAATCTTTTGGGTAAGGTGGTCTCTGAAATGCACGCGATCAAAAACGCGAGTTTTGAGGTGAAAGAAAGAGACAGTCTAGCCATTGTTGGGGAGTCGGGAAGTGGAAAGTCAACCTTGGGTAAGACTATCCTGGGACTGTTGGAATCCAAAAATGGCACCATCAAATACAGAGGAGAGTCGCTGGGTAATTTGTCTAAGAAGGATTATAAGAAGTACAGAAAGAAAATTCAATTCATATTTCAGGATCCCTTTTCGTCGCTAAATCCTAAAATGCTTATTGGACAAAGTATAGCAGAGCCTATGAAAGTACATGGTATTGGAAAGAGTGATGCAGAGCGATTGGATAGGACGAAAGAACTTTTAGTGAAAGTGGGTCTGAGTGAAAGTGATTATAAGAAATACCCGCATCAATTCAGCGGTGGGCAAAGGCAGAGAATTGTTATAGCCAGGGCTCTCAGCGTTGAACCGGAATTTATTGTCTGTGATGAGGCAGTTTCCGCTCTTGATGTCTCGGTTCAGGCAATGATTTTGAATCTTCTTAAAGATTTGCAGGAAGAATTCAACCTCACATATTTTTTCATCACACACGATATGTCAGTTGTTAGATTTTTATGTAATAGAATGATTGTTTTCAAAGAGGGTGAAATGATTGAGCAAGGGGATGTTGAGACTGTATTTAAAAATCCTTCTCAAGAATTCACAAAGGAATTAATTGAGGCTTCAAGGTGATGAACGAAAAGATCGCATATTCTGAATTCTTTGAATTCACTGCTTTCAAAAAAAGAATTTGGGATTCGATATTCTTGGTTTTATTCATTCTGGTTAGTTTGACCTGCAATTATCAGGAGATTTTATTCAAAAGGCCGCAGAGTGTCCACATTTGGCGTCAAACAGACTGCACTTCACTTGCCTTGAATTATCATCAGAATGACTTGCCACTTCTGCATCCACAAATGCACTTCCGCTTTAATCCAAATGCAGAGGCTATGGGAGAATTCCCTGTGATGTATTACCTGGTTGGCAAGCTCTATGATATATTCGGATTTCATGAATTCATATACCGACTCTTTTGGTTGATTATAATGTTCATTGGGAGTTTTTCCCTGTACAGACTTTCCTTTGAAATTCTCGATATGCCAATGGAATCCATATTCATTGGCTTTCTACTCATGCTTTCACCTGTGGTTTCCTATTATGGTGTGAGTTTTATTTCAGATCCGGTGGCTCTCTTTATTCTGCCACCTGCATTTTGGCTTTTATTTAAATTCTGGAAAGGCGGAAGTTTCATCCTCTTCTTTTTTTCAATTCTACTCTTCACTTTGTCTTCTTTATTGAAACTGAGCAACATCATTATCCCTTTTGCCTTGCTCGGGATTTTAATTCTCTATTTATCTACGAAGAAAAACTGGAAAAAAGCAGGGCTCTTGCTTTCTGGTGCAATCGTGATAACCGTTTTGAATTATGTGTGGTATAGTTATTCGATCGCATTTAACGAAAAAAATGATACTGCTTATTTCCTGATGAGATCCATGCCTTTGTGGGAGATGTCAAAGGATGAATTCAGTTTTGTGAATTCAGTGATTAAAAATGATCGGCTTCCTCAATTATATAATAGTTCCATGATTTATATAACAGGGTCAATTTTATTATTGACGTTGATTAAAAGGCAGGTTAGATTCTGGACCAAGACCTTCATTGTTTCATGTCTAATCGGCTTATTGGCCTTCGTTGTTCTCTTCTATCAACAATTCAAGTATCATGACTATTACATGATATTCATGGTAATGATTTTCCCCGTAGTTTTTGTTTCATTCTATCAATTCCTGAAAGGAGCTCAAATGAAGGCGAAATGGGCGTTGCTATTGAAGGTCATACCAATCCTGCTTCTGGCCTATAATACATATCATTCCTCAAGGCTTTTGAAATACAGATTTAATGAACCCGAGAATCCTTTTTATAATGACCTGGGTTATTTTTCTCTTGAACCAGCTTTAGAGGAGATGGGGGTAAGTCGGGAAGACTATGTAATCAGCATTTACGATCCAAGTCCGAATGCTACTTTATACCTGATGAATAGATCCGGCTGGAGCAATTTATATCATAATCCTTTTAAAGCAAGCGATGTGGAACTATTCAAAAAATTTGGAGCCAGGTTTCTTATTGTAGGAGGAAAAGACAAACTAACGAATGAGGAGTTGAAGCCTTATATGACGAGATTGAAAGGAAGACACAAACAGATTTATGTCTTCGAGCTTTAGTCAATAGTTTTGCTACTATATTTTGAACGTATCCTCATAAGTTCTAGAGGTATTCTGAAAGCGTAAGTCAAAGGTATTTTTGAGTCTCCTTTTTCTGTCCATTTTTTTACAGGATACTCAAACATTTCTTTTTCAATCTTTTCATACCCGAATAAGATCAAAAGCCGGAAAATGATCTCAACATCAAACAACCATCGGCTCGTGAAACGCTCTTCAAATATTGATTTAAGACGGTCTTTTCTTATGAATTTGAATCCACATTGTGTATCGTAAATCGCCAATTTCAAGGATTTGCTTATCATCGTGGCGATGATCCTTCCCACGTAATGCCTGGCATTTGATCTTGTAATTTCTGTGGACCCGAACAACTTTATTCTTGAACCAAAGACCATCGACGGATTCGAAAACTCCAGAATTGCCTTTCGTATTTCCGTGATCTCAGAAAGAGGTGTGGAAAGATCGGCATCCATAAAGGCGATGTAGTCAAATTCTGCTTCTTCCTCCAGTAATTTCAGAACTCCCGATCTGACAGCTTCCGCTTTGCCTGAATTTTTATTTAATTCCAGTGTATTGACACGTTGTGGAAAGTCTGCTTTCAATGCTGCGAGAACGTCGGAGGTCTTGTCTTTACTGCCATCATTTACAAAAAGAATGTCTGTGTCATTTGAATCCGAGCTCAGAAATTCTTTGAACTCCTGAACTGGTAAACGGCTGGCCTCGTTGTAACAAGGAATGATTACTTGAAATTTCAATGTCGACACAAAACTGTCTTATACTCCTGTCATTTCAGGAATTTCACCTTCGATTACAAGCCTTCCTTCGGTAGCTTTTTCAATTTCTTCAACGCTTACTCCGGGAGCTCTTTCCAAAAGCTTGAATCCATCCGGGGTGACTTCCAGAAAGGCCAGATTTGTCACAATTTTTTTGACACAAGCCACACCGGTAAGGGGTAATGTACAATTCCTTAGAAGCTTTGATTCCCCGGCTTTGTTGGTATGCATCATGGCCACGATAATATTTTCGGCTGAGGCAACAAGATCCATGGCCCCGCCCATTCCTTTAACCATTCTTCCCGGGATTTTCCAGTTCGCAATATCACCATTGTCTGCTACTTCCATTGCACCAAGAACAGTAAGCTGAACATGTTGTCCTCTGATCATGGAAAAACTAAGTGCTGAATCAAAAAATGCAGCCCCCTGTCTTACCGTGATTGTTTGTTTACCCGCATTTATTACATCAGCATCTTCTTCTCCTTCATATGGAAATGGTCCCATACCCATGACACCATTTTCTGACTGAAATTCTACTTCAATGCCTTCCGGGATATAATTAGCCACAAGTGTGGGAATACCAATCCCCAGATTTACATAGTAACCATCCTGCAGCTCCTGTGCGATTCTTTTCGCTATTCCATTTTTATCTAGTGGCATGTTTATGGTCTTGGTCTCGTTGTTCGTTGTTCAATTCTTTTTTCATACTTACGACCTTGGAATATTCGCTGTATAAATATTCCCGGAGTATGTACATGGTCGGGATCTATCTCGCCGGGCTCAACCAACTCTTCTACTTCTGCAATAGTGATTCTGCCAGCCATGGCCATAAGAGGATTGAAATTACGGGCGGTTCCACGAAATTGAAGGTTTCCTTCTTTATCGCCTTTCCAGGCTTTCACGATTGCAAAATCAGCGGTAAGCGCTGATTCAAGGATGTGCATTTTTCCATTGTATTCCCTTACTTCTTTGCCCTCCGCAATCTCTGTCCCATATCCGGCAGGCGTGTAAAAAGCCGGAATTCCAGCACCTCCGGCTCTGCATCTTTCTGCAAGAGAACCTTGTGGAATCAAATCAACTTCCAATTCGCCACTCAACATCTGACGCTCGAATTCATCATTTTCACCTACATAGGAAGAAATCATTTTTTTAATCTGCCGGTTTTGAAGAAGTAAACCCAGTCCGAAATCATCCACGCCAGCATTATTAGATATGCAGGTCAGGCCGTTTATACCGCTCTCGGCAAGAGCCCGGATTGTATTTTCAGGAATTCCGCAAAGTCCGAAACCTCCAAGCATCAGTGTCATGTTGTCCTCGATGCCCTCAATAGCTTCGTATTCGTCCTTAATAATCTTATTCATTGTAAGTACAGTAGAAATTTAGTCGATCGCTTTTCAATGGGTAAGGATCACCCACCATCCATGTCATCAAAATAATCGTCTGAAACAACTGACCAGTCGATTACTTCTTCTTTTTTCTTGTCACAATCTAACTCAATACTAATCTTTTTTTCAGGCTTTTCAAAATCTTCCTTCGACACATGGATGCTGGTATCTGCATAGACTTTTTGCATGTAATAACCCCACATAGGAAGGGCCATATTTGTACCCATACCGAGAGATAATCTGGAAAATCTTACCCCAGGGTCTTCAGCGCCAACCCACACACCTGTCACAAGATCAGGAGTCAGCCCCATGAACCATCCATCCGAGTGATTCTGGGTTGTTCCCGTTTTCCCTGCAATTGGATTTGTAAACTTCCCGTAGGGTCTCTGTAATCTTAGTCGAATGGCTGTACCCCTTCTGCGATGATCGGGATCATATTCATTTCGTAGTCCATCAACAGTATTCTTCAGAAGCTCAAGCATTATATAGGCCGCCTCTTCCGTCATGACTTCATTTGTCTCTGGATTGAAATCCACGATGACATTGCCGTTTTTATCTTCAATTCTGCTGATGAAAGTCGGTTCGATCCACACTCCTTTATTGGCAAAAGTAGAGTAGGCCCCAACCATTTCATATAGACTAACATCTGCGACACCGAGACATAAAGATGGCACGGGGTCAAATGGACTCTTGATCCCCAATTCCTTGACAAAATCCACAAGCACATTTGGCCCAAGATTCCTCATCAGCCAAGCTGTATAGTTGTTCATGGAATTTGCCAGACCGAATTCCATGTTAATCTTTCCACCCCATCTGAATCCATCAGTTTTTGGTGTCCAATCTCTCATTAATCCCCAGCTTCCTTTACTGATCGTGACATCACTATTGGGAATTTCAAAGCACGGGTCATATCCACTTTGAATTGCTATTGAATAAAGAAACGGTTTGATGGTAGATCCGATCTGCCTTTTGGCAAGTTTGACATGGTCATATCTGAAATGCTCATAATCTATTCCACCCACCCAGGCTTTGATATTTCCGGTGTGCGGATCCATGGACAGCATACCTGCTTGAAGGAAACTCTTATAATATTTGATGGAATCCATAGGAGACATTATAGTATCGATTTCGCCTCTCCAGGAAAACACCTTCATTTCTGTGGGTGAATCAAATACCTTATCAATAGAATCTTCACTTATAACTGGTCTTTGATGTTCGCAATCAGAACTGGTACAAACAATAAATTCTTCACCTTCAATCTTTTTAATCTCCAAGACACTTCCTCTTCTTCCGCAATTGGCGCACTCCTTGCCCGATAGGACATCATATCGATGGCTTCTGGTTTTGGCGTAATTCAGGATGGCCTCTCTTTGTTCTTTCGTCGTTTTCCAGTCGAATGGTGCATTCTTCTTTTTCGACAAATCCCTGAAGAAATCATCCTGTAATTCCACTCTTAAATGTTCTTCCACCGCCCACTCTGCATATCTCTGCATTCTAGCATCTATGGTTGTATGAACCACCAGTCCGTCACTGTAAATATTGTAAGGACTTTTGTCTTCATCATTTTTATGGAATAGATAATTGCCATCTTCATCTTGTTCCTGAAACAGTCTTTTAAGTTCTGCCCTAAGAATCTCCCGGAAATAAGGTGCAAGACCTTCTTTGTGATCAACTCTCTGGTAATCCAGCTCAATAGGTTTGGTTTTTAAAGTGTCAAAAGCCTCTTCTGTGATGTACCCATTTCTCTTCATCTGAGCGAAAACCACATTCCTTCTCTGGGTCGTCTGCTCCATCCTTCTCAGCGGATTAAATAAGCTGGGGTTCTTGGCCATTCCCACCAACATTGCAGACTCATAAATATCGAGTTCAGATGGTTTTTTGTTGAAATAAACCCTTGCTGCAGATTCGATCCCAACCGCATTGTTCAGGAAATCGAATCTGTTAAGATACATGGCAATAATCTCTTGTTTGGTGTAGTGCCTTTCCAGTCGCACTGCAATGAGCCACTCCTTAAGTTTTTGAAGTATTCTTCCCAGACCACTGGCGGGTTCGCCAGAAAAAAGCATTTTCGAAAGTTGTTGTGTTATGGTTGAGGCTCCTCCACCGCGTCCCATTTTCAGAACGGCTCTTGCCACACCTCGCATATCAATACCCGAATGATCATAATAACGCTCATCCTCTGTCGCCACCAGTGCATCGACTAAATAGGGTGAAAGCTCTTCATACGAGATGTTCGTTCGGTTTTGATTAAAATACTTCCCAAGCATCTCCCCATCGGAAGTGTATACCACTGTGGCAAGACTACTATTCGGGTTTTCGAGCTCCTCAAATTTTGGTAGTTCACCAAAGGCTCCCGCCGCAGCCAATCCAAGGCCGGTGCCTAATATCAGAAACGGAGAAAGGGCAATTAACCAGAAAAGTATCAATAATCTTTTCCTTCTCTTTTTTTGATTTTCGTCGGTTTTACTGCTCATCTATCTCTACTCTGATTCCTACGTCCGTTATGGCCTTTAAAGTATCATGTCTCATACCATGAACCATGCTGATGTTGTACTGGCCAGACTCAAGCATTTTAACTCCTTTTAAAATTGGAATCTGACTTTGCCATAAACTACCAACTCCTTTACCTTTCCATCTGCCATCCGACTCAGCCAGCATGACTTCAACGGTGTCTCTGAAGAATTTATTGGATGGCGACGTCATTTCCATGTATAAATACAGGTTTCTGTATTGGTAATCATTGCTGTTTCTGATATTGACAAAAACATTATAGTTGCTCAATGTGTCTTCAATTACAAAGTTGAATTCTTTTTTGTCAGATATTGACCACTTGGCGGAAGGGATTTCAACATTAGAATCTAATATCCTCGACGAATCACAGGAAAAATGCATTAAAACAACAATTACTGCAAGGTACCTGAACTTAATTCTTTTCATTTCTATCTCCTCTTCTTTTATTGTACCTTTTATTCTTGCTTCTGCGTTTACTCTTCTTTTTAAGATCCTTATCAAACCTAGTTAGTTCGTCCTGACCAACAACATTTTCCCAAGACACCTTTCGTTCTTTTACATCTTCTGCAATCAAAAGATCATCAACAATCTTTCCATTGTTATTTAGCTCAATGATCTCATGGACTCTTTCTAGTGAGATTTCGATAAAATGATTGGGATTCTCGGGATAGGCATAGGTCATTGTATTCTTAAATATGTCCATCTTCTGATAGATAGCTTTCCCTTTGTCCGTGTTCAATTTTGTATTTGTATTGGGAAACTTTTTAAGTTCTTCCATATAATTGTCGAGCTCGTAGTTCAAACAACATTTGAGTTTTCCACATTGTCCGGCAAGTTTTTCGGGGTTCAAAGCCAGTTGCTGATACCGAGCCGCCGAGGTGGAAACAGATCTGAAATCGGTTAACCAGGTGCTGCAACAAAGTTCTCTGCCACAAGATCCTATTCCGCCAATGCGACTCGCTTCCTGCCTCATGCCGATCTGTTTCATTTCTATTCTGGCCTTGAATTTTTCGGCAAATTTTTTTACGAGTTCTCGGAAATCTACACGACCTTCTGCGGTATAATAGAAAGTAGCTTTCTTTCCATCACCCTGGTATTCAACATCAGAAATTTTCATGTTCAGGTCTAATGATCGGGCTATTACTCTTGCTTTCAACATTACATCCGCTTCTCTTGATCGAAATTTCTCCCATTTCTCAATATCGTTACTGCTGGCTTTTCGAATTATGTTTGGCAGCTTATCAAGCTGAATAAGTTGGCCACGTTTATTCATTTGTGCTTTAACGAGGTCACCGGTTAGGGACACTATTCCGATATCATAACCCGGATTCGCTTCAAGAACAACAACATCTCCTATGTAAAGACTTAGCTCATTCAGATTATGATAGAATTCTTTTCTACCATTTTTAAATCTGATTTCGCAACCTAAGAACTTATTTGATGATGAAGGAGGAATTACATTGGCGAGCCAGTCGACCGAATTCAACTTATTACATCCCGAGATGCCACATAATCCGTTGTTTTTGCAACCTCCGGGAAGACCATCTTTTCCGCAAGAATTACATGACATGCTTCAGGAATTTAATACACCGACTTCTCACAAATTTACATTTTTGGCATTTATGTTGCGGGCGAATTCCAGCGACAATTCCAGAAACACCAATTTGGCGTTGGCATATCTGTTGAGGTGGTCGATTGATTTTTCGAATTTGGACATCAATTTGGTGCAGCTTTCAACTGAAATCAAAGGCGCGAAGTTTTTCACGTGCTTTTGCTCACTTTCTTTTATGTAAGTCAGATCCAAAGACCCGTGATTATTCAACAGAGCGTTTCTGAAAAAACCGACACCATATTTTAAGATCTGATTTTGCTCTTCTCTCGGTTTTTTGGAGATATCTTCGGAATAGTTGATCAATTCAGGCATCTTATCATAGGCCTGATAACATAACCTTGCCCAATTGATGAAATAATCTGTGAGGTCGCTGCTTCCGGAATTGTTGTTCAAAGCTTTTAATGCCTTAAGGGGATTTCCTTCTGCCATGCGGATCGTATCCTCTAGTTCATGTTCCGCGATGTTCGATCTAAGAGTTCTTACCCAATCTTTCATTTCTTCTGGATCCACTTTTCCGATTCTCAGGTTTTGCGTTCTGGAAACAATGGTTGGAAGTACTAATTCTATATTTTCTGTGACCAGAAAGATGTAAGCATTTTGTGGTGGTTCCTCAATGATCTTTAATAGCCTGTTTGATGAGAAGACATTCAGTTTTTCGGGTAGCCAGATTATGGCGAATCGAGCTTCTCCTTCAAAACTTTTTAAAGAGATATCCTTGATCAGATCCATGCTATCATCTGTAGAAATAATCGCGTCCTTTCTGTCGGGATTCATTTTCTTCAACCACGACATTCTGTTTATGTAAGGATTGTCTAATAGAAATTCTCTCCAGTCCTCAGCGTAATATTTACTGATTGGTTTCTTGGGAGCTTTTGGTCCGGTGACGGTTGGATAATAAAAATGTACATCGGGATGACTGTACTTGGCAAATTTCACACATGAAGAACATTGGCCGCATGAATCACTTTCCGTCCTTTCTTTACAAGACATATATTGAGCGAATGCTATGCTTAAAGCCATATTTGATGAGCCTTCTTCACCCATGAACATAATAGCGTGACCAATTCGGCCGCTATGGTGCATTTCAAGAAGCTTCTTTTTGAATGCGATATGTCCGGGAATCTCAGAAAACCTCACAAGGTGGAAAACTAATCAATTTTTACCATGACACAAGTCGGACGGAATGTGAAAATTATTTATGAAAGGCAATAATAATAAGCTTTTTGAGTATTAAGAAAGGGGTGTTGATAAGGTGATTTACCTTAAATTGCGTAAATCATTTTAATTTGTAGATTTGTTTGAACTTGATCAAGAAATAAAGCGCTAATAATGTATACAGTACTGGTTCCCAACGATTTTACCGAGGCCGCAGATTATGCGATCGAACATGCCGCCAAAGTGGTGAAGATTTTTCACGGTGAAGTGCATATGCTTCATGTAATCTCAAAGGAAAAAGAGAGAGAAAAAGCTCAGCAAAAACTTGATGACATGGCTGCTGCAGCCAATGCAAAATATGGTGTTACTTACAAAAGCATCATTAGAAAAGGAAACATTTTCGACGATATTGGAGATGTTGCCAAAGAAATTGGAGCCAGACTTATTATCATGGGTACCCATGGTGTCAAGGGAATACAGAAACTTGTCGGTAGTTATGCTTTGAAGGTAATTCTTCATTCAGAAATTCCATTCATCATTACACAGAAAAAAGGTCCCAACGACAAAGGGTATAAAGACATTGTGGTCCCTATCAGTTATGAAGAGGAGTCAAAACAAAAATTGACCCTTCTGACCAAGATTTCAGAGCATTTTGGCGCCAAACTTCATGTTTACTGTCCTTATGAGACGGATTCATTCCTTGTAGCCAGACTTAAGCGACAATTGACATTTACAAAGAAATTCCTCGACGATAAGAAAGTTTCTTATGATGTGAAGATTGCCAAGGAAAAAGGAAACTTCCTTCCTCAGGTAACGCACTACGCTACTGAAGTGAATGCCGATCTTATTGCCGTGGTAAATACTGCTGATAAAGGTGTTCTTCCTGATTTCATTGGAGGTTCCTCAGGAGAGCAGGATCTGATTACGAATTCAGAGCAGATCCCTGTTATCATCATGAATCCTTCACAGAAATTCGTGGCCGAGTCATTCGGATAATTGATCGTCCAGACTTTTCATTTCATTTTTCATATCCAGACCGGGCTCTGACTGAATCAGAGTGTTGATGTTGTCTTTGGTCTTTTTTAGAAAGGTCCTGTGTGCCTCACTCTTGGGATTAAACGGTTTATGGTTCAACACCTGTTGAATATTGCTGACTTCATTCATAATTCTTAAGGTACTAGAGTCAAAGTATGTTTCATTCAGCTTATTCCAGATATATTCAATGGCCAACGTATTTGGATGTAGCATATCTGTGTCGTAAAAACGATAGTCCCTCAGATCGTCTGTCATAATCTCATATGAAGGAAAGTAAGACACGTTGACTTCATTTATACATTCATTAATAGATTGAAACAATCGACCTTTACTTATTTGGTTTTCTGTGAACCCATCCTTTAGATGTCTAACCGGACTTACGGTAAAAACGATACGAATGTTGGGAGACATTTTTCGAGCAAGGGCAACAATTCCATTGCAGGCCTCTTGTATCTCTTCAATAGACAGCATTCTCTTGGAAAAGTGAGATGAAGGGAATTTGTGGCAGTTGTTTACGATCTCATGCGAGTCTTTTAATTCGTAAACCCAGGAAGTCCCGAGTGTAATAAACAAATGGCTGCATTGGCTTAAATGCTTCCAACTTATATCAATTTTATCATTCAAGTTCTGTATCAAAGCATCTTTGTCGGTATGATCAAAACTGCCATGAAGTTCAAATGAATTAAAAAACTCCCCTTTGGTAATCAGATCCTCTAGATTGAAGTAGCTTTTGGAGGTAATACGTTCAAGTTGACGGTAAATTGAATAAGGGTTGTAAGTAACTCCAAATGGATTGGACAAAGAATGAAATTTATAGTGATTGAACATGTTACCTATGTTGTCACTGAAGCAAGAACCGATTAAAAAGATATTGCTCTGGTGCGAGATAAGAGCATTCTCGTCTCTTTTTATTTTAATTTCAGTTCGAAATGAATCTTTCATACCGGAAGTGTTGATTCAAATGTAAAGGATAATTGGGCAGTTTATGCAAGAAAAGGACGAGAGACTTCAGAAGATTTTTGACATCATTTCGAATGATGAAATAATTTATTTGTCCTTGAGAGATCAGCTTGAAAAAGATATTGCTTTGAGTGGATTTACTGTCACTTTTGAAAATGCATCGCCTGAAACATTAGTAATTGAGCTTCAGGAGATTATTCAAGAACTACTCAACACTTCACCAGAAAAATTAAGAGCTTTTTTATACAGAGTTGATATAAAAGAAGAATACTTGGTTCAGTGGCTTGAAAGCAAGATCAATGACGAAAGCATATCACAATTAATATGTTTTGAGGTCTTACTCAAGGAGTTATCTAAGGTAAAAGGGAGAAAGGGATATAATTGATTACTTCTTACTTTTATCCCAGTAATTAGGTTCAATTTCTGTAGTCTTCTGATTCCAGTAATCCGCTGTTATTTTTCGACCATCCTTGGTCTTTAACATTCGCTGATAAACGGCTATCACCGGATTGAATAGCATACTTGTCACACCTATAATATAAGTGATCTCACCACCCTCTTCTTTTGGAGGAATTTCTTCAGATCTTACTTCATGACCATTATGTTCGAGAATTTCCTTTAAAAATTCGACACGCTCCTTAGTTGTTCCGTCCTCGACCACTGAACAGCGCACACCTTCTATTTCTTTAACGACGTGTTTTCCCTTGAGTAAAGTCATGATAGAAAGCTTTCGGTGATGATTTGAAAATGATCATGGAAGAAGGCCATAAAGCCTATTCCCAATATGAATACAAGGCAGATTGCCATGGCAATCCTGGAAGGCATTGAAGATTGAAATACTGGAATTGGCGCATCATTCTTGTTTATGAACATAGCCTTGATTACCAATAAATAATAATAAAGAGACAAGGTTGCATTAAGAGTTGCAATCAACAATAAGAGGTAGCTTCCTTTACTTGCAACGGCCATGAATAAGAAGAATTTTCCGAAGAATCCAGCTACCGGAGGAATTCCCGCCAGAGAGAAGAGTGATAGAAGCATCAAAAGACTCAATCTCGGATTGGTCTTATACAGACCATTGTAGTCGGAAATATTTTCTTTTCCGGTTTTATTCTCTATGCTTTCAATCACAGCAAAAGCTCCCAGATTCGAAAAGATATAGATGAACATGAAGTAGATCGTGGCGTTTATTCCCTGTGCTGTTCCACTGTATATTCCAAGTATCAGGAATCCCGCCTGGGCTATAGAAGAAAAGGCAAGAAATCTCTTTATGTTATTCTGACGCAGAGCGAATAGATTTCCGATGGTCATGGTAAGGACTGCAAGAATATATAAGGTCAATTCACCGATTTCTTTTTGACCAGGGAAAACCTTTGTGAACAGGATCAGTAAAATAAAAAGGGCCGATCCCTTAGACATCACAGAGAAGTATGATGTGATATTGGTTTGTGCTCCCTCATAAACATCTGCAGTCCAGAAATGAAATGGAACCAATGAAATCTTGAAAGCCAGCCCTGAGAAAAGCATCAGAAATCCCATGATGTAAGCGGGATTTGACCAGGTCATCGAAGAAATCTCATTAAAATAGATGCTGCCTGAAAACGCGTAGATGATGCTTATGCCCATAAGAGTAATTGCGGAAGAAAAGGCCGCCGACATGATCATTTTGATGCCTGCTTCTGCTGATTTTGCCTTTTTTATTTCAAAGGCTGCAAGAGCGGCTAGCGGGAGAGTAGCCAATTCTAGTCCGATAAAGAACATAATGAAATCACCCGATGATATCAGGAAATTCATACCTATCAATGTTGAAATCACTAGAGAATGAAATTCAGCAGTCCGAATTTGATTTTCCTCTTTCTTCAGCCAATCGACGGACTGAAGCAGAACAATTCCCGTGCCGATGTTTAGCAATCCTTTCATCAATGCCGTCATCGGATTAGAAACATACATTCCTCCGAAAAGAGATTCAGCATGAACGTGTCGCATTGAAAGTATTACAATGACAAACATGCCTGCAATGGCTGTAATGTTTATCAATCTTTTATTCTCGTCTGAAAAGATCTCTTCAATAATAATGATCAGCATTAAAAGAAGAAGAAGCAACTCATTTTGCATGATATTTAATGTCTCCCAAATCATCTTGATACGAGCATTAAGTTTTGAAATCTTTCAACGATCTGATCAAGGCTGTCAAAAACCATATCTGATAACCATAGCGGTGCTATTCCCATGATCAAAATAGCTACTGTAAGTGTAACTACCGATAATTTCTCATGCCATACGGCATCTTTGATCTCTTTGAATTCTGCTTTTTTAATCGGGCCGAGTAACATCATCGCAACGGCTCTCAAGACATAAACCGCCGTGACTACAATAGAAGAAATTGCAATTACTGTGCTCCATCTGTGAAAGGCGTCAGCGTGTTCAAATGCTCCGACGAAAATGGTCATTTCCGCAACAAATCCGCTGAGACCCGGAAGTCCTAAAGAGGCCAGTCCACATATTACATAAGCCACAGAGAGGAAAGGCATTACCTTCATGATTCCTCCCATCTTGGTTATGTCTCTTGTCCCAGTCCTGCCATAGATCATCCCAATCAATGCAAAGAACAAGGCACACATCAGACCGTGAGAAAGCATCTGTAAAACAGCTCCATTAAAGCTTGTCTTGTTCATCATGAGCACAGCAAAGAGCACCAGTCCGCAATGACTCACCGAAGAATATGCATTGATATATTTGAGGTCTGTCTGAACTACAGCTCCCATGGCCCCATAGATCACGCTAATAGTGGTGAGGATAATGAATATCCAAGATAGTTCATTAGCAGCTTCGGGAAGTAAATACATTGCAACTCTAAAACATCCATATCCCCCCAGTTTCATCAGCACTCCTGCATGTAGCATACTTACGGCTGTCGGCGCAGAGGCATGTCCATCTGGTGACCAGGTATGGAATGGGAACAAGGCACCCAGAACTCCAAATCCAACAAATGTCATGGGGAATATCCAGCGCTGTGCTGAGACAGCAATATTCGATTGGGCAATTTCCAGAATATTGAATGAATTGAGATTTCCTTCCGGCAAATAATAAAGAGCCATAATTCCAACGAGCAAGATTGCCGATCCCGCCATAAGCATCAGAGTCAGTTTCATGGCAGCATATTCTTTCGGGCCACTGCCCCAAATTCCTATTAATAAGTACATAGGTATTACGGCCAATTCATAGAAAAGGAACATTGTAAAGAGGTCAAGTGAGATAAAGAACCCAAAGACTCCTGATGACAGTAGAATTAGCATTACGAAGAACTCTTTTGGAAGATCGCTTACATTCCATGACGCCAGTACACCAGAGAAAATTACAATAGAAGTCAACAGGATCAGACTCATAGAAACTCCATCTATTCCAACTTCCCAGGAAATATTCAATGATTTGAACCATTCCAGACTGTCTCTGAAAACCATGCTACTTTCTGACACTGAAGCCGACATGAAGAGGAATAGCACATATAGAGAATAAACAAGCTGAATACTCATTCCGACCAATGCTATCCATCTGTACGAATCTTTGTTCTTTGACAAAGAAATCATCAGCACTGTGATGAGAGGAATGATTATGAGCATTGATAAAATTTCCATTCTAAGCTTTTAAATAAATCGTGATTAGAAATAGAGAAACGATTCCAATCACAAAGGCAATTAGATAGTGTTGCAATTGTCCTGATTGACTTCCTTTAATTCCAGAACTTACTTTATTCGTAACCCAGGCCACGCCGTTCATGGCTCCATCAACCACATGTCTGTCGAACCAGGCAACGGGCTTGCTGATCAGAGCAAAAATGACATTATGAGTCACAAAAAGATAGAGCTCATCGAAATAGAATTTATTTTCTACAAGTCGATATAAAGCAGATTGAGGTTTCGTTTTTTGCTTGTCTTTCTTAAATAATAAGAATGCTATCAGTATTCCTGTCAGTGCCACAACGACAGAGGTAATGGCAACCGACCAGTGAAATTCAACCTGCAAAGGATAACCGTTGAAAGAGACATACTCCCCGAAGGGCACGAATCCTGCGACAATGGAAAGTACAGCTAGAATCAGCAATGGAATGGCCATAATTCTAGGTGCGTCATGTATACTTTCATCGGTCTTCATTTCTTTATACCAGAATATTTTAAAATACAATCTGAACATATAGAATGCAGTAAGGCCCGCAACGAAAAGCTCTACGTAGTAGTACATCAAATTAGATTCATATGCAGCGGCCAAAATCTCATCCTTACTGAAGAAACCTGCAAAAGGTGGAATTCCAGAAATGGCGAGGCAGGCAATCAAAAATGTAAATGCTGTTATGGGCATTTTTCTTCTCAAACCACCCATATCTTTCATAACGTTGGAATGAACAGCGTGAATCACTGCCCCTGCACCAAGGAAGAGGAGTGCTTTGAAAATGGCATGAGTGAACAGATGGAACATGCTGGCAGTAAAACCGAGATGACCATTTACATCACTTGAAACACCGAGAGCCAACATCATATATCCAAGTTGTGACATCGTGGAAAATGCCAGAACTCTTTTTATATCTTCTTGTGTACAGGCTATTACGGCCGCAAAAAGGGATGTGAAAGCTCCGACGAAGGCCACAACGGCTATAGCATCCGGTGCCACATCGACAAATATGTTGAACATTCGCGCTACCAGGTAAACACCCGCAACAACCATGGTGGCAGCATGAATAAGGGCAGAAACAGGTGTGGGGCCTTCCATGGCATCCGGTAACCAGATGTGCAGCGGGAACATGGCAGATTTCCCTGCGCCTCCCATAAAGATTAGAATAAGGGCCCATGTAATTGTGCTCAAACCCATGAAGGAAATGGCTCCGGTGTTTTCATAAACCGGGTTCGAGGAATCGGTAAGAATTTCGAAATCAAATGTGCCTGTGTGATAGGAAAGAAGCAGAATTCCGATTAGAAAACCCAGGTCTGCAAAGCGTGTCACAATAAAAGCTTTCTTGGCAGCTGATACCGCCGATGGTTTGTCATAGTAATGTCCGATCAGCAGGTAAGAGGACACACCGACAAGTTCCCAGAAAATGTACATCTGGAATATGTTAGTGGCCACAACCAGTCCAAGCATTGAGAAACTGAATAGCGAAAGGAATCCAAAGTAGCGTTTTTGTCCTACGTCGTCCTTCATGTAACCTATGCTATAAAGATTAACAAGGAATGAGATCAGGGTGATCACGATAAGCATCATTATAGAGATGGGATCCAGGAGAATACCCATCTTAATGGATAGGGTATCACTAAAGTTTAGCCAGGTCCAGTTATAGTGCGTGACGGCCATGTAAGGTAATTCAGCTTCTTCTTGTCCGCTGAAACCCTTAATAATATCATAAACTGCAAATACCTGAAGTGATAGAAGCAATGAAATGAACAATGATGTAGTGCCTATCAATCCTGCCATCCGGTTGCTGATATATTTCTGGAATAGCGATATGAGTGCAAAACTCAAAGCCGGTAAAATCAGTATCCATATTTCCAGGAAGGTAAACATCAGAACTTCATCAGATTAGATTTCTCAATATTGATTGAATTGAATTTTCGATACAGGAAAACTATAATGGCTATGGCCAGTGCAGCTTCTGCTGCAGCCACTCCAATTACGAAAAGAGCAAAGAAATGTCCCTGAAGAAATTCCGGATGGAGATAAGCATTGATGGCCACGAAATTCAGATTCACTGCATTCAACATCAATTCCAGTGACATCAGCAAAGTGATCATATTTTTCCTTGATAAAAAGCCATACATACCAAGAAAGAACATAATGGCGGCAACAATGAAAAAATGGTTCAGACCTATCCCTTCAATCATTAGCAAACTTTTTAGCAATTATTATTGCGGCTATCATGGCAGCCAGTAACAAAACACTTATTACTTCAAATGGAAGAACATAGCCGTTATCGGTAAAACTCATTAATTGCTCACCAATGGTATTCATACTTGTATCCATTTCCTGTGCACCCGAATTCTCTATTGATGTCCAGGGATTGTTTAAAATAGGATAGATGAAAATTGATCCAACAATAAGCGAAATGCCTGCAGCGATCAACCTTTTTCCTACAGAAGATTTTTCCAGTTGAGTGTTTATCTGATGAGTTAGCAGTATTGAGAATATGATGAGAACAACTACTCCCCCGGCGTATACGGTCAATTGGACGGCTGCAAGAAAATTGAAATTCATCATGAAGTAAATCCCGGCGGTAGCGCCCAAAACAAATAACAGGTAAATCGCAGCCCTGAGTATATTGTTTGTTGTCACCGTCAATACAGATCCTGCTATTATGATGGCCGACAACAGATAAAAAAACATCACCTCCATTATTCTACTCCCTTCTCAAGTTTAGACCCCGGATTATTCAATACTTTGGTCAGTTCGCTTCGGTCGAAGACGGCATGCTCGAAATCGTGACCCATAATTATAGCATCTGTAGGACATGCCGGAATACATAGTCCGCACATAGTGCACATTTGCAAGTGATAAATGAACTGATCCAAAACTTTTTTCTTTTTGCCTTCCTCGTTTTCTTTTCGGTCCCAGATAATTTCAATTGTACCATTTGGACAGGCAACTTCGCACGCTGAACATCCGGTGCAACGATGTTCGTTGTTTTCATTGTGAGGCATGATAACCTCTCCGCGGAAGCGGTCGAACATTTTTAAGGTATCTCGATTTTCGGGATATTGCTGTGTAATGATCTCTTTCTTCGCATGAGTGAAGTAATAAATGGTCACTTTCATTCCGGTGAAAAGAGATTTCAGCGCAAGGAATATTCCCTTTATGTAATTCTTCAATGCTTTCATAAGTGCCATCCGGTTAATGCTATAAAAGCCATGAATACAAGATTTACCAGGTTAATTGGTAGAAGGTATTTCCATTCCAGATTGAGCAGCTGATCTATCCTCAATCTCGGGAAGGTCCATCGGAACCACATCATCAGAAAGATGATAAAAAAGACTTTTCCGAAGAACCAGACAATAGGAGGAATGAAATCCATAACCATATTGAATCCTTCAAATCCACCAATATGAAGTGGCATCCAACCTCCAAAGAAAAGAGTTGCTGCAATGGCGGATAAAATGAACATGTTCAGAAATTCTGCCAGGAAGAAAAAAGCGAATCGAATTCCTGAATACTCTGTGTGGAAACCAGCTGTTAATTCCGATTCAGCCTCTGCAAGGTCGAAAGGACCGCGATTCGTTTCTGCTGTTCCGGCGATCATAAAAATGAGGAATGCAATCCAAACCGGAATATGCCCTCTGAATATCCACCAACCGCTTTCCTGGCTGGCTACGATCTCAGACATTTGCAGGCTTTCACAAAGAATCACAACCGTAAGAATTGAAAGTCCAACAGAGAGTTCATAACTCACTACCTGGGCACCACTTCTCAAAGCAGCGATCAAAGAGTATTTGTTATTGCTGGACCAGCCCGCCAACAGAATTCCAATTACACCAATGGAAGAAACGGCTGTTATAAAAAAGACTCCGATATCGATATCATAAGCGTGTAAACCTTTAGCATAAGGCAAAACGGAAAGTGCCAGCAAAGCTGTTATCATCATGAAATATGGCGCGATTTCGAATAAGAACTTATCTGCGTTTTGAGTTCTAAGTGGTTCCTTGAAAACCAGTTTAACGATGTCGGCAGCTGTTTGTGCAGTCCCCCATTTTCCAACTCTCATAGGACCAAGCCTTTGTTGGAAGAAAGCAGCGACTTTTCTCTCCAGGTAAACCAGGAATAGACCTAGAAAAGCGACGAAGAGAATGGCGACAAGAGCTACAATAACCATTTCAATTATTGCCGTTACTCCTTCCGGGAAGTTGGAAATAAGCAGGCCATGAATCCAAGAGGTGAGTTGTCCAAAATCATATATGTTCCAAAAACTCATCATCGGTCTATGTCAGGTATTACAAGGTCCAGAGTGGACATTATTGCGATTAGATCTGCAATCTTTGAGCCACGCGACATTTTATCAAGGGCAGAAAGATTTGAGAATCCGGGTGATCTGAATTTGAATCGGTGAGGGTTCTTTGTGCCTGTGCTAACACAATAAACGCCCAATTCACCTCGAGCTGTTTCAACCCTTTCATAGAATTCTCCTGCAGGAAGCTTTATTACTGCCTTGGTTTTTATTTTGTGTTCGCCTTCAGGTATGTTGTCGATCAATTGCTCGATGATGCTCATCGATTCCCACATTTCATCTATTCTTGCCTTGTACCTCGCAAAGCAATCACCTTCTTCCTTAACGATCTCTTTGAATTCCACTTTGTCGTAAGCAGCATAAGGTGCCTTTTTCCGAACATCGCAGGAAAATCCAGAGGCTCTTCCCGAAGGACCGGTTACACCATAACCTATAGCATCTTCTTTCGATAAAATGCCAATGCCTTCTGTTCTGTTTCTGAAGATCACATTGTCTGAAAGCAAGCGGTCATACTCAGGTAATTTTTTCTTGAAATGTTCGATAAATTCTTTTACATCCTTCTGGAAGTCAGGGTAGATGTCGAACATCAATCCACCCGGAATATTATAATTCATGGTTAGCCTGGCTCCACAAAGTTTTTCAAAAATATCGGTTATGATTTCCCTATCTCTGAAACCATACAGGAATGTAGTGATTGCGCCCAGATCCATTCCCATAACTCCCCACCACAACTGATGAGATGAAAGTCTGGTGAGCTCATCAATAATTGTTCTTATTACCTTAACTCTGTCGGGCAATTCGATTTCAAGTCCTTTCTCAACAACCTGGCAAACCGCTTCATTATTAATGTGACAGGATAAGTAGTCCATTCGATCGGTCAGATGTACGATCTGCTGATAGCTGTCTTTTTCGCACATCTTCTCAATTGATCTGTGGATGTAACCAAGATGAGGTTCTACTTTTCGAATGATCTCCCCATCAAGCGTGAGCATCAGCCTCAAAACACCATGAGTGGATGGGTGTTGAGGCCCCATATTAATGAAGTACTCCTCCGTTTTCAGATTTTCCTTTACTAATTCACTCACAGATCAACAATATTAATTTCATCAACATAGTCCTTCCTCATTGGGTAACCCACCCAATCATCTTCCAGAAAGATTCTTCGCATATCGGGGTGATCCTTAAAATTTATCCCAAAGAGATCATAGACCTCCCTTTCGTGTAATTCTGCGGTAGGCCATATATTCACAGAAGTTGGGACTTCCGGATTTTCTCTTCCTCCTGTTCTAACTCGAAGTACGACTTCATTATCAAATTCACTGGAACGCATGTGGTATATGACCTCCATGTCTTCCGGCCAGTCAATTGCAGTAAGAGAAAAAAGAAAATCAAATTTTAATTCTTCATTGTCTTTCAAGGTCTCGGCTACCTTCAATAATTCACCAGGACCACAAGAGATGTTCAGTGTATCTGATACAATTTCCGGAAACTGAACGGATGACAGAATAGATGATATTTTGTCTTTTAACTCTTCCCTTTTCATCTACATTCCTTTATCAAATAATTCAGAAGGATTTGATCTATCTGTCATGGATTCACCTTTGATCTTTCTCTGAAGCTGAAGAATTCCATATAGCAATGCTTCTGGTCTGGGTGGACAACCAGGAACGTAAACGTCGACTGGAATTACATGGTCTGCGCCTTTCACCACACTGTAAGTGTTGTAGTAAAATGGTCCGCCGGAAGTTGCACAAGCTCCCATGGCAATTACATATTTCGGATCGGCCATCTGATCATAAAGCCTTTTCAAAACCGGAGCCATTTTATTCACGATGGTCCCGGCAATAACGATCAGGTCCGCTTGCCTTGGAGTAGCTCTTGCAACTTCAGTTCCAAACCTTGCCCAGTCGTGACGTGAAGCTCCTGTTGCCATCATTTCAATTGCGCAACAACTGGTTCCGAATACCAATGGCCAGAGAGAATTGGCTCTCGACCAGTTTATGACGTCATCCAGAGTAGTGGTAATGATGTTTCCTCCATTTCCGCCTCTGATAATTTTACCTGGAAAATTTTCAGTAGATGAATTCATTGCGTTTTCTTCTATTCCCATTTTAATGCTCCTTTTTTCCAGGCATAAAGTAATCCCAGAGTTAGAATAAATAAGAAAATCAGAATTTCCACAAAGGCAACAATTCCCAATTTTTTCATGACAACTGCCCAGGGGAAAATAAATACGGTTTCTACGTCGAAGATTAAAAAGAGGATTGCAAAAAGATAATAACCCACCTTGAATTGCAACCAGGATGGACCGCTGGTTTCAATACCGCACTCGTAAGTTTCATCTTTGGTTAGGTTCTTTGATTTTGGAGCCACGATGGCAGAGGTTAATATACCTCCAGCTACCATCAGGATACCTGCTATTCCGAAAACAACGAGAGCCTCTATTCCCATACTATTCTATTTCCCAGGTTTCTCCTGTTACAAGCAAGTCATCCATTGACTTAACTTTTGCTTTCTTTTTTACGTCGTCAATCTGGTCATACATGGCCCGATCGAATGTTGGTTCATCAACATCACGAATCACTCCAAAAACCACAGGGAAATCTGGAGTTTTCAGCCTTGCCAGCATGTTGTGCAATGTGATGTCTTTTTCATGAGCATCGTGAACTAAAATGTCATCTTCGGTGACGCCATCTTTTCCAACTTCAACGATTTTCATTTTAAGTCCGTCAAGAACTAACCCTTTATTCATCTCTTTTCCGAAAAGCATGGGTTTGCCGTGTTCAACCCACAACATGCGGTCGTCTCTGAATTCTTTGTCTGTGACGTTTGCAAATACCTTATCGTTGAAAATAACACAATTCTGAAGAATTTCAATCAGCGATGTGCCGCGGTGTTTTTCAGCTGCAACAAAGATGTCCGTCATATTTTTTGGAAGCACATCAACGGCTCTTGCAAAAAATGTTGATTTACATCCAATGGCAAGTTCTCCTGGATTAAATGGTGGATCCACCGTTCCATGTGGTGAAGATTTTGTTACCAATCCTTTTGAAGAAGTCGGTGAAAACTGACCCTTTGTTAATCCATATATTTCATTGTTGAAAAGAATGATATTGATATCAATATTCCTTCGAAGGGCCTGAATGAAATGATTTCCTCCAATGGCAAGTGCATCTCCATCTCCGGTGATTTCCCAAACGCTGAGCTCCGGATTGGCAAGCTTTACGCCAGTGGCAATAGCGGGTGCTCGTCCATGTATGGTGTGAAAACCATAGGTATCCATATAATATGGAAATCGGGATGAACAACCAATTCCTGAAATAAAAACAAAATCTTCCTTTTTCATTTCCAACTGAGGAAGAGCCTTGTACATGGCATTTAAAATGGCCTTATCACCACAACCAGGACACCAACGGTTTTCCTGATCGCTCTGAAAATCTTTATGCGTGTATGCTTGAACTTCTGTTGACATGATTAGGATAATAATTTGGTGAATTCTTCATTTAGTTCTGTGGTTGTGAAAGGTTGTCCCTGAACCTTGTTGTATGGAATGAAATCAATGTCAGGATAGATCCCCCTGAGATACTTGCAGAACTGACCCATATTCAGTTCGCATACCACGATCTTTTTATATCTCTTGAATACTTCTTTTGTGTTTTTAGGCAATGGTTTGATGTAGTTGAAATGAGCATGGGCAATACTCTTATTGCTCAATTGAGAAACAGAAGTTCTCAACGCTCCATAAGTTCCTCCCCAGCCTATCACAAGAAGATCTCCTTTGACTTTTCCGTAGACTTCAAGTTTTGGGATGAATTTCGAGACATTCTGAACCTTCTCTTCCCTCATTTTAACCATCTTTTCGTGGTTTTCAGGATCATACGAAACATTTCCTGTTACAAAATCTTTCTCAAGTCCACCGATACGATGCTCATAACCCGGTGTTCCCGGCACAGCCCATTGTCGTGCCATTCTTTTCGCATCTCTTTCATAAGGTTGCCAGTCTTCAACACCTTCTTTAAGAACAGGTGGAGTGATATCCGGCATATCCTTCATTTTTGGCATTTTCCATGGCTCGGAGCCATTACCCAGATAACCATCTGTGAGTAGTACCACCGGAGTCATGTGTTCCATTGCAAGCTTGCTAGCCATATAGGTGTATTCGAAACAATCAGACGGTGTGCTTGCTGCGATAATAATACAAGGACTCTCCCCATTTCTTCCATATAAGGCCTGAAGAAGATCGGCTTGCTCTGTTTTAGTTGGAAGTCCTGTAGAAGGCCCACCTCTTTGAACATCCACCACGACGAGAGGAAGCTCGGCAATGATGGCAAGGCCGAGTGCTTCTGATTTCAGTGCCAGACCAGGTCCGGAAGTTGTTGTAATACCCATTGCCCCTCCAAAGCTGGCACCAATAGCCACGCAGATACCGGCAATTTCATCTTCAGCTTGCATGATTTTTACTCCAAACTGCTTATGTCTTGATAGTTCATGGAGAATATCAGAGGCAGGCGTGATCGGATAAGATCCGAGTACCAATTCCATACCTGATTTTTCAGATGCTGCCAGGAAGCCCCATGCTGTTGCCTGATTTCCCATGATGTTCCTGTATGTGCCTCTTTCAATTTGAGCCGGTGGAACAACAAAAGATGAATCCAATACTTCAATGGTTTCAGCATAATTGTAACCTGCTACCAAGACCTGTTTATTGGCATCTGCCAGATCGGGTTTACTGCCAAATTTCTTGTCGAGGAATCCTTCGGTATGAGTCAGAGGTCGATTGAAAATCCAGTACACTACACCAAGGGCAAACATATTTTTACAGCGGGCAATGCTTTTTCCATCAAGTCCTGAGTCCTTCAAAGTTTCCCTTGTCAAGCTACTTATCGGAGCTTCAACAACATTGTATCCGTCGAGCGTTCCATCCTCTAGAGGATTTGATTCAAAGTGAGCTTTTTCAAGATCTTTCTTTTTGAAATTGTCTGTATCTACGATAATAGTGGCCCCACCTCTAAGAGAATTTAAATTGACTTTAAGTGCCGCGGCATTCATTGCAATTAGCACATCAGCTGTATCTCCGGGAGTGTTGATCTCAACATTTCCAATGTGAACCTGAAATCCTGATACGCCAAAAGTTGTACCCTGTGGGGCTCGTATTTCTGCCGGATAATCTGGAAAAGTGGCCAGGTCGTTACCCAATAAGGCGGCTGTATCTGTGAACTGGGATCCGGTCAATTGCATGCCGTCTCCAGAGTCGCCGGCAAATTTGACAACGACTTTATCTAACTCGGTAGTTGAACTCATAAATCTGAAATAGGGAAGTCTAATTTAACATATCCAATTCACAAGAAAAAATAAGATAAGTCATGAATAAACATGCGAATTCTGATATTTCATTCTTTAGATAAAAATTAAGATTGTAAAAAATCCTTAGATTTAGATTTGAATTTTCATGTCTCATCATGAACTAAACAATTTGAGAAAATGGCAATTATCATAACCGATGAATGCATCAACTGCGATGCCTGCGTATCTGAATGTCCTAATAACGCTATTTACGAACCAGATGAGGAATGGAGCTATGCAGATGGCACGGACCTGAGTGGTGATATAACTCTTCCTAGTGGTTCAGCCGACAATGCCGATGCTAAAAAAGACCCAATTTCAAGTGAATTCTACTACATCGTGCCTGAAAAGTGTACTGAGTGTAAAGGTTTTCATGATGAACCACAATGTGCGGCTGTTTGTCCGGTAGATTGTTGTGTACCCGATGAGGATCATGTGGAATCCGAAGATGTGCTTCTTGAAAGAAAGGCATTTCTCCACCTTTAGCCAACTGGGTAAAATTTCATTAAGATATAAAGTGTTGTAAAAGAGAGGATTACCTCTGAAAATTACAATTCTATTCCAGAATTATTTTGCTTGCTACAGATTTGTATTTTTGTTCTGTCTTTAGCGACATATTAAATGGACAAATATTCCTATCTAAGCAATGCACACGTCGATGTCATCGACGAAGAATTCAAAAAATATAAGCAGGATCCTGACAGCGTCGAATTTGGCTGGCGCAAGTTTTTTGAGGGATTTGAATTTTCACAAACAGAGTATTCCGATGAGGTAATTCCCGAATCCTTCCAGAAGGAATTTAAGGTGATTAACCTGATCAATGCCTATCGTCAGAGAGGACATCTCTTCACCTTCACGAATCCGGTTCGTGAAAGAAGAAAGTATAACCCGACTCTCGCGATTGAGAATTTCGGATTAAGCAAGGACGATCTGGATACAGTATTCAACGCAGGAAGTGAAATCGGTATTGGTCCGGCCACGCTTCGTGACATAGAGTTTCATCTACACGAAACATATTGTAAGTCACTGGGTGTCGAGTATGCCTACATCAGAACACCTGAACGATTTGAATGGTTGCGACAGCGCATGGAGTCAAGCAGAAATGAACCTAAATTTTCTCCGGGCGAAAAGAGGTACATCCTGAATAAACTGAATCATGCTGTTGAGTTTGAACAGTTTCTGCATAAGAAATTTGTTGGGCAAAAACGATTCTCACTCGAAGGTGGAGAATCATTGATTCCTGCATTGGATGGAGTTATTGAAAAAGGTTCTGACCTTGGAGTAAAAGAATTCGTAATTGGAATGGCACACAGAGGGCGATTGAATGTCCTGGCCAACACACTGCACAAAACACACGCTGAAATCTTCAGTGAATTTGAAGGAGTAGAATACGAGGACAGTCTTTTTGACGGAGATGTAAAATATCACCTGGGATTCACGGCAGACGTGGTTACGGAGAATGGTGATCACGTTCACCTCCTTCTTGCACCGAATCCATCTCACCTCGAGGCAGTTGGTCCCGTGGTAGAAGGAATTGTTCGAAGTAAGATCGATCGTTATCTTCATGATGACGGAAAGATCGTTCCGATTATAATTCACGGAGATGCATCTATTGCGGGTCAGGGAGTTGTTTATGAAGTAGTTCAAATGGCCGGATTGAAGGGTTATAAAACCGGTGGGTCTGTTCATATTATCATTAACAACCAAATTGGTTTTACTACCAATTATATCGACGCAAGAACGAGTACTTATTGTACCGACGTGGGTAAGGTTACCCTTTGTCCGATCTGGCATGTAAATGGTGACGATGTTGAGGCCGTGACTTATGCTGTTCAGTTGGCTATGGAGTATCGTCAGACATTTAAGTCGGATGTATTTATTGATCTTCTGTGCTACAGAAAATACGGTCATAACGAAGGTGATGAGCCAAGGTTTACTCAACCACTTTTATACAAGGCTATAGCGCGTCATCCGAATCCAAGAGACATGTATGTGAACGACCTTATCGACGAGGGTGTGATCACTCAGGATGAAGCCAAGAAAGTGATCAATGAATTTGCTGCATCACTTGAAGATATGCTTGAAGCTTCAAAGAAATTGGGAAAGAAGGCAATTATGCACCAATTCCTCCACACTACCTGGAAAGGAATAGGAAAGGGTACACATAAAGAGTTGTTGACTTCTCCAAAAACTGCGGTCAGCAAAGCCACATTAACGAAGCTGGGCAAACAGATCACGGATCTTCCAACGGACAAGAAATTCTTTAAGAAGATCGAACGTCTCATGAATGAAAGAAGGAAAATGCTTCTTGAAACTGAGATTCTGGATTGGGCCATGGGTGAAACTCTTGCTTATGCAACTTTGTTGAATGATGGATTCAGGGTTCGAATCTCTGGTCAGGATGTTGAAAGGGGTACTTTTTCTCACCGTCATGCAATGGTGAGGGTTGAAGACTCAGAAGAAGAGTATATACCACTGAGGCAGGTAGAAAAGAATGCACATGATTTCAGCATTTATAATTCCTTCCTTTCTGAATATGGTGTTCTTGGCTTTGAATATGGTTATGCCCTTGCTGCGCCGGATACACTGACAATATGGGAGGCACAATTTGGGGACTTCAGCAATGGTGCTCAGATCATCATTGATCAATTCATTGCCGCTGCCGAGGACAAATGGAATGTTAGAAATGGCCTGGTAATGTTGCTTCCTCATGGATATGAAGGACAGGGTGCAGAGCACTCCAGTGCCAGAATGGAAAGGTACCTGGAGCTCTGTGCAGATGATAACATGGTAGCAGTTAATTGCACTACTCCTGCAAACTTTTTCCATGTCTTGAGAAGGCAGCAAGTAAGGAATTTCAGAAAACCATTGATTGTATTTACGCCTAAGTCATTACTTAGACATCCATTGGCTGTTTCTCCACTTGGAGACCTGACGAAAGGAGGGTTTAAAGAAGTAATCGACGACGAGAAGGCCGTGGTTAGCAAAGTCAAAAAGGTTGTTTTCTGCAGTGGAAAAGTATTTTATGACCTGGCGATTGCTCGTGATGAGCAGAAAGCGGATCATGTCGCTTTGATTCGTGTAGAACAATTATTCCCTCTTCCACAGGATCAAATTGATAAGCTAATAGAAAAATACAAAGGAGCTAAGACACACATTTGGGCTCAGGAAGAACCTGAAAACATGGGTGCATGGGCTTACATACTGAGAACATTTGAAGGTAAAGACCTTCAGTTGATTTCAAGAAGAGCAAGTGGTAGTCCGGCCTCCGGATCTCATAAGACGCACGATCAACGACAGAAAGAAATTATAAATAACGTTCTGGCCAAATAACACATAAACCAAGTAAGATGGCATTAGAAATGAAAGTTCCCAGTCCGGGAGAATCAATCACAGAAGTAGAAATTGCCCAATGGCTGGTGAAAGATGGTGATTACGTAGAAAAGAACCAGGTAATTGCTGAGGTCGACTCAGACAAGGCCACCCTTGAATTAACAGCTGAAGAATCGGGAGCCATAACTTTGAAAGCCGAGGAAGGTGATACGGTTGAAGTTGGACAGGTTGTTTGCCTCATAGATACGGATGCTAAAGCCCCTGAGAAGGCGGAAGCTCCGGCTCCAGCACCTGCCGCAGAAAAAGCACCCGAAGCTGCTGCGCCCGCACCTGCGCCAAGTCCTGCTCCGGAACCAGCTCCAGCTAAAGAATCACAAGCACCTTCAGAAGAAAAGAAAATTCCTTCCCCAGCAGCCAAAAAGATCATGGCAGAAAATGGCATGTCATCTTCTCAAGTCACTGGAACAGGTAAAGATGGCAGAATCACAAAGGGTGATGTGTTGGCAGCTTTAAGTTCTGGATTTACTGTGCAGAATGAAAATACCTGGGGAGGCTCAAGAGAAGAAGACAGAAAGAAAATGTCTTCCTTGAGGAGAAAAGTAGCCGAAAGACTTGTATCGGTTAAGAATGAAACGGCCATGCTCACAACCTTCAATGAGGTGAACATGAAACCTATCATGGACATTCGGAAGAAGTATAAAGAGCAGTTCAAAGAAGTTCACGGAGTGGGAGTTGGATTTATGTCTTTCTTCACGAAGGCCTGTACTGAAGCATTGGCTCATTTTCCTGCTGTGAATGGAATGATCGATGGTGAGGAAATCGTCTATCACAATTATGTTGACATGGGAATTGCTGTAAGTAGTCCGAAAGGATTGATGGTTCCTGTGTTAAGAAATGCCGAAATGATGAGTCTGGCCGAGATCGAATCTCACATTAAGGATCTTGCTGGAAAAGCCAGAGCAGGAAAAATCAGCATTGAGGAAATGACGGGAGGAACATTCACCATTACCAATGGAGGAGTATTCGGGTCTATGATGAGTACACCAATACTCAATCCACCTCAAAGTGCTATTCTTGGTATGCATAATATTGTAGAAAGACCGATGGCTGTTGACGGAAAAGTCGAAATACTTCCAATGATGTATGTGGCATTGTCTTACGATCACAGAATAATTGATGGAAAGGAATCGGTCAGCTTCCTTGTAAAGGTTAAAGAGATGTTAGAGAATCCATCAAAAATGCTGTTTGGAAGTAAGTCACCTGAAGAAATACTTTTAGGCTTATGAAAAATCTGATGATACTTTCTGCACTTCTAATCTTATCTTCTTTTATATGGGCACAAAGTGAAGAGCACATGGAAAAAGGAGATCAACTCTTTGAGAGAGGTAAGTATGAGGAGGCCATTGTGGAATATTCGAAGAGTATTGAACTCGATCAAAAAAATCTAAATGCATATCTGCAAAGAGCAATGTGCTATAACATCACTGAGCAGTATCAGAAAGCCGTGGATGACTACGACGAAGTCCTTCAGAATGAACCCGACATGATTCGGGCCAGAAACAGCAGGGGCAGTTCCTACATGAAGCTCAAGCAGTACGGAAAAGCAGAAGCCGATTTCAATGCTGTTCTGGAAAGGAATCCGGAGGATACGGAGGCGCTGAATAACAGGGGATGGTGCAAGAAAAGACTTGGCGACAAAGAAGGCGCGTGCAAGGATTGGAAATTATCTAAAAAGAAGGGGAATTCAGAGGCCAAGATCATATTGAAAAACAACGGTTGCTAGACAATGCATGCCGGCAGAAAATGGAGTCTTCTTGCCGTCCTTCAATGGACACGTAGAGAAATATTCGCATTTATTTTAATTGCGACCATACCAACTGTTTTATTTGAAGTTTTCGAAATGGAATGGATCACCATTCCCTGGCTTCCTGTAGCGCTTATTGGAACAGCGGAGGCCTTTCTCATTGGATTTAAGAATAATGCTTCTTACGACCGACTATGGGAGGCAAGAAAAATCTGGGGAGCTATTGTCAATTCGAGCAGAACATGGGGAATCATGAGCCTTGATTTCGTTACGAATAAACATGCTGAAAATCCCGTTTCTGAGCAGGAATTGAAAAAGATCCATACACGTTTGATCTATCGACATATTGCATGGATGGCTGCACTAAGGCATCAGCTGCGACAAGGAAAGCCATGGGAAAGTATGGAGAGAAAGTTCAATAAGGAATTCAAGAAATACTTCGAAGTTCCGGAAGAAAAAATCACCCTTGAAGAAGAGCTTAAGCCTCTTTTGGAAGAATCTGAAATGAGAGATGTTCTTTCCAAGAAAAACAGGGCAACGCAGATAATTGCCCATCAATCAAGAGATCTTCGCGAACTTCTTGAGAAAGGCTATATTGAAGATTTTCGTCATATGGAAATGGAAAGTCTTTTGGCCACACTTTACGACCATCAGGGAAAAAGTGAAAGAATCAAAAACTTTCCATACCCAAGGCAATTCGCGACCGTGAATGCTTATTTCGTATGGCTGTTTATTTTGCTCGTTCCTGTTGGAATGATACCTGAATTTGACAAGCTAGGCGGACAATTTGTGTGGCTTACAGTGCCCTTCAGTGTTCTTGTCTGTTGGGTCTTCCACACCATGGAAAAAATTGGCGAGGCTACGGAAAATCCATTTCAGGGCGGTGCAAACGATGTGCCAATAACCAATCTCAGTAGAACGATTGAGATCGATCTCAGAGAGATGCTCAATGAGGACAACATTCCAGAACCGACCAAGGCGATTAATGATATCCTGATGTAAATTCCATTTTGATTCTGTCTATTTTCCTAACTTTAAAGGAATATGACACGAATCATATTTGTATTTCTGCTCACAACTGTCACATTTATTGTTAAAGGTCAGAGCATTGGTCACATAACTCCGCAACTGGGAACCTCATACTCTGAAATGAAAACCAGTGATAAATATTCCAATAATTTAACAAGCGGGATTTCCAAATTGGGTGTGGGTTTATCAGTTGATTTTCCGATTAAAACCTTTCGATTTGACTACAGTATATTTTATACACAGGAGAATTTCGAAATGAATTATTCCACTCCGCAAAAGGAGCAAAACTATTTAGCGCTAAATCATGTTTTGCAAAATCAATTTCTTTTTGTGATCAAAGATGAGAAGAACATTTTCAACTTACGAATGGGAATAAACTGGGAATGGATATTATATCATCAAAAAAATAAGGATGGATATCTTGCATCGAATGCTGGAACTTTATACACCGGGAATGGCGATAAGAAAATATATAATTCAATTTATTTGAATGTAGGAGTCGGATTTGTAATAGGTAAACGAATTCTTATGGCCTTCGATTACGCTCCCGGGATTACTGACTGGTATATAACCGGTTATGCAAATGGTTGGGGGCAGGATTACGATGGTCCCGAACCTGGTGAAAGCATGAGAAAAAGGTCATGGACATTGACCTTGGGATATCTTATTTACAGAAAGAAAAAAGAAGTGAATTAACCATTCACTGCAACCACTTCGTTAACGTGGTCCGGCATCATTTGCTTCAAGAGATTCTCAACACCTGATTTCAATGTCATGATAGATGATGGGCAGCCGCTGCAGGAACCCTTCAAAATAAGGTTCACTTTACCTTCATCGTAAGAATCAAATAATATGGCGCCTCCATCATTTTCAACCGCCGGAGCAACATATTCATCGAGAATGGCTACAATTTTTTCTTCAGTTTCATTCACAGGTTCTCTGTGCTTCGTAACGGCCGTATATTCTCCCATTGGTTCGGGAATCTCTATCGGACTTTCATTTCCTTCAAAAACAGCTCCTCCATTGTTAAGATAGTCAGCGATGAACTCCCTTACTTGGTGCACGATATCCTCCCATTCAATTGTATCCGTTCGAGTGATGGTCACATAGTTATTGGCTATAAAAACTCTTTCAACAAATGAAAAATTGAAAAGATTCTCAGCCAAAGGAGCTACTTCATTGCCATTCGGATCAGCACTTTCGTACGTTGCACCATTTTGCATGAGCAATTTGTTTGAAACAAACTTCATCGTTTTTGGATTCGGTGTGCTCTCGGCATATACGATGTGTGGGATGGTTTTTTCCATGGCTGCAATTTGCTGCAAAGATACGGAATCTTGATTCCAGATTCCAGATTCCAGATTTCAGATTTCAGATTTCAGATCTGGAATTTAATGATACCACCAGCTTTTCCAGTCGAAGTCTTCAAACGAGACTTCTTCTTCACCAAAATCCTCGAATGTTTCAGGTATATTTTTATCGGTTCGAATAAAGTCGGCATAGGGATAGACGGCATGACCGAAACCGCAATCTATGTCGGAATCTTCCGATCTCATGTATAATTTGTCCTTGTCAAACTCAAAGGTGACTTCGCAATCGATGAAAATCTCTTCGTTCTTTATCTTAAATTCCGCTTTGTTCTTTCCCGTCATGATCATTTCTCCCACCATATATCCCTGATTGTAAGATGGAGCTCCACGATTTAACTCAAGACTAAACAGCATGGTTGCGTCTGAATTAGGGTAGATGTAAATTATGCCATACGCCGTCGTGTCCGATTTATCATCGTGCCCATATTCATAAATTCCACCCAGTTTCTTTGTTTGCGCAATAGAAAATAGAGGAATGGCCAATGCCAGGAATAAAACAAGCAGATATTTCATTTGCAATGACATATAACGAACATAATAAATCAATTTCTAAATAAACCAATAAACCAATAAACCAATGACTAATAAGCATTGGACATAAAACTTTAGATTTACACCATGGCTTTAATCAAACCTGTAAACGGTATAGAACCCTCCTGGGGTGAAGACTGCTACATTGCTGAAAATTCTACTATTGTGGGAGATGTGAAAATGGGTGATCAATGCTCAGTTTGGTTTAATGCGGTGATCCGAGGTGATGTTCATTACATCAAGATGGGAAACAAGGTAAACGTACAGGACGGTGCGGTAATACATTGTACTTATCAAAAGGCTCCAACGAATATCGGAAACAATGTTTCAATCGGTCATAACGCAATTGTGCATGGCTGTACAATTCATGATAATGTTCTTATTGGAATGGGAGCTATTGTCATGGATGGAGTGGTAGTGGAAAGCAATTCGCTGATTGCAGCTGGTGCTATCGTTCTTGAAGGAACAAAGGTAGAATCAGGCAGTGTAATGGCCGGAGTGCCTGCAAAAAAGGTAAAGGAAGTGAGTAAGGAATTGTTTGAAGGAGAGATCAACAGGATCGCGAACAATTACGTTCTATACAGTTCTTGGTTTAAGTGATCTCCACAGGTCTGTCTCTTCCAGATGAATCTCTTCACCAAAGAAGTTTTTTGTGTTCTCTTCGAATGATTCCGTGAAATCAGAGACGTAGAAATGATGATTGTCCTCGAGCGAATCTGACAGCATGTCTTCCTTGCTGAGATAGTCCTTTACATGCCTACCAACGATATCAGCTGAATCCACAACGAAGGTCTTTCCCTGATAATATTCCTCTACTGATTTCTTTACAAGAGGGTAGTGAGTACATCCTAAAATCAGAGAATCAATTTCGTCAAGCTGCGGCTGACTCAGGTACTGAGATATTACCAATTTCCCCACCTTTTCATCCATGATGTGCTCCTCGATCAGCGGAACTAAGAGAGGAGTGGCCATGCTTGACACCTGAATGTCATTTTTCCTTTGTTTTATTCGCCTCTCGTACTCACCTGAATTGATCGTAGCACGGGTCCCAATGACTCCAACAGAGCGACAAGAAGAATCGGAAGTCACAACTTCCACTACGGGATCGATCACATTTATTACGGGCACGGTGCCAGCTCCCTTGACCACTTCTTCGTAGGCAATGGAAGAGGCAGAGTTGCATGCGATTACGATGATCTTACATCCTTTATCAAGGAGGAATCTGCTGATCTCGCGGGAGTATTCTACAATGGAAGCAGGAGCCTTATCCCCATAAGGCAAATGAGCAGTATCACCAAAGTAGATGATCTGCTCATTAGGCAAATAGTTTTTTATGGCATTGGCGACGGTCAGACCACCGATACCGGAATCAAAAATTCCTATAGGTGACCTGTTCGACAATTTACTGAAGTCCGAGCTCAGTTTTTACAAGTGGCATGATGTCATCAGCAGTGGTCTCGTCGATGTAAAGAAGGATACCTACACCTGAATCGATAATGTATGTATATCCGTTTTCTTTTGAAACCTTGTTGATAGCATCTTTTGCTTTTGTAATAAGAGGCTCTGTCAATTCTTGCTCTTTTTTCTGAAGGTCTGCCTGTGCTCTTTCCTGGAATTCATTCAGGCGCTGCTCAAGACTTGTCAATTCTTTGATCTTGTCTTCTCTGATAGCTTCTGTCATCAGTGATTCTTTTGCCTGAAAATCCTGATACTTTGTTTCAAGCTCTCGTTGCATTGCAAGCAACTGAGTTTCCAACTGCTTGGCATGATTCTGAATCTCAGTTTCTATAGTTGCTCTTTCTGGCATTGCCAGTAGCAGATCATTGGAATTAATATGACCAATTTTTGTCTGCGCAATGGCTGCAGTACCGCTTAAAAAAGCTATAGTCAGAACGAGTATTATTCTTTTCATTTTATTGATTAAATGGTTGTTATAAATCTTCCTGTTTTTCGGGATCGTAACCGAGTTCCTTCAGAACAGCGTCGCTTTTGTTGTATTTGGGATTTGTGTAAATTAATGTGGTTGATCCAGCCTTATCCATCATGATAGCGTATCCGCTTGATCTGGCCACGTCCTTTATTGCTTTGTATACCTTTTCCTGAATTGGTTTAACCAATTTTTGCCTTTCCCTGAAAAGATCACCCTCGATTCCAAATTTTTGCTTTTGAAATTCAAGAGCCTCTTCTTCCTTTTCCCTGATTTCGATCATCCTCTTTCTCTTCATCTCCTCTGTTAGAAGAATCTCCTCTGCCTGCAGATCCTTATACATCTGATCAATGATCTGATATCTTTTTTCGATCTGAGCCTGCCACTCTGCCGAAATCGCATCCAATTGTTTTTGAGCCTCATTATATTCCGGAATTTTATCCAGAATATAATCCGTGTCGACATATCCGACCTTCTGTCCCACAACCGCTGTTGCCAGCAGTATCAAAATCATACTCAAAAATGTCCTGTACATCACGTTTTCAGGGTCTGCGAAATTAATAAATAATTACCACCCGCCAAGGTTTCCGCCAATGGTGAAGTGGAAGATACCACGGTTATTTGGATTGGTTACTCCCGGTATTTCATCAAGTCTCCAGCCATAATCTACTCCAAGCAATCCGAACATTGGCATAAAGATCCTAACTCCAACTCCCACGGCCTTATATACGCCAAATGGACGGAAATCTGAGAATTTCTCCCAGGCATTTCCAGCCTCAGCAAAACCAAGCATGAAAATTGTAGCTGTTGGATTCAATGTCAACGGGTATCTCAGTTCGACAGTGTATTTAGAGACAATTGTACTTCCGTTGCTGGCTGAAAGCTGACCATTTTCAAAGCCTCGCATCCCTACAATCTCACGACTCTGAAGGTCGATACCTCCACTCAGACCATCACCTCCTACATAATATCTCTCAAATGGCGTCATACCCAATTCCTTGTTGTAATACCCAAGAAATCCATAGCCGAACTTCGTCTTAAGAACGAGATCACCTACCAACCTATTGTACCAATCTACTTTGAAGGTCCATTTGTGATATTCAACGAACTCATATTTTTCATCCAATGTGGCTTCTTCATAATCTACATCTCGTGTGAAAGACCATGGTGGAGTGAATTCAAGTCCGAGACTGACCCGCGAACCGGATCTTGGATAGATTGGGGCATCGATTGAGTTCCTCGATAGTTCTGTATTCAGGAAAAAGTTCTTTGATACACCATTGTTAAAGAAGAATTGAGTCCAGTTTTCAAGAACATAATACTGGAAGTTGACTGAGTTGTACCATGTAAAGTAGTCATCCGGCCATAGCAATTGTTTTCCAAGTCCGACCGTCAAACCGTAAATCAGAAGAGCTTGTCGGTTCTCATTTCGAATCTTTCTGCCGAACTGGTCGGTAGAGTATTTTGATTGTCCGTTTGTACTAACCTGATGATATAGACTGACTGTTAACGAATTTCTTCGTTTTCCTCCTAGCCATGGTTCTGTGAAACTGAAGCTGTACATCTGCCAAATCGGTCCGGATGTCTGAGCACGAATAGATAATCTCTGTCCGTCCCCCGAAGGCAGTGGATTCCAAGCATCCTTTTTAAAGAAACTTCGCGCAGAAAAGTTATTGAACGAAACACCAAGGGTACCTACAATTCGGCCACCTCCCCAACCACCGGACAATTCGATTTGATCTGAGGGTTTCTCTTCAACGACATATTCAATATCTACCGTTCCGTTTTCCTGATCCGGCGTGATGTTTTGATTCGCTTTCTCAGGATTGAAGTAATTGAGCTGAGCTAATTCTCTGTGTGTTCGAATTATATCTGATCGACTAAAGAGCTTGCCAGGAGTGGTTCTGACCTCACGCATGATCACTTTATCATTGGTCTTCGTATTTCCACTTACACTTACCCTATTTATCACGGCTTGTTTTCCTTCGTAGATCCTTATTTCATAATCTATAGAATCGTCTTCTATCAATACTTCTACAGGATTCACATTGAAGAAAAGGTATCCTTCATCCAGATAGATCGAACTGACATCTCTACCGTTTTTTTCCTGGAATAACCTTTCCTCGAGTAAGGTCTGATTGAAAACATCCCCTTCCTCAATTCCCAGAATCTTATTCAATGTTGCTGTCGTGTATTTCGTATTACCGATCCACTTGATATCTCTGAAATAATACCTGTTGCCTTCGTCAATATCGATATGAATGTTGATTCTCTTCTTGTTAATTCTGTATACTGAATCTCCTACCAGTTTTGCATCTCTGAATCCCGCTTCCTGATATTTGTCGATCAGATTCATCTTGTCGCCTTCATAGGCTTTCTCCTGGAATTTGGATGAGGAGAATAAAGTGAAACCTTTATTTCTTTTCGTGTCCTTCATGGCTCTCCTCAATTTTTTGGATTTAATGGAGTTGTTTCCACTGAAGGTGATATCGTGAATTTTGATCCTATTGTTCTTCTTGATTTTAATTGTCAGTATTACATGATCGTTCAGACTTGTGTCTGGCTCCTGCACAAGTTCAATTTCGGCATTGAGGTAACCTTTTTCCTCGTAGAATCGCTTGACCTTATTTCGTGTTTCCGTGAGAACATCATCCGTTAATACTTTTCCTCTTACAATTCGGATAGATTCACGAATGTCATCAACTTCACCTTTCTTGACTCCTCTGACAGAGAATTTAGAAAGACGGGGCATGGTCTGCACATCAATGTTCAGATAGATGTATTTACCCTCAATTCGATCAATGGTGATGCTTACGTCACTAAATAATTTTTGTCGCCATAATCTTTTAATACCCTGCGTGATCTCATCGCCCGGAACATCGATCTCTTTTCCAACACTCAGACCAGATATTGATCTCAATGCATTATGATCGAAGAATTGTGCACCGGTGATCTTGACACCGCCGATTTCGAATTTTCTGGGGCTTGAATAGCTGAGGTTGTAATCTGATAAATTCGTCTGAGCTTCAACCTGAATAAGGGAGAAGAAAGCAAGGCTGATGAGGGCGAATTTTAGATGTTTAAACATTCTCCGTTACCTGTTCACTTGTTTTACCAAATCTTCTTTCCCTCGACTGATAGTTGGCAATGGCATCCACAAGATCTTCCTTTCTGAAATCAGGCCAGTTTTTATCGGTGAAATACAACTCCGAATAGGCTATCTGCCACAGAAGGAAATTACTTATCCTCATTTCTCCGCTGGTTCTGATCAACAATTCAGGATTCGGAAGGTCGGCAGTTGCCAGATAGGATTGAATCAAATCTTCGTCCACTTCGTCAACATTGAACTTACCTTCTTCAGCGTCTTTTAACATATGTTTTACAGCAGCCGAAAGTTCCCAGCGAGAGCTATAACTAAGTGCCAGGATAAGATTCATGTGATTGTTGTCTTTCGTTTTATCTATGGCCTTTTCTAGAGTATTCTGACAATTATTAGGCAGATTACCCAGGTCGCCAATAGCCATTAAACGAATGTTGTTCTTGTTTAGTGTTTTTGTCTCAGAGTTGATGCTATTAACCAATAACTGCATCAGGGCATTGACTTCTCTCTTAGGACGATTCCAGTTTTCTGTTGAAAAAGCATATAAGGTGAGATTTTTCACACCAAGCTCAGCTGCTCCTTCAACAACACTTTTCACAGCTGTAACACCATTCTTGTGACCAAATACCCGGTGTTTGCCCTGTTCTTTGGCCCATCTGCCATTGCCGTCCATAATAATGGCAACGTGCTCCGGAATGTTGTTCTTATCTATTTCTTTTCCTGGTTTCATTCAAGTGTATAAATCGCCTTTTGGAAGAATGCCGCAAATATCCGCACAATTGACTGGATATGAAAATTAATCCATGGCCGGACAGGCATTTTTTGCAGATGCCGGTCGCCAGCTGAGAGTAAAGCCTATGAAGGAATACCAGTCGTTCGTGTTAAAAATGCCCTGCTGGTAGCCCTGCGGTTGATTATACTGTCTTGTGAGATCATCAAAAGTGTTCCCAACTTCATATTGATTTTCCAATCCATCTACATTGTCTGTGAAAGTCTTTCTGAAGTTCCATTCCAATCCAACCGTAAAATTTCCAAAAATGGCCTTGAAACCTGTTCCGAAAGGCATGGCTACATTGAACATTGTGTTTGAACCAACACTTTTAGGTCTTGCAGTGGTTGCAGAATCACCTCCCAGATCATACAACTCAGAACTGACGTAGAAAAGCGACAAGCCAACAAAAATGTATGGCGTATACGATTTCTCATTGATCGTATTTCCAAATTCCAGGAAGTTGAAATGCAATTGCCCGGACAGATCAGCAATATCGGCGGTCAAACCAAGATCACGGAAATTGTTCATTCCTATGTCGAACATATTGTCATCCGCTTCAAGTTGACCGTAAGTCGCAATAGTCCTCCAGGAATATCGCGGATTGAAATGCCAGTCATAGAAAATTCCCGCTGCTGGTTTAGCGACTACCACATGCTTGGAAGGATTGATTTCTCCGTTGTAATAAGATCCTCCTAGAAATATTCCGAACTCTCCGGATTGTCCATGCGACGACAAAGGAACAGACAGGGCAAACAAAAATGAAATTGCGAAAACCTTAACTAACTGCTTCATTTTAGAATTTAGGCATAGACCTTCTTCTCTTTCTCCACTTATAGTTCACCGTAATCATACTGAACATATAGGTATCATTCTGAGAAGGATCTCCTCTTTGCTGCAAGGTATAGGAAGTGCCGTCTTGCGAGTAAGTCACAGATGGCCAGACACTGTCGTCATTTGGATTTGAGAAATATTCGGCCAAATCGCCCTGATCTCCATTTGCTGCATTTATAGCATCCCGATGCCAATAGGTACTACTCACATCGTCAATGTAGTCTGTTGTGGTGAATCTAACACCAAATTCCAGTCCGAGGCTGATATTCCTGTTGATCTTTTTCTTGAATCCCAATCCAAGCGGTACAACACCCTGAACCCTACTGTATTTTTGTCCATTTCCTGAGGTCTGACCTTCCGTTCCAAAAGGCTGAAGATTATACCAGGTTCCGTCCTTTTCGTTCTGAGGATTGAAGAAAAAAGCCCCAATACCAATAAAGGCATAAGCATCAAACTTCAATTTTTTCAAACCTCTTGATCCTCTTAATCTGTACATACCTTTAGTACGTTCAGTAAGGAAATATATTTCATATTGAGCCGATAATTCCACAATCATAGACCTGAATTTCAAGCCCCTTTGTCGTCTCGTCTCATTTTGCGATTCCGCATCATCACCGTATACATAACCAAAAGTCAGCGCTCCTTTAATCGCCATGTTCCTTCTCATGTAGAAACGGTAAGCTCCACTGAGAGCCCAGCGCGTTGAAGACCAGTCGGTATCTTTTGGTCCATAATTACCACCTTCATCAGCAGAACCACCTAATTCGCCCCAGAAAGAAGTGACACCTGCAGCACCAACCAATTCTATTCTTTCTCTTTTCCAAGCCTGAGAAAACAGGCTGGTAGAAAGCATGGTAAACATCAATGTTATGACTGAAATCCGGAGCATTCGGCTACTAAAAGGTACAAAAGCAAATATATGACAATAAATTAGAAATGGCCTTCAACATTCAGTACTACAAGCACATAACTTTCACACATGAAATCGTTAATTTCTCTTGTCGAGTCCCCAGTTTAATTTGGATCGCAATGTTTCCAGATAAGAGTAGTCGTTCGAACGCAACAGTCCTATGCTTTCTGGCGCAAGTTTGATCTTTATTGATGTCCCTTCTGAAATTATTCTGGAATCCGAATCCAAAGCCATCAGCAGGTCCTCTGATCTACTTTCAAAGGTGAGTTCTATCTCGCACTCGTCCGGAATTACCAGAGGTCGTACATTCAGGTTGTGAGGAGCAATAGGCGTAATAATAAAGTTTCCCGATCCGGGCGTCATTATAGGTCCACCACAGCTTAATGAATAGGCGGTCGATCCTGTTGCCGTTGAAATTATCAGGCCATCTGCCCAATAAGTATTCAGGAATTCACCGTTGATCTTTGCATGAATGGTGATCATAGATGAAGAATCTTTCTTTAGAACAGATATTTCATTCAGTGCACGATTCTTGAAATTGTTGCTCTCTTCATTCGTTTCAATTTCGAGTAAACTTCTTTTTTCGATCTGAAACTGATTGTTATTGATTTTATCCAGCGACTGACTGAATTCTTCAGGGTTCACGCTGGTCAGATAACCAAGTCTACCTGTATTTACTCCAACTATTGGAATGTTTGATCCATAGACATATTGTGCTGCACTTAGAATGGTTCCATCTCCGCCAACAGTAATTAAAATGTCTGCTTTGGCCTTTAATTCATCGTGATTCGAATAGAATTCGCTTTCATTATTGAGTGTGGATTGCAGCTCAATATTGAAGCAAACATCAATAGATCGACTTCTCAAATTTTGAAGTATATCTTCAATGGCCCGGGTATTGGTATCGGTGAAATTATTGCAGTAAATACCGAATTTCATGCGTTTAGATTGGTGTTACAAAATGTAGAAATAATCCGTGTTCTCCAAATTTATTGATTGAATACTCAAAGCGAAAAACCAGGTCGTAATAGGTAGCCACATCAATGGAAAGACCCGACCCAACTTGCAGATCGTTTGCCAGATTATTTTCCGGATATCCTTGAAAATCATAAGCATAACCTATGTCGGTGAAGACACCCAGATATATTGCATAATGGATGCTTTTGAATTTGTTGATAGGAACCAGTCCGAGTTCATATTTCTTGGGTGCACTCAACTGATATCGAAACTGCAATTTACCGGTTCCCATTTGCTGAGCGTCAATTACATATAATTCATAGGATCGTACGGTACTTTTGTCCGTATAGCCCAATCCGTCGCGGAAATAATAAGGTTGAAAATCATTCCAGTAAAAATGAGTCTGAACCATTCCGGCTAAAGAAGTTTTCCTACCCAAGATCCAGTAATGCTTGTATTCTAACTTTGTCCACCACAGATCAACTGTGGGGTCCAAAATGCCCAGCCCATTCTTCACGACCTGTCCGCCGAAATAATGCCCCTTCAGGGCATATGATTTATTATCCCTATGGTCGAGACTGTACTTATAAGATAGATTAAGATAGCGCATGAAGTTCTCACTGTTGACCATGAAATCCGGATTTCTCGAAAGGATGCTGTCTGTTACGAATGCCTGATTGTAGCTGGCCCCCATAAAGTGACTGGAGTAGAATTTCTTCCTGTATCGAAGATTAAAGCCGGCCTGAGAATTCCTTTGTTGGATCTCGTCAATGTCTTTGTAGAATAGTCGCTTGTTGTTATCAGAAATGTAGTTTACCTCGTGATTTTGACCATAACTGGCATAAACAGTCAAACCGAGGGTTCTCTTTCTGTTTATATAGGGAATGGCATATGAAAAACGGAGTTTCTGGGTAAAACCGAATTGAAGAAGTACACTCACTTTTTCATTCCTTCCTCGGAAATTGTTCTTTACCAAGTCGATTCCGTAGTTGATCCTTGAGAAATCTTTGTTTTCCCACCATGAATTGAAGTTGGTTTCCGCTAGTTCGAATATAGGTCGGGGCCACAAATACCAGCGTTCGGTGAGGATAACATAAACCCTGATATTCACACTATCGATCAATACAAAACGTGTATCAACGAAGTTGAAAAGTGAAGTGTTTGTGAGATTCTGTTTTGAAGTTGCGAATCGTTCAAGTAATTCCCGACGACTCAGTGTGTCGCCAACACCAAAATCAAGCTCTCTTACAATGATCCAGTTCTTGGTGGTTTTATTTCCCCAAATCTCTATTTCCTGGATGTGGAGGGTCCAGTTCTCTTCATCTTCGAATTGAATTTCCTGAGCCATAATGTTGGAAAAGGTGACTGAAATAATCACCATCATCATGACAGAAATTACTTTCATATCAAATGTTCAAGTAACGCAGAAAGCTGTCGTAGCGTTTCTTCAGATCTTCCTCATATTCATCCTGCTGATAAAAAGCAGTGATGGTGTAGTTGAATCTTTCCAGTGTTTTAATCAGTCGACCGAGGTCAGGCTTGTTGAGCTTCAATGTCAGCTGCACTTTCTTGGAATCCGGAATGGCATTGACATAGGAATGGATGATTTTCAGGTCATTCGATTCTACCAATCTTGAAATCTCGGCCATGGAATAATCATGAATAGCCATTTCCATTTCCAACACTCCTCCTGGTGATTTAAAGCCTTCGGCATCCGCCAGAATTTTTAATGCCGTAAAATGATCAATGCAACCAACGTATTTATCGTCTTCCGTTAATACGGGTAAAACGGTCAATTCTTCGTTAACCAGTGTAGACACGGCCTCAAAAAGGTGGTCTTTGGCATATATGTGAGGTTTGTTCAGATCCCGCTGCAGACTTTTGATCTCACCTTCAATCAGGTCGTAATCCAAAAGATCAAATTCACTGATCAATCCAACGTAGATGTCATTGTCGACAATAGGAATTTCAGAAATCTTTAGTTCTTCTAAAAGGCTCAAGGCAGTCAGACCTTTGTCCTCCGGTTGAAGAAATGGAATTTCAGGATTTATGCAGTTTGAAGCGTACATATTTATACAACGAGTATACTTAAAAAATCATTGTATGCAATATTATGTAGAAAGGTGGTGACAATTTATAATTGTAAATGATAAATTATAAATGATGTTTGATGTTTGATGTTTGATGTTTGATGTTTGATGTCTGATGTTCTGGAATCTGGAATCTGGAATCTGGAATCATGAATCATAGTCCTATCTTTGCCGTCTCAATTAATACTAATGACAAGACTAAGTGTAAACATCAATAAGATCGCTACAATACGCAATGCCAGGGGAGGCAATACACCCGATCTTTTAAAAATGGCTCAGGATTGCGAAAGCTTCGGGGCACAGGGAATTACCATTCACCCGCGTCCTGATGAAAGGCATATACGTTACCAGGATGTTTATGATTTAAAACCTCTTGTAAAAACAGAATTTAATATCGAAGGATATCCTTCCAGTGGATTCATTGACATGGTTTGTGAAGTAAAACCTCATCAAGTCACTCTGGTTCCAGATGGTCCGGACGTTCTTACATCTAATGCGGGGTGGGATACCCTTAGCAATAAAGACATGCTTGCTGAGATTATTTCAGAGTTCAAATCAAATAATATCAGGACGTCTTTGTTTATAGAAACAGATTCAAAGATGATAGAAGGGGCGGCGAAAACCGGCTGCGATCGGGTTGAATTATATACAGAATCTTATGCAGTTGAATACCCAAAGAACAAAGAAGCTGCTGTAAGGCCTTTTGCTGATTCGGCATCCGTTGCTTCTGCGAATGGCCTTGGAATCAATGCAGGTCATGATTTGAATCTTGAGAATCTTGCTTATTTCTCCAAAAATGTGCCTGATCTTTTGGAAGTTTCTATTGGTCATGCGCTCATCTCAGATGCGCTTTATTATGGCATCGATAATACCATTAAAATGTACCTGAGAGAATTGAGGATTTCATGAAGCTGAACTACAAGGAATTCGGTTCGGGCAGGCCAATGATCATTATTCACGGTCTTCTTGGCTCTCTGGATAACTGGCAAAGTCTGGCGAAGAGATTTGCAGAAGATTATCACGTCTTTACTCTGGATCAGAGGAATCACGGACAGTCACCGCATTGTGATGATATGGATTACGATCTTATGACGGCTGACCTGGAAGAATTCATTTCCGAACACAATATTGTGAATCCTATCCTCATTGGTCATTCAATGGGAGGAAAAACAGTGATGAAGTTTGCCCTGGAACATCCCGAAAAAGTATCAGCCCTGATACCGGTTGACATGTCACCAAGAGATTATCCAATCCATCATCAACATATAATTGATGCTCTTGATTCTATTGATTTCAATGAGGTAAAGAGCAGAAAAGATGTAGAGAAGATTCTTATTGAAAAACTTGAAATACCAAGTGTGGTGGCCTTTCTTTCGAAGAATGTTTATTGGAGAGAGAAAGAAAAACTCGACTATCGATTTAATCTCAACGCCATTGAGAATAACATTGATCTGATCAGCGCTTGGCCTGTGATTCATGGAGAATACACGGGTCCGACTTTATTTATCAAAGGTAATAAAGCCGATTATGTCACGGATATAGAACCCAATATTGAGGCCTACTTCCCCAATGCCAGAATTGTTGGTTTACATGCCGGACATTGGGTTCATGCAGAACAGCCTGATGAATTCTACCAGACTGTGATTGATTTTTTAAAGAAATAGTTCGCGCAGAGACGCTAAGACACAAAGTCTTTTAAATTTGGTAGGATAAACATTCTGCCATGACTTTCCGAATTCGAGATTTCGAGACTTATCAAAAAGAATACGACAAAAGTGTAAACGATCCTGAATCATTCTGGGCTGAGAAAGCCGATACTTTTTCTTGGCGAAAAAAGTGGGATCAGGTTCTTGACTGGAATTTTCGAGAACCAAATGTCAAATGGTTTTTAAATGGGAAATTGAATATTACAGAGAATTGTCTCGACCGTCACCTTGAGAAGAAGGGTGATCAGGTTGCCCTGATCTGGGAACCAAACAATCCGGGAGATGAGAATAGAACCTATACTTACAGGCAACTTCATGAAGAAGTTTGTAAAACAGCCAATATGTTTCTCTCACAAGGAATCAGCAAAGGAGATAGAGTTTGTCTTTATATGCCCATGGTTCCCGAGCTTGCTTTTGCTGTTTTGGCTTGTGCCAGAATAGGAGCCATACATTCTGTAGTATTTGCCGGATTTTCTGCTCGCTCCCTGGCAGATCGGATCATCGACGGACAATGTCATACTGTTATCACTTCCGATGAATTGGTTCGAGGTCAAAAAACTCTTTCGTTGAAATCAATTGTAGACCAGGCTTTGGAAGATTGCCCCATGGTGGAACGAACAATAGTGCTTCGACATACCGGAGGTGATTGCAATATGGGACAAAAAGACATCTGGTGGCATGAAGCCATGTATGGAATGAGTACCACGAATGAAGCCGAAGAAATGGATTCGGAGGACACGTTATTCATTTTATACACATCGGGTTCTACCGGAACACCCAAAGGAGTTCTTCACACTTGCGGAGGATATATGGTTTATACAGCTTATTCATTCCAGAATGTTTTCCAATATGATGAAGGTGATATTTACTGGTGTACGGCAGACATAGGCTGGATAACCGGGCATTCTTACATAGTATATGGACCTTTGCTCTCAGGAGCCACCACCATGATGTTTGAAGGTGTGCCTACTTTTCCCGACCCCGGAAGATTTTGGGATGTGGTGGATAAATACAAGGTGAATATTTTCTATACGGCACCTACGGCCATTCGGGCACTTGAAGCTTGTGATATAAATTATGTAAGAGATCGCGACCTAAGTAGTTTAAAGACATTGGGAACAGTGGGTGAACCAATAAATGAAGAAGCATGGGAATGGTATCATAAGGAAGTTGGGAAAGAAAAATGCCCCGTGGTGGATACCTGGTGGCAGACTGAAACAGGAGGCATCATGATCTCAGCACTTTCCGGAATCACAAAACTGAAGCCTACATTCGCTTCTCTTCCTTTACCCGGAATTCAACCGCGTATTGTCGACGACGAGGGCAAAGAGGTTACCGGCAATGGAGTGGAAGGAAATCTCTGCGTCCAGTTTCCATGGCCTTCGATGATCAGAACCACCTATCGAGATCATGAGAGATGCAGAATGAACTACTTCGATCGCTTCAAAGATCTGTACTTTACCGGTGACGGATGCAGGAGGGATGAAGATGGATTTTACCGCATTACCGGTAGGGTAGATGATGTTATAAATGTCTCGGGTCATCGATTCGGTACAGCCGAGATTGAAGATGCCATTGATGAACATTCTTTGACAGTTGAGGCAGCCGTAGTTGGTTATCCTCACGATATCAAAGGACAGGGAATTTGTGCCTATGTCATTTGCCACCCTTTTGAAATTAGTGAGGATGAACTGAAATCCGAGATCACGGCCAAGGTGAATGAGATCATTGGTCCGATCGCAAAGCCCGATAAGATCATTCTTGTGAATGGCTTGCCCAAGACAAGGTCAGGAAAGATCATGAGAAGAATCCTTCGAAAGATTGCAGCCCATGAAGTAGGAGACATGGGAGATACAAGCACCTTACTTGATCCTTCTGTTGTAGATCATATCATTGAAAAAGCCGATATAAAATGAGCGAATTTACCGAAGCAATTGAGGTTCTCTTCAAAAGGGATCTGATGAAATTGCAGGAAGAGTTGAATCTTTATGAATATGAGGATGATATGTGGAAGATTCAAGGAGAGATCAAGAATTCCGGAGGAAATCTGGCATTACACCTAATTGGAAACTTGAGACATTTTTTTGGTCATGTCCTTGGAAAACTGGATTATATCCGTGATCGGGAACATGAATTTGGAGCAAAAAATGGAGATAGAAACGAAATGATCGGAGAAATAGATGTTACCATTGATGAGGTAACGAATGTGCTTCGAGGTTTGTCAAATGATCAACTTCAAGAAGTTTTTCCAATCAATGTCCTGGGGTATGAAATGACGACGGCTCATTTTATTACTCATTTGTATGGTCACTTGAATTATCATCTGGGACAGATCAATTATCACAGAAGAGTAACGATTTAAGATTAACGATTAACATTTTATTAAATCGGAAATCAATCATTCATCTTTCATCTTTCATCTTTCATAGATCATAGATCATAGATCATAGCTCATAGATCTTAGATCATAACTCCCTCGCATATGTCCTTTTTTCGTATCTTTATTTAATAGGACATGAAAAAGATCAAGTTATTCGTCGTATCTCTTCTGGTAATAATTTCAACAGGTGCATTTGCAACCCATCTGGTCGGAAGTCATATTTCTTATCGAAGTTTGGGTAACAATGCCATTGAAATCACTTTAAAGGTTTATCGCGATTGTTATAATGGCATTCCTTCTTTCGATCAGCCTGCCTATGTTTCAATATTTGATTCTGACAGTGTTAGAATTAAGGACTTATCTCTAAACATAGGTACAATTGATACACTTGACTTTTTTCCCGTAGATACATGCGTTGATACTTCGATATATGCACCGACTTCAGTGTGTTTCGAAGTAGGTACCTATACAATAATTGACACTCTTCAATCACTGAGCAGCGGATACTATCTTGCCTATGATCGATGCTGCTTGGCGCCTGAATTCGTTAATGTTCAGAGTGTTTTGGAAAGAGGAACTTCTGTCCTTACCTACATAGCTGACACTTTTGCATTGAACAGCAACCAAAGCCCGTATTACGATGAGAAGAAACTCGATTTAGTTTGCACCTGGACTTACAATACAATTGATAAAAAAGCAAAAGAAAGTGATGGAGATTCAATCCATTACTCCTTTGTAACCCCTCTGAATTCAACTAAAATGTGGGATAGTCATTTACCTCCTGTTAAGTTGCCAACCGAGCGATTGCAATTCATTGGCCCTTATTACTCAGTGTCCAATCCATTTGGCGGATTTCCGGTTATGCTGGATCCGGATACCGGAAGCATAATGCTCGGTCCTACAACGGTAGGCGGATTTCTCTATTCTTTGAGATTGGATGAATACAGGGGAAATACTTACCTGGGTTATTCAGAGGTTACCAGCTTCGTTTATTCAATTGCTTACGGCTCTGACACAACTGATTCTCTTCCCATTCCGGGAATATCTGATCTGAACTTTGAGGATCAAGTATCAATTTCACCTAATCCTGCGAATTCATGGTTGGATATGTCTTTTAAATCTGAATTACAATCAGTCAGAATAAGGATTCTGAATCAACATGGAATGGAAATCAAAAGAACTCAGATCATAGGTAGTCGAAGTAGACTGGATATTTCAGATCTTCCGGCTGGATTGTATATTATTTCTTTTGAAACATCGGATCAGCGCGTCAGCAAGAGATTCATCAAATCACCCTAATTTCACTAATCCTACCTTCGGTAGGCAGGCACTAATCACCAATCACCAATCACCAGCCACCAATCACTAATCACTAGTCACCAATCACTAATCACCAATCACTTTTCACTAACCACCTTACCGTCTTTATACTTTACTTTCTTCAGCAGATCTCCCTCTCTTTTTCCATAAAATTCCCAGGTTCCAGTTGGGATTCCTCTATTGTAATAGCGCACGCTTTCAACAGTACCGATCTCATAGAATGATTCTACTTTTCCATCTTGTTTCTCATCCACAAAAGTGCATTTCATTTGAGGATTTCCGTTTTCATAATTGAATATCCATGCTCCCGTTGTCTTACCCTCAGTGTAATTCCCTTCTTCTTTAATTTTTCCATTAGGATAATAGTAGATTCTCTTTCCATGGGCAAGTCCTTCCTTGAATTCTTGCTCCAATTCAGGTTTTTCCTTCTGGATAATAATGTTTCCACAGTCCTGTTTTGAGGTTTTCTGAATACTGCCCTTCAAAGTTTATATTGTCATTTTCAAACCAACCTTTCCATTCGCCGTGTAGTTTTCCCATTTTGAAATTTCCAATGCTTTTGGTCCTGCTGTCGTCGTACCATTCGTTCCAGGTTCCATTTTCTTTACCATCTACAAAATTTCCTTCCATTACTTTGGTACCATTTTCAGCCTTAATGATCCACAAACCGGTTTTCTTTCCGTCTGCATACTTGCCATATTTCCAAAGCTTTCCGTTTCGCCAGTAATAAAACCATTCACCGGTTTTCTGGCCTTTATCAAAATAACCGCTGTACTCTTCTTTTTCTTCATCAGGCCAATAGAATGTCCATAAACCATGACGTTCACCTGCCTCAAAATCACCTTCAAAGTCTTTTCTTCCGTCTTCGAAATAATATATCCAGTGACTTGTTTTCTTGCCATCTTTATAGGAACCTGTCGTGCTTAATTCTCCACTTTTAAACCACTCCTTCGTTTCACCGTTTTCAAGATCATTCATGAAATTGACCTCTTTGCTTTGCTGCCCATTCAGGTAGTAGAATTTCCAAACCGAATCTTTCTTGCCGTCCTTATAATCTCCTTCCTTGGCAATTTTTGAATCGGGAAAGTAGGTCTTCCAAGTACCGGTTTTCAATCCGTCTTTATATTCACCCTCTGATTCCTTGATTCCTCCGAAGGCATAAGATGTCCAAAGACCTTCTTTTTTCCCATCCTTATAAGCTCCACTTTCTTTCAAGCTACCATCGGAGTAAAAATCCTTGAAGTTTCCATTTCCATCTTTCAGTATAACCTTGCCTTCCTTATTTCGGAATTCAATTAACTCAGGATCACCGGCCTTGTATTCAGCAATGCTTTTTACATTGCCATTATCGTAATAAGAAGTCCACTTACCCTCACGCCGGTCATTCTCATATTCACCACTCTCGTATACTTTTCCATTCTCATAAAAGATGGTCCAAACAGAATCCCGAATTCCAAATTTGTAATGACCGGTTGAATTCAGTTTTCCATTTTCATACCATGTTTTAAAAGGACCATGGATGTGATCCCAATCAAAACTTCCTTCTTCTCTTTTCTTCCCATTGGGATAATAACTAGTATATGCACCATTGTACTGACCGTCGGAATAATTCACAACCTGGCTCAGTTTACCGTCGAGGTCATAGAATTTCCATTCACCTTGCTCAATACCCTGTGACAAGGTGCCTTCAGCCTTCTTCTTGCCATTAGGATGCTCATAAGTTGTGAATTGGGCTGTTGAAAGTGAAGCCCAAACGATAAGGGAGAATGAAATAAAAAAGTGCTTCATACTGTTGGGATGTTGGCCAAAAATAGAACTATCACCGGAGCTCTGAAACTTTATACTAATTTTATTCGCCAAGTATTGAGATATGATTTCCATAGAAGAAGCAAAACGCTGGATTAAGGACAAAAGTTTTGTTCTCGATGAAGAATTTATTTCGATTGACCAGTCAGTCGATCGTGTTTTAGCTCATGACATACTTGCCACGATGGATCTGCCTTCCTTTCGGAATTCGGCTATGGATGGTTATGCTGTATTAAGGGAAGATCTTGAAAAAGGCATGCGTCGACTCGAGATTGTAGGTGAAACCCAAGCGGGAAAGACCGAATCTAAAAATCTTCAAAGTGGCACGGCCATTCGTGTTTTCACAGGAGCCGTTGTTCCAGATAATTCCGATATGGTTGTCATTCAGGAAAAAACAGAAGAGAATGATGGCTGGTTGATCATTCTCAGTTACTCTTCAGAAGAAGGAAATAATATCAGAGAAATTGGTGAACAGATAGAGGAGGGCGAACCTGCGCTCAAAACTGGTCATAAAATTAATCCGGCTTCAGTTGGCTTATTTGCTTCCTTCGGAATATCCGAAGTTTCTGTATATCGAATTCCCAAGGTTGGTGTAATTACAACGGGCAATGAATTAAAGAAGCTAGGTGAAAATCTTGATCTCGGTGAGATATACGAATCAAATTCTTTCTCTTTAAAATCAGCTCTTCGTCAAAGGGGATACGATTCTTATAAGGAGATCTCTGTATCTGATGATCCTGAACAAACCAGGAATGATATTGGTGAGTTATTGAAGGAATGTGATGTCTTGATCATGTCTGGAGGCATTTCTGTTGGTAAATACGATTTTGTTAAAGAAGCCCTGGAAAAGAATGGAGTAGATGAAGTTTTTTACAAAGTCAAGCAGAAACCTGGAAAACCAATGTATTTTGGTGTGAAAGAAGAAAAGCTTGTCTTTGCGCTTCCGGGAAATCCTGCCAGTTTGTTGGTCTGCTTTTATCAATATGTATTAACAGCTCTGAACATTCTGAGTGGCAGAAATGAAGAGCTTCCCATGTTGGAAAAGAGGTTGGCCAGTGACATCAATTTTTCCGGTAATCGACCTGAATTTATGAGGGCACATATGAATGGCGAAATGGTGCAAGTACTTGAAGGTCAATCCTCATTCATGCTAAAGTCATTTGCTGAAGCCAATTGTCTTATCTATATTCATGGTGAAAAAGGTACCGTGAGCAAAGGCAGCACGGTGAAAGTTTTTCCAATCTATTAGGCATGAAATACAAGATTTTATTTTTAGCTGTGTTGTTTCCGGCATTGCTAATGGCCTCAAGATGAAGATGTAGGTTCTATTAATACTGATCGACCGGTGCAATCCGAAACTCCAACTGTGGTTCCAACCAATTATGTACAAATTGAAAACGGAATTTATGGTGAAAGGGGCATAAGTTTTGGAGATCAATTGGGAGGCACCTCAAGAACCGACCAGCTCAATTACAACCTTCTTGTTAAGTATGGTATCGTCAGGAATCTTGAATTGCGATATAACATTGATTATATCCATAATGATTTCTACTATGGAGATGAAGAAGTTGGATCGATAGGTGGATTGGGTGGTCCATATCTTGGATTGAAATACAGCTTTCTGCAGGACGATGGAAGTAAACCGAATTTGACCCTGTCGGCACATTCAAGATTCGATTGGTATGGACGTGAGGAATTTCAGAACGAGAATAATAACCTGAATATGCGTCTAACCTGTGGTAAAAGCTTTACAGACAATTGGTATGGTATTGTTGGTTATGAATTGCAATTCCAACAGAATAGTACAACGACTCATTTTTATGTAGTGCAAACAGGATATTCCTTTAATAAGCTTACTGTGATTGCTGAGCTTTATGGATTGAGAAATTACAGTATTGATCAAAACAATAATGCATTTAATGGTGCTCTTGTTTACCTGCTGAATAGCAACCATCAGGTTGATCTTTCGGCCGGAAAAGGTCTTGGAGATAATTGGTACGACTCCTACTGGGCCGTCGGTTATTCCTTCCGCTTCTCTCCCTGATCATAGATCATAGCTCATAGATCAAAGATCATAAATCATAAATCTTTATCTTCGTTATATCATTTTTGACATAACGCTCCTTTGATAGCCAATCCTCTCATTGATACTTTCGGTCGTAAGCACGACTACCTTCGAATTTCACTGACCGACCGATGCAATTTCCGTTGTACGTACTGTATGCCCCGGGAGAATATGAAGTTCATGCCGGGTGATAAATTGATGCGCTGGGAGGAAATCATTGAATTGGCCGGAATTTTTAAAACTCTGGGTGTGAAAAGGGTCAGGTTGACCGGAGGTGAACCACTGTTAAGAAGGGATTTTGGTGAAATTCTACAAGGACTTTCCAAGTTAAAACTGGACCTTTCTATCACGACCAATGGACTTCTTCTTCAGGAGCATAAAGCAGATATGAAGAGATTTGGCTTAAAGGACATCAATGTCAGCATTGACTCAATAGATCAGGAAAACTTCTTCAATATAACCAAGCGGGATAAACTTGAAGAGGTCGTAAAAAACATAAAAGACTTCCGAGATTCAGGCTTTAATATCAAGCTGAATGTAGTTGTGATGAGGTCTAAAAATTCACATGAGATCATTGAGCTTTTGGAGTGGTCAGCACAAGAATCTTTGGCAATTCGATTTATTGAATATATGCCATTCTTTGGTAATGAATGGGAATATGAAAAGGTCTTTTTGAAGAAGGAAATGCTTGAAATGATCTCATCAAAGTATCACGTAGAAGAAATTAAGTCGCCTGAGAATAGTACTTCCACGAATTTCTTAATTCATGATCTAAGTTCGAGCTTCGGAATCATTCCAACAGTGAGCGAACCATTTTGTGATGGTTGCAACAGAATACGATTAACTGCTGAAGGCAGGTTAAAGAATTGTCTTTTTTCTAAAGAAGAAGATGATCTGCTTGCAGCGCTCAGGGCCGGTGAGAATGTAGAATCAATCATTCGAAATAATTTATACAAAAAGCAGAAAAGTGCCGCCGGACGAGTTGATTTTACCGATGAACTGGCCAAAAGCGACTATGCAAGCAATCGCAGCATGGTAGCTATCGGCGGATAATTGTTTAAATTTAGGCTATTCAAAGGCGATTTCTCTAATTCACTGGGCTTCGACCTTTCAACACTCCAATGGCCAAGGGAAGAAAGACAACGGTATTCAGCCAGCTTCTCATTAACATGATGTTGCCTCTTATGGCGACCTTGTTATTGCTTGCTTATTTCAATTATAATCGAAATAAGAACCTCCTTGTAACCGCCAATCAGGAAAAGAATTTACGCATCCAGAATGAGATTAAGAATGTTCTTTCATTCCAGGATATTTCACTTCAGGCCGTAGAGTCTGACATGGATAAATATCTGCGAACCATGAGCGACATCCTTGTCAATGAATTTTTTGCCAACACCGACAGTATTGAAGTTGCTTCGCTAGAACAGATTAGGCATAATCTCGGGATGAAGCAGGATATTTATATCATCGATGAAAATGGTGTAATCGTCAATACAACCTTCCTTCGTGATTTGAACCTCAATCTGTTTGAAATAGATGAGAATCACAAACAGTTCCTCCTCGATATTTTCAAGAATGGCAAGTTTGTTTCGGAAAAACTCTCTCTGGAAAGAAGCACGAATCGTCTGAAAAAATATACCTATCAACCAACATCTGACGGAAAATACATTCTTGAATTAGGAAGTCATTCTGCAGAAGCCGAAGAAATAGTAGAGTTCTATAGAAACCACCTCAAAAAACTGGCCGACCTCGAATCGGGGATTGAAAATGTCGACCTCTTCTTAGGACGAGATGACCCGGTAAGTTTTATTCGAAATACAGAAATAGACCCTGATCATGTTGGACTATATATGGAGGCCTTCGATTCGAAAGGAGAAAGGACGATACGAATTAAAGAAGATAACAGAACACTTCATTGCTCCTACATTTATCTGGAAAGAGAGAAAACCGATCTCTACGCCGGCACAATGCTCAGGATCATCAGTGATCGTAGTGGAGAGCAAAAAGTATTGCTTGCTGAGTTGCAGCGATTGTTATTGATATTCGGACTTTCAATGTTATTGCTTGGAATTGTCATCTATGTCAGAGCCCAGAAGATCACCAAACCTATTAAGAGTCTGGCCGATGATGCACAGAAAATTGAGGAAGGGGATATTGAAATCAGAACTGAAGTAGTAGGAAATAATGAGATCACCTCACTTGCCGAGCATTTTAATTCAATGATGGAGAGACTTGCAAACTACTACAACGAACTGGAACAAAAAGTTGCAGAACGAACGGCAGAAGTGGTAGAGCAGAAGGAAGAGATTGAAAGGCAAAAGCTTAGCCTCACAGATAGCATACTCTACGCCAAAAGAATTCAGAATGCAATTCTTCCGACTACATCACAAATGAAGGCAGCTCTTGGAGAGCATTTTCTAATGTACTGGCCAAAGGATATTGTGAGTGGTGATTTTTACTGGATGAGTCAGAAAAAAGATAAAGTGTATGTGACGGCAGTAGATTGCACAGGTCATGGCGTACCCGGTGCATTCATGAGCATGATCGGCTCCTCTCTATTGAATAAGATAGTGAACGAAAACGATATTACCGAGCCTGCTGAGGTGCTCAATCGCATGAAGGCTGGTGTGATCAATGCACTTATCAAAGAAGGACAGGAGGAAGCGACCAATGATGGCATGGATATGAGCTTTGTTAAGCTGGATTTCAAGAAAAAGAAACTTGAATTTGCCGGAGCGAATAATCCACTTTATATCGTCAGGGATGGTGAGATGATCATTCACAAAGGAGATAAACAACCGGTGGGATCTTTCGTGAAAGATGATCAGCCTTTCACCAATCATGAAGTCAAATTGAAAAGTGGCGACATGATTTACATTTTCTCAGATGGCTATCAGGATCAATTCGGTGGACCGAAAAGAACCAAGTTCATGGTAGGAAAGTTCAAGAAACTACTTGCTGAGATCGGAGACATGAGTGTTGAAACACAGGAGAAAGTTCTTACCGATCGATATAACGACTGGAAAGGGGAAATCAGCCAAGTGGATGACATTGTCATCATCGGAATCAGGATTCACTGATTCGCATTCCAAATTGTTAAGTATTTCGTATTGATTGTTCGTAACTTGGAGGGTATTCGCTGCGCGTAAAAAGGACTTGCAATTAAATTTGAAGTCAAAGTCTACACCCCATGCAACAATACCACGATCTGCTCCGACATATTCTTGAGAATGGCACGAAAAAAGAGGACCGTACAGGTACCGGTACCATCAGTACATTCGGCTATCAAATGCGATTCGATCTGCAGGATGGATTTCCCGTTCTCACTACAAAAAAGCTCCATCTCCGTTCTATCATTCATGAACTATTATGGTTCCTTGCGGGGGATACCAATGTAAAGTATTTGAAAGACAATAATGTTAGCATCTGGGACGAGTGGGCCGACGAGAATGGCGATCTCGGACCTGTTTACGGATATCAATGGAGATCATGGCCAAATCCTGACGGAAGCTCGACGGATCAGATAACGAATCTCATCAATCTGATCAAGACCAATCCCGATTCAAGGCGTATGATCGTTAGTGCCTGGAATGTTTCTTTTATCGAAAGTATGGCCCTGCCTCCATGCCATTGTCTGTTCCAATTCTATGTGGCAGATGGAAAATTGTCATGTCAGTTATATCAAAGAAGTGCCGACACCTTCCTGGGTGTTCCCTTTAACATTGCTTCCTATGCTCTTCTTACCAAAATGATTGCGCAGGTGTGTGATCTGGAAGAAGGTGAATTCATTCACACATTTGGTGATGTGCATTTATACAACAATCATATTGAGCAGGCCTATGAACAGTTGAGTCGAGATCCAAGACCTCTGCCGGAAATGAAGATGAATCCAAATGTGAAATCAATTTTTGATTTTAAGTATGAGGATTTTGAGCTGGTAGGTTACGATCCCCACCCGCACATTAAGGCAGCAGTTTCCGTTTAGAATGATCGTTTCTCTGATTGTCGCGGTATCCGAAAACAATGTCATAGGCAAGGACAATGATCTGATCTGGCGCCTTCCTAAGGATATGAAATTCTTTAAGGAAAAAACCCTTGGGCATTTTGTTTTAATGGGTCGAAAGAACTTTGAATCAATTCCCGAAAAATTCAGGCCACTACCTGATAGAGTGAATATTGTGGTTACCCGAGGTGATATGAAGTCAGATGGCAATCTTCATGTTGTTGATGATATCCAAAAAGGTATTGATTTTGCCTTTAATGGAGGTGAAGATGAGCTATTTATTATTGGAGGGGGTGAGATATATCGACAGAGTCTGGAGATCGCTGATAAAATTTACCTCACCAGGGTTCATTCCGAATTTGAAGGAGACACATTTTTCCCGGAAATTGATGAGGAGAAATGGTTACTTCTTTCTCAGGTACATCATAAGGCAGATGATAAGCACGCCCATGATTTCACCTTTATGGAATACCTAAAAAAATAAAGCCTTAAATTTACGATATGAGAACGTGGATGCTGTGCCTGGCTTTGATAAGCTTGATGTCTTGCCAAAAAGCACAGAGGGATGAAGATACTGCAACGAATACCTGCGAGGATATAAACCTTGCACAGACCATTTTTGCCGACGCATATAAACAGGTGCGCATTGTTGCCAAAGCCACTCAAGGTATTGGTAATGGTGATTCCATTCCGGGAACAATCTATGGTTGTGAAGAGATCATTGTAGATACGTTGTCAAATACTCGCAGTATCATTATCGATTATAAGTACATTGGATGTGAGGGAATGGGCGCAGCTCGATATGGCAGAATTCAATCTGAATTCTTCGGGAAATTTGGCGAGGAAGGATCGGCTGTTGACATTATATTTTCCAATTATTTCTTTGAGGAGTTTGAAGTGAATGGCAAGATCCGGGTCATCTTTAAAGAAAGGAATTCCAGTGATCAGGAGGTGCACACATTCTATCTTCAGGATGGAGGTATTTTCGATGGGGAGTCGAATCTGTCGTGGACGGCAAGTCAGACATGGACTGTGACCGACAATGGCAATAATCCGGAAGAATTCTCTTTCTCAGGAAGCAGCAACGGAATTAACAGAAAAGGAAATACGTTTAAAGCTGAGATCACGACCGACAATGAAATGTCGGAAGATTGCCTCTACGTAAGAAGGGGTGTTCGAAAAGTGGACGTAAAAAATCTGTCTCGCAGAACACTCAATTTTGGCAGTGGTTCATGCAGTGGATCAGCCAACGTAACGATCAATGGCACAGACTTCGGTATCGGAGTTGGTATTTAGTATGTGATTAAAAGTCACTGCTGCAATCAATCTCTTTTTTTGCTTTCCTGATCTTCTGAATCAAATTACATGCTCAAAATAGCTCAGGAAAAACAACTTCTGGAATCTAGAATCAGCTAGCCACTTTCAGCTGGCTGATGGCACTCTTGCTCAAATGCAGTTTGGCGTAGTTTTCATCAATCACCACTTTTGAAACTTTCTTGTCTTCGTCTGAAGGTAATTCGAACATGGCATCAAGCATGATGGCTTCGCAGATGGACCTCAGGCCTCTGGCACCCAATTTGAATTCAAGGGCTTTGTCAACAATATATTCCAGAGCTTCAGGGGCAAAGGAAAGTTCAATACCATCAATTTTGAACAGCTTCACATATTGTTTGATAATGGAATTCTTTGGTTCGGTAAGGATTGATCTGAGTGCTCCTCGATCTAATGGATTGAGGAAGGTAACTACAGGTAGTCTACCGATGAGTTCAGGAATCAAACCAAATTTCTTGATGTCTTGAGGAGAAACATACTTCAACATGTTTTCCTTGTCAATTTCTTCTGCACCTGTTCCGGATTTAAATCCGATCACCTGTGTCTTCAATCTTCTTCCAATGATCTTATCGATTCCGTCAAAGGCCCCTCCGCAAATGAAAAGAATGTTCTTTGTGTCAATTGGAACAAGTTTTTGTTCGGGATGTTTTCTTCCTCCCTGAGGTGGAACGTTGATCACTGAACCCTCAAGCAACTTTAGCAAAGCTTGTTGCACACCTTCCCCTGAAACATCTCGGGTTATAGAAGGATTATCACTTTTTCTTGCGATCTTATCGATCTCGTCGATGAATACTATTCCATTTACAGCCGCATTTACATCGTAGTCCGCCGATTGAAGTAGTCTTGAAAGAATGCTTTCCACATCCTCACCAACATAACCTGCTTCAGTAAGAACGGTGGCATCTGCAATACAGAATGGTACGTTGAGAATTTTGGCGATGGTTTTGGCCAGCAAAGTTTTACCTGTTCCTGTCTCTCCTACAAGAATGATATTCGACTTTTCTATCTCGATATCATCATCATCCACTTTTCCGTGAACGAGTCTTTTGTAGTGATTATATACAGCAACGGAAAGGACTTTTTTAGCCTCGTCCTGACCAATAACGTATTCATCAAGATGTTTCTTGATCTCGGCGGGTTTGAGAAGATGTAGTTTGGACGAAAGCGCATAGTTGACCTTGCTCGCACTTTCTTCTTTGACAATATTTTGAGCCTGCAGAATACAATGATCACATATATGACCTGATATACCTGCAATCAGCACATTTGTCTCCTTCTTTTCCCTGTTACAAAATGAACAACGAATGTTATCCTTCTCCGCCATGAGACGAAAATACGAAAAACCGAAATTTTATGGTAATTTTTCTTACTTAGCGCCTTTTGTGAGCACCTCGTCGATCATGCCATATTTCTTGGCTTCTTCAGCTCTCATCCAGAAATCACGATCACCATCTTCCCAGACCTTGTCGTATTTCTGACCACTGTGGTTGGCAATGATCTCGTACAACTCCTTCTTGAGGATCTGGATCTGCTTAGCTGTGATTTCAATATCTGAAGCCTGACCTTCAGCACCTCCCATTGGTTGGTGAATCATAACTCTTGCATGATTTAGTGCCGATCTCTTTCCTTTTGCACCGGCACAAAGAAGCACAGAAGCCATTGAGGCGGCCATGCCTGTGCAAATAGTGGCGATGTCAGGAGCAACATATTGCATTACATCATAAATGCCGAGTCCGGCGTACACTGATCCACCCGGTGAATTAAGGTAGATCATTATGTCTTTTTTAGCATCAACTGATTCGAGGTAGAGAAGCTGACCCATGATGATGTTTGCAACGTCGTCATTGATCGGTGTTCCTAGGAAGATGATGCGGTCCATCATCAAACGTGAGAAGATATCCATTGAGGCAACATTAAGTTGTCTCTCCTCGATAATGGTTGGTGAAATATAGGCGTTGATAGCCGATGTATAATCCTGGAATGTCATGCTCGAAACACCTCTGTGTTTCGTCATGTATTTCTTAAAGTCTTTAGGGTCTGTCATTAAAATAAATTAGCTTACTTTCTGGCTAATTTAAGAAAATCATCATATGAAATTTTCTTGTCCTTTATTTTAAGATTCTCCTTGAAATACTCCATTATTTTCTTGTCGTAAAGCTGATCGTAAATCCTCTTCGCTTCCTCTTGATTCTGAAGCAATGACTTGGCTGTTTCTCTCAATTGCTCATCTTCCGGTGACTGCTGACCGTACTGAGCAAACTGCTGCTTTAAAAGACCAATGGTATAGTTTTCAGCGTCTTCCTGTGGCACTTGAAGGTCGTTTTCCCTGATCAATTTGTTTTCAATGATCTGCCATTTCAAACCTTTTGAATATTGATCATATTCAGAATCGATCTGTTCAATAGTCAAAGGCTTTTCATTAGCATTCATGAGCCATCTTTTCAGGAATTCGTCCGGCAGGGCAATTTTACTTTTCTCAATGATTTTTTCCTGGATATCGAATAAAAGCTTTTGGTCGCTGGTGTTATCGAATTGCATACTCAGGTCAGAAGATACCTTGTCCCTGAATTCTGACTCACTTTTCACAATACCCGGACCGAAGATCTTGTCAAACAATTCCTGGTTGATCTCAGCGGCCTCTATGTGGTTGATCTTTTCAACGGTAAACTTGAAGGATGATTTGTTAAAGATCAATTCCTCTTTTGCCTTTCCCAATAATCTCGCTTTCTCATCATCAGAATCAAATTGATCATATTTCATGGTGAATGATTCACCTACCGGAAGGCCCAGGATGGCTTTCTTTACCTTCTTATTCTCGATATTTGATACCAACCAGCTCGATGGATTGACAATTCCACCTTCAATCGGCTCTCCTGATTTGTCGACTTCTTCAAATTTTCCGTTCACGAAATCATCTTCAGTGATGGTTGTCGATTCACTCATCTTACCATATCTCCTGGCAAGGTCGTTGATCTGATCGTTTAGAAGTTTTTCGTCGACATTGATCTGATACTTCTCAACCTTTACTTTGGAAAGAACAGTGGAGTCGAATTCAGGCGCAAGACCCAATTCGAATTCGAATTCAAAATCTTTTTGTCTCTCCCAGTCTATTGAGTTCTCTTCTGAATCTTTCGGAAGGGGATTTCCAAGAATATTCAGTTTGTTCTCATTGATGTAATCGTTGATCGAATTGGAAAGAATTTTATTGATCTCTTCAACAAGGGTTCCTGTGCCAGCCATCTTTTTGATCATACCCATAGGAACATGACCTTTTCTAAATCCCGGAAGGTTGGCTGTCTTTCTTAAGTCTCGCAGTCTGGCATCAACTTTTTCCTGATAGTCTTCAGGTGAAAGCTTGATCTTTACAACTGCATTTAAATCGTCAACGTTTTCTCTAACTATATTCATGTGGTTCTGGAACAAAAAAGGGGATTCCCAGAATCCCCTCGTCATTTTTGTGCGGATGGAGGGACTCGAACCCACACGCCTCGCGGCACTAGATCCTAAGTCTAGCGTGTCTACCAATTTCACCACATCCGCATGTGGCCTCTTCAAAAAAGGGAGGCAAATTTAGTATTTTTTCTTTCTAATATCCACAATGTAAGCGAATCATTTTTTAGATCATTCGGCTTTCAAATAATCATATTTTTGTTTGAAATTCACTCTATATGTTAAAGATCAAACCCTCCGACCTGGCTGTGCCGAAGTTGCATGGACACCTACTTGGATCCATAGGTCCAAGGCCAATTGCATTAGCAAGCACGGTTGATAAGGAAGGCAACAGAAACTTAAGTCCCTTCAGCTTTTTTAATGTTTTTAGTGCCAACCCACCTATTGCCATTTTTTCTCCCGCAAGAAGAGGTCGTGACAATACCACCAAGCACACGTATGAAAACGTGAAAGAAGTAGCAGAAGTCGTAATCAATGTGGTGAACTATGATATTGTTCAACAAGTATCTCTGTCAAGCACAGAATATGAGAAAGGAGTTGATGAATTCATCAAGTCGGGTTTGACGCCCATCGAATCTGAAATGGTCAAACCTGCCAGAGTTAAGGAATCACCAGTGCAATTGGAATGCATCGTAAAGGATGTCATAGAGTTGGGACAGGATGGTGGTGCCGGAAATCTTGTTATTTCTGAGATCGTAATGATTCATATTGATGAAGATATTCTAGATGAGAACGGACGAATCGATCAGAACAAAATTGACCTGGTAGGACGAATGGGAGGAAACTGGTATACTAGATCAAGAAAAGGATTGTTTGAAGTAGAAAAACCGCTTGTTACAAAGGGAATTGGGGTGGATCGTATTCCCGAACATATTCTCAGCAGTGAAATACTGAGCGGTAATGATCTTGGAAAGCTCGGAAATGTGGAAGAAATTCCAGATATGAAAAGTGCGGCTTCTTACCGCAAAGACAATTTGATGACACTCATTGAAAATGTTGAGACAGATGATGTGAGGACCATTCTCCACGAGGAAGCGAAAAATAAACTTTCAGAAGGCAAAGTGATCGATGCCTGGAAGATTCTGCTGGCGGAAAGCATTCAATGACCTTTGTCGACAAATATGCCAATCTGTTTAAGCGACTGCTACCGGGTCCTTTTACGATTGCTGTATTATTGACCGTATTCACTTTTCTTCTTGCCTGGACTTTCACGGATCCAAGAGGTGAAACATTGAGGATTGGTTATGCCTTTCATTTAGCAGGGCTCTGGGAAGAGGGTTTGTGGAACAGAGGGCTTCTGGTATTCGCCTTCCAGATGATGCTTATGCTCATACTGGGCCATGTTCTGGCCCTGACCAAACCCGTTGAGAACCTTATTAATTATGCTCTGAAATTTTGCACAGATACACCGCGTGCTGCCGTGATGGTCACCTTATTAACTGTTATCGTCAGTCTCTTCAACTGGGGACTAGGCCTGATCTTTGGAGCTATTTTTGCAAGAAAGGTTGCAGAGCACTCAAGACATCACAATCTCGGTTTGAACTATCCCTTGATTGGTGCTGCAGGCTATTCAGGGTTGATGGTCTGGCATGGAGGAATTTCGGGATCCAGTCTGGTCAAAGTGGCCGAAACAGGCCACCTCAATGAATTAATGAGTGGAATCTATTCCGAAAGTAAATTAGATACACTTCCATATTCCATTCCTTTTGATTTGACCGTTTTCAGCACCATGAATATCGTGGTGATGCTTGCTCTGATTGTGATACTTCCTGCAGGAATGTATTTCATGGCAAAAAAAGCAGGGAATCAATCATTCACTTTGGCGATCAGAAAATGGGATTATAAAAAAGAAGAAGATATTTCCGGTGCCGACACGCTTAATTACAGTAACTGGATCGGTCGGATATTTGGTATCCTGATACTGATTGGTGTTGTGGCCAGAATAGGACGGGAAGGGGGACTATTCCGGCGTAACATTTATTACACCTGATTTTATCAATCTCTTCCTTCTCTTTCTGGGAATTTTTCTTCATGGTAACTTCCATCGATTTGTGGCAGCGGTTGATGAAGCCATTGGTGGTGCAGCTGGCATTTTAATTCAATTCCCTCTTTATTTCGGAATTATGGGCATTATGAAGGGTAGTGGCATGGTTGAGGCAATGTCGCATTTCTTCATTTCGATCAGCAATGAAGTGACTTTTCCAATATTCACGTTTATCAGTGCCGGGATTGTGAATGTATTTGTTCCAAGTGGTGGTGGTCAATGGGCTGTACAAGGTCCAATCATTATACAGACTGCCAATGAAATGGGTATTCCACTTTCGAAATGTATCATGGCACTTGCATATGGAGATCAACTCACCAATATGTTACAGCCATTCTGGGCACTTCCGCTGCTCGGAATAACCGGACTTAAAGCCAAAGAGATCCTGCCTTATACTCTTTATCTTATGCTGATGGGATTTGTGATCTATATGGCCGCCCTTCTGATTTTTTAAGCTCTTTCCAGCCGTCGCTCATCAAGGGCATCTCTCAGAGCATTTCCAATGAACGTGAAAGACAATACCAATAACATGATAGCAATACCCGGAATAATAGCGAGGTGTGCATCTCCTGTTATAAGATAGGCTTTATGTTCGCTGATCATTTTTCCCCACGTGGCAATTGGCGGTGGGGCACCAATACCCAAAAAGCTTAGTCCGGCTTCAAGTAAAATGGCAGTCGCGAAATTAGCAGCAGAAATAACAATGACCGGTGACAAGACATTGGGTAAAATATGTCGGGTGATGATGCGATAATCACTAAATCCAAGGACGATACCGGCCTGAACATATTCCTTCTCTCTGACGCTCATGACCTGACCTCTGACAACCCTGGCCACTTCCACCCACATAGTCAATCCAACGGCAACGAAAATCTGCCAGAATCCTTTGCCAAGAACAAGTGTAATTGCAATAACGAGAAGAAGAGTAGGAATGGACCAGATCACATTAATAAACCAAACGATGATACGATCAACCCAACCTCTGTAATAACCGGCAATTAAACCGAGAGTGATGCCGAGCAGCAGACTGATGAAAACAGAAATAATGCCAACACTGAGTGAAATATAGGTGCCAGCCATGAGCCTGCTCAGCAGGTCGCGTCCATAACGATCTGTCCCGAGATAGAAAGTTTTTGTAACCAAAGTGCACTCGTTAGCCTTTAGATCAATTTCCTCCCACATGTCTGAACCTACTCTTTGAAAAGCCATGATACTTTGCTCTTTCAGCAATTCGTGCTTCGAAATAGGAATTTCTTTATACCCGTCATTCCAGCCTATAAACCACGAAGATGGAAAAGAATAATCGGATTCAATATTCTCTTTAATACGAAGAAAGAAAACTTCTTCTCCAGGTTTTAAAGTTGATAGTTGCAGAAGTTGAGAATTGGCATGAGGAGAAGAATCAGGACGAATCATGGCTCCACCAATTGAAACCAACAGACTCATAAGAACGATAATACCACCAAAAATGAATAGTGGATTGCGAATCAATTCTTTGTACTGATTTCTGTTTATCAGCATATTAATGTCTAATTCTTCGACCTTTCCATGTAGGGCTCATAAAGAGCGTTGCGACGAAAATAAAAGAAATATAAATGGGGTAGAGGAGAAATGTCAAATAGAAATTTGAAAACGTAAAAAGGGAATTTGATGAGTTTTTTTCTTGATTCAACATCAGGAAATCTCCAATGAATTTGATAGCCAGAAATGTATTTGACAAAACTGGAAATGTAACAGCAGATAAAGCTGATTCGAGAAAATAAATTACAGGAAGGTAAAGAGCCATCAGGGTATTCATGATCCCAATAAAGAATACAAGTTTAGAACCCGCTCTTTTGGTTTTAGAAGCCCACCTGATTCTTTGCTGTAGAAATGCGGTCCAACGTTTTTCCGGATCAATCATCGCTATCACATCCTTGTCATCTAAAATACTGATCGACTTCTTGTCATGCTTTCTCATTTTCATCAAAAGGAAAAAATCGTCACCTGAGGCAAAGTGCTCATTCCCTTCGTATCCACCAAGATCATAGAAAAGTCTCTTCTCAAAAGCAAGGTTGGCACCATTACATAGAATGGGGTTTCCTCGAAATGCAAAAGTTCTTGTGACGTATTGTAATGACATAAATTCCAGTCTTTGGAATGCTGCTAGGAATGAATTTCCTTTCCTTAAACTCACAGGCATGATTATAAATGGAGAGGATGATTTCTGATGATGACCTGAAATTTTTTCCAACCACTTGGGTCCAACAATAGAATCTGCATCAGTTGTTACAATTAATCCACCGTTCGAATTATCAATACCGGTTTTCAGTGCTTCTTTTTTAGAGAATTTACCGTCGCCAAGCTCGAGCAGCCGGAATGAACCTTGACTTCTTGAAATCAGATTTTTTATCAGATCTTCTCCACCATCATCTGAGTGGTCATTAATATAAATGACCTCAAAATCTTCGACCGACAGGCTTTGTTCATTTAACGCCTTGAAATTCCTCTCAAGATTATCCTTTTCGTTCCTGAATGGAATGAGTACTGTGATTTTTAGTTTCTCACCTTGTCCTGACCCATACTCTCTGTTTTTTGCTAAAAATGAATAAAGAAAGAAACCTGTATACCATGTAAGCATTGTGAGTGTAAGGAGTGTGACTGTGATTGACATCTGAAAGCTTGAACTGAGTTATTCTCGCGCCTGGACATTATAAAAGTAATGGAATACACGAATACCCAATTACAGGCTTCCTTAAAAAAACTAACTTCGTTCAAGATGAAGGAGCAGACAGATAAAGTGATCCTTGGCATAGATCCCGGTACCAACATCATGGGTTATGGAATTATTGAGGTAAAGGATAAGAAAATGAAACTCATTACCATGGGTTCAGTTCATCTCACTAAACTAGGTGATGCCTACCTGAAGCTTCAGAGAATATTTGATCGTACTCTTCAACTAATCGATGAATATCATCCTGATGAAATGGCCATTGAGGCTCCATTCTTCGGAAAAAATGTACAGTCGATGCTGAAACTGGGTCGGGCCCAGGGTGTCTCAATGGCTGCTGCGTTGAATCGCGATCTGCCAATTACTGAATACCTTCCAAAAAAAGTAAAACAGTCCGTCACAGGTAACGGTAATGCATCCAAGGAGCAGGTTTCGGCAATGTTATCCACTTTATTGCAATACAAAGAGATTCCCAAACATCTTGATGCTACAGACGGCCTGGCCGTTGCTGTATGTCATCATATCCAATCGGGAAGCATTACGTCCCAAGGAAAATCGTATAGTGGATGGGGATCATTCTTAAAGGACAATCCCGATAGAAAAGTTGGTTAGGCCTGACTGATCCGCTGAGCAATATCAGCCATTTCTTCGTCAGAAAACTTCAGTTTCGGTTTAGAAAAGTTGATGTCACCAATGTCGTTAATCGGAACCAGATGGATATGTGTATGTGGAACTTCAAGTCCGATTACTGCAATTCCAATACGCTCACAAGGAATTACTTTCTCCACTTTTTTTGAAACCTCTTTGGCAAAAGACCATAGTTCTTTGTACTCTTCATCTTCAATATCGAAGATATAATCGACTTCCTTTTTGGGAATGACGAGTGTATGTCCTTTTGCAATAGGAAATACATCGAGAAAAGCGAGAAAATTCTCGGTCTCCGCTACTTTGTGAGAAGGGATTTCACCATTTATGATCTTGGTGAAGATGCTGGCCATAATTATCTGTGAACTTCAAGAATTTCGAATTCCATCATTCCTGCGGGAGTCTTGATTTCAGCTACGTCTCCCGCTTTCTTACCAAGCAAGCCTTGGGCTATCGGACTATCGACAGAAATTTTCTTCGCCTTTATATCCGCCTCTTTTTCAGATACAAGAGTGTACTCCATTACAGCAGAATTCTTCTTATTCTTGATCTTAACGGTACTCAGAATAAGAACTTTACTGTCGTCAAGTTGACTCTCGTCTATGACGCGGGCATTGCTAATAACTTCTTCAAGTTTATTGATCTGCATCTCGAGCAAACCCTGAGCTTCTTTCGCAGCATCGTACTCCGCGTTTTCTGAAAGATCTCCCTTATCTCTTGCCTCGGCAATCTGTCTGGAAATTTTGGGACGCTCCACGGCCTTTAATTCCTTGAGTTCCTCCTTTAACTTCTCCAGGCCTTCTTCTGTAAAGTAATTCAAGTGTGACATAATACCGCTTTATAGTATAAATGTAATGGTTTACTTATAAAAAGTAAAATCCTTAGCTATGTATGTAATTAGATTCTAAAGGTTTAGCCTGACTCCGAGGCTTGTAATGCCACCGAAATTTTGTGTCGCTTGCCATGAAAAATCCAGGGCCACAGTTCCTTTATCTGCCTTTCTGCTCATAGGGTATTCGAAGCTTGCTCCAACAGAAGGTCCTGTCAAGGCATTATCTCCCAAATCTTCAAATCCTGTTTCACCTTTTATTACGTAACCTGCACGGGCCATGAACATCTCCTTAAAGGCATATTCAACTCCAAATGCATAGAGGTCTGGTGTAAACGAATTCGAAGTGTAATTAAAAGCACCAGTAATTCGGTGATCTGCTCTTACTTCTGGTCTTGTGGTGTCTTCAACTAAATTGATAAGGTAGTCATAAGAAATACCAATGTTCAACAAAGAAGGAAGCTCGAACTGTTGAGATCTCTGTTGTTGTGTATACTGAGCATCAGCAGTTCCGGGAATTGGACTAACTGTATTCAAACCAGAACCGGAATATTTCATTGCCGGACCAATATTCATAAGTGCAATACCAAATTTGAACTCATCATGGATACCAGTCGTATAGTTTACCCCGGCGTCAATAGCTACAGTATTGGCACTAACGTTGGTAATCTCTTCACGAACTGCCTTAACAGTCAAACCGGCATTAATACGCTCGGAAAACTGCTTGGCGTAGGAAAGAGATCCTGTAAAGAACAGTGGGGTAAATGTACCCTGCCCACCTTCCGGTTGATTAACCGTAGTAGCGGTAATGTCTCCAAATGACATAGTCATGATAGACATTCCGAACACTCCTGATTCTCCAACATGTGTGGCAATACCAACAGCATTAACATCAATGCCTGAATTAGCAAGCCATTCTCTGTGAGAAAAATTGAATTCAAATTTTCTTGTCTCTGCAAGTCCGGCCACATTCAAGGCCATGGCTTCAATACCGGTGATCAAAACCGAACCGGCATTTCCCATCCCCGTACTTCTTGACCAGGGATTGACCAGCAATTCTGAAGCTCCGGCCTGTCCGGATCTTTCATTATTACCGGCCCACACGGGACTCATTCCAAGAACGAGTCCCATTGCTACGACACCTATTTTTTTGAACGCTTTCATATTAAGTGATTCTTTTCTTTCTAAATAATATCATTAAAATCCCTGCAAGTCGACTGGCCTCAACACGCCAAACCACTTAACAATTTTCTCTCCAATTCCAGGTGCATCCACATGGATCAGGTAAAGTCCACTGGCAATTGGGACGTTACTCTGGTTCACCAGATCCCACCTGATTTCTGTAGATGGATCCGACTTATTGAACCTTCTGATCAAAGTACCCGATACATTATAGATTGATACTGTACATCTCTCCGGTAGATTCGTAATCTTAACGAAGTTATCTAGCTGATTCTGCTCGTAATGCGTGGCAAATGCATAATATGGATTCGGAACCACGCGGATAATGTCAAGGGCACTTTCTGCCACACTTGTCACATTTCTCTGTGTTCTAAGGTTTTCCATATTCCATCTATACATTGGCATTCCATTGTTTTGCAATGAATCAGATTCATAATCTCTGTATGGTTTATCAACCCTCAATGAAATACTCACATCTGAATCAAGATAAATGCCATTAGGTGAAACCATTGGCATTCCAACCCAGATACATGAAGTGAAGGTATTTGCAACCGTTGCATCGGTATTGCTCAGCAAACCATAAAGGGTTTGACCTTCATCATATGATGGCATGTTGATGCTTGAGCTGATTTCGAAATTGGCTGTGTTACCAAAGACATATACGTAATGTTTACCACCCCATACTCTTTCTCTTTCACCTGGATTGGCTGGATTTCCTGTAAATCCTCCATTCATGGTAGAAGTAGGATTCCAGAGCATATCTGAACCGTTGTTGTTACCCAACCACGAGTCTTCTCCAAATGCCATATTCAATCGCTCACCCGTTTCCAAATCAATTGCATAACCAGGGAACCAACCCATTCCTGTGCCGGAACCGTCAGGATTTCCGTCCTTGTCAACAGACGGACTCAATCTTGGAGTGTTTTTAGTGGCATTTCCAATGGCCAGATCAGGATTGTCCTGCATTTCAAGAACCGGACATCGAGTCCAGTATTCTTTATTGCTAGTAATCACAATCTGAACTGATGATAAGTTTTCCAGGTCACCGTTAATGACACCGATACCTGCCAGCTGACCAGGACCCGGAGCATGACTTACCTGGAAGTTATTCTGATCCAATCTTGAGTAAGCTGCAAGTCTGAACGGTCCCCATGTACCCCCGATCAATCCACTATAGATTGAGAATGGGTCCATGGCTGCGTTGTTATCATCACCATTATTATCCACGTAATTCTTGAAATATGAATTGTACAGATAATCCGGTGATGGATTGTCAGCATTAGCCTCCTCATTTGCAGTACCGCTTCTGATCCAGTTCTGATCATCAGTACCTGTAAGATCTTCAACACCACTTAACCATGCTCTTGCACTGTCAGTGTATGAAATCGTTGCATTGATAAATCCATTGTTGTAATTCGGATCTGGTTCTCCTTCGAGACCCATCAATTCATTAGGATTATTTACACTATTCGTTACGATTGAAACACCCCATTGAGGAACGATTTGTTCGTTCTCAGTTGTAACAGGTGTTTGAGAATAAACCGTGTCATTCAATTCAGCCGGTCCTTCTCCAACTCTCCATGCCTTCCACTCATACTCGTCATCGGTATTCTTGTAGAATTGCATTGTGAAGTTTCCATCAACAACACTTGTTGGATCTACAACTTTGATCGTTACAGGTCCGTTACCACCAATGTAAGTAGGTTGGTTGGCACCAGGTGTAAATGAATTTTCCAGAAGAGTTTCCAAGGTTGCAGGAGTAAAGGCCAATGGGTTACCACTGTTACCTCTTCCTTCCACTCTTGTTATATCAGGTTGATCGCCATAAGCGGCATTCATGATCATACCACCATACTTCGGTGATTGGGGGTGAGGAGTGAAGGCCACTGATTTAATGGCACCACTAGTACTCTTCCTAGAAGAAATGTAAGGCAATTTTTGACCATCTGAGAATTCAGGGTCGTCCTGAATGTAAGGCTTAAACTCATTATGAGCGTAAGCAATGGCGATATAATAATAAGTCTTGAAGTTTACCAGTCTTGGATCATCAACAGCAAAGAGGTCATTCGTTGCACGGAAGGTGTGCTGAATTCCCTGATTGGCTGCGTTTTCAACTTCAACTACAGGAACAGAAGCATTTAGCTCTTCACTGAATTCAAAGTTGATAAGATTTGCGACTTCGTCCTTAATATCACACTGGAAAGCAATTCTGGCTCTGTCAGGATCATCAAGATCACTTACAGAAACACTTGCATCAGAAACCTGGTAAATCTGATATCCCTGGAATCTGTACTTGTTATCATAAGGTTCTTCTCCGTCAGGTGTAATAATGAAAGGATCTTCCTCTTCATAATCACCCGGGAATTTCTTGTAGTTGTTAGAAACTCCAGGTTTGTTCGAAAGAACCAGAATAATCTCCTGATCCAATTCAACTCCACTTAAATCCGGAGCATCAGGACCATCCAATACATCAAAACAGTTGTCGAACAATGCCTGTGCTTTTCTATCAGCATTGATCATTTTTTCAACTGAAGCATAGTTGTCTCCAGAAGCAGCCTGGGCAAATACAACACCCACTGTAATATCATTAACAGCACCTGGTGTAAGTGTAAATGGACCGGCCGACTGGATAAATCGTCTGTCGAAAGGAGGGTTACCAGCGGCGATTTCATCCCACTCAAATCCGGGATCAGTACCTCTTGTACCCCAGTTCAATGGATCAGAAGGTCCAGGGAACATAAAGTCACACTCGATATTTGTAGCACCCGGGTTAGAAGGGTGACCCTGACCACCAAATACCATTTTAGAACCATCTCTCCAGATTGATCTCAAATAGTTGTAGTGTTCAAGAGCTGTTTGAGGGTCTCCTCTCAATCTGTCTCCACCTCTGTCATAATAAACGAACCTACGCATACCGTAACGCTCGTTATCAATGATACTATCCTGTAATTCTTTTGGAAGGCTCAGGTCAAGGTATCCAATTCCGTTAAGGGCTTCACCATCACCAATACCTACTAGGTTGTTGATGCTGTCATTATCTTGATATGGACCTTCGAAGAAGTCAACACCAATTGCAGGAACCAGATCACCATAACCAAGTACACCTCTACAATCTGCATCAAAATTGTCACCATTATAGGCAAAACCTAAACCTCGACCAACATCACAACCAACATAATCATCATCGGCACAACCGATATCGGGATCCACCCACTGTCCAAAATAAGTGTTGAACAAGGTGAATGTAGATCTGTTGATCAATTCGTAGTTGTAGAATGTCATGTCATTCACTTCGTCGTTGGTAGCGAAGGCAAAAGCCTGGGCTCTCACTTCCATACCAATACTCTGACCATTTGTCTCCGTGTGAATGTTCCCTTTATCGTTAAATACCCACCAGTAAGTATCATCACCAAATAGTCTGATATCTCTTACCGCTCTACAGTCGATGTCTCCGTTCAGATCATAATATGGATAGTCACCACCTTCAGGATCATAAGCACCATTACCATTGGCATCAAAGAAGGGAGCCAGGTAGTAGTCCTGACCTCTGTCAACATCACCATGGGCAGGCCATTCAAGAATGACTTTTGGGATCGAATAACTTGAAAAGTCTCTGTCATCACAATTAAGAGCCGGATCTGGATCCGGATTCAAATTACAATTCCAGTAATCAATGTAATCAACAACTTCCTGTCTTGTAATGTGAAAGAATTCATCGTAATCACGACAAACGTCGGGTGTGATCTCTGCTGAACCATCGGTTGTCAAAGGACCAGTCCAGAAGTCATTCGTACCCTGACCGTAAGTCATGGCCGCGATCTTCAACTGATCGTTCACATCCGTTCCTCCCATCCAAAGGGCACCGGAATAAATTGCAGTTTTTCCTGAAAACTGAGGTACTTCGTATGCCGGAGCAGAGTTTGGTCTGTCCTGCCACATTCTACCTCCTGTTTCAATCAGGGCATTAACATTGTTAAAGTTCAGGTAGTCAACCGTAGTTGCCGGCGCACATTCTGCGGCCGATCTGGGCGATTTGTGGGTTTGCTTTTTTAGTTTTTCGACGGCTTCGTCATAAATTGCAAATGCATTGCTGGCATAAAGCAATAATCCTCCCGCTAAGATTATCGTAGTTCTTGTCATCTTTTTCATGTCTGTATCGCCTTAATTTATTAGAATTCGAGAATTACACCCAACTTCACTCTTCGCTGAGTCGCAAAGAAGAACTGATTCGCAAGTCTCGCATTGTAGTGATCAATAAATGATGCCGAATTGGTAGCAGAGTTAATTGTCGGCTGGGCTATAGCTGAGGTTAGATAACCATCATCTTCTGGGTTACCTGTACTCTGGTAAACGCCAATTACATTGGCAGTGTTGAGAAGGTTGTTAAACTGCAGGTAGACTTCCATAAAGGCCGGTTTCCTGTTTTGTTTTTCTTCCTTACCAAAGATTACCTGGAATCTCTTATCTACTCTCATATCCACGGCAAAGTTCCATGGAAGTCTGGATCCGTTCACATCACCTTCAAGCGAAGGACTTTGTCCGCCAGTAAGACCAACAATGTTTCTGTACTTCGTAAATGGAGTACCTGAATTGGCTCTGGCAGTAATGTTGAAACCGGCTCCTGAAAGAATGTCTTTGCTTTCACCTTTGATCTTCATCTTAGGACCATTGTATTCTTTACCCATTCCATAGTGGAAATCGAAATTCAATACGAAGCTGTGTCTCTGATCGTATGTCAATGGTGAAATGTTTCTCAAGTTTGGACGGTTGGCATTAACCAGTGTAAACTGAGACTGTGAGTTAGATCCTGTACCTTGAGCAAACTGCAATGTGTAGTTGGCTATCAAGGCCACATTCTTAACTCTTCTCAAGTCATAGGCCAATGTAAATCCTGTTACTGTACCAAAGTCGATGTTGTCGAATGAAGTATATGTAATAGGATAGGCACCATCAAATCTGAACACCTGAATCTGATCTCTCATTTCTCTGTAGAAAGTAGAGAATGTAATGGCAGTGTTGTCAGTTAAAGCCTGTTTGAATCCAATCTCATACGTGATCGTCTTTTCCGGTCTCAAGTTCGGGTTGTTGATCAAACTTGATGAACCCAGGAAGAGATAATCTGTTGGTCTGAACTGCAAGTTAGATGTTGGACGAGAAACCAATACATCGTAGTTGGCAAAGAAAGATGCAACCTGTGAAATTGGAAATGAGAAAGAGATCCTTGGCATCGGAGATATCTGAGGAGTATAATCCTCGAATGAACTCGAATTCAAATCTTCAACTGTAGATGTCTTGTCAGGATTCTGAAGAAGTGGGAATGGATTTCCACTACCACCTGTCAAGGCACTGGCTCTTCCTACAAGTGTACCATTGGCATCGTACCAAGTGTTGTCTTCCGGATTACGATAACCAATTACAGTTACTTCATTGTTTCTCAAGTTGTCGATTCCAGACTTATCCTCATTCACATAAACTACGAAGTCATCTCCAATATTCGACGGAGTAGAAACACCTGTTGATCTGATCTCAGCTGCTCTAATTGTCGGGAAAAGTGAGTATGGATCTTTCAATACTTTCTGGTTTGCATCGAAGTAGTCAACCCTCAAACCAACTCTAAAGATAAGGTCATCGAAGGTGAATTTATCCTGGATGTAACCAGCAGCATAAATCGGACGGAAGGCATCAATTGGTCTTGTCTTTCTTCCGAATTCATCTGTTTCATTAAAGAAGTCATCCAAAGAAGGTGCGCCGTTTTGCTTATCCCCTTTGAAGTCATAACCGAAATAGCTAAGTCCCAATCTTGAGTTGTTGTTGATCAGGTCATCAGCTGAGAAATAATCGATCTTATATAAGGTAGGATCGTAATTGTCGAAATCCACAAAATCATTTCCTTCAGGATCGAAACCAAGAGCTTCTCTGACTTTATAGTCAAATACGAATTGCTCCTGACCCAACTTTCCATTTGGATTTTCTCTGTACCATCTGTCGAAACATACGTGAGGAACTCCATTGATGTAAATCACTTCAGCCGAACTTGAATCGATCTGCTGCAAGTGGAAATTCATTTGCTGACGACCAATATTCCAGAGCTCAGCAGGATTGCTAATGCCGTATCCTCTATCAACCCTTTGTTCGAATTCAAAACCTAACTTGAATTCATGATCTCCGTAGTCGGCCGCACCACTCGCAGTAAGTCTGAACTGATTGGCAACAGACTTGCTATACCCAACATTAGAGTTACCTTGACCAACCCATAAACCATAAACACTTGGAGGCGCTGCTCCGTTGATCACTGTGAAGGTCTGTACGTTATTGATGTTGTCGTATCTTCCTTCAACATCCGGATTTCCATCTTTGTCCTTATAAAGATCGTAGTACTGATCGGTATAGTTGGCCAGGATCGGATTCAGATCACTTCTGGTAAACAACCAGTTTGTCTGATTCCAACCATCCTGAATTCTTGCACTTCCAACACCAGGCCAGAAACCATCTGAGAATGATTTCTCAAGCACTGATTCAAATTGACCTACATAACCATACTTGAAAAGCTCATCACCATGTTCTCTGTGAGCAGATCCTCTGATTGCCTGCTGATAATCAACCTGCAATGAAACATAGGCATCTTTCAAATAGTTCTTGTCGGCATCTTCTTCGCTCACTTCTGGATTAGGGAAGCGCTGTGTGAAACGTCCGTAAACCCTCCAGTCAGTAGCAGTTGAAAGTGGGTTGTTGTAGAAGTTATACATTGAGTTAGTACTGATATAACTTTCAGCTCTGTTGTTATAATATGTACCACCAACCTTTAAGATCGTATTCTCAGATGTGTTGATCATTACATTCGACTGAAGGTTGATCTGTCTTCTGGAAGCATTGTTCCTTGTGTCAACCTGCTCAAAGTCACTTTCGCGTACTGTGTATTCAGATCTCAAGACTGAACCGCTCAGTCCGCTTACTCCACCTATTTCTTCAGGTCTCATGTAAGGATTTGCTTTCAGTTCGTTCAGTTTTGAATCCTTCATCTTATATGTTCCAATGATAGAAGGTCTTGTGTCTACCTGATGTATGAACTCTGATGTGAAAATGAAAGACATGATGGCCTGTTCTTTTTCACCCGTTTCTTTGTTTCTTTTTCTCCAGATCGGACCACCATAGGTGAAGGCACCAAGGTTATAACCCATGTTGTCGAGTCCCCAAGTTTTTTGAGTCTCTCCATCTTTATATCCGAAACCTGAAGTCAGGAATTCCACAGCACCAAATGACTGTGTGCTGGCACCCCTCGTTGTTACGAATGTTGCACCTCCGGTAAGGTCACCGACTTCAGCTGGGATACCTCCGGTTACAACTTCAACCTCTTCGATGGCCGCTCTCGGAAGGTTTGATCCTCCACGAACTTTAATACCATCAATGAAAGTCTGGTTACCAGAACCCCGGCTACCCCTGATACTTGTTCCACCACTTGGGTCAGAAACCGTACCCGGAACAAGCGAAGCTGCTGAGGCAACATCCCTTGTAGGAAGTCTGTTCAGTGTTTCTCTGTCGACCGTACCACCAGTAGTCGTGTTATCCTGTTCGATTATCGGTCGAGTGTTCTTAATCACAACGGTCTTCAGCTCTTCACCCTGAGACATATTAATGTCGAGGAAAGAAATTTTGGTACTGACCTTTACATCGGATATCTCAACGGAAGCATAACCTACGTAGGTAGCTTTCACGGTATATGTACCCGGACTAAGAGGTTTAATGGAGTAACCTCCGTCAAAACCTGTAGTGGATCCACCAACCTGATTTCCGTTTTCTAACACCACGACATTGGCAAAGGGTAGGGCTTCTCCCGTTCCTTTGTCAATTACTTTTCCTTGGATAGCACCCTGTCCGACCTGTGCGTATATAGAATAGGAACACACAAAGAAGCATGCCAAAAGAGTAATAAACTTCCTCATCTTAGAAATATTAAATAAAGACACCTGTAATTACAGGGGCGTAAATATATGAAATTAAAGTATCAAAGAAGGAATAAATGCGTCCCTCTATTTTGCAGACTGAGATTCTTAATTCCCGAACGCCACAATTTCTAATTTATGGCATAAGCCCCAATCAAAGTTAAGCAAATTATCGCTTACGTCCGCGGAATATACCGTTAGATTTCCCTCCACCCTTTTTGGACTTACGTTTGGTGCGATTTGCATTCCTTGAAAACTTGTCTCTCGACTTCTTTTTTGCAATCGCTTTGGAGTATTTAGGCTTGAAAAATTTCTTACTACCAGGCTTCTTTGTTTTCCGGCCTGTGGAATGCCTGTGCATCCTTTTGCTTGATTTGAATACAGGTTTTCTCTTCGTCCTTACGTTTGCCGGTTTCTTGGATTTCCGTTTAAAGGGATCTCTGAACTTTTTATTTCCGTGTGGTTTGGTAATCTTACCTGATGAAGCTTTGGTATGATATTTCTTCTTTTTCCAGAATTGGGCTGAAGCCTGATCTGAAAAACTCAGTGCCGTGAGCAGTGAAAAGAAATAAATAAGCCACCTCATTGCTTAAGGGTAGTTCCTGTTAATATATTTCGGCTGCAGATTACTTCAGACCGCTATCGTTCTGGGGAGCAGAAAGCGTCTCAATGTCCCTGTCGAACAAATACAAACCGCTCTTGTCATTCCCAATCAATTTCAGCTTGTCCATAATCATCCTGGCCAGTGTTTCCTCTTCAATTTGTTCAGAGACATACCATTGGAGGAAGTTGTGTGTGGTATAATCTTTTTCTTCTAAACAAACGGCGACTATTCGGTTAATATTTTCGGTGACGTTGATTTCGTGATCCAGCAGAGTCTGAAACATTTGACCTATTGAGTCATAATCGGAAACGGGTTTTGACAAGGCCGGAATTTCAGCTTTTCCACCTCTATCGTTCACATAACGTATCAATTTAAGCATGTGCCCTCTTTCTTCATCGCTATGTGCATAAAGGAAATTTACTGTTCCTACAAAGCCTTCTCCTTCTGCCCATGAGGCCATGGCCAGGTAAGTTTGCGAAGATTCGGCTTCCAGTAAGATCTGCTTGTTTAATTCCTCTAATATCTTTTTTGATATCATTTATAACTCCATTTTAATGTGCTGCTAAGATACAAAAATGGAGGTCATTTCTGATTTCAGCTGATCAATTTGAAGCCTTTTCCATGGATGTTCACAATTTCAACTTTCGCCTCGTTTTTAAAGTGTTTTCTGAGCTTCGAAATATAAACATCCATACTTCTGGCATTAAAGTAGGTATCATCTCCCCAGATTAACTTCAGAGCCAATTCTCTCTGAACAGTACTGTTTCTATTCTGGCAGAGTACTTTTAGCAGTCCTGATTCTTTGGAGGTTAATTTGATGGATGTTCCATTTTTCTCAAGAGATTGAGAGTTGGGATCGAATACAAAATCACCCAATTTGTAGGTAAGGTTCTCTTCAATTTCATCGGCATGAGCAGATCTTTTCAGAATTGCTTTGATCCTGTACAGCAGTTCCTCCATGCTGAAAGGTTTGGTGATATAATCGTCACCACCTGAACGGAAACCTTCAATGGTATCTTCTTTCATGGACTTTGCTGTCAGGAAGATAATTGGAATGTGAAGGTCTGTTTCTCTAACTTTTTTGGCCAGAGTAAATCCGTCCATTACAGGCATCATTACATCGAATATACAGATGTCGTAATCTCCTTTTTCGAACAAATTCAAGCCTTCATTTCCATCTGTGGCAAGATCAGCTTTAAACGATTTTGCATTGAGGAATTCACACAGAAGTGAGCCGAGGTTTTTGTCGTCCTCGACAAGCAAAATTTTTATGTTGTTTGAATCCATCAAGTTTACTTGGTTTAATCAATGCTCATCATAAGTCATAAATCATAAGTCATAACTCATCTGTCTTCCTCCTTTTCTCATCCATTAAAGTTAAACGGAATATTAAATTGAAAACTGGTTCCTTTTCCGCTTTGACTTTTAACTCTGATTTCACCCCCATGATTTCGGATCACGTTCTGAACATAATTCAGTCCTAATCCAAAGCCTTTCACGTTGTGAATATTACCCTGTGGAACGCGATAAAATTTATCAAAGATCTTTTTCTGCTGCTCCCGAGGTATTCCCATTCCTTCATCTTTCACTTCTACAAGAATATCTCTATCTGTACTCGATGTACTTATTTGAATATCGATTTTGTCAGGACTGTATTTAATAGCATTATCAACCAGGTTATAAATGATGTTTGCCAGGTGCACTTTATCACCCTGAAGAATATGATTTTTGGCTTGCAATGAAAGGCTCAAGGCTCCTCCTTTTTGTTCCGTGATCACCTGCATGGTTTCAGCAATCTCACCGATGACCTCATGGATGTCCACTTCACTAACCTTTAATTTAAAATCAGATTTGTCCCAGATTGAACTTTTCAGAACATTTTCAACCAGCATACCAAGTCGCTTATTTTCCTGCGAGATCATCTGCAGGAATCTATTCTTTCTTCCCGGATCATCGGAAATGTCCTTGTCGCCAAGAGCCTCACATGCCAGAGAAATGGTTGAAATTGGTGTTTTCAGTTCATGAGTCATGTTGCTGATAAAGTCATTTTTGATGATTGACAGTTGCTTTTGATTTTGAATCACATGAATCGTGTAAGCAAAGGCTCCGATGATCAACAGTAGAAACAGGGTTGAAACACTCAAAGTGATCCACATGCTTTTTAATAAAAAGGTCTTTTGATTTGGAAAGTATAAGCTCAAAAAATAAGGTTCTCCAAAGAGATCATTTGGAAAGAGTCTCGCTTTGTAAATGGAATTCCTAAGATTCTCCATATCATGACCTTTTTCAGTTTCAATGATGTTTCTGCCGAAATAATCGAAAACGGCGAAGTCGATCTTGGTGTTGATCATAAATGCCCCGAATTCTTTTTTTAACAGAGAGTCGATCAGTTCTGAATTAACCCTGTCTTCGATAGTTCTCATTGGATCTACTTGCATAAGATCTCTGAAAATATCATCGAGGTATTGCGACTGATTTTGAAGAGCGTTGGCCATTTGATTGCTGTCCTCTTCCTGATATTCGCGAATTATCTGATAGGAAAGAGAATCATCTGAATACTCTTCAGTGATTCTCCAGTTGCCATCACGATAAACTTTTTCGCGGCGATGTCGGGGTTCTCTTTGTCTCAAGGCTTCTCTTCGGTGCTTGAGCATCATTCTTTGCTGCTCTCGAAGTTTTCGGTGAATAAGTTGACGACCTACTCTGTTCCTGCGCAGATTCTCTACCGTTTCATGTTTTTCCAGATCATGAACAATATGGCGCATAGCAAGCCCTACTTTCTGGTTGAACTCGTCCTTCTTCAATACAATGGCGTTATCAATCCAATAGAATTGAATTAAAATGAGACCCAACAATGCCAGACTCATTAAGGCGATAATAATTTTCAACCTCAAACTCATGCTTCAAAGTTAAATGCAATATGATACTGATAAATAGGCTTTAACATCTTTTAACTTTTTTAATATTTGCTTAACAGCCTATAAACCAGGGGGTTTGGAATCGTTATCAGATCAATGGTTGAAATGGTCCAAATTCTGGAAGCAGAATTCCAAAAAACAGTTTGACTTAGTTTATGTACTTTTAGAATGGCATATAGGCTAAAGGTTATGAAAAGGTTACTGTCAGTACTAATTGTCTTTACTATTCTATTCGGATGTAAAAAAGAAGAGACCACTCCTTCCATTTCTGGAGGATCTAGCTCGAAAATAGACACCACGAAATATTTCATTTCGCTGAATGATGGTGTCAATCCCGAAATAGTTTGCACGGATCATTGGGAATGGACGCTTCAGGATAGCACCTTGATGTATTCACAACTCTATTATTCGAATGGTGATGATTCTGTTATTATTGTTAGTACATACTTCAGATTTCAAAACCCATTGGATGCATCGACTGTCGTATCAATCTTAAATACAAAAGACCCTATTTTCTATGAGGTAATCTTTTCATTGCTCAATGGGTGGACGGCCGTGGGTATGTACATTGATATTTCGGTTTCAGGTCAAACGGATGAATACGTGCATGTTCGCAGAGATACGATCAATAGCCATTTCAATATTTCTCAGGTCAAGTTTGATAGTACGGCTGTATTTCAACAACCTCATCTAAGCTGGAATGCCAATATTTTTGGTGTTCGTGGCAGTTATCAATGCAAGACGTTTTTGTACGACGACACCACGAAGCATACCACATTTTATGGGAGATACCATCTTCCGATGGCCTATGAAGTGCCTTGAGTGAAGGAATAATTGATAAGAGATAAGCCCTTACATATTTATCTGAAAAAGAGGCTTTAACATCTTTTAACTTTTGTTAACCTCCCGTTAACACCATACTTTAGATGTCCAATTTACCTTTGGGTCATCAAAACATTAAGTCATGAAGAATACAGCCCTTATCTTATCAGCACTTTTTATTTCCGGTTGTCTTTACGCGCAGGAAAAAACAGAAGAGAGTTCTGAAAAACCTCAAAGAAAAATAGAAACCATTAAGATCATAGATGGAGATACCTTGGTTCACGATGTTAGAATTGTTGAAACCGACATGGACATGGATGAACTAAAAGATCGCATGGCCAAGAGAGAGAAAAGAATGGAAGAGCACAAGATGCGTATGGAAGAACATCGAATGATGATGCACGAAATGGATGATGAGCTTTCAGAAGAAATTGAAGAAATCCTGGAAGACCTGGATATATATGTAAGTCTCGACGAGCACAAGAAAAAAATGATTGTCAAAAGAATGATAATTAAAGATGATGAAGTTGAAGAGTTGATTGAAAAATTTGAAGGCGATGAAGATATGATCATTGATATGAGTGGAGATGATCACACGATGAAGGTGATTAAGATTCAGATCGATAAGGATAAGGGCGAAGAGCTCAAAGTAGTTGAAATCAAGGATAAGGATGGGAAAATGCATCGAAAAGAAGTTCGAAGGGAATATGGAGATGATCGGGAAAGGACCAGAAAAGATGATCCTTTGAAGATTTATCCAAACCCGGCAAATAATGAATTAAATCTTGCGTTTGAAGTAAGAGAAGGAAAGCCGGTAGAGGTTACCGTAATGGATATGGACGGAGAAAAAGTCTTCAACAAGACTTACAAAGAAGCCGGAAAAGTTGAAGAGACGGTAAACCTGAAAGGAAAGAAAAAAGGAATGTATGTCGTCAGGTTGATGGATGTCAACCGAACTGTTTCAAAGCAAATCATCGTAGAATAATTTAAGTTAGACACCTTAATTATCGATGAGTCCCGCCAATGGCGGGACTTTTTCTTTTTACATTTGTCGGCATGGAAAAAATTCTGAATTACATCGGAGGTGAGCTTATCGAGCCAGTAAATGGTAATTTCTTTGAGAATTATGAACCAGCCACCGGCAAGGTATATTCTATGATTCCCGATTCAGATGAACAGGATGTTGAACTTGCGGTAAAAGCAGCAAAAAAGGCTTTTCCTTCTTGGTCTACCATGCCTGTAGAAAAGAGGTCAGCGCACATTCTGAAGGTTGTTGAGGAAATAGAAAGTAACCTTGATGATCTCGCAGCAGCTGAATCCAGGGATAATGGCAAGCCGGTATGGTTGGCTAAATCTGTAGATATTCCGAGAGCGGCCAAGAACTTCAGATTCTTTGCGACAGGAATTGTTCACTATGCCTCTGAAAGTCATGCAATGGGAGAAAGTGCTATTAATTACACATTGAGATCGCCCATTGGTGTTGCAGGTTGTATTTCACCCTGGAATCTTCCCCTATATCTGTTCACCTGGAAAATAGCGCCGGCTCTGGCCGCTGGGAATTGTGTAGTTGCCAAACCATCCGAGATCACCCCTATGACGGCTTATTTGTTGTCGGAGATTTGTAAGAAAGTTGGATTTCCTGAAGGTGTCTTGAATATCGTTCATGGTTTCGGCCATAAAGTCGGATCGGCCATCACCGAACATCCGGGAATTCCGGTCATTTCATTTACAGGCGGAACGGTTACAGGTGCGACCATTGCAAAAACAGCGGCGCCTATGTTCAAGAAGTTGTCTCTTGAGCTAGGAGGTAAAAATCCGAACATCATATTCTCGGATTGTGATTTTGAAAAAGCATTGTCGAGAACCCTTGATTCTTCTTTCAGTAACCAGGGACAGATCTGTCTGTGTGGGTCAAGAATTTTTGTCCAGAAAGATATTTATGAGAAATTCAGAGATGAATTCGTTGCACGAGTTTCTGAAATGAAGGTGGGAGATCCGAAAGATGACTCAAGCAGATTGGGTGCACTGGTATCAAAAGCTCATATGGAAAAAGTGCTGGGATATATCGAATTGGCCAAAGAAGAAGGTGGAACAATTCTTACAGGCGGAGAACAGGTTCACCTTGATGGCGAGCTTGCGGAAGGCTGGTATGTTAGACCAACCATCATCGAAGGATTGTCATACAATTGCAGAACGAATCAGGAAGAAATTTTTGGTCCGGTTGTGACCATCACACCATTCGAAACCGAAGAAGAAGTCCTTATGTATGCGAATAGCACACAATATGGTTTGGCTTCTACGGTATGGACTCAGGATCTTACCAGGGCTCACCGGGTGGCACAGAAAATTCAATCGGGTATTGTTTGGGTGAATTGTTGGTTGCTCAGGGATCTTCGCACACCTTTTGGAGGGGTGAAAAATTCCGGTGTTGGAAGAGAAGGAGGATTCGAAGCACTCAAGTTTTTCACAGAACCTAAGAACGTTTGTATAAGTCTTAAATGATTTATGAAGTACGCTGTATTACTCCTCGTCATTTTTCAGTTCTTCTTTGTTCGTTCTTCTGCTCAGGACACTTATGTTGAAAGAGACGATCCGTACGGATATAATGAATGGACAGATTTCATGTGGTGTGTGCGTGCCGGAGTCGGTGTGCAAAATGCTCTTTATGGTGAGGTCGGAATTTCCAGGTTGAGATATACGTTCAAAGACGTGGGTCAGTTCTCGCAGGCTTACTACGCTTCAATGGAATGGACACCAACAATTCTTCCCGATAAACCACGAAACATTTATGGATTCAAAGCAGGATATGAGATAAATCTTTATGCCCTGGCTCTGGGACTGGAGGCCAAATATCTCAGTGATTTTGAAAAGGATTCATGGGTTGCAACACCACGAATTGGATTGGGTATGATGGGAATTTTCAATTTGTTTTATGGATATAATATCTGGCTCAATACCAATCCTTTTGATGAAATTGGCCATCACCAGCTTTCCATCATTCTCAATCTGAATAGGTACCTGATCAAAGGTGACCGCGACAAACCGAAATAGTTCAGAGAAAATCTTCTTTCAGAAATTCTTCATAGCTGCTTAGTCTCGACATGGATTGCAGGCGCTGAAACTCAATATGAAATTTTTCTTCATTCTTGATGCCTGATAAAGTCTGAAATCTGTAACGTTCAAAATTTTTCAAGGCCAGTCTCTGCTGAGGAGTGAGTTCTTCTCCTGAATCCTCCCTTTCTTTTAGGTCATTTATGCTTACCGGTTTTTCCAAGCTAAGTGATAATCCAATATCTTTAGGACAAATATCATTTAATGCCGTCAAAGAACAAATCAATTGCCGAAATTCTCGGAATACGCTACCCAATTATTGTTGCACCTATGTTTCTGGTGTCTTCACCAGAGATGTTGATTGAAGCAATCAATAACGGATGTACAGCGGCCATTCCGGCTCTGAATTTTAGAACGACCAAAGAATTAAGAGAAGGAATCAGAAAGGTAAAAGCCGGAGCCAAAGGACCCATGGGAATAAATTTGATTGTGAACAGATCGAATTTCAGACTGGAAAAAGATCTTCAGGTATGTCTTGAAGAAGGTGTCGATTATTATATCACCTCATTGGGAAATCCAAAAGAAGTTATTCGAAGAGCTCACGAAAAAAATCAGATCGTATTCTGCGATGTGGTGAATGCGGAATATGCAAAAAAGGTTGAAAGTCTTGGAGCAGATGCCGTTATTGCGGTTAATAATCAAGCCGGTGGACATGCCGGCCCGAAGAGTATGAGAGATCTCATGCAAGAATTGAAGGATATAAATATTCCGGTCATCAGTGCCGGTGGAGTCTCCAAATCTTCTGATATAGTTGAGGCCATGAATGAAGGTGCCGCCGGTGTATCTGTTGGTTCAATTTTCATTGCTTCCGATGAGGCGCCTGTGAGCCAAGAGTATAAAGATGGCGTTGTGAATTATGGTGCAAAAGATATTGTGATGACAACTCGTTTGAGTGGCACGCCATGCACAGTGATCAAGACACCCTACGTAGAAGAAATGGGTCTGGAACCCACTTTCCTTGAGCGACTCATGAAAAAATACAAGCGTTTAAAAAAAGTGATCAAGATGATCCTTTTCCTTGATGGAATGAAGAAACTCAGAAAGTCTGCTTATGGCTTCAGTTACAAAAGTGTTTGGTGTGCCGGACCTTCAATTGAAAACGTTCATTCGGTTAGACCTATGAAGGAAATTATCAATGATCTTGTTTCAGAGCTGAACTGATGTATGCCATCATCGACATAGAAACAACTGGTGGAAGGCCGAGGTCTGATAAGATTACGGAAATCGCCATTGTATTGTTTGATGGGGAAAAAGTGACTGAGGAATTTGAGACCCTCATTGATCCCGAAAGGAAAATTCCTTATCGCATTACTCAGATCACGGGCATCGACGATAAAATGGTTAGGGGTGCACCAAAGTTTTATGAAGTTGCTAAACGGATTTTTGAAATGACGGAAAATCACATTTTCATAGCTCACAATGTCAATTTCGATTATGGATTCATTAAGGCTGAGTTCGAAAGTCTGGGAGGAGAATTCAAAAGAAAGAAGCTGTGCACCGTTCAAATGAGCCGTAAACTACTTCCGGGAAAAAGGTCCTACTCGCTTGGAAATCTCAGCAAGGATCTCGGAATTAAAAATGAAGCACGTCACCGTGCTATGGGGGATGCCAAGGCAACGACGGAATTATTTTCTTATCTGTTAAAAGTGGATGGGATGAATGCCAACAATCTTCTGTCGCCCGGTTTTTTGAGAGAGCTCAATACAAAGGTGAATTTGGATATAATTCGCGATTTGCCTGAAGAAACCGGCGTGTATTATTTCTTCAACAAAAGTGATGAATTGATCTATGTTGGAAAGAGTGTGAATATCAAAAGCAGAGTCATCAGTCATCTTGGGAATAATGCTTCATCAAAGGCCATTGAGATGAAACAGCAGATCAATCGGATTGAATATGAAGTTACCGGAAGTGAATTGGTAGCATTGCTCAAGGAGTCTGACGAAATCAAAAGAAATCAGCCTTTATTTAACAGATCTCAAAGAAGAACCTATTACAGTTATGGAATAACACATTCAAAGACCTCTGAAGGTTATATAGCTTTGAAAGTTGAAAGATTGACTGATAAAGTGGATCCATTGATTTCTTTTTCAACCAAACAGGCAGCTCGTGAATACCTGTTCAGGATGGTTGAAAGATTTGATCTTTGTCAACAGATATCCGGTCTGTATCCATCCGGGGGTTCTTGTTTTCAGTACAGCATTAAACAGTGCAGAGGGGCGTGTGTTGGTGAAGAAATTGTAGAGGAATTCAATTATCGCGCGAATGATGCCATCAATGAATTGACGTATTTCCACCGCGATTTTGTAATATTGGATAAGGGTAGGAATGAAGGTGAGAGGAGTGTCGTTATGGTCGAAAACGGTGTTTATCGTGGATTTGGATTCTTGGATGAAGGTGAACAGGTAGGAGATCCGAGAGAATTTGAAAATTTCATTAAACACTATGAAGATAATAGGGATGTTCAGCAGATCATTCGTTCCTATATGAATAGTAAAAAAGTACAGAAAATACTCGAATTCAATTAGAGTTATGTATATCGAAAAACAAGGCGGAAACTGGATACTATCAATCTTGGCAATTGCTGTGATCGTAATGGCCATTGTTTATACATTCAGCACTGAGGATAGCATGGATGCCATTGTTGCCGTATCCACATTTACTGTAATAAGTATCATTGTGGCCTTGATGTTTTTCAGGTTGAAAACGGAAGTGATGGATGATGAAGTTGTTCTGACTTTTGGTATTGGTCCCGTTAAGAAACGAATTGCAACCAATCAAATCAAAGAAGTTAGTATAGTACGAAACAAATGGTATTTTGGATGGGGAATCAGATATTATGGAAAAGGATGGCTTTGGAATATCTGGGGATTGGATGGAGTAGAATTGACACTTAAGGATAAAAAGAGCAAATTCAGGATTGGCACTCAAGAGCCTCAAAAGTTGCATGATGAAATTAGTAAGAGATTAACGAATTAAGATTAACGATTAACGAACTACGATTAACCAAACATTGACATGAATTACAACGACATTTTTTCAAATAACCAGAACTGGAAAGAAAACATCAAAAGTGATAATCCAGAGTATTTTAACGAAATGGCCAAAGGCCAGAGTCCGCCATTTCTGTATATCGGCTGTGCTGATTCAAGAGTATCTGTAGAACTTTTCACGGGAGCAAAACCCGGAGAGATTTTTGTACACAGAAATGTAGCCAATGTAGTTGATAATACCGATCATAATATTTCAGCCGTTATTGAGTATGCCGTGGATCATTTAAAAGTGAAACATATTGTAGTTTGCGGACATACCAATTGCGGAGGTGTAAAAGGAGCAATGGTGCATGGCGACCTGGGTATGATCAATCCGTGGTTGAGGAATATTCGGGATGTATATCGACTTCACAAAGCAGAACTTGATGGTATTGCCGATGAAGATGCCCGTTATGACCGTTTGGTTGAGCTGAATGTGGAAGAGCAGTGCGTGAACGTGTTAAAAATGCCTGTTGTTCATCAGAAGATTCTTGGGGGACAGGAATTGAATGTCCATGGCTGGGTATTTGACATTCGCACAGGAATATTACATGATCAAAACTTTGATGCTTCTGCTAAACTGAATGAACTAAAAGGTATTTACGAAATCTCATAAAGATCATAGATAACTGATCATAAATCATCGATCTTGAAGGACCTTTCATTACTTCTCTTGCGAATTGGGTTAGGAGCAAATATGCTGCCTCATGGTTGGAAGAAGCTTTCGAACATGATAGACGGTGATTTCGGCTTTACCGATCCCATTGGAATTGGGGAGCCGGCTTCTCTCGTTTTGGCAACCTTTTCAGAATTTCTTTGCTCCATTCTTGTGATAATAGGTTTCAAAACAAAACTCGCATCAATTCCTCTTGCGTTCACCATGTTGGTAGCCGCCTTCATAACCCATTTTGATGATCCCTGGAGCAAGAAAGAACTGCCTGTTGTTTACATGACAGGATTTATTGTTTTGAGTCTGATGGGAGGAGGGAAATACACCTTGAAAGATGAAAAATGAAGAATGAAGAATGAAAAATGAAAGGTGAGTATCGGCATCAATCTTTCATTTTTCACTTTTCCCCTTTCATTTAACCAGCTGAATTATTCCATCTCCACCGGCCATAATAATTAGATTGCCATTTCGTGCTTTCCGTACAACGTGCATTCCCATGCGATCCTGAACCGCTTGCCAGGTTTCTCCGTTGTCATTCGAGATCTCAGTTCCGGATGGTCCTGTAGTAATCAATGAATTCTCGTCCAGGTATTCGACGCACTCTCTGTATCCAAGTGTTTCAATACTTGGCTTCTTCCATTTTTTACCTCCATTGTTACTGAGAAATACATGGTCACCCACCGCTTCTTCTTTAGAATAATCGCCACCAACAATGATCATTTGCGATGTATTTGAAATGGCAATTGAATATGCTCCTTCACTACTTTGTCCTTGTATGATCGGAAGTTCAGATGACTTCCAACTTTGACCGCGGTCAGAAGAAATATGAATTCTTGACACTTTTCCACCTGAAATAATAGCTGCAGAATTATTCCCAAAACATCTGATGCCAGTTCCGCTTGCAGCAAATGACGCTTCACCATCAACCAAATCGGGTCTTAAAACCTCTTCTAATGGAATCCATGTATAACCACCATCGAAAGTTCTCAAAATGGTCATCTTTCCATCAATAGGGTCTCCATATATTATACCGTTGAGATCATCCCAAAAGTCGATTCCATCTAAAAATATATCCTCATGCGCATTTTGATAAACCGGCAGCCAATTTTCTCCACCATCTGAAGTTCTGAGAATGTATGTAGGTGAACCGGCATTGACGACAATGGCGTTAAATGGGTCGAGGGCATAGAGTGTTCTAAAGTCTAGCTCTTTGAAAAGCTCGAGCTGATCAAATTCCCAGTTTTGGCCGCCATCTCTTGTCCGGCCATACCAACCCTTGCTTCCGCAAACCCATGCATGAAGATCATCTATTACAGAAAGGGCTCTAAAAGATGATTGGGTATGAGAGTCAATCTCCTCAAAAGAAATATCCTGACTCCGCAATTCAAGCGATAATGAAAATGAAATGATGAAACAAACTCCGAGAAGAAGCCTTTGATTAATTTTTTGAAGCATAGACAAACATAAAGTTAATCAACGCTCTGAAGAATTCTTTATTTCTTATTGCTTGGTGGATTCTTCATGGAAAACCGATGCTCATCAATCAGTCCGAGCAAATCGAAAGCAGAAATAATGCCAACAAGCTGACCTTCGTGGGTAACAAGAACATGGTGAATTCTGTGTTTTCTCATGATCTTTGCTGCGACTGACACATCATTGTATGCAGGAACCTTGTAAAGATCACCGGATAGATAGCTGCTAACGGGTGATTCTTCTTTTACATGATTTCTAAAATCATTTGATGTAATAATTCCCACTGGTTCATTCTCTGAATTCACAACGGGCACAGCACTGATCTTATTTTTCTTCATAATGTCCTTCACATGCCCCATTGATTTATGGGGTAAAGTCGTTACGACATGATCAGCCATTAGGTCGGCAATCTTAATGTTCATGGTGTTAGTTTGTATAAAAGTCTAACATTCAAATCCATCTTTGTATGAATAAAGTCAATACCTAAAATGATAATAATCAGAAGGATATAGGCTAATACGATAGAAAGAACTCGTTTACTATAAGTGCTCCTTTATAAATTAGAATACGGTGTTTAAAAATTTGACCTTTTAAATAAGGAAGTAATGTTTGAAATTCATGGAAACATTAAAATCCCGGAAAGATGACTCCTGAGATATTTTATGAAAGATTGCTTCACTCGGAAATTTCGTCTGAGCACCTCAAAAGGATTTATGAGATGGTCCTGTTTGAGAGGGATAAAAACCTGGATTTGAAAAGCGAGGACCTCGAATCGATTCAAAAACTTCATCAGCTCATTGCATTGCTGGTTGAGACAGAGATCGATTTTGAAAATGCCTTTGGTCTGGGAGATTGACCAAAATCAGATTAATTCACGGTCTAAACTCCTGTTTGCTCCAAAGACGCAATCCTAACTTCGCCAAAGTGCGAAGTAAATCTAACTACCTTTTTCTTGCAATTATTTTCCTTCTTGTTAATCGTGCAAGTGCACAAGGAATCACGGATTATGATGAGTGGGGAATTTCATTGGGTGCCCGACATCTTGTTGGGAATTCAAACGAGCTTATTTCTGACATACAAGGGACCAACAATTATTCCATCGGAGCATTTTATAATTATGTTCCATCCGATTATTGGACCATTCCGGTATATGTTTATTTCACACGTGATATAATCCGGTTAAGTGAAGGAAATGCGGATTTTAAGGCAAATTATCTTGACGTTGAATTCGATTACAGAAGATACATAGTTTTCTGGTCAGGGGGCAGACTCTTTCTGGAAGGTGGATTGCAAAATAGATTCTTACTAAGCAATAACGAATACATCTCAATCAATGGAAATTCGTTTTCCTTTAATCAATATATTCCGTTGGCTAAATTCGGTTTTGGAATGGAAATAGATGCAGGGCACTTTGCTGTTTTCGTGCTAAGTCTGGAATATCAGAGTTCATTTAAGAGCATGTTTGATGAAAGGGATATGCCCAACGATCAATACATAGGATTTAAACTTTCTGTGCCTTTTACGCTATAGCCATTGGGTATCTCAATTCGAATTCATAATCGTCAATCTTCAATCTGAAATCATATTGCTGAGGACATTGAACGTCTGCAATTTATTGGGCAGTTCGACCGAAAATTGTATCATGAAATATTCTGATATAGTTTATGATGAGGTGCAGGAAAGGTTGGATCTTCAGACTGAATTGTTGTTAAACAGCGGTGATTCAGAAGAAGGTACAACAGCAGAGAATGTTTTTTTTCGTGTAGGTACAGAATATTTATACCGAGCTCCAAAACTGGCCGGATTTCGTCTAGTTCAGGGTTTGATCGAAGGATCAAGACCCGGGTATCGATATGCATATTGTTGGCTGGAGAACAACACGGAAGTCATCGACATACTCAGAAAGAAGAGGATGGGCAAGAAATTCTTCTATTTCCGGAATAAGATTGAAGAAGATCAATTGGTCAGATTTATAACTCAAAAGGATTATGCTTCTCATGCTTGGATGGGAAGTCTGGGAGCTCATTTGCATCGATGGCTGCTGAATGATGTTCCGGTCAAGATATATCCGGACGGCAGGGAACAATGGCCAAAGAGAATTCTGACTGAGAAATAATACCCAAAACGCTACGTTTTTTCAAAGAGCCATATATTGTTCTTTGTCTTGAGGATGCTATCAACGATATTTTTAACTATTTCGACACTTGCCGTTACCGGGCAGATTCGCTTCGAATACAATAGTCTTATTAGAAATGATACAGCTATTCTGTACAAAGGAATTGAAAATAAGATCAAGATTCAGGGTTATGAATTGGATGATCGGTGCAAACTGATAGTTCACAACAAAGCATTGACCAAAGAGGCTGATAGGTACAGGACTAATGCTCAAAGCGATTATTATGTTTCCTTCAGCAAGGGGAGCGAGGCGGCCGTGTCGCTGATCAGGAATTCCGATACCTTATATTCTCAAGTAGTTTCAATTGAAAAATTGCCAAATCCGCGCCTTCAATATGGGCAAATTCGAGATTTTCAGGCAACAAAGACTGAATTAATCGCCGACCCAACATTGACAATAAAACTTGATGATTGCTTATTTGATCACGGATTCCGTGTAATCAGTTTTGATTTGTCATTCATCGTTTCACCTGGAGACACACTAAACAACTTTGAGACGGTGAAAGGACCCAATCTAAATTCAAACCATATCCGGGTCATTGATGGCTTAAAAAGAGGCAATAAAATCATGTTTCACAGAGCAAAAGTTACCTGTCCGGATTGTGCTATCCGAGAAATGCCACCACTTGTGATCCGAATAATATGAATGACGTCTTTATTGATCTATTTCCACTTTTATTGGTCCACCGTGTGATATAAAACCACCACCAATTTCGTCGATATTGATATCCAATTCATCATTAGTATTGATGCCGGTAATATTTACATCGATCTCATCTGATGCAAAACGCACGCTTATGCTTCCGTCTTCATTGGTGGGAACAAAAACATAATTGCCCATGCCATCCGATGTGGATGCCTTTGCACTTTTGACAAAATCGAATTTTTCGAGAACCATAATACTCAGACAAAATGCAATTATGGTTAAAATGGTTTTGAGGTATAAGTCGCTTTTCATGATATTTTTATATTAAGTTCCTTTAAATTTAAGCCTTAGCTTAATCTGGTCCAATCAAGAATTTTTAAGCGCCCATATTTTAAAATGAAGCACTGGTTTAAATACGAACATGGTTATATCAACATTGATGACCGCAATATCTACCTGACAAATTCAGGAAACTGGTCTGAGGTTGAAGACTTAAAGAAAAGAAACGTTCGACACTCTGAGAACAGGAAGAAAAGGCGGATACAATTCTTCTTGTTCATTGTCATTTTGGTGACCGGAATAATAATGCTGTTAAGAATCAATAAAGATTCTTACAATGTAATTTCTTTGGTTGGAGCCATAAGTGGAATCATCGTAGTTTATAAGTACATGCGCTCAGAGTTAGGTCCACGTTATATGATTCCATTTTCAAGGATAAAGAGAATAGAAAATATAAAAACGATAACATACATTTATTATTTGGTGGAGCAGGAAAGGGAAAAGGTTCAAAGTCTTGCAAACCTTGAAAAGGCGGGTCTAGACTACTTAGATGAACTCAAGCAATCATGGCCACAAATTAAGTGAAATAAGACTTAGTTGTTGTAAAATAAACGCCAACCAATTCATATATTCGTCCAAAAGCAATATTCATGAAAAAGTTCCTATTCCTCTTGACCATGGTTTCAATTATTAATGCCTGCGACAAAACAGAAGATGTCCTTGAATCTGTTGGATTGTCGGACTCAGAAATAGTTGCCGGATTGAAGGAAGCACTAAAGGTTGGAACAGATACGGCCGTTTCCAGATTAAATGCTGTAGATGGCTATTATAAGGATGTTGATGTGAAATTGTTTTTGCCTTCAGAAGCAGATGTGATTGTTGACAATATTTCAAGGCTAGGTCCGGCAGGTGATGCTCTGGTGGAAGAGGCTATTTTAAAGATCAATCGTGCTGCAGAAGATGCGGCGTCTGAAGCCACGCCGATATTCGTGGATGCCATCGTTGGAATTACGATAGCCGATAGTAAAGCAATACTTGAAGGTCCGGACGACGCTGCTACCCAATATCTGAAAGCAGAAACATATGATGATCTTCAAGTCACCTTTCAGCCCAAAATTGAAAATTCTTTGAGCAAGAAGATAGTTGGAAATGTTTCAGCTGAATCAGCTTATGCCAGTTTGATCACGACTTATAATACCGGGTCATTGAATGGAATTCTATATCCAGAGATCGAAACAAATAGTTTGTCGGAATACACAACTACCAAAGCCCTGGACGGACTATTTTTCAAAGTTGCCGAAGAAGAGGGAAAGATCCGGAATGATGTGAATCACCGGGTGAATGATATTTTAGAAAAGGTATTTGGGGAGTAGTTTTTGATCATTTGTTTATTGGTGCATTTGTCTTTTCATTTAGTGATACTCTTCCTTCCTAAATCACTGTGCTTATGTGTTTCACAATTCCATTAAACCAAAACTAAACCTCTTAGATTTACCCACTAAATTACTGCTCATTGTCAACAAATATGTTCATTATTATGCTTATCTCTTCGTGAATCTTTTGTGTGCTTACACTCTTGAGGTAACATCTGACGTTGCAATACCAAAAACCTAAAGTCCATCCATCTTTTTATAGATTTCATTATAATAAAACCTGTATCCAAGGGAAATTTCATGTGATCCATTCGAATACTCTTGTAATTCAGAGAATTGAAGGTCATAAGAATATGAAACATGAAAGAGTTTTAAGAATCGAATATTTAATAAAAGGGCCATTGCGTCTTGAGTTCTGTATGAAATTCCAATTTGGACTTTGCGAGAATAGTCCAATCTTAGATTAAAATCAGCCTGTCCGGGATTGTTCTCTGCTTTGCTGAAATAAATTGAAGGCAGAAGTGAGACGTCTTTATCGATTCTATACTCATATCCCCCTATTACGTTAAAGTGAAGAACCCTGGGCATAGCACCACCTACACTGGTATTCTCAAAAACAGGTGTTTTAGAATTGACAAGATTAATTGCAGAGATTCCGAAATAAAAGTCTTTATGGAATAAATAGAGGCCTGTGGAAGCTTCTGGGACGATTGTTGATGATGATTGAGTTTGATCAGCCAAATTATCAACTTGATCTCTCAAGTCTAATTCGTTCCCATTTACAGAGTAGTACGATACAATAAATCCTAAGCCCAACGCTAACTTAATATCACGCGTAACAGGTAATTTGTATGAATAAGATGCGGATACGCCTGTGTTATTTATTGGTCCTACCGCATCATTAAATAAAAACCCTCCAATTCCTGATCTTTTTTCAAAGATTGAACTGTTAATCGACAATATTTGAGTCCTCGGCGCCCCTTCAAAGCCTACCCATTGCGTACGATTCCAAAGAGATGCATTCAAAAACCTCTCTGTTCCTGTTGCTGCAGGATTCAAGATAGATTTCATATACATGTGTTGAGTCATTTGAGAAAGCTGTTGTGAATACAATTTGCTCAAACACAAAAGCATTGAAAACGTTATGAAGATCAAACGCCTCATTCTCTAATTATCGTTAAAGTGCCTGTTAATTTATCTTTCCCAGGACCAAGATCGACTACAAAGAAATAGACCGTCGCAGGCAGCTCTTTTCCTTCCCAGGTTCCATTCCAATCATTTTTATATCCATGACTTTCGTACAGAAGCTGGCCATTTCTATTAAATATTTGTACCGTATTATCTGGATAAAACTCAATTCCATCTAAAACCCAAAAATCATTACTTCCGTCTCCATTTGGAGTAATGGTATTTGGAATGCTTACTTCGAACTCACAATACGACACAATTGTAGAGTCTAAGAGTGAACATCCGTTCTGAAGAGTAATTTCTACATATACTTTTCCAGTATCACTTATTCTATTGACTTTGTTTTTGAATCCATCAGACCATAAGAAACTTGCACCACTGTTTCCTGCATCGACATCTACATACCCAATATCGCAGATCTCGTAATTAGACTTGAGAGAGGATTCAGGGAGTTCTAATAGAGTGAGAAAAAATGTGTCTGTCACGGAACATTTATAATTTGAGGTTTGAACCCAATTGATTCCACTATCTCGATATGTTGTATAAAAAGAAGAATCTGCGTTCGACCATAAGTATTGGTTGAAAGTCGAATCAATTAATAACTCAAGAGTATCACCATAACATAATTCATAGATTGAATCGAGATCAACAAAAGGATACTCTACAATACCAATCCACACAGAATCAGAAGTAAGACATTTTCCATTCGTGACTTGAACCCATTTCAATCCAGATGTATTCGTATTGATGGATGATGAGGTTTCTCCATTATGCCACTGGTATGATGAATTTGACCAAAGTGCATTTAACCTGATTGAATCGCCACTACATAGAAAAGTATCAACTCCTAAATCAATTCGAGGTAGGGTATCATAAATTATGGATATTGTATCGTATGCCCAGCAACCTCCATTTGCTGAACTAACAACAACCCAATACTCTCCGCTTATTGAAACTACCTTGATTGGTAAGTTTGAGGAATCATTCCAGATATATGTAGCTCCCTGACTGGAAGCATCCAGCTGATATAAAATACCTTCGCAGAGAACAGTATCTGGTCCTAAATCTAAAGTCAACGAATCATCGAATAGAACTTCAATCGAATCGAACTCTAGACAAACGCCGTTAGTCACTGTAACATGATAGTTGTCAGATGAGTCGACCAATATGTTGGACATTGTTGACCCAGTATTCCAACTAAATGAATTTGGTGAAGTTAAACCTGTGCTCAAGCGAAGTGTATCTCCTTGACATAGGATCGAATCGTTTCCCAGGCTAAAAACAGGACGGAAATCCATGTTTACTTGAATTGTATCTGAAGAGACACAAGGACCATTGGACGCACTTAACCAATAAACATCATTACTGTCTACTTTGAGAATTGTATCTACAGATCCTCCGTACCAAAGATGATTATAGTTCGAAGTACTTCCTAGAAGATAAATACTATCCCCTTCACATATTGTGGTATCTGATCCTAAATCAAAGGTTGGAAAGGATAAAACTGTCAATTGGATACTGTCATATGAGGTACAAGACCCGCTATCTACTCTTAACCAATGTATTCCTTGTGTACTTACATAAATACTTCCGCTTGTTGAACTATCACTCCACAGATATGACGAATTGGAAATGTTGGCACTGAGCAGAAATGAATCGCCTTCGCAAATGGTTGAGTCAGGACCGATGCTAAATATGGGTGGCAAATCAAATTGCAGCAAAATCGTGTCTGTAGCAGAACAAGCTATATTGGCCTGATTCACCCAATACTTGCCGGACGTGTCGACATTTAGAGTGGAAAAACTACTTGAGTCAGACCAAGTAGTTATATAAAACCCACTGCCCGGATTTAGCGTGATAATGTCTCCGTAACAATGCGAAGTGTCAGGTCCAAGATTAGGTGACGGAACTGAAAGTACAGAAACAAATAGATCTATAGTATCGCTGCAATAAGTTGTATCATCATTGAAAACCACAAGTCTCGTGGTGTAAGTTCCTGGAGATCCATAAACATGAGTTGGGTGTTGATCAGTAAAATTTGTATTTCCGTCTCCAAAGTACCATTTCCACCCAGTCACATTCGCCAGGCTATCGTAAGAAAGATCAGTGAAATTCGTAGTGTCTCCTGCGCAAACAGTGTCTGAGGTAAACAGTGCAACTAGTTGACATGAAGGGTCAAATTCACAGATGGTCTCCTCAGTAAAAACTATTGTATCCACTTCGGTAGTCACTAAAGTTGGTGTGCCCCATGATTGCACTGATGAAGTTGGATCACTTGTGCTAAGTTCAGACTCTTTTGTGGCGAACGAAATATCATTTCCATTACAAGCACCTTCTCCGCAGTTATTTAATTTTATAATGTAAGGATCAGCTCCCGTGTTCGATGGCCCATTCAAATTTGTTCCATAGTTTACAAACATATAGCCTCCGTCATCCGTCTGGAGAAGACTTTCACCCCAATATGATTCGGTAATCGAATTACTATTTCCTTTATGCATCTTAGACCACATGGGATTTCCATAATCGTCTATCTTCATGATCATATTGTACATCCCTCCAGAATAATTCAAGAATCCTGTTACTACAAACCCCTCATTTTTATCTTTTAGAATATGAATTACTCTACCTGATTGACTATTATGATCATACTTTCTGCTCCAAATGTATTTTCCGGCACTATCAATTTTCATGGTAAACAACCGATTATTTCCATTAGTTATTTGATCATATCCTCCAATAATAAAACCCTTATCATCTGTTCTTGCAGCTGATAAAAATGACTGTTGATATGCTCTGTCATAATATCTTTCCCATAGTTTAGTTCCGTTAGAATCCAAGTAGATGAAATAACCAGATCTTCCACCAGTGCCATATCCAGTAGACTGGCCTGTGATGAGGTATTCTCTTTTTTCTTCTATTTCAATGACGCTGGTCATATGCATATTGCCCCCTCCAGAGAAATATCTATTCCATTCCATTGAGCCTGACGAATTAAATTTTAAAATGTAGCCGTTTGTTCCAGAGACAATGAAACCTCCATCGGAGGTTAATTCAAGATCACGTGCATTTTCGTTGGCAATACTGTCCACTACCAAACTCCATACTACATTCCCGTCTCCATCCAGCTTCAGGATATATGCTCCACCATTACTTGTTCCAAATCCATAAGACCGTCCTGAAACCAGGTAGCCAGAATCTGATAAAGCTTTGATTTTTGAACTTTGGCCAAGATCGTTGCTCGTACTGCCATATGTACGGGACCAAATTGTATCTCCTTCTGAAGACACCTTTGACACGAATAAATCAGTGCCACCAGCTCCATGGGTGTTAGTGTTTCCACTAAAAGCAAAACTCCCATCTATAGATTTTGTAATAGAATGTGGATAGTTATTTCCAGAAAGTTTATAAACTTTTTCAAATCTTCTTTGTATGCCACTACCGCATCCTGAAGAGCACCGATCCAACGATAAGATCCACACTGCACCTCTGTCTGTACCTCCATCATCGTCATGAGTGGCACAGGCGGCAATCTCAATCATTCCGTCGTTATTGAAATCTCCTAGATATGCGAGTCTCGAACCAAATCTGTCATCATTATCAAGTATACCATTAAAATTTCCCGTAGTATCAGAGATTTTAACATGTCCTCCTACCTTCCCATTAGTTTGTAAATACATTATCCAAATAGCTCCTCGATCAGTTCCGCCGTCATTATCAAGAGTAGATGATACCATGATATCCTGAACCAAGTCTCCATTCAAATCACCAATTGCTCTAATGCTGTTTCCAATTCCATCTGAAGTATTAAGAGTTCCTGTGAAATTTCCTGCTGTATCACTAATTTTTTGATGACTCTGAACTTTTCCCACAGAATCAAGAAAAAGAATCCAAACCGCTCCTTTATTGGTGCCACCATCATCATCATTCATTGCGCCAACAGCAATATCTTCATAACCATCATTGTTCAAATCTCCTATTCCGGTAGGACGACCGAACTTATCCGAATTGTCAAGAATACCTGTAAAATTTCCTGCCGTGTCACTGATTTTCTGCTCATTAATAACTTGACCAGAAGTATCCAAGAATAGTACATAGACGGCACCTCGGTCTGTACCTCCGTCATCATCATTATAACTACCTACAACAACGTCGGTGACGTTGTCCCCATTTAGGTCACCAATTACTCCAAGGTAGTTTCCAAATCTATCGTCATTGTCGAGAATGCCATTGAATCCACCTTGAGTGTCACTGATTTTTCTGTGCGAATGAACTGTTCCATCTTGATTCAGAGAAAGTATCCAAAAGGCACCTCGATCTGCACCTCCGTCATCGTCGTATTGGGTTCCAACCATTATCTCTAATCGGCCATCATTATTTATATCTCCAATACTTTCAATTGCACTTCCAAATTCATCGCCATTATCCAAGACACCAGTAAACCCTCCTTGAGTATCCGAAATTTTCTGAAATGACTTGACTCTCCCATATATATCAAGAAAAATGATGTAAATCGCTCCTCGATTAATTCCTCCGTCATCATCTCGCCGTGCTCCAATAGCGATATCTCCAATCCCATCACCATTTAAATCCCCCAGAGATGCGGGAACTCCAAAGCGATCATCATTTGATAGTGATCCTGAAAAATAGCCTCTAGTATCAGATATTTTGGAATGTGTTTTGACCTCCATACAAGTTTGCCCTGACATGTAGATAGGAAGAATTAGTGCGAAAAATAAAAGAGTCTTTGACATTAATTTCTGAGCTATTTGCAAGTAAATATCCTAAAATAAGATTTGCTAACGCTAATGCCTATGAATTAATCTTTGCGAATACTACATCATCAAAACATCATGGAATTTGTATACGATTATACCTGTTCAATAATCTTACAACATATTATTGTCCATTTTATACTCGTATATGACTAACTGATAAATTCCGCCTCGGGGTCATTGTCTAACCCCGATTGGCTCTTATTACAACCATCCTGGTACAATGTATTTTTAGAAACCAATTATGTGTTATTTGCTAGAGGAAAAGAAAATACTAAAAAGCACTTCATTTACTATGTTCGCTGACCTAAGCCAAACCTGGAGTTAGGCATTAATATTAGAGGGATTCAGGCTTCAAAGACATGAAAATGTATATAACTACTATAAATAGCTGTTAATACATCCTATTTAGAGAAGCAGCTTTTATATTTTCTATGAACAAGGATTAAGCCGAAATGGGCACAAAATAGGACACTAAATAGGACACCATGACAAAAAGAAAAGGCCTACAATTTCTTGTAAGCCTTTATTTATTATTGTGGAGAATGCCGGAGTCGAACCGGCGACCTCTTGCATGCCATGCAAGCGCTCTAGCCAGCTGAGCTAATCCCCCATGATGTATCTGCTTTACAGCAGGGCGCAAAAGTATTAAAAATTACATTTGTCGATCATCTATTTAAAGAGATGTCTCATATTTTTTCCAATAGATATTCATTCCGCAAGAATAAAAAGGCCTATGTGATCCTTGGATTTACGCTTGCGTCTTATCTGATGATCCATTTTTTTAGAACCGAAGGACTTTTTGATCCCGAATGGCGCAAGATTCCCATGCATATCTGTCGAAACCTTTCCTTAACTGGAATCTTGATTTTTATTATTCACGTCATTAAAAAAGGTAATTGGTTTTCTTCACTTGTGCAGAGCCTTTGTTCTACACTTATATTACTCATAGTAGCAGATATGATTTTTTTATTCATGTTGCACCCTCCTTCCTTTTCAACTTTATCGTCGGGTCAATCGTCTGAAGTTCAGACAAGTGGTTCGGAACCATCATTTAGTTACAAACAACTTCCATACAGCACAAACATGGAAGAGATCAACCTCGGTTTTAGAAACAGGACAAGGGACACGATCTTCTCGGCCGTTAATATCAATGGCGCAGAAGAGGAGGTTTATTACATTTTTGACAACTATGGCAGGCGAATAGATCGAAACTCTACCGGAAATTCAAATTCAAAATATGCCATTTTCATGGGATGTTCTGTTACACTCGGACAACATGTCAATGAGTCAAGGACCTTGCCGGCGTTTTTTGAAAAAATGAATCCGGATTTCAAAAGCTATAATTATGGAATTTCGGCCAGTGGCCCAAATCAATATCTGGCCTTGCTTCAGGAATCAAATCTCATGGACCAGATCTCTGAAGAGCAGGGTGTCTTTATTTATCCTTTTTTCGAATTTCATGTTAATCGTGCTATATCTGATTATGAGGCCTTCAAATGGAATCATATGACTCCGTATTTTAAGCTTGAAAATGATGAACTAAAGAGAGATGGAAGTTTTGACACGGGAAGAAGAATTCTATCCTGGATCTTCAACATTCTATCGGAAAGTTATTTTGTGGAATACATCAACTTTAATTATCCGGCATCGCTAAGTCCTTTGCACTATGATTATACCACAAGAGTCATTTTAGAAATGAAAAAGGAATACATGAGGGCATCGGGGAATGAAAATTTCTTCGTTTTTCTGATGCCGGGATTTGAAACGAATATCATACCTTATCTTGAGGAATACGAGATCTCCTACATCAATGAATTGGAGTCAATTGAAGAGTACTTTGGAACTGATTATTCGATTCCAATAGACCAACATCCTACTTCAAAATTTTATAAGCAAATGGCTGATTCTCTGACTTCAAAGTTGGTCAAAGAGGGGCTTATTGAACAGAAATTGAATTGAAAACCAGGCTTGAAATATTAAGCTATGCTTGAAGAGGCATTCATAAAAAAACTGGAAGATGAATTTTCCAGCAATAACTTACCTCTCCAAATTGAGTCATCTCAGCCAAAAAGTGGAGGTTCAATCAATGATGCCTTTGAATTAAAGACGAGCAACGGCCAATACCTTCTAAAAGTTAACCATGCCTCCAGATATCCAGGCATGTTTGAGAAGGAAGTCAATGGACTGATATTATTGAGACATTCCGAGAGCATTGATATACCAAGACCATTATTTACCGGAATAATCGAAGACAGATCTTTTATAGTAATGGAATTGATCAAGCCTTCAGGACAATCTAAGGAATTCTGGAAAATGTTTGGTCAAGGATTGGCCAGAATGCATCAAATCTCACATGATCTTTTTGGATTCTATGAGGACAATTACATTGGTTCTTTAGAGCAATCAAATCTTCAGCATGAAACATGGGCAGAATTCTTTATTCAGGAAAGGTTAGAACCCCTTTTGATGAAGGCAAGAGACCTGGGTGAAATGGATTCTGAAAGTGTGAGACGCTTTGACAAATTATTTCATTCTATTGATTCATTCTTTCCGGTAGAAAAACCATCTCTTCTTCACGGTGACCTATGGAGTGGGAATTACATGTCGAACGAGAAGGGTGAACCTGTCATCTTTGACCCGGCTGTATATTACGGCCATCGAGAAATGGATATAGCCATGAGTAGATTATTTGGAGGATTTTCGACCGAGTTTTATTCGTCCTATAACGATTCATTTCCATTGGAAAAAGCCTGGGAAGAAAGACTTGAGATATGCAACCTCTATCCTCTCCTTGTTCATGTTATACTGTTTGGAGGTGGATATGCCGGGAGTGTGAAGCAAACGCTGAGGCGCTACGCATGATCTATGACATATGACATATGAGTTATGACTTATGATTTGTGGTATTCAAATAGACTTATGGACTATAGCCTTATTCACTGTATGAATTTCTGTCAACAGTCGGCAGTCGACTGACGACTAATTCTCTACATTTGCGACCATGAGCTACAAGATTATTTCTGTTGTAGGAGCCAGACCTAACTTTATAAAAGTCGCACCCATTCATAAGGCTTTTGAGAAGTACCCTGAAGTGGAACATATCGTTTGTCATACTGGTCAGCACTTTGATTCAAGAATGTCGGATATATTCTTCAAGGAACTGGGACTTCCTGAACCTTCTTACAACCTTGAAGTAAGCGGAGGAAGTCATGCCCAACAGACCGCCCGCATCATGATGGCATTTGAAGAAGTAGTGAATGAAGTTCAGCCCGATCTTGTTCTTGTTGTTGGTGACGTAAATTCAACGCTGGCTTGCTCTCTTGTAGCTTCTAAGCTTCACATCAAGGTGGTTCACGTTGAAGCCGGCCTGCGTTCTTTCGATAGAACAATGCCTGAGGAAATAAACAGAATGGTTACGGATTCCATCTCCGAAATGTTATTTGTTACGGAACAGAGTGGGATTGACAATTTAAAGAATGAAGGGAAGAAAGATGAAGAGGTTTTCTTCACAGGTAATGTGATGATCGACAGCCTGGTTCGGTTGCAGCCGAAATTCGATGAATCTAAAATTCTCGGTGATATTGGTGTCGAAGAAGGAAATTATGTTCTATGCACTTTTCATCGTCCGGCCAATGTCGATTCGAAGGAATATCTGGAAGAACTTCAGGAAGTACTCAATGAGATTTCGCAGAAATGCAAAGTCGTTTTTCCAATTCATCCAAGAACAAAACACAATTTAAAGACCTGGGGTCTGGATAAAGGTTTCTCTTCAAATGTTCTGGTTTCTGACCCCATTGGATACATAGATTTCCTTGCCTTAACAAGTAAGGCCAGACTCATAGTTACCGATAGCGGTGGAATTCAGGAAGAATCAACATTCCTGGGTATTCAGTGTATCACGGTTCGCGACAATACAGAACGTCCCGTGACAGTGGATGTGGGAACTAATCAATTGATCGGAAGAAATCTTGTCAAGGTAAAGGAGGCTTCCTTAAAGGTATTGAATGGAGAGATCAAGCACGGTCAAATTCCCGAATTATGGGATGGCAAGGCAGCAGAGCGAATTGCAGAGATCATTGTGAGATCTTTTCAGGTAAGCTGATCAACGAAAATCCTCGAGGCTTTTCTGGCACTCACCTCCATTTTCTGAACTTTCGACATTAAATCCATGAATTCCTGGTTACTTGAAATATCGTGGAATTTCCTCAATAATCTTCCTTCTATATCGTGTCGAAGCCATAGTTTCAATTGCTCTGTTCTGTTTAAAAACCAGTATCCATTGTCCTTAGTAAACTTTTCGTAATCACAGATTATTTGCCACGATTTGTCTATATTGAATCCTTCCGTCGAAGAACACGTCTCAACACTGGTTATCCATTTTGAATCAACCGGAGGAAATAAATGCAACGCTGAAGAATAAGCCGCTTTTGCCTCATTGGCCCGCTTCAAATTATCGCCGTCGGCCTTATTAATAAAGATAGCATCAGCCAATTCAACAATACCTCTCTTTATTCCCTGTAATTCATCTCCGGCTCCCGGAAGCATTAAAAGCATGAAGAAATCCACCAGGTCCTTTACTTTCGTTTCCGATTGACCAACGCCAACCGTCTCTACTATTATCACATCGTAGCCGGCTGCTTCGCAAAGCTGTATCACTTCCCTGCTTGCGACTCCGACTCCGCCAAGTGTGCCAGAGCTTGGACTAGGTCGAATGAAAGCATTTTCATTTGCAGATAAAGTCATCATTCGGGTTTTATCCCCAAGGATACTGCCTTTGCTTTTTCCACTACTCGGATCTACGGCCAGAACAGCAACTTTTTTATTCTTTTCTTCAATTAAATACTGACCAAAAGCCTCAATAAAAGTGCTTTTGCCTACACCTGGTACACCTGTGATTCCAATTCGCAGAGATTTACCGGAATGAGGTAAACATTTTTCCAGAATGATCTCGGCGATCTCCTGATGCTCCTGTTTTTTGCTTTCGCACAAGGTAATTGAACGGGCAAGTGCCTGGGTGTTTCCTTTAAGCAGATTTTCGAATAATGAAGATGCTTCGTTTTTTAACAAATCAAGGCCGCGAATTGTATAGAGGAGATAACATTAATTAACACCCAAATATAAATGATTCCTTCATTTTCAATTACTTTTGCTCGCCTTTTGGTTTCCGTTTATCAACACTTGGGACCGATTGTGTAAAATGCAATCAAATTGAGCCGAAGCGCGTAATTTTGCACGACTTATTATGAAGAGAAGACAATTTATTATTCTTTCAGCCATTCTTGTGATTATCGTGGTTATCGTGCTGGCGGTATCGTCCAGAATGAAGAAAGATTTCAAACCTGAAGCCAGAAAGGCAAGTATGACATATGTGCACACTGACCTTGCCAGGATTGAAAATCATGACATTGTAATTAAAGGGAACGGTCGGCTTGGTTCGTCGAGAAATGTAACACTGATTGCTGAAGTGCAAGGTGAATTATTGGCAGGAACCGTTGACCTGAAGAGTGGTTCAAGCTTCCGAAGAGGGCAGTTTCTTTTTGGGATCGACGACAAAGAAGCCCGACTAAAAATGCAGGCAAGGAAAAGTGGATTTCTAACTATGCTGGCAACAGCATTGCCTGATTTGAAAATTGATTTTCCTCAAACATTCGATCGATGGGAAGACTTCTTTGAGAGCATAGATGTCACAAAGCCACTTCCGGAATTGCCTGAAATCGAAACCATCAAGGGCAAGACTTATCTGGCCTCTAAAAATATCCTGGGTGAGTATTATTCAATTCAAGCTGACGAGGAATTACTTACAAAATATAAAGTATATGCCCCTTTTGATGGGAATTTCGTTGACGTTATGACAGAGCTGGGAACCGTAGTGAATCCTGGTTCACAAATTGCAAGGATTATTCAAACAGGCGACCTTGAAATTCAGGTCCCTCTTTCTGTAAGTGAAGCTCATTATTTGACGGTCAACCAAAAAGCAGACGTTTTTGTTGAAGGCGAAGCTGTGGCCATTGAAGGTAAAGTGAGCAGAATAGGACAGTACGTTAATCCAAACACACAATCGGTTGATGTATTCGTGAGAGTGAATAGCAATGCTGAGGCAAGACTCTACGATGGAATGTATGCCGAAGTAGAGATCAATGCCGGCCACTTGGAAAACGTGGTTAAAATTCCGAGAAGGGCAATGATCGACGACAGACACATACTTGTAGTTCAGGATTCATTCCTCTTAACTCAGGAAGTAAGTACAACATTGAAATCTGAAGGCTTTAATTTCATTACTGGTGTAGACAACGGCACTGAGATGGTTGTTGAGCCCATGTCGAATCCAAGTGACAGCATGATTGTAAAAACTATACGGGTAGATGAGAAAGGTAGTTGATTTCTTCATAACCCGACCAATTTGGGCGAATGCAATTTTAATTGTTGTTCTGCTTTTTGGATTGGTCGCCGTTCTTACGATGTCCTCATCGTTCTTTCCTGAGCTTGATCCAACGAGAATTACCGTAAGCGTATTTTACCCTGGTGCCTCTCCCGAGGAAATGGAGGAAGGTGTCACGGTGAAAGTTGAAGAATCATTAAAAGGAATTGCGGGTATTGAAGAGACTTCATCTTCCTCTCAGGAAAATTATGCTGTTGTTACCATAAAGACTTATCAGAATTACGATCTCGATGAGGTTGGCACGGAAGTGAAGAATGCCATAGATGGAATTTCCTCCTGGCCGGCGGGAGCTGAGAAACCGGTGGTGATTGTACAGAAGACAAATGGAATGGCCGCCATGGTGGCCTTCGTTTCGCTAAGTGGTGATGTGGATCGGTTTACTTTAAAAGAGGCCGCGGAGGATGTTGAAGACGATCTTCTTAAGTCGGGCAAAATCTCGCAGGTCAATATTACAGGATACCCGGTTACCGAATTCTCTATTGAAGTCAGGGAAAGCGATCTGCTTCGATATAATCTCACATTTGATGATGTCGCTACTGCAGTTAGAACTAACAATCAGGACATTTCAGCTGGCACGATCAAGACCAATACCGAGGAACTTCTGATTCGAAGCAGGGCGAGAAGTACTGAAATAGAAAAGCTTTCCGATATAATTATCCGTTCAACAAGTGAAGGTGAAATCCTGAGGGTAGGTGACGTTGCGAATGTTAAATTTCAATTTGCCGACACCCCTAATGAGTCCTTCTTGAATGGCAAAAGGAATGTGGTATTTACTGTAACCAAACTACCAAGCGAAGATTTGGGGAGCATCTCGGATTTTGTGACTGACTATGCTGAAAAGTATAATGAGAAGCACGAAAATCTTGAGATGACAGTGATGTTCGACTTCAATACCATGCTCAACGAAAGGATCAAATTATTGTTGAATAATGGTTTTGTCGGATTGATTCTTGTGTTGATTACTCTTGGGTTGTTCCTTAACCTCAGATTATCTTTCTGGGTTGCTGTAGGGATTCCGTTTTCCTTTATGGCCATGTTCCTTGTTGGTACATTCTATGGTATGACAGTGAACATGATTTCACTATTCGGAATGATCCTTGTTGTGGGTATTCTGGTGGATGATGGTATCGTAATCGCCGAGAATATTTATTCTCACTATGAAAAAGGCAAGCCACCGCACAAAGCTGCCTTGGATGGCACAATGGAAGTTCTTCCCGCCGTATTTACATCTATCCTTACAACGGTTGTTGCCTTCAGTGTCCTCTTATTTGTTGAGGGAATGGAGATGATGTCTGAGATGGCTTTTGTTGTAATCGCGGCCCTCCTTTTCTCCTTACTTGAGGCCTTCTTTGTATTACCATCTCACCTTTCAAGCAAGCACATTGTCAAGAACAAAAAGAAAAGAAAGTTCTCGTTTCGGGCCTATACCGATCGATTTATTGCATACATGAGAGACGACCTCTATTCGGGAATGCTCAAGTGGGTAATTAAAAACCGTACTCTGGCATTTTTCATTCCGTTGATTTTCATTTTAGTCGTGAGGTATCTTGTGAATTCAGGAATCATTCAGACTACCATATTCCCTGACATGCCTTTTGATGATGTAAAAATTGAAGTGGCTTTCACACCGGGAGAAAGAGAGGATAAGACTCTCGCTTTCCTGAATTATTGCGAAGAAAAAGTTCAGGAGATCGCAGCTGAGTTAGAAGAAAAAACGGGAGAAAAACACATAACATATACGTCCGTTTCGGTTGGGGCCACTGAAGGACTTGGGGAGTCGGGAGCTAATACCGGCATGGTTCGTGTGAACGTTGACCTGGAAGATAAAGAGATCTCAAGTTTTGATCTTGTAGATATGATAAGGGAACGTATTGGAGAGGTGAAAGATGCCGAGAAATTTACTATTGGGGGTGAAATGCGCTGGGGAAAACCCGTTTCCATTTCACTTCGTGGAAAGAATTTCAGACAGATCAAGGAGGCGAAAGAGTATCTAAAAGATGAATTAGCTGCAATGTCAAGTCTGAAAGATGTGACCGATAATGCAGGACTTGGTAAAAGAGAAATTCATCTTAAGTTAAAGCCAGAGGCGTACATGTTGGGTATGAATCATGGTGAAATTTCCAGACAGATTAGGCAGGGGTTTTTCGGAGATGAAGTTCAGCGATTGATTGTAGGTACAGATGAAGTTCGGGTATGGGTTAGATATCCTGAAGAGGATAGAAGCAGTCTGCATCAGCTTGAAACCATGAAGATCAGAACTCCGGGTGGTCAGCAGTATCCTTTGAAGCAAATTGTAGATTATTCAGTTGAAAGAGGAGAAGTGAATATTCGTCATTTTGACGGATCAAGAGAGATTACCGTCGATGCCAATAAGGCTGTTGCGTTTTCAAGTACGACGGAAATCATTGATGATATTAAGTCTGATGTAATACCGACGCTGGAAGCAAAATTCCCTGATGTGAATGTAGAATTTATGGGGCAGTCAAGAAGGGGCCAGAAATCTATGACATCCATGCTGATTGGAGTTGTTGCGGCCATCTTTTTAATGATACTGATCATTGCCTTGAACTTCAATTCACTGTTGCAGAGCTTCATTATCATTGGTATGATACCCGTTGGTATTTATGGAGGGATTCTTGGACATGGTATAGAAGGTTTTCCTGTCTCCATGTTGAGTGCATGGGGATTTATTGCCCTGATGGGTATCTTGGTCAATGACGCTGTTGTTTATCTCGATACCTTCAACCGAAACCTTAAAGAAAGCTATGATATTGATGATGCGATGTACAGGGCAGGAATTCAGAGGTTTCGCCCAATCATTCTGACATCGATTACGACAGTAGCCGGTCTTTATCCAATAATCTTTGAAAACAGCTTCCAGGCCAAATTTCTGGTGCCTATGGCTATTTCTGTGGCCTATGGTGTGCTGTTTGGAACCTTCTTTATCTTATTGTTCCTTCCTGCCTTTGTCTTGACCATCAATGACATTAAGAGAAATCTTATTTGGTTATGGACGGGCAACAGACCTAGTCGAGTAGAGATCGAATCAACCATAGTTGATATAAACAGACTGAAGGAAATAGATAGCATCGAGGAAGAGGTTCAAGAAATAGAGAGCATATGAGATTTGTGGGGATAATATTGGCCTTCTTGTTTCTTCATCAGAACATGCAGGCCCAGGAAGAGCTTTCATTGAGTCGTGCCATTGAAATTGGTTTGAAGAACAATTATGACATTATTGTGGTCAAGCAGAATGTAGAGATTGCTGCCAACAATAATACTCAGGGAAATTCCGGACGATATCCCAGCCTTTCTTTCGGCCTTACACAACCAAATCAGGCCTCTGACCAGATTCAGACTGCTTCTCCTTTCCAGCCGAGAGGAACGACAATCAGTAGTACCATCTCTCCATCACTGGATTTGAACTGGGTTTTGTTCGAAGGATTTAAGGTCAACATTACAAAGAAGAAGTATGAAAAACTTCAATTCGAATCAGAGGGAAATGCAAGCATAGTTGTTTCTAATACTGTGCAGGCCATTGTACTCGGTTATTATCTCACGAGCCTCGAAAAAGAGAGGCTTGATGTTTTTGAGAAGACGTTGAAATTGAGTCGTGATCGCTATACCTATGTTAAAGTGAAACATAATTATGGAGGTGCGGTAACCACGGATCTTTTATTAGAAGAAGGGAATTATCTGACCGACTCGGTTAACTTCATCAATCAACAGCTGACTTACAGAAATGCTGTGAGATCGCTGAATCAATTATTGGCAGTTGATGATCTGGACACTGAATACGTGATCACGGATGAAATCAGAGTACCTGTCGAAAATTATGAGCTGAAGGATCTTGAAAATAAGATGCTTGAGAACAATGTAGACCTGAAAACTAAATATTTAAGCCAGTCTATAATAAAGCATGATCTCGAATTGGCTAAAACGGAAAGATATCCCAAGATCAATATGAATGCACGTGCTTCAAACAACTGGGGGCGGGTTGATCAGAGTGGTGCAGAATTCTTTCAAAATGGTGAATTCGTAAAATTACCTGAAGATCAACAGGTTCTGACTACACAGAACAGAACATATGCAGTTAATTTTACGCTAACATACAATCTGTTTAATGGGCACAGAATACACACAGCGATTCGAAATGCTGCAATCAGAGAAGACATAGGCAATATCGAAATCGATAAGCTGACCTTATCGCTGAGGAAAGATCTCTATACAGATTATGATAGCTATGAAATCCGAAAGCAGATATATGGAATCAACAAAAGAAAGCTTGAGGCTGCCGAAACGAATGTGGATATAACAGAAGATAAATTCAAACTGGGTGCAATATCTTCTTTTGATTTCAGAACTGTTCAGATTAATTACCTCACTGCCGCCCTGGCTGAGTTAAATTCAAGATACGGACTGGTTGAATCTGAAATTTCCCTCATGAGACTTACCGGAACAATCCTTGAGGTATATAAATAATATGTTTACATTTGCAGCGAAATTGAAAATAGAATAGAACGAGAGGGGACAACAGTCCCCTCTTTTTATACTCAGTTTCGAAACGAAAAATTTATAATCAAATAAGAGCTTAAGAAATGGCCAGTGTAAATCTGATTGAATCGTTCTCGGAATTCAAAGAATTCAAGAACATTGACAGAGCTACTATGATGAGTATCCTGGAAGAGGTTTTCAGAGGTATGATTCAAAAGAGATGGGGAACCGACGAGAATTTCGATGTGATCATCAACATCGACAAAGGTGACCTTGAATTATGGAGAAACAGAGAAATCGTTGATGACGGTGATATTGAAGACGGAAATCTCCAGATTGCATATTCTGATGCAATCAAAATTGAGCCTGACTTCGAAGTTGGGGAAGAAGTTTCTGAAGAAGTAAAACTGGAAGATTTTGGAAGAAGGTCGGTTCTGGCTTTGAGACAAAACCTTGTTTCAAAAGTCCTTGAACTTGAAAAAGACAATCTTTTCAAGAAGTACAAAGACAGAGTTGGTGATATTGTTACTGGTGAAGTTTACCAAATCTGGAAGAAAGAGCTATTGGTTCTTGATGATGAAGGGAACGAATTGATCCTGCCAAGAACTGAGCAAATCCCGAGTGACTTCTTTAAAAAAGGAGATACACTTAGGGCTGTTGTAGACAGCGTTGAAATGAGAAACAACAAACCTTTGGTTATCCTTTCAAGGGTGAGTCCTGTTTTCCTTGAGAGACTCTTCGAATTGGAAGTTCCAGAAGTATTCGACGGACTGATCACCATTAAGAAGATTGTGAGAGAGCCGGGTGAAAGGGCAAAAGTTGCTGTTGAATCATATGACGATAGAATTGATCCGGTTGGTGCCTGTGTTGGTATGAAAGGAAGCCGAATTCATGGCATTGTTCGTGAATTGAGAAACGAGAACATTGATGTGATCAACTTTACAAGCAACATTCAGCTTTATATCACGAGGGCATTGAGTCCTGCCAAGGTTTCTTCTATCGTGATTAACGAAGAAGAAAACAAAGCTGAAGTATATTTGAAACCTGACCAGGTTTCATTGGCTATTGGTAAAGGAGGTTATAATATTAAATTAGCGGGTTCATTGACCGGTTATGAGATTGACGTGTTCAGAGAATTGGAAGACAATGCTGAGGATGTTGAATTGGATGAATTCGTAGATGAAATTGATGAATGGATCATCGACGAGCTGAAGAAAGTAGGTTGTGATACAGCCAAAAGTGTTCTTGAGTTGAGTGTTGAAGATCTTGTGAAGAGAACAGACCTCGAAGAAGAGACAATTGAGGAGGTCAGAAAAATATTTGAATCAGAATTCGAATAAAAAAAGTTAGAAAGTAGTTTATGGCAGTTAAAAGGTTAAGTAAAGTAGCGAGAGAGTTCAATATTGGTATCAGCACTATCGTTGATTTCCTTAAAGGACAGGGTATTGATATTGAGTCAAATCCAAATACCAAATTGGACGAGGAGGCCTATAACCTGCTGGTAAACGAATTTCAATCAGAGAAAAACGTTAAGGAGGAATCCGATACCATCGCCAAATCTCGACTCGACTTACTGGATGAAGATCCGAGAGATCAAAAACCGGAAGAGGAGATCCTGATCACGAATGTTCAGGGAACGGCTGACGAGATTTTACCTGAGAAGGAAGAAGAAGTTGTTCCTGAACCTGAGGAAGAAAAAGAGGATGTTAAGGTCATTGGTAAGATCGATTTGGACTCAATGAATCTGAAAACCAGACCCGGCAAAAAGGCCAAGGAAGAAGAGAAGAAAGAAGAAAAGGTTGAGGATGTAACTGAAGAGCCTGTTGAAGAAAAGGCACCTGAAGTTGAAGAGATTAAAGAAGAGCCTAAGAAGGAGATAAAGACGAACATTGAGAAGCTTGATGGTCCTAAGGTTCTTGGAAAGATCGAACTCAAAGAAGAGCCAAAGAAGAAGATACCAGTGGCATCTTCATCGGAAGAAGTAGAAACGGAAAGAAAGAAAAGAAAGAGAAGGAAGAGAGTTTCTAAAGATGGTTCCCCGGCAGGAGATGGTAAAAGGACAAAAGCTCCAAGAGGTCCGGCCAAACCTGAATTGTCTGACAAAGAAATTCAGGATCAGATCAAGGATACCCTTGCACGATTGACAGGTGGAGGAAAATCAAAATCCGCCAAATTCAGAAAGGCCAAAAGGGATGCCGCAAGTGAGGCAGCTCAGAAGGAACAAGAAGAAAGAATACAGCAGGAAAGTGTATTGAAAGTAACAGAATTTGTTACTGCCAATGAACTTGCAAAGATGATGGACGTAAATGTGAACGAAGTCATCTCTGCCTGTATGACGCTTGGAATCTTCGTTTCTATCAACCAGAGACTTGATGCTGAAACTTTAACTATCGTAGCCGAAGAGTTTGGTTATGAAATTCAATTCGTTACTGTGGATGATCAGGAAGCAATTCTTGAGCAGGAAGATGACGAAGAAAACATGGCTGAAAGACATCCGATTGTCACGGTCATGGGACACGTTGACCATGGTAAAACATCCTTACTGGATTACATCCGAAAAGCAAATGTGATTGCCGGTGAAGCCGGGGGAATTACGCAGCATATTGGTGCCTATATGGTTGAGGTAAGCGATGGTCACAAAATCACCTTCCTTGATACACCAGGTCACGAAGCCTTTACAGCGATGAGGGCAAGGGGTGCTCAGGTGACGGATGTCGTTATTGTGGTGGTTGCTGCTGATGACAGTGTGATGCCTCAAACAAAGGAGGCCATTAATCACGCTCAGGCAGCCGGTGTGCCAATTATAATTGCCATCAACAAGATTGACCGTCCAAATGCCAATGCGGATAAGATCCGTGAAGAACTTTCAGGTATCAATATCCTGGTTGAGGACTGGGGAGGAAAGATTCAGTCTCAGGAAATTTCCGCCAAGGAAGGTACAGGTGTTGAAGAGCTGCTTGAAAAAGTATTGCTTGAGTCCGAGTTATTAGAACTTAAAGCCGACGAAAAGAAAAACGGTGTAGGTACAGTTATTGAATCAAGTCTTGATAAGGGAAGGGGCTATGTTACTACCATTCTTGTTCAGTCGGGAAAAGTTGAGATAGGTGATGTAATTCTTGCCGGACCGTATTCGGGAAAAATCAAAGCCATGTTCAACGAACGTGGTCAGAAAGTTAAGGTTGCAGGACCGTCTGTTCCTGTTTCCATTCTGGGTCTGAACGGAGCGCCGAATGCTGGTGACAAGTTCAACATCATGAGTGATGAAAGAGAGGCTAGAAACATTGCCGTGAAGAGAGAGCAGCTTCAGCGTGAGCAGGGAGTGAAGACTCAAAAACATATTACACTTGATGAGATTGGAAGAAGGATCGCCATAGGTGACTTTAAGGAATTGAATGTTATTATCAAGGGTGATGTGGATGGATCCATTGAAGCGCTGGCAGATTCATTGCTGAAACTCTCAACCGAACAAATTCAGGTGAATGTAATTCACAAATCTGTTGGTCAGATCTCAGAGTCTGATGTGATGCTTGCTGCAGCTTCTGATGCCATTATCGTTGGTTTCCAGGTACGTCCTTCAATAGGCGCCAGAAAAGTTGCCGAGAAAGAAGAAATCGATATTCGACTTTATTCCATCATCTATGATGCCATTGATGAAGTGAAAGCTGCCATGGAAGGAATGCTTGCACCAAAAGTGGAAGAAAAGATTGTTGGATCTGCCGAAATCAGAGAAATCTTCAAGATCTCTAAAGTTGGAACCATTGCAGGATGTATGGTGAAAGAAGGTAAGATCAATAGAAAGAATGGTATCCGTGTGATCCGTGATGGTATTGTAGTCTACACCGGAGAGCTGGGTTCACTGAAGCGTTTCAAAGACGACGTGAAAGAAGTTGCATCCGGATTTGAATGTGGACTGAACGTCGAGAACTTCAACGACATCAAAGTTGGAGATATTATCGAATCTTACGAGGAAGTAGAGATCAAGCAGAAACTCAATTAATCAGATTTCGTGTATTGATTAAAAGGTTGGATTATGTCAGGGGTGACATAAGATCCCGGGTATTCTTCTTCAATCTGTCTGTGAAATTTCTCCGCCTCTAGTTTGGTCTGAAAATCACCTACCTTAATTATGAAAAAGGGCTGCTGATAAACTTCGTGAGCCTGAATTTCAGTGTATCTGGAAGCAAATTTGGATTTAACCTTTCTCGCTTCTTCCTTTCTCGAGGATGAAATAATCTGTATTCTATATCCTCTGATTTCATGAGTCTTGTTGTATCGCTCAGCCAATTCCTCAATCCTTGGATCAGCGGTAATACTTATACTGCTGTCAGAAGTCTGACCAAAAATCCTCTGGGCTGAAAATAAAGTTATGGCGATAAAAAGAGTGAAAAGATACTTCTTCATGATTGTGCGATAAATGTAATTACTCTTTTCGAAAGTGTATTTATGTGACCTGAAAGCATTTAGAAAATTGCTTATTTAGAATGATTATAAATTATATTCGCATGGTGCATTTTTATTCATCAAAGCGCGCAGATGTAAGGATTCTTTTAAATTTGCGCACTGTGTTGAACAGGATATCACACGTTTCAAAATTATTTGTAATTAGCTCAATATGAGGAAGATAACAAGAATAGGCTTTGGGATGCCTATGTTTATTTCCCTACTTTTACTGATACTTCCAATTGCCGCCAACGCCCAGCCAGACGGCGAAAAGCTTTTCAAAGCCAACTGTGCCGCATGTCACTTGCCGACTGAAAAAAGTTTGATCGGTCCGGGACTTGCTGGTGTAGAAGAACGCTGGGAGGATAGGGAATTATTGTATAAGTGGATAAAGAATTCTGACGAAGTCAAGAAAATGGGAGATCCCTATGTGGATGATTTGGTTGAGAGATACAACAACACTCCTATGCAGGCTTTCCCTTCTCTAACAGATGAGGACATCACTGCGATTCTCGACTGGGTGGCTAATCCGCCGGTTCCGGAAGGTGATCCAGGCACCATTCCTGTAGAAGGGGCTCCTGTGGCTGAAGAAGGTCCAAGTATTCCTTACTGGATCGTTGTTCTTGGCATCGTAGTATTGATGCTCGTTCTCATCTCCATGTTGAGAAACCTCAAGTATTCTTTAAAGAAAATTCAAGCAGAAAAGGATGGTTTGGAAATCCCAATTCAACCATCAATGTTCGGTGCCACAATGGGCTGGATCAACAGAAACAAAACCTTCTTTGCTGTGATCATGATTGTTTTCACAGTTGGTGTAGCCAAAGCAGGTTGGGACTGGTTGCTTAATGTTGGTATTTACGAAGGATACAAACCAGAGCAGCCGATTAAATTCTCGCATAAGATTCATGCCGGTGCACAGAAAATCGATTGTAACTACTGTCATAGTTCAGCAAGAAATTCAAAAACATCAGGTATTCCATCTACCAATGTTTGTATGAATTGTCATACTTACATTGCTGAAGGTCCGACTACTGGTACTGAAGAAATTCAGAAAATCTATGATGCAGTGGGTTGGGATCCTGAGTCAAAAACTTACACAGCCGAGTCAACCGGTCCGGTGAAATGGGTTAAAATCCATAACCTTCCAGATCACGCTTACTTTAATCACTCACAGCACGTAACTGTGGGTAAGGTGGCATGTCAGACCTGTCATGGTCCGATAGAAGAAATGGATGTTGTTGAGCAATACTCACCATTGACAATGGGATGGTGTATAAATTGCCACAGAGAGACAAAAGTTAATACAGCTGACAACGATTACTACGAGGAAATCCATAAGCGCATGCCTGAACACATGAAAGAGGAAATCATGGAAGACGGTAAGATTACCGTTAACGAGCTGGGTGGTATCGAATGTGCTAAGTGTCATTATTAAGAATAGATCAATCAACGTTTGAAAATGAATCAAACCGGAAATAAGAAAATTTGGAAAGGATTCGAGGAACTCACTTCTCAGCCAGATTTTGAGGAAAGAAAGAACAAAGAATTCACGGAGTATATTCCCGTAGAGGAATTTATGAGTGAAAATGATGTTCTTGAATCATCATCAACATCGAGAAGAGATTTCCTAAAGTTTCTAGGATTTGGTGTTACTGCAGCGGCAATCGCTTCATGTGAGGCACCTGTTACAAAGGCAATCCCTTATGTTGTTAAACCTGAAGAAATTACTCCGGGTATCGCAAACTACTATGCTTCTACGTATTTCGATGGAAATGACTACGGCAGTATTTTAGTTAAAACAAGGGAAGGGCGTCCAATCCTGATCGAGGGCAATAAGAAATCATCAATCACTCAAGGTGGAGTCAATGCAAGAATCAACTCATCTGTTTTGAGTTTGTATGATTCGAACAGAAACCAAAGTGCATTGAACAAGGATGGAAATCCTGTTGATTGGAGTGATGCTGATGCCGCCATCACCAAAGCATTAAAAGATGCTTCAGCAAAGGGTGGGAACATTAGAATTCTTACGAACACAATAATTAGTCCATCCACACTAGCTGTAATTGAGAACTTCAAAAGTGCTTTTGCCGGTGATAGTGGTGCCGATGTAAAACATGTCACCTACGATACCATCTCTTATAGTGGAATGATCGAGGCAAATGAAGAGTCATTTGGAAAAGCTTCGGTAGCGGCATATAATTTTAGTCAGGCCAAATCCATTGTAACTATTGGTGCTGATTTTCTTTCAACATGGTTGAATTCGGTTCAGTACTCTGCGGACTATGCAATGAACAGAAAGCCTGAGAATGGGTGGATGTCACAACACCATCAGTTTGAAGCAGGCTTGAGTGTGACTGGATCGAATGCCGACTACAGAACACCTGTTAAAGCTTCTCAGTATGGACAGGTTGTTATCAACCTTTATAACGAGGTTGCCGCTTTGACCGGTGGACAAAAAGTTTCAGGAGGAAGTGACGTTGCTGCTGCTCAGGTTAAAATGGCTGCCAAGTCATTGGCTGAGAACAGAGGAAAGTCTGTCGTAGTTTGTGGTTCTAATGAGAAGTCTGTTCAGGTTTTAGTGAATGGAATCAACAATATGCTCGGGAACTATGGTAAGACGGTAGATATCGATCATGGATCTAACCTGAGAAAAGGAAAGGACATGGAAATTGAAGCTCTTGCTGCTGATATGAAAGGCGGTAGAGTTGATGTGTTGATCGTTGCCGGCAATCCGGTTAAAACTCTACCTTCTTCACTTGGATTCGGTGAAGCAATGGCCAAAGTTGGAATGACGGTTTCAACGGCTCAATACAGAAATGAAACATCAATGGCTGCGACATATACTTGTCCTGACAGTCATTATCTGGAATCGTGGAATGACGCAAATCCGGCTCCAGGAAAATATTCATTGGCTCAACCTGTGATCTCTAATCTTTATGATACGAGACAATTCCAGGAAAGCCTTATGGCCTGGTCTGGACAGTCAGGATCTTACATGGATTTCATGAAGTCTACTTGGGCTGCCAACATGGAAGGTGAAACCATCTTCGAGAATGTATGGAACACAGCCTTGCATGATGGTGTGTATGAAATGGACATGGAAGGTCATGAAGAAATGACTTTCGCTGGTGATGTGAATGCAGCTGCTTCTGCGGTTAAAAAACCAAAAGGTGGTGAATTCGAGGTATTCCTCTACCAGAAAACAGGAATTGGAGACGGTTCGCATGTAAACAATCCATGGTTGCAGGAACTTCCGGATCCAATCACAAAAATTACCTGGGATAACTACTTCACAATGTCACCTGCTGACATGGAAGCCAAAGGTTACAACCTGATGATGGGTCAGGAACAGAAATCGAATGTTATTAAAGTAACTGCAAATGGAGTAAGCATTGAAGCTCCAGTAGTTGCTCAACCGGGACAGGCTAATGGTACAATCGGCATCGCGCTTGGATATGGTAGCACTAGCTGGAAGGAAATGCCAAGCATTGGTGTAGACGCATATTCAATGACAAGCCTGAGCGGTACGATCAATTATTGCGCTGAAGGTGCAAGCATTGAAGATACCGGAAATGCATATCATCTGGCTGCGACTCAGACCAGCCACACCATCATGGGACGTGAAGAGGTTGTAAGACAAACAACACTCGATGTTTTCCAGGCAGGTAATAGAGAGGATTACAATCCGGTTGTAGCGCTTCCTGTTCATGGGGGAGAGAAAGAACCGGTAAAAGACATTACCATCTGGGAGAAACACGATGTTGAGACTTCAGGTCATCACTGGGGTTTGAGCATAGACCTGAATACATGTACAGGTTGTGGTGCTTGTGTTACTGCTTGTAATGCAGAGAACAACATTCCGGTAGTTGGTAAAGATGAAGTAAGAAGAGGACGTGAAATGCACTGGCTGCGTATCGACAGATATTACAGTACTGATGCAGACGAGTCAGATACGAGTATTGGTGGATACAGAAATATGGAGAACCCGGGAGCGAATCCTGAGGTCACTTTCCAGCCAATGATGTGTCAGCATTGTAATCACGCTCCTTGTGAAACGGTTTGTCCTGTAGCTGCTACAACGCATTCATTGGAAGGTCTGAATCAAATGACTTACAACAGATGTATTGGAACCAGGTATTGTGCCAACAACTGTCCTTACAAAGTGAGAAGATTCAACTGGTTCAATTACATGGCCGACAGCAAATTCACTGATTTCAATCCAGCCCAGGACGATCTTGGAAGAATGGTATTGAATCCTGATGTTGTTGTTAGAGCAAGAGGTGTAATGGAAAAATGTAGCCTTTGTGTTCAGAGAATTCAGGCTGGTAAACTGGAGGCCAAGAAAAATGGAGAGCCGGTTATGGACGGAGCTATTTCAACAGCTTGTTCTTCAGCTTGTCCGACGAATGCCATCACTTTTGGTGATTTGAATGATGAGAACAGTATGGTTGCAAAAGGTCATGCCGCAGACAGAGCCTTTATGGTGATTGAATCTGTGGGTACAAGACCAAATGTGGCCTACCAGACGGTGGTTAGAAATAAAAAAGATAAAGCAGAAGCTTAATTAAATAAGTCAAAAGAATGTTCAGGGAATCTGAGATTAGAGAGCCATTAATATTAGGCGATAAGTCATACGCCGACATCACGGCTGATGTGTGTCGACCTATTGAGAACAAAGCGAGTAAACTGTGGTATATGGCAATCACAGTATCGGGAATTCTAGCCTTGTGGGGAGTAGGATTGATCCTTTACCTGATCGGAAGAGGAATTGGAGTATGGGGATTGAACAAGACCGTAGGTTGGGCTTGGGATATTACCAACTTTGTATGGTGGGTTGGAATCGGCCACGCCGGCACCCTGATCTCTGCTGTACTGCTTCTTTTCCGTCAAAGATGGAGAATGGCCATTAACCGATCGGCCGAGGCCATGACCATTTTCGCGGTAATGATGGCCGCTTTGTTCCCTGGTATTCACATGGGAAGAATCTGGCTTGCTTATTTTGTTTTCCCTCTACCAAACCAATTTGGTTCACTGTGGGTAAACTTTAACTCTCCGCTTCTATGGGATGTATTTGCGATTTCAACGTATTTCTCAATATCATTGATCTTCTGGTATATCGGACTTATTCCCGACTTTGCCACGATTAGAGACAGGCTGAAGCATCCGGTTCAGAAAAGAATTTATTCATTGTTGAGTTTCGGTTGGACAGGTAATGCAAAAGCCTGGACAAGGTTTGAAGAAGTCTCATTGGTTCTTGCTGGATTAGCAACACCTCTTGTATTCTCTGTACACTCAATTGTATCGATGGACTTCGCCACCTCAGTGATACCGGGATGGCATACGACCATCTTTCCACCATACTTCGTTTCGGGTGCGGTATTCTCGGGTTTCGCCATGGTACTGACTCTTGTGCTGATTATGAGGAAGGTCTTCCATCTTGAAAACTACGTTACGATCAAACATGTTGAGTACATGAACATTGTAATTATCGTAACAGGGTCCATTGTTGGTGTGGCCTACCTAACTGAGCTTTTCATCAGCTGGTACTCCGGTGTGGAATATGAATCCTATGCATTCATCAACCGTTTCTCTGGACCATATGCTTGGTCGTACTGGTCGATGATGACATGTAATGTGATTTCTCCTCAGCTCTTCTGGATTAAGAAGATCAGGACAAATCTTGTAGCGACATTTATTCTTTCAATTGTGGTGAACATCGGAATGTGGTTTGAGCGTTTCGTGATCATTGTGACTTCACTTCACAGAGATTACCTTCCTTCAAGCTGGTCAATGTTCCACCCAACATTCGTTGATATCGGAATCTTCCTTGGTACAATTGGAATCTTCTTCACACTGTTCCTGTTGTTCGCAAGATACTTCCCGGTATTGGCATTGAACGAATTGAAGTCGATCCTGAAAATTTCAGGTGAAAACTATAAACAACCTAAAAACGAAGCTTCAGAAGAATAATTGATATGGCTGGAAAAGTGCTTTACGCAACATACGACGATGATCATAAATTGATCGAGGGAGCCAAGAAATTGGTGGCCGATGGAGTTCATATTAAAGATGTGTTCTCTCCATTTCCAATTCACGGTATTGATCCAATCATCGGAATCTCAAGGACAAGATTGGCCATTTGTGCCTTCATTTACGGTTTGACCGGAATGGGACTCGCCCTTTTAGGATTCTGGTATTTCATGGTCAGCGATTGGCCGATGGATATTGGTGGTAAACCAAACTTTTACCTGTATCAGAATATACCGGCCTTTATTCCGGTTACGTTCGAATTTACCGTCCTCTGTGCCGGTCATGGCATGGCAATTACTTATTTGCTAAGAAACTGGACTCTTCCGGGAGTGAAGGCGAGAAATCCATACCCTTACACTACGGATGACAAATTCGTAATGGAAATTCACCCTTCACATCAGGATATGGAAGAAGGTGAATTGAAGAAAAAAATTGAAGCAACAGGCACTATTTTATTGGAAGAAAGATAAGATGAAAAAAATCTGGAAAATGAATATTGGTAATACCTGGAAGGTTCTTTCACTTGCTGCGATCACAACGATGTTCGTTGCCTGTGATCCGGAAAGTCCTGGTTTGGAATATATGCCAGACATGTACAGGTCTCCGGCTGTTGAACCATATGTAGATAACAACGAATACGGTAATACTGAAAATCAGTCGGCAAGGCTTCCGGTTGAAGGTACAATTCCAAGAGGATACAAACCTTATTCTTATCCGAATAGTGATGAAGGATATGAAGCTGCTGGTGCTGAATTGAAAAATACGTACGCCGTGAACGAGGAGAACCTTGCAGAGGGTAAAGTTCTTTACGGATACATGTGTGCACATTGCCACGGAAAAAAAGGAGATGGTAAAGGAAGTATTACGCATCCTGTTTATGGTGGAGTTCCATCATATGCTGACGCCACTCCAAACAGAAGAGGTGGCAGGGCTATGAAAGACCTGGAAGCCGGACATATTTATCACACCATCATGTTTGGATTGAATGCCATGGGACCCCATGCTTCTCAAACCACGGAAGAAGAAAGATGGAAGATCGTAATGTACGTACAGTCGTTGCAGGGTAATACAGATAAAGAAGAAGTTGCTGAAGAAGAGAGCACTGAAATGGAAGGTGAAGAAGCAACTGAAGAAGTAGAAGCAGAAGAATCAAATAATTAAGAAAAGAAGAAATGGAGTACACTTTTCCAAGTAAACTAAAGATCACCACATTCGTAATGATGGCCATTGGATTAATTGGCCTTATCTATGGATTTGCTACAGATGGCACGGATCATCACACTAGATTCTGGGCCAACATATTAATTAATACGTTCTTCTTTTTGGCCATTGCTTTAGGAGCTCTATTCTTCCTTGCACTGCAATACGCCGCGGAAGTAGCCTGGTCGGTAATGATCAAGAGAATTCTTGAAGCTATCTCTGGATATGTCTTTATCGGAGGTGCGCTGATGATAGTGGTATTGGCCGCTGGTCATTTCTTTCATGCTCACCATCTTTATCATTGGATGGACCCGGAAGTATATAAGGAATTCCTTGAAGACGGCATTACACCAAATCCTAAATATGATCATATTATCGCCGGAAAGTATGCCTATCTCAATGCACCATTCTTCTGGTTGAGAACACTGGTTTATCTGGGAACGTTTGCATTCTTCGCCTGGTGGTTCAGAAAGCATTCACTTCTTGAGGACCAATTGGGAGGAACGGATGTACACTGGAAAAACAGAACAAAAGGTGCTGTATTCTGTGTATTGTTTGGAGTATTCTCATCAACTCTTTCATGGGACTGGTTGATGTCAATTGACACGCACTGGTTCAGTACACTTTATGGCTGGTACATATTCTCGGGAATGTGGGTTACGGCCATGATTGTTACTCTATTGATTGCTATTTACCTTCAGAATAAAGGACTGATGCCGAACTTGAACGAAAGTCACGTTCACGATATGGCCAAGTGGGTATTCGCCATTTCATTCCTTTGGTCATACCTGTGGTTCTCACAATTCATGCTTATATGGTATTCTAATATTCCTGAAGAAGTGCTTTACTTCAGAACGAGAATTGAGCATTATCCATGGTTGTTCTTTGGAATGTTCTTCGTGAACTTTGCCTTCCCAATGCTTGTATTGATGTCAAGAGATGCGAAAAGAAATGTAATCTTCTTCCTTCCTATTGCATTGATCATTTTCCTTGGGCACTGGGTTGATGTTTACATGCTCGTGATTCCCGGAACCATGGGTGATCACGCGCCAAACATTGGACTTACTGAATTGCTTATTTTCCTTGGTTTCCTTGGACTATTTATGTTCGTTGTGTTGAACCGACTTACCAAAGCTCCGGTTGTGGTTAAAAACCACCCTTACCTCGACGAATCCATTCATCATCATGTTTAGAATTGAATAATAAGAGAGATTGATATGACGACCTTTTTAACTGTATTAGCATTAGTTCTTGTCCTGTTTGTAATCGGACAGGTAATGCGCGTATTTGAACTTTCAGCGAAACTGAGAGGAAGAGCCATTTATGAGGTGACCGAAGCAGAAGGAAAAACTCAGGCTAAGATGATGCTTGCCTTCCTTGTCTTTTATTTCATTTTCATTATCTGGCAGATCTCAAAGTGGGGAAAATTTGCCCTTCCAACATCAGCTTCTGAGCATGGTGAGATCACAGATCTGTTGATGAATGTTTCATGGGGAATTATTATTCCGGTATTCATTATTACTCACATTCTTCTTTTCTGGTTTGGGTATAAGTACGTGTACAATAAGGACAGAAGAGCCGATTTCTTCGCCCACAGCAACAAACTTGAATTGATCTGGACAGTGGCTCCAACCATTGTTCTTACAGGTTTAATTCTTTTTGGATTGAATACATGGAATGATATCACAACTCCAATTCCAGAAGACGATCAGGGACATTTTAAAATTGAGTTGTACGCCAAGCAATTTGGATGGACAGCCAGATATGCTGGAAAGGATAACAGATTGGGTAATGCAGATGTGAGATTCATCGACGGTGACAATCCATTGGGTGTTGACAGAAGAGATGCTGCATCAGCTGATGACATTGTTGTAACCAATGAATTCCATGTATTGGTTGACTATCCAATTCAGTTCAGCTTCCGATCACAGGATGTTATTCACAGTGCTTACATGCCTCACTTCAGAGCGCAAATGAACTGTGTTCCGGGTGTAGCAACAAAATTCAAATTCACTCCGACCAAAACAACGGCGGAGATGAGAAAAGAAACCGGAAATCCGGAATTCGATTACATCTTATTGTGTAATAAAATTTGTGGTGCAGCCCACTATAACATGCAGATGAAGATTGTTGTTGATAATAAAGAAGATTATATTAAGTGGTTGAATGAGCAGCCTTCATTCATGCCTGCGGGAACAACAGCTGAAGTAGTTGAGGAAATCAACGAAACAGAAACGATGGAAGCAGTTTCCGAAAGTATTGAGGCAGATATCTCTGCGATTTAATTGACGAATAAGACAAATTAAGATATAGACATGTCAGGACATCATCACGAAGAAGAAGATTTCTTATTTAAATATATTTTCAGTCAGGATCATAAAATGATCGCCAAGCAGTTCCTGATCACAGGTGGGATCATGGGATTCATTGGTATCATCATGTCGGTTATTTTCCGATTGCAATTGGGATGGGATGGAGAACCATTTCCTTTCCTAGAGACATTTATGGGCGACTGGGCTCCAGACGGAGTATTGGATCCAGATAAATACCTTGCCCTTGTTACCATGCACGGTACCATTATGGTATTCTTCCTGCTCACAGCTGGATTGAGTGGAACCTTCAGTAACTTACTTATTCCATTGCAGATCGGTGCCAGAGATATGGCATCAGGTTTCCTGAATATGCTTTCATACTGGTTCTTCTTCATGTCAAGTGCTGTAATGGTAGCTTCGATATTTGTTGAAGGTGGTCCTGCATCGGCTGGTTGGACAATTTATCCTCCATTGAGTGCACTGCCTCAGGCCATTCCGGGTTCAGGATTGGGTATGACTTTATGGCTTACAAGTATGGCCCTCTTCATCGTTGGATCATTGCTTGGTAGCTTGAACTACATTGTAACGATTGTTAACCTAAGAACAAAAGGTATGTCGATGACTAGGATGCCACTTACTATATGGGCATTCCTGATCACTGCCATTCTTGGTGTACTTTCATTCCCTGTTTTATTTTCGGCGGCTCTTTTATTGATCTTCGATAGAAGCTTCGGAACATCATTCTTCCTTTCGGATATTTATATTGGTGGACAGGTATTGGAATATAGCGGTGGTAGTCCGATACTTTTCGAACACCTTTTCTGGTTCCTTGGTCACCCGGAAGTATATATTATTCTTCTGCCTGCCTTGGGTCTTTCGTCAGAGATTATTTCGACAAATGCCAGAAAGCCAATTTTTGGATACCGTGCCATGATCGGTTCGATGTTGGCCATTGCATTACTTTCATTCCTGGTATGGGGACACCATATGTTCGTTACGGGTATGAATCCATTCCTCGGGGCTGTATTTACATTTACGACTCTTTTGGTGGCCATTCCATCTGCGGTTAAGGTATTTAACTACCTGACAACACTCTGGAAAGGTAACCTGGTATTTACACCGGCCATGTTGTTCGGAATCGGATTGGTATCTACCTTCATTACCGGTGGTCTAACAGGAATTATTCTGGGAGACTCTGCCTTGGATATCAACGTTCATGATACTTACTTCGTTGTGGGTCATTTCCACATTGTAATGGGACTTTCCGCAGCCTTCGGTATGACGGCCGGAATTTATCACTGGTTCCCTCGAATGTTCGGCAAGATGATGAATAACAAACTGGGATATGCTCACTTCTGGACAACCATAATCTCGGCATACGGGGTATTCTTCCCTATGCACTTTATGGGGCTGGCGGGTGTGCCAAGAAGGTATTATTCGAATTCAGCCTTCCCTATGTTTGATGGATTTATCGATATGAATGAAATGATGAGTGTATTTGCCATCCTTGCCTTTGTATCTCAATTGATATTCTTTTACAATTTCTTCTACAGCATATTCAGAGGTCCAAAAGCACCTCAGAATCCATGGAGATCGAATACGCTTGAATGGACTGCTCCGGTAGAGCACATTCACGGCAACTGGCCTGGTGAAATTCCTGAGGTTCACAGATGGCCTTACGATTACAGTAAACCCGGAGCGGAAGAAGACTTTATACCTCAAACTGTTCCTCTCAAAGAAGGGGAAATGGACGAGGGTCATATTGAAGGACACTAAAGGGAGGAAGGGTTGATTTATCAACCCTTTTTCTTTTCACAATCCATATTCATTACATTTGTTTACCTGAGCATTCAGTATGAACGAGAATCTCGATGCTTCATCCGAACAGTTTTCTCCCGAGGAATTAGAAATTGAAAAGGTCTTAAGACCTCTCAGCTTTGATGATTTCGCCGGTCAGGACCGTGTGACCGATAACTTGAGAATATTTGTCCAGGCCGCCAGAAAAAGAGGAGAAGCCCTCGATCATGTCTTGCTTCATGGACCTCCGGGTCTTGGAAAGACCACCTTGGCCAATATTCTTGCCAATGAAATGAATGTGGGCATCAAGACTACATCTGGCCCTGTTTTGGAAAAGCCCGCCGACCTTGCCGGACTACTCACCAATCTGGAAGAGGGAGATGTTTTGTTTATAGATGAAATTCACAGACTGAGTCCTGTCATTGAGGAATATCTTTATTCGGCCATGGAGGATTTTCGTATTGATATTATGCTTGATACGGGACCTAATGCGAGGACTGTACAGATAGGTTTGAACCCTTTTACCCTGCTGGGTGCAACAACGCGCGCAGGACTGCTTACATCGCCTCTCAGGGCTCGATTTAGCATAAATTCCAGGCTTGAATACTACGACTCAAACATCCTCTCAGGAATCGTAAAAAGATCAGCAGGAATACTGAACATTGATATTGAAGAATCTGCGGCCAAAGAAATAGCCAGAAGAAGTAGAGGAACACCCAGAATTTCCAATGCTTTGTTGAGGCGAGTACGAGATTTTGCCCAGGTAAAAGGAGACGGTACGATCAAGTTGGATATAACTCACACAGCTTTGGAGGCATTAAATGTCGACAAACATGGTTTGGATGAAATGGACAACAGAATTCTTATTACCATCATCGACAAATTCAAAGGTGGACCTGTTGGTTTGAATACCATTGCAACGGCAATTGGGGAACAGGCTGGTACCATTGAAGAAGTTTATGAACCATTTTTGGTCAAGGAAGGATTCATTCTTAGAACTCCACGCGGTCGCGAAGCAACAGATACGGCGTACAAGCACCTTGGAAGAATGCCCAATCCGGGTTCTGCATCACTATTCGATTAAATTTTGGAGAAGTCGGTTCACGAAGTTTCGACTTTAATTAGGCAAAAAGCCCTTGATCTGGGTTTTACTGCCGCTGGTTTTTCAAGAGCAGGAAAACTAAATGCCGAAGAAGAAAGACTCAAACGCTGGTTAAATAAAAACTATCAGGGAAGAATGTCTTACCTCGAAAATCATTTTGATAAAAGACTTGATACCACACTGCTTATGCCGGGAACCAAAAGTGTAATCTCTCTTTTATATAATCACTTTCCACAAACTCAGCAGGATCAGAGCACTTATAAGATTGCCAAATATGCATATGGCAAGGACTATCACAAAGTCATAAAGAAAAGACTGAAACCTCTAACAGACCTGATCACTGCTTTAAACAATAAAGCGTCTTTCAGAGTCTTTGTTGACTCGGCGCCCATCATGGAAAGGCAATGGGCTCAGAAAAGTGGTTTGGGATGGATAGGAAAGAACACCTTACTCATCAACAAGCAGAAGGGATCCTATTTTTTTCTGGCCGAAATACTGGTTGACTTTGAATTGGAATATGACTCGGCTATTGCTGACCATTGCGGAACTTGCACACGATGCTTAGAAGCCTGTCCAACAGATGCTTTTCCTGAACCCTATATGCTAGATGCATCAAAGTGCATTTCATATGCTACCATTGAATTGAAAGACGAGATTCCATCATTGTTCGAGGGAAAGATGGAAGACTGGATATTCGGTTGTGATATTTGCCAGGATGTTTGTCCTTGGAATCGATTTTCAGATCCACATTCTGAAGAAGCATTCGAAGCAAAAGTCGAGACACTACATTTTAAAAAGAAGGATTGGCAAGACCTTGATGAAGAAAAATTTGATGAAATATTCTCTGGGAGCGCGGTGAAGCGCACAAAGTTTGAAGGTCTAAAGAGAAATATAGACTTCGTTCGTAATTCTAAACCGTCTTAAATACTTCCGCTATCAAATCCTGATGCTGGATGAAAGTAACCATGCACCATGCTTTTAATAACATGATCTCATCTCTTTTGAGATAACCGATCATTTTTATTAATTCTTTTTTGAATAACTGACGGTCAAAACTGACCTTCAATAAAATCTGCTGACAGAACTCGAACATAATCTGGATTGATGTCTCAAATTACGAATTTCTGATCGAATTATTGCTTTTTTAACACTCTTTAAGAATCGATTTTTCCATCGACGATTGTTAATTTCCGGTCGGCAATATTGGCCAATTCCTCATTGTGCGTGACGATCACGAAGGCCTGCCCAAATTCATCCCTTAGTCGAAGAAAAAGATCCTGTAATTCCCTGGCAGATTTTGAGTCGAGATTACCCGATGGTTCATCAGCGAGTACGATCTGAGGTTTGTTGATCAATGCTCTTGCAACAGCCACACGCTGATTCTCTCCACCTGACATGGTATCTGGTTTCTTATCGGCCTTATCCGCAATATTCAGAAAGCCAAGTAACTCCATGGCTCTGCTATAGGCATCACTCTTAGATTTTCCGTTTATGAGTGCCGGCAGCATAACATTTTCGATGGCCGTGAATTCAGGAAGCAACTGATGAAATTGGAATACAAAACCGATGTTCGTATTTCTGAAATCTGCCAGCTTTTTATCAGAAAGCTTAAACAGGTCGGTTTCTTTATTGAATATGCTTCCCTCGCTTGGTTTTTCAATCGTACCCAGAATTTGCAGCAAGGTAGTTTTACCTGCCCCGGAAGCACCTACCACTGAAATGATTTCGCTTTTACCAATTTCAAGGTCAATTCCTTTGAGAACCTCAAGAGTTCCGTATTTCTTATGAATGTTCCTGGCCTTAATCAAGATCGTTCTTTGTGACGAAAATAGTCAATTAATCCTGCTAATTCCATTGAAACTGAACATTAAATCGCTTACATTTGGGACCGTCAAAATATCCATAGAATCTCATGAATATACACGAATATCAAGCAAAAGAAACACTGAAATCATTTGGTGTTGATATCCAAAGAGGTATTGTAGCCAGCACTCCCGAGGAGGCAGTGAAAGCCGCTGAAGAACTCAACAAAACTACTGGAACAGAATGGTGGGTCATCAAAGCTCAGATTCACGCCGGTGGACGTGGTAAAGGTGGCGGTGTTAAACTAGCTAAGTCGCTTGATGAAGTAAAGGAAATCTCATCTCAAATTCTGGGTATGCAACTTGTTACTCCTCAGACAGGTCCCGAAGGAAAATTGGTTAGAAAAGTATTGATTGCCGAGGATGTCTATTATCCTGGTGAAAGTGAGCCAAGTGAGTTTTACATGAGTGTCCTTATGAACAGATCCGAAGGGAGAAACATGATCATGTACAGCACCGAGGGTGGAATGGATATTGAAAAGGTTGCTGAAGAAACTCCTCACCTGATCTTTACTGAAGAGATAGATCCAAGGTTTGGTCTTCTTCCTTTCCAGGCACGAAGGGTGGCCTATAACCTGGGTTTAAGCGGGACGGCTTTTAAGAACATGGTTCGTTTCGTTTCAGCTTTGGCCACAGCCTATGAGAAAACGGATTCATCACTATTTGAAATCAATCCTGTCCTTAAAACTTCTGACGACCGCATTATCGCAGTGGATGCAAAAGTGAATCTTGATGATTCTGCTCTTTACAGACAAAAAGATCTGGCAGCGATGAGGGATATTCAAGAAGAAGATCCAATTGAGGTGGAAGCAGCTGAATATGACCTCAATTATATCAATCTGGACGGAAATGTAGGTTGCATGGTAAATGGTGCCGGTCTTGCTATGGCCACCATGGACATCATCAAATTATCGGGTGGGGAACCGGCCAACTTCCTTGATGTAGGAGGTACGGCAGATGCTGCCAGAGTTGAAAAGGCATTCAGGATGATTTTAAAAGATCCAAATGTTGAAGCCATTCTTGTGAACATATTTGGAGGTATTGTAAGGTGCGACAGAGTAGCACAAGGTGTGGTAGATGCCTACAAGAATATTGGTGAGATCTCTGTTCCGATCATCGTTCGACTTCAGGGTACAAATGCCGAAGAGGCTAAAGTGATTCTTGAGGAATCAGGACTTAAGGTACATTCAGCCATCTTGCTTCAGGAAGCGGCCGACAAAGTTGCCGAAGTCCTGAGCTGATAATATCCTAAACAGTAAATTCTGGAATCTGGAATCTGGAATCTGGAATCAGGAATCCAGCTTCTTCTGCCAGTTCCATGCGTGCTCGAGCATTTCTTCGAGACCGTACTCACATTTCCAGTTGAGAATTTTCTCAGCCTTGGCAGAGCTACTGAATATTTTAGCGACATCACCCTTTCGCCTTTCGCCTAATTTATAATTCAGTTTCAGTCCACTTACTTTTTCAAAAGCAATAATAAGTTCCAGAACACTGAAGCCCTTACCATAACCCAGGTTCAGTGTTTCATTGTTCTGCTCATCAGAAAAAGTCTCTATCAGGGAAAGGGATTTCACATGAGCTTTGGCCAGATCCACTACATGAATATAATCTCTTACACATGTACCGTCAATCGTGTCATAGTCGCTGCCAAAAACTGTAAGATCCTCCCGATGACCCGCAGCCGTTTGAGTAATATAGGGAACAAGATTTTCTGGTTTGCCAATGGGAAGTTCACCGATCATATTTGATGGATGCGCACCTATTGGATTAAAGTAACGAAGAACAACCGATTGAATCCAGGGATAAAGTTTCTGGTATTCTCTGATCATTTCTTCGTTCATCTGTTTGGTATGTCCATATGGAGATGCTGCTTCTGCAATGGGACTTTCTTCTGATACAGGCAACTCTTCCGGTTGTCCGTAAACTGTACATGATGAAGAGAATACGAGGTTCTTAATCTCAAATTCTCTCATGACTTCGAGCACATTTATCGTGCTGTTCAAATTGTTTTGATAGTATTTGAAAGGATTCCTGTACGATTCTCCAACGGCTTTAAAGGCAGCAAAATGTATAATGCCGTAGATGTCCCCTTCCTCTGTGATCATTGACTTCAATGAATCGTAATCAGAGCAATCGTAATCATATACATTCACATCTCTTCCAAGTAACTGGTATAAAGAAGGAATTACACTTCGGTCGCTATTCGAAAAGTTGTCGATAATAACAGGTTCATATCCTGCATCAACCAATTCAACGCAGGTATGAGATCCAATATAACCTGCTCCACCCGTAACCAGAATTTTCTTCATAGTAAAGGCAAAAATAGAGCTTCAAATGAAGAAAGAAGGCCTGCAAGCATTATTTTTAAAGTCCCTATGAAAAAAGAAGATGCCGAAGACAGGATCGCAGAGCTGAGCGACAAGATCAATTACCACAATCACAGGTATTATATTCTATCAGATCCTGAGATCTCAGATTACGACTTCGACATGTTGCTTGAAGAACTCATTAAACTTGAAGATGAATTTCCTGAACTGGCTGACGCAAATTCTCCCAGCAAAAGAGTAGGAGGAGGAATTACGAAGGAATTTCCGACTGTGGTTCACAGGTATCCAATGCTCTCTCTCAGCAACAGCTACAATGAGGAGGAGCTCAGGGATTTTGATGAAAGAGTTCAAAAAGGTCTGGGTAGAAGCGCAAAATATGTCTGTGAATTGAAATACGATGGTGTAGCCATTGGGATAAATTATAAGAATGGTGTCTTTCATCAGGCCGTAACCCGTGGTGATGGTGAAAAAGGCGATGACATCTCAGATAATGTCCGAACAATACGCTCCATTCCTTTAAAGCTGCATGGTAATGATTATCCGGATGACCTGGAAATCCGAGGGGAGATATTCTGGCCTTTGGAAGATTTTAATCGGGTAAATCGGGAAAGAGAAGATATTGGAGAGGCAAAGCTAGCGAATCCAAGAAATGCGGCTTCGGGTACTCTGAAAATGCAAGATAGCAAAGTTGTTGCGGGAAGAAAATTAGATTGCTTTCTATACTTTTTATTGAGTGAGCAATTACCAAGTCGGTCTCATTATACCAACGTACTGAAAAGTGCTGAATGGGGATTAAAGGTGCCTTATTCGGACAGAAACTTTATTAGAAAATGTAATGGATTGGATGAGGTCTTTGACTTTATCGCCTATTGGGATAAAGAGCGAAAGGATTTGGATTTCGAGATCGATGGTGTTGTGATCAAGGTTGATGATCTGGATGATCAGGAAGAACTGGGATTTACGGCAAAATCACCCAGATGGGCCATTGCATATAAATTCAAAGCTGAAAGAGCCATTACGAAATTGAATTCTGTCAGTTTTCAAGTTGGGCGCACGGGTGCCGTGACACCGGTTGCAAATTTGGAGCCAGTCTTGCTTGCGGGCACTACGGTAAAACGAGCTTCTTTGCATAATGCAGATCAGATTGACAAACTTGACTTGCATTACAACGATACAGTTTATGTCGAAAAAGGAGGAGAGATCATTCCCAAGATTGTAGGAGTGGAAAAATCTAAAAGAGGTGCTGAATCAGGTCCGGTTGAATTCATTGAAAATTGTCCGGAGTGTGGAACGGAATTGCAACGGCTTGAAGGAGAAGCACAACATTTTTGTCCGAACGACCAAACCTGCCCTCCTCAGATCAAAGGAAAGATGGTGCATTTCATTGCAAGAAAGGCCATGGACATTGATGGAATGGGTGAGGAGACCATTGAACAATTGTTCGAAGCTGGTTTACTGCAGAATATTGCTGATATATATGATCTCAGGAAGGAAGATCTGATTCCTCTTGAGCGTATGGCTGAAAAATCGGTTGACAATCTTCTTAAAGGAATAGATAATTCGAAATCAATTCCATTTGAAAGGGTCTTGTTTGCATTAGGAATAAGATTTGTTGGAGAGACCGTGGCCAAGAAATTAGCTCGGCATTTTAAAGATATTGATCATTTAATGCAGGCGGCTTTCGAAGAGCTAATATCTGTTGATGAAATCGGAGAACGAATCGCAAGAAGCATCATTGAATTCTTTGAAGTAGAAGAAAACGGATTATTGATATCCAGGTTAAAAGAAGCTGGACTTCAATTCAAAATGGATGAAAGCGAAATAGCTGATTTTTCTGAGAAATTGAGTGGTCAGACTTTCGTTGTATCCGGAGTCTTCCAAAAGTTCAGCAGGGATGAAATAAAGGCCTTGATAGAGAAAAATGGAGGCAAGAATTCGTCGTCAATTTCTTCTAAGACTTCCTTCATTGTGGCCGGAGATAATATGGGGCCAGCCAAACTCGAAAAAGCCAAAAAATTGGAGATCCCGATAATCGGGGAAGATGATCTTATTTCCATGGTGCATTAAGGCAAAAAAAAAACCGCGGACTAGCCGCGGCTTTTTTATATCTAAGATCTGGCGTTAGAACTGAATTACACCTTCGATCATGAATCCGTGGAAGTTGGCATTGTAAAGGTGCTCGCCTTCCTGGAAGTTTACATAATCCTGAGTTACATAATGAGCCTTGGCCAAAACGTTTGGAGTTACGAACCATCCTAGTCCGGCTTCGATTCTGTTGATTGTAATTGGATCTTCGTCCTCAACAACTCTCTCACCACTTACAGTAGCATACTTAGCACCTACGTACCAGCTTTCGTCTTCCATGAATCTGTAAAGAACGTCGGCTACGATCTGAGTGTAAGATCTTGTGGCAAATTCGCCATTTTGATCTACTTCACCGTTTCGTTGTCCTTCCATCATTTCAAATGTTCCGAAGAATTCGAATCCGTTGTACTTAATGAATGGGTTGATCATGAAAGTGTTGATCTTATTCGTAAGACCTGGGTTCCATCTACCACTCCAAGCTTGACTTGTAGAGTTAGTTCCTCCAAGTCCACCACCTCTTTGTGGAGAAAGTACTGGTTCCGCAACATTGTAGAATCTTGAACCTGCTCTGTCACCCCACATCAATGTATTTCTCTGAGACTTTTGAGCATGATAACCGGAAACGGTTACTCTCCATCTCAATCCTTCTTCAGCTTCGCTGTCGTATCCTAATTTCCAGTAGAAACTTGGATCGTGATTGTCTTGTGGTCTTTGGATATCTGGTTTAATCAAACCTTCAGAAATACCACCCATTACCATGGCACCATTCTTTCTCCAATAGATCTCACCCGCTACCTCTGTTGTAAAGGCGTCGATGATATTGTTTCCTATGAATGGATTGTAAAGCGCATTACCATTGTCTGATCTACGGAAGTGAGCATCACCATAGTTGATTTCCATCTGACCAACTTTAATTGTCAATGGCTCCATCAATCTGTCAACGAAGTCACTGTTCAATCTTGAAAGCTTGTCAATTTGGATGTAACCACCTTTCACCCAAGACTCATTGTGGTGTCTTGAAGAAAGATAAGTTCTCAAATGCAACCTGATACCGTCGTCTAACTGGGCATCCAAGTTCAAATTAGCAGTTGGTAGGTTAAAACCGTTGCTAATTGGTGTAAGATAGTTGTAGTTACCGGCTGTGTCATACATAGCTGGAATCTCATTCGAGTGCCACATTGCTTGGTACTGAACAGCAAGCCCACCACCTACTCTTACATACACCCCGTTAAATGGAGTGTCGTCTTCATATGGAGATTCAAAAACATTAATCCCCGTCTTGTCATATTCTCTGAAATATTGCATGGCCTTCTCATCCTGTGAAAACAAGTCAGGACTCACCATGATCATGGCTCCAAGTGCTGCCAATGAGAGGAATTTAATTTTCCTTTTCATGATTGTTGGATTTAGATTAATAAAAACGTTTGATTTCTTTTTCATTCCTGTGTGACTTTTGTCCCACTTCTAATTACCCAACAAAGGAAGTATATGGGGCACTTATAAATCATGATGAATCTCAGTTGATCATATGATTTAAAACCGACCCTTACATGATGAAATTCATGTCCATTTCATAAAAAGAAAGTAAAATAAAAACCCCGACGAAATCTCGCCGGGGCCTCTGTAAATAGTTAATATAATCTAGAATCCTATTGCAGCTTCCAGCATGATTCCGTTGAAGTTTCCTTCGTCATAAAAGCCACCTTCAGGATAGTCGATGTAGTCCTGATTAACATATTCAACCTTGGCCAGGATGTTCTTTGTCAAGAACCAACCAAAGCCGGCCTGAAGCCGATTCACTGAAGTGGTGAGAATTTCACCATTGGCGTCAACGAATCCGGCAAAGTCTCCAGTCACAGTGTTGTATTTTGCTCCAACAAACATCTTTTCTCCCTCAAGAAAACGATAAAGTACGTCAACGGCAATTTGTGTTACTGATCTGGTATCTTCTTCTCCATCATTTTTTCCGCTGGCCATTTCTATTGTAGCGAACAACTCCAGACCATTGTATTTAATAAATGGATTGATCATAAAGGCTGTTACCTCATTCCTGAATCCTGGGTTGATTCGTCCAGATGTAAAATTGCCCGAAGCTGAAGCGTTTTCATCTTCCATTACATAATAGTATCTCGACCCACCACGGTCACCACCATAAAGGGTGTTGCTTGCACTTCTTGAAGTAGAATAAACGGATCCTGTAAGTCTCCATCTGAAGCCTTCTGTTGCTTCGTTGTCATATCCAAGTTTAGCATAGACAGACCAGCCATGGTCAACCGTTGAAACATCCGGCTTTATTTTTCCTTCGGAAAGACCAAGCATGCTTATTAATCCACTCTTTCGATAATAGATCTCGGCTCCGGCTTCCGTCGTGAATGCATCCATAATATTATTACCCACAAAAGGATTATACATGGCATTACCATTGTCCGTTCGTCTAAAGTGAGCATCACCATAGTTTATTTCCATATGACCAATTTTCAATGTCAATGGAGTCATTATTCGATCTATGGTTTCATTGTTTAGAAAGGACAATTTGTCGAATTGAATGTATCCACCTTTCACCCAGGCTTCCGGATGATGTCTCGAAGATAGATAGGTTATCAAATTCATTCTTACTCCATCTTCCAATTGAACGTCGATATTTAAGTTGGCCGTCGCAAGATTGAATCCGGAAGAAATTCGCTTCAGGTTTGCAACACTCGAATCATTCATGGCTGCGTCACTGTGCGAATGTGATAAAGACTGAAATTGCTGGGTAAAATGTCCACCAACACGAACATATAGTCCGTTGAATGGAGTATCATCTTCTACAGGTGTTTCGAAAACATTTACACCGGTCTGGTCATAATATCGAAAGTATTGCATGGATTTTTCATTCTGCGAAAGAACTGAATTTACTCCACAGAACATCAGGGCCGCAAGCATGCCTGCACGCCACTTGAGATTATGTATGGTCATGGTTTAGGTTAGGTTAGAAAGTTTAAGTTAATATTTGGGATAGTTAGGTTTAGGTTTCTTTATCTGTATACTACATTAAACTCCATTCTCAGGTCGTCGCCGGTTTTAATGGTTCCCATGACAGCGGTAGGCGGGTCAACATCGTATTTCGTCATTGGGAATTCCACTTTGCCAATGAACTTGACGGATCCATCTGATTGGACCAGACTGTAAACTTTGAATTTTTCCACGTTTGTTTTTCCGGCAATTGTCAGGTTTCCGACGGCCGTAATTATATAGCCTTTACCATCTTTACTTGGATTGATTGATTCAACCTTAGTTAAAGCATACTTGATCTCTTTGTGTTGTTTGTAATTAAGTGCATTGTATGTGTTTTTATCCATGGCAGATTTCCCGCTCTTCAGACTTTCAACTTCAACTACAAATGTCAAAGAAGAGATTGATTTTACTCTTTTATCATCCTTTTCCAGGACTGCACTTCCACTTTTTTGCTCAGCCCACATATGCCAATCGTGCAGTGTAGAAGTTCCAAAAAATTTCATTGATGATCCTTTACTGTCAACACTCAGGTTTTGGGCGTAAATGGCCGTGGTGAAAATGCTGAGGAATGTGATAAGACTAAGTTTCATTTTTTCAATTTTAATTTAAATATAAATAATTATTCAAGCCTTGTCTGAGGCGGACCATCACCAGCAAAGACCAGTGAATAGTCTATGTTCAATTCGGAATTTACTTTGATCAATCCAAATGCCTTTGTTGGCGGCTCTATGTCAAAATCTTCAATTAGCACCTGGAAATTTCCAGTAAAAGAAACAGTATTGTCGCTGTTTATTTTTCTTTTCGTATCTACAATATAAGTCTTCGGTTTTCCGGCAGCTGTTACCTTCATATAAGTCTTCATCGAAGTATTTCCGCGGTTAAAAGATTCTTTGTCCTTGAAAGAAATTTTAGTGATTTCCATGATGATTTTTGGATATTCACTTGCTCTTAGTGTTTCGCCAAATTCTTTCGTCATAAGGCTATTTTCGCAATCGAATTCTTTCACAGTAAGAATAAATTCAGCACCTTTAAGAAAGAGTATCAGGCCATTCGATTTACCACTTATTCTGTCATTCTTCTTTTCAAGAACTCCTTTGTAAGTGCAGTCAAATGCATTAACATTTGTTGATCCACCAATGACTACCGAAGAATTTTGGGCAACCTCGAAAGAGAAATTGTAGGAGTCATCCTGTGCCTTCGAATTCAGGCAAATGATTAGAAAAAAAACTGAAGTAAATAGAAGGGAGAAAGTACTCTTCATTCGGTTCACAAGTAAGTACGAATATAGCACATGGAATATGATTTTCGACTTTCTTACAAATGATATGCATCAATGGATATGATACGGCGCTGAGTCTTTCTCAAATAGATTTTTTATCATTGTTTATCACCACAAAATGAGGAAGTATTATATCATATTCCTTTTTACAGGAATTTTACTGGCATGCGAGAACAAGGTGCTTGCTCCCGATCTTGAAACTCCTTATGAGTCATCTGATTCCATTGAGACGGCTACCTACGAGGAAGGGATAAATTGGTGGAATAATCTGGCAAATTCCAGTCCCTTGGTTTCAATAACAGAATTCGGACAAAGTGATGCTGGGCGTCCTCTTCATCTGATTAAAATAGAGAATGATGCGAGTCAAAAAGACATCTGGAATAATGATAAGGACAAACTGGTGCTTTTGGTCAATAATGGAATCCATCCCGGAGAAGCAGATGGGATTGATGCCTCCATGCTTTATGCACGTGATTTGTTGAAACAGGAAAGAAATGAAATCGACTTGAAGAATGTCATTGTTCTCATCATACCTTTTTACAATGTTGGAGGAAGTCTAAATCGAAACTGCTGTTCACGGGCCAATCAAAATGGTCCACCGAGTTATGGATTCAGGGGCAATGCAAGAAACCTGGATCTGAATCGTGACTTCATCAAATGTGATAGTAGAAATGCCCGTTCATTCAGTCAGATCATCCAGAAATGGAATCCGGATGTTTATGTTGAAACTCATGTCAGTAATGGCGCCGATTATCAATATACGATGACGTATTTGATATCCCATCCTGAAAAAATGATGCCCTCATTGAAGGAATTTTGCACATCTGATCTCGAGCCATTTATAATGGAATCCATGCGTGAAAAAAACGATGAATGCATTCCTTATGTAAATGTTTGGAAAAACACTCCCGATTCAGGTTATTCAGCGTTTTATGATCAACCTAGATATTCCACGGGTTATCTTAACCTTTATAATACCATCGGACTGCTTACCGAGACTCACATGTTAAAACCGTTTAAAGACAGAGTTATGTCAACTCATAGGTTTTTACATAGCATCACAGAGTTTTCTGTCGAGAATAAAAAAGAAATAAAAAAACTTCGAAAAAAAGCCATGAAGGAGGTTCTTGAATCGGATAGTCTTGTTATTGACTGGATGGTCGATTATTCAAAGTTCGACATGCTGAATTTCAAAGGTTACAAAGCTTACTATGAAGAGAGTGAGGTCACCGGAGCCGATCAATTATATTATGATTCATCATCTCCATGGGAAAAGCAGATCAAATATTACAGGTACATGACTCCGGGAAAAAGTATAAAAATTCCGGAATACTATGTAGTGCCTGTATCTTGGGAAAAGGTTGTGGATCTGCTAAGGGCGAACGGTGTTGAAATGTCATTGGTGGCAACTGACAGTGCAATGCATGTTGAGGAATACAAGCTTGTGAATTTTGAAACCTCACCACGACCTTATGAAGGTCATTACTTTCATGAACATACAGAAGTGGAGGCCAGTGACAAGGTTGCATTGATAAGAAAGAATGAATACTACCTTATTTCGACCAATCAAAAAGCGCGGAGATTTCTGATTGAAGTTCTTGAACCTGAAGCGCCCGACTCTTATTTCAACTGGAATTTTTTCGATGAAATTTTACAACAAAAAGAATGGTTCAGTGCCTACGTTTTTGATCGTGAAGCCGAAGAATTGCTTAATGATCCTGTTGTCAAATCTAAGTTTGATTCTATCAAGGAATCAGACCCTGAACTTGAGGCAAATCCGGGACGTCAATTATATGAGATTTATAAGCTCAGCGACCGCTATGAAAGAGACCGACACATGGTCTACCCGGTGTTTAGAATCAATTAAATCTCCGATATACGAGCTCCAATCTCCAATTTCAGAACTTCGTTAATCGTTAATCGTTAATCGTTAATCGTTAATCGTTAATCTCCCTCTTTTCTTCAACCAAAATGACATATCTGAATCCCAACGTGGCATGAGCTTTATAAGGATTTACAAAGGTCTTGGCATGCATGCCCTTGACATTTTTACCAAAAATGGAACCGTATCGTTGATCATACCAGTTTGCTCCTCTAACAAGGTTGCCTTCAAAGTGATACCCTTTTTTATAGTATGATTCTTTATTAAACCAGAACAGGTCAGTGCTATCGTCCAGGTCATATTGATCAAGTCTTTTTTGAAGAATAGGTCTGTACGATTCCTGATAAGAATCTTTCAGCCACTCTGAAACATTTCCTCCCATGAAGCAGATTCCCAGATCGTCCATATTCATTTTTATCAATTCATTCGCTTCATCAATCTCATCAATATTGACTGGAACACTGAACATTTCTTCACTTATATACAATCTATCAAGTCGTTCAGATCTCTTATGTGTGATTTTGTCTGCATATTCCGTATAAGTCATTTCATTGCTGTCTTCCACAAGGATTCCGCTATCCATCCTTGTGAAGTAATGCCATCCTGTTTTTAAAGTTGAATCAAGTCGAACAATACTTCTCCGTTGAGATAATTCAAGATCTGAAACCCAGGAATTATCGCTTAGCAAGTCATAATTCTCATCATAAAAGCTCACTTCCTTATCACTCAAAGTCGCAGTAGCTGCTATATCCCATTGGGCATCACTGGGAAGGTCATAGGTTACTGTGTAAATTGAATTCTTTAAACTCTTTCGATGTTGAATTGATTTCCATTCCAAAAATGCCAGAGCTTCATAATAGCTCACTCCAACCACGGGATATTCAGAATATGCCGGATGCCAGAAATATAAATTGGCCAATACATCCGCTTTTGAAGGGGGATATTCAAAGTCATTGACCCATACTAACGTATCTGGATAAATTTGAACAATGCCCTCGTTGTTAAAAGAATTTACAATGCCAGATTCGTTGTTTTTCATTCGGTACCACATCTTTCTGGTATCTCTTTGAATTCTTCCATAGAATCTCAGTTGCTCAGGGAAGTATAAAGTTTCTATGATCTCTTTTATTTCCGGATCATCGTAATCGATTTCTTTTTCAAAGTTTAGATTCTCATAGATCGTTTTTCCATTAAGATCCTTTTTCGTTTGTCCGTAACTCTCCAACCCGGCATCAACTAAGGTAATTCTCACTGTGGAATCCCATACATATTCCACGAACTCCCGATATTCTCCATTGGTAACCTCGAATTTCCTGAAATAAAATGGTGTCAGAAATTCTTCCTTTGGCACATTGAAATTGGAATCTAGTTGTAATTTAAGTACATCTGTGTGATCTATTATATCCTCCGGATCTATATAGAACCGAATAGAATTTGGCAAGATTGTTTCTGGCGTATAATCTATTTCATTACCAGAATACTTTACACCTTCAAGTATGAAGCAATGAGATCTCTTATTTAAACTGGAGCTATTACAAGTATAGTATCTCGCCGGGTTGAAGTAAACACAGTCTTTGATTTTAAAGGGAGGCATTTCGATCGGCCGTTCCAGCGACCAAAAATTACAATTCACTGTTGTATCCCTGTATCTTTCTTGAGCCAGATAAAAATCACCATTACCTCTGTGTCTGTGATGCTCAGGATATCGGACTCTTCTTGTGGGAGTGTTCTCTTTGATATAGACCCCATCCAGTATCTTACTTGAGAATTTTCTTTCCTGCGCGCAAAGGGAACTGGCTAAAACCATTAAAAAACTGAGGACTACGATTGGATTGATCTTCTTCAATTGAATTGCCTAAACTAATCTAACGTAACAGGGCTAAAGGTAATTGTTTAGAATATTTGTGATGAAAACATCAATAGCATTTGAAATTATAACTTGGAAGATCGTTGAATTAGATATTTGAAAATATTTCATTTCAACCCGATGATTAATCTGATCAATTCTCACCCGACAATACCCCTCTGCATTACTTTTGTATATAGCCAAAGAAGTAATTGAGGAAAAGTATTTCTTTAGTGAGTTCTACTTTATTGAGCACTACCGACTCATTTTTCTTTGGAGTAGTCAAGTATTCTAAAGAATATGGCATTTTAACATAACGGAGAATGCGTATTTCTACGCATTTTTTCAGCTTAGTCAAATCGATCATTGATAATATTTACTATTGGTTTTCTAATCACAACATAAAGTTGGGCGATATCGTCCAATTAAAAAATACAGAATTCAACTATGAAAGCTTTTATTAGATCAAGTTGTATGTTTTTGTTGATTCTTTCGCTTATTAATTCAAGTAGCGTAGCTCAAGTGTTTTCAGAAACAATAAACGTTGGCGGAAATGGGTTTGATTTTTGTTCAAGAGTGGAATATGACAATAACGGTAATAAGATAATTGCAGGAACATTTAGCGGGAATGTGGATTTTGACCCGGGAATGAATACCAACACTTTGTCGGCAACAGGAGGCAGCGATCCTTTTGTTTTAAAACTTGATTCACTGGGTAATTTTATTTGGGCTGTTACATATGGTGGATATGGAAACAATGATTTGAATGATATTGCGATTGATAAGGATAATTCAATTTATTTGACAGGGTTTTTTAGCGATTCCATTGATCTTGATCCTGATACTTCTGAAAACTATTTTAGGTCTAATGGATCTAAAGATTCTTATATATTGAAGCTGGATGAGAATGGCATATTCAAATTTGGTTATGCCTTTGGTGGGTCTAAAGAAGACATAGGAAGGTCAATATCATGTGATGTCGAAAAATTTGTATTGTCCGGAACTTTTAGAGATACAGTAGATTTTGATCCGGACACTAGTTTTAGCATTTCAAGTTCGCGAGGGTCAAGTGATATTTTTCATATCGTATTTGATCTTGAAGGCAATTATCTAAAGTCTTTTAATCATGGAAGCAATAGCCTCGATGTAATTTATGATGTTTCCTATAAAAAAGGAGCAATATATTCAACTGGTGTCTATCTGGACTCAACTGATCTAAGTCCTCATGGTGTTCCTTTAATTTATCAATCTAAAGGAAAGACAGATTGTTTCATATCCAAACACGATGATTCTGGTAATATACAATGGGGTTATACATTTGGGGATGTTGGAGCTGACGAAAGTAGATCTCTCTTTGTTAATAATAATGGATTTCTTGGCATTACTGGTAAGTTCGAAAACAATGTTGATTTTGATCCAGGCACTTCAAACTTCCAACTTAATTCTAAAGGGCTTTCCGACTGTTTTACTTCTGTATTCGATACGAATGGAGTTTTCAAATGGGCAAGAAGTATAGGTGGAACTTCAGTTGATTTAAGCTCTTCAATTAATATAGATGAACAAAACAATATTTATATAACAGGTCAGTTCAGAGATAGTATTGATGCTGATCCGGGTGATGATAATTACTATATTTTCTCACAAGGAATTTATGATGGTTTTTTGCAAGCCTTGAATGAGGATGGTGACTTTTATTTTGCGCAGCATTTTAAGGGTATTTCAAATGTTGTTGGTTACACGGTGACAAGTCGTCAGAACTCCATAATGATAGGTGGTATTTTTGAAGGCAGTTTAAGTGTTCAAAGTGAAAATGTAAATCTGGCTTCTAATGGTTCGTTTGATGTTTTTATTCTTGATATTAACAGGGATATGATTACTGGAGAGTCTATCAAGTATAAAAAATCAAATTTGACATATAATGTATATCCCAACCCATTTAATAATTCATTAATAATAAATAGTTCAGAAATGATTAGTGGGATAGAAGTTTATTCATCAAATGGCAAATTGGCACTGAGTAAATCTGGACTAAATTCAAAAGAGATACATTTAAACTCGAACGAATTTGATCTCTACTCGCCATGGTACATAATTAAAATTACTGTGGATTCAGAAGTATATTTTGAACGAATAATTCATGCGGAATAAAATGTTTTAAGCGTTCTATTTCTTAAAATAGAATTCTGTCCTTCCATTAAATTGATTCAGAAACATTCGTTTCACATTTAGTGATATTGCATTATTGTCCAAGATATTTGGATCAATAAACAACTGGAATTCCCAGTTTATATTTTTGTCATATGCATTTTCCGTTATTTTATTATATTTGATCTGCAACAATCATTTTGCGCTTCAATTTCAGGCACTCGCCTCAAAATTCAAGCCTTCAGAGTAAGCTAATAGTGTTATCCCCTAAGTGGGATAGCTATTGAGTTAATTACTGTGGAGGAATCCGAAAATCCCTTTATAGAGTAGGAGCTTTTTTTATATAAAATATGAAAAAAAGAAAAATTGAGTTAAGCATAAACAAAAAGATTGTTTCTCGAATATCAAATTCTCAACAATCTAAAATTATTGGAGGTGAGTCCGAACAATGTGGTGGAACTGAGCAATGTACACATGGACCACAAGAAGAGACATATTATTGTGATCCATATATGACGGATCCAGAGGCAAATTTTCTTTCGTCAATTCGTAATTGTACTGGTTTTCTTTGTTGCGATCCATCCTATACTTGTGTTGGACAGTGCTGCACATCCGTAGATCAAGGCTCCTGTGGTGGAGGACCAGGAACAGAAACCTATTAGGAAGATAAAGCATAATATTTTCCGATTCCATAAATTTTAAGAAAAGGGGGAATCCGAAAACCCATTACAGAGTAGGAATAATTGAAATTTTTTTAAAATGAAAAATAAATCTTTAAAGCTGACGATTAACAAGTCGGTCGTGTCACGATTGTCTAAAAACCAACAAGCTCAAATTGTTGGTGGTGAAACGGAAACTTGCGGAGGATCTGATCAATGTACTCATGGACCACAAGAAGAAACATATTATTGCGATCCATATATGACAGATCCGGAAGCAAATTTTTTGTCTTCAATTAAAAGCTGTACAGGATTCCTTTGTTGTGAGCCGACTTATACTTGTGATTGTTGCACGGGTCAATGGCAACCCTCATGTACAGGCGGAACGGGTCAGGATACATATTAGTACTGAAGAGCAAGGACTTTCCTTGCTCTTTATTTTTCATTTGGAAGTGCATTCGAAAGTTTTAACTGCGTATAAATACGCAGAATTAACAACACATACTCATCGAACGTTATTTCAATTATTATTGAGAAAAATTCAAACATTCCAGAATCAATTAAACAAACTATGTCCGAATTATTTGGTGAAGAAAAAGTATTGGCACAAATTGATTTGAAGTTAAGAGACAGAATTGACGCTGAGGTCAGGAGAATCACTGAGTACTATATAAATGATGACAAACCAATTTCACAAGTTGGGTTGTATTCTGGTATTGCTGGAGTATGTTTATTTCTGAGTCAAGCCTACAAGTATTACGATGATGAAAGAATTTTTCATAAGATTAACAATCATCTGGACCATTCCATAGAACTGATTTCAAAAGGTAATGTGGACCCATCGTTTTCTTCAGGTATTGCTGGGTGGGGTTGGCTTTTAATTTTTCTTGAACAGCAAAAGTTGATTGAATCATATGAACTTGATTTTCTTGACGAAATTGACAGTGCACTTAAAAATAGCTTGAGTTATTTTCTCCAACAAGGAGAAATTGATCAATTGAACGGTGCGATTGGAATAGGAAGGTATTTCTTAAAACGAGGGGATCCAGAAGCTATAGAATCAATAGTGTCATTTCTAAAAGATAATAATGCGTTACAAGGTAAAGAGTGTGCCTGGCGCCTTGGAGACTTTACCAACAGATCAGTTAAATTTTTCAATTACAGTCTTTCTCATGGTATAACAGGCATTTTAAAATTCTTATTGGATTGTCGGTCATCAAACATCGTAAAAGAAAATATGGATGAACTTATTGAAGGGTGTGTAAGCTTTTTATTGAAAGGGATGAGACCTATTCAAAACGTTGGCTCCATATTTCCAAATATGATTGAAGAAGGTGATTACTTAAATGTGAATTTGAGAAGGAAAGTCATTCGAAACTTGCGACAAAGTAGGTTGTCTTGGTGTTATGGAGATCTTGGTACATTTCATACGCTCGCAGAATACGCATCTACGTTTAATAAATCTGAGATCGCGGAAATATGTCATAACGGAATGATGAAAAATACATTGAGAAAGAGTGATTCACAAACTCAAATTGTAGACCCGGGTTTTTGTCATGGATCCTCTGGCGTAGCGTACATGTTTTATAAATATGGAATAGTGAATTCAAATGAATCATTCAGAGAGACTGCAATTTATTGGCTAATATCAGCTCTAAATGAAGGAATCAAGGATGATGGAATAGATGGTTACAAATATCTGATTGGAAATTTCGAGAATAGAGATTTTTATTCATCCAGAATGCTTTTAGAAGGAACGGCAGGAGTTGCTTTAGTATATCTATCATTTCTTGAGCCCTCTCTGATGAAATGGGATGAATGTATGATGATTTAAAAGTTTTATGGCGGAATCCGAAAAGCCTGAATAGAGTAGGGGAAATTAAAATTTAGGGTATGAACAAAAAGTCGCTAAAATTGAGCATCAACAAATCAGTTGTTTCTCGTTTATCGAAAACTCAACAAGCCCAAATCTTTGGAGGGGAAACTGAAATGTGCGGTGGTTCTGATCAATGTGATCATGGTCCTCAAGAGGAAACATATTACTGTGATCCTTATATGACAGATCCGGAAGCAAATTTCTTGTCTTCAATAAAGAGCTGTACGGGATTTCTTTGTTGTGAGCCAACTTACTCTGATGATTGTTGCACTGGTCAATGGCATCCGTCATGCACGGGTACTGAGACTTATTAATCATTTGAGTTGTAGGGAAGGACGCTTCCCTACTATTTACATGAAACATAACTTTTTCTTCTCATTTCTTTCTTTCGTTTTTTTAACACTATGAATTATAACTTTTTTGAACACTTGGTGCTAAGAACACCTGCTAAGCCACTAATTACAAAATTCTCGCCAGAATTTTTGAAAAAATTCTTTAGTAATAAGTCTAACCTAGAAGCTTTATTCGTTTCTTCTCCAAACCTTCACGATCAAACCATGAGATGGCTGCACAACAATGGCTTCGATGAAAAAAAAGAAATGAAGCTAATTAACTCCCTTTACAAGTATTGTTCAAGGATGCATAGTCGTTGTACACCTTTTGGCCTGATGGCTGGATGCTCCACATTTGAATGGGGCGATACCACAAACATTCAGATTTCTAATGAATCACGCAGAAAAACTAGACTGGATATGCACTTCCTTTGCACTCTTGGTGATTTTCTAAAAAACGATCAATACATAAGATCCCTGCTAAAATTTAGTCCAAATAATACACTTTATAAAAGTGGTCAGAACTTAAGATATATTGAATATTTCATGACCGATAAAGGCCGAATTCATCAATTGAGCTCAATTTCAAATGACGAGTACATTTCTAAAGCACTTGACTTTTCTGATAAAGGAGTTACAATTGAAGAGCTTTGCCGGGAGTTGCAATCAGAAGAAATATCTGAAACCGATGCTAAGGAGTTTATCGAACAATTAATCGATAATCAAATATTGTTGAGTGAAATTGAACCTTCTGTCACAGGAGGAGATTATTTTGACCATATAATAAATGTTATTAAAACAAAAAGTCAGAGCAGTAGTAGTGATAAATTAAATGACTATTTGAAAAATCTTGAAAGGATCAATTTCCTGTTAAGCTCTTTGGATATTGATTCAACAAAATATCTTCAATATTATTCTGAAATTGAATCAATAATAAAATCCTTAAAGATTCCTTTTGAAAGAAATAAGCTTTTTCAAGTTGATTTGTTTAAAACGAATGAACCGAGTCACTTGGATAAAAGATTTCAAGAAGAACTAAGAAATTGTTTTAAAATTCTTAACCGGTTATCACCTCATTACGAGCCAAACACTCTATTAGAGTTTAAAAAAAGATTCAGAGAAAGATATGAAGACGATGAAGTATTGCTAACTGAGGTACTTGATATTGAAAACGGAATTGGGTATGGCTCATACAAAGATGCTTCAAGTGATTTAAATCCACTTATTGATGAGTTAAATGTTCCTCAAATAGTTAATGGTGAAAGGACTATAATTTGGAATGATGTTCAAGCATTCCTTTTATCTGAATTGATGAAATGTTATCGGGACGGTAAAAAAGTGTTAAAAATTAAAAATGATGACGTCAGGTTTTTTTCTGAAAATTGGCTCGACTTACCTGATACAATGTATACTTATCTCAACATTTTTAAAGAAGATGGAAAGGAAAAATTAGCGATTAAGCAAACTGCAGGGTCAAGTGGAGGAAATATGCTCGGAAGATTCGCTTATGGTAGTGACGAGATGTCATCCATAATCGAAGATATTGTGGAGACTGAGAGGGATTTGAACGAAGGTTCTGTTCTAGCAGAGATTGCCCATTTACCTGAAAACAGGGTTGGCAATGTTTTAAGCCGTCCTAATTTTAGAGAGTACGAGATTCCATATCTTTCCCGATCAGTTTTAGATCCAAATCGCCAGGTAAATATCCAAGACTTGTATGTTTCGATAAAAGGAGACAAATTGATTCTACGGTCAAAAAAACTTAACAAAGAAATCATTCCTAGAATGACAAATATGCATAATTACACAGCAAACGCCTTACCTGTGTATCATTTTCTTTGTGATGTTCAATTACAGCAAAAAAGAAAAAGTATGGTTTTTAGCTGGGGATCTTTACAAGAGGAATTTCAATTTCTTCCAAGGGTAGAAATTAATGATATTGTTGTTTTTCCAAGTACTTGGCAAATATTGAAAATTGATTATAAGAAAATAATAGAATCAGAAGGTGTCAATATGATTGCAGTCAAGGAGTTGAGAGAAAAACATTCATTACCCAAGTTAATGCTCCTTGTTCAAGGTGATAATAAACTTTTGATAAATTTTGAAGATGAACTAAGCGTAAATATGTTCAAATCTATTGCGAAAAAGAATCAATTTCTAAAACTTGAAGAGTTCTACTTTGAAAATGGAGAATCATCTGTGGTAAATAATGAGAATGAATCCTTTGCTAATGAGATTTTATTCTTTCTGAAAAGAAATGTGGCAATAAGCAATCATAAGATATTGGATTACATATCCAAAACGAAACCAGATACTCATCCAAGTTCTTCATTTCTAGCAGGTTCAGAATGGGTATATTTTAAATTGTATAGCGGTGTCAAAACTGGAGATGACATTATTGTAAGTCACATAAAAAAATGCATGGATTCAATGATAAGTGAACAAATTATTTCAAAATGGTTTTTTATACGATATGCGGATCCAAACACGCACTTACGAGTAAGATTTTTAATAAAGGATAGAAACAAACTGGGTAAGAGTATTGAAATTTTCAACTCCTATTTGAAGCCTCTTTATGAGGATAAAAAAATTTGGAAGTCAGTAATTGATTCTTATAAGCGAGAAATTGAAAGATATGGTGAAAACTCCATTGAAGATGCTGAATCTATATTTTATTATGATAGCATATGCATTTCAAAGATTGTAGAGCTTGTAAATGAAAATGATAATGAGGAATTAAGGTGGTCAGCAGGTCTTGTTCTAGTGGATCAGTTATTAGAAGACTTTGAGTTTAATATTGAGAAAAAACTAGAACTTTTAGAAACACTGAGAAATGGATATTCTAGAGAATTTAGGATGTCCAAATTCTTAAAGCTTCAAATAGATAATCACTACAGAAAAAATCGCAAGCATATTGAAGGTGTGATCAATAGGGATATCACAGTATTTGAAGGATATAATGAAATTCTAAGATTTATACGAGATAAATCAACTTCGATAATACCACATGTTTCAAACATAAAGAGTTCTGACTCTACTTATGAGATTGATCAAATCGTTGCTAGTCATGTACACATGATTTTAAATCGATTATTTAAAAATAAGCAGAGGACACACGAACTCGTGTTGTACGATTTTTTGTGGAGAGTATATAAATCCCAAAAAGCCAGAATTGAAAACCAAAACAAAAAGCAATTGGTTTCCAGCTAGCAAATATTTATCGTATATCATCATATTGAAAAAATTTAGTCATTTTCGTCAAAGTGAGCAAAAGGACTGTGGGCCAGCTTGTCTTAAAATGATTGCTAATTTCTATGGGCAAAATATACCTATAGAGGAAATAAGAGAGCTTGCAGAGACAAATCGTCAAGGCACAAGCTTGCTAAATCTAGCCCAAGCAGCTGAAAAGATTGGCTTTAGAACATTGGGTGTAAAAATAGACTATTCAAAACTAGCAAGTGAAGTCCCGCTTCCATGTATATTATTTTGGGAACAAAGACATTTTGTTGTTTTAGTTGAAGTAAATAAGAAGAACGCAGTCATTGCCGACCCTGCATTTAAAACAATCAAGTTAAAGCCTGAAGAACTACTTTCCAAATGGATTGGCAAAAACGCTGACATGGATTCGGATGAAGGAATTGCATTATTGCTTGAAACGACTCCTGATTTTGGTAGATATAAAGCGAGCAGTAAAAATAAAGCCCATGGCTTCAAATTTTTATTGGGTTATGTATACAACTACAAAAAGTTTTTCCTTCAATTAGGAATTGGGCTTTTGGCGGGAAGCATTTTACAGCTTTTTGTCCCGTTTTTAACGCAGAATATTGTAGATATTGGAATAAGAAATAGAGATATAAATTTCATCTATCTTATTCTTTTAGCTCAATTATTTTTATATCTGGGAAGGTCGAGTATAGATTTAATTCGAGGTTGGATCCTACTTCATTTGAGCACAAGAATCAATGTTTCTCTTGTTTCAGATTTCTTTATAAAACTAATGAAACTGCCAATGTCTTATTTCGATGTGAAAATGACAGGTGATATCATGCAGAGAATAGGAGATCATCAAAGAATTGAGAGATTATTAACGGGAAACACTTTTACCATACTCTTTTCATTATTTAACCTAGTTACATTTAGTGCTGTCTTGATATGGTACAGTCTTAGTCTGTTCACAATTTTCTTAATTGGCAGTGCCCTATATATTATATGGATTCTGTTGTTCTTAAAGAAAAGAAAGGAGATAGATTATAAAATGTTTGATGAATCCAGTTCTCTAAAATCGAAGGTTATCGAGTTGATTAATGGCATGCAAGAAATTAAATTGCATAACGCAGAAAGACAGAAAAGGTGGGAATGGGAATATCTTCAGGCACGGTTGTTCAAAGTGGCAATTAAAAGGTTGATGTTGAATCAAACCCAATCCGTTGGTTCAGGTCTAATCAATGAGCTTAAAAATATGCTGATTACTATTTATTCAGCAATGCTTGTAATTGATGGAGAGTTAACGTTGGGTATGATGTTATCAGTTTCATATATTATTGGTCAATTGAACAGTCCAATTTATCAAGTTATAAGTTTCGTGCATTCGATCCAGGACGCGAAAATTTCTCTTGACAGACTTGCGGAAGTCCATAAAATTGAAGATGAAGAATTAGATATTGGTTCAACGAAAATAATCGAAGACAGTATTCCTTTAGGCATTGATTTAGAGCATATTAGCTTTAAATATCCCGGTTCTAAAGAAGATGTTCTAAAAGATATATCAATTAAAATTCCCGGAGGCAAAGTGACCGCCATCGTTGGGAAAAGTGGAAGTGGCAAAACAACACTACTCAAGTTGCTTTTAAGATTTTACACTCCACAAAAAGGTCATATTCAAGTTAATAGTCAAGATTTGAACTTAATATCATTTAAAAAATGGAGGGAATACTGTGGAGCGGTTATGCAAGATTCTTATGTATTCAACGATACAATATCAAATAATATAGCTGTTGGAGAGGATGAAATTGATCAGGAAAAATTGATAAAAGCATGTGAAGTTGCGAATCTAATAGAGTTCATAGATGATTTGCCATTAGGATTTAGCACAAACATTGGTCAAGAAGGTCAAGGAATAAGCTCTGGACAAAAACAACGATTATTCATTTCGCGGGCAGTATTCAAAGATCCAAAAATTTTACTGTTTGATGAGGCAACTAGTTTTTTAGATGCCGAAAATGAGCGAATAGTAATGTCAAATCTGTCTGAATTTTACGGTAATCGGACGGTATTAGTAATAGCACATAGATTAAGCACAGTTAAGAATGCTGATCAAATATTAGTTATGGAAAAAGGAAGGATAGTTGAAGTAGGGAATCATCAGGAGTTAATTTCCCAAAAAGGGAATTACTATAGTCTAATTAAAAATCAACTTGAATTGAACTAAATGAATGAACTGAAGAATACAGACGTTCACCGCAGGAGTAAAGAAATTCAAGAACTTTTTGGGCATATGCCTCCTTGGATCATTCGATCAGGAATGGTGTTAGTTTCAATATTTTTAATAATTCTATTTCTACTCGCATACATAATTAAATATCCAGATGTCATTTCCGGAGAATGTTCTATTCATACCAAGAGCATCCCTATTGTAGTAGAATCTCCTTATCACGGATTAATAACCGAAATCTTCATTGAAAATGGATCAGCTGTTGAAAATGGGCAGAAGATATTTTCAATTATAAGCGTGGGTAGCGAATCTATAACCAGCTCACCAAAGAGAACAGATGAAAATAAGAATGATTTTTTCTCTTCCATAGAGGGTCAAATTTTTTATCGGTTTGATTTTCGCACGGGTAATTACATAACTGAATCAACTGAACTCTATGAGATTTATCCTCAAGAAAGAGAGTATCTGGGATATATAGAGCTACTGCATTCTGCTATAGGAAAAATTGAAAAAGGGCAAAAGGTGTTAATAGATTTGGAGAATTATCCATCTTCAGAATATGGCTCACTTGAAGGGACGGTTTCTCAAGTATTCCCAATTCCAAAAAACGGTAATTATATTGTGGAAGTTAAACTAATACAAGAACTAACAACCTCATACAATAAAGAAATTTCTTTTATGCCAGAAATGAAAGGTACTGCATCTATTCTAGTTAGTGATCAAAGACTTATTGAAAAGTTATTTGGACGAGTTAATGTTGTCAAAAACCTTGAAAAGAATGAATAAACGATGAAGTGGTTGATTTTTATTGGCACTTTATTTCTTGGAAGTTTTCAGAAACATACTTTGTTTACAACATTGACATCACCAAATATTGTAAGCAATTCAATGTATAAGACGCCTTCAGAAAACATAAATGATTTAAGTCGTTTTGTGACTTTGAATTCAATTGACTCTGATCTTATTCTAAAAGATTTTCAAATAGAAAACCTAAAAAATCTGTGTATAGTTTGGGGATTTCTTAAGTATTATCATCCGGAAATCAGAACGGGTGACTACGATTGGGACGGAAAATTAATGGAAGCTTTTCCTGAAGTTATCACTCTTGAAAACAAAGAATCCATGAATAAATTTTTATTCGATTGGATTTCCCATTATGAATTTCAAGTAGAATTTGAAGAAAAGGATTTTTCAGAAATGACGTCTAGACAAAAACCAGATCTTCAATGGATTGAAGAATCAGGATTTGATGAGAAATTAATTTCTGTTTTTAAAAAAATTGTCAGCGCCAAAAGAAACGGTAATTCTCAATATGTAGAGAAAATAAAGGGTTCAAAAAAAATAGAAATATCGAAGGAGATTGTATATGATAACTTTGATTATGGTGATTATAAAAATAGGTTGTTATCACTTTTCCGTCATTGGAATATTGTACAATATTTTTACCCTTATAAGTATCTGATCAAAGAAGATTGGAAGCACATATTATCTGAGTTTATTCCAAAATATTATCAGGCCAATAATGAAATAGAGTATAAAAAAGTCGTTCTGGAATTTATTACTAAAGTTGGCGATACACATGCAACCATTTGGGCAGATAGGAATGGTACAATTGACTCAATTTTAGGGGTGAACTATGCGCCTTACGAAGTTTCTTTTGTTGAAGGTAAATTTGTTATTACCGGTTATATCAGTGCAGAAGGTCAATCTGGAGAAAATGGTCTTTTAATTGGTGATGTTTTATTATCTGTTGACGAAGTCGATATTGACCAATTGGTGAATTCCAGATTGATTATTACACCAGCTTCAAATATTCCAACTCAATACCGGGAATTGGCGTTTAATCTTCTTAGAACGAATAATGATTCTATGAAGATTACTTATCAGAGAGACGGAATAGCAGCTGAAACAAGTGTTTCTGCCTTGAGAATTAATAGAACTAAATTATACAGTCGATATTATCGAAAGGATACATGCTATAAATCATTCAATTCCCATGTTCACTATTTATATCTGGGTTCAATAAAAAGAAAATATATCTCTCAGATATTCAAAGAAATACCTTCACAAGATGATGTGATCATTGATTTACGATGTTATCCAACTGATAATGTGACCAATCACCTTGGAGAACAACTATTAATAGCCAAAACAGAACATTTTATATTGTCATTTCCGAGTATAACGGAGCCAGGTTTATTTGAAATGACCAGTCCTTATAGTATTAAAGGGAAACTAAAAAAGGGCACTAATAGGAAACTAATTATACTGGTTAATGAGCTTACACAGAGCAAAGCAGAATTTATGGCCATGGCCTTCAGGAATGCTCCGAATTCGATTATTGTTGGGTCCACAACTGCTGGTGCCGATGGTGATGTCTTGTCATTTAGTCTGCCTTGTGGATTGAAAACTTCAATAAGCGGTCTGGGGATTTATTACCCTGACGGTCGAGAAACCCAAAAAGTTGGAATAATACCAGATGAAATAGTAAAACCGACAATAAAAGGGATTCGGAATAATGAGGATGAATTATTGTATCGAGCTATAGAGATTTTAAATTCATCTGAGTAGAGAGGTGTAAAAAACGAGCACTGGGTTCACTAATATTTTATAAGGTGAACTAGATTCAGAATTAATATAATCCTACTCTATGATAATCTTCTTTCTCACTAACCCTTTTTCACTTAACACTTCCAAATAATAGATCCCTGCATCAATAGATAAGAGCAGGGTGGTTGATTTTTGACTTATTACCTTTTCCGTTTTTACTAAAGAACCTTGCGAGCTATATATGTTTATTGTCGCATTAGTGTTTTCGTCAAATTCTATATTCACGAATCCATTTCCTGGGTTTGGATAGATTCGAATTTTGTCGGCAGAATAGTCGGCAATTCCTATTCCCGTAATTTGATAACACAAAGAAGTATCTGCGCAACCTTTTTTGAGAACTTCAACGGCATAAAGCCCATTTGATTGGGGAGTAAAAATATTACCATGGGCTCCGGGAATCTCAGAGAAATTATCATTGCAATCCAGCCATTGAAAGACTGAAGAGGTAGCCTGGGCATTTAAGGTATTCCCTTGAACCACGACATCCACATTCGGACGGGTTATGGTAAGATCCAAAGTCACAACCGAGTCGCAACCGTGAGAATCTGTGAAAATAACCATTGGTGTATCTGTGCTGTTGGAATATGTTACACTGTCTATCCATGTAAAAGGTTCACAAGCATTGATTTCATCTACTACTTGGGTCGACAAGATTGTAAGGTTCAGCGTAATTACGGAATCACATCCCATTGAATCTGTAATAACGAATTGAGCAGTATCATTTGATTCGACATACGTGACACTATCAATCCAAGTCACTGCCGTGCATGATTGAATTGAATCTGTATAATTAATTGGCTGAAGGCTTAGGGATAGAGAAACAATGCTGTCGCAACCTCTGAAATTTGTCAAAACCACCATCGGTGTATCTGTGCTTTCGGTATATGTAACGCTGTCGAGCCATGTGAAGGATGATTTACATGAAATTATCGTATCAAATGTGTGATCATTCAAACATTCTTTTAAGCTCTGAACAAAGGCATCTGGATGGAAACTGAATGACGTAAGGTTATAGGTAGAAGTGTCCGGATCAAAATCTACAGTATATGTAAATGCCCCACCTGTAATAATATTGCCAAAACGATTTGTCGTAATGGCTGTTCCATGATCGTAGGCAGTTGACCCGTACGAAACTGTCCAGATCATATTTCCTGATGTATCCATATTTTGTACAAAAACATCAGAAGCTCCTGAAGTAGTTGAAGTCAAATTGTATGTCGAAGTATCTGGATCAAAGTCTGCCGTTCCAACAAAACTTCCAGTTATATAAAGGTTTCCCGAGTAACCTATTTGGGCTGCATTAATACCGGAATTTCCTGATCCGGCATAAACTCTAACCCATTTGAAATCACCACTTGTATCAAATTTTTGAATGAATGGGTCAGCCGAACCAGAAATGGAAGATACATTATATGTGGTCGTATCCGGATCGAAATCCACTGTGCCTCTGAAGTAGCCGGCTACATATACTCCTTTGGAATCTGTTATCACAGCATTCGTCTCATCTGCGCCAAACTTGCCGAATGTATGAGCCCAGATTTGGTTGCCGTTGCTTCCTAACTTCAGAACAAAATAATCCGCACTTCCTGCTGAAAGTCTGTAATCCGTTGCTGTCGGGTGTGGGTCAAAATCTGCACTTCCAACGAAGGCTCCGGTTAAATAAATATTGCCACTGGCATCACTATTTATATCCTGCACCTCATCAGTAGAAGTCCCGCCAATATTTTTACCCCAGATAAAATTTCCACTTGGATTTAACTTGACAATGAAAACGTCTTTTCCACCTTTTGAAACAACATTATGAGTACTACTACCCGGGTCAAGATCGCTTGTTCCGGTTTGATAACCTGTGACGATGATGTTTCCCGAGGGATCAAGACAGATAGCATCACCACCTTCAGAAGACGTGCTACCCAATTTTCTTGCCCATTGGAAAATGCCATTCTTATTAAGTTTTAATATAAAAGCATCATCAGCTCCGGCCGATGTGAGATTATATGTTGATGCCGTATCTGGATCAAAATCCACAGTATGCTCAAACCGACCAGTGACAAATATATTTCCGCTTGCATCGATTGTCATATCGCCGCAAAGTTCCCCTAAAACACCTCCAATATTATGAGCCCATATTAAGTTTCCAAAGGCATCAAGTTTCAGGATAAAGATATCCCTAGTGCCATTGGATGTTAGGTTGTAAACTGTGGTGTCGGGATCAAAATCCACGGTTTGTTCAAAATCTCCGACGGCATAAGCGTAGCCTGAATCATCACTTGCCACGGCCGAAGTGAATTCACCAGAGTAGTTTCCAAATCCTGCAGCCCAGTTGAACTCGGGATTCTGAGAGAATATTGAAAAAGTAAATAAGATGGAAAGAGAAAGCAGGGTAGATTTTTTCATAAAATGTACGGCATTGATAGAGTAAAAATCGGCTTTTTTAAATTAATAGCTCAGATGAATAATCTGATAAACCCTGTTCAGGTTTTGTTCTCACAAACAAAAAAAGCGAGCTTTTTATTTGCTCGCTTTTAAATATCGCTAATGCGATTTGATTTACTGGTGGTGCCAGCTGGAATCGAACCAGCGACACATGGATTTTCAGTCCATTGCTCTACCAACTGAGCTATGGCACCAGTATAATGGTAGTCCGTAAGACCGCTGTCTTTCGGGCGGGCAAATGTAAAAAAATAATTGCGGATAGATTGTAAAAATTACATTTGTCGTTTCATTTTTTTCAATGAGTAAAAGAAAGGCATCTCTGGGTTTTATTTTCGTGACAGTTCTGGTCGAAATGATCGGTGCCGGTATAATTGTGCCTATACTGCCAGATCTTCTAAAAGAAATGACCGGTGAAAACCTGAGCACGGCTGCTGCATGGGGAGGTATTCTCATGGTCATGTTCACGGGAACTCAGGCTTTGTTCTCTCCCTTGATGGGAATATTGAGCGATAAATATGGCCGTCGGCCTATTCTATTCTTATCTCTTTTTGGACTGGGCCTTGATTATGTGGCCCATGGACTTGCACCTACTGTATTTTGGCTCATCGTTACCAGGATAATTGCCGGAATATTTGGAGCAAGTTTTACTGTAGCCATGTCGTACGTGGCCGATATCTCTGAGCCGAAAAAGAAGGCACAGAATTTTGGAATTGTGGCTGCTGCCTTTGGTCTGGGATTTATTATCGGACCAGTAGTCGGTGGGTTGTTTGCAGATTGGTATGGAATTCGGGCACCCTTCTTCTTTGCTGCTGCTTTGAGTTTTCTGAATTTGCTTTACGGCTTTCTCATTTTACCTGAATCTCTTCCGAAAGAAAAAAGGAGAGAGGTGGTTTGGAAAAGAGCCAGACCTTTTGCAGCCCTTCTGCATTTGAGAAAACATGGATCTTTTTTAGGTTTGATCATTGCGTTCTTTTTGGCCTACTGGGCATCTCAGGCCCTACAGACAACCTGGTCGTATTATACCATTGAAAGATTTGATTGGGATGCCAAAATGATCGGATATTCACTTGCATTTGTTGGAATACTTGTAGCTATTGTTCAAGGGGGACTTATCAAACATGTATTGCGAATTCTTGGGCATAAAAAGACAGTGATTGTGGGATTTTCTCTTTGGACATTCGGAATGTTCCTGTTTGGAATAGTGCCAACAGAAGTGCTGTTATTTATAACATGTATTCCATATTGTCTGGGGGGAGTTGCAGGTCCTACTGTAAGGGGAATTGTATCAAACCAGGTGCCGGATACAGAACAAGGCGAATTACAAGGGGCAATGACCAGTGTTCAGAGCCTGGCTTTTATAATCGGGCCAATTACTATGGCCTCAATTTTTGCATTTTTCACTCGGGAGAATGCTGAATTCTACCTGCCGGGCGCTCCATTTTTCTTAGGTGGAATACTCTTTATTCTAGCCTTCATATTTGCCGTGAACACGCTTCGTAAGATGCCGGATGTGGACTGATTTTCTTTTCAGTTCCATTATTGATACCTTCATATTCTCTTTACTATGAGAAAAGCGAGTGCAATTTTTTTAGTTGTTTCATTCTGTCTGGCCAATAATAGTTTGTTGGCTCAGCGAGAAAAAGGTGAGCAAATGCTAACAGTTGGCATGGGTCTGAGTATCTGGAATATGTTTTCCTCTGTGGCTAATTTTGGAGATTCTATTGAAGCTTCTTCAACACCTACAATTTATGCAACCTATGATTATGGTATTACAAAGCAATTTTCAATAGGCGCTCATCTTTCATACAACGCTTTTAGTTTTACTAATCCTTATTACTCTTATGTCAATTCAAGTGGGGTAATTGTTTACGAACCAATCAAGGTGAGGTATGGAAGAACGAACATTGCTGTGAGACCATTATATCATTGGGGAAAGAACGAGGACTTTCAATGGCATGGTGGGATGAGACTTGGTTATTCATTCTGGACAGCCGAAGTTGAATCATCGGATCCTTATTACACAGATGAATATTACAGACAGAATGCATTTTCGGCTCAGGTTTTGGTTGGAAGTCGCGCCTACCTCGGAAACTTCTTCTACTTGACCTTTGATGTGGGAATCGGCGCCCCATATTTTGCCAGCTTGGGCCTAACGCTGAAATTATAAAATGGAAAACAGAAATTAAATCTATTCTCTATTTGCGGCTTACTAACAACCAGCCTCCAATTATTAATTATTAACTCTTAATTATTAATTGTTCTCAGCAAATTCCTTAAAGTCATTCATCGTCTTCAGGGTTTGCTTCTTGAACATGCCAGGCATCAGGGTCATCATTAACTTCATCATGATGCTACTGCTTTTGAATTCACTTTCGGTTCTCCAGAGTGTTTTCCCTTCTCCTTTATCGATAAAGTAGTTTTCAAAGCCATTCCAGACTCCTTTCGTTTCGTAGGTTCCATGGAATTCATCGGGTAGATTTCTTTTCGTAATGGTTTCAGTCATTTCCAGTCGACGTTTGCCCATTTCATAAACAAGATTCGATTTTGCTCCTTCCTGACCGGGATCACCGCTTATATGATCAAAGCTTTTGAGTCCTTTTTGCCACTTGTATAAATTCTCAGTGCTGTCAAATAATTCAATTACTTTTTCACGAGGTAAATTGATCTCGACTTCAGTTGTGTACTTCATCTCACTGATTTTTAGATTCTTGAATAAAAATAACTTTTTCCGGAAGAAGTTAAGCTTGAATTCAAGAACATAAATGGCAGGAATTTATCTGATTTCGGTCAGGCTGATTTTTAGATGTGGGTCATACTTTTAAATCAAATTAAAATTGATTGAGATGATAAATACTGAAGAAAAACTAAATGTGCCCGTTGAGGACATCATGACCAAACAGGTCCACACAGTAGATGTCTCAGATAGAATGGTCGATGTAAGAAAAGTGATGGCTCATAACCACATTCGTCATGCACCTGTTTTGAAAGACGGCAAGTTGGTTGGAATATTAAGTCTGACCGATGTTCAGAGAATGACCTTTTCAAATACATATGGAGATGTTGAAGAGGGAATTGATGATGCCATAAGTGATATGTTCAATGCCGAGATGATCATGCATAAAGATCCTGAAACGCTTGATTATGCGAGTTCAGTCAGAGACGCGGCGAATAAATTTGTGGAGCGTGACTTCCATGCATTGCCTGTTGTAAAAGACGGAGATCTTGTTGGAATTGTAACTACTACCGACGTTTTAAAATATGTGACCCAAATTTGAGTTTCAATAAGCAACAAAGCTTGTTGAACTTATGAAGAAAACCTTTTTCTGGATCACAGCCTTTAGCATCGCTATGGGTTATCTCGAAACGAGTGTGGTCGTTTATCTGAGAATCATTCTTTATCCTGAAGGATTTGATTTTCCGCTGAAACCAATTTCTAATGACATAGTTGTAACGGAACTATGGCGTGAAGCAGCCACCATACTTATGCTGGTTGGAGCCGGCATCATGGCGGGTAGAAATTCTCTTGAGAAATTCGCATACTTCCTTTATTCCTTTGCTATCTGGGACATATTCTATTATGTATTCCTGTATGTTTTGCTCAGCTGGCCGGAATCCTTGATGACCTGGGATGTATTGTTCTTAATTCCTGTTACATGGACGGGTCCGGTTATCACCCCGGTTATAGTATCTCTTCTGATGATCATTATGGCTGTTGAGTTGATTTTAATAAAAGACAGATATCATGAATTTAAGGTCCTCGCCAGAGAATGGAGTCTTATGATTGCTGGTGCAGTTGTTGTTATTATTGCTTTTTGTTGGGATTACAGCGCCTATATTCTCAAGGATCATTCTTTTTCAAAACTTTGGTCACTCACTAAAGATGATCTTTTCGATCTAAGTATTCAATATGAACCCTTAGATTTCAACTGGCCTGTATTCCTGATTGGAATTGCCCTCATATTGAGCAGTATGATTATGATCTATAAGAGAGCTCAACAATAGATAATTAGGCTAATTTTGCGGCGTGCAGTTGGCCGTTGACATTGGAAATACAAGAGTAAAATGTGCTCTTTTCAAGGACAGAGATTTGATTAGCGCTCATGTTTCTGACAAAGATCCTGTCTATGCGATTAAGGATGTCTTTGATCATCATGACAATATTCAGGCCATAATTATTTCTTCCGTCAGGGAGAAATTGGATCCCGACTTGATTCCTATTCCGGAGACCATTCATCACGTTATCCTTGAACACGATACTCCTGTGCCGATTAAAAATAAATATGGCAGTCCTGAGACACTTGGTCTTGATAGAATAGCGTTGGCTGTTTCGGCATATTCATTAAAAAGAGATTCCAATTGTCTTGTAATTGATTGCGGGACTTGTATGACAATGGAATTCATTAACTCAAATGGGGAGTATCTGGGTGGAAGCATCTCTCCCGGACTCAAAATGCGCTTAAGGTCAATGCACGAAGGAACAGCTAACCTGCCTTTACTCGAGGTCGAAAAGAATTTACCCGAAATTATTGGAAAGAGTACTGAAGAAAGCATGCAAAATGGTACAATCAATGGCATGTTAAATGAAATTATCGGTGCAATATCAAGGTATGAAAGTGAGTTTTCTGACCTGAATGTCTTAATTACCGGAGGTGATTCAGAATTATTTGAAAACGAATTAAAAAGTGGCATCTTTGCAGACCCAAATTTGGTACTGCGTGGCCTTAATGAAATACTTCTCTACAACATTGGGAAGAGTTAGAACAATCATTCTTTTTTTATTGTTGACGTCGCTTTCATCCTATTCACAGGTGAATACGATTTCTCCATTTTCTCGTGTGGGCATTGGTGATGTTCAGAGCTCATTCTTTTCGCAGAATTTTGCCATGGGTGGACTGAATATTGGACTTCAGGGACCGAATAATATCAATCCCTTTAATCCGGCTTCGTACTCAAGATTGGGCTGGACTTCCTTTGAAGCTGCGGTTATTACAAATAATATCTGGCTTGAAAGTGCGAATCAAAGTCAAAGTGGAAATGTGACTAACTTCAGCCATCTGGCCTTGGGTTTTCCTATCGCACCATGGTGGGGTATGTCATTTGCAATAATGCCGGTGAGTCATGTCGGATACGACTATCGAACTAGTAACTCACATTTGGCTGTAGATTCCAGTATTGTTAATTATAACAATGAATTTTTAGGAAGTGGAGGAATAAACAAGGTGCTTCTTGGTCATGGATTTTCTGTTCGACGAACTTTCTTTTTCGGTTTCAATTTTGCTTATCAGTTTGGCGACATTGAATATCAGGAAACTTTGAATTTTACGGATAACAATGATTTTCTAAACAGCGCGAACCTAGAGAGAATTGAAGCCGGTGATATTTATTGGGATTTTGGAGCACAGTACAGAACAAATGTTGGAGGAAAATGGAGGCTTGATCTCGGTTTCGTATTTACACCACTTCAGGCTATGAGTTCAAAACGAAATAATTTTGAATTTACTTACTCAAACCAGACATCCAATCCAAGAATCATAGATACGGTTTCATATTCTGAGAATGCTTCCTTTGATATAATCTTACCTCCAAAATACGGACTCGGATTTGTCATGAATAAAGGCGATGATCTCAAAATTGGACTTGATTTAGAATATACCCTTTGGTCGCAGTCTAATTACAATACTTATGGAGGTCTTGACGATGTTTATACACTTCGAACTGGAGTGGAGATTCATGATAAAGAAGACAGATTCATTTTGCGATTCGGAGGAAGGTACGGGAATATGCCATTGGTGTTGAATGACAGTCCTTCGGATGAAAAAGCAATAACAGCCGGGGTTGCCTTTCCTTTCAGATCCAAGGACAAACTCAGTTTCACAGTCCTTAATATTGGAATCGAAGCTGGGCAGCGAGGAAAACTCGAGGATCAATGGCTTCAGGAGAGCTATATCAAAGTGAACGTTGGTTTGACACTCAATAATAAGTGGTTTATTAAGAGAGTTTATGATTAAGAAGTGATATTCTCACTTTGAAATTTTCTATTCCTTACTCTTTACTCAACTTCAAATGCACTCTTGCTGAGATTGAATTCAGAATAAAAGCAAGAAGATTTAAATTTGATTTCATGGAAATAGACACCAATTCCACACTTGAAGTTCTGGAAAACGACTACTGGGGTGAACCGGAGTATGACTCTCACCTTGTCACAACATGTCATGCCTTGAGGAAGAAAGCTCTGAAGGATTTTGAGGTTGAGGATTTCAGGATCTTGATTGGTCAGAATTTTAGTCTCGATATCCTGATACCTTTTGCCTTGGATATTCTGTCTGAAGACATTCTTGCTGAAGGTACCTTTTTTGAAGGGGATCTATTGAAGGCAGTTCTGAACTCGGATGCGGAATATTGGAAATCGAACCGAGATCAATACGTGAAACTAAGAGAGATCATTGATGAGAACCGACAAGTTTTGATAGAAGCTGACACCATAGATTCGATCAGAAATGACTGGATGGAAGGAGTCGAGCGCATTGAATCGATTTGATTAACGATTAACGATTAACGATTAATGATTAACGATTTGAGTTTTAATAGAGATCATAATTCAAAATTCTCACTTCCCAATTCTTAAATACATCATCTATCATACCTCATATATCATATATCATCTATCAAAGCAGCGCATATCCTCCATCATCTAATTAACAATTCCTTAATACACGATTCTCACATTATTGATACATTTGCGGGCAAATTGAGGGTCCTAGGTAAATTCTCGTTTGAATTGGCCTGATATAGCTGCAGCTGTGAGACAGTGAAAGCAAACAAAATATTGAGATTCAAGTTAATGAATTGTTAAAAATGAGCTCCTGATTCAATATTATGGGTTAGTTGGAGTTTAGAAAATAATAAGAAGAGAAAATGAAAAACAGTTTTGTTAAAATATTCAGTTCCTTGTTGCTAATGGTTTTTGTCCTTTTCAGTGCACAATCAATGGCTCAGAAATCGGGAAAATATGGAGCCACAGCAGACGACAGTGTAAAATGTGTTGAGGCGCTATCTGTATACAAGGATTTCCTTAGAGAGAATAAATATAAAGAAGCCAAGAATTACTGGGGCGTTGCTTTCAGTATTTGTCCGGGTTCCAGCTTGAAAATGTATGTCGATGGCGAAAAGATTCTGAAAGGTCTGATCAAAGAGAATAAAGACAATAAGGAAAGAGTGGCCGAATTGGTTGATACACTTTTGTTATTGTACGATGTTAGAATTCAGCATTTCAACAAGGAAGGATATGTGCTTGGAAAGAAAGGAGCTACAATGTATAAGTATAAAACTCCTTCTTATGAAGAAGCTTACAATACCTTGAAAAAATCAATCCAGCTCGATGGAAATAAAGCTCAGGCCGCGGCAATCATCTATTACTTTCAGGCTGCTTCGAAGATATATGATCCCGAAAAACATGGTCCTGAGTTCTGGGTAGAGATGTTCAATCAATGTGTTGGAATCATCGATTATAATCTGGCTAATGGTCCACCGAAAACGGTAAAAGCTTATGCTTCAGCCATGGATGCAGTGATTAAGATTGCCGATCCATATCTTACTTGTGATGTTCTTGTTGGCTTCTATAAGGACAGATACGAAGAGAAGAAAGAAGATGCATTGTGGCTTGAAAGCGCTGCTGAAATCTTGGATAAAAAGGATTGTAGTGATTCTCCTATCTTCTTCACGATTGCGAATCAGCTTCATACCATGGATCCGTCTGCCGCTTCTGCAAAGAGTATGGGTATCATGTCAATGAAGAAGACCAATTATAGTGATGCCGTTAAATTCTTTAAAGAAGCAATTGATCTGGCTGATGATGTTACAGACGACGAAAATCTTGATCAAAAACTTGCCGAGCTTGAATTACTTCTTGCAAAAGCTTATTTCGGTGCCAAGAATTATACTGCTTCAAGAACTCATGCACAAAAAGCAGCGGAATACAGAAGTGGTTGGGGAGAACCATACATGCTTATCGGTGATCTTTATGCTGGAAGCGTTTCCATGTGTGAAGATACAGATGGTCACCCCGACAAGTCATTGAAAACACCTTATTGGGCAGCTGTTGACATGTACCAGAAAGCAAAGAGCGTTGACACTGAAGTCGCATCCGATGCGAGTCAGAAGATTGCCAAGTATTCACAATACTTTCCTGAGAAGGGAGATGCTTTCTTTCATGGATTGAATGATGGAGCGAGTTATACCGTGAAATGCTGGCTCAATGTCACTACAACGGTCAGGACACGCTAATCCTTGAATAAAAACTTTTCTATTCTGATTCTGGTGTCAGCATATTGTATGCTGACCATACCTTCCTGTGTCAATGAAACATCGGAAGTTGAAAAAGTGACCCATAATGAAATCATTCCAATCGAATCGACTTATGATTCGTGGATTGTCTATTCAGAAGACGCGGAAACTAAAGTGAAGGCATTTGCACCCGAAATGCACAGATATTCTGAAGTAACTGAATACAATGAAATGCCGAAAGGTGTTGAAGTCACTTTCTACGATTCAGCAGATGTAGTCGGTTCAAAGCTCACAGCTAATTATGCTATTGATAAGCAAACAGAAAACATCATGGAGGCGAAAAATGATGTAGTTATTGTAAATTCGGAAGGTGAACAGTTAAATACTGAGCATTTGATCTGGGATCGCAAAACAAGAAAGATCTATTCTGATGTCTTTGTGAAGATCACCACTGATGATGAGATTATTATGGGTGATGGTTTCGAATCAAATGAGACATTTACAAAATATACGATATTAAAACCTCACGGTACATTAAGTCAGGACGATGAACAATTTGATTAAATTCCTTGAAAAAATGTGGCTCATGGTAGCCATCATATGTCTAATTCTTGCCGGTTATAAGTCTGTCACCATGTCAATGGAAGACGGTTTATTTTTCCTCATGTTTTCAGCTCTTGCCACCGTTTTGTGGTTGTTGAGAAGAAGAATGAGGATCAGAATGGAAAACCAGCAAAATTCACAAGACGAATCATCTGAATAACTCCTTCTGAATGGAAGTCTATTTATTGATCGGTATTGTCTCTTCTCTATTGTTCAGTGCGTTCTTCTCAGGAATGGAAATCGCCATTGTTTCTTCATCCCGCTTGGAGTTAGAACTTGATGTTAAGAAAGGAGTCCGACTTTCAGCTCATATTTCGCAATTGCTCAAGAAATCATGGCGTGTAGTAGGTGCCATGCTCGTTGGAAATAACATTGCTCTGGTTGTTTACGGTATGTACATGACGGCATGGCTCGATCCGTATATCATGATGTTCACAACCAATCAGGTATTAATTCTTTTGCTTGAAACCTTGTTGTCTACACTGGTTGTTCTCTTTATAGCGGAGTTTCTTCCAAAAGCCATATTCAGCCTGAATCCCAACAGAGCTCTGAATGCATTCAAGATCCCTTTTCTTTTCATGTATTATATTCTATACATCCCAACGCTTTTTATCATTGGACTTTCAGAGAAACTTCTTAAGCTTTTGATGAAAGAAGATGTGAAAGACGAGACTTTTAATTTTGGCATTGTAGATCTTGATCATTACCTGGAGAAATTTTCAAAAAGAAAATCAACCATTGAAGAAGTTGATAATGAATTCACTTTCCTCAGAAATGCATTGGAATTCTCTTCTACCAAAGCAAGGGAAGTGATGATTCCGAGAAATGAGATTGAAGCTCTCGATATTGAGGATGATGTTGAAAAACTGCTGAGCAAATTAATCGAGACAGGTTTGTCGAAAGTGATGGTTTACAGGGACAACGTAGATAATATCATTGGATTTGTTCATTCTTCTTCCATGTTTGAGAATAGGGAAAGCATTAAACATCACATTCAGAGTGTAATGATCGTGCCTGAATCAATGAAGGCCAATGACATTATGAAGAACTTCATTTCAAGTAAAAAGAATGTAGCAGTGGTCGTTGATGAGTTCGGAGGAACCTCTGGAATTATTACACGAGAAGATCTTTTGGAAGAAATTTTCGGAGAAATTGATGATGAATACGACAGTGAAAATCTTTTTGCAAAGAAAATTTCCGAGAATAAGTTTGAGTTTTCGGCAAGAATGGAGATAGATTATCTCAATGAGGCATTTGAGCTTGAATTGCCTAAAGGTGATGATTATGAGACACTTGCGGGCTTTATTCTTCAACATACAGAGAGCATTCCAGAGGAAGGTGACGCTCTCATAATCGATAAGTTTGAGATAATTATTTCAAAAGTATCTGAAAGCAAGATAGAGCAGGTCATTCTTAAAACAATAGAAGACATATAAAGGCTTTCATTATTTCTTATACAATCGTATATTCGCAACCCAATTTTTTTAGCTTAGTTTATGGCAGTTATCGGTAAAATCAGAGAGAAGTCTACCTTGCTCCTGATCGTGGTAGGTGGAGCCTTGATGGCTTTCGTTTTGACGGACCTGTTTTCTTCAAGGTCGTCGGTATTTGGAAATGACCTGCAGAACATCGGAACCATCGATGGAAATGAGATTCGGGGTGTTGATTTTGATAATAAATATCAAGTTGAACTCGATAATTACAAGAAAAGACAAAACACTACAGAAATTCCGGAGTTTGTAAGAACTCAGATCAGGGATCAGGTTTGGAATTCATACATTGATGAGTTTATCCTTGGATCCGAACTGGAAGCCCTTGGTTTGACCGTTTCTACAGATGAATTGGCCGACATGACGTATGGTGACAATCCACATGCACAGGTTCTGCAAGCCTTCTCAAACCCAGAGACAGGTGAATTCGATAAGAATAATGTAATTGCTTTTTTGAAAAGACTTGATCAGGATGAAGAGACCAAGAATCAATGGAACATTTTCGAGAAGGCTATTAAAAAGCAGAGGAATGAAGAGAAGTATTATGCCATGATCAGTAAAGGGGTATATACTACTCGCCTCGAGGCTGAAGACTACTACAAGAGTCAGAATAAGAGGATGAATATCTCTTTTGTTGCAAAAAGATATCGGGATCTTCCTGATTCCTCTGTTAAGGTAACGGATGCAGACATTAAGAAGTATTATAATGCGAATCAAAATAAATTTGAAGAGAAAAAATCCCGAAGAGTGGCTTATGCCATTTTTGATATCGTGGCTTCAAGTGCTGATAGTGCCGATATAAAAGAGTGGGTTGATGAGACATACGAAGACTTTAAGAATACAGAAGACGATTCGAGTTTTGTAAATAGAAATTCAGATGATGAATTTGATTTCAAATTCTACAGTGCAACTGAGGAAAATGAATTTATCGACTCGTCATATTACTCATTTGAAGAAGCAGGAGTTACATTCGATCCTGTGATTGAAAATGGGCGATGGGTAATGAAGAAGATCGCCAAGATCAAATTCTCAGCAGATTCGGTAGAAGCTCGTCACATTCTTATCGCCTTCAACAAAGACAATAAAGAAGATGTCAGAGCACAAGTTGATTCCATTATTGGTGCAATTAAAGGTGGTGCAGACTTCGGTCAGTTGGCAGCCCAGTATTCAATCGATCCGGGATCAAAAGATAAGAACGGAGAATTAGGATGGTTTGAGGAAGGTTATATGCTTCCTGCTATCAATGACTCATCTTTCTTCGGTGATCTGAATAAACTGATGGTTGTTGAGACCATTTATGGATTTCATATTCTTGAAGTGACTAATAGAAGTGAGACCGTCAAGAAAATTCAAATGGCCACCGTTGTAAGAAGTATTGATCCGAGTAAGGAAACGGCTAGCATTCAATTTTCAAGGTCGAACGACTTTTCTTACAAGTTGAGTGAGGGAGACACAGAGCTCGAAAAACTGGCGGAAGAATTCGGTGTACGATTCAGTAGCATTGATGTTAGAGAGAATGACAATACTGTTCCGGAGATTGAGTCGTCAAGAGGTTTGATCAGATGGGCATACAATACGGAAACCAAGCTTGGACAGGTTTCAGATCCACAACAATATGGTGGAAGCTTTGTGGTTGCAGAGCTTAGGGAAATTCATGAAGATGGTGTAGCACCTCTTGAAAGTGTTAGAGATGAAGCTGAAATTGGCGCCATTAAGGACAAGAAAGCTGAGAAATTCATAGAAGAGATGAGCGGATTCACAAGCCTTGATGACGCTTCTTCGAATCTTTCCCTTCCTGTTGAAAAAGCGGAAGGAGTAATTTTCGAATCATATTCGGTTCCAATTCTTGGCAGAGAGCCGGAAGTATTGGGAAGAGTTTATACCATGAACGAAGGTGATCTCAGCATTCCTATCAAAGGTCAGAATGGAGTCTTCATTATCCAGGTTGATAAAGTAGAAGATGCATTGCCAAACGATGATCTTTCTGCACCTGCATTCCAGTTGACACAAAGCCGTTCTTCAAGAGCGAACTTTGAAGTAATGGAAGCTTTGAAAGAAAGAGTTGATATCGTTGACAACAGGCACCTATTGTACTAGATCACAAGATCTCGATCTTATTGAGTATAGACTCAAGTTCACATAGTCTCTGATCTGCAGATCTATGATCTGTGGTCGATGTGAAAATTGTAAGCAGAGAATTGTTTTCCTCAATTATTCTGGCAAAGTAGAAGGATTTGGCAATGTCATTTTCGCCCTCTAAGGCATAAAATCTATAAGTCACGCCTTTATAATCCTTTTCCCCGCGGTCTGTGTAATTCAACCTTGATTCAAAAGCATCGAAATCCGATTTCCAGTCGTACTGTTTGTACTCATATGAGGCATAGGTAATATTGATAATTGAGAATCCTTCACCGATAGAATCACCCATGGCTATCATAGAATGATTGCCATCAATATTTTTCCAGGGTTTCCATTTGTCATTTGGAACCACAACAGAATATAAATTGAGTGAATCGGTTATTTTAAATCCATCAGAAAAATCGATCTCCTTGCAATTGCAGTTTTCAATAAAAACAGAATGATGCTCTTCAGAATTATTACATGAAATAAGGACTGCAGCGACTAACAGTGAGGTTAAGGTTCTTTTCATATTCAATAAACCTTCTTAAGCATCCAGATTCCCTGTCCGTTATTCTGATAATACTCGCCAGCCTCCATGGATCTGTCAATTATTTCCCATCCACCATACATGGCATAATTTGTATCATCGAAGAATCCATCGTGCACGATCTCAGCCTCTCCGGCTTCATAATTCATTCCATAATTAAAAACCTCAATTATCCGAGGCGTTTTTGGGTAAGTCTTGGTAAAGGAGATGAAATCATTTTCGATATATCCTTTGATCTCACCCGGCAGTTTTACAGAGAATTCGGTTTCCACTTCACTTACTTTACCTGTAAATGAATCGTTGTTTCCTTTAAATTCAACTTCCATATCCACCCGCTGTCCAAAAAACGGAAGAGTGTAACCTAGTCCGTATTCGTAGTAACCACGCCATTTTCCTTGAATTTCCATGCTTTTTAGAGTGGTTAAGTTGTTAATCTGTTAATCTGTTAATTTTCTTATCCACTTATCCACTTATCCACTTATCCACTTATCCACTTATCCACTTATCCCCTTTACAATATATCCAATCGATCTGAATCAAGTTTAATGAAGATGAACAGAAGAATGGTAAATGACCAAAGAGATGATCCACCGTAGCTGATAAATGGAAGCGGAATGCCAATTACGGGTGCCAGGCCAATGGTCATCCCAATATTGATGGCAAAATGGAAGAATAGGATTGATACAACGGAATAACCGTAAATCCTGCTAAACTTTGAACGCTGTCTTTCCGCAAGTGCAATCAGGCGTAATAATAGGGCCATGAACAGGCCTATTAGGACAATACTCCCAAAGAAACCCCATTCTTCTCCGATGGTGCAAAAGATAAAATCGGTGCTCTGCTCGGGAACGAAATCGTACTTGGTTTGAGTTCCCTGTAAAAATCCTTTTCCAAATCCACCGCCACTGCCAATAGCAATCATCGACTGGTTTACATTGTATCCAACTCCTTTAGGGTCTTCTTTAATGCCAAGTAGTACATCTATACGATCTGTCTGGTGAGGTTTAAGCACGTTCTCAAAGACATAATCAACAGACAATACCACGAGTGAACTGACCACCAAAACTCCTACGATCATTATCCACGCAAATTTGATTCTTCTGAATACATACGTGAGAATAGCAGCCCCAATCACAAGAATGCTGATAAGGATCCAGCCTCCATTAAGAACAAATTCGAATGGCAGATTTAGACTTACATCTCGCAATAGAAGAGTGAAGATAAAGAGCAATGCCAGTCCAATACCGATGGTAAAATATCTTCCCGAAAGACCTTCTCTGTAAAGAACGATGAAGAAAGCGAAATATACCAATGTAGATCCAGTGTCATTCTGCAAAAGGATCAATGCTGCAGGAAGGAAGATGATGATTCCGGCAATGATCTTCGTCCGGATATCTTTGATCTTAATATTGAGGGTGCTTAAGTACTTGGCCAATGCCAGGCCGGTCGCGAACTTCGCAAATTCAGAGGGCTGAATGGCAAAACTCCCTATGGAGAACCAAGAGCGTGCACCTTTGATTTCCGTCCCAAAGAGTATCACACCTACTAATAGCAGCATAAAAAAGAGATAGATGGGGTAAGCAAACGAGGAGAAAAAGCGAAAGTCTATAAGTAAAATTGTAATGGCCATTACGGCTGCAGCACAGATCCACAAGAGTTGTTTTCCATAGCGCTGACTCATGTCGAATATGCTCTGGTGATCCTCACTATATACGGCAGCATAAATATTCAACCATCCAATGAGTACCAGGGCCAAATACAACAAGACGCTTGTCCAGTCTATACGTTCGAATATGCTATCGTTATTCCGCATCCGGATTGATCAGATTTCCTTCAAACATTCTTTTTTCCAGTCTTGGATCTGCAATGCTGTCGTTCAGGTATTTTTCAATGATTAATCCGGCAATAGGGGCAGCCCATCTGGAACCCCACACCCCATTCTCAACATAAACCGAAACAGCAATCTGAGGGTCGTCTTTAGGGGCGAAAGCTAGAAAGGTAGAGTGATCTTCACCATGAGGATTCTCAACTGTACCGGTTTTACCACAAACAGCGATATTTTCTTTTCTGGCTGATACTCCCGTTCCTTCCTGAACCACTTTTTCCATAGCATCGATTACCAGGTTGAAGTTTGCGGTGTCAATGTCAACAACGTGCTTCTCTATGTCTTTGTTGAATCCTGATTTGTCGAAATGAGGTGTATAATAGTATCCTCTATTGGCGATTACACATGCCATATTGGCCATTTGAAGTGGAGTAATTCCAAGCTCTCCCTGACCAATGGCCAGAGAAACAACAGTGAGAGAATTCCATCCGCCTTTTTTGTAATAACGATCATAATACTCAACAGAAGGAACGAGACCACTCAGTTCTCCCGGCATGTCAATTCCCAATTTATTTCCCAGGCCAAATCCATTTACGTAATCTTTCCAAACCTGAAAACCTTCTTCTGCAGTTGGGTACTTGTCGATAATAGAACGAAATACGTTGCTATAGTAAGCATTGCAAGAAGTCTGTATAGAGAACTCAAGATTTACAGGTGATCTGTGTCCATGACATCCCATGTGGAAGCCTCGTGAATAATATCCTCCCCGACATGAATAAAGGGTGTTTGGACCAAGAACTTCTTCTTGTAGTCCAATGAGTGCATTGATCAATTTGAATGTTGATCCGGGAGGATAGTTGGCCATTAGTGCTCTGTTGAATAGGGGCTTCAATGTATCGGCATTGAGTGCCTTGTAATTCTCACTTCGGATTCTTCCGACCAGTATATTTGGATCGTAATCTGGTTTTGAAACAAGGGTTAAAATTTCACCTGTTTTTGGATCAATAGCAACAATACTTCCTTTTTTATTCTGCATTAATGCTTCACCATATTGCTGAAGTCTCGCATCTATGGAAAGGAATAGGTCTTTTCCGGAAACAGCGGCTGTATCATATTGACCACTCATGAATTTTCCTTTGGATCTGTTGTGCACATCCACCATTTCAATTCTCAGTCCACGACGACCACGGATCAATTCTTCGTACTGTTTTTCCATACCGCTTCTTCCAATATGGTCACCCATTTTGTAATATGGATTCTTGTCAATGATATTCTGATCCACCTCACTGACATATCCCAACAAATGACTTGCTGATTGCAGCGGATATTTTCTCAGTGTCTTTGGTTGAGTGAAATACCCCGGGAATCTGTATAATACCTCCTGCAGCTTGCCGTAATCTTCACCTGAAAGATCAGATACCAGCACTGAAGGTTTTCTGGAAGAGTAACGCGCTGCCTTCGTATATCTTTCAATGAATTCTTCTTTTGTTAAACCCACATATTTGAGGAACTCGAGCGTATCAATGTCTTCAGTCTGTCTGGGAACGACCATTAGATCATAAGCAGCTTGATTATAAACTAGCAATTCCCCATTTCGATCATAGATCAATCCTCTTGCAGGGTAATCTGTGATGTACCTTAGGACATTGTTTCTTGAGTCAAGCTTGTACGTATCATTGTATACTTGAATGTAGAATAGTCGGATGAGGAATATCAGACCTATCAATCCAATTACGAAGCCAATGATGTATTTCTTTTGATTTATCATTATCTCTTTGGTCTGTAAGAAACAAGAAGCAGAATGATCATTAAAATCAAACTAAAAAGAGAACTGACTATTGCTTTTAAAAGGCTAGAGAGGAGATAGGAAAGTCTAAAATCTTCCAGTAAGAAAAGGAAGAAGTGATGGATAATAGTAAGCACACCTGCATAGATCAGAAACCAAATCATTCCCATGTCACGGTAATGCGGACTCATACCACTTTCATACCCTTCTCTGGGAGCAAAGAGATCAAGAAAATATCTTCTGAGAAATGCCATTAATACCGTAGCTGAGCTGTGAATCCCCGGTGTATTGCAGAAGGCATCCATAATGATACCGAGAAGAAAAGCAAGGCTGAGTACCAACCAACCTCTGGTTTGAAAAGGAAGAATCAGAATGAAAAGAATATATACATAGGGATTTATGTATATGCTCAGATGTAGGTTGTTCAGGATAAGGACCTGTAACAGAATGAGCGAAATGAAGGCCCATGAGTATCTAATCAAATAACTAATCATCCTCGGGGATTTGATTTTCCAGATCTTCTCTTTCCATTTTATGCAAGTACTTGACTACATGCACATATGAAAGCTTTTTATAATCTTCTGTGAATTCAATTTCTACCTCCAGGAATCCGGAGCCTGCGATTTGCTCTACTGTTTTTACCCGGCCAATGGGAATACCTTCTGGATAAATTCCCGAGAATCCACTTGTTATTATCAGGTCACCTTCAACCAAACTAACATGATTCGGAATGTCGAGTAATTTTCCGAATCTATAGTTGTCTCCTGGCCAAATGACCGATCCGAAGTATCCATTTTTTTGAACCTTGGCACTGATTTTCGACTCTTTATTCAATACTGACATGACAGCACTGAAGCGATTTGAAGTCTCAATGACAATGCCTATAACACCATTTTTACTTACCACGCCCATTCCTGTGTGAATGCCATTCAAAGATCCCTTATCCAGTGTGAGATAGTTGTTCCTGTTATTCGCCGAATTGCGAATTACCTTCGATTGATAGAAGACAAATTCCTGTTCAAAGGATGAGTCGAGATACACAACATTCCCATCAAAGGTCTTGCGGTAATAATCAAGTGTATTGTTTCTAAGATCGCTGTTTTCTTCTGCCAGGTATTCATTTACCTCACCGAGATTGAGATATTCAGTGATGTCATCGAACAATTCGTAGGTTCGGGACACCATAAAATCGGAAGAATTCAAAAATGAAGCTCTCTGGTAAGGATTACTTTGGAGTAAAAGAGAGAATGAGATTATCTCAAGTAATATGAAATAAACAATAAATGCATGCTTGTATAGAAAGCGAATTAAGTTGAGCATTCAATTGCCACTTGTTATGATTTATCTCATAAGGAACGGGAAGGTGTCCAAATGTTTCAACGCAATGCCCGTGCCTCTTGCCACAGCTCTCAACGGATCGTCGGCGACATGAACCGGAAGCTTTGTCTTCATAGAAATTCTTTTATCGAGTCCCCTGAGAAGTGAGCCGCCACCCGCCAGGTATAATCCGGTTCTGTAGATATCAGCTGATAATTCTGGTGGTGTATGCTCCAGAGCATTCAACACGGCATCTTCCACCTTACTGATCGACTTGTCGAGTGCGTGTGCGATTTCTGTATAAGAAACCTGAATTTCTTTTGGTGTTCCTGTCATCAGATCTCGACCCTGAACCGCAAAATCATCAGGTGGATTGTCAAGTTCAGGAAGAGCAGAGCCAACTTCGATCTTGATTCTTTCGGCCGATCTTTCTCCGATAAGGATGTTGTGTTGGCGCCTCATGTAATCTACAATATCATTCGTGAAATCATCACCGGCCGTTCTGATAGATGTGTCAGAAACAATACCTCCAAGAGCGATAACGGCAATTTCACTTGTTCCTCCTCCAATATCAATGATCATATTACCCATTGGTTCAAGAACATCAATTCCGATTCCGATTGCAGCAGCCATCGGTTCATGAATCAAGTATACCTCTTTAGCATTGGCATGCTCTGCAGAATCTTTAACGGCTCTTTTTTCTACTTCTGTGATACCAGACGGAATACAGATCACCATTCTCAACTGTGGTGTGAACAATCTTTTTTTGTCGTCAATCATTTTGATCATACCACGGATCATATGCTCAGCCGCATCAAAATCTGCAATAACACCATCTTTCAATGGCCGTATCGTTTTGATGTTCTCATGCGTCTTTCCGTGCATCTGCATGGCTTCTCTTCCTACAGCGATGATCTTGCCTGTCATCACATCCTTCGCCACGATCGAAGGCTCATCCACAACAACTTTGTCATTATGTATAACCAAAGTGTTGGCCGTTCCCAGGTCAATTGCTATCTCCCTCGTTAAAAAATCAAATGCTCCCATTACTCTCTCCTAATAATCAATGTTTAAAATGCCTGTTTCCCGTAAAAACCATGGCCATGTTGTGTTCGTCACAATACTTTATTGAATCTTCATCTTTGATTGATCCACCGGGCTGAATCACGGCCTTGATGCCTTCTCCATCTGCGATCTCCACACAATCGGGGAATGGGAAAAAAGCGTCGGATGCCATGACTGCACCTTCAAGTGAAAAACCAAAATTCTTGGCTTTCTCAATGGCTTGTCGAAGTGCATCCACCCTTGAAGTCTGACCCGTTCCGCTTGCCAGAAGTTGATTGTCCTTGGCAAGAACAATAGTATTTGACTTGGTATGTTTTACGATGATGTTGGCAAATGCCAGATCTTTTCTTTCTTCATCGCTGGCGATCTTTTTCGTTACATCCTTGAAATTCTCAATCTCATCAACGATCTCGTCTCTGTCCTGAACGAGAAATCCATTCAATGCCGAGCGGATCATGCTTTTTGGAAAATTCCAGTCTTTCAACTGAAGAAGAATTCGATTCTTTTTTTGCGATAGAATTTCAAACGCAGCATTACTGAAACTCGGTGCTATTACAACTTCGCAGAAAAGTTTGTGAACCTCATTTGCCGTATCCTCATCAATTTCTTTGTTAGAGATAAGAATACCTCCGAATGCAGAAACAGGGTCGGCCTGCAGAGCTGCCAGGTAGGCATCTTTTGTTGTCTCTCTGGAGGCAAGTCCACAGGCATTGTTGTGCTTAAGTATGGCAAATGAAGGCTTTTCTGTGCCGAAATCCCTCATCAGATTTATAGCTGCGTCAACGTCAAGAAGGTTGTTGTATGACAATTCTTTCCCATGCAACTTATCGAAAACTTTGTCCATGTTTCCAAGAAACTGTCCCTTTTGATGAGGATTTTCCCCATATCTCAATGTCTTTTCAGTTCGCTCGCTTATTTTCAGCGAATCAGTGTCGTCTGAACTGAAGTAAGAATAAATGGCTGTGTCATAATGAGACGAAATGTCGAAAGCATAACGAGCAAAACGTTTTCTGTCTTCGATTTCTGTATATCCTTTTTTCTCATCGAGTAGATTTTCGAGTTCACCATAATATTCCATCGAAGGAACGATGAGAACATCTTTGAAATTCTTTGCTGCGGCTCTGATCAATGAAATGCCACCTATGTCAATTTTCTCAATAATATCAGATTCAGAAGCGCCGGAAGCAACAGTATCTTCGAAAGGGTAGAGATCCACAATCACAAGATCGATCTCCGGTATTTCATATTGCTCCAATTGCTTTACGTCCTCCTGAAGTTCACGCCTTCCAAGGATTCCACCAAAGACTTTTGGGTGTAGAGTTTTTACCCGACCGCCTAGAATTGATGGGTAAGAAGTCAGGTCCTCAACAGCGCTAACCTTAATGCCTTCGCCTTCTATAAATTTTTGGGTGCCACCTGTGGAATAAATGGAAATTCCAAGATCATTTAGTTTTTGAATAATAGGTGACAGGTTGTCTTTACTGAAAACTGATATCAGCGCCGACTTAATTTCTTTTGTATTGCTCAATTTGAAGTAATTGTAGGCATGCGAAAATAAGCATATTCACCACAAATAACAATAGAGAAAACGCGCTTTCTGCCTTAATTTTACACACTTACAGCCGTGATCGACTCAAGTGTTTCCAGCGCCTCGTGAATACCTGAAATATTTGAGAAAGAAAGTCTGAGCTTATCGTTCTTTTCCGACATGCGGCATTTTGATGGATTTTGCTGCACATACATCAAAATTCCTTTGAATACTTCTGATTGATAAAACCTTGAATCGGGGTTCGAGACAAAGTAACATATCAGCTTTTCATTCTTTAAGACCAACTTCTCAACACCCAATGATTTGGCCATCCAACGCAGTTTGATGGTTTCAAACAGGGCCTTGGTAGCAGATGGAACAGGTCCAAATCTATCCTCAATTCCTCTTTCGAACATGATGAGATTCTCATCATCATCTATTTCGTCAAGTTCTCTGTAAAGGGCGAGCCGCTCCCCAATATTGCTCACATAATCATCCGGAATCAATATCTCAAGGTCTGTCTCTATCTGACAATCAGAAACGAATGACGCAGTCAATTCTTCTTTGAAAGCATCCTTGAATTCTGTTTCTTTTAATTCCTGAATGGCCTCCTGAAGGATCTTTTGATACATATCGAAGCCCATTTCGGAAATAAATCCACTCTGTTCGGCCCCGAAAATATCTCCTGCCCCACGGATATCCAGATCGCGCATCGCAATCTGAAATCCACTGCCTAACTCAGAGAATTGTTCAATGGCTTTCAGTCTCCTTTTGGCCTGCTGTGTAAGGGCTGACATGGGGGGGGAGAGTAAATAGCAAAATGCCTTTTTATTCGACCTTCCAACCCGACCTCTCATCTGATGCAAGTCGCTTAAACCAAAATGATTGGCCTGGTTAATGATGATTGTGTTCGCATTAGGGATGTCGAGACCCGATTCAACAATGGTGGTCGCTACCAAAACATCGTACTCCCCTTCGATAAATGAGAGCATTTTCTTTTCTAGTTCATGACCTTTCATCTGACCATGTGCGATCAGGACATTTGCATCCGGACAGAGACGATTGATCATGGCTCCGATTTCACCAATATTTTGCACTCTGTTATTGATGAAGAAAACCTGTCCACCGCGTGCAACTTCGTAATCTATGGCTTCCTTGATCACGTGTTCATTAAATTCCTGAAGCCTGGTTTCAATTGGTAATCTGTTTGGCGGAGGAGTGTTTATAATAGAAAGATCCCTTGCACCCATCATTGAGAATTGCAGTGTCCTCGGAATTGGTGTAGCGGTCAAGGTGAGCGTATCCACATTAACCTTGATGGTCTTCAATTTGTCTTTTGCACCAACCCCAAATTTTTGTTCTTCATCAATGATCATGAGACCGAGATCCTTGAATTTTATTTTTTCTGAAAGCAGTTTGTGTGTTCCTATAATGATGTCAATCTTTCCTTCTTCCAGCTCTTTTATGATCCTGTTTTCATCTTTAGTTGATCTGAATCGATTGAGGTAATCAACCTTGCAAGGGAAGTTTTCAAGACGACTGCTGAAGGTTTTGAAATGCTGCATGGCCAAAATTGTGGTCGGGACTAAAATGGCCACTTGCTTACTGTCGTTTACCGCCTTGAAAGCGGCTCGTATGGCAATCTCTGTTTTGCCAAACCCAACATCACCACATACAAGCCTGTCCATTGGAAATGTGGCTTCCATGTCTTTTTTTACATCCTGAGTGGCCTTGAATTGATCGGGTGTGTCTTCGTAAAGGAAAGAGGCTTCGAGCTCGGTTTGTAAATAAGAGTCAGGAGAGAAAGACTGACCTTCCTTGGCCTTTCTTTCAGCATAAAGTTTGATTAGGTCGAAGGCAAGTTCCTTGACTCTCTTCTTTGTTTTCTGCTTTAAATTTTTCCAGGCATTACTTCCAAGCTTATCTACTTTGGGTTCAGATCCTTCTTTACCTACATATTTGGAAATACGATGCAGGGAGTGAATACTGATGTAGAGAACATCGTTGTTCTTATAAATAATACGAATAGCTTCCTGGGTCTTTCCATTTACATCGATTTTTTCCAGACCGGAAAATTTTCCGACCCCATGATCGATGTGAGTCACAAAATCTCCCGCCTTCAAACCCATCAATTCCTTGAGACTGATCGATTCTTTTTTGCTTGCAAAAGATTCCCTAAGTCGGAATTTGTGATATCGACCAAAGATCTGATGGTCCGTGTAGAAAAGTACTTTGTTGTCATTGTCCACAAAACCCTCATGGAATGAGGACATGATGGGATTGAGGTGAACATCCTGGCCGATATCTTCGAAAATCTCAAAGAATCGGTTGACTTGATTTGAATCTGATGCAGTGAGGAAGGTGTCATAACCCTGACCTTCATATTTCCTGAGATTATCGGCCAGCAGATCGAAATTTTTATTGAAGGCGATCTGAGGTGAACTTTTTATCTCATAAGACTTGTCATTCTGACCTCCGAAGAATTGACCTGTTTGTATGCACAAATGTTTCTGCATCGATGCAAGGATTTCTTCTTTGTTTGCACTGGGTAGAAATTCAAACTCGTCCTTTAATTCTTCCAGCTTTTCTAAGGTCGAATCAATGTTCTCAATAATTTGGGGAAGGTCCTTGTTGATTATGATACTGTTCTGAGGAAGATTCTCAATGATATTCACTTGCTTCAGATCATCGATTTTCTGTGAATCCGGAGTGACTGAGATTCTCTTCATTTCTTTTTCAGACAGTTGGCTTTCAATGTCGAATTGCCTGATGGATTCAAGCTCATCTCCATTGAACTCTAGTCGGTAAGGTTTATCAGCATCATAAGAGAATACATCTATGATTCCACCTCTCCAGCTGAATTGTCCGGGTTGATAGACAAAATCACTTCGCTCAAATCGAATTTCATTGAGATGATCTATTAGCTCGTCCATACTAAGAGTCTCACCTACATGGAGAGTCATACTCTGTTTTTTAAATTCCTTTGAACTCGGGCAGAGTTCCATCACGGCTTCCGTATGACTAATTATAATTCTTGCCTTTCTCTTTTGTTCAAGGGATTTTAATGTAAGGGTTCGGTCAAGTGTGTTGATGGTCTGGGATTCAGATTTCACCAATCTTTGACTGCTGGCCGGAAAGAAAAGAAGTTCTTTTTCGTCGAGAAGTTGCTGGAGATCGTTATACAAATAGGCCGCCTCTTCTTTTTCAGGTATGATCACAAGAATTTCACGATCTACATTTTTATAGAGGGCTGCAATGGCGATGGAATGAAGAGATCCATTTAGACCTTTAAGGCTTATGTTGCCATCTTCCTTTTCAAGACAATCTGCCGAAACCTTTTGTAGAACTTCCGATTCCCTGTATTTATCGATCAGCTCTTCGAGCATTTATATTCTATGTATTCTGAAGTAGGATTCTGCCTATTCGTAGATTATTGTAAACTCACCTTCGGAGAACTGTGCTGTTCCACCACCCTCATGAGCCTCGACTCTTATGTCGAATTTAGCTTCAATCTGGCGGTTCACAAGGTTGTGTGAAATGATCTCCAAATTACCATCGGTGGCATAATAGTTCTTTCCTGAAACATCGGTGTAAACAGCTTTGTACTTTGTAAAATAGTTGAGAGTATAGTCGCCGGGACCAATTAATTCCGGCAACTCAAATGTTAAAACTCTTACTCCGTCCGCATCTGATGCTTGTAAAAAGATCGTCTTGAATGCCACAAAACCACTAACATCTTGTGGTGACCAATTGTTTCCATTCACCTTGGTCTTTAGAACATTATCCTCCAATCCAATGGCCACATTCTCGAAACGAATCTTATTAAATTTTCCATTTGTAATTTTTATGGTACTGTCGTCAGCGGCCCGAACTGCATCAAATTCTATCGTACCCGTGATTGTTCTGTCTCTTTTCGATATTTCTTCAATGACAACCTGACCACCTGCATTAGAATTCCCTCCTGATGTAAATCCTTTTCCACCAACAAACCAATAGGTGGCTGAGCTTGTGGTTTCTTCATTGACGTCATATGTTCCCACTGTGTCACCACTTAAGCTGATAATGATTTGTGAACCGTCAGAAGCTTCTCCAATCACTACTATGGTTCCATTGTAGATTGAAGCCTGAACATCCCTGGCCTTCCATTTGGCTCCATCAACTTCAGCCTTAAATCCTCTGTTTGAAACAACGGCTTCTTCATCTTTCTGACAAGAAGAAAAGAAGATAATTAAGCTTATCAGGTATGCTAATCTTTTAATCATGCTTCAATATTTTCATTCAGGTATCCAACTACTTTCTCAACCATATTTTTAGAACCAACATAAACCGGACAACGCTGATGAAGCTCGGTTAGTTCAATGTCCAAAATTCTCTGTTTGCCCGATGACGCACTTCCACCTGCTTCTTCTAATAGATATGCCATAGGCTGACATTCGTAAAGCATTCTCAATTTGCCACTTGGAGAAGAAGAAGTAGCAGGATAAATAAAAAGTCCACCCTTGATCAAATTACGATGTATGTCTGCCACCATGGATCCAATGTATCTGGCTGAATAGGCTTTTCCAAGATCATTATCCGTTGACTTACACCAGTTGATATAGTCATTGAGTCCACCCGAAAACGAATTGGCATTTCCTTCATTCAAGCTATAAATTTTCCCATTTTCCGGAGTTCGGATGTTTTCATGAGACAAGGCATATTTATTGGAATCGGGATCCAGCGTAAAGCCATGAACTCCATTGCCCATGGTAAATACGAGCATGGTAGAAGAGCCATATATGACATAACCGGCAATTAGTTGTTCGCTTCCTTTTCTGAGAAAATCCTTTTCTGAAGCCTGTCCTTTTTCCGTTTTCCTGGCATAGACTGAAAAAATGGTCCCTATGGATACATTAACGTCAATATTTGAAGATCCATCAAGAGGATCAAATGTTACAACATAAGAACCGCTATCATCATTCAGCACTACCATTTCTTCATTTTCTTCAGAAGCGGCAGCAGAGATCAGGTCGCAATCTGAGAGCTTTTTGAGCACTTCCTGGTCGGCAATTACATCCAGTTTTTGTTGTTCTTCTCCCTGTACATTTTCGGCCCCGGCAGCACCAAGGATATCAATCAAACCTGCCCTATTCACATTTCTGCTGATATTCAATGATGCATCCGTAATGGCTTTCATGATTCTTTTGGCATCTTGTGAATCAATTACTGAATCTGTCTGCTCGAGAATAAAATCTTCCAAGTACTTCATGTAGTATTAGAAATAGAATGAATTATGCAAATATCGCCTATTTGACGGCAATTTGCATGCCTCAACTTCATTTCCTCGCTTATTAGACGATGATTCTTCTAAATTTGTTGCCATGTCCCAAATAAATATTCGCGAAGCTGAACGAAAAGACGTTCCTGCCCTGCTTTTCCTAATAAAGGAATTGGCCGCTTTCGAACGTGGATTGAGTGAGGTAACCATGACAGAGGATGAGTTGCTTAATGATGGCTTTGGCGAAAGGCCCTATTACAAGGCAATTGTTGCAGAATGTGATAATGTGATCTATGGGACGGCTATTTATTACTATGCTTATTCTACATGGAATGGGAAGTGCCTGTATCTGGAAGACTTGATCGTAAGTAGAAAGCATAGGTCTGAAGGAGTGGGCAAACTCTTAATGGAAGAAGTTATCAGAATTGCCAAAAGAGAAAAGGCCAAGAGACTTTCCTGGCAGGTTTTAGACTGGAATGTAGATGCTCAGGACTTCTATCTTAAAATGGGAGCGGATCTCGATGGAGAATGGCTTAATGGAAGGATGAATGAAGAACAGATAAAAAGGTTTGAAGAATGAAGGTTTTTAAGTTTGGTGGTGCTTCGATAAAAGATGCAGATACCGTAAAGAATCTAGTCGAGATTGTCAAGAAGAGTATTGGCTATGAGCTCGTTATCGTGGTGTCGGCCATGGGTAAAATGACCAATGCACTGGAAAAACTTTGCACTGAGTATTTCTATAGAGATGGAGATATCTCTGTATTGATTGAACCAATTCGAAGATTTCATCTGGATATATGTGAAGAGCTTTTTTCACATGCCGAAGACAGTGATACTTTTAAGGACGTTGAAAGAACTCTGGATGAAGTAAAAAGTAAATGTCTTGAGCTTAAGAGGGCCGGGGCTTCTTATGATTTTCTTTATGATCAGGTCGTTTCGTACGGAGAAATTCTTTCAAGTACCATTGTCTCCGACTATCTGACGAATCGGGGAATTCACACTGTATGGCTCGATGCCACGAACCTGATCCGCACAGATAATCAATATCGGGAAGGTAGAATCAATTGGGAAAAAACCGAGGAACTGATAAAGGAGCATATTCTATTTATGAATACCAGTGTTTATTTAACTCAGGGTTTCATTGCATCATCGGAAGATGGTCATACTACAACCTTGGGTAGGGAAGGATCAGATTTCACTGCTGCCATCATTGGCAACGTGATGGATGCAAAAGAAGTGATAATATGGAAAGATGTTCCCGGATTGTTGAACGCCGACCCAAAGTTCTTTTCAAACACCCGAAAGCTGAATAACATCTCTTATCACGAAGCCATTGAACTCGCTTATTATGGCGCCACCATCATCCATCCCAAAACGATTAAGCCACTTCAAAACAAGGGAATCCCACTATTTGTAAAGTCGTTTAAGGAGAGCACGGCTTCTGGAAGCACGATCAATGAGAATTCTTCCGAAGATTCTCTTATTCCGTCTTACATCTTCAGGACGAACCAGGTTTTATATTCGATTTTTACCAGAGATTATTCATTTGTTGATGAGAAGGTTCTGAGTGAATTGTTCAGCACTTTTGATCGTCATCATATTAAAATTAACTTGATGGAAAACTCGGCCATCGGCTTTACCACTTGTTTCGATCATGATGAGGAGAAACTGAAAGCACTCACGAATGAGTTGAATAAAAAGTATAAGGTGCTTTACAACACCGGAGTTGAACTGATGACAGTGAGACACTATGATCAGGCAACCATTGATCAATTAGTCCTGGATAAAGAAGTACTGGTTGAACAGAAAAGCCGACACACCGCAAGGATGGTCATCCAATCGAAATCAGAAGGTCACAATTAAGGCAAACTCTTTTTCAAAGCTTCATACTGGCCCAATCTGAGTTCACCTTCGCAACCTTTATTCAAGGCTCTTGATTCTATGTTTTCAACCCTTTTTTCCGGACTAGGGTGGGTGCTCAGAAATTCCGGAACACTGGCCGTTCCGATTTTTCTGAAAAATTGCGCCGCTCCATCGGCCTTGTAATCGGTAGGACACAAATAATCCACTGATTTTTCATCAGCTTGGGTTTCGTGTTTTCTGCTATAGCTCAATGCGAGTAATCCTGCTGTTACCTGACCAAGAGCTGTATCGTCTCCCCCCACAATGGCCAGCAGAAGACTTACTCCAAATTGTCTGGTCATCTGAGTTGTAGAGTGTCTTTTGTCAGCGTGAGCTATTTCGTGTCCCATCACACCGGCCAATTCATATTCATTATCCAGGTAATGAATCAGCCCGGTATAAACATAAATGTAACCTCCCGGAGCACAGAAAGCGTTCAGAACGTCGTCGTCATGAATGATTCGCACCCTCCATGTAAATCTGTCCTTGTAAAATACCTCTCCCGAATTGAGAATGGTATTCGTAATTCTGTTTATATGAGAGTAAGCTGTTGGATATTCATCCGGTTCAAGAACGATCATATCTGATGAATCAGATTCTATATAACTGACCAGTTGCTCACCTAAAGCCACATCCTGTGCGAGTGGAAATATATTGAAGTCTTCATCATTGTTTTTATTCTGACATCCCATAATAAAAACAAGACTGAAGGTTAGTATGAATGTGGACTTCAAAAATTTCATAAGTCTCAAAATTACGGATGAAGATGGATAATTCAAAAACGGTACCCTATAAAGAGATATTATCTCTGATCTTCTCATAGAGAATTGCACTCAGTTTTTCGTAAGACTCTTTGGTCCAGCCTGCTACATGTGGGCTCAACAAGGTTTTGTCTGATTGAATCAGATATTGAAAATCACGAGGCATTTCATTAAAACTCAGTTGGCCAAATGACTTCAATTCATATTCGAGAACATCGAGGCAGGCTCCTTTGACTTTTCCTCTCTCAATTGCGGATACTAGGGCAGAAGTCTTTAAGACAGGTCCACGGGAAGTGTTGATGAAATAAATGTCTTTCTCAAAACCTGAGAAGAAATCTTCATTTATGAAATATTGGTTTTCCTCGTTCAGAGGGATGTGAACGCTCACTATGTCCGCTTCCTGGAAGATTTCTTTTATATCACATTCTTTGGCAAATTCACCACCGAATCCACTCTTATACTTATCATATGCCAAGACCATACAGTCAAAACCTGACAGCTTTTTTGCCATTGCAGAACCCGTATTGCCATAACCAATAATTCCAACAACCTTACCACCGATCTCAATTCCACGATTCTCTTCTCTTCGCCAATTTCCCTGACGAACTTCAAGATCAGCCGTGTTTAATTTATTCAGCAAAGAAAGCAGCATTCCTATAGCATGTTCTCCGACGGCATCTCTGTTTCCTTCAGGACTATTAAAACATTGAATGCCATTGTTTGAAGCATATTCTGTATCAATATTCTCCATTCCAGATCCTGATCTGGCGATGAATTGAAGTGCTTTGGCTTTTTCAAGGATTTCACGGTCAAGAACAAATCGACTTCTGATAACCAGACCGGTATAATCTTTTATTTTCTCCGCGAGTTCAGACCTTGAACAGTAATAATCCTCTTCACATTGATAGCCGTCATTCTGTAATGATTCCATCAGAATTGGGTGAACTGTATCTAGAAAAAGGACCTTTTTAGCCAAGGTATCAGAACATTGTATAGATCATTCGGCCAATCATGAAATAGATGAATAGACCGAAGAGATCATTCATGGTTGTAATAAACGGTCCGGTTGCAAGCGCCGGATCAATTTTATATCTGTCGAGCAAAAGTGGTACCAGTGTTCCAAAAAGAGCAGCAACTACGATCACACTCATCAAGGCAATAGCTACGGTAATACTCAACATAATAGAATCACTGAAAAGTATGTTGTATCCCAGGATCAATAATGATAAGACCAGACCATTGAGAAGTGAAACGACCAATTCTTTTCCCAGTCTTGTCCAGATGTCATCGAGTCGTATGGAGTTATTTGCCAATGATTGAACAATGATGGCAGAGGACTGAACTCCAACGTTTCCTGCCATGGCTGCAATCAATGGAATGAAGAATGCCATTTCGGGATGAATCTTGATCTCGGATTCATACGCGCCGATAACCTGAGCACCCAGAATTCCTCCAACTAATCCAATGAGAAGCCAGGGAAGTCGAGCCTTGCTGATCAGACTAAGACGATCATGAGCATCAATATTCTCAGTAATACCACTGGCAAGCTGATAATCTTTTTCTGCTTCTTCTCTTATTACGTCTACCACGTCATCGATGGTAATTCGGCCAAGTAACCTGTTCAATTCATCCACTACGGGAAGGACGACCAGGTCATATTTTTCCATGATGTCGGCTACTTCTTCAGAATCGGCGTTGGCCCGAACTGCAATCACATCATCATTATAGAGATTTTGAATTTTGCTGTTTGCCGGGGCAAAAAGCATTTTTTTCAGTGAAAGAAGACCTTTGAGAATGTTGTCGTCATCTACAACATATATTGCATAGATATTCTCGATATTCTCAGCCTGCTTTCTCATTTCCCGAACGCTCTTGGTGAGGGTCCAGTTTTCATTTACCTTGATAAGTTCTTTGGCCATCAAACCCCCGGCCGTGTCTTCGTCGTAGGCCAGAAGATCAACAATATCGGAGGCTTGTTCAACATTATCGAGATTAGAGATCACCTCATCTTTAACAGCCTCGGGAAGTTCACCGATGACATCGGCGGCATCATCCGATTCCATATTGTCGATGAAGTACTTGGCGATCTCTTCCGAAGTAAGAGTTTTCAGGAAGTCTTCCCTGACGTCCTCTTCAAGTTCCATCAGGGCATCTGCTGCTATTTCTGCAGGCAAATACTGAATGAATTGCGCTACCCGTTCCGCCTTCAGCTTCTCGATGATCTCAGCTACATCGGCAGGATACAATTCATGAGTCATTTCAACCACTCTGACCTCGTTTTGAGCGTCGATGGCCGAATTTAACTCCTTCAGGTATTCCTTTGTCAGTGAAAATTGCATGGCAGACACAGTGACTTTTGGCAAATCTAATACAATTCTGCCAAGCCTGAAGCTCGCCTTACTTTGTGTTTAATTCGGCGGCTAGCCTCTGAAAATCGGTGAAATGCAGTTGTTCGGGTCTCTTACTTAGAAGTTCAGATTCGAAATTTTCAGGGAGCATTGATTTTATTGAATTTCTCAATTGCTTCCTTCGCTGATTAAAGGCCATTTTCACCAGGGTCCTGATTCTACCGAACTCTGAATCTGAGACTCGATCCTCTTTTCTGGTGATACGAATTACACCGGATTTGACTTTGGGAGGAGGGAAGAAGACTCCTTCGTTGACTGTAAATAGATATTCTGTTTCGTACATTAATTGTGTCAATACACTGAGAATACCATAGTCCTTGGTGCCTGGTTCTGAGCAAATTCTTTTGGCAACCTCTTTCTGAAACATGCCGCCCATTTGAGGAATGAGATTGGCATTTTCCAATATTTTAAAAACGATCTGGGAGGAGATGTTGTAAGGAAAATTTCCAATGATCTTAAACTCAGAACCACTAAAGACTTTGTCAAAATCAATTTTCAGAAAATCCATATTGAGGACTTCAAGGTTTGGAAAATTTGTTTCAAGATATTCAACGGATTCAGTGTCGAGTTCAATGGCTTTCAATTCAACTTTCTTATCCAAAATGAATCGAGTGAGGATTCCTTTGCCGGGGCCAATCTCAAGAATGTGATCTCCCGACCCATAATGCAAACACTCAGAGATTCTCTGCGCGACTCTTTGGTCTGTGAGGAAATGCTGACCCAGATGTTTCTTGGGTTTTACCATTTATTGAACTACTTCCAATAGAGTGCGGAAAGCGTAAACCTTGCCTTCAAATTTTGAAGTATGATCTTTTTGCAGATCGGGCGCAAAATTCTCCTGATAATTATTGTATTCATTCATATCCGAACACTTGTACTGTATGGCATAAGTCACACCTGTCTCACCGGGCTGTCTGGTGATGATTCGACTAAATGTAAAATCAACAAAACATCCTGTCTTCATCACATCCGGAATGTGTTCATCTCTCATGTAAGAAAGCCAGTCGTTATGGACAGAATCTTCCACATTCACTGTTACGTTGTATATAATCATCTTTTAATTTATCTGATCACCCCGAATCTGTCTGTAACGGCTTCTGGATTCTACTACATAAATACTTGCAGGGTAATCGTTGAACAACTTACTGTAATACTCCTGAGCCTTTTCTTTATCATCGAGGTAGTTTTCATATATTTCAGCTAATCTGAAAATAGCTTCATCCGCAAGGATCTCATAATGATGATCGGCGATGATTTTTCTCAGGTATTCCGAAGCAACGACATAATCCTGATTCTTGAAACTGATCTCATATTGAAGGAAGTATACCTCATCTATTATGTCATGGACCACATAAATATTCTCCATGCTATCCAGAACCACTTTTGCATCTTCCAATCGATTCTGATCATAACTCATTGCGGCTCTTCCGTACATCTTTAAAGCCTCACCCGTTGTGTCGAAAGCCAGGTTATCACTGATAAGCAAAGAAAGTCTCATGGCATCGTTCGATATAAGCTTTGAAGTGGATCCTTTCAATACATCGAGTTGAGCCTTAGACCAGTCGAAGTCTCCGGTATAAAAATAGATTTTGGCGTTTTTGAACTTGGCCTCATCTCCAATGGCCTCATACTTGAAATCTTTTTCTACCTGGCTGTATAAAAGAGATGCTTCCCAAATCTCATTAACGGAAAGATAAATGTCAGCCAACATCAATTTACATTTTGCCTTATTTACGGGGGTGATTCCTGGATAGGATATAGACCTTTTCAACATGTCGATTCCATTGTCGGCTTTGTCGAGATAAAATGCCCAAACTTCTGCCAAACCAATTTGAAGACTTACGGTAGCCGAATTCTTACCTACATCATTCAGCGCTTCTATATAATTACTCTCCATGGTCAGGAGATCATCATAAGTATAGGGTGCTGACGTGATCTTTTCGCGTATGGTCTCGGTGATCAGGATTCTCGCATTTACATAATTCTGGTTTGACGAGCCTTTATCAATGATGTATTGGTAACACTCAATAGCCAGGTCATATTCACGATTGGATCGACACGATTTGGCAAGGTTTAAAAACCTGTATCCGTTCTCTTTATTTCTTTTGTCAAGGGCCTTGGATTGTGTGATAGCTCCTCTGAAGTCTTTTTGTTGCAGATAATGCCAGATTAGCATTTCAGAAAATATGGCGTTGTTTGGATTTCGTTGAATTCTTTTAAGAAGGGCTGTATTCAGAATTTCAATCTGAGCTGGCTTTGGGTCGCTGTATATACTCGTATTTAATGCGTTCTGAACGTTCTGCAAATACCCTTCGTTCTTCTCCAGCAGGTCGAGGTATTCACTTACCATCGATTCAATGTCTCCTTTCTGATAATAAAGTTCGCCGAGCTCAAATTCATAACCGTAATAGTTGCCGGTCAGTTTTTTGCCTCGTTTCAAGCATGAAATGGCATAATCGATCTCATCTCTTCGCTGAAATGAATTAGATAATGCAAGCACATCGTTGGTGACAGGAGGGAGGTCTTTTATAGCATCTTTATAAACGGATTCTCCTTTTTTTACATCTCCCATTGCAATCAGAAGGTATCCGTAATCAACCTGGTAGTCTGGATCAGAAGGGCTCCTTTTCAATTCTTTTTTGACCATTTTTGCCGCATCACTCAATCTTTCAGATTGGATGTAAGCTTCCAATAGATCAAAATACAGGTCCTTGCTTTTATCCCTTTTATAGAGGTCTTCGTATAAATCGATGCTTTTCCCGAATTCTCTTCCGTGAAAGAAATCATCTGCCAGACTGCGTTTTACGGCATCATTATTCTGTGCACCCAATGGAAGGGCCAGAATTAAAAATATAATGATTGGGATTTTTCGCATGAATAATTCAGGACTCGACCGAATCTACCTTTGCTTCTTCTTTCTTCTGAATTAAAATTAGGACTTTTTCGTATGTCTTGTCGTATTCTTCATTCAAACCAATCAGCCTTTCATTTATGAGACGGATAGACCTTAAGACACTTTCTGTGGCCATTTTCTCATTTTCCAGGTACTGGCTGGCCTTTTCTTTCTCAATCAAGTCCTTGGAAAGGTCAGATTTTAAGTTTTTCAATTGCATTGGTATGGTTTCAATATGTTCGAACAAAGAATTAAAACGACCTGATATCCTGGTATAGTATTTCTTGTTCAGCATGTAATCATCGATTAGCAATGCTTCTTCTTTGTTGACTGAGTCATTTACCTCGATTATGCGTTGCAAAGTGCTTTCTATTTCCTTAATTCTTGAAAATACCTTGCCCGTATCAATGGAATAAAGAACCTCTTTCGCTGAATCGAGTGAGGCCATCATCGAGTTGATCTCTTTTATCTCTTCACTGAATTTATTCGAGCAGGAAGCGATGGTAATTAAGGCTGTGAATACAAGGATCAGATTTTTCATATTCAGATTTTATCAAAACCAGTATAGGGTTGCAGTACCTCTGGAATTCGAATTCCATTTTCTTCCTGATAGTTTTCAAGAATGGCTGCAACAATTCTAGGTAATGCCAAGGCGCTTCCATTTAACGTATGCGCCAAAACAGATTTATTATCCTTGTTTTTATACCTCAATTTCAGTCGATTTGCCTGATACGATTCAAAGTTTGATACAGAGCTTACTTCAAGCCATCTTCTTTGAGCTGCTGAGTAAACCTCCATATCAATAGTCTTAGCGGCAGCTGTTCCAAGATCTCCTCCACACAGTTTCAATGCCCTGAATGGCAAACCCAGGGATCGGATCAGATCCTGAACATATGACACCATTACTTCCAATGTGTCATATGACTGATCTGGATGCTGAATTTGAACGATCTCAACTTTGTCGAATTGATGCAACCTATTTAACCCCCTCACATCCTTTCCATATGAACCGGCCTCTCTTCTGAAACATGGTGTGTATCCGGCACATTTGATAGGAAAGTCAGATTCTTTCAAAATTACATCTCTGAATATGTTCGTAATAGGTACTTCGGCCGTTGGAATTAAATAGAGATTGTCTTCTGTGGCATGATACATTTGTCCATCCTTATCCGGCAACTGACCCGTTCCAAATCCAGAATCCTCGTTGACCATTAGGGGAGGAATAATTTCAGTGTATCCTTCTTCATTGGCCCTGTCGAGAAAATATGAAATCAAAGCTCTTTGAAGTTTAGCTCCTTTGCCTTTGTATACGGGAAAACCAGCTCCTGTAATTTTTGAACCAAGATCGAAATCAATGAGGTCATAGTCCTTTGCCAATTCCCAATGGGGTTTGGCATTGTCGATTAGATTTGGGATGTCTGCTTCTTCAAGGATCGTTTCGTTCTCGTCTTCTCCTTTTCCAAATTGAACGCTCTCGTGAGGAATATTTGGGATGCCGCCAAGTTGCAATGTCAATTCCGATTCGGTGGTTTTTTGGTCTTCCTTGAGCTTTTGAACATCCTCTTTAAGGGAAGCGCTTTCCATCTTGATTTTGTCGGCCTCTTCTCTTTTTCCGCTTTTGTACAGCTTTCCGATTTGCTTATTCAGATCATTGGCCCGGGAAAGTTTCTCATCGAGTTCCTGCTGAATTCTTCTTCGATCTTCATCGAGTTTGAACACGGCATCGATCTCCTGTTTGAAATCTTTATTCCTTTTGGATAATTGCTCAATTACCCATTCTTTCTTTTCTTGGATAAGACCGAGTTGAATCATTATTTGTAAATTGTTATAAAATAAAAAACTCCTGCCAAATCCATTGAATATTAACGGTCCGACAGGAGTTCAAATTTCATTGCTATTTATATCAGGCCATCTTCTCTTCTACAGATACGATTGAACGATTGTCCTTCTTTTTAGCGAAGGTTACGATACCATCTTTCAATGCAAACAAAGTGTGATCTTTTCCGATCCCAACATTTTTACCAGGATGGTGCTTCGTACCTCTTTGCCTAACAAGAATGTTTCCTGCCTTGGCAATTTGTCCGCCAAATATTTTAATACCGAGTCGTTTACTGTGCGACTCTCTTCCGTTATTCGAACTACCAGCTCCTTTCTTATGTGCCATAGCTTATATTATTTGTCGTCTGCTTTTTTCTTAGGAGCAGCTTTCTTAGCTGCTGGTTTTTTTGCAGTTTCAGCTTTTGGCTTGGCTGCAGCTTTCTTCGTAGCAGTCGTTTTTGTACTTGCTTTAGTCGTTGTTTTCTTCTCAGCTGTTGCTTTTGGAGCTGCTTTAGAAGCAGTGCTCGCCTTAGCTGCAGGCTTTTTCGTTGTCGTTTTCTTGGCAGCAGGTTTTGCTGCAGGTTTCGCTTCAGCTTTTGCTTCGGCAGCTTTTGCGGCCTTCGGTGCAGCGGCTTTGGTAGTTTTTGTTTTACTACCACCTTTTTCCAAGATAGACTCGATCTGGATTTTTGTAAAATCCTGACGGTGACCATTTCTCACCCTATAGCCTTTTCTTCTTTTTTTCTTGAAGACAATTACTTTGTCTCCTCTCAGGTGCTCTAAAATTTTACCGGTTACGGCAGCATCCTGGATAGTCGGGGCGCCAACAGCAATTTTACCGTCGTTATCGATCAATAATACTTGATCGAAACTCACTTTGTCACCTTCTTTTCCTTCAAGTCGGTGGACAAAAACCTGCTGGTCTTTCTCTACTTTAAACTGTTGCCCCGCTATGTCTACAATTGCGTACATCTAAACAGATTTAAAAATTGGGCTGCAAAGATATGTAAAAGATGAAGAATTACAACGATTTATGCATCAATTCGAGCAAAAATTTTTGAATCGTCATTTTTTGACTGAATTCAGCCTTTGAAGTATTAACATTTAATCATTCAAAACTCTTTATAATTCTTCGTTTTTGCCCTACTCATTCTGATAATTTAGCCCAAATACCCAAAATTATCGCCGGATGAAAAATTTCCTGCTTCTATTATCATGTGTATTTGTGTCGGTTTCGGCCAGTGCCCAATTCCTTGAATGGAACTCTCTGGCAAAGGAAGGATCATCAGGTCAATCAACGATTCTGGGCACTGAAATCAATTCCGGTGGAGATGTTTTTTTCGCGGGAAATTTCCAGGGCAGCCTTGATCTTGACCCAAACGTAAATGCCACTTTACAGGTCAATACCCCATCGGGAAGTCAGGGCAATGTCTTCTTCGCTGCTTACGATTCAGACGGCGATTTGGTTCATGGCAAACATGTTTGGGGGAAAAGCGAAATCTTACTTGGAGGAATGGCTATTGATGCCGGAAGCAATACTTTCTTGACAGGATATTTTAACGATAGTATTGATCTTAACCCGAATTCAACTCAGGCTATTTACCTGCCAACAGTAGCATCTGCTGAGGATGCTTTCTTGGTTAAATACAATTCACTGGGTCTTTTTCAATGGGCGCGTCAACTGAATTCTTCCGTCAGAACCCGACCGATTGACATAGTTCTGGATCAATCCGGCAATCTTTTGGTCACTGGTACTTTCAACGGACAAACTGACTTTAATCCCAGTAGCGGCGTTAACAACCTGGTATCTGTCAACGAAGACATATTCATTGCGAAATACAATGCCAGTGGAAATTATGTGAATGCAATCAGCATTGGTTCCTTTGGAGGATCAACCGGAGTTCATGACGTGATGAATATCGACGTCGACAATTCCAATAATATTTATATCTCAGGACGGTTCGAAGGGGATGTGGATTTCGATCCTTCAGGCGCGGTCAACCTTTTAACGGCAAATGGGAAAAACGACTTTTACATTGCGAAATATAATTCGTCGCTTCAACTGGTCTGGGTTTATCAAATGGGAAGTGCGCGAGGTGAAGGTTTGATATCTCACAAGATCAACGATAACGAGTTGTGGATAGCGGCTTCATACCGCGACACTATAGATGTTGATCTGAAATTGGGAAGTGCTCTGCATTCCAGTAACGGTGGCTTTGATGTCTACTTCGGTCAGTACAATCTTTCGGCCAATCACCTGATGTCTGAGTCCTTCGGAGGTTCTGGTGATGACGAGGTGACTTCGATCGATGTATACAATAGTGACAGCTTATTTATTTCCGGACATTTCGAAGGCACAGTTGATTTTGATCCGGGTTCAGGCAGCAAAAGTCTGACCAGCTCTGCAAGTAAGTCGATGTTTTTCGGTTCTTATCGAATTACTGGAGAACTTAATTGGATAAGTAAAGTGGCGGGCAGCGGTGACATTACAAGTACCTTGATCCGGAGCAGTTCGGATGGCAAAGCCCACATTTCAGGTAACCTGCGCGGTGGTGCTAATTTTAATGACGCCTCACAATTCTCAAAAGTATATACTGGACCGGCAAGTTTTGTGGCCAAATACGATAAATGCGGCAGAGTGGATATCAATCTGACTTCAGTTGACGCCACCTGCGGAGAAAAAGACGGTTCGGCCTTGGCGTCTGTAACGGGAGGAACGGCTCCATTAAGATTTTTCTGGACCAGTGGATCTTTGGATAGCATTGCCGACAGCTTGAGATCAGGAATCTATTATGTGACTGTGGTCGACACATTAAAATGTTCATACTATTCAGATCCGGTTTTGATCAATGAAACTGGAGGTCCCAGTGTTAGTTTGACAACCAAGGTGGACGTTCTTTGTCACGGTGATAAAACGGGTGCCATCGTTCTCAATGTTAGTGGAGGAACTTCCCCTTATACCTATGCCTGGTCCAATAATGCAAATTCAAAAGACATAAACGGATTAAAGGCCGGGAACTATGAAGTTAAGGTTACAGACGACGACAACTGTAGTTCTTTGCTGAGGGTTGCAATTGACGAGCCTGACCCGATTCAGGTCTATCCGATAATTACGAAACCGGCCTGTGGTTCGTCGAATGGAAATGTTACTGCCGTGGTTACAGGTGGGACACCAACCTACTCGTATTCATGGCAACCTTCCGGAACGGGAAACAGCTTGTTCAACATTTCAGCGGGAGTTTACAAAGTGACCATAACCGACGGAAATAATTGTACCTATTCTCAAAGCATTCCGGTTAGCAATGACAAGGCTCCGGATATCTTACTCGATAGTGTTCAGGCCATTGCATGTGGAAACGGAGGTGGATCTATTTATGTAAGTGTCTTTGGTGGCAGTCAGCCTTATAATTACAACTGGGATCCAACAGGTGCATCCACGCAGGATCTTATCGCGGCTCCGGCAGGTGAACATGAGCTGGAAGTATTGGATCAGGCAAATTGCTTGGCCTATTATGTAGAAAGCATTGACGCCAAAGTACCCATTGCACCGGATGTGTGTATCGTGGATGTAGACAGCATAAATGGAAAAGCCGTGGTATTATGGGAAAAGCCGGTCAACAGGGGCAGCATTGATTATTACAGCATTTACAGAGAGACATCCACATTGAATCAATTTGACCTTGTGCGCGACAGTATTGAATTCACAGAGTTGAGTTTATATGAAGACCGAATTGCAGATACATGGACAAGACCATGGTCCTACAAACTATCATTTACCGATACCTGTGGAATTGAAAGTGACCTCAGCGAATATCATACGACTATACATGCCGTAATAAGTATGAATGCGCAAACAGATTTCAATGTTTTGTGGACACCTTACCGGGGTAATTTCCCAGTCAATTCATATACGGTGTTCAGATATACAGATGTTAACGGCTTTGATTCGTTAACAACGGTGCCCGCGAATATTTTCTCATACACAGATGTGAACTCTCCTTCTAAAGGCCCCGACGTTTATTATTATGTCAGGATCGATCATCCATCGGGTTGCACAGCTACCGAAGTTCAGAACAGAAATTCTTCAAGATCCAATCGGGGAAGTATTGATCCTCCTCTGTATTTAGGTGATGAAGTGATCAGTACCTTAGATGATGGTATTGAAGAATTATTAATGTTTCCAAATCCGGCCAATGAAGTAGTAAAGATTGATTTAAGTGGGATCAATGATAGAATTGATCATGTGAGCATATATAACAACAATGGTCAGTTAGAGCAAAAAGAAATTCTCGATCGAAGTGATCAGGCAAATATTTCGATAGATATATCCGCTTTGTCAAATGGATTATACCTGGTACGGGCAATGGGTGAAGAAAAAATATACTCAGGTAAATTGATTATATCGAGAAATTAGAAGGTAGAATATAGAAAGCGAAAGTGGTTGAAAGACTAAATATTTTCTCTCCAAATTTTGTTAAGCGAATTCTGTTCGCTTTATGCTTTTCTATACCCTTCGTTTCAAATGCACAGGTGAATCTTAATCTGGGACAATTCAGGATTGAAAACTTCTCACCCAAAGATTATAAATCACACCCTCAGAATTGGGCCATCGCCCAGGATCAGAATGGCCTGATGTATTTCGGCAATAATCTCGGAATACTAGTTTATGATGGGGTTGGCTGGCAATTAGTAAAAACTAAAAATGAAAGCACAGTCAGGTCATTGGACGTAAGTCCGGATGGCAAGGTATTCGCCGGAGCCTCAGGAGACTTTGGCTATCTCGATGCGGATGAAAATGGCCGATACGATTTCGTTTCTCTGAGAAAGCTGTATAATCTCTCTGAAGACGCAGTGGGTAATGTATATTCCGTTGAGACTTTTGCTCATGGAGTATATTTCATGACAGAGGAGATGATCTATTACTACAATGGAAAGATTCTTCGATTGTGGGAGAATGAAATGAGTTATCAAAGTGCTTTCAGAATCAATTCAGATTATGTGGTGAACAAGGCGGGTCTGGGAATGCACAAAATGCTTGAAGATTCTCTTATAAGAATTGCAGGTATAAACGACTTTTCAGACAAAAAGGTAATCGATTATTTGTTGTTGACACCGGAAGATCCTCTTGTACTGACTATGAAGCAGGGTATTCACCGATATGGTCGAAAAAAGTCCTATTCGAGTCTGGGGGATTCTTTCATCGAAAAGGTGAACCAAACCATCATTCCATTAAATCCCGACAATATTGAGAAGATACATGGCGATGTGATGTCCGTAGGTACATGGGGAAATGGTCTTATTCTCATCGATCGAGAAGGAGATGTTATTCAAAGTCTAAATAATTTGAATGGTCTGGTTGATGATGTGATCACAGAGCAATTCATAGATAAAAGTGGCAATCTCTGGCTAACAACTTCCAATGGAATTTCAAAGGTTACGTTGGAGGACGATTTAGCGGTATATAAGGAAAGAGCTAATGTGAATGAGACGGTTGAGAAGATCGTAAGATTCAATGACAGAATTTTCCTTGCCACTCACACCGGTCTGTTTTCATGGGAGGAAGAAAATAAAACCGGTTCTTTCCAGAAAGTGACACAGATCAATACGGAGTGCTGGGATATTAAACCTGTGGAAATAGAAGGAAGGTCACTACTGCTAATTGCCGGAAATAATGCCATCTATCAGATGGATGAATATGGAGGGATTGAAAAGATTGTCAGTTGTTTGCCATGGACATTCCATCAATTAGAATCTGATCCAACCACCATACTTGTCGGTCTTGATGACGGACTGATGTGCCTCAAATACGACGGTGGTACATGGGTGATTCAGAACAATGTGGCTGGGATCTCGAATACGATCTATTCTATTGCTCAATCAGAAAGCAGGAAAGTATGGTTGGGAACTCTACATGATGGTGTTTTTAGACTTGATATCAGGGAAAGAATCACGCACTATCCTTACCAATTTGATGCTAGGCATTTTGGACAAAAAGAAGGACTGCCTGAAGGCGGAATTTATGTTGCCGACTATGTTGGAGGAATGATTTATGGGACAAGTAATGGATTATATGGTTATCACCGGGACAAAAATGTTTTTACAGAAGAGAAGATATACAAGGAAGTAATAGGGATAGATCAGTTCACAGCGCACAGGGTATCTGAGGATCCTTTAGGCAGACTTTGGTTATCGGCATATGTCGGTGATGAATTTATCCTGGGTTATGTCAAAAGAAATGGTTCCACTCCCCTATGGAAAGATGAAGTTTTCAGGCCAATTTCACGTGAAGTATTTCATTCAATTTATCACGATGAGGATGGTTCAACCTGGCTTGGTGGACCGGATGGTTTATTCCGATTTGGCGCTGGAGAAGAAGAGAATCATGAATACTCGGAATTTGCCACGATGATTCGAAAACTGACCTTGAATAATGACAGTGTGAATTATTCAGGAAATTTAAATGCTTTGAATTATGGTGAAGTCGATTCTTCCATTGCATACCTTCCTATGTATCCTTATGAATACAATTCAGTATCCTTTACTTTTTCATCTCAGTTCCACAAGTACCCTGAATTGAATGAATACTCTTATCAGCTTTTGGGATTCGATAAGGAATGGACGGAATGGGCAAAGGATGAAAAAGCAGTGTACACAAATTTACATGAAGGTGAGTACACGTTCAAGGTAAGATCAAGGAATATCTATGGTTATGAAAGTGAGGTTTCGCAATTCACTTTTAAAATCAAAGCACCCTGGTACAGAGCCTGGTGGGCTTACATCATATACGGAGTTCTGTCGGTCATTTTTGTGTACGTTGTGGTTGTCTTCTATACCCGTCAATTGAAAAGCATCATCAAGGAACGAACAGCTGAAGTGGTTGAGCAAAAAGAAAAAATCGAAAAGCAAAAAGATGAAGTTGAGCATCAGAGGAAATTGCTTGAGATCAAGAATGCGGACATCACTTCTTCAATTAATTATGCGAAACGTTTGCAGGAAGCTTTGCTGCCGAATGACGATTTCTTAAATAAACATCTGAAAGAGCATTTCATTCTTTATAAACCAAAGGACATCGTGAGTGGTGACTTTTATTGGATGGAGCATTTGAACGGCATTCCGGGTCGGGACATTACTCTTTTTGCCACCGTAGACTGCACAGGTCACGGCGTACCAGGAGCCTTTGTTAGTGTGGTTGGTAATGGTGGTCTGAACAGGGCTGTCAATGAATTTGGCCTGACCAGGCCAAATGAGATTCTGGAAAAGCTGAATGAGATCGTGGTAGATACCTTGAGCAAAGGTGAAGATGAATTGAGGGATGGTATGGACATATCACTATGTATGTTCGATATGCACAATATGGAAATGCAATTCGCAGGTGCGAATAACTCGGTTTATATTTTCAGGAAGGGTATTGAGGATGAGGTGACCTCCCTCAATGGAAATGGCAAATTCTATCGCGGTGATCTTTGTGAGATCAAAGCAAATAAGCAACCGATTGGTTATTATGAATACCATAAAACATTCAGCAACAACAGCATCAAGATCCGCAAAGGAGATGTGATTTATCTCTTCTCAGATGGATTTACAGATCAGTTTGGTGGTCCAAATTGCAAGAAGTATAACGTGACAAGGTTCCGAAATTTCCTTCTCAACATATTCGACAAACCCATGTCGGCCCAAAGAGAGCTGGTTGAAAAAGAATTCGAAAGTTGGAAAGGTTCAGAGGATCAGATCGATGATGTCATCGTTGCCGGTATTCGTATCTGATCACTTATTGATCAGGTAGATTCCACCCAGAATGGCAGACATACCTGCCAATTGCATCATTGCAATACTTTCACCATCAACAACACCCCAGATAATTGCTACAATAGGAATAAGGTATGTTACCGATGAGGCATAAAGAGCCGATACCTTTTTGATCAGCATGTTGAATAAGATCAGTGCAAATCCGGTAGCCATGACCGAAAGAACAATGATGGCAATGAATGATTTCATGAATGCCGGATCGAAGGAAAAACGGTCGGTAAAATCGGTGTAAGCGAATAAATAAATGCCACAGGGAGGTCCGATAAACATGAGACTGGTTGAAGTAATTACCGAAGAAGGTAGATGGCTCACGTACTTCTTAATCGTATTCACACTGGTGGCATAACAGAGTGTGGCTGCCACAATATATAAGCCGTAAACGGAATCTGAATCAAAACTCATTCCGGGACGATACAGAAGAAAAATTGCTCCAATAAGTCCGGTGATCACACCAAGAATATGAATTCGTTTTGGGGTGAATTGGAATATAAATATTCCTAGAACCAGAGTGAATAATGGTACCAGACTATTTAACATTCCGGCCAGTGAGGAGTTGATGTAAGACTGTGCGTATGCGAACAAAAATGCCGGTAGTCCGTTACCGAAGAGGCCAATTATGAAGAGATATTTCCAGTATTTCTTTTCAATTCTGGCCCAATATCCAATACCAAAGGGAATCAAACTTACAAAAGCTACGAGCATTCTCAGAGCACCTACTTCCTGATATGGTATTTCTACCAATCCGATCTTCATCAGAATGAAGGAACTACCCCAAATGAATGCAAGTAAAATGAGGGTTCCCCAGGTAAATAATAGGTCGGGTTTGCTTTGGTTCATGGCCGGGCAAAATTAGGATAAAGAGCTTACAACGAATCCACTTATTTCGTAGCTTTGTAGCAAAGCTATGATTATGAAAAAGCTGCTTTCTATCACATTGATCCTTATCTCAGTAGTATCCATGAACTGCAGTACGCCGGAAGTGGAAGCTGCGACCGAACTTAAAGCGGACAAAGCTCTTGCATTGAAAGTTGATGGTATGGTTTGTGAAGTTGGGTGTGCAAAGTACATCGAAAAGCAGGTAGCTAAACTGGATGGTGTTTCTGACTGCTCGGTCAATTTTGAAGACGGTGTGGCCAGCATTGAATTCTCCAGTGAAAACACAGGTGAAGAAGAAATAATGGAGGCAATTACATCAATTAATGATGGACAGTATAGCGTTACTGTTGTTAAATTGTCTGAGCTGAATAAATCAACACAGACTGGTCCACAGGAGAATTCCAAGGACAAGTCTGATGCCAAGGTTTCCATTCATCTTCCCGAATTAGTTACTTACTTCCTTAGCAGGGTTATTGAGCGAGTATAGGTCTGAATGATTAGAGAAGATTCGAGAAGTCAGGTTATTCTCTGGTTGACTTCAGGATGCATCCTTATTTTTTTGATGGTATTGATAGGAGGGATCACCCGTTTAACGGGTTCAGGTCTTTCTATGACCGATTGGAAGCTGATCTCGGGTTCTGTTCCGCCCATGAATGAAGCTGAATGGACGGAGTCTTTCGAAGCCTACAAGCAATTTCCTGAATATGAAATACAGCCAAGAGGTTTCTCTCTGTCTGATTATAAGAGAATATTCTGGTGGGAATATATTCACAGGGCATTGGGAAGGTTTATTGGCATCGTATTTATCGTGCCTTTCCTGTATTTTTTAATCAAAAAGAAGATATCGGGTCCGTTGATATGGAAGCTGCTGATACTTTTATGTCTGGGTGGCTTGCAGGGGTTCTTCGGATGGTATATGGTGAAAAGTGGACTTGATAAAGATCCGCATGTTAGTCACTACAGGTTGGCCATCCATCTGGTCACAGCTCTCGTGACCTTTGCTTATACATTCTGGCTGATCTTATCGGTATACTTCCCGAATAAATTGAAGCAATATTCCCGGAAGATTCACAGGGCTTCAGTTTTCATCACAATGATCCTTTTTGCCCAGATTATTTATGGAGCATTTACAGCCGGATTAAAGGCCGGATTGTTCTACAACACATTTCCAAAGATGGGCCGTTTATGGTTCCCCGAAGAGATACTATACATGGAACCGACTTACCTAAACTTCATTGAAGGAATAGCGGGTGTGCAGTTTGTACATAGATACCTTGGCATTGCTCTATTCGTTCTGGGCGTTGTTTATTGGATCATGACAGCCCGGAGTAAAAGTGTATTCATACGCAATTCGGGCCAGTATGTAATGACGGTCGTATTTATTCAGGTCGTCTTGGGAATTTTTGCTCTTGTGTATCAAATTCCTCTATTCCTTGCTCTTATACATCAGATTGGGGCTTTCTTCCTGCTTACCACTTTGGTATACTCGCTAAGAGTGAGTAAATATTCGATATAATTAATATCTTAGAGAGACCTATTTTTTAGAATGAAAAGGACTCTGTTCATATTGGTCTTAATGTTTGTCGCATCCCCTTCATTTTCTCAGAATGATTGGCCGCCGGTTGGAGCCTATTGGAATTATCAAGGTGATTTCGCAACCCACAATGGATATCCTGTTGATGCAGAAAAGACGATTTACATACTCAGAGACACCATGATCAATGGAGAAATCAGAAAGATATACAGAGATGTAGGCTATGCCTCTATAGACTATTACGATTCCTTGTTAAATGTTGATGAAAAGTGGGATATAGAAGGGTGCTGTTATTACATGAGGAATGACACATTTTTTCTTGATGATTTCTTTGGAAACACACTTGATTTGTTCGTTATGAATCTTTCAATCGGGGATTCCAGTGTTCAATATCAACAAGGACGTTGGTTTGTCGACAGTCTTGGCTCAGAAGTTATAGGTTCTGATACATTTGAGATTACCTATTACAAGGTAGATTGCGGTTTAGACACCTTACCGGGAATAACCATTGACAGGGTTGGTCCATTGGGAATTGAACCTACGTCGCATCCTGATGGAATTTGCAATATAGGTGGTTTTACTCCCTTCGAATGGCATTTCCAATGCTATGAGGGGGATGGATTGGAATATCCCAATAATTGTGAGCCTCTTCAAACGGGTATTGAGAAACACATTGCCTCCACGTTGACTCTTTCATTATATCCTAATCCGGCAAACGACTTTCTGCATATAGAATTTTCCGAAACGCAGGATTTCAATTATTCAATCTATTCCATACAGGGTGAATGTGTGAAAAAAGGTGAGTTGAAAGATCAGAGCAACATTATTGATTTATCAGATCTGGTTTCAGGTATGTATAGTGTACAAGTTGTTACTGATTCAGGAAGGAAAGTTCAAAGAAAATTCTTTGTGCAATAAAAAAGCCCGCACAGGGCGGGCTCTTATGAACAGGACATCTGCGAATTTATTCAAGAACATGAATGTTCTTTTCTCTACAGATTTCTTTCAATTCCTCTGGCCAGATGGTCACCGTTACCTCACCGAGGTGAGCGCATCTTAGCAGGTACATATAGGTGCGTGCCTGACCAATTCCACCTCCGATACTCAGTGGAATCTCGTCATTCAGAATTGCCTGATGATATGGCATATCGAGGAAATCGAGTTGATTTGTTATTTCGAGTTGTGCTTTGAGGGTATCTTTCGTTACTCTGACTCCCATGGATGTCAATTCATGCCTTCTTTCTGTCACGGGATTCCATACAAGAATATCACCATTCAGTCCGTGCATAAGTTCACCATTCTTTTCAATAGTTGGAGTGATCCAGTCATCGTAGTCTGCTGCCCGCATTTCATGTGGATAGCCATCTTTCAATACCCAGCCAATTCCGATAATGAAAACGGCAGGGTGATCTTTCAATAATTGGGTCTCTCTTTCCTTTCTTGGAAGATCCGGATACATGTTCAGGATCTCTTCAGCATGGAAGAATTCCAGTTCCTCGGGAAATTCAGGATATTTTGAATCCTGTAATTCCGGGAATCTTTCCCTCGCGGCCATTCCTGCACCACGAATTACCTTCCAGATCTTTTTCACTGTATCGATTAGATAATCGAGGTTGCGATCTTCGGCTGTTATATGTTTTTCCCAGTCCCATTGATCAACATAAGAAGAATGATCATGATCGAGGAAATAGTCCTTACGAACGGCGCGCATATCGGTATTGATACCCTGACCTACGGCACAATCAAATTGGGCCAATGCCATTCTTTTCCATTTCGTCGCGGCCTGAACCACCTGGGCTTCAATTCTGGTTGGTAAACCAAGTCCTGCCGGAAAATCAACCGGTGTTCTCGAACCATCTCTGTCGAGATAATCATTCACACCACTGTGCTTGTCAACAATAAGCGGAACCTGAACCATCTGAAGATTGAGTTCTTCAGCCAGTCCTTTTTCAATATGTTCCTTTATAAGATATAGAGCCTCCATTCTTTTCAGCGGAGGTAGTACGGCCTCATAATTATCGGGAAGAATCTTCTTTACTTCTTCATAAGTACTGATTCCCGGGCCTGCCAGATCTAGTTTTTTGTCGTACATGGCTTAAAAATTTAGACATGTAAGTTCTCTCTAAAGCCGGGTAAAACCTATGACTCATAGTGGTAGCAGATATGATTTAGGTCATAAAAGCCCTTCCTTTTTGAAATTCTGCAATTCATTAATCAGAATCCTCATTTCGTTAAAAAAGGATGATGTACTAACAGGGCATAGGCGAATTTAGTTAGCACAAATCTTAAAACTACGACTATGAAAAAGTTGCTAACTCTAATATTTATTTCCTATGGAGGCATGCTGATGGCACAGCAAAATGCCAATGTCATAAATTTTGAACCAGGAACATTTAATCCAAATAGCTGTCCAACCTATGCTGCTGTTGAAGGCAATCAAGTTCCGAATTGGTACTTCGACTGTGCTTATGGTATTCAGTTTTTTAGTGCCCCGCCTAACCAGGGACCATTCAATAATTCTCCGAATGCACCTCAGCCAGAAATTGTTGAGGTGGGCGGCACAAATCCAGGGGTAGATGGAATTGGATTTTTAGCAGGCACTATTGGAAATCCATGGACAAGTCCCTCAGGAGGATGTACGGTACCGATTACACCACCAAATGTAGATGGTTATGACACACCTGCAGATGGATTAGACTTTGGATGTTTCTTTTTAACCGCTGCTACTCAATATCGAGACAATCAAAATCAATTGAATTCTCTTTCTTTCTATGTACAATATAGCCAGCCTAATACGTCTGCAAGTGGGGTGCTAATGGATGTTGATGGCTCTGAATCTTGGGACATCATTGCTAAAGATGCTACTGGAGCTTCTGTAATGTTGAATAACTATAATATTAATACGTCTACTCCTGGATCCGGAAACAGAGGAGCAATCACATGGAGCATTGATCCTTCTATGACTGGAGGAAATTCATTCGTTGTCATTGAATTCAAATATGTTGGAGGTGGCGGAGCAGGTGTTGCATTTGATGAATTTTCACCATTTTCAGCCGCTGAGGCAACAACCACTTCTTGTTGTGACGAAGCAGAAGAGCTTATCGTGAACGGAGGAATGGAAAACGGAGGGCCTCCAACACTTCAGGTAAACGGATACACATTCAATGGGAATGTAGGTCCTAATTCGGTGATGCCGGGTCAATGGACCATTGTGAACGCAAATCGTGCTTCAATAATCAGTCCAACGTGGAATTTATTGAATGCCAGTAATTGTGGAGATGGCAATGTGATGATCGTGAACGGAAAAACCTGTGATGGGTATGATTTTGGTCCTGAGAATGTGGTAGAGTTGAGCAATATTGAAGTGGAAGAAGGTGAGACCTACTCTTTCTGTTTTAGCTACAAACACTTAAAACAATGCAGCTTTGATTACTTCCATGATGGATTGGTAATAGGAAGGGTTGATGGTGTTTATGATCTTGAAGAAATGTCATGTGGTGACGATGCAAATTGCGGCTGGAAAAGGAGAAAGTACAAATTTGTTGCACCTTCTAACTTAGTTACCTTGTATTTAACAATGGCTTCATCCATGCCGGGAGATGGAAACGATGTGGCATTTGATGATATTTCTCTTGTAAAGTTAGAAGAACCGGATGCTCTTGTTCATCAGTTTAAGTTAGATATTCCATTTACTTACATCGGTGGAAATCAATTTAATATCAAAGCTACTTCTTTGTCACCAACACCTGCTAATATTGAAGCGGAATGGAAAGTACAACAAATCACATCCTCAGTTCCACCATACAGTCCTGTCCTTGGCACGGTGGTTCAAGCAGGAGCTCCGAATTGGGGGCCAGACCTGACTTGGTTCAATGGATATCCTTCAGGTGCATTTGCTTTAAATCCAAGAGGTGTATTTATAGGTGGAAATTCTTATAGAATATCAAGAATCACTGATGGATGTTGTGTGAAAGAAAAAGAATGGGGAATCAGTTTCACAGTTGACGAGTCTACCAGATTGGGTAAGAAAACTGCGAAAGTGCAAATGATAGAGGATGGAAGTGATGAAATTCAGGAATTTATTATTCCTCTTGACGGATCAACAGGTATAGATGAATACGCCAATGAATTGAATGCAGACATTTACCCCAATCCGGGACAAGGAATTGTAAACGTTGAAACCACCTACTCTATCAAGGGTGGAACGATCCAGATCTTCAACAGTGCCGGTGAGTTGGTTCAGCGTATCGACAATGTTGAGAATGACAATCTGAACTCAATAGATCTTTCAGCCGAGAATGCAGGTGTCTATTTAATAAGCATTATGGATGCAAGCGGGAACCTTACGGGTAAAACCTACGTAAAGGAATAACCTGAACATTCATTCGCATCAAAGTCCCGAAATTCTTCGGGACTTTTTTATGTCATAATAATAGTGCGCGATGCAATCGCGCACTATTATATTATAAACTCATCAATCAATGTTTAAAGTCACTTTAATTGTGTTGTCGCAATATTCATTGATCGTGAAATACTCTGAGCCGGAACTGTTTAGATCAGGTAGGATGGCATAACCAATTTTGAAATGAGTACTCTTCATGCTCTGATTAAACAGAAAGACGTCTTCTGATCTAAAGACAAAACCTGACCTAAAGGGACCAGCTAATTTTAATCCATTCGGGTCGATTAGATTGTTGATGATGAGAGTATCATTTTTTGTATATGGATTTTCAACATCAAGATGTACCTCAATATTTACCGTTGGATGGAAATACAGGTCCAGATCATAGATGGACGTGTCCTTCGGAATGTATTCATGAATTATATTTCCTCCTTCACTTGCCTTAAATCTGATAAAGAGTTCCATGCCTTTTTTTGAAGGGAAATTAAATTCATAGAATCCATTGTCATCCGTCGTGCATTGATCCAAGAGCCCACCATAATTCAGTCCATTAGGTGCATTTTGCCATAGTTCTAGGTCTACATTTTTCAAAGGAGGTGAAAAGCAATCACGATAAAGAGTCCCGTTTATAGTGTACGACTTTGTTGGTGAAAGTACTTCATCCTTTGAACAAGAATTAAATGAAAAAAGGATTACTGAACTAACAAAAAGAATTATCAATCTCGAATTCATGGCTGTTGAATTATTATGACTTGCGATAAGATCTCACTTCCACATTCAAGACGAACTATATACATACCTTGGGCAAAATCTGATATTCCCCGGAGGTTATAATTCACCTCTTTTTCGGAGTCGAAATGGCCAAGTGATTTGATAAATACATTTCTTCCTTTTGAATCAATCAGGTTCAGTTTAACGTTCCCGGGAATGGTTAGCTGAAATTGAATGTTTAATTGATCGCCGGATATCGGGTTTGGAAAAACCTTGAGATATGCATCGGTTGATTCCATTATCTCCGTCTTTTCAGATGGTTTTGACCTGCCATTTATGAAGTTTACACAGCACACTTTCAATACCGAATCCATTCTGTAATATGGTCCTGAAAAAGGTGCGTTATAAGTGAGTCCTTTTCTTGTTGGTGAATTGAATTTATCCGTTATGAACGTCGCTTGAGCAGCACTGGAAATGATAAAAGGATCATTTTTTGAATACATGCCATCTCGACTGTTTACAGATCCTGAACCATTTTCATAATAATATTTTGGATTCCTTTCATTCACATTGATGTCGAATTCCGCCTGATAATAAGATGACCAGTTCAAGGTCACATTCTCCAGGAATAGCTCTTCATCGCCAATTTCCAAATTGATTATACCTCTTTCCACAGTATCGTTGTGCAATATGCAGGAGTAATAAGTGAAATCTCTTATTGGAGCTTTTTGGCGTGATAAGTTGTAAATTCCGGGGTTCTTAAATGGGTTGACTAATGACCCGATATGATTTCTATTCACATAAGAGCCACTTTCTTCATAGCCAATTATTACACTGGGTTTTACCCGAGACAATTTTGTTTGAATGTTTTCACTTTCAATATCATGATCAAGCGGATAGCTTCCCAAAGTCCCATAATCAAGAGCAGATTGTGTTGGAACCAGCGTGAAATGCAGACCGTCTGAACAGGCCGTAGCATCAATATTTGCAGATAAAAAACCATTCCATCCTACATGGGTATTGAAGCCTATACAGCCATTACCCGTGCTAATGTAATTTCTGTGGAAAATATTCAGGAAATAGTTGTTTGAAACGTTATGACTGCTCGAGCCTGCATTTGGGGAGATGAAAAGTGGATCACCCGTGAAACCTCCTGAATTTACGCCATATGCCAGGGCATTGGACTTAGCCTGATCATTTACCAAAACGGTCTTACCGAGCTGAATTTTTATTCCGAATAAATACAGATTGATTGTTGGAGTATTCAAATAGGCATATGCCTTGTATATCTGTGTATTGCCCGGTTTATTTGTTTTACAGTGAAGTTCAGCTCCCAAAATTTTTATTCTTCTGCCCAGAATATAGCAGTAGAATTCACCATCAAAATCCATCAGATTGTCACCGGCCACTCGATCCTGGGAAGTATAATAGTTTGTCTGGGCTTCTCCGGCCAGTGATCCGTTACTAAGAGCTGTTACTTTGCAGTTTTGGGGATAATCACCCAGCATGTTCAATTCATAAAAGAAATCCTCTTTGTCTATATGAGAATCATAATTGTTTCCGGCTTTGCTGTCGATATGATAAATCAACATTTGTTGGGCTGCTTGGGCATCAATGAAGAGATTGGTCATCTTGGTCAGATTTCTCAATCTGAATTTAGCGATGCGCGAAAAGGCCTGCATTCCTGTTTCGTAGGCATGTTGTACAGATAATGGGATGTTTGCTCCCTGATGAGGTGTGTCTAAAGTGAGCAAAAGCCTGGTGTTGTGCTTCTTGTCGGTCAAACACCATTTGTCGGGAAGATTGAAAATGCCGGCATGTGAATGGAGATAGAAAGTACTGTTTTCATCCATCACATCAGTGAAGAAAGGCGATACATCCTGATTATCGTAGTAATTCGACTCCATATAGGTCAGTGCATACCTTGCAATCAATCCGCCCATGCTTTCACCCATGATCACGAACTGATGTCCATAATCCAATTCACATTTGAGACTTTCAAGCAGATTTACGAGATAAAGTGCATTGAATCTCATATCTATGGTTGATCTTTTATAATCGACAACCAAAAATGTATAACCCTGATTTTTGAGTTGGACAATCTTATTGTTGGAGATCATCTCGGAATAAATTCTGGGTATGTCACGGTTCATTGAGGGTATGGCATCAAGAATATCCATCCCAGGTAAGTATAGGATCACTTTACCGGATTTAATACCCACAGAATTGCAACCACTATAAACGCCGACATTCAATCCGGGAAGAGACATGGTGCTCTGAGGCTTTACACATTTCTGAGAAGTCTCAACGGAAATTTTGCTAATCGAACTGTGAATAACAATGTTTTTCTTAGCCGGTCTGATCTGGGTGGTGATATATTTCGAACCTTTTGATTTGTAGTTTACTTGATGATGTGTGATTCTTGAAGGATCAAATTTTCTGAAGCCATTTCCGTCACCGAAGTCTATGAAAAGATCGAATTCATTTCCATACTTGTTGGAATTATGCACATCATATAGGATGAAATCGGGATCTATTCTGAATACCGGATCAGAGAAGTATGAACTTTCAATCAAAGGAGCAACCGCGAATAGATTGCTGTCAAGATAAGGACTGGAATGACGGGGAATTTTGTCTGTTAATGTATTCGCCTGAACATTAAAGTTGAAATACTTACCTGTATTGAGAGCATCATTCTTCAACTTATAAAATGCATAATTCATAATGCCCATAGGTATGGTGTCCGATAGAAAATCCTGTGAATCATCGTAAAGAGAGAGAGGACTCACATACATAGTTGTATCATAGGCCGAATAGTACATTTCATCATATACAGCGAGCCAGGTAGCGCTGTTAATGATCTTAGGACACTTAGTTTGAAAAAAGATGCTATCCGTCATGTGACACGACATGTCATAGAGAAAGAGTTTAGGATTTGGAGGAAGATTCAGATTTCCGAAAAGACTTCGGAGTTGACTGTTTGCAGCGGGAATCCCGATCTGTTGGGATATTAAAATGGTAGGAAAAAATAAAGGGAGTAGGAATTTGAGGGTACAAAGAATGACCTTCTTCATAATACTAGAATTTGAGTTAATACTTGTGAGAATTGCCCCTTTGGCAGATCGACTGAAGAGTCGGGAATGGAGTTAGAGGGTTTGAAAGTAGTAATATCCCAGAGCTAAAAAAAGGAGAATTTTTAAGTCAGTGTAAATTCCAAATAAACTTACGTATATGGAATATGAGTGTTTTTACAATTAACCAATTAACCACTTAACCAATCCCACCCTCACCTTCACCGAATATGCGTAAATTTAATTGTCCAAACACAAGCTTTTAGCTGAAGCTTCGTTTGTACTTTATGCCATGTTGAAAAGGCTCTTCATATTATTGATTCTAGCTCCGGCGATTGGTCTTGCCCAGGATATCGGAGTCAAACTCGATTTGGGAGCATCTTACATTACCAACGAACAATTTGCCAATACAGATATTGATCACCAGATCAAACCGGGTAAGTCGGCAAATCTTGGAATGTTCTTTGATTTTTCCGTTTCTAAAAAATCATCTGTATCATTTGAGCTTAACTACGTTAAACTAGAAAGCAAAGAAGTCTTGAATGGAGTGGTTGTACTGGATCCTTTGGGCAGGCCTGTGGTTTATGGAAATCAATACATCCGAAAGAAGATCTCATACATTGCGCTGCCTGTCTATTATAGCTTTCAGTTTGATCGACTTTCAGTGAATGTTGGAGGACAGGTATCCACGGTTATGGGTGGAAGTGCAGAGGTCAGATCTGAATCGGAGTTCTACGAATACGATATGCAATATGAACCTGCTTTGAATGAACTTGATTACGGTGTGCGATTCGGTATGCAATGGAAACTATCACATCGCTTTGATCTCGAAGCCACCTATTATCATGGTCTGAGTGATATCCAGAAGCCATTTCGCAATGGAGAATCGGATTTCTGGGCCATCCGGCAATTGACTTTTGGATTTAAATATGCATTTATAAAAGAAGAGAATAGAAATGAAAACTAAGATATTGTTACTGGCAATAATAGCGCCGTTATTTACATTTTCTCAGGACATGGAAGTAATTGTGAAAGACAAACTCGGCTTCAAGGCGGAAATTGGAGCATCTAAGGTCTATGAGATAAGGGAAAACTTATCAAACAATAATTTTAAACAGGTATGGGGACCTTCGTTCAGCTTTGGTCTTTTCTATGAACGTTTTTTATCAGGCAAGTCATTTTTGAGTGCAGAGCTGAAATACAATCATCTCACGAGCACCACTGTGATTGAAGATGTGCTCTTCGCTGACATCTCAGGTGAAATAAAATATGCCGATATCCCCTATGATTTTCGCTTCTCTTATTTTTCAGTACCTGTATATTATACTTATAAGATCGGACGATTCTCTCCAAACATTGGCTTCAATTTATCCCTTCTGTTGAGTGACCGACTTACCGTTACGGCCCCTCCATTTGCCGGATTACCGGAAAATGTTCAGCATGAAGCCATCAACAGCGACCAGATCGACTATGGCGCGAGAATTGGTTTAGGCTATGACATAAGCAGAAGGGTAAGCATTGATGCGACTTACTACCACGGCCTGAATGATATTATCGATTGGGATACCAACGGCGAACTTGAGTGGTACAATCGACAAGTAATGGTGGGTGTGAAATTCTGGCTTGAGGGAATTTAATTTATTTCCACTTCACAGAACGCACCAAATGATTTACATCCTGTCTGATATAATCAATCGCCGGTTGAAGTGAATCGGCATTGGAAGCTGCACTGAAATATAAGGCGCCTCGCAGGAAATGTTCTGAGCTGTCTGTGCTCATGAACTGTACTGAGGAAGCCGCATTTCCATCAATTCGATAGATCTTCGAATAAACTTTCGTTTCATCATTGATGATATTTTCTTCTTCGATGGCATTGGCCTTTATGGTGTGTTTGTATACCAGGGTCCGGCTGTCTTCGAGTAATTCGCGCAGATTTCCTTCAATGGGTCGATAACTCAAATGAATTCTTGCTCTCAGATCCGGGTAATCGATGTTCAGCCAGCATGGTTGATCCTTTTTTGCCTGTGAAATGACACTTTCAGCATGGTATTCAAAGGTAAATGGACAATCGGATAAGTAATCGGCATAAGACTTTGCAGGAAGATCGATTCTCGGATAACCTTTTGGTTTGGGTGTGTATTCTTCTGAACATGAGGACATAAACATGAGCAAAAGACCGAGCAGGACCATGATCAGGCCCAGGATGAACTTACTTCGTTTTGGCATTTATCAATTTTACTTTGATCTCTTTCACCCTTTTCACATTGGCCGATTCAACGGTGAACTGACAATTATCAAATTCAAAACGCTCTAATTTCTTCGGTATTCTGCCGCTGATCTCAATAATGAATCCTGCCAGCGTATCCGATTCGCCCTTGGCATTTTCAAATTCTTCCTCGTTCACATCCATGATCTTATAGAAGTCGATCAATGGAGTCTTTCCCTCAAACAGATAAGTTCCCTCGGCAATCTTTCTGTAATGCTCATCTTCTTCAACTTCCTCCGAAACATTTTCCACTACTTCTTCGAGGATATCATCCAGGGTGACAATACCTGATGCGCCTCCATACTCATCTACCACTATGGCCAGGTGGATCTTTTTCTCCTGGAATTCTTTGAGCAGGTCGTCGATCTTTTTGTTTTCGGGAACAAAGAATGGTGGACGAATTAATTTGAGCCAGTCGAAATCCTTGTTCTCATCAAGATGTGGAAGCAGGTCCTTGATATAAAGAGTACCCTTTATATTATCAAAACTCTCTTCGTATACCGGAATTCTCGAATAACCTTCCTCCCTTATGGTTTGTAATACTTCATTGAATTTGTCAGTCTGATCGATGGCCAAAACATCTACTCTCGAGATCATGATCTGTTTCACATCGGTATTTCCAAATTTCACGATGCCCTCAAGAATCTTTTGATCTTCGTCTTTGATCTCTTCTTCTACTGTCAGCTCAATGGCCGTAGTCAGGTCTTCGGTAGAAACATGATCACCCTTCCATTTTACTTTTCGTTCAATAAAACGAGTCGAGTTCATGAGGATGAAAATGATGGGATTAAAGATCTTTGATAGAATGAGAATTGGTTTAGCCATGAATTTGCTCAACTGGATCCCATTTTTTGCGGCATAAACTTTGGGTATCACTTCACCAAAAAGCAATAAGATGAATGTGATGAAAACCACCTGGATAATAAACTCAAGGACTTTGTTGGTGTGGAAGGAAATCAACTCGCCAACCAGGTATGTCGACATAATGACGATACCGATATTCACAAAATTGTTGACCACCAGAATAGTGGCAAGCAGTTTTCGGGGTTTGTTGAGAAGTTGGAGAAGCAAGGAACTCTCATCTTCCTCTTCCAGACTTTCTTTATCGGCCGGACTCAGGCTGAAGAATGCCACTTCAGATCCGGAAACAAGGGCAGAGCAGAACAACAGCAAAATGATGCTGATCAGCAATGTGAGAGAATTCAATGTAAAGGGATTAAAGGTCATCCCCATAAAAGAACTCAACAATAAACTATACGGTTCAGGATCGTCCAAAATGTATTGAACCTTGGTTTATAAATCAGAAAGGAAGATCGTCGTCATCTTCAGTCTGTTGCACCTGAGCCTGCTGCTGAGGCTGACTGCTTTGAGATTGACTTTGTTGTTGCGAGGTTTGCTGAGACTGGGATTGACCACCTTGACTTTGCTCATCTCTTCGTCCGAGCATGGTCATATTGTCACCAACAATTTCGGTTGTATACCTCGTATTTCCTTCTTTATCCTCCCATGTTCTGGTTCGGATCTTTCCTTCTATATATACCTGGTTTCCTTTTCGAAGGTATTTTTCAGCAATTTCAGCCAGACCCCTCCACAGAACAACGTTGTGCCACTCAGTTTGCGTTTTGCGCTCACCGGTGTTTCGATCTTTATAGGTTTCTGAAGTAGCCAGCGTGAAATTGGCAACTGCTGTGCCTCCTTCAAGATATCTGACTTCGGGATCCTTGCCAAGGTTTCCCACTAAAATGACTTTGTTTATTCCAGACATAGAATTTAATTGTGGGTCAAAGATACAAATTCAGCCACCATTGATATAGGATTCAATCAATTTTGGAAGGGGAAATTCTTCGATTTTATCAACATCGGTTATGACCCAGTTTGCCGGAAGCTCAATTTCTGAAAGATCGACGTCGATTTCATGGAACCTGGCATATATATTTTGATGAGATAAAACATGGCTTCTCCAGTCGCTCTTTCCTCTTTTTTCATAAGGCATATTCTCTTCATTTACCAGGCCTATTTTTTTCAGATCGAGTTCACCTTTCTTTGAATCATTTTCCTGAAGGGGAAAGTCGTACATGTCTTGCCAAATATCTTTTTGCGTGCGTTTTTTCATGACAAATTTCTTTCCGGAACGCAATACAGCGTAGTTGAAAAAGCGATCTCTTTTTCTGATCTCTTTTTTCTTCAATGGTATTTCCTTCACCTGTCCGGTATTGAATGCCACACATTTCGAATTGAAAGGGCAATGTTCACAATCCGGACTTTGGGGTGTGCACTGTAAAGCACCGAATTCCATAATTGCCTGGTTGAATGATGCGGGCTTCTTCTTATCAAATATTGAAGAAAGATCTTCTTTGATCCTTTTTTTGGTTTCCGATAATTCAAGGGCTGACTTGATTCCAAAGAGTCGGCAGATTACTCTATTTACATTACCGTCAATGACCGGATAAGCAAGGTCGAAGGCAAAAGAAGAAATTGCCGAGGCCGTATATTCTCCAATACCTTTTAAATTCTTTATCTCCTGGTATGTGTTGGGGAAAATACCCTGATGATCATCTGTTATCATTCTGGCAGCACTATGCATATTTCTGGCCCGTGAGTAGTAACCGAGGCCTTGCCATAAATTCAGAACGTCCTGCTGATCAGCCTTGGCAAGGCTTTTGACATCCGGGAATCGATCAATGAATCGTTCGTAATAAGATATGCCTTGTTGTACCCTGGTTTGCTGAAGAATGATTTCCGACACCCATATTTTGTAGGGGTCTTTTGTATTCCTCCAGGGGAGGTCACGTTTATAGTCTTCGTACCAGTATAAAAGTCGATGGGAAAAATCAGAAAATAAGGGCATGGAAAGGCTGCGTAATTAATTTAAAATAAAACGTTTGCAATTAAAGTTAATCCCTATCTTTGCCCCCCCGAAATTAAAAAATTTAACTACTAATTCTTAAAAAAGACTTACAATGACGAAAGCGGATATTGTAGCGGAAATTTCAGAAAAGACAGGAATTGAAAAAGTCTCAGTGCAGACAACGGTTGAGGAGTTCATGAAGGCAGTAAGATCATCTATCGAAAAAGGTGAAAACGTTTATTTGAGAGGTTTCGGAAGCTTTATCACCAAAAAAAGAGCACAGAAGACGGGAAGGAATATTTCGAAGAATACAACCATCATTATTCCTGCTCACTATATCCCTGCATTCAAACCTTCTAAATCATTTGTTGAGAAGGTGAAGAAAAACGTGAAGTAATTCACAGAATTATTTCATGAGTTTTCTCAAAAGGCCACAGATCATAATCCTTTCGGTTGCGATCGTGGTTGTCGTTCTTTTATTGTTGTTGCCACGTACCAGCGAACTGGTTCAAGAAGATGTTCAGGCGGTAGGGGAAGAAGCTCCGGTCACAAATACAGATTATGTGAGCGCAGCGATGGCATCATTGTCAAATCAGGTTGATAAAGATCTGCTCGGGGAGATCCAGACTGCGATAGACAATGAAAGTGATCCTCTTTCCAAAATAGATCTTCTCGATTCATTGAGCACGTTCTGGGAAACAAGACAAAGACCTGTAATGGCGGCAGATCAGCTTTATGAGATTGCCCTTATCATTCAGGATAAACCCAGTTACTTCATTGCTGGAGACAGATATTACAAAGCTTTTCAGGAACTCAAAGATGACAGAAAGATCATTGCTCTGAACAAGGCGGTTGAAAGTTACGAAGCCGTTCTTGATCTTTTGCCTGAAGACCTTGAGGCCATGACGAGCCTGGGAGTTTGTTATGTAGAAGGATCTTCATTCACTGGACAACCGCCAATGAAAGGAATTGGCATGTTGAGAAAGGTTTTGGAGATCGATCCGGATAATATCAATGCTTTGATAAACCTCGGTTACTTCTCGGCTAAATCAGGTCAGTATGAAAAGGCCATAGCAAGATTTGAGCGAGTTCTGGAAATCGATCCTGAATTTGCAGAAGCTTACCTGTATTTGTCTGATACATACATTCAAATGGGAGAAAAGGAAAAGGCCATTGAGAGCCTCGAAAGTTTCAAACAGTTTGTGGATGATCCGGTGCGACGACAACAAATGGACGTATTCATAGAAAATATAAGAAATAACAATATTTAAAACGTAAAGAAATGCCTAGCGGAAAGAAAAGAAAAAGACATAAGATGGCGACTCACAAGAGAAAGAAGAGACTAAGGAAGAATAGACACAAGAAGAAGTAATCCTTCTTGTCTGAGTCGGTTCGCCAGATGGCGGACCGCATTAACCTTATTCTTTTACTAATCTTATTCTTGTGAGCGTTGACTTGATAATTAATTCAAAGCCAGATGAAGTTGTTATCGCTGTCCTCAAGGACAAAAATCTGGTTGAGCTCCACAGCGAAAAGAAAGACAACAGCTTCTCAGTAGGCGATATCTATCTCGGCAGGGTCAAAAAGGTCATGCCGGGACTGAATGCGGCTTTTGTAGATGTAGGATATCAGAAAGATGCCTTTCTGCATTACCTGGATCTTGGGCCACAATTCGCATCCTTAAAAAAGTTTACAGACAAGACTCAAAAGGGCAAACAGAACGTGCCCAACTTGCTGTACTTTAATCAGGAGCCCGATATCGATAAGAATGGAAAGATCACCGATCTGTTGACATCCAATCAGCATGTCGTTGTTCAGATCACCAAGGAACCGATCTCTACGAAAGGTCCCAGACTGACTTCAGAACTTTCCATTGCAGGACGATATTTGGTTCTTACACCATTTTCAGATCGTATTTCTGTTTCCCAGAAGATTTCAAACAGGGAAGAGAAAGACCGATTGAAGCGCCTTATTACGAGCATCAAACCCAAGGGATTTGGCGTGATCGTTCGTACGGTGGCGGAAAATAAAAAAGTAGCCGATCTGCATAATGATCTCAACAGTCTGGTGACTCGTTGGGATGAAATGCACAAGCAGCTTCTTAAAGCCAAACCACCTTTCAGGTTGTTGAGTGAATTGAACAGGACTTCTTCGATGTTGAGAGACATGATGAATGCGTCCTTCTCAAATATTCACATCAATGATGAGGGTCTTTATAACGATGCCCGCGATTTTCTTGCTTCTATAGCTCCAGAAAAAGCCGAGATCGTTAAGTTTTACGATAAGGAAAAACAACAACCCATCTTCGATTATTTCGGCATCGAGAAGCAGATCAAGGCTTCCTTTGGTCGAAATGTGAGCATGAAATCAGGTGCTTATCTGGTTATCGATCACACCGAGGCATTGCATGTCATTGATGTGAACAGTGGTCAGAGAAGTAAATCGGAAGCCGACCAGGAAAAAAATGCCCTGGAGGTTAATATCGAATCAGCCCAGGAGATTGCCAGACAACTGCGGCTTCGCGATATGGGTGGTATAATCGTGATCGACTTCATTGATATGAGGGAGTCTTCTAACAGAAAGGCACTCTTTGAGAAAATGAAAGAAGCGATGAAGGAAGATCGTGCCAAACACAGCATTCTTCCTCCTAGTAAGTTTGGACTTATTCAGATCACTCGTCAGAGGGTTCGTCCTGAGATGGCCATCACTACAGCGGAAAAATGTCCGAGTTGTGGCGGAAGTGGTGAGGTTCAGGCTACCATTCTTCTGGAAGACGAAATTGAAAGAAAACTTAAGATCATTGCCGATAGTCTGGATGATAAGATTATCCAGGTTCATGTTCATCCTTATCTCGAAGCATACTTCAACAGAGGATGGAATTCTATCAGAAAGGACTGGCAGAAAAAGATCAAAAGAAAGATCAAGGTTAAATCCATGTCGGCTCTTACCTTCCTCGAGCATAAATTTTATGACGACGAAGGAATTGAGATCGAAGTTTGATCCGAAAAGAAAAATGAAGTCCCGCACTGCGGGACTTTTTTTTGTCCAATTTTCTGTGATGAATTATTTTTAAGCATCCATTCAAAGTCAGTCCTATCTACAACCGGTTTAAAAAACAGCTCTCACGTGATGAAGCCCTGAAGAAGGCGATGAAATTCTGTGCCTATCAGGAACGATGTGTTTCGGATATGGAAACACGATTGAAGGAATGGGGTGTTGAGAAAGGAGATGCCGACAAAGTCATAGACGACCTGGTGGAGAATAATTTCATCAATGAAAAGCGATTTGCCAATTCATATGCAAGGGGCAAATTCATGAGTAATAAATGGGGGCGATTTAAGATTCGGATTCACCTTCGTGAGAAGAATATTCACGATGAGGAAATCGAAGATGCTTTAAAGAAGATCGATCAGAATGAATATGAGAAAGTTGCTTTGCAGCTAATCAAAAGAAAGAAAGGGGATCTGAAGGATGTGGAAGATCGTCAATTAAGGTCGAAGGTCTATTACTATATGGTTTCAAAAGGATACGAATCAGACCTGATATTTAAATTACTCAACGACTGAGGGATCACCGGCTTCAATATTTGTGATTCGCTCAAAGCCAAATAGTCCTTTCATCAGTGTGATCTTAAGGTAATTGTTCTGGCGCAGATTGATTTTTTCTTTACTTACCACGCAAGTTTTCGGTTTAAGGTCGCAGGGTATTTCATCTGTATGGAAATACTGAACCTCTGAATTGCCTTTTGTTCCTATCACAGGCACATTGATGGTTCTCTCAGAAATAGGGATAAAATAATTTGAAAGGAAGAACAGGGCGATCAAAGCAGGGGCAATGCCAAAAAATGCCGCAAGTATGTATTCTATCCTGCGCATGTAATAGATCGTTTTCAGATATACGGCCTGAAAAACATAGGCCAGGGCAATGCAGAGAAGGCTGATCCTGACCCACCAGATGGTGCTTATAAATGTGTACTGATTTAGAAAAATTGAAATGAATGTTCCGATGAAGAAAGAGAATACGGTAAAACTGACAAGAGCATAAGAATATTTAGGCTCCTTATTCCATTTGCGAAAATCCCTCGTGCCCTTCTGAACGTAGTTCCCTCTAAATTTCTTTTTTCGTCGAATCGCCATATTGTTCGAAAACCTAAATTTGATGCATAATTTCCACACATGATTACGCAGGAGCAAGTTAAGGATTTAGCTTCACGACTAGAAGCTTTAAGAGGCTATTTGGACATAGAGACCAAACTCCGAGAGATAGGAGAATTGGAACAGGAAAGTCAGGTGGAAGGATTCTGGGATGATGCCAACAAAGCTCAGAAACATATGAAGATCATCAGTGGTAAGAAGGCCTGGACGAATCAGTACGCCGACACAGAAACTGCGGTGGAAGATCTTCAGGTTCTGTATGATTTTGCCAAGGAAGGAGAGGCTTCGGAAGAAGAGGTGAATACTCAGTTTGAGAAGGCCAACAAGGCCATAGAAGATCTCGAATTCAAAAATATGTTGAGCAACGAAGAAGACGGCCTGAGTGCTGTGTTGCAGATCACGGCAGGTGCTGGCGGTACGGAAAGCTGCGACTGGGCTTCCATGTTGTTCAGAATGTATCTGATGTGGGGAGAAAAGCACGATTATAAGGTCACTTTGCTTTCACAGGTTGATGGAGATACAGCCGGTATTAAAACTGCCACCATTGAGGTGGACGGTGATTTCGCCTTCGGTAATCTAAAAGGTGAAAATGGAGTGCACAGGCTGGTGCGCATTTCTCCATTCGATTCGAATGCAAAAAGACACACTTCATTTGCTTCGGTATATGTTTATCCACTGGTAGATGATACCATCGAGATTGAAGTGAATCCGGGTGATATCACATGGGATACATTCAGGTCGGGTGGAGCCGGTGGACAGAATGTGAATAAGGTAGAAACCGGTGTTCGACTTCATCACAAACCCTCGGGTATCATCATCGAAAATACGGAAACCAGGTCTCAGCTTGGAAACAAGGAAAAAGCCATTCAACTTCTGAAATCACAGCTTTATGAAATCGAGCTGGAGAAAAAGAGAGAAATGAGAACGGAAATTGAGGCGGGCAAGAAAAAGATCGAGTGGGGTTCGCAGATTCGCAACTACGTCATGCACCCTTATAAAATGGTGAAAGATGTGAGGACTGGTGAAGAAACCTCAAATGTGGACAATGTCATGAATGGTGACATCGATGCCTTTCTGAAAGCTTATTTGATGAAGGAGGGGAGTAATGCCTGATGAAGATGAAAGATGAATGATGAAAGATGAAAGATGAAAAGTGAAGAATGAAAGATGAAAAATGAAAAATTAAGGAATGAAAATATATCACAATCCACGTTGTAGAAAGAGTCGGGAAACCCTTGAGATCATTCGTCAGAATGGAACAGAACCGGAGATCATTGAATATCTCAACAATCCGGTGAGTGAAACGGAATTGAAAGAAGTTCTCGGAATGCTCGGGATCAGCGCTGAGCAGTTGCTAAGAAAGAATGAAGCTATCTTTAAAGAAAACTATAAGGGCAAAGATTTGGGTGAGGATGAGTGGATCAAAGCCATGATCGAGCACCCCAAATTAATGGAAAGACCAATTGTAGTTAAAGGAAATAAAGCTGTTTTGGGAAGACCCCCGGAAAATGTGAAGGACTTACTCTGAGTCTTCGGCAGATTCTTCTTCAGACTCAATAGGTCTAATCTTGTTGATGGCCCAGATGGTCAAAGAATATGGAAGAGCAAATCCGGCAAGGAAAATAAGGATCCAGAAAGCCATTACGAAGATCAATAAGAAGAGTAAAAAACCGCCTAAAAACATATCGAGTATCTTTTGCTTTTGAAGCTACAATATTAATACAATTATTGATTCTTATGATGCTCAGGACATTACTTTTTATTCCCTTTCTCTTTCTGTCGTTTGCAAGCGTCAATGCTCAGAGCTTACGTGGCGACTCTCTGATGCTAAAGGAATTCTACTTGTATGTCCAGGATGAATATTATGGGGAGGAAGAGGATCTTTCAGAAGACAATCTTACATTCGATAGTACCTACCTGGATCAGGATCTCGATTATGAAGGCGCTTCCATTCATCATTCGCCCGATGGTATGTTTTATATTCTTATTGTCGAAGGTGAAGGTTGTGGAGCATATTGTAATCCCTGGTGGGCATCAAGAATAGTCTCGTCCTCTCTGAATAAGACCTACGACGAATGTCCATTTACCAATATCCAGGCCATTCACAGAATGCCTGATGGAAAATATCTCGTCATTCAAAGTAGTTATGGTCGACCGGCATCAGTCTATACCGTAGAAGGCAGAAGGGCCCATCTGATATCCTTTGAGAACGACGAACTTGAATTTCATCGAATTGCTTATAAATACCCAAGAGGTGGAGAGAATACAGATAAGTATGAAAAAGGAGCGATCATTTTCGAACAGGAACATTTTATTTCCAATGATATATTCATTGAATATGATGAATCACAACAGACCCTGAAATATCAATATGGCAGGAATTACTTATTCTGTTGTCAGGAGGATTCTACCTTTATCTATTCAGGACAATTCAAGTACAATTCAGGTTCATTTGTACATGAATTTGAGAATGAAGAATTTAAAGGCACTTCGGAAGATGATGAATATTAGATTGAAAACTGAACAAAGAAGGTGGTTGATTCCATAAGGCTAGTTAAATTTGAGCTCTTATATACATTCTTCAAGAATACTAAATACGCATAATGAAACACAGAATTGAAACAGACACCATGGGTGAGGTCAAAGTACCTGCCGATCGGTATTGGGGAGCTCAGACAGAAAGATCGCGAAACAACTTCAAAATAGGTACGGAAAGATTTACCATGCCAAATGAGATTGTTCATGCCTTTGCTTATTTGAAAAAGGCGGCTGCCCATGCCAACTTTGAGTTGGGTGTTCTCGAGGAAAAGAAAAAGAATCTGATTTCTATGGTTTGTGATGAGATACTGGAGGACAAACTTTCGGGTCATTTTCCATTGGTGATATGGCAGACTGGTTCCGGTACTCAGTCAAACATGAATATGAATGAGGTCATTGCCAACCGTGCTCATGTTTTTGAAGGAAACAAACTGGGTGAAGGCGATCGCATTATTCATCCAAACGATGATGTAAATAAATCTCAATCGTCGAATGATACCTTTCCCACGGCTATGCACATTGCAACCTACAAAAAGATCGTCGAGGTAACTATTCCCGGTGTTGAGAAATTGAGAGATACCTTAAAAGATAAATCTGAGTCATTCAAGGATGATGTAAAGATCGGTCGGACTCACCTGATGGATGCTACTCCGCTTACCCTTGGACAGGAATTCAGTGGTTATGTTTCACAATTGAACCATGGGCTGAAAGCTTTGAGAAATACGCTGGCCCATTTGTCTGAATTGGCACTGGGTGGAACAGCAGTAGGAACCGGCATCAATACACCGAAAGGGTATTCCGAATTGGTTGCAAAGAAGATCGCCGATTTCACGGGTCTGCCTTTCATTACAGCCGAGAACAAATTTGAGGCCTTGGCCGCACATGATGCCATCGTGGAATCACATGGTGCCCTGAAACAACTGGCCGTAAGTCTGATGAAGATCGCCAACGATATTCGATTGCTTGCTTCGGGTCCGAGAAGTGGAATTGGAGAGATCATTATTCCTGCCAATGAACCTGGATCATCAATCATGCCGGGTAAGGTTAATCCAACCCAGTCGGAAGCACTTACCATGGTTTGTGCTCAGGTGATCGGAAACGATGTGGCCATTGCAGCCGGTGGAATGAATGGTCATTATGAATTGAATGTTTTCAAACCCATGTTGGCCTTCAACATCATTTCAAGTGCCCAGCTTATCGGTGAGGCTTGTGTTTCGTTCAATGATCACTGCGCCATTGGAATAGAACCGAATAAAGAGAATTTGAAGAAGAACCTCGACAATTCGTTAATGCTTGTTACGGCATTGAATACTCATATCGGATACGAGAAAGCAGCGAAGATCGCCAAGACTGCCCATGAAAATGGTACAACATTGAAAGAAGAGGCAGTCAATCTGGGATACCTCACAGCCGAGCAATTTGATGAATGGGTTGTACCGGCAAATATGATCGGGCATAAAGATTGATGATAGATGATATCTGATAAATGATATCTGAATTAAAAGGTCTGTTTCGTCAAAAGTGCTTTGCATTTTTGTTTCTTCTAGTTTCTCTGCTGACCTACTCAGCTTATTCTTCGGCACAGATCGTGTTGGACGATGAATACGTTGAGCTGAATACGTGGCCCACATTTGCCATTTCACCGGATGAAAGATTTCTTGTCATCGACCGGGGCCGGGGAGAACCGGGATTGAAAATTCTAAATTTCAGAACGAAACAAGTCATTAATGAAATCCTTTTAGATGAACCTGGTCATATAAGTCGATGTTTTTTTACCTCAGATGGCAAGTATTTTATAAGTGGTGACTGGAATGGTGTGATCAATATTATGCATGCCGGAACCTTTGAAATAATCAGGAGATGGCAAGCGCATGAAGATGTGATAAATAGCTTAATCTATTTCGAGACGGATAGGCTGGCTTCATTCTGCAGAAACAGGGAATTCACCACATGGGACTTGAATACCGGAGAGTCAATTTCTCATTCTGATGGAATTTCAGGTGAAAGACCGGCGGGAGTGAAATATCTGCCGGAAAGCGAGGAATTCGCTGCCGTTATGGGTATGAAAGACCGAAAAAAGACTTCTTTGATCTTTATGTGTAAAAACATAAACGACTTTGGTTGCAGTGAATTTCCCTGGAGTTATCAATTTCCTTATCGGAATGCGCAATTGAATTTCATTGCCAAAACGAATGAATTGTGGATAGAGGATTTCGAAAAAGGCAAGCTCTATGAGGTCAACAGGGAAGGCAAGATTCTTCGCTCCATTGAAAGTAAGAAGGGCTACTGGACTTATGATATGGAACGAATCGGTGAAAATGATTACTTGCTGACCATAAATTCAGGAGGCCATATTTTACTTTATGACGGGGATGAAATTATTCAGGAAATCTTCATCAAGAAGAAAAGAGGTCATTTTGGTCAACAACTTCTTCAGCTTCAGTTATTGGAGAACAATCGATTTGCCGTATCGGATGAAAGTGGTACGATCAGGTTTTATCGACTTGAGGAATAAAGACTAATTCGCCTTTCGCTCGAACTTGAACAGGCCTCCCTGGTCGAGTTCCATTCTATTTTCCTTGGGAAAGAATTCCATTTTTACACCGGCCTGTTTGAATTGAAATTTATGCTTGTCATAGACATTCAATGGAAAAGCCGGTTGATTAGTGGCCTGTGCCGTGAGTTGATCTTCAATTCTGTCAACAACGATGGTCATGCCAATTTCCTTACAATAGTATTCGCCTTTGTAGGCATCTAGTTTATCTCTGCTCACCTTGTATTCCGGCTCGTAAGTCGATATTTTATAATCGCGATCAAATGTAATGCTGAGAATTCCGATCATGACATCATTCATCAATACGTCAGATGCATTGGCGCAATATGCAATATATACGGAATCGGAACCGATAAAATCTGCCGTGTTTGAAAAACCATCAATACCGCCGGTATGCCCAAGAGCAGTTCTTTCGTGAAACGGGCTGGCAAAAATCCCCAAACCGTATTTTCCGCTCGTATCAGTCATTTGATGTAACTGGTCTTCAGATAAGATCTTTTTTGTGAAAAGTGCATTGAAAAATACATTCAGATCATAAGGTGTAGATACTACTCCTCCTGCTCCCAATGGCACCGTGGGGTGGGTGATCTCAGTTTGATTCCAGACACCCAGTTTGCGATATGAAAGAGCTTCATTGGGTTGTGATCCCAAAATTCCACCATAATAAGTGCTCTTAAGTTGAAGCACCTTAACCACTCTTTCATCAAAGATCTCTGTAAATGATTTTTCTTCGATCTCTTCAGCAATCAGCGAAAGAAGAACATAATTGGTGTTGGAATATTCAAATCGATCACCTGGTCTTGATGTTGTGCCCATTACTCTCATGTAATCGATCAGTTCCTGTCGACTCTTTTCCGTTTTACACCATTTGAGATAAGCCGGTGAATTGGTGAAATTGAACAGACCGCTCTGATGTTTTAACATGTGCCAGACTGAAATGGAATCTGCATTTGTAAAGTCGGGAAAATATTCTGAGAGCTTTGTTTTTAAGCTTAATTTCTCTTCCTCAATCAGCTTTAAAATGATGTAAGCTGTAAATGTTTTCGATATAGACCCAATATGATATTTGGTCTGATCGCTGGCTTTTATTTCCTTCTCAATGTTCTCAAAACCTATGCTACGTTTATAGATCTCATGATTGCCTTTCCAGATGGAAACACTGGCCATGACCTTGTCCTTCTCTTCAAGTCGGTCAAAAAGAGCATCCATTTTCTTCTGATTGAAACTCTGTGAAAAGAGATCAGTGAAAATGAAAACTGAGAGTAAGAAAAATAATTTCTTCATAGTAGGACTGGTGATCTTTTAAGGCCTGATGCTTATTCGATCAACCATTTTTTATTTAGTATCCGAAAATATTTGACTTCTGTATTTGAAGGAATTTGCCCTGAGAATTCAAGTAAATGCTTTCCAGGTGCAATAGTTAATTCGTAACGCTGAAGGTCACTGTCCCTAAAGTACATTGGATAGAATAGATCATTCTTATCTCCTATCAATACATAATTATTTCTATCAAGATCTCCTAAAGTGATCCAATCCTCATCGTGATTATTCGTTGCAATAACATCTACTTCGATAATTGATGAAGTAGAGTCTATTTTCTTGATCTCATATTTCTGAACTTCAAAATCAATTAGCTCAAGTTTGATTATGAAATCATCTTCCCACTTTTCTTCAAAATGGTCTAAAGATTGTCCGATTCCTTCAAAAACAGCGGTCGTGCCATATTCGATGGTATTTGAAATTGCCTTTTGACCAGCATTTAAAATCTTTTCCTTATTTGTATTTAAATAATCTATAATGAGATAAGTATTGTATAAGCCAAGGCATACAATTAAAGCCAATAATGAATAGAGCATGGTTTTGGATGGCCTATTTTCCTCATCATTCAATTTCGCTTTTATCAGTCGATAAAGTTGAATTAAGAAGATCATCCCTATCAATCCGATAAGAACGGAAACAATGGCGATCAAAAGCATAACTGAAATTTAATTAACCATTTATTATGTAATTCAGAGTTGTGCAACGATCTTCTTGATCTCCTGCTCTTCCTCTTTTTTACAGATAAGCAGGGTATTGTCGTGATCGATCACAATGAAATCATCCAAGCCCTGAACCACTACTTTTTTATCTCCAGAAACATGAATGATGTTATTGTGAGAGTTGTAAGGGGTGACATCTTTGCCGATGAGAGCATTTTGTTGATCATCAGTAGGGATGTGCGTATAAAGTGAACCCCAGGTGCCCAAATCTGACCATCCGAAATCACCATTGATCACTTCAACATTATTGGCCTTTTCCATGACGCCGTAGTCGATCGATATGTTTTCACACTGAGCATACACCTCATCTATGAATTCCTTTTCTTCAGAAGTACCCATCTTATCGAGTCCCGGAAGGAATTGGTGATACATTTCGTTTAAAGAGTTCTCAAATGCTTTTTGGATGCTTTTCACACTCCAGATGAACATACCCGAATTCCAGCTGTAATCACCACTTTCCAGAAATTTCTTTGCCGTTTCCAGATTGGGTTTTTCGGTGAAAGATTTCACTTTCACGAAACCGTCTCCACCTGTCTCGTAATTGATGTAACCGTAGCCTGTGTCAGACCTGCTAGGCTCAATTCCAATCGTAATCAGAACATCTTTTTCCTGTGCATAATTCATCGATTTGTCTACGATGTCAATAAAAACATCTTCTTTCGTAATCAAGTGATCAGATGGTGCAACTATGATGCTTGCCTCGGGATTTCTGTTCTGAATTACCAGGTTGGCATAAGCTATGCAAGGAGCTGTATTTCTTCTGTCGGGTTCACAAAGAACCTGGCTTTCATTTATATCCGGAAGCTGGTCTTTGGTTATTTGTCGATAACGCTCGTTCGTAACGATGTAAATATTTTCAGGCGGACAAATTCTGGCAAGTCGATCGAAAGTCTGTTGCAACAAACTCCTGCCAGTACCAAGAATGTCCATGAATTGTTTCGGATGTTCTTCTGTGCTCATCGGCCAGAATCTGCTTCCGATTCCACCAGCCATGATTACGGCATAATTCTGTTCCTTCATAGTCGTCGGTTTGCGCCTGCTAACTTACAATTATTCAACGGGAATAACTTCAGCCTGGCTGTGAATTAGATACTTTCGATTGGTTGATATTTCCCTGCATAAAACTCTTGTGCGCCGCTTCAATCCCTTTTCAAATACCTTGCCGTTTTTTAGACGAAAAAGTTGTTTTTCCAGCAGGTCATCCAGAAGAATGTGAGCGCTTTCTCCATCAAAAACTCTGAGGGCTTTCAACAAATTCACATCGGCATGACTGCTGGCTTTTGGTTTTAAGATATGTTTTGATACTGCTTCTTTTAGCGGAGCAGGGAATATATCCTGCTCATTGAAGATGTGAAGCAATTGAGCAAATCTTTTCTTCCATTTTGGTCCGTGTGGATTCCTGCTTCTTCCTTCATCAAGAAAAACGATAAGATGAGCTAATTCGTGCAGGTATGTGATAAGCACTCGATAGGAATTTTCATCGCGATTCAGACTAATCCTTGGTGTTTCATTTTTCAGAGGATAACGGAAATCCCCTAGCTTGCTTTGTCTCTCTTTTTTAATGGAGAGCACAAAAGGGTAATGAGAGCTTATGTCGGTCAGAAGATCCCTCGACTGAGCAGGGAAATTCTGGAGATGTTCGTCGAGATTATTCAAAGATTGAAGCTTTAGGCACGCTAATTTCCAATTGCCACCTCGGACATTCATTACAGCGATTCTTCTTTCTCAGAAAGCAACTTGTTAAAAGTGTGGTGATAAAAAAGAAGATAAGTAGCTTCTTGGACTTGATAATCTTCATATTTTGGCTAAAATAAGAACAAAATCACGCTTCCGGGTGCTCTTTTCAAAAGATGTTGATTAACTATTACACTTGCTGATCAGAATGAATCTGTTCTTCCATATTGGTCGATATTTCATCATGCTTTCCAAGGTTTTTCAGAGACCCGAGAAAGGAAGGATCTATATGGAACAGATCTCAAAGGAGATTCACAAACTAGGACTACAAAGTCTGGGTATCATTGCCCTGATCTCCGTTTTCATGGGTGCCGTAATTACCATTCAGACGGCTGCCAATCTCGAGACATCATTGATTCCTCTTTATACGATCGGATTTGCCGCAAGGCAGACTGTCATCCTCGAACTTTCTCCAACCATCATTGCTTTGATCCTCGCAGGGAAGGTGGGCTCCAATATCGCTTCTGAGATCGGAACAATGCGCGTAACCGAACAGATCGATGCACTGGAAATCATGGGTGTGAATTCAGCGGGTTATCTGATTCTTCCAAAGATCATCGCCGCAGTTTTCATCAATCCATTTCTTATTCTTCTTTCCATGTTTATTGGAATTGTGGGTGGCTGGCTTGCAGGTGTTTTCACCGGGACAGTCCCGTCTGTTGATTACATTACCGGTATTCAATGGGACTTCACTCCATTCCATGTATGGTATGCCATGGTAAAAACATTGGTTTTTGCCTTTGTAGTCACGTCGATTCCGGCTTATCACGGATATTTTACTTCGGGTGGAGCCCTGGAAGTCGGAAGGTCAAGCACCAAAGCTGTTGTTTACAGTAGTGTGGTTATTCTAATTCTCAATTACATCCTAACCCAATTGATGCTGATATGATTGAAGTGAAAAACTTATCAAAGTCATTTGGAGATAAGCAAGTCCTATTCGACATCTCTTATCAATTCGAAAGGGGAAAAAACAACCTCGTAATTGGTGCCAGCGGCTCCGGAAAGTCGGTTCTCACGAAGTGTATAGTGGGATTGCATGAGCCAACGGAGGGAAGTGTTTTTTACGATAATCGTGATTACACTTCAATGAATTTCAAAGAGAAAAAGGATGTAAGAAAGGAGGTGGGTATGCTATTCCAGGGAACGGCATTGTTTGATTCTATGACGGTTGAGGAGAATGTTATGTTTCCTCTGAGAATGCATTCAGAAATGACACCACCTGAAATGTTGGAACGGGTGAATTTTTGTCTTGAAAGGGTAAATCTTCCGGGAGTAAATCACTTATTTCCGTCAGAGATCAGTGGAGGTATGCAAAAAAGGGTGGGAATCGCCCGCGCCATTGCACTGAATCCAAAATATTTGTTTTGTGATGAGCCGAATTCAGGTCTCGATCCTCAGACCTCCATTGTAATTGACAATCTGATATCAGAGATCACCCAGGAGTATGACATCACAACGGTGACGGTCACACACGATATGAATTCAGTGATGGAAGTGGGGGATAAGATCGTTTTTATCTACCAGGGTAAGAACTGGTGGACAGGCGACAAACATAGCATCCTGAAATCAGAGAATAAAGAACTGAACGACTTTGTTTACGCTTCGAGGATTATGAAGCGTGTAAAAAATGAATAAAAAAAAGCCCCCGGAACTCCGGAGGCTTTGATTTTCTACCTTAACGCGATTTATCGCTGAATCATCATTTTCTTCGTTACCTGACCTCTCTCAGTTCTGAAAGAGTAATAGTAAACACCGTTCTTAAGATCAGAACCATTCAATTCTACTCTGTAGTTTCCAACATTTTTGAAACCTTCATTCAAGTTCATGATTGACTTTCCTGTGATATCAAAAACTTCGATGTTAACCATAGATGGAGTTTCCAAAGAATACTCTATCATAGTTGTGTTATCGAATGGGTTCGGATAGTTCTGTTTAACGTTGAATCCAAGTTCCTCAGCATCTTCAAGACCCACATTCAATGCAGTAACGTGGAAGTTCACATTTACGTTGATGTAGTTTGTGAAAACAAGACCAGAAATATGAAGTCCGTTCCAACCGTTTGTACTTTCGTTGTATCTCACATCTTGAGTAACAACCATACCTGAGTTGAAGAAACCATTGTAATAGATCTGATCTGGATCTGAGTGATAGAATTGATCGAATCTGTTTAGTGGGTTGCCAACTGGGTCAGTTCCACCAAATACTGTATCGCCTTCGCTGTAAGAATTACCAGGAAGGTAAGTCCAAACCGCACCAACTGACTCGCCCGGACCAGCTGCAATGTTCACTGCTTCCTCGATGAAGGCAGCACCTGAAGAAGTATCAGCATCATCAAGAATCTTAACGATTTCCTGGTTGAACTGAGTTCCTCTATACGTCATATAGTCGTAAGGAGCAGTTTTGATTACAAGTCCACTTCCCAGGTTACCAGTAGTAAGGTTACCATCATTGTAAAGGTGTATAACAAGTGTATCAGGAGCTCCTGTTTGGAACCTGAAATATCTGTAAGGAATAGCAATAGAGTCAACTGTATATGAGTCGTTGCTATCCAATAGTGGGTTGTGGCTTGTTACGAATCCTTTTGGATCGAAAACCTGTCCCATTGAATGGAAATTCACCGGAGCGTAATTTCCACTATAGTTAAACTTGGCTAAAGTATCCGGGAACAAAGTAGAAAAGAAGTTGTCCCCTGAAGATATAGGATCAGCTTCCTCTGTGGCATAGTTGAACCATTCAATGATATCTTCTTTGTTTCCATTCACATTCTTATAAGATTCCGGCTTTGCTTTAATTCCATCGCGGATCTCGATGTTAGATTGCATCTGCGCAGAACCGAATAAGGTAAAACTCACAGCACAAACAAATAGTAATACTTTTTTCATAGTAAAATCAAATTTTAATTAAGGTAGTTTGCAAAGATACTCAAATCATGGTAATCACTGTGAAGTAAATCACCATGTTTTAGATCATAATTGTAAAGCAATCAGCTGACTGCTTCGTATTCTTCCGGTGACGGACAGGCACAAACAAGGTTTCTGTCGCCATAGGCATTATCAACTCTTTTCACAGCAGGCCAGAATTTATTGGATTCAAGCCATTCCAGCGGATAGGCCGCTTTTTTCCTGCTATATGAATGATTCCACTCGTCGCTCATTACATTTTTTGCAATGTGAGGTGAATTCTTTAGCACGTTATCTTCCGCATCAGCCTGTCCGGACTCAATTTCAGCAATTTCTTCTCTTATGCTGTTCATGGCATCAATAAACCGATCGAGCTCTTCTTTACTTTCACTTTCTGTTGGTTCAACCATCAAGGTTCCGGCAACAGGGAATGAAACAGTAGGAGCATGGAAACCATAGTCCATCAATCTTTTGGCTATATCCGTTACTTCAATTCCGGCACTTTTCTTAAAATCTCTGCACTCAAGGATCATCTCGTGTGCAACCATACCGTTCAGATTCTTATAAAGGATATCAAATTTTTCATCGAGCCTTGTCTTGATGTAATTGGCATTCAAAATGGCAACCTCTGTTGATTCTCGCAATCCCTTTGCTCCCAGCATTCTGATGTAACCATAAGAAATGATCAGTACAAGTGAACTTCCATAAGGAGCTGCCGACACAGCACTAATAGGCTGACTTCCACCTGTTTCGATCACAGGATTCGTAGGAAGGAAAGGAGCCAGATGCTCTGCAACACAAATCGGTCCCATGCCGGGTCCACCTCCACCATGAGGAATAGCGAAAGTCTTGTGAAGATTCAAGTGACAAACGTCGGCACCGATCATTCCCGGACTTGTTAATCCAACCTGGGCATTCATATTGGCGCCATCCATATAAACCTGGCCACCGTGATCATGAACCGTTTGAATGATCTCTCTGATGTTTTCTTCGAAAACCCCATGCGTTGACGGATACGTGATCATAAGTGCAGCAAGATTGTCTTTATGCAATTCAGCTTTTTCTCTCAGATCATTGATGTCGATGTTTCCATCTTCATCTGTCTTGGTCACAACTACTTTCATACCGGCCATTACAGCACTTGCTGGGTTCGTTCCGTGGGCCGAAGCCGGAATCAAAGCAATATCTCTGTGATGATCACCTCTGCAGTGATGATAAGCTCTGATCACCATCAAACCGGCATATTCACCTTGTGCTCCGGAATTTGGCTGAAGTGATGTTGCATGAAGTCCAGTGATCTCGTTGAGATATACTTCAAGATTTTTAAGAATCTCCTGGTAACCTTCTGCCTGATCCAATGGGGCATATGGATGAATATTTCCGAAGTCTCCCCAGCTAAGTGGCAAAAGCTCAGAAGCTGCATTCAGCTTCATTGTGCATGAACCAAGTGGGATCATGGAATGATTCAAAGACAAATCTTTCACTTCAAGTCTTTTAATATATCTCATCATTTCCGTTTCAGAGTGATAAAGACTGAAGACTTCATGAGTCATAAAATCGCTTGTCCTGGCCAAATTGGCAGGAATAGCTGTATCACCAGACATATTAATGTCCTGTGCATCGGCAAAAACACCCACAATTGCCTGAATATCCTGCGGAGTTGTTGTTTCGTCAAGGCTGACACCTACATTTCCATTTTCAAAATACCTGAAATTCATTCCGGCTTCTTCGGCTTTTTTCTTGATTTCATCTTGAGAAGAACCAGCCTCAACCAACAATGTGTCAAAGAAATTTTCATTTGACTGACTGATACCTTGTGCTTTCAGGGCATCTGAAAGTGATTTTGCACTTAATGCCACTCTTGTTGCAATGGATTTAATGCCTTTTGGTCCGTGATAGCAGGCATACATTCCTGCCATTACTGCAAGCAAAACCTGGGCTGTGCATATGTTTGAAGTGGCTTTGTCTCTCTTAATGTGCTGCTCTCTTGTTTGCAGTGCCATTCTGAGAGCCTGATTTCCGTCTGAATCAATGGAAACTCCAATGATCCTTCCCGGAATGTGTCTTTTGAATTCTTCTTTGGTCGCGAAATAGGCCGCGTGTGGACCACCATAACCCATCGGTATACCAAATCTTTGAGTAGAACCAACTACTGCATCAGCTCCCCATTCACCCGGAGGAGTCAGCAAGGCAAGACTGAGAATATCAGCGGCAACAGCTACTTTGATATTCAGTTCTTTGGCGTTTTCTGTGAAAGATGAATAGTCATAGATCTTCCCATCGCTTGCAGGATACTGAAGAAGGGCGCCGAAATAAGATTCGTCAAGTGTAATTTCTCTATGATCACCCACAACGATCTCGATACCTAAGGGAACAGCCCTGGTATTTAAAACATCCAGGTTTTGGGGATGGCATTCCTGAGACACAAAGAATTTAACGGCTTCTCTGGCATTTCTAGGACGTGAATTATAGAACATGATCATGGCCTCTGCAGCAGCGGTAGATTCGTCGAGGAGAGAAGCATTTGCGATTTCCAGACCGGTCAAGTCGATCACCATAGTTTGGAAATTTAACAGGGCTTCAAGTCTTCCCTGAGAAATCTCTGCCTGGTATGGTGTGTAAGCTGTATACCAGCCCGGATTTTCAAGAATATTTCTTTTGATTACACTTGGCAAAATGGTATTTGAATAACCCATTCCGATATAGGATTTATAAACCTTGTTGCGGAAGGCGAGCTCATTGATATGATTCAAATACTCATGCTCAGTCAGGGCTTCCGGAAGATTCATTTCACCTTTGATTCGAATACTATTAGGAATGGCTGCTTCAATCAATTCTTCCATGCTATTGAAGCCACTCTCTTTGACCATTTGTGTCACATCTTCCTGCCTCGGACCGATGTGCCTGTTTCTGAAATTATCCATCTATGTTCTGTTTAATCCTTTGAATGCTTTTGCTCTTTGAAAAGCGGCTGCAAATATACTTACAAAAACGAAGTTAGAATACCCATTTCTGGTCTGTACTCAAGCTGAATCAATACTTTTGTCATCTCCTTATGAAAGTTCTGAATCAGCACCTGCTTTCCATACTGTTTGTGGCCGTTTGCACGACCTCTTTGGGACTAACAAGTTTCTACCTTCATGGTTCACAAATTTGGCAGGAAGCTCTTTCGATTATATTTCTGTCGACCGTTTTCGTATACAGCTTTCATCGACTAATAAAATTCCTCAGGCAGTATGGAAAGGAAAGAATTTCGCGATCCGATTTAAGGATTCCTATTCTTTCCTTGCTTTCAGTTCTATCTGTGGTGTTTATTGTCCCGCTTCTTTTAGATCCGGGAATCGGACCAATGGTTTATCTGTTATTCGGGACATCCGGCATACTTACTATCTGGTACAGCATTAATTTGCCATTTGGAAATTTCAATCTCAATCTGCGTAGAATTCCCTTCGCAAAGGTCTTCATTATTAGTGGCGTCTGGACCATCATGACAATATCGATTCCACTTGTGGATGCAGGTTTTGGTGGAAATTACTGGTTGCTTTTTGCGGAACGATTCTTATTCATTCTGGCCTTGAGTATTCCATTCGATATAAGGGACATTGAGGTGGATAAAAGAGAAGGCCTGGTGACTTTTCCTCTCGTCTTTGGAGTGAAAAAAGTGCGTCGATTTGCCGTGCAGGTAATGATCCTCTTCTCATTGCTTTCATTGTATGGCTTCATGATTCAGATGCACTCATTACATGAATTTATCGCTCTCTTTTTATCCGGAATATTCAGTGCAATTGTGATATCGAGGGTAAATGCGAATAGATCAGCCAATTATTTCTTTTACACTCTGGAAGGAATGAGCCTGCTTCAGTTTCTTCTTGTCTATCTAAGCACCCTTTAATACTTTAATCCCTTACTTTTGACCACAAATTAGATCATGAGCCAATTTGAAAACAACAAAGCCTTTGCCGAACAACTCGATGCGGAGGATAAGCTTAAGAATTTCAGAAATGAATTTCTCTTTCCTCAGCACAATGGAAGAGATGTTATTTACCTGACAGGAAATTCTCTTGGATTGCAGCCGAGGAAGGCTAAAGAAGCGCTTGTTCAGGAATTGGAGGATTGGGAAAAATTTGGAGTCGAAGGTCATTTTGAAGCAAAAAACCCCTGGTTTTCCTACCATGAAATGTTCAAACCCTTGCTAGCAGAAGTTGTTGGAGCAAAACCGAATGAAGTTACTGCCATGAATGGCCTTACTGCCAATCTTCATTTTCTAATGGTTTCTTTCTACAGACCAGAGGGGAAACGATATAAAATTCTTTGCGAGGGAAAGGCTTTTCCTTCTGATCAATATGCCCTTGAATCGCAAGTCAGATTTCATGGATACGAAGCTGATGATGCCATCATTGAACTTTATCCAAGAGATGGAGAACATGTGATCAGGGAAGAAGATGTTTTGAATACCATCCATGAACATGGCGATGAGATTGCCATGATCATGATCGGTGGTGTAAATTATTATACCGGCCAGCTATTCGATATGAAAACGATCACAGAAGTTGGTCATGAAATGGGATGTAAAGTGGGTTTTGATCTCGCACATGGAGCCGGAAATGTTGAGCTTAAGCTGCATGAATGGAATGTAGATTTCGCCGCCTGGTGTTCATATAAGTATCTTAACAGTGGTCCAGGTAGTGTGGCAGGAATATTTGTTCATGAGAATCACGCAGGAGAGGAATTGCATCGCTTTGCCGGTTGGTGGGGCAATGATCCCAAGACTCGCTTTAAAATGGAAAAAGGATTTATTCCATCTTCGGGTGCAGACAGCTGGCAATTGAGCAATGCACCGGTTCTTGCCATGGCTGTACACAAGGTTTCTCTTGATCTATTTCATGAAGCTGGCATGTCCAACATTTTTGAGAAGAGAGATAAAATGACTGCCTACCTCGAATATGTGATTAAGGAGGTTTCAAAGGAAAGTCAAAATCTCAACATTGAGATAATCACACCTGAAGAGCAAAGCAGAAGAGGCGCCCAACTTTCCTTACTTACCCATGGCACGGGCAGGGAGGTATTTGATAAGATAACTGAAAAAGGTGTTATTGCCGACTGGAGAGAACCAAATGTAATAAGGATTGCGCCGGTTCCGATATACAACAGCTTTGTTGATTGTTACGAATTCGGACAAATTCTCAAAGAAGCCTCATCGGATGTATAGAAGTCTACTCTTTGTATTTACCTTCTTTTTTGCATTCTCCTGTTTGGCTCAGGATTACATGCCAAAAGGCGGCAGGTATGGGGGAAAGAAGACGAAATACCGAAGAACTTCAAGTTATCTGAAAAGAAATCAAACCGATGTTTTTCCCCTTGACCCTGAATATAAGCTCAATGGTTGGTTTTTGGGTTTCGGAGGGACCTATATGATTCCAATGGGGGAAGTGGAACAAAGTGCATACAGCAAGCAGGTATTCAACGACACCACCCTTGAGACTTATTCAAATTTCTCTGCAAAACCATCCGGAAAACTAGGTCTTTTCGCTGAAGCTGGCTGGTTTCACTCATTTGAAGACCCTCCGTTCTTCCATTTTCTTGATATAGGATTGTCATACAGACAATACAAAGGTGGTGAGGAATTCAGTGGAAGCACTTACAATGTTGTGACCGATTCACTTGGTCAATCGGCTGAAAGTCCGAGAAGTAATATCAATGGAAGTGGTTCTTACAGTGATCAGATCATATCGCTTAATTCCAAGTTGACGCATCATTATCATTTTTCGAGGTATGGATTTCTTCAGAACTCGATAGGGGTGAATATCGATTACTTCTTTTCATCTTCGCGAAATGCAAGTTCAGTTATACCCGGATTTGAATCCAGTTTTCCGGAGGACTTCCAGGCGCAAATACACTATCGATTAGGCGTAGGGTGGAAGGCTTCACCTACGATACTTGTTGTACCTTTTGTAGAACTACCTCTTTTGACGGCTTATCCATTTGATGATTTTAAGTCCTCCATGCCGTACTTTGCCACAAGGCATTACCCCTTGATTTTTGGAGTGCGGGTAATGTTTCTGAGAAGAATAAGTGAAGATTGTAATGTTCCGAATTACAAGCCTCCTGCTGAGACTAATTAGGTCTATGAGCCTGTCGCCAAAAAGCTTCTTTTTTCCTTTCTTTTCCTGTTTCGAATTTTTACCTTAGTGTCTCTTTCTGTTCAATTAAATTAAACGGGTATGCAAACAACCAGTTCTCCCCGGTTAGTTGAAAAGGAAACGATCCCTACCTTAAACTTTCCTGATGATGATGTATTGTCGGCCAATTCCGAAAGGGACCAAAGGCTGAAAGATCTTAAGAATGCCAATGAATTGGGTGATCTCGCTCAATACAAGGTTAAGATATTGTTCGAGGACATCTCTGGTCCGAAGAAAGTGGAAACCACGATCTGGAAAACCACTGATCGGGAAGTGATCCTTAAGTATGGAATCACACTTCCTATTCACAGGGTGGCAAAAGTTTATTTTCCCTGAATCAGCTCAGCTGTAAAAAGGGATTGTTTTTTTTCTCGTAACCAATATTTGTTGATGGTCCATGACCAGGGTGGACTTCATAGTCCTCATCCATGCTCATCAGTTTGTCATGGATATTTCGAATCAAGGTGTCATGATCACCCAGTGGCAGATCGGTTCTGCCGATACTTCCCAAAAAGAGCACGTCACCGCCAATGATGAACTTTTGTTCTTCACTTATAAGCACAACATGACCAGGTGAATGGCCGGGAACATGTTTCACTTTTAAGGTGCTATTACCGAATTTGATTTCATCACCATCTTCCATATATTTTACCGGTTCAGGCGATGGTCCGACTTTTATTCCGAATGCTTCACCGTAGTTCACAAGTGTCTTCAAAATGGGAAGGTCTTCTTTATGCAGAATTGGCTTAAGATCAAATTCCCTGTGAATAAAATCATTTCCCAGAATATGATCGATGTGGGCATGGGTATTGACGAGCAAATCGAGTTTTAGATTGTGATCTGCAAGAAATTCTTTTACTTCTGATTCCTCTGAAGAATCATAGCATCCCGGATCAACAATGATACAACTCCCGCTTTCGTCGTAAAGCAGATAAGTATTCTCCTGGAATGGATTAAAGGTGAATTTGTGAATGCTGATCATTTCTGAATTTTTCGCAAAGAAAATCACGAATGATCACATATCCACCATAAAGCTGTAAAAAGGATTGTCGCCAAGATCATCGGAGATCGAAATTTGAAGTTTGTTCTTGCTGGTTTTGGCGATATCCAACAAACCAAGTTGGGCTTTGTATTCCTCCAGCGTAGTTTTAAATAAAGCCTCTTTGTAGGAGGTTCTGAGTTCTTCAAAACTCATTTTATTCAACTTGTCAATTCGATCTTCCAGCTGATTGACACTTTGTTTCTCTATAAAATTTCCGGCACCTAATTGGAAATTTCCACCCTGTCTGCTGATAACTAGTATTCCAGGTTTGATTCCATTCTTGATTTCAAGTGCATGATCACTAATGTTCTGAATCATTTCAACCAAAGTGACAAAGATCTTTTTGTTTTCAAGATGCTCAATATCATGCGATTTCAAATTGGTCTCAAGCATATTGATGATTGGAGCGATCGAATGTTCAGAGAAGTCGCCTTTGTAGATCAGGAGAATATCATTACGTATCATGATCTGGTGTATCTCTTCTACATCCTTAATGTCAATTAGTTTTGATTCTTTCTCACCACTGGTACTATTCAAATGAATGAGTAAATAAAAAAGATCCTCCGCTTCACTCAGGCTTTTGAAATCGAATGAGAGCGGATTCCCTGATTTCCTTGCCATTTCAATTAAACCCAGTCCTGCTCCTCCTTTTTCAGAGAGAGATTTATTTTTTAGCACATCCATATATAAGCCTTTCAGCTCATCTTTGGAAAGCTCATTGATTTTAAGAAGATTTTCTTGCAAGCCTTGTTTTACAGAGGAGTCTACAATGTTTGAAGAAGCGATGTAATACATATGTTTGATGCTTCTCGACATAAAGAAACCTTGTTCGGCAGGATGATAGTTTGAATATTTTTCCCCTTCATTATGGCGAACCACGTTCTGAAAACATTCCGTCATCAGATAGGAAGATTTCTTCTTCAGCTTATTCAGATCCTCCAGTTTTTCCAGATTATGTTCACTCAGTTTGATGGCCTTTGTGGTAACGGCATCCTCAAAACTTCCGGCATAGATCAGACTCATACTGTCTTTGAGCAGATGGGAATATAGCTTTCGGATTGAATGTATATTCAAGGGGAACGTGGATTAAAAGTGGAAAATAGTAAAAGCAGTTAAGATTACAAAAAGAATATTCAAGCTAAATAGCATCAATTATTCTGTGTAAAAATCTGTAACCCAAGCTTTTACTTGATTATCCGTCATGCTGTCAGCATCTTTAGCACCCTGGAAATCAAATTTTAGTGACTTGTTACTGCGAATTTCTTTCTCAAGTTTGAGTTTGGCATTTGACGGTCCGAAAAGAACAAGACTTTCAGAATTTGCCACTTCTTTCAGTATTTCTTTGAAGAATTTTTTTTCTTGTTCCGATTGCTTGCGTTGCTTGTTTTTCTCGAATGAGAGAAATTGCTTTGCGAATCGACCAAACTTTTTGGTTTCTCCTTCTTCTCTTTCCTTGGTCTGGATTCCGGAGTCAATCACTTTGAAGGTATGGTCATTTTCCTCCAGCTTCACTACGATGGCTTTTTTTGTATCAAGCCACACACCTGTTTTAGAATTACCCATGAATGAAATGATTTGTGTCGTTTAAATTAGAAAGAAATCACTGAATACTCGATTTTTTGACACAAAAAAACCGGTCGATTCGACCGGTTTCGAACATCCCTGTAAAAAATAACGGCTATAGGAACAGAGATTCTTTATATATACTGTTGTCTTCTCAGGCAGAGGGTTCTTTTGCGCAGGTACTCAAACCAAATGGTGCATATAGAGGGCAGAAACTCACCAAACTGGTCAATAAGAAAATTACACCTAGTGCCAGTAGAACAATGCCCAAAGTACCTGTTACGATATTTCCGAAATAAAGGCCGGCTAAAACAAATGCCAGGATTATTCGTACCATCCTGTCCGTTTTTCCCATATTCTTTTTCATGATTCTAAATTTTATAGATCAAAGGTAGAAGGTGAATAATGAAAAAACGGTGACCCCGGTCACAACTATAGAATTTCTATTCCGTCGTTGCTTTGTTTTATCTTTTTCTCGTTCTCGAGCTTTTTCAGAACCCTGCTCACCACTTCTCGTACGGTGCCCAATTCGTTGGCTATTCTTTTGTGAGATATGGAAATAATATTGGTGTCTTTAATTCTGCATTTTTCCACCAGATAATCATAAAGTCTTTTGTCCATACGATCAAATAGAACTTCGTTGATCGTCTCAAGCAAGTCTTTATAACGTGTATTGAAAAGATTGAAAAAGAGTCTGTTGATGTCGGGATATTCCCCCGTAAGTCGATTGACCAGCTCTACAGGCAACAACAATGCCCTGCTGTCTTCCTCCGTTACGGCAAAAATCTTACTGGGTTCGTTGCGCAGACTGGCCGCAAATGACATGATGCAACTTTCACCCGGTTCAATATAATAGAGAAGTAATTCCCGATCATCATGTCTGGTGAAAACCTTGATAAGTCCTGTTGAAACAATGGGGATTACTTTTACATACTGACCTTCCTTCAGGATCTCTGCGCCCTGAGGAACGTCCATGAACTGACCGTTTTCCTCAATTTCCTTTAGTAATTCTAATTCGAAATGAGGAAACAAGGATTTGATTTCTTCATTTACCATGGAGATAAAAATTAAATCAAATCCAAGTTACAATATTATTGCGAATGGACTTTGTCTTAGTCCCAGTAGCAGTATTTCAGCGTGAAATTTCCATTCACGAAGTTGTCATCGTCAGCGAAAGCATCAATTCTCCCGGTTACAATCTGGTTAACCGTATCCACTGAAATGATCTCGTATTCACCTTCGGTAGCAATTGTGTTAAGAACAGTTTCACTGGTCCAGGCTACCAGAGTAACCGTATTTCCTTCCCATGAAGACCAATCGAATGAAAGTGGATATTTTCCAACCTGAAGTAATTTATTATCATCTCCCAGACCGAAAATAACTTTAGACCTTTCTCCCGTTAATAAGAAACATGAATCAGCTTGCGCAGTGTCGGCCATTTCAAAGTTGTGTGTATAATCTGCTTCAAAACCTCCTTCAGATGAATGTACTTCACCAATCACGTATTGCCATGAATCTCCGTTTATCTTACCCTGCATATCCTGACTTTTGTACTCTACTTTGTACTTTCCTCCACCAGCGGGATTTGATTCATCATCTTCTTTGTTACAGGCAATGAATGCTACAGACATCGCCAGAAATAGTAATTTGATCTTTTTCATCTGAATTTTTGAATTTGCTGGCGAAAATAATGATTGTAATTCATATACTGCAGACTTGGAAAATGCGATATTTAATTAAATGGTCTTTATATAATATCGATTCTTGAAAAGTATGTTTTTGCACAGAAGCCTCATTTCAATGTTTATCTGCTTCAATATGTTTTGCTTTTCTCAGGGAATTGAGGATGGATTCAAAATATCAAGGCAAACAATATCATATCAGGAAGAAATAAACGGAGTAGAGTTCTACCGAAAACTAGAACCTAGATCTTTATCTATCGGACCAGATGGATCATTTTACATCGGTTGCGATTTTTCAGATCCTTTCGATTTGGATCTTGACGGATCAGACTTTTCTTATGAAGAACATATAAGCAGTGGTATTCTATATAAATTGAATTCCTCAAGGGAATTATTATGGGGTAAAATTTACAATGATGACCCAATTGCCTTCGTTCATTGTCTGCAAAATGGAGATGTCATATTAGTTGGGGAAAATATAAGTATGGAGTGGTTTTGGGTGAGAAGAGTGGATGAAAATGGAAATGAAATCTCTGCAAAGCGCATTAAGCGAAAAGGTCAAATAAGAGTTAGAAGTTGCACTGTGAATGGTGATGATGAGCTAATTGTAAGTCTTGAAGCCGATAGAAAAGTGTTTATTCAACGATATAAGAAGTCAATTTGGATGGACCACGGAGGATTTGCGTTCTTTCAATACGCGGAGATGCAGGATCTCTATTTATGTCGAATGAATACCAATGGAAGAATTCTGAACTACAAGCCAATCTTTAAAGAACGAAATTATATTGCCTGGGGAGATGAGCTTTATCCTTTTCATGATAACGTTTATACCCCTGTTTTTTATGAAGGTGGTCATAAAACAAATGATGTTTGGGAAAGAAAAGAGGGAGAAATCCTTCTTCAATTGAAGAAGAATGGAAGACTTCTACATAAACATGAGCTTACGGAATATCCCTCTGCTTTGATCACCGATTCAAATATTTTCATTTCAAAGGATACGACCAATGAAATAAGGATCAATCGTTTTGACTCTGAAATATCGGAATTGAAGAGTATTTCTTTGCCGGCCGGCTATGAAGCCATGTGGCTGGAAAAATCAAGAAAATATAATGATCGCTATTACATTTTAGGAACCCATAATCATAATCTCGGCATTTCAATGATCGTTTTAAGCAATGATTTCGAAATAGAAAGCATTTGGCACAACGAATCGAATAGATGCTCACCGGCCGATATGCAAATAGATGCACAGGGGAATATATTTATCCTTGGACAAACTCACGAAAAGATTGTGGATTCGTATAGATATAAAATCGAACTGATTAAGTTTTCTCCCAAAAAATAATCTTTCAAGTAAGATCAACCAGGTATAAGAACTTCTGGAATCTAGAATCTGGAATCTGGAATCAGGAATCTGCCCCCTGCAGCCAGGATTGGCTCGCTTTGCTCGCCTGGCCTGAGTGGAATGCTTGAACAAAGAAAACCCGCGTGCTTTGCAATGTTCCTTAATTGTCAGTTCGAGCCTGCCTACGGTAAGTAGGTGTTCCGACGAAGTCGGAATGAATCGAGAACAGTTAGAACACCCAAAACAACAAACATCTTATTACATCGGACATTTTACATCAGGGACAGGATTATCTCGCTCAACTTCGTTTCGCTCGATGGGCCTTGGGGGTAGCTTAACAAAGAAAAACCCTCACTTCGTTCGGTATTTTTTTATTTCCTTTTCTGTCCTCGAGCAAGCTCGGTCCAGTTCAGGAAATAAAAAAACCCGCCTCGCGACGGGTTTTCTTTGTAGCGGGGACAGGACTCGAACCTGTGTCCGCCTCAGGCGGATAAGAGCCCGACCTTAATAATGTGGGAGAACTTCAGATCGTAACCATTCTCTTCCTTTACCAGATTTTAGGTTTTTTTCTCTCTTTAATGCTTCTTTCCTAACATCGAAGAATTCGACATAAACAACATGCCACGGTCTGTATCTTTTGGTGAAGCCTTTTTTTGAGAGAGAATTATGAGAATGGAATCTTGCGACGAGGTTTGAGGTTTCACCAATGTACAGTCGATCAGATGATTTAGAATATAAGACGTAGACACAATACATAAAATAAAAAAAGCCGTCAACCGACGGCTTTTCTTTGTAGCGGGGACAGGACTCGAACCTGTGACCTTCGGGTTATGAGCCCGACGAGCTACCAACTGCTCCACCCCGCAATATATCTTAGAATATTGCTTTCAAATTTTGGGATGGCAAATATAGCACTTGTGCCACTTCTGGGCAAGTGAAATACAAAATTTATTATTACCGCTGATCAAGGATGAGAATATATCATTCCTTGTGCAGGAAAAGGAGCTATTTAAATTTAGATTATTACTTCCTTTGCAAAATATTAATTGCCATGACTCACAAGGCCGGATTTGTTAACATAATTGGTTTTCCTAATGCTGGGAAATCTACACTGCTCAATGAGTTGCTTGGAGAGCAATTGTCAATAGTAACTGATAAAGAACAAACGACCCGACATCGAATTCTGGGCATGTTAAATGAGCCTGATTACCAGATCATATTTTCAGACACGCCGGGAATACTCAAGCCAAAGTATAAGCTTCAGGAATCGATGATGAATGCCGTGAACAGCGTTTTTGCTGATGCCGATCACATTTTGCTTATGATCGATCTTTCGAATTTGCGCGAGTTTGATGAGGAGATCATGAAAAGGATTACTTCGAAACAAAGTAAAGTAAGTGTTCTGTTAAACAAGCTGGATCTTTCAAACCAGGAAAAAGCCCTTGACCAATTCAATTATTGGAAGAAATTACTTCCTAAAAGTGAAATCTTTATCATTTCGGCTTTGCACAAACACGGTGTAGTGGAGCTACTTGATCATATTATTGGGCAATTGCCTGAATCTCCTCCTTATTATCCCAAGGATCAGTTGACGGATAAATCCGAAAGATTTGTTGTTTCTGAAATGATAAGGAAACAGATATTTCAAAATACAAGTCAGGAAATACCTTATTCGACCGAGATAGTGGTCTATTCTTTTAAGGAATCAGAAGACATCATTCGTATATCTTGCAATATCTTTGTCGAGCGTGATTCTCAAAAGAATATCATCATCGGAAGCGGAGGTAAGATGATAAAGAGAATCGGTACAGAAGCTCGAAAAGAAATAGAGAGATTTTTTGCGAAACAGGTATTCCTGGATCTATTTGTGAAAGTCGACAAGGACTGGAGGTCTAGAGAGGATAAATTGAAGAAATACGGTTATATAAACTGATATGGGAAATATTGTAGCCATTGTGGGAAGACCCAATGTTGGGAAATCAACCTTGTTCAACCGACTTACAGAAAGTAAGGAAGCCATTGTGGATGAAATGAGCGGTGTAACCCGCGACAGACTTTATGGAAAATCGAACTGGGGAGGCAAGGATTTTTCGGTCATTGATACCGGAGGATACGTAAAGGGCTCTGATGATATTTTCGAAGAAGAGATCCGGAAACAGGTTGTTATTGCAATTGAAGAGGCAGATGTGATCATTTTTGTTGTAGACGTGGTTGTGGGAATTACCGATTTAGATGAAGTGGTGGCCGATCTGTTGAGGAAAGTGAACAAACCTGTATTCGTTGTTTCGAATAAGGTTGATAACAATGCTAGATTGCTTGCTTCAAGTGAATTCTATGGCCTGGGACTTGGTGATGTGCATTCCATTTCAGCCATCAATGGTTCTGGAACGGGCGATCTTTTAGATGCCCTCATTCAAAAGCTTTCAGACAAAGAAGATGAGGAATTGGATCTTCCGAAGATCACGGTTGCCGGTCGACCTAATGTTGGAAAATCTTCTTTTATCAATGCTCTTCTTGGAGAAGAAAGGAACATAGTTACTCCCATAGCAGGAACTACAAGAGATGCCATTGGTACTCGATATAGTGCTTTCGGATTTGATTTCATAATGGTTGATACCGCCGGTTTGAGGAAAAAAGGTAAGGTCCACGAGGATCTGGAATTCTACTCCGTTCTTCGATCCATTCGTGCCATTGAAAAATCAGATGTGGTGTTGATCATGGTGGATGCAAAAGAGGGTTTGCAGGCTCAGGACATGAACATTGTACATATCGCTCAAAAAAATAAAAAGGGAATAGTAGTTCTGGTCAATAAATGGGATCTGATAGAGAAAACGACCAATACAACGAAAGAATTTGAAGAACGAATTAAAAAGAAACTTGCGCCATTTAATGATGTACCCATTCTATTTATTTCAGTGCATGAGAAGAAAAGGGTATTAAAGGCTCTTGAAAAAGCGCTGGAAGTGTATCAAAACCTGAAAACAAAAATCCCAACAAGAAAATTGAATGACACACTTCTTCCGCTCATTCAAAAAAATCCACCTCCTTCAACAAAAGGAAAATACATTAAGATCAAATACATTACCCAATTACCCAGTCGGGCTCCGGCTTTTGCCTTCTTTTGTAACCTGCCTCAATACGTAAAAGAACCTTATAAACGTTTTTTGGAGAACCAAGTCCGTGAAAATTATAACTTTACAGGCGTACCGATAAGTATTTTCATGCGTAAGAAATGAAAAAGGCAGGGCTTAAAATCCTGCTCTCTCTGATTATCCTGGCACTCCAAGGCAAAGTGGTCGCTCAAAGCAGCGAGGTGAAATCCATTTATCTGTTCCCAAACAATTTTTATGAAGAGTCTACAACCAACCTCAATGAGGTAAGGCTTATATGGAATTCAGAACCGGAGCAACACAGATTTGATGATTGCAGTGAAGAGCTGAGAAAAATTCTTGATAAAAAGAATCTTCTTAAGATGATGAACGATCCTGTTAAAGAGGTTCCTCCTCCACAGGGGTATAATTATCGATTGTATTGCATTATTACTTATTCCATGGGTGTGAATGTTTACGAGGACACAACGAATATTTACATAGGATTCAGTCCGCAGAATTACATGACCATGGAATTCATGAATGAGAAAAAGGTACTGGAAACCGATTACAATTTTCTGCTTGAGCTGAATGAATTGATCAGTGATAAATACGTTCGTAAATCAGTGAAGAAGAAGATCACTGAATGGAAGCAGAACTGAATTCCTAATACAACATCTGATGCGGATAAATCTGCAGATGTCGATTTCTGATATTGTTGTAAAGCAGATCCTTTAATTCTTCCATATTTTCTCCGGTTAGAACCGATACAAAGGCGCACGGACTGTGCTCTTCTTCAACCCACCATTTCTTAAAATCTGCCAACGTCATTTTCTCGTCTTCCTCGTTTTCGGGTCCTTCGAAAGCATCAATTTTGTTAAAAACGGTGATCAAAGGTTTATCACCCGAGTCCAGATCAGCAAGTGTTGCCTTTACAGTTTCCATCTGCTCAAAAAAGTTAGGATGGGAAACGTCTACCACGTGAACCAGAACATCCGATTCCCTTACCTCATCAAGTGTGGATTTAAATGATTCGATAAGGTGATGAGGTAGTTTTCTAATGAAACCAACCGTGTCGGATAAGAGAAATGGAAGGTTTTTAATTACTACTTTTCGAACCGTTGTGTCAAGTGTGGCAAATAACTTGTTTTCCGCAAAAACATCGGAATCGGTGAGATGATTCATCAAAGTTGATTTACCTACATTGGTATAACCAATCAAAGCCACTCTGATCATTCCACGTCGTCCCTTTCTTTGCGTAGCTTTCTGCTTGTCTATCTTTTCTAATTTCTTTCTGAGCAAAGCAATCTTATCTCGAATGATCCTTCTGTCAGTCTCAATTTCAGTTTCACCAGGACCTCTTAATCCAATACCACCTTTTTGTCTTTCGAGGTGAGTCCACATTCTTGTCAAGCGAGGAAGCAAATATTGATATTGGGCAAGTTCAACCTGGGTCTTTGCATGGGCTGTTCTTGCTCGCTTCGCAAAAATGTCGAGAATTAAGTTACTCCTATCCAGAATTTTTTTCTTGAGATACTTTTCGATATTTCTGAGTTGAGAGGGACTCAATTCATCATCGAAAATGATCATGTCCACTTTCTCCTCCTTGACGAATTCCTGGATCTCATCAAGTTTTCCGCTCCCAACAAATGATTTGGTATTCGGTGTGTCAAGTTTCTGGGTAAATCTTTTTATAACCTGAGCTCCGGCCGTCTGTGCAAGAAATTCAAGTTCATCGAGGTATTCAGTGACCTGCTCTTCCGATACACCCGGAAGGATTAGACCTACAATTACGGCCTTTTCCGGTTCTTTATCTCTGACGATCTGAAATTGTGTCAAGCTCTTGTATTAAAATAGACGATCAGCGGTCCATGGAATTCTGGACAGGATCAGGATCAATGCTATACCGTAGAAGATCAATGAAACCTTATGCTTTGCGGCAGCATCCTCCAATTTTTTTGTTCTGATTCTACCAATGGTAATTCCAACAATAGCCAGGATCATCACCCCTATATGCTCCACCTTCCAGAACCTGGCTTCAGCACCTGACATGGATTCTGCCATTGGAGCCGCAGCCCAACCTTCCGTGAAATACAATATCAGACCCAAAACCAGCTGCAAGTGAGCAAACATCATAAGGAATAATCCAACCTTCGAATCACCTTCTGTAAATTCTTTCTTACCTCTTAAGCCACTAAAGGCCTTAACGACCGCTATAACCAGTAAAATTAAAAGAGCCCATCTCAGGATGGAGTGTAAATGCAGCATTTTTAAAAATTTAGCAGCGAAATTAGGCATTAATCATCTTCTCTCATGAAGATTTGATATAATACATTTATTGGTTTATTTGCATTTCCATGATTTTTCGGAACGTTTCAATCCTTCTGGCAATTTTTCTCGCCTGCTTTTCTAATTTGAAAAGTCAGGAGACTTTTCCGTCCAACGGTCCAAGAAATACCAGTCATAACTACTTTGTTTTTAAGAATGCCAACATAATTCAGTCCCCAGATAAGGAGATCACTGGTGCAACTCTTGTAATCCGGGATGGAATGATTCATTCGGTTGGAAATCAGGTAGAAATTCCCGCCAACTCGGTGATATATGATCTGGGTGGAGCCTGGATTATGCCTTCATTTATTGACTTGGATTCTGACTACGGATTGAAAAAGAAAAAGGAGCAGAAATCGCCAGGTCGGCGAAATCCTCAATACGAGAGTAAAAAGAAGGGGGCCTACAACTGGAATGAGGCCATTCATCCGGAAATCAATGCATCCCAGGTTTTCCATGTCAATGACAACAAAGCAAAATCTCTTCGTAACATGGGTTTTGGAGCAGTAATGACGCATTCTCATGATGGAATCATGAGGGGAAACTCAGTTCTTGTTTCAACCGGAAATGAAAAAGACAACCTGGTTATCTTGAAAGAGAAATCAGCTCAGCATATTTCCTTTTATAAGGGAAGTTCAAAACAGGCTTACCCTTCATCCGAAATGGGCTCAATTGCCTTGATACGTCAAACCTTTTACGATGCTCAATGGTATTCGTCTGATGCCGAGAAGAAAGAATTTAACCTGAGTTTACAGGCCATAGAAGACAACAAAGACTTGCCGGTATTCTTTGAGAGTACGAATTACATGTCGTCCCTCAGGGCCGCTAAAATTTCCGACGAATTCGACATACCTTTTACGATCTGTGGAAGTGGTGATGAATACAAACGAGCAGAAAAGATTAAAGAAACCGGAATGAATTTTGTCATTCCAATCAAGTTTCCTTTGCCATATGACGTCAGTAATTCATATGACGCTGTTGATCTTTCTTTATCCAGAATGAAGCATTGGGAATTGGCTCCTTACAATGCCCGAATACTTCATGATCACGAGATCAATTTTGCTATTTCAGGGAAGGAACTAAAAGGCAAGGAGTTTCAGAAGAATTTAAAGCGAATAGAGCAAACCGGATTGAATTCATCTGATATTCTGGCGGCCTTGACCACTATACCTGCCGAAATGGTCGGTATGGAAAAGGAGTTGGGAAAAATTGAGATAGGATACAAGGCCAATTTCCTGATCTGCTCGGAAGCTTTTCTTAAAGGGGACATGCTTATCTATGAGAATTGGGTAAATGGAAAACGATATGTAATCAACGAAAAGAAGATTGATATCCGAGGAGAATATAACCTGAATGTTAATAAGAATGGTGGAATGCGACTAGTGGTTGAAGGAAGTCGAGAGAAGCCAAAGGCCAGCTTGTTCAAAGGAAGCAAGGAAATGAAAGTCAGCGTTGAATTAAAAAGAAATCAGATCTCTTTGAATTATCGCAATCAGGAAAATCAGACCGTACTGCTTTCCGGTATAGTGAATGACGAGAACAGTAGGATCTGGTCGGGTAAGGCTCAATTGAGCAACGGTGACTGGGTAGATTGGGCCGCTATCAAACAACCAGAAAAAGAGAAGAAGGATACATCTGAATCTGCTGATTCCGCTGAAGTTTTACTACCTGTTGTAACTTATCCTCTAACCTCATATGGATTTGATTCCCTTCCTAGTGAAGCACTTGTAATTCTTAAGCATGCCACAGTCTGGACGAATGAAGAAGATGGCATTCTGGAGAATACAGATGTGGCGATTGCAGATGGTAAAATCCTGAAGGTCGGACAAAGCCTGTCGAAAATTGGCTTGTTTGGAACAAAAGAAGTAGAGGTTGAGATTATCAATGCCAAAGGCAAACACATTACTGCGGGCATCATTGATGAGCATTCCCATATTGCTCTGAGTAGAGGTGTGAATGAAAGTGGACAATCGAGTAGTGCAGAAGTGAGGATAGGAGATGTGATCAATTCGGATGATATTAATATTTATCGTCAATTGGCTGGTGGGGTGACGGCCTCGCAATTACTTCATGGTTCTGCAAATCCAATTGGCGGACAATCCGGACTGGTAAAAATGCGATGGGGCAGTTCTCCGGAAGAAATGAAAATCGAGGGTGCTGATGGTTTTATCAAATTTGCCCTTGGTGAAAATGTAAAGCAATCGAATTGGGGAGACCAGATGAAGATTCGGTATCCTCAAACCAGAATGGGTGTTGAGCAGGTGTATTACGATGCTTTTTATCGTGCCCGTGAATACGGAGAAATGAAAAAGATCTATGAATCAGGTCTCAAGTCCTCGAGAAAGAAAAATCCTCCTATTGCACCCAGAAAGGATCTGGAACTTGAAGCATTGTTGGAGATTCTGGATAGCACTCGTTTTATCACTTGTCATTCCTATATACAATCGGAAATCAATATGCTCATGCATGTTGGAGATTCTATGGGTTTCAGGGTAAATACATTCACACACATTCTCGAAGGATACAAGGTGGCCGATAAAATGAAAGAACATGGTGTAGGCGGTAGCACATTTAGTGACTGGTGGGCTTACAAATATGAGGTGAATGATGCCATTCCTTATAATGCCGCATTGATGTCGGAGGTGGGAATAGTGACAGCTATAAATTCTGATGATGCTGAAATGGGAAGAAGATTAAATCAAGAGGCAGCCAAAGGAGTTAAGTATGGAGGCATGAGTCAGGAGGAAGCATGGAAAATGGTAACGCTAAACCCGGCCAAGCTTCTTCATCTTGATGATAGAATGGGCAGCATTGCCGAAGGAAAGGATGCAGATATTGTTCTTTGGTCTAACAATCCCTTATCAATCAATGCCAAGGCAGAAAGAACTTATGTTGACGGACGCTTATTATTTGATGTCGAAAGAGACAAGGAAATGAGACAATACATCAAAGAAGAGAGAGCTCGCCTGATTACAAAAATGATCGAAGAGAAATCTAAATCGGGAAAGAGTCAGAAAGTCAAAAAGGAAAACAAACTACTGTACCATTGTGATACAGAAATAGAAGAATACGATGAGGATCTTTAAGCTGATTATATTCTTCGTTGGTCTGTTCACCGGGTCATCTTTATTTGCTCAGGCCACTATGGCTCCTGAGCAGGAAAAGTCCATTCTTTTAGTGAACGGTTATGCACATCTTGGAACGGGCAAAGTTTTTCCTAAATCTCTTATCGGAATTAAAGATGGGAAGTTGGCCGAGGTATATAATGCCAATGTCGTTAAAGCAGAACACCTGGAATACGATACTGTCATAGACATTGAAGGCAAACACGTTTACCCTGGATTTATAGCTCCAAATTCTGTTATGGGTTTGAGAGAGATCGATCGTGTAAGGGCTACCCACGACTATGCGGAAACAGGTAGTATGAATCCCAACATTCGCAGTATCATAGCATACAATACCGACTCGCGGATCACTCCTACCATCAGATCCAATGGTATCCTTTTTGCACAAATCACTCCTCGCGGAGGAATCATCTCAGGTACATCCTCAATAGTCGAATTGGATGGCTGGAATTGGGAAGAGGCCCTTTTTAAGGAAAACGACGGGATTCATTTGAACTGGCCGCGACACGTTCGTCAAGATCCAAACCAGGCTAAAAAGAAAGACACGAATAAAAGGGAACAGATTCGTGATGAACAGATTCGAAGGATCGAAGATTTCTTTAATAATTCGAAAGCCTATCTGGAATCTTCATTTAATTATGAAGTTAATCTGAGGTATGAAGCCATGAAGGGAATTTTCGATGGAAAGAAGGCACTTTACATTCATGCAAATAATATCCACGAACTTTCTGAGGCCATCTATTTCAGCAAGAGACAATCAATTCCTAAAATGGTCATTGTTGGAGGTTATGACGCTTGGAGAATTCCGGAGCTATTTCTCGATAATAACATTCCTGTAATTTTAAAAAGAGTTCATTCCCTACCTTCCAGACAGGATGAGGATATAGATCTTTCTTTCAAATTACCACAACTCCTGGATGAAGCAGGTATTCTTTTTTGTCTGGAGAATTCAGGATCAATGGATGTAATGGGTACAAGGAACCTTCCTTTTTATGCTGGCACTGCGAGAACCTATGGATTGGAAGAGGAAAAATCGATTCAAAGTATTACCCTTAACTCCGCCAAAATTCTTGGTTTGGATCATCGAATTGGAAGCATTGAAGAGGGCAAGGATGCAAGTATTATTGTTTCGGATGGAGACGCTCTGGATATGATGGGCAATAACATTGTAATCGCCTTAATCCAAGGTCGGATTATCGATCTAAATAACCATCAGAAAGATTTGTACAATAAATACCGGACGAAGTATTCTCTCGAGTAGATCAGACTCTGTATCCCAGTTTTTCCCGAACTCTGTGAATAGTTGCCTGTGCCACTTCTTTGGCTTTGTCGGCACCCACCTGCAATGCTTTTTCAAGCTCATCGATGTTTGACATGTAATTATTGAAGGCTTCTCGTTCCTGACCAAAACTATCCATGATCAATTCAAATAATGCCTTCTTTGCGTGGCCGTATCCGTAGTTGCCACCGAGATAATTCTGTCTCATTTGCTCCACCGAAGCATCATCAGCAAGTAATTCGTAGAAGGCGAATACATTACATGTATCCGGATCTTTTGGCTCTTCAAGAGATTTATTATCCGTCACGATCTTACTCATGATGGTCTTTTTCAGCTCTTTTTCTGGAAGGAAAATATCAATGGTATTATTATACGATTTGCTCATTTTTCTCCCGTCCGTACCAGGAATGATCATGACCTTTTCATCAATTTTCGCCTCGGGAATGACAAATACTTCTCCGTATTGGTGATTAAATGAACTGGCAATATCGCGTGTCATTTCAAGGTGTTGTTTCTGATCCTTTCCCACCGGGACAAAATCAGCATCATACATAATAATATCACAGGCCATTAAAACCGGATAATCAAAAAGTCCGGCATTGACATCGCTCAAATTATCGGCCTTGTCTTTAAAAGAATGCGCATTCGCCAGCATTGGATATGGCGTGAAGCAATTCATGAACCAGGTTAGTTCACATACTTCAGTCACATCAGATTGACGATAAAAAACATTGTTTTGGTAGTCGAAACCGAAGGCCAGCCAGGCAGCTGCAACGGAATAAGTATTTCTTTTTCGGATCTCTGCGTCCTTAACGGTAGTCAGTGAGTGCAGGTCAGCAATAAAGAAAAATGCCTCATTATTTGGGTCTTTTGATAATTCAATTCCCGGTTTGATTGCCCCCAAAATATTTCCAAGATGAGGAGCGCCATCTCCAGTGCTTTGTATTCCCGTCAGTATGCGTGCCATAGCGCCAAAAGTAATAAAAAATCGTACTTTTGGCGACCCCCTAAAAATGGAAAGTAAAAGACGTAAAAGACTAGTAATCAGAGCTTTTCTGCAAGTCTTATCAGTTATCTGGAAGCTCTACGCCGGCTTAATTCTCATTTTGAGTCTTTTGTTGTTCTATCCTTTGTATCTGGTCTTGTTGCTCAATGAGAAATCGATGAAAATGGGCTTCAAGGTAATTCGTTTTCATTCCTGGTTGATTCTTACTTTAATTGGTGTTCGCACAAGAATCAAATGGGAGGGTAAATTGCCTGACCGGCCATTCATTATTTGTCCGAACCACACATCCTATCTTGACATATTAATCCTGTATCGGGTCTTCAGCGAATACTTCATTTTCATAGGAAAACGAGAGCTCGAAACAGATCGATTCTTCAGTATCTTTTTTAAGAAAATGAATATCCTGGTAAAAAGGGATAGTGCGCTTGATGGCATGAGGGCATTAACACGGGCAGCTCAGGAAATTGAAAATGGAAGCAGTGTTGTGATTTTTCCCGAAGGAACTATTCCCGATCACGCACCTGATCTTATGCCTTTTAAAAATGGGCCATTCAAACTTGCTTTGAAAGAGAATATCCCCATCGTTCCTGTCACCTTCATCAATGTTTTTAAACTCCTTCAAATCGGTGCCTTTCTCAGACGTCGAGGCAAACCCGGAATGGCAAGAGTAATCGTGAACGAAGCCATTTATCCGGATCAGCTTGATAAAAATGATTTTGAGACTCTAAAGAATATGGTATATGATTCGATAGATCAAAAGATCAAATCTCATTATGGGAAAAGAACCTTTGAGGATTTATGATAGATGATATCTGATAGATGATATCTGATATAATTGAGAAATGAGAAATGAGAAATCAATTAACCATTTAACCAATTAACCACTTAACCAATTCCCTCTAAGATCCTTCAACGAGCTGAATGAAGTCCTGAATTTTTTCGTTTGGAACCGTAACGGCGAGGTTGTAATGTTTTAGTTTCCATCCTTCCTCTGTCAGAACCACGACGCCACTTCCACGGCATTCTCCCATCCAAGTGTCGAGTTTTTCATCGAACCAGGCTACTTTACGATCAATATAAATTTGGCGATCAAAGGGTTCAAAAGCCCAGGCACTCTCACGATCAAAATAGTCCTTCGACCACTCTCTTAGTTCGTCTCTTTTCCACTTTTCGGTTTTGTCAGTACCAAGATAAATGCAATCCTCTGTCATGCTGCCAAAGAATACATCTTCATCAGCGAGGGTAGCGGCCTTATGCCAATTGTCGAGCATTAGGTTTATATCCTTCGCAGCATTTTTCTGATCCGCAGAGCAGGAAAAAAGAAGGAAAATGAAAAGATATGACAGTAACTTATTCAGCTGCCTGCACTTCGATCTGAACCGTGGCCGACATTTCTTCACCATATGATCTGTGCAAGCCATCAGCGAATTGCAATGTCAATGTGTGAGGCCCCGGAGTCAATTCAACCTGTGTTTCAGTTTGTCCTCCACCAAAGTGAATATGGAACTCATCGGCCGGAACCATTTCAATCATCGGAACTGCTGGATTGTCAATAACTATGTGGTGATGACCTGTTCCTGAGATTACTTCACCAGCAGGATGAACCGTCATTCCTTCCACGCCCATTTCAACAGATACAGGTGAACTTACGACGTCCCCGTCTTTCAAATTTGCAAAGAATACTTTCGCTCCTTCAACGGCCGGTTCGAATTCAATGTCTGCTGACTCTTCCGGAGGCATGTGATCGTGACCGTCATGACCTTCATGATCTGGATGGTCTTCAGCCATTTCAGGATTTTCGGTTTCGTTAGGCTTTTCTTCACCACCACCGCAAGCGACGAATGAAACGATGGCAAGAAATACAAACAGGTAGGATAGCTTTTTCATCTGGAAAGGAATCTTTTAATTGTAATTTGGATATTCAATTTTAACTTTAGGCCAAATTAGTAAAGTATGGCATACTTCAATCAAGACTTCCTCGAATTCTTTAAAGAGCTGGCAGGAAATAATAACAAAGAATGGTTCGACAAGAATCGAAAACGATATGAAAAAGAAGTCAAAATTCCATTTCAAACCTTTGTGGGAGATATGATCGAATTGATCAAGAAAGAAGACCCCAAAGTGAATATCGCACCCAAGGATGCCATTTTCAGAATCAACCGGGATATCAGATTCTCGAAGGACAAAACACCATATAAGCTTCAGGTTTCGGCCATAATTTCTAGAGGAGGAAGAAAGGATATGGTCTCTCCGGGAATCTATATGGAATTCACTCCGGAACATGTACGTCTTTATGGTGGCGTATATATGTGCGATAAAGATCAGCTATACGATATTCGGTCAGCCATTTCAGAAAACCCAAAGGCCTTTAAGAATGCGTACAGCGACAAAAAATTTGTCGAGCATTTTGGAGAGATCAGAGGAGAGAAGAATAAAGTGATCCCAAAGGAATTCAAAGAAATTGGTGAAGAAGAAACAATGATCTACAACAAACAGTTCTACTATTTCGGACAACTTCCTCCGGAGACAGTATTGAAAGACGACCTTGATCAAATTGTCCTATCTTACTACAAGGCTTCAAAACCAGTTAAAGACTTTTTTGCAAAAGCTCTTAATTCCTGATCTTGAGATTTTTCACTTTTCTTCTTCTGGCCGCAGTCTCATTTACCAGCGTCGGCCAAAAAATTTCAGATAGTCTCAGCTTTGATAAGATTGAAAACCTGCTTCAATCGCCATGGCACAAAGTGTATGTGATTGAAGATAAAACCTGGTACGTTTTTGAGACAGATGTTGATGAATTCACACCACTTGGCAATGATCAAAGTACCTGGCCTGAAAAGAATGGCGATTATTTTGAATACGACGACGAAAAAAGGTTGGTCATTTATGGCAATTATGAAAAGAATAAGGAAGAGGGCCTTTTTCTTTTTTTCGGTGAGGATGGACGAGTGATCCGAAGCACACATTTCAGCAAAGGGAAATTGGACGGACAGGCAAAACACTATTATTCAAATGGACAGTTGCGTTTATCTACAGATTACAAAAACGGACAAAAACACGGCGAAATCCTGGGTTTTTATATCGATGGTACCAGGTTATTTACAGGCAAATACAAAAAGGATAAAATGATCGGTGTGCGAATGTACTATGGAGTTGATGGAAAACCAGCAAATGGAGAAATGACCTGGAGGCATGAAAACGGAGTTACCAAACTTACGGGTAAATGTGTTCAGGGAAAACCCGACGGACGATTCACACATTATGATGAAGCAGGGGAGATGTCTCTTCAGGTCGATTATCTCAACGGTTTGCCAAATGGCGCCTATATCAAGTATGAAAACGGTGAAGTCTTACAGAAAGACTGTTATAAGTTGGGAAAATTTACCCGTCGACCTTGTCATTGATCATTTGATGTCAAACTCAAAGTAGTTCTCATCTTCAGGTATGAAAGACCTTTCATGAAACCTCACTTTGTTTTCTGAATCTATGGTCAAAACAGTGCTTAATCTGGTCCCATAATTCGGACTTTCAATAAATATTGAAGAAAGCATCCTTTCTTTTTCCAAACCTATGCCTGTGTTGGGCAGTTCTTCGTCACCGGCTATGTCTCTGTTCGATAAAACTTTGAAAATATTTTCAGGTTCCAGGCTGCCATTGCTGAGATTCGACTCAAGTGCTTTTTTGCCATCTCTGACTTTTGGCCATGGTGTATCCAAAAGATGATTGCTCAAACCGTATATTGAAGGTTGTAAGTTTTGAGAAGGACCACGATTGCTGAAATACATAAGTTCATCCGCATTTCCAAAGATCAGATTGAAGCCATCAAATTCTTGTCCGTTTTCTTGGAGATAAGCCATGAAATCGGATGAAGAAATATCCTCAACAAGAAATTTTTTTACCAGGTGACCTCTTGACGTTTCATAAGTTTCTAAAGGAAATTTTCTATAGTTGGTAATGGCTGCAATCTTGCCATTTTTGTTTATTCCCATCCAACTGCCCCCAGCCTTAAGGTCCTTGCCGCCCAGAACATTCGGGTTTTCATCCCACCAGTGAGCAGTTTTCGTTTCCCTTTCATAGAATTCATCCCTATTGGCCGCAAGGATGAGTTTATAATTCTGAGTTGACTTCCATGAAAATAGAATGGTGCACATTAATGCCTGGGATTTTATAAATTAGATTCAAATTTACGGATATGAAAAAGATTCTGCTTTTAACCCTTTCATTATTCCTTTTGCATAATTCCTATGCAGGTGGTCCTTTAAAATTTCGTGCAGGCGTAATGGCCCTCGGTGCCAATCACTGGTTGTTATCTTCCGATTATAAAACCACGGATGCAGGTAACCTTTCAGAAATGACCTGGAAACCCCAATTTACTTTCAACTTCAACGCTGGTTTCGCCTTCGGATTGAACTTCACGGATGCCTTGGGTATTGAAGTAGATGTTATACTGGGTAAATACAAGCAGGACTGGATTGTTGAAACTAAAGATCCATTGAATACAGATGAATTCAAGTACACCACGGAAATTGAGAAAATTGATATCCCCGTTTTGTTTAAAGCAGGTGGTCTGATGTATGTTGAAATTGGTCCTCAATTCACTATAATAAATGGCGTTGAAGAAGTGCCAGAAGAGGGAGAGCCGTTTGAAGCGACAGATTTCTACGCTTCCAGTAATATTTTCGCCATTTTGGGAACCGGAGCCAGTTTTGAAATTCCTAAAATCGCCAGAATAGATGCCGGTCTCAGACTGGGATATGGATTCAGTGATCTGAATGTTGAGGAAGCCCTCTTAGACGGAAAACCAGTTAATCAGGCTTTTTGGGGGATTAAGCTGGCGGCCGTGCACGAATTCTAGAATCTGGTCTTCTTGTTAGCTACCATCTTTTTCAGCAAAATACTAGGTCTGTATCGGTCTTCTGAATAGTTATTGTAAAGGGCTTTCAATCCCATCAATACATTTTCAAGTCCGATTTCTTCTGCCCATTCGAGCAATCCCTTTGGATAATTGACTCCATTTTTCATGGCCGTCTCGAGATCTTCTTTACTGGCAATGCTGAGATAAAGAGCATCCACAGCTTCGTTGATCAGCATAAGGATGATGCGGAAGAAAATATCATCTTTCAGATTCTGGTCATTCGAGGGTGCAGGATTCTCAGCTCCTTCTGCATAGTCATAATATCCCCTACCGGTTTTCCTTCCCAGCCTGCCCGATTCCATCATTCGTTTCTGTGTGAATGAAGGTTTATACCTTGGATCGTAAAAGAATTCTTTGAAGACCGTTTCAGTTACTGTGTAATTGACATCATTTCCTATGTAATCCATGAGCTCAAAAGGGCCCATACGAAATCCTTTATCTTTCATCGCCTGATCAATGGTCGGAATATCTGCTATACCTTCTTCATAGATCCGTATTGCTTCACCATAAAATGGTCGGGCCACTCTGTTCACAATAAAACCCGGAGTATCTTTTGCGATGACAGTCTTCTTGCCCCAGGTATCTATCATTGCTTTTGCCGTGGTAAGCACTTCAGGACTGGTGGCAACACTAGGAATGATCTCTACCAATGGCATCAATGGAGCAGGATTGAAGAAATGTATACCCACCACTCTTTCATCCTTAAAACAAGCAGAACCGATACTGGCAATTGACAATGAGGAGGTATTACTAGCCAGGATGCAATCGGCTGAAACATGTTCTTCCAATTCAGAGAAAACCTTCTTTTTAATTTCAAGGTTTTCTACAATGGCTTCAATGACCATTGAACAATCTTTTAAGTCAGGTATACCAGACACGAAGATTATATTGCCCTGAATTCTGTTCTTCTCGGCTTCATCGATCTTTCCTTTTTCAATCAGACGATTCAAGACTTTATCAAGATTTTGTTTTGATTTCTCAACAACATCTTCATTCAACTCATAAACCTTTACCGGGTGTCCCTTTGTAGAAGCTACTTGTGCAATTCCACTTCCCATTGCGCCGGCACCTATAATCCCAACAGTATCCATCTTATTTTCCTTTGAATTCGGGTTTTCTTTTTTCGAGAAATGCATTTACACCCTCTTCATAATCTTGCGTCGATCCAGCCAATGTCTGAAGTCTTTCTTCAACGTTCAGTTGATCTTCCAATGTATTATTCAAAGAAGAATTCAAGGCTCTCTTCGTAAGTCCAAGTCCAATGGTCGGCATGTTCGACAATTTCATGGCAGCTTTGAAGGCCTCATTTTCCGATTCATTGTCAGCCGGATCAATGCTCTTGTAGATCATGTTTATTCTTTCAGCATCTTCTGCAGATACCTTATCTCCGAGCATCATGAATGCAGCTGCTTTCTGGTATCCAACCAGACGAGGCAGGGTGAACGTACCGCCGCTGTCTGGGATCAGACCGATCTTACTAAAGGCCTGAATAAAAGAAGACTCCTTTGATGCATAAACAATATCACACGCCAGCGCAATGTTCGCTCCTGCACCTGCGGCCACACCATTTACGTAGCATATAATTGGCTTTTCGATCTTTCGAAGTAACAGAATGATTGGATTGTAATGCTCTGCGACAATTTTTTTCAATTCAGGACCATCTTCCGATATAGCTTCCTCAAGATCTTGTCCAGCGCAAAAAGCCCTTCCGTTACCCGTCAAATATATTGACCTGATCGAGGGATCTTCATCACATTCCTGAAGTGCCTTTTGAAATGAAAGAGCCATCTCGCGATTGAAACTGTTGAGAACATCGGCACGGTTTAACCTGATGACGGCCAGGTTATTTTGTTTTTCGAATTGAATGCTTGAATCAGACATGTTCTATGGTTGAAGTTGAAATGCAATGTTAGTAATAATACCATCAATTAAGCTTCAGAAAGAAGATTATGTATGACCTCAAAAGAATTAATTAAAGGACAGTTTCTTTTGGATCAAGAAATACAGAGCACCGCCCAGTCCGTAGAATAGAATGTCGATTGGATCACTTATATATCTGTCTGAAATTAAAGGAAGAAGATATTCGAAAACTACACTCAGGTATACCCAGGTAAAAAAGATCATTCCAGGACTCAAATAGAGTTGGGGCATTCCTTTAATTTTCCTCAATGTTACAAGGCTGAGGTAAAGTAAAATCGGAAGACAGATGGTATCGGCAAAATAGGAGCTGAAATATAAGGGTACAGGAATTGAATTGAATTTAAATATCAAATGAATGGCATAGAAAAACATTAGAATGGAGAATACGATATGTGCACCTCTTCCTTTCACCCGGGCATGGTTGCAATAATGAACATAAAGAAGGATATGATGGCTGCAAAGACAAACCAGATGCTGTAGAATACTTTGTAAACAATTCTTACAGGAAGGTATCTCGAATTTTTGATCTTCTCAAAAATCCGTTCAAGATCTTCTTCCGGTTTGTGTTTTTTCTTCTCGTAAGTACTTTTTGCCGATTCTTCTTTTTTGATCTTTTCAAAGTTGATCAGGTCTCCACAATTGGAACAATAGTCGCTATCTACGCTATAGATATTACATTTCTTACATAATCTTCTTACCGACATATTTTAAAAGTCAATTTTCAAAACTATTTCAAAATAATAGATTAGAGGCGTGAAAATCATTGGTATCGTTAAATTAATCTATGCCGGACTCTTTGTTCTTTCATCATTTGGGAGCATTGAAGATTTAGATAAAACTTTTTGGTCATTCCTTATCGTTGCACTTCCCATTTATTATCTGTTTCAGACAGGTATTTGGGATTTTAAAGGAGAGAAATACGAAAGAAAAACGCTTTTAATCATAGGTGCATTTGTTACTCTGCTAATGATGATTGCCGGTGCATACTTCAGTTATGTAATCATGCATTGGATCGTATGGCCGATTATGCTTTTCACCTTGCCGTTGATCATTATTTCTACTCTTGATGCCATTAAGATGATCAACCTGGAGAGATAAATCACATCATCTCTGAACCTTCCTGTTCATTTGATGTTTTAACTCTGACTTAGCGGTAAACTGACCTCTTCGCAGGGTCTGAAAAAAACAAATAAAAAGGTTTATTTTTGCCGCCAATTTTATTTCAAATGACAGATTTTCACGCGCTGAGGATAAAGGATGTAAAAAGGGAAACTGAGGATACAGTATCCATTGCTATGGATATTCCCGATCAATTGAAAAAGCTTTTCGCATATAAGGCCGGACAATATTTGACCTTTAAAAAACGAATCAACGGAGAAGAAGTAAGAAGGTCCTACTCACTTTGCTCCAGTCCGGTTTCTGATGAGGAATGGAGAATAGCCGTGAAAAAAGTTGAAAACGGAAAATTCTCGAGCTTCGCCAATGACTACCTTGCTGAAGGAGATATTCTAGAAGTGATGCCTCCACTGGGAAATTTCTACACTGAGGTAAAAGAAGGACAAAAAAAGAATTACACAGCCTTTGCTGCAGGTAGTGGAATCACACCTGTGATCTCAATTATTAAAACCGTATTGAATGTAGAAAACGAAAGTGTTTTCACTCTTTATTACGGAAATAGAAATGCCAATTCAATCATCTTTAAAGAAGAACTCGACGCTCTGAAATCTCAATTCGGAGATCGTTTCAATCTTCTATATGTATTGAGTCAGGATCAATCTATGGGTTCGTTTTTTGGAAGGATCAATGCCGAAAGATGTGATGAATTCCAGGGGAGTGAACCGGCTTTTTACAATGCAGACGAATATTTTCTTTGCGGACCGGAAGAGATGATATTCAGTGTTAAGGATAAACTTTCAGAAAACGGGGTTGATCAGGCTAAGATCCATTTTGAACTATTTACAACTCCGGTTGCTGCCGAAGATGAAAATGAGATTACCGAAGAGGTAGATAGTGAAGTGACTGTTATCATGGATGGTGAAGACTTCACTTATAATCTCAACACCTCTGGTGATTCTATTCTTGATGCTGCGATGGATGCCGGTGCCGATGTTCCATTCTCTTGTAAAGGTGCGGTATGCTGTACTTGCAGGGCCAAAGTAATGGAAGGTAGTGTGAAAATGTCAATGAACTATGCACTGACCGATGATGAAGTTGAAGAAGGTTATGTTCTTACCTGTCAGGCTCACCCGACTTCTGAAAAAGTTGTGATAGACTACGACGCCGACTGATCAATCATCTTTTACACAGCGAATAGAAAAGCTGTGATTTTTATCGGTCGGAAAATGATCGATATTGTTACTCTTAAAGGGGAAATACCTGTTCCATGCTGTGATTTCGTCCTTGCTTGTTGAACTCCAGAAGTAAGCATATTCTCTCTTATTAAGGTACTTGCCATTGGTATATCTGGCTCCTCCCATGCCAACATCAAATCCACTGTTTCCATTTAGTTGAAGTTCTATACCACTATAACCACTTGAGTCGATCAGATACTGCCATTCTTTATCGCTGGGTATGTGCCATCCTTCAGGGCAAATTCCCTGAACTTTCTCTTTACTCTTTCCGGCCATAGCTGTATTCCAGGAGTAAAGCGCACCGAATTTTTCGCAATTGTCAGGATAACCTTCATAACAATACCATTCAATATCTTCACCTTGATAATCAAGATTTTCAGTCATCCAACAAAGTCCGGCCAGTCGGGTGCTCTTGTATTTTTTACCATCTCTGAAATCCGTGAATTCATCCGGACAGTATGAAGCAAATTGCACCGTCACTTCGTCGGCCGTGCTGCCGCATTTTGTGCTGACCGTCCATTGCAAAACATAGGTCTCTCCGGGTTGTCCGTAAAAAGTAGTTGTTGGACTCTCCTTATTGAAGAATTTGCCTTTATCTCCTTCCAGAATTCTCCATTTCCCGGTTCCATGTTTTGGAACTTCTGCATTTAACCTGCATTTTTCAACTTCTACTTGATCATCACCTGCATTAGCTTGTGACGGTCGCGGACTGCATGGAGGTTTGATGCTGATAATAACATCGTCGAAAGTGAGTCCACATTCGTTTCGAATTACCCATCGTATCAAATAGGATTCACCTGCTTTACCCGTGAAGTGCGATTTTGGATCCTCATGATTTCCCAGAATTCCACCATTACCACTTATGATGGTCCAGCTGCCTTTTCCAACCCTCGGGTAATTTGCATTCAACTTTGTCTCTTCAACATTAAACTGATCGTTACCGGCGAAAGACTGGCTAGGTTTTGGATCACATGGGGGTCTGAAGCGCACACCCATTTCATCAAATAATGTATCACATTGTGTAGCAATCGTCCAGCGAAGGTGATATGTTGTTTCCTGAATCCCAATGAAAGCCGTGTTTGGCCGCAGTGAATCTATGATCTTGCCACCTTCCCCTTTGATGATCTGCCAGAATCCAATTCCGTGACTCGGCCTGTTTCCTTGTAGTAATACCGTATCTACGCCAACCAAGTCTTTACCGGCATAAGGCCGTGTGGGTTTTTGTCGACAGTCAATCGGAAGATAAGCAGCGCTTTTTGAATCCTCTACATCAACGGGCAATTCATGATTTTTTTCCAATTGATCCGAGTCTTCTTTCTCTGGTATTTCATCTTTTACCATAGAAAAAGAGAGCCATTCGTCCCCAACCTTGTAGTCGAGTTTACCCGTTTTCTGATCATACTTTACCTCTTCTTTTCTGTTGTTCTCACAAAAGATCCTCCATTTATCTCCCTGGTAGAGATTGAGACAGCCTGTACTTGTATTAAAGATCATTGTTCCTTCAGCCACACCAGACATGGCGTCACGTTCTGTGGTAGTCATGGTCTCAATACATGGACTGGATTTCACTTCCTGAGCCACAGATTCTGACTGAGGCAACATGAGGATGAAACCAGAAAGGAGAATATATTTCCACATTGAAGACACCGATTCAAGGCTAATTTAAATCAATTCGGGTCTTTTATATAGGCTCTCTGAAGTACTTTCCAACAACAGATTATTTATTTTTACCTCAAATTCTGCCCCTTGTCCAAACTAATTATCATTCCCACGCCAATTGGCAATCTTGAAGACATCTCTGAAAGGGTGCTGAACAGTGTAAAAGAAGTCGACGTTCTGTTGGCAGAGGATACAAGGCATACGGGAAATTTGCTCAAAATGCTGGGCATTCAGAAAAGAATGAAATCCTATCATAAGTTCAATGAACACAAATTGCTTGAAGGTTTCGTCGAATTGATTGAAATAAATGAACTTGTTGGATTAGTATCTGATGCGGGAACTCCGGGTATTTCCGATCCCGGATTTCTTATTGTGAGGGAATGCATCAAGAGGAATATAGAAGTGGAATGCTTGCCAGGTCCAACAGCATTTGTCCCGGCCCTTGTGATAAGTGGTTTGCCAACAGAGAAATTCGTTTTTGAAGGTTTTCTTCCACAGAAAAAAGGAAGGAAGACCAGGATTGAAAAATTATCGGAGGAAGACAGGACCATGATCTTCTATGAGTCTCCATATCGCATTGGCAAAACTCTTAAAGAGCTTAGCAGTGCATTTGGACCAGACCGCCTGGCAAGTGTCAGCCGTGAGATCTCCAAAAAATTTGAAGAGACAATCAGGGGTGATCTGGCAACATTGTCAGAGACTTTTTCAGATAAAAATAATAAGGGTGAGTTTGTCATAATCGTAGCGGGAAAAAATTAGAAGCGTTTGCAAAGCATAACAGAAAATAAATGGATAATTGCCGAATCTCCTGAAATTGAAAAGATTGAGGAATTATCGAAGGAGATCAATCTTCATCCTATTCTCACCAAACTTCTTTTGAATAGAGGAGTAAACACTTTTGAAGAGGCCAGAGTATTCTTTAGGCCGTCTTTGGAAATGCTCCACGATCCATTTTCAATGATGGATATGAGAAAGGCAGTTGATCGAATTAAGAAGTCAATGGATAATGATGAGAAGATTATGCTACTCGGTGACTACGATGTGGATGGCACCACTGCGACTTCCCTCTCCTATAATTTTCTCAGCAGTATTCATGATGATCTGGAATACTACATTCCGGACCGATACAAAGAGGGTTATGGCATATCTGTTCAATCCATAGAATATGCTGCAGAGAATGATGTGAAACTTATAATAAGTCTCGACTGTGGAATAAAGGCAGTTGAAAAAGTGGCCATGGCCGGCCAACACGACATCGATTTTATCATTTGTGATCATCATACTCCCGGTGAGAAATTACCCGAAGCTGTGGCCATTCTTGATCCCAAAAGATCAGATTGTCAATACCCGTATGATTCTTTGTCCGGGGCAGGTGTTGCCTTCAAATTGATGCAGGCTTTGAGCATGGATTTGAATATTGAAGACAACAGGGAGTTGAATAACCTGGACTTGTTGGCTACAAGCAATGCGGCAGATATTGTTCCGATTACCGGAGAAAACAGGATTCTGACAAAATTTGGCCTAGAAAAAATCAATTCAGATCCAAGTCCGGGTTTGAAAGCCATGATGGAAATAAGTGGAAAAACCAAGGACTATAAAATATCTGATGTCGTCTTTAAAATTGCTCCTAGAATAAACTCTGCGGGAAGGATGGCGAGCGGAAAGAAGGCCGTTGAGATACTGATCAGCAAGGATTATAATGAGGCTATTAATACGGTCAAAGAGGTTGATCTGCTGAACAATGAAAGAAAAGAAACTGACCGAATGATCACTCAGGATGCTTTGGAAAGCATTCGGGAAGATGAAGGATTTTCTGAAAGAAAAACAACGGTTCTGTTTAATGAAGAATGGCATAAAGGAGTGATTGGAATTGTGGCATCGAGATTAATTGAAAGGTATTACCGTCCCACGATCATTTTTACCGGTGCTGATGGAATTCTGAGTGGTTCTGCCAGGTCGGTAAAAAGGTTTGATCTCTACTCTGCTCTTGAGGAGTGCGCAGATCTGCTAATTCAATATGGTGGTCACAAGTATGCAGCCGGAATGACAATGAAACAAGAGAATTTCGAAAAGTTTCGTGACAAGTTTGAAAAAGTCGTTTCTGAACGTATTGAAGAACAACACTTGCAGCCTCAGATTGAAATTGATTCCGAGATTGCCCTCAAGGAGGTTGATTCAAGATTCTATACTCATCTCAGACTCTTTGCTCCATTTGGACCTGGGAACATGAATCCAGTCTTTTTATCAAGACAACTCGTTGTGCATGAATTGCGATCGCTTGAGGATAGAAATGGGAGTCATCACCTTAAATTAAAGGTATTTGACCCCGGACAAGAGAATATAAAATTTGATGTCATTGCTTTTGGAATGGGCAAGAGGGTCGATGAGTTGGACTTGGGTGTTATGATTGACCTGGTATATAACATCGAAGAGAACCACTGGAATGGACGAACCAGTCTTCAGCTTGTTGCTAAAGATTTCCGAATGTGTTAGCCTACAAAGAAAAAGTGCCTTGTTCCGGCATTTTAATGACTTCACCTCTTAGAAGTTCCTGACAAATATTTTGAACCTCCTCTCGACTATGATTGGGGAGTTTTTCAATTATTTGATCAAGACTTTGATTTCCACTCCGCAATAAATCAAGAATGTCAGATTCTATTTGTGCTGAGGTACTTTCTGAACTTCTGCAGACATCACATTTACCACACAATTCTGCATCTTTCTCACCAAAATATTTCAGAATAAACTGTATGTGACAAGTGCGTTCTTCCACGTAGGAGATCATTTCTTCAAGGCGCTTTCTCTGACTTTCTTTTCTCTTCGTGTATTCGGTGCTTGAGATGGATAGGTTCTTTGAATCCTTTCTTTCCTGCAAATAGGTAATTAATGGTTCTCCGTCCCCTTTTTGATAAGTGAGCAGATCTACCTGATTCAGGTAGTTCAATTTTCTTGAAACCTCTTTTTTATTCAATCCAAGATCTTTGGCAATTCTGCTCTCATCAATTTTCACCGGACCGTCCAATATTCCAGAAAAAGCTCTGAGCAAGTAAGCAATGAATTCATCATAGGATTTATTCTCCGATCTAAAATTCAGAAGCTGATCATGCCTGCCATGAATTTCAATGGTGGAAGAAAATTTCAATCCTTGCGACATGCTAATCAAGCCTTCTTTTTCCAGTTGAGTCAGTGAATTATAAGTAAGTACTTTTTGCTTTTTAAATCGCTCACAAAAATCTTGCAAGTTGAAATGAAAGTTTTCCATCATGCCACTACCGGACGCGAGTTGGAAATAATTTGCCAGCTCCAGATAAGTCTCACGGATCTGTTCAATACTCGGATATGAGGTATTGAAATTCTCCCTAAGATTAAAAATATCAGATTGACTGTATAACAATAGGGATAGACTATCCTGTCCATCTCTACCGGCTCTTCCCGCTTCCTGGTAAAATGCTTCCGGATTATCGGGAATATCCCAATGAATCACATAACGCACATCTGATTTGTCGATACCCATACCGAAGGCATTGGTTGCAACGATGACCCGGCATTCATTTTTCATCCAGGAGTTCTGATGATCTTCGCGATCACTATTACTGAGGCCTGCGTGATAATAAAGTGACTTGATGCCTTCGTTATTCAGAATATCAGAGATCTCTTTACATCTCTTTCTATTTCTTACATAAATGATACCTGATCCTTTATAGGAGCTGATTGTTCTGATAACTTGCTTGAACTTATTTTCAGTTTTTATGACGTCAAAGGTGATGTTGTCCCTTTTGAAACTTCGTGAAAAGGTTTTGACATCTTTTAGTTCGAGGTTATCAATTATATCTGTCACGACTTCTGGTGTGGCAGTCGCTGTAAGAGCCAGAACAGGCAATTGTTTTATTTCTCGAAGCTGCTTGATGTTCAAGTAACTTGGTCGAAAATCATAACCCCATTGAGAGATACAGTGTGATTCGTCAACGGCAATGAAACTCACATTCATTTTACGAAATCGTTCGATGAAAATCTCGGTTTGAATTCTCTCCGGAGAAACATAAAGAAGCTTGAAGTCTCCATAGGCAGCGCTATCGAGAGCATGGTCGATTTCTAGGCGTGACATGGACGACGATATATACATGCTCTTTATGCCCCTGCTTTTGAGATCCTCTACCTGATCTTTCATGAGTGAGATCAGCGGTGATATTACAATGCACAAACCATCCAAAGCCAGGGCAGGAATCTGGTAGCAAACAGATTTACCACCCCCGGTCGGTAACAAGGCAAATGTGTCTTTTCCCTCAATGATGGAATCTACAATGTCTTTTTGAAGTGGTCTGAATGAATCGTACGACCAGTACTTTTTAAGAAGGAAGTCAGGATTTCTTTCTGACAACGAATCAGTCGATTTCTTTGTTTGTTCTTACGTGTTTTTCGTCACCCTCGCCAAAGGTATAACGGAAGGTTCCGAGCACCACTGTATTTGTTAAACCCAGACGGAATGAAGTAGGATAGAGATCAACCTGTCCGGATTCAAATTCTTTGATTGGTACAATGGAGTTTGACAGCCTGACATGACCCAAGAGATTATCGTGGATCTTATAACCCACACCAAAGAGCAATCCCAGATCCCAGTTTTGAACTGGATTATTGAATAACTGATTAATCTCATCAAGACCATCGTAAACGCCACCCGAACCACCGTCATTTCTGAATTCCATGTAAGCACTTACGAGTCTTCCATAGTATAATCCACCCTCATAAACAAAGTTGTTGTGGCTGAACTTGAACAGGAAAGGGATCTCTACATAATCGAGTCTGAGCAAGAAGAATTCGGATGATTGTGTAGGGTCATTCTCAGATATGGAAAAGTCGTTTCTACTTCCTTTTTGTACATAGGCAATTTCAAACTGACTTGACCAACGGTCATTCATAGGATATCTTACGAATCCACCGAATGTGACTCCCAGTTTATTAAATCCGCTGTAGCCGTCACCTCCAACCTGACTGGTCACGATTCCGGCAAATAAACCTGATTTAAATGTCTGAGCCTGTCCTTTAAAAACAAAAAGGAATGAAAGCATCAAACAAATAAATAGGGCTTTTTTCATAGTTTGCCTGCAGATGTCAGAGATGCTTCATTTACCTGCATCACTTCATAATCCGGTGAGTCTTTGTAAAGATATACAACAACGTGCCAGTCGTCAAAGTTTGTTTTCTCGTAATTATTCAGACTGAATTGTCGAACCTTCCCTAGATACAATTCAATTTCGCGGCTGAAAGATGTATCTGTCGTACTTCCGGCTTCAGCTGCTTCCAGAGGTGTACCCCAGGAACCATTCACAGCTCCTCGATACATATGGTCGAAAACGTAATCAGGAATATGTGCTCCATTATCCAACTGCCAATCGATGATACTATCTTCAACTACTTGAATTTGGAGATTCATATCACCCGCATAATCTTCGATCCACTCAATTTCAACGGCCACTTTGAACGTCGAGGATGGAGTGTGAAAATATGTTTTGATATTGATGTCGGCCACTGATGCTGAATCGTCAGTATTAAAAATGGCGTCGCAATAAGGAACCCATCTTGTTACGTTTTGCATTTTTGGTTCGTCACCTCTTCGACTGATCATGGCTTTAGGCAAAGCAAAGTCTCCGAAAATTGGTTCATTTTCATAATCCAGACTTTCGTCAGTTCGATGGTCAGATTGATAAGAACCTGCCGGAGCACCATCCACAACCTTAGGAGCCCCAAAGGTTTCTGTGGCATGCATGGCAATAGGAATAAATTTCTTGCCGTATTTCTTTTTTCTAAGTCTTTCAACTTCTTTCGCAGCATCTGGACAATTGGTGCACGTATGGCCCGTAAATTCCTCCATTAAAACGAATCTTACTCCGTCATTTGGTTCTGAGAAAGAAGAATCATCCCATGGTAATTCTCCGGCATCAAGGTTGGGCGGAAAGGGATCTTCAACCACATCACATGATGCAATAAATGAAACCGATAAAATGAAAACTATGAATTGAAGTAAATTCTTCATTACCCTATAAAATTACTAAAATGAATGGGTCACAGACATGTAGAAACCATTGGACGCCGGGACAACCCTACAAACCCCTCCGACACAGAAGATACCGGCTCTTTGTCGACCGTAGGAAACACCAATTCTTGTTCCCTTGTTATTATATCCTCCTCCAACGTTGAAATAATGAATTCTTTTATCCTCTGTTTTGTTTCCGAAATTATACTGATCGATCACGGCTATGTACCAATGAGGAGCATAGGTATATTCAATCAATATAGTAGCCCAATCTCCCTGGTCCTGATCGGTAAGTAGTGTCTGCAATTCAGTACGAATGGCATTCTTTTGATTCAACCTTGTTGTGATATCTGCAACAAATACATTGGCATAAATGATATCCCAGGGATTAGATTTCCCTTCAATCACGTTCTGATTGTATTCTAAATAGGAGTAGTCGAAAATCAAACTAAAGGTCTTGGAGAATTTCTTTGTGATTTCAACGTTCATTTCCCTCCAATATTTTTCACCGAGTTTGAATCTCTCGGAGGTGTATTCTCTTGCCAATCCAAGAGCGTCTCTCTGTGGATCGACGATATGAGTAGTATCAATGTTATTATATCCCGAGAAGTTCAATGAAACGATAGTTCCGTATTTTCCGCCAAGGAATGTCTTTCTCTTAAATTTCTTTGTCACTTCAACTTGTGCTCCCATTTGTCCGAGAAGCTGGGTAGCATAGGGGTAAAGTGTTGCGAGCAGGTTGTAGGTATGCTGTCTGGTAAGAGCTGGGACATAGTTAATTAGAAGGTTGTTTCCATCCATGTCTCTTTCTGATTTATAAGACATGTTATCATTTCTCAATACCGAAGCCGTAGCGCCAAATCCTCGTTTCGAATAGGAAGTCTGTAGGTAAATTACCTCACCTGTGTTGTAGATGTATCCGTTATCAAGGGAAGGGTCGTTGATCTTGAATACATATTCTCCATTTACCCTAACCTTCTTGTACTTGTAATTAAATCTTGCAGCGGCTGTACCAACGTTCTCAGGAAGAATTAATTCCGAACTTTGATCTTTCTCATATTTACTCACAAAGCTTCCTCCAAGAACAAGACGATGATTTCCTTCATTCATTTGCGGGAAGAACTCATTCAAAGACCACTCGGCATCGACACCTCTGACAATACCTTCTCCCAAACGGAAAAATACTCTTTGTTGTCCAATAACTCCCTTCACATATAATCCGTCATGGAGTTTCAGGCCGATTCGAATTCCGTCCATGGCATTATCATAACCAAGGCCCCTTTCCTCATAGGTTCTGAAGATGAATCCGTTTCCAAACTGCTCATAAAAGTGACCCGCAGTGAAACTCAGGAAGTCTTTATTGTACATAAAGTACCTGTAAGGAATTCCATTTCCCTTATAGCCTTCGGGAAAACCCTGTAGTGCATTCTGATAACTCTCGTAACGAAGTCCGGCGGTGATTGGACCATTAAAATAGTTCACGTTGGCAAATGCGTTCATTCCGAGTTTCTCAGGAACAATGGGCGCGCCAATAATCGTATCTTCTAAATAATATTGAAATTCAGTCTGAAAGTTTCCATGAACCTCACCCTGCTGAATAAAGCTCTTTTCCCCTTCCTGCTCCTGAGAAAATGTAGAAACGAAAGTAGCTACAAGAACTACTGTTATAAGTCCTGCCCTCCTGATCATCAAAAACTGTCTATGGGTTTATTTTACCAGATTCTTCGACAACTTTTTCACCTTTTCATACAATTCATACTCATCTCCTTCAGAGTAAGAATTGTGCTGCCAGACGATCTGTCCTTCACCATCGACAAGGAATGTGTGCGGTATATTATTCACACTCATGGCTCTTTTCAGATCCTGATTCACATCGAGTAAAATATCATATTCCCAGCCTTTTCCATTTACATAAGGCTCAACCTTTGCAACATTTCTGGCATCATCAATAGTTACGGCAATTATTTTAACACCTGTTTCATCTTGCCAGTCTGCATACAGATCGGCAATATTATTGAGCTCCCTCTTGCATGGACTGCACCATGTTGCCCAGAAGTTGATGATAATAGGATTTCCGTCATTCTCTATGTCGGCCGTATTGAATGGTCTTTCATCGATGTCTTTAACCATTACATGAGGAATTCTGTCCTGAGCTATAGCAGCAGATGCCAGCAAAAGAACGCTGGATATTAAAGTAATTGCAAACTTCATATTTCGAAAAATTTAAGAGGCGCAAAGATAAAAAAAGCAATCGTAATCAGCAGGTCTGTAAAAATCCTCTGACATTCTAAGATTGCGATAATGCTGCGCACATAACTTGACGAAATATGGTAAATTTGAGTTCACAAAAAATAAAACGATGAAAAAACTTTTACTTACTCTTTTTGCTTTTGCAACAACTGGCATCTTAAGTGCTCAGAATGATGCAATTACGTTTTTTTCACTGAAGAATGATAGCATAGTGAACGGAACAACACAAGTCGTTTATGGCGACGGTGCCACCAAGGATATTAAAATCACCATTGGTGCAGTTATGGACAAACAGGACTCGATGCTTGTTGCCGTTAAAAGACAGGAAATTTCTTACATACCCGGAAGTAATGATTACTTCTGCTGGTTCCTTTGTTATCCTGCTGAGCCAGCAGGCAGCAAGCCAGTTTGGGAGGCAGATGACTCGCTTTGGATGTATATGAACGACACCGTTCTTGATTTCACTGATTATTTGCAGCCTGAAATGAACCTTGGGCAGGCTCAGCATAGGTTTGTCTTCTATCCTGGTGATAATCCAACGGATTCAGTTTATTTCGACATCATGTTTGATATTGTGACTGTTGGACAGGAAGAATTGAATGAAAACAATATAGAAATGTTCCCTAATCCAGTTGAAAATGAGTTGTTTGTAAACATTCCTGCAGACATGAAAATCAACAGCGCTCTTACTTATGAGATCTATGATTTGACCGGAAAACAAGTGAATATTGGTGAGTTGAATTCAGGTTCAAATACATTGGAGCTTGGTAATGAACTCAAAAAAGGTTCATATGTCATCAGGGTTATGAATCAAAAAGAACTTATATTTAACAAAAAGTTCATCAAGAATTAAGTTATAGGATTTCAATAATGACCAGTTTTTGGTCAATTTGAAGAAATAACTTGGGTTTCTTGGGAGCTACATTATTTTATCTTTGAATCTTTCGTAACAATTAAATCTTTATTTATCATGAAAAGATATATACTATCGTTGAGCTTACTTACCTTCTTTGTAAGTCTCGCATCTTTTTCTAATGCTCAGGACAGGACTATCCTGATTGAGCACTTCACAAGTTCTACTTGTCCTCCTTGTGTTCCGGGTAACCAGAACCTTACAAGTCTGTTATTTAGCAGATCTGATTACAATATTGTTAAGTACCAAATGAGCTGGCCTGGTTCTGGTGATCCATATTATGTTCAGGAAGGTGGTGACAGAAGAATGTATTACGGAGTAAATGGTGTGCCAAACTCATGGATTGATGGTGCCACTGTAGGTGATATTTACACTCCAAACATGACTTCTCAGCAACTTGACGCTGCTGCATTGGTAGCTACATTCCTTGAGATAGAGTTTAATACTGCTACTTACGATCCAAATAGCAAAGAAGTTAATCTTGACATAGATGTTAACTCGATTCACGGTAATACTTCTGATCAATTGAGATTGATGGTTGCTATCACTGAGAATGAGACTACAGGTAATGTTGGTACAAATGGTGAAACAAAGTTTGAGGCTGTTTTCATGAAGTTTGCAAATACTTCTTCTGGAACGGATCTATCTGTTCTTGGAGCGAACGAAACAGTTAACCAAACGTATACTACCAACATGACAGGTACGAACGTTGAAGAAATGGATGACCTTAGAGTAGTTGCCTGGGTTGAGGATAAAGCGACTAAGAGAGTTTGGAACACAGCTTGGAGAGATCTTCAGGATGTTGCTACTGTAGGTATCGATGAAGAATCCAATGTTTCTGATTTGAGAATCTATCCAAACCCTTTTAACAATGAGGCGACTATTGAATTCAATCTTGAAGAAACTCAGAACATTGCTGTTAACGTATTTGACGTAACAGGTAAAGTTGTTCAATCTTTCCCGAATTCTGTTTACAGTGCGGGTAACTATAAGCTGAACGTTGATGGTTCTGCTTTGCAGAATGGACTTTACTATGTGAACATTGTTTCTGACGATGCAGTGATCACAAGAAAACTTATTCTTGATAAATAATTAAGTCTCTAAATACGAAATGAAAGCGGCCTTCGGGTCGCTTTTTTTATGGCCTGATTTTTTTAAAAAGAGATTTCATTCCTTGTCCTGCTTTTTCTCTTATCCATGTAACTTGTAAATGAGGAGGAATAAGTGGATCACCAGGATCAACAACATAAATTGGGCATCCATCCGGAGCACTATAGATCAAACCGGCCGCCGGATACACGTTTAGAGATGTTCCAATTACAATAAAAATCTCACATTTCCTCATTAGTGCTTCGGCCTCGTACATGGCCGGCACCTGTTCGCCGAACCAAACAACATGGGGTCGTAATTGACTGCCCAATTCACATTTAGCACCCCATTCTATTTCATCTCCCTCGATATCATAGATTAGATTTTCATCAATACTGCTTCGGGCTTTCATTAATTCGCCATGCAAATGCAGAACGTTTTTCGATCCGGCTTTTTCATGCAAGTCATCAATGTTTTGCGTTATCACTTCAACATCAAAGAATTCTTGCATCTCAGCCACTATTTTATGTGCCAGATTCGGTTGCGCCAGTCGGGCCTGCTTTCTTCGCGCATTATAGAATTCGAGAACGAGTTTTGGTTGGCTCGACCAGGCCTGAGGAGTAGCCACTTCCAGAACATCATATTCCTCCCATAATCCCCCATTATCCCGAAAGGTTTTTATACCACTTTCTTCACTTACGCCTGCGCCGGTAAATACAATGACTTTTTTCATGTGAAAAACTGCTTCTCAAATGAAGCAATTATTTTTAATAAGCCTCTCAATATGTGTACATTTATCCACTTATTGAATTTGCATGAAATCGAAACAGATTAAGCGGGAAGCGCTTGAATATCATGAAAATGGAAGGCCGGGTAAAATCGAGATTCACCCAACCAAACCCTATTCATCTCAACGCGATCTCTCTCTTGCTTATTCACCTGGTGTGGCCGAACCCTGTCTGGAGATTCAGAAAGACAAAGACAACGCCTATCGATATACCGGTAAAGGAAACCTGGTGGCTGTAATTTCCAATGGTACTGCCGTACTGGGATTGGGTAATATTGGTCCAACCGCTTCGAAGCCGGTAATGGAAGGAAAGGGTTTGCTCTTTAAAATTTTTGCAGACATCGACGTATTTGATATTGAAGTTGATGCCAGTGACATTGATTCATTCGTTAATACGGTAAAGGCAATTTCTCCAACTTTTGGTGGGATCAATCTAGAGGATATCAAGGCACCTGAGTCTTTCGAAATTGAAAGAAGACTGATTGAGGCTCTCGACATTCCTGTAATGCATGATGATCAGCATGGCACAGCCATTATTGCCAGTGCTGCCCTGCTGAATGCACTTGAACTGGCTAAAAAGAAAATTACAGAGGTCAGTTTCGTGATCAATGGAGCCGGTGCCGCTGCACTTGCATGCGCGAAGCTTTTCTTCGCACTTGGGGCAAGAAAGAAGAACATCATGATGTTCGACAGCAAGGGGTTGATTACCAAGGATCGTGAAAACCTTCAAAACGAAAAATCATTATTTGCTTCATCAGAAAAACCCAAAACTCTTGCTCAGGCCATGAAAGGTGCCGATGTTTTTCTGGGTTTGTCGAAGGGTAATATTCTCGACAAAAAAATGGTGAAGAGTATGGCTAAAGATCCCATTGTATTTGCTTTGGCAAATCCAGACCCGGAAATATCTTATGCCGATGCAAAAGATGCCCGGAAGGATGTTATTGTGGCCACAGGAAGATCCGATACTCCTAATCAGGTAAACAACGTATTAGGATTTCCCTACATCTTCAGAGGTGCACTGGATGTGCGAGCAACCTGTATAAACGAAGAAATGAAACTGGCCGCAGTAAAAGCCATTGCTGATCTCGCTAAAGAAGCTGTTCCGGAAGTAGTAAATGCGGCCTACAACTCCAAGAACCTTGTATTCAGTAAAGAATTTATCATTACCAAACCGCTGGATCCTCGTCTTTTGACTCGCGTGGCCCCTGCTGTTGCCAAAGCGGCTATGTCATCGGGTGTTGCGAGAAAACCCATTTCTGATTGGGAGGCTTACGAGGAGGAATTGAATCAACGTCTCGGACTGGATAATAAATTCATCAGCAGCATTACCAACAGGGCCAAGATGAGTCCGAAAAGAGTTGTATTCGCTGAGGCAGATACATACAAGGTATTAAAATCGGCACAGATTGTCCGTGATGAAGGCATAGCAATTCCAATCCTTCTTGGAAATGAGAAGTTGATAAAAAGGCTAATTAAAGAGAATAATCTAGAGCTGGATGGAGTTAGCATAATAGACCCAAAAACGGAAGAGCAAGAAGAAACAAGAGAGCGCTACGGTAAGATCCTTTATGAGAAAAGAAAGAGGAAAGGATATACTCTTTATGAGGCCAAAGAAGCAATGAGAGGAAGGAGTTATTACGGGAATATGATGGTTGAGGCAGGCGAGGCCGATGCATTCATTTCCGGCTTGACTCGGAATTACCCTACAGCAATCCGTCCCGCACTTGAGATTATCGGAAAGGAAGAGGGAGTTTCCAAAATTGCAGGAATGCACATTATTTGGACCAATAAGGGAGGCCCCTTCTTTTTTGCAGACACAACAGTGAACATTGAACCCAATGCAGACGAGCTCGTGGATATTACCGTTCTAGTTGCCAGAAGCATACGCAGGTTTATGGTGGAACCGAAAATGGCCATGCTGTCATATTCCAATTTCGGATCATCATCGGCAAAAACGAGCACACATGTGAAAGAGGCCGTGAAAAAATTACATATTGAACACCCTGATATCGTTGTAGATGGAGAAATTCAGGCTAATTTTGCACTTAACCGAAAATTGAGAAACGAGGTCTTTCCATTCAATGAATTGGCGGGTCACAAAACCAATACTTTGATATTCCCCGATCTCAATTCAGGGAACATTGCCTATAAACTGGTCAACGAAATGAGTGAGGCCGAAATGATCGGTCCGATTCTGCTGGGATTGAAAAAACCGGTGCATGTTCTTCAGATGGGAAGTAGTGTCAGGGAAATTGTGAATATGGTGACGATTGCAGTTGCCGACGCACAAACAAGGGAATAACTATGATAATCAGGATAGAAGGAAAACTGATAGAAAAGAATCCGGCTTACGCCGTAATAGATTGTAATGGAGTAGGATATCAATTGTTTATCACGTTGAATACCTACTCAGAAATGCCAAACGAAGGAAACTGCGTTTTGCATGCCAGCCATATCGTCAGAGAAGATGCTAATCTTCTGTATGGCTTTCATTCTAAAGCTGAAAAACAAATGTTCGAATTTCTTATCTCCGTCTCTGGAGTGGGAGCCGCTTCTGCAAATATGATCCTGTCTGCAATGAATCCGGAAGAGGTTCAGGTGGCCATAATTGAAGGAGATGTGGGCTCACTGAAAGGGGTAAAAGGTATAGGAATGAAGACGGCAGAAAGAATAATTGTCGATTTGAGAAACAAATTGAGCAAAGAAGAATTACCAAGTATTTCAACATCCGAAGGCAATAGGTTCAAAGATGAAGCGTTATCAGCATTGTTAATGCTGGGCTTCAGTAAATCAGTGGCAGAAAAAGGTCTGCACAAAGCGATGAAAGAAAATAAAGATCATGAATCTGTTGAGCAGCTCATTAAAGCTGTTTTAAAAGGAATATAGGTCCGGAATACCTTCGAAATCTTGAATAAGATAAAGTATATCAATTCCAGATTGAGACCGCTTTGCTATTTAAAGCGGTGGGTATTGTTCTCTATCTTATTGTCAATATCAACACTCTCATATTCAAGTGGTTACGATTTCATACAGGTCGACACAACAGAGAAAGACTCCACGAAGATCGATCTTCGTTATCCTTTTAAGGACAAAAGTGGGGAAGGTCTGAACGGCGGGAATCAGGATGGAGGTCTTTACCTGAAACAACCTTCAAACATCAAGGGTGAATTTGTCTATGACCCTGAGACTGACTCCTACATCTATCAGCAGAAAATGGGTGACCGGAATTTCAGGAATCCGGAATTTATGACTCTGGAGGAGTACCGCAAGTATGATATGAAAAGTGCGGATCGGGAATTTTTCAGAGAAAAATCGAGAGAAGAAGACATAGGAGACGGCTCGGCATTCAGACCAAAGTTATATGTTGAGGGTAAGACCTTCGACAGGATTTTTGGAGGGAATACAATCGACATTCGACCACAGGGTTCAGCTGAGATCTCATTTGGTATCAATACAACAAGGAGGGACAATCCCGCCATACCGGAAAATCAGCGTAGAACGACCAACTTCGACTTTGACGAAAAAATCCAGTTGAACGTCGTAGGTTCCGTTGGTGATAAACTCAAGATCTCAACAAGTTATAATACAGAGGCAACCTTCGATTTCGAGAACCAGACCAAGATCGAATACTCAGGGTATGAAGATGAGATCATTCAGAAGATAGAGCTCGGTAACGTGGCACTTCCGCTCAATGGTTCATTGATCCAGGGTTCTCAGACGCTTTTTGGAATCAAGACTGAGCTGAAATTTGGTCGACTTAGAGTGACCTCCATTCTTTCTCAGGAAAAAGGAGAGCGTAAAGAAGTGAATAGTCAGGGAGGTTCCCAAACAATGGAGTTTGAACTTTCCGCATCGGATTATGAAGACAATCAGCACTATTTCCTTAGTCACTACTTCCGCGACAGATATAACAGGGCTTTGTCGGATCTGCCCAACATTGTCTCTAATTTCCGTATCAATAAAGTGGATGTATGGGTGACCCAGGTTGGAGGTCAAATTCAGAATTCAAGAAATGTGATCGCCTTTACCGACCTTGGGGAAAGTCAACCTATTCAGCTCTCATCTCAGGATCCGTCGTACCAAAACCTGATCAATCCGAATCCAAATATCAGGATTGCGGATAATTTTCGTTCGAATGATCTTTATGAAATACTTACCGACTCTACCCGAAGTTCACCAATCGGACCCGCCGAACAGGCTGCCCTGCGATCCTTCGTAGGTGTTCAAACTTCTGACGGACAAAATATTACAGCATTGAATATTCTTACCGGTCCACTTGGAATGATCAATGGTAAGGACTTTGAGGCTTATGAGGCCGTCATGTTGAATGCTTCAGAGTATACAGTGAATGAGCAATTGGGTTATATCTCATTGAACAGGCAGATGAAACCAGAGGATATCCTTTCTGTTGCTTATGAATACATCATCAATGACCAGAGTTACCAGGTGGGTGAGATCAGTAATCAGGTAGGGTCAAATCTCACAGCCATCTATACGAAACTTTTGAAATCTTCCTTTACCAACACCAGTGTTCCTATGTGGGATCTGATGATGAAAAACGTTTATTACCTGAATTCATTTGGTATTTCAAGAGACGATTTCAGATTCGAGATCTGGTACTTAGATCAGGAAGCAGGGGTATCGAGACCATTTATCGCAGATGGTCCGATCAATGAAGAATTACTTCTTCAAGTTATGGAACTTGATAACCTGGATTATTACAACGCTCAATTCGAAGATGGTGAATTTGACTACATCGAAGGAGTGACTATTCGTCCGAGTAAAGGCCGGGTGTATTTCCCAATCACAGAACCGTTTGGTTCGCACCTCCGTGAAAAATTGGGTTCAAAAGAACTGGGTGATAAATATGCATTCGATAGTCTGTATAGCACAACAAAAGCTCTGGCAGAGCTGGAAGCGACTAAGAACCGTTTTACGATAAAGGGATCATATAAGTCATCATCAAGCTCTGAGATCAGACTTAATGCATTTAATATTCCACAGGGATCCGTTGTGGTGACGGCAGGAGGAGTCAGACTTCAGGAAGGAACAGACTACATTGTTGATTACAATCTTGGAACGGTGAAAATTCTCAACCAGGGTTACCTTGAGTCGAATACACCGATCAAGGTCTCTCTTGAAAGTAACTCCCTTTTCAATATTCAAACAAAAACTCTTCTCGGTTCAAGGTTTGATTATGATGTGAGTGAAGATTTTAAAGTCGGAGGTACCATTCTGAATCTGACGGAACGACCATTGACGAATAAAGTGAACATTGGAGATGAGGCCATTTCGAATACCATTCTGGGTTTGGATGGATCATATTCAACTGAAGCTCCGGTCTTGACCAAAATTGCCGACGCCCTTCCTTTCTACGATACAAAGGAAAAATCCAGGGTTAATACTACGGCAGAATTTGCCTATCTCCTTCCAGGTAATGCCCGGGCAATTACAAAAGAAGGAGTCGCATACATTGATGACTTTGAAGGCAGCCAGTCAATGATCGACATGAAATCTGTCTTCACTTGGAGATTGGCCAGTACACCTCAGGGACAAAATGATCTATTCCCGGAAGCTTTCGATCCGAAAGACACCATTTCATATGGATTTAACAGGGCCAAATTGAGCTGGTATGTAATTGATCCTCTATTCTTCAGGGAAGGTGATGATAGGTTGCCGGGAAATATTTCTACCGAAATGCAGCAGAATCATTACATGCGCGAAGTCCTTCAAAGAGAAATTTTTCCGAATAAAGCCCTTGACCAGACCTTGATCGGTAATATTCCTGTTCTTGACCTGACATATTATCCAAGTGAGAGAGGGCCATATAACTTTGATCCACCCACAGGTCAGTTCCCGTTTTCAAGCGGTATTGATCCGGCTACAGGATTATTAAATAATCCTGAATCGAGATGGGGAGGTATCATGAGAGATATCCAGACGGTTGACTTTACCGAATCCAACATCGAATTTCTTCAGTTCTGGGTCATGGATCCCTTTATCGAAGGAGATTATGAGGATGTTTTTGGTGAGAGTCCTGCCGGAAATGGGGGTAATCTTTACCTGAACTTCGGAGAAGTATCTGAGGATATCCTGAAAGATGGGAGAAAGAGTTATGAGAATGGATTTCCTTTCGATGGAAATGATCAACCTATTGATCCGACCATCTGGGGATCGGTTCCTGTGAACAAGTCAATTGTAAATGCATTCGACAACCTTCCCTCTGCACGCCCAGATCAGGATATAGGTCTTGATGGATTGAGGACAAATCCAGGATTTCAGGATGAAAGTGAGCAATCTTTTCACTTCGAATATCTGGACCAAATGCAGAATCACATTGTTGATCCGGACATTTTCGAGGAGAAATTCTCAAGAGACCCGGCAGCTGACAACTTCAGGTATTTCAGAGATGAAGGTGATTCAAGGGACGAGAATATTGTTGAGCGTTACAAAGATTTTAATGGGGTGGAAGGAAACTCACCTGTAAATACGGGAGACTTTGTTGCTTCTTCGACCACTATTCCAGATATCGAGGATGTAAACAGGGACAACACAATGAATACGAAGGAGGCATACTTCCAGTATAAAATCCCTATCAACCAACAGGTTTTTAGTGATGATCCTGTTGGTAAAAACTTTGTGACCGATATGGTCGAGAGGGAAGTAAATGGAAAGAGAGTGAGATGGTTCCAGTTCAAAATTCCATTGAGTGAACCAGAAAAAGTGGTAGGACAAATCCGGGATTTTAAGTCAATCCGCTTTATGAGGATGATCATGAAGGATTTTGAGAAGCCGGTCATTCTTCGTTTTGCCAAACTTGACCTGATCAGAGGGGAATGGAGAAGGTATACCGGTGATCTTCGAGAAGATGGTGAATACATTCAGGGTGAAGAAGACGACACCCAATTTGAGGTCAATGCTGTGAACATCGAAGAGAATGCCAGTCGTCAACCGATTCATTACGTGCTCCCTCCAGGAATTGAACGTGAAACAGATTATGGTACGGCTAACCTTCAACAATTGAATGAGCAGGCGCTGAGTATGTACGCCTGTGAATTGAATGACGGAGATACAAAGGCTGCTTTCAGGAATATTTCATTGGATATACGACAGTATAAACGATTGAAAATGTATGTCCACCTTGAAGACGGAAGCTCTGAACAGAACGCGAATAATCCTTTGGAAAGAGGTGAGGTTTCGGTGATCCTTCGTTTGGGTCAGGATTTTGACGACAACTATTACGAATACGAAATTCCTCTGACCCCTTCCAAATGGGATGTACATACCAGGGAATCGGTATGGCCTGAAGCGAATAATATTGACGTCAAACTTGATGCCTTTACTGATGTTAAACTGAATCGGGATGCAAGTGGATTCCCAAGAACCCAGGTATATGAACAGGGATATGGAGTAAAAACGATCAGGGTAAAAGGAACACCGAACATTGCCAATGTCAAGACCATTATGGTAGGTGTAAAGAACCCGAAATCGAATGAAAATGGATTCAAGGAGGATGGTCTGCCGAAATGTGTGCTAGTATGGGTAAACGAATTACGGGTCTCGGATTTTGACAACCGAAGTGGTTGGGCAACAACGGCCTCCGTAAGGGCTAACATGGCTGACCTTGCAAGTTTCACTTTATCCGGTAGTATGAGTACTCCGGGTTTTGGTAGTATCGATCAGAAGATCAATGAACGCCAGCAGGAAACCAAGCAATCCTACGACTTCACTTCGAATTTCGAAATGGGGAAATTCACGAGTGATGCCTTGAGCATTCCAATGTTCTTTGGATACTCAGAAAGCTGGGATAAGCCGAGATATGTGCCTTTGAATCCGGATATTGAACTTGAAGACATTGAGAACAGCGATAAATTCACCAAACAACAGAAAGATTCCATTTTGCGGTCCTCGGTGAAATACCGAAACAGGAAGAGTTTGAATTTCACAAATGTGAAGGTTAATTACGGGAAGGGGGCCGATAAGAAGCATGTTTACGATATTCAGAACTGGTCCTTCACGTATGCCTACGATAAGGATATGTACCGCGATGTATTCCTTGATTTCCATAACAAGACAAACCATCGTGGAAGGATACTCTGGGCTTATTCTGCCAAGCCAAAGAATTATACGCCATTCAGCAAAGCCAAATGGACGAAACCCAAATACATGAAGCTCATCCGGGACTTCAATTTCACTTTATTGCCGAATCAATACTCATTCTCTACTACGGTCGACAGAGGCTATAACGAAAAGAAACTGAGGCAGACCGATCCCTTCTATGATCCGAGACCTTATTATCAGAAGAGCTTCAACTGGGACAGGCAATATAATTTACAGTGGAATTTTACAAGAGGTCTTAAATTCCGTTATGATGCAACCAACAATGCAAGGATCGATGAACCGGAAGGTGTAGTTGACAGGAATGACACATCTTATGCTAGATGGAGAGAGACTGTTGTTGCCAGTATAAGGGATTTTGGAACGAACCTGAGGTTCTCTCAAAACTTCACCATCGATTATACCCTTCCAATCAATAAAATTCCGGCCCTTGATTGGTTGAGTTTCTCTACCAGCTACAATGGTGGTTATAACTGGGACAGGGCGGCCATCGGTTCAGAACAATACGGAAACACCATTCGAAACTCAGGGGCATTGAATTATCAATCCCAGTGGAATTTGACCAATCTATATAACAAACTTGATTATTTCAAACGTCTGAATCAGAGTGGCAGAGGACGTTATAAGAATAAGATCAGGCGAAGTAAAAAGAAAGAGAAAGAGATTAAGGAAGAAAAGAAACAGGAGAAGTTTGACCTGGCCAAACAAAAACAGAACGGAGAATCAACTCAAACCAATAAAGAGAAAGACAAGAAGAAAAAGAAAGACGAAGACGACAAGTACAGAAAACTACAGGTTCATGATTATTTCTTCAAAGTAATAACGGGTATTAAAGATATTTCCGGTCGGTATACGAAATCTACAGGAACCACCATGCCGGGTTATTCACCAACAACCAGTCTGCTTGGATTCGATCAGTCATGGAATGCACCGGGTGCGCCGTTCGTATTGGGTCAGAAGCAGGATACAAGTTATGTGCTGCAGGCTCAGAATAATGGCTGGCTTGTTACAGGAAACGAGGAATTCAGATACAATTTCACAAACAACGAAGGACTGAGTTATTCTTATCGTTTAAATATTCGTCCCATCAACAATATGCGGATTGAACTGAATGGTACTTATAATTATAATATCGGTACTATCATGGGATACACATGGATAGATACACTTCTGGATGAGGATGGATTACCAATCAACAATAATTTCAATCAATATTTATTCGATAACGCAATACAGACAGGTAGTTTCAGTGTTTCAACCCTTACCTATAAAACTGCTTTTGTGCCGGATGACAGAAGCAGTTACAATTCTGCGACATTCGATAAATTCAATGAATTCAGACCTCAGGCTTCGGCAAAACTGGCCGCTGATCGGGCCATTTCAGATCCAAATTACAGAGAGGATGGCTATTTCATTCAAGACTCCTCAGGTTTTTATAATGAATATGGGCCCACCCAACAGGATGTGCTCATTACTTCATTCCTGGCAGCGTACTCTGGAAAAAGTGATGTAGATATAAGTACCAGGAAATTCCAGGATATTTTTCCTTTACCGAATTGGAGGGTCACTTATGATGGTCTCGGTAAGATTAAATTCCTTTCGAAATATTTCCAGAGCATTATTCTGAATCATTCCTACCGTTCCATGTTCAATGTTGGAAATTTCACAACGAATAACCAATTGAGCGTTTCCTCCGATTCTGTTTTGACAACGGATGTTGCAACAGGAAACTATGTTCCACAATATCAGATTACACAGGTTTCAATTGTTGAAGCGTTCAGTCCACTAATGGACATCGATTTCAACTTCCGAAACGGGCTTTTCCTAGGATTTGAATACAGGAGAGATCGAAACGTTAGTTTGAGTACTATCAATAATCAGATCACTGAGGTTAAAGGACGTGAGTTTATTGTGGGAGTTGGGTATACATTCAGAGATGTAAAAATCAGTCTGCGAAGAAATGCCAAAGCTATTCCAAAAGACATTGTGACCAGACTGGATGTTTCGTCCAGGGACAATTATACCTTATTGAGAAATATTGGCGACCAGGTTGCCAGTCAACCCGGTAATGGTCAGAATGTTCTGTCTCTGAAGCTAACCGCTGACCTGGCAATCAATCCAAAGTTCAATATCAGGGGATTTTACGACAGAATTGTAACGAATCCATTCATTTCGAATTCCTTCCCAACAGCATCTTCAAACTTTGGTGTTTCCCTCCGTTTTTCTCTCGCACAATAGGCTGAAATAAAAAAGTGCTTTTTCCATTTCTCATTGGATGGAAATATTATTTTTGGCTCTCTAAGTTCAAAAACGATTACTATGAATATTCCCGGCGAATTGAAATACACAGAAGATCACGAGTGGATCAAAGTTGAAGGCGATACTGCTACCATTGGAATTACTGACTATGCTCAGGGAGAATTGGGTGACATTGTCTATGTTGAAGTTGAAACAGAAGGTGAAGAACTTCAGAAAGGTGATGTATTCGGAACTGTGGAAGCTGTAAAAACCGTGTCAGATTTGTTTATGCCGGTATCAGGAGAGGTAATTGAATTTAATGCCAGCCTGGAGGCAGCACCGGAATCGGTGAACAACGATCCGTATACGGGTGGTTGGATGATCAAAGTAAAGATGTCTGATCCTTCAGAAGCGGAAGCACTTTTATCCGCAGCAGATTACGAGCAAAGCATTAGCTAATAAAAAGATTTCTAGATTATAAGCTCACTTGGCTGATCCTGATTGGGATTTCAGTTCTGAGCCTTATACCCGGTCATCAACTTCCCGATTCCGAAATTGAATATCTGGATGTTGTTGTACATGTTATAATGTATGCCGGCCTCATGGGTGTATTTTATTTCGAATCAAAGAGACAATTTGATCAAACAGATCGACGTTATTTAATGGTATACGCCTTGATATTCATGTGTTTTGGAGGATTAATTGAGATTCTGCAGCAAAACTATGTGGAAGGAAGGTATGGTGACTGGATCGACTTTTTTGCAAATTCGCTTGGTATCCTGCTGGTAATTACTGTTTTAAGTGTTTTTCGTTCAATTCAAAAAGAAAGTTAAATATTAGACCAAGGCGTGAGAATATTTGTAATTTTACGGAGCTAAATCGAGATTATGAGACTCAAAAAGAATCCACAATATGATCTGACAAAAAAGAGGGGCCTCTTTTTTGAGATCGGTTTGCTAATTACGCTTTCAGCTGTGCTGATTGCCTTTGAATGGAAATCCTTTGAAGGAACTGGTACTGAATTAGGTCAGTTGGTTCTGGATGATGTGGAAGAAGAGATTATTCCGATTACACAGCAAAACACACCTCCACCACCTCCACCACCGCCACCTCAGGTTCAGGAGATCCTGAATATTGTGGAAGATGATGTTGAGATTGAAGAAGAAATAGAAATCGACTCTGAAGCCGATGAAGAAACGGAAATTGAGATCATCGAATATGAAGAGGAAGTAGAAGAGGAAGAGATTTTTACTGTTGTTGAGAACATGCCGGAATTCCCGGGTGGGGTCAGCAAAATGTACGAATACCTTGGCAAGAACATCAAATATCCTGAAGTTGCCAAAGAAGCAGGTATTCAGGGAAAAGTATATGTATCTTTTGTAGTTGACAAGGATGGTTCAATCACAGACGTTAAAGTGCTTCGAGGAATTCCCGGAGGTAAGATGTGCGATGAAGAAGCCATTCGTGTTGTAAAAGCCATGCCTAAGTGGAACCCTGGAAAACAAAGGGGAAAAGCTGTAAAGGTATCTTACATGCTTCCGGTACAGTTTACCTTAAGGTAACAAATACTTGATATAAAAGTAACGCCCTTCTTATAATACACGACTTTGGACTAACGTTCTTCATGTATGAAGAATGTAAAAGCCCTCAGCAGATTTAATCTTGGATTAATTATCTCATTGGCCCTAACATTGGTGGCCCTTGAGTGGAAGTCATATTCCGTACTCGTGAACCTTCCCATTGGTGGGGAAGAGGTGGTTAAAATCGAAGACGATTGGATGCCAATATCGGTAAAAGTTAAAAAACCTGAACCTAAAAAAAAGATCGTGAAGAAAAAACCTTCTCAGGTCATTAAGGTTGTGGACAAGAAGATTGTCACGGTTACTGAACCCGCGAAAAAGGAAGAGCCCGTTTTGGATTTTAATCCTGACGATCTATGGGATGAACCTACAGTGGTAGACCCCGACCCAATAATTGACATACCCCAGGTATTTCCACAATTTCCGGGAGGTGAGCCTGCCCTGCTTGAATTCGTTTATAAAAACGTTGAATATGATCAGCGATGCAAGGAAGTAGGTGCAGAAGGAACTGTTCTGGTTCAGTTTGTAGTTGGAAAAGATGGCAAGACCAGGGATGCAAAAATCCTTCGAGGAATTTTCTGCAAACCGCTTGAAAAAGAGGTCTTGAACATGATTGAGAATATGCCAACCTGGACACCAGGCAAGCAAAAAGGACACCCGGTCAGTTGCTATTTCAGACTGCCGGTCAAATTCTCTTTAAAACCTTAAGTAAGGATTATTTGTCAACGATCATACCGGCACCTACAGTTTCGTTTGTGCCTTCATCGATCAAAATAAGACTTCCTGAAATTCTGTTCCTTTTGTAAGGATCAAAAAGTAAAGGCTGGGTCGTTCTCAAACTGATCCGGCCTATTTCATTCATGGAAATGCTTTTATCGTCCTCGATTCTGTGAAGAGTATTGATGTTCATTTTGTATACCACTTCCTTCACAATACATTTTACATCCTTGTTGGTATGCTTAACAATGTATTTTCCTCTCTCTTGCAATGGTTTTTCGCTCATCCAGCATAACATTACATCAAGATCCTGCTCAACATGAGGTGAATTGTGTGTTCTAACAATCATATCACCCCTACTGATATCAATATCATCTTCAAGGGTCATGGTTACACTCATTGGGGCGAATGCCTCATCAATTTCTCCGTCGAATGAATCGATCGTTTTTACCTTAGTGGTAAAACCAGATGGTAGTACCATTACATCATCACCCGGTTTAAATACACCTCCGGCAATTCTTCCGGCATAACCTCGGTAGTCGTGGTATTTATCACTTTGTGGACGAATGACATGTTGAACCGGGAACCGGCAATCGATCTGGTTATGGTCGCTACCGATGTGAATGTTTTCTAACAGATACATCAATGTGCTTCCTTCATACCACGACATGTTTTCAGATTTGTGAACAACATTATCACCTTTGAGGGCACTAATTGGAATGAATCGGATATCTGTTGAATCCAGTTTCGAGCAAAATGCTTCGATCTCTTCTTTGATATCTTCAAACCTCTGCTCGTCGTAATCGACCAGATCCATTTTATTGATACAAAATACTACGTGCGGAATTCCCAGCAAAGAAGCAATAAAGGCATGTCGACACGTTTGTTCAACCATACCATTTCTTGCATCTACAAGGATGAGAGCAAGATTGGCCGTTGACGCACCGGTTACCATGTTTCTTGTATATTGGATGTGTCCGGGAGTATCGGCAATGATAAATTTCCTTTTTGGAGTTGCGAAGTATCGGTAAGCAACATCAATGGTAATGCCTTGTTCTCTTTCTGCTCTCAATCCATCGGTAAGAAGGGCAAGATTCACATTTTCATCACCTTTTCGCTTACTGCTCTGTTCAATAGCCTCGTATTGATCTTCAAAAATTGATTTTGAGTCATACAGCAGTCTTCCGATCAATGTACTTTTTCCGTCGTCTACACTACCGGCTGTAGTGAAACGAAGCAATTCCATTTTTAAGTATCCTTCTCTGTCCATTAGAAATAACCTTCTTTTTTTCTGTCTTCCATTGCGGCTTCTGATCTCTTGTCATCAGCTCTTGTGCCTCTTTCAGTGAGACGTGAAGCAGAGACTTCTTCAACAATTTTCTCAAGTGTGTCGGCCTCGGAACTTACCGCACCCGTGCACGTCATGTCGCCGATGGTTCTGAATCGAACCGTTTTATTTTCTACAGTTTCAGTGTCTTTTCTCATGATCACATCATCTTCTGCCGCCATGATCACGCCATCTCTTTCAAAGACTTTTCTTTCGTGGGCGAAATAAAGACTTGGAATTTCAATCCCTTCCTGCATAATGTATAACCAGACGTCCATTTCAGTCCAGTTACTGATTGGAAATACCCTGAAGCTTTCTCCAAAATGTTTCCTACCATTGAAGATGTTCCATAATTCAGGACGCTGACCCTTTGGATCCCATTGTCCGAATTCATCTCTGTGAGAAAAGAATCTCTCCTTCGCACGGGCTTTTTCTTCATCTCTTCTGGCACCACCCATGGCAGCGTCGAATTTGTATTCTTCCAGTGTATCGAGCAACGTCACGGTTTGCAACTTATTTCGACTGGCATTGTATCCTTTTTCTTCGGTAACTCTACCCTGATCAATTGACTTCTGAACAGAACCAACAATCAATTCAGCATTGATCTCTTTTATAAAGTTATCTCTGTATTCAATGGTTTCAGGAAAGTTGTGACCCGTGTCGACGTGTAACAATGGGAAAGGAATTTTTGCCGGGAAGAATGCTTTCCTTGCAAGATGTGCGCAAACGATGCTGTCCTTTCCACCGGAGAATAGTAAAACAGGATTCTCAAATTGAGACACCACCTCTCTGATCACAAAGATGGCCTCCGATTCAAGTTCCTGCAGATGTGTAAGTGTATACGACTTCATTTCTTTATTCTTTGATTCGAGGAAGAATGAACTCTTCAATTTCTTTCAGACATTCCTCAACGGATTTATTATCCGTATTTATTTCCAAATCTGGATTTTCAGGATTTTCATATCCGTCCTGAATTCCGGTAAAATCTTTGATTTCACCTTTTCGTGCTTTTTCATAAAGACCTTTTACATCTCTTTTCTCGCAGATCTCAAGAGGTGTATTAATAAAGACCTCAAGAAAATCCTCCTCACCAACAATGTCCCTGGCCATTTGTCTCATTTCCCTTCCCGGGCTCACAAAACAGTTGATCGTTACAACACCACAATTGAGAAATAACTTGGAGATTTCCGCAATTCTTCGGATGTTTTCAAGTCTGTCGTCATGCGAGAAACCGAGATTCTTATTGATACCACTCCGAATATTATCTCCATCCAAAACCTGTGTGAAAAACCCTTTTTCATGAAGTGACTTTTCCAGGGCAATTGCCAAGGTGGTTTTTCCCGAACCTGAAAGGCCGGTAAACCAGATCACTTTAGAGCGCTGATTCAATCTGCTCTCCTTTTCCTCCCTGGGAATTATCCTACTAAATACCGGATGTATATTATCTTGTGCCAAATCGAGCGCAAAAATAGGAATAATGCAGTAGTTATTCGTTATTCGAAATTCGTGATTCGTTCAATTCTTGATTTCATTTGGTTGAATTTAAAAGCGATGTCAGTTCGAGCCAGCCTGCCGGGGTGATGGCCTATTCTCCAGCTGGCAGGTGTCCCGACGAATATCGGGAAGAATTGAGAATAATTACGGTCATCTTTTGTCTACTTCTCGATACAATTCTCCTTGCAGTCGAATTACCTGCCTACCGTCAGGCAGGCTCGAAGTGACAAAACCTTTTTTCTTCTGACCTTTTTCTTTTTTCTTCTGACTTTCTCTACGTCTGTGCGACTCTACGCGAAATAAACTTCCAAATTCCGAATTCCAAACCTGCCCGCCGGAGCGCAAGGCCTATGCGCCGGCAGGCGGGTTCACCATTCCCAATTCCCACCCGACTTTTATCTTCTGACCTTTTTCTTTTTTCTTTTGACTTTAATCAGTACCTATCCTAACCCTTCGTCAGAAATCATTGTATTTTCGAAACGACATAAATAAATAGAACTTGATCTTATACAGCATAAGCGGTCTCGGTGCCGATGAAAGAGTATTCAGTTATCTGAAACTCGATCTTCCCATCAAAAACCTCGACTGGATAGACCCGTTGAAAAATGAGTCTCTGGAAGAATATGCTAGACGACTATCAAAGGGAATAGATACTTCACAGCCTTTTGGTTTAATCGGCGTAAGTTTTGGTGGGATGATGGCTACTGAGATCAGCAAGATTCTCAATCCCAAGTTCACTATACTATTATCGAGTCTGGAAACCAGAAATGATCTGAGAAGAATTTGGAAGTTCATTGGACATAGCGGAATAGCAAGGATTGCTCCATCGGGATGGTACAGTCCGCCCAAAAGTTTGGTGTCTTTTGCTTTTGGGGCTAAGAATTCAAAACTACTTCACAAGATTCTTGACGACACCGACCCTAAATTCACCAAATGGGCCATCAATGCTATATTGAGTTGGAAAAATTACACTCGTTTAGAGAATCTGATCAGAATCCAGGGCGAAAAAGATCTTTTCATCCCTCTTTCCAAAGATCCCAATACTATTGTCATTAAGAACGGACATCATTTTATGATTGTTGATAAATCAAAAGAGATAAGTCGGGTCATTAATGAGCAGATTAAGGGATTAACAGATTAACGATTAACGATTAACGATTAACGATTTTCGAAGTATCAAGTTCTTTACTATTCCTTAACCGACTACCGACTACCGACTTATGACTGTCGACCGTCGACTGACGACTATGGATCTCTAATATTTCCGGCAACCTGATCAAGCATATATATTTGATTATATCAAGAAATAATCAACCGAAGATTAATAGATTTGCCGGGCATCATGGAAAATATCGACAAAAGCATTCTGTTTAAGGCAATAATGGCTTCAATAAAGGCCGGAAAAGCCATTCTGGAAGTATACAATACGGAGTTCGATGTCGAATTCAAGGATGATAACAGTCCACTTACCATTGCGGACAAGAGATCACATGAGGTAATCAGTAAAACACTCGAATCCTATTCAATACCGGTGCTGAGTGAAGAAGGTAAGGAAGTTCCATTTGAGGTAAGGAAGGATTGGTCTAAATTCTGGTGCGTCGACCCACTTGACGGCACCAAGGAATTCATAAAAAGAAATGGTGAGTTCACAGTGAACATTGCCCTGATGGAAGGAAGTAAACCGGTTTTTGGTATCATTTACGTTCCCGTGCACAACGAATTATATTTTGGAGGTCAAGATTTTGGTTCATTTAAACTTTCAGATGTTGATGAGATCAATGGTGACCTTGACTCTTTGATGGGGCAGTCAACAAATTTGCCAATTAACAGATCAACAAATGACTACGTAATGATCGGAAGTCGATCACATATGTCAAATGAAACTAAAGCTTATTTCGAAAAGAAAAAACAGGAAAAGGGAGATGTGAACATACTTTCCAGAGGAAGTTCATTGAAGTTATGCATGGTAGCCGAAGGACAAGCCGACGAATATCCGCGATTCGCGCCAACAATGGAATGGGACGTAGCGGCCGGACAGGCCATTATTGAGGGAAGTGGCGGAGAAGTTCTTCATTATAAAAGCGGTGAAATCATGCACTATAACCGTGAAAACCTTGTCAACAGCTGGTTTCTTGCCAAAGCAAGGAAATCATAAATTTGCACAAATTATCTTATGTCTAAGACAGCACTTATTACCGGAATAACCGGACAAGATGGAGCCTATTTGGCCAGTTTCTTACTGAAGAAAGGTTATGAGGTTCATGGTATTAAAAGAAGAAGTTCTCTATTCAATACGGAGAGAATTGATCGTTTGTACAGAGATCCACATGAGGAGGATTCAAGGTTTCATCTTCACTACGGTGACATGACCGATTCTACAAACCTGATTCGTATTGTACAGGAAGTTCAACCTGATGAGATCTACAACTTGGCAGCACAGTCACATGTGAAGGTTTCCTTCGAAACACCTGAATACACGGCCAATGCGGATGCGACCGGAGCTTTGAGATTACTTGAAGCAATTAGAATCCTGAATCTGGAGAGCAAGACAAAATTTTATCAGGCATCGACTTCTGAGTTGTATGGTAAAGTGCATGAGATTCCGCAGACGGAGGAAACGCCTTTTTATCCAAGAAGTCCTTATGGTGTGGCCAAGCTTTATGCCTATTGGATCACAAAGAATTACAGGGAAGCCTACAACATTTATGCTACCAATGGAATCCTCTTTAATCATGAGAGTCCGATAAGAGGAGAAACTTTCGTGACAAGAAAGATCACACGAGGTGTTGCCAGGATTAAAAAGGGACTTCAAAAGAAGATTTACCTGGGTAATCTTGATGCAGAAAGAGACTGGGGACATGCCAAAGATTATGTTGAGGGCATGTGGATGATTCTTCAGCAGGATGTTCCTGAAGATTATGTGCTTGCTACCGGTAAAACAACCAAGGTGAGAGAATTCGTGAACATGGCATTTAATGAGGTTGACATAGATGTTAAATGGGAAGATGAAGGAGAGAATGAAAAAGGAATCAATGCTGCAACAGGCGAGGTTCTTGTTGAAATTGATCCGATGTATTATCGTCCAACGGAAGTAGACCTGCTTATCGGAGATTCCTCAAAAGCCAAAAGAGATCTGGGTTGGGAACCAAAATTCACAGTCGAAGATCTTGTAAAGGATATGATGGAAGGAGATATGAAACTGGTTGAACGCGATGTGATGTTGCAGGAAGGCGGTTATAGAATCTCCAAATTCACAGAATAATGGAGAAAGATTCCAGGATATACGTTGCAGGTCACAATGGAATGGTTGGTTCTTCCATTGTGAGGAAACTCGAAAGAGAGGGATTCAATAACATTATCAAATTCTCTTCATCAGAATTGGATCTGAGAAATCAGGAAGCCGTCAATAATTTCTTCGCAGAATACAAACCAGAATATGTTTTCATGTCGGCGGCCAAGGTAGGTGGCATTCATGCAAACAATGTATATCGGGCTGATTTTCTCTATGACAACCTAATGATCGAGGCCAACGTGATTCATTCTTCCTATGTACATGGAGTTGAAAAACTTTTATTCCTCGGATCTTCTTGTATTTATCCGAAGATGGCTCCTCAACCCTTGAAAGAGGAATATTTATTGACCGGTTTGTTGGAACATACGAATGAACCTTATGCCATAGCCAAGATCTCGGGAATTAAACTTTGTGATGCCTACAGGGATCAATACGGATGTAATTTTATTTCGGCCATGCCGACGAATTTATATGGTCCGAACGATAACTACGATCTGAATAACTCACACGTACTTCCGGCTCTCCTTCGAAAATTCCACGAAGCCAAAGAAAGAGGGGATAAGGAAGTCATGATCTGGGGAAGTGGCAAACCCAAAAGGGAATTCCTTCACACCGATGATTTAGCTGAGGCCTTGTTCTTCCTGATGCAGAACTACAATGAACCGGGTTTTGTCAATGTTGGAACCGGTGAAGATCTGGAGATTCGTGAACTTGCTCTGATGATCAAAGATATTGTGGGTTTTGAAGGGGAATTGGTACACGACACCTCAAAACCCGATGGCACTCCACGTAAACTAATGGACGTTTCCAAGATTCATTCCATGGGTTGGAAACATAAGATAGAATTGAAGGAAGGAATTGGCATGGTTTACGAGGAAATGAAGGCCATGACTTTTAGTGAATGAAATTCTGTTCGAAAGATCTTTTAATTCCATTTTCCTTTCTGTCGGTAATCTTTCTGACTCAACACTCATTTATAAAGGCTCAGTCGAATTATGAACCTTTAAATCACCACATCAAGAGCTTCAATGATGGAGGTGGACATGTTGAAGTGGAGGATGAGAATTCCGAATTAAATACCACAGTGTATCCTTTAAATTCGTTTGGTGTCAAGGCAGAAATGCGATTATTTCCCTATCGCGACTCAAGGGATGAATTTATGGTCAACAGGAAATTTTCAGAGTTTTCCTGGTTCAGAAGAAAACTTCTATACGAGAATTTTATCATCATTGACACAGGTATTTTTTATGTTGCAATTGATCCACTTTTGAATTTATCAGTAGGCATGGAGCAGGAAGGAGGAAATGAGGCAGAGAATTATTATACAAATACAAGGGGATTAAGACTTCAGGGAGATATTGGAAAGAAACTTTCATTTGAATCATATTTTTATGAGAATCAATCTACCTTTCCAAGGTATATCAATGACTTTGTGGTACTTACAGAAGTTGTTCCCGGGCAGGGAAGAGTAAAAAGTTTTAAGGAAGATGCATTTGACTATGCGCAATCCGGCGGTTACTTTTCTTATGTGCCATTTGAAGAGTTCAGTATTCAATTTGGTCATCACAAACATTTCATAGGTGATGGTTACAGGTCTGTGATTTTATCAGATAATTCTTTTAACTACCCTTTTCTGAGAATGAATGCCAGATTTATGAATAAGAAATTTGGTTACACGGTTCTTTATGCACTTCATCAAGATCTTGTCCGGACTCCAACCAATGCGCCTTCTGAAGCACCCTTCAGAAGAAAAGGAGCTACCTATCATGTTTTAGAATATCAGGTTAATTCCCAACTCAAATTCAATGTATTTCAGGGTACTATTTTTCCTTTCGAGGATAGTTCAGGAACTATTGATCGGGATGCTAGCATGTTAAATCCTGTAATTTTCGTTAATCCAATATTGAATGGCATGGACTACAAATTCAATTCTATTCTTGGATTTGGATTTAAATTTTGGCCAATGGAATCGACAGCTACCTATGGTCAATTTGCTATTGATGATGCTGAACTTAAGCAATATTCATATCAATTGGGACTTCGACAATTTTTACTCAATAAGAAGCTATACTTTCAATTAGAGTTCAATTATATAGCTAGAGATATGTATGAATCAACAAGGCTCGACTTCGACAATTCATTTGTTCATTACAATCAACCATTAGCAAATGTCCTGGGTAATAATTCAGAAGAGATTGTATTCAGGACGGCCTATAGATTAAAACGTTTTATGCCTTCCTTCCAGATCAATTATTCGAATCAGAAAAACTTTGAACGTAATGTCTTTTGGGCTAACGGTGAGCTGGCCTACATTTTGAATCCAGCCACAAATCTCAAGATTTATGCTTCATATACCCGCAGGACAGAAATACCCTATTATGAAGGTGGCGTCGATATATCGAGTGATATTATTTACTTTGGCATCAGAACAGATCTGAGAAACATTTATTACGATTTTTAAAAGGACATGCAAGAACTCGAAATAGAACTCATACTGGCGATCTTGTCGTCCTTCTTTATCGTGCTGTTCACCACTCCGGTTTTCATCAAGATTGCCTACATCAAGAAATTATTTGATGTTCCGGGAGAAGACAGGAAGTTGCACAAGAGTATCATTCCTTCCATGGGAGGTATCATGATCTTCGCCGGAACAATTTTCTCCTTCACACTTTTCTTTCCGGCCGATCAGGTGCATGACTTTAAATATCTCATACCATGTGCCATCGTACTATTTTTCGTTGGAGTGAAGGATGATATCATTGGCACAGCACCGGTGAAAAAATTGATTGCTCACCTAATTGTAGCCTTCATTATGGTCTTAATGGCCGATATTCGACTCACAAGTCTTCATGGTCTCTTTGGTGTTCGGGAAATACCATTGGCCGCATCGGTTTTTCTTTCTGTGTTTACTTACATCGTTATTGTGAATGCCTTCAATTTGATTGATGGAGTAGACGGATTGGCAGGTGGAGTTGGCTTTCTGGTATCCATAGCATTTGGAACCTGGTTCTATCTCGTAGGAGACGAGGTATATGGTGTATTGGCATTTTCACTGGCCGGAGCCATTTTGGGCTTTCTTCGATACAATTTTTATCCCGCCAAGATCTTTATGGGAGATTCGGGCTCATTGCTCATTGGATTCCTGGTTGCGGTGATGGCTATAGAACTGGTTGAATACGACCGGTCAGTTGTACCGGAAAGAGTTCTGGTAATCTCAAAGCCACTTCTGGCCATGTCAATTCTTGTTATTCCCTTGCTGGATACTGCGCGCATTTTTATCTATCGGGCAGCAAAAGGTATGTCGCCGTTCAGGGCAGATAAAAATCACATCCATCACAAATTACTTCAGATGGGAATGAATCATCGGGGTACAGTGATTACCCTGCTCATCTTCAATGTGATATTTATTGCAATTCTATTCAGTGTCAGAAATTATGATCCAAATATTGGATTTGTGGTAATGACAGCCGTTTGTCTGGTGGCGCTTTTATTCCTGCATTTTTTCAAACCGAAAAAATGAAAAGGTTGTTCATATTTACAGCCGGACTTCTCTCATTTACCACTCTCTGGTCTCAGTATGGAAACTTCCCTTTAAATAATGATCTGAATGCCATTTACATTGGAGGAATGGCCGATGAACAGGATAATTATCACCCTTCTTTAAGACCGTACGAAGCTCGATCTATTGACAGTCTTTCCGAAAAGTTGGCTTCCTGGAACTTTGAATCTGAGTCAAAAGCGGTCAGGGCCATTTTTAATGCAGATACTTTTCAGCCGAAAAAAGATCTGATACATATGTCGCTTGCACCCGTTATAAACTCTGTTTATTCTTTCGGAAGAAGCAATGACTCGACCGACACCGGACACAATCTGGGAATAGGGTTAAACCTGTTCGGATTTATCACGGATAAGGTCACTTTTGGCTTTGAATACACTTATTCAACCAATCAATATGCTGATTATGTTGAGAATTACATAGATGAGAAAGGTGTGATTCCCGGAATGGGAAAGGCAAGCAGAAGGGGAGATGACTACGTCAATAAATTTTATTCAGGTTACGTCTCTTACGATGCTGCGAAATTTCTGAATATTCAGGCAGGTGTTGGTAAGCATTTCATTGGAAATGGATACAGGTCACTTCTGCTCTCTGACAATTCCTTTGTTTATCCATACCTGAGGCTGACGGTAGACATTTGGAAGATCAAATACCAGGTCCTTTATTCTTTTCACGACAATCTCAATTATTCATTTCCGAATGAAGTTGGACGAGAAAACAGGAAATATAGCACGAGCAATTTGCTCAGTATGAATTTTGGAAAACGGGTCAATATTGGATTGTTCCAGACCGTTGTATGGTATGATAATGAAGAGACACAGCGTGGATTTGATGTAAACTATGCCAACCCGATCGTCTTCATGCGACCTGTTGAATTCAGCGTCGGATCACCGGATAATATCTTGATGGGACTTGATGCCCGATACAGGTTTTATAAAAATTACTCGCTGTATGCTCAGGTTATACTTGATGAGTTTCTATTGAATGAAATCCGAGCCGATTCAGGTTGGTGGGGAAATAAATATGGTTATCAGATCGGACTAAAGGCCCATGATGCATTTGGTTTGAAAGGATTTTCGTTCATGTTAGAACATAATTGGGTAAGGCCATTTACCTATACACATGGAAATGTATATCAAAACTATGGTCATTATAATGAGGCTTTGGCACATACACTTGGAGCAAATTTTTATGATTTTATTGGTCAGCTCAGATATGTTCACAAAAGAAAATATGTATCCTTCAGATATGTGTGGGCAAAAAAGGGGATTGACTTTCCATGGAGCGATGATCCCAGTCTAGATCCGGTTGGTGACCCCACAAACTATGGGGGAAATATATTCCGAAGCAATGCAGATCAAAGGATGGAATATGGAAATGAAATTGGTCAGGGTTGGTCCACCACGAGACAATTTCTCGAACTAAAAGCTGGTTACCTCATTTCGCCTGATGCGAGATGGGCATTTGAGATCGGTGTTAGTCAGCGTAAAAACACATTTGAGGCTACTTCTTTTTCGAATGAATTCACCGAAGAAAATCTGATGTTTCACGTTGGCATAAAAACCCTCCTTCACAATCAATATTTTGATTTTTAAAAGATGCCTCTAAAGGGCAGTTGGCACGGAATATTTTATATTTTTGTGCCCATCAAATTCTCCATGTCAGAAAACTCCAAAGTACAGGCAATAAGCCGTCAAAAAGCGGTATTTCTCAATCCATCCCTTGTGCTTGAATTGTTCAAATTCAGGTTGAACATGATGGTTGTGATATCATCTTTATTGGGGTATTTCATTGGACTTCAGACATTTGATCTCACCGTGATGCTGAGCTTAGTACTTGGTGGTTTTTTGGTCACGGGTGCTTCAAACGGTATGAATCAGATCATAGAACGGAATTTGGATCTGAAAATGGATCGTACCATGAATCGACCTTTGCCTTCAGGTAGAATGAGCGTTGGAGAGGCTTGGATCACCTCATGTCTGAGTGGAATAGTCGGAATAGCCATTTTATATTTTCTTGTGAATCCATTGACAGCCATTTTGGCTGCTTTGTCCCTTTTCATTTACGTGGTTTTATATACACCTCTAAAAAGGATAAACGGATTTTCAGTTTTTGTGGGTGCTTTTCCTGGTGCAATACCTCCCATGTTAGGTTGGGTGGCTGCAACAGGTACTTTTGGTTTGGAAGCCGGTTTGTTATTTGCCATTCAGTTCATGTGGCAATTCCCACACTTCTGGGCCATCGCATGGCATGTGAATGATGACTACAATAAGGCCGGATTTTATATGCTACCTTCAAGAGAAGGTAAAACTCAATATTCAGCATTTGTTATCCTTCTTCACTCAATGACTCTCATTCCGGTCAGTCTTCTACCATATTTTTTCGGATTGAGCAGTCTGACTGGAGGAATACTAATTGGATTAATGAGCGTGCTGTTTGCTGTGCCTGCATTCCAGCTGTTTTTTAAGGCAGATGACAAGTATGCAAAGAAATTGATGTTCGCATCCTTCCTTTACCTTCCATTGGTGCTACTGATTTACTTTTTTGATAAACTGATATAAATGGACGTAAGCGTTGATAATGACGAAATGAAAAAGGAGCATCGCCAGAAAACGGCCATGCCTTTGCTCTGGATCGGTATTGTCAGTATCGTTATGGTTTTTGGTGCCCTTACCAGTGCGGTAGTTGTGAGTAAAGGGTCTAGGGAGTGGTTTGAATTTGAAATGCCATCTACCTTCCTGATCAGTACCATAGTTATCTTTTTAAGTTCTATCACATATTGGCTTGCCTTCAGAGCGGCTAAAAGAAACGAGCTTAATGTTCTTAAGAATTTTGTTTTACTTACCCTGATTCTCGGAATCACCTTTGCGGTGTTTCAATTCATATCGTATGACATTTTGGTTGCTCAAAATCTGCATTTTGTAGAGAAAGCTGAGAAAATTTCAGCCTCCTATTTGTATGTGCTTTCAGGTGTGCACCTGGCGCATTTGGTTGGAGGTATAATCAGTCTTGTCATTGTTTATTTCAATGCAAGAAGGTCGGTTTATAATTCGGAGAATTTGTTAGGTTTGCAGCTTAGTACCACATACTGGCATTTCCTAGGAGGTCTGTGGATTTATTTGTATTTATTTTTAAGATTTTACGCACTTTAAATTTTAGTTGATTATGGCGAGTCATGCACAGCCAATGGATGGTAAGAAATTATGGGGTGGTGGAGTTTCACCTTATAATGTGAGTTATGGTAAAATGATGATGTGGTTCTTCCTCATCTCTGATGCCCTGACATTCTCTGCATTCCTTGTTTCGTATGGATTCTTCCGACATGTTTATGAATTCCAATGGGCCGATGCCGAAAAGGTATTTACCCATTTCCCATTCATGCATGGCGACAACCCATTATTGTATGTGGCCTTTATGACCTTCGTTCTGATCATGTCATCGGTTACCATGGTACTAGCCGTGGAAGCTGGTCACAGGATGGACAAAAGAGGAGTAACAGTATGGATGTTCTGGACCATCATTGGTGGTTTGATCTTCGTTGGTAGCCAGGCCTGGGAATGGTATCACTTCATTCACGGAACAGAAACCGGTGCAATGGAAACAGCAGCTAGCTTTATTTATGCGGGCATCGAATATCCGGCAGGAACCATATTACAGATAATTGACGAAGCCAAAGGGGTCTTTCAATTGCCCGGTAAGGACGGAGCAATTATCTCAGGTGCAGAAGCAACAGCCATACTGGATGGAGCACAGCATATTCATGGTGCCAACCTAACACACAATGAATACGGTCACCCGCTCTTTGGTGATTTCTTCTTCTTTATTACTGGATTCCACGGATCTCACGTATTTTCCGGAGTTGTGATCAACTTCGTGATTTTCGTGAATGTGTTGATGGGAACATATGAAAAGAGAGGACACTATGAAATGGTTGAAAAAGTGGGTCTTTACTGGCACTTTGTAGACCTTGTTTGGGTATTCGTTTTCACATTTTTCTACTTGGTATAATTTCAATAAAGACTATTTAAATGGAAGATTCTAATAAGCCTTATGAATTTGCCGTGCATCACACGGAGGAAGAAGGAAAGGAGATAAGAAAGAATTTGTGGAAGGTCTTCTGGATCCTTCTTATTGTTACAACGGTTGAAGTCCTTCTTGGAATTTACTGGAAGCAGATGGCGGGCGAAAGTGCTGATTCAGTTTGGCCTGTGATCAAGTGGCTCTTTATTTCGATGACACTTCTGAAGGCTTTCTATATCGTTGCAGAATTTATGCACCTCGGAGGAGAAAAAAAGAATTTCGTTTTAACCGTAATGATATCTTATTCGGTCCTTCTTGTCTACCTTCTTTGGATGGTGCTAGCTGAGGCCGTTGTTCAATGAGCGAATCCTCTCTCCTAAGATTTAATAAAAAGAAGGTTGCAGTTCTATTTCTGATTTTACTGCTTCCTTCTTTTTTTTATGTGATACTCAGTAAAGGAGATCACAGGTATAAGGCACTCCCATTTATCGGACCAAAAGAATTGGCTCAGGATGGTTCAGGGGATACCATATACCACACCATTCCGGCTTTTACATTCATCAATCAGGACGGTGAGGAATTCACTGAAAAAGAAATGGAAGGCTACATATATGTAGTTGATTTTTTCTTCACAAGTTGCCCAACCATCTGTCCGAAGATGTCATACCATCTGAAGGAAACAGTTCAGAATAAGTTCAAAGACCGGGATGATGTCAAAATATTATCGCACACGGTCGACCCTGAAAATGACACGCCTGAAGTGCTGAAGGAATATGCCGACAGAGTTCATGCTGATCTGAAAAATTGGACATTCGTAACAGGGGAAAAAGAAGAGCTGTATAAGCATGCTTTCAATGGATATTTTGCTTCAGCAGGTGAAGATGAAACTGCACCGGGTGGTTTTCTTCATTCCGAATTGATCTTCCTTGTTGATAAACAAGGTCGGTTAAGGGGTACTTATGATGATAATGGAAACATTGTTCCTGCCTGGGATGGAACCAGTACTTCTGATATGAAGAAGCTAACAGATGCTATCGATAATTTGTTATTCGAAGAATTAAGGCCTGTTAAAGAAAAATCATGAGGAAATACTCCCTTTGGATCTGGATCATCTCTATTGCCGTTCCCGGATTGGTGGCCTTGCTCTATTTTGGGCCAAAGCTCGCTCCGGAAACTGATCTTAGCTTTTTACCCAGAATTTATGCTTTCATCAATTTTCTCACTGCCATAGTTCTTGTGATGGCTTTGAGGGCTATCAGGCAAAAGAAGATTATGAAGCATCGGAATCTTATGATTGCCGCTCTGGTCATGTCGGCCCTTTTTCTGATCCTTTATGTAATTTACCATTCTACTGCTGAATCGACTAAATATGGAGGGGAAGGACTTCTTAAGTATATCTATTATGTAATCCTTATCAGTCATATTTTGTTGTCGGCCATGATCGTACCTACAGTGCTTGTCACCCTGGTACGGGCCCTGAAAGGAGACTTCGAACGGCATAAGAAGCTGGCAAAATGGACATGGCCAATCTGGTTTTATGTTGCAATTTCAGGGGTGATTGTATACCTGATGATTTCTCCATTCTATTGATTTTCTTCATAATTTAGCGACGTGAAAAAACTGATAAGCATATCATTGATCATTGTTGCCCTCTTCATCGTTCAGGATGCAGAAGCTCAATGTTCTATGTGTAAGGCTGTTGTTGAAAGTGGTTCTCACGGGAACGAAGGATTGGCAGAAGGGATCAACAGTGGTATTCTTTACATGATGGGAATGCCATACTTGCTGATGATGATTATTGGTTTTGCCTGGTATAAGAAGTATTACAAGCCGGGTAAAGAAAACTAGTTCTTTAAATAAATACTTATCAAGAAAGGTGGAGGGAAAGGCCCTGTGAAACCTTGGCAACCATCCGTTTATACGGAAAAGGTGCCAATTCCTGTCCGCAGGATTGCGGACAAAGATAAATTGGTAGATAGCATTGTATGCTCTTCTGATTTATCAGAGGAGCATTTTTTTTATTATGACCATGAAGATTGAAGAAATACTGGAAGAAAGAATACTGGTGCTCGACGGAGCCATGGGTACCATGATTCAGCAATACGATCTCACCGAAGACGATTTTCGGAATGATGAGCTTAAGGATCATTCAATTCCTTTAAAAGGGAATAATGACCTTTTAAGTCTGACAAGACCGGATATTATTGCTTCCATACACAAAACCTATTTTGAAGCCGGAGCAGATATTGCAGAGACCAATACGTTTACTTCAACCAGTATAGCACAGGAGGATTATAAATGTGAGCACCTGGTTTATAAAATGAACTTTGAATCTGCCAGAATAGCGAAAGAAGTTGCCCGGGAATTCTCAGATAAAGAACCAAATAAACCTCGTTTTGTGGCTGGATCTATAGGTCCTACGAACAGATCAGCCTCTATGTCACCAGATGTAAATAGACCTGCTTTCAGGGCGGTTGACTTCGATGATCTTGTCGAATCTTATTACGAACAGGCGGTTGGACTGTACGATGGAGGAGTCGATATTTTCCTGATCGAAACCGTCTTTGATACCTTAAATGCCAAAGCAGCTCTCTATGCCTTGGATAAACTATTTTCTGAAAAAGGAGAGAAAAGACCGGTGATGGTTTCTGGTACTATCACAGATGCAAGCGGAAGAACATTGTCGGGTCAGACAGCTGAAGCATTCCTGATCTCAGTTTCACATTTTCCACTTCTAAGTATTGGATTTAATTGTGCACTTGGAGCCGAGCAGCTTAAGCCTTATGTGGGAGTTCTATCCAGGAAGGCAGATTTGAGAGTCAGCGCCCATCCGAATGCAGGCTTGCCGAATGAGTTTGGAGAGTACGACCAGACTCCGGAGGAAATGGCTCAGTTGGTTCAGGAATTTCTTGATGAAGATATGGTGAACATTGTAGGTGGATGCTGTGGAACAGGTCCGGATCACATTCGAAAAATTGCCGAACTAGTGCAGGAATATGAACCTAGAAAACTCAAAAGTCTTGTCTGAAAGTCAAAATAAACTGGTACTCAGCGGTCTCGAGCCACTAATTATTAGCTCAGAGTCGAATTTTGTGAATGTGGGTGAGCGGACCAATGTTACCGGTTCGAAGAGGTTTCTTGATCTCATTAAACAGGACAAATATGAAGATGCTCTTGAAGTTGCAAGAAATCAAGTGGAGGGAGGCGCTCAGATCCTTGATGTAAATATGGATGAAGCCATGATCGACGGGAAAAAGGCCATGGTTACCATGCTGAATCTCATTGCTTCGGAACCCGACATAGCTCGAATTCCCATCATGATCGATTCATCAAAATGGGAGATCATTGAAGCCGGACTAAAATGTCTTCAGGGAAAAGGCGTGGTCAATTCCATAAGTCTCAAAGCAGGGGAAGAGGAATTTAAATACCAGGCTTCTCAGATCAGAAAGTATGGGGCTGCAGTCATAGTCATGGCATTCGATGAAAATGGACAGGCCGATACATTCGAACGAAGAATTGAGATTTGTAAAAGGTCCTATGATATATTAACCGAAGAAGTTGGCTTTCCACCACATGAGATCATCTTTGACCCGAACATATTTCCTGTTGGAACAGGAATAGATGAGCATCGTAGATATGCCATCGATTTTTTCAGGGCAACTGAATGGATTAAGACAAACCTGCCAGGTGCTCTTGTTAGTGGCGGAGTGAGTAATGTTTCATTTGCCTTCAGAGGAAATAATGCAGTGCGCGAAGCCATGCACTCTGCATTCCTCTATCATGCCATTGAAAAGGGAATGGACATGGGTATTGTAAACCCGGCTATGCTCGAAGTATACGATGAGATTCCGTCCGAACTTTTGGAAAGGGTTGAAGATGTATTGCTCGACAGGAGAGATGATGCGACGGAGAGGTTGCTCGATTTTGCATCGAATTTAAAAAGCAAGGGAAAAGAAAAGAAGGCTGATCTGGAATGGAGAAAGGAAGATGTTGAAAATCGACTATCACATGCCCTAGTGAAGGGAATTGCAGACTTTATCGATGAAGATGTTGAAGAGGCGCGTCAGAAATATGATCGTCCTCTGGAGGTGATCGAAGGCCCGCTGATGTCAGGGATGAATGTCGTAGGGGATCTTTTTGGTTCGGGAAAGATGTTCTTACCTCAAGTTGTGAAATCTGCCCGTGTAATGAAAAAGGCCGTGGCCATCCTCGAACCATATATGGAAGAGGAAAAACTCGCTTCCGGAGCAAGTACGCAGGCCAAAAAGATACTTCTTGCAACAGTAAAAGGGGATGTTCATGACATCGGTAAGAATATTGTTGGAATTGTTCTTTCGTGTAATAATTATGACATTATCGATCTCGGGGTCATGGTGCCACTTGAAAAAATTCTGGACGAGGCAAAAGAGCAAAAAGCGGACATAATTGGACTGAGTGGTCTAATCACTCCAAGTCTCGAAGAAATGGTGAATGTGGCCAGGGAAATGGAAAAAAGGGATATGAATCTACCCTTATTGATAGGTGGAGCCACAACCTCAAAGATTCACACAGCGGTGAAAATAGATCCTGTTTATTCCGGCCCGGTAATTCATGTTCTTGATGCTTCGAAAAGCGTACCTGTGGCGAGTAGATTGCTTTCTGAGACTTCATTTGCTGAGATTAAGGATGAGTTTAAATCGACGTACAAACACATGCGCGAGCAACATGAGAGTCGGGTTAAAACAAGAAAATATTTGAGTATTGAAGAGGCCAGACAGAATCATTTTCCTGTGAACTGGACTGAATACAATTCTCCAAGACCGCAGTTTACCGGTGTGCAAGTTCTTAAGGACTTTCCGATAAGTGAGTTGAGGAAATATATCGACTGGACTCCTTTCTTCCAAACCTGGATGTTGAAGGGAAGATATCCCGCAATTCTGGAAGATAAAAATGTTGGTGAGGAAGCAAAAAAACTCTTTGAAGATGCGAACTCTCTTCTCGATAGATTGCAGGCCAGCGGCGATTTGACAGCTCATGGAGTATTCGGAATTTATCCGGCTAAATCGGCAGGAGATGATGTGAATGTAGACGTGGATGGAGAGAATTGGCAGTTTTCATTTTTGCGCCAGCAACAGGAAAAAGCACCGGGAGAACACAACTATTGTTTATCAGACTTTATTCGCCCTGAAGAAGAGCAAGGCCAAGATCATATTGGTTTGTTTGCAGTTACAGCAGGCATAGGAATCGAGAAACTTATAGAAGAATATCATAAGACTCACGACGACTATCATGAGATACTTTTAAAGGCTATTGCCGATCGACTCGCAGAAGCTTTTGCAGAATTACTTCATGAAAAAATAAGGAAAGAGTATTGGGCTTATCAGCCTGAGGAAAACCTCGACAACGAAGAATTGATTCGCGAGAAATATCAAGGAATTCGACCTGCACCGGGATACCCTGCATGTCCTGAACACACTGAGAAAGTCAAGATTTTTGAGCTGCTAAACGTTGAAGAGAATACAGGAATTTCACTCACCGAATCCATGGCTATGTATCCGGCTGCTTCGGTATCGGGATATTATTTTTCTCACCCTGATTCAAGATACTTTGGTCTCGGTAAAATATCCTTCGATCAGGTCGAAGATTATGCCAGAAGAAAGGGCATGACAAGTGAAGAAGTTGAAAACTGGTTATCCCAGAATCTAAATTATCTAAGATAAATTCGTCGATTATAAACAGTCATTCGTCGATAAAAAAGGGCAATTCATCGACATACGGTTTTGTACTTTCTTCGTAATTTTAGACCCTAACTCCAGATAATGAGATATTTTCTCTTCGTATTTCTCGGCCTTACATATGGTCTTGCAGTTGCTCAGTCTTCTTCAGGTGACTGTGAAGGAGCTATTCGCCTTGAATCTGATTCATATCATGCAGATGAAATAAAAGGCTTTGGGAATATTCTCGAGTTTTCGGGGAATGAGCTCGGAAACGATCAATATTTTACGGAAGAGCATAATACGATCTGGTTTTCTTTTAAAGCCCCTTATCATGGAGACATGACATTTAGTATTGATGGAAAGGATGCTAATGAAGATTGGGATTTCATTCTATTTCAGGCCGATAAAAGCCAATGTGATGAGATAAAAAGCAAAAGCATTAAGCCTGTAAGGACCAATCTGGCCAGAAACCAGGGTAATGTCAATAGTATAACAGGTCTTGATGTCGTTTCTCACGATGAATTTGTTGAAGCTGGAGTAAATCATAATATGAGTAAATGGATAGAGGTTGAAGTGGATCAGGAGTTTTTATTGGTTGTGGATAACAGTCTGGGACAAAATGATGGCTTTGATCTGTCAATTCACGTTAGTGAAATTGTGAAAGACATCCATATTGAGGAAGAACACATGGTTGACGACGATAATGGTTTTGCCTTTGTTGACATGACTGATGATGGTCTTTCCGATGACGTCATTAAAATGAATTTTGAGATTCGAGTTGAAGGTAGCAATGAGTCAATTGATTGTCATTCTGAAATTGTTGGTCAGCAATGGGTGGCAGAAAATATGGTCTTTGAAGATGCGAACTCCTTTACTGTTGATATACCCAAAGACAAGTGGTTTTTCGTGAATGTGAAGAAGGAAGGATTTACATTCAGTGCTGAGAAGTTTCAGGCTACACAGGAATTAGAGAATCAGACAATGGTCTTGCACATTTCCAAGATAAAGGCGGGGAATCACATAGTTCTCAGGGAAATAGTGTTCAGAGAAAATACGACACACATGTTACCTACATCGGTGAATGCTCTGGAACAACTAATTGGTTTCATGAATGAATACCCATCGGCACGAATTGAGATACAAGGTCATGTCAATGCTCCGGGTTATGAGAATGAAGGCAAGGTGAAAAAATTCAGTCTCAAACGCGCCGAACAGATTAAAGAATATCTTGTAGATGCAGGTGTGGATGGTAAGAGAATTGAAGTGGCTGGCATGGGCAATGAATTCATGATCTATCCTAATCCTCAGAATTATGAGCAGGAAAAGGCAAACCGCCGTGTTGAAATCGAGATACTGAGTTACTGATACATTTTCATCAGACATCAGACATCAGACATCAAACATCGCACATCAAACATCACCCATCACATCTCCTTCTTTCCTTAATTTTACTTCCTTGATGAAGTTGATGCGTGCATTTTTATTCTCATTCTTATGTTTTGTCTTTTTAATGGCAAGCAGTCAGGAAAGCTGGACCCTGGAAGATTGTATCCAATATGCTCTCGAAAATAATTTACAAGTTAAGCAGGCGGAGGTTGATTCAAAGATCATAGAGGAAAGGCTGACTCAAAGCAAATATGAATTGCTTCCGAACTTATCCCTCACAGGTTCCGATAGGTTGAATTATGGTAAAACAGTAATTCCCATTACCAATGAACTTGCCGAAACTCGGATTCGATCATCAAATTTTCAGGCCAATGCTTCGGTAGATTTGTTCAGGGGCTTTCAGAATATTAATGCGATTCGCATGAATACCATCGATTTCATGGCCGCGCGGTATGATGTCGACAAACAAAAAAATGACATCACCATTGCTGTGACAAATGCCTACCTGCTTATCCTCTTCAATCAGGAAATCGCTGATATGGCTGAGCAACAAATTGAGGTTACGAAACAGCAGATCGTGCGCATTGATAAATTGGTGGAATCCGGAAGTCTTCCCAAAGGAAATCTGCTCGAATTACAGGCTCAGCAGGCTGATGAAGAACTACAGTTCATCAATGCTGAAAACCAGGTCGGATTGGCTCACCTGAACCTATTGCAATTGTTGCAATTACAGGGAGATTATCAACTCGACATTGTAAAACCTGACTTTGACAGCACTTCGTTGGCCATGGAATTGAAGCCGGCTTCTGAAGTTTTCAAAACCAGTCTGACCGTTATGCCCGAAATCAAAAGTGCTGAATTGAGGCTTCAAAGTAGCGAGAAGAATCTGTCTCTTTCAAGGGCGAATAGAAGTCCAACTCTATCACTGGGTGGTAGCTTTGGTACAGGATATACAGAAAGCAATTTCGCGCCATATCTCGATCAGTTGCGTGATAACACCTATCGAAATTTTGGACTCACATTGAGAATTCCGGTTTTCTCAAAGTATTCCATTCAACAGAGCATCAACCAGGCCAAACTGCAGAGGATGAGAGCGGAGTATGCGCTTGAACTTGAGAAGAATCAGTTGAGGACAAATGTTGAAAATGCTTATGCCGATGCAGAGGCCTCATTAAAAAGCTACTATGCTAATAAAAAATCACTTGAGGCTCTGGAAGAATCATTCAAATATGCCGAAAAGAGATTTGACGCCGGTCTTATAAATTCAGTAGAATACAATACAAATAAGAATAACCTGAGAAGAGCAGAATCTGAATTGAGCAGGGCCAAATATGACTACATCTTTAAAAGAAAGATCCTCGATTTCTTCCAGGGCAAACCTATAACTTTCTGATATGGCATTGATACTTGGCATAGAAACATCTTCAACAAACTGTTCGGTTGCACTATTTGAAAATGGCAATGTCATTTCCTCAAAAGAAAATGATCAGGGATATACACATTCTGAAAATCTCCACCTTTTTATTCAAAGTGTCATAGAAAGTGCGGATGTGAAACTAAAGAACCTTGATGCAATCATTGTTGGTGCCGGTCCAGGATCATTTACAGGTTTGAGAATTGGTGTTGCTACGGCAAAAGGTCTCTGTTATTCTTTGTCGATTCCCCTTATTTCAATGCCCAGTTTGTTGAATTTATCTGTTGGAGCCAAAGAAGTACTTATACCAAATGATGAAATCAACTACTGTCCCTTAATTGACGCCAGAAGAATGGAGGTATATACAGCTTTTTATTCTTCTGATCTAACCGAGCTAGAAGGGGCCAGCGCTATTGAGGTAGATGAGAATTCATTTTCACAGCACCTGGAAAGAGGTAAAATGTGCTTTTTCGGTGATGGGATGCCAAAAATCAAAAGCTTTTATGAAGGTCATGAAAATGCTCTATTCCTTGATGACATTCAGCCATCCGCAATTCATATGGGTAAAACAGCTGAAGAGAAATTCGAAGCACAATCCTTTGAAGATACGGCTTATTACGAGCCTTTTTATCTCAAAGGTTTTCACTTTACCACTCCCAAGAAAAAGGTCTGAACATAGGTTCAAACCTCTATTGATTTCGTCTGAATTTTAAATCAATTCTGATTACATCAGTTTGAAAATCAATTTATTCTGAATAAATTCGGGCTTACCGAACCTGTTTCGCCAAGCTCAACCAAATGCCTAATCCAATAAAACTTCTTTTTATTGCCGTCATCTGTCACCTCTTTTTTGCAGGTTTGGTCAATGCGCAAACCTTAGACGAATTGCCCGGGACCAATGTGGATGCCTTGAATGACCTGGCTGAAAAATGGAGTGCTGAGCGACAATTGAATTTGCAAAAAGCCCTTGAGGTAGCAGAAGAATCTGGCTCGCCAATTCGCATAGAACATGAGGACGGCAGCATAATGGAATTGCAGGGAATAAGTGAATCCGGACAACTTCTTTATTACAAAACCGGAAATCTCGACGCAGCTAGAACCGTTTCAACAGATCTTGTTTGGCCCTTGGGTGGATTAGGCTACACTTTATCGGGTGACTCCATGACCATTCATGAATGGGACGGTGGTGGAGTAAGAACCACACATCAGGAATTTACGGGCCGGGTGACACAGCAGGATGCTCCCTCAGGTCTAAGCGATCATGCCACGCATGTAGCCGGAACAATTATGGCTGCCGGAACGGTGAGCGCGGCGAAAGGAATGGCCTACGAGGCAGATCTGGATGCCTACGACTGGAATGATGATCTCATAGAAATGGCTACTGCTGCGGGTAATGGAATGATCATCTCGAACCATTCGTACGGTTATATTCTCGGTTTTTATTACAACAGCAGTGATGGGAATTGGTACTGGTATGGTGAGACTTCAATAAGTCAAACGGAAGATTACCGTTTCGGATTTTATAATGACAATTCAGTCAATTATGATCAGCTGGCACTAAATGCTCCATACTACTTGATTTGTAAGTCGGCGGGAAATGATCGAGGTGATTATACTTCAGGAACTCATCGTGTTTGGAATGGTTCAAATTGGGTTGGTTCCAATACCAATAGAGATCCTGATGGTGGCGCTTCGGGATATGATTGTGTAGGTGATATAGGGAGCGCAAAGAATATTTTGACCGTAGGTGCCGTGAATGCTATTCCCACAGGATATTCTCAGCCATCCGATGTGGTTATGAGCTCCTTCAGCGGCTGGGGCCCAACCGATGATGGAAGAATCAAACCCGATATTGTCGCCAATGGAGTTGGTGTGTTCTCTAGTTTGGCAGGTTCCAATTCCAGTTATGCTTCCTGGAACGGAACATCAATGTCCACACCAAGTGCAGCCGGTTCAATTCTATTGATTCAACAGCATAGTAAGAGAAAGAGAAAGTCTTACCTAAAGGCCGCAACATTAAAAGGTTTGATTATTCATACAGCTTCGGAAGCCGGTACTGATCCCGGACCGGATTATCAGAACGGTTGGGGTCTTCTGAATACGGCTGAGGCCGTTCATCACATTACTAATGATAGTTCAGAGCAAGAAATTATTGAGACTACTTTATACGATGGACAGACATATGAAGTCGATGTAATCTGTGATGGCAATAATCCGCTTTGGGTTACCATATCCTGGGCCGATCAGCCAGGCACACCCGCTACGCCTTCTCTGGATCCTACAAATTTGATGTTGGTGAATGACCTTGATCTTAGAGTTATCTATAAAGACACACTCACTACGTTTTCTCCCTATGTTTTGAATCCTTCTCAACCGGGAAATGCAGCGACAACCGGAGATAACTTTAGGGATAATGTAGAGCAGGTTTATATCGCAAATCCGTCCGCAGGAACTTACACGATTCAAATTACGCATAAGTCCTCACTAGCATCGGCTCAGGATTTTTCAATTCTGAGCACAGGAGCTGTGATCGATAGCCTTGGACATACATGTTCAAATGTTATATCCAAGTTTCCCTATGTTGAGAATTTTGAAAGCTACGCTGTCTGCAACAATTCACCGGGAGCTTCATGTTTGCTTCAGAATATCAGTGGATGGGAAAATATTTCTGCCGATTCAATCGACTGGACAGTTCATACGGGCACGACACCTACAAATCTTACCGGTCCAACTTCCTCATATAATCAAGGATCTGGTGCTGGTCAATTCCTGTATATGGAATCGAGTTTGATCGGAAATCCAACGAAGATGGCCATTTTGGAAAGCCCTTGCTTTGATTTTACCACCCTCACTGATCCGGAGATTATTTTTGCCTATCACATGGAAGGTAGTGATATGGGAAGTCTTTCATTGCAGGTTAACGATGGACTTTCTTGGAGGACAGTCTGGTTTGCCAGTGGTGATCACGGAAGCGGTTGGCAAAGTACCAATGTTGATCTTAGTGTCTATGCAGGAGATTCTGTAAAAATGAGATTTGTAGGAGTCACGGGTACTGGTGAACTCTCAGACATTGGTCTCGACGAAATAAAAATTATGTCAACGCCCCAGTCCTGCCTGAAAGTGATCGAAACGTTCCCTTATAACGAGGACTTTGAGAGTCTGACCTTATGTTCAGATTATCCCGCCGATGCATGCGCTTTAGATGAAACTACCGGATGGCGAAATGAATTGGGTGACAATATTGATTGGACAGTTGACAATGGAGGTACAGGTTCTTCAAATACAGGGCCGAGTACTGATTATAATCCGGGAAATTCAACCGGAAATTATCTCTATACCGAGGCCTCTGTCAGTGGTCTGGGTTTTCCGAGCAAACAAGCCCTGCTTACCAGTCCTTGTTTTGATCTTCAGAATTTACAGAATACCGAATTATCGTTTGCATATCACATGTATGGCTCCACTATGGGCAGTTTGACAGTTGAAGTGAACGATGGTGGAAGTTGGAACCAGGTTTGGACACTAAGCGGAGACCAGGGCAATGCATGGGATACGGCCCGACTTAATCTTTCTGCCTATGATGGAAAAGTGATTCAGGTTCGATTTAATGCCATTACGGGGTCAAACTGGGTATCAGATATTGCTATAGATGATATCACGGTTCAGGAAATTAATGTTCCGGATTTTATCTCTGCGCAAAGTGGCAATTGGCATGTTGGTAGCACCTGGGTTGGAGGTGTTGCGCCTGACAAACAGTTTCACAATGTTCAGATCGTTAGTGGACATACTGTAACACTTGCGGCTAATCATCGCGCCCACAATTTCACACTGGATCAAAATGCAAAACTGGTGCTGGATGGAAATGAATTCACAGTTTCAGGGAATCTGACCCTGGATGGTAATTCAGATACCACGGGAAGCATTATTCTGGAAGGAAGTAGCATACAGGGAATTTTTGCCAAAGATTTTACTTATAACATCTTGCAGTTAAACAATGCCAGTGGGGCTTTAATGGTTTCCGGTCAGCATAACATTCGCAGAGGACTGGTTATTGAAAACGGTGTTTTAATCACGAATGATTCACTTAGGCTATTGTCCGATTCTCTTGGAACGGCATATGTCGCTGAAATCTCCGGTGGTGGCGTGAGTGGAAATATTACGGTAGAAAGATATTTGAATGAATCCTCCAGCGCTTTCTGGTATATGGTTGGAGCACCTGTGAATGGAACGGATCTTGCAGATTGGAATGATGATGTTTTTATGTCGGGATTCCCCGGTTCAAATGGAAGTTGGGGTCCTACTGTATATAAATACGATGTTTCCAATGTTTCGGTTGGTGGTGACTATTCCGAAGGTTATGTGGCGCCTTCCAATGTAACTGACGATCTAAATCCAGGTGAAGGATGGTTGGTATGGACGAGTAGCAGTCCACAGACAATAGCCGCTACAGGAAGTCTGAATTCAGGTTTTGAGGCGCTCAATATTCCGTATAATACAAATCCTACGGGTGGAGAGACGAAAAGGGGATGGGCATTGGTAGCAAATCCTTATCCGGCACCGGTGTTGTGGAGCGATGTTACAAAGATAAATCTGGAAACTACGGAAGCATACATGTCAAAACCTGATGGAAATTACTGGGCATGTTCTGCAGATAACATTGATACCATTTATTCAGGTGAGGCATTCTGGGTTCAGGCTGATGTGGGTAGTGGACTGCTCATCTTCCTTGAATCAGATAAGGTGGTTGGAAATGATGGTTATAACAACAGACTTATCGGAAAGCCAACTTTTGAAAGTCCGCTCAAGATGGAGTTGACTTATGCGCGAAACACCAATTACTCAGATTACTCTGTCATTCGTTTTGGAGGCGATACGAATTCAGTTCATTTCGACAGAACTTACGGGGAGGCTTTGAAAATCCCTAATTCACATGGAGTAATGCCCAATATTGCTTCCTATTCGGCTCTTGATAATGCGGAGATTTATTACAATAATCTGAATCCTGCAGATTCAAACTGGACCATTCCTCTCTATGTCTGGAAACATTATTCTCAAAACAGAAATGAATCGTTTACCATTGAATTTCAGGGTATAGAAGAATGGAATGATAATAACCGCTGTCTGACCATTGGTGATTCACTGAATAATATCGCGCAATCCTTGAATTCGGCAAACAATAAATATTCCTGGACGGTGTTTGATACGGTAAAAAGTAAATATCTCTTCTTGAATCATAGCGTGCCCCTCGATATTGCTGTCACCAATGTAAGTTGTTTCAATGGTAACGATGGTGAAATTACAGTTGTTGGAAAAGGCTTTGGAATGCACACATTTACCTGGAAGAATTCACGCGACAGTGTGATCTACATTGACAATTCGAATTCGTCCAGTACATTGTCGGGCTTGACTCCAGGGACCTATCATGTGGAGGTAACAAATAATGAAGGCTGCGGTACAATAAGCAGTCAAATTGAAGTTGGAGAACCTGTTCATCCGGTGATTTCAAAATTCAGTATGGATCGGGATACTATATGGTTAAATGGCAACACTCAGGTTTCATTCTCTAATCTTTCGAGTAATTCCAAAGATTACTTCTGGTCATTCGGTGATGGGAATGTCTCTGATTTAAAGGATCCGATGCACCATTACACGGAGGCCGGCAGGTATAAGGTGAAGTTAATTTCTGAAAACGGTAAATGTCGGGACAGCTCTCAAAAGATACTTACCGTTGTCGATAATGTATCTGTTGAAGATATAAGAAGGTCAGAAAGTCTTAGAATTTTTGCATCGAGCAAAACGATTCATGTCGACTTTGACTTTTCTGAAAGATTTGACGGAAGAATTGAGTTGATTGACGTTCTTGGTAGGCAGCTCATCGATCCAATTATCCTGAATAATGTGTCTTCAGGTTTGGAAGAAATTATACTCAATTCCTATGAAGGAGCGATAATTGTAAATCTTTACAGGGATGAGGCGGTATACTCTGAGAAAGTAATTCTCAACTAAAGGAAGATTACTTTAGCAAGTAGACTGCACCAGAATAATCTTTTTCCTCTCCTTCTGAATCCCTGACTTTGAGTTTATACGGATACATTCCCTGAGGACTGAGTTTAGAGTTGACTTTTCCGTCCCAGCCTTGATTTTCAGATTCATATATTTTTTCTCCCCATCTATTGAAAATGACCATGTGATAATAGGCTATCTCAATACCACCTGGTTCAAAGATGGCATTGATACCATCACCATTTGGGGTGAATGAATTTGGAATAAACAATGATGACCGATGCTCTACTCTTATATAACTGGTGTCTACATATTCACAACCATTGGTATCAATTGCACTCAAAACCACATAATAAGTGCCTGTGTCCTGTAAATTGAATGTCACATTTGGTTGACAGATTTTTCCTACGTTTTGGATCTCCCAGCAGATCATACTTAATCCATCATCGGTCGCATTGAGATGAAAGTTTGATGAAGGATCGCTGACCAATGGATTTATAGACTTATTAATGTCATTTTCCTCCAAACGATTAATGGTGAGGTCCAAGTAGATGATGCTGTCGCAACCAAAACGATTCCAGTACCATACCCTGTAAATACCAGACTCTTTATATGTTTTTCGTGCGTATTTGAACTTTTCACATTCAGATACATAAATCGTGTCTATTGATGTAGGATTGAAAGTAAGGTCCAGGAAGACTGTGCTATCGCATCCATCGAAGTTCTGAAAGATTTGCACATAGTTTCCTTCCTCTGTAAGCGTGTTGGAGCCAAATTTATATGGTGAGCATGTAAGTACTGTATCGAATGTGGTATCATCAGTACATTCGCATTTGAGGCATATTTTCTGCAGATAACCGGCATTCATACCTTGGATTTTATTCAATGCATAAGCTCCAACACCGGGGTCAACATCGGCAGAATCTCTAAGCATGCCCGTTGTATAAAGAAATTCATCTTCTTCGATGAAAATAGATCCTATTCGATCGTAAAACCTGCCACCAAAACGTCTTCCCCAATTGAAGTCACCGTCTTCTGTTAGGCTAACTAGATAAATATCTTCATAATGAACTCCCCCGAAGAAACCGGAACTTCTATAAGGACGGGTGGAAACATTGTAAACACCGGGTCCAGGATCCAAATCCATGACTAGTTCGAATGTGCCTGAAAAAAATACGTTTCCATGATTATCACATCGAACCAATGATGAAATCACTTCACTTCGGCTCTTCATATTAGCTGACCAAACATGATCTCCATAAGAATCGTACTTTGCGATGAATCCGTTCTGATACTGGATGTTTGTCCAATCTACTTTATAGGTAATTCTCGGATGACTTTTGAAGTACATCGAATCATTGAATGTACCAGTGATGTACGTATTTCCGCTCGAATCCACATCCATGCCTCTGATGAGTACACCGGCAGTTCCACCAATGGTTTCTACCCAAATTAAATTGGCATTGCTGTCTAGCTTTTGGATGAATCCTGCAGATTGTGGTGCGTCAGCTTTAATTATTCTTTGGCTAGGACCGGGTTTGAAATCAGCAGAATTAGAAAAATAACCAGCCAAAATGTAGTTGTTGTCTTTATCGCATTTAAGGCCAGCATTATAAGCTGAACCATTCACCTCACAATTTGCAAAGGCCCATTTAAGCTCTAGGTTCCGGCTGTACTTTGCTATATAACCGTGATCCCGGTTCCATGTATCTACTATATATGTAGATGTGTCACCATCAAAGTCGATTTCACCGTCCATGAATCCTGTGATCAAAATGCTACCATTATTATCCTGAATCAATTCAGTAGGCCAAATCCTTCCCCCTTCAATGGAAATGCTTTGTATGTAATTCCCGTTCAGGTCAAATTTTGCAATGAAGGTGAAATTGTAACTTCCTCCGCTGCTGTGATAACCTCCAGGTCCGTTCGGGTCAAAATCTATGCTTCCGTTATAGACATCTCCGGCAACATATAAAAAATCATCATCTGAAATCAGCGTATGAGTCATTCTGATTATGGAGTTGTTTTGATAAACCTTGATCCATAATTGATTTCCCGCACTATCATATTTTGTAATATAGGCATCACCCAGAGAAGTTGTGGAATGGTATTTATTGGCTGGGCCGGGATCAAGATCTACACTTCCAATAAAACCTCCGGCCATATATAAATTCCGATCTTCATCCATGGAAATATCACCCATCGCAGAGGCATTTTGATCATTACCTATGATACCTTTGGCCCATCGAAATTGAGGCCCTTGAGCGAAGGTTTCAATTGATAGAAAAATCAATAAAACGAATGCCTTATTTCTTAACATAAGTCCTTGATTATTTGACTTATATAAAGTTAATCATTTCATGAATTGATATTACGTTGAATGTATATGTCCTGGAAATCAAATGATGAAAACCCCTTTTGCATTTCTAAATAAATTCTAAGAGGCTCTATTTTCGAATATACGTGATCTTGTGGATGCTCATCTTACCTGTGTGCTCATTCCTTTTTAGATCCAGTTCAGGTAGGCCGTCCTCTCTGTAAGAGATTTTCCTTGTGTACTCTAATTCTCCTTCTTTATAATATTTCTCTTCGACTAATCCGTATTCATTGTATGTGAATTCTTTCCTCCAGGGATACATCAGATTACTGGAGTATTTTTCATCGATAGAGATCAAGTCATTACCCGAGTAGTTGAGTTCAGTAGTTTTTTCCCACTTTCCTCTCCGGTCATAAGATTTTATTGTGGTCACTTTTCCGCTGGTCTTCTCGATCTTATGATTCTTGTATTTGGTGCCAAAACGATTGTAAACTTCGATATATGTTTCACCATAATGAATGGAATCTGACCACATTAATTTTTCGTCGTATATGTTCTCATTCCATTGTTGGGTTCTTTTCATCTGATAGTTCTCATGCTTCGAGATTTTGCCCTCATCATATTTATAGAGATCTACATATGTATACAGAGGATCGTGTACAACCTGAACAGAAATTCTTTCCTTTTCATCACGTATATAGATATTCACCACACTGTCTCTTCTTTTTCTGAAAGGGCTGATAACAATACGATCTGCGATATTGCCATTGTCATCAAAGTGGTAATAAACTTCATTTTTGGAATCCTTGATAATATCCATGTCATATTTATAGGATACCTCGAACACGGCCCCTTTTACCTTATGCTTAGAGATCAATTCTTTGTCGAATAGTAGATCCTTTTTACTCATGTCTACGAATATATCCTGACAATAAGAGGTCGGCAATGCAATTAAAAATGCAATGAAAGGTAACAGGAATCGAAGAAGACTCACTAATGCTTAATTTGAGAAATTGCCTCCACTGGATCGGTCACAGGAAGTTGACAAGTTTTATCAACGCAAACGTATATCATGGTCTTACCTGAAACAAATTTATTTTCCAACAGAGGGAGATCACTTTCTTCTTTGTCACCAAGGAAAATTGAATTTGGCAGATAGGTTTTATTCATCTCTTCATTAATTGAAAGGCAATCTTTACCGCTAATGGCTACCTCATAGAAATCGAAAGAATTCTTTAACATAAGAATGCCCCAATTTGAAAATGAAGACCCATGATCTCTCAAATATGCTGACATATTTTGAAGCATTTGCTTGGAGATATTCAACCATTCTGAATTGTCACGCATTAATCCCAATTCAAACAGACAATTGGCCATGATTGAATTGGATGAAGGAATTACATTATCAAAAATCTCCATTTTCCTGGCCACAAGATCCTGTTGTTCGCTGGAAATGAAATAGAACATTTCGTTCTGATTATCGAAAAAATGATTCAGCGTGTAGTCTACGATTGTTGAAGCCCTTTCAAGCCATTTTTCCTCGAAACCAACTTTGTATAAGTCAATGAAAGCCTTTGTCGTAATTGCATAATCTTCAAGAAAACCATCAATACTTACCTTTCCTTTCTTGTAATTGTGCATCAGTTCACCATCACCTTTATGCATTTTGTTCCAGATCAAGTCTGCATTTTTTTCTGCGATTTTCAGGTAATCTGTTTTTCCTTCGGCTTTAAATGCTTCGCAATATCCAGAGATCATCAATGCATTCCAGGAAGTCAGACTCTTATCGTCGAGACCGGGATGAATTCTTTTCTCTCTTTCATCGAACATGATCTCCGTTGATTTAGCTAACTGATCTTTGAAAATTTTCTTTTCAATGCCCATTTTCTCTGCGGTCTTGTCGGAATTCTCATCAGTATGAAGAATGTAATGGCCTTCCCATTCTCTACCTGACTTAATATTGTAATAATGTTTGATCAGCTCAGAATTGACACCTGAAAGCATTTCAATCTCTTCAGGTGTCCAAACATAGAATTTACCTTCTTCTCCTTCGCTGTCAGCATCAAGAGCGGAGTAGAATTCACCTTGTGGTCCGGTTAATTCTCTTTTAACAAAATCAAGACTCTGGTTCATTACTTCCAGATACCTTTCCTTCTTAAAATATCTATACGCTTTTGAGTATAAAGAGACAAGCTGGGCATTGTCGTAAAGCATTTTTTCGAAATGTGGAACAAGCCATATTTCATCTGTAGAATACCGTGCAAAACCTCCTCCCAGATGGTCATATATACCTCCTGCAGCCATTTTGTCAAGAGTTAACTCTACATGTTCAAGTATTTCTTTATCATCCTTCAAAATGGCATAATCGAGAAGGAATTCATAGTTATTGGGCAATGGAAATTTTGGAGAGCGATTTGGTCCACCTTCTTTCCGGTCGAATGTCTGCTTCCAGGCATCTGTCATTCCGGTAAGTACCTCTGAATAATCAACCTTATTATCATTCAGCTTGATCATTTCACTTTGCCTGATTCCATTTAACAGATTCTCAGCGTATTCCTCAACCTTTTTTGGGTCTGTTTCATATTCCTTTACAATATTCTCCATGAGGTAAAGCCAGTTTTTCTTTGGAAAATAGGTACCTCCATAAAAAGGTCTGCCATCGGGAAGGGCGAAACAATTGAGAGGCCAACCGCCTCTGCCGGTAATTAGCTGGACTGCATTCATATAAACCTGATCCACATCGGGTCTTTCTTCACGATCTACCTTGATACATACGAAGTGTTTATTCATGTAATTGGCAACTTCGACATCTTCGAAAGATTCTCGTTCCATTACATGACACCAATGACAAGCGCTATAACCAACGCTAACCAGAATCATTTTGTTCTCCTCTTTTGCCTTATTCAAAGCTTCTTCGCTCCATGCATACCATTCCACCGGATTATGAGCATGCTGAAGTAAATAAGGACTGCTTTCATGAATGAGTGAGTTGGTGTAAGGATGTGTGTCTTTGTCCATGTCTTCCGGGTATGAATTTAATTGAGTATGATCAGAACAAGAAAAGCTTGCGAGAATCAATAATAGACAAGAAATTCTGGCTTTGAGGATCATCTTTGTAAAGATACATATTGACTCCTTTAGGCTTAAATGACGTCGCAATAATGCTTAATTTTAATTAAGATAAAATCAAAATCTGGCAACAAAATTTTATCACCAAATTTTTTGTTAATAAGCATTTGAAAAAAAATAATGTCGTGAAAGTCTTAATTACAAAGGCCTGAACCCAAATGTTTAAATTCTTGTTAATAATTTCAAAATAGGCCAACATCAAAAAGTAGAGTCATTGTATAAATTGCAAGAGCGTTAAACCAAATCTTATTCAAAGCGAAAAACATTCATTATGAGTAAAATACCTGTGCTGGATCTGGAGAAAAAAACACTGACCAATCAAGAAAATGGTCAGGAAAAAGTGGAAAAGACGAAAACCTATTCATATGAAGAAGCATTTGAAGCCTCTAAAGAATTTTTCAATGGTGATGAATTAGCAGCGAATGTGTGGATCAATAAATATGCCCTTAAGGACAGTGCAGGGAATATTTTTGAGCAGTCGCCAGACGATATGCACAGAAGACTGGCTAAAGAAATTTCGAGAGTGGAAAGCAAGTATGAAAATCCACTTTCTGAAGATGAGGTTTATCAACTACTTAAAGACTTTAAATACATCGTTCCACAGGGTGGACCGATGACGGGTATTGGAAATAAATATCAGATCGCTTCATTGTCGAACTGCTTCGTAATTGGCAATAAAGGAAATGCCGATTCATATGGTAGTGTTATGAAGATCGATCAGGAGCAGGTTCAATTGATGAAGAGAAGAGGTGGTGTAGGTCACGATCTTTCTCACATTCGTCCAAGAGGACAGGCTGTTCTGAATAGTGCCCTAACCTCTACAGGTGTTGTTCCATTTATGGAAAGGTATTCGAACTCAACCAGAGAAGTTGCTCAGGACGGTAGAAGAGGAGCTTTGATGTTGTCAATCTCTATAAAACACCCTGATTCAGAGGGATTTATCGATGCTAAAATGGATGGTACGAAAGTGACCGGCGCCAACGTTTCAGTGCGTATCGACGATGAGTTTATGAGAGCCGTTAAGTCGAATTCACCCTACAAACAGCAATTCCCAATCCAGGGAGATGCCAGCATCGAGCAGGAGATCAATGCCGGAGAACTTTGGAAAAAAATCGTGCACAATGCATGGAAATCTGCAGAACCGGGAATTCTTTTCTGGGATACAGTGATTAGAGAATCTGTACCTGATTCATACGCCGATCTTGGTTTTAAAACAGTTTCTACAAATCCTTGCGGAGAGATTCCACTTTGTCCTTATGATTCATGCCGATTACTCGCCATCAATCTATATAGTTATGTAGAAAATCCATTTACGCCTGAAGCAAAGTTCAACTATGAGTTGTTTGATAAGCATTCAAGATATGCATTGAGAATCATGGACGACATTGTTGACCTGGAGCTGGAAAAAATTGACAAGATCATCGAGAAGATCCAAAACGATCCGGAAGATGATGAGATCAAGGCCGTGGAGTACAATCTTTGGAAGAATATCAGAAAGAAATGTGTGGAAGGCCGACGAACAGGAGTAGGTATCACTGCTGAAGGTGATATGCTGGCTGCACTTGGAATTCAATATGGTTCTGATGAAGCGCTTTCATTCTCCGAAGACGTTCATAAAAAATACGCTGTAAGTGTATATTCTTCATCGGTTGACTTAGCGAAAGAGAGAGGATGTTTCCCAATTTATGATACAGTGCGTGAAGAGAAGAATCCTTTCATCATGCGTATTAAGGAGGAAAATGAAGATTTATATGCCGACATGGTTAAATATGGTCGAAGAAACATTGCTTGTTTGACTATTGCACCAACAGGAACTACATCTCTAATGACTCAAACTACTTCAGGAATTGAGCCTGTTTTCATGATCTCTTACAAGAGGAGAAGAAAGGTTAATCCGAATGACAAAAACGTAAAAGTTGACTTTGTTGATGAGGTAGGAGACAGCTGGGAAGAATTCAATGTGTTCCATCACAAATTCCTCGACTGGTTGAAGATTAACAACTACGACGTGGATCAGGTTGCGACCATGACAGATGAGGAATTGAATGAGATCATAGCCAAGTCACCATACAACGGCGCTACTGCCAATGATGTTGACTGGGTGAATAAAGTGAAAATGCAGGGCGCTGTACAGAAATGGGTTGACCACAGTATTAGCGTAACAGTTAATGTCCCCGAAGATGTTAGTGAAGAATTGATCAGCGACATCTATGTTACGGGATGGGAAAGCGGCTGTAAAGGTGTTACTGTGTACAGGGATGGAAGTAGATCCGGTGTTCTTGTCAACGACAAGGAAGAAGACAAGAAGTCTGCCGAGGATATGGTTCTTGAAACGAATGCACCAAAAAGACCCGATACAATTGAAGCTGATATCATCCGATTCTCGAATAATGATGAAAAGTGGATTGCCGTGGTAGGTTGTATCAAAGACAGACCTTACGAAATCTTCACAGGTAGAGCCGAAGATTCTTTCATGATCCCTTCTTATGTAGAAAAGGGATTTGTCATCAAGAACAGAAATGATGAAGGAAAGAGCAGATACGACTTCCAGTATATTGATAAAGATGGATACAGAATTACGATCAATGGTCTATCGAGATCTTTCAACAAAGAATTCTGGAACTATGCCAAGTTGCTCTCAGGAGTATTGCGTCATGGCATGCCTTTGATCTCTGTTGTGGATATGGTTTCTGATCTGCATCTGAATGACGAGACATTGAATACCTGGAAAGCAGGAGTAGTTCGTGCACTTAAAAAATATATTCCGGATGGCACTGCAAATGAAAAAGAAGCTTGCGAATCATGCGGTGAAAATTCATTGGTATACGAGGAAGGTTGCCTGAACTGTAAGAATTGTGGTCACTCAAAATGTGGCTGATAAAATAGTTTCATGTTTATATTGAAAGGAAAGGACTTTGTTTATCGCAAGGTCCTTTTTCTATTGTGTGTGTTTCTCTCTTTGTCTTCTTCGGCTCAGACAGTATCAAAGATCAGCTGTCTTGTTCCGTATGAAATCAACATGGCTAAAGATGATGCCGGACCGGTTGATAAGGATATTTATTATGAGAGCCATGATGATCATCCTTTTTGGTATAGGATCAACTTTGAAGACAATATGAAGGTGAATTATCAGATCACCTCTCTGGACGAGAATTCGAATTTTGATATTTATCTCTACCAGTATGATGGCAATCAATTCTGCAAGATGTTCATCAATAATAATCTCGAATTGATTTCATTCGAGCGAAGTCTCGATTACAAAAGCTCTAAAGGATCATCTTATTATCTTGGTATTTACCCAATCAGTCCCGGTGGCTGTGGTCATAAGATCACTCTTGAATCCGAGGATAAATACGTAAGTCTGACCGCCAACAATCTTCGGGTTAAATGTGGAATGGGAGAGATTGTAGAGAATCCGGATAATATCACAGCCAAAGGCAATGTAATACTTAAGGGGCATGTGGGAGATAGATTGACAGGGAATAAGATCAACGCCAGGATCAGCCTTATCGATCCATTTACCGGTCACAAGCAAGACGTTTATTCAAATGATAAAAGCGGCTTTGAAGTAGGTTTGAAAGAGGACGGAGACTATAAGGTTCAGATCTCGGCATTTGGATACGAAGAACTTATTTCTGCCACTGCTGCCTACGATGGTGACTACGTTGTTTTTACTCTGGAGGCATCGGCAGAGATGAACTATGTGTTAAACAATGTTTATTTCTACCCAAATACTTTTGCTTTAAAGGATGAATCCATTGAAGAATTGGAAAGTGTATATAGCTTCATACAAAACCACCCCGATCTGCATATGCTTATTAAGGGTCATACAAATGGAAACAAAGACATCAAAGCCAGTCGATTCGTAAAAGAGACAGGTGAAGAATGGAATTTTACCGGGACGGCAAAAGAGCTTTCTCAGAAACGAGCAGAAAAAATAGTGGAGTTTCTGGTGAATAAGGGAATAGACGAAATAAGACTCGAAGCGATTGGGAAGGGCGGTGATGAAATGATAATTCAGAATCCGTCAAGCCTGAAAGATGCCATGAAAAATATCAGGGTAGAGATCCTGATCGTTCATCAGGAATGATTGAACTTCCTCTCCACCAGTTCAATGAAATTTCTTACTGTCTCATTTTCAAGATCCCATGTGAATTCCGCATGAAGGTCTCTCATGTACTCTTCAGCTTCCTTGAAGTCCTGTCTTGAATTCAATTCTTCCAGAACCTCGGCTAATTTCTCTGTATTTCCTTTGAATAATTCACTGGCGTAGAGATATTTTTCATTGATGCCTATAGCTGCACTAAGATCAGTGACAACCATATTTTTTAGTTTTTCCTCTACGTTTTTCGAAACCTCGGTCGCACTTTGTACTTGCTCAGCGACAGGAATTCCTCCGCTTTCTGAATCATCAAGACTTCCATCGGCTTCAAAAGAAACTTCTTCTTCCTCCGATATCTCTTCTGTGATTTCTTCCTTAGTTTCAGCTGCAAATTCGTCTGAAACTTCTATTTCTTCCTCAATTTCCTGACTTTCGATCTCTTCCTGGATTTCATCCACTACGGTGTTGTCTTCCCTGATTATTTCAGTTTCTTCAACATTCTCTTCCTCTTGAACTGTGTCTTCAATCTGTTCCGTGAACTCACCCTTTTTGTCGAGCAATTCTATGTAATGCATCAGGATCACAGTTTTTTCAGTGAGTTTGTTCATTTTATTCAGAACAGCTTTCAACTGAATGATGGGTAATCGGTCGAGTGGAGTTAATCGATCCGATTCATACTTAATATCGTCTATCAATTCCGTGATGTCACGGCGCATTGCTTTTAGATCTTCATTTGTCATGATTTCAAAGTAATAGATATTGGCTCAAGGTTCTGAAGATGAAGCCTGTATTTTGTCAACAATTGTTTTCAACAGAAATCTGAATATTTAAGCTCATTCAAATTCAGAGAGCTCAAAGGTATAATCATATTATAAAACTTATTTTAGTCCATATTTATTGGATTTGAATACCCGAAGCTTTACCATATATGAGATTGCCGAGATATGCCGGGCTGATATTGATATATCAGCTGACGGTGAAATGTCTTCAATTGAGCGTTTCGTGGTGGACAGCAGATTTAGGGGGCTTAACCGCAACACATGCTTTGTGGCATTGAAAACGGACAATAACGACGGGCACAAATATATTGCCGATGCCTACGATAAAGACGTTCGAACCTTCCTGGTTAATAGTGATGCAAATCTTCCATTTCTTCAGGACGCAATCTTTTTGAAGGTCGATGACAGCTTGAATTCGCTTCAAGACTTAGCCGCATTTCGCAGAAATGAAATTCATTACCCCGTTTTGGCCATAACGGGAAGCAACGGTAAAACCATCGTAAAGGAATGGCTATATCAGATTCTCAGCAAGGAAAGGATTGTTTATCGGAGTCCGAAAAGTTATAATTCTCAAATTGGTGTGGCTTTGTCTCTTCTAATGTTACCCGACAACGCTGATATCGCCATTATTGAAGCCGGAATATCCCAGAGGGGAGAAATGGACAGGCTTAAACAAATGATACAGCCGGATTGCGGAATTTTCACCAATATTCATTCTGCCCATCTTGAAAACTTTAACGGTCAGGATGAACTGATTGATGAGAAATTGAAGCTTTTTTCATCATGCAAGCAACTTATTTATTCTTCAGACTATGCCAATATAACCAGTGGAATAGACCGTGGCACCTTCGATGAAGGACTCACCATATTGGATTGGTCAGCTGATCAAACAGCATCGATCAATGTGAATGTCGAATCAATTGAATTGGGAAAAAAGATCAGTATTGAACACAATGGTCAAGAATTGCAATCAGACCTTCCGTTTGATGATAAGGCTTCAGTTGAGAACTACATTCATTGTGCCATTGCTTGTCTTCATATGAATATGAATCACGATACCATCTTCAGTGCGGCGTCAATGCTCTCACCGGTGGCCATGAGGCTTCAGTTACTCAGAGGGCTCAACAATTCTATCCTGATCAATGATTCTTACAATTCAGATCTTACATCCTTGGAGCTGGCCTTGAATTTCCTCAATATGCATAAGGAATATGAGTCGAATACACTTATCATATCAGATCTTCTCCAGAGCGGAATAGATGAAAAAGAGCTTTATGAAAGAGTAAATAAGCTTTGCACAGAAAATAACATAGAGCATTTGTATGGAATTGGAGATAAGATTTCGGCCATGGAATCGATATTTTCAATCGATGTAAAGCTATATAAAACAACAGATGACTTTCTCGACGATTTACCCAATCTTCATCTGGGAGAGCAGAATATTCTAATCAAAGGAGCCAGAAAATTTGGTTTCGAAAGAATCTCGAACTACCTGGAGAATGTAAAACATGAGACACATCTGGATGTAAATCTTTCAGCCGCCATTGACAATCTGAATTATTTTAAGACTCAGCTAAAAAAGGATGTAAAGGTAATGGCCATGGTTAAGGCTTTCTCATACGGCACCGGGAGTGATGAAATTGGACATGTACTTGTTCATCATGGTATTGATTATCTCACAGTAGCCTACATAGAAGAAGGCAAGGAACTGAGAAAAAAAGGGATCAAAGTTCCGATTATGGTTATGAATCCGGCCATAGGTGAATTGCGTGAGATGGCTGAATATGACCTTGAAGCAGAGGTTTTTAGTATACCAAATTTGTTGCTGATCGACGAATTTGTAAAGGAAAGCGGGAAGAGCATTAAAGTGCATTTGAAGGTGGAAAGCGGTATGCACCGTTTGGGATTCGAAGAAGGTGATATTGAGAAATTGATAAGCATATTAAAAGACAATCCGAAAATTGCACTTACCACTGTTTTTACTCATTTGGTTGCCAGTGATAATGGGGACCATGATGATTTTACCCACAATCAAATCAAAGATTTTGAAGCTTTCTGCACCTCACTTGATAAAAACGGATTCAAATATCTGAAGCATGTATTAAACTCAGATGGAATTCACCGCTTCCCGCAATACCAGTATGATATGGTAAGGCTGGGAATTGGCTTGTATGGCTTGACATCCATAGAAGAAAAGAAAGATAAATTGAGGTCAGTGGTGAGTCTGAAGTCGAGGATTAGTCAGATAAAAAATATATCACCAGGCGAAAGTGTTGGATATTCTCGCGCATTTATTGCAGATAAAAAAATGAAGATTGCCACTATACCCATTGGCTATGCCGACGGACTTGTGCGTTCTCTGGGTAATGCTAACTGGTATTTCCGCATTGGAAATCAAATAGCACCTATCGTGGGCAATGTATGCATGGACATGACCATGATTGATGTAAGCGAAATTGAAAATGTAAGGGAAAGAGATGAGGTATTCATTTTCTCAGGCAACGCCGATATATATAAAATGGCAGAAAAAAGAGGTACCATACCCTATGAAATTTTAACATCGATGTCGGAAAGAATAAAACGCGTCTATTACTACGGTGATTAAAATGTTTTTGGCTGTGCAACCATTTGAAACTAACCTGCGTCTTGTGAATGAATAAGGACAGCGAATCTTATTACATGAGTGATGAAGAACTCATCAAAGCGTGCATACAGAAATCACAGTCGGCGCAAAAAGCGCTCTTTGATAAATACAGTCGCAAGATGATGGGAGTTTGTATGAGGTATGCCGATGATTCACTGGAAGCACAGGATATACTTCAGGATGGCTTCATCAAGGTATTTAATTCAATGTCCTCATTTCAACACGAAGGGAGTCTTGAAGGATGGATCAAAAGGATCATAGTTAACACGGCTCTCGACAACTACAGAAGGAACAAAAAGAGAAAATATGCTGTAGAGTTGGATGATGAAGATGTAAGAGAATTAAAACAGGAAGAAAGTATAATGGGTGGAATTAATAGTAAATTTTTATTGTCGTTGATCAATCAGTTGCCTGAGGGTTATAAGTTGGTCTTCAACATGTTTGCTATTGAAGGATACTCTCATAAAGAAATATCACAGGAATTGGGCATTTCAATAAACACGTCCAAGTCCCAGTATGCCAGGGCCAGGGCATATTTGCAAAAAGAATTGGCCAAAATCGAATCGAGCTGGACAGATGAAAGATAACCATCAGGACATAGAAAAACTTTTCAGGGAATCATTTGATTCCTTTGAAGCTGACGTTGATCCAAATGTCTGGTCAAATATTTCCAGTCAGATCGGAACACAGGCACCTGTCCAAGACCCGTCTTCAGCCGCTTCTTCATCTTCAGGTGGAGGCTCTGGCATTATGGGAATGGCAGGCGGAAAGATAGCTGCTGTTGTTGGTACTGCTTCCATTCTAACAGTCAGCGGATATTTTATGTTCTCAGGTAGTGATTCAGAACCTGAAATTCCGGTAAAGGAGAAGATTGAAGTTGTTGATCTTGACAAAACTGAACCGAATATTGAGGATCAAAAAGATGTTCAGGATTTCACGGTAATCGAATCTGAAGAGCCAAATTCTGAAGTCATAAATGAAGAACCTGTACAAGAATCAATTCAGATAGAAACTGTCCAGGAAGACTCTGAAAATATTTCTCAGGAAGAAAACAAGTTGGTTGTTGTTGATCCGGTAGATGCCGGAGCGACGAAAGACCGTGTGGATGAGAAAAAAGTTGTCACACCGGTTGCATCAAATGATATAGCTGCAAACGAAGAGAGGGAATCCAATAAAGAGGATGAAGATTTGAGTCCGGAAGAAGAAATTGAATTGAAGGACAATTTTGAAGCTTCGATTTATGCTTCTATAGTTTCTGGAAAACAACCATTGGAAGTACGATTTGAGAACAGAGGTAATTTCTCTACCAATGTAACTTGGGATTTCCGAGATGGATCAGGCTTGTCGCATGAGCCATATGAATATCACACTTTCGAAAAGAGTGGTGACTATTGGGTCATTTTGAAAATTGTATCAGAGGACGGAAGAGTTTCCAAAGATTCAACAAAAATTACCGTTGCAGGTAAAGCGTACGTGGAAGCACCAAATACCTTCTCTCCCAACGGTGATGGAACCAACGATGCATTCAGAGTTGAAAGCGATTATATTTCTCACTTTAAGTGCACCATTTTTGATCGAAACCAACGTTTGATCTTTGCCTGGGAAGGTGAATACGGACATTGGGATGGTAGGGACAACAATGGTGAGACCGTTCCTGAAGGAGTTTATTTCTATGTGATCGAAGCCACTGACATGGATGGTAATGAATTGCCACCAAACCGAGGTGCGGTTACCCTCTTCAGATAATCTTAGTTTCCAATATCAACTTTCTTTTGTCAACATCCTGACATGGATGAAAGATAAGGCTGTGTATTTTCGGAGACAGCGAAATATTTATCTTTCCATAAATTTCACTCAGGATGAACATAGCCATAATTGGAAATGGAGTCAGCGGAATTACAGCCGCCAGGACTTTAAGAAAGCTCAATGCTGAGTGCTCCATTACCGTAATTTCATCTGAAACAAAATATTTCTTTTCAAGAACGGCTCTCATGTATGTGTACATGGGACATATGAAGTTCGAACACACAAAACCCTACGAGGATAATTTTTGGAAAAAGAATCGAATTGAGCTGATTCAGGATCATGTTACAGATATTGATTTCGATCAGAATAAATTGAAATTGGAAAAAGGTGGTGACTTGAGTTATGATCATCTGATACTCGCCACAGGTTCAAAATCAAACAAACTGGAATGGCCCGGTATTGAACTCAAAGGAGTTCAGGGACTCTATTCCTATCAGGATCTTCAAATGCTGGAAGAAAATACGCATGCATACAACCTTTCACCAGAAAAACAGAGAGTCAATAAGGCCGTTATTGTAGGAGGGGGTTTGATCGGAGTAGAGCTCGCTGAGATGCTTCAGACAAGGAATATTGAGGTCACATTTTTAGTGAGGGAAGACCGATTTTGGGGAAGTGTGCTTCCATTAGAAGAGGCGAGAATGATTGAAAATCATATGCTCGAACATGGTGTAAAGATTCTTCATAATACTGAGCTAAAAGAGATTCTCGGTGATGAGCATAATCGCGTCAAGGCTGTTAGAACAAAGTCGGGAGAAGAAATCAATTGTGAATTTGTCGGTCTTACCATAGGTGTCAAACCCAACATTGAATTTCTTAAAGGAAGTAAACTGTCGATAGACAGAGGAGTACTGGTCGATACGTCATTACAAACCAATATCAGTAATGTATTTGCGGCTGGTGATTGTGTGCAGTTTCAGGTTGCTCCGGAAGGACGAAAGAATATTGAACAGGTATGGTATACCGGTCGAATGATGGGTGAGATCGCAGCCAGGAATGTTTTTGGAGAACAGGAAAAATACAATCCGGGACCGTGGTTCAATTCAGCCAAATTTTTTGATATCGAATATCAAACCTATGGACAAGTGGGCAGAGAACTTGGTGAAGGGGCGTCCACTTTTTATTGGGAGAATGAAAGTAGAAATACATCATTCAGGATGGTCTTCGATAAAACCACAAATAGATTGCTTGGGGTGAATGTGTTTGGAATACGACTTCGTCATGAGGACCTCGATTCGATGTTAAGAAGCAGTGGAACGGCTGATAACTTGCTGGAAAATTGGAAGAATATCCTCTTTGATCCTGAATTCTATGTGGATTACGGCAGTGATATCATCGAAAAGTACAATGCCGAATTCAACAAAAAGATCAAATCAAAAAGTACATCATGGTTATCCAAAATTCTTTGAAAGCAATTAGCATTGCCTTGATTTTCCTGACGTCGATAGGAATAAAGGCTCAACCCGCCGTAGACGGTTACCTCAAAGGCAAAGGAAATCTGGACCTGGTTCCGGGAATCAGTTATGAAAGCTTTGGCAACTACTATGGAAGATTAAATGAAACTACACCTATAAACAGAAGCTCTACGGCTTTCAGTATTTTTTCTGCATACGGGATTACAAAGTTCATGGACGTACAGGTCAATATTCCCTATATCTACGTTACCAGTGAATTCAGCGGTTTGCAGGATATCGCGGCCTACCTAAAGATTGCCTTATTGGATAAGTATTATTCCAATGGAGGTGGTTTAAGGTTGATGCTATCTGGTGGATACAGTACTCCCATGACAGATTATGAAACGGAAAATGTATTTGCCATCGGACAACAGGCCACTGCTTACGATGCCCGTTTCATTTTTCAGGTTAGTCGGCCAAGCGGTTTCTTTTTTATGGGTCAGGGTGGATACACACACAGACTGGATCCAACCCCCTCAAGTTACCCAACAGCCATAAAAGTTGGTTGGGCGAAATCAGAATATTATCTCGATGTATGGTATGATCAGCAAATTGCCATTGGAGGAAATGATTATTTAGATTATCGTGATGAGATCAGGGAAACAGGAAGTACTGACATTACCTTTAGAACATTGGGAGTTTCCTATGGTAAACTCGGTCTGACTTATTATCGTCCATTCTGGAAGAGTTCCGGTATGGCCTTTGGTGGAAGTTATGTGTTATGGGGTCGAAATGTAGGTCAGGCATTTATGGTTTCCGCTGCATTTGTTAAACGTTTTTCATTTTCCAAGGAATGAAGTTGATTCAAAAAATAGGCCTTATCGTTTTTCTTTCAGGACTGTTCTTTTTCATATACAGTCTCAGTATCAACACTTACGTTTTGACGGATGAAGCCTTCAGAAAGGCCATTCCGAATGAAAGACACCGCGAAGTTCTTGAGCCCATTTGTATGCAAATGATGGACAAGCCCTATAATTCAAAGATTGAGTTTATTGCCGACTTCAATCACATGTTTGAGGACATCAATGAGGAATTCAGAAAGAAAATGGAATGGGAGAATATTATCTATGATAATTACACATTCTCTGTGGTTAAGAATTCGAGTGTGGGCAGTTTAGTGGACAATGCGAATTTTTATTTCTGGATCTGTTTTGTGATGACTACCCTGGCAGGATTGATATTTATTCTTCCTGAGAAATATTTATCTAAACCGGGAATAAAGAACAATTATGTTTTTTTCAATCCTGTCATGAATCGAGGTCTGCCGGGAATTTTCCTCGGAGTGGCCTTGATCGTCTTTTACATATTCCTCTATAAGTTTCCCGAATACATTACAAATTGGGTTATAATGCTCGACCCACTGAGCTATGCTATGAATGGAGGTCCGGCGGATCAGTGGTTTCTGTATGGCTTCATGTACAGTCTTGCTATGCTGGTAATGGGCATAAGAATGTGGATCAAGTATCGAAATAATAATTACCAAAAGCTCCGAACCATATCTGTTGTTTTCTTTCAATTGTGTTTTGCGTTCACTCTGCCACAGATATTGAAGTTTCTGAATCAGCCTTCCTATGATTTAAAAAGTGCTTGGCCTCTGGAGTATACATTCTTTTTTAATTATCGTATCGACGAACATCTGGCAGCCGGGACCTTTGGTATGTGGATGTTTGTTTGGGGAATAATACTCTTTGCAATTGGAGTGCCTGTGCTCACTTATTTCTATGGGAAAAGATGGTATTGCTCATGGGTTTGTGGATGTGGTGGATTGGCCGAGACACTTGGAGATCCTTTCAGGCAGATGTCAGATAAATCAGTTAAAGCCTGGAAAATTGAACGGATCCTGGTGCATTCGGTTCTTGTTTATGCTGTATTCATGACATTGGCTGTTGTTTATTCCTACATCTCTTCCAACGATCAGGTATTGGGAATGAGTCAGTATACAATTCGGGATCAGTATGGCTTCATGATCGGTTTTGTTTTTGCCGGAGTGGTTGGAACAGGTTTTTATCCTTTGATGGGTAACAGGGTATGGTGCAGATTCGGATGTCCGCTGGCCGCTTATCTGGGCCTGGTTCAAAGATTCAAATCCAGGTTCAGGATAACGACCAATGGTGGTCAGTGCATTTCTTGCGGAAATTGTTCAACTTATTGTGAAATGGGTATAGATGTGAGATGGTATGCCCAAAGAGGTCAGAACATTGTAAGGTCTTCCTGTGTTGGTTGCGGTGTATGTTCGGCGGTTTGTCCAAGAGGAGTTTTGAAACTTGAAAACAAAGATGAAGAAGGAAGGGTCAATGCTGATCCTATTCTGATAGGAAATAACTCAGCAAAATTGAATGTCTGAAAATCCTAAGATCTATGTCATCATTCCGGCATACAATGAAGAGAATTCTGTTGCAAAAGTAATCGGGGATCTGCCAGGAGAATTGCTTGAGGAAGTGATAGTAGTAAACAACAATAGCAGCGATCAAACGGTCAAAATGGCTGGCCAAGCCGGTGCATGCGTTATTGATGAACCTACACCGGGATATGGAAGAGCATGCCTTAAAGGCATTTCTTATCTGCAAAACAAGGCAGACTCAAATGATGTTGTTGTATTTCTCGATGCCGATTATTCAGATCATCCGGAGCAACTTCCTTTATTAACGGATAAAGTGATTAAAGAAAATTATGACCTGGTGATTGGTTCAAGGGAACTCGGTAAGAGAGAAAATGGAAGTATGACTTTTCCTCAGATTTTTGGTAATAAATTTGCAACACTGTTGATCCGTGTCATATTTGGAAAAAAAATGACGGATCTGGGACCCTTTAGAGCCATCCGCTATGGAAAACTGATGGAACTTGAAATGACGGATAAAACTTACGGTTGGACGGTAGAGATGCAGGTTAAGGCCATTAAACAAGGTTTCAGTTATGTGGAAGTACCTGTTGACTATCGTCGGCGAATCGGTTTTTCAAAGATCTCGGGAACGGTGAAAGGAACCATATTGGCGGGTTATAAAATATTGACGACCATTGTAAAATATGCTTAACATGGGTTGGGAACTGGTAATACTTGTAATTTATGGATTGGCCTTGCTATTCATATTCCTGTATAGCCTAATTCAGCTACAACTCGTTTTTAATTACCTGAGAAGGAGAAAAAGAGACAATGGTCAATACCAAGAAGATTTTTTCCCTGAAGTAAGTGTCCAGCTTCCCGTATTCAATGAAAAATATGTCGTTGAAAGACTGATTAAAAGTGTTGCAAACTTTGATTACCCAAAGGACAAATTCGAAATACAGATTCTCGACGACAGTATTGATGAAACAACTGAAATCATTCAGGACTTAATTCCTTCTATCCGGGAAAAAGGAATTCGGATTCATCATGTTCGAAGAGAAGGCAGAAAAGGTTTTAAGGCCGGTGCGTTGGCGGAAGGAATGAAAAAGGCAAAAGGAGAATTCATTGCCATTTTCGATGCCGACTTCATTCCAAAAACTGATTTTCTCAAACGAACTTTGCCACATTTTACCGATCAAAAAATTGGCATGGTGCAAACTCGTTGGGAACATGTGAACGAGAACTATTCATGGCTCACGCGTCTGCAAGCCTTTGGATTAGATGCCCATTTTACCGTTGAGCAGGCAGGTCGTAATGTAGGGGGTCATTTTATCAATTTTAACGGCACTGCGGGTATTTGGCGAAAGACTTGTATAGAGGAAGCCGGAGGTTGGCAGTCGGATACACTTACCGAAGATCTTGATCTCAGTTACAGGGCTCAGTTGAAGGGCTGGAAATTTGAATATTTAGAAGACTGTGGTGCACCTGCTGAATTACCTGCTGAAATGAATGCGCTGAAAACGCAACAATATCGATGGACAAAAGGTGCTGCGGAATGTACCATAAAGAACCTGCCTAAACTTCTTAAGTCTTCAGACTTTAAGATGTCTACTAAATTGAATGGTATTTTCCATTTATTGAATTCCTCTCTTTTCATAAGCATTGTAATTGTGTCCATACTTAGCATTCCGGTGCTTTTTATCAAACATGAATTCTATCAATACAGACCTCTCTATCAATTTGCCGGAATCTTTATGCTTGCCGTACTTTTTCTTTTTGTTTTCTATTTTACATCCTACAGAGTAAAAGAAAAAAACTTCGTTGTGGCTCTGGCCAAGTTCGCGATCCGCTTTCCTTTCTTTCTTTCTGTATCCATGGGTCTTGCAATGCATAATGGAATAGCTGCATTTGAAGGATTGATTGGGAAGAAAAGTGCTTTTATAAGGACGCCCAAGTTCAATATTATTGAGAGAAAAGGTCATTGGAAACGAAACAAGTACGCTGCTCGCAAGATCGGCAAGATCACCTATCTGGAAATCCTGATGGCTTTTTACTTTGCCGCTGGTTTATACCTGTCGGTTAAATTTCAGGATTTTGGTTTATTCCCATTCCTGTTGATGCTCTTCGTGGGTTATTCCTTTGTTTCTATTCTTTCCATTAAACATGTAAAGTCCTGAGATGAATGCTGCTTTAAAGTGGCTCTTTCCCATTTTGTCGGCAGTTCTATATTTCAATCTGTCGTATTATACGGATCGATCGAATTTTAATATTCTAATATCCCAGGTATCAATTCTTTACATTCTCTTTATTCTGATCTACTGGAAGTTGATGAAGGAAGCAGATTTCCTGACTTTGTCACAGATTCAGGGTTGGTCAGTTGGCTTACGACTCATTCTTCTATTCAGCATTCCCAATCTCTCCGATGATTATTTTCGATTCTTGTGGGATGGATTGATCTCGTTGAGTGGTGAAAATCCGTATGCCTATGTGCCGTCGGATTATGAGTCTACAATTTTAATTGCGCCTTTTCATTCGCTTTACGAAGGCATGAATTCCCAAAATTATTATTCTGTCTATCCGCCAATAAATCAATTCATTTTTGAGCTCACGGCCTCGATGTTTCCGGGTAGCATTTTGAAACAGGTAATATACATGAAATCCATGCTCTTTCTTGGAGAGCTTTATGTCATTTTCGCCTTACCTAGACTTTTACTGAAACTGAATGTTCCAGTATATTTTTCATTGTTCTACTTGCTCAACCCTTTGGTCATTTTAGAGATTTCCGGCAATTTGCATTTTGAAGGATTGACAATTACATTCCTGGTAGCTTTTTTGAGCTTTCTTCTGGCACAAAGGACAATGCTTTCTTCAGTCTTTTTTGGATTGGCCATTGGTATTAAAATGATTCCTCTGATCTTTCTGCCGGCATTGGCAAGATATTTTGAATTAAAGGATTCCTTGAAATTTGTTCTTATTTCAGCTCTTGTATTCACTCTTCCTTTTGTGCTCTTTTTTGATGCTCAGATGATCTCACATATCTGGCAAAGCATTGACTTATACTTCCAGACATTTGAATTCAATGCCTCTGTTTATTACATCATACGATATATAGGTTTCAAGACGGTAGGATACAATATTATTCAGAGTGCCGGTATTGTTCTTTCCGTTATAGTTGTAATTCTGACTTTGATTTTTGCTTTCAAGATTCGCACAAGAGACATACAGTCATTACTTCATTTCTCCTTTTACACTTTACTTGTATACTACTTACTTTCTACTACTATTCATCCCTGGTACCTCATGAATCTGCTCTTCTTTTCACTTTTCACCATTCATTATCGCTCTGTATTCTTATGGACATTCCTATCATTTTTGAGTTATAGTGCTTATTCCAATCCGGACTATCATGAAAATCTATGGTTGGTCTCAATTGAATACATACTTTTTCTTTCCATGTTTGTTTATGAGTTGATGGAATCAAGGAAGTCGAAACATGCATAATCTTTGTTCCTAAGTGAACAAGTATTAGTTTTACCGACCCAATAAGAGATATGAAAAAGATACTAGTAGCAAACAGAGCTGAAATAGCCGCGAGAATTATTAAATCAGCCCGTGAAATGGGTATCCAGACTGTGGCTGTTTATTCTGAAGCCGACAGGAATATGCCTTATGTTCAGTTGGCGGATGAAGCCATTCTATTGGGGCCTCCTCCTTCAGATCAGTCTTATCTGAAAGGTGATCTGATCATTGAGAAAGCACTGGAGTTGGGTGTGGAAGGAATACACCCGGGTTATGGCTTTTTATCTGAAAATGCATCTTTTGCCCGAGCTGTAACAAAGGCAGGAATCAAACTTATTGGTCCAAGTCCCGAAGCCATGGAGGTAATGGGTAGTAAGCTGGCAGCCAAAGCTGCAGTAAAAAGTTATAACATTCCTATGATTCCGGGAACCGATGAAGCCGTTACCGATGAAAAGGAAGCATTGAACATTGCCAAGGAGATTGGTTTTCCGGTTTTGATCAAGGCTTCAGCTGGTGGAGGTGGAAAGGGAATGAGAATTGTAGAGAAGGAAGAAGAATTTGAAGAAGGACTAAACAGAGCCGTAAGTGAGGCTACATCTGCCTTCGGAGATGGTTCCGTTTTCATTGAAAGATATATAGGATCACCTCGGCATATCGAGATTCAGATTATGGCTGATGAGCATGGAAATATTTGCTATCTATTTGAAAGAGAGTGTAGTATACAACGTAGACATCAGAAAGTGGTTGAAGAAGCACCTTCGGCCGTGCTCGATGATAAATTGCGAGCAGAAATGGGAAGATGTGCCGTTGATGTTGCCAGGGCATGTGATTACGTAGGTGCAGGAACGGTTGAATTTCTGCTCGATGAAAACAAGAATTTTTATTTCCTCGAAATGAATACACGTTTGCAGGTGGAACATCCTGTGACAGAATATATAACCGGACTGGATCTTGTAAAAGAGCAGATCAAGGTAGCAAGAGGGGAAAAATTGAGCTTTACTCAGGAAGACCTCAAGATCAATGGTCATAGTATTGAGGTGCGGGTTTACGCCGAAGATCCAAGAAATAATTTTCTGCCTGACATCGGAAAATTAGAAGCATATCAGGTTCCCAAAGGTCATGGTGTGCGGGTTGATGATGCCTTTGTGGAGGGCATGGATATTCCAATCTACTACGATCCCATGATCGCCAAACTCATCACACATGGAAGCAATAGAGAAGAGGCCATCAAGAGAATGATCAATGCCATTGATGACTACAAGATCAAAGGCGTTTCCACGACCCTAGATTTTTGTCGATTTGCACTCAATCATGAAGCTTTTGTCAGCGGAAACTTCGACACGCATTTTGTAAAGAAATATTTTACCCCTGAAGTCTTCAATGGTTCGGAAGATGAGGAATTAGGAGCCATTTTAGCAGGGCATATCATGGACGCCGGTGAAGAAAAGAAAGAAGTAAAAACTACAAAATCCAAGGTAAGTAACTGGAGAAAAAGGTAAATTCACGATTGTGAAAGCTGCCTTTATCTTTCTTTCATTCCTAATTTCAGTCTCAGCATACGCTCAACATGAGATTGAATTCCTTAAATCTCAAGGTCTCGTACTTGGTGTTGAAAATCCATTTATAGTCAAAAAGGGCAGTGATACCCTGTGTGATGCCGTTATCATTCCCAGCCAGAACTTGAGCCTTTCGGATAATTATGGTGAGGATTGTGTTTATTCGCTCAAGACCATCTATACTGAAGCCGTAACTTATGTTGAAATCAACAATCAGAAAATAGATCTGAATTCTCGGAGAGAACGTTTGTCTATTCTTTTGAAGCCAAAATTCAAAACCGGAAATGTAAATCTTAAATTATCCGAACTAAAACAGGAAACGGATCTCTACATGATGGATGACATGGGATTCGATGCTGAATTTACCTATGAATGTAATTGCAGTTTGATTCGTGATAACAAACTCTATTATGGCTATATGGGAAATCCATTTTCTCCTGAAATGAGGAACTTATTTCAAATAGGGGACCTTCTTCGATATTCCGATTGTAAGGCAATCGCACCTGAAGGCGAAAGAGACCTCAAACCTCAAACAATATTTATTCGAATTATTGAGTAGGTTAAACTGAAGGACTCAGTTTTTACCCTTCCGATTATTAAGTTCGTCGCGGATTCTTGAAGCCAGTTCGTAGTTTTCATTTTCAATAGCTTCGTTCAATAATTCCTTCAATTGCTCCACGCTTGATTCTGAAATAACCTCTGCTTCGCTTTTCTTCTGCTTTGATTTTTTCTTCTTCGCAGGTTTTGTTTCGGTAGCTCCTTTTTCTCCCTGATCTTCTTCAAGAATTACTCCGGCTTTTGAAAGGATGGTTTCGAAGGTATAAACCGGACATTTGAATCTTACAGCCAAAGCAATAGCATCAGATGTTCTTGCGTCGATTTCTATCTCTTCTTTACCCATTTGACAAATCAACTTGGAGTAGAAAATTCCCTCGAGTAGATTATAAATGATGACTTCTTTCAATTCCACATTGAATGAATCGGAAAAGCTTTTGAAAAGGTCGTGAGTCAGAGGTCGACTTGGAGTCATATTCTCCAGTGCAATAGCAATAGCCTGGGCCTCAAATCCACCGATAATGATGGGTAGTCTTCTTTTGCCGTTTTGTTCTCCGAGAACAAGGGCATAAGCACCGGACTGGGTTTGACTGTATGACAAACCAATAATATCCAGCACAATTTTTTCCATCAATACCCTCTGTTAAAGATAAAAGCGGGATATTCTCCCGCATTTATGTTCTATTGCAAATGTAATGATTTCAGGCTAGCTTAAAAATTCTTCGAGGCTTCCACCAGCTTGGGAACCACATCGAATGCATCTCCAACAATACCGTAGTCGGCCGCTTTGAAGAAAGGCGCTTCAGGGTCTGTATTGATCACCACAATGACTTTACTTCCGTTTACACCGGCAAGATGCTGGATGGCACCGGAAATTCCGATGGCGAAATAGAGATTTGGACGAATTGCGATACCTGTTTGTCCAACGTGTTCGTGATGAGGTCTCCAACCGATATCGGCAACCGGTCTTGAGCATGCAGTTGCCGCACCTAAGTTTTCGGCAAGTTCCTCTACCATGCCCCAGTTTTCAGGTCCTTTCAAACCTCTTCCGGCCGAAACAACAATCTCGGCTTCAGTCAAAGACAACTTCGTAGATTCTTTTATCACCTCCTTTACGTTCACCGAAGCAGATGAAGCATCTCCGTCAACATTTTCAATACTTACACTTCCTTCGCTTTTGGCAACATCGATAGAGTTTGGAAGCAGAGAAATGATCTTCACATCTGAATGAATTTCAACTTCTGCAAAGGCCTTACCTGAGAATACAGCCTTTTTCACACTGAATCCTCCATCAGTATTTGGCACATCTACCGCTCCTGAAACCAATCCTGCTTTCATTCTGGCAGAAAGTCTTGGAGCAATGGATTTTCCAAAGTAATCGTGAGAACAGACAATTACTTCTGCATTATTCGCCTCGGCCATACCAGCAAGAGCTTCCGTATATGCTTTTGGGTCAAAATTTGAATAGCTGGTTGAAGCTTTGTGTAATACTTTGCTGGCACCATAAGCACCTAGCTCGTCGATGTTATCTGCAGGACCGATAACGGCTACTGCAAGATCTGTCCCCATGCTATCGGCAATTTTTTTACCATAGACAACCGCTTCGAATGAGTTTTTATGAATACTACCTCCGTAGTTATTGGCTAAAACTAATACTGACATTTCTTAAAGGACTTTTGCTTCGTTTCTTAATAATTCTAGTAACTCTCCCGCATTTTCGGCATCGATATACTTACAGGCTGCTTTTTCGGAAGGAAGAGAATATGACTTGACGCTTGTGTAGTTGTTTGCGCCCGCCGGCTCTACAACATTCAACGGTTTGGTTCTGGCCGCCATGATTCCCCTCATATTTGGAATTCGGGCTTCGGCCATTCCTTTTGCTGCACTGAGAACAAATGGAGTGTTCACTTCGAGAATTTCTTTTCCGCCTTGTACATCCCTTTCAATACTTGCTGTATTTCCGCTGATATCCATCTTACTTCCAAGAGAAACAGAAGGCCAGTCGAGCAGTTCAGCAATCATTCCTCCCAACTGAGAACCATTATAATCGATCGTTTCTTTTCCGGTCAGGATCATGTCATAGCCTTCGCTTTTGGCATAGTTGGCAATCTGCTCGGCTACGCTAAGAGCGTCGTTGGCATCCATATTGATCCTCACGGCATCGTCGGCTCCAATAGCCAGTGCTTTTCGAATGATTGGATCATTTTCTGCCAGTCCTACATTAATGATGGTCACACTGCCGCTTCCAAGGCTTTCCTTGATCTCCAGTGCTCTGACAAGTGCATACCACTCGTCGTATGGATTTATAATAAATTGAACTCCGTCTGTATTAAAGGCCGTGTCATTATCCTTGAAGGATATTTTGGCCGTCGTATCCGGAGCTTTGCTGATGCAAACCAATAATTTCATAGAGTTTCTGATAAGTTATGGAGCGGCAAAAATAACAAATTAAGTTTCCTAAAGGTTCAAGAAAGCCTCTTTGTTTCGGCTATTTCAGGCTTTAAGAAAGAAGGGACAAATCACGCTATTGAATTTGAGTTCAGAACAAAGTGCAAGGAGTGTTGAAGTAGAATTGATTTGAGATGTATGAATTTAAAATTTAGCATTTAGCACAAAACACTCCTCGCTTTCTACTCAACTTCGATAAACCTTGAACTATACACCAACTAATTTCATATTTTTGCGCTCCAATTTTAGTGTAAAGACACATGAAGGAATTACAATTCAGAGAGGCCTTGGGTGAGGCCATGAGTGAAGAAATGAGAAAGGACAAAAGCATTGTCCTTCTCGGTGAAGAAGTGGCCGAATACAATGGAGCCTATAAAGTGAGTAAGGGCATGCTGGATGAATTCGGTGCAGACCGGGTCATTGACACACCAATTTCTGAATTGGGATTCGCGGGAATTGGAGTAGGTGCGGCAATGAATGGTCTGAGACCTATCATTGAATTCATGACATTCAACTTTTCTTTGGTCGCCATTGATCAGATCATAAATAACGCAGCCAAGATGAAGAATATGTCTGGTGGTCAGGTCGATGTGCCCATAGTATTCCGTGGTCCAACTGCCTCTGCCGGTCAGCTGGCTGCAACGCACTCTCAGGCCTTTGAAAGCTGGTATGCAAATTGTCCTGGATTGAAGGTTGTTGTTCCTTCAAATCCTGCCGATGCAAAAGGATTAATGAAATCAGCCATTCGCGACAATGATCCAGTTCTTGTTATGGAATCTGAGCAGATGTATGGCGATAAAGGTATGGTTCCGGAAGATGAATACCTGATACCTATAGGAGTGGCTGACGTTACTAGAAAAGGTACGGATGTTACTATCGCCTCCTTCGGTAAGATCATTAAGGTGGTGAATAGTGCGGCTGATAAACTTGCCAAAGAAGGTATCAATGTTGAAGTGATCGATCTGCGTTCCGTTCGTCCAATTGATTACGATACCATAATTGAATCGGTAAAAAAGACGAACAGACTGGTTATGGTTGAAGAAGCCTGGCCTCTTGGTAACATTTCAACAGAGGTTGCATTTAAGGTTCAGAAAGACGCTTTCGACTTCCTCGATGCCCCTGTATTGAGAGTCACAACACCTGACGTACCGATGTCATTTTCAAAGGTTTTTGTAGAAGCTTTCCTTCCAAGCGAGGAGAAGGTGATCGATGCGGTTAAACGCGTTATGTACAAGGCTTAAATCACTCATTTTCAGGATAATTAAATAGTAAGGTACAAGTGTTGTATCTAAAGTATAAATACCATACTTTTGCCGACCTGAAAAAAATCGATAAAGAAATTCATTTTTAACATAATTCTATGAACGATTATCTAATCTATTCAATTCCATTTATGGGAATCATCGGCCTGATCTTCATGGCCGTAAAATCTGCCTGGGTATCAAAGCAAGATTCAGGTGATGAGAAAATGTCTTCCCTTGCTCTTCACATTGCAGAAGGTGCAAAAGCCTTCCTGAAAGCAGAATGGAAAATTTTGGCCTACTTTGTTGTAATAGCGGGAATTCTTCTAGCATACTCAAGTACACTTGTTGAACATTCACATTGGACGATTTCAGTCGCCTTTGTTATCGGTGCATTTCTTTCGGCATTTGCCGGATACATTGGAATGACGGTAGCCACAAAAGCCAACGTTAGAACAACACAAGCTGCGAGAACCAGTCTGGTTCAGGCACTGAAAGTTTCTTTTACAGGTGGATCTGTGATGGGAATAGGTGTTGCCGGTTTGGCCGTGCTTGGGCTGGGAAGTTTATTTATTCTATTTCTTCAAATGTTTGTTCCTGAAGGAGCCGAAATTACAGGTCACCAAATGAGAACAGCCATTGAAGTTCTTACAGGTTTCTCACTGGGTGCTGAGTCGATTGCACTTTTCGCTCGTGTGGGTGGTGGAATTTATACAAAGGCGGCTGATGTTGGAGCTGACCTTGTAGGTAAGGTTGAAGCCGGTATTCCTGAGGATGATCCAAGAAACCCTGCAACAATTGCCGATAATGTTGGTGACAATGTAGGTGATGTTGCCGGTATGGGTGCCGACCTTTTCGGATCTTATGTTGCTACCATTCTTGCCACCATGGTATTGGGTCAGGAAATTACTTCGGCCGACAACTTCGGTGGAATGGCTCCAATCCTTCTTCCAATGGTAATTGCCGGTATCGGATTGCTTTCTTCTGTTCTTTCAATGTATTTGGTTAGGATCAGTGGAGAGAACAGTTCAGTTCAGGCGGCTTTGAACAAAGGAAACTGGTTCTCAATTGTATTGGTAACTGTGATCTCTTATCCACTCACAATGTGGATGATTCCAGACACCCTTGTTTTAAGAGGTGTAGAATTCACAAACATGAACATCTTCCTTTCTATCTTGATGGGTTCTATTGTTGGTGCTTTGATGAGCTGGATCACAGAGCATTACACTGCCATGGGTAAAAAACCGGTGAACAGTATTGTTCAGCAGTCGTCAACCGGTCATGCCACAAACATCATTGGTGGTTTGGCCATTGGAATGCAGTCAACAGTTGTTCCGGTTATTATTCTTGCGTCAGGTATCATTGTTTCATATGCCTTGGCAGGTCTTTACGGTGTAGCCATCGCTGCTGCCGGAATGATGGCAACTACAGCTATGCAGTTGGCTATTGATGCTTTCGGTCCTATTGCGGATAATGCAGGTGGAATTGCTGAAATGAGTCAACTTCCTGAAGAAGTAAGAGGAAGGACGGATAAACTGGATGCCGTTGGTAACACCACTGCTGCCACAGGTAAAGGATTTGCTATTGCCTCTGCCGCTCTGACAGCACTTGCTCTTTTTGCTGCATTTGTTGGAATTGCGGGAATCGACAGCATTGATATATATAAAGCTCCGGTTCTTTCCATGTTATTCATCGGTGGTATGATTCCATTTATTTTCTCATCGCTTGCCATCGCTGCAGTTGGTAGAGCTGCCATGGCAATGGTTCATGAAGTGAGGAGACAATTTAAAGATATTCCAGGTATCATGGAATACAAAGCAGAACCTGAGTACGAGAAATGTGTTGAGATCTCAACAAACGCTTCTATCAGAGAAATGCTACTCCCGGGTGCCCTTGCATTGATCACACCATTGATCATTGGTTTCGGATTCAACGGTGTATTTGAAAATGCTTCTTCAGCTGAAATGCTCGGTGGTTTCCTTGCCGGTGTTACCGTTTCAGGAGTTCTAATGGGAATCTTCCAGAACAATGCCGGTGGTGCATGGGATAATGCGAAGAAATCTTTTGAAGAAGGTGTTGAGATCAATGGTAAAATGGAATACAAAGGTTCTGATGCTCACAAGGCTTCAGTAACAGGAGATACTGTTGGTGATCCATTCAAGGATACATCAGGACCATCCATGAATATCCTTATCAAGCTTACTTCAATTGTTGCTTTGATCATTGCTCCACATATCGCTGTGGAATCTATGGATTCCCATGGCGAGCAGACAAAGGAACATGCTGTTGAAATAGAAGTGACAGAGAGTGTGGAAGCAGAAATTTCAGACGATACCTATCTGATGAAATAAATTACACCAAGACCTTTATTTAAAAGCCTCAATACAAAGTTATTGAGACTTTTTTGTTAATAAGCCGCAGCGTTAGTATGTAGAAGCGTTTGTTTCATCTGATAATTTGGTCATACACCAATAAACTATCAAAATGAAAAAGATAATCGCTTTAATGTCTGCGGGCATTTTATTCACAACAGTTTCCTTGGCTCAGGACCTGGTTTCGAAAAAAGGAGAGCCGTATCTACCTCAAGCTGGTGACTGGGCTATCGGAGTTGATGTTACTCCATTCTTCGATTACATTGGTAATCTTGCCAATGGTTCACAAGACAATCCATCACCGGGATTTGAATATGCTTATCCCTTGCAAGTATTTGGAAAATGGTTCAGACAAGATGATCTGGCCTGGAGAGGAAGAATTAGATTCATAGGAATCAATAATTACACAGAAGCCGGATTTGTCCAGGACGATCTTGCTGATCCTGCCGTTGATCCTTTTAGTCAGGTTGAAGATGAGAAGCAGGTATCGAGGATGAATACAACCCTTGCTTTTGGTATTGAAAAAAGAAAAGGTTCAACTCGTTTGCAAGGATTCTGGGGTGGAGAGGCCGTTCTTTCATTCTCAAGTGGAAAGGATACATATAAGTACGGAAATCAGATAACGGGAACAAATCAATTTCCGTCAACATATGTTTTTGATGCCGTGAATACAAATCCGCCAAATGGGTACAGAGCAACTGAAGTGAATTATGGAACTGGTTTCAGTCTGGGTGTACGACCCTTCATCGGAGCTGAGTACTTTATTTTTCCAAAAGTTTCATTCGGGGGTGAATTCGGATATTCACTGGGTTTCACCACTGTGGGTTCATCAACGATCACATCAGAGTATTATGACGCCGGTGTAGCTGGTACACTGAAAAATACTCAGGATTATGGTTCTTACATTAAATCAGGATTCATCATGGATAATGATAATGTTTCAGGCAGTATTCGCCTGATGCTACATTTCTGATCAAAGATTTAGGTTTTTAGAGAGGGCGGTGGAGACACCGCCTTTTTTTATTGGTCGTTCAAACTACTCGAAAGACTATTCAGCGTTTCCTTCATATGAACAAAAGCCTCATCTTTAATTTGAATCCAGATACCTGCGGGTAATTCCTCCAAACCACATTCGGGATTATCAAATTCCATATCTCCACCACTTCCAAATGCAGATCTGCTCGATTCATGTTCAAAGTTGCTCATGCTCACTTCACATTTCGAATCGTCAATGACTTTGATCTCAAGATCGTAATTTATACTTCCTGCGTATGTGTTCTGTCCAATGTTGTTTACCTGGACATGAACCGATGGACTTGATTTGAGCGTAAAACCCTCTTTATCTTCAGTATGTAATTTGGTGTCTTTGTTTTTTTTGAAGTAAAAGTCAAACCAGGATTTTGATGCCTCGTAGATTTTTTCCCGGGAATTCAGGTTACTTGATATCTCTGTATCAACCTTGTCGAAGGTATCCGGACTTCTTTCAACTTCAATATTCTGAGCACCTGAAATCAGGCCATATAATATAGCAGCAGAAAGAAAGAGGAATCTCATTTATTGTTTGGTTTCAAACAGGCCGTGAATCTCGGCATCGATCTTTTGGATGACTTCACCAAGATCTTCCATACTTTCAGAGAAATTATTCTCATCAACGTCAATGACAAGTAGCTTACCATCTTCATACTCAGAGATCCAGGCTTCGTATCGTTCGTTGAGTCTCTTCAAGTAATCAATTCGAATACTTTCTTCGTAATCTCTTCCTCTTTTTTGAATCTGGTTCACAAGTGTTGGAACGCTTGCCCTTAAATAAATCAATAGGTCTGGTGGTTGGATGTATGAATTCATCACCTCAAACAGTGAGAAATATGATTCAAAATCCCTTGTTGTCATCAAACCCATTGAGTGAAGGTTGGGAGCAAAAATGAAGGCATCTTCATAAATGGTCCTGTCTTGAATAACATCCTTATTATTCTTTCTAAACTCCATGATCTTTCCAAAGCGAGTTTTCAGAAAATAGATCTGCAGGTTGAATGACCATCTCTGCATATCTTCATAGAAATCATTTAGATACGGGTTCTCGTCGGCATCCTCAAAGTAGGCATCCCAGTTATAATGTTTGGCCAAAAGTGTAGTGAGGGTTGTTTTCCCGGATCCAATGTTACCGGCTACAGATACAAGCATGAAGTCAAATTTTAAGAGGCACTAATGTACAAATTATCCTCTGGTGTGCAAAGGTGAAAAGCGAGTCGCAGACTAATTTTTTTCGATGTAATCGAATATTTTAAGTTGCTGACCATCAATGATAAAGAGTCTATTTTTATCTACCGCTAAACTTTTCACATCAGAAACAGGTAGGGGGAGAGCTTCTATTTCTCTATCTCGTATTCGATATTTCTTAATGAGTCCGTCTTCAATATAATAGATGGCTTTTTCCGTGACCTGAAACTGGTCCAGACCCTTTATCAGGATGTTCTTGACATAGGTTCCATATTGATCAAATACCAGGATACCTGTTTCGGGATTGCTCACATACAAGGTATTGTTGTATTCCTTCATGAAATTCGGTTGCATTTTGTATCCTAGGATCTGTGTCAGGTTCCCTGTACTATGAACTTCTTCAAGGGAAAGAGTTAATCTGTACAGTTTGAAAAGAAGCTGATCATACAGCCATATACCTGTATTGTAAGCCCTGCATGCCAAGGTAGGCTGGTCGAAATCGGTGAATTGCAAATCAATGGGTGATGCATTTTCACTCAGCTGATTATCCAGTATTACTATAACTCTGAAGTCTTCATACCACAGAAGAATCTTGTAGGGATCCGTGGCATCGATCGACATGATCTTGCCGTATCTCTGATTGTTGTATTGATTGATCCTTTTGCCTTCTCTGTCGTATTTAATGACGTTGTTTTTCTCAACCAGGTAAAAATTACCGAGCTGATCACCGGTTATCAGGCGCGCTTCGCTTTCAAAGGATTCAATCAAACGATATTCTCCCTGTGAGTATAAACCCTTGGAAAAAATAAAAATGAAAATGAGTGCAGAACTAAGCCGAATTGCCAAGACCGTATATTTCGTCAACATATTTACGGCTGTTTGAGAGTCTGGGAACTTTATGTTGTCCACCCAACTTGTTTTTATCCTTCAGCCAGTTGTAAAACGTATCTTTCTTCATACTTCGTATAACCGGCATCTGCAATGTCAGATCACCGCTTCTCTTTGCTTCATAATCTGAATTGATCGATTTCAGGGCTTCATCAAGGATCTGAGTGAAATTTTGAAGGTTTTCGGGTTCTTTTTCAAACTCAATAAGCCACTCGTGACCTCCGGCTTCTTTATTTGTCAAGAATATTGGCGCTGCTGTGTATTCAGTAACCTTAGCATTAGTTTGCTCACAGGCAATGGCGATGGATTTTTCAGCATTATCGATAATGACTTCCTCTCCAAAAGCGTTGATGAAATGTTTTGTTCTGCCCGAAACGATAATTCGATAGGGGGATAGAGAAGTGAACTGGATGGTATCACCTATCTTATATCTCCACAGGCCTGCATTGGTTGAGATGACAATGGCGTAATTAACCCCAACTTCAACTTCTTCGAGCGAAAGGGTTTTCGGATTTTCATTTTCTATCTCTTCCATGGGAATGAACTCATAATAAATGCCATAATCAAGCATGAGCAACATTTCATTCACACTACTTTGATCCTGAATTCCGAAGAATCCCTCCGAGGCATTGTAGAGCTCGAGATAATTAACAGATCTTCCGCCAAAAAGATCCTTATACTGACTTCTATAAGGCTCAAAGTTGACTGCCCCATGAAAATAAACTTCCAGGTTTGGCCATACTTCCATGATGTTCTCCTTATTTCGGATATCGAGAATAAGATTTAATAATTTCAACATCCATGAAGGTACGCCGGCAATATTGGTTACATCCTCCATGGAAGTGGTTCTGGCAATCTTATCCAGTTTCTCTTCCCAATCTTCGAGCAGTGCAATGGACGTATCCGGAGTTTTCAGGATGTCGGCCCAGAAAGGAAGGTTTCTGATAATAATAGCGCTGAGATCTCCTGCATAAGCCGATCTGTTAATTGGATTCAGCTCTCTGCTTCCACCGAGCATGAGCCCTTTGCCTGAGAATATTTTGGTGTTCGGGTTGTTGTTGCAGTAGATGGACAACATATCCTTTCCTCCCTTGAAGTGGCATTCTTCCAGCGCATCTTTGGTTACGGGAATGAATTTACTCTTGTCGCTGGTTGTTCCCGAAGATTTGGCAAACCATTGAGTTTCGCCCGGCCACAGAACGTCTTTTTCACCTTTTCTCAGACGGTTGATAAAAGGCTTGAGATCATCGTAGTCCTGAATAGGAACTCTGGATTTGAAATCGTCAAGGTTGCGGATGGTCTTAAAGGAGTGTTTCTTCCCCCATTCCGTCTTTTGAGCATCGGTGATCAAATTATCAAGAAGTTCGTTTTGAACTTCAAGTGGGTATTTCATGAAGAGTTCAATCTGGTGAATCCTCTTCTTCATGACCCAGGAAATTAAGGAATTAAGAATGGGCATCCGAAAAAATTCGTTTGCCCAAACTTAATAAAAACTTGCTCAATCGAGGCTCTGTAGCCCCTCGCGTATTATTCGATAACTATGTCGAATGGCATTCTCATGAAGATACCTCCTTGAGTTACATTCTGATAAACAGAATTGAATCTCTCGAATTGATCTCCAAAATATTTCTTTGCCATTTTGCTTTCTACATCTGTTGAGAAATCTGTCATCAAACTTTTGAATGGATCTTTTTGCTCGGGATACTCGATCACTTCCATGCTCTCCACTTCACCCATTTCGCGGGCAATTTCCATGGCTCTTTCCAATCCTCCAAGTTCATCAACCAATCCTCTTTCCAAAGCATCTGTTCCACTCCAAACACGCCCCTGACCAATGGAGTCAACTTCGGCATAAGTCATGTTTCGTCCTTCGGCAACTTTATTCACGAAATCGTCATAGATTCTCTCGATCATATCCACGATGTACTGCTCTTCAACCGGTTTAAGTGCTCGTGTTCCATTTCCCATATCAGAATAAGTATTGGTATTCACCGTATCAAAAGTGATTCCCAATTTATTCTTGAACATGGCACCCATATTTGGAACAAGTCCGAATACTCCAATAGATCCTGTTATTGTATTAGGATCGGCTATGATCTTATCGGCACCACATGAAATGTAATATCCACCTGAAGCGGCAAGATTACCCATGGATACAACCACCGGTTTAACTTCTTTGGTCAATTCAACTTCTCTCCAAATAATATCAGAAGCAAGTGAACTTCCACCCGGTGAGTTTACTCTCAATACAACGGCTTTCACGTTCTCATTTTTTCTGGCTTTTTCAATGGCCTTGGCAATGGTTTTTGAACCCATTGAACCATCTTCGCTTTCACCTACAACGATATCACCACTGGCATAGACAACAGCGATCTTGTTCTTGTATTCGTCGAGGGATTTTTCGTCTGAATCATCATCAAGTGGAGCATTCATATATTTAGACATACTCACAAATGAAAGGTCTTCATCCTCTTCAATTTCGAGTCGTGATTTCATCATATCAAGAACTTCATCACGATACTGAACACCGTCGATCAAACCTAGCTGAACAGCTGTTATCGGCGCTCTAACGGTCAAACCATCACAATATGCGTTCAATTTATCAACACTGATTTTTCTGGAGTCAGACATTTCTTCTATCATGGTGTTCCACAAGCTGCCTACAAATGCTTCTGTCTGCAATCTGTTTTCATCACTCATGTTTTCTCTGGTAAATGGCTCCACTGCGCTTTTGAACTTTCCATGTCGAATTACCTGAACATCGATTTCGAGTTTCTCAAGACTTCCTTTAAAGAACATTCTCTGAGATGTCAATCCTGACAACTGCATTAGACCTCCCGGATTAAGAAATATTTTATCGCCGGCAGTTGCAAGGTAATAGGCATTCTGATCCAGTACTTCCCCGTAGGTGTAAACGAATTTGCCAGACTCTTTGAATTTAACCAATGCGTTTCTGATCTCATTCATTCTGGCCATTCCCACGTTTACAATAGTAAGATCAAGAAAGACACCTTTGATTCTGTCATCTTCAGCTGCCTTGTCAAGATTGCTCAACACATCATTCAAACCAATCTTTGGATCGGTGGAAAAGTCGGAGAAATCAAAATTTTCAAAAGGATCTGTCTGGGTTCTGTCTCCCATAGGTTCATCTAGAGACATATATAAAATGCTGTTTTCTTTTACAGCAACTTTGTCATCACCCGAAGAAGCAAAAATGGCGAGTATACCAAATAGAATTGCCAGACTGAGGAAACCGGCAACAATTGTTCCGAAAACGGATGCAAAAAAGAATTTAAAAAACTGTTTCATGATTTATCGTATTTGCAGACAAAAATATTTTTAAAATTTACACAGCAAAGAAGGATTTACATGAGTGGTAAAATATCGTTTCAAGAGGAAAAAAGGGCCGAATTATATTTAGGGTTGGGTTCGAATATGGGCGATAGAAGCAGTTATCTCATGAATGCTCTGGAAAGTCTTGAAATGATATTCGGACCAGTTAAAAGGAAGTCGCGTGTATATGAAACTGAAGCATGGGGGAAGAAAGACCAACAAGCTTTTTTGAACATGGTTTGTTCATTTTCCACGATTTATTCCATAAATGATGTTCTAAAACAGGTTATGAATGTGGAGAATGATCTTGGTAGGATCAGAGAAGAAAAATGGGGGGCTAGAACAATTGATATTGATATTCTTTTTTATAACGACTTGATAATCAATGAAAAAAATCTAATCGTACCTCATCCGGAAATACAAAATCGTCGATTTGTTCTTGATCCATTAAAGGAAATTGCTCCACATTTAATTCACCCAATTTTAAAAACCAACATTGAACATTTATCGAAAGAGTGTCGAGATACATCGAAGGTTGAGGTCTATACATCTTGAAAAGCTTGTTAATTAATACTTTGCCGAATTTTAAAAATACTTCTCAAATTGTTTTTCTTTGTCAAAAACACTATAATTGCAGTTGCAATTTTGTAAATATTTAATGAAGCATAACAAAATGAAAATTTTTAGTTTGAAAACGCTGCTGGTTGCCACGGCAGCTGTGGGTTTGATGGCCTGTAATCCGCTAAATAAAATGGCGAAAAAGGCGAAGGAAGTGAACTATACTGTTACTCCGAATCCTTTGGAAATGCATGCCGACAGTGTGATGATCGACATTACGGGGAGTATCCCGGCCAAATTCTTCAATAAGAAGGTTTCTGTTGAAGTTACACCGGTTCTTGAATATGGAGGCAAAACAAAAGACTTCAAGCCTATCGTTCTTTCAGGTGAACTTTCTGAAGTTGACGGAACGAAGATTTCTTATGACAACGGCGGAAGTTTTACTCACAGGGCTCAGATCCCTTATGAGGATGGAATGCAAAAAGCTGTTCTGACAGTTAAAGCAGAAGGTAAGTACAAGTCTGCTTCGAAGTCATTCGACGGAGTTAAAATTGCCGAAGGAACAAATATCACTCCATACATGCTGCAGGATGATGACAAGCCTGTACTTGGAGCGGATAACTTCCAAAGAATTACTCCGGTAAATAGTTATGCTGAAATACATTATTTGATCAACTCTCCACAGGTAAGAGGTTCTGAATTGTCTGACGATGACATCAAAGCCATGAAGGAATTTATTTCAACAGGTGCAGAGGTAGGTTACATCTGGAAAAATGCTCAGATCGATGCTTATGCTTCTCCGGATGGTGAACTTTCATTGAACGAAAATCTTGCCGATGATCGTGCCGGTTCTGCAGCTCGCGCCGTTAAGGACATGTTGAGAAGAGGAAAAGCCGATGCAGGTAAAGCGGATGAGTTTTACGCCAAGAATGGAAAAGGTGAGGACTGGGATGGTTTCAAGAAAGCCATGGAAGAGTCTGACATTGAAGACAAGAACCTGATTCTTCGAGTTCTTGAAATGTATGCTGATCCTGTGAAAAGAGAAGAAGAGATCAAAAATCTTGCTGCTACATATGTAGAAGTTGCCGATAAGATTCTTCCTCAATTAAGAAGATCACAGATCACATTGAACGCTGAAATCGTAGGTAAGAGTGATGAGGAAATTTCAAGAATGGCTGACAGTGCTCCTGATAGCCTGAGTGTTGAAGAAATTCTTTACGCTGCTACATTGACGAATGATCTTAACAAAAAGAAAGACATCTACACTAAAGCTTCCAGTGCTTATCCGGAAGACTGGAGAGGTCCAAACAATGTCGGTTATGTTCTTTTCATGCAAAACGACATGAATGGTGCCAAGTCTCAGTTTGAGAAAGCCGCTGGTTTGAATGTGAACAATGCTGCTGTAAACAATAACCTTGGTGTTGTTGAGAGAAGAAACGGTAACGTCGAAAAAGCACTTGAATATCTTGAGTCAGCTGAAGGTAACTTCCCGGAAGTTAGCGAGAACTTAGGTTTGATCTGGATCAAGAAAGGAGACTACGAAAAAGCTGCTCAGTACTACGGTTCAACTGAAAGCTTCAACGCTGCTCTTGCTAAGTTGTTGAATGGCGACGCTGATGGTTCTGCCAAGATGCTGAATGGTATCGATGATAAGGATGAGGCTTACTCACACTATCTTATGGCCATCATCGAAGCCAGAAACAACAACCAGGATGGTATGATGAAGCATTTGAAAATGTCAATCGACAAAGACGGAATGTACAAAGGAAAAGCCAAGGATGATGTAGAATTCATCAAGTTCAGAGATAATTCTGAATTCCAGGCGGCTACGAACTAAGAATTCGCAAAACTTATAAAGAAAGGCTTCGAGAGATCGAGGCCTTTTTTTATTTGTTGATCTGCTAAGTTGTTAATTGTTTAGGCTTTCAGATTTCTGGCCGTGGTCCTCTTGCTGGATGTGAATATGGCTGTAAGTTCTTTTGCTTCTTTAAGAAGTGAAATAAAGTCTACATCATAGTTCCTGTCTCTGGAAAACTCTTGAATCAATTCAAGCCAATATACAGTTTCATCCGCCTCTTCAACGACAATGCACAGTTTGGAGTAAAACTCACGTTTTGACCTTGCTCTGCATGCCGCACGATAATTTGCGCCGATAGATGTGGCCGATTTCAACACCTGATGGATTAAATTGGAACTATGAGGTGAATATTTGATTTTTTCACAAGTATTTATTGTTTCCAGTGAGAATTCAAATGTTCTTTTGATAAGAGAACCAGCAATTGAAGTTGAATGGTCTCGATTTAGAAGATTAACCACTTAACAAATTAACCAAAGAGGGTATGATATTCAAAGAGAAAAACTCTTCCCAGAATCGTCAATCTCTTATTTCAAAGCCCTAAACATCTCCCACAAAACAATCCCTGCAGAGATAGATACATTCAGACTGTGCTTTGTGCCCTCCTGAGGTATTTCGATCACTTCAAGGGCGGCTTTCATGAATTCTTCGGAAACACCATCAACTTCGTTGCCGAATACAATGGCGAAAACTGAATCGGGTGGTGTGAAATCGTTCAGAGACGTGGAATTCTCTGCTTGCTCTATGGGGTAAACATCTATTTTGTGATACTCCAGTTCGTGGGCTGCATCTGAAGCTGAAGCAAAGTATTTCCATTTAACAGTTTCCGTTGCTCCCAGAGCAGTTTTATGAATCTCCCGGTGTGGGGGCTGGGCTGTGAAGCCAGTTAGCCAAATTTCTTTGATTCTGAAAGCATCAGCCGTACGGTATACAGATCCGATATTATGGAGACTTCGAATGTTGTCCAAAATGACAATAACAGGAATTTTTTCAATTTCCTGGAATTCCTCAGGTGAGATCCTGTTCAATTCCTGCAACTTTAACTTCCGGAAACCGCCCATATGTTTATAAAATTTGAAAAATCAAGCGTTTTAAAATGGCTCTTTCAGGTGAAAATAGCCAATTTAGAATGTCAATTTTAATAAAAGTCTTGGCTGTAAAGAAATCGAAATCGGCAGGGAAGGAAACTCCCCTGATGAAGCAGTATAATGCGATAAAGGCAAAGCACCCCGATGCCATGTTGTTATTTCGCGTAGGAGACTTCTATGAGACATTTGGGGAAGATGCGATCAAAGCTGCTGCTGTATTGGGAATTGTCCTTACAAAGAGGCACAATGGTTCAGCGGGCGAAGTGGAGTTGGCCGGATTTCCTCATCATTCGCTTGATAATTATTTGCCAAAACTGGTTCGTTCGGGTTTAAGAGTTGCCGTTTGTGACCAACTTGAAGATCCTAAAATGGCCAAGAAGATTGTCAAAAGGGGCGTGACTGAGTTGGTTACACCGGGGGTCACCTTTAATGAAGATGTACTTGACAAAAAAGAAAACAATTTTCTTGCTGCTATCCATTTTGATCGAAAAAAAATCGGAGTGTCATTCCTGGATGTTTCTACGGGTGAATTCTTTGTTGGACAGGGTGATCAGGAACAAATTGATAAACTTCTTCAGAACTTCAGGCCAAGTGAGATAATTTACCAGAAGCAGAAAAGAAAATTATTCCATGACCTCACCAGAGAGGCCTTTTATTCCTTTCCTCTCGACGACTGGGCTTTTTCTTCAGATTTTGCCGAAGAAAGATTGAAGGAACATTTCGGGACTTCGGGCCTGAAAGGATTTGGCATCGATGCCATGCCTGAAGCCGTGGCCGCCGCCGGGGCTATCCTCGAATATCTGCGAATCACTCAGAATGATAATCTCGAGCATATAAAGAAAATTCAGCGCATAGAATCAGATGATTATGTCTGGCTTGACCGCTTTACCATTCGAAATCTGGAATTGGTATCATCACCGAATGTCGGTGCTATCACATTGATCGATATTCTTGACCAGTGTCATTCTCCCATGGGTTCAAGGATGATGAGAAGATGGCTTATCTGGCCATTAAAGAATAGGGAGGCACTTTTGAGAAGACACGAAATCGTTCGGGTTTTTTCTGAAAAGGAAGGTCTTAAATCGGATCTGATTGAGCAGATCTCTAATCTGGGTGACCTTGAAAGATTGTTATCCAAGATAGCCGTATCAAAAATCAATCCGAGGGAAATCCTAAGACTTAAAGACAGTCTTAAAGCTCTCGAGGTGATTGTCGAGAAGATTAAAGCATCTGGTTTAAAGGAGCTCAAAACGTACCTTGACTGATTGATACTTGCCCTTCTTTAATCGAAAGAATTGAGAATGAGATCAAAGAGGAGGCACCGGTAAGTGTTTCAAAAGGTGATGTTATTTCTGATGGTGTGAATTCAGAATTAGATGAATTGCGCAAACTGCAATCCGAAGGCAAGAATTATCTCCTGGAATTGCAACAGAGAGAGACGGATCGAACCGGGATTTCTTCGCTCAAGGTGGCTTATAATAATGTCTTTGGTTATTATATTGAAGTGCGAAACACGCACAAAGACAAGGTGCCCGAAGAATGGATTCGCAAGCAGACGCTGGTCAGTGCTGAAAGATATATTACTGAGGAGTTAAAAGAATATGAAGCCAAGATCTTAGGGGCGGAGGAAAAAATACTTTCTCTGGAAACAGAACTGTACAACAAAGTAGTTGAGTCAGTTTTGCCTTTTATTGAAAAGATACAAAGCAATGCTCGGGCTGCTGCCGAATTAGACTGTCTTCTCACTTTTGCTGAGTTGGCCGCTCAGAATAATTATATCCAACCTGAATTGTCTGATGATCTCATCATTGATATTAAAGATGGTCGGCATCCGGTGATAGAAAAACAACTGAAAATTGGTGAGGAGTACATTGCCAATGACGTATATCTGGATAATGAAAAACAGCAGATCCTGATGATCACAGGTCCGAATATGGCAGGTAAATCAGCTCTTTTGAGACAAACTGCTTTGATCACTTTAATGGCGCAAATGGGATCATTTGTTCCTGCAAAGCATGCGAGGATTGGATTGGTCGACAAGATATTCACTCGCGTTGGTGCCAGCGATAATATTTCACAGGGCGAATCTACTTTTATGGTGGAAATGTCGGAAACCGCAAGCATTCTGAATAACATCAGTGAACGCAGTTTGATCCTGCTTGATGAAATCGGTCGTGGTACCAGCACGTTCGATGGTATTTCCATAGCCTGGTCAATAGCCGAATATTTACACGAAAACAAAGAAGCGCGTCCTAAAACACTGTTTGCCACCCATTATCATGAATTGAATGAGATGACGAAGCAGTTTGGTAGGATTAAGAATTTCAATGTATCCATTAAAGAACTGGATGACAGTGTTATATTCCTGAGAAAACTAAAGCCGGGTGGAAGTGAACACAGTTTTGGAATTCATGTTGCAAAAATGGCCGGAATGCCCTTGTCTTTGGTCAGAAGAGCCGGAAAGGTTATGAAGAAACTAGAATCAAGTCATGTGCAAGAGGGAGGAAAAGTAGAGAAAGTAGAAAGTGATGATTTTCAGTTGAGCTTTTTTCAACTTGACGATCCCGTTCTGGAGCAGATCAGAGATGAACTGACTAAAATAGACATCGACAATCTCACCCCTGTGGAGGCCTTGATGAAACTTAATGAGATAAAAAAACTGGTTGGAGGATCTTAATTCTTGATCACTTTGAAGTTCTCTTGAGAATCAGGGTAACGGTACCTGACAATATAAATTCCTTTATTAAGATGTCCGGCATTGATTACGAAATTCTGCTGTGGATACTCTTTCAAAAAAACAACTTGTCCCGTTGAATTTAAAAGACTCACTCGTGAAGGAGGTCTATCTTCATTTATTGAAATATTGAGGAAATCAGTAAAAGGCACGGGATTGGGTCGGGATTTCTCATCAGCCTTTAGTGTTTCGATCCCGGTGCTTTGCGTCTCGGGATCCAGTGTGCCAGGTTCATATAGAACAATTTTGAAGGAAATACTATGACTATACCCAAATGATTGAGTTGCACATGCCCGAATGAAATAATCCCCGGGTCTTCCCATAAATTTTACATGGCCCCAAGTGGAATACTCATGGTGTTCGAAGACATCCATCTCTTCTGAATTTCTCTGCAGAGGTCCTAAACAAAAATAACAAGACCCTCCACCGCTGGAAGCCGAAAGAATGATGGTATCCACTTTGTTAACTAAAATTTCGTGGTACTTGGTGTATGAATAATATGGACTGGAACTTTCTTCCTCAACTAATTGACCGTAATATTTAAAGCCGTAATTAAGGTTTTCACCACATCCGCTTTTTTCTTGCGCGATGCACGAAATGCCCATTGAGAATAGGAAAAGCAGTAAAAATGATCTTTGATGCATTCTATTCCTATTTAGACTAATTGAACGCTTATAAAAAGCACATATTGTATCTGCATATTTTTATGTTTTACTTGACTATTTAGTGGTAAAATATTTACATTTGCAGGCCCTAAGCGAAAATAGCTCAGTTGGTAGAGCGCAACCTTGCCAAGGTTGAGGTCGCGGGTTCGAGCCCCGTTTTTCGCTCAAGAATTCAAGGCGCTTTTTGAAGCGCCTTATTCATTTAAACAGGATGCCCGGGTGGTGGAATTGGTAGACACGCCGGACTTAAAATCCTGTGGCCTTTGGGCCGTGCGGGTTCAAGTCCCGCCCCGGGTACGAAATGCAGAGTGAAAGTTGGTATAAGATTACTGACAGTTTACTCTGCATTTTTTCTTTTATCTCACACTGTCTAGAGATATATGATATCTGATAAATGATATCTGAGGTATGATATGTTTTCGAATTCAGATGTTATAACTCATCACTCATCACTCATAACTCATCTGTCAATCGGTTATCTCATTCTAACCTTGATGACCACAGAAGAAAACAGCGTAATGCATGCAACTATTCCGATAGAAGGAATAATTCCAAAAGAATCAGCGATGATTCCTGTTATCACGGCACCTATTGCATATCCAAGATCTCTCCACAATCTGAATACACCAATGCTGTTTGCTCTCTGTTCCGGGTGGGTGAATTCTGCGATACCCGCAAGGAATGTCGGGTAAACCAGGGCGGTGCCTATTCCGAGGAAAATGCATGTTATGATGAATTCATAGGAAGTATTTGCCAGCATGAAATAGAAAAGTGAAAGCGCCTGTAGAAACATTCCCCAGAACATGATACCTTTTTTATTGTAAGTATCGGCGAGGTGTCCTGTGAATAGTTGTCCGATTCCCCAGACTGCAGGATAGACTGCTACAATAATTCCAATTTCCTGAAATGAAAAGTTTTTCGAAGCCAAAAGAATTGGAAGGATGCCCCATACCATGGCATCGTTCAGGTTATTGACCATGCCGGCCTGTGAGATTGATCCAAGATTTTTATTCAGCCATGTGGTCTCAAGAAATACGTTTTTAAGTTTTTGAATGCTTGAATTGCTGGATTCTTTATTGACATGATGAATCGTGTCTTTGACGAGAGAGAAGGATGAAAGCAGTCCGAGTATCACAAAAGCTATTCCCAAATAGAATGGATATGGACGAAGACCAAATTCACTTGCGATCCAACCCGTTAAAAAAGCAACGATACCAACCGAAAGGTAACCCGCCGATTCATTAATTCCCATGGCCAATCCACGTCTTTTTTCACCGACGAGATCAATTTTCATTACAACAGTACTTGACCAAGTCAGACCCTGATTGATTCCCAGCAAAACGTTTGCAAAAATGATCGTGTTCCAGTTCTGGGCATAGATCAGCATAATGGGTATGGGCAGAGCGATCAACCAACCCAGAGTAAGCAGGTTTTTGCGACCGATTTTATTTGCCAACTTTCCGGTATAATAGTTTGTAATGGCTTTGGAAATACCGAAAACAACAATGAAGGAAAGAATGGCTGATTTATAAAGTAGGCCGAGTTCTTTTTCCGCAATCTCAGGGATGATTGATCTCTCAAGACCAACCATACCACCGACAAAGGCATTGATGATTACCAAAAGAGTAAACTGTTTCCAATTCTCTTTCAGACCTAGATGTACTTCTTTATTCATTTGAATTCTTAAATATAGATACTATATGATCATCATATTTTGAGCATCATTTAAATTCAAATGGACTTAAGAATATTAATTCAATTTCGAGACCAATTCTTCAGAGATATCAAAAGAAAATTAATGTGTGCATTCAACAATGCAGTATTACTGTGAATGGCTTTAAGGCTTTCAAGAGAATTAGATGAACTTATCTATTCTTGGGTAGGCCTTCAGAAAATTAAAATCTATAGTTGAATCATCCCTATATCCGTGATGAAACCGTTCGTAACTGAAACATTTGATATAGTCGTATCGCTATAGCCTGAACTCGATCCCGGATCGATATATACATCATAGGTTCCGCTTACGAGGCCTTGAATGAAAAAAGCGCCTGTTGTATCCGTAAACGTTCCAACACTGTCAGTGCCCGAGATTGCCACTACGTTAGTACTAACAGTCTTAGGGCTGCATTCGCCTTTAATTGCTCCGTTGTTCGCAAGGCCAATGGCCCGAATAACAGGTTTTAAAATGTATTTTCCTGAGTTTCCTGCTTTAACTACCGATTTGTGTGCGTCAAAATCTAGGACAAGTGAATAATCAATTCCTGCTACGAGGGAATCATTCACATTGATTTTAATGCCACTTTGTTGTCCACTTGGGGTTTTTAAAGCAATCGAATCTCCATCTTTCAAAACAACTGAGTTGTCTTCTCCCAGTATCAAACGCACTTGGCTCAAATAGCCGCTTGGTAATTCAGCCTTGCCAATAATTGTATCCAATCGGTTAGTAAGTGCAAGAAGATTAAAAATGCCTGGATTTACACTATCAAGTGTTTTCCAGCCACCATTCGAAGTGTCATTGTCTGGAATTTCTACACTTTGAACATCAACATAAACGGCTTTATAATCTCCGGGAGAATCGGTCAGGTATACTTCTAAAACAGTAGTCTCCACAGGTGTTTTACTACCCGGATCTGTCTTTTTTTGTGCTTCTTCGTCTTTTTGGCAGGAAACCCAAATAAGAATTGTTGAAGCAATCAAAATCTTGCTAATTGCTTTCATGGTAAAAAATGTCTGGATACCACTAAATTAGGGCGATTTCTGCAAATCAAAAAATAAAATCGACCAACTGAGTCATTTATTGGATAGAATTATCTCCCAACCAGTTTTTAAAAGAAGTCGCTTTTTCCCGGCTTACGGTGATCTCGTTTTCAGGTAAGGGAATTAAATCAACCTTTAAACGCCCTTTAAAATATTGGTGCACTTGTTGAATTGAAGAGATATGGGCAAGACATTGTCTGTTAAGTCTGAAGAATATTCTGGGATCTAGAAGATCCTCAAGGTCATCAAGAGAATAATCGACAAAGTATTTTTTTTCCTCTCGATTGCGTAACTCTGTCATACCATCTTGATGAATAAAATAGGCAATGTCTTTAATGTCAACCGGAAGCAACTTTGTGCCAAGTTTGATCAGGAAGCGGTCTTTGTACTTTTTTTCCGGTTTTGTTACAGCTTCAATAAGGGCATTGATATTTAGTTCGCCCGTACCCCTATCTGCAGCCCCTAGTTTCTTGAATTTTTCAATGCTTCTATCCAGTTCAGATTGCTGAATTGGCTTCAGTAAATAATCTATTCCATTGGTCTTGAAGGCTTCAAACATATACTCATCAAAGGCTGTGGTGAAAATGATCGGACAATCAATTTTAACCTGCTTGTATATCTCAAAACTCAAACCATCTGATAATTGAATATCAGAAAAAATAAGATCGGGACAATTGTGATTATTTAGCCATTTGATGGCATGTTCAACCGTGTCGAGAACATCAATGATCTCAATGTCGGGATGATTCTCTGTCAGAAGGTTACTGAGTCTCCTGAATGCAGGTGCTTCATCTTCGAGAATCAGAACTCTCATCTTCGCTTTGAATTAATTCTTCAGGTGTTTTATCTACAGTAAGTATTGGCATGGCAACCATGAAATACTCTCTACTTTCAATAACATCCACTTCTCTTTCGCTTAAGAGGGAATATCTTTTCTTGATATTCTCCAATCCCGTTTTAAGCGAATTCTCCACATTCCTTTTTCTGTTGAGGTTATTTCGAACAATTATAGATTTACCATTCTCGATATAAATGTCAATGCTCAGTGGACTGCTTGCCGAGACAATATTGTGTTTGACCGAGTTTTCAACCAGCATTTGCAACGTGAGAGGCACAACATAAAGACTCTCATATTTGGTATCTATATTGAAATTGATATTTAAGCCTTTTTCAAACCTCATCTCAAGGAGGAAGCAATAAGCTTTAGTGAATTCCAGCTCCGTTCTAAGTTCAACAATTTCTTTGTCCTTCATTTGAAGTATGTACCTGTATACATCACTCAATTTCTCGGTGAATGATGCAGCCAACTTCTGATTTTCAGGGATCAGCGCCACGAGTGTGTTCAGACTGTTGAAGAGAAAATGAGGAGAAACCTGATTCTTAAGTACGCTTAATTCAGACTTTAATTTCTGACTTCTAACCTGTTCGGTGATCACACTCTGCTTTCTCCACATTGAATAGAAATAACCGGTTTCATAAAGAGTTCCTATTATGAAGGTGGCTATGAACAGAGAAGCAAGCTTTCCTAGGTATTCGGCATCCCAATTATTACTTTCTTTTATTCCTATTCTGAAGAGGGCCTCACAAGTCATAAAATCGGCGATGAAATTATAAGGTGCCACGAACAGAATAGTCAGCAATATTCTCTTATTGGTGGCCGCCAGTGAAGGAAACCTTCTTCTCATTCCCTTTATTATGAAGTAGTCACCTTGCCATATCACAAAAGTAAAGAGAGTGGAAATCGCATAATCCATAAAGACATATGGAGGCTCCTTGTGTACATAGGTCATAAGCATACCAACAAAAGGGATGCCCAGGATTCGCGTCCAGGGTTCGGTAAAAAGAATTTTCCTGAGAAGCATAAAGCAAATTTAATACAATGGCCTGATTTACATTTTGTTCTGAAGCTGAAAAGGGAATTAATCAGGTTGAAACGGTTTAAATGAACATTGAATCGGACATCAGTAAGAAATTAAGATGATTCCGTTTTAATCATCACTTTTTCATTTCCAGCGATATTATTTCCTCCTTGAAAGAAATTCCCTTCTTCACCTAATATGCGCGATATATTCTTGTCATGTAATTAAAATACACCAACATGCAAACACTAATAAAAACTATTAAAACTCTTCTCTTTTTAATGCTACCTGTTGTGAGTATATCTCAAACACAAGTCATAAAAGGAGTGATCAAAGATGCTGATTCAGAAGAATTACTTCCCGGAGTGAATATTATCCTTGACAATTCTGAGCCATTTAAAGGTTCTACAACAGATCTGGATGGTGAGTTTCGACTTGAGGAAGTTCCGGTAGGTCGACAAAGTATCACTATAACCTATATAGGATACAAAACCCAATCAATCCCTAATATTCTTGTTACGGCCGGAAAAGAGGTATACCTGGAGGTAAAGCTGGTTGAATCAGTAGAAGACTTGAAAGAGGTTGTTATTACAGCCGATTCGGATAAGGATAAGGCCATAAACGAATTAGCCAAGGTAAGTGCCCGAACTTTTTCTCCGGAGGAGGTGAATCGTTTTTCAGGTGGGAGGAATGATGTAGCACGTTTGGCGAGTAACTTTGCAGGAGTAAATGCTGCCAATGATTCGAGGAATGACATCATCGTACGTGGAAATTCGCCAACCGGTCTTTTATGGAGAATTGAAGGAATTCCGGTGGCGAATACAAATCACTTTGCCACGTTAGGAACAACGGGAGGTCCGGTAAGCGCCTTGAATACGAATATGTTAAAGACAAGTGATTTCATCACGGGTGCCTTTCCAGCAGAATATGGTAATGCGAATGCCGCCGTATTCGACGTGAATTTTAGAAATGGTAATCCGGATAAATATGAGTTTACAGCCCAGGCTTCCGCATTTAGTGGATTGGAATTTATGGCCGAGGGTCCGCTTAGCAAGAAAAAAGGATCTTCATTCATGATGGCGTACAGATACGGCATGGCCAGTCTGGCTGCCACTGGAACAAGCGCCATACCTTATTATCAAGACTTTTCATTCAAGTTCAATTTTGGTCAAACCAAAATTGGTTCATTTCAATTATTCGGTCTGGGAGGTTTGAGTCACATCAATTTCTATGGAGATGAAATCGATGAAAATGATCTTTTTGCCAATCCAAATAATGACGCTTTTGTGAATATGAACCTCGGACTTTTGGGTTTGAAACATGTCATTAGAATAGACAATACGGCTTACATCAAAACATCCATTGGTACAAGCGTGAACACGAGCAACTATGATCAGGATAACATTATCAGGGATGAGAATGGAAATGCTATTGATAAGTATCAGGCAACTGAATTAACAGACCAGGAAAGGAGATATACACTTTCATCCATGTTGAATAAGAAATTCAGTTCCAGATGGAATATGAGAACAGGAATATTGGTTGAGGTTTACAATCTTGAAAGTCAGGGGAAGGACAGAGATAACAGAGTCGACATTCCTGACAACGATGATGATGGAGTTCCCGATTATTTTATTCCGTTCAGAAATGTTGATGAAACAACTCCATTGTATCAGGTTTACGGACAGGCGGAGTATAAATTCACCGACAACCTCAGTGCTACTGCCGGATTGCATGGTCAATATCTTCAACTGAATGACGATTACAGTGTTGAACCTCGGGCGGCCATCAGCTGGCAATTCAGACCAAGAAATACACTATCCCTTGCCTATGGATTGCACAGTCAAATGGTTCCACTTCCTATTGTGACTTATCTTGAAGAAACTTCTCCGGGAGTATTTGAAACTACAAATAACGAGTTGACATTTTATAAGAGTCATCATGTTGTTTTGGGATATGACAAGAGATTGGGCGCCGATTGGAGACTAAAACTTGAAACATATTACCAGAGCATTTTTGATATGCCTGTTGAGCGATTTTCAAGTAGCTATAATGCGATCAACGAGGGAGGTGATTTTATATATAGCGAAAAAGGAAGTCTGATCAGTGAAGGAACAGGATCCAACGTTGGTGCTGAGATTACCGTAGAAAAATTCTTCAGCAGAGGATTTTACATGCTCACTACAACTTCCATTTTTGACTCAAAATATAAGGGTAGCGATGGCATTGAGCGAAATACATCTTTCAATAACGGCTATGTATTCAACATTCTGGCAGGAAAAGAATTTGCCATTGGAAAAGAGAAAAGAAATGCCTTGACCTTCGACACGAAATTCACAACATCAGGTGGTCGTCCTTACACACCAATTGATCTTGAGGCTACAAGAGAGAATGGTGGAAGAACGGTTTATTATGAGGACGAAGCGTTTAGTCTCAGATATGATGAGTACCTGCGTTTGGACCTGAAATTTGGAATTCGTCTGAATTCGAAAATAGGTAGAGTATCACATACGTTCTTTGTCGACCTGCAAAACGTGACCAGTCGTGAGAATATCTTTGTAAAAAGATACAATCCGGTCACCGATCAAATCAACGACGTCACCCAAACGGGTTTCTTTCCAGATTTTATGTACAGGATACAGTTTTAATGAAAAGGGCTTCGGCCCTTTTTCTTATTCCAGCTCAATGAATTCGAAATCGACATTGAGCATTGAACTGAAATCTTCGCCTGACTCTCTCATGCTAAGATCATGTCCATCGTGACACCATTGAACCAAGACTTGCTTTTTTGGGTCCTTGGCAATTGATTCCAGAATTCTGAAAATCTTCATCAAGTGTTTGGCAGAACTAGAATTGAAATAGTCCATTTCCATTCGGAAAGTTGTCTTAATTGCCGGTTCTTTGGAATATTCAATAAGCCAATTGATAATTGGATCATAAAATTTTCCCGGATTCTCGAGGTTTGATTTTCCCTTTGTTTCCAACAGACCGCTGTAAGGTTCTAACGTAACCTCCGGACTTTTCTTATCACCTTTAATCTTTAAACTTTCCATGGCTATGGTTTAATCGATGAAAATAGAAAATTTCAACTTGGATTAAAAATTTGAATTGAATCCGAAAAATAAGTGATTTCATTTTGAAAGTGAAATTTTTTATTTCTAAAGAGACTATTGTTGATTTGAAACCAGCTCCTAAATCTGACTTCAATTAGTAACACGGGTCACATTGAATACCTGATTTATTTTGAACTTTGAGCGAAAAAAGAATGGGACTGTTAGATTTTTTGGGATTTGGAAAGAAGAAAGTAAAGATTCAGGACTTTTTAGACCGAGGTGCTGTAGTTGTTGATGTAAGGAGCAAAGCGGAATTTGCTCAGGGTCATGTTGAAGGATCTGTTAATGTGCCGCTGGATAGTGTCAAACACAAGGTTCAGAAGCTGAAGAATCTGAAGAAACCGTTGATCCTTTGTTGTGCAAGCGGTATGAGAAGCGGAAGCGCAACTCAGATTTTAAGATCTGAAGGCATTGAGTGCATGAATGGTGGTGGATGGAGAAGTCTTGTGTGATCTCCGATCTCCGAATTCTGATCGCCGATTTGCGGTATCCGAATTCATATCTCCGAATTGATTGATGATTTTTTATCTTTATACCATAAGCCATTGATATGAAGAGATTTATCCTATTAATTATTTCAGCTTTTTTCATGCAATCTGCTTTTTCGCAGATAATGCAGAAAGGTAATTTTGATATCCGGGCCGGTGTGGGTTTTGGGGTGTACAATTTCAATACGACCGCCTACGAAGACAATCAGCATAGTGCAGTACCCGGATTATTTAATTTGGGGATAGCTTATCAGATCAGTGACGATTTTTCACTTGGACTTGATTACGAAAGAAATGGTTTCGTAACCGACGACTCTACAGATAGTAAAGTAGTTTCACAGAATATTGGAGTCACTGCCTCTTATCACTTCATCAATGGTGAAAAGAATGCTTTAGCGGCTTTTTTAACCGTAGGTACGTCAAATTTGAAGTTTGAAGATTTCGACGACTCAGAAACGGTTACGGCAAGAGGAACTCAGGTACAGGTAGGTCTTGCATGGAGACATTATTTCAGTGACAACTTTGGTTTTTTCCTCAACACTTCTTTCCCGTATTACTCATATAATGAATTCAAGAATTCAAATGGTGATGTTTATGAAGACAGTCGGATTGTGACGGGGCCGGGCGGTGTTCCCATTATTGAATCTCGCACCGTCAGTGGAGTAATGACGGGAATAAATCTTAGAATAGGACTCGCCTTAAAATTTGGTGGTTGACTAAATTAAATACTCTCTCTAGTCACCAGTCACCGGTCACCAATCACCAGTCACCAACAATCACCAAAAGTACTACCTGAGTTTCCAGATAGTCAATCGATTACCACTGGAGACCATAACCCTTTTGTTGTCCGGTAGGAAAACAAAACTCCAGAATCCGCCGGCTTCTTTTTCTTTTATGGCAGTGCTAATTCTCTCCTTACGATTAAAGCTATAAAGGATTTTAGAGGTGTTGAAGTCGTATATGTTGAGAATTGGATTCATCTGACCATCAGTTGAGATAACACCAAGCATTTTTCCATCCCAACTCATTTTAATATCGGGTTCCATCATTGAAGTCACAAGAAATGCATTCCTCATTGCTTCGTTATTGATTCCGTCGATTACATTTACATAACCTTGCTTACCGGCAGCTTGTTGACCCATTTTCCTTGTAGGTAAGCAATACATTAAAAGATGTTTGCCGTCTTTGTCGTATTTCATTTCATACACGATATCGTATATTTCATTAATGGTCGCCAATTTTTCAAATGATTCGGCGTCATAAATACTGATCATTTCCCTTTCCTTCAAAGCCAGTTTCTGAGCTTTTTTATCGCTTCGTATGGATGGAACATTGGCCACATCATCTTTGTCAGGAAAATGCGCAACAGCTATCTTGCTTCCATCGGGAGAAACAGTAAAGGCATTACTTAATTTTTTGAATTTGAAGCTCTTTACTTTCTTCTTGTCAACAAGCGTATAATAGGTGATCTCATTATCGGCCAGTGTCACAAAATATTTTGAGTCTCTGGTTATCTCAGCATATTGAAGATTGTCTTTTTCGTAGAGCATTTCTCCATTTTCAATATCAACCACCATATAATTAGCAGGTTTGTCTTTGTTCGTATTCCAGTCGGCATAGAACTGTTGTTGAAGAATGAGGTATTTACCATTGGCGCTATATCTCACCCGGGGTCCTGCATAATAACCCTTTACGTCTATTTTCTTGATTACTTCTCTTTTTTCATAGTCGTATATGTGAATTGGGAATCCCTGATGGAGTCCTGCGGCTATGGTTTGTTTGTCAGGTGACATTGCAATACTTGTGATCAGAGCCATATTGTCGCCCATTTGGAATTTCTCCATGTCCTCGTTGACATCTTGTGCCCTCATACCGTATATCAGAATAAAGGCGATAAAAAAAGCTTTAAAGTGTTTCATATTCAATGGATTGAGTGCTGCTTAAGATAAAATTTTGATCTTAAAAATCAAAAGGATAAAATCAATATGTGATATTTTCATTTTCAAACAATGCTTATTACCTTGCTGAATTCATTTTATCGTATTTATTGAGTGTTTTGTCGAATAATTGAAACCGACCTGACATTGATGCGTAAGTTGGCATATGAGCTCTAGGTTTACTTTGTTTTTGTTCCTCCTATTGGGACTTTGTTTTCTGCGGTTTGAATCTTCTGCACAACAATGTGATTCAATTGTTCCTTCATTTATTGCCAACTTGAGCAATGATCCAAATAGACAATATATAAGCCCGCAGGTAAGAAGAGATGGACTATGTTGTGGTTCAACGGGTAATGTTAAATGCATCGAATTTGTGGTAACACTTCATCCCGATGCGGAAGGGGTGATTTTTGATATTTACAGCGGTGCAGTACCTCCAGGTGCACTTTTCTATCAAATAAACTGTGGTACACCTCAGGCTGTTGGTCAACCAATATGTTTGAATGGGCAGGGGCCTCATGTGATAACCTTCTGCAAACCCGGTAACAATATTAATGAGTATCGGATTTTGTCAGTTGCAGAACCAGTTGTGCCAGACAGCATTGCCGTAAACGACGGATGTTCGAAAGAGCTGGAGTAACAGGTTTTGACATTAGCACCATTCAATGGACAACAATCACCGATTCTATTGGAAAATATGATCATTACTTAAGCTGCACATCTCAATGTGATACGGTATTGGTCACACCTCAGCCCGGTTATCCACCTTTTATTGATATAGAAGTATGCGGTTATCCTTTCGGTGGATGTGATTCAATCTATTCCTGTGACACAGTTAGAGTAAATTTCTTCAGTACCCTGGGTGTAGATATTTTACCTGAGTTTCCAACAATATGTTTTGGAGATACGAGCATAAGTATACAAGCCATAGCAAGTGGAGGAAGTCCTCCTTATACTTATAACTGGAGTCATGGTGATTCTACCGAGTTTACCAATGTAAATACAGGCACTTATATTATTGAACTCGGAGATACGTCAGGTTGTCCCCCGGCTTATGATACGGTTACAGTTACTGCTTTCTCGCTTCCCATTGAGGCGAATGCAGGTGGAGACACCTTTAGCTGCGTTGAAGCTATACCCATACCATTGAGCGGGAGCGTACAATCGGCCTCTGGTGGAACATGGGTTGGTAATGGTATGTTTTCGCCATCATCAGATTCGCTAAACACACTTTATACTCCGGATTCAACGGAAATGTCCACAGGACAGGCTTTGCTTATGCTTATTACAACCGGTAATGGGACCTGTCCTGCTGATACAGACTTCATCTCAATTGACCTTTTAAAGTTTAATGCAACGATATCCACAAATTCCATTCCAGTGTCATGCAAAGGTGATTCAGATGGCATTGGATTGGTAAATGCCTCCGGCAGCCGGATACCTTATACCTATGAATGGGATGCCAATACTGGATCTCAGACAGGGGATTCTGCCATAAATCTGGCGGCCGGGCTTTATAATGTGACAGCTACAGATTCCGCAGGGTGCATCCTCGACACGAGTGTTGTTGTCATAGAGGCTGATTCGGTTTTAAGTGTTTCTTTCACAACTACTTCTGAGACATGTTTCGATTCTGCCGATGGTACTGCCCAGTTATTTATTTCTGGAGGAATGCCACCTTATACTGTGAACTGGGACACCAGCATATCTGTTTTCACGGATACCACGGCTTTTGAATTATCTTCTGGTTCATATTCAGTCACTATTACTGACGATTATGGGCTGTGAAATTGATACTGTTTTCATAATCTCCAGGTCCTCTGGCACCATTGACTCTTGCATTAAGTAAGGTCAATGTTGGTTGTAAAAATGGGAATGATGGAACCGCTACTGTTGTAGCTTCCGGAGGCACAGCACCGTATTTTTACCTCTGGAGCGATTCTGCAAACCAAACCACAGCGACAGCTACCGGAGCTCACTGCAGGCTTATATTTAGTAGAAGTTACGGATACAATGGGCTGCATTGCCAGCGATACAATCAGCTTAAATGAACCGCCAAGTTCAATTTCTTTTCTCGACACAACAGTTTCACCAAGTTGTTTTGGATTTAATGACGGCACAGCAACTGTTTATCCACAAGGAGGGACCCCACCTTATACATTTCTTTGGGATAGTTTGGCCAATAGCCAAACAACTCAAACGGCAACGGGATTAGCCGCTGGAACTTATTCGTGTATTATTTCAGATCAAAATTCGTGCGTTCTTGCTACACCGGTTATTGTTATAGATCCTGCACCTCTCTTTGCCACTGCTGTTGAAATTGTCAATGTCAGTTGCAAAGGTGGAGCAGACGGGAGTGCAAGAGTGATAGCCACAGGAGGTACTGGTCCATTTACATATCAGTGGGACTCACTTGCGGGTGGTCAAACAGATTCAATTGCAACGGGATTGTCGGCAGGTATATATTCGATTTTTGTTTACGATCAAAATGGCTGTTCTTTTATCCCTAACATTGAAATTACTGAACCCGATGATTCACTATCATTAATTGTGGGTATGAGTCCGGTGTCCTGTAAAGGAGACAGCAATGGAATTGCATTTGTTGAAATTACAGGTGGAACTAGTCCATACAGTATTCAATGGGACAGCACAGCCAATTCTCAAACTACGGATACGGCTTTAGGATTGAAAGCCGGGAATTATGTTGTAACGGTAACGGATTCCAACAACTGTGTTGCAGATTCGGGCATAGAGGTTTTGGAACCATCACTTCCTCTGGTAACACTGACTTCGTCAGTTTCGGCTTTGTGTTTTCAGGATACGAATGGAATAGCTATTGTTGAACCTTCCGGAGGCGTTGGCCCTTATCAGATTATTTGGGATGCTGCAGCCGGAAATCAGCAAAATGATTCTGCATTCAATTTGACCACAGGAACATACAATGCGCTTATCACGGATGCAAATAATTGCACATTGGATACAAACGTATTTGTGGATCATCCAGCTCCAATAATATCTTCCGGAGGTAAAATCAATGTTACCTGCTTTGGATTTGCAAATGGAATGGCTTATGTGAATGCATCAGGTGGAAATCCTCCCTATTCTTTCCAATGGGATGCGAACGCAGGAAATCAAACGAATGACACAGCGTTTTTCCTTACTGCTGGTTCCTTCAATGTAGTTGTAACGGATAATAACGCCTGTCAGGAAGATACCACTTTTGTCATCACTCAGCCTGATACTTTTCTTATATTAACTCCAGGGAAAGTTGACGTGGCTTGTAATGGAGATTCAAACGGACTTGCATTTGTTGGTGTCTCAGGAGGGACTCCGCCATATTCTTATCAATGGGGAGCAAACGCTGGTTCTCAGACCAGTGATACCGCTTTTAATTTAAAGGCAGGTACTTATATGATTACGGTCACTGATTCTTTCGGATGCACAGACAATTTTGCCGTTCCAATATTTGAACCTGCATTTGCATTGAGCAGTGCACCCGTGAAAATTGATCTGACCTGTTTTAATTCTGCCGATGGTATGGCCATAGCCAATGCTGCAGGGGGAAGTCCACCATATAATTATACATGGACGCAGGGAATAATCACTCAAAACTCAGATACAGCAACTGGATTAACGGCAGGTGATGTCGTTCTTGAAATCACAGATGCCAATGGATGTATAATTGAAGAAGATACTCTTAATCTATCTGAACCTCCAGAAGTTTTTGTGCAGGTTAGTCAATCAGATACCATTTGTCTCGGCGAAACTGCAACGATCACACTTAACGGATCAGGTGGGAACGGAGGACCGTATTTATATAGACTGTTACCCTTTGATACGATATTGTCCCCCTATGCCGTATCTCCGGTTGAGACCAGAATATATGGATTCCGGGCTATAGATATTAATGGATGCGAAAGCGCAACTGACATTGTCAATATAGTGGTGAGGGATCTTCCGAGTGATTCAATGGATGTTGTGTCATCAGGAAATATTTGTCTCGGCGATACAGTGGAGATTACAGCCTTCCATGATGGAATATTTTTTGACTACCAATACAATTGGAATACAAATGAGCAGGGGCTTAATTTTTTCTCAACACCAGTCAATTCCAGATATTATACCCTGACTATAACCGACATTTGTGGGGAAGAAATTTCAGACTCCGTGTATGTGGAGGTTTATCCACTTCCCGAAATAGAACTGGACGAAATAATTGCAGAAGGTTGTGTACCCCTGAGAGTTCAGTTTCAGAATTTGGCAGGTGACGAAGACATTACGGATTTTCTGTGGGATTTTGGAGATGGCAGCACTTCGATCGACCCTTCTCCAGTGCATACATTTTCTGATACCGGAACTTATACCATTAACTTATATGCGGAAAATAATAATGGTTGCAGCAGTAGTAACGACTCAAACTCCAATTTTGTGATCGTTCACAGCCTTCCACAAGTGAGTTTCATATCTAAACCCAATTTAACGGATATGAGGAATCCTGAGGTTCAATTCACTTCCACATCGAGTGACGGGGATCATTACTGGACTTTTGATATAATTGGTAAGAGTACTGAGAGAAATCCGACTTATATATTTGCGGATACGGGAATTTATAATGTTGTTCTGGTAGTAGAAAATGTTTTCGGCTGTCTCGATTCCATAACAAATCAGGTTGTTGTGAATCCGTATTTTCAGATTGCCATACCGAATGCCTTTACACCCAATCTCGGCGGAAGCAGTGGAGGTAAATATGACCCAAATAGCCCTAATAACTATGTATTCTTTCCCGTCACTGAAGGAGTTGAGGAATTTCACATGATGATATTCAACAGATGGGGAGAAATGATTTTTGAAAGTCGGGACCATGATATAGGATGGGATGGTTATTACAGAGGTCAGCTCGCACAGCAGGAAGTATACGTTTGGAAACTTGAAGTGAAGTGGGAAAATGGGCAAACATATGAGGGTGTTGGAGATGTGACACTTTTCAGATGACACTGTTTCCTCAAATGAAAGTTTTCCGGGCCACGGTCCTTTTTCAAATTTCTCATAACTTGGCAACGTTTGTTGAATATGCCAGTATATGAAATGAGGCTAATTTTTCTATTTCTTCTGATTCCTTTTCTATTTTCCTGCTCTTGGATCTATTACGTTCCAAACTCGCAGAATACACCCATGTTCAAAGAGAAAGGTGAAGTAGCCATTGATGGAAAATTCAGTCAGGGAGAAACTTTTGTTGGTTTGGAAATGCATAGTGCTTATGCGCTTACCGATCATTTTGGATTCCAAGTCAATGGAATGATCTGGGGTGCATTGGATCAGACCTTTGGAGCGCTTGCCGATTTCGGCCTGGGTTATTTTACTCCTGTGGGTGAGCATTTTGTTTTTGAAACCTATGCCGGGTATGGTATAGGAAGAGTTCAACCCACTTTCTACAATTTAAATACACCAAGTGGTGGACAATACGCAATAGAACTCGAACAATTCAAATACGATCGTTACTTTATACAACCAGCTTTCGGATATACATCAAAGAACCTCGACTTCATTTTTTCAACTCGTTTGAATCTGATTGACTACTATGGAAATATTCCACTATATGTCACTCCTGACACTGATTATGAAAATTTGGAATTAAAGGAACTCGATGAATTTTACACCATAGACCCTGCTATGACCATTCGATTAGGCTGGCGATATTTCAAGTTCACCGCTCAGGCTGTTTATTTGATTCCACTTGAGTCTCAGCACAGAAATTTCGACGAATTCTTTCCACCCTTTTATGATAGATTGAACTTCAATCTTGGAATGCACATAAACTTTGGGGGTCATTACAATCAATCGACCGACCGCACCGACCTGTAAGAGTCTTTTCCTCTTTTAGCTTCTACCTCGGGTATTCAACTAAATCGTACTTTTATTCAAAATGAAGAAGTTGACCACCTTTTATACTATTCTCATCGGTCTTCTGCTTATTCCTTTTGAACAATCCTGTCAAAAGGATGAGGAAGTAGTTGAGAAACCAAAAGAAATTTATTCTGAGGATTTGCCAGACGGGTATTCTTTGATTCAGTCTGATGAACAGAATTTTTGGCTCGATACCATAGCAACCGGCTTGAAAAAACCCTGGGGCATGTTGTTCCTTCCTAATGGAGATATTCTTTTCTCTGAAAGATCTGGAAGTCTGCACAGAATAAGCAAAGAGAATGGAAATCTTAATGAAATAACCGGTTTGCCTGATATTGCTGCAACCGGACAAGGTGGCTTGCTCGATATTCAATTGCATCCTGACTTTGAGAGCAACAATTTGATTTATCTGAGTCATTCCATAAAATCCTCCTTTTCGTATACTACGGCGGTAACAAGGGCAACTTTACAGGGAAATACATTGACTGACAATGAGAGAGTATTCACTGCTTCACCTGCCTTCTCAACAAGCCATCATTTCGGATGCAGGATGGTTTTTCAGGATGAATATTTGTATTTGACCATAGGCGATCGCGGACAAATGAAAAATGCACAGGATTTAGACAATCACTGTGGCAAGACCATTCGAATTTATCACGATGGCTCTATTCCGGATGACAATCCCTTTGTTAATGTGACGGATGCGAAAAAAGATATCTGGTCTTACGGTCACAGGAATGCTCAGGGAATGGCAATTCATCCAGAAAATGGCAAGATTTTCCTTCATGAGCATGGACCAAAAGGAGGGGATGAGATCAATATAGTTGAAAAAGGCTTGAATTATGGCTGGCCCGAAATCACTTATGGAATTGACTACGATGGCTCTATCATCTCACCACATACCCACTTACCGGGCATGGAGCAGCCCATTACCTATTGGGATCCTTCTATTGCCCCTTGCGGAATGACATTCTGCTCAGGAGATAAATATCCAAATTGGGAAAACAACATTTTTTTGGGGGGTCTGGCATCCAGAACATTGTTCAGAGTGGTAGTGAGTGATGATAAATATATCAGCGAAGAAAAACTTCTGGAAGGAATCGGCAGGGTTAGGAATGTAGCTCTCTCGCCGGATGGATTCCTTTATGTTGCCATTGAAGATCCGGGAATCATCTTCCGACTTGCTCCGGTAAATAAATGAAAACAAAAAGTGTTATAGTTTTCGGAGGGGGAAGAGTAGGTCTGACCATCGCCAGGGACCTTGCCGAGACTTATACAGTTGCAATCGCGGACGTCGACAAATCCAGGTTAGATGAAATTCAAAATTCATTTGAATTAAAGACGATTCATCTTGATCTGCTTTCAGAGAAAGACCCCACTAAATTGCTTCAAGCATATGATTTAGCAGTTAATGCCGTACCCGGGCATATTGGCTTCGTTTTTCTGAAAAAGTTAGCTGAGAACGGCATCAATGTAGTTGACATTTCTTTCTTCGATCAGGATGCCTATGATCTTGATGAATTGTGCATAGAGCAGGCATGCAGTGCCGTTGTAGATTGTGGTGTGGCTCCCGGACTTTGCAACATAATGTTGGGTCATCATTTGTCGGAGGAAGTAATTTCTTATTCGTGTTATGTAGGTGGACTTCCCTTTCAGCCAACCGAACCATTTAATTACAAGGCTCCGTTTTCACCTTCCGATGTGATTGAAGAATATACGCGTCCGGCCAGATTGAGGGAAAATGGAATTGATATTACAAAGGACGCATTGTCCGAAATCGAGGAGATTTCTATTCCTGAAATTGGTTCTTTGGAAGCCTTTAATACCGATGGTCTTAGATCGATATTAAGAAATACTGATATTCCAAACCTGAAAGAAAAAACGATTCGATATAAAGGTCATGCGGCCTTAATGAAATCCTTCCGGGAAGCTGGCTTTTTTGATAATGAATTGATCGAAGTGGGGACTGAGAAAATTCCTGCCATTGAATTTACAAGTAAAGTCCTGTTCAATGAATGGAAATTAAATGATGAAGATGATGAGTTTACCTACATGAAGGTTGAAATTGAAACTCCTTCAGGATATCACGTCTATAAGGTTTTCGATCGAAAAGATTTTGAAAAGAACATGTCATCCATGTCAAGAACAACTGGTTTCACGTGTTCTGCTACTTGCGCATATTATCTTCAAAACGAATTCCAAACAACTGGAATTCTAGCGCCTGAACAGCTTGGAAAAGACAATTCTTATTTTGATTTCGTGATCTCCTATCTTAAGGAAAGGGGTGTGGATATTCAATACGAATACATTGAAAAGTTGGCTTAAAGCATCCTGTTCGCATCCAATATATTATCTGGTTTTTTGATTTTCTATTAGAAATTTTTATTTTCAGAAAAGAAAATCAAAGGCTATGAAAAAAATCTTACTCTTTCTCTCGGCCTCTTTTATTGTTCTAGGGGCATACTCTCAAAATTGTGAAACTACACCTCCTTCTTCGGTCAAGGTTCGGACTTCCGACGGTGACCATGTGGGATCTGGTGATGCATTATGGATTTGTGAAAATGTCACATTTGAAATTGTGGGGCAAAGCAATACTGTGTATGCCGAGTCTGGAACATCGATTACCATCACTGGTAATGATCAGAACACGATCTATGTTAAAGGACCATCTACATTGACTATTAATGGAAATGGAGCAGGCACTTATATTGTAGATGATGACGTCACGGTTAATGGTTCTGCAGCAGGTTCAGCCAGCATAACTACTTGTATGGACCCTGATAGTGTGGTATATAATTACGACAATGTTCCTGCTACTCCTGGCTGTATTGATACAACGAATACGGTTGGGATAAATAAACGAATCCAAAAAGAAGAAGTAAAGATTTATCCAAACCCGGCTTCAACAGTAATTAATGTTGAATTATCTGCCGAATTGGTAAATTCTGAATACAGGATTTATAGTATTTCGGGAAAGATTGTGCTTCAAGGTCGTTTGGACAATAACAATACTCAGCTCGATATTACATCCCTTGAAAAAGGATTGTATTTCGTGGAAATCGAAAACTCTTTAGGAAAGGTCAGTAAGCGAATTTCGGTTGAATGACCCTGTTCATTTGAATGGAAAGTCCCTGTCATGCGATAGGGACTTTTTTTATTCTATCAATTCAAGATCGTACCTGGCATCATTCTTTGAAGTCATGAAAAGATCCTCAATCAAATAGGAGACGGTGAGCATGACAGATCTTTGGTTCTTTATAACCATATTGAATTTGAAGTCGTCTGTGGCAATGTCGTTCAGACCATGATGATAGCCCAATCTTACCAACCAATTGTCTGACTGGTATCCAAATCCCACCTGAAATCCATAACCCAGTGTATTGAAGTTTGTTTTGGAATCATTCGTTGTGGTATACGTTTCGTTCTGAGGCAGAAGAGCAGGATCCAATCCCAGATCGGTAGGATTAAAGGTTTCGAACACTGGAATATGACTTGTAAATTCTTCATCATTACTCGTTGATAGAAGGAAATTCACATATCCACCACCCCAGAAAAGGAAATCATTATTGAATTTATAGCTAACTGAAATGGGAATATCGAATGTCCAGAAAGTTGATAGTCCTCGCGTAGATTCATAAATGGTCAGGTCGGCTAATCCAGCCAATAAAGTATCTATACCTGGAGGTAAAAAAGAAGAAAGTGCGTCTGACTCATTCGTGTAAGAATATGAAGCAAATCGTCTGTTAAAAGAAATACCGTAATTGAATACCCACTTGTCTTCAACAATATTGTGCGCAGAAAATCCAAAGGATACACCTGTTTTAAAATAGGTGTCTTTTACATCTCCGTCGTCAAGAGGAACCAGATTGATACCCAGGTCGGGTGAGAAGAGCCAGCCTTCCTGAGCTTTGGCAACATATAATGAAGACAGAAATACGATGGTAGTAAGCAGCTTTTTCATGATGCAATAATTAAACTACTTCCGAAGGTATATAAAGTATTCGCTTTCAGAAAGTTTTTAAGATGCCTTCTTTCTCGAGATGTCTGAGAATGAAGTCAGTGGCGCCCACATTTTCTCTCACATACCGAGCACTCATTTCACCGGCCTTTTCCATGTCATTTTGAGCAATGATCTCTTTCATTTCAAATCCTTCATTGATACTGAAAGCAGCTTTCTTCTCAATAAGTTCTCTGGCTTCTCTGAATTTAGAATAATTAGGACCGAAAATTACGGGTAAACCAAATACGGCTGCTTCCAGGGTATTGTGTATTCCTTTGCCAAATCCTCCACCAATGAAGGCTATTTTGCCATATCTGTAAATGCAGCTTAAAAGACCAATTTTGTCAATGATGAGAACCCTGCAGTCTTTATTCGTGTCATAAGAAGATATGTTTTGACATTGTCCGAATAGAGCATGAATAGAACTGATTCTGCTTTCATCAACTTCATGTGGCGCTATTACCAATTTGTAATCCGAATTCTCAGATAAAAAAGAATTTAATACTACTTCATCTTCCTTCCATGTGCTTCCGGCAATTAAGAGTTTAAAGTCTTTGCCGAAATGTTCCACTTCGGGCACATCTTTTGGTTTTTTTGAAATTTCATAAACGCGGTCAAATCGACTGTCTCCACACACATCGGTATTATTAATTCTAATTTCGTTTAATAATTTTTGCGATTCTCCATCCTGAAGAAAGAACCTTGTGAAATTCCTCAGTTGCTTTCTGGCCCAGAATCCGTACCATTTGAAGAAATAATGCTCAGGTCTAAATATGCCTGAAATCAAAAACAAAGGGATGCCAGCTTTTTTTGATGTTCTGATAAAATTGAACCAGAATTCATACTTCACAAAAAGAACTGCCTTGGGTCTTACCATTGATATGAACTTTTCAGCATTCTTTTTTGTGTCAAGCGGAAGGTAAGTCACATGATAAGCTGCTTGGAAATTTTTTAAATTCTCATATCCTGAAGGAGAGAAAAATGTGAGCAAAACTTTTTCTCCTTTTTCATTCAACTTTTCTATTACTGGCCTTCCCTGTTCAAATTCCCCCAAAGAGGAACAGTGAACCCAAATAAGATCTTTTTGAGTGCCAAGCTTTTCCTTCAATTCTTGCGACCATTTCCTTCTTCCATCCAGCCATAGCTTTGCCTTCTTGTTGAAAAAAGAAGCTACGTATGCAGCCAGGTAAAAGGCTCTCACACTCATATTGTACAAGAAAAACATCACTTAACGGTAGTAGAATTGTTGTGGGGCATTTCGATACATGGTGATCATCCAACCAAACCTAAATCCGATCATGTTATCTCTTCTGGTTTCATTATCGAATCTCATTTCGTCGTAATTATACCCCCTGACACTTTGAGTCCAGGTTTGCGAAAAGTCAAAACCCGCATAAAAACTAATGAGTCTCTTTCGCCCATTATACATGTATCCCACAAATTCATTCAGTCCCCAGCCACTTGTCAGTCGATCATATCCCGCTATATAATCCCCTTCTAATTGAGGAATTTGAGCATCGCGATAATCTATCGATATTCGATGAGACAAAAAGGTAGGTCCTGCTGCCACCAGTATTCCGGAATTGGGATTAGGACCAAAAACGGGAAACAGATATCCACCCAACAATGAAATGCTATAACCCTGCATTTCAATAATCGGGTCGGTCAACTGACCACCAATTTCTATAATACCACCTTCAGACGTTCGGATATTATCCAGAATATCATCTTCTTTAACAGTATTACCAAAGAGATAATCGATCTTAAGTCCCATGTATACCTGGGATTTAAGTTTTAAACCGAACTGTCCTCCCATGCTCAAAATGTTCCCAAATCTATCTCCGAGATCGGATGTGGGTTGATGAAAACCGAACGAAATGCCTATGAATGGAATCGTCAAAGATGAGTCGATCATTCTTTCCTGAGAATACGTATTCAGGAATGCGAAAATCAATAGGCTTGCAAGGAGACTTCTTTTCAACTGAATTTCAATTAAAAAACAAGTATACAAATACTTTCAATGAAAGCTTCTTCGCCTAAATTAATTATCTTCGCAGCCCAATTTAAAGAGGCTTTTTTATGAGAAAAATTCAAATGGTCGACCTTCACTCTCAATACCTTAAAATCAAGGAAGAGGTCGATCGAGGAATCCTCGATGTCGTGGATAGTTCAGCCTTTATTGGCGGCCCTGTTATCAAGGAATTTTCTGGTGCTCTGGAATCATATCTCGGTGTTAAACATGTAATTCCATGTGCCAACGGGACCGATGCATTACAAATAGCACTTATGGCACTCGATCTCAAACCTGGAGACGAGGTCATTACATCAAATTTCACTTTCGCAGCCACTGTTGAGGTAATTGCACTTTTGGGTCTGAAACAAGTTCTTGTTGATGTTGAGGCCGACACCTTCAATATTGATCCGGACAAAATCAGAGAAGCGATTACACCAAAGACCAAGGCCATCATTCCTGTTCATTTATTTGGTCAGTCTGCTCCAATGAAGGAAGTGATGGACATCGCTGAGGAGCATGGTTTGTATGTTGTTGAAGATACGGCTCAGGCCATCGGTGCCGACTATCATTACTCGGATGGTTCTTCGAAAAAGGCAGGAACCATTGGACATTTTGGAACCACTTCTTTTTTCCCATCAAAGAATTTGGGGTGTTACGGTGATGGTGGTGCTTTATTCACAAACGACGATGATCTTGCAGAGCGCACTCGCGCTATTGTGAATCATGGTATGAAGGTTAGATATTATCACGATGACATTGGTGTCAATTCAAGACTTGACAGCATCCAGGCTGCAGTTCTCAGGGCTAAGCTGCCTCATTTGGACGCCTATATATCGGCCAGACAAAGTGCCGCTGAGTTCTATGACAATAAATTTGGTGGATCTGAATTCCTGGAAATTCCCGGAAGAGCAGACTACTCGAGCCACGTCTTTCATCAATACACGCTTAAGACAAATGGTATTGACAGATTTGAATTACAAAAGTACTTAGGGGATAAAAATATTCCGGCCATGGTTTACTATCCGGTACCTCTTCATAAGCAAAAAGCTTACGAACGTCCTGAGTTCTCAGATGAGCAGTATCCGGTAACAATGGACCTTTGCTCCAGAGTAATTTCTTTACCGATGCATACAGAGCTCGATGAAGAACAGCTTAACTATATCGCTGATAGCGTTTTATCTTTTAAATAGTATCAATTAAGAAATGAAAATTGCCGTAGTTGGAACGGGCTATGTTGGTTTGGTAACCGGTACCTGTTTGGCAGAGACTGGTAACACTGTAACATGTGTTGACATCGACGAGAAAAAAGTAGAGATGATGAAAAATGGCAAAGTGCCAATTTACGAGCCTCATCTCGATGTGCTTTTTGAACGGAATATCAAACACGACCGACTTCACTTTACAACAGATCTGGCGGAAGCCATAAAAGATGCTAAGATCATATTCCTGGCCCTGCCAACACCTCCGGGTGAAGACGGTTCTGCAGATCTGAGTTATGTGTTGAGTGCAGCGAAAGATATCGCGAAACTACTTACTGAATATACAGTGATCGTCGACAAAAGCACTGTACCTGTTGGAACAGCCGATAAGGTGACAGCGGTGATCAAACATGAAACTGATATTGAATTTGATGTTGTATCGAATCCGGAATTCTTAAGAGAAGGTTTTGCGGTTGATGATTTTCTCAAACCCGACAGAGTTGTTATTGGAACGTCATCAGAAAAGGCCAGAGATATCATGGAGGAGTTGTACAAGCCATATGTGAGACAGGGAAATCCGATCATTTTCATGGATGAAAAATCGGCTGAACTTACCAAGTATGCCGCGAATTCATTCCTTGCAACGAAGATTACATTCATGAATGAGGTTGCAAACTTCTGTGAACTTGTTGGGGCTGATGTGGATCAGGTCAGAATTGGAATAGGTGCTGACAGCAGGATAGGAAAGAGATTCTTGTTTCCTGGTATAGGATATGGCGGAAGTTGTTTTCCTAAGGATGTTCAGGCCCTCGTTAAATCGGGCAATGAGAATGATTTTGAATTCAGATTGCTGAATGCCGTGATGGATATCAACGAAAAACAAAAGAAAGTGATTCTTCCAAAGATGAAGAACAGATTTGGTTCTCTCGATGGCAAGAAAATTGCTCTTTGGGGATTGTCTTTCAAACCGGATACCGATGATATCAGAGAGGCTCCGGCTCTTCAGCTCATTGACAATTTATTGTCAGAAGGCGCAAGCGTCACAGCATATGACCCGGAAGCAATGGATAATGTAAGGAATCTGATAGGAGATAAAATCACCTATGGTGATAATGAATATGATGTGCTGGAAGATGCAGATTGTTTGCTCATCGCTACCGAATGGTCAGAATTCAGGACACCGGATTTTGAAAGAATGAAGGAGCTATTATCGGGAAGAATCATTTTTGACGGAAGGAATCTATACGATATAGACCACATGGAAAAGGAGGGCTTTGAATATTATAGTATTGGAAGGAAAGCCATAAACTCACACTGATGAAACGTGTATTAATAACAGGAGCAGCCGGATTCTTAGGGTCACATCTTTGTGACAGATTCATGCGTGAAGGTTACTATGTGATCGGCATGGACAATCTGATCACCGGTTCACTGAAGAATATAGAACACCTTTTTCCACTGGAAAATTTTGAATTCTATCACCACGATGTATCGAATTACGTTCATGTATCCGGAGAACTTGATTACATTCTTCATTTCGCTTCACCTGCAAGTCCGATTGATTACCTGAAAATCCCGATTCAGACCCTCAAAGTAGGTTCCCTGGGCACGCATAATCTTCTTGGCCTGGCTAAGGCCAAAAATTCGAGAATTATGGTTGCTTCAACCTCGGAGGTTTATGGTGACCCTTTGGTTCATCCACAGACGGAAGATTATTTTGGGAATGTAAATCCAATTGGACCACGAGGTGTTTACGATGAGGCAAAGAGATTTCAGGAGGCCATTACAATGGCATACAATAGGTTTCATGAAGTAGATACGGCCATTGTTCGAATCTTCAATACCTATGGTCCGAGAATGAGACTCAATGACGGACGAGTTTTGCCGGCATTTATTGGTCAGGCTTTACGAGGAGAACAACTCACGGTATTCGGTGATGGAAGTCAAACCAGATCATTCTGTTATGTCGACGACCTTGTTGAAGGAATTTACAGATTGTTGATGTCTGACTATCATTATCCCGTTAATGTGGGTAATCCGAATGAGATCACAATCAAGGATTTCGCCGAGGAGGTTCTCAAGCTTACAGGTAAAGACGTTGGCATTACTTACAAAGAATTACCAGAAAACGATCCACTGCAAAGACAACCTGAAATCACCAAGGCCAGGGAATTGCTCGGTTGGGAACCAAAGGTGGACAGGGCCGAAGGTTTGAAAATCACATATGAGTATTTTCAATCCTTGACAGAAGAGGAATTGAATAAAAAAGAACATTTTTCTTTCGATAAATACATCAAAAGATAGATGGATTATTTCGCACATGAAACAGCCGTCATCGATGAAGGGGCGGTAATTGGGGAAGGATGCAAAATCTGGCATTTCAGTCATGTTATGCCTGATGCAGTTCTTGGTGAGAAATGTAACCTTGGTCAAAATGTGGTTGTTTCACCGGGTGTTAAACTCGGTAGGAATGTCAAGGTTCAGAACAATGTTTCAATATACACCGGCGTGAATTGTGAAGATGATGTATTTCTTGGTCCGTCCATGGTATTCACCAACATCGTAAATCCGAGAAGTGCCATCGTTAGAAGAGATCAGTATGTTGAAACCCTTGTCAGAAAGGGGGCATCTATTGGAGCAAATGCCACTGTCATTTGTGGTAATACGATCGGAGAATATTCATTGATTGGAGCAGGGGCCGTAATCACCAAGGATGTTAAGCCCTATGCCCTGGTTGTTGGAAATCCATCAAAACAAATTGGCTGGGTGAGTGAATATGGACATCGCTTGAACTTTGATAACGAAGGTTTGGCGCTTTGTCCAGAAAGTGGAGAAAAGTACAGGCTGGAGAATGAAGAAGTTAGAAAACTGACTTAATAGGGAGATATGGAGAAAGTAAAGTTCGCAGTAGTTGGTTGTGGTCATATTGGCAAAAGACATGCTGAAATGGTTCTGGGAAATCCGGAAGCCGAGTTGGTAGCACTTGCTGATGTCAGACCCAAAGAAGAATTGGGCATTGAAAAATATGAAGTACCATTCTTTTCAAGCCTGGATGAAATGATTGCCTCTGATATTGATATTGATGTGATCAACATTTGCACACCGAATGGTATTCACGAAGAGCAATCGATCAAATCGCTGGAAAGTGGTCACCACGTGGTTTGTGAAAAGCCAATGGCCTTGACCAAAGCCGGAGCTGAGCATATCATTTACAAGGCCCTTCAGGTTCATAAACAGGTATTTGCTGTAATGCAGAATCGATACAGTCCACCCTCAGTTTGGCTGAAAGAGATTGTTGATCAGAAATTGATCGGTGAGACTTTTATGGTTGAGGTGAAATGCTATTGGAATCGTGATTCAAGGTATTATAAGACAGACGGATGGAAAGGCAATCAGGAAATGGACGGTGGGACATTGTTCACCCAGTTTTCACACTTTGTCGACATCATGTATTGGCTTTTCGGTGACATTACCAACATTCAGGCACGATTCAATGACTTCACTCACCAGGATTCAACGGATTTCGAAGACTCTGGTTTTGTAACATTTGATTTCGTGAATGGCGGAATGGGCTCATTGAATTATAGCACGGCCATCTGGGATAAGAACCTTGAAAGCAGCATTACCATTATTGGTAGTAAGGGCAGTGTTAAAGTGGGTGGTCAATATATGAATGAAGTGGAGTATTGTCATATAGAAGGTTATGAAATGCCGGAATTGAAGGAATCGAATCCACCCAATGATTATGGCCCATATAAGGGCTCGGCGGCAAATCATCATTATGTGATAGAGAATGTCGTTGAAACATTAAGAAATGAAAACATTGCTACCACGAACGCTCTTGAAGGCTTGAAAGTGGTGGATATGATAGAAAGAATTTACGCTCTTAGAGATGAAAAGTATGTATCAAAAAATAGTTGATAAGGAGGCCAAGATTGCCGTTATAGGTCTAGGTTACGTAGGATTGCCAATTGCTTTGGAATTGGCAAGAAAGGCCAGTGTAATTGGTTTTGATATTTCGGAAGAGAGAATTGAAAGTATGAAAAAGGGCATTGATCCAAGCGAGGAACTCGACTCTTCTGCTTTCGATAATGCCGATATCACTTTCTCTTATAATATTGAAGACATAAGGGAAGCTAACTTTTATATCGTTGCTGTTCCAACACCTATTGATGAACATAATTTGCCGGATCTGACTCCATTGCTTGGTGCTACACAAACTGTTGGGAAGGTTTTGAAAAAAGGAGATTATGTGGTTTTTGAATCGACTGTTTATCCGGGTTGTACGGAAGAAGATTGTCTTCCTGTTTTGATGGATGAATCCGGACTTTCTTTTCCGGAAGATTTTAAGATTGGGTATTCACCTGAACGTATCAATCCGGGTGATAAAGTTCATACCCTAAGTACGGTGGTGAAAGTGGTGTCTGGAAGTGACGAAGAAGCCCTCGACAATATTGCCAAGGTTTATGAATTGGTTGTTGAAGCTGGGGTGCACAGAGCTTCTTCCATCAAGGTTGCCGAAGCTGCCAAGATCATCGAAAATACCCAGAGAGATGTCAATATTGCACTGGTTAATGAATTGTCGATCATTTTCAACAGAATGGATATCAATACTTATGAAGTATTGGAAGCAGCCGGAACCAAATGGAATTTCCTGAATTTCAGACCCGGTCTGGTTGGTGGACATTGCATTGGTGTTGATCCTTATTATCTGACATACAAAGCCAAGGAATATGGCTATCACGCTCAGATCATCAATTCGGGAAGATTTGTAAATGATTCAATGGGTGGCTACATCGCAAAACAGGCCGTAAAAAGGATTGTAAAAGCTGGCAAACACCTTAACGAAGCCAGGGTGTTGGTTATGGGTGCAACATTCAAAGAAGATGTCAGCGACATTCGAAATTCCAAAGTTGCAGATGTGGTAAATGAAATGAAGTCATACAGCACGCATGTTGAAGTCGTTGATCCACACGCCAGTTCATCTGAGCTTGAACATGAATATGGTTTTTCATTGATTGATCAGCCCGGAAAAGATTATGATGCTGTCATCGTTGCTGTAAATCATAAAGAGTACAGCGACCTGTCTGAGGATTATTTTAAATCCATTATGAATGAATCTCCCGTTTTAATAGATATCAAGGGTATTTATAAGGGCAAGATCAAAGAAATGACATACTGGAGTTTATAATGAACTTACTTGTCACCGGAGGGGCCGGTTTTATTGGATCTCATGTTATTCGATTATTGGTGAATAAATACACCAACTATCGCATTATCAATTTCGATAAGCTCACATATGCCGGTAATCTGGAAAACCTGAAAGACTTAGAAGACAAAGAGAATTACACCTTCGTAAAAGGAGATATATGTGATTTTGATAAAGTCCAGGAGACCTTCAGGGAATTCGATATTAATGGTGTCATTCACCTGGCAGCGGAATCACATGTGGATCGTTCCATAGTGAATCCGCTTGATTTTATTCAAACCAATATCGTTGGAACATTCAATTTGCTGAATGCAGCGCGAGATTGGTGGAGGGATAAGTCAGACTGCAAATTTTATCATATTTCAACCGACGAAGTTTTCGGTTCTCTGGATGAAGGTCTCTTCACAGAATCTACGCCCTATGACCCTCGAAGTCCGTACTCTGCTTCTAAAGCTAGTTCAGATCATATTGCAAGGTCATATTATCATACCTATGATCTGCCTGTGGTGGTTTCAAATTGTTCCAATAACTACGGTTCATTCCAGTTTCCTGAAAAATTGATTCCCTTGATGATCAATAACATAAAAAATAGAACGGCTCTGCCGGTCTATGGAAAGGGTGAAAACATTAGGGATTGGCTTTGGGTCGAAGACCATGCAAGAGCCATAGACATTATTTTTCATAATGGAGTAAATGGCGAAACCTATAATGTAGGTGGAAACAATGAGTGGCGAAACATTGACCTGATTTATCTGTTGTGCGAGCTTGTGGATGAAAAGCTTGACAGAAGCAAAGGAGAATCAAAGGAGCTTATCACTTTCGTGAAAGACAGGGCAGGTCATGATATGAGGTATGCCATTGATTCGAGTAAACTAAATAAAGAACTTGGTTGGTCTCCTTCTTTGGAATTTGAAGAAGGACTTTCGAAAACGGTTGACTGGTACCTCGAAAATCAGGAATGGTTGGATCATTTAACTTCTGGATCCTACCAGGAATATTATCAGAAACAATACGAGCAAAGATAAAATGTACGATACTGCTTTTCACCCCGGATCATTATCGGAACATTCATTTTTGGTTACAGGTGGCGCCGGTTTCATCGGTTCGAACTTGGTTGAATACCTTGTCAGGCATGAAGCTGGTAAAATTATGGTGGTTGATAATCTTGCCACTGGAAACCTGGACAACATTCGAGGGTTTATTGAAGAAGGTAAGATTGAATTCTTTGAGACCGATATAAACGATTTTGATAAAATTCTGGAATTGTCCAGCGGTATAGACTACTGCCTTCATCAGGCAGCACTGGGCTCTGTTCCAAGATCGATGAAAGATCCTTTATCCACCCATAAGGCAAATTCAACCGGTTTTCTATCAATTCTCGATGCATGCAGATTGAATAAGGTGAAGAAATTTGTATATGCATCCTCATCTTCCGTTTACGGAGATAGCCTGGAATTACCGAAAGTTGAGGAACGGACAGGGAATCCAAAGTCACCATATGCCGTTACAAAAGTCTCAAACGAACAGTATGCGAGTTTATACCATAAATTGTATGGAATGCCTGTTGTTGGATTGAGATACTTCAACATATTTGGGCCAAAACAGAATCCTAAAGGTCCATATGCGGCGGCCATTCCTTTATTTATATTGGAAGCTTTGAATGGAGGTCAACCAATCGTATTTGGTGACGGAGAGCAAAGTCGTGATTTTACCTTCATAGAAAATGCAGTTCAGGGAAATATGAAGGCAGCATTCTCCAGCGAAAACGCGAATGGACAGGTGTTCAATATTGCCTGTGGTGAAAGGTATTCATTAAATGAAGTGCTCAAGCAGATTGAAGAGATCACCGAAGTAAAACTGAATATTGATTACAGGGATGAAAGGCCGGGTGATATCCGCGATTCTCATGCGGCAATTGAAAAAGCCAAATCTATCTTAGACTACTCACCTCAGGTAAAACTGAAGGAAGGTCTGGAAAAGGCCGTTAAATGGTATAGGGGGAATAGGGAATAGGGAATAGGGAATTTGGAATTCGGAATTGTGAATTCGGAATGTGAATTCGGAATGTGATTTCGGAATGTGAATTCGGAATTTTATTATTCAGGAATGAAATACCATGCTCTGTAGATGGCGCCCTGCTTGATCTGGTAAACACCGAGTGATCTGGCACTTTTTCTATTTCCTTCTTCGCCCCAGGAAACTTCTTCCTCGAAACTGATCATTTCTCCACTTTGAAATGATGAAATGATTTTACTCTGAACGTTCGGTGTGCTTTCAAAATATTCGGTCATTGCTTTTCGAAAGGCATCTTTTCCTCTTATTTCTTCAACCAGCGAGTCTGCCATCACGTAGTAATAAACCATGTCATCTGATACACCATTCGTCATACCCTCAACATCGTGTTCATTGAAGAAGATCATTTGGCTCACGAATGCCTCCTCAACCAAACTTTCCTGACTAAAACATAAGCGTGGAAAGATCAGAAGGACAAAAAACAGAATCCTTTTCATTTCAAATTTCAATATCTATCCCTAAAGGACAGTGATCCGAACCCATTACATCTCCGTAGATGTTGGCAGATTTCAAATTGTCCTTCAGGTCCTGACTGATCATGAAGTAATCAATTCTCCAGCCTACGTTTCTGGCCCGTGCTCCGAACCTCATATTCCAAAAGGTATAGGCAACTTCATCAGGATGGAGGGACCGAAAAGTGTCTATAAATCCTGCCTTGTGAAAATTGTCCATGCCGTCGATTTCAACCTGAGTATAACCTGACGTCTTGTTGTAATTCTCCTTCGGACGTGCAAGATCTATTTCTTTATGAGATACGTTGAAATCTCCACCAATGATGACAGGTTTTTTCTTCATTAAGTCGGCGTTGAATTTCAGAAAATCCCGGTCCCAGGTTTTTCTGTAATCCAACCTTTTCATTCCGCTTCCGCTATTGGGAACATAGACGTTTACCAGATAAAACTTTTCAAATTCAAGACAAACCACTCTTCCCTCTGAGTCATGCTCATCAAATCCAATCTTATAGATTTCTTCTATTGCTTTTTCTTTCGAGAAGATTGCCGTGCCTGAATAACCCTTCTTTTCTGCTTCGTTGGCATAGATATTGTAATCCTCGAATTTTGAACCAATATCTTTAACTATTTCAACCGTTGCTTTGGTTTCCTGGAAGATTAAGATATCGGCATCAAAGGATTTAATGAAGCCATCAAAATCTTTGTTTAGCTGAGCTCTGATCCCATTTACATTCCAGGAGATTATCTTCATTAGATTGCGGCGCTTTCAGTTTGCATTTGGCGATCAACCTTTTTAACCAATCCTTGCAGCACTTTACCCGGACCAACTTCAGTAAATGAAGTGGCACCGTCTCGGATCATGGCTTGCATTGTTTGAGTCCATCGAACTGGAGCCGTAAGCTGTGCGATCAGATTTTTCTTGATCTCTTCCGGATCTGTAACCGCTTCTGACGTCACGTTTTGATAAACAGGACAAGCGGGATTATTGAATGTTGTCGCATTGATTGCTTCTTCCAATTCAGCACGCGCCGGCTCCATTAGAGGAGAGTGAAAAGCACCTCCAACCGGAAGCATGAGGGCTCTTTTAGCACCTTTTTCCGTAAGGGCATTGCAGGCCGCCTGAACGGCTTCATTTGATCCCGATATAACAAGTTGTCCCGGACAATTGTAATTTGCCGCCACAACTACACCGTCGATCTCAGCACAAGTATCTTCAACTACCTTGTCCTCCAATCCAAGAATTGCTGCCATGGTAGACGGATTCATCTCACAAGCCTTTTGCATTGCGTTGGCTCTTTTTGAGACCAGAGTCAGGCCATCTTCAAAGCTCAATGTTCCATTCGCAACAAGGGCTGACAATTCTCCCAAAGAATGTCCAGCCACCATATCCGGATTGAAATCTTCAACGCATTTAGAAAGGATGACAGAATGAAGGAAGATTGCAGGCTGCGTTACTTTGGTTTGCTTCAATTCTTCATCACTTCCCTCAAACATGATGTTTGTGATGTTGAAACCAAGAATATCATTGGCCTTATCAAAAAGCTCTTTTGCTGTTGAATTAGAATCGTAAAGATCTTTGCCCATACCAGAGAATTGTGATCCCTGGCCGGGAAATACATATGCCTTTTTCATGAATCAAATAATTATCTTCTGTCTCCGAAAAATCTGAGTAACAGAAGGAATAAGTTTATAAAATCTAGGTAAAGGTTTAATGCTCCAATGATGGCCAGCTTGTTCGAAGTTTCGCTGCCATATTCAATTCCTGCACCAATTCTTTTTAATTTTTGTACGTCATAGGCTGTAAGTCCTGTAAATACCAAAACTCCAATAGCACTGATTGCGAAGTCAAGCAATGAACTTCCAATAAACCAATTCACGATGCCTGCAATGATAATACCGATCAATGCCATGTACAGAAGATTGCCGAGTTTGGTAAGGTCAGTCTTAGTGGTGTAACCCAATAAAGCCATGGCACCGAAGGTCAGTGCAGTTATTCCAAATGTTGAGTAGATAGATGCTTCAGTAAAGCTGTAAAAAATAAAACTCAAACTCATTCCCATCAACACGGAATAGGCCACAAACATGAGTAATAGTGCCATTGATGATAAGCGTTGCCAGCCAAATGACATGACCAGAACAAAGGCAAAGGGTGCAAACATTACTACATAGCCCAGACCGGTGAATCCTGTTTCTAAATTGAAGAGAATTTCACTCATGGCTATGTTGGTTCCAAACCAGTATGCCATAACACCGGTAATTGCCAAAGCGGCAAACATGTAAGTAAATACGTTGTAGAGAAAACTTCTTTCAAGTGTTCCTACATATTGTTGTCCGTCTTTAATGACTGTTACTTGTTCACTCATTTCTTAATATTTAGTAATTCTTGTTTGATATATCTTATCCAAAATCGTGCCAAATCTAACGAATTCGAAATCTGACAGTCCCGAATTAACAGCTTTTAACAGATCCCGACTTTAGTCAAATTAATGCAGATCATTTGAAATCAGACTGATAAATTCTTTTCTGGTCGAATCTTTGAGGAATTCTCCGGTAAAAGATGATGTGGTTGTGACCGAATTTTGTTTTTGCACACCTCTGATTTGCATGCACATGTGCTGTGCTTCAATAACCACAGCCACTCCCAGGGGCTTCAACGTATCATGAATGCAAGTTTTTATCTGATCTGTCAGCCTCTCCTGAACCTGAAGTCTTCTGGCGAATGCATCCGCAACTCTGGGGATTTTACTCAATCCAACAATCCATCCATTAGGGATGTATGCGATATGTGCCTTTCCAAAGAAGGGTAACATATGATGCTCACACATGGAATAGATTTCAATGTCTTTGATCACGACCATTTGTTTATGGTCTTCGTTGAACATGGCAGATTTCAACAGCTCTGCTGCATCAATGTCGTAACCATGGGTGAGAAATTGCATTGCTCTCGCAATTCTCTCAGGCGTTTTTGTCAAACCTTCTCTTTCCGGTTCGGGTTCAATGACCTCAATGATCTTCTTATAATGATCTGCAATGAAGTCAGTCGTTTCTTCATTGTAATTTTCCTTGTGCTCGTATCGCTCTATGCCGGTGCTGAACACGTCGTCATCATACTTATTTGCCATAATACTCCACGTAATTATTCTCGGTCTCCTGCAACTTTATACAATGCAGAGAACATCCTAATTTATCAATTTCCGGCTGAATTTGTTCCCAAATAGCGATGGCCAGGTTTTCTGTAGAAGTGAGCTTTCCTTTCATAAACTCAACATCCAGGTTAAGATTTTTATGGTCCACTTGCTTTATCACTCTCTCTTTTACAATTCTTCCTACCTCACTTAGGTTAGCAACAAATCCGGTCTCCGAACTCGGTTCACCTTTAACCGTTACCCACAGGTCGTAATTATGACCATGCCAGTTTGGATTTGAACATTTTCCAAAGGTTTCTGCATTTTGTTCTGCCGACCATTCTTCTCTGGTCAACTTGTGTGCTGCACTGAATCTTTCTCTGCGCGTAATGTGTACCATTCCTTAAAATTGGGCTACAAAGATAGCTAAATGGTGAATAGAAAAGAGAAGAGAACAATTCCGAAAAAAGGTGTGAAAATCTTTGGTTATCGACCTGGGAATAAAACATTAACCAATTTTTATGAATTATATAAAAAATATAAATTATCATATATGATAAGTATTGATTTTCTTTGTAAAAAAATTAGTGATGCAAAAAGTAACATTCGCAAAGGGAGATGGCATTGGCCCGGAGATCATGAATGCCACCATGAGAATTTTAGAGGCGGCTAATGCCAGGATCGAATGGGAAGAGATACAAGTTGGTGAGAAAGTATATTTATCCGGAAATACAAGTGGAATTGAGAAGTCGGCATGGGAAAGCATACGACGCAACAAAATATTTCTGAAATCTCCAATAACCACACCCCAGGGTGGTGGGTACAAGAGTCTAAACGTTACGATGAGAAAAACGCTTGGCCTTTATGCCAATGTTCGACCTTGCAATAGTTTTCATCCTTTTGTCAAAACAAAGCATCCGGATATGGATGTGGTCATCATAAGGGAGAATGAAGAGGACCTTTATGCGGGGATTGAGCATCAGCAGACAGATGAAGTGGTGCAGTGTCTGAAATTGATCACGAGGCCGGGTTGTGAGAAAATCATAAGATACGCTTTCGAATATGCTAAACTCTACAACAGAAAGAAGGTGAGTTGTTTTACAAAAGATAATATCATGAAGCATACAGATGGTTTATTTCATAAGGTCTTCAAAGAGATTGCCGTAGAATACCCGGAAATAGAGTCTGAAAACTGGATCATCGATATCGGAGCCGCACGTTTGGCAGATACACCGGAAATGTTCGATGTTGTGGTCATGCCAAACCTATATGGCGATGTGGTTTCGGATATTACAGCTCAGATTTCTGGATCTGTTGGACTGGCCGGATCGAGCAATATAGGTGAATCATGCTCAATGTTCGAAGCCATTCATGGATCAGCTCCGGATATAGCCGGTCAGGACATTGCCAACCCATCCGGTCTGTTAAGAGGTGCTGTTATGATGTTGAATCACATCGGACAGCAGGATGTAGCGGAAAATGTGATCAATGCCTGGGCTTGCACCATTGAGGATGGTATCCATACCGCAGACATATACAAAGAAAATATAAGCCAGGAGAAAGTGGGAACACAGGCCTTTGCTGATGCCGTGATCGAAAGATTGGGCAGGCGACCTAAGTCAATAAAAGCGGCTTCATTCAGCAAACATGTCAAACTCAACCTTCCGCAATACACTCGTAAACCTAAAGCGAATAAAGTGTTGAAAGGGGTAGACATTTTTGTTGACTGGGATGGGAAAAAAGCCGGTGAACTTGCCGAACGCCTGAAGAACCTTGAAAGCGACATCAAACTAAGTATGATCACCAACAGAGGGGTTAAAGTCTGGCCCGAAGGTTTTGAAGAGACTTTTTGCACGGATCATTGGAGATGCAGGTTTGAAGTTGAAAATGGTCATCCGGCGAATAAAGAAAGCATTCCTGAAGCATTGAAGAAAGCTTTGGAAGAAGGGATTGACGTGATCAAAACCGAGAATTTATATGAGTTCGACGGTGAAAGAGGATATTCTTTAGGACAGGGTCAATAGTTCGTAAAGCTCATTGAGCTCCAAATTATTGAATTAGATACCTGTTTTGAAAATGTTTTTCTTTCCGAATTGTCTCCTAATCGGATTTATCTAGAGTTGAAAGGCTTTTCAGGAATTCTGGTGCCACGATTTCGGCGAGTTCTTCCGTGGTGTCCATTACTAGTGTGATTCCCATGCCGTTTCGAATTCCGTGAACCAGATATATTCTATGCACTAATCCGCGATCTTCATATGTTCCCCGGTAACCGATTCCATTCTTGAATTTAATGGTGCCATCTTCATGAGAGAACATGCTTACAACATCAAAAGGAACCTTTGTTCTTTTAATCCATGAGAACTGAACTATATCCATAGTCGAATCCACCGGTTCAAGTATGAATGAAATCTGTGGATCTATTTTGCGCCCAGCAGAGTCAAGAATATAATCTCTGCGCCATGTATAGACAGTAACAGAATTCTGAGTCTGCTTGCCCATGAAATTCCAGTGTTCATTGGGCAATTCCATTTTGAGCTTGGCTTCTTCAATGATCACTTCTTGTGAGAAGGCACAAAAGTTTAATAACAAAAGAGCAAAGAGCAGAATGGCCTTCATATTGAAGCGAATGTAATCAAATTGAATAACCGGCGAAGAAGCTGAGGTTATAAAGGTGGTGTTATATACAGTTATTGCCTTAGTTCAACGTATATTGGAAGGTTGAAGGGGATATTGGCATTTTTACCATCGATTTTTCCTGGCTTCCATTTAGGAAACATTCCAATTACACGTAATGCTTCATTGTTCGAAACATGACAATCCCCTTTTAGTATCTCAGGATCTATTACACTTCCCAATGAGTCTATTGTAAAACCAACCACAATTTTTTCCTCAGGTAAACACTCAGAATCTTTTGAGATGCTGAAGTTTGATTTTACGAATAAATAAAGGCTATCTACGCCATCAGGATATTCGGGATACTCATCAATATGTGCAATTGCAGAATCGATGCAGACTGGTACGAAGGGAATCGCTTTTCTTTGGGAAAAGGCCGCCAAAGGAAGCACCAAAGAAACAAAAAGAAAGCCCTTTTTCAATAATTGCATTTAACGCTCACGGCCCTACCTGCTGGCAGACAGCTAACTACTGCAGCATGTTATTAGTCTGAGGACTAAGATACTACATAATGGTTATTCGGTTGGCCAAATCACCAGATAACAAAATCACCGAACAACCGTTCAAGAAACTATGGCTATTAGGTGGAGTAGTGTAATGCTAATTAATTATACCAACTTTTTTATAGAACTCCTCTAGCTTTGATTTTTCATTTAAATCTTCAATGTGTGTGATTTTAATGATCTTGTTTTCTCGAAATGAAAGTTTTTGTTTGCATCGATGGGTATGCTGAAGACTTTTATGAGTCAAGTAATCGGTAAAATGAACATAGTACTCGTTGTTACCAATATTTTCAACAGTAGATTCGCCCCATTTTAATTGATCAAGTTTTTTGCGACCTTCAATCATATTGTCTTCATATGATTTTACGATTTCAGCAGGACCAACTAGTTTATCATTGCCAATAATATATTCGCAATCTACTGCTAAGAAAGACTCAGCTAATTTGAAATCATCCTTATCCAATGACTTACCAAATTCTTTGGCGATTTGCATCATGTTTCTGTAAATAATTGCACCGAGCGCTTCTCAGCGTAAATTAGTTTGAGAACCAAGATACTTAATATTGGTAATTCGGCCCGCCCGGACGAAAGTCCGTTTGGACGGGTTAATCGATTATTTGGTGATAAGATCGGTCGAATAACCAAATCACCATTTAATAATTAATTTTGCGCAAAACGTAAAGCATGATCATAGTAACCGGTGCATCGGGATTTATTGGAAGTTGTTTGGTTGGAAAACTGAACGAAGAAGGCTATAAGGATGTAGTAGTGGTAGATGAATTCGAGAACGAAAAGAAATTCCCAAACCTCGAAGGAAAAGAGTTGTCGCACAAGGTGCATCGAAATGATTTCATTGCCTGGTTGCACGAGAACCACAAAATGGTTCAGTTCATTTTTCATATCGGAGCCAGGACAGATACCACGGAATTCGACGTATCCATTTTTGATGAGCTCAATGTGAACTACTCAAAGGATGTATGGAATGCCTGCGTAGATTATGGCATTGGTTTGGTTTACGCTTCTTCAGCCGCCACGTATGGATTGGGAGAGCTTGGTTATAAGGATGATCACGACGTGGTTGAAAGTCTGAAACCACTGAATCCGTATGGTGATTCAAAGAACGACTTCGACAAATGGGCTTTGGAACAAGAAAAGAAACCCTACTTCTGGGCCGGATTAAAGTTCTTCAATGTTTATGGACCCAATGAATACCACAAGGCCAGAATGGCATCGGTGATCTTTCATGCTTTCAACCAGATCGGTGAGAGTGGAGGAATGAAGTTGTTTCAGTCACACCGTGATGATTATAAAGATGGTGAGCAGGAAAGAGACTTTGTATATGTAAAGGATGTGGTGAATGTCTGCATGTTCCTGATGGAAACCAGAAAGGACTCAGGCATCTATAATCTGGGCTCAGGTAAAGCTAGAACCTTCCTCGATCTTGCCAGAAACACATTCCGCGCAATGGGAAAAGAAGAGAACATTTCCTTCATTCCAACGCCCGAAGACATTCGTGATAAGTACCAGTATTATACCGAGGCGGATATGTCGAAGTTGAAATCAATCGGTTATTCGAAGGAATTTACGTCTCTCGAGGATGGAATTACGGATTATGTTCAGAATTATCTGATTCCAGGTAAATATTATTGAATTCGGATTCTAGAATTCGGAATTCGGAATTCGGAAATCGAACCGACACATGCGGAGAGATTCACGAGGGCCTTGTACGCATGACTTGTGTGAATGAGTAATTCGGAGATCATCATCCAATCATCCTATCATCCTATCATCGAATTGAATTTTCTCGCAGACCTACCTGCCGGTAGGCAGGGGCGCAGACCTTCCTGCCGGTAGGCAGGGTCGCAAAGAATTCTGAAATCGTTAATCGCCCGCCCGGACGAACGTCCGTTCGGACGGGTTAATCTGAAATCTCAGAGCTGGCTCTCGAGCTCCAATAAAAAACTCTTGATCCCCTTAAGTCTTGCTACCATTTCATCTTTCTTGTAGCGGCCACTTTTGTCTTCCTTGATCTTTTGTTTGGCTCCTTCAAGGGTGTATCCCTTTTTCTTTACCAGCTCAAAAATAAGGTCGAAAGCTTCGAGATCTTTTTTTGTGAAGAGGCGATTGCCTTTTTTATTCTTCTTGGGTTTGATGATATCAAACTCCTTTTCCCAGTAGCGGATCAGTGAGTGTTTTACTTCATATTTCTGGGCTATTTCGCCCATGGAATAATAAAGTTTAGAATCACTCAGCTCTTTTTCCACGTGATGAAGATATTAAATTAATCCAAACTCTGGTTGGAGGCATTGGCCATATCAACCATGGTTTCGTATTGTTCCGGGGAAAGGTCGTTGAAATAGAAATTCACCGGATTTAGAGGTTTGTCATTCTTTCGAACTTCATAATGACAGTGAGGACCAACCGATTTACCGGTATTCCCAACCTGTCCAATGATATCTCCTCTTTTTACTTTTTGTCCCGGTCGAACTTTGATCTTATACATGTGAGCATAAAGCGTCACATAGCCATATCCATGGTCGATTCGAACGTGGTTACCATAACCTTTTGAACTGTTGTCGGCCCGGATCACAACTCCGTCTCCTGTGGCATAAATGGGTGTACCCCTTGGTGCGGTGAAATCCATTCCGGCGTGGAAAGCTCGTGTTTTATAATGAGGGTCAATTCTGTAACCAAACCCGGAAGCCATTCTTTTCAAGTCGTTATTCGATACGGGTTGAATGGCCGGTATAGAAGCAAGTAATTCTTTTTTCTTCTGAGCCATGTCCATCACTTCATCGAATGATTTGGACTGGATGTAAAGCTGCTTCATGATCTTGTCCATCTTTCTGGATGATTCGATCATCAATTCGCCACTCCTGTAGTTCTCAAGATCCTTGTATCGATTGATTCCTCCAAATCCGGCCTTTCGGATGTTTTCCGCAATGGGCTCTGCTTCGAAGATCACACGGTAAATGTTGTCGTCTCTTTCCTGCACATCATCCAAAACAACGGCTACTTCATCAAGCTTCTTATTCAAAAACTCATAGCGCATCTGAAGTTTTTTATTCTCCCTTTTCAATTCTTTCTCTTTCGGAGAGTCGATATAGGTGTAGGCAAGGAAGAAAAAGACAGAACCAAAGGCCACACCGGTCACAATGAAGGACATGACGGTCAGAAGTTTCTTCTGCCAGCTGATCTCCACTTTCTCATACGTGAGCGACTTGGTATTATACCTGTATTTTACCTTCGACATGTAAGAATTAGTTAGTTTTGGGCCCTAAATTTGCGAAAATAAGAATTCTTTAACAGAACCTTCGCAAGGTAATATAAACAATCGCACCTTCATATTATATGGAAAGCGCCCTGATTCGCCAGACATTTCTGGATTTCTTCAAGAAAAAAGGACATGAGATTGTACCTTCTTCACCCATGGTCATGAAGAATGATCCAACCCTGATGTTCACCAATGCAGGTATGAATCAGTTCAAGGATTACTTCCTTGGAAATAGTGACCCGAAACACCTTAGAATATCCGATACCCAAAAGTGCCTTCGTGTTTCAGGAAAGCACAATGATCTTGAAGAGGTAGGTGTTGACACGTATCACCATACCATGTTCGAGATGCTTGGTAACTGGTCTTTTGGAGATTACTTTAAGGAAGAGGCCATAGATTGGGCCTATGAATTGTTGGTAGATGTTTATGGAATAAATAAAGAAGATCTCTATGTCACTTATTTCGGTGGCGATAAGGAAGATGGTTTGGATGCGGATAATGAAACCCGCGACCTTTGGAAGAAGTATTTTCCCGAAGAAAAGATTCTGCCTTATGGCAAGAAAGATAACTTCTGGGAAATGGGTGAGATCGGTCCTTGTGGTCCATGCACAGAGATCCATATAGATATTCGAGATGCAGATGAAAAAGGTCAGATTCCGGGCAGGGAGTTAGTGAATGAATCACACCCTCAGGTCATTGAGATCTGGAATCTAGTCTTCATTCAATTCAACCGAAGCAAAGACAAATCCCTTAATGATCTTCCAAAGAAGCATGTTGACACCGGTATGGGATTTGAGCGTCTTGCTATGGTGCTTCAGGGTAAAAAATCGAATTACGATACCGATGTATTCATGACCATGATTAATGGTCTGGAGAAAGAGACTGGACTGAAGTATTCCTTTTCAGATGAAAAGAAGGACATTGCTTTCAGGGTGATCGTAGACCATGTTCGTGCTGTGTCAATTGCCATTGCAGAAGGCCAGTTGCCATCAAATACAGGGGCGGGTTATGTGATCAGAAGGATCCTCAGAAGGGCTATCCGATACGCTTACAGTTATCTTAATTCAAAGAGTGCCTTGATCTACAAATTGGTTCCTTTGGTTGATGATAAACTCGGACTGGTATTTCCTGAGCTTCGGTCCCAGATCGACCTGGTTCAAAAAGTAATCAGAGAAGAGGAGGAGAGCTTTCTGAATACCCTGGAGAAAGGAATTGAACGTTTTGAAAAGTACCTTTCTTCAAATAAGGATCTGAGAGAGATCGACGGGAAGTTTGCCTTTGAATTATACGACACATACGGATTTCCACTTGACCTCACGGAGCTTATGGCAGCTGAGAAAGGAATTTCGGGTGGGGTGAATCAAGAGCAGTTCCAGTTGAACCTAAAAGAGCAAAAGGATCGTTCCAGAGCAGCCACCAAAGTAGATACCGGCGATTGGGTTGTGCTAATGGAAGATGACAAAGAAGAATTCGTTGGATATGACAGAACGGATGCCGATGTGTATATCACAAAATACCGTGCTGTAAAACAGAAGGAAAAGGAATTGTATCATCTGGTATTCAATTTGACTCCCTTCTATGCCGAAAGCGGAGGACAGGTTGGGGATGTTGGAGAGATCAAGTCTGATTCTGAATCGGTCAGAATTTTAGACACGAAGAAGGAGAATGATCTGATCATTCACATATCAGACAAGCTTCCGGAAAATCTGAAAGCCAAGTTCGAAGCCCTCGTTGATACGAATAAAAGAATCAGCACCAGGAAGAACCATTCCGCAACGCACCTTCTCCATCAGGCACTCCGCGAAATACTGGGCACACATGTTGAGCAGAAAGGTTCTTTAGTACATCCCGATTATCTGAGATTTGATTTCTCACATTTTGAGAAGGTGTCGAATGAGGATCTCGACAAGATAGAGAAGAGGGTGAATGAACTGGTCAGGGAGAATATTCCGCTCGATGAAAATAGGGCCATGCCTATTGATGAGGCAAAGGAATTGGGAGCAATGGCTCTCTTTGGTGAAAAGTATGGCGACCTGGTTCGTGTGGTAAAATTTGGTGAATCGGTTGAATTATGTGGAGGAACCCACGTTCCGAATACCTCGGAGATCGGTCATTTTAAGATCACCTCGGAAGGTTCAATTTCAGCGGGAATTCGAAGAATAGAGGCCATCAGCGGGGTGGCAGCGGATGATTATATCAATGGTCAGCTTGCAATGATCGAAGAGGTTCGTGCCTTATTGAAGAATCCCAAAGATCTGAAACAGGGAGTTGAAAAACTGCTTAAAGAATTTCAAGCTACGCAGAAAGAACTTGAAAGTCTGAAAAAAGAAAAAGCGGCCGGTGCCGGAAAGGATCTGGAAAACAAGATCTCGGAAGTCGGTGATTATAAAGTCTTGTTGGAACAAGTGGACCTTTCCGCTGATGACATGCGAAACTTGATCTTTCAATTCATCAAGAAAAATCCAAACCTGGTTGTTGCCTTAGCTTCTGCCACAAGTGACAAGGTCATTGTTTCAATTGGAATCGGAGACGAAGCTTTGTCGAAAGGAAACTTCACGGCAAAATCCCTAATAAAAGAAATCTCTTCTTCAATCCAAGGCGGCGGCGGTGGTCAAGATCATTTTGCAACGGCAGGAGGGAAGAATGTGAATGGCGTTGAGGCTGCTATGGAGGTGATTAAAAAACTCGTTTCTTCTTAATTATAAATTATAGATTATAAATTATAATTGGGGTTCAGGTTATTTATCTGAAGCTTTAGTTGTTATTAGAATCTTGGATAATATTCTCATAACTTCTTGTCCTTTGTTCCAAAGCACAGTGTAGCTCTCATCTGTTAAAAATTCTGACTTGTGAAGCAAGTCAATCCAATACAGGGATTCGCTGCATTCTTTTTGTCCGATAGAGAGTTTACTGATAAAATCAGCCCTACTCTGAGCATATTCAGATTCTCTGATCATTGCTCCAACCGATGTGGCTGATTTAAGCAATTGCTTTGATAAAACATATTCTTTCTTGCCATGAACAAGAGACTGATATGATTTTATGATGAGAAGTGAATACTCAAATGATTTAGATTTTATGATGTTTTCTTTCATCCTGTGTTTTAATCACAAGTTCAGGAAACCATATTCGATATCAAAAGAGAATAACTGCCTGAACGAGACAAGGAGAATGATAATTTATAACTTAAAATTTATCATTTACAATTGAATTACCCCCGGTACTTCATCCACTTCCACATCTCTTTATAAGAAGGTTTCTTCCCATACATAAGAATACCGATGCGGTAAATTCGTCCGGCGAGCCAGGTGATGAATACGAAACTTGCCACCAGGACACCCATGGATAAGGCTAACTCGTAAGGATCAATTCCAAATGGAATTCTAACCATCATGATGATGGGGCTTGTGAAAGGTATGATCGAGAGCCAGAAGGCAAGGGCTCCATCGGGATTAGCTATGACAAATTGGGCAAGGACAAAGGCAAGAACCAGAGGAACCGTAATTGGCAGCATAAACTGCTGGGTGTCTGCCTCACTATCAACAGCCGCTCCAATGGCTGCAAACAATGCGCCATATAGCAAGTAACCTCCAAGGAAGTAGAAAAGGAATGAGAAGAAGATCAGAGAAAAACTGATCTGCTGAAGATTTTCATTTAGTTCTTGAATGATATTCTTTGTTGAAGCATCCTTCTTTTGCTTTTCCTCGACCTCAGGAACAAACTCTTCCATCTGCTGAGCTTGGTTCATTTGTTTCTTCAAGTTATCAGGAATGAATTGATTTGCCGTGAAAATGATAGCCGTTGTAAGGATGATCCAAAGAATGAATTGTGTAAGTCCAACCATGGCAATTCCTACAATTTTGCCCAGCATGAGCTGAAATGGTTTTACCGATGAGATGACAACTTCGATTATCCGGTTCGTCTTCTCTTCAATTACTCCTCTCATTACCTGCACACCATACAGGAATATGAAGAAATAGATCAGAATCGCACTTCCAAATCCGACAAGCATTCTGGGAAGAGCAAGGGATTCTGTTTCTTCTCCCGATTCTTCCATTTTGATCGTCATGATATTGATCTTCGGCTTGAGAGCCTTGATCTCTTCTTTAGAGATGTTGAATTTGGCTTTAAGGCGATCGGATTCCATCACATCACTAATGGTATTGTTGATGTAATTGATCGTTTTCTGTGAGGGCTGCTTTTTATGAAAGAAGCGTATAGCACTTGGACTAGAATAGGCATTCTGCGGTATATACAGAATAGCCGTGTATTTCGTATCGTAAAATTCCGATTTGGCACCGGCAATATACCGGTCACTATAGTCGAATCTCACGGTAGATGAACTCTTGAACTCACCTTCAAAGGCATAAGTTTCGTCTACGACCTGGATAAGCTGAATGTCGACATCCTGAAGTGAAAGCCAGATAGGAACGATCATCAGGGCCGCCATTAAAATAGGACCTACGATGGTCATGATGATGAAGGTCTTTTTGCGAATTCTTGTGAGATATTCGCGCCAGATAATGAGCTTGATCTTATCCATCAATCCCTCCTTCTTCAAATTTATTTACCGCATCGATGAAAATGTCATTCATGCTTGGCACAACTTCATTCAGGGACACCAACTCGATATGTGGCATCACTGCATCGAGCAGATTTTTTCTGGTCGTATTTCCAACAAGTTTAAGTTCTACGGTGATCACATCTTTCTCCTGGGACTGCGCAAGTAATTCACAACCTGTCCACATGGCATTTGTGAAGGCAATCATATTACCCTTAAACTGCATCCTTAATTTATTGGCGCTGAACTGTTGCTTCACTTCATCAACTGATCCCTCCAGAATAACCTTTGATTTATTGATCAGGGCAATGCGGTCGCATATCTCCTCAACCGATTCCATGTTGTGAGTAGAAAATATGATGGTCGTGCCCTTGTTGGCCAGTTTGAGGATCTCTTCTTTGACAAGTTTGGTGTTAATGGGATCGAATCCACTAAAGGGCTCATCGAGAATAAGCAGTTTGGGTTTGTGAACGACGGTCACTATAAACTGAAGTTTCTGCGCCATTCCCTTCGAAAGGTCTTCCACTTTCTTATCCCACCATTCGATCAGGTTTAATTTTTTAAACCACTTTCTCAGCTCGACAATGGCTTCGTGCTTGTCCATACCCTTGAGCATGGCCAGATAAAGGGCTTGTTCGCCCACTTTCATCTTCTTATACAAGCCTCTCTCTTCCGGCAAATAGCCGATATACTGACTGGAGTTTTCTGCCAGTTTTTTTCTGCTTAGAAGAACTTCTCCGTCATCAGGTGCAGTGATCTGATTGATAATTCGGATCAGACTGGTTTTACCCGCACCGTTTGGTCCAAGAAGACCGAATATGGATTTTCTGGGTACCTCAAAGCTTACACCGTCGAGAGCTGTGTGCCCTTCGTATCTTTTAGTGATATTTTTTACTTCGAGTAGCGCCAATGGAAGTCTTTAAAGGGCGTAAAAATATAAAAAGAGAGAAGTCTATCTAATGCTCTGAAATTATTCGTGCCTGAAATGATCTCTCATCTTCTCGAACCAGCCTTTCTCATTCTTTTTTGGCTTGGGCTGAAAATTCTCTGAGTCTCTGAATTTCTCCATGACAGATTTCTCTTCTTTCGAAAGATTTTTAGGAGTCCAGACATTTACATAAACCAGAAGGTCACCCTTGCCATATCCGTTCAGATCAGGTATTCCTTTTCCTTTCAGTCTGAGCACCTGACCACCCTGAGTTCCGGGCTCAATTTTGATCTTTGCCTTCCCATCAACCGTAGGAACCTCGGCAGTATTTCCCAGGACGGCATCTGCAAAATTCACATGAAGGTCATACAAGAGATTCACTCCATCGCGTTTCAATTCATCATGCTCTACTTCCTCGATCAAAACTATTAGATCGCCATTAACGCCATTTCTCGGGCCGGCATTTCCTTTTCCACTTACTGAAAGTTGAATGCCATCCATCACTCCGGCAGGAATATTGATCTCGATTACTTCTTCGCCTTTAACAATTCCGTCTCCCCGACAAGTATTACACTTGTTCGAGATCGTCTGACCTTCTCCACCACAGCTTGGACAAGTGGATGATGTTTGCATTTGTCCAAGGATTGTATTCGTCACCCGGGTAACATGACCTGAACCATGGCATGTGTCACAAGTAGAGAATCCGCTTCCCTTTTCAGCTCCAGAACCGGCACAGTCGTTACAGTTGATGTATTTATTGACCTTGATCTTCTTCTTGACACCGCTTGCGATTTCCTGTAGAGTGAGTTTCACTTTAACACGAAGATTGCTTCCTCTGTTAACACGGCGACCGCCTCTTGAGCGCCCACCGAAACCACCGAAACCGCCTCCGAATGCGCCGCCAAATGCATCTCCGAAAATATCTCCGAATTGAGAGAAGATATCATCCATGTTCATGCCACCGCCTCCGAAGCCTCCGGCACCTTTCATGCCCGCATGGCCAAACTGATCATAAGTCTGTTTCTTCTGAGGATTGCTCAGAACTTCATAAGCTTCAGCCGCTTCCTTGAATTTTTCTTCGGCAGTTTTGTCATCCGGATTTTTATCAGGATGATATTTCAAAGCCTGCTTCCGATATGCCTTTTTAATTTCGGCCTCGGTTGCATTCTTGGAAACTCCAAGTACTTCGTAATAATCTCTCTTCGACATTCTTTATTCTCCTATTACAACCTTGGTGTATCTGATGACCTTATCATTAAGCGTATATCCCTTTTCGGTTTCGTCAATGATCTTGCCTTTTAATTTTTTATCCGGTGCAGGAATATTAGCAATGGCTTCATGAAGGTCAAGATTAAATTCTTTCCCTACGGCCGATTCGATTCCTTTCAGTCCTTTCTGCTCCAATGATTTGAAGAATTTAGAATGGATCAATTCAACCCCTTCTTTAACACTTTTAACATCCTCGGCCTGTTCCATAGATTTCATGGCTCTTTCAAAATCATCCAAAACCGGTAAAAGTGCCACCATAATATCCTCTCCTGCGGTCTTGTAGAGCTCAACTTTTTCCTTTTGAGTTCTTTTCCTGAAGTTTTCAAATTCAGAATAGAGACGAAGGTATTTGTCGTTTACCTCATTGTATTTTTCTGTCATCACTTCAAGATCACTCTTTTCTTCTCCTTCACCTGAGGCCTTTGTTTCCTCATTTCCTTCATTCTGCTCCATGGTATCATTTGCTTCCTGATCCTTCAGCTCTTCTGTCGATATGTCTTCTTTTTTGTCCTTCTTACTCATTAGATAAAAGTTTACTGCTTTTTATACCTCGATAGAGGTAAGCAATTCCTTTGCCATGTCCGATTTTTGGACAAAATGGCAGATAATAAGATTGTGATTATTTCGAGATTATTTAGACGCCAATTTTTGAAGGGCAGCATCCAAAGCTTGTCCGCGCAAATTCTTGGCTACGATAATACCATTACCGTCGATCAGATAGTTGGTGGGTATTGAATTCACTCGATAAATTCTTCCTGCATCAGATGACCATCCTTTCAGGTCGGAAACATGTGTATCCCAGTTAAGTCTGTCCTTTATAATGGCATTCTGCCACCTTTTTTTGTCCACATCAAGTGATACACCGTAAACGGTAAATCCTTTTCCATTTTTGAATTTCTTGTCCCTGTACTTCTCATAAACACGAACAACGTTTGGATTTTCCATTCTGCAGGGGCCGCACCATGATGCCCAGAAATCAATTAGAACAACTTTTCCTTTCAAGCTTGACAAGGGGATGTATGTGCCATTGGGATCCATATAGTTGAGTTCTGGAGCTTTATTGCCCACTTTCAATCCAACTTCTGTTCCCTGTTCCTTGTCATTTTCCTTTTCAATGCCTCCGTTGAATCCGAATCCAATTAAAGACACGATCATTAGAAAGCTTAAAATCCTGATGCTATATTTCATTTCCTGATTTTTATGCAAAGTTACGACCGAAATATGGAAGTAATTATCGTGAAGACGACATTTAGGCAACGAGAGTTGCCTAATAAAATTGTAAATTATGAATTGTAAATTATAAATGATGTGTGGTTTTGCAGGGCTAGACTTCTACCTACATTTATAATCTATAATTTATAATTAGTCATTAATTCTACGAATTTCTGCTCCTATCGCATTAAGTCGGGCATCGATATTCTGATAACCTCTGTCGATCTGCTCAATATTGTTGATCACACTTTTGCCATCTGCGGATAGTGCGGCAATGAGAAGTGCAACACCGGCCCGAATATCAGGAGATGTCATTTGAATTCCCCTGAGGTTCTGAACACGGTTTAGACCATTCACAGCAGCGCGGTGAGGGTCACACAAGATGATCTGAGCACCCATATCAATAAGTTTATCAACAAAGAATAGTCGCGATTCGAACATTTTCTGATGGATCAACACACTTCCCTTTGCTTGCGTGGCAACAACGAGAAAAACACTTAATAAATCCGGAGTTAAACCTGGCCAGGGAGCGTCTGCAATGGTCATTATTGACCCATCGATGAAGGTGTCAATTTCATAGCTTTCCTGTGCCGGAACGAAAATATCATCCCCTTTCAACTCGAACTGGATGCCAAACTTTCTGAAAGTCTCGGGGATTATTCCAAGATCAGGATAAGAAACATCTTTGATGGTTATTTCAGATTGAGTCATTGCGGCGAGTCCAATAAAACTACCAATCTCAATCATATCGGGTAAAATTCTGTGCTCTGTGCCTCCCAAATATTCAACCCCTTCAATTGAAAGCAGATTGGAACCCACACCGCTTATTTTGGCACCCATTCTATTCAGCATATTGCAGAGTTGCTGAAGGTATGGTTCACAAGCAGCATTGTAAATCGTAGTAGTTCCTTTAGCCATTACGGCTGCCATCACAATATTTGCAGTACCGGTTACTGAAGCCTCTTCGAGCAACATATAGGTTCCGGTCAAACCCGAAGCTTCTACTTCGTAAATACCTTCATTGGAGTCGTAATTAAATTTTGCACCCAAATTTTGAAAACCGATAAAGTGAGTATCGAGTCTCCTTCTTCCAATTTTATCCCCACCCGGTTTTGGGATAAATCCTTTTCCGTATCTGGCGAGAAGAGGACCAAGGATCATAACGGAACCTCTGAGGCCGGCTCCTTTTTTTCTGAATTCTTTAGATTTTAAGTAGTCGAGGTCAACATTGTCGGCTTTGAATGAATAGGATTCAGGGCCTAGTTTTTTCACATCGACTCCCATATCACCGATCAGTTCGATCAGAAGGTTGACATCCCGGATATTTGGAATATTGTTAATGACAACTTCTTCAGGTGTCAGAAGTACGGCACATAATATTTGAAGGGCTTCGTTTTTAGCGCCCTGAGGAATCAATTCTCCTTTTAATTTATTTCCTCCTCTTATTTCGAACGAGCTCATGCTGTTGGGTTTTGGATAGGGCTAAAAATAAAAAAAGAACCCCATGACATGAGGTTCTCTTTCGTTAAGTTATTGTTATCTGAATTGTTAATTCTTTTTGCCTCGTCGATGGTTTTTATGACCTCCGTTTTGCTTACCGTGTCTTCTCTTTTTCTGGAAGTTTCTCGATAAAATTTCCTGCGTTGCTTCGAATTCAAAATCTTCTGGAATTTTGAGTTTGGCTTCGCTCAACTCGATCAGGTCATTCTTGATGATCTCATCAGAGACAGAGTTATTATTCCAGTTTAAATACTGACGTTTCATCAAATTCAACAGGGCTCTAACAAAGTCTTCCTTGTCCTTTCCTTCTTCATGGGCAATGGCCTTGGCAACAAGATCCTGAACAATTTTTCCATAATGTCTGTAACGTATCCTTTGATTCGGATAAGACATCAATTCAGGTTTTTCTTCAAGAATTTCAATTGAAGGTTTGTCATACGGACTATCTACATCCAGTTTGAAATTGGACATAATGAACAGGTGATCCCACAATTTGTGTTTGAAATCTGAAACATCCCTGAGATGCGGATTCAGTTGTCCCATGACCGTAATAATGGCCTGAGCACATCTGTTTCTTTCTTCTTTGTCTTTGATTGCCGTAGCATGATCGACCATCTTCTGGATGTTTCTCCCGTATTCGGGTATGATCATCTTCGGTCTTCCTGAATTATATTCCATAGTCTTTAAGTGGGGGCAAATGTATCGATAATTTTTTCTTGCCCATTTTACATTGAATTGAGCAAATCAATGTTTTGATCGAGATATTCGGGCAAATAATTGGGGTTGTAATTATTATTCTCAACAATCTCGCCTGTTTCCCTTACAATATAACCTTTGATGAATTGTTCAGGCAGCAAGAAATCCATGTCTTCATCCTCGTTGTCCATACCATTCAATATTTCACTCAATGCCTGTTGTATTTCGAATTTTGATTTAAGGCGATTCATGACCTTTTCAAAAGCGGATTTGGCAATGCCTATGACGATAATATATCCTCCGTAATGCTTGCGAAGTGAATCCCAATATCTCAGGTAAACAATATCATTAACAATCTGGTCTGTTGTTTTTTGAAATGACTCTGTGAACTTGAAACCTTCCGTCAGGATCTTATCAGCAATTTCTCTCTGTGCCGTCCGGTGTGAATACATTTCCTCCAGACTGCTGCCAATAAGAAAGTCGGCCAATTCTTCCGATAACTCCTTTAATCTCGGACCCTGATTCTTATTTGTCATAGGCGTGCTAAGGTAGTCAAAGTAGCTATACCAATTTCAATTTGGCAAACCTCAGAAGCAATTGTTTGACCCCTGATTTATCAAATTGAATGGTGGCTTTCTGATTCAGAGAATCTCCGTCAAGGTCGAGTACCTTGCCATTACCAAACCTCTCGTGATATACTTTTGAACCTACTTCCAGCTTGTCAATTACCTCTTTGATATCTGAAGTAACACCTGGAGATGGTCCACTGACCTTCACAAGTTTTCTTGCTCTCTTGTCTTTTGGTGGATCTACGCGATATGTTTTTTCAGGATGTTCAGAATTGCTTTTTCTTCCTGAATTGAAGTTGAATTTAGGTTCAGGTTGAACAAGAAATTTCTCGTCAATTTCTTCAATAAATCTACTTGGCTCACAATAAGTCAGGTTGCCCCAGCGAAAGCGGCTGGTGGAATAGGTAAGATTTACTCCGGACATGGCCCTGGTGAGTGCGACATAAAACAGTCTCCTTTCTTCTTCGAGGTCAGAACGAGAATTCATTGACATCTGGCTTGGGAAAAGTCCTTCTTCAAGTCCCACAATAAAGACATAAGGAAATTCGAGTCCCTTAGCCAAGTGAATTGTCATTAATGAAATCTTGTTGTTTTCTTCGCCATCTTCTTCCTGGTCCAGATCGGTCAACAATGCCACATCCTGAAGGAATGCGCTCAGGTCAATTTTTGCATTTTCATCATCCTGTCTTGAAGTGGTGAATTCCTTCATTCCATTCAGCAATTCCTGAATGTTCTCATACCTGCTAATTCCTTCCGGCGTCCTGTCTTCGTAAAGGGTTTTTAATAGTCCAGTCGAAGAAGCGATTTTACTACCTATGTCAAATGCATTCACTTTATCGGATTCCGATCTGAATGCTTCGATCATGGTGGCAAAATCTGAAAGGCGGTTTTTTATTCCTGCATTAATGGCTACCTGATATTTCACAGGATCCTTTATCACTTCCCATATGCTGACTTCATTCGCAGAAGCGGCCACAATCAATTTGTCTTCTGTACTTTTTCCGATTCCCCTGGCCGGATAGTTCAAGACCCTTTTCAGGGCTTCTTCATCTTTAGGATTGATGGTTAATCTGAAATATGAGATCAGGTCCTTGATTTCTTTTCTTTGATAGAAAGAGAGTCCTCCGAAGATGCGATAAGCAATATCTTTTTTTCGAAGTGCTTCTTCCATTGCCCTCGACTGAGCATTGGTTCGATAGAGAATGGCAATGTCGCTGTTCCTCAGTTGATGGTTCATCTTCATGTCGAAGATGCGATTGGCAACAATGCTTCCTTCTTCATTATCAGAATGAGCTTTGAGAATCTCAATTTTCGGACCTTCCTGATTTTCTGTCCAGACATCTTTCTGAATTTGGTCCTTGTTAAGTGCAATAACAGAATTAGCTGCATTAACAATATTCTGAGTGGACCTGTAATTCTGCTCGAGTTTGTAAAGGCTCACATCCGGATAATCATTTTTGAAATTGAGGATGTTCTGAATATTAGCTCCACGGAAACCATAAATACTCTGGGCATCGTCACCCACGACACAAATATTTTCGTTCAGTGCCGCAAGCTGTTTTACGATGAGATACTGAGAATAGTTGGTATCCTGGTACTCATCAACAAGCAAGTACTGAAACTGATGCTGGTACTTATATAATACATCAGGATGATCTCGAAGCAACACATTTGTCTTGAAAAGAAGGTCGTCGAAGTCCATAGCACCTGCCTGAAAACATCGCTTGTTATATAAGGTATAGATTTCGCCTATTCTGGGCTTTGCATTTTGCCTGTCCTCCATTTGAACTTCAACGTTGTCGAGATAGTCTTTTGGAGAGATTAGACTGTTTTTTGCATTGCTGATCCTGCTGTAAACAAGATTAGGTTTATAGATCTTGTCGTCGAGACCCATTTCTTTCACAATGGTCTTGATGAGATTTTTAGAATCCTGGGTGTCGTATATCGTAAAGTTGCTCGGATATCCGATCTTCTCACTTTCAATACGCAGAATTCTGGCGAACATAGAATGGAAGGTTCCCATCCAGAGATTTCTTGATTCCGGACCGACAAGACGATCGATACGTTCTCTCATTTCACGCGCAGCTTTGTTGGTAAAAGTGAGAGTCAGAATATTGAAAGGACTTACACCTTTCGCAAGTAGATGGGCAATTCTGTAGGTCAGCACTCTTGTCTTACCGGAACCGGCACCGGCAATAACCATAACAGGGCCGTCGAGTTTCATCACGGCCTCTTTCTGAGCATCATTTAAATCGTTAAGGAAGTCCACGGAACAAAACTAAGTAAATAGACCTTTTTGAATCAATTTCATTTGGCTGGACAAGAAAGAAGATTTCAACAATTGAAGATCGTAAAAAGCAGTCGAATATATAGGTGAGAAAAGAAATTAAGATTCGACTGTGGACAAATTAAGAAAAGATCAAAAAATTATTGAATAAAAAGCTTGTAGCGCATTGAATTATAGAAAAAAACTTGTACTTTTGCCGTCCATTTTTTTGGACATTAAAGAATAAAAATAGCTAAACATGCCTACTATACAGCAATTGGTAAGGAAAGGTCGTTCGACGCAAGCGAAGAAAAGTAAGTCTGCTGCTTTGAACTCCTGTCCACAAAAAAGAGGGGTTTGTGTAAGGGTTTACACAACGACTCCTAAGAAGCCAAATTCGGCTTTGAGAAAAGTGGCCAGGGTGCGACTGACAAACGGTAAGGAAGTGAATGCCTATATCCCGGGAGAAGGCCACAATCTTCAGGAACACTCTATTGTTCTTGTGAGAGGTGGAAGAGTAAAAGATCTTCCAGGTGTAAGGTATCACATTGTAAGAGGAGCCTTGGATACGGCTGGTGTAGAAGGTCGGACTCAAAGAAGGTCTAAGTACGGCGCTAAGAAACCTAAAAAATAAGAATAAAGGGAAATGAGAAAAGCCAGAGCAAAAAAGAGGATACTTCTTCCGGACCCAAAATTTAACAACACTGTTGTTACAAGGTTTGTAAACAACCTGATGTTGGACGGAAAGAAGAGTATTGCTTTCAACATCTTTTATGACGCCATAGAAGAGGTAAGCGAGAAGACCAAAGAAGATGGTCTGGAAGTGTGGAAAAAAGCATTGGAAAACGTAACTCCTGCCGTTGAGGTAAGATCAAGAAGAGTTGGGGGTGCAACTTTCCAGATTCCACAACCTATTAGAGAAGATCGAAAAACTGCTTTGGGCATGAAGTGGTTGATTGGATTCTCAAGGAAAAGAAACGAAAAAAACATGAGTAATAAGTTGGCTGCCGAGATCATTGCTGCGAGCAAAGAAGAAGGTGCTTCTTTCAAGAAGAAGGAAGATACGCACAAGATGGCTGAAGCTAACAAGGCATTTTCACATTTCAGATTCTAATACGTAAATGGCTAAAAGAGATTTAAAATACACAAGGAATATCGGTATCATGGCTCACATTGATGCCGGTAAGACAACCACAACGGAGCGTATCCTTTATTATACGGGTCTTAGTCATAAGATCGGTGAGGTGCACGATGGTGCTGCTACGATGGACTGGATGGAGCAGGAGCAGGAAAGAGGTATTACAATTACTTCTGCCGCTACTACAACATTCTGGAAGTACAGAGGTGAGGAGTACAAGATGAACATCATCGATACTCCGGGTCACGTTGACTTTACGGTTGAGGTTGAAAGATCTTTGAGGGTTCTTGACGGTGCTGTTGCACTTTTCTGCGCAGTGAGTGGTGTTGAGCCTCAATCTGAGACTGTGTGGAGACAGGCCGATAAATATAACGTACCAAGAATCGGTTTCGTGAACAAGATGGATCGTTCAGGAGCCGATTTTTTTCATGTTATAGAAGACATTAAAGATAAGTTGGGTGCCAACCCAATTCCACTTCAGGTTCCAATCGGATCAGAAGCTGATTTTAAAGGAGTGGTAGACCTTATTAATAACAAAGCCATTGTTTGGAATGAGGAAGACATGGGTATGACTTTCAAGGAAGTTGAGATCCCTGCTGATCTTGTTGATACTGTGGCTACATGGAGAGAGAAGCTGGTTGAAGCAGTTGCTGAATCAGATGAGTCTCTTATGGAAAAATATTTCGAAGACCCGGATTCAATTACCGAGGATGAAATGTTAGCTGCGATCAGACAGTCGACATTGAACATGAGCATTACTCCCATTCTTTGCGGTTCTGCCTTTAAGAACAAAGGTGTTCAAACTGTATTGGATGCGGTAATGACTTTCTTGCCTAGTCCGGTAGACATTGAAAATGTTTCAGGTATCAATCCTAAAACAGATAAAGAAGAAACAAGAAAGCCGGAATCTACTGAGCCGTTCTCAGCCTTGGCTTTTAAAATTGCTACCGATCCATTTGTAGGTCGACTTTGTTTCTTCAGAGTTTATTCTGGAACACTTGCTGCTGGATCTTATGTATTGAATACGAGATCTGATAAAAAAGAAAGGATTTCCAGAATTTTCCAAATGCATTCAAACAAGCAGAATTCTATTGACGCTATTGAAGCTGGTGATATTGGAGCGGGTGTTGGATTTAAGGATATCAAAACAGGTGATACTCTTTGCGACGAGAAGAATCCGATCATCCTTGAATCAATGACCTTCCCGGATCCTGTAATCGGTATAGCTATCGAGCCAAAAACTCAGGCTGACGTTGATAAGCTTGGTGTTGCTCTTGGGAAGCTTTCAGAAGAGGATCCAACGTTTACAGTTAAGACGGATGAAGATTCTGGTCAGACTGTTATTAGCGGTATGGGTGAACTTCACCTTGAGATCCTTATCGACAGGTTGAAAAGAGAATTTAAAGTAGAGTGTAATCAAGGTGCTCCTCAGGTTGCTTACAAAGAAGCAATTACGGGAAGAGTTGAACACAGAGAAACATACAAGAAGCAGACTGGTGGTAGAGGTAAATTTGCCGATATCCAGGTTATTATCGAGCCTAACGATGATGCAGAAAATCCAGGTTTGGTCTTTGTAAACGAGATCAAAGGTGGTAACATTCCTAGAGAATTTATTCCATCTGTTGAGAAAGGTTTTGAATTGGCCATGGCCAATGGTGTACTCGCCGGTTACAGTGTTGATAGTTTGAAAGTTACTTTGGTTGATGGTTCGTTCCACGCGGTGGATTCAGATCAACTTTCTTTCGAATTAGCTGCGAAATTGGCATATAAAGAAGCCTTACCTAAGGCTAATCCTGTGATTCTTGAACCAATCATGAAAATTGAAGTAGTTACTCCGGAAGAATCTATGGGAGATATCGTGGGAGACCTTAACAGAAGAAGAGGTCACATGGATGGAATGGATTCAAAGGCCGGTGCTCAGATCATCAAAGCGAAAGTTCCTCTATCAGAAATGTTTGGATACGTTACTGCATTGAGAACTATGTCTTCGGGTAGAGCATCATCTACAATGGAGTTCTCGCATTATGATCAAGTGTCAAGAGCTATTCAGGATGAAATAGTTGCAAAAGTAAAAGGTAAGGTAGAAGCTTAATTTTTAAAGAAATGAGTCAGAAAATCAGAATAAAACTTAAATCGTACGATTACAACCTGGTTGATAAGTCAGCTGAGAAGATCGTTAAGACGGTTAAGTCGACAGGTGCAGTAGTTAGTGGTCCTATTCCACTTCCAACGCACAAAAGGATCTTCACTGTGTTGAAATCCCCTCACGTGAACAAAAAGTCACGAGAGCAATTCAAGCTTTGTTCTTACAAAAGGCTGATGGACATCTACAGCTCAACTTCTAAAACAGTTGATGCATTGATGAAATTGGAATTGCCAAGTGGAGTTGATGTAGAAATTAAGGTCTGATCAGATAATATTTAGAACGATGGAAGGAATAATCGGAAAAAAGATAGGAATGACAAGCATTTACTCTGAAGAGGGTAAAGCGATTCCGTGTACGCTGGTAGAAGCCGGACCATGTGTGGTAACTCAGGTTAAGACTGAGGAAACAGATGGATACACTGCTGTTCAGCTTGGTTTCGACGAGAAAAAAGAAAAGAACACTCCGAAAGCGGAAATGGGTCATTTCAAAAATGCCAAGACGACTCCAAAGAGAAAGTTGGTAGAATTTGAAGGATTTGGCGAAGCTAAGTTGGGTGACGTGATCACTACTGAGATCTTTGAAGAAGGAGAGTGGGTTGACGTTTCAGGAACATCTAAAGGAAAAGGATTCCAGGGTGTTGTAAAGAGACATGGATTCCATGGTGTAGGTGGTCAGACTCACGGTCAGCATAACAGGTTGAGAGCTCCCGGTTCATTGGGTGCATCTTCAACACCTTCAAGAGTAATGAAGGGTTTGAGAATGGCTGGTCAGACTGGTAACAAAAAAGTGACTGCATTGAACCTGCAGGTTGTAAAAGTGATGAACGAGGACAACGTATTGGTATTGAAAGGAAGCATTCCTGGTGCCAAGGGTTCTTATGTTGTAGTTCGCAAATAATACTGATTGAAAGATGGAATTGGTAATAAAAAATACAAGCGGTAAAGACACGAGTAAGAAGGTTACTCTGAAGAAGGAGATCTATGGCATTGAACCAAATAACAATGCGATCTATCTCGACGTGAAACAACACTTGGCCAATCGTCGTCAGGGAACGCACTCTTCTCTTGAAGTAAGCACGATCTCTGGAAGTACAAGGAAGTTGAAAAAACAGAAAGGTACAGGTACGGCAAGATTGGGTAGCATCAAATCTCCACTTTTGAGAGGAGGTGCGAGAGCCTTTGGACCACATCCGAGAGATTATAGCTTCAAGCTCAACAAAAAAGTAAAACAATTGGCCAGAAAATCTGCCCTTTCATACAAGGCGAAAGAAGGGTCAATTCAAATCGTAGAGGACTTCAATATGGACAATCCGAAAACCAAGGAATTTGTTCAGATTCTGGACAACCTCAAGGTCTCAGACAAAAAGACTTTGATCGTGTTGGGAGAGGCGAATAAAAACATATATTTGTCGGCCCGAAATTTAACAAGGTCTTCTGTGGTAAGTAGTTCAGAATTAAGCACTTACGATATTCTGAATGCAGATAGTCTTGTGCTTTCGGCTAGCTCAGTTGCTAAAATTGACGAATTATTTAGTTAAAAAGAGATGGATATTTTATTGAAACCGATCATTACTGAAAAAATGACAACTGTTGGAGAGAAATTCAACAGATATGGATTTGTCGTCAATAGAAGAGCAAACAAGATTCAGATCAAGAATGCTGTTGAGAAGATGTACGGCGTTTCAGTTGAGAGCGTTAACACGATGAACTACAAAGGAAAAGTATCTAGCAGATACACAAAAGGTGGTTTGATCGTTGGAAAGAAAAATGATGTGAAGAAAGCTGTGATCACACTATCTGATGGAGACGTGATCGACTTTTACAGCAACATATAAAGAGATTGAGAAATGGGACTAGTTAAGTTAAAACCAAATACTCCGGGACAGCGATTTAAAGTTGCTGCCACTTTCGAGGATATCACCAAGAGTACTCCCGAAAAGAGTCTTATCAGAAAGATCAAGAAGTCTGGTGGACGAAACAGCGGTGGTAAGATGACCATGAGATACATGGGTGGTGGTCACAAAAGAAGGTATCGTGACATCGATTTCAAAAGAAACAAGTTTGATATTGAAGGAGTAGTTCACAGTATTGAATACGATCCGAACAGGAGTTGTAGAATTGCCTTGATCCACTATAAAGATGGTGAGAAGAGATACATCATTGCTCCGAATGGTTTGACAGTTGGTCAAACGGTTAAGGCCGGAATAAAAGCTGAACCAGAAGTAGGAAATGCTTTGTATTTGAAAGACATTCCACTTGGTACGGTAGTCCACAATATTGAAATGAAACCAGGACAGGGTGGAAAGATTGCCAGAAGCGCAGGTTCTTTTGCTCAGTTGGCTGCGAGAGAAGGAAATTACGCTGTGATCAAATTGCCTTCTGGTGAGACAAGACAGATTTTGACTTCTTGCCTTGCGACAGTAGGAACGGTTTCTAACTCAGAGCATTCATTGGTTCGCTCAGGTAAGGCCGGTAGATCGAGATGGTTGGGAAGAAGACCTAGAGTTAGAGGTGTTGTAATGAACCCGGTTGATCACCCAATGGGTGGTGGTGAAGGTAGAGCTTCAGGAGGTCACCCAAGATCTAGAAAGGGTGTTCCAGCTAAAGGTTACAAGACCAGAAGACCAAAGAAGCATTCTAGTAAGTATATCATTGAAAGAAGGAAGAAATAAAGAATTATGAGCAGGTCATTAAAGAAACCACCATTCGTACACTACAAGTTGGCTCAGAGAGTTGAAGAAGCTCAGAGTTCAGGTAAAAAATCTGTGATCAAGACATGGTCAAGAGCATCCATGATCACTCCTGAATTTGTAGGACTGACAATTGCAGTGCACAACGGAAATAAATTCATTCCGGTATATGTTTCAGAAAACATGGTAGGTCACAAACTGGGAGAATTTGCTCCGACAAGAACCTTCAGAGGTCACGCCGGAAATAAAAAAGATAAAGGAAAAAGATAACATACGCATATGGGCGCCAGAAAGAAAAATAGAGCAGAAAGCCTTAAGGAAGAAAGGAAGAACATCAGCTTCGCGAAGTTGAATGATTGTCCTACGTCTCCAAGAAAAATGAGGTTAGTAGCCGACATGATCAGAGGTCAGGAAGTATCAAAAGCTCTGTTCATGCTTCAGCATTCTCCGAAGGAAGCATCAGGTAGACTGGAGAAATTATTGAAGTCGGCCATCGCAAACTGGGAAGCTAAGAACGAAGGATTGAAGCCGGAAGAAAGCAACCTGTATGTGAGCAGTGTTATGGTAGACAGCGGAAGAGTATTGAAAAGATTGAGACCAGCTCCACAGGGAAGAGGTCACAGAATTAGAAAAAGATCTAATCACGTAACCATCGTGGTTGATAGTTTGAATAAAAACAACGAAGAATAATGGGACAGAAGGCTAATCCAATTTCAAATCGCCTGGGCATTATCAAAGGTTGGGATTCCAACTGGTATGGTGGCCGTCGTTATGCCGGTAAACTGGTTGAGGACAACAAGATCAGAAAGTACGTTTTGGCTAGGTTGCCAAAAGGTAACATTTCAAAGATCGTTATTGAAAGAACTTTGAAACTGATCACAGTTACAATCAACACTTCAAGACCTGGAATCATCATTGGTAAAGGAGGAAAAGAGGTTGATAAACTGAAGGAAGAGTTGAAGAAGATCACGAGCAAGGACGTTCAGATCAACATTTTTGAGATCAAAAGACCAGAGCTTGATGCCAAGTTGGTTGCCGATAGTGTTGCCAGACAAATTGAAGGAAGGATTTCATTCAGAAGAGCTGCTAAAATGGCTGTTTCTTCATCCATGAGAATGGGTGCTGAAGGAATCAAGGTTACTGTTTCCGGAAGATTGGGTGGTGCTGAAATGGCAAGAACCGAATCTTACAAGGATGGTAGAATTCCATTGCACACCTTCAGAGCTGACATTGATTATGCTTTGTCTGAGGCCCACACTAAACTGGGAAGAATTGGTGTAAAGGTTTGGATCTGTCGAGGTGAGGTTTATGGAAAGAGAGATCTTTCACCGAACATCGGACAGGGAAGAGGAAAGTCTGGTGGACCAAGACAAGGAAGAAAGCAGTAACGAATTACGAATAACGAACTACGAATAACGAAGTAAAATGTTAACACCGAAGAGAACGAAATTCCGTAAGATGCAGAAAGGCCGCATGAAAGGTAATGCCCAAAAGGGTTCTACCATGGCCTTCGGAACATTTGGAATCAAAGCGATGGAAGAAGCCTGGTTGACTTCTCGTCAGATCGAGGCAGCCCGTATCGCGGTTACCAGGTATATGAAAAGGGAAGGTCAGATCTGGATCAGAGTTTTTCCTGACAAGCCTGTTACCAAGAAACCAGCCGAAGTAAGGATGGGTAAAGGTAAAGGTTCACCGGAATACTTTGTTGCAGTTGTTCGTCCAGGAAGAGTGCTTTTCGAAGCGGAAGGTGTTTCTTACGAAGTAGCGAAGGAAGCCCTAAGACTTGCGGCTCAGAAACTTCCGATTAAGACAAAATTTATCGTTAGACACGATTACGAAGGATAAAAAGAAATGAAACAGATAGACATTAAAGATTTATCTACCGAGGATCTGAATGAGAAACTCGCAGAGCAACTGGAATTGCTTACGAAACTCAGAATGAGTCATGCGGTTTCCCCACTGGAAAACCCAAAACAAATGGGTTCTATCAGAAAGACGATCGCAAGGGTTAAGACAGAGTTGAGAAAAAGGGAATTGCAAGAAACAGCTAATTGATGGCAGTCATGGAAAAAAGAAACCTTAGAAAAGAAAGAATTGGTGTGGTTACCAGCAATAAGATGGACAAGTCTATCGTAGTTGCGGTTGAAAGAAAAGTGAAGCACCCTATTTATGGAAAGTTCGTTAAAACGACTTCCAAGTTTATGGCTCATGATGAGAAAAATGAGTGCCAGATTGGTGATACAGTAAAAATTATGGAGACCAGACCCTTGAGTAAAAGCAAGAACTGGAGGATGTCTGAGATCTTAGAAAGAGCGAAATAAAATGATACAACAGGAATCAAGATTATCAGTTGCAGATAACAGCGGAGCCAAAGAAGTTCTGTGCATCAGAGTTCTTGGAGGTACCAAAAGAAGGTATGCCAGCATTGGTGACACCATCGTTTGTACTGTGAAAGACGCCATGCCTTCAGGAAACGTGAAGAAAGGAGCTGTTAGCAGAGGGGTAATCGTTAGAACGAAAAAAGAAATCAGAAGACAGGATGGTTCATACATCCGATTTGATGATAATGCCGTGGTATTGCTTAACGAAGCCGGTGAAATGAGAGGAACAAGGATTTTTGGTCCTGTTGCCAGAGAGTTGAGAGAAAAGCAATACATGAAGATTGTTTCACTTGCACCTGAAGTACTATAAGGAAATGAAAATGATTAAGCCACATATTAAGAAAGGCGATACTGTTGAAGTGATCAGCGGTGAGTCAAAAGGACAAAGAGGAAGAGTGATCAAGGTAATGCCTCAGGAATACAAGGCCTTTGTTGAAGGTGAAGGTATCAAGAAGGCTACAAAACACTCAAAGCCGACTTCGGCAAATCCTCAAGGTGGTATTGTACACCAGGATATAGCTATTCACATTTCTAATCTGATGTTGGTTGACAGTAAGGGTAAAACCAAGGTCAGCTTCCAAAGAAATGAGGAAGGAAAAAGAGTAAGGTTTTCAAAGAATAACCCTAAGGAAGAGATTTAAAATGTATACACCGAGATTAAAAACCAAGTATTACGACGAGATCCAATCATCTCTTAAAGAGACGTTCGGGTACTCGAGTATAATGGCCGTTCCCAAGATCCAGAAGATCAGCATCAACCAGGGAATAGGTGCAGCCGTGGCCGATAAGAAATTGATCGACTCTGCAGTTGAAGAGATGACGATGATTACCGGACAGAAAGCGGTTCCAACTCTTTCTAAAAAGGACATCTCAAACTTTAAGTTGAGAAAGAAGATGCCTATTGGAGCTAGAGTTACTTTGAGAGGAGACAATATGTACGAATTTCTTGACAGATTGATCTCAGTTGCTCTTCCAAGAACAAGGGACTTCAGAGGAATCAAGAAAGAGGGATTTGACGGAAGAGGAAATTACACTCTTGGTATCAAAGAACAGATCATTTTTCCAGAGATCGATATTGACAAGATCAATAACATCACCGGAATGGATATCACCTTTGTTACTTCCGCCAAAACGGATAATGAAGCAAAAGAATTATTAAAACTATTTGGATTACCATTTAAAAACTGATAAGAGATGGCAAAGGAATCAATGAAAGCCAGAGAAAGGAAAAGAGCTGCGATGGTAGAAAAGTATGCAGAGAAAAGAGCTGCACTTTTGGCCGCCGGAGACTACGAAGGCTTGCAAAAACTGCCTAAAAATGCTTCTCCTGTGAGAAAGCACAACAGATGCCTGTTGACCGGAAGACCAAAAGGATACATGCGTCAGTTTGGTATTTCAAGGGTTACTTTCAGGGAGATGGCTTCTGCCGGATTGATCCCGGGTGTAACGAAGGCTAGTTGGTAAAAAGATTAATATAAAAGGAAAATGACAGATCCGATATCAGATTATTTGACAAGGGTACGAAACGCCATCATGGCGAATCACAGAATCGTTGAGATTCCTGCGTCGAATGTGAAAAAAGAGATTACAAAGATCCTTCACGATAAGGGTTATATCCTGAATTACAAATTCGAGGATGACAACAAACAAGGCACAATCAAAATCGCTTTGAAATATCATCCAAAAACGAAGATTCCGGCCATCAAGAAGATTGAAAGAGCCAGTAAGCCAGGATTGAGAAAATATGTTGGTAATGATGATCTTCCAAGAGTAATTAATGGTCTTGGTATTGCTATCATCTCTACATCGAAAGGTGTGATGACTGACAAAGAAGCAAGAAATGAAAACGTTGGTGGCGAAGTATTGTGCCACGTATATTAATAGAAAGAGATGTCACGAATAGGAAATGCACCCATATCAATTCCTGACGGCGTTCAGGTGAACATTGAGAACGGATTGGTTTCTGTAAAAGGTCCAAAAGGAGATCTTTCTCAGCAAGTTGATTCAGTGATCGATGTAAAAGTTGAAGAAAACAACATCATCTGCTCAAGGAGCTCTGAAGAAAAGGATGTGAAGTCTAAGCACGGACTTTACAGATCATTGATCAACAATATGGTCATTGGTGTTTCTGAAGGTTACAAGAAAGAACTTGAATTGGTGGGTGTTGGTTACAGAGCTGCTGTGAACGGACAGAGACTTGAATTGAGTCTGGGAATGTCACACGCTACTGTACTCGGTCTTCCAACTGAGATCAAAGCTGCAGCTGTAACGGAAAGAGGTAAGAATCCGATCATTACACTGGAATCTGCCGACAAGCAATTGATCGGTATGGTAGCTGCCAAGATCAGATCATTCAGAAAACCTGAACCATATAAAGGTAAGGGTGTGAAGTTTGTTGGAGAACACATTAGAAGAAAAGCAGGTAAGTCTGCAGCTAAATAATATTGAGAGATGGCTTTAACAAAAAGAGAAAGAAGACAAAGGATCAAATACAGAATCCGTAACAGAATCAGCGGAAGTGCTGAAACTCCGAGAATGTCTGTATTCAGAAGCAACAAGGAGATCTACGTTCAGTTTATCGATGATGAGAGCGGAAAGACCTTGATGTCAGTTTCTTCAAGAGACAAAGGTCTTGAAGGAAAGAAAGATGAAACCAAGTCAGCAATTGCTGCTAAAGTTGGACAAGCCGCTGCTTCAAAAGCTATTGAAAAAGGCATCAGTACTGTTGTTTTTGACAGAAACGGTTATTTGTATCACGGAAGAGTTAAAGCCTTGGCTGATGCAGCCAGAGAAGGCGGTTTAAAATTTTAAAGAATAGAAAATGTCATACGCAAACGTTAAAAGGGTTAAGTCGAGCGAAATTGAACTGGTAGATAAGCTGGTTGCAATTCAGAGAGTTACCAAAGTAACCAAGGGGGGTAGACACTTCAGCTTCGCAGCCATTGTGGTTGTGGGTAATGAGAACGGTGTTGTTGGACACGGTCTTGGAAAAGCGAACGAGGTTACGGAAGCAATTTCAAAGGGTATCGACGATGCCAAGAAGAACCTTATCAAGGTTCCGGTTGTGAACGGTACGATTCCTCACGAGCAGGAAGGTAAGTTTGGTGGTGCCAGAGTTTTCATTCGTCCAGCAGCACACGGTACCGGAGTAATTGCCGGTGGTGCCATGAGGGCTGTAATGGAAAGCGTAGGTGTACATGATGTACTTGCCAAATCGAAAGGTTCGTCAAATCCACACAACGTGGTTAAAGCGACCATCGATGCTTTGGTTCATCTCAGAGATGCTTACACTGTAGCTGAGCAAAGGAATGTGAGTATTGACAAAGTTTTTAATGGCTAAGACAATGGCGAAGATTAAAGTAAAACAAGTTAGAAGTAGCATCAACAGACCGGCAAAGCAAAAGAAAACTTTGCAGGCACTTGGTATCAGAAAAATGAACCAGGTTGTTGAGCATGAGGCTACTCCTCAGATCATGGGAATGGTTGAAAAGGTTAGACACCTTGTTGAAGTTTCTGAATAAAAGATTTTAGAAGAGATGAAATTACACGAATTAAAACCTGCTGAAGGTTCAGTAAAAAAAGGAAAGAGAGTTGGTCGAGGTCAGGGATCTGGCAAAGGTGGGACTTCTACAAGAGGACACAAGGGTGCCAAATCAAGATCTGGATATTCTAAGAAGATTGGATTTGAAGGTGGACAAATGCCACTTCAAAGAAGAGTTCCTAAGTTCGGATTCAACAATATCAACCGAAAGGAATTCAGAGGAATTAATCTCGATGTTATCCAGAAACTGATCGACGAGAAAAAAGTAAAGGTCATTGATAATGAAACATTGATCAACAATGGTCTTGCTTCTTCAAAAGATTCGATTAAGATCTTGGGTAGAGGAGAATTGAAAAGTAAAATTGATTTCAAAGTAAACGCCGTATCTGAATCTGCTAAGAAAGCGATAGAAGATAAAGGCGGAAAAGTAGAACTGGTATAATACCAGCACTTGTATGAGACGACTGATAGAGACATTAAAGAACATTTACAGTATTGAAGACCTGAGATTGAGGATCTACAATACCCTGGGTTTGTTGCTTATTTACAGACTGGGGTCTTACGTAGTTCTTCCCGGTGTTGATCCGGAAGCTTTAGAGGTTGCCAATGCCGGTTCAGGAGGTGGATTGATGGACCTTCTTAACATTTTTGCCGGTGGTGCCTTTTCAAGAGCTTCGATTTTCGCATTGGGTATCATGCCTTATATCTCGGCTTCCATTGTAATACAGTTATTGGGAATGGCCATTCCTTACTTCCAGAAGCTTCAGAAAGAAGGCGAGAGTGGAAGAAGGAAGATCAACCAAATAACAAGATTCTTGACGATTGCCATTGTGGGCTTCCAGGCTCCGGGTTATATTGCTTCTCAGATCCCTGTTTCGGCAGGAGAATTGATTGTGAGGCCTGATACCTTCTTCTGGTGGTTCTCTACGGTGATTATCCTGATTACCGGTACCATATTTGTAATGTGGCTTGGTGAAAGGATCACTGAAAAAGGTCTGGGTAATGGTATCAGTTTGATCATTATGATAGGAATTATTGCCAACCTTCCATTTGCCTTTGTTGCAGAAGCTGCTTCAAGGATCACGGGAGGTGGATTGGTAATCCTGTTGCTTGAAATTGTATTGCTCCTATTGGTGATTATTGTAACCATTCTCTTGGTTCAGGGAACCAGAAGGATTCCGGTACAGTTTGCCAAGAGAATTGTAGGTAACAAACAATATGGTGGAACCAGAAACTTCATTCCGCTAAAGGTTAATGCTGCAGGAGTTATGCCGATCATCTTTGCTCAGGCTATCATGTTTGTGCCAATTACCATTGCAGGATTTGCCGACACTGAAGCATTGAGTGGTCTGGCCGCAGTATTTAGTGATTACACAGGATTCTGGTACAACTTTGTATTTGCCATTATGGTAATTGCATTTACCTACTTCTATACAGCGGTGACGGTGAATCCGAATCAGATCGCTGAGGATATGAAAAAGAACGGAGGTTTTATACCCGGTGTTAAACCCGGAAGAAAGACTTCTGAATTTATAGATAATGTGCTTTCAAGGATTACATTGCCCGGATCGATATTCCTGGCATGTGTTGCCATCCTTCCGGCTTTTGCAGGAATTTTTGGAGTAACACAGCAGTTTGCACAATTCTTTGGAGGAACATCATTGCTGATCATGGTTGGGGTAATTCTCGACACATTGCAGCAAATTGAGAGTCACCTCTTGATGAGGCATTACGACGGATTGATGAAGTCGGGAAAAATTAAAGGAAGGTCTAACTTAAACATAGCGATCTAAGAATGGCGAAGCAAGCATCCATAGAACAGGACGGAACGATTGTAGAGGCATTGTCGAACGCAATGTTTAGAGTTGAGCTTGAAAACGGACACATCATCACAACTCACATTTCAGGAAAAATGAGAATGCACTACATTAAAATTTTGCCTGGGGATAAAGTGAGAGTGGAAATGTCACCATATGACCTTACAAAAGGAAGAATAACATTTAGATATAAATAAGAAGAAATGAAAGTAAGAGCTTCAGTTAAGAAAAGAAGTGCCGATTGCAAAATTGTGAAGCGGAAGGGCAGAGTATACGTAATCAATAAAAAGAACCCAAAATTCAAACAAAGACAGGGTTAAAAACCAATTTTTATGGCAAGGATAGCTGGAATTGATTTACCAAAGAATAAAAGAGGCGTCATCGGACTGACCTACATCTATGGTATTGGAAAAAGTACTGCACAGGAGATACTTGAAGCAGTTGACGTAGATATCAATAAAAAGGTTCAGGACTGGAACGATGATGAATTGGCTCGAATCAGAAAAGAGCTGAATGAAAATCACAAAGTAGAAGGATCTCTTCGATCTGAAGTTCAGTTGAACATCAAGCGATTGATGGACATCGGAAGTTACAGAGGTGTGAGGCACAGAACAGGATTGCCGTTGAGAGGTCAGACTACCAAGAACAATGCCCGTACCAGAAAAGGTAAAAGGAAAACTGTTGCCAACAAGAAGATTGCAACGAAATAATTGAATTGAGAAATGGCTAAGACAACAGCAAAGAAGAAAAGGAATGTTAAAGTGGAATCTATGGGTCAGGCTCATATCCACGCTTCATTCAACAACATTATCATCTCTTTGACAAACAATGCAGGACAGGTTATTTCCTGGTCTTCAGCGGGAAAGCAGGGTTTCAGAGGTTCTAAAAAGAACACACCATATGCTGCTCAGGTTGCTGCTGAGGATTGTGCTAAAGTAGCTCATGAAGCTGGTTTGAGAAGAGTAAAAGTTTTCGTTAAAGGACCAGGTTCAGGAAGAGAATCTGCTATCCGAAGCATCCATAATTCAGGTATCGAAGTAACAGAGATCGTTGATGTTACTCCAATCCCACACAACGGATGCAGACCACCAAAAAGAAGAAGAGTTTAATTAAGGAAGAAAAATGGCAAGGTATAAAGGACCACAATCGAAGATCGCTCGAAAATTCCGTGAACCAATATTTGGACCGGACAAGGCTGTAGAAAGAAAAAACTACGGACCGGGACAACACGGGCCAAACAAAAGACGCGGAAAGCAGTCTGAATATGCTGTCCAGTTGCAGGAAAAGCAAAAGGCAAAGTATACTTACGGTATCCTCGAAAAGCAATTCTCTAACATGTTTGAGAAAGCTTCAAGAAGTAAGGGTATTACCGGTGAGATCTTGCTTCAACTTTGTGAAACAAGACTTGACAACATCGTCTACAGGTTAGGTATTGCTCCAACAAGAAGAGGCGCCAGACAATTGGTTTCTCACGGCCACATCATTGTTGATGATCAGGTAGTGAACATTCCTTCATTCCATGTGAAAATTGGAAATGCAATTGGTGTAAGAACGAAATCAGCTTCTTTGGAGGCTATCACGTCTTCATTGGCAAACAACCCAAGTGAAATGGAATGGTTGGATTGGGATAGTAAAGAAATGAAGGGAAAAATGATCAGTGTTCCACATAGAGATCAAATTCCTGAAAATATTAAAGAGCAACTTATCGTTGAACTTTATTCTAAGTAATCGAATTAAAAATAATTAAGTAAAAAGTATGGCAATTTTAGATTTCCAGAAGCCGGATAAAGTGATCATGGTAAATTCAGACGACCACAATGGTCAGTTTGAATTCAGACCATTGGAACCTGGATATGGTATCACAGTTGGTAATGCATTGAGGAGAATCTTGCTTTCTTCATTGGAAGGAAACGCAATCACTTCTGTAAAGATTGAAGGTGTTGAGCACGAGTTTTCTACCATCAAAGGAGTAGTGGAGGACGTTACTGCCATCGTTTTGAATCTGAAACAAGTTCGTTTCAGACAACAAATCGAAGAATCTGATGCTGAAACCATTGTTGTTAGCATTACGGGTCAGGATAAATTGACTGCCGGTGACATTGGTAAGTTCACAACATCATTCCAGGTATTGAATCCTGATTTGGTGATCTGTAACATGGATACTTCTGTTAAGCTGAAGATGACTCTAAACATCGGAAGAGGAAGAGGTTATGTGCCATCTGAAGAAAATAAAAGCGAGGAAGAAGTAACCGGTGTAATTGCCATCGATTCTATTTACACTCCGATCAAGAATGTAAATTATGCAATCGATAACTACAGGGTAGAGCAGAAGACCGACTACGAAAAACTGACGCTTGACATCGAAACTGATGGTTCAATTCATCCAAAAGAGGCTTTGAAAGAAGCAGCTAAGATTTTGATCCACCACTTCATGTTGTTCTCTGATGAAAAAATCACACTTGAATCTGAAGAGAAATCAGCAGTTGAAGAGTTTGATGAAGATTCATTGCATATGAGACAATTGCTTAAGAGCAAACTATCTGACATGGATCTTTCAGTTAGAGCTTTGAATTGCCTTAAAGCTGCCGATGTAGAAACATTGGGTGAGTTGGTTCAGTTCAATAAGAACGACCTATTGAAATTCAGAAACTTTGGTAAGAAGTCATTGACGGAGTTGGACGAATTAGTTGAAAGAAAAGGCTTGACTTTTGGAATGAATGTTTCAAAATACAAACTTGATAAAGACTAAGTAAAATCCAGCCGATTAGAAACGATACAAAATGAGACACGGTAAGAAATTTAATCATTTGGGCAGAACAGCAAGTCACAGAAAGGCGATGCTGGCTAATATGGCTTGTTCATTGATTGAGCATAAAAGAATCAATACAACTGTCGCTAAGGCTAAAGCTCTTAGAGGATATGTTGAACCACTTTTGACAAAGTCGAAAGATGATTCTACTCATTCAAGAAGGGTTGTATTCAGTTATCTTCAGAATAAGGATGCTGTTTCTGAATTGTTCAGAGATGTTGCTCCAAAGATTGCTGAAAGAAATGGGGGTTATACCAGGATTTTAAAAACTGGTTCCAGATTGGGTGATAACGCTGAAATGTGTTTCATCGAATTGGTTGACTTCAATGAAACCTACATTCAGGATAAGAAAGATAAGAAAACGACTCGTAGAAGTAGAAGAGGTGGAAGCAAGCCTGCAAGTGCGGCACCTGCTGCTGAAACTGCTACAGTTGAAGCTCCGGCTGCAGAGGAAGCAGCTGTTGAAACTGCAGAAGAAGTAAAAGCAGATGCAGTAGAGGCTGTTGAGGAGAAAACTGAAGAGGTTAAGGCAGAAGCTGCTGAGGTTAATGAAGAAGTTAAAGCCGAGGAACCAAAAGCAGAAGCTACAGAAGAAGTTGCTGAAGAGCCAAAAGCTGAGGCTGCTACCGAAGAAGTAAAAGAAGAAAAAGCGGAAGCCAAATCTGAAGAAAAAGTTGAGGCCAAAGCTGAAGAAGCTTCTGAAGAGAAAGCCGAAGAGAAAAAAGAAGAAAATCAAGAGGATTCAGAAGACGAAGAGAAGAAAGACTGATGAATTTTCATGATTTATAATTTCTTAAGGAGGGGTAAAGCTTTATGTTTTATCCCTTTTTTTTAATTTTCACTTTATGAAATATAAAACAAAAGAAAAAGGAATTGTCATGCTGGAAGACGGTACCGTCTTTCATGGCAAAGCTGCCGGCGCCATCGGCACATCGACCGGAGAGATCTGCTTTAATACGGGAATGACAGGCTATCAGGAGATATTCACTGATCCGTCTTATTACGGTCAGATCATGACTACTACAACTCCACACATTGGGAATTACGGTACTGCAGAAACTGAGATTGAATCAGATAGTATAAAGATTGCAGGACTCGTTTGTAAAAAGTTTAGTCAGGAATACTCTCGTCCTTTTGGAAATAAATCACTTCAGGATTATCTGGAGGAGCAGAATATTGTAGCCATCACCGATATCGATACCAGGGCCCTGGTAATGCATATCCGCGATAAAGGAGCCATGAATGCCATCATTTCTTCTGAAATTTTCGACGAGAAGGAATTGCAAAAAAGGCTCAACGATGTTCCTTCCATGGAAGGACTGGAATTGGTATCAAAGGTTTCGACCAAAGAAACATATGAAGTTGGCGATCCTAGTGCTGAATACAGAGTGGCTCTTATCGACCTGGGTGTAAAAAAGAACATTGTCAGGTGTCTGAACGAAAGAGGATGTTTCGTCAAAGTATTCCCGTATGATGCTGATTTCGATGAGATCATGGCCTTTAATCCGGATGGAATTCACTTGTCAAACGGACCTGGTGATCCAGCTCCTTTAACCGGTGTTATTGGTAACGTTAAGAAATTGCTTGATTCAAATATTCCGGTATTTGGAATATGTCTTGGTCACCAGATTCTGTCACTGGCAAATGGACTTACAACTTCGAAAATGTTTAATGGACATAGAGGAATTAACCATCCGGTAAAGAATCTGATTACCGGTCATTGTGAAGTAACAAGTCAGAATCATGGTTTCGTAGTGGATTGGGAATCTGCTGAGAAAGATGACAATATAGAAATCACTCATATGCACCTGAATGACAAGACCCTTGCCGGAATGAAATTGAAGGACAAGAAGGCTTTTTCTGTTCAGTATCACCCTGAAGCTTCACCAGGCCCATGGGATGCAAGATATCTATTCGATGATTTTATAAACCTTATAAAAGAAAGCAAAGTAAAAAAGAATGAGCTTCATAAACAGTATTAGTGCGAGGCAAATCCTTGATAGTAGGGGGAATCCAACGGTTGAAGTTGATGTAATAACGAATGCGGGAGTTTTAGGAAGAGCAGCTGTTCCCTCAGGTGCTTCCACAGGAATACATGAAGCTGTTGAGCTGAGAGATAATGATCCGTCTCAATACCTTGGTAAAGGTGTTTTGAAGGCAGTCCAGAATGTGAACGGCACAATCAATGAAGAATTGAAAGGTGCTTACATGCTTGAGCAAGGTGCCATAGACCGACTTCTTATCGAGCTGGATGGATCTGAGAACAAATCGAATCTTGGTGCTAATGCAATTTTAGGTGTCTCACTTGCGGTAGCTAAAGCAGCCGCCGAAGAGTTGAGAATGCCATTATTCAAATACGTAGGCGGCATGAATTCAAATCTCATGCCAATTCCTATGATGAATATCCTTAATGGTGGTTCTCATGCCGATAACAAGATCGACTTTCAGGAATTCATGATCATGCCATTGAAAACTGACACTTTCAGTGATGCCTTAAGAATGGGTACAGAGGTATTCCATCACTTGAAAGCGACCTTGAAAGATGCCGGCTATGCCACAAACGTAGGAGATGAAGGAGGATTCGCTCCAAACATTCAGTCGAATGAAGAGGCCATTGAAACAGTGATAAAAGCCATTGAAAAAGCTGGTTACAGACCAGGTGAGGACATGTCTATTGCTCTTGACGCAGCTTCTTCTGAATTCTATGATGATGAGAAAAAAGTATACCGTTTCCATAAGTCTGATGGAAGGGAATTGTCATCAGATGACATGGCATCGTACTGGAAAGAATGGACTGACAAATACCCAATTATTTCCATTGAAGATGGAATGGCAGAAGACGATTGGGACGGATGGTCTAGTCTGACAAAAGCAGTTGGAGAGAAGGTTCAACTTGTGGGTGACGACCTCTTTGTAACGAACACAAAAAGGCTTAAAAGAGGTATTGATGAAGATATTGCCAATTCTATACTTATCAAGGTGAATCAGATTGGCACATTAACAGAAACCATCCAGGCAATAGATCTTGCCAAGGATAATCAATACACCTCTGTTATGAGCCACAGATCGGGTGAAACTGAAGATTCTACCATTGCAGATCTGGCTGTTGGATTGAGAACGGGTCAGATCAAAACAGGATCGGCTTCCAGATCCGATAGAATGGCCAAGTATAATCAGTTATTAAGAATCGAAGAAATGTTGGGAAGTGCTGCCGAATATCCGGGCAGAAATTTTAAATTCAAGAGGTCGTGATCGCTTGCTAATTAGTGATTTCATGATTATCTTCGCAATTCTCTCATTTCTAACACCAAATTTTCAAATTCAGGCATGGCAGACGTCGCAGAAATCAAAATAAATGGCAAAACTTACGAACTTCCGATCGTAGAAGGAACGGAAAATGAAGTTGCAATTGACATCAGTAAACTAAGAGCTCAAAGTGGTGTGATCACTTTGGATCCGGGTTATAAGAATACTGGTTCAACGAGCAGTGCCATTACATTTCTGGACGGAGAGAACGGTATCCTCAGATATCGAGGTTATGACATTGAGGACTTGGCTGAAAAATCTAACTTCCTTGAAGTTTCTTACCTGATCATATTTGGGGAGCTTCCAACCTCTGATCAGCTGGACAGGTTTACAGACCGAATCAGAAGACACACAATGATTCACGAGGATGTGAAGAACATTCTTACCGGCTTCCCTTCAAATGCCCATCCTATGGGAGTTTTATCCTCATTGATCTCATCTCTTACTGCATTTTATCCTGAATCACTTGATCCGTATAGATCTATTGAGGCTGTGAATAACAGCATCATCAGAATGATCGCCAAGATGCCGACGCTTGCAGCTTGGTCGTACAAGAACGAAATTGGACATCCGGTTAATTATCCGGACAACGACCTGGAATACTGTGAGAACTTCCTTAAAATGATGTTCAGTGTTCCTACCGAAGAATATGATGTTGACCCTGTTGTTGCAGATGCTCTTGATAAACTATTGATCTTGCATGCCGATCATGAGCAAAACTGTTCAACATCTACAGTTAGAATTGTGGGTTCCAGTCAAGCCAGTTTGTATGCTTCAATTTCTGCCGGTGTTAATGCCCTATGGGGACCATTACACGGAGGTGCGAATCAAGCTGTGATAGAAATGCTTGAGAATATCAAGCACGATGGCGGGGATACGGATAAATACATCCTAAAAGCTAAGGATAAAGATGATCCATTCAGATTGATGGGATTCGGACACAGGGTTTATAAAAACTTCGACCCTAGGGCGAGAATCATCAAAAAGGCCGCAGATGATGTATTGAGCAAAATGGGCATCAATGATCCCGTGCTTGACATTGCAAAACGTCTTGAAGATGCTGCCCTGAACGATGACTACTTCATCGAAAAGAAACTTTATCCGAATGTTGATTTCTATTCAGGAATCATTTATCGAGCTATTGGAATTCCAACTCAGATGTTCACCGTAATGTTCGCTCTTGGAAGACTTCCGGGATGGATTGCACAGTGGAAGGAGATGAGAGAAAATAAGGAGCCAATTGGTCGTCCAAGACAAGTCTACACCGGATACAACAGAAGAGACTACGTTGACGTGAAGAAGAGGTAAATTCTTACCTTCTTTTAATTAAGACAACTATTTTCTATAAGTTTTGGCGATCAATAGCAGAATCGCTTGATGATATTATAGGCCTTTTTAATTCCCATTTCACCGGCTTTGCCAATATCGGCACAACCCTGTTCTCTGTTTTCCTTGTAAAGAGAAACCAAACCTAGATTGAAGAATGGTTCAGCTAATCTGGGATTTAGCTCGATGCACTTGTTATAATCCTCAACAGCACCATCCACATCCTTCATTCTCAAACGGAAATTGCCTCGATTGTAGAAGGCAAAACTAAAATCTGGAGCAAGAGAGATACATTTATCATAGTCTGCCAGTGCAAGTCGATAATTCTCATCTTCCTTGATCCTTTCATCAGGCATTTGACCGTATTCGTCTTCGAATGATTCTATAAGCTCAATCAAGTCTACACGAATATTGGCTCTGTTAAAATATGCCAGTGCGAAATCAGGATCAATTTGAATTGCCTTGTTGTAATCTTCAATAGCCCCGTTGTAATCTTCAATTCGTCCCCTGAATACGGCCCGATTAAAGTAATACTGGACCTGATTCGGGTTTTCTTCGATGTTCTTGTTGAGAACAGCCAGAAGAGTATGTATGGCATCTGGGTCCAGCTTTGCTTCGTCTTTTTGCATGATGAATTCAGTGTCATTCTCAAAAGACGAATTGTAAATATTCAATGGGTTGTAGAAATAATTTGTATTTCTTGTCTCATCTCCATACACAAATGAAACGGTAAACTTTGGTTCGATATCAATGTTCACCATTTGATTCTGCAGATAATCTTTATTGTAGAAGTCGGCACTGAAATTGGCATCCAACTCAACCAACTTGGCAAATTCAGAGTCAGTGACCGGATTGTTGTAGTTATTTTCTGAAATGATCTGCGCCATCTCGAAATCTTCAGTCGCACCTATAATATCACCCATACTCTTTTTAACCAAACTTCGATTGAAGTAAGCATCGGCAAAATCCGGGAAGATCTCAATGGCCTTTGTATAGTCCTCCAGGGCACCCCGATAATCATCACGATTGAATTTGAGGCCTGCTCGGTTAAAATAGATCAGGATGTTATTCGGATTCAGTTCAGCGGCCTTGGCATAATCTGCCATTGCTCCTCGATAGTCTTCCATATTTGACTTGAGTATGGCCCGGTTAAAATAGGTAAGTGCATTGTTTGGATCGAGCTCAATTACCGTATTATAGTCTCTCAAGGCAAGGTCGTATAATTCCTGCTCCATATAAAGATTGGCACGGTTGTAATAGGCAAAACTGAATAAGGTATCGATTTCAAGGGCTTTTTCATAGGACTGCATTGCCAGGGCTGTATCGGTCATTTCTAATTGAACCATACCTATTCTTGTATGGGTTTCAGCGCTCAAGGTGTTCAGTTTTAAAGCTTTCCGATAATTCTCCAGGGCTTCTTCATATTTTTCCAGTCCGAAGTATGCACCTGCTCTGGTAAGATAAGCCCCTTCAATCTTGGCGTCTATCTTAATGGCCTGATCACAATCCTCAATGGCGCTGTAGTAATACTTCAAAAGTAGTTTGGCCAGTCCCCTGTTTATATAAGTATGAGCATTGTTGGGTTCCTGCTCAATCGCTTTATCGAAATCTTTAAGAGCCTCATGGAATTGCTTTAACTGATCTTTTGTGAGAGCCCTGTAATGATAAGCATCGGGATAATAGGGTTTGATTGCAATAGCTCGATTGAAGTCCTGCTGAGCTCCAATAAAATCTTCCAGGTAAAACTTAGCAACTCCTCTCAGAAAATATGCCTCATAAAGATCGTCGTGAATGTTGATGATGGTATTGAAGTAATCAATGGCCTGGGCGTAATTCTTATTCATTATTGAAGACCGACCATTCTTCATATAATAATCAATCTTCAGCTGAGCAAAACTCAACGAAGGAATAATGAGCAGGATAAAAATGATGATCCTGCCTTTATCTAAAAAATTACGTGGTTCGAATCTCACAAATATCAGACGGATGTTCTTCCCGGATATTGTTCAAGTCCTGCTTCAATGCATTTAACCGCTTCAACAATGGCATCCTTTTCAAGCACATAGGCTATACGAACCTCTTTCTTGCCCAAACCAGGAGTAGCATAGAATCCGCTGGCCGGAGCCATCATAACAGTTTTATTTTCACGGGAAAATGATTCCAGCATCCACTGACAGAATTCATCGCAGTCGTCGATTGGCAATTCTGCAACAGCATAAAAGGCACCTTTTGGTGTTGGACATTTAACGCCCGGAATTCTATTCAAATGTTCAATCAGGACATTTCTTCTCTCAACATATTCCGACTTAACTTCATCGAAATAAGAGTCTGGCGTATCAAGGGCCGCTTCACCAGCAATTTGAGCCAGTGTTGGCGGGCTCAATCTTGCCTGTGCAAATTTCAGGGCAGCACTCATAACGTATTTATTCCTGGAAACGATGGCTCCAATTCGGGCACCACACATGCTGTATCTTTTTGAAACAGAATCAACAAGCACAACATTTCTATCAAGATCATCGAGTTGCATCACTGAAAAATGCTCATTTCCATCGTAACAAAACTCTCTGTAGACTTCATCAGAAAAAAGAAAAAGATCGTGTTCCAGAACAATCTCGCGTAGTCGCATTAACTCCTCCTTAGAATATAGACAACCAGTAGGATTACCCGGGTTGCAGATCAGGATGGCTTTCGTTCTACCTGAAATTAATTTTTCAAACTCCTCAATGGGAGGAAGGGAAAATCCATCATCGATTTTTGATGTGACAGGCACAATCTTTACACCCGCTGCTACGGCAAAACCATTGTAATTTGCATAGAATGGTTCAGGAATGATGACCTCGTCGCCTTCATTCAAACATGACATAAATGCGAACAACAATGCTTCAGAACCACCAGTAGTGATCATGATCTCATCAACTCCTACATCAATTCCTACTTTTTGATAATATTTTGCCAGACCTTCTCGGTATGTCTGAAATCCAGCGGAATGACTGTATTCAAGAACTTTTAGGTCGTTATTTTTCACAGCCTGAAGGGCTACATCCGGACTTTCTATATCGGGTTGGCCAATATTCAGGAAGAAGACTTTTTTACCGTCTTTTACAGCCTGTTCTGCAAAAGGAACCAGTTTTCTGATGGGTGATTCGGGCATTTCTTTGCCTCGTCTCGACAAATGCGGCATTGGATTAAAATTTTAGAGGCACAAAAGTAACTTTTACCTCAATAAGAAAAAAGGATTAATGGGAGTGTTTGTACTCCTCTTTGGTCTCTTCCGTAGCTTTCACAACCCCTTTAAATGTGATTGTGGAATTCCCCTGATTCGTGATCAATTCAACCGTACGTTCCTGATAACCTATTTTACCTTTGGTGTGGAATCCTATATTGATCTCTCCTTTTGTATTTGGGTTGATGGGCTCTTTCGGGAAGGTCACCACCGTGCATGAGCAATTTACTTTGCTTTCATTGATGATGACAGGCTTCTCACCTTCGTTAACAAATTCGAAAGTGAGATAAATGTCTTTTCCCTCTTCAACCTTCCCAAACTTTTGAGTACTCTTCTGGAATTTGAGAGGGGCCTTTTGAGAAAAAACAAAGCCTGACGCTGCGAACAGCACCAGGCTAAGAAATATGATTTTTTTAGTCAATTCTATCCTAGTTAGCAACAGGTGCAGCAGATGGAATTTCTTTTTCTGGTGAAGTCTGTGGAACGATCACATTTCCTTTAATTCTCAAGACTTTAGTTGGCGTCTTGGCATTTGAAGTGATGGTTACCGACTTATTAATAGGACCCGACCTGTTCGTGTCATATTTTACCTTGATCGTACCTTTTTCACCCGGCTTGATCGGCTCTTTTGGCCAAGTTGGAACAGTACATCCACAACTTCCTCTGGCATTTGAAATGATCAAAGGACTTTTTCCAGTATTGGTAAAAACGAACTCTCGAACTCCATTCGCACCTTTCTCAATCGTACCATAATTAATGGTCTCCGTCTCAAAAGAGATCTCAGGTGCATTTGGATTTTCCACAGTTACAGCTTCTGTCTGAGCGTTCAACGAGAACACCGTGGCAGCAGCAAATGCGATAGATAATAAGGCTTTTTTCATAGCAACAATTTGAAGTAATTTCTATTTGCAAACAAATCTACTTAAAAACCAAACTGCCTTTCTTGCTTTTAACAAAACTTTAACACCACATGCTTGTGTGAATAAATCACATAAATGAGGCTATTATTAATAAATTTGCGGCCTTATATCCCATAAATAACAATGAAAATCGAAAGCAAGTACGATCCGGCAAAAGTCGAGGAAAAGTGGTATCAGTTCTGGACAGAAAAAGAACTCTTTAAGTCAACGCCAGATGACAGAGAAGCATACAGTATTGTAATTCCCCCTCCAAATGTCACCGGTGTCTTGCACATGGGACACATGCTCAACAATACCATTCAGGATATTCTTATCAGAAGAGCCAGACTCTTGGGTAAGAATGCATGTTGGGTGCCGGGTACCGATCATGCATCCATCGCCACAGAGGCAAAAGTGGTTAATCTTCTTGCTGAGCAAGGCATAAATAAAACGGATATCGGCCGGGATAAATTTCTCGAACATGCATGGGAATGGAAAGAAAAACACGATGGCATCATTTTTGGCCAGCTAAAGAAACTTGGCGCAAGCTGTGACTGGGACAGAGCAAAATTTACCCTGGATCCCGATCTATATGAATCTGTGATCAAGGTTTTCATCGACCTTTACGAAGAAGGGAAGATTTATCGGGGAGCCCGGATGATCAACTGGGATCCAAAGGCAAAGACAGCCTTGTCGGATGAGGAAGTTATCAGAAAAGAAGTTAATTCGCGACTCTTCTATGTGAAGTATCAGATCAAGGATTCTGATAAATACATTATGATCGCGACCACTCGTCCGGAAACCATCTTAGGTGATACGGCCATTTGTATTCACCCGGATGACGAGAGATATAAAAATCTAGAAGGTAAGACCGTAATTGTTCCTATTGTTAATCGAGAAATTCCAATAATCAAAGATGACTACATCGATATGGAATTCGGAACGGGTGCATTGAAAGTGACACCTGCTCACGATATCAATGACTATGAGCTTGGCCTGAAACATAATCTTGAAATTGTTGATACACTGAATGAGGATGGAACATTGAGTGAAGCTGCCGGTCATTATATCGGTCAGGATCGATTTGCCGTTAGGAAGCAGATTGTCAAGGATCTTGAGGAAATGGGGAGGATTGAGAAGATCGAGGATCTCGTTAATAATGTCGGTTACTCAGAAAGAAATCCGGATACCGTTGTTGAACCGAGGATCTCTACTCAATGGTTCCTTAAAATGGACGAAATTGTAAAGCCTGCACTTGCGGCTGTTAAGAATGGTGAGGTAAATATATTCCCATCCAAGTTCATCAAAGTTTACAATAACTGGCTTGAGAATATTAAGGATTGGTGTGTGTCAAGGCAATTGTGGTGGGGACATAGAATTCCGGCATGGTATGCTCAGGATGGAAGTTTGGTAGTAGCTGCAACAAAGGAAGATGCCATTCAAAAATTCAAGGAGAAAGGAATTGATGTAAATGAATCCAATATTTCTCAGGATGAGGATGTACTGGATACATGGTTTTCTTCATGGCTATGGCCATTCTCGGTATTTGGGTGGAATGAAGACGAGGAAAATGAGGATCTGAATTATTACTATCCAACAAATGACCTTGTAACTGGACACGACATTATTTTCTTCTGGGTGGCCAGAATGATCATGGCCGGATATCAATTCACAGGCAAACAACCTTTCAAAAACGTTTATTTCACAGGAATGGTGAGAGATAAGCAAGGAAGGAAAATGTCAAAATCTCTTGGTAATTCACCTGACGCTTTGGATTTGATGGACAGGTTTGGTGCCGACGGTGTGAGGGTTGGAATGATGTTGTCGGCGCCTGCCGGAAATGATCTTCACTTTGATGAGTCTTTATGTCTTCAGGGAAGAAATTTCGCAAATAAGATCTGGAATGCGTTTCGACTTGTAAACGGCTGGGAAGTTGACAAAGACAAGAAATCAGATGTTGCTTCAGAACTGGCTTCAAAATGGTTTGATGCCAAACTGAATGATGCTGTTGCACAGCTGAATCAATTATATGATCAATTCAGAATCTCTGATGCACTAATGGTCACGTATAAATTGATCTGGGATGATTTCTGTTCCTGGTATCTCGAGATGATCAAACCCGCTTATGGAGAAGGAATTTCGGAGGAAGTTTATAAAATGGCAAATGAGAATTTCAGAAAGATCCTCACCATTGTTCACCCATTCATGCCATTCATTTCTGAAGAGATCTGGCAGCATATAGAAAACAAAGAGGGTGAAAGTATAGTTTGGGAAACATGGCCTGAAGCAGGAGATATAGACAAGACCTTGCTAAAGGATATTCTAAATAATCAGCAGGTTATTTCATTTGTCAGACAGTTTAGAAAGGATAATAATCTTGGCTTCAAAGAAAAACTGGAATTGTCAGGAGGAGATGATAAGAAATGGAAACTGCATTCCAGCATTGTGGAGAAGATGGCCAATGTTGATGTATTGCCGAATCAAAATAGAGAGAATTCTGAAGGAAAGTCCATCGTTATCGACAAAGTTGAGTTCTCAATCCCTATGGACATGGGTATTGACGTAGAGGAAGAGAAGGCCAGAATTGCCAAAGAGGTTGAATACACCAAAGGTTTCCTAAAAAGTGTTGAAGGAAAGCTAAAAAATGAGCGCTTTGTAGCCAATGCTCCGGAAAAAGTGGTTGAGATGGAAAAGAAGAAGATGAAAGATGCTCAGGAAAAATTGGATTTGCTCGAAAAACAACTTGAATCTCTTTAAGAGCTGATGCAAATCAGGACTCTTTAACTTAACCTTTTGTTAATTTATTATTTATTTAAGTTGATTTAATTCGTTGCATGGGCCAAATGAAAAGGGAAAACTTTGTCAATCGCGATATTAGTTGGTTGTATTTCAACGATCGCGTTCTTCAGGAAGCTGAAAATCCAAACGTTCCTCTGGTAGAGAGAATGAGGTTTCTGGGCATTTTCTCAAATAACCTCGATGAATTCTTTCGGGTCCGTGTTGCCGCAAATCGAAGAATGATCACATGGCGAAAGGCGGCCATCGCAGAGCTCCATATGGATCCCAAAACCCTGCTATCCAACATTCAGGAGATTGTAATTAAGCAGCAGGCGAAATTCAACAAGATCTATAAGAAGCTTGTAAAAGAGTTTGAAAGTGAAAATATTTTCATGCTGGATGAGACCAAATTGTCGGATAAACATTTGGCCTTTGTCAGGGCCTATTTCAGACAAAAAGTGCGTCCTTCTCTTGTTCCTATTATGCTCTCCAACAAGCGGGCCTTTCCACAACTAAAGGATAAGACAGTATATCTGGCGGTAAAATTGAAAATCAAGAAATCAAAGGAAAAGCATATCTATTCATTGATCGAGGTTCCTTCCGGCGATATTCCCAGGATCATTGAGTTACCAAAAGAAGAGAATAAAAGGTACATCATCCTTCTTGATGATATAATTAGGGTCGGTTTGCCCAGTATTTTTGCCGCTTTTGAATATGATTCCATAGAAGCTTATACGATCAAGATCACAAGGGATGCCGAGCTGGACATTTCTGAAGATATATCTGTGAGCTTTTTAAATAAGGTCAGGCAAAGTATAGCGAATAGAAAAGAAGGTAGAGCAACAAGATTTCTCTATGACGAAAATATGCCTCAGGATCTTCTTGAATATTTGATGTTGAGAAACAACCTTGAAAAGGGGGATAACCTCATTCCGGGTGGTCGATATCATAACTTCAAAGATTTTATAGGTTTTCCGGATGTTGGAACGGCAAAACTGAGATACAATAATTTGCCTCCATTGGAGCATCCCGATCTGAGAGATCAGGTTAGTTTGCTGAATGTAATTCAGAAAAAGGATGTTATGCTGCATTTTCCATTCCAGGCATTTCATTATTTACTGGATATATTGAGAGAAGCTGCTATTAAACCGAGTGTGACATCGATAAAAATGACACTTTATCGCGCTGCAGCCAACTCAAGGGTCATCAATGCCTTAATTGTAGCAGCCAAAAATGGAAAGAATGTTACTGTTGTGATCGAATTACAGGCGAGGTTCGACGAAGAGAACAACATTCAATGGGCAAGAAAACTAGAGGAGGAAGGTGTAAGAGTGATCTTTGGAGTTCCCGGATTGAAGGTTCACTCTAAACTCATTCTGATCAAAGAAAAAGTTGATAAGAAGAATGTACTATATGCCCATGTGGGTACTGGAAACTTCCACGAAGGAACGGCGCGCATTTACACGGATCTGTCTTTGTTTACTTGCGATAAGAATATAACGAATGAGGTTCAGAAAGTATTTACTTTTTTCCGGGATAATTACAAAAGGGTGACATATCGAAATCTCTTTGTTTCACCTACCAATACCAGAAGAAACTTTGTTAAGCTCATTGATCAGGAAATAAAGAATGCAAAAGCCGGTAAGAAAGCATACATTCTGATAAAGATCAACAATGTCGTTGACGCTGACATGATTCAAAAACTATACGATGCAAGCAATGCCGGAGTGAAAATTGATATGGTTGTAAGGGGTACTTGTTCGGTTATACCAGGGGTAAAAGGCTTGAGCGAGAACATTACAATTACAAGTATTGTAGATAGATTTCTGGAGCATACAAGGATTATCATGTTCCACAATGACGGCGATGAGAAATACTATCTCTCTTCGGCCGACTGGATGACAAGAAACCTGGATAGTCGAATAGAGGTTACCGCGCCGATCCTTGATAAGAAAATTCAAAAGGAACTCAAAGATGTCCTGGACTTCTATTTGAATGACAATGTCAAAGCAAGGATTATTGACGTAAAAGGTTCGAACAAATTTATTCCAACTGAAGGTCGTGCCATCAGATCTCAGATCGAGGTTTACAAATACTATCAAAAACTGCTTTCTTAGGTTGTTTTTAATAAATTCGACCCTATGAGATTTTCTGCTGTGGATATCGGGTCCAATGGGGTGAGGATGCTTTTCATGGAAGTATTCAAAACTTCCGATGGTGAAGATGCTTTTCGCAAAATAACTTTGATCCGGCTGCCTATTCGTTTGGGTGAAGACGCTTTTCTGCACGGAAAAATCAAAGGTCCGAGGGCCGAAAAACTGATTAAATCTTTATCAGCATTCAGGCAGCTTAATGAAGTGTATGATGTTAAGGATTATCGAGTCTGTGCAACCTCAGCCATGAGAGATGCAAGTAATGGACCTGAATTAAGAGAGAGGATCAAAAAGGAAACCGGATTCGAATTGGAGATTTTGAAGGGAAAGGAAGAAGCAGAGATGATTTATGAAAATCATGTTGCTGAATCTTTGAATCCGAAAGGTTCTTATTTATATGTTGACGTTGGAGGAGGAAGCACGGAAATATCATTATTCAAAAAAGGAAAAAGAGTTAAGTCGGAATCGTTTAACATTGGTACCCTCCGTTTAAAGAATGACATTGTTACGGAGAAAACCTGGTCTGATATGAAGTCGTGGTTGAGAACTTATTCTGATAAATATGATCCTTTGCTAATTATTGGTACAGGTGGAAATATTAACCGCCTTTATAAACTCGCAAAACTCAAGGATTATGCTCCTCTGTACTACAAACAGCTCAAAGAACTCAATGGTAATTTGAGCAAAATGTCGCTTAAAGATCGCATTGAGGTATTAAAGCTAAGAGAAGACAGGGCCGATGTGATCGTTCCGGCTTCCGAGATATTTCTGAAGATCATGAAATGGTCAAACATTTCCGAGATCATGGTCCCCAAGCTTGGCCTGGCTGATGGTATGATCCATGATCTTTACAACAAGCACACAAAGAAGCTTAAATAAATCCTCTCATACTGTAAACACAGTAACCAATCCATTCTTTAATGACTATTTGCCATCCGGCAAGTGCATAGGCAGATGGCACAATGAAAGTTTCAAGCGTATAATCGTCTTTATCCGTAAAATAATCAACCCGGAAATGATCACAATTAATGCCTTGTTTCTCGAAACAAGCTCTAGCCCTCCTCATATGAAAAGCACTGGTTACCAAAAGATATTTTCCTTTGAGGTCAAGCATTTTTGAAAGGAACAATGCATTCTCATGGGTATTTCTTGAATCATTTTCAATTATGATGTCTTCTTTGGGAATTCCCAATTCTAACAGGAAAGAAGATACCCAGGCACTTTCTTTTTCGTCTGGTTTCAGTAGAATGCCACTTCCACCGGAAAGGACAATCTTATCTGCAATGCCTTTCTTATAAACTTTCACCCCCTGAATCAGGCGATCGGAACTTTGATTGTATGAAACCATATTGTGACTCTCATTCCAAGAAGAATAGCCACCCAAAATAATAACGCCATCATAAGTTTCTGCAGTTTCTGTATTCCTGCCTTCCCAAGCCGAAAGTACAATGTTGAATAATAAAGAATTGGAGAATACCAAAAACACAATAACCGATGATATGATCCACTTTTTGAAGTCAGCTTTCTTTCTCCGGAAATAGGCCAGAATCAGAAGGATAATAATCCATGTCAATGGATAGGTCAAAAAGAGCAATATCTTGGATAAGGCAAACAAGATCTAAGAGGGTAAATTATTACCAGGGGTTTTCCAGGTCGGAGGGCTGAAAAGTGTGGTCCCGAATAACAAAAGAGGAACCTTTACCCGGCCATTTGATCAATAATGGGTCTCTTTTGAAGATTTTTGAAAGAGTGGCAATTGGAATCAGTATGACATAGAACACAATGCTTAATAAGATTCGTGTATTGATCCAGCCAAGTACATGAGCTATTTTCCACCAAAGCCATAGTATGGCTTTTGAAGCCATTTCGGAAATCAGAAAGAGTGCACCCAGTGCAAGGGCAATGTAGCTCAGTACATCTGAGTCGAACAGGTAGGATAAGGCCAGAAAGCCGACCACAATTACCAATTGCGATTTTAAATCCTTGATTTCCATCTAGAACAGGGTGTAAATGAATGGGGCTACTGCGGAAGAGCCACCCAGAACCAACAGAACGCCCAATAGTAGCAGAACGATAATGATGGGCAACAGCCAAAACTTTTTTCTTTCCATCAAAAACTTAAAGAGGTCTTTAAGAAATTCCATTCTAATTGATTTTAATCTTTTCTGCTAATATTTCGGCCAGAACGCTGTCACCTCTGGCATTAAAATGTCCCTCCCCGGCGTAAATTTCTTCGTAATTACTGATCTTTTTGTCGAGGATTTCCCGCCCCGAATTTATGTAAAATATTCCTGAACTATCCAGCAGGGCTAGCAGTTCCTGGTAAGACCATTTCCCATTCTTTTCGAAGTATTCTAAGTCTTCACTAAAGGGAATGATATGAATAATTGGGATCTGATTTCTTTCTTTAGCAAGTTTTACAAAGTCGGACATGATCTTGTATGTCAATTGCAGAGATCCTGTGGAATGATCCTTTTTATAAAAAGGAGTGTGAACCGGTTCTCCTTTATACAAGGAATGAAATTTTGTGTGAAAGATCAATGTTCTGATCAAACTCAAGGTAAAAGGGAATTTTAGCTTTACAGAGCCATATTCAGTATTAGGTAAATAATATTCATGTTCGAAATATTCCTCTGGCTTTTCCAGTAATAACGAGAATTCCTCGTAAGAAGGTTTTGGTAATTCAACTAAGTCAAGCTCGTTGTTATTAAGAATGTATCGGGGTTTCAGTCCCAATTTCTGACCTTCAACTGAAAATCTGGTACCCCAATGCTGATTCACATTTCTCATGATGTCGAAGACAAAATGGTTGAGTATGACGTATTGGGCTGTATCCATTTCATTAAGATGATATCGCATAAAGGCCTGATCTGTGCCATATCCCGATACTCCGAAATTATTCACTCGTTGTCCGATCAAACCAGAAAGTTTATTGCACCAGGAATTTTTAGGTTTTGTGCGATTGCTGAAAGTGTAGGAATCACCATAGGCAGATATAACTGCCGGATTCTCCATCGGGTTTGGGAAGTTCGGTATTCTTCTTGATCCTATCTCATCTAGTTCTGAACATTGAACTTTGGCACAGTGCCAACCAAGGTCAGGATCTCTTTCATTCATGTAAGTATCATATTCCTCCTGCGTAATGCTTTTCTCCGTAAATATCAAACCCCTCGGAAGGAAAAATACCTTGCACACATAATATGATACAAACTCCAGCGGCAGGGCCATCAGAGCAAATAAGATGACATAAAAAATGTACTTTCTTTTCATGTGGAACTAATCAAGAACGAATTCCTCCTTCCAGTGATCGGTATCTTCCCAATCCTTTTGATCTGTTTTGGCAAACAAGAAATTCTCAATGACGAGATAATCCATTTCCGTTCTCATAAAGCAGCGATAGGCATCCTCAGGTGTATTGACGATTGGTTCACCTCTGACATTAAAGCTCGTATTTACTACAAGGGGACATCCGGTTTCTTTGTTGAATGAAGAGATCAACTGATGATACGCAGGATTGGTATCCTTGTGAACAGTCTGTATACGGGCAGAATAATCTATATGAGTTATTGCAGGAATGTTGGATCTATTGAAATAGAGCTTGTCCTTAATAGAAAGTGAATCATAGTTCTCAGGCTTCTCATTTTTGATATCGTCTTTCACTCCCTTCACCAATAACATATAAGGACTAATTCCATCCAGTTCAAAAACGTTTTTGCATTCTTCTGCTAGTACGGAAGGAGCAAATGGTCTGAAAGACTCCCTGTACTTGATCTTTAAATTGAGTTTCTTTTGCATTTCAGGATTCCTCGGGTCACCCAGTATGCTTCTGTTTCCCAGCGCCCTTGGGCCAAATTCCATTCTTCCTTGCATCCACCCAATGGCATTTCCTTCTGAAAGAAGTTTAGCCACTTTGTCCGTAAGTTGAGTAAAGTCTTCGTATGATTTGCAAGAGGCATCATACTTGCGGATTACTTTTTCAATCTCAGCATCTCCATATGATGGCCCAAGATAAGATCCACTCATTCCATCCATCGCAGTAGTTGAAATATCCCTTCCTTTTTGTTGATGAATATGATAAACAGCCAGAGCTGCTCCAGGGGCTCCACCAGCATCACCAGCCGCTGGTTGAATGAATATGTCTTTAAAGATTCCTGACTCGACAAGTTTTCCGTTAGCAACGCAATTCAGCGCTACGCCTCCGGCCAAACAGAGGTATTTTGATGAAGTCAGTCTTTTGGCCTCACGGGCCATGGCAAGAACTATCTCCTCAGTCACAATTTGAATGGCGATGGCCATGTCGCAGTGAATCTGTTTCAGTTCATCTTCTGGTTTTCTGCGTGTGATCCCGAATAACTTATGCCATTTTTTATCGTGAACCATACGTAAGCCCGTGGCATAGTTGAAATATTTCTGATTTAAGCGAATAGAACCATCTTCTTCTATAGAAATCAGTTCTTTTTTTATGATGTCGATAAATCGTTTTGTGTCATCAGATTCTCTATTCCCATAAGGAGCTAGTCCCATTAATTTATACTCACCTGAGTTAACACGAAAGCCAAGAAAATAAGTGAAGGCGGAATAAAGTAAACCAAGACTATGCGGAAAGCGCATTTCCCTTAAAATCTTGATCTCATTTCCATTTCCGTGACAAATGGAAGCTGTGGCCCATTCACCTACACCGTCTAATGTAAGGATAGCCGCATCCTCATAAGGTGAAGGGTAGAATGCACTGGCAGAATGAGAAAGGTGATGTTCCGGAAAAAATAACTTTAATGATTTGCTATCATAGTCCATGATAGAAGAGAGTTCATCTTTGATCAGCTTTTTCAGAAATAACTTTTCTTTCAACCATACGGGGATTGCCTTGATAAAAGATGTCAATCCAAGGGGAGAGAAAGCATAATAAGTCTCAAGAAGTCTTTCGAATTTCAAAAGAGGTTTGTCGTAGAATGCAATACCATCAAGATCATCGATACTACAGCCACCAAAATCAAGACAGTATTTAACGGCATTTGTAGGGAAGGAGGCGTCGTGTTTTTTACGTGTAAATCTTTCCTCCTGTGCAGCCGCCACAATTTTTCCGTCAACAATCAGCGATGCGGCTGAATCATGGTAGAAGGCGGAAATCCCCAGTATTTTCATATAGAATTTAAAAATAGCAATAGTAAGCACTTTCTGATTTACAAGCTATCATTTGATGAATTTTGAATTGTATCGATCTAAGCTCTGTATTTCGTAATTTTGCAGACCCCAATTACATTTTATGGAAAAGATCGCTCCTTACAAGCCGAAGAATAAAATTCGTATCGTCACTGCTGCCAGTTTATTCGATGGACACGATGCTGCCATTAACATCATGCGTCGGATTATCCAAAGTACAGGTGTAGAGGTGATTCACCTCGGTCATGATCGAAGTGTTGAAGAAGTGGTGGATTGCGCAATCCAGGAAGACGCGAATGCTATTGCCATGACCTCGTATCAGGGAGGACACAATGAGTACTTCAAATACATGAAAGACCTTTTGGATGAAAAAGGAGCAGGTCATATTAAAATATTTGGCGGTGGGGGTGGTGTAATTCTTCCTCATGAAATTGAAGAATTACATAATTATGGAATTACCAGGATTTATTCTCCTGATGATGGAAGAGCCATGGGTTTGCAGGGAATGATCAACGACATGATCCAGAAATGTGATTTCCCCACAGGTAAAGATTTAAACGGTGAGGTGGAAAGACTTTCTAAGAATGATGTGAATTCCATAGCGAAGCTGATTTCAGCAGCCGAAAACTTTCCCAAAGAGGCTGAAAAAGATTTTAAAGTAATCCACGACAAGGCAAGCACGTCAACTACGCCGGTATTGGGTATTACCGGAACAGGTGGAGCCGGTAAATCATCTCTGGTTGATGAATTGGTTCGAAGATTCCTGTATGACTTTGAAGATAAGAAAGTGGCAATCGTTTCTGTTGATCCATCAAAGAGAAAGACCGGTGGAGCATTGCTTGGTGATAGAATTCGGATGAATTCTATACGAAACAACCGAGTATATATGCGCTCTTTGGCGACACGTCAGTCCAATCTTGCCCTTTCAGTTCATGTAAATGAAGCCCTTCAGGTTTTGAAAGCCGCTGATTTCGACTTGATCATTCTTGAAACTTCGGGAATAGGTCAGTCTGATACGGAAATCATCGAACACAGCGATGTAAGTCTTTACGTAATGACACCGGAGTATGGTGCTGCAACTCAGCTCGAGAAAATCGACATGCTTGACTTTGCTGACATCATTGCCATCAACAAATTCGACAAAAGAGGAGCACTGGATGCCATTCGAGATGTCAAAAAACAATACAAAAGGAATCATCAGTTATTTGAAGTTCTCGATGAGGACATTCCGGTATTCGGAACCATTGCATCTCAGTTCAATGATCCTGGAATGAACAATTTGTTCCGTTCCATCATGAAGGAGATTTCGGAAAAGACTGATTCGGATCTATTATCAAATCTACCGGAAGAAAAAGAAGAATCTGAGAAGATCTATATCATTCCACCCAACAGAACGAGATACCTTTCAGAGATCGCAGAGAATAACCGTTCCTATGATAAGTGGGTAGAAAGTCAATCAGCTGTTGCTCAGAATCTGTTTGCCTTGCAGAAGTCGATTGACCTGTTAAGAGAACAGAATGCAGATAAGGCACTCATTGATGGAATGCAAAAGCAATACGAGGGTTGTCTCATGGACTTCGATCCAAGAAATAAGGTAATTCTTGAGAAATGGGATGAGAAAAAGAAAAAATACAGCGATGAGGTCTTTAAGTTCAAGGTAAGGGATAAGGAATTATCTATACAGACCCACACTGAAAGTCTCTCTCACAGTCAAATCCCTAAGGTCGCCTTGCCTAAGTATGAGGCATGGGGTGATGTATTGAAATGGAATTTACAGGAAAATGTTCCGGGTGAATTTCCCTTTACTTCAGGTTTATTCCCTTTCAAAAGGGAAGGAGAAGATCCCACCAGGATGTTTGCTGGTGAGGGTGGACCTGAGAGAACGAACAGAAGGTTTCACTATGTTTCAATTGACATGCCTGCCAAGAGACTTTCAACGGCATTTGATTCGGTTACGCTTTATGGGAATGATCCTGATCTGAGGCCTGATATATACGGCAAAATTGGAAATGCCGGTGTATCTATATGCTGTTTGAATGATGCCAAAAAACTTTATAGCGGCTTCGACCTGGCAGATCCGAAGACATCGGTCAGTATGACTATTAACGGACCTGCTCCAATTCTTCTCGGATTCTTTATGAATGCGGCTATTGATCAGCAGTGCGAGAGATACATAATTGAAAATGGCCTTGAAAAGGAAGTTTCCAAAAAGATAGAGGAATATTTCAAAAAGAAGGGAGTTAAGAAACCGGAATATCAGGGTGATTTACCTGAGGGTAATGACGGTCTGGGTCTTATGCTTCTTGGAATAACTGGAGATAAAGTATTACCTGAAGAAGTTTATAACAAGATAAAAGCCGACACCCTCAATAAGGTGCGCGGTACAGTGCAGGCCGATATTCTTAAAGAAGATCAGGCTCAGAATACTTGTATTTTCTCGACCGAATTTGCTCTTCGCCTGATGGGTGATGTTCAGGAGTATTTCATCGCCAAGAAAGTGCGAAACTTCTACAGCGTATCCATTTCCGGATATCATATAGCAGAGGCCGGTGCCAATCCGATCACTCAGTTAGCACTTACATTGAGTAATGGCTTCACCTATGTAGAGTACTACCTGAGCAGGGGAATGGATATCAATGAATTTGGACCAAACCTTTCCTTTTTCTTCAGCAATGGAATCGATCCCGAATACGCGGTCATCGGTAGAGTTGCGAGAAGAATTTGGGCTAAGGCCATGAAGAATAAGTATGGTGCCGACGAAAGAGCTCAGAAGCTCAAGTATCATATTCAGACTTCAGGAAGATCGCTTCATGCACAAGAGATCGATTTCAACGATATTCGAACAACACTTCAGGCTCTTTATGCCATTTATGACAACTGTAATTCTCTTCATACCAATGCTTATGATGAGGCCATCACAACGCCAACCGAAGAGTCGGTTCGAAGAGCCATGGCCATTCAGTTGATCATAAACAAGGAACTGGGACTAGCCAAAAATGAGAATCCATTGCAAGGCTCATTCATAATTGAAGAATTGACAGACCTTGTTGAAGAGGCAGTGCTTGTTGAATTTGAAAGGATTAATGAGAGAGGAGGGGTACTTGGTGCTATGGAAACCATGTATCAGAGAAGTAAGATTCAGGAAGAAAGTTTGCATTATGAGTCATTGAAGCATTCGGGAGAATATCCCATCATAGGGGTTAATACATTCCTGAGTTCTAAAGGATCCCCAACCATACTTCCGGATGAGGTTATTCGAGCTACAGAGGAAGAGAAGCAATATCAGATCAAGATGCTCGGTGAGCTTCAGGACAGGAATCGCGATGAAGCCAACAAAATGCTAAAGGAAATTCAGGAAGCGGCCGTGAACAATGAAAACGTGTTTGAACATTTGATGGAAGCCTGTAAGGTATGTTCACTTGGTCAGATTACAAACGCTTTGTTTGAGGTTGGAGGACAGTATAGGAGAAATATGTAGATTCCAGATTCCCCGCCCGAACGTGCCGTTCGGAACGGGCGGGCAGATTCCAGACCTGCCTGCCGGCAGGCAGGTTCCTGATTTCAGATTTTGATCTAATTCTTTTGAAATTCGGTTAATTCAATCCATTCAGGTGTAAAATACCCAGAGGTATGGTACTTGACCAAACCCACTCCTTGCTTGTAGTAGAACTCACCTTCAGGCATGTAAACTCTGTTTTTTAGAACAAACTGTTTGATTAAAAGGCAGTCGAAATAGGTACAACTGTCAGTAATGACCTTTTCATACATGGAATAGATCTTTCTTTTCCTGATTTCATTGATGTCCATAAACCATTCATCACCAACAACAGGATTATTCTTGATCAAAAGATCTTCTACCGTATTTTCATCTTTTGGATATCCATGTTGGAATATTTCACCGGCTGAATTCTCATAAATGACATAATGCTCTTCATGTTTAACCGGGACCGGAAATGACCCTCCTCCTGTTTCGAACCATGATCTTGTGATGATATACCTCCATTCTTCAGATTCGAATACAGAATCTTTAATATCAAATGCCTCTTGGTTTCCAGATTGATACTCCCAGTGAAGACCTTTTAGTATAGGAATATAGCTTGAGTTTTTCAAACCATCACACAAAGGATCTCGTTCTATGGTTATAATCTTCTGTCCTACTTCAGGTTCTTCCTTTTCACAAGAAAAAAAACAGATTGAACTGATTATCAGAGATATGGAAATGAGCTTTTTCACTTCTCATTTTTGGCACATCCAATAAAGTTAATAAAAAAAAGCCCCGTAATTCGGGGCTCTTCATATTTGAAATCTTTGGATATTATCCTAAATAAGCTTTAAGCAATTTGCTTTTCGACCCATTTTTAAGCTTTCTTATGGCTTTTTCTTTGATCTGTCTTACTCTTTCACGGGTAAGTCCGTATTTCTCACCTATTTCTTCTAAAGTCAAACTGTGCTTCATTCCAATACCATAGAAATATAGAATCACATGCTTTTCTCTTTCAGTGAGTGTCGACAATGCTCTGTGAATTTCGGTTTGAAGTGATTCCGAGATCAATGACATGTCGGCATTCGGTGCATCCGGATTTTCAAGCACGTCTAATAAACCATGCTCTTCTCCATCTACAAAAGGAGCATCCATGGAAATATGTCTTGCCGAGATACCCATGGTAGCTTTGATGTCATCTTCATGCATTTCAAGGATTTCTGCCAATTCTTCCGGAGATGGCTCTCTTTCATACTTCTGCTCATGAGCAAGAGCAGCCTTTTTTATCTTACTGATCGTGCCTATTTTATTTAAAGGCAGTCTCACCATTCTGGACTGATCTGCTACGGCAGAAATAATGGACTGACGAATCCACCATACTGCATACGAAATGAATTTGAAACCTCTTGTTTCATCGAATCTTTTTGCCGCTTTAATAAGCCCAAGGTTTCCTTCATTGATCAGATCGGGAAGTGAAAGACCCTGATTCTGGTATTGCTTTGCAACGGACACTACGAATCTCAAATTCGCATTGGTCAGTTTATGCAGAGCATCTTCGTCTCCTTCTCTGATTTTGACGGCTAATTTCACCTCTTCTTCGGCTGAGATGAGGTCTACTTTGGCTATTTCCTGAAGATATTTATCTAAGGAAGCGGTGTCCCGATTGGTAATGGACTTGGTAATCTTTAACTGCCTCATTTATTCGGTTATAGTTGAATAATTACTCGTTTTGGATTGAGTTTGCAGTTGAAAGCTACGAAAAAAAAATTGTAATTCCTGAGGAAAATCTAAATCGAAAAAAAATTATTCTTTTTCTTCTTCTTCCTCTTCTTCTCCCTTATCGTCTGCCGATTCTTCTGAAGTGTCCTCAACTTCTTCTTCACTTTCTGCGGCTAATTCCTCGATTGAATTGTCTGCAGCTATTGCCTCAACATCTTCATCATCAGTGAAGTACGGAATGTCTTTCATTAACGGAGACAGAACCTCTACACGTCCTTCAATGGGTTGCGGACTAAAATGTGATCCTTTCTCGATAACTGCATGCCAGGTGCCATCATAAGGAGCAATAAACTCAGCGGGTGACTGGTCAAATTGTCCACCCAGTCTTCTAAAGGAAGCTCCATCCTTATATCTTTTGAAATTCACTTCAGTCATGAGATAAACGGTACAGGGTCTGCTGAAATGTACATTAACTCTGGAATGACGTTTTACCTTGATAGGTTGTTGAAGAATTTTCATTTAATCTGCTTTGTAAAATCGTTAGACAAGATAATAAAATCAAGTAAACTACTAAAAATGAAACTAATTTATAGAGGCATTATTGTACCCTGGCCATTAGCTACCAATTCTTCATTTTCATTGTATATCTCACCTTCACAATAAATTAATCTACTGCCCTTTTTTATCACTTTACCAATGCCCTTTAGGGTACATTTATCACGAACTGCCTTTAAATAGTTGATTTTAAACTCAACCGTTGCCACGTGTTTTCCCTCGGAAGCCACTGAACTAAATGCAGCAACACTCAGAATGGCATCCATAAGTCCGGCAATAGCTCCACCGTGCACCACATTATGTAGTGCAAAATGTTTATCCTCAACTTCCATGGCATATTCAATATGCCCGGCTTCAATTACTTTGAGGTGAAGATTATTCTCCTTTCCGAAAGAATTCCCCTCGGTATAGGCCTGAATGAGATCCATTCAGATTGATTTATCCACCGGCGTTTACATCCACAGGTACAACCTGATCAGGGTTTGAAGGAATGACGTTGGCATAGACCTTCAAGACCGTTGTAGGAGGTTCAGTATTCGCAGTGATCGTGACTGATTTCGTTTGCTTGTACTGTTGTTTACCAGGACTGTATACAACTCTGATCTCACCGGTTTCTCCCGGAGCGATAGGGTTCTTAGGATATTCCGGAACGGTACAACCACATGATCCTTTTGCATTTGTTATTACCAAAGGTTCGGATCCAGTGTTTTTGAACGCAAAGATCTTCTCATTTTCAGTGTCCTGGTTGATGTCACCAAAGTCATGATCATATGTATCGAAAACCACACTTGTACTTGGTTTGCTGTCTACAAATGGCTCATTTGACACGATATTCTCATTATCGATCGGAACAACTGCGCTTGGATTGGCATTGTTCTGAGGTTGGATCGTGGCGTTGTTGGCCCTGATGTTATTAATTCTTCTTGGTCGATCTTCGTTTCCGCCATCACCCTTCATAAAGGTATTAATGATCAAAGTCACGGAAATCAGTGCTAGTAGTGCAATTTTAATGTTCTCTTTCATTTCATTTCGTTTGGAAAGTTGGCAAATATAATTATGAATTTATTTAACTCGTTCAGATAACATGGTCCAGTTTTGATCCCAGTCATTCAAAACATCAACTGCCTTGTTGAGAATTCCCTGATCCTGGCTAATCACCAGGTAATATGATTTTTCATCCCACAAATATTGGGCGATGAATGCTTTTAATTGTCGGCTAAGTGCTTTGCTCATATCACTTGAAACACCCTTGGCATAACCTTTTTCTTTTAGAAGTATGTCAAATTCGTGGATCAAAAGAATGCTTAGGTCAGAATCATTGTATAGTTCAATGGCTTCATTGTATTTCTTCACAAGACTTTTTCGGTTTCTATCGGCGTAATCAAGTGTGAATTCGACCACAAGTCCGCTTTTCAGGATTTCCTGATAACGATCTCCAAGCAGCATTGTGTCAGCTGGAAAGAATATGTCGGGTAAAATTCCACCACCTCCATATACGGTGCGGCCTTCCCTTGTTTTGAATTTTAGTTCATTGGGCAGATCGATGGAGTCGAGTGAAAAGAATTCACCTTTCTCAAATCTGTGATGAATTTCATCCTCATAATTTTCCTTGGATTCACTGTAATCCTTTTGTATGCATCGTCCTGAAGGAGTATAGTATCGTGATGTGGTCAATCTAACCATACTGCCATCTCCAAGAGTGAATGGTTTCATTACCAAACCTTTTCCAAAGGATCTTCTTCCTATGAGAATTCCACGATCCCAATCCTGAATACATCCTGCCAGTATTTCACTGGCTGATGCTGTTCCTTCGTCAATCAGAACGATCAACTTACCTGAAGTAAAGGAGCCCTTTGACTTTGCATGGAATACCTGTCGCGATTGATTAAGGCCTTCAGTAGATACGATAACGTCTTTTCCACTAACAAGCTCATCGGCAATTTGAACTGCTGAATAAAGATATCCTCCTCCGTTACCCCGAAGATCTAAAACAAGATCTTCCATATCCTGCTTATTTAGCGCTTTCAGGGCCTTTTCAAATTCACTGTAAGTGGTCTTTGAGAATCGATTGATTTTGATGTAGCCAATTTCTTCAGATAACATGAAGGCGGCATCTACACTATTAATGGGAATTCGGTCTCTGGTGACTTCAAAGTTCAATTCTTCTTTAACTCCTGTTCTTTTGATAAGCAAATCCAGTTTGCTTCCTTTTTTCCCTCGCAATTGTTCAATAACATCATCATCTGTCAGTCCCTTGCCGCTTAATACTTCGCCTTGAGCAGCAATGATTCTGTCACCCGAACGAATACCGATTTCGCGGGATGGCCCACCGCTAATTGCAGTAACAACCAAAATGCTATCGCGAAATATTTCAAACTGAATGCCAATTCCATCGAAGCTTCCATCGAGGCTCTCATTCATTTCCTGAACTTTCTCTTTTGGGATATATAGAGAATGAGGATCCAATTCTTCCAAAATGGAAATAATGGCCGCTTCGCTCAACTTGTCCAGATCGACAGAATCCACGTAAGCGAAATTCACCAGGTTCATCAATTCAAGGATCTTGTCACTTGAACTTTGTGATCGAACATCGACGGCAGTCAGGCAAAAAATGATGGCCGTTAGAGTGCTGGCAATTTTGGTTAGGACCTTCATCAAGCCCTAAATTACTATTAATAATCAGGGCAATGTGTTAAACAAATGTGAATGACATGTTTAGCCCGATAAAGAATGAAATACTTTCGATAGAAGAAAATACTTTATCTGGCATACTTATTCGTGGGAAGTTCTCTGTATTTCACTTTTTCGGTGAAGCCAATTACTTTAAACTCGGTTCTTCGATTCAACTGACGTCCCACGGGATTATCACTTCCGTCTTCATTTGTGTTTGGAGCGATCGGTTGTGTTTTACCATATCCTTTTGCCACCATGCGTGAAGACGAGATTCCATTTCTTTTGAGATATTGAACCACTGATTCAGCGCGCTTCTGTGAGAGAGTAATATTATAAGTTCCACTTCCTTTGGAGTCGGTATGAGATGAGATTTCAACCTTGATCTCTGGATTCAATTTGAGAATTTTAAGCAAGGTAGTGTCAATGGCCTTTTCGGCTTCATTTGTCAATCTCCAGTCGTCAAAGTCGTAATAAATATTTTCAAGAATAAAGGCTTTGTCTGACAACTTTACCACTCGAATTGTATCTGTAACCTCGAAATTGAATTCCTGATTTTTTGGTGGAATTTCTACGGCCTGAATAAAATGATCGGGACTTTCAATGATCAGCAGGTAATTGAGATCTCGTTCCACGTTTACATTCAGGATTCCGTTTTTATTTATTTCGACTCGCTTCAAATATGTTGTATCGCCCGTCTCAGCATCTCTTAAGTAGACTTCTACATCTCCCGAAATTATTTTAGAATCCGGATCGTCCGATATCACAGCAGAGCGATATGTATATCTCCTGAATTCATCGTATTCAAAGAAATAAATGTCATCACAGCAAGTTGGATTTTTCAATCCTCTTCCGCCTTCCCTGTTTGAAGTCATAAAACCATATTGTGGATTTTCACCATGAATGTAATAGAGATCGTCTGCAGATGAGTTGAATGGTTTTCCCAGATTTTGCGGATTTTTCATCCATTTACTCTTGTTTCCGAATGATTTAAATATGTCCATCTCACCATAGGAAGGGTGACCGTTTGAGCTGAAATACAATGAACTGCTTTCCCAGTCGAAAAAAGGGGTCATCTCATCGGATTCAGTATTGATTCTGCCTCCCAGATTCTTTGCCACCGCAAACTCGCCTTTCTTTTTCTCAGAATACCATAGGTCGAAACCACCTCTTCCTTCTGGATTATTTGAAGCAAAAAAGAGAATTTCATTGCCATTTTTTGGATTCAAGCCTATGGCCGGTTGGGTAGAAGAGAATTTTTTACTGTTTATGTTTTCGCTCAGCAATTCCGGTTCTGACCAGGAATTACCATTTCTTTTTGCGGTGTATATGTTGCATATCATTTCGAACTTCCAGTTTTTCCGACAAATAGTATAATAAATGGCTGAGGTGTCAAGATTGAAACATATGCTTCCAACGTTGGCATCATTGAATTCAAAAGGACCAATTACTTTACCTGAATATTCCCATTTGCCATTTTTAAGGTCTCCTGAGTGGAAGCTAGTCTTGTGTATCGATGTATCCTGATAAGTTGAATCTTCATAATGGATAATGGTGTCGGAACGGAGGGAGGCAAATATTAACTTATCACTACCAAGAGGCAAAGGTGAAAATTCATTGTAAGCCATGTTTACCCTGGAATCAATGTGACTCAGGTAAATATTTTCTTTAAAAACGCTGTCGGCCATGGCCAATTCACATCCTTCCATCCAGATCTTAGCGTACTTCCTGTAGTTGAATTCATTTTTGTCATAACGATATTTCTTACGGAAGTCTCTGAATGATATCAGTGCTTGTTCGTAATTACCCAGGGCCATTTCCATTCTACCCAGATAATAAAGGGCCAGAACATTTTTTTCATTTTGAATTTCGTAGGCTCCGGCGTATTCGTTTCTCGCTTTGTTATAGTCTCTGGTGAAACGATACATTTCCGCCAGTGAAAAGCTGATCTTGTAGTCTGAAGGTTTTTTTACCAGGTATTTCTCGTAGAAATCTATGGCAGAGAAATAGTCCTTTTCTCTTTCTGCGTGTTTTCCCGCTTTTTTGAGTTGATTAGGTGTAAGGTCAAAGTCATGGGGTTGACCTCGTAATTGAGGGAAGAGAAAGAAAACGACGAAAATAGTACTGAGGAGAACCTTAATATCTGTCACAGGGAATTGCTGTATGTTTTGGTTCTGTGCTTGGAGCACGATAAATGACCGATAATTCGAAAGCTCCCCGATTATTTGAAGCTGCATCGAGCTCTGATATATTTACATCATAAGAGAATCCGAATCTCCAGTTTGAGTATTGAAGACCGGCCATAGCGATGTAACTATCTGTGTTTCTAAGGTAACCATTCCTAAAATACATTCCGGCAAATACTTCCCGAATACTGTTGTTTTCCTTGTTGATATAAATGCCAAAATCCGTACCCATGAGCATTTCATTGGCCTTTTTCTGTCCGCTGAAATAATAAGCAGGTCTGAGGTAAAATCCATCATCCAGCAGAATTTTAACATCGGCGTGAATGTTTTGACGTATACTAAGCTTTTCTCCAATTTGATTGAAGGACTCATCAGCCTGATTAAGATGAAAAAAGGCAAGACCGACAGATGGTCTGATTTTAGGTAGTTTGAGCCTCCAATACACACCGGCATTCAAATCGAAAAAGGTACGATTCGTATTTCCATATATACCGGTTTCATTGTTTGATAAGTCTCTGTTGAAGGTTCCCGTGCTGTGATCGTATTGTTCAGGGAAGGTGAGATAGTCGTTATAGAAGCGCATCACGATACCCGGCTGAATACCCACAGAAATTGTACTTCTTCCCTGAGTCAATGGGTAAGCAAGTGAAAGAAATACTTTTTCGCTTGTAAGATTGGCATTTCCTGATCTGTCATGAATGAAGAGGGCACCCGCATTGAATTGTTTGCTGTGTATGTGAATTCTTTGGTCGTAGAAGCCCAGGAATGATTGATAGGGTCGACCAATACTCCTCCATTGCTCACGAACTGTGGCACCTGCTTGCCAGTCTCCATGAAACTGACCTCCCAGTGCCGGATTTAAGAATAGAGGTGAAGCTTCAATCTGAGATAAATGGATGTTCTGACCCAGGCCGATTACAGGGATCAGACATACACAGAAAAGAAGAAAAAAGAGTGTCCTCATCTGAATCAAATTAATGCTTTTTTTCTCAAACAACCTTTACAATCCTATCTTCGTCTAGAATTATTATAGTGTGGCGTGAACGTGTATTTGAGAGCAAATTTTCTGCTATTTGTCTGTATTCTGGTGACAAGCTTTTGTTTTGCCCAACCCAATGCGAGTTTTACAGCCAGCACTACCTCAGGTTGCAGTCCATTAACTAATGTTCAGTTTACGGATCAGTCCACCGGTAATCCAACCTCCTGGACCTGGAAAAGAAATGGCACAACTTTTTCAACCCTACAAAATCCAACGGCAACATTCTCAACACCCGGGGTATACACGATTCAGCTTACAGCAACCAATTCTTCGGGTTCTTCTTCTACCTCAATAAATATTACGGTCTATGCCAATCCGACATCAAACTTTGTTGCTACCTCCAACACGGCTGGCTGTTTGCCTTTCACTGCGAGCTTCCAGGATTTGTCAACCGCTACCAACGCAACAATAACGAACAGATTATGGAGTTTTGGGGATGGCGGACAAAGCACAGCTACAAATCCAAATCACACTTATACTTTAGCGGGAAATTTTCCAGTCAGTCTGAAGGTTACAGACAACCACGGTTGTGAGGATACAAAACAGATTCCGAATTACATCGAGGTATATTCATTACCCAATGCTTCTTTTTCATCCAGTTCGAATCGACTTCATTGTACACCACCTTTAAATGTCAGTTTTTCGAATAGTTCCAGCGGTACAGGCACCTTATCTTATTTCTGGGATTTTGGCGACGGTAATACTTCGACCAATGCAAATCCAAGTCACTCGTACACCTCTATGGGGAATTACGATGTTAAACTGGTTGTTACGGATGGAAATGGCTGTCAGGACAGCCTTATTTATGCTTCTTTCGTACAAATTCAGTCTATAACAGCCGATTTTTCAGCCTCGGTCGACAGCATTTGTTTGGGTGACAGCATCTATTTCACTAATAATTCTGTAGGTGGGCTGAATTTTAACTGGAATTATGGAGACAATTCTTCGGGTATTGGATACTCGTCTTCACATGTATATCAGGACTCAGGTTGGTTCAATGTTAGGTTGATCGCTTCTGTTCCGGCTGCGGGCTGTTCTGATACGACTTATGAGCAGGTATATGTGGAGCAGGTTGTCGCAGATTTCATGACTTCACCTTCATACATATGTGAGTTAAGTGATACTGTTGCCTACATTAATAATAGTGTCAATTGGGATTACAGGGAATGGTACAGAGATATAGAATGCCCCAGGAATATGCCCATATATCGGTGTGGTGAGGCCGATACAACGGATACGGTCATTTATCATATAAAACTTCCTAATGTAGAGAGGATTTATACTGATACGTTGGTTGTATGGAGCAAACTTGGTTGTCGGGATACCATGGTGCTTGATACCAGTGTTATCGTAAGTCTCGTTAGGGGTGGTCCAATTCTTTCCCAGGACGAGGGTTGCAGACCATATACCATAAATTTCACTGGTCCGGCTGTACCCTACAATGCAAACGTAATGGTGCCAAATCCGACGGTCACATTGACCAATTTCAGATGGGAGATTGATAGTGTATTTTACTCTTCATCTCAAAATCCACCCAATCTGACCGTTATAGATACGGGCGTTTGGAAAGGAACATACACTGTTACCAATTCCCTGGGATGCGAATGGGAATCTGAATTTTCTTTCAAGGCCGGAGATTCGGTGCAGGCAAGTTTTTACTTAACCAATGATACCATTTGTGTGTCAGACTTTGACACGGCTTATTCCACGGCCATGGATTCCAACTATGTCAATTTTCGAAAATGGTACACTTTTCCCAGTTCAGGTATTGGCACTGCTGGAGGTGTAACGGGCATTTTTAATCCTTCGAATATTGGAAGTTACGATGTTGTGCATATTGCCGGTCACAATGGTTGCAATGATACAGTAAGGCAGAATAATGCCTTTTATGCGCAAGGACCTATTGTAAAATTCTGGACCTCCTTGTTCAATTGCACAGATTCAACTCAGATACAATTCACCAGTCTTATGCAGCAAGCGGCCAGATGGTATTGGAATTTTGGCGACAGCACTCTACCAATAGATTCAACAAGTCTGAATCCATTGGTTAAATATTCGAAGAAAGGAGTCTATGCACCAACTCTTACTGCTTACAGCGCAGATTCTATGTGTGAATTCGTAGATGTGGAAGGTATAATCGTAGGAGAGATTAAAGCAAGACTGGGCAGCCACCCTTATGTTAATCCAACGGATATAGAGGACTTCAGTGTAGAAGATACTTTGCATGGTTGTGTTCCATTTGATGTCTTCTTTACTGGATACAGAAGTCCAAGTGGGATGATTGCGAGCTGGGATTTTGGTTCGGTGCAGGTTAATGGAGTGGTTGCCGATAGTGTAATTTCACATACATATAACCAAAGAGGATTCTATCCTGTGCAACTTGTGGTTTTCGATACCGTTGCCAATTGTTCTGACACGGCAACTATGATTGTGGCAGCATACAAACCCGAAGTTGATTTTTATGGTGATCCACCGGGCGGTTGTATTCCGGATACCATAAAACTAATTGACAGCGTATCTACCCTGAATAAAATTGTTGCTTACAATTGGCAGGTTGGGCCATATCAGGATTCGAATCGGGTGTTTGCTCAATACATGACAACGGCTGTGACTTATAATGCTCGGTTGATCGTTAAAGATGATTATGGATGTCTGGATACACTAGTCAAACCGGACTATGTGAAAACTTCTTCCTTTGCCATAGACTTCTATGCGTCCAATGTCCGTCAGCTTTGTGCCGGGGATTCCATTAAAATGAATCAGGTATTACCTACATCGAATGTCGATTTTACATGGGTCTTCAATGGTGACACAGCAAAAGGTAATTCAGCCTGGCTCTTATTCCCCGATTCAGGTTTATTTGATGTAACTCTTATCGCCATAGATACAGTCACAGGCTGTGAAAAAATTAAAGTGAAACCGAATTATGTGGCTGTACAAGCCTATCCCGACCCCGATTTTTACGCCATTCCGACTGATTCAACGTGCTATCCTCTACCGGTTCAGTTTTACGCCGACACCAATATGCCATATTTCGATGAACTCACATTTTATTACACACTTGGTGATTTCAGTGCGGCGAGTAATTATCCTGACCCTTTCTACAATTATGTGAGACCGGGTTCATACAATGTTTCTTTGGTAGTTACCACTCCATTTGGGTGTAAGGATACCATCGTTAAAAAGAAATACATAAACATAGGCGGGCCCTATGGTGAGATGAACATCAGTCCTGATAGTATTTGCATAGGTGATTCGGTGCGCTTCAGATTGCAGGCCGGAATCAATGTACAGAGTTTTGGCTTTGATTTTGGGGATGGATCCGGTGTAATCAATACGTCGCCGGTTTGGCATACATACAATGATAGCTTTGGGAACATTTATCCCACACTGTATTTTACCGATTCGGCCGGAGGCTGTGCTAAAACTTTTACCGATACCATTTATATTTTCGAAACAGAGGCTGCTTTCAATATCATAGATACCATAGGTTGTGTTCCTTTCGACCCCCAAATTGACAATCTTTCGACTCAATCAAATTTTTATTTGTGGAGATTCGGTGATGGTACGACGTTAAATTCAAGAAATCCAAACAAAATTTATAATACCCCTGGGTCATATACCATCTTCTTAAAGGTGAAAGGGAATGGATGCAGCGACTCCACATTTAAGGAAATTGATGTATATCCAATTCCAGATGCACTGGCCTGGGGTGATACCTTGTTGTGTGAGGGCGACAGTGTGCAGCTATTTGCTTCCGGAGGAGAAAATTATGAATGGGACCCTCCAAAGGAATTGAATGATCATCTAATCTATAATCCAATTGCCTATCCGGTTTTTACAGTAGACTATGAAGTAACAGTAACCGATACAAATGGCTGTCTTGATTACGATACCGTAAGTATCATTGTGCAGAATCCGATTGAAATTGATCTCGACGATCTTGTCCTTATTGTTGGGGACACTTTGACGCTTTCGAAAGCATATGGTGGCAAAGGGGCAAAATATAAATGGATTCCTTCAGAAGGATTGAGTTGCGATACATGTCCTCGACCCAAACTGACGGCTTTGGAATCGGGAATGTACACAGTGATTATCACAGACTCAAATAATTGTTTCGAAACATCTAATTCCTTTTATCTGGAAGTTGAAGATAAGTATACTTTGGATGTGCCTGAAGCCTTTACACCGAATGGAGATGGCGTAAATGATGTTATTTATGTCCGCGGATGGGGTATAAAAGAGCTTATCACATTTAAAATTTTCAATCGCTGGGGTGAGTTGATCTTTGAATCCAATGATCTGTCTGTGGGATGGGACGGTACCTACAAGGGTGAATTACAGGGCGTGGAAACTTTTGCCTATTATGTGGAAGCGCTGACCTATGGCAATACCGTTTTGACCAAGAAAGGGAATATTAATTTGTTGAGGTAGATTGTTCTAATTTGTCGCGCAAAGGAGCAAAGGCGCAGAGACATTCAACGAAAAAAGTATCATTAAATCAGGAATCACTCGTCACCTAGCAAGCTTCTCGCTTCTTCAATAGAAATCAGCTCACCATCTTTCAGGGCGATGATGAATGCGGTTTCAAATCCCTTGTTGATCAGTTTGTTTCTATAATCAACGGCATCTTGATAGGTGTCAAATTCACCAGAAGTATATCTTTTTGCAGCACTGCTCTGATCTACCTCAATCTCAGCGAGGTTATTCAGTTTCATATAATCTGACAATACATCGGGTGGAACCTGATTTTTATAGATACCGATCTGAATCTTGAATTTAACCCTAGACTTGTCAAATGCCGGTGGAGGAGGGGCTACTACGGTTTCTTTTGTGTCTGATCCGGATGAACCTCCGGCAATGGCTTCTTTGGCCTCTTTAACGTGTTCATCCGTCACTCCGGCTTCCTGCATTGAAACTCGACTTCCCTGTCCTCTTTTATAGGCAACAACGAAGGCTCCATTCCAACCATCCGCAATCATTTCAACCTTATGTCTTGAAGCATCGACATAGTTCTCAAATGCACCACTCATGTATTTACTATAGCCGCTTTCGTTTTCAATTACCACAAGATTTTCAACGTGCTTAAAGGCCGATTTTCTCGGTTCTCTTTTAAAGGCCCCCAACTGTACTCTGAAAATGAACGGACTTGTATAATTTGGAGTGTAGTCTGCGCCACTTACGTCTATATTACCCGATTCATCACCCAGACCTACAATGCGCCCTTTTTCATTCATCATAACGATCTCTGCATCATCATAACCCTCGATTGCGATCTGAATTTTTCGTTGAATTGCTTCCGGTAAATTATCGTAATCACCAATGGTGAATATGGTTGTATCTCCATATTTATGTGTCTCTATATCCGGAATAGCCAACAATTCATTTTGTACTTCCTGTGGAACGCCACCAACGAATGCACCCAGTTTTACTTTAAAGCTTTTCTTTGGTCGGTCTCTTAGCTTGAAGGCTCTTCTGTCACCACTGCTGAATGCTCTTTTTTCGATCTTCGTATATAGTCCCGTTGAATCGATATAGGACAGATATCTTTCGTAGATCTGGGAGTCTGTGAGAAGAGTAGGAGGCTTTGGACTCAAAGGACATCCTCTTTCATCCACTTCAACCCCAAATCCTGTCTGAGGACATTCATCCATGAAGTCAGGCACACCGTCGCCGTCATAATCATCTTCTCCAAAAGCCATCAATTCTTCTACGGTCCACTGATCGCGAATTTCCATTCTTCCGGTTGCCGAGCGAGTGAAATTGTATTTCAGCTGAGCTCCAAGGAACCAGAAATTATCATTTCTTCCATTCGGTGCTCTGTTTCCGGTAACTGAAGTTGGAGTTGAAGAGCTGACTCCGTCTATATCGTCTGTATTGGTAAAGTGATATGTCCAGTTAAATCCAAAATCGACCTTGCTTGTCATAGCGATGTCGGCTCCAATGGTCAATGGAATACCGAGGGCACTCTCATCGTAATTGCTGCTACCGGCATAGTCCGGACTTCGAATATCTGTTTCGTAAACGTAGTCACGGTTAAGTAGAATGGACTCCTCCGCTTCCGGTGAATTCTCATCAACATTTCTGATTGTACCATCAGACCAATAGAAGTATTCATTACCGTATTGGTCAATCAGATCTGTCTTCGTTGAAAATCCAACATATTCAAGTCCAAGTCCTATGTAAGGAACAATGGATCTATGACCGGGATAGAAATTTTTGAAATTATAAATGAACTGAACACCTCCTGTAAAAACGTCGGTCTGAAAATTTAGATTTCTTTCCACCGACCTTTCGTTTGCACTCAATCGACCCCACAATAAATTAAGGCTAAGAGCAAAAGAAGGTGACAATTCCTGTGAGAGAGATAATTGGGTTCCGAATCCGTTGCTCAGGGGAAGTCCGGTATTTTCATTGGATTTGACATCTCCATCAAAGGCTATGAGTCCGATACCTAATCCCAGAGTTGGTCGGGGTATGGTGTCTGGGGGAATCTTTTCTCTCGGAGGTTTTTCCTTTTTTGCTTTTTTCTCCTTTTTCTTTTTTCCTGCAAGGGTATCGGCTGCTAATGCCAATGAATCAGGAAGAGCACTCTCAGACTTATCAGTCATTTCTTCCTGATCTATGATCGTTTCTTCATTAGAAGAGTTCAATGAATCAGGTTGCTCCTGTCCAAATGATTGAACAGAGATAAACATCAGTAGTAGTAAGGAAAAGAATATTCTCATCGGCACGCCTGCAACATTCGACAATTTTGTCGACATCAGCACATATACCAAATTTAAGGAAAACTCAGTTATACCACTTTTGATTTGAAATCATCAGGGCCTCTTGAACTGTGATTCTTGATCCGGCATTGTATGCGGTCACAAAAGCGTCGGTGATCTTGTTGTTATTCCAGGTTCGGTTTCTTTCATCACGGCAATCCTTGTAAACATTGTAATTGCCATAGGTATACTTGATCCAACCCTGGTGATTGTCAATAATGATGTCTTTGTTCAAATTGAACTTTTTTGAGAAATAGTCATTGCTCACAGGTTTGTGCCCGGCTGCAACCTGTACTCTGTATGTCACATCGGCTTGAGGCTCAGGAATCGTTACTACTTCTTCAATAACAGGCTCTTCAACAACTACAGGTTCTTCAACCACTCTGGCTTGTTCTTTTTCTTTGAATAAACCTCCTTCATCTGCTATGATTATTGTCGCATCCTGGTCACCTTCATCCTTCTCAATAAATATTGTCGATGCAGCAACAAAATACTTGTTCGATACATCTCCTTCCAGGTAAGAAAAGGCACCGGTGATTTTTTGATTTCCAGAAACAGATTCACCGGCAATCAATTTGTAAGTCATATGGAATTCATCATTCTCAGGTACGGCCATCCAGATAACTTTGAGTAGTTGGTTCTCAAATGAGAAAATCCCTCCTGAACTCTCCATTTCGCTAGCTGTGAAACCTTCCGGAATGGACTCTTCAACTTTAGCAAAACCTGAGATGCCAGGTTTGTCAATTCGCAGTTCAACTTTAAAATTATTGGTTGTTCCCGGTATCGGGGAAGTAGTTCTTCGCACTTTAACTCCCTGAATATCTTCTTCAACCATTCCTTTAACAATGTCATTCACAGTTTCTTCTTTCGAAGCCATGGCGACATCACCAACCGTTATTGTCTTTTTAGAGAGCAAGGCATTTTGTTTCTCATTGTCGAAAATGTATGCAAAGGTTCCTTCAATATCGAATGTGCCTTCTGTTCCTTCTTCAACAGAAATCCGATATGAAAAAGTGAACTTATTTACGGCCGGCAGGGCGACCCAGATGAATTTAATGGTCTGGTCCTTGAATGAGTAGGTGGCATCCGATCCATCAACGAGGGTGGCTTTGAAACCATCGGGTAACTTCTGTGAGAATTTTGCGAAACCGGTAAGATCACCTTTGTCGATGGTTACCGTAACCAAAACGTCTTCACCCGGAGTAAATTGGGTTGGAAGGTCACTTGAAATGCTGACTCCACCGGGGAAAAGAACTTTATATCCGAGAAGTCCAAGGAAGTTTAAAATGATGATGAAGTACTTAAGCATAAGTCCCGAATTTTTGTCTAAATCCTGTTTTCAACAGTTGTTGATAACCTTTATGAACAAAACTATTTAATAAGGTAGGGGACTTGAGGTGCTGAAATTTGAGTTTTCAACGCATTCGTGTTGATTATCAACTCAATTCACCAAGAAGTCTAAATGGGAAAAATGGGGCCTGTTCACCAAGCCTGCAATTCTTTGAGCAGGTATTTTGCCGTATGACCTTTTTTTGATTTCGCGACTTCCTCTGGACTTCCGCAGACAACGACCTGACCTCCTTTATCGCCTCCTTCCGGACCAAGATCGATGATGTAGTCGGCCGTTTTAATGATATCCAGGTTGTGTTCGATCACAAGAATTGTATTTCCTTTTTCAACCAATTTTTGAAGTACATCGAGCAAGACCCGAATGTCTTCGAAATGAAGTCCGGTCGTTGGTTCATCTAGGATGTAAAATGTCTTTCCCGTTGATTTTTTCGAAAGTTCAGAAGCCAGTTTAATGCGCTGGGCCTCGCCTCCAGATAGCGTAGTGCTTGGCTGACCAAGATGGATATATCCCAGTCCGACATCCTTCAAAGTTTTGATCTTTCTAAGGATAGAAGGTACATTCTCAAAGAAATCTACGGCTTGTTCCACGGTCATATCCAATACATCTCCAATGCTTTTGCCTTTGTACCTTACTTCAAGAGTCTCGCGGTTATAACGTCTGCCATTGCAAACATGACATTCAACGTAAACATCGGGAAGGAAATTCATTTCAATGGTCTGTACACCTGCTCCCTGGCATTCTTCACATCGACCGCCTTTCACATTAAATGAAAAACGACCTGGCTTGTAGCCTCTGACTTTGGATTCAGGTAGCATTGCGAAGAGAGTGCGAATTTCAGTGAAGACACCGGTATATGTTGCCGGATTGGATCTTGGAGTCCTGCCAATTGGGGCCTGATCAATTTCTATCACCTTGTCGATGTTGTCTATCCCGGAGACTTTTCCATGAGGAAGAACCTGTCTCGAATCCTTATGGAATGTATTCATCAAAAAAGGGTAGAGGGTTTCTTTCACGAGGGTTGATTTTCCACTTCCTGAAACACCGGTTATGCAAGTGAATGTGCCGAGAGGAAATTCAACGTCTATTTTTTTGAGGTTATGACCGGCAACAGCTGAGAGCTTAAGCGACTTTTTCCCTTTCCTTCTTTTTTTAGGTGTCGGAATGCTCAAAGCATTACTCAAATATTTTGCGGTGATCGTATCCGTTTTTGATACATCATTGGGTCTTCCCTCCGCAACGATTTGTCCACCGTGCACTCCGGCACCCGGACCGATATCGATCAGATGATCTGCATTCAACATGATTTCTTTATCATGTTCAACCACAATGATGGAGTTGCCCATGTCTCTCAATTCTTTCAGAGCCTCGATCAACATGTCGTTATCTCTCTGATGAAGACCGATGCTGGGTTCATCAAGTATGTAAAGCACACCAACCAGTTGTGATCCGATCTGGGTAGCCAGTCGAATTCGTTGAGCTTCTCCACCTGAAAGTGTGCGTGCACTTCGATCAAGCGTTAGGTATTCAACTCCGATCTTCAAAAGGAAGTGCAATCTTTTGTTGAGTTCTTTAAAAATATCTGTTGATATGATCTTTTGTTTCTCATCAATTTTTCCTTCAACTTCCTCGATCCATTCTTTCAGAGCAAACAGATTCATACTCGACAATTCAAATATGTTTTTGCCGTCTAACCGAAAGAACATGGCTTCTTTTCTCAATCGAGAACCCTCGCATTGAGGACATTCAACCCGGTTTAGGAAACTTCTGGCCCAACGACCCATTGAGCCACTTCGACTTTCTTCAAAATGGCGGATGATAAAATTTCCGATTCCCTCAAATTTGAAAAATGGATCTCCTTCGCTGATACTGATCAGGTTGTCTGTAACCTCCTCATTTCCGAATAAAATCACATTGACTCCTTCCTCACTAATGTCTTTTATAGGTGTCTTCAAATTGAAGTCATAACTCTTTCCGAGTTCGGCGAGTTGGTTCTTCAACCAACGACTGTCACTGTCTTTGAGAGGAGCAATACCTCCTTCAGAAATACTCAGTTTTTCATTCGGGAAGATCTTTTTTCTGTCGACCTGAACAACTGTACCCAGACCATGACACTTATTGCAGGCACCATATGGGGAGTTGAATGAAAAGAAATTTGGTGCCGGTTCATCGTACGATATACCAGAGTCGGCGCACATCAAATGCTGGCTGTAGAATTTGATCCTATCTTCTTCGTCAAGAACCATCAGGCTGCCTTTTCCTCGTCGAAGGGCCAGATCAACCGACTCTCTGATTCTATTTTCGGATTTGTCGTTTATGCTTATTCGGTCTACAACGAGTTCGATGTCATGCACTTTGTATCGGTCAAGCTTCATATTGACTTTGATGTCTAAAACCGCACCGTCTACTCTCACCTTGGAAAAACCCTGTTTCCTCAATCGAACAAAGAGTTCCTTATAGTGACCTTTTCTACCTTTTACAATAGGGGAAAGAAGCATCACATTCTGATCCTTGAAGTCTTCTTTGATCAGACCAATAATTTCTTTTCTGTTGTACCTGACCATTTCCTTTCCGGAAACGTAGGAATATGCTGTTGCTATTTTGCTGTATAAAAGTCGGAGGAAATCATAGACTTCCGTAATTGTCCCAACCGTTGATCTTGGATTTCGGCTGATCGTTTTCTGCTCAATGGAAATAACCGGACTCAATCCACTTACGCTCTCAACTTCGGGTTTCTCCAGGTTTCCGAGAAATTGTCTTGCATAGGATGAAAAAGTTTCAATATATCGTCTTTGTCCTTCGGCGTAGATGGTATCAAAGGCAAGACTGGATTTTCCGCTACCACTCAGTCCCGTAATAACGGTCAGACCGTTCCTGGGTATTTCAACATTTATGTTCTTCAGATTGTGAACACTGGCCCCTTCTATTTTAATGATCTCTTCACCTTTCGAGCTCATTTCTCCTGACCATTAACATTTTTTCTAACCTGAGTGGCAGAATACAATGAGACTGAAACAGCAAGAAAGAACAGTACCAAAGCGACACTCTTTCCAAGGCTAATTTGATCATCGTCGTACACGTAAAGAATGACGGTAGATGAAATAATTGAAATCAGTGATATGGTTATGGCCACACCTCTATCGGTTAAACCAAGTCGGGCCAGATTGTGAGTTGTATGATCCTTGCCTCCAATGAAGGGAGATTGTTTTCGGCTTATTCTGTTTATCACGACCGTGGTGGTATCAGAAATAGGGACAATAAAGGCCAGGATGGGCATAAGGATCTTCTTTATTGTACTAACTTTTTCTAGAGCTAATGGTTCGAGATTCCAGAAAAAGATTATTCCCATAGACGCTAGAAATATTCCAAGAAACTGAGAGCCGCTATCACCCATGAACATCCTACTCGGATACCAATTAAAATAGAGAAAGCCTATTAGCGAACAAATGATTCCCGAAATGAGGATAAAGTAAAAGGTAGCTACGTAACCAGTTACGATAAAGCAGGCTATAGTAGTAAGTAAAATAATAAGTGATACACTGCCCGTAATCCCATCCATATTGTCGAGCATATTGATAGAATTCATAATCCCCATAACCCAAATAATGGTTAACAGGTAATTGAGTACGAGTGAGTCAAATAAATGAATGTAAGTTCCTGTTAAAATCAGGATAATGCCACATGTTACCTGTGTTACCGATTTCAAGACCGGCTTTGTATCGTAGGCGTCGTCAGCTAGTCCCATGAGAAAACCGAGACTACTTGCAAGAAGAATTCCTATCTCACGTAAACCAATTGCCGATTCATCAAGTTCGAAGGCGAATGAAATGGAGGAAATGGTCAGAAGAAATATGATGTAAAAAGATAGTCCACCTATTGAAGGACGGGAGCTGGCATTCCATCGAATAACTGTATCTTTTATATTTCTAATTCCCAGCGACTTAACGAACTTCAAGAAAATCCTGTTCATCAAGAAACTAAAGCAGAGGGTACCTGCTACAAAAATTATGTACGTTATCGTGAAGAGTTTATCCATCTGATTCAGAACTGACTTTCAAAAACACCAAATGGCTCAGCATTTTTATCCTTTTCAGAAATTATTGGATCATTTATACCCCAGTCGATATTCAGGTTTTCATCATTCCAGAGTATGGATGATTCAGCTGCGGGATTGTAAAAATTCGTGCATTTATAGCTAAAGATGGTTTCATCATCCAGTGTTAAAAAGCCATGCGCAAAGCCTTCTGATATGTAGAGCATTTTTTTGTTTTGCTCTGAAAGAACCATTGAAAAGTGTTTTCCATATGTTGGTGAGTCCTTTCGAATATCTACAGAAACATCTAAGACCGATCCTTTAATTACCTGAATGAGTTTGCCCTGAGCAAAAGGAGGGTTTTGGAAATGAAGACCTCGAAGCACACCTTTTTGCGATTTACTTTGGTTGTCCTGCACAAATTTCAGATCGAGACCCTTTTCCTGAAATTCTTTGAGATTATAAGATTCAAAAAAATACCCTCGGGGGTCTTCAAAAACTTTGGGTTCTATTATGTATAAACCTTTGAGTTCGGTTTCGGCTATGGTCAATTCTTTACTTTTTTGATAATGTTCTTGATGGCTCCATTCCTTTTTTTCTGGTGTGTTTCGTCGTAATAGGCTCCATAACTGGATGTATAAGCATAGCCATAACCATATCCGTAGCCATAATTGTAGCCATAAGTTCTTTTATTGATGTCTACCCCATTCAGCACGATAGACAATCTGTTCAATCTAAATTCATTGAATAATCGGTCAACATTCTGAATAAAATTCTTCTTGGAATACTCTGCTCTGAAAATGTAGATTGGATAATCCGCTTTTTGAATAATGCTGATTCCATCTGTAACCAAACCAACCGGTGGATTATCAATGATTATGACATCGTAGTCCTTTTTCAATTCTTCCACAATCTCTTCAATTCTTCCATTAATGATGAGTTCTGAAGGATTCGGTGGAATAGGACCTGCTGTAATGAAGTCGAGATTCTCCTGTTTACTATGATGAATGCAGTTTTCAATTTTGTCCTTGGAGATGAGCAGGGTGCTCATTCCTTTTTCATTGCCAACGCCAAAACCACTGTGAATCTTTGGTCGTCTCATGTCAAGGTCGAGAATGATTACCCTCTTTCCCGAGAATGCAATGATACCACCAAGGTTTATGGCAATAAATGTTTTTCCTTCACCTGAAATGGTAGAGGTAATAGCCATCACTTTGGCTCCATCTTCAGCTGATATGAATTGAAGATTACTCCTGACTGTCCTGAAGGCTTCAGCGATAAGTGATTTAGGGTTTTCATCAACGATCAACTGAGACAATGGAATTTCTTTTTTATACCTTGGAATGATCCCCAGAATGCCGATTGAAGCATGGGTATGTTTGGTAATCTCATTCAATGACGTAATATCGTTATGGATGAGGTATTTGATGATCAATAATATCAGACCCACAGACAAACCGCCCATGAGGAATGAAATGATAGTGATCTGTTTATTTGGACTTACCGGCAAAGATGATCTTACGGCTTCTTCCAGAATTACATTCTGCGGAACGAAACCTGCCTCTGAAATTTGATATTCAGTTTTCTTTTCGAGTAAAAGGGTAAAGAATTTCTCGTCAGATGAATACAGTCTGTTCAAGTGTGCGTATTCGAGTTCTTTTTCGGGAATGTTATAAAACTTCGATTCAATTTCCCTGATTTTTCGGGCAAGATTTTCTCTTTTATTGAGAAGACTTTGACGCAATTCAACGATACTGTTGGACAACAAGTTTTTTTGAATATCAATTTGGTAATTCAGGGCTTTGATCGTTTCATTATCAGGTGTTACCTCATATAGCACTTTTTCTTTTCTGAGCAGAAGATCATGAAGGTTGTTGATCTGAGATGCAAGGCTGATTTCGATATCCGATCCCGAAATGATAGGAAGTAAATTGTAAACATCCAGGTCGGTTTTATTCTGACGGATAGATGTTTCAATCTCATTCAGAATATCCAATTCAATATCAATGTCGATGATTTTTCTATCAAGATCCTTTAAATCATTCAGGTAGGTAGATGAAAACTCATTTACATCCGGAATTTTATTTTCGTTTTTAAAGGATTTAATAGACAATTCCGAGGCCCTCATTCTCTTTGAAATTTCCTCTAGTTGTCGGTTTATGAATGAAAGGACATTCTGAGAACTCTTTCTCTTTTTCTCAAGATCGTATTCATCAAATTCTTTTGCCAGGGCTGTTACAAGATCCGCTGCCTTCTGAGGATTTTCATCTTGAAAGTTGATGGATATGGTCTTGGCTGTTCTATTCAACAATTCAATTTCGAGACGCTTTTTGTATCTGTTGGTCAGATATTCCGGACTATTAATCGAAAATATGAATTGATGATCTTGAAATTCATCCTGTCTTTTATCAATTTCTTCCTGGTCGATAATGGTGAAATTGAAAATGGCCTCATCAATTTCGATGGCTTGCCCGAATGCCTGATTCACAACAATCTCTTCTTCATCATCGTAATAGGTCAATTCCAGCTCATTCTTATCCCTAAAACTCAGATAGAATTTCTTATTTATGATTGAAGAATCTTTGATCTGATATTGAACCCTGAATGGTGAATTCGTGTAGAGCTCGTAAGTCAAGAACTGTCCTTTGTTGTGATAACCAACATCAAGTGGCAAACTTTGAATCGCACGACGCAACAAATATTTTGATCGCAATAATTCAATGCTAGCCGAGATATCTTCTATCTCATGTAACTCATCTACCTGGAGGACTTTTCCGGCAGTATTCTTTGTATTGATCTGAAGTATCAGCCCCGACTCATAAATGGGTACTGTATATCTGAGGTAAAGGAGTGAACCTATAAAAGAAACGAAAAGGATGAGCAAAATCCAGATTAGCGACTTCCTGAATATATAAAGGAAGAGCCCCAGTTCAAATTCAGAACTGAAGTTTGTTATCCGCTCTTTATAGCGGGCGAAATTCTCATTCGTCTTCGATATTTCCTCATTATACATGCGGAGAAATTATCAGTTGCTGTTGTTAATAGAGACAATCAGCACGTATAAAGTTAAGATACTTGTGGTCAGCGTCAAAACAGGAGCCCATTCACGCAGGATTTCTGATGAAAGTACAATTCTCGGTTCGACGTAAACTATATCATTGGATTCAAGCACAAAGTTGGCAATATCGTAGCTCTGAACGCGCCTCAAATCAAAATGATATATCTCGGGATCCTTTGGATCTCCCCTAAAGACTTTTATCTCATGAGATTTGGCTGATCTGGGCAATCCACCCGCCAGTGCAAGTGCTTCGATCAGTCGCAAATTCCTGTTTTCCATCTGAACTACCTTACCCATTGAATATTCACCGTTGAAAACAGTAACACGCCTGTTCATCACGGCAACTCTGGCAAAAGGATCAATGTAAAACTTTGAATATTTTTCTTCGAAGAAGTCCTCAACTTCTTTGATGGTCATTCCCACAATATTGACCCTGCCGATCAATGGCATTTTTATGTTTCCGTCATGCTCTACCAGGTAGAAGAATCTGTTTTGCTGCTGTGTCAGACGCATGTTGTTCTGATCATTCATCGTGGAAAGGTCGATCAGCTTGAAACCATCATTGGTAAATAATCGGAAATCAATGATGTCATTGGGTTCAATTCTGAATTCGGTTTCGACTATAGAATCCGGGGGAGGAGAGTATTCAAAATCCTTCTTGGCTTTGAACATCAAACTCGATTTATAGGTCCTGTTACAAGATGACGCGAAAATCATGATGGATAGACCTAGCAAGAATACAACTCTCGACTTCATTCCCAACTTTTTAGAAAACGGCAAAGCTATGAATTATATGGATTTAGCGTAAATAAAAGAAGATTCTGTCAATCCCTGTTAAGAAGTTCAAGATATAATTTTTTAACATCTCCGGCCAAGCGTTGGGCAGTGAAGTTTTCAAATGCGAATTTCTCTCCATTTCGACCCAGTGAAGACCTTAAATCACTATCAGTCAACACTTTTCTCATTTTAGCGAGATAATCCTCTTCATCGTTGTTAGTAAAAAGTAAGCCACTATCTTTTCCTACCACATCTCTAACCCCTCCAACATCCGAACTAACTACTGCTATTCCGGCTGCCTGAGCTTCGATCAAACTGACAGGTGTACCTTCATTCAACGAGCAAAGTGTTACCAATTCCAAACCGGGCAATATTTCATGGATCTGCTTTATCCAGGAGGTGAAAAAAATATTCTGATCTTCCCCCTCAGTAGTTAATCCGTGGTGCCGAGCCTTTTGAATTAGGGATACTTTCGAATCACCGTCACCTACAACAAATACCTTTAGATTTTTTAGTTCCGATTGTAATTTTGCGACTACTCTCAGGAACAATTCATGGTTTTTTATTGGAGCCAATCGTCCGATTATGCTTATAGTTAAATCGTCATCCTTCAGACCATATTTGTTTCTGAACACTTCCCTTTTCCTTTCTTTTTCCAGCCTGAATTTTTCTAATTCGAATCCGAGTGGGATGACATGAGTATTTTCTTCCTTGGAAATTTGAAATCGATCTACAATGTCGACTTTCTGCTTTTCGCTTATTGCAATGATTGCCGAACTTTTTCTTGCCAGAAACCTTTCGGTTGATTTGACCAAAATCGTTTTTACCGGTCCAAAATAGTGCTCAAAAACGTGACCATGATACGTATGAACAATGTGTTTCACTCCACTTTTGTATGCTGCATATCTGCCAAGTGCGCCGGCTTTGGAAGCATGTGTATGAACAATATCCGGTTTGAATTCTTCTATGATTTTCCTTATTCGCCGATAAGCTTTAAAGTCGTTTTGAAAACCAACAGATCTGGTCATTTCGGGAATAACATGTGCTGTTATCCCCAACGATTCTGGAATGAATAAAGCATCTTCTTCTTCATCCAGTTTTTGCCCACCTATGAGCATGGTCTCAAAATCTTCTTCAAGGTATTTGGTAAGATAGGAAGCATTATAGACCGGTCCACCAAGATTGAATCGGTTCAGAATTCTCAGTATTCTCTTCTTTTTAGGCATGTTAATTGCCAAATTCATTGAGCCACCACGAATTGAAGACCATCAATGCCCAGGCTGTATACTCTGCGTTGTAAGAATTATTCGATTTGAGATGATCTTTTATCGCATGCACTGAATTTAGATCAAATAGATCTTGCTGCCGTATCAGGTCATCATGCAACAATTGATTCATTCTTTCTTCCAGTTGATTGTTGAGCCAGTTTTTCAGGGGTACTTCAAAGCCCTGTTTTCTTTTCGAAAGTATTTCTTTTGGAAGAAAGTCCTTGAAGACCTGTTTCAAAACTTTCTTTTTTGAAGTCAAACCTATTTTCTTTTTGGCCGGGATCATATTTACGAATTCAACTAAATTATGATCCAAAAGTGGCACCCTGACTTCGAGGCCATGGATCATACTCATTCGATCAGTTTTCACCAACATGTCTCCCTCCAAAACCATGGCAAGATCCATTTTCAGGCAATCCTGAAAGGTTTCAATTTCAGTGAGGTAGATTTCGTCCATGAAAGCATTGGCATCAAAGTCGTTGTCGATTAGCAATTCTGGTTCCGGATTTCCGTAACCCGCCCAATGCCAGTATCTGTCTGATGGCTTATGAGAAGCATAGGACGTGAATTTTTCCCATTTTCTCAATGAATCAAATACTCCTTTTTCTCTGGAACGAGGAAGCAATTTCCATAATGGATTGGTAAGACTGAGTGCCTTACTCATTAGAGGATATCTATGTGAATTATACAAGGCAACATGCTTTCGGTATCCCGCGAATAATTCATCTCCACCATCACCTGATAGTGCAACTTTTACGTCTTTGCTCACATATTTGCAGAGGTTATGCATGGCAATGCCACTTGAATCGGCAAAGGGTTCGTCAACATTATTCAGAATATGATCTACGCTCTGCAGAAGATCATTCTCATCGATCTCAATCTCATGATGCTCTGTGCCAAAATGATCAGAAACAAGTCGGGCATCTTTGCTTTCATCGTATTGACCATCTCCACGAAAGACGAGTGTATAAGTCTTCAGTCTTTCCTCATATTTGGATGCAATTCCCGTTATGATTGAAGAATCGAGTCCGCCGCTGAGAAATGATCCCAAAGGCACATCCGCCTGTAGTCTCATTTGCACCGATTCTTCTATCTTCTCTCTTAATCCGTCAAATCCTTTTTTCTCATCGTGTCTGTTGCCATAATGTGGACTGAAATAGCGATGAGTTTCAATTTTCCCTTTATGATTTGCTGTGAGATACGTGCCTGGTTGTAATTTCTTGACATCCCGGAAAATACTGTGGGGTGATGGAATATAATTCAGATGCGCATATGCATTCAGGGAATCGACGTCTATTGTATTTCCCTCCTGAAATGCCTGTAGTGACTTTAGCTCTGAAGAGAAAGAAAGGGAGTGTGAAGTGGAATGATAGAATAATGGTTTAATTCCGAACCTATCTCTTGCGATCAATAATTTTCTACCAACAATATCATAGATGGCCAGGCTGAAAAAGCCATTAATGTCCTTCAATCCTTCAGGACCTTTTTCAATTAACCAATAAAGCACACTTTCTGTGTCGCTGTAAGATTTGAAGTTAATGTTCTTGTGAGACAGTCGTTGTCTTAGCTCCTTGTGATTATAGCACTGACCATTATAAATAATGACATATTTCTTTTGCTCATCATACATGGGTTGATGAGCCTTTTCAGAGAGGTCCAAAACCGAAAGCCTGGAATGTGCCAGGCTTATTTTATCAGATGAATAAACTCCTTTGTGATCCGGTCCGCGATGCGAAATCCTGCTCAGGCTCTCTTCAATATTTCTGAGACTGGATTCAGAATTCTCAGAAAATGAATAGATCCCCGTTATTCCGCACACACCTGGATTGTATTAGAGGAGAAACTACAAGTGGATTACTTCTCCGTAGGCAGCGGCTGCAGCTTCCATCACAGCCTCACTCATGGTTGGGTGAGGATGGACCGTTTTGATCAATTCGTGACCGGTAGTCTCGAGTTTTCGGACTGCAACAGCTTCTGCAATCATTTCAGTTACATTGTAGCCTATCATGTGAGCTCCTAACAACTCACCGTATTTAGCATCAAATATAAGTTTGACGAATCCGTCTTTTTGTCCGGCAGCACTTGCCTTGCCTGAAGCCGAATATGGGAATTTTCCGATCTTCAATTCGTAACCTGCTTCTTTTGCAGCTTTCTCTGTGTAACCCACACTTGCAACTTCTGGTGAGCAATAGGTACATCCCGGAATGTTGTTGTAATCAAGTGGCTCAGGATTTTGTCCGGCAATTTTTTCTACACAAATGATTCCTTCCGCTGAGGCTACGTGCGCCAGGGCTGGACCAGGAATACAATCTCCAATTGAATAGATGCCCGGAATATTAGTTTTGTAGTAGTCGTCTACGACAATTCTTCCTTTGTCGACGATCACACCCATTTCCTGTAGTCCAACACCATCAACATTGGCCGAAATACCAACTGCTGAAAGAACTACATCGCAATCGATGCTTTCTGTTCCTTTCTTGGTTTTCACACTTACTTTACAACCAGTGCCTTTTGTATCAACAGATTCAACCTGAGCATTGGTCATTACCTTGATCCCCTGCTTTTTGAAGGATCTTTCAAGTTGTTTTGATACTTCCTCGTCTTCAACTGGAACGATGTTCGGAAGCAATTCAATGATGGTTACTTCAGTTCCAATGGCATTGTAGAAATATGCAAATTCAGAACCAATGGCACCTGAACCCACAACAACCATTTTCTTTGGTTGTTTCGCCAGGGTCATAGCTTCTCGGTAACCGATGATTTTTTTACCATCCTGTGGCATGAAAGGAAGGTTAGTAGATCTGGCACCGGTGGCGACAATGATATGCTTTCCTTCTACCGTTTGTTTTTTTCCGTTGTCATCAACTTCAACCTTGCCTTTTCCGGTGATTTTTCCAAAGCCATTGATAACATCGATCTTATTCTTTTTAAGCAGGAACTGAACACCTTTGCTCATTCCGTCGGCGACATCCCGACTTCTTTTTACCATTTTTCCGAAGTCGGCTTTGGCACTGCCAACTGTAATTCCGTAATCTTCAGCATGATTCAGGTATTCGAATACCTGAGCACTTTTCAATAAGGCTTTCGTTGGGATACATCCCCAGTTCAGACAAATTCCACCTAAACTTTCTCTTTCTATGACAGCGGTTTTCAAACCCAATTGCGATGCTCTGATGGCTGCAACATAGCCTCCAGGACCACTTCCAATAACGATTACGTCGTAACTCATGCCTTTTGTTTTTGATTTTATTGAGGTGCGAATTTAGGTATAAAAAGGGGATTTGGGTATGCTGTGATTAGGTATTTACTAAGTGAATTTTTCCCAATCGTGAAGCATTATGAAATTTTACCTGACTGAGAAAAAGGTAAGTTCAAATGATGCAGTCAGGAAAAAAATAATCAAGTGTCACTCATGTTTTTCAGAACCTTCATGTTAATCATCTCTCTAAGGCTCATATAAAAGAAAATACTGAGAATGACCAGTGCTAATCCCATTATCACATAGATGAGTGAGCCTTTAATAGATCGAGCTACAACTTCAGGTGAAATATTATTCATTTCGGCGATTTGATCAAAAGCTTTAATTCTTTCGATTATGCCAAGACTAATACCAACAAAAAATGAAATCAGGCCAGATAACCATACCGATGCCAATGATATTTTTTCAGGATGACTCGATTTTTTTATCTGTACATATTTGTAAATAACATTTCTTAGAATAATCAGTGCACCCAAACCCATGATAAGTCCATTGATGCTTAGAATCCATTTCATATTTCTATCAAAATTGAACTAATTAGTTTTGGGTTGAAGGTAGTGAAAGCTTTAAACTGCCATGTTTCAGCTAATTTCCGCAATAAGTGAAATTTCAACGTTCACATCTTTTGGGAGTCGTTTTACTTCAACTGTTTCACGAACAGGATATGGCCTTTCAAAATACGATCCATAAACTTCGTTGATCTGAGCAAAGTCATTCATATCTGCCAAAAAGATTGAACATTTGATCACATTGCTGAATTCAAGTCCGGCTTCTTCAAGAATGGCTCTTAAGTGTCTCATCACAATATGAGTTTCCTCTTTAATATCCCCTTGGAAAACTTCACCCGTTTCAGGAATGATAGCCACCTGTCCGGCAGTGAAAAGCATGTTGTTGCTAATTATACCTTGACTGTATGGCCCGATAGCTGCGGGTGCTTTTGAAGTAAAAATTTCTTTTTTCATGCTAGAATGATCTTTTATCGTATTTAAGGTCTTGAAGCACATTGGCTCGTACTCCAATGTTGAATGTATAACTCTGTCTGTTGTCTCCAATCGGAGTCCAGTTCAACGTCATCTGCCAGCAATGAAGATTTCTTGTTATTCCAAGGTTGGCAAATGTTACCTGAACTTCCTGTGGATCGACATACATGTTGTAGGTGATCTTCCAGTTTCTGGTAAGACTCAGATCTCCATTCAACTGAAGGTTGGACGTAATTATGTCTTCAATAATATCATCATCAATTTTTTGATTGTATTGCATGTTAAACTGAACCCTCACATTCCAGGGAACATCCCAATCCACTTCAGTGTATTCTCTTCTCAATGAATTTGACCTGTCATCATATGATTCTTCCTGAAATTCGTCTTCATATTCGTCCTCGTCTTCCTGACCTTTTTTCTTCTTTTTGTCCTTGCCCTTTCCGCCTGTTAAATTGAAATTAAGACCAATATTTCCGTTGGTCATTCTGGCAAATCTTTTATTCACGTTCCAATCAAAATCAGAAGATCTATAGTAGTTTCCAGTGCTATCTGTTTTCAAAGCGTAGAGGTCAAGTTGTGATCCCAGAACAAGATTTACATACCTCGAAATACTGGAGTTACCACTGATCGCTATGTTATCCCAATGCAGGGAGTCTTTTACCATGTCATAGCCTGTCCCAAACTTGAGGTTTTCCAGAAGTTTGATCTTTTTCTCTCCGTCCCCTGTGTCAGTTTTTGTTCTGACCTTCATTTCGAAATTATTCAGCAATGACATATTCACTTTTCCGGACTCATCGGTATCTGGTCTACCAAAAATTCCATTCCGATATAGTGAATATTCAACCTGCTTTGCCTCACTACCGCTGTAATCCGTATAAGCAGTCATTCCCTGTACATTTTCCGGTGTATAGGACAATCCAACAGATGGTGTCATGACATGACGAAAGGCTTTGATCTTTCCTTTCTTGAATTGCAGCATACCGTAAAGTTTCGTCGTGAAGTTGGCACTTGTCCTCCAGCTATTTGCTCTGGAAAAGCCTTCAAGTGTTTGTTCCTGAACCGTATGATTAGTGTCGTTCGGATCCATGTAAAGCTGTGTCCTTTCCAAATACCACAATTCGCGATAGTTGATGGATGGAGTAAAAGTCAAGTGTTTGAATACTTTAAAATTCACACTCAAGGGCACATTATGTTGCATGCCATTGCGGAAAGAATTTTGCAGGGTGTCAAAGTTTTCGCTACTTATTACAACACTATCTGTATTGATGTTCAGCTCATTCCGAATGTTGCCATTATAACTGATCCCGATGTTGTCGTACCATCTCGACTTCATCGTTTTTTTGGATTTGAACGGAAAGATCCTATTCATACTGATGTTGGCTTCCGGTAGGCTCAACGTCATGATGCCACTCTGGTTGTTCTGGGTTTGACGAGCATTCAGTGAGAAGTGGAGTTTGTTATTCAACATATCTTTTGAATAGCTGATCTTGGAGGTAAATGAACTTCTCAGGTAATCGTCATCAGGTGTGTTGATATCGTTTCGGAAAGCGGTTTGTGTACCCAGATTTACTGCCGCACTAAAATTTGAGTTAGGTCTTGATTTCGGATCTTGTTTGTGCATCCATTCCACCCAATAGTCCTTCAGTACTTCATAGTCCGGATCTTCCGGTATGACTCCATTTACAGTATTTTTGTGCCGGAATTTTAAATGACCGCTTCTTTTGTATCGTTTTCTATAATTGAAGCTGGGTCGTATGGCATAGGATCCCTTTGAATATATATCCGTTTCAATTTCCAGATCGGCCTTTTCGCTCAAATAGAAATAATACCCACCGTTGATGAGGTAGAAGCCATCTCTAGCTGATTCACCTGGCATGGGGACCAGAACACCCGACTTTCCACCACTTCTGTTCGGGAAAATGCCAAAAGGAACCAGGGCTGGTGTATTGACGTCTTCAATAATGAGGTTGGCAGGTTTTACAATGATCTTGTCGTTGGGAATAACCTTCATTTGTTTGGCCCAGATCGAGAAATGCGGGTGGTCATGCTCACAGGTAGTATACAGGCCATTTTGAATATAAACTACATCATCCCCCGTTTTCTTTACATCTTCTCCATGAACATAACCTTCACCGTCCTGCGTTATGACCTCATCGATCTTACCTTTTCCTGTTTTGAAGTTATAGGTCATCTTCTGGCTTCGATATTCCTGCCCACTTTCCTTGAAGACAGGTGATCCAACGACATTTCCATTACTGTCGGGCACTCCAACAGCATAAACGATATCGGAATCCATTCTAAGCTCGATGTACTCCGCTTTTAATTCAATGTCTTCATAGGTCACAATGGCATCTCCGTAAAGGAATACTTTCTGCTCTGTGAAGTTGTATTTGATTGTATCTCTGGCCTTGTAGATGATCTTTGACTCGATGGCATCTTCCGAAATCTCTGAATTTGAAGTAGAATCAGCTTTTTTCGTGCTGTCAGAGGGGAGTTTATCAACAGAATCGGCTGAATTTGAAGGAATGGCGAAAATAATGGAATCCTTGGCCGACTGCGCCGTATCGATTTGAGCGGTAAGGTTGAACGAAAAAGTTATCAACGAAACCAGTGCAATAAAAAGCGAAAAGGCCTGTTTTGATTGCAATGTATTAATACTATTTTTGCTTTATACCGCCGGTTGTGAACGAGCCAAAACTAAGCAATAATATCCGTATTAGTGATTTGATGAAGTTGTCGACGGTCATATTTTTCCTCACTTTTTTCACAATATCTTCTGTCTCTTTTGCTCAGGAAATTAACGAGAATCTTGCCGTTAAAGTTGTGGTAATCGACGCCGGGCACGGCGGAAAGGACGGAGGTACGGTTGGCACCAAGGCTCTTGAAAAAGACATCGCACTTAACATTGCCTTGAAAACGGGAAAGTATATAGAAGAAAACATAAAAGATGTTAAAGTTATCTACACCCGCAAAACGGATGTCTTTATAGAACTTCACGAAAGGGCAAAAATTGCCAACAGAGCCAAGGCTGATCTTTTCATTAGTATACATGTGGATGGATTTACGAACCCCAGACCTATTGGAACAAGCACCTATGTCATGGGTTTGGCAAAAACCGATGCGAACATGCGCGCTGCCATGCGGGAAAACGAATCAATCCTTCTGGAGGACAATTACCAGGAAAAGTATGATAACTTCGACCCTAATTCACCCGAAGATTATATCATGTTATCACTTCAAACCAGCGCTTTTCTTAACCAGAGTCTCGAATTGGCCTCGCGAGTTCAGGATCAGTTCAGGGAAAGAGTTGGACGGGTGGACCGCGGTGTGAAACAGGCTCCTTTTCTTGTGCTTCATCAAACGACTATGCCTAGTGTTCTGGTTGAAACGGGATTCATTTCGCATCCTGATGAGCAAAATTTCCTGGCCTCTGAATTGGGACAGGATTATATGGCTTCCGCTATTTACAGAGCGTTTAAAGATTATAAACTGAGCATCGAAGAAAAACTCATGTCTTCATTTCAGATGGCTGATCAGATAAAGAAAGAGCAGGAGAAAGGCAAAGCAAAAGGAATAGAAGGACTCGTCTTTAAAGTGCAGTTGGCCACGTCTGCAACCAAAATAGATCTGGTGCCACAGAATTTTAAAGGCTTGAAAGAAGTGGAAGTATACGAAGCAGGAGGCTTGTATCGATATACTTATGGCAATATTGCCACTATGGATGAAGCCAGAAAGGAACAGGAAAAAGTTAAAGAAGCGGGTTACAAAGACGCATTTATTGTGGCCTTCCTCAATGGTAATCGCATCTCTGTGGGAGAAGCAAATAAATTATTGAACGAGGCACTATGAAGATGAGGAAGGAAGTGTGGACAGGCCTTGTGATTGCCGTGAGTTTGGGAGTTTTATACTGGGGTCTCAACTTTCTGAAGGGAATAGACATATTCAATAAAGAAACGCACTACTATTCGGTTTACGATAAGATCGAAGGATTGCAGGTTACAAATCCGGTTCAGATCAATGGCTACACCGTAGGTAATGTCAGGGAAGTGAATTTAATGCCCGACAATTCCGGAAGGATTGTAGTGAAAATGACAATCGTTGATCAAAATTTCAAATTGCCCCGGAACACAGTTGCCAAGATTGTGAGTCTAGACCTGCTTGGTTCAAAATCAATCAATTTGATTCTAGGATCGTCACCTGAGTATTATGAAGATGGAGATACCTTGTTATCCTCGGTGGAGGCATCTATACAGGAAGAGGTGAATAACCAGATACTGCCGTTGAAAGCCAAGGCAGAGGATCTCTTGTCATCTATGGACACAGCCATCCAGATAGTTCGGGCCATTTTGAATGAGGAAGCCAGGAAGAATTTGAAGTCGAGCTTTGAAAACTTCAACAAAGCTACTGCAACCTTCAACACAGTCACCATGAGGGTTGACACGATGATCTACGAGGAGAAAGCCAAGCTTTCAAGTATTATGACGAACTTTAATTCGATATCCTATAACCTCAGAAACAACAATGAGAACATCACCATGATTCTTGATAACATTGCTTTTATCACAGATTCAATTGCAGCCTCGAATGTTACGCAGACAATCAACAATGCCAGCATAGCCTTCAGAGATGTGGCTGCTATTATGGAAAAAATAGAAAGGGGTGAAGGAACCATAGGCCAGCTGGTGAACAATGATTCATTGTATATTCATCTTGAGAATTCGGCCAGGGATCTTGATCGTCTGCTCATCGATGTGGAAGAACACCCGGGAAGGTATGTTCACGTATCCGTTTTCGGTGGAAAGGATAAAGAGACAAAAAGAAGGGAAAAGGAAAAGAAAAAGCAAGAGAAAGCCCAGCGTAAGGAGGATAGAAAAAATAAAGAATGATCGGATCAATAGTATTCATTGTCTTATTGCTGACAACTGCCGTCGTTTTTGGAATGAGGGTAAAGACCATTGCTTCCAATATCAGGCTGGGGAGAGAATTTGATCGCACTGATAACTCAGCTGAGAGATGGAAATTGATGTTGAAAGTTGCCATTGGCCAATCGAAAATGGTGACTAGACCCATTGCAGGTTTGATGCACATATTTGTCTATGTGGGTTTTATCATAATCAACATTGAGGTTCTTGAGATCGTCATTGATGGTGTAACCGGTTCGCACAGAATATTTTTAGGCATGATGGGATCAGCCTACGCTTCCTTCATATCCCTTTTTGAAGTTTTGGCTGTACTTGTAATTCTCGCCTGTGTAGTTTTCCTGATCAGAAGAAATGTGATGAAACTGAAGCGTTTCTGGAGTAAGGAAATGACTTCCTGGCCGAGATCTGATGCCAATATAATTCTGATTACTGAGATCCTTTTGATGTGTGCCTTTCTTTCTATGGATGCAGCTGACCAGGTTCTGCAATCAATGGGAAATGAGCACTATTCGGAAACCGGAACATTCGTTGTAAGTGCCTCTTTGATGCCAATCTTTAACGGAATGTCGGCTTCATCTCTTATCATGATCGAAAGATTTACTTGGTGGTTTCATATTGTCGGTATACTCGCTTTCTTAATATACATTCCCTATTCGAAGCATTTCCATATTTTCCTTGCTTTCCCTAATGTTTATTACTCAAATCTGGAGCCCAAGGGAAAAATGAATTACCTCGAATCTGTAAAGAAAGAAGTGGAACTCATGATGGATCCCAATGCTGATCCATATGCTGCTCCGGCCGATGGAGATGCTCAACCTCAGAGATTTGGTGCCAAAGATGTGATTGACCTCACTCGCAAGCAACTATTGGATGCATATACCTGTACAGAATGTGGAAGATGTACATCAAGTTGTCCGGCCAATCAGACGGGTAAGATGTTATCACCAAGAAAGATCATGATGGATACTCGTGATCGTCTGGAGGAATTTGGACAAAAGAAAAATGAAGAGAATACACTTCTGCACAATTACATAACTGAAGAAGAAATTTGGGCCTGTACAACTTGTAACGCTTGCACGGAAGCTTGCCCTGTAAATATTGATCCTCTCTCCATCATCGTTGATCTCCGAAGATTCCTGGTCATGGAAGAATCAAAAATGCCATCAGAACTGATGACGATGTCAAGTAATATTGAAAACAATGGGGCGCCCTGGCAATTCGCTGCGGCCGACCGAGGAAATTGGGTAAATGAAGGATAATCTCGAAATAGCTAAGAAAGACGGCAAGACGATAAGTCCGGTATTAAAACCGGGACTAAAGAATTTTATGATAGATATTGATGGAACCATCTGTGAGGATATTCCCAATGAAGAACCGGAAAGGATGTTGACGGCGGAAGTATACCCTGATGCCTTGGAAATGGTTAATAAATGGTATGATGAAGGACATATCATTACCTTCTTTACTTCAAGGCTCGAAGAACACAGAGAATATACGGAGAGGTGGTTGAAAGAGCACAATTTCAAATATCACGGCATTCTTTTTGGCAAACCGAGAGGAGGAAATTATCACTGGATAGATAATCATATTGTCAGGGCCACCAGGTTTGAAGGAGCCTTCACCGACTTGGTTAAGAAGCCTTCTGAGATTGAAGTTTTTGAAAAACCGAATAAATAGATGCAAGTAAAGACAGTAGCTGAAGTTAAGGCCGCCGGACAGGATATTGATATTCTGTTCTGGGTTGGTTGTGCCGGAAGTTACGATGATCGTGCAAAAAGAATTACGACCTCATTTGCCAAGATTCTGGATCATTTGGGAATGAATTGGGCTATTTTGGGTTCTGAAGAAAGTTGCACAGGAGATCCTGCCAAAAGGGCCGGCAATGAATTCCTTTTTCAGATGCAGGCCATGCAGAATATTCAAGTTCTGAATGAATACGGAATAAAGAAGATCGTTACAGCCTGTCCTCATTGCTTCAACATCATCAAAAATGAATATCCTGATCTTGGTGGTCAGTATGAAGTCCTGCATCACTCACAGCTATTATCTGACATGCTTCGTCAGGGAAAATTGAAGATGAAGAAAGATGCATTGGCCGGGAAAAAAGTTACCTATCATGATCCATGTTACCTGGGCAGAGGCAATGAAGTTTTTGATGCCCCAAGGGAATTGATTGAATCACTCACTGACGACTTGACTGAAATGAAGCGCAACCGAAGAAATGGCCTTTGCTGTGGTGCGGGTGGTGCTCAAATGTTTAAAGAAGCTGAGAAGGGTGAGAAAGAAGTCAACATTGAGCGAATGGATGATGTGAAAGAAGTCAAACCGGATGTGGTTGCAGCCGCATGTCCTTTCTGCATGACTATGATGACAGATGGGGTGAAGCTCACTGAACAGAATGCTGAAGTTCTGGACCTGGCAGAGTTGGTGGCCAAGGCTTCGGGGTTGGATTCCTGATTCCTGATTCCAGATTCCTGATTCCAGAATTCTTTGTTCTAGCGTCTAAGCGCGAAAGATTTAATCTTAATTTTCCAAAAAATTCATCATGCAAATAGCCGAGACCGATACCAGCCTGATTCGAGTTTGGATCTATAGATCCATTAAAAAATTGTCTCAGGAAGAAGAAAATGACATTGCCAGACTGGCCGGTGACTTCATCTCTCAATGGGCAGCACATGGTAAAAAACTGGCCGCTGATTTCGACATATTATACGGTCATTATCTTGTGTTTTATGTTGATCAGAATTGGGCTCAGGCCACAGGTTGTTCCATTGATTCTTCAGTTGCACTGATACGCCAGATTGAAGAAAAGTATCAACTGGGATTGCTCGATCGAATGAAGATCGGTTTCTTGAAAAATGATGAAGTTGTTTTCCATGATTTTTCAGAACTCTCAAAGCTTCATGAAGAAGGGGTGATAAAGGATGATGATAAGGTTATTGATGCCCTCGTTCAGAATAAAAAGGAATTTGATGAATCATTCCTGACTCCTTTTAGTCGAAGCAGATATAAATAATCATTCCCAGCCTGTTGTGGTTTCTAGAATCACGCGGTGATTTGTGCGCGTGGAGATCGAATCAGTTTTATATTCCCAGGCAATTCCATAGCCGGTCATTTCATCAACCATGTGCAGATAGTTTATGCTATAGAAGACATCTCCTTCTTTCATTTCATTGATCTGCTCGACCGATTTCCCGCCATCTGTAGATTTCCATACTCCGGAAGATCCAGCATAAAATACAAGATCTTCATTTACCATTCGGGCGGCATAGAAGCCTTTGAATTTGTTCCAAGATTTGAAATCACTTTCAATCCAGCTTGTCCCACGATTCAAGGTATAGTGAGGATATATCCTGCTCTCGAGAATCACTCCTTTATCAGGAGTATAAAAATCAATAAGTCCGTATGTATTTCCTGCATGATATTCCCAATTTAGTCCACCGTCTGTAGTGGTATACCTGCATTCAGGATGGATGAATATTCCATTCAGACCATCGATCATTTGAAGCTGAGAATAGAAATTATCAGACCCTGGAATACCTTCCATACTTGATTCTGTCCAAGAATTACCAAAGTTCTCCGATTTGAAAATTTGAGCAGGCTCATCATAACCGGAACCAATTCCGGAATAGAATAATACGCTATCATTGGTACAATCCAACTCGAAATAATTGAAATATCCAAGTGAGCTTTTCTCTGTCCATTCCTTACCGGAATTTCGGGTAGTCAAAAGTCTACCATGACTTCTGCCAGTTTTTTTCTGAAATGCACAAACACCTTTTCCATCATTACACAAATTCAGCTCGTGCAATGAACTGCCCGCATCTCCTTTAAATGTTTCGACCCATGTCTTGCCACCATCAGTCGTCGTCAATATCTGTGCTGGATAGGAAGAAATGACAATCCCTTCGAATTCATTGAAAAATGCGATTTCCGTGAAGTGATTCATATAATTCGTAATAGACTCATGATAAATTACTTCAGCACCGGACAATTCAATTTTTAGATTCGTTTGCTCCTTTGGTTTGGAGCATGAATAAAGAAACAATGGAAATATGAAGAAAGTACCTATCCAATTATTCATAACTATTTAACAATCAGATTGAACTTATATTGTATAACTGCATAAATAGGTAAATAAAAAGATCTACTCCCATCCCGATTCTGTTTTGAGAATAAGCCGATGCCCTGTTGTTGTCTGCAAGGTATCATCAAATCTTTCTTGAGCCACGGCAAATCCAACATCTTGATTGACCATGAATAGGTCGTCGATTCTATAAAATTTATTGTCATCGATCAGATCATTAATGATCTTGATGCTCCTTCCTCCATTGTTTGACTTGAAGATTCCTTTTGAGCTACCAAAGAAAACTTCCTCTTCATTCAACATAAATGGTGCATTCAAAATATCGATGTATTGATCGTCAAATTTGAAAGTGATATCATCCCAATTGTCGGTTCCATTGGTGGTCACTTTAGCACCCGGACTACCAATCATCACACCATGTGTCATGGATATAAAATCGGCATCTCGCCATGTTTCCCCTGTCAGACTTTGATTCCATGACAGTCCACCATCATTTGTTTTGAAGACGTCAAATCCACCAAGGGCTATTCCATTGTTCCGGTCAATCATAGAAATGTGGTAGAACTCAGAATAGGGACGATCATCCAGGTAAGTCGCTTCATTCCATGTTTGTCCGAGATCATCAGAATGAAAGAAATGTGATCCACTGCCATCTTCACCATAGAAAACAAGGGAGGAGTCTCCTGACCAATCCCAATGGATAAAGTTGTTGTCGCCGGGCAGATCAGGTAGTACACTCCAGCTCTCACCCTCATTTGTGCTCAGGTATAATCTCCAGGCCGGACCGCCGGACTTGTAAGCTGCAAATATTCCCAAACCGACCTCATTGAATTTTAAAAAACCCAGGAATTGCTCAGTATCATTAAACACCGACTTCCAACTTTTCCCTCCGTTATCTGTCTTCAACACTTCTCCTGTGCTGGCAGAAACAACGAAACCAATATTTTCATCCAGAAAAAAAACCTCTGTGAAATTGAATATGCCTTCAACTATCGAGTCGCGTTGAATAACTTCAGCTCCAATTAACTCAACTTTATCTTGTATTTCGTCTTTTGGCTTAGAACAGGCGAGAAATGTGATTAAAGCTGAAAAAATGAGATAAAAAGAATAAGCTTTCATTACTGTTTCTTTGAATTTAGTTTCACAATCCTTCGATGGCATACATATCATAATGAATTCCGAGAGCAATTTCACAGAACTGACCCTCCCAATCCTCGATCGAATTCATTGTAAAGACTTTTGATTCGCTGGTTTGTAAAATCTGTCGAATGGCATGTACGTCACATTCATCTTTGTCAAAGACTATCTTAACGGAAAATGTTTCTCCTAGATCAGTAGATTCCAATAAATATTGTTCTGTACTGGCAATTAGGACTTGATTGGAAAGGTAGATGGGATTGCACGACAGCCGAAGATTTTTCTCGGCACTCCTGTTGATCATGGCAGTGCTTTCTAACCAGGTATTACCTCCATTCTTGGTATGATACATTTCATTTTTTCCGTTGTTGTACACATTCGCGAAACCAAGATTCTCATCATAAAAGTCAAAGAAAATCAAGTTTCCTGGTGGAATATTTTTTTTTTCAAACGATGTCCCTGAATTTTTGGAGACCAAAATTTCACCCTCTCCGGCAATGAAGAGCAATTGATCATTTACAATGTCCGTTTTCAAAGGATATCCCTCTATAAATAGATCACTACTAGCAGGCTTTAAATGAATCGTTTTCCATGTTCTTCCGGCATTTACCGATTTATGGAATCTTTCTTCCGCGACTCCAATGATAATTGTATCATTTAGAAAATAGGCTTCGAAAATATTCTCTTTGGTAAAAATGGATTTCCACGTTTTACCTCCATCCTCCGTTTTAAAGATCTCTGAACCCGACCAATTACTGCTTAAAACGATACCGAGCTTTTCTGAGTAAAAATCAATGAATACAGCATTATCAATTTTTTTATTCAAAAGATTCACCTGATTAGTCCATGTCAGTCCACCATCTTTTGTTTTTAAAATGGAGTTTTCCTTGAACATAAAACCAAGCATGTCATTGATAAAATCAATTTGATGAATGGAAGGCTCAGAATGCACAAGCGTCTTTGTAAATGGCTTTGAATTTCCGGGGATAAAATTGTTCTCTTCTTCTTTATCGCAAGACACAAAGAAGCTTAGCAAAATGATTAATAAATACAGAGGTGATCTCTTCATTTCATTCAATTAATCTTTTGTGAAAATTGCTGCTACCCCAGGCTGAAGATGTTCTGAGTAACACAGCTTTTATATTCCAATTTTCATCATTAGGGTCAAATTCATACCCGAAGATGAAGCCGATATCTTGTGAAATCATATTCAATGTTTTCCCGTCAAATGCATAATACTTGCCATTTCTAAATCGGTAAATTTCGATTTCCTGAAAACTTTCTCCTCCATCAATTGAACGATGTATGTTAATATGTCCATCAATATATAATTTACCAAGTTCAAGCGCATTTTCAAGATTTTCGTATGTGCTCATAAAACAAACTCTAGAGTTTACATTGCTTGTTTTAATGGCGTATCCACCTTCAGGATCGAACTCAGACTTAGTCCATGATTCCCCTCCATCTACTGAGAAATGTGGTATGCCATTAAATAAAGCCATTCCATTTGATTTGTGGAAAAAATCCAGTGAAATATATACAGGATCATTTTTAGGATTCATTTTTTGCCATGTTACGGCTCCATCAGTTGTCTTATACATTTTATTCTTTCTTGACCCGCTTACAAGAAAGCCATATGTCTCATCAATCATATCTATTTTTTTATCATAGTACGGACTCATGTATTCACTGGCAGGAATAACACTTGAAGAATCCCAGGTAGATCCCTGATCTTTGCTGAAATATGTCGTCGTGCTGCCGCTGATGACCATGGTATTTCGAGACGGATAAGCCAGAAATGGATCCCGAGCAGAAAGAGGATAGTTGAAAATTGTGTCCCATGTAATTCCTCCATTTACTGTTCTAAATACCGCTGGGCTAGATCCTATTATTCTGGGTACCCAACCCCAAAAAATTCCTTCATTCATGTTTATGAAGTTCTCTCGGGATATTCCGGCACAGTTCAAACAGGGTTCCCAGGTGATTCCGCCATTAAAAGTCTCATGTACTTGTCCGTCGGCCCGCATAACTCCATGGGACTCATTAAAGAAAACGATTTTCTCAAAAAATGGATCGGTATCCTCAAACTCATAGACCACTTCAAATTGCTGCAAAGGATCTGACTTCCCCAATTCATCCTCTTCTTTTTGGCAGGATATCAGGACCAGGAAAGAAAACAGAATGATAGAGAATCTTAAATTCATAACGTCCAGGGCTTATGAATAAAAGTAGACATTTTTGACCAATGACTTACCAGATAAAGTCGGTCTTGAATTCTGAAGTATTTCCTTTTTTATCGGAAACAATGACCTTGAATTCGTGCTTGCCTTTTGAAAGGTCATCTTCGAAATAGTGAACCAGTCTTTTTTTCTTGTAATCGAATTCAAGCAGCACCCATTTATTATCGATATAGGCATTGTAATTGTTCACTCCAGATAAGTTGTCTTCTGCCTTGATCATGATAGACCACTTTTTCGTCATGATTTTGGATGTTGGAATATTTACAGGAGTAAGTTTAGGTTTTACTGAATCCAGCATTACTGTGTAGGCTCCAAAACTTCTTGTTTTTACAATGATGTAATCACCTTTCCAGTATCCACCTTCTGGCACTATTTTTCCTTTTTTATTCAATGACACGATCATGGCATATTTTTTCCATTCCGCTTTGATATCTGTCAGTTTAATGCTTACAGCCATATACGAATGCAATGGAGTGCGGAGATCGTGGATGTGATGTAAAGGAGTGAGAGTTCGTTCCAGGGTGTCATCCTGCCAGTAAATGAAATCCAGATTTTCATACAGTACATTGGCCGGAAGGTAAACTAATACCTCGTCGCTCTCAAATGAATTGGCCTGATCGTATTTAAATTGTTTGGTAGGTTTTTGCGCCAGACTGGAGGTCGGTTTGCTTCTTTTTCCCACGCCTTTCACTTCAAAACTGGCCACAGATTCATTGCCTTTAAAGTCAGATACGACATACCTGAAATGATGTGTTTCACCTTCGGGAACGTTTATTACACCTGATTCATTCAGTTTATACACCTCAAGTTTATTGTTCGGAAGGATGAAGCTCTGATGCACCCATTTGTTCTTTTCAACTTTTTCACTGTAGTCGGCAAAAGCATTGATATACCTTTTCTGAGCAAAGGAAACTTTGTTCATGGTATGATGATAGATCAGTTTGTTGTTTTGATACAGTTTTACATCCCGGAGTCCACATTTATTGTGAACTTCATTCAGCTGATCATACATCCTGATTCCAAAAGCTATGTCTCCGTGGCTTTCGATCAGGTGCTTCGGACTCGACACATAGGATCCGTTGCCTCCGGTAAAGGGAAAGATCTTTTTGACTCCAACGCCATTCACTTCTGAACTTGCAGATCTAGGGTAGACATAGAGACTTTGCAATACAGGCTTTATATCGTCTTTTATATCGAAACCGAACTGCATCGGATCGACCGGAATTTCTGACTTTGTCTCCCTGATCTCGAAATGAAGATGAGGAGCTGTACTACCACCGGAGTTCCCGGAAATGGCAACCACATCACCCTGTTTCACTTGGAATTGTCCGGGAGATGGGAATAATTCAATTTTATACGACTTCTTGGAATACTGTTGTTTCTTGACATACTCTTGAATCTGATCATTAAACTTTTGAAGGTGTCCGTAAACCGAAGTATACCCATTCGGGTGCCTGATATAGAGGGCAAGACCGTAACCGAAAGGAGAAACTTTAATCCTGGAAACGTAGCCATCTGCCACGGATTTAACCTTAAGTCCTTCCTTTCCCTGCGTTTTAATATCTAGTCCTGCGTGAAAATGACCACTTCTCAATTCACCAAAATTACCGGCCAGATAGAGCGGTATTTCCAAAGGTGAAGTGAAAGCTTTTTTAATCTCTTTGTCCTGACCAAAACTCAGAAGTGAAGATAGGATTAGCAGTGCGAAAAGAATTCTGGACATATCTGATCGATGGAATATCGGTCAAATGTAAGTCAGATGGGAAGGGCTTTTCAAAAAGGAAAGATAAGTTATGGACAATTTAATCTGAAAAAACTAAGTTTGTAAGGAATCATCATGCAGGAATTAAAGAAAGAAATAGCCCTATTGAGGGAGAATGTGGCGAGCATGGTGAGTTTGATTGCTGAGTTGCGTAAATCTGAATTGCACAGTAAGCAAGAGATGGGAGCACTCAGATTCGAGAATGAAAATCTGAAAAAGCAGATTGCATTTCTCGAGGAGAAAAACAAAATGGTAGACATGGCTTCAGCCATTGATCCCGAGAAAAGGGAAGAAATGAAGTCAAAAATAAGAGAACTCGTTCGGGAGATCGATGGATGTATTGCTATGGTAAAGAACTAGTTCAACGGGATTATGAGTGAATTGTCGATAAAGATAAATATTGCCAACAGGGTTTATCCTCTGACGGTAAAAATGGAAGAAGAAGAAGGGATTCGGAAGACGGCCAAGATGATAAATGAACGCATCAAGGAATATGAGAGTTCATACGCTGTGAAAGACAAACAGGACCTTTTGGCCATGTGTGCTTTGGAATATGGAACATCGAATGAATTGGCCGTTGGTCAGTTTACTGAGGTTGATTCCCTGCTCTCCGAAGTGAAGTCGTTGAACGAAGAGATCAAAGAAGTTCTTGCATCGCAATAGACGTTCTTTAAATATAAGTACAACTTTTCCCGTACAGTTTTATTTGTTGTTGGTAAACTCAACACTTAACTTTTTGGACATAAGCTCATAAGTTTTAAGAGCAGGCCTAAATATCCCCGTCATTGGCGGGGGGATTCGCCTCAGGCGGACGTAGGAAGGTCGAAGAACTTGGCAGGTCCACCCTTTAATCATTTGGGGTTTATTCACTTAATAAAATTGTACGGGTTTTTTTATGTTTTGAGATGAGTATTGCAATTTATATCGTGCTTGGTTTTCTGGGTGGATACATTGTGTCTTTTTATGTTGGAAGAATATTCTCACGCAAAAAAGCCGACAAATACCTGGAAGAAGCTAAAAACGAAGCCGAGGTTTACAAAAAAGATAAAGTCCTGCAGGCCAAGGAGAAGTTTCTTCAACTGAAGGAGGAACATGAAAAATCCCTCACAGAAAAAGAAAGACGGATTAATGAAATCGAGAACAGAGCAAGAAACAAGGAAAATGTTCTGAATCAGAAATTACAGGACCTGAACCGGAAACAAAAAGATCTTTCTGGTCAGCAGAACAAACTGAAGGATCGATATGATCGACTTGATAAAAAGGAGAGTGATCTAAAAAGGAAGGAGCAGGATCAGGTAAGAAAGCTGGAAGAAATTTCAGGAATTACATCAAAGGAGGCTAAAAGTGAGTTGGTGGAAATTCTAAAAGGTGAAGCCAAAACCGAGGCCCTTTCGTCTATTAAAAATGAGGTTGATGAAGCCCGTTTGAATGCCGGAAAGGAAGCGACCAAAATTGTCATTCAGTCCATTCAGCGTCTGGCTACAGAACAGGCTATTGAAAATTCTGTTTCTGTATTCAATATCGAAAGCGATGATGTGAAAGGACGCGTCATAGGAAGAGAAGGAAGAAATATTCGTGCTCTGGAAAATGCCACCGGGGTCGAGATCGTTGTAGATGACACTCCCGATGCTATTATTCTTTCCTGCTTTGATCCGGTGAGAAGGGAAATAGCTCGTCTAAGTCTTCATCAATTGGTCAGCGATGGAAGAATTCATCCTGCAAGGATTGAAGAGGTGGTTAGAAAGACTACCAAGAAATTAGAAGAGGAGATGATGGAAACGGGTAAACGAACCTGTATCGATCTGAATATACATAACCTTCATCCGGAACTTGTTCGCATGGTGGGAAGGATGAAGTATCGCTCATCTTATGGTCAGAATCTTCTCCAGCACAGCAGGGAAGTGGCCAATTTATCATCTATTATGGCCTCAGAATTGGGTCTTGATGCCAAAAAGGCTAAACGAGCCGGATTGCTGCACGACATCGGCAAGGTTGTTGAAGAGGAAAGTGAATTGCCCCATGCGATTGCAGGAATGAAGTTGGCAGAGAAACACAAGGAGAACAAAGAAGTCTGCAATGCCATTGGAGCACATCACGACGAGATTGAAATGACCAGTCTCATTTCTCCAATAGTTCAGGTTTGCGATGCTCTATCAGGTGCAAGACCGGGCGCGCGTCGACAAATTGCCGAATCTTATATCAATCGGATCAGGGAGCTTGAGGCATTGGGAATGTCACACAAAGGTGTTGCGAATGCCTATGCCATTCAGGCCGGCAGGGAACTCCGGGTAATTGTTGAAAGCGAAAAAGTGTCGGATGATGAAGCTTCAAACTTATCATTTGAACTTGCTCAAAAGATTCAATCTGACATGACATATCCCGGTCAGGTCAAAGTCACTGTTATTCGTGAAAGAAGGGCAGTGAATGTGGCCAAATAAGGACATTCAGCGTCCTTTCGGATTGCTGAGAATTACTAACTTTGCAGCCAATCTTTAATTAGTCATAAATGAGTTTTGATTTTAACTACAAAGCGCCGAAGGTGATTGCCGAAATCGGTTGCAATCACATGGGAGAGATGGATATAGCAAAGGAGCTTATCAAACTCGCAAAGGAGTGTAATGCGGATTACGCCAAATTTCAAAAGAGGAATAACAAACTTTTATTGACAGAAGAGCAATATGCCGCGCCTCACCCTAAACCGAGAAATTCTTATGGAGACACTTACGGTGAGCACAGGGAATATCTCGAATTGTCGGTCGAAGAACACAAAGAGTTGCTCGATTATTGCAATAAGATCGGTGTAGGATACTCAACGTCGGTATGGGAAGAAGATTCAGCTGAGCAGATCGCCAAGCACCTGAATCCTGAATTCCTCAAAGTGCCTTCTGCATGTAACAACAATTACAAGATGCTCGAAGTATTGAGAGATTCGTATGAAGGGGATGTACATATTTCTTTTGGAATGACTACTCAAAAAGAAGCTGACGAAGTAGTACAGTTTTTTGAAGAGAAAGATGCCGCCAAATCCAGACTAATCATTTATAGCTGTACTTCCGGTTATCCGGTTCCATTTGAAGATGTTAGTTTGTTGGAGATCAACAGACTCTATGACAAATATTCCAACAGGGTAAAACATATTGGATTTTCAGGTCACCACCTTGGAATTGCAGTAGACATTGCGGCTTATACATTGGGAGCGAACTGGATTGAAAGACATTTTACCAAAGACAGAACCTGGAAAGGAACGGATCATGCCGCTTCCCTTGAACCAACAGGTTTGAGAAAACTTGTAAGGGACCTCCATGCTGCGCACAAATCATTGACGTTCAAAGACAAAGAAATTCTAGACATCGAAGAAGTTCAGAGAGTCAAACTAAAGTACCGCGGCTAAATGAACGTGGCATACATTCCTGTCCGTGCGGGCAGTAAGTCCATTTCCGAAAAAAACATCAAAAACCTGTTGGGTCGACCATTGGTTTACTGGGTTGTAAAAGCGGCCTGCGACACCAATGGAATTGATAAAGTTGTAGTAGGAAGCGATTCAGAAGAATATTTGGAACTGATCAAGAGCTTTGATCTGCCTAAATTAGAAACGTTCAAAAGAGGTGCCGAAAGTTGCACGGATACAGCGTCTACAGAAAGTGCCATGCTTGAGTACATCAATGCCGCTGGTTTGTCGAAAGACGACCAATTCATTTTAATCCAGGCTACTTCACCATTGTTGACTTCTGAGGATCTACAGAACGGCTTGAAGATGAAAGAGTCTCATGACTCTGTTCTTTCTTGTGTCCTGAATAAAAGATTCTTCTGGTCGGCCGAGGGAATGCCACAGAATTATGACTACAGGAATCGTCCAAGAAGACAGGATATGCAGGGCGCTTACATGGAAAATGGCGCATTCTACATAAATACGGTTGAGAATATCCTGAAAGATGAGAACCGTCTTTCCGGTGATATCGGTATTGTCGAAATGCCTGAATATACAGCTGTAGAGATTGATGAGGAAGACGACTGGATCATCATTGAAAGTCTGATGAGACGCCACATGAAGATTTACCATGAGATTGGCGAGATCAAATTGTTTGTATCTGATGTTGATGGAGTTTTGACAGATGCCGGAATGTATTATTCCAATGATGGTGTTGAGTCGAAGAAATTCAATACAAGGGATGGCAAAGGCTTTGAATTGCTGAGAAATGAAGGCATCAAAACGGCCATAATCACTAGTGAGGATACAAAGGCAGTTGATGACAGAGCCAAAAAATTAAAGATCGATTTTCTTTATCAGGGCATCAGCGACAAGGTGAAAGTTGTAGAAAAGATATTGAAGGAAATTGATGCATCATGGGAAAATGTAGCTTACATAGGAGATGATATCAACGATCTTCCTTCTTTAAAGCTAGCCGGTTTGTCGGCCACACCTGCCGACGGACAACCACCCAACAAATCTGTTGCCAAATTTCAATGTCAGATAAAAGGGGGAGATGGTTGTGTTAGAGAATTTGCCGACTTCATTTTAAGTCACCGATAATTTCAAATTTACTCCTTGAGTAAGGACAGTGCCATTCAAAAGTTATTCGAGCTGGAAGCATCATTTCCGGTTGAGAATATCAAGGTAAATGGTATTCATTTCTGGCCTGTATTAAGGATATACCTTGGCTCCAACCTGGCATACAATAAGGATACCAGGGTTAGTGCCTCAAGTGCTCTTAAACTCACCAATTTCTTTTCTGTCTTTTATGGTTTCTGGAATTTATTCAGAAGCTGGAATTTCTTTGGACTGTCGAGCAGTGATCAGAGAAAGAATATTGACGGGAAATGGTTGGACAAAATAGACTTTGTCAATGAATATTTTGGGAAGGGTTTGATCATGGAATTACCAAATCCAAGACATAAGAGTAGATCTCAGTTGGGAAATGCCAGGGTAATGAGCAAGATACTGTTGTATGCCAAGGGTGTTTTCGCTGAAAGATTTGTTTCGGTAAAAATTGAAGGGCAGGACATTATCGATAAAATTAAAAAGGAGCTGGATGTATCCATAGATGAAAGGTCCATTGCGCGCAGATTTCTCGGACAGAGGGTGATTGCACGTTGGATTATCCGATTAAAAAAACCAAAGGCCCTATTCTTAACAACTCCTTACACGAATTTTGGATACGTATATGAATTCAGAGAATCGGGTAGGAAGGTGGTTGAATTCCAGCATGGAGCCATAAACGCAGGTCATTTTGCCTATCAATTAAAGAATCGTTTCGACGATAAGCTTTATCCCAATTATCTTTTAACCACAGGAATTTTAGAAAAAGAAGCACTGAAAGATTCTGTCTATGTTGAATCTGATAAGATTATTCCCGTTGGTTCATTTTATATCGATCATGTTTCAACAAGGGAAATTGATGCGTCTGAGCTCGAGAAGGAAAGAAAGAAATACAATAAAATTGTTTGTGTTTCGGCGCAAGACCGGTTAGAAGAAAAGTACATCCCTTTCCTTAAAGAAATTGCAACCAAAGAACCTGAAATTGGATTTTGGCTCTTACCTAGATTTCGCAGTGTATCTTATTATGATCAGTATAATTTACCTCAGAACGTATTTTTCAAGACGAACTTCAATACACACGAAGCCATCATTCTTTCTGATTTCCATTCTACCATAAATTCAACAACGGCCATTGAGTCATTAGCTCTTGGAACGCGGAATATCCTTATGAATGTTGATGATCTTTCTACGGCCTTTTTTTCAGAAATGTTGAAGGACAAGGAATTGACTTATTTTGCACGATCAGCAGAAGATTTTATTGAATTTCTGAAATCTTGTCCACCTATGAGCAGGCAAGAGGTACAGAACAGACAAAACGGATTGATCAAGTTGAATTTCAAGGACAATCTGCAAGAATTTGTAAAGGAAATGGGGCATGCTTAATCTGGGAGTTCTTCGAAAAAGCTTTGGCATTTACATCGTTTCAAATGTCATAAATGCGGCTGTTCCATTCCTTCTCTTGCCATTTCTTACTGTGTATTTAACACCAGCAGAATATGGCCTCGTGGCTATGTTCCAGGTCCTGATGAATTCCTTACTTCCATTTTTTGGTTTCAGTCTGAACGCATCCGTAAGTCGGCAGTATTTCGATAAAGAAGACTCGAATTTCTCTGCATATGTGACCAACGCTCTTTTGGTCCTGTTGACCGGTACTGCTGTATTTGGTGGTATTTTTCTTTTGTCGGGTCAGTTCGTTGAGAAATTCAGCGACTTTCCAAAGGCGTGGTTATGGAGTGTTGTACTATTCACTTTTTCTCAACTTCTCTCCGAAGTCTTGCTCACTACATGGAGGGTTAAGAACAAGGCCATGAATTTTGGTCTTTTCAGGATATTCAGAACCGGCATGGACATGGGACTGAGTCTCTATTTCGTCATCGTGCTGAAAAGATCCTGGGAAGGTAGGATTGAAGGTCAATTGGCCGCCATGACCTTCTTTGCCATGATAGCGATTTTCTACTTGTACCGTGGAGGATATCTGACAAATGCCTTTAACAAGAAGTACTACAAGGATGTGGTTTCATACGGCCTTCCATTGATTCCACATATGCTGGGAGCGATAATCATCACTTATTCCGACCGACTTTTTATAACCAACATGGTCGGCATGCATGAAATGGGATTGTATGCAGTGGGTTATCAGATCGGTATGATTATTGGTCTGTTTCAGAATTCATTCAACCACGCCTGGCAACCTTGGATTTTTGGTAGAATTAAGAAAGACGATGAAAGAGAGAAAGGAAGTATTGTGAAATACACCTATCTCTATTTTGTAGTTATCCTTCTGATGGCGCTGATTCTCTCTATGGCCGGGTCTTTTGTTGTCAAGGTTATGACTGATTCCGATTATTCAGGTTCGACTCCATTCATTGCCTGGATCGCATTTGGTTTCGCTTTTAATGGTATGTATAAAATGGTGGTGAATTATTTGTTCTACTTGAAAAAAACCAGAATCATCGGAATCTCCACTTTTGCCACAGCTACCTTGAATTTGGTATTAAATTATGTTCTGATAACTGCAAATGGACCGGTTGGTGCAGCACAGGCAACAACGATTTCTTTTTTCGTTCAATTTATCCTAATATGGTACGCATCTTCCAAGGCATATAAAATGCCATGGTTTAGTTTTAACCAGAAATCACGAAATGACATGAATCGGGAGATTCCACCTCTCATTTTAGTCGCAATACCAAAAAGTGCCAGTACTTCATTGATGAAGACTTTAGGAGATCTTCATTACCTGGATGCACAACAGGATATGTCATGGCTTGATAATCCCATTCCCAAGAATTCGAATTATTTACACAATGTGCATTCAGACATCCGCGAAATTTCCATCAGAGAAAAGGAAATGTTCATGCAGAAAGGGAAGTTGTACAAGCAACATATTTTCCCGAGTGAGAACAATGTGGAGAAATTGAGTGAGATGAAGAAGGTTATTCTTCTGCGTGAACCAAAAAGTATTTGTCTGGCCTACAGGCGAGGAATGAAAAAGAACGTTCACACCTTGCTTCCGGGATTTGATCCCGAAATGAGTGAGGAGGTCTGGATGAAAAACGCTCATGAAAAAGGATTGATGAAGGATCTTGAATTCTTTTTCAACACATGGACTCAACTTGAAAACAAAGATGATGTTCTTATAATCCGATATGAAGAACTAATTGAGTCGACGGAGAAAGTTGTGCGAAAGGTTGAAGAATTCTGGGGCGTGCCGATCACTGAAGATGAAATCGTTTTGGCTAAGGAAAGGTATTCCAGACGGACCGGTTTAGAATATGTTTTCTTTATAATGAAATTGAAAATTCGAAATGTTCTAGTCAAAACTTTTGAATTACTCGGCATGAAAAATGCTGTTAAAAACATTCTCGGAAAAGGACCTAAATAAAGACTCAAAAACTTGATCGGATTTCTCATATATCTTCCCACACTTGCCAAGATGCCACATGCATTATTTGCACTGGCCATACTTGCAGCCTATTACAGGTTCTGGCAAAAGTGGAGAGGTCCGGGTCTTTATCCCGAATTTGACAACAATCGTTTTGACTTCGGAATACTGTTGCTTATTGTAGCGTTGAGTGCCTTCAATTTTGTGTTTGGACATGGAATTCGGCAAACTTTCAATGAGTCTGTTCCCGGCTTTATCATGCTGCCATTCACTTTCCTTGTTGCATTGAGTATTCGAAAAGTGGATATTAAAATTTTCGTCTCACTGGCTGTCATTGAAGCTCTTTCCATCTATGCTGAATATTCCCTGGGTATATCAACATTTTTCTCAAACCTAACGAGGTATACCGAGTTTGGGGATTCCGATCTTCAGTATTACAATAAACCCCTTGGGCTGAGCTATAATTCCAGTATTGCGGCGGCAAAGATGTTCCTTTCTTTAATGCTGATCGATTTATTGACATTGAAGAGAACTTTTAAGATCATTATTCAGATCGGATTTGCAGCAGCCATATTCCTTACGTTTAATCGAACCGTATTTTTATCTGTAATGGTCTACATCGTCTTGTCAACGTTGCATACGGTATTCTGGAAGAAACTTACGGCTGTTCGCTGGAATCTTTTAATTGCGGCCGGATTCACCACTGTATTTATTGCAGGATATCTTGTCGTGGATAACCTGGATGTCATTGTGGGACAGCTGACCCGAAGTAGAGGATCATTTGAATTTTCCGGTAGAGATAAGATATGGACCTATTTCATCGACTTTATTCGGGAAAACCCATTCTTCGGAAATAATGGTGAGAAGTTATATTTCGGAAGGTATCATGCCCATAACTCTTTTATCCAGTTGATTGCCACAAATGGCATATTGATAAGCCTGTTGTACTTCTATATAATATTCAGAAATGTCAGATACAATAATCTGATCCTCGTATTGAGCATCCTCACATACAGTTTCTTCCAATACGGAATCTTCTGGGGAATATCTGTGATGGATATATACTTCTTCTTCTTCCTGTTCAAATTAAAGAATCCGGAAGAGCAAAAAGAACTTGGTTTTAATACATTGAATTGATCTTCCTTACCACGGCAAAGCCCAAGCCGAGGAATAAACCCAACATAAATCCGGCCGCAAGAAAGGCCATTTTCTTAGATTCAGGTTTTTCGGGAACAAAAAATGGCTTTATGTACTCAATTGTCTCAAGTATCAGGTCTTCCTGATAGTTGGCCTTAAGTTCGAGCAAATAAACCATATCCTTTGTTCCTGTATTTGGTTCATTGTTGATGGTAAGTCCGTCTTTCGATTCAGACTGATTTTCCACATAATTCTTTTGCAACATTTCAAGATTACTAATCTGCTCGTCAACCTTCTTGATCATGTTGTTGAGATTGTCGTTTCGATTCTTTTTGATCTTAGACAAGAATGGATTATTATTCATGTAATACTGCAGACCTTCCTGGAAAGGTTTAATGGCAGATGTATCAAGTACAATGATGGTCACTTCCATAACATTGTACAGGTAATCATTGAATACAAGTGTAGGATCTGTTTTAATACTTGGTTTGACTTCCAATGTCTTTACAGTGATTGTCCTCAGGTTCTTGGCATCTTCAACAGGCATGTTCAACATCTTGGCAAGGGTGCCATAACTCTCTTTTTCAAGATGTGACGAAAGATCTTCAATGATCTGCTCAATCCTGAAATCTTTAACCAGACTGGAATATACTACAGCCTTACTGCCGTAATAAGTTTTTTGCGAACTGTTGTAGAGGTATGCCAGTCCCATCCCCACAACACAGAAAATCAACAATAACCAGATGTTTTTTCGAATGAACCTGAACCATCTGATCAACAGGACTTCAAAATTAAATTGCTTGATTTCTTCCATAACCTCTATTCTGTTTACAACTTACTTGCGAACAACAAAAATTAATTCGCAAGTTTGCAAATTAACATAATTCAGGCAAGAATTTGAAAATTCTCTTTTTAACACAATATTTCCCTCCAGAAATAGGTGCTCCGCAGAATAGATTATTCGAGTTGGCCGTCAGACTCAGAAAAAATGATGTGGATGTTCATGCCTGGACTGCCATGCCCAATTACCCTCAAATGAAGGTTCACGAAAACTACAAGGGTAAAATCTATATGAAGGAAGACATGGACGGCATGCCAGTGCACAGGTCATATATTTATGTGTCGAAGAGCAAATCTGTGATTCCGCGACTCCTGAATTATTTTTCTTTCGTTTTTTCTTCCCTGTTCTTCGGCATTTTTAAACTCAAGAAATACGATTATATCTTTTGTGAGTCTCCGCCGTTGTTTCTGGGTATTTCAGCCTATTTCTTGAGTAAGTTCAAAGGAGCAAAGTTAATTTTCAATGTATCAGACCTTTGGCCGGAAAGTGCTGAAAAACTTGAGATTATAAACAATAAATTTTTGCTGGGAATGGCCACCAAATTGGAGGAATTCCTGTATCGAAAGTCAATTCTCGTCACCGGTCAAACCCAAGGTATAGTGAAGAACATTTCCAACAGATTCCCGGATAAGAAGGTTTATTGGCTGCCAAATGGAGTTGATCTGAGTTATTACAATCCTTCGGACTATGACCGAACATGGAGGTCCAGGAATAACTATTCAGATAAGGATATTCTTTTTGCATATGCCGGAATTCACGGTCATGCGCAAGCCTTGGAAGTCATCATCAAGGCGGCATCCTTGCTTCAAGACGAAGAGAATATCAAATTCATTATGCTGGGAAGTGGTCCGGAAAAGGAAGAGTTGATGCAGTTGAACGAAAAACTGGGTAACAAGAATCTCGTATTTCTCGATCCAATAACGAAAAAGGAAATGCCTCATTTTGTTTCTGCCATTGACGCAACCATCATTCCATTGAAGAACATTGAACTTTTTGAAGGGGCCATTCCTTCGAAAATCTTCGAGAATCTTGCCATGGAGAAAGCCATAATTTTGGGCGTGAAAGGAGAAGCAAAAGATCTCTTTATCGATGAAGGCCATTGCGGATTATATTTTGAGCCTGAGAATGAAGAGGCGCTTAAAGATTGTATTTTGCAGATTGCAACCAAAGGCGAGTTGATAGGAGAATTTGGTAAGAATGGAAGAAAATATGTGGATGAGAAATTCAACAGGAATAATATTGCAAAAAGTTTCCTCGAGGTATTAAAATCGATTGAATGAAGAAAGTTTTTACGGTGGTAGGAGCCAGGCCGCAGTTTGTGAAAGCTGCGACAGTTAGCAGGGCGATTCAGAAAACAGAAGGAATAGAGGAAGTGCTGGTTCATACCGGACAACATTTTGATAAGAATATGTCGGATGTATTTTTTGACGAAATGGATATCCCGAAACCCGATCATCATTTGGATATTCATAGTCTGAATCACGGCGCGATGACAGGGAGAATGATGGAAGGTTTGGAGAAACTGATGTTAGAGGAGAAACCCGATGTCGTTCTGATCTACGGCGATACCAACTCAACACTTGCAGGTGCAGTAACCGCCAGCAAGCTTCATATTCCAGTTGCGCATGTTGAAGCCGGTTTGAGAAGTTTTAATATGGAAATGCCGGAGGAGGTCAATCGAATCCTGGCCGACAGGGTGTCGAACATTCTTTACTGTCCGACGGAAACTGCCAAAAAGAACCTCCGGAAAGAAGGATATGAGAATATTGACGCTCGTATTGTGATCTCGGGTGATGTAATGTACGATGCCGCTCTTTTCTATGCTGAAAAATCTGAAGAGATGTCGAGTGTAACAGATAATATTGAATCAGACCGATTTGTATTGTGCACATTGCACAGAGCTGAGAATACAGACGACCCGGCAAAACTTGCCTCCATTTGCAGTGCATTGAATAAGATCAATGAAGACAGAAGAGTTATTCTACCTCTGCATCCCAGAACAAAAAAACTATTGGATCAGCATGCGATAAATCTCGATTTCGATACCATTGATCCGGTGGGATATTTCGATATGATTGCGCTGTTGAAGGGCTGTGAATTAGTATTGACGGATAGTGGTGGACTTCAGAAAGAAGCTTATTTCTTCAAGAAACCATGTGTTACGATGAGAGAACAAACCGAATGGGTTGAGCTGATCGAAGAAGGCGTGAACATACTCACAGGATCAGATGGAGAGAAAATATTGAATGCGGCTGATGAGATGACCCAAAAGAATGTTTCCTTTGATAATCAATTGTACGGCGATGGTCATGCCGCTGATTTAATTGTTGAAGACCTATTGAATTACCTCAATTCTATCAATGAATAGTAATATCCTCGACAGAATAGAGTTCTTTTTGCTTTGTGCAATAGTATTTACCCTGCCTCTTCACAAGAGATTAATTCCATGGGTAATTGCAACTTATTGTCTTGTTTTTTTGATTAACGGTGGACTAAAACGCATCGTTCAGAATATCAATAACCGCTATTTGCTGGTGACATCAGTCTTCTATGGATTACTGCTCATTGGGGTTTTTTATTCATCGGAAAGAGCCGCTGCATGGTTCGACATGGAAGTCAAATTCTCGCTATTTCTATTCCCAATTCTTTTTTCAGGTATTAAATTGAGCCATAAGCAGTTCTCCGAAATATTTCTATGGTTTATCCTCGGTTGTTTGTTTGCGACATTGATTTGCCTGGCTACAGCCATATTATTGTATGTTAATTCTTCCGATGCATCGGTATTCTATTACCAGAGTTTGTCTGTCTTTCAGCACCCTTCTTATTTCTCCATGTATCTCAATTTCTGTATCTATTTCATTTATTACTACATGGTCTTTAACAAAGAGTATTATCGGATCAAATCCGATTTTGTATCGGTGAGTATCATCGTGATTTTCTCCCTCTTTGTGGTATTGTTATCCTCGAAGATCGGTTTGATAACTCTTTTCCTCGTGATCTTCACTGGTACACTTTTGTGGTTCCTGAAGAGTCGGGCTGTCTTCCCAAGTATCATGGTATTTGCCATGCTTTCTACCATGATTTATTTCAGTTTTAAATACTCAAATCAGATACAGGGAAGACTAAAGGAAGCTGTGAATACAATTGCAGATGATAAAGTGAGACTAACGACCACCGGCGCCAGATTGGCTATTTGGAAATCCTCACTTGAGCTTGTCAAGGAAAAACCTGTCTTTGGATATGGCACGGGTGATGTTCGAAATGAATTGATGAGGATCTACGAGCGGGATCAGTATGAATCACTGATGAAATTGAAATACAATGCCCATAATCAGTATTTGCAGATATTTATTGCCATTGGAGGGCTCGGCTTACTCAGTCTTCTGCTGTACTTGCTGTATCCGGCTTTTGACAAGAGATTTATGACCAATTCTGTATACATCGGATTCCTGGTTCTCATTTTAATCAATTTTTTACCAGAATCGATGCTGGAAACTCAGGCCGGTGTGGTATACTATGCATTCTTTAATAGTCTGCTTTATTTTAATCTCGATAAGATTGTTCCACTCAAAATGAAAGAAAAATGATTCAACGAATTCAAAGTGTTTTCCTTTTAATTTCCATTGGGCTTTGTGCATTATTGTTCTTCCTTCCAATGGGCTATGTAGAGCCGGAAGGGCAGACAGAAAAACTGACCTTCATGATCACTGGTTTTGCAAATGAGATGGATGGTTTTGGTTTGGAGTATATTATCTCATTGCCCATAATATTAGGATTGACAATGCTTCTTCAGCTGGTGTCAATTTTCTTGTATAAAAACCTTTCGCGTCAGGCAAAAATGGTTCAGGTCACACTTATTTTACTCCTGGTGTTTGCTTTTCTGACACTCTTGTATCAGGACATTTTTGGGACCAGTATAGGTTGTTTTCCAATGACGGATAAGATTCAATATACATGGAATATACTTCTGCTGGCAATTCCTTGGATTCTGACTTTTATGGCTCTGAGACGCATTAAGAAAGACGAAGCCCTGATCAGGTCAGCAGATCGAATGAGATGATCACCTTCTCATTTCGATAACCTCCAGATCCTTGATCTTATCTCCATCTATTGCAAAACGAATCAGCGTGCGTACCCTGTGAAAACCTGATTTTCCAGCGGCTCCCGGATTGATATGCAGGTGATTAAGGTCTTTGTCGTAAATCACTTTTAGAATGTGTGAATGTCCCACAACAACGATGTCGGGTCTGTTTTCATGAATAAGCTTCTTCGTCCGACCATTATACCTTCCCGGATATCCGGCAATATGCCTGATCAGAACCTTTGTATCTTCTACTTTGAAGATATTATTCTCAGGAAAAACTCTTCTCATTTTGTTGTCATCGATATTGCCAAAAACTCCTTTGACTTCTGCAATTTGCTCTAATTCGTCAATGACTTTTATGTTGCCCACATCTCCGGCGTGCCATATCTGATCACAGTCTTTCAGATAACCGAGTATTTTATCGTCGATGTGGGAATGAGTATCCGAAAGAAGACCGATGCGAGTCATAGGGCAAATATGGTATTTTGACTTCTATTCCTGTAAAGTCACCGCATTAAATATTCCTACTTTTATGCCCGATGAGATACTTCATTGAACTCAAATTCGACGGTAGCAATTACCATGGTTGGCAGATTCAGAATAATGCAATCTCTGTTCAAGAGGTTCTCAATCAAAAACTTTCGACCATTCTTCGAGAAAATATAGAAGTTACCGGTGCCGGACGAACAGACACAGGCGTTCATGCCAATCAGATGATGGCTCATTTTGATGTGTCAAAAGCGATAGATGATTCAGAAAACTTGCTCTATCAATTGAATTCAATCCTTCCAAAAGATATTTCACTATTAACCATGCGTCTGGTTAAGGATGAGGCACATGCGCGCTTTGATGCCTTGAGTCGACAATACATATATCGAATTACATCAAGGAAAGATCCTTTTGAAAATGGAAAAGCATGGTTTTTCCCTCATAAGCTCAATCTTGATAAGATGAATTCGGCAGGTGAACTTTTAAAAACCTTCACTGATTTTAGTTGTTTTAGTAAGTCGGGAACTCAGACTAAAACCAACGATTGCAAAATCACGGAGGCACTTTGGCACCAACAAGATAATTTGATGATTTTCACCATCACAGCGGATCGCTTTTTACGAAACATGGTTAGGGCTATTGTAGGAACTATGACGGAAATAGGGCAGGGCAAGCTTGACAACGATGGTTTAGAAAAGATCATTTTATCGGGCGATAGAAGTAAGGCCGGACTATCAGTTCCTGCGCATGGTTTGTATCTCAATAAAATAGAATACCCGGAATCGATTTATAAATAATATGTCAGAGGTCTCAGGAAACGCATTTGATTTCAAGCTGTTCAAAAGAACATTTGCTTTTGCTCGTCCATACAAAAAGACGGTTGCTCTCACAGCTTTTTTAACAGTGATCGTGGCATTTCTGGCTCCACTGCGACCATTGCTGATCCAATACACCGTAGATGAGTATGTCGTGCAATTTGATGTGAAAGGTCTGACCAATATGACTTTATTGTTGATCGGATTGCTTTTAACTGAAGCTTGCTTCCAGTATTTGCAGACATATTTGGCTAACTGGCTCGGACAGACAGTAATTAAAGATCTGCGTTTAAAGACGTATGAAAAGATCGTTGGTTTTAAAACCCAATATTTTGATGTCAATCCTATTGGTCGACTTGTTACGCGCGTAGTTTCAGATATAGAGACCATTGCAGAGGTTTTTTCGCAAGGTCTGATCATCATTTTCGGAGATATACTGAAGTTGCTGGTTGTATTAGCTTTCATGTTCTATATAGACTGGCGACTCACACTGTTCAGTCTGATCCCGATTCCATTGCTGATCATTGCAACCAATGTCTTTAAGAAAGCCATAAAAAGTGCCTTTCAGGATGTCAGAACTCAGGTCTCAAACTTGAATTCCTTCGTTCAGGAGCACGTTACAGGTATGTCCATCGTCCAGCTTTTCAATCGGGAAGAAAAGGAAATGGAAAAATTCACCGACCTAAATAAAAAGCATAGATCAGCGCATATAAGAACTGTTTGGGCATATTCGATCTTCTTTCCGGTGGTTGAACTTTTGTCGGCATTGTCATTGGCAGCATTGGTTTGGTGGGGATCTTCCGGAATATTGGAAGGATATATTTCCATGGGAAATCTAATGGCCTTCATTCTATACATCAATATGTTATTCAGACCAATCAGGGAACTTGCAGATAGGTTCAATACACTTCAGATGGGTATGGTCAGTTCTGAGCGGGTTTTTAAGGTACTCGATACGGATGAACATGTTCTTAATGAAGGGAATAAGAAATTGGAAAAACTCAAAGGCGACATTAAGATTGAGGATCTATGGTTCGCTTATGAAGATGACAATTGGATCCTTAAGAATATCAATCTAGAGATCAAAGCAGGTGAAACACTTGCTCTGGTTGGGTCAACAGGATCGGGAAAGAGTTCAATTATCAATGTGCTTGGCAGATACTATGATTTTCAAAAGGGTAAAGTGCAGGTTGATGGCATTGATTTCAGGGAATATGACCTGAAGGATTATCGTTCTAAAATCGCATTGGTTCAGCAGGATGTGCTGTTATTTTCCGACAGCATATTCAATAATATTACGCTGAACAGCGACCGTGTTTCACGTGAGGAAGTGATCAGCGCAGCCAAAGAAGTAGGAGCTCATGAATTTATAATGTCCCTGCCTGGTAATTATGATTATAACGTAAGAGAAAGAGGTGCGATGCTTTCTGTTGGTCAACGACAATTAATTTCTTTCATTCGGGCCTACGTGGCGAATCCGGATATTCTGATTCTCGATGAGGCAACAAGCTCCATTGATACCGTTACTGAGGAATTGATCAAAAAGTCGACCGAGATCCTTACCAAAAACAGAACCTCTATAATTGTCGCCCATAGATTGTCAACCGTGCAACAAGCTCAAAAAATTGCCGTCCTTGACAAAGGGGAGGTTGTGGAAATAGGAAATCACCAGGAACTTCTGAATAAAAAAGGGCAGTACTGGAAGTATTACAATACTCAGTTCATGGCAGAGGCCATCAACTATTAAATTTCTCTTTAAGATATTTTCCCGTGTATGACTTATCATTCTTGATAAGATCTTCAGGCACTCCTTCAAATACAACGTGCCCCCCTTCATCACCGCCTTCAGGTCCAAGGTCAATCACCCAATCTGCAGCTTTGATTATATCCATGTGATGCTCCACTACGACCACACTGTGACCTCTGGCTACGAGTGCATTTAGGGAGATCAATAATTTGTTGATGTCATGAAAATGAAGTCCGGTTGATGGTTCATCGAAGAGGAAGAGGATGGATTCATTCTGATTTTTTTTCGATAGAAAGAAGGCAAGTTTTACTCTTTGTGCTTCGCCACCACTCAATGTGCTGCTCGACTGTCCGAGCTTCACATAACCAAGTCCGACTTCACGCAACGGTGAAAGCTTCTCTACGATCTTTTTGCATCGATTCTTTAGAATTGGTGCTTCCTCAAAGAAATCCATGGCTTCGTCAATTGTCATGTCCAGAACATCCGATATGCTCTTATTCACGAAGGTCAATTCCAGAATTTCATCCTTGAACCTTTTTCCATGGCATTCATCACAGGTAAGTTTTATATCGGCCATGAATTGCATTTCAACAGTAATTTCACCTTCACCTTTGCAAGTATCACACCTTCCTCCGTCTACATTGAAAGAAAAGTCAGATGGTTTCATTCCTCTTACTTTGGCTTCCGGCAGACTTGAATATAGGGCTCTAATCTCGTCATAAGCTTTGAGGTAGGTTACCGGATTTGATCTCGATGACTTGCCAATCGGGTTTTGGTCGATCATTTCAATCTGATCTATACTGTTCACATCTCCTTCTATTTTTTCAAATTTCCCCGATCCCCATGAGTTATTATTGATCTTATGGAAGAGTGACTTGTAAAGAATGTCTTTCACCAGGGAACTTTTGCCTGAACCACTAACCCCAGTGATGCAAGTAAATATCTGCAGTGGAATTTTGACACTTACATTTTTCAGGTTGTTTTCATAAGCTTCCACAATAGAAATAGAATTTCTCCATTTTCTGCGGAGTTCAGGAATTGGAATGGTCTTTTCTCCGCGGATATATTCTGAAGTGAGAGAATTGGACTTAAGTAATGCCTTTTTATCGCCTTGAAATACAACATTGCCACCATTCATTCCAGCTTCAGGTCCCAGATCAACTATTTCATCCGCTTCCTTAATGATGTCTTCATCATGTTCAACTACGATAAGTGTATTTCCAAGATTATTCAAGGATTTTAGAACGGAAACCAGCCTCTCTGTATCTCTTGAGTGTAATCCGATACTAGGTTCATCGAGAATATACATTGAGCCTACTAGAGATGATCCCAGGGAGGTAGACAACTGAATTCTTTGAGACTCGCCGCCCGATAAAGAGTTTGAAGCCCTGTTGAGTGTGAGATAACCGAGACCCACATCAAGGAGATAGGACAGTCGGCTCACAAGTTCTTTGCGAATTCTTTTGGTGATCTCTTGCTCTCTTTTGGAAAGCTTCAGCGATGAAATAAAATCATAAGCGTCCTTTACCTGCATCCGGGTCACTTCACTTATGTTTTTGCCGTTGATCTTGATCTGATTGGTCTCTTTCCTGAGCCGACTGCCCTTACAAGAAGGACAGATTGTTTTCCCACGGTACCGGGAAATCATTACTCTGTATTGAATCTTATAACTATTCTTTTCAAGGAATCTGAAGAAATCATAGATTCCACGAATACTACCCTGACCATTCCACAGAATGTCTTTGTGTTCTTCACTTAAGGAAGCATAAGGTTCATGAATTGGGAAGTTGATATCCGATGACCTCAGGACAAAACTATCAAGCCATTCCTTCATTTTTTCCCCGTTCCAACATACTACGGCTCCCTCATAAACGGAAAGAGATTTATTCGGTATGACCAGATCAGGGTCGATTCCAATAACAGAACCAAAACCTTCACATTCTCTGCAAGCACCTAAAGGATTATTGAAACTGAATAAATGCAGACTCGGCTCCGGATAGGTAATGCCATCGTGTTCAAAATCCTTATTGAATGTTCTGAATTTCTTTGAATCAAACAGGTTTACCACACATTTGCCATGTCCCTCATAAAATGCAGTCTCAATTGAATCGACTAGTCGAATCTTGGTGTCTTCATCAAAATCATTTCCCGCAAATCGGTCGATAAGCAAATACAGATCCTTTAAGTCGAGGTCTTTATTCGCTTTAAACTCTTCCAACCTAAAAATCTCGTTCTTATAAAATACACGACTAAAGCCTTTGATTTCAAGTGATTTCAACCATGTTTGTGGACTATCACCTTCCAATGCCGGTGCGAGAATCAGGAATTTTTCATTCTCATCGATCTTTTCAAGGAATTTCACCACATCCTCATGATTGTGTCTTTTGACTACCTCGTCTCCATCTATTGAGTATGTGACACCAATCCCTGTATACAACAGCTTAAGGTATTCATATATCTCTGTAGTCGTTCCAACAGTTGATCGGGGGTTTCGGGTATTTACTTTTTGCTCAATTGCAATGGCCGGTGAAATTCCAATGATCTGATCTACAGCCGGTTTTTCAATCTTTCCCAAAAATTGTCTTGCATATGCTGACAGGCTTTCAACATACCTTCTCTGACCTTCAGCAAAAATTGTATCGAAGGCAAGACTTGATTTTCCCGATCCTGAAAGGCCTGTGAAAACGGTGAAGGAATTTCTTTTGATATTGACATCAACATTCTTCAGATTGTGTGCGCGGGCACCTATAATTTGAATATCGCTGTCTTTATTTAAGGCCATTATTCGTCAGTTGGAGCGTTTAGAATTCAAAGATTCTAAAAAAATCAATCGACTTTTTTAACACTCCTTAACAAATTATTCTTTGATTTACGCCAGAATTTAAGGTAACTTTACTTTAATTCGATGTTTATACAATAAAGGAATTTATATTCCGTTTTATAGTAAACCAACAAACTGCCTATAGCATAGATATTTACTTTTTTTAATAAAAATCCTGTATTTACAGGTAGTGTAGAACGAAGGTGAATATTTATGAATAACTCAAAACTCAAAGACAGAGACCTGATTCGGCAATTCATCGCCGGTAAAGATGCTTCCTTCGAAGTATTATTAAACAGATATAGGGACAGGGTCTTTTCTTACATTATCTATACCGTGAGGGATGAGGATCTAGCAAACGATCTTTTCCAGGACACTTTTATCAAGGTGATCAAAACTTTGAAAAAAGGTAATTACAATGAAGAAGGTAAATTCTTGCCTTGGGTAATGCGAATTGCGCATAATCTGATCATAGATCACTTCAGAAAAAGTAATCGTATTCCTGTAATGGAGAATTCTCAGGACACGGATCAATTCAGAAAAGTAGCTTCCGACGAGATCAATGTTGAAAATGCGATGATCAAGAATCAGATCAACAGAGAAGTGAAAGAGTTGATTAAAGAGTTGCCAAAAGAGCAGAAACAAGTCCTCATTATGAGAATTTATTGTGAGATGAGTTTCAAGGAAATCGCCGAGCAATCTAATGTAAGTATCAATACTGCGCTGGGACGTATGCGATATGCTTTGATCAATTTGAGAAAAATGATGAAAGAAAGAAACATTGTTGCATCAATGTAATACAATAAATGAATTTTAAATGCGTTAACTGTAAAATGAAAACCGCCTATGAGTAAGTCTACCTCTTTTAACCCAGATATGGCCGATAAGTCGTCAACCAAAGAAAAAGAACAAAAAACGCTTCCTACGACTCCAAAAAAGGAAACAATCGAAAACATTATAGCTTTTTCTAAATCCTATTCCGTAAGGAGAGGTAAAATGATTGAAAAGATGGAGTTCAATTTGAACTGATCTTTAGCGTTTCATGTTTTTTCGTCCGATCACACTGCATATAGGGCAGTGAGCGGGGTTGTGTCCCCTGGCCGGACAATATTCTCTTCCAAAATAGATGATCTGCAGATGCAGTTTGTTCCAGCTTTCCCTTGGAAACTTTTTCTTTAAATCCTTTTCTGTTTTAACTACATTTTTACCTGTTGAAAGCGCCCATCGGTAGGCCAAGCGATGAATATGGGTGTCAACCGGAAATGCCGGTTCTTGGAATACCTGTGACATAATAACCGAAGCAGTCTTATGGCCAACTCCCGGCAATGATTCAAGGTCTTCATAAGTATTCGGAACCAGTCCGTCGTATTTGTCTAGAAGTATCTGCGACAATTCATAAATGGCCTTTGATTTCTGTGGCGATAATCCACAAGGCCTGATCACCTCTTCAATATTTTCCCGCCCTATTTTCAACATGGCCTTTGGTGTGCTCGAAAGAGGAAAAAGTTCTGCTGTGACCTTGTTCACTCTTTCGTCTGTGCATTGTGCGGAAAGGACCACCGCCACTAACATTGTGAACGCATCTGTATGATGAAGTGGGATTGGAGGATTTGGATATAATGAATCCAATTTTTTTAGAACGAAATCAACTTTTTCCGATGTCTTCAAAGCCTTTTATTTTTCCTGAATACGGGCGCAAAATAATTAATTAAAAATCTTGCTTATGTAATTCTTTTGTCTATTTTGTTTGGGAGCATTTTGACGAAAATATCGTCATTCTAAATATCACAAAGAATGAAAGTTGGAGATAAAGCACCTGATTTCGAAGGGTTAAATGAAAAGGGTGAAAAGGTAAGTCTTGACTCTTATAAAGGAAAGAAACTCATCCTCTATTTCTATCCGAAAGATGATACACCTGGATGTACAGCAGAGTCTTGCAACCTAAGAGACAATTACAGCGAATTAAAGAAAATGGGATTTGAAGTGCTGGGTGTGAGTGCCGATAACGAAGCGAAACATCAAAAATTTATCAACAAGTACGATCTACCATTTTCCTTACTAGCTGATACTGAGAAGGATGTCATTCAAAAATACGGTGTTTGGGGTGAAAAAAAATTTATGGGGAAAGTTTACGACGGTATAATAAGGACGACCTTTGTTATAGATGAAAACGGTGTTATTGAACACATCGTCGACAAGGTCAAAACGAAATCTCACAGTGAGCAGATCATAGAACTAATGTCGAACTAATTACTAATCACATGGCAACAGAAGTAAAAGAAATGAACAAGGAAAAGCTCAAGGCTCTTGAGCTTACAATGGATAAAATTGATAAAACCTATGGTAAGGGCACCATCATGCGCCTTGGTCAGGTTGTTCAGGAGAATGTAGACGCCATTTCCTCGGGATCCATTAGTCTTGATAACGCTCTGGGAATAAAAGGCTATCCAAGAGGTAGAATAGTTGAAATTTACGGACCTGAATCATCAGGTAAAACTACACTGGCCATTCATGCCATTGCCGAAGTTCAAAAACAAGGAGGAATAGCTGCCTTTATTGATGCTGAGCATGCCTTTGACAAATTTTATGCCGAATCATTGGGTGTTGATACCGAAAATCTTTTGATCTCTCAACCCGACAATGGTGAGCAGGCTTTGGAAATTGCTGATAATCTGATTCGCTCTGGTGCCATTGATCTTCTTGTTGTGGATTCTGTTGCTGCTTTGACTCCAAGAGCTGAGATTGAGGGTGAGATGGGTGATAGTAAAGTTGGACTACAGGCCAGACTGATGTCACAGGCATTGCGAAAACTTACGGCAACAATAAGTAAAACTGGAGCCGTTTGTGTCTTTATCAATCAGCTGAGAGAAAAGATCGGTGTGATGTTTGGCAATCCAGAGACAACTACGGGAGGAAACGCGCTAAAATTTTATTCTTCAATCAGACTGGACATCCGAAGAATCGGTCAGATCAAATCTGGAGATGAGATCAACGGAAACAGGGTGAGAGTGAAAGTAGTGAAGAATAAAGTGGCACCTCCTTTTAGAAAAGCCGAATTCGATATTCTTTACGGTGAAGGCATTTCTTTGCTGGGTGAGATCATCGACCTAGGTGTGGATTATAACATTATCAAGAAGAGCGGAAGCTGGTTCAGCTATGGAGATGTCAAACTCGGACAGGGTAGAGATGCCGTAAAAGAGTTGCTGGCGGATAATATTGAACTCGCCGACGAATTGAAGGCCAAAATATCGGAAGCCCTCTCTGAGAATCCTAGATAGTAGAGGAAGCACATATCAGATATTTTCAGAAATTCGCAGCTCTATGAGAGTTTGTATATTTCTGTTATCCGTTGTTTTCTGGTCATGCAATTCTGAGCAGACACTTCCTGAAATTCAAGAAGATTTTTCGACTTATTCAACCGAAGAGCTAACACTTCGTATGAATGAGATAAATGCTGAGCTAAGGGATAATATAGATAATGCCGATCTATATCTTACAAGATCCCAGCTTTATAGAGCTTCCGGTGACTATCAGGCAGCTTTTGAAGATATTGAGAGAGCTCTTCAGATCAACGGAAATAATTCGTCATACCTTCTTGAGAAAGGTGACCTTTTGATTGCTGTAAAGGAATTCAGTAAGGCGGAGGACGCTCTGAAGAGATGTGCTCAAATTGACAGAGAAAGCGCGGCATGCAGAATAAAATTAGCTGAATTCTACTTCTACACCAGAAGGTTCAAAGACGCAATGACCTATGCGAATCAAGCCTTGAAAATCGACAAATACGATGCTGATGCATATTTCCTGAAAGGTATGATTCACATGGCTTCAGGGGATTCTTCATTGGCCGTCTCGAGTTTCCAGACAGCTGTTGAGCAAAATCCCGACTTCTTTGAGGCTTACTTCGAACTTGGATCCATATTTGCGGCCTCGGGAAATAGCATAGCAATTGAATATTATAACAATGCGATCAGGATACGACCAGAAATGGTTGAGTCATATTACAACAAGGGCTTACTCAGTCAGGAATTGGGAATGTATAACGAGGCACTCCAGACCTACGCTGAGTTGTTGAGAGTTGATCCTAATTATGCAGAGGCCCATTTTAACATGGGATATGTGAACATGTATTACCTGCGGGAGTACAAACAGGGCGCTGTTCATTTTTCGGATGCCATTCGAGTCAATCCAAAATACCACCAGGCTTATTACAATCGGGGGTATTGTTATGAGCTCATGGGAGATATTCAGAGAGCTCTTGTAGATTACGATAATGCCCTTGCGATAAATCCAACGTATACTCTTGCGGCAGAAGGAAAGACCCGGGTTACGGTTAATGAATAATTACATCAAAGAAATCTAAAGATGTCAGACGAAAAGATCATTTTTTCAATGTACAAAGTGAGCAAGTCGCTCAATAATGGAAAGCAAATAATTAAGGACATTTCCCTGTCATTTTTCTACGGAGCCAAGATTGGTATTATCGGTTTGAATGGTGCAGGTAAATCAACCGTTCTTCGCATCATTGCCGGAATTGAAAAATCATTTCAAGGAGAGGTTGTATTCAATGAGGAATACAGCGTTGGATTTCTGCCACAGGAGCCGGAACTTGATGATGACAAAACGGTTCGAGAGATCGTTGAAGAGGGCATGAGCGATGTTGTTGGTGCTTTGAAAGAATTTGAAGAGGTGAATAACAGCTTTGCGGATCCCGAGGTAATGGAAGATCCGGATAAGATGGAAAAACTGATCAAAAGACAGGCAGAGCTTCAGGAGACCATTGACAATCTCGGTGGTTGGGAAATAGACAATAAACTGGCCCGGGCCATGGATGCCTTGAATTGTCCCCCGGAAGATGCCGTCATTAAAAATCTCTCTGGTGGTGAGCGACGTCGTGTTGCTCTTGTGAGACTTTTATTGAAAGAACCGGATATTCTCCTCCTGGATGAACCTACCAACCACCTGGACGCTGAATCAGTTTATTGGTTAGAGCAGCATCTTCAGCAGTATAAAGGAACTGTTATTGCCGTAACGCACGATAGATATTTCCTTGACAATGTGTCGGGATGGATCCTCGAGCTCGATCGCGGCCAGGGAATTCCTTGGAAAGGAAACTATTCATCATGGCTTGATCAAAAATCAAAGAGACTTCAGCAGGAAGAAAAGCAGGAAAGTCGACGCCAGAAAATATTACAGCGCGAGCTGGAATGGTCGAGGATGACTCCAAAGGCCCGACAAACCAAATCGAAGGCTCGATTGAGCAATTACGAGAAGTTGTTGTCGCAGAAATCTCAGGATAAGATCAATAAACTGGAGCTGTTTATTCCGAACGGACAAAGATTGGGTAACAATGTTGTAGAATTTGAAAACATTTCAAAGGGATTCGAAGACCGTTTATTAATTGAGAATCTGAGCTTTAGTTTACCTCCGGCCGGAGTTGTGGGAGTTATTGGTCCGAATGGTGCCGGTAAGACCACACTTTTCAGAATGATCATGGGAGAAGAACAGGCTGATTCGGGCAAAATCACCATTGGTGATACGGTTCAGACCGGTTATGTGGATCAGAGACACAAGGATGTTGACCCTGAGAAGACTGTTTGGGAAGTGGTTTCCGGAGGAAATGAAATCATTGAAATAGGAGGGAACCAGTTTAACAGCAGGGCCTACCTGGCTCAGTTCAACTTTACCGGGCAGGATCAGAATAAGAAGGTAAAAGTGCTTTCAGGTGGTGAAAGAAACCGTCTTCATCTTGCCATGACCTTGAAACTTGAGGCCAATTTGCTTCTTCTCGATGAGCCCACGAATGATATTGACGTGAACACACTTCGGGCATTGGAAGAAGGTATTGAAAATTTTGCCGGATGTGCTGTAGTCATCTCTCACGACCGATGGTTCCTGGATCGAATTTGTACTCACATACTTGCCTTTGAAGGAGATGCTTCGGTTTATTTCTTTGAAGGAGGCTTTACAGACTATGAAATGAACAGGAAGAAACGACTGGGTGAAGAATTGCATCGATTTAAATACAAAAAGCTTGTCAAGAGTTAAACGCTTTTTTTCTGCAGTCGCCCTTTCTGCAGCTCTCCTTTCATGTGGAGGAGCCATCGAAGAATCTTCAGATTTTTTTTCGGTCTCACTTGAAAGCATTGAATGGCTGGTTGGTGAGTGGCAAGATAAAGATCGTCCGAATCAGTGGGAGATCTGGGAAAAAGACGGCGATCAGCTCAAGGGAATTGCCATTCACGTTCGCAATAATCAGGATACTACGATTTTCGAAAGAATGACCATCAGTCAGGATGATGGAACTTTAATCTTCACGGCCATGGTGAGAGAGAACAAAGAGCCTGTTCAGTTCAGAGCTCAAAGAATTGAAAGTAATCTGGTATTATTTGAAAACCCTCAACACGACTTCCCGAAATATATAGCCTACACTTTGCTCAATATAGAAGATGCTATAGTTGATGTTTTGGAAACCGAAGCAGGTGATGGTGAAAGAGGCGTGCGGACCCAGCTATTACGAAGAAAATAATTCGCACAGACATATTTCAGGTCTGTTATTGGAATCTCGATAAAGTATTAGACTTTCTTTTCCCCCATTCCTGACCTTCAATTTTTTGGAGATGGTTTTGATGTCGTCAGGGAAATTTCTGATGATTAAATTCAATTTGCTTGGAAGAGAAGAGTCCTTTTTATATGGTAAAACCTTAGAGACTCTGTATTTTTTACCTGGGAAATCAGTTACGGCATTCGAAGATGTGTAAATATGGGTGTTGGCTGAAATCTTTTTAACTTCAAAATCTATGCACGGTGCCTTGAACGCACCGGCCTTTGTTAGTGAGGCATTGGGCAGATAAACGTAGTCGAGAATCTCAGAGTAATCCAATTGGATATTCGATTCAGCGTCAATTTCAAACTGATATGAAAAAGGACTTTTACCAAGTTCGTGGCAATGAATCAGACCGTCGAATTCTTGTTCCGAAATATGAATGAGAATCTCCTTACATTCATTATCGACTGATACGACATAAACCTTGCTTATCTCTGGAATCTTCTTTAATAATTCTTTGAGATCGAACATGGGTGAGAGTTTGATAAGGATGTCCTTGCTGCATTCAATCAGTCGTGGGAGTAATTGAGACACATTTGGTGTCATATCTTCCAACAAGACAGCTCGATTATTCCCTGCTCTGCGATCCGGATCGATGTATATGAGATCAAACTGAGACTCACATGTTTTGAGGAATTCTTCTGAGGTGCTATTGATAAAATCAACATTGTTCCGTCCGAGCACCGAAAAATTATGTTCTGTTATTTCAAGCAATTCCGCATCTTGTTCAACTAAAGTGTAATCCAAATACTTAGTTGACAAAAAGACACTGTCGATACCCAAACCTCCAGTAAGATCCACGGCTTTTTTTCCATCGAACAGACTGGCTTTAAATTTGGCAGTCCACTCAGAGGAGCTCTGTTCAATGGAAATTGCTTTCGGAAAAATGATGTCGCTTTTGTTGTGAAGAAATGGAAATTTGTTCTTAGACTTTTGATATCCACTGATTTGATCAAGGATAAATCTTCTTTTATAATCAGCCAGATGGCTCAGTTTCAGTGATACATCGACCGGATCTGTATTCTTGTATTTCTCAAAGAATTCCCTGACCTCGACATCATCGATCAGATCTATTTTACTGTTCGATGAGGTCATTTCCCATGAAAACGTATTCAATGATATTTGATCCCATTCGAAGAGCCTTTTCTCTTTGCTGAGGACTGTCGTTATGCACGTCAGGTGATTCCCAACCATCACCGAGATCAGACTCAAAAGAATAAAAGCAGATCATTCGTCCTTCCCAGAAAAGTCCAAATCCCTGAGGATTCTGGTCATCGTGCTCATGAATCTTGGGTAAACCATTGGGGAAGTCGTAGGATTGATGATAAATTGGATGGTTATAAGGCAATTCAACAAATTCCAACTCGGGAAAAACACCTTTCATTTCTCTTCGGATAAACGGATCGAAACCATAATTATCATCAATATGTAAAAAACCACCTGCAATCAGATATTCTCGAAGGTTTTTGCGCTCTGTGTCGTTGAAGGTAATATTTCCATGCCCTGTCACATGAATGAACGGATAATCGAATAGTTCTCTGCTGTCAGCTTCTACAATACCCTGTTCGGGATCGATACTCGTGCTCAGGTTCTTATTACAATATTTTGCAAGGTTCTTCAAAGAGGTTTCCAGATTCGCGTACCAATCTCCACCTCCTCTGTATTTCAAAAGACCAAGTTTATAGCTATAGTTCTGGGCATATCCCTGAACTGAAAGAAGGATAAGAGATATAAGCAGCAGTCTTTTCATTTGAGCAATTGAAAATACGAAGTTACGCCGATTGCAGCAGTTTCTGCTCTTAACGTCAGTTCACCCAGATCAATTGCTTGAAAACCTGCCTTTGAGGCAGAATCTATCTCTTCCGGAGTAAAATCTCCTTCCGGTCCGATAAGGAAGACGATATCTTTTGAATGGTCAACTTCATTCAATTTCAATTTTTCACCTTCTTCACAATGTGCGATTAACACGTTTCCCTCATAAGATCCCTCTATGAAATCCTGAATTTTTGTGACCTGATGAATTTCAGGTTTGTATGGATTTCCGGATTGTTTCAAAGCCGATATGACAATTCTATCAAGTCTGTCTTCTTTGATATGAGGTTTTTCAGTTCTGGAACACAAAAGTGGGATTATCGAATCAACACCCAATTCAGTTGCTTTTTCGATGATGTATTCAAATCTGTCTGCCTGTTTCAAGGGTGATACGGCAAGATGAAATGCGGGCCTTCTTCTTTCTACTGTGCTGACATTGAGAATATTAAATGTCAAATCTCTTTTGTCGATGAATTCGACCTCACACTGGAGCTTAAGACCTTTTCCATTCACCACATTGAACTTTTCACCCGTTCTCAGTCGAAGAGATTTAATGGCGTGTCGGTTTTCTTCTTCAGGGAGTGAAGTGCTGAATTCGCTGCATTCTGGATCATAAAAGGTAGTCACGACGTAAAAATATGGATTGTGAAAAGCTGGTCTAAAAATAGGGATGAATATTCTTGGCTTCTATGTTTTGTTCTTGAATAATTATTAATATTGCATATCAATCATTGATTTTGTCCTATCGGACGATCATTTCTCAAAAAATTTCTTGCTAAGAAATCCACTTTGAAAATCTGTTATAGTTTCTAGAACATGTACGACATTGTAGAGTTAAACAAAAAACTCGTTACCGATCTAAGAGAGATCGCTGAAAAATTAAATATCGAAAAAGCCGACAAACTCAAAAAAGAGGAGTTGGTTTATAAAATTCTCGATCAGCAGGCTATTACGCCTCTCGGAAAAGAAAATAAAGACTCCAAACCTGAAAGTAAAAACTCAGATCAGAGAGATAAAAGAAAAAGAATGCCAAACAGAAATGGCGATTCAAAAAATTCAGAAAAAAAGGAAGAATCCAAGATGAGCAAACCTGAATCCAAAGAGGTTAAGGCCGAAAACACCGACTCGAAAAAAGAAAATACTTCTGAGAAGAAGAAATTTGAAAAGAAAGAAGGTAAAGGAGACAGGAGAGACGACAGGAGGGATGACCGACGTGATGATCGAAGAGATAACTCACAGGATAAACCGAAGAAACCAAAAGAGCTTGAATATAACTTCGATGGTATCATTATCAGTGAAGGTGTGCTTGAGATCATGCAGGATGGATATGGTTTCCTTAGGTCATCTGATTACAACTATTTGAATTCTCCCGATGATGTTTATGTATCTCAGTCGCAAATCAAGTTATTCGGACTGAAAACCGGTGATACGGTAAGAGGTAGTATTCGTCCACCGAAAGACGGCGAAAAGTACTTCCCATTGATCAAGGTTGACAAGATCAACGGAAGGGATCCTGACTTTGTAAGAGACAGGGTGCCATTCGATTACCTTACTCCACTTTTCCCATATGAGAAGTTTACTTTGGTTAAATCGGCCAAATCAAATCTTTCTACTAGAGTAATTGATTTGTTTACGCCTATTGGTAAAGGACAAAGGGGACTTATCGTTGCCCAGCCAAAAACAGGTAAAACAACATTATTGAAGGACGTTGCCAATGCAATTGCCGAGAATCATCCTGAGGTTTATATGATCATTCTTTTGGTTGATGAAAGACCAGAAGAGGTAACCGATATGCAGAGAAGTGTGAATGCCGAAGTTGTTGCATCTACCTTTGATGAGCCGGCAGAAAGACACGTAAAAGTGGCCAACATTGTTCTTGAGAAAGCCAAGAGAATGGTGGAATGTGGTCATGATGTGATCATCCTGTTGGATTCAATCACACGACTTGCAAGAGCCTATAACACGGTTTCTCCTGCTTCAGGAAAGGTTCTTTCCGGTGGAGTGGATGCCAATGCTCTTCATAAGCCGAAGAGATTCTTCGGAGCGGCCAGAAAAATTGAAAATGGTGGATCACTTACCATTCTTTCTACTGCACTTACAGAAACTGGCTCGAAAATGGATGATGTCATCTTTGAAGAATTTAAAGGAACGGGTAATATGGAACTTCAGCTCGATCGTAAGATTTCAAATAGAAGACTATATCCAGCCATCGACATTGTTGCTTCAAGTACGAGAAGGGAAGATCTTCTTCTTGGTAAGGAAGTCACTCAAAAGATGTGGATCCTCAGAAATCATATCGCTGATATGAATCCGGTGGAAGCAATGGAATTCCTTAAATCCAGAATGCAGGCAACTCAGAACAATGAAGAGTTCCTCATTTCAATGAATAGCTAGTGTATCTTCGGATTGCAGGTTACATGACGGCAATTGCCGTCATCTACAAACTCATCCTATATCTTGCAGGTCTTGGATCTGATCAGATGGCCATGTTTAGCATCTTTGGTTATTTACTGATCATACTTGTCGGTAGTTTTTTTGCAGTTCGGAATTTTAAGCTCAGGAATCAGGGTAGCACCTTCCTGGATGATGTCAAAGCCGGAATGAAGGCCACAACATTATTCGCCTTGCTATTCAGTGCCTACATCTATGTTCATTACTCTTATGTTGATACGCATTATTTCCCGCAGTTGAGACAGGAGAGGATTGAATTGGCAGAGAAAGAGGCGGCCAAGAATCCGGAATACGATCCAAAAGGAATTGAGGAAATGAAAAAATTCGGAGAGACCTGGTCCAGGCCTCAACCGCACTCTACTATTACACTCTTCGCCCTCACCATCACCGGGGCAGTGTATTCTTTGCTCATCGCTGTGATGATGCGAAGACTTCCGGGTTTTAAGTAAACGGTGTTGAACTCCCCCGGCCCCTCTTAAAAAGAGGGGTGCCAATGAATATACCATTGAAGTGTCATCTTCGACTCTATGTTATATGGCACATCCTATTTATGAATTACTATTTTAGAAAACGACTGAAGTCATTTGCCAGGGATTTGCGAAATGATGCCACAAAGGCTGAGAGAGTCTTGTGGGAGGAGCTTCGACGAAGAAAAGTAAGAGGGTATAGATTTAATAGACAAAGGCCAATTGACAGATTCATTGCTGATTTTTATTCCCATCAATTGCGTCTGGTAATTGAAGTTGATGGTTTATCTCACAATTCTCCTTATTTTGTGGAACGTGATATAATCAAAGACAAGCGCCTGTCTGAATTGGGTTACACCGTTTTGAGGTTTTCCGATGAAGAAGTCTACTTTGATATGGACAATGTGTTAAGAGAAATTGAAGGCTTTATTGATGAATTTGAATCCAACAGACTCGAACTTTAATCTCTTCTTCATAAATCATAAATCATGCCCCTCTTTTAAGAGGGGATAGGGGAGTTGATCATTCCTTCATAACTCTAAAATCCCAAATCTCATCATCTTCGCCACGCACCCTCAAGAAATACATGCCCGGACTCAGCTCTGTGCAATCTATTTGTGATGAGGTATAAGTTATTTCACCCTCAAGACATATCTGCCCGTTGACATCAAAGAGTTGGTAAGAACGAATTCTTTTATTTCGAGAGAAATTGAGTTTGTCAACCACTGGATTCGGAAAAACCTGAAGTGCATCATTGGTTTTAGGAAGTCTTTCAACATTCAATACCTGACAAGAACGACTGCTGTCCACCCGCCAATAAATTTCATCATCCCAAAAGCAATCTATGCTTTCGAAGGTATGAGGTTCCGTGCCTAAATCCATATTAAAGGAGTAAAAGCCGTATCTCATGCTTCCTATTCCTTCGATCCACAAATCATCATAAAAGAAAATAAGAGATTTTTCTCTCCTTAGATGATAAACTTTTCTGCTTTGTCCTGAAATGACAATATTTGAAATAGAGTCGAGAATGAGGCCGGAAGTATCATATCCCAGGCCATATCTTTCAGGATAAATGGTATCATCTACATCTATGCCAAAATCATATAACAATATTTCAGTGCTATCGGAATTCGTTAGCTCCCACCTCGTGATTAAAAATACTTTCCCTGAAGTATCTTCCCTGATCAAGTCTGCGGTCTGATAGTCCATAGAATTACTGGCGCTATCGCTCTCAATGAAAAGATATCTATAGGTTACACCATTAATCTCTGTGCTGTCATAGATGAAGAGTTTTTCTACTGCGCTGAAGTTTTGATTGTGGACCCAGCTCCACTGACTCGTCACATTGATCCATGTTGCGCCTTCTTTTACTAAGGGTGTATATCCTTGAGAAAATCCCGCGGAGGAGATTGTCATCAGAATTGATGTTACAATTGATATGATTAAATTTCTAATCAATCTTCAGTATTCTTAACTCCCATAATTCTTCATTCGCTCCAAATATTTTCACGTAATACATGCCTGAATTGAGACTGGAAAAATCAATCGAATAATCAAATTCACTGAATTCACCCTGGTTTTTTATACTACCCATTAGATCAAAGACCTGATATGAATCAATTCTATGTTCACCTGAGAATTGCAGTCTGTTTTTGACAGGGTTGGGGTAATAGACCAGTTCGGTTACTTGAGCTGTAAACTCAGGGACATCAATGTAAATACATGATCGGGAAGTATCCTCCCGCCAATAAATATCATCATTCCAGTAACATCTGGTCTTTTCATTATATACACCTGATAAGGAAGGTTCGATTGTGGCAACATTTGAAAGAAAACCGTATTCCAGACTGCCCACACCCTCGATCCAATAATCACGGAAACCAGAAAATAAAGAGGTGTCATCAACATGGTACCTCCTTCTCTCTTGACCGGCAAAGAGCACCGTATCTATTTTTGTCAGAACCATGGTGTAGGCGATGGTGTAATGTATGGAATCTCCCAAAGCGTGTCCTTTGTAAACCGATGTCGTATCGCCTATTTCCAAACCGAAATCATAGATCCTAAATTCACGTGAATATGAAGTGGAGTCTTGGGCAAATCGTATAAAAACCTGTTTGTTTGAATCCTCGCGTATCAAATGAGCTCTTGAATAATCGAGATTGTTTAGTGAACTGTCTTCATCAAATAGATATTTATAGGCTACACTGTCATAAATCGTACTGTCGAAAATCGTATAGGTATCTGCCCCTTTGATTTCGAAGGATGTCAAATATGGATCATAATACCACCACTTCACCACCCAGGAGGAGTTTTCCTGAACCATAGGGTAATAGGTCTGGCCGAAGGACATTTTAATCCCCATTGATACTATAAGGATGGAAATTAGAAAACCACGCATGTTATTCTTTAATGATTCTAAACTCCCAACTCCAATTGTAAGGGCCAAAAACTTTTAGGAAGTAAATACCCGAATTGAGGGTTGACAAGTCTATTTCATTATTAAAATTTTGAAATTGGCCATTTAGCCTTAAGGTGCCAGATACATCATATACCTTATATGATTCAATGGGATATGCTTCGGATAGAAATAGTTTGCCTTTTACCGGATTTGGAAAATATTTAAGTTGCCACTTAACTGACTTCATGTCCTCTATGCCGGCATATTGACAGCCCTTATCGTAATCTTCAGCCCAAAAGATATCCTGATCGTAATAGCAGCCCAAATATTCTCCTCCTTCAAAAGGTTCTCCCCATTTTGGACCAAAAAAACCCCATTCGATACTACCAATGCTTTCTATCCAATACTTCTCTGGTCGATCCTTAAATTCAAATCTGCGGAGAATTTTACCATCGATAACAACTTCATAGATGGTATCAACAATGTGAAGATATGGAGTACTACTATAGTTGCATTTTGTGGACAAAACAGTATCAATGTCTAAGGTATCTCCTATTTCAGCGCCAAAATCATAAAGTAAGTATTCGTCTTTACAAAAAGATGTATCAGTTAACCTTTCACGAAAGTAGACTCTCTTTGTAGAATCTTCACGAATCAAATTGGCCAAATATTTTTCACCTTTTAAATTCAAACTATCAAAGTCAGTCCTGAACAAGAATTTATACGATTTACCATCAATAATGGTATCCCCATCCATGTACAATGTATATGAGTAAAAGTCTACACCAGATCCGTGACCCTGCCAGACGTGCTGAATGACCTTCCATACAGCATTTTCTTTAACAAAAGGTGTATAAGACTGACCCTGAATCAAAAAAGGAATGAAGAGTGATAGAATGAGAATGAATCTCCACATTCTATAAAGGTAATTAAACTTTGTCTTGAACTAACGTTCCGCGGTTAAGTCATTTGCCAGTTCATTCCGGTCTATGCCACCGAAATTACCCGAACTCATTAGGAGGATGGTGTCGTTCTTTGAGGAAAGGGAGAGGATTTCAGACTTGAACTCGTTTTGATCTGTGATCACTTTCAAATTTGATTTTCCAAAGGATTCCTTTACATCATCAATAGAAAAGCCTTCAAGTTTTTTATGCTTAATTACCTCAGGGTCGAAATAAACAATGGCTTCATCGGCTTCATCCAGACAGCCTTCATACTCCGATAAAAAATCCTTGTTCAGACTGGAAAAAGTATGTAGCTCCATGACTGCCAGAAGGCTAGCATCCGGAAACTGGGACTTGCATGCCGAAACTGTTGCTTTCAGCTTCGAAGGTGAATGCGCAAAGTCCTTGAAGACCCTCTTGCCATTTCCTTCTCCCAAAAATTCGAGTCGGTTCGAAGCTCCTTCAAAAGTTGAAATACTTGTAAAGAATTTTTCGTCATTGATTCCTAATGAATGACAGATCAAGCGGGCGGCTTGCATGTTCTGCAGGTTGTGTTGTCCAAATACACTCAATGGAAATTCTTTATCACCAAGCGTGGCAATGCTGATACCATTTTCTATTCGGTGAGGGATGGAATCATATCCTTCCCGAAGCACATTTCGGCTTATGGAATCAACTACATTTTGAAGTTCAGAATCTCCTTTGAAGTAATAATAACAGCCATCACTTTCCACACTCATGATGAAATCGGAAAAGGCTTTATTATATGACTCCTTGGTTGGGTAAACATTGATGTGATCCCATGCAATACCTGTAATGACGGCGACATGTGGTTTGTACCAAAGAAACTTTGCCTTCATGTCGATAGGAGATGAAAAGTATTCATCACCTTCCAGAATGATCAAAGGAGCATCTGAAAGCTGTACCATGGTATCAAAGCCCTTGATCTGAGCACCGACCATAAAATCAAACTTGACTTCAAGATCCTGCAACACATGTAAAACCATGGAAGTGGTTGTTGTCTTGCCGTGACTTCCGGCTATTACAATTCTCTTTTTATCCTTGCTTTGATTGTAGAGGAATTCAGGATAAGAGTTAATTTCAATCCCCACCTCTCGGGCTTTTAATAATTCAGGATTGTCCTTTCTGGCATGCATTCCTAAGATGACAAGATCCAGATCTGAAGTGATCCGATCAGCATTCCAGCCCATTTCCCCAGGTAGCAATCCGTGAGTATCGAGTCTTGACTTCGATGGCTCAAAGATCTCATCATCAGAACCGCTTACTTCATGTCCGTTCTTCTTGAGTGCGATGGCCAGATTGTGCATGGCAGCACCTCCTATGGCGATAAAGTGAATTCTCATATCAGCACAATTATAATTATTCAAGGATTACATCCCGAGCCCCAAAAAAAATGTTGTCCACAATCATTATCTTGCTTTTTCAAAATTCAAATGCAATGAAACTCTATCCGATCAATACAGGTCATTTTAAGCTCGACGGAGGTGCCATGTTTGGTGTGGTGCCCAAAAGTATCTGGCAACGCACCAATCCCGCCGACGAAAATAATATGTGCAACTGGGCCATGCGCTGTCTGCTCATCGAGGATGGTGATCGTCTGATTCTGATTGATAACGGAATAGGAGACAAGCAATCGGAACGCTTTTACAGTTTTTATTTCCTGCATGGCGATGATACGCTCGAAAAATCTCTGGCAGCACATGGTTTTGGTACCGACGACATCACGGATGTATTTCTCACCCATCTTCATTTTGATCATTGTGGCGGTGGGATAAAATGGAATAAAGATCGAAGCGGATTTGAAGCCACTTTTAAGAATGCCACATACTGGTCTAATTCAGATCACTGGAAATGGGCTACAGAACCTAATCCCAGAGAGAAGGCTTCATTCCTGAAAGAAAATATCATGCCCATGCAGGAATTGGGACAGTTAAAATTTACTGATAAAGAGAGCTTTGATCTATTTGACTTCAAACTGATGAACGGTCATACGGATTACCAGATGTTACCGGTCTTGAAATACAAGGATCAAACCATTGTATTCATGGCGGATCTTCTTCCTTCCACCGGTCATATTCCACTTGCTTATGTAATGGGTTATGACACCCGACCTCTCCTCACACTGGAAGAAAAAGGGCAGTTCATGCAGGAGGCTGCAGATAATAATTACATTTTATTTCTCGAACACGATTCAGTCAATGAGTGTTGCACCGTGCATCATACCGAAAAGGGTGTAAGACTGGAAAATACTTTCCCTCTGTCAGAACTGGGCTAGTTGTCGGGAATGATGAATTCTGTCCGAATAGGATGGTGGTCCGAAATATCCCCTCTTAAGACTTCGTGATTCACGATTTCGAAAGTCGGATCGGTGAAAACGTAATCAATTCGCAGGTAAGGCAATTTACCATTGTATGTGGCACCGAAACCATTTCCTTTTCTCTTGAAGCTATCCTGAAGTCCCTTGACCAACTGACTATATGCGTATGACGCCGGAGTATCATTGAAATCTCCACAGAGAATGATCGGGTAAGGTGACTTGTCCATGTGCTCTCTCACAAGGTCAACCTGATTAGAACGCTTTTCATAAGCCAGTTTCATCTTTTTCAGAACACTCTTGCTGCCTTGAACATTGGGATTCTCATTTCTTTCAACTACACTTTCAAGATAGGTGTAGTCATCTTGTCCAAAGCCGAGTGATGCTAAATGCATATTATAGATTCTTACATTTTGATAGCCAATGCTTACGTCGGTGTAAATGCAGATATTATTTGAGCCTTCTTCAAAGTTGATAACACCCTGTCCGATCACCGGGTAATTCGTAAATGTTGCAATGCCCCAGTGTTCTGTATTCTTAACAGTTGCTGTATACTCAACATGACTCTTGTACCTGTTATCCAATTCCATAATGGTATCCAGGGTTTTGAAATCATGATCCGGATCTGTTGTGTTGAAGAATTCCTGCAGGCATACAATATTTGCTTTCTGGCTTCTGATCAAATGGAAGATTCGGTCGCGTGTTTTTTTATTCTCCGTCCAGTTATAAAGATCAAAATTTCTGACGTTCAGGCTGAGCACTTTAACCTCTTCGCCATTACCCTTTGATGGAATGTTGAGCTGAAAATGATTTGGTAACTCAGTGAATCCGAAGATCAGGAAAATGGCACTATAAATGGCATAGGTTCTGTTAAAGAAAAGCCAGACAAAAAAGAAGATAATGTTGATGATCAGAAGCTGAAGAAATGCGATTCCAGCAATGCTGGGAATGATCATATCGGCGGGACTGATGTAGGCCGAACTCAAAGCGATAAGCAGAGATACGCCTGTGATCAGATTAACAACGAAAAAGAATCGTGGAATCCAGCTTAGTTTCAAAACGAATAAGTCTTAACCCAGTTTTAAGGTATGTCCGAGCTTATCTCTCTTTGTTTTGAGGTATAGTTCGTTATGCTCGTTCGATTTAATTTCAAGTGGGATATTTTCAACGATCTCAAGGCCGTATCCCATCAGGCCTGTTCTTTTCTTTGGATTGTTAGAAAGCAGTTTGATCTTTCGTACGCCCAGTTCTCTTAGGATCTGCGCTCCGATTCCATAATCGCGGCTGTCAGCTTTGAAACCCAGTTCTACATTGGCTTCAACAGTATCCATTCCTTTTTCCTGAAGTTCGTAAGCCTTCAATTTATTCAGCAGACCAATTCCTCGACCTTCCTGATTCATGTACACAATAACCCCTTTTCCATCTTTTTCGATTGCTTCCATGGCAGCATGCAGCTGCGGACCGCAATCGCAACGATATGAATGGAATATATCTCCTGTCATGCAGGATGAGTGCATTCTGACAAGTACTTCTTCATTTTCTTTCCACTCTCCCTTTACAAGTGCAAGGTGCTCTGTGCCGGTGGTGGTTTGTTTGAAGGCTGTAAGATTAAAATCACCATGAGAAGTAGGCAATTTGACTGTTACTTCTTTTTCTACAAGCCTTTCGTTTTTCATTCTGTAGGCTACCAGATCTTCGATGCTGATAATCTTCAGATTAAATTTTTCAGCAATTTTTAAAAGTTGCGGCAATCTAGCCATGGTGCCGTCCTCATTCATGATCTCAACGATGACTCCGGCCGGCTGAAATCCCGCCAGTCTGGAAAGATCGATAGACGCTTCAGTATGACCTGTTCTTCTTAATACACCACCTACTTTTGCTCTGAGCGGGAAGATGTGTCCTGGTTTGGCCAATTCCTCTGGTTTGATATCTGGATCCGTAAGTGCTTTTACTGTTTTAGCTCTATCGCTGGCAGATATCCCGGTGGTACATCCATGTCCTATTAAATCTACCGATACAGTAAATGCCGTATCATGTGATTCGCTGTTGCTTTTAACCATTAGGTCCAGGCCCAGTTCATCGCATCGACTTTCCACTAGGGGAGCACATATTAATCCTCTCCCGTGAGTAGCCATAAAGTTTATCATTTCGGGAGTTACGAGTTCGGCGGCAGCAACGAAATCTCCTTCGTTCTCTCTGTCCTCGTCATCCACAACGATCACTACGTTGCCCTTCTTGATTTCCTCTATCGCTTCTTCTATTCTGTCAAAGGCCATGGTGTAAGATTTTAGGTAGGGCAAAGATACTCGTTTTTGCCGGCTTAATATAGATTGTAGATTTGCAGTAAATTCATAACACTTGAGTAAAGTAATAGGTTTTGATTATGGTTCCAAAAGAACCGGAGTGGCCATCTCAGACGATCTTAGAATGATCGCCAGTCCAATGCATACCATTCACTCAAGTGAGATCAAAGATTTTCTAAAAAAACAGATCGAGGAAAATAATGTTGATGAAGTGGTTCTTGGCCTGCCGGTTGGCTTAAAAGGCGAAGAGACCAACTCTACAAAACAAGTAGAGGATCTTGTAAAGAATTTGAAAAAGACTTTTCCCGAGATTTCAGTTCATACGGTAGACGAGAGATTCACGTCGAAACTGGCCGGAATGGCCATGATCGAAGGAAATGTTCCGAAAAAGAAAAGAAGGGAAAAGGGAATGATAGATAAAGTGAGTGCAGCCATCATTCTGCAGTCATTTCTCGATCAAAGCTCAAAATAATAGGAATTTCAGCGTAATTTTGCCCCATGGTATTACCTATAGTCGCATATGGAGACCCGGTTCTCAAAAAAGTGGCCGAGGAGATTGATGAGGATTATCCAAACCTCAAAGAATTGATCGACAATATGTTCGAGACCATGTATAAGTCTAGCGGTGTTGGCCTGGCTGCACCCCAAATAGACAAATCAATCCGATTGTTCGTTCTCGATACCACTCCTTTTGCCGATGAAGATCCCGTCCTTGATGGATTCAAAAAAGTCTTTATCAATCCAATTATTTTGGAAGAGGAGGGAAAAGAATGGGATTTTAACGAAGGTTGTCTGAGTATTCCGGGTATACGAGAAGATGTGAAAAGAAAACCTCGTGTTGTCATCGAATACTATGATGAGAATTTTCAATTGCGTGAAGAGATTTATGAAGGTCTGAGAGCACGGGTAATACAACACGAATACGATCATATCGAGGGTGTTCTTTTCACGGATCGCTTAAATCCTTTGAAGAGAAGACTTTTGAAAGGAAAATTGAACGATATTGCAAAAGGTAAGATCGAGACGGATTACAAAATGAAATTTCCACTTAAATGAAAAGAATTCTAGGTATTCTAAGTATAGTATTTCTGATTGCCTGCGGTGGCGGTACTGAAAATAGTGACAGCATGTCAAAAGCTGACAGGCTTCAGATCATTAAGGATCTTGAATCAAAGGCATTGGTGAATGTTGAGAAATTCGACACCGCTACGGCTCTGGCCCTGGTTAAGAATTATGACCTGTACGCAAATGAGAATCCCGATGATGAATTGACACCGGGTTATTTGTACAAAGCTGTGAATTATTCAAGCGCCCTCGTTAAACCGGAATTATCAATTCAATTCATTGACCGAATCATTGAAAACTATCCGGATTACGAGAAGACTCCGTATTGTATGTTTCTGAAAGGTTTTATTTACGAAGACTATCTGAATGACCTGGAGAATGCAGAAAAAAGCTATCGACTTTTCATCCGAAAATATCCGGATCATAACATGACGGACGCCGCTAAATTTTCATTGAGAAATCTGGGTAAATCACCCGAGGAGATTTTAGAGGAGTTGAATCCATCAGCGGATTCTACTGAGGCAGAAAGTTGATCAGCCTTTTCAGTCGGCCTACAGAGACATCATTTTTCAATTTCCCCCCATTACAAACGGAAATGGTTCCGTTCTGTTCTGAAACAACAATGGCAATGGCATTTGAATTTTCAGTGATGCCGACAGCCGCTCTGTGCCGCAAGCCCAATTGAGGAGGAATATCCTGTCGATCAGAAACCGGAAGTACACATCTGGCTGCTACAATTCTGTTGTCAGCTATAAGAACTGCACCGTCGTGCAACGGACTTTCTTTGTGGAAAATGGCTTCAAGCAAGTGCTCATTCAATTCCGAATCAATTGTTTCACCAAGTGATTTGTAAAGATCCAGGTCGTATTCCTTACTCACTACGATTAAGGCACCTGTCTTATTTTTTGAAAGTCGCTCGCAAGCATTGATGATGGGTTCTTTTTGGATCTCGTCTTCTTCATCATTTTGCCTTTTGAAACGGAACATCCATTTCGTGAGCCAGAATCGGTTATAGATCTTTGGTGATGCGATCAGCAGAAGGAACTTTCTGATTTCCTGCTGGAATACTACAATGAGCGCAATAACTCCTACACCAATAAATTGTCCGAGGATTTCATGAAGCAATTCCATTTGAAGGAATTCTGTCGTTTTCCAAATGGTATAGATGGCAATGGCTCCTAGAAAAATCCTGATGGCCGCCGTGCCCCGAACAAATTTATATAGCTGGTAAACAAGGAATAGAACCAGTACTACATCGATAACTTCCATCCACCAATGGAAGGAAGCAAAATCTGGATATTGTTCGAAAATTGACATGGGCCTTTAAAGAGGCCGCAAAATTAAACCTTTTGGTAATAAGAAACGATATCAATGGCTTCTTTGGCTTCTTTCACATCATGCACTCGTAAGATCGAAGCTCCATTGAGTAAGGCAATTGTATTCAATGCCGTTGTTCCGTTAAGTGCCTCTCCTGCTTTGACGTCTAGAACCTTATTGATCATTGATTTTCGTGAAACTCCCGTTAACACCATGCAATCCAGCAATTTAAATTCCTTAAGCGATTTCATTAATCGGTAATTGTCATCGAGATTCTTTCCAAATCCAAAACCTGGGTCGAGGATGATATCATTGATGCCTGCATTTTTTGCCAATTGAAGTCTTTCGGTGAAAAAGGAATAAACTTCTGATACAACGTTGTCATATTTTGGATCATTTTGCATGTTCTGCGGAGTTCCCTTCATGTGCATCAATACATAAGCAAGTTTGTTTTTTGCAACACATGCATACATTTTGTCGTCCATCATTCCACCGCTGATATCATTGATGATGTCTGCTCCGCAGTCTCCGGCTTCTTGAGCAATTTCTGATCGAAAGGTGTCGACAGAGATTATGGCATTATCAAATTCTTTCCTGATTTCTACCAGGGCAGGAATCAATCTTTCTCTCTCTTCATCCAGTGAAATATGATCTGCGCCTGGTCTGCTGGAATAGGCTCCTAGATCCAATATTTCGGCTCCATCTTTTAACATTTGTCCGGCTTTTTTTAACAACAAGTTGTCGTCTAAAACCCGACTTTTATCATAGAAAGAATCAGGGGTTAAATTGAGGATTCCCATCACGATAGGACGGTTGAAAACTTTAATCCTGCCACGGATGTTTAAGGACCGACTATGTAAAAAAATGGTATCTTTCGGCTCTGTTGTCAAACCTTTGTTTTATCAGTATTTATGCCCAATACAAGCGAACAATATGATTCAATTATAGGCATTTGCCGAGACATTTTTACAAAAAAAATGAAAGATTACGGCAGTGCATGGAGAATATTGAGAACGAAGTCGCTAACCGATCAGATTTTCATCAAGGCCAAACGAATCAGAAGCATTGAAGAAAAAGGTATGTCGAAAGTGGATGAAGGTGTTTTTCCTGAGTTTATCGGAATCGCAAATTACTGTGTCATGGCGCTGATACAACTCGAACTTGGTACAGGAGATGAACTGGAAATGGATGTTGATGAATGTGAAGTGAAATACAACGAACATTTTCAGGCAGCCAAAGATTTAATGGACAACAAAAATCACGACTATGATGAGGCATGGAGGGAAATGCGAATCAGTTCCCTCACGGATCTTATTTTAATGAAGTTGTTGAGGATTAAACAGATTGAGGACAATCAGGGTAAAACCATCATTTCTGAAGGTCTGGATGCCAACTATCTCGACATCATTAACTATGCCGTTTTTGCCATGATCAGACTCGAAGAACAGAATAGCGTAAAAGCATGAGAATCATATTAGATATTTCAAGGATCCTGGTAGGAACCTTATTTATTTTTTCCGGAATTATTAAAGCCAATGATCCACTGGGTTTTTCATACAAATTGGAAGAATACTGGGTGGAATTTGGGATGGCCTGGGATTGGCTGCTTGCCATTGGGACACCTCTAGCCAGTTTCATTTGCATTTTTGAAATAGTCCTGGGTGTAGCTTTTTTGGTAGCGTATCGAATGAAATTGGCTTCAGCCCTGGCTCTGTTAATGATGGTCTTTTTCACAATACTGACCTTCGCTTCAGCCGTATTTGGACTGGTAAAATCATGCGGATGTTTTGGAGATGCCATTCCTCTTACGCCCTGGCAGAGTTTCATCAAAGATGTGATTCTGATGGTCTTTATCGTTGTTATTTATGCTTACAGAAAAGAAATCAAACAATACGATGCGCAGTATAAGAATACGGCCTTCGTGATTTTCCCTGTTGCTCTGCTGGCATGGACATCAATGCAAGTTGAATGGAATTTTCCTTTGTATTTCGGACTTGTGGTTCTTGGAATAGGTTATGTCGTTTCTTTTGTGACTTCCAAGAATGCATCCATGATCACAACAGCACTGGCGGCTGTGGGCAGTGTATGGTTGTGTGTGCAGTCGATCGACCATTTGCCAATGAAAGACTTTCGTCCATATGCCGTTGGAAAGAACATTCACGATCAAATGCACTTGCCCGATGATGCCAAACCTGATGTTTATGAGAATATCATGTATTACAAGAATCTGACAACAGGAGATGTTGAAGAATTTGATGATCAGAACTATCCGTGGGATGATGATAATTATGAATTCCATGATCGTGAAACAAGATTGATTGAAAAAGGGGATGAGCCAAAGATCACCGACTTTTCAATCACGGCATCTGATGGTTATAATCTTACAGAGGATGTTTTGGAAGATCCGGATCCGGTTTTGGTTTTGATCAGTTATGATATTACAGCCGTAAACCAGGATAAGAATTCAGATATAAAGACTTTGATTGATGCCTGCAATGCAAATGGACTATCAATCATTGGACTGTGCGCTTCGGATGAATCGCTGGTACAGGACTATGTCAGTAAGGCACAGTTCGAAATCACATTTTATGCTACAGACCAGATCACGCTTAAGACCATAGTTAGGTCAAATCCGGGTTTCATGTTGATGAAGAAAGGTGAAGTTCTCGGAAAGTGGCATGTCAATGATACACCAGATTTCGGGGAAGTCAAGAAACTGATCTAATCCCATGCTGAAATACCTGATCAGCAAATTTCTCTATGGCCTTCTAGTTTTATTTGGTGTTGTCAGCCTGATCTTTTTCCTTTTCCACATTGTACCCGGTGATCCCGTCAGAATGATGCTGGGTCAAAGAGCTGATGAAGCGTCGATTGAAGCTATTCGAAAAGATATAGGTCTTGACCTTCCGGTCTCAAAACAATACTTTAAATACATCAACGACCTAAGTCCTGTCTCGCTTCACAATGCATCTGAAGAAGAGAGTTTCATCTACCTGGATGATAACAAGTATTCGTATGTCAAACTGATAGGAGGAGATGGAATAAACCTGGTCTTGAAATATCCATATTTACGCAGATCCTACCAGTCGAGAAAGAATGTATCAGAGATTATTGGTGAAGCTCTTCCGGCGACCCTTATTCTCACTTCGGCTTCAATTTTCTTCGCCTTTATCATTGGAATTTTGCTAGGTATCTTTGGTGCAGTCTTCCGAAACGGTTTCATAGATCGCCTTTTATTGATCATTGCCACCATTGGGATGTCAGCTCCTTCATTTTTCATGGCTATTATCATCTCGTGGCTCTTTGGTTATTTATGGTCAGATTTTACCGGATTCAACATGACGGGTAGTTTATATGAAATCGATGATTTTGGCGAAGGAGAATATCTCGCTTTGGGTAATCTCGTGCTTCCTGCCCTAACACTTGGAATCAGACCTTTATCTGTTGTAATGCAGCTTATGAGGAATAGCCTGCTCGATGTCATGGGACAGGATTATATCAGAACGGCCAGGGCCAAGGGACTTCCCGAGTGGAAGGTCATAAGTAAACACGCCGTTAAAAATTCATTGAATCCTGTTGTTACGGCCGTCTCTGGATGGTTTGCCGGCATGCTGGCCGGTGCAGTATTTGTGGAAATGATCTTTGCCTGGAAAGGAATAGGATGGGAAATTGTGAATGCACTGGAAAAATATGACCTGCCGGTGGTTATGGGCGCAGTTATAGTAATTTCGGCCATCTTTGTGGTCATCAATATCCTCGTTGATATTATTTACACATTTTTGGACCCAAGAATTAAACTAGAAAATTGATGAGAAAGATAATTGTAGCGGGCAATTGGAAAATGAATAAAGATTTACAGGAAGCCATGGATCTCTACTCAGATATTGTGGATTCTGCACAGAATTCAGATCAGCTTGAAAGGATACTCATTTTTCCACCTTTTCCCTTCCTGCATCCTCTGAGAATGATCAATACAGATGACTTTATACAATTGGGTAGTCAAAACATAGCTGCGAATGATTCTGGTGCCTTCACGGGCGAAGTTTCAGCTGGTATGATCAAGTCTTTGGGAGTGGATTTCACGCTTATAGGTCATTCAGAAAGAAGATCAATTTTTGGTGAAACTGACGAAATCCTGAAAAAGAAAGTCGATCTGGCCGTCGAAAAAAACTTAAACATCGTTTTTTGTTGCGGTGAACAATTGGAAGAAAGGAAATCGGGCAGAGAAGAAGCAGTCATTTACGATCAATTAAAAAATTCACTATTTCACTTAGGTGCTGATGATATGAAAAATGTCATCATTGCCTATGAACCAGTTTGGGCCATTGGAACGGGTGAAACGGCCACAAGTGATCAGGCTGAAAGTATGCATGCCTTTATCAGAGGGCTACTCAGCGAGCAATATGGACAGGAAATAGCACAGAATACACATATTCTTTACGGAGGTAGCTGTAACTCTGGTAATTCAGTCGAATTATTCGGACGTGAAAACGTCGATGGTGGTCTCATTGGAGGAGCCTCCCTTAAATCAGAAGAATTCTTGAAAATAATCGCCCAGCTAAATGGATGATTACCTCGAACTAAATCTGAAAATTGAACCTTTCGAACCCTGGAATGATGTGCTTGCACAGGACTTATCTTCCATAGGATTCGATAGTTTTTCAGAGGAAGATGGGCTTTTGAAAGCCTATATAAAGAGCAAGGACTTTGATCAGTCAAATTTGGACAAGCTTTTAGAGGCCTATCCCGGAGTGAATATTTCAAGTCATTTTGAGAGCATTCCATCGGTCAACTGGAACAAGGAATGGGAAGCTAACTTCGATCCGGTAGAAGTTGGAGGGAGAATCTATATTCGGGCACCCTTCCACGATGCCAGTCCTGACCTGGATATTGAAATACTTCTCACGCCAAAAATGTCTTTTGGTACAGGTCATCATGCCACGACTTTCATGATGATGGAGGAAATGCTTGATCTCGACCTTGAAAACTCTTCCGTGCTCGACGTTGGATGCGGAACCTCAATCCTCAGTGTGCTGGCGGAAATGCTTGGCGCCAAAGATTTACTGGCCATTGATAATGACGATTGGGCTGTTGAGAATTCAAAAGAGAATATAGTAATCAACAATTCGACAAGAATAATCGTTGAAAAGGCAGAGATTTCTTCTGTGAATAAAAAATCCTTTAATGTTATCTTAGCCAATATAAATAGAAATGTCATCGTTAATGACCTGAAGAAATATGCGGAATTACTTGAGAATAAAGGACATATTCTCCTAAGTGGATTTCGCGGAGATGATATTCAGATGATTCGTGATCTGGCTAAGAAAATTGGCCTTGTCTATCTGAATGAAAGAGTCAGGGATGAGTGGCGCATGTTACATTTCGTTAAAGAAGCATAGCTTGGCTAAGAAGCTTTTTATTTTTCTGTTGCTTCCGGTTCTCACTTTGATGCCGAGACTGGCAGATAGCCAGAACGTTGTTGTGCACTTTGCCAATGACTCTGTGACTTTTCTTAATCAGCTGGAAGCATTCATGCTGGATGCCAGAAAGGATGAAGGAAAGATCTTCATGAAGGATTTTGAATCCTACTGGTACGGAGGCATGTTCTCAGAGGCATACCGTTCGGAGGTATATGGAACCTGTAATGCCATGCTTAAGGCAAAGAAGAGGGCTTTCCCCGATTTTCGTGATTATCTCTACACGGTTCTGAGTTTCATCGATAGTGAGTATCAGACGGAATCTTCTTTCGCCGTTTGGCAGGAGACGGTGAATAGAATGTTATCCAGTCGGAAGAGGAGGGTCTTTGGAGATTACCTGACCTTCAGTAGGAACCTGTTCGAAGAAAATGCCATGTTTAAATCAGGTGCCGTTATCTGGGCATCGAACAATGCGAATTATGATTTCGGATATGATAGTTTGCCTAAGATCAGTTTCAAGAAACTTAATCTTATCTGTTATGCCAAGGGCGACAGTTCGACCATTTACAATACCCAGGGTACTTATTATCCCACCACCAATGTTTGGATAGGAAATGGAGGGATTATCCGATGGCTAAGGGCAGGATTTGAAGAAGAAGAAGTGTATGCCAAGATTCCGTCATATAAGATCAATACCAAAAAGACTGAATTCCAGATCGACTCAGTGATATTCTACAACAAGAATTATTTTGGTGAACAGCCCCTGGCCGGGAGGTTGAAAGAAAAAGTGATCGCACCAAGTTCCAAATCGAAAATATCCTACCCCAGATTTGAATCTTACGATAAGCGAATTGTACTTAAGGACATTGAGCCGAATGTAGATTACAGCGGTGGATTTTCAATGTATGGTGACCGTTTCATTGGAAAGGGTAGTGAGGACAAACCGGTAAATATTATTTTCTATCGAAATAACCAGCCATTTATTCGGGCTATCGCTCAGACTTTCATCATATCAGACGACAAGATCGTGTCGGAAGATGCTGCTATTCGAATGTACCTTGAAAATGATTCGATTCATCACCCGGGCCTGCTCTTCAAGTTTTTCAGGGATTCGAAGGAGATCGCCTTGATTCGTGATAGAAAAGGCAAATCAGGTGGGGCATATTTCAACACATTCCATCAGGTTGATATGGATGTTGAACTCGTGACTTGGAAAATGGGTGAAGAAGAGATCTATTTCAAAAACCTCCAGGGCTCAACGAACAAATATGCTCTTTTTGAGTCATCAAATTTCTTCACTATTCAGCGATATTACGATTGGCAGGGAATGGCTGATCAGAATCCCCTGGTATTGATCAGAAACCTGACAATTCAGCTTGACACTACCTGGTTAACTGAAGAGGATCTTGGTAGGGCCATGAGAGTTGAAATGAATCAGATCCGTTTATTTCTCTCTGATCTTGCATCAGCCGGGCTGGTTGATTATGACTATGAAGATGGTTCTTTTATCGTACTGGATAGATTATTCACTTATGTATACGGACCAACCGGGCACAGGGATTACGATGTAATTCAGTTTCAGTCAGTACCACGTGATGAAGACAATGGTGTTCTGAATTTGCTCAATTATGATTTCAAACTCAAAGGGGTCAAGCCAATTCTTTTGAGTGACTCACAGCAGGTGGTAATATTTCCTACCGGTGGTGAGATCAATCTGAAGAAAAACAGGGACTTTCAATTTGCGGGTATTATCAAGGCCGGTCGTTTCGACTTCTTTGGTCGGGAATTCTCTTTTGAATATGATGCATTCAAGCTGAATCTGACCAATGTTGACTCCCTCAGACTAAAAGCACAGACTGATGAAATAGATGCCTACGGAAACCGAAAGCTTAAACCGGTTAAGTCGGTGATTGAAGCCATCAATGGAGAACTGTTGATCGATGCACCGAACAACAAATCGGGTTATGCGCTTACGCCTGAGTATCCCATATTCCACAGTTTGGAAGACTCCTATGTTTACTATGATAAGAAATCGATTTTTGGAGGGGTCTATGATCGAAACGAATTCTTCTTCCACCTCGAACCATTTACCATCGATAGTCTGGATAACTTCACCAACGAAGGTCTCCAGTTCCAGGGTGAATTTGTGTCGAGCGGAATTTTCCCTGAATTTGAAGAAACGCTGAGATTGCAACCCGATCACTCTCTGGGATTTGTGCGCAAAACACCTCCGGAAGGCTTTGCTACATATGGCGGCAAGGGATATTATTACAATGACATTAACCTCAGTAATCGAGGTTTGAGAGGAGAAGGAAAACTGGAATATTTAACCTCGACCACTTTTTCGCCCGACTTCAAGTTCTTCCCCGATTCAATGTCGACTGTTGCTGAAGAATACTACGTAGCTGAACAGGAAACCGGGGTTCAGTATCCGAAAGTTGAAGCCGAACATGTTCTGGTGCAATGGCATCCAAAAGATGATGTGCTTTATTCTAGCAAGATTGACGTACCCCTCATTTTCTATGACAGCATATCTGAATTCCACGGAAGAAGTGTTCTTGAACCAACAGGTCTCACCGGAGGCGGATTGTTCAAATTCGAAAAAGCTGAACTGGAATCCAAAAAGATCACTTTCCTCTACAAAGAGTTTGACAGTGATACGGCCGACTTCCGATTACTGGAAGGAGACGCCACGGATCGTCTTGCCTTTTCAACCAATAACGTGAATGCTCATGTTGATTTCCGTGAAAGGTTTGGTGAGTTTAAGTCGAATGGTGGAGGATCATTCATTGAGTTCCCGATCAATCAGTACATATGTTTCATGGAAGAATTCAAGTGGTACATGGATACGGAAGAGATCGAGCTGGAAGCCGGAGAACATCAGCAGGAAATGGCTGCATCGGATAGCTCCGACGTCAGACTGGAGGGTGCGGAATTTATTTCAATACATCCAAATCAGGACTCTCTCAGTTTCTTTTCTACCCTCGCAAAGTATGACCTGAAACAAAAACGAATTGATGCCAAAGGCGTTCAATACATCCATTCGGCTGATGCAAGGATCTATCCCGATAGTGGTCATGTCGTTATCCTGAAAAAGGCTAAGATCGAAACACTAGAAAAGGCAGGTATTGTAGCTAACACAGTAACACAATATCACAACATCTATAATGCCAGGGTGAATATTGCCGGTAAACGAACGTATGCGGCGACCGGAACAATCGACTACGTGGACGAAAATGGATTTGAACAGGCAATTACATTGGACAACATTGATGTGGATACTACAGGACAAACGATTGCCAAAGGTTCAATAGGTTCGGAGGTTGGATTTACCCTCAGTCCTCAATTCGAATTCAGAGGAGGAGTTGTGCTGGAAGCAAATGATCAGTTCCTGCGTTTTAAGGGTGCGACTCGAATAAGTCATGAATGTGCCACTTTGAATAGAAACTGGATAAAGTTTGAGTCAGAGATCGATCCAGCCAATATTTACATTCCGGTTGATTCAGGTGTGGAAGATATGGGTGATACCAGATTGTATGCCAGTGTGATGCTCGGTGGAGACAGTTCAGGCGGAGTGTACACGGCATTCATGAATAAAAAGGAAAACTACAGCGACAATTTCGTCTTGAGATCTGTTGGTTATTTGACCTATGATAAAGCAACAGCAGAATATAGAATCTCCACGAGAGAGAAACTGGAAGAGCCGACCTTGACAGGTAATTACCTGAGTCTGGCCGTAAATTCGTGCAAGGTACGTGGTGAAGGAAAGATCGATCTGGGAACGAATACAGGACAGATCAATGTGAACAGTGCCGGAGAAGTGATTCACAATCAGCGTGATGATGAGGTTATTCTCGATATGATCATGCTGATTGATTTCCACTTCAATAAAAAGGCCCTTGAAGAGATGTCAACAGAGATCAACAAGAACATTAATCTTGTGGGAGCTAAACTGGATAGAGAGATCTACGAAGAAGGTCTAAGGGAACTCTTAGGTAAAGAAGATGCGGACAAGCTTATTTCCGACATCGGACTATATGGTTCATTCAAGAAATTCCCGAATGAATTGGATAAATCTTTATTCCTGAATGAAGTCAAATTCAAATACGATGAAGAGACTAGTTCTTACTTATCATTCGGAAAAATTGGCATCGGGAACATTAACAAAGAACAAGTCAACAAGTACGTTGAAGGAAAAGTAGAAGTGGTGAAAAGAAGAAGTGGAGATGAGTTCAATATTTATCTTGAAATGGGTGATAACAGCTGGTACTTCTTTAATTACCGAAGAGGAATTATGTGGGTGATCTCGTCGAATGAGGTATTTAATACTTTGATTACTGAAACGAAACCGGATGATGCAAGACTTGAGACGAAAAGAAAAGAAGAACCTTACAAATTTCAGATCACCACAGAAAGGAAGAAACGCGATTTCCTAAGAAAATTTGAAGAAGTTGAATAAAACAAATTCAAAGGAATTCGAGGATTAGAAAGGGAGTGATTACGTTCAATACCATAGCATTGATGCTGGCAGCCTATTTGTTGGGCTCCATGACCTTCGCTGTCTGGATAGGACAGATCTTTTATGGCATGGATGTCAGAGAACATGGCAGCGGCAATGCCGGAGCCACGAATACACTGAGGGTTCTTGGAAAAAAAGCCGGTATTTCAGTTTTGATACTGGATGTTTTGAAAGGAACCGGGGCTGTTGCTCTGGCGCATTTATCACCATATGAAGTGTATTCTGAGCAATATGTGAATCTTCAGCTTGTTCTTGGTATTTCGGCCTTATTCGGTCATATTTTCCCTGTTTATGCAGGATTCAGAGGTGGCAAAGGAATTGCTACGTTGCTGGGAGTCGTTATTGCGGTCAATCCATTGGCTGCTATGTATTCATCAATAATTTTCGTACTCGTCCTAATCATTACACGATATGTGTCTCTTTCTTCAATGATTGCCTCAATTGCCTTTCCAGTTTACATCATATTCGTAGAAAAAACCGAATTTTTGGCATTGGTTACATTTTCCGTATTTATATCTGTCCTTGTGATCATCACTCATCAAAAGAATATCGAGCGATTGATAAGGAGGGAAGAGTCGAAGATATTCGATAAGAATAAGAACATTGAAGACGATGATGAAGTAGATGATTGATGAGGATAATTAAGCACATACTGGTATTCCTGATCTTGTTGTCCGCTCTTGCCGTTCAATCTCAGAACGATTACAAGAATGAGGATGAGCTTATCAAGGATGCGAATTCATTATTCGACAGCAAGGACTACGCAAAAGCAAAACCGCTCTTCTCTCAGTTGGTTAGTCTTTATCCGAAGAATGGTCCTTACAACATGAAATATGGTGTTTGTCTGCTCTACGATGACAAAGACAAAACTAAATGTCTGAAATACCTTAAGTACGCTGCAGGTAAATCTGAGTCGGGTCCTGAATCTCATTACTACTATGCCCGTGGACTTCACAGCAATTACGATTTCAACAAGGCCATCCGTCAGTATAATAAGTTTAAAACAAGTGGCAATAAAAAGTTGGTAGAAGAATGGCAGATAGATCGTCAGATTGAAATGTGTAATAACGGGAAAGGACTTCTGCTCAATGTTTTTGACCTGAACGTAATTGACAAAAAGGAAATCAGCAGGGATGAATTTTTCAGAATCTACGACCTTGGGGAAATTGGTGGAAAGCTCATTGTAAAACCGGATGAATTCAAATCCAAGGCTGATCTTAAGTCAAACGAAACCTTTCTCATCCATCTTCCACCGGATGCTACCGTCATTTATTTTTCAGGATATGGTGATGGAAAAGGAAACGGAAAAGACATCTTCAGGGTAAGAAAGAAGGCCGACAATACCTGGAGTGAACCGGAGAATATTGGGAATGTGGTCAATACTCCTTATGATGAAGATTATCCTTTTATGCATCCTGATGGCACTCTTTATTTTGCCTCGAAAGGTCATAACAGCATGGGAGGTTATGATCTTTTCAAAAGTGAGTATAATGAAAGCACCGGCACGTGGTCCAAACCCGAGAACCTCAATTTTGCCATTTCATCCTCTTTCGATGATTTATTGTTTATAAGCGACTATAAAAAACAATTGGCCTACTTTGCTTCCAGCCGGTCAACAACAACCGGAAAACTCAATGTATATCGAGTACAGATAGCGCGAAAGCCATTCGATAAAGCTTTTCTTTCCGGTAAGTTCATTGCTGAAGGACAAAGCGATGTAAAATCCGCCAAGATCACCATTTACGATCTTGAGTCGAATCAGAAGATTGGAACCTACTTTACAGACAAGGAAACGGGCAAGTACAATATTGGTCTGCCGAAAGGTGGTAAGACTTACAAATTTGTTGTGGAGACCGATGAGGATTCTCCCGTTCACACAGGTAAGGTTGAAGTTCCGGTTCAGAATGAAATGGTTGGACTCAAGCAGGAGATCCGACTTGTAGGCGCGGGTGATGAGCAAAAACTGGTGATCAAGAATATGTTCAACGAGACGGCACCACTTGATGAAGGTGCACTTGCATCTGTTTTAAGAACGAGTGGTGATCTTGAAGTAAATACCACGGAGGCTGAAGTAATGGAGGCCATAGCCAATGCGCCGGAGACAGAAGAGCCCACAACAACCCAGCCTGCTGCACAGGGAATTCAGGAACAACATGCCAACATTGCCCGAGACATGGAAGTCTTGCTTTCCGATTATCAAAAAGATCTTTCTGACCTACAAAATCAGATCGCCTTTGGATTTAAATATTCCTTCGAAAAGGCTGTTATGGCTGACCAGATGTACGATCAGGTAGAGGTCTTGCGACAGGATGTTGCGAATCAGACCGATGCAGGAAAGAAGCAAAGTGCCGTTGACAAATTGATGGCCCAGAACGACAAATTGAGACCAATCGCCTCAGATGCTATTGTGTCTTATGATTTTACCAAGAGCCTGGCAAATGAGTATGACGAAAAGATCAACGATATAGAAAAGTTAAGGGCTGACATAGGCAAAGTGAAAGGCAATGCTTCTGCGGGTGAAGAAGAATTGCAGGCTGATATCAATACCTATGGTCCGATCGTTGAGGATATGAAATCCATGAGATCTGCCATTGAGATTGCACCGGCACGATATTCCGACCTATTGAATAAGAGCAAAGAAAAACTGGCCAGACAGGAAGTAATGTATAAAGAGACGAGAAGTGACATGGAGTCGGTGAAAGCCGAGATCGATCGTCTGGAAAAAGAAATTGCGGGCGCCAAGAATAAGAAGGCAAAGGATCAGATGACAGAAGAGAAAGGAAGTAAGGAGATTGACCTTCAAGATCTTGAATTCGAATTCAACGACATAAACAAGAAGTATAAAAAATTACAGAGAGAAGTAAGAAACCTCGAGGCCGATAATGAGAAGATCAATGACTTCATCTCAAAGATGCAGGCCAATACTTCCAAGGTTTCGAATCTGAGTACTGATGATCAATCCGAATTGAATAAGATCATCAAGTTTCTGAAAGAACAGAGAATGCTTGATGATGTGATAGCTGAAGACAAAGATGATCTGATTGCCTCTAAGTCAGGTAGTACTGATAAACTATCAAGCGCCCAGCAATATCAGGCGACTGATAACAAGGGTAATCCTGTGAATTACGAAGAATTGTACCTCGTAAATCTGGCAGCGATTGAATTGATCAGTGATGATGAGAAAAGGTATACTGAAACAGCTAAACTTTACGAAAACTGGGCCAATACAGTAAATGAAGACATTGAAATTCAGGAGAACCAGCTTCAGTACACCGAGAAAAAAGCCGATAAAGATCTGATCGAAGAAAGGATCAAGATTCTTCGGGATAAGGAAAGAGAATACCGACAGATCAGTGTGGAATATGTTGAGAAAAGCGCCAGTGCTGCTGCCATCGCAAGTTTGAATGGAGGTGATGGAAAGTCGACAAATGATGCAAATGCCAACTCGGGAACTGATGCAGATAGAAATGAAGGTGATTTCACGGTGGGAGGTGAAAAATTCGATACACAAATGGGTGATATCGAATCATTGTTGGTAGCAACGATCTATGAAAGTGGTCCTGGTGATAAGAACATTGATGAGTTAAATGAAGCATATGAGAAAGCAATGGAGGGTCGGGAATTCAACACGGATGATCCTGCCGATGAGATTGCTCTTGCAGCCTATGAATTACAATGGGCAAAGTCGATTGATGAGTTGATAGAAGAGAATGAGGCTAAACTTGAAGATCCAGCGTATAAAGCCGACTGGCCAAAGATTCAGCAAATGATCGATGAATATGAAGCTGAAAAGAAAAAGCATATTGAAAATGCATCAGGTGAATTCACTGCAATGCAGATCGATCAGCAGATGGGTGATGAGGCTGTAAGCCTGGATGATAAATACTACATACCTTTTGATCCTTCAAAACCGGATAAAGAAGCTTACAATGCCGAATATCAGGCCTTGGCGGATGCCGTTGAAAATCACCAGATCCTCAGCAGAGAGGAAAAAGACAGGGAACTTTCAATGATCCATAATTACTGGTCGATGACGATCCAGGATGATATAATCTGGCATGAGAATGAGAAGACAAAATTGAAGACACAGGCCGAGATCAATCAATTGGATAATGAAATTTTTGACCTGAATGTCGACAAGAAGAAACACGTGAATTTGTCGAACGAATTCTACAAGAAATACAAAGAATCCAAACTGTACAAAGACGATCTTCAGAAAAAAGAAGAGAAGACCTTGGCTTCAGCAGCAGGGACTGGCTCGGCTTCAGATGCTAAAACGTTCGACAACTACGCCGATGTTTATGCACAGGAAAGTGAAACAAGAAAATCTGAGATCTCCAAAAGAGAATCAGATTTGGAACAGATCAAATCGAAGGGTGAAAAGCAACAATTGGGTCTTGAACTGGCCCTGATGAAAAGAGCGGCAGAGGATGCTGAATTAGCGCAGGTCGAATTGAGAGGTAAAGGAAATGCTCAATTATTAAGTGAAGAGGCCAATAAAGAGATTCTTGAAGACTCACCGAGTTGGAGAGAAGAAGCCGATAACTATGTATTCAGTAAGAAAGACTTCGCTCAGAATGTTCCGGAAAGTGGCGGTGCATATGATGAATTCAAACAAGCCGAAAGGTCGTATGAAAGAGTTCAGTACTTAGAGAATCAGAAGCAGGGTATTCTCTCTTCATCCATTGTTCAAAAGGACGCAGAATCGGAAGTGCTGAGACTTCAGGAAGAGATAGATAAAGAAAAGTTGATCGCCTACGAAGCATTGGCCAGAGCTAACAAGGCTCAATATGCTTCCAATAAAAAGGAGATTGACAGATTGCTAGAACTGAATCCCGACATTGAAAAAACCAATCCAAGATTGTACAGAGATATCAAGGCAGCCGATGTGATCTTTGCCGAGGTAGAAAAGTATCGCAAGAATGCAGAAGGCTTTAAATCCAACTCTCTGAAATTTGATATATACGATCAGGCTCAGTTCATGAGTGAATATGTTCTGACCGAGCAGGGATCAATCATAGAGGCCCTCAAAGGGGAGATCTATACGGGAGAACTTTCATTCATGGCTGCCACGGAAGGAGATCAGGCCATACTGGATGCTCAGGTAGAAAACTTTGAGATCAGCAGGGCCGATGTTGACAGAATTCTCACTGACCCAATATTCGTTGAGTATGAAGAAGATCGCCGGGCCATGGAAGAAGTCAAGAAGGAGAGAATGCAAAAAGAAGCCGAAGTGCAGAATGAAGAGAAGGCTTTGAAAGATATAATGGATCATCGAAATGAGGTAGTGAAACAAGCTTATGCTCAAAAAGGAGGTAAACGAAAGAAACTCTTGAAAGAAGCCGAGGTTTTAGATGCAGAATTGGAAGAACAGCAAAAGAAACTGGATGATGTTACTCTGGAAATGGTTCAACTGAAAGAACAGGAGAATAACATCAATCGGAACAGTGCCAGATTGCTTAAGCAAGCAGATGTTGATGACAGATATAAGATGGTTATGCTGGCAGAGCTGAGATTGAGAAATGCTGACGAGTCTTCATATATAAACGAAGGAGAAGTGGTGGCAACCACCGACGAAACAAGGGAAGTTATAGAGACTACTGGAGAAGCTTTGGAGGGTGCCATTCTTCCGGGTGGGGATGCATCAACGGTCTTGGCTACGGGTAATCAAAGTGTGAGCAATAATCAGTTCAGCAATATGGGAACAGAAATCCCTCAGACATTAGAAGGGGATCTGTTCATTACATCGGCAAGTGCAACGGTTTCGCCGTACAGTGAAAACAAACCAATTCCTATTGATGCGGAAATTCCAACCGGACTTGTTTTCAAGGTTCAGGTGGGAGCCTATAGAAATCCAATTCCTCAGGATCTTTTCAAGGGTTTTGCACCATTAATGGGAGAAAAACTGGATAATGGAATTACCAGATATACAGCCGGATTATTCAGAGATTTTGGCAATGCGAATAATGCGAAGAATGATATCCGAAAACTGGGTTATGATGATGCATTCGTTGTTGCATTTTATAATGGTAAACGAATAAGCTTCCAGGAGCTTAGAAATGTAGAAAATATAGACATTTCATTACCACCGCCTGTGGCCGATAATACATTCAACGGTGTGCCACCTGAAGTTCTTACAACTCCATCAATTATCGATGATCCGGGAGAAGTGAGTTCAGCTATTGCCGAACAGACGACAAATACAAAAGAGGTGAAAGGGGTATTCTTTGCCGTACAGGTTGGAGTATATACGAATACCGTTCTTCCTGAAAACCTAAAAGTATTGAGAGAGCTGAACAGTGAGTTATTACCGAATGGCAATATTCGATACAGCGTGGGACAATTCCGCACGCTTGAAGAGGCTCAGGCAAGAAGGGGAGACGTGCAGGCAACGGTCAGTGATGCCTTCATTACTGCTTATTCCGACGGAAATAGGATTACAGTCGGAGAGGCAAGCAATCTCATCAACCAAGTTGGTCAGTAAAGGAAAAATCAATAATATTGAGTCCAACATGACCGAATATCCAAAAGAAATAAAGCAATTCTTAAATGAAGAAGGAAGTTCATTTGAACTGATTCTTTTCAATGACGACTTTCATGATTTCGATTTCGTCATCGATAAATTGAAGTTGCACTGCGGTCATACAGAAGAGCAAGCAGAACAGTCTGCTCTTATCGCTCACCACAACGGAGAGGCAAGTGTTCTGCTGGGAGGTGAAGACCGAATCCAGAAGATTCGCAATAAACTGGCCCATGAAGGTCTGCTCGTTGATTCCAGAAAAGTGGTGGTGTAAAACCCTTTACTTAAGTAAGAGTTTTCCTGAAAATAAAATCGATTAACTTTATTGGTTTAGCTATCTGATGTAAATGAATTTTTTGAGAATAATTCCTCTTCTCCTTTCGATGCTCTTAACAATTCAATCTCATTCACAGAGTTGCGACATTGCCATTGATAGTACCTACGAAGTAATAACCGAAGATAGAACCATCAACAGACCACATAAAACGAAGCTTTGGGTCTGTGAAGGCGTCACACTGGATGCCACCTATCTTGAATTTACAATTGTCGTAGTGGAAGCCAACGTAAAACTTAAGGCCTTTGGTCTGGCAAACTATTTCTACCTGAAAGATAGCGCCCATGTTGAATTAACCGGCGACAGTCACACCATTTATAAAGACTCAACAGTTACTCTGATTGATTCGGCTGATTTTTCAACTATCTATTCTTGCGATTCAATCACTTATGATTATTCCAACATCCCCGACCAGAATTGTTTCAATATTCCCACAGGAATGAATGAGACCCGTGAAATGTTTATTCCATCAATATTTCCCAACCCTTGCCATGGTCAATTGCAAATTAATGTCAGTAACTATACTAATGTTCAACTGACACTGTATAATTCAGCTGGTTATGTAGTTATGAGCCAAAAAATTGCCTGCTGTGGTAGACAGACAATACAAATCCCTACTTACGTTCAAGACGGAATTTACTTCATTCATCTCAATCATAGAGGTGATATCCTGAGCCAGAAACTAATAATATCGAGAAACTGAGGAGCTTTTTTAAGTATCTTTAAGTGTGTTTAAGTTGCTGGTTTATATATTCTTATCCTTCATTTGTTGTACGTCACTGAGTGCTCAGGAAGACAGTAATGCATCTTCGGCACAGGAATCTTCAACTTCTGTATTACTCGAAACCCAACCCATTTCCCTTTATTCGGTAATTGATCCTGACGATTCAGGTTTGTTAATAGATCAAGAAAGGTCGAATCAGGAATGGCTTAAAACATCAATTTATCAATTGTCATTCTGGAGAACAGAACAGAAATTTTTAGGCATGACTTTATGTGAGCCGATAAGCTTTGATTGGGAGGTCTGGGGTGATAACAAATATTCCGACTTGAACAGGTATGTTAAGGACATGGAATATCAAAGGTTCATATCACTTTGCCCCAATTAAATGCAATTGCTCTTACAAATACTTATAGGGCTTGTCGCAGCCGAACATGCCTATTTCTTCTACTTTGAATTCTTTAAGTGGGAAAGCAGAGGGCCGAAGGTATTTGGCAGAAGAGGAGAGAACTTTTACAAAGACACGAAGGCCATGGCAGCCAACCAGGGACTTTATAATGCTTTTCTGGCTGCCGGACTGATCTGGACTTTCTTCATTGAATCTCAAATATGGAGAACCAATGTTTCGATCTTCTTTCTGTCCTGCGTCGTCCTTGCAGGATTATACGGTGCTTACAGTGTAGATAAAAAGATCTTCTGGGTTCAGGGAATGCCAGCTTTATTAGCCTTGGTGATAATTCTGAGTTCAGGTTTGTAAAATTAGAGAGCAAGAAGTATGCAATTATAATTCTAAGTGAAAGGTGATTTTCATTTATCACTTTTACTACTTATTCCTTGCTTTCTACTTTTAGAAAGTTTCCTTTTATTTCTTATTGACACGGGATTAAATATCCCTATTGGGCAAGTCATGAAATGGATCAAAAAAATCACAGCGCTATGCGCTGCCAAATCTTTTCAAGAAAAAATGCGCTCAAGCAGGCTTGGCGCATTTTCCTTTCAAAGCTTTGAGCTCTGATTTTTTGATCATCGTGAACCCGCAGGGATTCGAACCCCGAATCTCCTGATCCGTAGTCAGGTGCAGTATCCAGTTATGCTACGGGTCCATTTTTGGAGGGGCAAAGATAAGGTCTTTCTTTTTATCGACTTATTCTTCTACCGGCTTTTCTTTCTTGACAACTAGTTTCGCTATTTGGTTGTAATTGAAGAAAAGATAAAATCCAAAAATGACCTGAATCAAAGTCGACAACCAGAAGAATTCATTCTCTGAATTCTGCTCAATCATATAATTCTGTTGTCGGATTACAGTGAGCGTTTCTCCAATAAGAATGGGTAGTTTGTTAAGAACCATAAAACCACCCAGAATAATTGAAGCAATTTTCACGATCACTCCTTCTTCCAGTTTGCCTGAATCGATATGATCAGATGAAAAATTCCCTTCCAGTTTCAAGAGATTGACAATTTTATCGGCTGCACTTATCAGAAGAACCGTAAGGCCAATTATTCCAGCCAGTATTATAAGGGTCCAGATCAATGCATCTATTTCTAGTTCCGCATAGAACAGAATTGGAATGTATTGTGGAAATATGGTTAAAAGGGTCTGAATCAACCAATACAGACCAAACAATTTGATAACCAGGATAAAAAAGTCTCGAACTTTCATGCGGATAATTTCTATAAATATAGAAAAAGCGACTATCCAAACATCAGGCTTATTCGTTAGCCAAAAGCCCTGTGGCGTATCTAGATTTCAGCCAAGCAACCTGATTCTTTCCCTGAAGGTCGATCAGCTTTGTTCTTGCATTGATCAATCCCAATTCCCGTTGATTGACAAGAAATAGAGAGCTTTCACCCACATCAAAGAGGTCTCTTTCTCCTTGCAGCAATATCAGGTAATCATCGGCTACTTGTTGGGCCGTTTCTATCTGTGAAGTGGTAATCTCAAATTCATTAATGGCAGCATTGGCCTTGTATTTCAGCGTAGCCTGTTTTGGTTCAAGCTGATACTGGGCTTCCCTGAGTCTTATATTGGTCATTTTCAATTCTCCCCTTTCTCTTCTCAGGAAAATGGGCATGCTGAATTCCAATCCCCAGATCCGGTTCTCGTTGATATTCCATTCATCATTCCTCCATTGATCCTGTCCGGCGATCAAATTATATTTCAAATTCAGTTTAGGCTTGATCTGTTCTCTTTTCCATCTCCTTTCATAGGTCAAACCATCAATCTTCAATCTGGCTGTTTGAAGCTCAGGGTGAGATGAGATCAGACTATCAAGTCGGTTGGCATTTATTATGTTTAAATTACTGTTCGCAAGAGTATCGGGGATGGTGTTTTCCTGCAATTCCAGTGGGATCTGACCATCCTGCCATAAATAGACGGATAACAGGATAGATGAGTTCTGAAATTTCAACCTGGCATCCCTGAGAAGAATGATCCTGTTCTGCACCTGAATGCCGGCTTCCACCGTATCCATGCTTCTTCTGTCACCCAATTCAACACCTTGCACAACGGCTTCATATCTGATTTCAGCCAGTTCAAGGGCCTCTTCAAAAACTTCCATCTGTTTGTATGCGACAAACCAATCCCAGTAAGCCGATCCCGCCTCAAGAAGAAGATCATTCAACAATAGAATACGCTGAAATTCTGTGGCATTCATATAGATCTTGGCCTTCTGATATTCTAGTCGCCTTTTATCCATGAACAGACCTTCTCCAATAGGAATGTTCACACCGGCGAAATACTGACCATTTTCAGGAACCACGTTTTCGGGATTCAGAAAATCACCCGAATTCTGATCCAATCCACCTTCAATGTCAATGCCCAACCAGGTGGGTATCCTGAGACCGGCTGTATTCAGATCATAGTAGTCAGAGTTATCGTATACCTTATTACCCGATTGATAATAGATCTCCGGATCGAAATTCCCGCGGCTCTGCTGCATGGCAGCTTCCCCCTGGAGAACCCTCAGGTCAGCCACCTTTGCAAGCGGGTGATCGGCCTTCACAATATTCATGTAGTCATCGAAGCTAAGTATGGTATTGTCCTGTGCATTGACAGAAGTCAGCCATAATGTGCTCGACAGCAATATGTAAATGAGTCTATTTTTCATTTTCTTTTTTCTTATTCTCCTCTAATTCCGGATAATAATCAGGTGGGAAACCGTTGATCTGTCGCCACAATTCATACCAGATCGGTACATCCTTCAAAAGGATCATATTGTCGGTTCCGGCTCCAACTCTCAAGGCATCGGGCCATGGATGATCATTCGGATCCGGAGAAAGAAGTAATCGGTATAATCCATTTTCACTGATGAAGTTGTCAATGGCTACAATATTTCCTCCATAGGTTCCATAACTGGTGTTTGGCCATCCGGAGAATACGATGGCAGGCCATCCATCAAATTGAATCCTCACATGCTGTCCTTTCTTGATCAATGGAAGGTCGAGCGGACGTATGTACATCTCAACGGCCAGATCATAATTCGCGGGCATAATGCTCAAAATATCTTCGCCTTCCTTCAGGGTCTCTCCCAAACCCGACTGTATGGTCTTTGTAATGTATCCATCCTGAGGTGCGGTGATGTAATACATGCCGGATCGCACCGAATAGTTCATGTACTGATTTTGAAGTTTCGTAACCACGGCTTCAGCGTCATACATATTCGACAAGGCAGTGTACTTTTCAGATTCGGCCTTTGAAATCTCATCTCTGTATTGTGCCTGAATAGATGTCAATTCCACTTTGGCATTGATCACTTCATTCTCACTTGTAAGTAAATTGTTCTTTTCAGAGATCATATTTGCCTGGGTCTTCTGAACATTCAGACGCCGTGTTTCGAGATCTGTCAGAGATTTCAATCCTTTCTCATACATCTCCTCCATACGCTTCAATTGCGCATTGGCAATTTCATAGTTCACAAGCGCCGCCTGGTAGTCGATGCTGTCACTGGTTACCTTCAATCTGGCCTGTTTCATTTTATTCTCGGCCTGCTCCAGTTTGAGCAAAGATGTCTGGGATAAAGCGTCAATCTGTGCATCCAGAGCCTTCACTTTTTCCATGTATGAATTCACAGCCATCTCTTTCGATTTGAGCTGTTCTTGTGTACGTCCCAATAGATTTGGATCGAAATAATCGTCTTTGATCTCCGATATGAAAAGTATGGTGTCTCCACGGTGAACGAAATCACCTTCTTTCACAAACCACTTCTCAATCCTTCCGGCAATGATGGCAGGAATGGTCTGTGGTCTTTGATCGGGCTTCAGAGCCGTAACTCTACCATGTGACCGGATATTCTGTGTCCATGGCAGGAAAAGCAGGATGAATCCTATGATAAAGAATGCCGTGAATACCCGTATGGTTTGACGGGAAGTGGACTTTGATTCCACTTGCTTCAGAGATTCCAAGGAAGTCCTGTCAATCTCTTTATCTACGCGTTTGAGTGATATATTTAACATGATTCCTCTTATTTATTTTTTTCGTTCTTCAATCTTTGCAATTCGTCCCTTATCCAGATGGATGATCTTATCAGCCATTTTCTTTGCATAGTCTTCATTACTGATAAGAACCAGGGTCCACGGAAGGAAAGACTCCATCAAAGCGGCAGAAATTCTTTTTCGTTCTACTTCATCAATGTGCTCCAGGCTGTCTTCTACTAACAATAGCTTCGGTTTTCCAACGATTCCCCTTGCCAGAAGGACTTTCTGTACCATACTTCGTGGAAGTTTTCTGCCTTCGGCTTTAAGTTTGGTCTGAAATCCATGAGGCAATGACTGAACAAATTCATTCATGCCGAGCATATCTGAGGCCCACTGTGCATCTTTTAATCCAAGACCTTCCCGGCCCATGGTAATGTTCTCGAGCAGACTTCCTTCAAAAAGGACTTCCTGACTCAGACTGTCACCAATAACCCTTCGCAAGGAGGATGATTTGATATTGGAAAGGGGCAAGCCTTCAAAAGAGATGATGCCCTCATTGCTCTCGTAAAGTCCGGCTATCAGTTGCAGCATTGTACTTCGACCGGATGCGTTTTGTCCGGAGATTACAACTTTCTCTCCTCGATTGACTTTCATGTTAATATCCTCGAGCACATTATGTTTTTGTCCCGGGTATTTAAAGGAGACTTCTTTGAATTCGAAGTTGATACCTCCTTCCTCACAGTGATCAACAAGGTCAACTCCATTTTCTTCCTCTAATTCGAGATCTGTTACCTGACCAACTTTTTCCAATCCTGTCAGAACATCATAAATGGTTTCCAAACTAAGTATGAGTTTTTCTACCGATGCCATAACGAGCAGGATGATGATCTCTGCTGCGATAAACTGACCGATATTCATTAATTGCTCCATTACAAGGATTCCACCGATGGCCAACAATCCTGTGGCCACAAGCACTTTAAAGATGACCATAAGGGAGTACTGCTGGACAAGGATCTTAAAGTGACTTTCCCTGGCCCATAGATATTGAGATACTTCTGAGTCTGTTCTTTCAAGAGGTAAATTGCTGCTTCCAAGGAGTTTGAAAGAATTTGAAGTCCGGGCTAACTCTTCCAGCCAATGCGCAACCTGATATTTGTGTTTTGATTCCAATAAACTGGCTTCCAAACCTCTTCTGGCAGTGAACCTGAATATCACGAAAACAAGGAGAATCAGGATCAGACTGAAGATGATGAAAAAGGGGTGATAGAATGACAAAAGGAGCAGACCGAAGATTACCTGAAGTACGGCAGAAGAGAAGTCGATCAGGATTTTTGACAAACCTTTCTGCACCGACATCACATCAAAGAACCTGTTCATCAGCTCCGGAGCGTAATGTTTATAGATAGCCTCCATCTTAATTCGTGGAATTCTATAGCTGAATTCAAAGGCAGCTCTCGTAAAGATCTTTTGCTGTAAGTCCTCCGTTATTCTTAACTGAAAGATTTGAAGAATCCCTGTTACGGCTACACCAAGCACCACGAAGACCACAAGCATGATCCATGATGTACTGATCTGACCTCCCTGAATCAGGTTTACAATGGCCTGAATACCGAGCGGGAGGGAAAGTCCGACGAGTCCATTAAAGATGGCGTAAGCATATACATTTCGAATCTCTTTCTGATCCGGTTTCAATAAACGCCAGAATCGGTCCATCGGACTCAATTCAAGTTCTGTTGTTTTCATGTGTTTGGATTATTTTCTTTTTCTCGTTTTGTTTTTACCGAGACAATGGAATACCATGGCTTTATAAAATTGAACCACAGAATCTTCACCTTCACGAACATCTGTAAGTCGAGGTAAGTGCTCGGCAAAGAATCTTTGATGATGTGCACCTTCAATAACGGTTGATATCAGCATATGAGGATACTTGTAATCCGGATCTATCTCCAGGATAACATCACTGACCCTCTGCACCAGTTTTTTGTAATTCAGGAAAACTCCCTCCTTATTTTCTTCATCAACATCTTTTGTCAAGTAAGACTTAGTGCTCTCATTGATAACAATGCGATGCAGTTTTTCCTCATTGATATGAGTAATAGATATGTCTTCCTGAATTGGAGAAGTAAGAAGATTAATAGCTCTTTCCAATCTGTCTTTTGGAGATTCTACATTGGCCAGATATATAAAGAGCCGGAAATCAGTCCATGCCCAGAACCATGATGTGAGATAGAGCAAGAGCTTATGCTTGCTTTCAAAATACCTGTAGACAGAAGCCTCTGTGGACTCAATATTCTGAGCCAGTCTTTTAAAGGTGAAATGCTCAAAGCCAATTTCATCCATGAGGTCGATACTGCCCTCCAATATTCTTTTACCCAATTCACTCGACTCCGGGTCCTTAATATAGATGGAATCGTTGACCGATATACTAATATTTGATAGAATCTGTTTCATTTCTGATATATAACATTGCAAATATAATAGTAAAACTATTAACAATGCAAATATTACTTTGTTTTTTTGAAATCAGAAATTCTTTCAAATGACTTATCTTCACCCCATGACTTTGAACCGAATAGCCTCTACTTTAGTTATTCTCATTGCCATTGTCGTGATTCTCATTTATGGTCAAAGTCTGCTGATTCCATTTGTTTTTGCAGCACTCCTTTGGATACTTGTAAGAGAGATCAAGCAATGGATGGATAAGGTTCAATTTATAAAAGAGCGTATTCCTTCATGGTTGAAGTCGTTATTCATAACATTTCTCATCCTGCTCTTGTTTGGCACCATTACCGAGATTCTTATTAACAGTACGCGCAGTCTGGCACGTTCCTATGCAACATATCAATCGAACGTGGTAATAATAGTCCAGCAAATAGAGGAATGGTTCGATATAGATGTCAATGAAATGATGCTTCAGCAGCGCGATAGTCTGAATTTCACGGCGCTCTTCTCTAGCTTGTTGAACAGTCTTACTTCCATTTTAAGCAGTGCCTTTATGATCCTTATTTATGCTTTGTTCATCTTTTTGGAGGAAGCTAATTTTTCGAAGAAGCTGACCTTATTATTTAGTACCGAAGAAAAATATGAGCAAGTAGTAGAGCTGATGGAAAGAATGGAGGATAGTATTACCAAGTATCTCGGACTAAAAGTACTGACCAGTGCCATGACGGGTATTATAAGTTATTTCATCCTGATTTTGATCGGAGTTGAGGGACCTGCTTTCTGGGCTTTTCTAATATTTCTTCTGAATTTCATTCCGACAATAGGAAGTATCATCGCTACTTTGTTCCCTGCCGTGTTTGCTGTGTTGCAGTTTGGTGAGATTGTCCCGGGAGGAAGTGTATTGCTTTTTGTAGGACTGGTTCAAGTGGTTATTGGAAATATCATAGAACCACGTTTTATGGGCAATAGTTTGAATCTTTCGAGTCTTGTGGCTATCCTGTCACTCATGTTCTGGGGATCGATCTGGGGTGTGATCGGAATGCTATTGAGTATTCCAATAACTGTGATCTTAGTAATTGTATTGTCGCAATTCGAGACCACCAGGCCGGTGGCAATTCTGTTGTCGAAAGACGGAAAACTCAATTAATTATAAATGTTAAATTATAAGTTATAAGTTGAGGTGTCATTTATAATTTATCATCCATAATTTAAAATTGAATTATCGCGTTTTGCCAAACAGGTACATGTCGTAATTCCCTTCCAGGAAGGAGCGCACGGGGTGACCTTCTACATCCTGTTCTTCTTCCCAAATTACCTTCAAACCCATTTCTCGATGTGCTTTGATTCCTTCTGGGTGGTAAGTCATACCTGCAATAATATAGTTTTCAAACTCACTCATTTTGAAGTATCTCAAGACCCTGCTAATCAAATAATATAAGTTGGTAATGCTGTCGCCGTAAAGAGAATAGAAATAAAAGATTTTTGGATTAGCATTCGGATCGTTTTCGATATCTCCAGAAGTGATCTGATATTCACCGATTTCCTTATTTCTCAATTTCTCAAGTGCATTTTCATTTAAAGGAAGGAAAGTTGTGTGACCGGCATAGAATCCGGCCTGATCAAAGAGAATCATATTTAATTCAGGCAAGGTCTTGCTGGCCATAAGAATCAAATCGCTACCCAATGGTTTCAGATGAGAACGATTGGCCTGAATGGCATTGATGAATTCCACGTCGTCTTCATCAGACAAAGGATGAATTCTTTCTTCTTCCACCGGTAAATTGGATCGGAACATTTCACTGTCAACCATCTTGGATCCCAACAATGAAAAACTGTAGGTGCGTGTTTCTATATCATAGTAGATTGAGATGGGATGCTCAGAATTAAGATTATGGATGACCTGATGAGGAAGGAATAATGCTTCCATGACGTCATCCTCTTTATCCGGTTTGATAAGGGATAGTCCGTTCTCCCATCGGCCTATGGTCTTGACATCTACGTTGAGCCTTGCTGCAAGGTCGAGCTGTGTCAGATTCTTGGCTTCCCTGTAATCCGAGATCAACTCAGACAGGGAATTATACTTTTTCATTTCATCCATAGGGCCTATAAAAATAACAAAATGAATGACCAGACATTCAATGTCTGCAACCAGGCGATTGAGTCAACCTAGCTTTGTCCCCAGATAATGAAACGAATGATATACCATAAATTATTTATAGCCGAGCAGAGGGTGAAAAACGTGCTCAGGGAGCACGAAGTGAAGTTGGAAACGATCGATCGCATTAAAGAATTCATGGAACGTGTGGATGAGAAGGTGGAGTTTATATCGGTTTCCAGTGTGGAGAATTTGGAGAGAGTGATTAGAGAATTAAAAGGAGATCGGTTGAGTGAGATGGAAAAGAAGATGGTGGAGGAAATCTTTAATGCCGATCGATCAGGCTATAATGATAAAAGGGTAAATAATTGAATATGACATCGGTTGACGAAATACGGAGCATTTTTAAGAGGATCAGTGAGATCCAGACTGAGCTGAAGTCTCTGAATCACGATAACTACAAAAAGTTTCGCGAACAGAATTCAGAGATCTCGGATCTGGAACACTACAATCTCCGAAAGATTTTGAGAGATGATGAATTCGAACCGATCGACACACTTGAGATGAGAAAGAATCTGATCAACAAGTGGCAAGAAAAAATTTCACAAATAAAAAGATCTGAAGGCATAGCAGATGAAAGTATTTGACAGGAAAAGAACCATGATGGTATTGGGTACGATTATCTTCTTGAGCTCATGTGCAGGGGAGAAGAGATTATCGAGAAGAGAAGAGAAAGCCCAGTATTATGAGAAAAGAAGATTTTTTTAATGAACAATTTACTGAGTATAGCGGGTGTATTGCCAGGAATAATTACTTGGACCCTGATTGCTTTTCTGGCCATCATCATTTATGTTCAGTTCAGAAAAAAGCAATAGGTATTAAAGAAGCTAGAGTAGACTAGTGTTTTTCATAATTAGTGTTTGGTTTAGTTGACATGGGGCCGGTTATAGCGCCCGGCCCCTTTCTTCAAAAGAGATGAAAAGAAAGAAAAAAATAGAAATGAATTTTGGTTTTCAGTCCGATAAAGATGGCTTCCTCTTCGTCGATTTTGCCATCTCCACACTTACCATGGCTAACCTGATGATATTATTCCTAACCATGCTCATGTTCTTCTCATAAGAAGCTGTTTTGTTATGTGTAGTTGAGTAGTGGGTAAGGCCCCTGTGCGAAAGCCGGGGGCCTTTTGATTTATGATCTATGATCAATGATCTATGATTTATTGTAATCCTTCATCCTTCATTTTTCATCCTTCATCCTTCATTTTTCATCTTTCATCTTTCATCATTCATCTTTCACGCCTTTAAGGCATTCCCCGCCTGCACCATATGCCTTTTATTGTGATAGATAACAAAACGAAAAGTATCCCCTAGACGAAATTTGATCAAAGGAAGGGTGGTTTTTGATTTGGTCCTAGTAAGATCTACATTGAGGGCTCTGTCAAGCAGATTGAGCATGGCTTTTTGCTGGCCAATAAATCGATTGATTGTATTAAGATCTAATTCACTTCCTAGTGGATTCTTGTCTTTGAATGTATTCATCTTATTCAGCTTCTCTTTGGGTAGCATGCTTTTCGCTGAATAGTTACCGAAAAGTCCAGGTCTAAAATATTCGCTCTTCGGCTTTTTTCCTTTTTCCAGACACTTTGTAAATTCGGGAATGTAGAAATCACCATACAGACTCATGTGCTCAAGGCATTCAAGAGCAGACCAGGAATTCGGATCCGATTTTTTGTTCAGATTCTCGACCGGTAGAGTCTTCATTTTTTCTGCTTCCTCAATAAATGAATTGGTCATACTGGTGAGCTCGTCTATAAGTTCCTGATACTTAATCCTCATTTTTTATTTACAAAGTAAGAGTTTGAGAGCTTTCAAAACATTGATTGAGATCAAGACTTTCTGATTATACGGGAAAGTGTTTCAGGTGTCATACGCAAATAGGAGGCAATGTATTTGTGTGGAATTTCCTGAAATAGACGAGGACTTCTGGCGAGTACGCGCTTATATCTTTCTAGGGGTGATGAAATCAGAATGTCCTGTTCGCGCTGCATTTGAGAATATACAAGTCCCTGCATCAGACTGATCCAGATCTTTGTGTTTTCTGAATCCGAAAAAATGAATTCTTCAAATTTTTCTTTGGACATGATTTTGACCCGGCATTTTTTCAAAGCTTGTATATAATATTCAGACGCTTCTCCGGTGATGTATGAGTCAAGAGCTGTAATTACATCACCCTGATAACCAAATCGAATGGTCAATTCTTCTCTGTCATCGAGTAAAAAGATGCGTAAACTTCCTTCTTCCACCAGGTATACTTTGGTGTTTTTTTGTCCGGATTTGACAATGTAATCACCCCTGGATAATTTTACCTCTCCTTCCCAAAGGTCCTGATTGTCAAGACGATTCTTAAGCTCTTCCAGAAGATTCATGAAGCGAATATACAACCTCCTTCTAAGAGAATAACGAAGATTAATTTTTAGTCAAAAAACAATTATTTTATTGAAAATAATAAGTTGAAGTCTTTTTTAAAAAAAAATCCGATTTCCGTCACGGGATATTGGTCCCGAAAGAAGTCCTATGTTATTATAACCTTAAGTATCATATTGTTTGCCAGCTCAATAACATTTGTTACCGCACTCGATAGTAAAGGTCATTTGTTTTTACCAGAACATAGTTCATATTTGGGTGTTGAAAAATCCAAAGGACGAGCTGTTGGAAAAAATGAACAAACACACATCTACCAAAACAGTCAAATTCTTTAGAATCAACATTAATTAATTAATAAACCAAATCTAAATTTCGCGTTATGAACAAGAAATTAATTTTCGCCGCTGCCATCATGTTTTCAGCAGGAAGCATTTTGGCACAAAGTAATACGGCTTACACAGACCAAAGTGGGGCCGGTTCAAACTATTCTACAGTTGATCAAGCTGGATCAACAAACCTATCTGATGTTGATCAGGTAAACACTTCTTCTGAAGCCGATGATAACACTTCTGATGTTGATCAGAGTGGTGATCTTAACGATGCTCAGATCTGGCAATATGGTGCTGGTGGTAACTCTTCTGTTTCTGATCAGGATGGTGACTACAACGACAATGATGTTCAGCAACTAGGTTCGGGTAACTCAAGTTCGGTTGCTCAGGATGGAAATTCGAACTACGGTGATGTACACCAGAATGGTGATGATAACACCGGAACAATTTCTTCGACTGGTAACGGAAACGTTGCTCACATCGATCAGTATTTCTATTTCCCTAACTTCAATTCTGGTAATGCTGGATCTGGAGCTTATGGTTCTGATGACAACGAAGCTAGCATCGAACAAATTGGTGACTACAACTCAGCTTATACTTATCAGCGAGGTGATATGAACTATGCCGATGTTTATCAGAATGGAACATCTAACTACAGTGGAAACTCACAATATGGTGACGATAACTCAGAAATGGTTGACCAAATGGGAGATGACAATGACAGTTATACATACCAAAATGGTGATGATAACTCTGCAACTGTTACTCAAGATGGTGACTACAACTGGTCTGATGTTGATCAAATTGGTGACATGAACACTGCAGTAACAACTCAAACTGGTAATTCAAACTGGAGTGATGTTAATCAGTGGGATGACAGCAATGCCGCTTATACAACTCAAACTGGTAACGGAAACTGGTCACAAATTAATCAGTCTGCTGAGTAAAAGAAATTTGGCCATTGGCCATTTTAGCAAACTTGTATAAAGATGAGCGTCGCCTGAATAGGCGGCGCTTTTCTTTTGTTGTGATTTAAACGTTGATAATATCAGACATTCAATTCGCTAACAATTATCATGGCATACACATTACAATGTTATAGTGATTTAGTAAAGTCTTTTATACTTTGTTCCCTCAAAATTCTTCAGCTACATGCATAGTCGAATAGAGTACAGGTTGCTGAGCAATTATTGTATTGATTTCAAGAACAAAACACAAAAATGAAAAACAAGCTAATTTTTGCCGTGGCCTTGATGTTTTCTGCAGGAAGCATTGTGGCGCAAAGCAATACGGCGTATACAGATCAAGCCGGTGCAGGGTCTAATACATCGACAGTTGATCAGACTGGGTCAGACAACTTGTCTAACGTAGACCAAACGAATACATCAAGCTCTAATGCCAATAACGTATCTGATGTAGATCAAACAGGAAGCAATAACAGAGCAGGAACAACCATGGGTGCATCTACCTACTGGAATGGAATAGTCCAGGAAGGCGGAAACAATAATTCCGATGTTGATCAAATGGGAGATGATAATACGATTCTGCGTGTTGGTCAGAGAGGACTTAATAATGATGCCTCAGTTTACCAAGATGGAGACGATAACTATGCGGATGCCGTGAGTTGGGGAGATGACAATGATATCTCTATCACTCAGATCGGTGATGGGAACTCTTCAACGGACTGGCAAGTAGGAAGTGGAAACTCTTCTACTTCAAACCAGACTGGTAATGATAACGTGAATACTGTCAACCAAATGATAGGCGCAGGTTGGTATCCTTCCAGCACCTATGCTGATGACAATGTTTCAACCGTTGATCAGAATGGTGATGGTAACACCAACACTACAATCCAAAACGGTGACATGAACGGTTCGGATGTAGATCAGAATGGTGATGACAACACAGCTTATACAGGTCAATATGGCAATAGTAACACATCGGTTATTCTACAATCATTGTGGAGCAATCCAGGTGCTGATAACAACGATGCGAATGTTTACCAAAATGGAGACAACAACATTTCTTCTGCAAGACAAGTTGGTGACTGGAACGTAGCAGACATTGATCAGGATGGAAATAGCAACGGAAGTAACGCAACTTCTTCTGGTGATTACAATACCATTATTCATGATCAAGACAACAACAATCATTATGCCTTTACGTATCAGACAGGTGATGATCACATGGCTGACGTAGATCAAAGCGGAGGTACTTATAACAACTCGTACATCTATCAAAGAGGTGGTGATGCTAACGTAGCTTACACTGACCAAGTAGGAAGTTCAAACGACTCTGATGTTGATCAGATCGGAGATATGAATGACTCTGATGTATGGCAAGAAGGAGATTCTAACATCGCTGATCTTTGGCAAGAAGGAGATTCAAACGAAAGTGATGTTACGCAATATGACAACAGTAATCAGGCTTACACAAACCAGATCGGAGATAGCAACTATTCTTCTATCAACCAATCTGGAGCGGGTGAGTAAAGACTCTCTCTAGCAACCCATAATAGCGAATATGTTTAAGGTTGAGCGTCGCCCATTCGGGCGGCGCTTTTACTTTTTAGATATACGATAATCCGGATGTTTTGCTAAACACCTCTAAACTAGTGACATATAAATCATTGAAAACGATGACAATTATCACCGTTTTCGGTTTTTTATATCATGGCATAGGCATTGAAAGTTTCCCAACTTGCATACAGTTAAAGATCCGAAGGCAACGTTATCTCTAACTTTCTTTCCTTTTCATCTCTTGGTTGTCCGAGGTGTTAAAAAACAATTTTAATAACAAACCAAAACGGCTATTATGAAAAAACAGCTAATATTAGGTGCGGCCATGTTGTTCTCAACGGGAATGATATTGGCTCAAAGTAATACAGCCTATGTTGATCAGAGTGGAAGTGGAACGAATTCTTCTACGGTTGATCAGGTGGGTGATTATAACAATGCTGATGTAGACCAATATCAGTATACGTCTTCAGAGATCGATCCAAACTCTTCAGATGTTGATCAAAATGGATCAAGCAACTATGCTAGAGTATATCAAAATGGATTTGGATCTCACACTTCAACAGTTGATCAGGATGGATCGAGCAACAATGCTCAATCCTATCTATATCACAATAGTAATACTACTTCCATCACTCAGGATGGAACAAGTAACTATGGTTATCAGCACATCAATGCTACAACCAGTGAAGCGCACATTGATCAGATGGGAACATCAAACAATGCCACGCAAAGAATGCAGAACAAATGGTGGCATTCAAGTTACTACTATTACTATTATTATTACGGACATTATCACTATACACCGGCTGGTGCTGACAACTATTTTGAGGCAAATCAAAATGGAACAGGCAACCAGTCAACGCAATTGATGGACATATATAGTGGTTACAATACGTCTGGATCTGGTTATGGAAATAACAACAGCAGTGTTGTTAACCAAACCGGAACTTCAAACAACTCTTACGTTTATTTGACAGGTTCGTACACGAATGACTGGAATAACTCTACTGTTAATCAAAACGGAACATCAAATTATAGTTCGGTTTATCAATATGGAAGCTACAATGATATCGATGTAGATCAAGGAGGAACAACCAACAATTCATATACTTATCAATCAGGTAACTCAAATGAAGGAGACGTGACTCAAAATGGAACTTCTAACTATTCTAGCTTTAATCAGTCCGGAACTTCAAACATAGGAGATATTGATCAAGACGGAACGTCAAACAACTCTTATACACAGCAATCAGGAACGGGTAATGATGTGACTGTTGATCAAATGGGAACAAGCAATAGTTCAAATGCTTACCAATATGGTGACGACAATGTTGCCGACATTGATCAGGATGGAACAAGCAATGTTAGCTGGGTTCACCAGAATTGGGATGGAAACACAGCCGATATCAACCAAGATGGAACAGGAAACGACTCATGGTTGGATCAGTATGGTACAGGTAATGACGCTATTACAACACAAATGGGAACATCAAACGATAGCGATGTTGACCAGGACGGTAATGATAATGGTGCTTATACGACTCAGAACGGTACAGGAAATTATTCTTGGATCGGTCAAACTGGCTGGAACGGAAACTAATTTTCCAGATTCATTATAATAGGCTAAAGCGCCGCCTTCGGGTGGCGCTTTTCTTTTTTACACGGGTGATACAGACGAAAATGAGAATATTCATATTTTCGACACAACCTCCTCATTGTATTTCTCGATCCCCAGTCATATATATGCAATACTGAAAGTCCATATCGCCGAAACTGCCAAACAATGGACACCTCAATAACCTAGCATTCGTGATCAGTTCTCTGCGATCACTTTCAGGAGTTCTCAATAAATTATTAATCTTTTAATCGGGAAATCGCTAAAACGCTGATTCTTATTGTTGCTATGCTGTTCGCATTTGGAACAGTAGCAGCACAGAGCAATGTGGCCTATACTGATCAATCGGGAGATGGAAGTAACACATCTTATGTTGAGCAGTTAGGTTATGACAACTACTCTGAAGTGGAACAGGTGAACACTTTAGAGGAGGCCGAGAACAACTATTCCGACGTTGATCAGGATGGTGATGAAAATGCTTCCTATGTGACTCAGAACGGAGCAGGTGGCAACATCGCATTGATCGATCAGGAGGGATTCCACAACCATAATACAACAATGTCTTATGGGGCCGATAATGAGGTATATGTTGATCAGGATGGGCGTTACAATCTGGCCTTTACTCACCAGGTAGGTGATGAAAACTATGCTACCACAGACCAATACGGAAGTAACCAGTCGTGGATCAAGCAGTACATCACTACATGGGATGTAGATAAATCAGATGGTAACTATGCCGAAGTAGATCAGATCACAACTTCAATCTGGGGACCTAAGAACAAATCTTGGATCCGCCAGGGAGGTGATGATAACTATACTGATGTTTACCAATTTGGTACAGGTAACTGGAGTGATGCCGAAAGCTGGGGCGACGACAACTTTGTTGATGTCGATCAATTCGGAACGAACAACAACTCTGTCGTTTTCCAAGAAGGTGATGACAACAGGACCGACATGTACGAAAGAGGAGGTGGCAACATGGCCGATATTGAACAATTAGGCGATGATAACTGGAGTTGGTCATATCAAAAAGGAAATGACAACGTAGTTATTGTGGCTCAGGATGGTGAGGACAACATGGCCACTACAGATCAATTTGGAGACGATAACTCTTCAGATGTAACCCAAATAGGTGATGACAACAGATCTTATGTTCATCAGCATAAAGGATTATTCTGGAGATGGGACGTTGACGACAACATAGCTGAAGTATTTCAGGATGGGGAAGACAATGTCAGCAGAATTCGTCAACCTGGCGATGGTAATACAGCCGAAGTAGGTCAGGAAGGTGAATGGAACAATAGCTGGGTTCTTCAATATGGAGATAACAATGAAGTTCTTGTAGGACAAGAAGGTTATTGCAACGACTCTGACATTGATCAATTTGGAAATATGAACATTGCTGAGACTTTCCAGGATGGTATTAGTAATGTTAGTGATGTAAACCAATACAATAACTCAAATGAGGCTTACACCACACAAGAAGGAAATGACAATTATTCATACATCTATCAGAATGATTAGGTTTTCCTTTGAATAATTATCTGAGCCGCCTTCGGGCGGCTCTTTTTTTTTAACACCTTTTAAGCTTTCCTCTGTACTTTCTTTGAGACGTCCAATATAAAGATCGTCCACATTAAATTCCACTTTTAGAAATCTGATAATGAAGGATCTTCGTTTAAGTGCGCAACAACAAATGCCTTCTTTTTAATGTTGTAAATACATGAATTGGGATAATTTTCTAATACACATATTGCCGGCAATGATGTCCTGGTTTTTGGTTTTGATCCTGGCCATAATCACATTCTTTCAAATGCAGGAATTGGTTTCCGAAAAGAGCCAGTGATTTTCGCCTTTGAGTTGAGAACACATTGATCCATTGTATACATTTACATCAAACTTTTTTGATGTCTGGAATCAATATTCCTAAACTCGATCTTCCCAGAATTGTCATCATTGGTGGAGGTTTTGCAGGACTAAAACTCGCGCTGAATATCAATCATAAAAGAGCGCAGATCGTTGTTATCGACGAAAATAACTACCATACCTTCCAACCCTTATTGTATCAGGTGGCGACTGCCGGACTGGAACCGGACTCCATAGCCTATCCTTTGAGAAAAACACTTAAGAACAAAAAGCACACCCACATTCGGATGGCACATGTTGAGAAAGTTGATCTCGAATCAAAGAATGTTACCACCAGCATAGGAGATATTGCATTTGATTTCCTTGTTATTGCCACCGGAGCAAAGACCAATTACTTCGGCAATAAGAATATTGAAGAGCATGCAATGCCTATGAAGAGCCTGACCGAGTCGCTCGATCTTCGTTCCCTTATCCTGCAAAATTTTGAAGCTTCTCTAAATGAAACCAATCTGGAGAATCAGGATGCCTTGATGAATTTTGTCGTAGTTGGTGGAGGTCCAACCGGCGTTGAATTGGCAGGTGCCCTGGCCGAATTGAAAAAGCATGTTCTTCCCAAAGATTATCCTGATCTCGATATCCGAAGAATGCAGATTAACCTTATTGAAGCAGGAGACAAACTACTTGGCCCCATGAGTCAAAAGGCTTCGTCGAATGCCATGAGGTATTTGAAAAGCATGGGTATTAATGTTTATTCTGACACACTTGTTGAAGATTATGACGGCCTGAAGGTTTCGACAAATAAGATCAATTTTAATTCCAGAAATCTGATCTGGGCAGCTGGGGTGAAGGCAAATGTTCCAAAAGGAGTTGGAGAAGAGCATTTACATCTCGGTCGTATTAAAGTGAATTCATTTGGCAGCCTGGAAGGGAGTGAGCATGTATTTGCTGTTGGAGATGTTTGTCATTTCGCTACGAAGAAATACCCTGATGGCTTACCCATGCTGGGTTCAGTTGCGCAGCAACAAGGTATGTATCTGGCAAGGCATTTGAATCAGATTTTGAAGGGAGGCAGGACAAGAGAATTTGAATACAACGATAAAGGAACCATGGCCACAGTAGGGCGAAACAAGGCTGTTGTAGACCTTGGAAAATGGAAGTTCGGTGGATTCTTTGCCTGGCTTACCTGGTTATTCGTTCACCTAATGCTGCTTGTAGATTTCAGGAACAGGGTGATTGTTTTCTTTAACTGGGTCTGGAGTTATATCAATTTTGATCGAGGTACCCGACTGATTGTCAGAAAATTCAATAAATGATCAACCCGGCATAAATCTGCTGTGATCGTCTTTCTTCTCCTTGACTTCTTCTTTCTTCTCTTCTTCCTGGATAACCGGTGCACTTTCTTCAGGCTCCTGTGATTGAGTGAAAATTGGTTCTGAATAAGCACGATTTGGAGAAGCACCACTTAATGCAAGTGCCCTGACTCTTTTCGTTAAATGAGGATGGGTTGAGAATTTTTCTGAAATCCAGTACCAGAATCCTTTGTCTTCAAAATGCTGTTCAATGAATTTCTCAGTATTGACCTTCTTATAAAGTTTCTTTCCTGCAGCAACCAAAAGGAGTCCTACCGATGCTCCCTTCGGACTCAATGCCATACCGATCCGGTCGCAGGTGTATTCACAAGCTCTTGAATAGGCATGATAAAGAAATGGGATGATAAATGATGGGAAAAGCAAAAATACCTTGGTGATGTGGTTTCTCTTTACATGCCCCAACTCATGAGCGATGATGAATTCCACACTATCCTTGTTATTTTCATAAGCCTCTTCCAGCACTTCACTGTAAATAACAACATAATTCCTTCCTAAGAATTTCGTCGCAAAAGCATTTATGAATCCTCCTTCCTGAAGCAGATACATATCGGGAATGCTCTTGAGTCCTAGTGATAATGATTGTCGATGAGCAATCTCATAGATGTCCGGAAACTGTCTTTGAGTTATTTTAACGGCATTACCTCTGAGATATCCGATTAAAAATCCCTGAATGAAAAGAATACTTATCAAGATTACCGAAGCGTAGAGATAGAAACCGTATACCATTGGTGTTAGGGCCATTTTCTGCATCTGAGCAACAGGATCAGAAACGTCCATGGTATGAAATCCAACTAGCCAGTAGATTATTCCGGCGTATGCCAGAATACTGATTACAAGCATTATTGAGAAATAAGTAACCTCTTTTGAATGAATTTGATAAGAGGCAGGTTTAACGGCCTTTTTACCAGCCATTTTTTGGAGATCGGAAGAAATGGACATGTTCTAAGTAGTTAGGTTCAATGCAATATTATCCTTTCATGCGAATCCTTGCAAGATATTTCAATTAAGAATTAATCAGGGGATTTAAGACAAGGAGCATTATTTTCCTATTCTTTTTCAATTGTTGACATAATGCCATTTTTTATCTTTATTCCCCAAACACAATTAAATATGAAAAGAACAGCTACTGCAATTTGGCAGGGAACAGGAAAAGAAGGAAATGGAAATCTTTCCACTGCCAGTGGAGTCTTATCATCAACTCCATATACATACAAATCAAGATTTGAAGACGGTACAGGTACGAATCCTGAGGAATTGGTAGCCGCTGCCCATGCCGGGTGTTTTGCTATGAAACTTTCCTTTCTCATCGTAGCTGAAGGATTTGAAGCTGAAAAACTGGAAGCCAGTTGCGAAGTGAATCTTGAAGCCGGTGAGGTAATTTATTCTCACATCACTTTGAATGCGAGTGTTCCGGGTATGCCTGAGGATAAGTTTAATGCAGCCGTTGCGGATGCCGAAGCCAATTGTCCGATATCTAAATTGCTAGATACTGAAATCAAGGTCACTTCTTCACTTAGCAACTGATCAGTCGAGGCCCACTCCTAGCATTTTAACATTATCAATGCCGAGTTCTGAATTTATCAATTTAGAATAATCGGCTATGGCTCTGATATTTCTTCCTCTGTCAATATCCATCAGGTATTGATCGGTTCTGGCCTTCATGGACTTGATTGAATTGGCGTATATTCTTAGAATTCTTTCTTTGGATTTTTCTCCATTTTCTATTTTCTGAACCATTGACCTTCTCTCTATTTCGCAGAGGTCGAAGTACATATTCAGGAAAATATCAGTGAATGGTTCTTGTTCAAAGAGATAATAAGTTTGAGCAACATCCAGAACAGTCGCTGAATAGTATTGATAGGATGGTCCATCTTCAACGAGGTCTAGGAACAACTGGACTTCGATGTTGTATCTCTGAGAAGGAATGGTGGAAGACCTTGCACTGTAAGGAGCAGCTTCAGGGTCAGTGCTCTCGATCAATGAAATTCTAATGCTGTCGCGCCATACTATGCTGGCAGTTGAAGCCAAGACATTATCCTGACCTCTGTTTCTTTTATCACTTTGACTTTGATAATTGAATACTTTACCCTTCTCTTCAAAATAATTGATTTTTTGCTGATCCTTTTCTGTTAAAGGAAGTCCATGGTTGAATTGCCAGAATGATGAATTGAGTGACAGCAATGATATCTGGACATAATCGTTATAGGATTCGTCATACTCATAATGAGGAAGGTCAAATGGTTTTCCTGTCTCGAATTGATAAAGAATTCCTCGTGCAGTGATTTTTCTTGAAAGTGAACCGGTTGAATTCAGATTCATGGAATTATTTCCCTGGTTTGGATTTCTCTTCATGGTAAAAGCATATTCAAATTCAATGGATTCAGGTACTCTATACATTTTATATGATTTGAAATTTATTATGGATCTGATTTCAATATGATCGAGTTGTGTACTCTTTCCAATAGGCACGAATGGAAATCTGTCAGCCGAATCAATGCTTAGCTCCAATTGTTTAATACTGTGATTCCTCAGATCGATGTATACATTGCCTTCGAAAAAAGAATTCTTATCGTTCATTGGCATAAAGTGAATGTAAATTGTGCTGTCATCCACATTCATTAGGTGGCTTAAGTGATATTTTTTCTTCAGCTCATTTTTTTTCATCTGGAAAGGGATGCCGGGCATGAAGTCCTGCTTACGCGAAAGATTGAAGTAAGCGAAGAATTTGGATGTGGACAGACTCAGATATTTTTTATCCAGATCGAGACTCACACCTGCACGTCCGTTTTTAAGTTTCAGGTCTTTTATTCCGGCCGCATTCGATGTTGAATTATAGTAGCATTCAATTAATTCAATTGGCTCTTCATTATCCTGGCTTTGTATTTTCATGTAGGCCCTTGATTTGGAGGTTTCCGACTTTAACATTTTGCCGCGCACCTTGTCGAAGATGTCATATAGATAAGAATTATCGCTATGGACCGTTGTTATATTTAAGATGACTTCCGATGGCTCCAGGAAGATATCTTCCGTGAATTTTAATTCATGAATTTCAAATCTTTTCTTCTTGTATCCTACATAAGAGCAAACGATAAATGAATCCGTTTCATTGACTTTGATTCTGAAATATCCTTCTTCATTGCTTATACTCCCCCTTGTAGAGTTCTCTATTGAAATGGACGCATAGGGCAGAGGTTTATTGCTCTCCAGATCTCTTATATAGCCTTCAACAAATTGAGCTGAAATAGAATTACTCAGAAATAAGACCAGGACTAAAAAGAAAAGACGCATATTTCAAAAATCGTAAAAATGATAAAGGCAAGTTTTACTTGACTAATTTTATGGCCTCACAAAATCGAAATGAAAAATTTACTTGGAACATTCAGAACCATTGCATTCCTTGAAGGACTCTCTTTTGTACTATTATTGGGAGTTGCCATGCCGCTAAAGTATATATACGATCAACCACAGGCTGTAAGTGTTATTGGTATGATCCATGGACTTCTATTCATGATCTACACTTATCTCTTAATTCCACTGAGAAAAGAATATGCCTGGTCGATACAGGAAACGGGACTTGCATTTTTGGCCTCACTCTTGCCCCTGGGAACTTTTGTTGCCGACTACAGGTGGTTTCGAAAGATAAACTGAGGTCTCAACAATTCAACAATGGAATACAAATTAAGACCTCTTGATCTTTCCGATATAGATTCACTTGTAAAGCATGCTAACAATCGAAATGTTAGTGCCTTTATGACGGATCGATTTCCAAATCCATATACACGCAAGGATGCAGTGAAATTCATAAAGATGTTTAAGGACAAAGATCCGCAGGAGGTCCTGGCCATTGATGTTGATGGGGAAATCGTTGGTGCTGTCGGCGTTCATCCTATGGAAGACGTACTCAAATTGAATGCAGAAATTGGGTATTGGATTGGAGAAGAATACTGGGGAAAAGGAATCGTTGCCAGGGCAGTAAGGGAACTGGTGGATTATGCCTTTGCAACATTTGAAATTGACAGGATTATTGCGAGGATCTATGGCAATAATCCGGCCTCAAGACGTGTGGCAGAGAAAGCCGGTTTCAAGCAGGAGGCCTTTTTCGAAAAGACCATTGTCAAATATGGAGAAGTGCTGGATGAATATATTTATGCGATCAGGAAATGATTGCAATCTCCGATTTTCGATTTCCGATTTCTGATCTCCGAATTGTGATCTATTTCTAGAAACTAAGTTTTATTCTTCGTCACGTTTTTCAGCAGCAAGAATTTCTATTGGTACATCATCTATGAAAAGACCGGTGAGCACGGCCTCACCCTGATGCACAAAAACAGTCGCGTAGGCAATGGAGCTATCCGATCTCACACTTTGTCTGTACAGATCTTCTGCCGGTTTGGCCTTGCTTTCTTCCATATAATATCTTGTGAAGGGATAAGTTATGATCACTTCTTTCTTTGTGTTATGATACCAGTCGAAAGTAACGGGCATCCAATTATCACCATCAGGTTCGACATCCGAAACACTGCTAATCGCCGCAAAACCGTTTTCGTCGTTTTCCAATGTGATATATAATTTTTGTCCCATTGTCCAGTTCGTGTCTTCTTCCTCATGCGCGATTCTGTCATTCCTGAAATTGAGCCGAACGTATTTACCAAGAAATGGGTCGTGAGGATCGACAGGTTCAACCGGGAATTTGAACATCTGACCAACTGAAATCGTTTCTTCTCTGGAAAGAATCATATTGAATGGTACATACAATTGAGCTAGCGCCACCAATATAAAAATCGATATGAGGATCTTTTTATTCATTCGACCTCCTTTTTTTGATCAATCGATAATTGGCCAACCAGAAGGCGATACCCGTTCCAAGGAATAATAAACCACGTAGAATGAAACTCAGTTCTTCGTCGAAGAATCTGCAAAGAACAAGAGCCAGTATTATTAATAGACCATAATTCAAAATTCCAAGATGATTCTTTCTGGATCCCTCTAATACAATGCTGATTCCCAGAGCCAGAAGCAGAAGATTGACAAGGATAATACTTGTCCAGCTATACATACCAATCAGGAAAATCACAAAAAATATCACAAATACCCAATCTCGGAGATCGGTATTCTTAATCCCTGATTTTTGAATTTTTCGAATTAAAAGAATGCTGGCCAGAAGGAAAAGAATGATAAAACCAATGCTGTCGGATGATGTGAAATTAAACAAGGTCCAATCGCGCTTCATCAACCATTCCCAGAACCAATCAAAGCTCAGGAACAATAAAACCACAATGCCTCCAAGACTTCCCAAAAACTTATAACTCGTGATTTGCCCTGTATTCTTCATCGGAGAATTAGTTCCCAGTTGATAAAACAATCCGAAAGCAGTCATGAAATGCAAAACAAGAAGGTCATCAAATAACCTTGATGTGTTCAGCGTATGCAGACAAAAAATTATGCTGATTGGAATAATCCAATGATGCCATTTTACTGCATTTCCATTCGCCTTATTTCTGAGAAGAAAATAATAATGAGGCAAGGGAATAAGAAGAAAAGCCCAATAAAGAATTCTGTTATAATCCAGACCCCATTCGAAAATATTTGCGTAGTACGTCAATAATCCAATGAACAGAAGAGAGGTGATGGATGAATTCATCACATAGATCAAAGGCGCCACCAGCGCTAACCAGGTCAGGACGAATGTGGCCGTATTTCCAGGTATGTTATAAACCTGTGCTACCAGTGCGATACTGGCCCCAACTCCAAAGAACAATAGCACTGTACTGCTCTCGCGCCAGACATTTTGATCAAATCTTTTCAGCAATACATACAGGACCACTAGCTGGCCTAAAATAACCGGAATGAATGAGATCACTGCCTTGGTGTCGCGTGTAAAGTCGTCCCAGTTGTGTGCAAGAATGGATATGATGCCAAGGCCGAAGAGAATTGCACCCAGAAGTCCGAATACCATCATGAGACGATTCGGCTGTGCCTGCCTTTTCTTTTCGAAGTAAATACTGATCTCATGTGCTTTTTCTTCGCTGAGTACACCGGCATTCACCAATTCATCAAGATCTCTTTGCAATCTCATCTTGCATAAAGATAAGGTTTATGGTAAATCTGTAATCTTCCTTTTAGAGTCAGAAACGAATCAGTCGTAGAAGGAATTCACAGACCGGTCTAAAAGCTAGAGAAATTCATTAGGATTTTTCCGACTTTTTATACCTTGTTGGAAAATAGATTTCTATTAAGACTGTTTTCTATATTCCACTACTCATTTTACTGCTATTTGCGACATGCATTTTTTCGCAGGAAGAATACGACAGTCTCTACAGTGCAAGACCAGGCCTGGTTGGAAACGCAAAATTCACCTATAAAAATAAGGGTGGAAAGAAGGTCAAAACCGGTGCCTTCGAATTCAATTCTTCTTATCAGAGCGCAGACGACCGTCACATCTACATTCGGGAAGAAAACTGGAACGGGAATTACAACAATGACGATAAGGAAGGTCGGTGGGAATACAAACGCAATTCCAATACCGTTTCTGTCAGCGGGGTTCAAGACCAGGATGTAAAATTCAACCTGATCACACAAAAATCATTCCTGAGAGCAAAATATGACAAAGGCATTCCGGTAGGAGGTTGGGAGTATTTGCGCGAAAGAATTGAAAAATTGGATGAAACCGTTAATCAGGACATCCAGGTGAATTTTGTTGATGGTCTTCTTGATGGTGATGTCTTCTGTACTATCGACGATACTCTGGGTAAGGCGCTTATCAGTGGTCAGGCCATCAAGGGATTAATGAGAGGTACCTGGAAGATCAAGTTTGAAGATTTTACCGAAATCAGGAAATACAAACGAGGGGTTTTACTTGAACTTACCCGAAGGACTGAAAGCGATACCATTGTTCATTTGAAATATCCTTTAAGTGATAGAATTCTCGAGACCATAGCCGATACTTCCCTTGTGAGTCAGATGGAGAGCTCAGGTAGGCTCAATTTTCGGGATGGTTATCCCACCGAATCTGAATTTGTCGTTTATCAAAAGGCCGGGAATGAGTTTTTGATGGCCATGCTTGTAGAGATATATCAGTATGATCCAAATCTCTTCAATGAGAAATTTTATCCTCTTGGAACTTATCGGGCTAAATATCCTTATAACGACAAGGAGCTGGCTTGGATCTCAGAATGGGATTCTTTATTGCAGGAATATTCTGGCCGGTTGAGAAGAATAGAGGATGAAGAATTATTGAGTCTTGAATTGAGTCAAGATACTGCCGTAGTGCTTGTTTTTAATTGGTTGCAGAAAGAATTGATGGTAATGGACAAAATTGAAAACAACTTTTCTGGTAATCTGAAAAGGAGTCTTGAATACACTTATCGTGAAGGTCTGGTTTTGGATTCTGCACATGGTGTTCTGGGTTTGAGTAAAATCCCGGTATTGGGCGATACCGTGACATTTCAGTATACCTCAAGTAAAGATGTGGAGAGCAATTTGCTTGAATATCTTGTGCACAATTTCAGGAGACGACTGAATGTAGCCGATTCTCTGGAGAGAATATTTAAGATAAAAGTCAAGGCTCTTCAACTCGATCAGGCCCTCATTCTGAGAAATGAAAAGATTACCAAACTAGTCAAGGAACTGGACAGCACGCTCAAAGCCAATACAAAGGATCCGGCATTGAATCGTCTCGTTCGAAACGTTCATGATCACTACCTAATGGATGTTGTGAATAAAGAATACCAGGCTTATTTGCAGGAAGTTGAGGACAAGGAACATCAGGCCATACTTGGAGATTCCATCTTACTGGAACTTCACAGCATTGAAGAGATTTACAAGTTGTGCCATAAAATAGGTTACCGACGACGGGATATAGATAGTTTATACACTGAATACACCTTTGATCCTTTCACATTTACTGATAAAGTTCCAACGCGAATGCAGAGAAAATTGTACGATCTCGTAGCGGAGCAGATGTTCAATCAAATGGTATTGAGAGCCACGGAGGAAAAGAATGCTTTTGCTTGTGAGGCCGATCTCAAAGAGCTTTATAAGATGCAGGCCAGCATGTATGAGCTGAGAGGGAAAGACACGAAAAAGCTTGAAAAGAAACTCAGAAAGTCGAAAGATCTTGATGAAAGATTGAAGATATTATATGAGGCATTGTAGGAGTCTGATATTGATCACCCTGCTGTTTTCGTCATTATTTGTTTGCTCGCAGACCGAAGTGACACTCAGCAAACCAACTTCCAAGACCATCACCAATGATTACGGTCTGTGGTTGGGGTATTATCAAAAATTCAGGTTCAAGAAACGAATGTTCTATTATGGCGAATATCATATTCGTCGAAGAAATTTTGCCGCAGATATGAATAAGTTGTATCTGAGGTACGGTATTACCTACCTGCTGACCAAACAGGCAGAATTGACCTTCGGAATTGCTACACCGATAAATTTTGCTCAGGAGCCAGTGGCTGAAGATCAGGATCCATATTTTCTGGAATTCAGATTCTGGGAACAGGCCCTATTCGTTTTGCCTGTACTTACTTCCAAAACATATCACCAGATCAGGTTTGAACAGAGATGGAAGCGAAAATTTGAAAAGGATTCGAAATATAAACTCACTTTTCGATGGAGGTATAAATTTACCATATACATTCCCCTGAATAATCGACATCTCGAACCGGGAACCGTCTTTTTTTCATTCTATGATGAGATATTTCTTCAATCTGGTCAGAGTATTGTATACAACATATTTGAAGACAACCGAATGTTCATCGGTCTGGGTTATTTGATCAGAAGGGGACTCCAGGTGCAGGCCGGATATTTGTGGAATTTTCACCATAATGGCTCGCCCTATGAATACGAAAATGAAAACATCCTGAGAGTGGCTCTATATCACGATGTTGATTTCTGGTCGAAGAAACAACGGTAGAAATGAAAGATGAAAAGTGAAAAATGAAAGATGAAAAGTGAAAAATGAATATTAATTAACCACTTAACCACTTAGCAAATTAACCAATTAACAAATCCTACCTCTAATTAGCGATTAATCTCCGTACGTCTCGAATTCCTTCTTCATTCTCAAGAATCAGAAGATACTGTCCGGAAGGAAGATCACCGGCATCAATTTGAGTATTCCCTGAGAACTTACCTTGTGTAATATTTCTACCTTGAAGATCACGCAGCGTGAAGCTGATTTCACCCTCTTTATTACTTGAAACTTTTATCACATCATTGAATGGATTCGGATACACTTTCACAAAATTGAGTTTTCGTGAATTTTCAATTCCCTGTGGCAGGAAGTTCGTCCATTGAACGATTAATACCTGATCGTTGTTTGCCGGATCAAATTCAATAACCAACACAGGAAGTCCACCTTCCTTAACCATCCACGCATAAGTGAATGCTGTGTCACTTTGAACAAGTGGAGTCATAAAGAAACTGGCGAGCAAAGACGACATTGGTTGCCATTTGCCCCCTGCATGCATGTAAGCAGAATCTATAGTCGTGCTCTTACTGTATTGTCTTAAGGATTCTCCATAGGTATGAATTGGAGTGCTGACTGATCCTGAGGCGTCGATTACAGCTTCGAAAAGATCAATGGTCTTCGTTGCAATTGAATCAACAGTTGGGTGCGGTCCAGGACCATCCGGGTCAATGCCACCGGCAGCATTCTTAAAAAAGAAAAAAGGATCACCTGTCTCACTTATTGTGCTGCCCAGGGTGGCGGGGAACTTAATATAGGAGTAGTTGTGCTTGAAGACCATCGTGTCGAGGTTAGGCACGGCAACTACACTTCCAAGAAATATTGATTCTGTATTCGTATTCTGATAATACTGGGTATTTATATCAAATCGTTCAATGGCCGCCGTAGCCGTTGGAAAGAGATTGGATTTTGCCAGACCTTGTGGTTGTTTGATATCACTGTTCCAGATCGTATCTTCTGTCAGTGTTGAATAATCCCAGCTTTGTCCACTGCCCACATTTCCAAAACTCAATGTTTTAGTGGTTGTATCCACATATTCGTCCAGCATCATTCCCGGAATCATCAGATCATCCTTTGTGAGAGTGATCTGAGCATTGACCTGAGTATTTATTACCAGAAAGGCAGTTGAAACCAGAAGACTGAAATAAAGATTTTTCATAACGGCGATTAATTATCCCCTAAAGGTAATAAATACACCATGATGTTCGCGGCCTAATTCTCCAGACTCAGAATAACGCCTTTTTCGTACTTGAGAGAATAGGAAAATCCCAGTTCTTTTTTCTCTCCTGAATTGAGATTCAATTCCCAAGTTAAAAAACCGGTCTTTGCTTCATTCTTTGCCCCGGGGGCCTCAATCAAACCTACTTCTACGGATTTCAACTCTGAAAGAGGATATTGATCCTGTATAATCAGATTGATCGGTGTTTTTCTATTATTTCGCACTGTGATGTCCCATGCGACTGTTTCTTTAACACTATTTCCGATGAAAGTCTTGTCGTTCTTGTTCTTGTTTCCAACTCTTTCAACAATGACATTTCGGTCTCTTCCAAGGGAAATGGGTAAGGTATCCTTACTCATATATACATCGAGATAAGTTTCGGCAACATAAGTTCCCTGATAGAAAATATTGGCAAAACCTGAAAGAAGATCGAGATCTACCCAATTCGTCATATTGGCTGTAAGAAATGCTTCTTCCTCCAACTTTGGAACAGCATAGAAAACATAGTCAACTTCGGTGCTTACCTCTTTGATTTTAATGCTATAGTCCTCTCCGTCTGAAGGAACGTTATATGGAATCTTGATTTTGAATTCCAGGTTTGCCACCCGGGTGGCAATTGAATTATCGATATAGGTTGTTGTTGAACTGGCCCTCGATCCCCTAATACTCGTGCCGTCATAATATGCATTCTTTTTCCGGTTTTTTCTCTTTTTATACTTCCTTGATTCTGCAGCTGCCACATCTCTTGTTGGGAGTCTGTTTAATTCCATTCTATCAAGAGTATTGACATCATCTTCTTCCATGATCACAACTTCCTGTAATGCCAGATCACTCGAATTCATATTAACGTTTTGATAGGATTCTTCATCTTCGGCAATGGTAACGGCGAAATCGTAATTGTTATAACCAACATATCCTACCTTAACGTTGATGTATCCGGGTTTCAATGGTTTTATGGTATAAAGACCTTCAAAATCTGTTGTCGTTCCGGTTTCGAGTTTTCCATTTCTGTATACCGCTACATTTGCAAAAGGCAGAGGCTCTCCTGTAACGCCATCAATTACTCGACCTTTCAAACTTCCCACCCCTTCTTCCTGGGGCCCTTTGTTTGCATACGGACTTGTTCTGTTCAGATACCACCTTTCAATTTTAGGTTTGCTTCCTGAAAGGGATGGATTGTTGGTAGAAAGAGTGATGTCTACATTTTTCCAATCTTCTCCTGTCGACTGATATACATTGGCATTGTATACTATATTCAAGGGTTTGTCGACATCATCAACCCTGAAGTCATACGTTGGCTCCCAGCCGGCAGAAGGCACATAGTAGGTGACATTCAATTCTGATTTTGTGTCCATCTTTCCTTCAATCGCAATCACTACTTTGCTATAGTTCTGACGCTTCTCGACTGTGATCTTATTAAATTCCGCGTAGAGCTCTTTAATTCTCTCATTGATTTCATCCACTTCGATCTTTAACTTTAGCTTTTCAGCTTTTATTTCGTTGAGTCGAACCTGATAATACTGAGCAGCCGCTTTCACTTCTTCCAGTGTAGCTCCAGCATCTTTTTGCTTGAAATCACTATTATTCAGAATTAATTTTTCTTCGAGCTGATAAACTACATATCGATTAGATACTTCTTTGAATTTCAGTTCTTCATCTTTGATTCTCTCTTCAATGTCTCTTTCCTTTTGTGACTTTTTGCTCAAACCTGTGAAGTCGAGATCATGTTTAACAGATAATATCTGACAGTTCTTGATCTGACTTACCTGTATACTCTGCGGATTGATCTCTTCAGGCAATCGATCCAACAAAATGAAATGTTTTCCTTTCGAGACGCTGATATTGGCTGTCCGACTGATCTGAGCACCGTTAAAGAAAACCGTCACTTCAGATATCTTGGTATTTGTTTTTATGGTGTCGATGGCTGCACTTGATACAAGGCTGAGAGCCATGAATAGGAGTAATAAGTGGTTTTTCATGTCGGGACTGATTTGAGAATGCAATATATTCTATTTAACGATTCTTATGAATTCTGCATTATATAGAATCAACGTAACTTTCTTAAAGGGGCAAATTGCTAAATAAAGGACAGGATACATGCATTAATGGCATACAATTTTATAATTTAACCACTCAAATTCAAGATTATGGATCGTCAAGACGAAGAAAGAAATCGGAACAAGAATAGAATTATTATCATTTTACTTCTGTTGGTCGTTATTCTGTGCGTATACATATACCTGGGTGGCTTCTGGGCCAACGAACAGGATGAGGTCAATCAGAGTGAAGACATGATTGAACAGGTGGAGGGCGTTGATGATGATGGTGAAGACGATGAAGATGATGATGAAGATTACGGTGATGGTGATGACAATGACGATGAAGAAGATGAATTAGATGATGAGGGCGGAGATGATGAAGAAGATGATAATAATGATGAATCGGATGATGAAGAAGGAGATGACTCCGTTGATGACGGAGAAGATACTGAAGAAGAAGAGCAAGTTGACTCTAAACCAAATAAAAGCACCAAGAAATTTGGTCTGAGCTTCTCACAACGAAACGAGATCTGGCAGAAATATCAGAAAAAACAAACGCTGATTCAGAAAGAAGCTTACGAAAAAGAAGGTGATCGCTTTTCAAACAGATATCAGTCTCAGGTCCAAACCGGACTCAAGAGATTATCAGCAGATTTACAAAAAGAATACGGTATAAATCAGGGAGAACTCGACTACATTCTTGAAGAAGGAAAAGACGGGAAATTCAATGATGCCGTGCAGTCTTTCTAAAAGTTTTAATTGTTAATAACTAAATCAAACTTAAAACAGAGATATCCGTATAAGCATCAAAGCAGTCGTATAATTGCGACCCAAAATCAAGCGGATGTCACACATGACTTTTAAGGAAAATTGGTTTTTTATTGCCGTTGTTGTTCAGGTCCTTCTGATCCTGACCATCACACTGGTTTTTTAATTTGATTTGACATATCGACGAATTCATCTTTTTCCTCGATGAATTTGATTTTTTATTCGATAAAGTTTTATTTTTGTGTAAACCCTATAGCCATCGCTGAATCAATTGAAATAATTGAACACGTAGAAACTCCTACGTCTTTTTTTGACAAAACGTCTGACGGAATCGTAATAGCACGAAAGAAGAAGGACTGCTTTGTTGAACTTGATGACGCGAAATTAAATTCCGAAACTCACAGAAAGCTGGCAGGCAATAAGCCTGTTCCATGCATGATCGTACTTGACGAAATGCAAAATACTTCCATTGAAGCCCTCGAATTTTATTCACTTCCAATGCATGAAGAATATCGTTCTGCCGAGGCCTTTGTTGTTGAAAAATTAGGTGTTCGCTTGATTGTTGATCATTACATGAAGAACTCAGCCATGGGATATCCGAGAAAGTCTTTCGAGAATGAGACTGATGCCCTGGCCTGGCTGAGAAGATATCTATAATCCCCATTTCGCTGTAACCTTTCCTTCCTTATTTTTGATAAGGAGTGAAAGACTATTTATATATCCTTCTGCTATTGTTATGGAATGTATCAAATGCTCAGGATGAAGCAGATACCAAGGCACTTTTCAATTACAGTCTGGGGCTTCATCAGGCATTCGTACTTGTACATAGTGAATCGGTCCGGCCCGTCGAGAACTCCTATCCCAGGGGAATTCAGGGTGATGTCAGTTGGCAGCAAAGAAGTGAGGAAGCATGGAATATGTGCAGGTGCTTTCCTAAGGTGGGAGCCAGTTTACAACTTTGGGATTTTGATACGGAAGTTTTAGGATACGGAGCCAATGCTTATTTCTACATTGAACCGGAATATGGATCCTCCAAATTCTTTAGCTTTTCATTCAGAGGAGGTTTCGGGGCTTCCTTTTTAAGTAATCCTCATGATTCCATAGAAAATTTCAATAATCAGAGTTACAGCACTCACCTGGCATTTTCATTGGTTCTGGCGTTGAAAGCCGGTTTTCGTATCTCAGAAAAGACTCGTTTGGATATTTCACCATATTACAATCATGTTTCGAATGGAGGGACCAAAAAACCCAATGCAGGAATTAATTATCCTTCTATTTATATCGGCATCACACATTATCCGCAGAGCCCGGAATTCAGAAATTATGCTCCAACAAAATGGAAGAAAGAGGATAGGCTAAAGCGCCTTGATTTAACTCCTTTTATAGCTCAGGAGCAAGTAAAGCAAGGTGTGCGAGTATTCTCACCCGGAATGGAGATTAAAGGAAGTCGACAATTTGCCAGAATCAATGCTCTAACTCTGGGGCTTGAATATCTAGAAGACAATTTCGCCAAGTATCGATTTGAACAGGATAGTATTGTCGGACAGTGGAGAACATTCAGCACGGCAATCGGTCATGAGTTTTTATTGAACCGACTGATATTCAGTCAGCAAATTGGCTTATATCTCTACAATCCCGATTGGGATGGTACTTCCTGGTATCATCGATGGGGTTTAATATATTACCCGCATGAGAAATTCGCCCTTGGTGTAAATATGAAGGCTCATAAGCATGTTGCCTACCTCATTGACTTTCGTGTTACCTATTCTCTTTGATCATTTCTCCTGAATCAACAGAAAGATATTCTTCTCATCCAATCCCCGAACCTTGTGTAATTCATTTATGGGTATTTCATAGTCTTCCAAAGCAGATAAGGTCAATACTTGATCATGGATGGAAAATTCAATTCGGCCTTGAATACACAATAGCAAGGTTGGCAATAATGTCTTATGCTCTTTAAGTAAAACATTCTTAGCTAGACCAATAGCAATTACTTTTGATTTTTCTGAAGATCGGATCACGGATACGCTGGGCTTTTCTGAGTTGAAATCCAGCATTTCGAGAAGATTCATAATTCGAAATAGGTATTGAATTCATACAAGACTTGTTCAAGAACCAAGAGGTTTTCGTATCTCTGGTGACTGCTGCCTTTGTCAATTTTATTAATGCGCTTAATTACGCCCTTGAGATAAATATGCAATTGATCATGGGCTTCTCCTTCCATGGTACACTCTTTAAAAATCAATCGGACTTCATCCATCAGTTTCTCTTTGAGGTCTAAATATTCTGAATGATTTGACTCCATATCCAAGGTCTGAACTAATTCCATTAAATTCTCAATTCCTTTTGTCGTTTCGGGATTGACCTTCCATTTCTGGTCATCATTCAAATGAAGGTGTTCACCTTCATCATCATGGGAATGAGTATGGGATTCACAAGAAATAACAAAGGTGAAAATGAGCGGAATGATGAGGTGAAATTTCATCTGTTTAATATTCAATTACCTGGACATCTTCCTTGCCAAATCGAATCATAAACCATTCCCGGATCCGGTCATTGTTTTCTTTTCTCTTGCTTTTGTACGTCCCATTTTTATAATGAACAAGAATGGATGAAAGGGTGTCAATTCTGGTGCTGTCTTCACCACTGACCTCAATTACGTTTGCATAGGAGAATTTGTCAATCTCCTTGAACTGGAATCGAATCTCCTGTTGCAGCTGATGCATTGGAATCATACCCATGGTTTTCATTCTCAAAAGCTCATCTTCTAGGATTTTGATCTTCGCATCTTTGTCGCGAATCAGGGCCTGATTTTTGGTATAGATATCCTCAAGAACCGTAAGTCTCAATTCTTCATTCATGCTTTCAAATTGAGCCTGAATTCGATCTGAATCATCCCTTTCCTGGTGAATGATGATCTTGGTTTTCTTTGTGACGGGAAATTTCTCTTTTCCACTGATACCATAATTTTTCAAAAGAGAATTAAGATGATACTCCTTTTCCTGGTCAACCTGACTTCCGATGTAATACAGATCAATTGTGGATAGAGTGTCATTATAGGTGATTCTTTTACTGATCAGTTCGCTTCCATCAAATTGACAATTCTCAACAACAAATTTCTCTGCCCTGATCAGGTACCGGGTTTCCAGAATAACCTTCCAGAAAATCCAAACACTCGGCAGAATCGTGATGATCAGGAAGAAATAAAGAAAAAGCCTATAGCGTTTTGCCTTGGTTTTGTCCATGTATTCCACCTTAGCGAATTTTAGATATCTCACCACCAGGTATGTTGACAAGGCTATAAAGACAGAATTAATAAAAAAGAGATAGAATGCACCCAGGAAGAAAGTGAAATTCAGATTAGCCAGTCCATATCCTGCCGTGCATAAAGGTGGCATTAGAGCTGTTGCAATGGCAACACCCGGAACTACATTACTTTTTTCCTTTCTCGATCCTGCAATAATCCCGGCAAAACCACCAAAGAGGGCCACAAGAACATCTAATAGCGTAGGACGTGTCCTGTTCAGTAGTTCACTTTGAGCATGTTCCAGAGGAGTCAATGCGAAATAAACACCCGACGTCACAAGACTGATGAGCACTGCAATACCCAGGTTTTTAAGAGACTTTAAAAGTGTCTGCCAGTCATTCGTGCCAAGTGACAAACCAACACCCAGGATTGGTCCCATCAATGGAGAGATTAACATGGCTCCCACGATCACAGCAATGGAATTGATGTTCAATCCAATGGAAGCGATCAAGATGGAGAACATGAGAATCCATGCCGTTGGACCGCGGAATACAATGTCTTTTTGAATGCCGGCAACGGTAGCTTTTTTATCCGTTCCCTGCTTTATACTAAGAATTCCAACAAAGAAATTCTTTACATAATCTAATGCTGAGCGTACCGGATCTGTGTGCTGAACGGCCATTAGTTCTTTCTTCTAATAAAGATGGGAATGAGGAATGGTGCCAATATGCCGTACATAGTGGGTTCTGCAATTGTAATAAGAAACTTTCTGACCGGATGTTCCATTAGATATTCAGCAAGATTTATAGCATCGTTGATATCATCTTCCGACTCTCCTTCCGCTTTCATATCCTGAATCATCATTTGAAAGTATTCCTGTTCGAGATTATGACCAGTCGCTCCATTGTAGGAAGTCCAGATTGTTGCATAGGTGACACCTGAAAACAGGAGAATCAGCAATCCTTTCACCATACCGTCGAAATAAGAAGATGCTGAGATTATATTCCTTCCCTTTGTTCTGGAAATTCCAAGATAAACCGAAATGCATGTGACAAAAAACATGGCCGCATATTCAATTTCTTCGAATAAATGGAAATTGGTGATGTGTGATAAATATAAAGCGGGTAAGATCACAAGGACCGAAATAATCACTCCGTTCAATACTCCCTGTATTCCCAGCGTCTTATACATAGATTTTCAATGATAATTGTGCTAAAGGTAATATCAAATTTCAATATTTCCTTTGATTTGTTTACGGCAAAGTGAGACCAGTTAAGACGATCAGGATGATACTTCCTGAAGTTTTGAAATCTTTCTTTTCTTAAAGTACTCGAACATGCTCACATTCAATATTATAAGGAGCATGCCGTAAAAAATATCTTCAACTGGAATAGTAAGAATCCTAATACCCATGTTCTCATTGTCATCATACCATACGATGGCTTCTTCAAAGCCGGTACCAGTTAGCATTCCATTTGTAATAAAGAATGGAAGTAATAGAATGAGATAGGAAAAATAAAAATAGTTCAACCAGGATACCTGCAAATGGTAACGCAGAGCTATTAGGAAAAGAGAAAGGCTGATAAAAGTTACACTGGTGTAAAGATTTTCGAGAAATGTTGTCCCGAGCACGGCAAGTAAGGCGGCCAGAAAAAGTGTTAGAAATCTGTCTTCAGAATGAAAGAATGGAATGTTGTACAGTTCCCGGAAACAATGATAAGTGAATACACAAGCATAAGGGATGCAAATGAAAAAGAGCACTTCTTCTATAGGCAGGTTGAAAAGATACAAGCCGGTTAGATAATCCGGATTAAATCCCCAAACACCAAGATCAGTGTACAGAATGTCCCAAGCAATGAATATGGCAGCGGCAATTAGACATGCTGGCCAGAATGATGACCATTTCTTATGAAAATTCACCCTGGGATGAAAAGAATAAATGAAGGGAACCAGAATAGCTCCGAGATCAATTAATAGATATGAATACTTCATTATTTGGCCGATGTGCGTGCTTCTCTGAAATATTTCATCGGAACCCATAACATTCCGAAGCATTCTCCATCTTCCTTGGTAAGCCTTTTATGATGCACTTTGTGTGCCTTCCTTATGGCCCGGAAATAAATGTTATCTGTTCTTCTGAACCATTTTATTCTCTGATGAATGAAGACGTCGTGAACAAGGAAGTACGCGAATCCGTAGACGGTTATTCCTAGTCCGATGTAGAATAAAGGGCTTATTCCGACAGTCATTCCGATAATCAGACTAAGAATTCCGGGAGTGGCGAAAATCAGGAAGAAGTAATCGTTCTTTTCAAAAAAGCCATAAATATCCTTCTTATGATGATCTTCATGCAAGTTCCAAAGTGCACCATGCATTAAATATTTATGTGCCAGCCAGGCCACTCCTTCCATGCCAAAAAAGGCAAATAAAAACCAGAAAATATTCCAGAATGTATCCATCTCTTAATTACTGCTTGTAAACAAATAATCTGTTTCGTTTTTCAAACGAAGTCTTTCCGTCTCGCTTAATTCCACATCCTTCAGCATGTAGGATGCAATTCTTTTTTTCAGATCGACGTCATCACAAGAGGCTAAGTTATTTAATAAAGTCAACTTATCTTCTTCTATATTCTCATCGTACCCCAGTATTCCCGGAGCATTGATTTGAACCGCAAGTCTGAGGTATCTCAACTCGAGATTTTCAGGATATTTTTCAATGCAATCATCCAATTCCTCGCGTCCTTCATTAAATGCATCCAGCTTATCGAAAGGATTCCAGAAATAGCGGGCAGAAAACATCAAATTCACAGAATGATATCCCTTCCATGCAATTTCATCTTTGTTTTCAAAGTTTTCAATTGATTCTGTGAACGCCTCAAAAGATTCCTCATCAAGAGCGGCATTTTCATACTTTTTCCTCAGATCAATGAGTGAACTTTCCTGAAGGAAGAATCCAAGAAAAAGCACGATTAAAAGTCTCATTAAAGCATGTTTAACTGATGTCGCATGAGGCTCTTGAACATGATGCTCATCTTAAGCGCATTCGGAATTCTGATCCTCTCTGACAAGATTTTTTGAGGAGGCAATTTTCGTATTTTTTTGAATAACTTGAGGTAATAGATGTATGCAATGTAAACGCCTCTTCTTGAATTGGAAGGCAGATTTCTTATTCCTTCCAATGCATGCTCAAAATCCTTCTGGATTTCTTTTTCGATTTCCAACTTGTCACCAACGGTCATAGCTGACATGTCGATGTTAGGGAAATATGTACGACCGAGGTTTTCAAAGTCGCTGCTCGCATCTCTTAGAAAATTGACTTTTTGGAAAGCAGCACCTAACGACATAGCATTCGGCTTCAGTTTTTGATAAAGTTCGTCATCACCATTAACAAAAACCCTTAGGCACATCAGTCCCACCACTTCAGCGGAGCCGAGAATGTAATAATCGAATTTCGCCCGATCGTATGTATGATCTTCAAGATCCATTTCCATGCTCTGAAGAAATGTGTCAATCAATTCCCATTCAATGTTATACCTGTTAACCGTATCCTGGAAACTATTCAAAACAGGATTGGCACTGATCTTGTCCTCAATAGCTTCAACTGTGTCTCTTCTGAATTTGCTGATGAGTTTTTCCTTGTCATAATCATGAAAAGAATCAACGATTTCATCGGCCAATCTTACAAATCCATATATGGCATAAATAGGATCATGAATCTTACGATCCAGGAGATAGATTCCAAGTGAAAAACTTGTACTGTACCTGCGCGTGATGGTCTTGCTATTCTTGTAAGAAACCTCGTCGTATATTGCTTTCATAGTTTAAGTCAGTTCTTTATTCAAATATTTTGCGGCAACCTGTCCGGAAATAATTGAAGGTGGAACACCAGGTCCCGGAACCGTCAGTTGTCCTGCATAAAACAAGTTCGACAGCTTTTTGTTTTGTAGTCTTGGTTTTAAATTAGCCGTTTGCATTAATGTGTTGGCAAGGCCATAAGCATTGCCTTTATAACTGTTGTATTCTTCAACAAAATCATTCACACAAAAACTCCTTTTGTAAATGATCTTATCCTGAATTGAAACTCCTGTGTATTCTTCCAGCCGTTTCATTATGATCTTGAAATACTTTTCTCTCAGTTCGTCGGAATCCTTTATGCCCGGAGCCAGAGGCATGAGCAGAAAGATGTTTTCTTTTCCTTCCGGTGCAACTTCTGCATCGGTTTTGGATGGAACACATGCATAAAACAGCGGATTACTCGGCCATACCTTGGTATCGTAAATCTCAACTGCATGTTGATCGAATGATGCATCAAAGAAGAGATTATGATGTTTCAGATTCGGAATTTTTTCATCCACTCCAAGATAAAACAGAAGTGATGAAGGAGCGAAGGTTTTCTTGGACCAGTAGTCTTCAGAATAATTACGGTATTGCTTCTCAAGTAAATGTTGTTCAACATGATGATAATCTGCCGCACCTACAACGGCATCAACGTTCATGGAATGACCGTTGGCTGATACGTGGTCTATTCTTGAATCTTTAACATCCAGGGAGGTCACGGGTTCAGAGGTGTAAAATGTCACACCATTCTCTTCCGCCACCTTCTGCATGGCTTCAATGACTTTACCAAAACCTCCCATTGGATAATAAGTTCCCAATTTTAATCCGGCATAATTCATCAAGCTGTAAAGGGCCGGTGTATCCGCAGGCTTAGCACCCAGAAATAACACCGGAAATTCCATTAGTGCAATCAATCGAGGATCCTTAAAGAATTTTTTTACGTGTTTGCTGAAGGAAGAAAAGATCTGTAATTTAAAGACTCCCTTGATCAGGTCAGCACGAAGCAATTCGGTCAGGGACAGACCCGATTGGTAGACGAGGTCATTGATACCAACTTCGTATTTATACTGGGCTTCCGACATGAATTTTCTCAATTTATCGGCAGCGCCTTTTTCTATGCTCTCAAACAGTTCGCAGAGGTCGTCGAAGTTCTCGGGAATATCCAGTACATCATTTTTGCCGTAAACCACTCTGAAACCGGGATCTAATTTCTTAAGTTCGTACAGATCGGCAACACTGTATCCATATTGGTTAAAATACCTTTCAAATACTTCGGGCATCCAATACCAGCTTGGTCCCATATCAAAGGTGAAACCATCCTGATGAATTTGTCTGGCCCGGCCACCAACGTGATCATTCTTTTCAAAGACATGGACGTCGTGGCCCATCTTTCCAAGGCTCGTGGCAGCGGTCAAACCGGCAAAGCCGGAACCGATTACGGCAACTTTTTTCTTCATGCCCAGAATAACATTTGTTGAGATGGATTTGTTTAAAGATAAAAAACGATTTAACACGAATGGTTAACCTATTTTGGTTCAGGCGTGATCTGCGCCTCGACGACAATACAGGGCTTAATGCGGCTTTGGAATCCCAAAACCCTGTGCTTCCGATATTTATCTTCGACGAAGACATTCTTGATCAGCTTGATGATAAGAGTGATGCGAGGGTGAATTTTATTTATCAACGTCTTGAAAAGATCAACGAGGAATTGAAAAACTATGATTCTTCGATCTTGGTTTTAAAAGGTAATGTTGAGGAGATTTTCAGGCAATTAACTGCGAAATATGAAATTGGTGGACTTTATGTAAATCGTGACTATGAACCACAGGCTATTGAGAGAGATGAAAAAGTCCGCCAAATAGTTGAATCCAAGGGAATAGCTTATCATGATTTTAAAGATCAGGTGGTCTTTGAGAAAGATGAGATTTTGAAAGACGATGGCAGTCCGTATACCGTTTTCACACCCTACTCAAAGAAATGGAAGCCAAAATATGAGAGTTTGTCAACGACAGAACCGCAACACTTAAAATCCCAGAATTTCTATCACTTCAGCGCTATTTTTCCTGATTTGAATGAAATTGGTTTTGAAAGAAGTTCAATAGAGGTTCCAGCCTATCGTATCGATGATGATATGCTGCGCAATTATTCGGAAAGTAGGAATCATCCATCTATGGATGCCTGCAGTTATCTCAGCACACACCTGCGCTTTGGTACAGTTTCTGTTCGAAAAATGGTGAGGATAGCAAAAGAGGGTAGTGAAGGATATTTGAATGAGCTGATCTGGAGAGAATTTTTTATGCAGATTCTCTATCACTTTCCCGATGTAGTTCACTCATCATTTAAGAAACAATATGACAAGATTCAATGGATCAATGATGAGAAAGAATTTGAAGCCTGGACCAAAGGAATGACAGGTTTTCCTATTGTAGATGCAGGTATGAGAGAATTGAATGCAACCGGCTTGATGCATAACAGGGTCAGAATGATCGTAGCCTCCTTTCTAGTAAAAGATCTGCTCATCGATTGGAGATGGGGTGAGGCCTATTTTGCTAATAAACTACTTGATTTTGAGTTGTCTTCAAATAATGGCAATTGGCAATGGGCCGCCGGAACAGGATGTGATGCAGCTCCTTATTTCAGGGTTTTCAATCCATACGAGCAAGCCAGGAAATTCGATCCGTTGCAGGAGTATGTTAGAAAATGGGTGCCTGAAGTAGGGACAGACCAATATCCTGAACCAATTGTCGATCACAAAATGGCACGTCAAAGAGCCCTTGAGACATACAAAGCAGCGCTTAATTAATTGAGTCCTCCGTGAAGGATGTATTTTATCTCAACGAAATCTTCAAGTCCGTATTTCGATCCTTCTCTTCCCATACCGGATTCTTTTATTCCACCGAAGGGCGCCACTTCTGTTGAAATCATTCCATCGTTTACCCCAACCATTCCATATTCAAGTCCTTCAGAAACCCTCCATATTCTTCCAATGTCCCTGGCATAAAAATAAGCTGCCAAACCGGCACTTGTATCGTTTGCCATTTCAATGGCCTCTTCTTCCGTCTTGAACATGAACAAGGGCGCTACCGGTCCGAAAATTTCTTCTCTTGAACAGGCCATTTCGGTTGTAACACCTGTCAGAACAGTTGGCTGATAAAATCTTTCACCATTCTCAATTTTATGTCCTCCGGTGATCGCTTTAGCCCCTTTGCCTATGGCATCTTCAACCAGTCGCTCAACTTTCTCCATGGCTTTGTTGTTAATTAGCGGTCCGATCATAACACCTTCTTCTGTACCTGATCCAACCTTCATTTTAGACACCTCCTGGGCATATTTTTCTGCGAATTCGTCATATACTTGTTCCTGTACCAGGATTCTGTTGGCACAAACACAAGTCTGCCCTGCATTCCTGTATTTCGAAGCGATTGCACCTTTAACTGCAGCGTCGAGGTCTGCATCGTCAAAGACAATAAATGGAGCATTTCCTCCCAATTCCAGGGATATTTTCTTGACTGTGTCAGCACTTTGCTTCATCAAGAGTTTTCCCACCGGTGTGGATCCTGTGAATGATAACTTTCTGACCACCGAACTGGAAGTCAGTTCATTACCGATCTCAGCCGCATTCTTTCCACATACAATATTCAATACACCGGCCGGGAAACCGGCCTCTTCGGCTAAAACAGCAAGAGCGTAGGCCGAAAGTGGAGTTTCTTCACTCGGTTTGATTACTACGGTGCAACCTGCAGCCAAGGCAGGAGCAACCTTTCTGGTGATCATTGCATTTGGGAAATTCCAAGGAGTAATGGCCGCAACCACACCTACAGCTTGCTTGATGACAATGATTCTTTTGTTTTTGGCGAATGTGGGGATCACATCGCCGTAATTTCTTTTGGCCTCTTCAGCAAACCATTCGATGAATGAAGCACCGTATCGAATTTCTCCCTTGGCTTCGGCAAGTGGTTTTCCCTGCTCAGTTGTCAGGATCAAGGCGAGGTCATCAAGATTTTCAATGATGAGATCATTCCATCTTTTCAGTATGGCCGACCTTTCTTTGGCAGGTCGCTCTCTCCAGTTCTTCAAGGCATTTTCCGCGGCAGCAATGGCCTTTATTGTTTCATCTTTACCACCATCGTGACACTCGGCAACTACGGATCCATCGGCAGGATTAAATACATCATATTTAGAATTCGAAGCGACCCAGGCGCCATTTATATACTGCTCGGTTTTGAGCAAATTTGCATTGGAAAGATTCATGGATTGAATGAATTAATTGACGCTGCCAAATTAAGACCTAGGTTTGAATTGCAGAGTTTTTGCAGTATGATTTTTACATGTATTTTACATCTAAATCAAGCTCATTAAAAAAAACTATATTTGCCTTATGAGAATGACTTTACGTATTGCCTTTGGGATGGCCATTGTAGCCACTTTAGGAATGGTTTCTTGTGAAAAGGAAAACAGGGATTTATCTTGTAATACTCCTCCAAAAGTTGAATTTGGTGATGACAGCACAAGAGTGAATGTTCGTTTGATCAATTTCACCGGATATCCACTCTGCAACTTTGAGATCATATACCGTAAAGATGAAGGTACTCCTTACGAATATGGAACATTGGATGTGGGAGAAGTGACCCCTTACACAACGGTTGCATTTACTCACGTCTATCCTGAGGTTACTTTCAACCTTGGTACAGGAACATTTACCATTCCTGATTCCCTAATATACGATGATAAGTATGCCAGTCAGCTTCAAACCAATAATGGTTACTATTCATTCTTCATTCAAACTGCTCATACACTGGATAGTCAGACCGTAGTTACTTACATGGTCAATGACGGCTTCAATCCATGATAGCGTCGGGTAACCTGACGAAAATGAGGGTTGAGCAAGCCTCACCCGTCAATTATTTCCTTCGATTATCAGATGAAGAAGTTCCCTTAAAGGACTTCATTGGAAAGGATATTTCTCTTGCCTTTAACGGGCAGATTAATTGCATTGCTTGCGGTAGAATTACATCCAAATCCTTTGCACAAGGTTTTTGTTTCCCCTGTATGCAGAAATCACCCATGAACAGTGAATGTATCATCCGACCTGAATTGTGCGAAGCGCATTTGGGCAAGGGGCGTGATGCAGAATGGGAAAAAGAAAATCACCTTGTTCCACATGTAGTGTATCTTGCCTTGTCTTCCGGAGTTAAAGTAGGTGTTACGCGAGACACTCAGATTCCGACTAGATGGATCGACCAGGGTGCCAGTAAAGCTTTGAAACTTGCTGAAGTGCCAAATCGATACCTGGCTGGAAAGATCGAAGTTTTCCTGAAAGACTATGTCTCTGATAAAACAGCATGGCAAAAAATGCTGAAGAACGACATTGATTTCAGCAAGGATCTTCTGTCTTATAAAAGTAGCATGTCGAATCACCTCGATGAAGAGCTCAAGCAATATGTGAGCAGCGATGATTCACTCACAGAAATTGATTATCCGGTTATTGCATACCCTGAGAAAGTCAAAAGTGTGAGTTTTGACAAGGAATCAATTTTTGAAGGAAGGCTTCAAGGCATTAAGGGTCAATACCTTATAATGGAAGATAACCGAGTCTTGAATGTTCGTCGACACAGCGGATATTTCATCATTTTCAAAGCCTGAATTTTTTGAAGCTTTTTCTCTTTGGTAAGGCCTAAAATTCTACTTTTGAGGAGCAATAAATTATCACATGAGCATACTTGTAAATAAGGATTCTAAAGTAATCGTACAGGGTTTCACAGGAGGTGAAGGAACCTTTCACGCCGGTCAAATGATCGACTATGGAACCAATGTTGTTGGAGGTGTTACTCCGGGTAAAGGAGGACAAGAACATCTGGGGAAACCCGTATTCAATTCAGTTGAAGAAGCAGTTAAATCTACGGGCGCTAACGTCTCGATTATTTTCGTTCCACCCTCTTTCGCAGCAGATGCTATTATGGAAGCGGCAGACGCCGGTATTGGAGTAGTCGTGTGTATTACAGAAGGCATTCCTGCAAGGGACATGATTCCTGTAAAAGAATATTTGAAGAATAAAGATTGTCGACTCATTGGTCCGAATTGTCCGGGTATCATTACACCTGGTGAGGCGAAAGTAGGTATCATGCCGGGATTCATACACAATCCAGGACGCATAGGAATTGTAAGCAGATCCGGAACCCTGACTTATGAAGCAGTTGATCAGGTTACCAAGGCCGGAATGGGTCAGTCTACGTGTATTGGAATCGGTGGTGACCCTATTATTGGTACAACGACAAAAGATGCTGTAAAAATGCTCATGGAAGATCCTGATACTGATGGTATTATCATGATCGGTGAAATTGGAGGAAGCATGGAAGCTGATGCAGCTCAATATGTAAAAGAAAATGGCACCAAACCTGTTGTTGGTTTTATCGCCGGACAAACAGCACCTCCGGGAAGGAGAATGGGGCACGCTGGCGCTATTATTGGTGGAGCTGATGATACGGCTGAGGCTAAAATGAGGATCATGAGAGAATGTGGAATTCATGTAGTTGAATCTCCCGCTGTAATAGGTGCGAAAATGGCCGAGGTTTTGAACGAAAAGATTAGTGTATGAAGCAATTGCAAGGAAAGGTTGCTCTGATAACAGGTGCATCCAGGGGTATTGGAAGAGGCATTGCCTAAAGTTTGCCAGTGAAGGTGCCGACGTGGCTTTTACATATCTGTCCTCAGAAGAAAAGGCCAAGGCACTTGAGAAAGAGCTTCAGGGACATGGAATCAGGGCTAAAGGATATAAATCTGACGCTTCAAGTTTCGGAGAAGCGGAAAATCTCATCAACGATATTGCTGATGAATTCGGCAGGATAGATGTTGTAGTCAATAATGCCGGCATTACGCGCGATGGATTGCTTATGAGGATGTCGGAAGAGAATTGGGATGAGGTTATCAATACCAACCTCAAATCTGTATTCAACATTACAAAAGCTGTTCAGAGAACCATGCTGAAGCAAAGGTTCGGATCTATTATCAACATGGGAAGTGTAGTTGGTAATGAAGGAAATGCCGGTCAATCAAATTATGCTGCATCAAAAGCAGGAATTATTGGTTTTTCTAAATCAATTGCACAGGAATTGGGATCCAGGAATATTCGATGTAATGTGATTGCACCCGGTTTCATTGAGACTGAAATGACAGCCGCATTGGATGAGGAAGTGGTAAAAGGCTGGGTGAAAGACATTCCGCTAGGTCGACCAGGTTCAGTTGATGATGTTGCAAATGCTGCTGTTTTTCTTGCTTCAGACAATAGTGCTTATGTCTCAGGACAAGTTCTGAATGTCTGTGGTGGCATGCAGATGTAATTCAAAATTTTCTCCTTTTGTTTCTTAAGATTACCGTTTCTTCAGCCCTTCCGCTGTGGATGACTCTGTTTTGTCTGATCTTTGGTCTCGGCATTTCTTATCTTCTCTATCGCAATGACAGAAATCTTCAGGAAGTTGATAAAAGGATAAGATATCTCCTGTTCGGAATCAGGTCACTCTATTTGAGCATCATTTCTTTTCTTCTCATTTCACCATTTATTCTGTCTCTTGATCCTGTAGTTGAAAAACCATTGTTGATTTTTGGACAGGACAGGTCTTCTTCAATATCATACGCTCTGGATAGCAATTCTATTTCAGTATACTCAGAACAGAGAGATCAATTCCTTGAAAAAGCCAATGAGAACTTTGAGGTTAAATTCTATGATTTTGGTGAGAGGATCAATTTGAACGAAGGACTCGATAAATACAACCAAAGGACAACGAACATAAGTGAGTTCTTGCGTGAGATCAAACTGGGATATGAGAACCGCAATGTGGCTCTGATGGTCATGGCAAGTGATGGCTTATACAACAGAGGTGAGAATCCGGTTTACAGTTCATCAGATCTTCCATTTCCCCTTTACAGTCTGGCATTGGGTGATACATCTCAGAGAAAAGATCTGTGGATTGAAGAGGTAAATCACAACAAAATTGCTTTTGTGGAAAATACCTTCGAAGTGAATGTGGAGATCGCGGCATCCCTTTTTCAGAATTCTTCAGCAGAAATCAGAATTAAGGAAGATGAGATGCTAATCTCGAAAAAGAGTATTCAGATCACCAAGCCAGATCAGGTTACTAACTTGAGTTTTGAAATTTTAGCCAGCAAAGTCGGACTGCATCGCTATGAAGTTGAAATCGAGGAAGTGGAAGATGAAGTCTCTTTTGAAAATAATTCCAGGTACTTTTTCATTGAAGTCTTAGAAGGTCGACAGGAAATATTGGTGTTGAGCGTATCTCCTCATCCCGATGTGGCAAGCATCGTATCGGCCATCAACACAGGTAAAAATTTCAGAGCCACTTCATCCACGGTAAAAGATTTCGACGGAAACTTTAAGAAATATGATTTGGTAATTTTGAATCAAGTGCCTTCTCTTTATGACCGGTCAAGTAGAATTGAAGACCGGATAGGTGATATTCCTCGATTATACATTCTCGGTAAAGCAAGTAACATTCAAAAGTTCAGTTCTATGGATATAGGCATAGAACTCACTCGCTTTAAGAATCAATTCAACGAGTCTACTCCTTATTTGAACAAGGACTTTCATTTCTTTTCCGTCAGTAATGAAAACCTGAATTCCATCAGTGAATTTCCACCCCTGATCAGTCCTTTTTCCGAATATGAAATGAGCAAGTCGGCTCAGACATTATTTTATCAGCGAATTGGGAATGTTGAGACTATGTATCCTTTATGGTCTTTTGTGGAAGAAAAAGGCAGAAAGGATGGGCTTATCGCTGGAGAAGGATTATGGAGATGGCGACTTTTCGATCATCGTTTGAACGGCTCAACGAAACTATTTGACGAGTTGATCAAAAAAACGGTCCAATACCTAAGTCTGAGAGAAGATAAAAGCAGATTCAGAGTTAATGCTGAGCCTTCGTATTTTGAAAATAATGGCGTGGTGATCTCAGCGGAATATTATGACAAGACTTATGAGTTGAACAATCAATTTGATGCAGAACTCATACTTTTTGATGAATCAGGCAATGAATTCAATTTTGAATTCCTTAGAAATCAGGATACGTACTTGGCCGATCTTGGAAATTTGGAGGTAGGAGAATATAGCTGGAAGGCCATATTGAATGATGGCAGCAATTTATATGAACGTGATGGACAATTCAGCATAAAACCTCTGCAATTAGAAAACACCAAACTTCAAGCCGACCACTCATTCCTATTCAATCTTGCTACCAAAACAGGAGGGGAGCTTATTTATCCTGAAGACCTGGGAAAACTATCTGCTGAGATTGAAGAGAATCCAAGATTTAAACCTCTGCTTCATTACAATGAAAGGATGAAGGATCTCATCTCTTTTCCATTCTTATTCTTTTTACTCCTTGTTTTGCTGACTTCAGAATGGTTGATAAGAAAACTTTTAGGCTTAAGTTAATATGATCACCGCACAAAACATCTTTCTTTTCATAATTGTATTTGTTCTTTTCGGCTTCGTGCTGGATCGAATCCTGACTTATCTGAATGTTAAAAATTGGAGTGAAAATGTTCCTGCGGAAATGAAGGATGTCTATGATGCAGAAAAATATGCAAAGGCGGGCAGGTATGAAAAAGAGAGAACGAGGTTTGGACTGATATCATCTTTGTTCAGCCTGATCCTCATTTTACTTATGTTATTTCTAGATGGATTTGCCTGGCTTGATGTCGAAGTCAGGTCTGTGACCGTAAATCCTTATTTTCTCCCAATGCTTTATTTCGGAATTTTATTTTTCGCTTCAGATATTCTTTCCCTTCCATTCTCGATCTATAGCACATTTGTAATTGAAGAGAAATACGGTTTCAATAAGACTACGGTAAAGACATTTATTTCAGATAAGCTCAAGTCATATGTCATCGGCATTATTTTGGGTGCTCTGTTACTGGCGGCTTTCATCTGGTTTTATGAAAGTATGGGTGAATACTTCTGGTTAAGTGCATGGATATTCATTTCTGTTTTTTCCATTTTCATGGTCATGTTCTACACAAGTTTGATCGTACCACTATTTAATAAATTAGAGCCTCTTGAGGAAGGAGAATTGAGACAGGGAATTGAAGACTTTTGTCAGAAAGCCGAATTCAAATTATCGAACTTGTTCGTCATTGATGGATCGAAGAGGTCCTCAAAATCAAATGCGTATTTCAGTGGATTGGGACCGAGAAAGAAGATAGTCCTTTATGATACACTTGTTGAGAATCAAAGCAATGAGGAAATTATAGCTGTACTGGCTCATGAGATCGGTCATTATAAATTGAAACATACACTTCAGGGAGTTTTTATGTCCATTATACAAACCGGACTCATGTTGTATCTTCTTGGTCTCGTTATCGATAGTCCATTATTGGGTGAAGCTCTGGGAGTTCAGGACATGGGCATTCACATCGGACTTATAGCATTTTCCCTTTTATACAGTCCAATTTCCACCATAACAGGTATAGCCATGAATGTTCTGAGCCGAAAGAATGAATTTCAGGCAGATGAATACGCGGCTAAAAATTATGAGGGTGAATTTCTGATCTCTGCTCTAAAGAAGTTGTCTGTTGATAATCTGAGCAATTTAAGTCCCCATCCTGCCTACGTTTTTGTACATCATTCTCACCCTCCGGTCCTCAAAAGAATTGAAGCGATAAAAAATGTCTCCGGAAGTCTGGGACAATAATTTGGATTCAGTAATTTAGAGGCAACACACAATAACGTTATGAGATCACTGAGTACAAAAAAAATCGCCATCTTTTTATCTAGTTTGTTTTTAGGATTGATCCTTCTCGAGTCTTGTGCGGCTTCAAAGCCAGGCTTTAGCTCAGGGAACAAAAAGAAGGGATCCAAGGTGAAGTCCTCAGGTAAAATGTACAGATAAGATCTACAGGTCGATCACTATTCTTTTTGTGATCATCTCTTCTTCGGCGGTAATGCGAAGAATATACATGCCTTCAATTCGAAGGTCGAAGTTGATTTGCTCAACATTTCTGGCTGAAAGAATCAATCGCTCCTGGATCATACGTCCTCTCAGATCGTAGAGTTTTACATTGTATTCTTGTCCTGTTTTCAGGCCTGATATTTTCATGCTTCCGTTGCTCGGATTCGGATATACTGAAATTTCAGAGTCCGGAGCTTTTCCAGAAACAACTCCTGTGCTTACCGGCACTTCCCATTCAATCCACTGAAAACAACCAATTGAATCTACGATGTAAACAGTGTACACACCGGGGTCCAGATCGTAGATATTCTGCGTTGTTTCATTATTAGACCAGTCGAAGGTAAAAGGCGGAATTCCGGAAATCATTTCAATTTCAATACTACCATCTCCTGAAGAAGAACTTGTACTCGGAGTTACCAGTCCGCGTGCTGAAATGGAACAACTATCTCCAACACAGAAGAAATGACTGGTATCACTTCCGGTAAAATTGTCATTGAAAACGATTGTATCTAAGTTTGAAGTTTTGCGCAACAAATAATATCCCTGTCCAAAATCACAGCACATTCCATCACCCCAGTCATCAAAGAAGATTAGATTGTAACAAGATGGAAAAAGACAGAATGTATCCAGAATAATTTCTCCGCCGGTTATGCTCTCATATCCGCCTCCCTTATAAAATATTTCTCCAGTTGCACTGGTCAGGTTCCAGCTCGTTTCAGATCCGGCGTTGTCCGTTTTGATAATCAATTCAACTTCATATCCTTCATCTGCATACTTTATTTCAGTACTTAATACATTATCACTGATATCATTCTCAGGGAATTGAAGGCTAGCCTCGACCGATAGATCATAAAATCCATTCACCAGACCGTTCACATTTACCGTTGCAATTTCAGTTTTACCAGGCTCGAGACTTGTAGTTTCGTTATATGTCAGTTTTTGATTTCCGTTGATGAAGGTCGTTAGTGTATAATTGAAGATTGTATCAGATCCTCTGTTTTTGACCACTACATCAATGTCCATACCACTTGGTCCCGTGAAGTCTGTTCTGCAATAAGTGCTGTTGAAATCCCTGAAGCCAACGATGGCGATATTTTTATCATCCTTGTTTTTATTGAGATCGATTCCTGGCATATTGGAAGCTCCGCTATTATCCGGATCCAGCCAATACTTTAATTGTTTGTTGCTGGCGGAATGGAAATCCCATGAAACTGAGAATTTACCATAATAATCTTCTTTATCGGGATCATCACAGGAAGCATCTCCACCGTGTAATTGTCCTACGATTTGTTTTCTTTCATCAAAGAGCGGTGAACCAGAAGAAATTACTTCTGTAGTTCCCATATCCCAGCTTTCAACCATCCAGTGATTATCACCATGTGTATAGTAGCCGGAAGAGACGGATCGATCAAAATCAAATGAGATCTTTTTAACGTCTCCCTGAGGGTGGTGGATGCCAACCGTGTTTTGAGGTATGTCCCCTAAACTATTCCAGCCTGAATAGTAGGCATTAAAACTCTTTGGTGGTTTTGATGAAAGTTCTGTCAGACGAAAATCGCTTTCACCAGAAGTCGCAAGAATAGTCAAACCATTGATTGAATGCGCGAATGAACTATCGGTGGTGGGTGAACACTGAGCCGACTGATAATTAAAAACAGCAATATTACTGGCTGCAATATTACAATGTTGGGCAGTCAGCATGAAGGCTCTTCCATCTTCCCGCACGTTATTTATCATACTTCCTGTGCAAAATCGATTGTTTGAAGTCCCCGTTATGATCATAACAACGGATCTGATCTGATCTCTCCAGGCATTTCCTTCCTGGCAAGCAACGTTAATGTTACATCCGCCTGAACTGCCAAATGTCTTGTCAGAGCTGAATATATCCTTGTATCCATAAATAATACTACCTATTCGAATTTTTCCTGAAAGGTCTGATGTAGGGTGAAATACTTCAATAATGATTTCATCTCCTTTCAATGGCACGGTTGCAAAGGCATATTCCGAGCTTTCATTTTCTTCCGTGAATGCACCAATGATTTGAGATCTGTCCTTGTTGTAAATATGCATCCAGGCACCTTCGGGAAGATCAAATTCGCTGAAGATGAAATTCAGACTTTTGGCTCCTTTGGCCTTTACCGACAATCGGTGCAATACTCTGTTGCCGGGCAGATAATCAATGCTAGCTTCAGAATAAAAGTCTATATCACCAATCCAGGGAATTCCAAAACGAGGAGGAAGATCTTTGCTTTCCGATTCCTCTTCAGCTATTGCTTCATCAAGATCATGAATGACAGGTGAGACCGAGTTGATATCAGATGATGAGATAATATTATCACTCATCAAGGGTTTTACCACTGATAACTGCGCCCATGAAAAAATGGGCACTAATAACAAGATCCCTATGAAATAGACATACCTCACCACGGTGCTTTTTATAAAATTACGAAAATTCGGGTGGCTTAAGAGTTCAACATCACAGGCATAACGAGCATCAGGATGTCCTCATCCTTGTCGTCGGTTTCTGAAGGAGTCAGAATTCCCGCCCTGTTTGGTTCCGACAACTCAAGATTTACCTCAGATGTCGTAATGTTGTTCAGCATTTCGATCAGAAAGACAGAATTAAAGCCAATTTCGATGTCTTCACCATCGTATTGACACGTCAATCGCTCGTTTGCTTCGTTAGAGAAGTCAAGGTCTTCAGCAGAAAGATGAAGTTCACTTCCTTGTATTTTAAGTCTTACCTGGTGTGTGGTTTTACTCGAGAATATAGAAACCCTTTTTACCGAGCCGAGGAAACTCTCTCGATCAATTGTGAGTTTGTTAGGATTCTGCTTCGGAATCACTGCCTCATAATTCGGATATTTTCCGTCGATCAGTCGGCAGACAAGTGTAGTCTCACCGAAGGCAAACCTTGCATTCGTCTCATTGAATTCAATCTGAACATCTTCGTCGCTCGAAGCAAGAAGGTTCCTGAGAAGATTCAATGGTTTCTTTGGCATGATGAAATTTGCCGGTTTGTCTGACTTGGCATCTGTTCTGGTGTATTTTACCAGTTTGTGTGCATCGGTTGCAACAAATACCGTGCTGTCTTTGTCCATCTGGAAATAAACACCCGACATAACGGGTCTCAATTCATCATTTCCGGTAGCAAAAATTGTCTTGGCAACTGCTCCTGCTAGTACACCTCCGTCGACTTTTATACTCGATGGACTTTCAACTTCAGGAACTTTAGGGAATTCATCGGCTGCATGACCGGTAAGTTTGTATTTACCGTAATCAGAAGAGATTTCAATGCTTTGATTTTCACCGTCTATGGTGAAGGTTAGTGGATGATCCGGAAAGCTTTTCAGGATGTCAAGAAGAAGTTTTGCGGGAATGGCAATCTCTATTTCTTCTTTTGACTCTACGGCCAGGGTAGTAATGATCGTAGTTTCGAGATCTGAAGCTGTTACTTTTAAACTTTTCTCGGAAACCTCAAATAGGAAATCATCCAGAATTGGAAGAGTATTGGATGAGTTGATCACACCTGAGATAAGTTGCAGGTGCTTGAGCAAAGCGGAGCTTTTTACGATAAATTTCATGTTGCTTTTCCTTGTGCGGACAAAAGAATAATTTATTTGGATGATTGCCCAATTTACAGTCAATTAATTATCAACAAGAAATCAAGAAATCGGACCAACGAATTTCTGCATTTTAAATAGATAAATAGTGCATGATATCCGAGAATTTTATTGATTCTGTTCCAGCATGATAATGCCTTAATTGATCAGATTCAAAATGATAATTACTGCGGGTAAAACGACCAGACATGAAATCCAATAAATCTTTATAATTCGATCATAAGAATCCGCCGAGGATTTGATCTTTTCATTATCAGATTTAGACATAATTGGCAAGGGCCATCTAAACCAATAGGTGCCGGCAACCCAACCACCTCCGAATTTATCTCCGAATCCCGGCATTTCTTTTTTCATTTCGTCTCGATACATTGAATAACGGAACTGTGCAATGATCAGCAGGATGAATAAATAAAGAATGCTTAATGTCACGAGGATAATAGAGATAATTTCTGCTGTGTCCATATCTCAGCCTTGAAGATAGATTTACTGCTCCCTGAAATCGTCGTTGTAGGCAAGTATGTTGTCGATTGTGGGCCACTGCATGACAACAAAATCTTCCTTATTGATCCAGGCAAAGAGTCTGTCGATATCGTATGTATAAGGTTCTCCCGTTCTCGGATCAATGGCTTCAGCAAATTTCACCGGTTTGAAGAAGGTAATTACTTCAACCTTTTTTCCGTCTCTTGTGGTCACTTCAATCTCATGAAGGGGTTTGGTTGCCAGGACTGAATCAATATTCGCTAGAGGAGCTTCCCTTTGAATAAACTCATAGTGTATGCTTTTAAACCTGCTCAGGTATTCTTCGAAACCATCACTACGCTGATTTTCAAGAGGCATCATAGAACTGAGATCTGTTACCAAATAATCTTCACCCTCTCTTTCCAGCTTAAATGATTTTAGCGGTCGCTCATTGTATTTGATACTTACCGTTTCAATTTCTTCCGCAGAAAGATTGAAGACCGCTCTGTCTCTCCAGGTGTCTTGTTCCGTGAAGAATCTGGCTGTTAGATAACCGTGGAAACCGGGTATGTGCGTGATGAAAGGAACACTTGATTTTTGTCCGTCGATTTCAAGCAACATATAGGTGCCAAAATGATTCTGTGTGGGATTACCGATGTAATATACTCTTACAGGTTTGTCTTCGCCTGCGTAGAATTCTACCTTGATAGATCGACCGGCCATTTGGGTTATGATGGTATTTCTGGCTGATTCTGGTACAGGTTCTTTTACCTTGATCAGTTTAAGACTCCGAAGAATTAAATCGATAGCATCCTGTCTTGCTTTATAGGCATCATTGATCTTCCATGAATTATTTTCCTGTCTGCTCAGATCCGCTTTTTCTCCGTTGTGATCAGCAATAAATATTCTGGTAATCTTCGATGTGTCTTCAAATGCAAAGTTGCTGTATTCGGTTTTGATCGTACTCTGGGTGTCAGTCAGAAAGAAATAGGCCGCAATAGCCAGAAGGAGAACAAGTATTATTATGTAGCTCTTTTTCATTAAGCTCTGTATTTTTTTCTTCGCAAGAAGTTGAAGGAAATTCCAAACAAGATAACCAGAACCACCGGAGTAAGCATGTTGAAAATCTGGTAATAGGTTTTTTCTTCGTCGATCTTAGTCTTGTCTAAAAGACGAATTAAAATTGTTCTTGACCTAACTACCATCAGCTCATCTTCTTCGCATAAATAATTTACAAGGTTGACAATGAAGTCTTTGTTACCATATTCCTGTCTTGTAAAACGATCCATGCCCAAGGGAAGTATTTGTCCATCGTTCCGAACATGATTTCTTATGATATCTCCGTCAGCAACCACAGCCATCTTAGTCGGGCGACTTTCTTTCATATAGAAACTTTCAGGAAATCTGGCAGGAAGTCGATCTTTGTAATTCGATTCAAAAATCCCTTCAAGAATGCCGGCAACGGCTTGGTTAGATCGATTAAACTGTTCCGGTTCCGGTTCGATTCTCGTAATTCCCAAATTGATCCTTACAGGAGAATAAACCAACTTAGTGTATGGCGAAGTTGTGAGCACAACTTCTTTCTTAATGCTGTCATTTCCTACAAAGTCGAGAGTACTCGCGAATTCGCCTTTAACCACATTGAGGTTGTTCACTACAGGGTGACCGGGAACAGGATTCAACAATGGGAAATAATACCAGGGGAATAATTCATATCGCGGCTGATTACCCAACATTCCAACCGGTAGAGGAATCATGGCGGCCTGAATATCCATCACCAAATTCGGATTCAATCTAACGCCGTACTTAAAAAGTTGATCGTTCAGATTCAGATCCATGGCAATGCCCATGGTTTCGTCGGAAGTGGTTAGACTGTCCATTTCTGCTTTCACAGGATCAATGAGCCAAAGAATTTTTCCACCCAACATCAGGAATTGATCAATGATGAACTTGTCTTTTTCGCTGAACGCCGTATCGGGTTTTGCGATAATGATGGCATCAAATTTATTTCTTGATGTGAAGGTCAATGTGTCTTCTTCATCTACTGTGCGACTCGTGAGAGCATTAATTTCTTCATTGATTTTTACTCTCTCTACACCGTAGTATTCACTCAATGTATAGGCGATATCGGCCGTTTCTTCTTTGCTGAGTTCACCATGACCTTCAATGAAGGCCACTTTTGGTTTTACCGGATTTTCAAGTTTCTGAATAGCATTGGACAGAGCATATTCAAGATTCTCCACAGAAGAATTCAATACTTCTTCCGGATCGGCTCCAAGACGACTTTGAAGAAGATCAATGGTTGTTTCTCTTCCTTTATAGGATATCACTGCTCCCGGCCAAATGATCTTATTTTCAACGCCATCTTCTTCTTTTACTTTCAGATCTGTTGGTCGAAGGCCTTTTTTCATCAACTCCCGATATATATTGTTTCGGATCTCTTCATCCGGATTTTCGGATGGATTAATGAATTCGTATTCGATGCGCCCACTTTCCCCATAAGCTCTGAATTCATCCAGCATTTCACGGGTCTCATTTCTGAGACGTTTGAATCCGGAAGGAAATTCACCTTCCAAATAAACCTTGAAGAAAACCACATCATCCAGATCATCGATGAGTTTTTTAGTCGGATCGGAAAGGCTGTATCTTTTCTCTGTCGTAAGATCAAATCGATCAAAAACGAAAGAAGAAATGTAGTTGATCAGGAAAATGATAAGCACACCTGCGATTAGCGCAGTGATGTCATTCTTCTTTCGATTGTTCTTTTTCTTCTCTACCATTTTCTGCTGCTGATTACGGTTTTCGTGAGAAGAATAAAGAAGAAAGTAAGAGAAATGAAATAGATCATATCCCTGGTGTCCAGAACACCACGACTCATAGATAAGTAGTGTTCGTTGATGCCGAATTTGACGATATAGATCTGAAGATCCTGAAGGGCATTTATCGTTGCCAGTGATTCAAGTCCGGCGTAAAAAATGAAACAGAGAATCACTCCAAGAATGAATGCAATGATCTGGTTGTCGGTTACGGAAGAAGCAAATATGCCCATCGCCACATAAGCCGAACCCAGAAAAATAAGACCGATGTAACTTCCCCATGTCGCACCCATGTCGATGTTACCTACCGGATTTCCTAACTGATATACTGAATAGAAGTAAATCAATGCGGGTAAAACGGAGAACAGTACAAGGACCAGTCCTGCCAAAAATTTTGCCAGAATGATCTGGAACTCTGACAGAGGTTTTGTGATCAAAAGTTCAAGTGTACCGGCTTTCTTTTCCTCGGCAAAAGACCTCATGGTTATAGCCGGAATCAGGAATAGGAACACCCATGGAGCCAGATTGAAAAAAGTATTCAACTGAGCATAACCCGATTCAAGCACGTTCATTTCTCCAGGGAAAACCCACATGAAAAGGCCAAGTATCGACAAAAAAACAATGATGGTTATATAACCGATCAGTGAGCCCAGGAAAACGTTGATTTCTTTTCTGAGAAGTGAAAACATATGGCCGCCAAAAATACGAGAATTTAAAAAGTCAAAAGTCAAAGCTCAGAAGTCAAAATTAAAAAGTTTGAATTGTACGTTCCAGACTGCTATAAATCATATTTCCTGAATTAGGAATCTCGAATCAATGCCTATCTTTGCGGCCGTTTTCAATTAATCTTTCAGAAATGATCATTCAGAAGTTCGGTGGTACTTCCGTAGGCAGCGCAGAGCGAATACGTGAGGTAGGCAGACTCATCAATGACGGTCAGCAAAAGATCGTGGTGTTGTCAGCTATGTCGGGTACGACAAATAAGTTGGTGGAAATTGCTCAGTTTCTGTATGTTAAGAAACACGAAGAAGCCAATTCTGCAATTGATGAACTTCATGAAAATTATAAAGGTGTTGTAAATACACTCTTTTCAAGCAAAGAAATGAAAGAGAAAGCCGGTGAAATGATCGAGCTTCATTTCAATCGTCTGCGAGCTTATACACAGGATCTTTTCACCATCTACGAAGAACGAGCTATTCTGGCATTGGGTGAGCTTACTTCCACAGCATTATTGCATTACCACCTTGAGGAAGAAGGTGTTTCTTCTGTTCTACTTCCGGCTCTCAATTTCATGAGGATCGATAAGGAAGGTGAACCCGATGACTTTTACATCAAGCAGAATCTGGAAAGAGAATTGGAACCGAATAAAGATAAAAAGCTTTTTATCACCCAAGGCTTTATCTGCAGAAATGCTTTTGGTGAAGTCGACAACCTGAAAAGAGGGGGCAGTGATTATACTGCCAGTATAATTGGGGCTGCATTGAAGGCTGAAGAAATTCAGATCTGGACAGATATTGACGGATTTCACAACAATGATCCAAGATATGTAGAAGGTACTCAGGCAATTGAAAGATTGTCATTCGACGAAGCAGCGGAACTCGCCTATTTTGGCGCGAAGATCTTGCACCCTGCCAGCGTGACCCCGGCAAAAAAGAATAATATCTCGGTTCGACTAAAGAACACAATGAATCCCAACGCCTCAGGCACTTTGCTCACAGCAGATGGCGAAGGCGAAGGAATTAAGGCGATAGCGGCAAAAGATGGAATTACTGCGGTGAAGATCAAATCAGGAAGGATGCTTTTGGCATATGGATTCATGAGAAAAGTCTTTGAAATTTTCGAGACTTATAAGACTTCGATCGACCTTATCACCACGTCAGAGGTAACGGTTTCATTGACCATCGATGATACTTCGCGCCTTTCAGATATTATGGCTGATCTCAAAAAATACGGAAGTGTTGAAGTGGAAGAGAATCAGACCATCATTTGTGTTGTGGGCAATTTCATTTCAGAAAGTAAAGGATTTGCGCTCAAGATCTTTGATGCCTTAAAAGATGTTCCAATTCGAATGATCTCTTACGGTGGAAGTCGACATAACATTTCAATTTTGGTCAGCCAGGAATACAAGGAAAAAGCGCTTAACGAACTAAATAAAAAGCTCTTTTAGGATGACGGAATATTTTGTGAAAGGGATAAAAGAGAAGAATACTCCATATTTCTATTACAATATGGAAGTGCTGGATGATACTTTGCAGTCTTGCAAGGAAGCGGCAGATCATTTTGGATATCACATTCATTACGCGCTCAAAGCGAATTCCAATGATGAAATACTGAAACACATATCGGGTCGGGGTTTTGGCGCAGATTGTGTGAGTGGCAATGAAATTCTGAAGGCCATCGAAACGGGTTTCAAGAAAGAAGAGATCGCATTTGCCGGAGTGGGGAAATCTGATGAGGAGATCGAACTCGGACTAGAGAACGACATTTTCACTTTCAATGTTGAATCGGCGGTGGAGATGGAAGTGATCAATGAGATCGCCGGTAGGATGGGTAAGAAGGCCAGGATTGCCTTGAGACTGAATCCAAATGTAAATGCCAAGACCCATGAATATATAACCACCGGACTGGAGGAGAATAAATTTGGAATCAATACATGGGAGCTGGAGTCGGTTCTTGAAAAGCTGAAGCAATCGAAGAACCTCGAATTGACCGGGCTACATTTTCATATTGGTTCTCAGGTCACAGATCTCAGTGTATATCGTGGACTCTGTTTGAGGATAAATGAGATTCAGAAATGGTTCATAGATCGTCATATCATCACTGATCATATAAATGTTGGAGGAGGTTTAGGAATCGATTATGAAAATCCGGATGAAAATATGATTCCTGATTTTGTATCCTTCTTCTCAGTATTCAAGGAGCATCTTGAGCTCAGACCGCGACAAAGTCTTCACTTTGAATTGGGCCGATCTCTTGTTGGTCAGTGCGGGAGCTTGATAACGAAAGTTTTATACGTGAAGGAAGGTATCAATGTCAACTTTGCCATTGTGGATGGGGGAATGACGGAATTGATCCGTCCGGCTTTGTATCAGAGTTATCATAAGATCGAAAAGATCAATGGTGAAGTGAAAGAAGATGACGTGAAGAGATATGACGTGGTTGGACCCATTTGTGAATCTTCCGATTGCTTTGGAAAATCGGTGCTTTTACCCGAACTTAAACGCGGTGATTATATGGCCATTCGTTCGGCCGGTGCATATGGTGAAGTCATGTCTTCTTCCTACAATTTGAGAAGTAAGGCAAATGCACATTATGTTAAAGAAGGAAAATTTATATAGATGAAGACAGGCAGGATTTTATTGTTTTTGGCAATGGTACTGTGCGCTCAGTACATGATGGCGCAGACCAAGAAGAATATTTATTATTTCGATGAGAAATCAGTTCCAAGAGAACACCCCCTCGATTACCAACATCTGAAGCTGGAAGTTGATTTTGAACCAGAGCAGGGAAAGGTAAACGGACAGGTAACTCATGATTTCAAAGTGCTTGCCTGGAAGGTTGATTCAGCATACATCGATGGTCCCGGAATCAAAATTGAAGAGATCACCCTTGACGACGAAAAAATAAACTATCGAAGAAAAAAAGATGGTTTCATGCTCTTCTTCAATCAATCATTGAAGTCAAATGAAATTCACCGTTTAAAGATCAAGTACAATGCCACTCCAAAGAAGGGTATTTACTTCATTGGCTGGAATGATAAGACCGGCAGATCCAGAAAGCAAATTTGGACTCAGGGTCAGGGAATCGACAACCGACATTGGATTCCGATGTATGATCTTCCGAATGATAAGGTCACAACGGAAGTAATTGTTACGATGGATTCGAAGTATAAAGTGCTTTCTAATGGGGCTCTTATAAATGAGAAAAAGAACAAGGACGGAACAACGATATGGCATTATAAGATGAAATTGCCTCACACCACTTATTTGATCATGTTGGGAATTGGTGAATACGAGATAAAAAAGACAAAATCTCCAAGCGGTGTGCCAATGCACTTTTATTACTATGCCGATTGGGAAGACAGGGTGGAGCCAACCTATAAGTTTTCTGAAGACATGATGCGATTCATGGAAGAGGAAACGGGCATTCCTTATCCCTGGGGAACATATTCTCAGATTCCCGTTCAGGACTTCCTTTATGGTGCGATGGAAAATACATCCGCTACGATCTATGGTGACTTCTATATGGTGGATGAAAGAACATACCTGGATCGAAACTATGTGAGAGTAAATGCTCATGAACTAGCTCACCAATGGTTCGGTGATTATGTGTCGGCGAGAACTTCAACCCACACATGGTTACAGGAAAGTTTTGCAACGCATTACGATTTGAAATATCAGGGTGTGGCATTTGGCCAGGATTATTACCACTGGGCAAGAAGAAAAGCGGCCCAGGCATCAATTATGGCATCGAAAAAAGATTTTAAGCCTTTGATGCACAGTTCAGCCGGTACGGCCAGACATTATCCTAAAGGATCATATGTTCTTCAAATGCTGCGCGATGTTGCGGGAAATGAAAACTATAAGATTGCCATTAATTATTATTTGAAGAAGCATGGATTGAAGAATGTGGATTCGCATGACCTGCTGATCTCATTCCACGAAGCAGTTGGTTTATCCCTCGACTGGTTTTGGGAGGAATGGGTTTATCACGGTGGCGAGCCTTATTACAAGGTAGAATTTGAAACGAGTCACCACGGAGAGGACCACTACGGCAGGTTCATTGTTGAACAGGTTCATGAAGTCAATGAACTGACGGGTCTATTCAAGATGCCGATTGATTTTGAAGTCCATTTTGAAGATGGAAGCAAGGTAGAGGAAAGAGTCTGGATCGAAAATCAAAACCACATTATTGATTTTGAGATTCCGGCTGGAAAGAATATTTCCTACGCTCTGTTTGATGCTGGTAGTAAGGTGCTGAAGCAGGTTGATTTTGAAAAGCCGTTTGATATGTTAATTCATCAGGCTGTGAAGGCAGAAAACGTTCTCGACAGATATGATGCTGTAAAGGCCTTGAGTAATACTCCTATCGATATTAAGAGAACAGCCCTTGGATCCATTTTTGAAAGTGATGACTTTCATGCTGTAAGAACCGAAGCTTTCAGACAGTTGATGTTTGATCCACAGAGTGCAGAGATCTGGAAATTAGCCCTGACAGATAAAGACCATGAAGTTAGAAAGGCGGCGGTGAAATATACTGCAGCGATAAGACCAGAATTGATGGCTGAATATGAGGCATTGTTGATGGATCAATCCTATGAGATTGTCGAGATGACTTTGTCAAAACTTTGTGCTGAATATGAAGGGACTGAAAAGGTTCATGAATACCTGGAAATGACGGCCGGATTGGAAGGAAACAATGAGCGCAATGTTTTAATCACTTGGTTGCAAATCGATTATTACGAGCACAATACTCAGGAAAGTCTTAATAAACTTATCGATATGACTGGATCTAGTTTTGAATTCCGAACCAGGGTGAAGGCGGCTCAGACATTGAAAGCCTTGAATCATATGGATGAGAAATTTTTGGCCAATCTTTTCGAAGGAAATTTCAGTTACAATGCCCGTCTTCGTTCTCCAATGAAGAATATACTTGACTATTATGCCTCAACTCTTGATGGCAAGAAAATGATCAAAGAAGCCATTGAAAAAGGGGAGTGGAATGAATGGGAGAAAAAGAGACTGAATCTGATCAAAATGTAAGGAAGATTTCATTTGTCAAAAACTGAACAAATGTAATTGGGCGATGTTCTTAGAATTGTATTCAAATTGAGAACAATGAAAAGAATTTCCATATTCCTGTTTAGTAATCTCTTATTTATTACTTCCTGGGCACAGGTTCCAAAGAAGGTTGTAGTTGAGCACTTCACGAATACTCGCTGCAGTATATGTGCCTCGAGAAATCCAGGCTTCTATACCAACTTAAGCAATCACCCTGATGTCCTGCATGTGTCTGTGCATCCAAGCTCACCTTACTCAAGTTGTGTGTTGAATAATCACAATCCGGTTGAAAATGACGACCGAACAAAGTATTACGGTCAATATGGATCAACACCAAAATTCACGATTCAGGGGAATAATGTACCGAGTAGTCAGAATACTTCAAATGCATCTTTATTTACTCCTTATACCGGTCAGACCAGCGAAGCAAGCATTTCGGTAAGTCACGATAAAAGCAGTGGGTCGGATATTGAAGTGAATGTATCCATCAAAACCGAGGCTTCGCATTCCTATGGAAATCTGAGAATGTTTGTGGCACTTGTTGAAGATACGGTGGCCTATGCCGCACCAAATGGAGAAAATGAACATTATGATGTCTTTAGAAAATCTATGACGGATATTGAAGGAGATGTGGTGAACCTTCCTGCTAACGTTGGCGATAGTCTGACATTTACATTTACTGAGAGTGTAAATTCTGACTGGAGTCTGAACAGAATGTATGCCCTTGTAATTCTTCAGGAAGAGTCGAATAAGGCCGTAGTACAATCCGGCGCTAGCATGTCAGAGCCAACTGGAAATCCAGTGGGAATTGCTGAATCAAAAGAATTTGAAGAGATTAAAATATACCCCAATCCCGCATCAAATGATTTGAATCTATATCTGCCAAATAAAGTAAATGAGATCAGCCTAAATAGCATTACAGGAGAAGTCGTTTATGCCGATATTCAAATTCAATCAGGCAACCACACAATCGATGTTTCAGATTTAACCAAGGGAATTTACTTCCTTCAAATAATAAACAGAGGAGAGGTATTCGTTCAGAAAGTAATAGTTAACTAAGACTTTTCGAAGCCCGTATCATTCGGTCTTTACCGTTGATATCCTTTCTTAATTGAATATCCTGAAAGCCCTTACTCTCAAGGGCTTTTTTCGTTTCAATTCCCAGTGCTTCATTGATCTCAAAATAAAGCACTCCATCTTCAGTCAAACTTTGAAGCGCGAAATCTGCTATGGCATTGTAAAAAACCATTGCGTCTTCATCCGGAACGAATAAGGCCGTATGCGGTTCGTTATCTACGACATTCATATGGAGACTTTCTTTTTCGGATTGACGCACATAAGGTGGATTGCTCACAATTATATGATATGGCGCCTTGTAACTACCTATTTTGGGATTCAGGATGTCGTCCTGAATAAAGTTTACGTCTGTCCCGTTTAATTCAGCATTTGACCTGGCTATCATCAATGCTTCCTCTGATACGTCGCTTGCATGCACCTGAGCATGAGGTACACTGCTTTTCAATGAAATTGGAATGCAACCACTGCCGGTTCCGATATCCAATATTTTAATTTTATCACCCCATCCTCCAATATTATCATCTTCCAAAATCCAATTCACCAACTCCTCCGTCTCTTGTCTTGGAATCAAAACATGCTCATTTACTTTGAACGTTAAACCACAGAATTCCGTTTCACCAAATATGTATTGAATTGGCTTACCCTTTTTCAGATCCTTCGTCATGAAAACGATCTTCAATAATTCGGATTCAGTGAAGCGCACATCGGGATTTAATGCGAGAAATTTTGAATCGTAATTAAAGTAATGATCAAGGGCCAGTTTCACGAAGGTCCTGATCTCATTTTCGGGATATAAATCGCCTAGTTGAGTCAGGCAATACTCATAAATAGCTGGTAACGTGTTCGATTTGATCTTCACAGCAACAAAAGTACACGATTCAAGGAGCTCCTGCTTTCAATTTGATCAAGATTCCATAAAACTTTAAAAATGAATTCGAAAAGCTTAAAAAAGGATATCCGCTGCTAAAAAGTTTGCCCATTGATATTCCAATAGGTCTATGTAAATTAGATACAAGATGCTAAACAGGAAGTCATATAAGATCAAGCAAACTTTTTCATGCGACCAGAGATGGAGGGACATGAAGGAAATGGGGGATGCACGATTCTGTGATCAGTGTGAGAAGAAAGTTTTTGATCTTACCACGGCTTCCGATATTCGACTTTACAAGTTGCTCAAGGAGAGTGAGGGACAGGTTTGTGGACGAATTTCACCGGAAAAGCTCAATCGTAAGATTCATGAGACGTCACCGTTCAAGATTGAGGTGAGTAAGAAATATCTAACCATTCCTGCCATCCTCACTGCCTTGATTGGCCTCTTGCGCTCAAAATCTGTAATTGCTCAAACGACGGCCGATGTCCCACAGGTTAAAATAGAACATGCCGATATTGAAGTGTCAGGCAGTGAGGAAGAGAAGATCCTAGTTCGGGGCGTTGTCAGAGAGTCGGATCATGCGAAAGAGGTGTTGCCTTTCGCCAATGTTGCGGTCAAGAAAAACAGCGTTGTTATAGGAGGTGCCACTACTGACTTTGATGGTAAATTTCAAGTTAAGATTGATCAAAAATTCAAAGGAGAGGTTGAACTGGAGGTGAGTTATGTCGGTTATGAAACCACAACCAGAACGATCAAGGTCGGCTTGCCTGAAGAGATTGAGGTTGAAATTGAAATGCATGGTGGAGAATTAAATATCCTCGGTGGCATGATCATGGTTGAAGAGAAAAAGAGCTTTTGGAAGAAACGTCAGAAGAAACGTGATGATTGTGATTTCTAGACAATTCACATAGAGTCAGTTTCGTTATACTATTAATTTTATTGAATAGATTTTCTGAATGAGGATTTTTGTCATTCTTGCTCTCTCGTTGTTTCTTGTGTTTAGTCAATCATGCCTCGAGCAGGATTCCCAATCCCAGTTTCAACTCATACTTCCAGATACCACCTTAACCGGCTTGCCTGATCTGATGTATGAGATTAAAAAGAAGAGGGTAGATGAGCTCAAATTAAGAGAGTTGGAAAAAGGTATGGACAGCATCACCATTCGTTTGTGGGTGAATGAAAGTCTCTTTCGTCTTGGAATGATTTACGAGGTCTCGTATACCGATCAAAAGTGGTCGGCACGCTGGATAGAATATTATGAATCATCAAACGATCAGCCTTGGGATAAGTCACATATCTATTGGCATCAGATGAATTTCAAAATCGATTCATTCAGGGTTCAGAGAATTGCAGTTGAAGATCTTTCTGATTTCCTAAAGAAGCTAGAAGCAGAAAATATTTATAGACTGAAAACATCCTATGAAGTGGAGGGCTGGGAGAGCGGGCACTCGGATGGTAATTACTTTTATGTTGAGGTGGCCACCAATGCATTTTATCATTTTTCTTCTTTTGGAGAGCCCGGTTTCTACGAAGAAAAATTCCGGAATTTAAAAACATGGCCAATGTTCTTCGCCTCTTTGATGAGGAGTTTGAGATTTTTAAATACAATCAAAGAGGCCGACCTATGGTACGTTATCCCGGTTTAGAAAAGTTGCAGAAACTTATTGCCAGGGACGAATAAGGTATATTCGTGTCGATGAAGAATCATCCTGTACTTTTCGCGGCTATTCTTGTGTCTTTATTACTGGACGCCGTTGTAATTGTCCTGGTCAATCTCACAATCGGACCGGAGCGCCTGTCCTCTCAGTTGATCCGATTTGCATTTCAGTTGTTTTGCGTAGCGCTCATTTTTAGCAAATGGAAAAGGGCCAGTATCTTTATGCTTTCTGGTTTTCATATTTTCTCCGGACTCATTCATTCTGAGCGTGTAGGTACGATTCATTTGGTTTTTCTGATTTATCACATCCTTCTTGGACTGACAATTTACTTCCATACGTGGATAGAAGGAGTGGTCAGTAATGCTGGGCAGAATATTGAAAGTAATGAGGATTCATCAAATGAATGAATTCATTTCACCTATATTTAGAGAATGATTCGATGTCTGCTTCTCATTAGTCTATCCTTTCCATTTTATATTCTATCTCAGATAAATCCTTCCTCATATTTCCTGGGTGACTGGTATGCATGTGGGCCTGAAAGCCTGGAAATGGATAAGATCTATTCATTCTCAAGAGAGAAACCAGAATGTGAAGAGAATGATTGTAAATTTCATGAATGGACTTTTGCTTCGAAAAGCAGAATTGTAAGTACTCATGGTGGAAGCTGTAATGACGGGGTGACCGGATTTACGATCAAAGAAGGTGAATGGAAATACGACGCCTTTAAGAAAGATCTTGCCATCAGGGAATCTAAGACTGATTATGTATATCGGGTCCAGTTCGTTTCAAAGGACTCCTTATCATTGAAGAAAATTTGGCAGGTAAAACTTCATAAGTAATGTCAGAAGAACAAGAACAATTAGTCCAATTAGCAAAATTCGACAACGCTCCTGAAGCGGAGGAACTTCAATCCTTTCTTAAAGAAAAAGGTGTGGAATCTAAAATTGAAGATGTCACACCCTCTGTTGATCTGACTTTTCAGGGTAATTCACTGGGAAATGAAGTCCTGGTGAAAGTGAATGTTCAGGATTTCGACAAAGCCGAAGAATTGCTGGAGGGAAGAGCGGCCAGGGACATCAAAAACATTCCCGACGATTACTACTTGTTTCAATTCTCGGATGAGGAGCTTATGGAAGTAATTGAGAAAGCTGATGAATGGAGCAACATAGATCATCAGCTCGCCCTGCAGATATTCAAATCCAAAGGCAGAGAATTCACAAAAGAAGAACTTGAGGGATATCGGAACAAGCGAATTGAAGAATCGCAGCAGCTAGATCAGGCCCATCCATTCTGGATCTTTTTTGGATTTTTCTCAGCAGCCTGTGGCGGACTCTTCGGTATCTGGATCGGAATGTATTACTGGCAATCCAAAAGCCGGGATCTGGAGGGATCAAAATTCTATTCCTACAACAAATCCATGCGCAAGACTGGCATGATCATGGCCACCTTTGGATTTCTTTCAATGATCGGTTGGATCATTACCTGGATCGCTTTAAGTTGAGAATGATGAGGCTTGAACAAATTTTCTTAGCTCATCGTTCATAGATCATAACTCATAACTCGTAACTCCTTCCTATTTTTACCCTGCTTTGACTTCAGACGAATTATACATCAGTCGCTGCTTGCAACTGGCACAACAAGGACTTGGCAATGTATTGTCGAATCCCCTTGTCGGATGTGTCATTGTGAAGGATAATAAAGTCATTGGTGAAGGCTATCACCGGGAGTATGGAAAGAACCATGCCGAGATCAATGCAATCGAAAGTGTCAAAGATCCCGCCGATCTAAAAGGTTCAACACTTTATGTCAACCTCGAGCCATGTTCTCATTTCGGTAAAACGCCTCCTTGTACTGATCGCATCATAGAATCGGGTATATCGAAAGTGGTCATTGCCGGACTCGATCCCAGTGAGAAAGTGAATGGCAAGGGAGTTCAGAAATTAGAAGAAAGTGGAATAGAAGTTGTATCTGGGATTCTGAAGGAAGGAGAAATAGATTCCAACAGAAGGTTTCGAACTTTTCATCAAAAGAAACGACCCTATGTGATCCTGAAATGGGCACAGAGCAAAGATGGATTCATCGACAAAGAGCGCAAGGAAGGAGAAAAAGGTCAGTTCAGAATAAGTAATGATGCTACACAACGCCTGCTACATTTATGGCGTTCTCAGGAAATGGCCATTATGGTTGGTAAGAATACGCTGTTAACCGATAATCCATCATTGAATGTGCGATTGGTCGATGGTAGAGATCCGCTGAGAATTGTGATCGATCGAAAGAATGATCTTCCCAAGGATCTGAAGGTCTTTTCAGATTCATGTCGCACGCTGGTTTTTAATAATGAGGAAAGAGACTTTCCGGAAAATATAGATCATGTTCAGGGAAAGAGGGATCTGCCAGAAATACTCAAGGAACTTCATCAGCGAGGTAATTCATCCTTATTTGTAGAAGGTGGAGGAAAACTTCTTCAATCATTCATTGATGCGGATTTATGGGATGAGATCAGGATCTTTGAGAGTCAGAATGATCTTGAAAATGGACTTAAGGCTCCGGAATTTAAAGGAAGGGAAATTTCAAGATCAGATTTACAGGGTAATCGGATTCTAACTTATCGCAATACTGAATGATCTACCTTCTTCTTAGTATTCTCTGCAGCAGTTTGATCTTCATTATCTTTAAATGGATGGGTAAGCTCGGAATGAATACCATTCTGGTCATTATCCTGAATTATCTTGTAGCTGCAGCTACCGGTGCCCTTCTCACCGGTTCAGAGTATATGCACACTCTTACTTCTGCAGAGTGGGTAAAGTGGGCCTTGCTGCTCGGTAGCGGATTTGTTGGAATGTTCTATGCCATGGCCAGGGCTACGCATCTGGCAGGAGCAGCTCCTGCTGTTGTGGCCAATAAGATGTCTGTAGTCATTCCGATTTCTGTTGCATTTATTTTTCTGGGAGATGAGATCACGTGGCTTAAAATTCTGGGAATTGTGCTAGCCTTGTTTGGAATATTTTTCGCCACCAGGAAAGAAGAAAAATCGTCAATTTGGAATCGCAATTTTCTTTTGCTCATGATCATATTCCTGGGAAGTGGATTGATTGATACCTCGATCAAACTGATCGAGAATTTTTACCTGACGGAAGACGACAGTATTCTTTTTACTTCTATTTTATTCCTTGCTGCGTTTTCTGGCGGGGTGGTGATCTTTTCGGTGAAGTTGAGAAGTCATATCAGGTCCTTTTACTGGAACAAGTTCTGGATGGGTCTGGCACTGGGACTCGTGAACTTTGGATCCATCTATTTTCTTGTAATGGCATTGAAATCTGAAGGCATGCAAAGCTCTGTGCTATTTCCATTGAATAACATTGGAGTGGTGGTTTTGTCAACACTGATGTCCATTCTATTCTTTAAGGAAAAACTATCGAAGGCGAATGTGGCTGGATTGATCCTGTCCGTACTGGCTTTATTTGTTCTAATGACATCCTGATGGAAATCTATATTCCGGTATCAAAAAGCGAAGGACTCTACAAAGAGAAAGGAAGCAAATTCATTGCTTATCTGTTTCCGGTTGTATCTGATGAGAATATTAAAAACAGAATGCAGGAGGTCAGGGCTGAACATTCAAAAGCCAGACATCATTGTTATGCGTATCGATTAGGACCGAATGGTGATATAGAAAGAGCCAATGACGATGGCGAGCCGTCCGGCTCTGCGGGATTGCCCATTCTGAATCAGATCAAATCTGAAGAACTAACAAATACCCTGGTAATTGTGGTTCGTTATTTCGGCGGAACAAAGCTAGGCGTAAGTGGCTTGATTCGGGCATATAAAGAAGCAACGAAAATGGCTGCTTCTCAGATCAGGAAGTCGAAATACATTGAGAAGGAATTTGTGGAGGTTGAATTTCCAATTGGCATCCTGGGTGATGTTGAGCGAATCATGGCAAGGCATGGTTTGACCGCTGAGGAGGCATCTTATGACAATTTATGTCGATTCAGAATAGAAGTGATTTCCAAAGAAAAAGAGGGCTTGCTGGCTGATTTTACGGCCCTTAAAGATCTGAATTTGATGAATTAAAAAATTTTTGCGATATTTGATATCAAAATAATATCAAAACAAAATCAAAATAACATGAGCAAAGAATTTTCAACCAAACCAGGCAGCGGATATCTCTGGCTGGTTATTCTTGCCGCTTTACTCGCCATCGGAGTTTACGGCATTGCAGCATTCAAGAGTCCCTGGGTTCTTATATTACTTCCCTTTATCATATTAATCGCCGCCGGATTTTTCTTCATTTATCCGAATGGATCAAGGGTTCTGACCCTGTTTGGTGACTATAAAGGAACCGTGAAGGATCATGGTTTCTTCTGGGTGAATCCATTCTATGTGAAAAGAAGCATTTCCCTTCGGGCGCGGAATTTCGACAGTGAAAGGGTAAAAGTGAATGATAAGATGGGTAATCCTGTAATGATTTCTGTAATTCTTGTTTGGAGAGTTGAAAACACCTTTAAGGCGGCCTTCGAAGTCAATGACTACGAGAATTTCGTTCGAGTTCAAACGGATGCCGCTGTTCGAAAGCTTGCAGGTGCTTATCCCTACGATAATTTCGATGATGCCCAGGCAGAAATCACTTTGCGTTCAGGAGTAGCTGAAGTAAATGAGGCGCTGGAAAAAGAGGTGGCAGAACGACTGGAAATAGCCGGAATTGAGGTCATGGAAGCCAGAATTGGTTATCTGGCCTATGCTGAAGAAATTGCCGGAGCAATGCTTCAGAGACAACAGGCCAGTGCCATTGTTGCTGCACGAATTAAAATCGTTGAAGGAGCAGTGGGAATGGTTCAGATGGCTTTGGATGAGATCAAGGACAAAGACATTGCCGATTTCGATGAAGAGAAAAAAGCCGCTATGGTCAGTAACCTGATGGTCGTTTTATGTTCTGATAAATCAGCTCAGCCCGTGGTAAATACTGGAACACTTCACCATTGATTTATGTCGAAAAAAAAGGTTTTCGCCCTGAGGGTTGACGAAAAGCTGTTGGAGAAGGTCGAAAAATGGGCCGATGATGAATTCCGCTCCACCAATGGACAATTGGAGTGGATCATCAGCGAGGCGCTGAAGAAAGCTGGAAGGGATGGCGCGAAGAGAAGAAAGAGGACCGATTCCTGACCTGCCTGACGGCAGGCAGGTTCCCCGCCCGACCAGAACGGTCGTTCGGGCGAGCAGATTCCTGATTTGATTTTAAACTTAGCGATCCTGCGCGAATACTATGAGACTTCGAAAAGACCAACTCATTCCATCTGATACTGAAAGACTGACATTTCGCTTCCTCGAGGATGGCGATGTGGAAATCTGGAAAGACTTCGTGACTTCTGATGAAGCCATGGAGTTTTTCACTTTCCCAAAGGAGGAAGAGCAAAGCAGAGTATGGGTTGAGCGTCAAATGAAACGCAATGAAGATGGATTGGGTGGAATGTTGGCCGTATGTCTCAAAGAGACCGGTGAATTTCTCGGCCAGGCCGGACTACTGATTCAAGATCTGAATGGAGAAGAAGTGCTGGAAGTTGGATATAGCTTTCTACCGAAACACTGGCGAAATGGATATGCTTCTGAGGCTGCCGGAGCACTCTATGAACATGGATTCAAACAAAATCTTTCCGAATTCATTGTTTCTGTCATACATGTCGACAATAAAGCAAGCAAAAAGGTGGCAAAAAGAAATGGACTCAAATTCTGGAAAACGGCAACTTGGAAAGAGCTGCCGGTTGAGGTATTTAGAATTAATAATGAAAAATGAATGATGAAAAATAAGGTGGTAGCTCTAAATTCCTATTCCTTGAAAGTGATTTTGAACAATCGGTGGTATCCATTGATATAGCCCTGATTTTTCGAGTACATGCTTATGTCTCCGAAATCATCGTGCGAATTGAAAATCAGTGTTTTCCAGGTATTTCCATCGTCTTTTGAATAGATCAAGCAGGCGCTTTGATTGCCATATGTATACCTGCCTGTTCCTACGACTCTTGCGTCACCCTGATAAAAGAGGTTTGTGAATCTGGTTTCATAGTCAATTTGTTCCCATGTGGAGCCATTGTCTGTGGATCTGAATAAAGGACCGTATATATCATTTGCTTTAATAAATCCTGTGTTGCCTGTGAATTCTACCTCAGTAATCCAATATGGGTAAGGGGAATTATCAAGCTTTTTCCATGTCAGACCGTTGTCATTGCTTTTGATGAGTAATCCATCTTGTCCAACACCATATCCAATTCCATTATCGAAATCCAAATCCAATATGGTGTTGTACATGAAAATTTGATTTTCAAACCAGGTATCTCCCATATCATTGCTGAAATAAAGCTTTCCTCTCCAAAAACTGAATATTTTATCACTGCCATTGTAGGCAAGTTGAGTTAGTTCTGCTGAAGCAGGTGAATAAACGATCTCCCAGTTCAGTCCACCGTTAGTAGTTCTCAGTATCTCACCTCCGGGTATATAGCTGTACTCATAGGTGTCATTTCCACCACAAATGAATCCAACCTGGTCATTGATGAATTCAATGTCATAATAAACCTTTTCGAATCCCTCAGGCTCGTAAACCAATTCCCAGTCTCTGCCACCGTTACTGGTTATATGAATATATCCTTCCCGAGTGAGCAATACACCGTGTTTTTCATCGATAAAATGTGCATCGACTGCTTGTCCTGTAACCTGATAATTAGCTACCCATTCAATTCTCAGATCCTCATTTTCAAAAGGAAATTCGGGCTGAACCGCCTCTTCCTCATTACATGCAGAGAAAACCAGCGAAATGAGAATGCCGAAAAATATCCTGAAGGATTTCATAATATTAGAACGCTGAACTATCATCATAGTTGCCCTGAAGTATTAAAAGTACATATTCTTAATGGTTATAATAAAAAAGGGCGCCGAAGCGCCCAGTTTGTGATATCTGATAGATGTTAAATGATATCTGATATCTGATATGATTTCAGAAATCGTTAACCGTTAATCGTTAATCGTTAATCTGAAATCTAATAGTCTCCAAGTATCAGCGGAAGTCCATCTTTTCCATTACCTACCACAACGATTTTTGCATTTGGAGAATTGGCCAGTTTTTCTGTGGCTTCAACTCCTTTCCAACGTAAAAGTTTGTCGGTAATACTTCGGTTAACAATATCCTGGAAGTTCTGAATACCTTCAGCTTCAATACGCTTTCTTTCTGCTTCTTTCTTTTCTTTTTGAAGTCTGTATTCGTATTCCAATGATTCCTGTTCCTGCTGTAACTTACGCTCAATGGAAGCTCTAAGTTTTTCAGGTAGGGTGATGTTTCGGATCAGAATGTCGTTTAGCTGCACAAAGTTTTCGGCCATTTTGGCCTTGGTTTCATCAAAGATCTCCGTTTCAATTTCGGCTCTCTTTGTTGTGTTGATCTCTTCAGGCAGATATTGAGCCAATACTTCCCTGGCTACAGATCTTACTACCGGAAGAACTACTTTGTCAACATACCCCCGGCCTCTCTCAATCTCCAATCGACCCAGATCTTCATATACAGGCTGATAGAAAACCGTCACATCAAGGTTGATATCAAGTAAGTTGCTCGAAAGTACTTTGAGTGTTTCTGTTTTTTCATTTTGTCTGACCTCATAAACAATCACGTTATTCCATGGGGCTACAACGTGAAATCCCTGACCCATTGGAGCCTCTTCCGGATTAATACCTCCTCCAAAAGTTCGGTAAAGAAGTCCGGCTTCTCCTTGAGGAATTGTTACAGTGACCCAGTTAAATAAAATGATGAAAACTATCAGGCCAATACCACCAAAAATGAATGGCCTCAACCTTGAGACATCTACTTGTGGTTGTTCGAATTGATTCATGTTAATAAATATTTATTGCTTTGATATACGGGGCTAAAGTACTATTCTTTTGTACTGGTCGGTCGGGCAGGTCACTTGACTTTTTACTTTCCATACATTATATTTAGAAAAAAATCCAAATGCCCAGCCGTCGAATGTTAAAGAAGAAAATCAATGTAGTGGTGAATAACATCATAGAAGAATGTTATTCCGTCCAAATCACCAATAAAGACAAAGACAAGGAAACCAATAAGATCATTGATGAGACCGTGGCTATGTTTGATGATTTGCTACTGCGACTTCAGACAGCCAAGGCCATCACGGATATGAAAGAACAGAAGAAGCATTACGATAAGATCAATGCTGATCTGGAAAAAAAGAGCCTGGATCTGATAGGCAAGCTCAACAAGGTCTGATCATTTTACCTTCTTGAAATAAATTACCGCCGAGCAGGTGCATGGGGGAGGTCCGCATTCCGGACAAATAAATTGCTTCTCTATGCTTTCTGCCTTCCAGTAGTTTTCTACCTCACATAATTCCTTCATCTCATTCTTTTGGGACGTACTTGCCATTGGAATGCTGTTATTCTGTTTCCAATTGACACTCAGTATCATATCACAAGAATTCTCAAGTGAGAAAAGGCCAAAATTCACCAATCGACTACCTATTCCCATACCGGTAAATCCAGGATGTATGGCTGTCGTTTTTCTGATCTGAATCCGGCTATCATCGGAAAATTCAGTCAGGTGGTCATGGCATTTCTCCAGTCCGTAGTCCACAAGCTTTCTTTTTTCATCAAGAAAAATAATCGAATAACCAATGAGCCTTTCTTCAATCAGGACAACCGGTATAAAAGTGTTTTGTTGAACAGCTTTTTCAGCTAATTCATTCTTTGTGAGATATCCTTCACCAAGCTGTAAGGCTGAGATTTTGAGAATTTCCTCATAATCCTCGGCAATGGCTTGTCGATATTCAAGACTGGTCAGATCCACTTGCCTTGAACCATTACTCGATCAATCTGATTATCGGCAAATGAATAGGGAATGAATGCCAGTGAAGGAATATTCTTTGTGACGATTAAACTGGCCAACTTACCTTTAGTGATACTTCCTGTTGTATCAGAAAGTTCCATCGCTGCGGCCCCGTTGATAGTGAGTGCATTCAAAGCCTCCGTGGGAGTCATTTTCATAATAACACAGGCCAGTGACCATACAAAATTCATGTTTCCGCTAGGCGTGCTTCCCGGATTATAATCGGTAGCAAGAGCAAGTGGCAAGTTCGATTGCATCATTTCTTTCGCCGGACCATAGGGAATTCCGAGAAAGAATGAACAGGAAGGTAATAATGTGGGAATGGTCTGGCTGTCTTTTAAGGCTTCTATATCTTTTTCATCAACGTACTCAAGGTGATCGACGGACACGGCTCCTTTATCTACACCGGCTTTCACTCCTCCCAAAACAGTGAATTGATTCACATGTATCTTCCCTTTCAATCCGTATTCCAGGCCTTTATCAAGAATGTATTCAGTTTCTTTTACATCAAAATATCCCGTCTCACAGAAGATGTCAATGTAATCGGCCAAGCTCTCAGATGCAACAACAGGCAGGATTTCTTCACCAACCAACTTCATATAGTCGTCTTTACGGTCCTTATACTCAAGTGGCAGAGCATGAGCTCCAAGGAAAGTTGACTTGATCGGCAGCCAATTCAGTTCTTTTAATCTTTTAATTACCCTGAGCATTTTGAGCTCAGCTTCCATGGACAAACCGTATCCACTTTTGATCTCAATGGCACCCGTTCCGGTTTGCATAACCTGATGGAGACGTTCTTTGGATTGCTCGAAAAGTTCATCCTCGGACATTTCAGAAAGCTTTCTGGCAGAATTCAGAATTCCACCTCCTCGGCGCGCAATTTCTTCGTACGACAATCCTTTGATCCTGTCTTCGAATTCTCCATCTCTCGGACCGGCGAATACAATGTGGGTATGTGAATCACAAAAGGCAGGGATGACCATCTTCCCAGTGAGGTCAACGGTTTCGTGTCCATCTTCTGCGGGACAAGCGCTCATTTCGCCATAGTCAGCAATGTCATGGCCTTCAACAAGTATCCAGGCATTATCGATCTGTCCGATCTCGTCCATCTCCTTGCCTTTTCTGATTCGAATGTCATTTTCATCCGTACCGTATAGGCTTTTGATGTTCTTTAGTAGAATTCCCATGGTGCAAATGTAAAATAATGACATTGAGATATATGATATATGATAGATGATATCTGATATAAGATATATTTAGGATGTTAGAATTAGGAAGTATGATTTATGATGTAAGTTTCGAATCACTGTTCACCAATCACTAATCACCAAGAACTAATCACCAATCACTAATTACCAATAAGGAGACGCGTAATACTAATTGAAATGATATTTTTGTCTTCATGGCAGGCAATTCATTTGGAAAGCTCTTTAAACTGACCACTTTTGGCGAATCACATGGTCCGGCCATAGGAGGAGTTATTGATGCCTGTCCGGCAGGTGTGAACATCGATCAGGAAGAAATTCAGAAGAAACTCGACCTTCGAAGACCAGGAAGCACAAGTCTGGGTACAGCTCGATCAGAGGAAGATAAAGTGGAGATCCTTTCGGGTGTTTTTGAAGGAATGTCCACGGGGGGTCCCATTGGTTTTATCATACGAAACAAGGATGCCAGATCAAAGGATTATTCAGAGATCAAAGACGTCTTTCGACCCAGTCATGCAGATTTCACCTACAAGGAAAAATACGGACTTCGCGATTACCGCGGAGGTGGAAGATCTTCTGCAAGGGAAACAGCATGCAGGGTTGTCGCCGGTGGCATTGCAGAGCAGATGTTGAAAGATTTTGGAATAGAAGTCAGCGCATTTGTAAGCGCAGTAGGTGATGTCTCTTTGAAAACGGATTATAAAGACCTGGATCTTTCAAAAACCTATGATAGTGAAGTGAGATGTCCGGATCCACATATCGCAGAGTTTATGACCAATAGGATTGAGAAGGTGAGGTCTGAAGGTGACAGCATAGGAGGTCGAATTACTTGTGTGATTAAAAACTCTCCAATCGGATTGGGAGAACCCGTTTTTGAAAAATTCAATGCTCAGCTGGCTCATGCCATGATGGGTATCAATGCAGTGAAGGGATTTGAATATGGCTCCGGATTTGCCGGTGCGGAAATGAAGGGTTCTGAACATAATGACGAAATGGAGATGCGCGATGACAAACCTGTATTCAAAACGAACAGGAGTGGTGGTATTCAGGGTGGAATAAGCAATGGTGAAGACATTTATTTCAATCTGGCCTTCAAACCAGTGGCAAGTATCTCATCGAAGCAAAAAACCGTTGACGAAAAAGGAGAGGATGTTGACCTTGAACTTCAGGGAAGACATGATCCATGTGTAGTTCCCAGGGCCGTTCCTATCGTAGAAGCCATGGCTTGGCTGGTGATTGCCGACAACTATTTATTATCTAAAACAAATAAGATCTGATGCCATTATATGTAAAAATTATCATCGGACTGGCACTGGGAATTGCCTGGGCCTTCTTCAGTAGCTTCATGGATTCGGTTTCGGATTCCGGTGAATTGATGTGGCGCACCTTTACCCTCGACTGGATCAAGCCTTTCGGGGATATTTTTATTCGTCTTTTGAAGTTTATCGCCGTACCTCTGGTTCTCTTCAGCATCATTGGGGGTATTGCCGGAATGAATGACGTGAGCAGACTGGGCAAGATGGGAGGTAAGACCTTATTGATCTATCTGGGTACGACGGTTTTTGCCGTTAGCGTTGGTCTTTTAATTGGAAATGTGTTTCGACCGGGTGACAGTGTAGATGATGAACAGAGAATTCGTAACAGGATCAGCTATGAAAAGTGGGCTGTTGAGAATGAAGTAGAGATCGTTGATGGAAAGATGCTCAGCGCAGATCCGGCCTATGCAAAATACCTCGACGAAGACGATCTTCTTTCCAACTTGTCAGAATCAGATCAGAAAAAGCTCGAGGAACGTCTGGCTACCATGAAAAAGAATAAAGAAAGCGGTCCACTTCGTTTTCTTGTAGACATGGTACCTCAAAACGTGATCCTTTCTATATCAGATAATCGATTAATGCTTCAGGTTATCTTTTTTGCCATATTCTTCGGTATCACTCTCATTTTGCTTCCGGGTGATAAAACCAAAGGAGTTATTGACTTTGTGAACGGTACGAATGAGGTTTTCCTGAAAATGGTGGACATTGTCATGAAGGCTGCACCATTTTTTGTCTTTGCTTTAATGGCCGGTGTTGTGGCAGATCTTGCTGAAACACCTCAGGGTGTTTTGGAGATTTTCAAAGGACTGGGAAGTTATTCTCTTGCTGTATTTATTGGATTGGTCTTCATGATCTTTGCTTCGTACCCACTTCTAATGAAGCTCATTGTCAGAATAGGTTACTCCGATTTTTTCAGAAAGATAAGCCCGGCGCAATTTCTGGCTTTCTCAACAAGTTCAAGCGCGGCAACATTGCCGGTAACCATCGAATGTGTTGAGGATAATATCGGTGTTTCGAAAAATGTGGCTGGTTTTGTCCTACCGATTGGTGCAACCGTTAATATGGACGGAACAAGCCTATACCAAACAGTGGCTGTGTTATTCCTGGCTCAATTCCATGGTATCGACCTCACTTTTACACAACAGTTGACCATTGTACTCACGGCCACTCTTGCCTCGATCGGATCGGCAGCCGTTCCGAGTGCCGGTTTGGTTATGCTGGCAATAGTATTATCGTCCGTGGGCTTAAATCCGGCATGGATTGCTATAATTTTTCCAGTAGACCGACCGTTGGATATGTGCAGAACGGTGGTGAATGTAACAGGAGATGCTACAGTTTCCTCTATTGTTGCGGTAACGGAAGGTGAATTAAAAAATGCTCCTCAGACCGCATAAAATAATTGAATATTGATAACTTAGAAAATCAACAAAAGCAGACGTCATGATCAAAAAGATCCTCAAAATTTTTGGTGTGCTCCTGATCCTACTGGTCGCGGCCATCATAGTTCTACCTATCATTTTCAAGGACGATATTATTGCCACAGTTAAAGAGGAAATAAACAACACCGTAAATGCCAAGGTTGATTTCGGTGATTTCGATCTTTCGTTGATTTCATCTTTTCCTGACTTCACATTTGGGATTGAGGATGTAAGTGTAATTGGTGTTGATCAATTTGAAGGTGTAAAACTTGCACATATTGGTGAAATCAATCTGGTAGTAGATCTAATGAGTGTGATCAATGGTGAAGTGATCAATATAAAAGTCATTGAAATTGCCTCTCCTGAGATGAACGTGATTGTTATGAGTGATGGTATTGCCAACTACGATATAGTTAAGGAAAGTGATGAAACGGAAGTGGAAGAGCCAGCAGAAGAGGTTGAAGAAGAAAGTACAGAGGAAGCCGGTTCATTTAGCATGGAGTTGGAAAGACTGGATATCACGGATGCTATGATTACCTATGACGACAGACAAGGGAATATGTATGCGGGAATAGAGGATCTCGATTTCTTCCTGAGCGGAGATTTTTCAGCAGATATGACGGACCTTTTGGCTGATCTGGATATAGCTGCCATTACATATAAAATGGATGGAATTAACTATTTGTCAAAGGCTAGAATAGATGTACGTGCAGAACTTGCAGCGGATCTTGCCAACAACAAATTCACTTTTACCGAGAATTCCTTCAAGATCAATTCACTTGAATTAGGATTCGATGGGTGGTATCAAATGTTTGAGGATGGGGCATCAGAAATGGATGTGACCTTCGCAGCGAAACAAACTTCTTTCAAGTCAATTCTTTCATTGGTGCCTGCGGTTTACACCAGGGATTTTGCGTCTGTGAAAACAGAAGGTCAGCTTGCGCTTTCAGGCATGGCTAAGGGTCGCATGGAAGGAGAGTCTTTACCTGCCTTTGATGTGGACTTGAGTATTGTGGATGCGAGTTTCCAATACCCCGACCTTCCTAAATCAGTTGACAAAATCAATATACATGTGAACACCCAAAGTCCGGGTGGAGACGCAAACAACACTGTTGTTGACGTTGAAAAATTTCATGTTGAACTAGCCGGTAATCCATTTGATATGGGTGTTCTGATTAAAACACCAATCAGTGATCCTTTCATTAAAGCACATTTTGACGGCGATCTTGATCTGGGTTCAATAAAGGATGTGATCCCACTTGAAGAAGGTGATGCTGTGAATGGATTCATTGAAATGAACATCAGTTTGGAAGGAAACCAATCTACCATCGATGAAGAAAGATATGAGGACTTTGACGCGAAAGGTAAACTCGTTATCAAGGATATGGTGTACGAGTCAAAAGAATTGCCTTATGATGTGAGCATTGATAAAATTGATGTTGCTTTTGCTCCAAAATACGTGACCCTTAATAAAATGAAAATGATGGTCGGAAGATCTGATTTTGAAGCAAGAGGTCAGGTTGAAAAATTCATTCCTTATGTATTCGATGAAGATGCCATATTGATGGCCAATCTTGATCTTAAGTCAAACCTAATCGATGCAACTGAATTCATGGAAGAGGAAGAGGAGACTGAAAGCAGTTCAGAAGGAGGTGATGGTGAGGCGCCGGCTGAAGAAGAAGGCGAAGAAACTCCGATGGAGGTAGTTGAAGTTCCAGGAGATATTGATTTCGTTTTGAGAAGTGACATTAAGAAGATTCATCTGGATGGATATGATATTGACAATTTCAAAGGAGGAATTACAATACGTGATCGCAAAATGAGTCTTGACAATACTAGCATGAATCTGTTGGATGGAAAGGTCTCCGCACATGGTTTTTACGAGACTACAAATCCAAGACGACCAGCTTTTGATTTTGATATGAGCGTTGAGAAATTTGATGTACAAAAAACAGTGACAACTTTCAATACCGTTGAAAAGCTGGTTCCTTTATTCAAGAGTTCTGAAGGACAGTACTCCACCAATTTTGATATCAAAGGTGTGTTTGATGACAAAATGGAGGTCATAGGTGAATCATTACATGGAAAAGGAATCTTGATGACACATCAATTGGGTCTAAAAAATTTCGCACCTCTTGAATTGGCCGCCGACAAGCTGAAAAAGGATGAATTCCGCAATCCAAGATTGGATAATATGAACATCACATTTACCATTGAGGGTGGTAAAATGTTCATGGATCCATTTGATGTGACTGCAGGAAATATTGTTACGACTTTATCGGGTTGGACAGCCTTTGATCAGACCATAGAATATTCGATGAACATGGCCATTCCAAGAGAAGACTTTGGTGGCGCTGCAAATAAGGCGGCAGCTAACTTGTTGAGTCAATTGCAGCAACAAACAGGTCAAACCGTTGCATTGCCGGAAATTGTGAACATCACAGGTAAAATCACCGGGACGACAGATGATCCGAAGATTGCGCTCGACCTTCCAAAGTTTGGTGGAGGTTCTCAAAAAGACCTTAAGAAACAGCTTGAAGAAGAATTGGCCAAGAAGAGAAAAGAGATGGAAGAGAAAGCCAGAGCTGAGGCCGAAAAGCTTAAGAAAGAAGCGGAAGAAAAAGCCAGAAAAGAAGCTGAAAAATTGAAAAAAGAAGCTGAGGAAAAGGCCAAAAAAGAGGCTGAACGTTTGAAAAAGAAAGCCGAGGAAGAAGCGAAGAGAAAACTGGAAGAAGAGAAGAAAAAGAAAGAAGAAGAGGCCAAGAAAAAAATGGAAGAAGAAGCCAAGAAAAAGCTCAAAGGCCTGTTAAAGTAGAAGGGATATGACATATTTCCGGCTGGGGACCTATCTGACAGCCACGCTTAGCTTATGTATTCTTTTGACAGGGACAATTCGGGCTCAGGACGAATTCTGCAATAAACCCAAAAAAAAGGCACTCAAATACTGGAAAGAAGCCAATAAGAATCGGCACAGCTCCAAAGAGAATTTTTATCTGGTCAAAGCTGTCCAGGAAGACGAGGATTTTGCAGAAGCCTATCTTCGACTAGGTGATCTTAAGATGAAGGAGCTTAAGAATGATCCGCCTATACAGCCAAAAGCTTATGAAAATCTCGAGAATCGAATGATCGAGTATTATACCAAGGCTGTTGAGGCATGCCCTGAAATCCAGAATGGAGATGTTCTTTATGAGATCGGTAAGATCTATTACTTTAAAAAAGACTTCGGAACAGCTAAGGCATATCTGGCCGATTACGTCAAAATCCATGAAGCCGACAAGACTAATAAGGAAAGGGATGAGGCTGCTTATCTCGTGCACCGAATTGAGACTTATCAGGAAATTATGGCCAATCCTGTAGAATTTAACCCGGTCAAAGTGAGAGGTGTGTCAACCAAAGATGAAGAATATCTGCCCATGCTTTCACCGGATAATAAATATCTGTTCTTCACCAGAAAACAAATGGTTGATACGAAAGGTGCATTCGGGTCAGTAGAAAGAGAAGTTTTTACCCGAAGTAAAAACAACTACGACGGAAGTTTCGAATTGGGTGAGGCAATGCTTGATCCATTCAATCTTGGTCTACATCAGGGAGGCTCCAGTATATCAGTCGATAACAAATTGATCTTTGTGACCGTGATCAAGATGGAGCCTTTTCGCAGACCTAATATGGGGATGACACTTGAGCCAATGGGAGATATTTATTACACAGAATTTCATGAAGGTGCATGGTCGGATCTGAAAAGCGTGGGTGAAAACATCAACAAATACAAAAGGTGGGAAGGTCAACCCAGTATATCAGCGGATAATAAAACGCTTTATTTTACCAGAGCGGATGCCGAAAAGCCGGGTCAGCACTACGGTGGAATGGACATCTATAAATCTGAGCGACAGGAAGATGGGAGTTGGGGTCCTGCAATAAACCTTGGTCCGGAGATCAATACAAAGGGGAATGAAAAAACACCCTTTATGCACTCAGACAGTTATACACTCTATTTTGCATCAGACGGTCATGCCGGCGTCGGAAATTTCGACATCTTTTATTCCAAGATGAATGAAGAAGGAGAATTCAGTCGACCAAAGAATCTCGGTTATCCCATAAATACCGAAGAAGATGAACATGGCTTTGTAGTCAGTACAGATGGCCTGCATGGTTATTTCTCTTCCTTGATGGATGAGGAAAGCCTCGATATTTATTCGTTTGAGCTTTATAAAGAAGCCAGACCGGAAAAAGTAGTTTTTGTTAAAGGGGAAACAATTTCAGGCAAAGAAGCACTAGAGGGGCTGGAGATAAAGTTGAAGAACGTGGTAACGAACAAAGAAGTGGAAGCTGTTCTCGATGAAGAAAGTGGAGAATATGTAGGTGTGATCGCTGTGAAAGAAAATGAAGATGTGCTGATGACAGCCAAAAAGGATGGATATGCATTCACTTCCCAGTATATTTCTTCAAATGAAGCAGTTGTTGGAAAACCGGTTCAGGAGAATGTGGAAGTAAAGAAGATCGAGAAAGGGGAAACCTACAGAATTAATGATATAAACTTTGCCACGAATTCTTATGACCTCAATAAGACCATAGAGGCAATTCTCGACGAATTTGGGGAGTTCCTGATGCGCAATGAAAATATGGCTGTTGAATTGCATGGTCATACAGACAATGTGGGAAATAAAGATGAGAATCAGGTATTATCTGAGAATAGGGCAAAGGCGGTTTATAATTATCTGATTGAAGTAGGAGTGCCTGCAGATCGACTCGCATATAAAGGCTTCGGACCTTCGAAACCAGTTTCTTCTAACGATACCAATGAGGGCAGGGCTATGAACAGAAGAACAGAGTTTCTTGTAATTAGCGATTAATTCTCTTTCAGAGAGAAGAGCCACCGAATCGAAAAGAGTTAATTTCTGTTAATTTCTGTGCTTTGTGACATGCATCATAACAACACAAATGACAAATAATTACTTTTGACCAAAATCAAAGACAATGAAATTTTACACTCTACTACTAGCCCTTATTATTTCAGTTTCGTCTCTTGAGGTTTTCGCTCAGGAAGGAGGAAATAATGTTGCCATGACTGCTTATGAATACTATGGTAAGAAGATCAATGATAAAGATGCAATGAATCCATCTCAATTTCTTTCAGCCATTGAATCAAAAGACAGCATGGATGTTAAACTGGAAGCCAAGATTTTGATGTGTTGCAAGAAGAAAGGTTGTTGGATGGATCTTGACCTCGAGAATGGACAAACAATGAAGGTTCGATTCAAGGATTATGAATTCTTTGTTCCTAAAGACGCTGATGGAAGAACTGCCGTTGTTCAGGGTCAGGCTAAATTGGAAACGATCGATGTAGCGACGTTGAAGCACTATGCGGAAGATGCAGGTAAATCAGAAGCTGAGATTGCAGCCATCACGAAGCCGAAGAAAGCCTATTCTTTCACTGCTGAAGGTGTAATCATTAAGTGAGGCTACTTAGCATAACTTTCATACTCTCTTTATTCGTCATAGCCTGTAAAGAGGTTACAGATGCTCCTGCCTATGAATTCAGGCAACCGGATGAGATCGTAAATCCCAATGGTGATAGTGAACTTGCCATAGTAATGCGGAATATCCACTTTGAAGCAAACAAGGTAGGCAGGGCATTAGAAAATAATGATGAAGTCGATCTGACAGAATTGAAATCATTGGCCGCACAATTGAGTACGGCCGTTCCAACCGATTCTACTGTGCTGGATGATGCATATTATTCTTTCTCTACAAACCTTGAGCAAAGAGTGGAGAGAATGGAGTCGGAAGAGGCCGTTATTGAATTCAATGAAATGGTCAAAACCTGTGTGGCATGCCACAAGAATACATGTCCTGGCCCTATCTCAAAAATTCAAAAGCTAAAGGTTAAGGCTTAATACGATTTGTCCGACCTGTCCATCTGCCGGTCCACATCCTTTTTCTTGATGTCCTCGCGTTTATCATGAAGTTTCTTACCGCGAGCCAGGCCTATGTCGATCTTTGCCCAGCCCTTTCCGCTGATGAAGACTTTGAGCGGGACAATGGTAATTCCTACATCGCGCAATTTTCTGGCAATTTTCTTGATCTCCTGCTGATTGAGCAATAACTTGCGCTCTCTCAATGGATCATGATTGGTATAGCTCGCTTCTTCGTAAGGTGATATGTGCATATTTCTGATCCATACTTCTCCATCCTTCAAATGACAATATGCTTCCTTTACACTGGCTTTACCCGCTCGGATAGACTTGATTTCTGATCCCTGAAGGACCATTCCTGCTGTAAATGTCTCGAGTATCTCGTATTCGTACCGAGCACGTTTATTATTGATGGAAATATTTGACATGAGATCCTAGTTCATATTTGGATCTTCCGGAAATGTGGAGAGAATAGATATTTCCTCATCAAGACCCTCAAGAAGGAGTTTCCACAGGTTGTCGGTTTCAGTCTTGAAAATTTCCATCAGATCTGATTCAACCACCAACCAGGAATCTTCTTCAATTTCTTTTTCCAACTGATCGGCTTCCCACCCGGAATAACCAACAAAGAATCGAATTTGATTTTCATTCAATGTTCCATCCTCAATCATCGACTCGATCTGCTTAAAATCACCTCCCCAGCAAAGATCTCCTTTCACTGGAGTGCTTCCATCGATGACTTCACCTTGTGTGTGAACGTAGAATAGATCGGTCGACTGAACCGGTCCGCCAAAATGCATAGCAAACTCAGATGCATTTACCTTCAGTTCTGTATCGTTCAGAGACATTTCCAAAGGTTTGTTCAGAATGAAACCCAAACTCCCATTTTCATTATGATCGACCAATAGAACAACCGACCTTTTGAAATAAGGATCGGGTAGAAATGGATCCGAAATCAGGAGTCGCCCTTTCTCAGGTTTTAGCTTGTTCAGCTCAGACAATCTGTAGTCAAGCGGGTCGTACATAAATCAATGCTTCTAATCAAATATAATAATTTATTAATGCGAGAAAACTTTTGTTAATCAAAAGAAAATCACAGTTTAAAAACCTCAGAATCCTTAGATTTGAATACAAGATTTTCTGGTATGAGTCTGGAGGAAATTAGAAGCTACATTAACGATGTTAGGCGCTCTTTTGCTGATCAGCCCTTTGATGAAGAGCACCTGAATAAAAATCCCTACCGTCAATTTTCTAAGTGGTTTGAGGAGGCGGTTAATGCTCAGATTCTCGATCCATATGCCATGATCATAGCCTCTGTTTCTGAAATAGGTTATCCGTCTACAAGAACGGTTTACATGCGCGACATTAGTGAAGAAGGTATCATCTTTTACACCAATTATAATAGTCAAAAGGGAAAGGAGATCAATAACAATCCAATGGTCTCGGCCTTGTTCTTGTGGATTGAAGTAGACCGTCAAATCAGGGTAAGTGGCAGAGCGGAAAAAGCTTCAACGAAGATTTCTGATGAATACTTTGCAGGTAGACCCAGAGAAAGCCAGATTGGTGCCTGGGCTTCTGATCAGAGTGATGAGATCGAAGGAAGAGAAACTTTATTGGAAAAGTACGCCTATTACGAAGAGAAATTCAAAGGACTCGACGTCCCCAGACCCGAAAACTGGGGTGGTTACATTATCCGACCTGAAAAGTTTGAATTTTGGCAGGGAAGACCCAACCGCCTCCACGATAGATTTGTGTATCTGAAAGAAAGAGGAGAAGAAGAGTGGTCGACACGAAGATTGGCTCCTTAATGAGCAGTGCTGAAAATTTATCCGTCGTTATACCTTCCTACAATGAAGTGAGCCTTATTCCGGTTCTGATGAGCTTGAATGAATCTTCATTATCAAGCAATATTACTGTTCATATTTTTCTAGTGATAAACGCGGCAGAAAATGCCGATGATGAAATCAAAAACAGAAATCGAAAGTGCTATGAAGAAGCGCTTAATTGGTCATCCGAGGTTGGAAATTCTCTTCTGACCTATACTATAGACCTTCATAATGATCTAGATCCAAAAAAAGCCGGCGTCGGTTTGGCCAGAAAACTGGGCATGGACAAAGCCGCGGAATTTCATGCGAAAACAGAAAAAGATGGGATTATTGTAGCTCTTGACGCTGACTGCCTGGTTGAAGAAAACTATCTGGAAGAGATTTCAAAGTATTATGGAACAAACAAGGAAGTTCAGGCTGCCAACATCTACTTTGAGCACAGATTTGAAAGTGAAGATCATGAATTGAATGAAGCGGCCATTCAATACGAATTGCATTTGCGTTATTACAAACACTGTCTTGCATTCATTGGATTCCCTTACGATTATCACACGGTAGGTTCTTCCATGTCGGTGAGGTCGGCTACTTACCTAAAGTCTGGAGGCATGAATACCCGACAAGCCGGTGAGGATTTTTATTTTTTACAAAAACTGTTCAGTCAGTATGCTTTTGGTGAGATAAATTCCACTACTGTTTATCCCGATGGCCGCTTCAGTAACCGTGTGCCATTTGGCACAGGCGCTGCACTACTTAAATGGGAAGAATCCGGACGCAATGATATTCCAACATACCCATTTGAATCCTTTTTGGAAATCGGAAGTCTGTTGAAGATTGTACCCGATATTTTTAGGGACAATGTAACTGAAATTGAAAAATGGAGTAAGAGTATTGGGAAAGACTTGATAGACTTTCTAATTAAAGAAAACTTCGAGGATTCATTGAATAATTTCATGAATAACAGTAGAAACATGGATCAATTCAAATCCCATTTTTTCCGCTGGTTCAATAATTTTAAAATATTGAAATGTTTAAATTATCTTCGGGACAAGAAACGGCCCATGCAAAGCGTGATAGGGGAGACAGCCAAATTATTGATAGCTAAAGGCATTGAAGCCCCATCGTCTTCTTTGGATATGTTGTTAATTATTAGGAATTTAGATAAAACGAAACCTTTAACCAAGCCTTCAGACCTTGCATAAGATCACTACCGTATTTTCTTTTCTTTTTCTATTCTCAGTAGGAGTGTCTTTCGCCGGTGAAGGTAAGATCACGCCTCGGAAAGCCAATGATCTATATCAGATGGACAATTTCGAGGAAGCATTGGAGTATTATAAGTACCTGGTAAAGGCGGATCCTAAAAACATTCAATATAATCTCAGGATAGGAGTTTGTTATCTGAATACCTACATCAATAAGGGAAATGCAATTCCTTATTTTAAAAATGTTATTGATCTTGATGCGCTTGATGGCACAGTGAACTATTCCATAGCCTATTATCTATTAGGCAAGGCTTATCACTATGATCGTCAATATGACGAGGCTATTGAGACCTTTGAAAAGTTTCTGAAGCAAGAGAACATTACAGAAGAAGATGCGGAATTTGCCAAACAAAAGATTCAGTTCTGTTTCAATGCCAAGGAAATCGAAAAATTCCCGCTGGATGTGACATTCGAAAATCTGGGCAAGAATGTGAATTCTCCTTATGCTGATTATTATCCTCACATTCCGGATGATGAATCCTTCATTATTTTCAATTCGAAAAGAGAACAGAATTCGGAGAAACTCTACAATGGAAGTTATGCCTCAAACGTCTATTTCTCAGAGGTTAAGGATGGTGAATATGGAAAGGCCCGTTTAATGGGAGGAGAACTCAATACGAAAGAGAATAATGAAGCCATTATCGGCATGTCGGCCAATGGTCGTGATGGAATATTTTACATCGACAACAATGATGATCTCATCGACCTGTACATAGGCGAGATTCACGGACATCTTGTAAGAAACATTGAAGTTCTAAATCCTAAGTATAATTCTATTGACCTGGAGATTGCCGCTTCGATAAGCGCCGATGGTGAAACCATGTATATTTCCAGTAATCGCAAAGGAGGATATGGAGGAGCTGATATTTACATGGCCAAAAAACTTCCGACGGGTCATTGGGGAGAGTTAATGAACCTTGGTCCAGAGATCAATACCCCTTACGACGATGTATTCCCAAATATCTCACCGAATGAGCAGTTCCTTTTCTTCAGCTCTGAAGGTCATACAAGCATGGGTGGACTTGATATTTTTGTCGCAAAGTGGGATCCAAGACAGAGAAAGTGGTCGGGAGTGCGAAATGTGGGTTATCCGATCAATACACCTGAAGACAATATGAACTTCAGGATATCGAAAACGGGAAAATATGGCTATATCTCAGCATACAGACCGGGCGGATATGGTGATCTCGACATTTACAGGGTGAATTATAATTCAATTGAGCCTAGATATACTGTGATTGCCGGAAAAGTATACGCTGTAAATACCAACCAGATCTTTGATGATGTAAATATTGAAGTGGTTTCAGATGATGGGGATTTCTACGGGTCATACCTGCCTAATCCGATCTCAGGAAGATATGTGGTAATCGTTCCTCCGGGGAAGTATACGATTAGTGTAGGTGCTGAAGGTTACGACGATGCTGTGGCTGAATTTGAAATTCTGGATAAATCAGATTTCAAGACTTTTATCTCTCAGGACCTTGTTCTGAAACCGAAGAATTTGCTGGATAAACTACCTCAAATGGAAGACTCTAAAACGTCTTCAATCCTCAACGATTAACTCCTGAATTCGGGCAATCTGATTTTGCTTGTTAACTTCTCTGAGCCTTTTTGAAGTGTCAGTATAGAATTGATGTACTTCCAAAAATTTCACCTGTAACTTATTCCAGTCATTCAGACTACCAATCTTATCCTGTTCTTTAAGTTCTTTGTACAGCGTATCTGATACACCAATAAAATCTCGTCTTCCCAGATAATCCAGATCTGAATCACACATGATCTTTTGAAGCAATGTTTCGGGACTTGGTGGCATTTGAGTCGCCATGATCACCTCACATATCAGGTCAATCTGTTCTTCTGTGTAGTTGTATTTTGGAAGCATTTCCCTTGCGATCTCCGTTCCAAAGAATTCATGATTGTCGTAACCTATGGTATGACCTACATCGTGAAATAATGCCGCAGTTTTAAGAATAAGGATATTCTCATCATCTACACCTTCACCAATGCCTATCAGTTCAGCTTGATTAACAACGTCAATGGTATGTCTTACATCATGATAATACAAGTAAGACGGAAGTTCTTTGGTCAGCTTGTCGAGAATGATTTCCTGTAGATCAGTAAACTGTCTGAGCAAATATCTGGTTCGGAATATTCTGTTTGGATACAATCCTCTTTTGCGATCTTCTGAATAAGCAGGTTTAATTCTTTTTATCCTGAACATTGGCAAATTACCCTGGTATCTTGCCGGAATGCTGCCGGCCTCTTTATTTACGAAGTAACCTTGTACCAGAACGTGGGTCATGTCAGATGCGATGATTTCGCCTGGTTCAGCTGCAGCAGCGAGTCTGGTGGCAATGGTCACGGGTTCGCCGGTGAGATCGTAGGAGATCTTCTTTTTACCCCTGACATTGGCTGTAACTGCACCGGTATGCATTCCGAATTTGAATTGCCAGAATGAGTTGTCACCGTTCTCATGCGCTTCAGTCATTTGCTCTACATAGGCCTTCATTTCCAGAGCAGCAAGAACAACATCTATGGGGTTGGTAATGTTCTTAACCGGGACACCACCAGCGCACATATAAGAGTCGCCGAGGGTGCGAATCTTTTGAATCTTATGTTTTTCAGCTATCTGATCAAACTGGTAATAGATCTGATCAAGTTGGTCTATTCTTTCCCGGCTGTCTTTTTCGTTGGCTGCAATTTCCTTGAAACCGTGAACATCAATGTACAAAACGGTGGCCATTTTGAAACGCAATGACCTGGCCTGCAGATCAGGCTTGAATTCTTTGTCGACAAGTTCAGGTGGGATTTTAGCAAGGGTATTCTTGTACCTTTCTACCTCTTTCTTTAGATCTTGAATCTGCTTTTTTAATACTTCAATTTCTCCCTCCAGTTCGGTCTTTACTTTCTTCAGTTGAGAGTTTTCGAAGATGAGTTCCTTTTCTTCCATTTGAGATGCCCTTCCTACAAATATATAATAATATATGCCGGATTTTAAGGTGTAAAAATCAGAAGCTCCACTTCAGTCGACCATAGTAAAACTGATTGGTCAAACCGTAACTTCCATCCACATCATTAAACAATAATTGGGCGATCAGATCGAGATCCAGACTCTGTAAAACAGAAATAGTGACAAGTGGATTAATGAAAGCATCTGAACTCCCCGGGTAACCAATAAGTGCAACCCCACCATTCACCAAAGGATGAAACTGGTAAGTGGCATTCACAAGTCCAGACCATGTGTACGGCGAAAGATATTTGGCCGATATATTCCCCGAATAATAGAGCAATTGTTCCAGGGGTGAAGGGCTCTTGCTTCCATTGCTACTGTATAGAATGGATCCGGTCAGAAAGGTCTTTGACCATGAGTATTCCAGTGATATGGTGCCCACCAATGCATTGGTCGTATCTCTGGCTCCGTCTAGTGCGTGAAAATATGATCCTTCACCCTTGAAACCTGCTTGCTTTATGTTGCCTGCCCAACCTGTACCCACAACAAGGTTCTCATTCGTTACTCCACCAAGAAACTGAACGTCGTAATTCTTGTAGTTGATTTTCCAAAGTGCGGCCCCGGTGAAATCCTCAAAGTTTTCTGCCAGTTTCCCGGCGATCTCAATACTGGAAGCTATACCGGTGTAATATTTAAGTAATAAGGCATCACTACCCGGTCTTTCCTCATAATCGAAATCGAAGAATGAGAAAGCATTGAAAATATCATTTGGGTTCCAAGCCATATTAATTCCCCAGTTGATTCGTTGTCGACCGGCCTTAACTTCAAATTTTCCTAAAGAATATTGAGCATACATTCGATCAAACATCATATGCAAAACAACATTGGAAGAGTCTTCCCAATATCTCGAAAGAGTCCAGAAATCATCTGCCGATCGAAATGTCAATTCACCAAACAGGGGGTTGAGTCTGACCTGATCACCAAAGAAAACCCGGTTTCTCATCTCCACAACGGCCTTGAAATTCGGGAATGGATACCATTTGAAATTAAGTCGATTGTGTATTAGATTGTCGTAGAGGTAGTTTCTGCTTTCTGTGAATACATCCGTTGTAACGGCATAGGTACCCATGTACTTTAGGTAACCGTTCAGTGTCCAGTTCCTTTCTTTTTTTTCTTCTTCCTGAGACAAGACATTGCCCAGGGATAAGATTAATACAAATGTTATGATATATCCCTTCATCGGGATGATGTTTACCTTCTTTCGTCAGAGATGATCTTTCCGTCCTCCAATGTGACAATCCTTCTGGCCTTATTGATCACGCGCTGGTCGTGTGTAGAAAATATAAATGTCGCCCCTTCATTCTTATTCATCTCGGCCATCAGGTCAAGCAGGTTTTCAGTTGAATGAGAATCAAGATTTGCCGTTGGCTCATCGGCCAGAATAAAACTTGGTCTGGAAGCTAGAGCCCTGGCAACGGCCACTCTTTGCTGCTGACCACCAGAAAGCTGACTTGGTTTTTTGTCAAGTTTGTCGCCCAAACCAACATGTTCCAGTAATTCAACGGCCCTTTCCGCCATTTCCTTTTTATTTTTCTTTTGAAGCAACATGATGAACTCCACATTTTCCCTTGCTGTAAGAACCGGAATGAGATTGTAAGACTGGAAAACAAATCCAATATTGTTCATCCGGAAATCTACCATTTGGTCTTCGGAATAAGTAGATATATCCGTGCCATTGATCTGAACGAAACCTTCAGTTGGATTATCAAGTCCTCCAATGATGTTAAGAAGTGTTGTTTTTCCAGATCCTGAAGGCCCTACGATGGCAGTGAATTCACCCTTTTCAATGGTAAGATCTACTCCATTCAAGGCATAAACAGGCACTTCACTTTCATGATAGATCTTGTATAATTCTTTTGTTTCAATAACACTCATATCATCCGAATTTATGTAAGGCTTCCACAGGTTTCAATCGAATTGCTTTTAGGGCAGGGTAGAGAGATCCGATTAAACATGTGATAAAAACACCTGAAATCACCTGCACATAGGTAATTCCATGAACAAATGGGTAAAGCACATTGTCATAGCCGTACTGTTCCAGCCCTTCTGAATATGCAGAAAGATCCAATCCATTCGCTTCAAAATAATGCATGGTGAGCCATGAAACAAGCATACCGATCGGCGCTCCAACAACAGCCAGGTAAAGAGTTTCCAGCATGATCATAGAAAAGACCCTTTTCTTATTCATTCCAACAGCCATCAACATACCTAATTCCTTGAATCTTTCCAGAACAGACATGAGCATTGTATTGATTATACCAAAGATCAAGGCGATCATTACAATGATCTGTAGAATCCAAAGGAAACTTCGTGAAGAAGTTTGAAAGAACTCAAGAGCAGGAGACAATTCTTTCCAATTTTCAATCAATAAAGTTGAATGTTCAGAAGCTAGTTTTGAGGAATAGGCTATTTCCTCTCCGTTTTTACTTGATCGCATCATCACAGCAATTTCATGATAAGAATCTCCAATACCCAGAAGACGATTCAGGTCATCTCTTCGAACAAGAGCCGTCATATCGTTATATGTGGGCGACTTAGCATGAACAATTCCAACAACCCGAAATGCTCCTGCCACGATATCACCATTTATGTCTTGGAACGTGAGCACTACCTTTGATCGAACTTTTACTTTCAATCTCTCTGCGGTTTTGTACCCAATGACAATTGGATTTCTTTTAATCCCTTCGAAATAGGCCCCGTCGATGATAAAAGAATCGATCTGATTCAAAGATGCCTCATTTTCAGGATCAACTCCTCTTATTCTTATACCCTGAGCCTTTCTTGGAGAACTGATCATACCGTTGCTGATGCTGCGTACTGAAATATCCTTTACTTCCTGGTTCTTCTGAAGTTCCATCAGAATATCATCGGCATTTTCAATGGTATACTTTATTTCATAATCGGTTTTGAAATCGGGATGATGAATCTGAATATGGCTTGTTTCATATTGTATCTGTGATTTCACATAGTTGATCATGAAAGAATTCATGAATGAGATCATAAAGATCAGTGCCCATATACCTATGGCAATAGAAAAGATCACGGTCAAACTTCGACCGCGGTTTCTCCAGATATTTCGCCAGCTGATCAATGGAATCATGATCTCAATGCTTTAATAAGTTTAAGACGGAATATTACCCAGAGAGGATATGCTCCCAGGAAAATAGTCATCAGAAAAATAATCCAGGCCTGAGAATAAAAGATCGAAGGGTCCATTGAGAAAAGATATACCGGTTCAACTCCGAATTCTTCAAATATTTCAGGATCACTCATTTCTATAGGATTGAAGTACAAATAAGTGATGATCGGCATGCTGATGATTATACCCACAAAAGTGCCCAGAGTGCTGAGCATTAGGAATTCGAGGAATACCATAGTCTGCATGCGAATCTTTTTCAATCCTACGGCCATCATCAGACCGAACTCATACATTCGTTCCCTGGTCATCATCAAGAATGTTCCGAACATTCCAAATCCGATTACGAGATATAAAATGGCCAGCATGATCTGCCCGCTTACATTGTCCAATTCAATGCCTTGAAGTAATTCCGGCATCATGAATTTCCAGTCCACCGATTCCATATTGAATTGACTCAACTGGGGATTCAGAGATTGTACGACCAACATCGCATTCTCAGAATTGTCCTACTTCCAGAGTATAATCAGTGAGTAGTCCATAAGAATCATAAAGATGCCTTGCCTGCTCAATCGGAATATAGATCATTCGGTTATTCTGCTCAGCAATGGGAAATTTTACTATTCCTTTTACGGGGTAAATTCCGGCCGCATTGGCTCCGTGATAGCCCTGGCCAAGCAAAACCACGCTATCGCCAATACCGACTTTCAGATAGCTTGCCAGTCCTTCAGCAATCATAATGGCATTGTCCTCACTTTGCAGGAATTCCCCATCAACGAGTTTCTTACGCAGATTTGTCAGATGATCTTCTCTTTCAGGTTCAATTCCCAAGACCATTCCTCCCTTTGTCTGCAACTTGTGAGAAGCCAACGCGAATGATTCTATTCTAGGAATGATGTTGATGATTCTTTCGTCCGACTGTAAAATTTCAAGGACGCTATCGTTCACCCTGAAACTTTCATCGAGTGTTTTGTCTTCCCAATAGCCCTTCTTGTGAACCTGAATATGACCTGTATAGAAACTCAAGGCATTGCTGATCATTCTTTCGTATGAACCGAGCTGAGCGGATCTCATTACACATGATAAGAGTACAGCAAAGGCTATGCTGATCAGCGTTATGTAGGAGCGCTTTTTATTTCTCCAGATATTTCTCCATGCAAGCCGAGCAATCATTTACCTCACTCTTTTCATGTTTTGAAGAGAGAAGAAACTGTCTTCGATCTCAATATCGAATTCTAATTTGTTGTAAACAAAAACAGTTCTCTGTTTCGGATTCTCGGCGGGAATCATATCCAGTTTGGTGGGAATGAGTCGGCCACCCATCATTTTGACCTCTGAGCCAATCATGGTATTTACCAGAAATTCGTCTTCGTCGTAATATTTTACCTGAAGTTGCAGGTATTCTTTCTTTGAAATGCATGATACTATTCTGCCCCAAACAACGGGTGCATCCGGCTTGGGAATAAGCTCTATCATGAAGCAATCATAACCCTCTATTGTTGTGTCTTTCAGTATTTTATGAGTGTAATCATTGACAATGGAAGACTGTTTAACCAAGTCATCGTTGGTAAAATCCGAGCCCATCCAAGACTGCATCATCATGCTTGGTGGTAATTTAATTACCCTCTCTATCGACGGTTGCCAGTTCCAGATCTCTTTGTCTCTCATTAGGGTGGCCATGCCTTTGTCTCTGGGCGGCGCAGTGATCAAAACAAGACTTCTTTTCGTTCCAAGAGACCACATTTTCATATTAATCTCTCTGGTCCAGTCTGACCGAACGATCTTCATAACGGCCTCTCCATAACTGGAAAGTCCCCTCATCTTTTCATCGGCTTTTTTCACGATTTCAATGGCTTCCTGAGAATAGGAATATTGAATTATTAAAAATGAAAATGCCAGTAGAAAACCCTTAATAAAGCTCATAAAACAATGAATTGCCCTCAAATATACCTATGGAAGTCGAACTAAAAAGGAGAAAGGCTAATTGTTTTATTATTTTTGGAAATCATGAGATCAATTCGAATCCTTCAAAGCATATTTCCTTATCTGATTCTTATTAAACTGGTCCTGATCAGTTCTTGTTCAGTTTCCCAAAAATCTTCGAAAAAGAAGAAGAATAAAGGAAATGAAAAACCGGAATGGGTCATGAGCCGTCCGGTTGACAAGAGTTACTATCAGGGTATTGGTGTTGCCATGGTAAATACCTATACCCAGGGTCATGTAGAGGATGCGAAGAAAAAGGCGCTTAACGATCTCACTTCTGAGATATCGGTCACTGTGAAGAGCACTACCTTGATGCAACAGGTTGAGACCAATTCTGAGTTGAATGATATGTACCAGAATCTCACCAAGGTGAGCACTGAAAACGATATTGAAGGGTACGAGCTTGTCGATTCATGGGGCGATGAAAAGGAATACTGGGTTTATTATCGATTGAGCAAGTCGCTGTATAAAGCCAATAAAATGAGAAAGCTCGATCGGGCCAAGAATGTGGCGAGCCAGTTTTATAATTCAGGAAAGCAATCTCTCAGAAACGCCGAGGTTGGAAGAGCTTATCAGGACTTTGTTAAAGGACTTGCATCTTTGAGAGATTACATAGATGCTGAGATCACAATAAATACGGATAAAGGCGAGGAATACCTCGTTGATGCTCTTATGTCTGAGCTGATCGCATTGAACCGTGAACTTAAAATCCTTACCAGCGTGAAGGATCTTGATGTGAGAATTGCAAGACCTGTAGAGGAAGAAATTGAAACCACAGTATGGTATCAATCCATGGCAGTTTCGATTCCTTTGAAACCATATTTCAGCACCGGTAGTGGAGATGTACCGAATTCTTTCAAAACCAATGTTTCAGGTAAAGGGAGTTTTAAAATTCAGAAAGTCACGGGTGGACAAAATCTACAAGTATTGGAGGTTTCGCCTGATATTGAAGGCATGACAGCGGAAGAAGAAGGCATGGATCTCATGTCACGTCTTATTCGTCTCAAGACAGGTGTTCCTTCGGCCAAAATCAATATCAAGGCAACAAAGATTACAGCCTATTTCGAAAGCGATGTTCAGATACTTGGCAAGAAGGAGCAGAGTTCTTCCATTGCCAGAAATGTAAAGCAGAAACTTAGCGAAGAAGCATATCTCTTTACCGATGACAAGGATAAAGCTGAAGTTATTGTAAAGCTGACCTATGTGGGAAAACAGGGCGAAGAATTTCCGCTTAAGAATAAAACTCTCTTTACCAGCTTCGTTGATATGTACATTACGGTAAAAGACGGTAGCTCCGGAAATGAGGTCTTTAATAAAGGTTTCTCAGATGAAAAAGGTTCGCGTGCCGGAGGCTATGACAAGGCCTACTCAGCGGCGGAAGAAGCAGCCCTAGAGAGATTCGAAAAAGAATTGATGCCTGAGATCGGTAATTTAAATCTCTGATATATAAACTTATTCTTTCAGTGTAAGGGATATGGGTGGAAGTTCTCGTATCGTATTATCAGGCATTCGAGCTTTGATATCCCAGAAATGGACTTTTTGTCCAACCGGAATTGTTCTGATCATATCAATCACCTCCTTTGTGATTGAATTTCCTGTGACATCCTTGGTATAAATGTCCATGGCTGAAGACTTTGTTTCAAACTTATAGCTTATCACCTCAACGCTCATGTCGTAATCATAGCAATGAAATTCGGTATTTAATTCTTTGGCCTTAAGTAATTCAGATTTTTCAATGGAAGATGATCCGGTTCTTCCTGCCACGTAAACCAATGGATCGGGTATTCTCTTAACACGATGTTTGATCGTATCTAACCAAAGTATTCCATTCTCTTCTTTAATTCCAACGAAAAGAGACATCTCATAACCGGAACTTTTATCCATTCTTACGATATATCTGCAATCATCCTCTGTCGAAATAATATCTCCTTTGTCGGAACTCACTCTAACGTCCTCACATTCATGATTTTCGACAACCACTTTGATCGGATTGTCGATTCCTCTTATAAACACATTTAATTTGGTTTTGGAAAAGGACACCTCCTGAGAATACAACATTCCTGAACAATAAAAATGAAGAGTCAAAAGGACGATATTTCTGAAGAACCTCATTTATTTCAGGGTTATTTGAATTGAATTGGGTTGCCAGCAGAACTCTTCGTCTTTCTTTGTTTTGATTTCTGTGAAATAGACAATGTCATCCTTTTGCAGTTTCTTAAATTCAGTTTTCAGCTCGTCATCAATTCTGGCCCCCTCAACATTTCGCTCGTAAGTCACTTTTTTATTTCGTCTTATTTCTACATGAAATGATCTTACGTCAAATTGAACATTGGGTCCACAATTGATCCACATCGTAGAAACTTTATATGCCGCCAGAATCCTATTTTTCTCAATGGAGTCTTGGTCAAACACACCAGCAATATAAGGTCCAGGTGTGGGTAAGTGCTTTATTCTGTGTTCTAGTGTATCAATCCAGTTTATGGAATTACCATTCTTTACTCCGACAAAAATTTTCGTTGAATTGATTGAGCAATCTTCAATCTTGTATTTATAGGAGCAATCTTCTTCGCTTTTTTCAATTTTACCGTGTTCAGCTTTTACAAGTATTTCACTGCACCTGTGATTCTCCACCGCCACGCTAACTGGATTCTCTATTCCCTGATATAATACATTCATACCTTCTCGTTCAACGCTAACGCTTTGCGAAAAAGTAAATGCTGAATAAAAGATCGAAATCAGCCAAAAGTATAAGTGTAGAATTCTCACTTTGGATTGAGTTAATTGCAGACGTAAAAACCTTTATAACAAACTTCGAATTTTGCCTTAATATTATCCATGACGTGCCATAAGGTGTTTTGATTGAGCCATTTGTTTATTGGTTTATTGGTTCATTTGGTGCCGGGATTAAATCTACAATCTCCGAATTCTTAGTTTGACTTTGCCATTCAATATAGCTATCTTTGGTATACGCGATATAGTTAGCCTATGAGAAACTTTACCAGGTGCATCCTTATCATATGTGCCTTACTTTTCTTAAACATAAAACATATCAGATCTCAGAACTTAGAATTCGCCAGGAATTTTGGAGGTGTATTCCAGGACAGGGGTCATGATATGGTAAGGGACGGACAAGGAAATTTCTTGATCACGGGTTCATTTGATGGTACTGCAGATTTTGACCCTACGACGGGTGTTTTTAATCTTTCAGCCCACGGTGCTGGCTCAGTTAGTAACCCCGATGTTTTTATCGCGAAATATGATACTTCCGGAATGCTTCTTTGGGCTCGTTCGTTCGGCGGAAATGGAGCGGATGAGGGTAACTTTATTGATCTTGATCAGAACAGCAATATTTATGTCGTTGGTAAATTCTCAGACACTGCCGATTTTGACCCCTTCTCCGGTGTTACTTCCCATGTAGCTTCTGTATCAGGAGAACGATTTATTGCCAAATATGACGCCTTTGGAGGTCTAATATGGGTGAGATCTTTTGAGTTCAGTGATAAGATGATTGTTGAAGATATGGAGGTGGCTTCCAATGGAGAAATCTATCTCGCGGGAAACTATACGGATTCTGTGGATTTTCAGCCCTTTCAGTTCATATTTGAGAAGAGATATACGTCTGGACTTTTTGATAAAAATGGCTTTTTAGTAAAGTATAGCAAATTCGGACTCTTCTCCTGGATGGTTGAATTTGATGGTTCGCAGGAGAATTCATGTAATTCCATCTTTATCAAGGACAGCAGTGAGGTGTATGTCACCGGCCACATTGATGACTCCGTTGACTTTGATCCGGATACGGGACAATTCATACTGGGCAGAGATCCAATTTATCAACCCGATCTATTTGTCGCAAAATACGAATCGAATTCAAAATTTGTGAATGCCTGGACAGCAGGATCCAATCACTATGACAGAGGAAGCAGGATAAAGATACTTGATGGAAATATTTATCTCAGCGGAATGTATTCAACCGATGTGGATTTTGACTTTGGTTCCGACACTATGTATTGTGCACCGGCTCCCAATATCTATTATTATACAGATCAGTTCATTGCCAAATATGACATGAACATGAATGTTGAATGGGTGAATTGTGCCATTTCAACTCATTTGCTCGACTTCGAGATGACAGATTTCGATATTGATGCGGAAAAGAGTGTTTATGTGACTGGAATATTTGCCAGCAATTTTATTGTCGCAACTTCGGATACCACATGGTCCAGATCCTCACAGGGATTGAAAGATATATTCATAGCTAAATTCGACAAGAATGGAGTAGCTCAATGGGGAAAAAGTATTAGGAGTCCTGCAAATTTGTGGTCATCCGCAATCTATGCAAATGGAGTGGGACTGTTTTACGTTTATGGTCACCGAAGATCGTTTACAGACTTTGATCTTTCACCAGATACACACATCGTTGGAAACTCCTCTTTGCATGGCGATTTGTTCATTGTCAAATATTCACCTTGTGAAGATTATCGCGTTTCGTATCGAGATACGTTTTGTTATAATGGTGAATACACCTTTCCCGATGGTTTGACGGTTTCATGGACTACTAACCATACATCGTACTTTACCAATGCATCGGGTTGCGATAGTCTTATTACTGTATATGCGGTTAAGAGGTCAACACCAATTGGAAATAGTGTTCAAAACAAGGACGGATATTTATACTACACGAACAAAAACACAAGTCCTGTTCAATGGTATAACTGTGATTCAAATTCAGTGATTCAAGGTGCAACAGATTCTATTTACACACCCACGGTAAATGGACTTTATGCACTCATTTATGATGATGACGGTTGTTTGGATACTACACTTTGCCACCGGGTCGCCTGGTTGGGACTGACAAATGAAGAAAGCCCTGAACGTATTAAGATATATCCCAATCCGGCAAATGAATTTATCCGGATCGAATCAAGTTTAAATGATCAGATTGAAATCTCAATTTATAACCTGACAGGAGGTTTACTGGTCAATGTAGACAAGACCGGGAAAGCTCATATGATCAAAATATCGGAATTTCCAGCCGGTAATTTCGTTATGGTCATCAGGTCTGAAGGTTACATTGAAAGAAAGATGTTCTCCATTCAGCGTTAATGTTTTTATTGGTTAATTGGTCAATTTGCTAATTGGTTAATTGAATTATTATGGGGCATCTGGTCAGCCCTGCTCGACCTCAAACCTCAAATCGTTAATCGTTAATCTGCAATCATTAATCACTCAAACATCCTAACCTCCAAATAAGTACTTTTGCGACCGCATGAAGACCAAGACCCGCAAAAAGAATAAAGTCAACGTTGTCACTTTAGGATGTTCCAAGAATATTTTCGATTCTGAGGTAATGATGGCTCAATTGAAGGCCAACAATTTTGATGTGGCTCATGAGGCAGAGAGCATGGAATCAGAGATCGTCATCGTAAATACTTGCGGTTTCATTGAAAATGCAAAACAAGAAAGCATCGATACCATTCTCGATTGGTCTGAGGCAAGAAAAGACGGTCAGATTGATAAACTGTATGTAACCGGCTGTTTAAGTGAGCGTTACAAAGATGATCTATCAAAAGAAATTGAAGAAGTAGATGCCTGGTTCGGTACTCGAGACCTCCCTCGCCTTCTAAAGACTCTGAAAGCCGATTACAAACACGAGCTGGTAGGAGAGAGGCTTTTGACCACGCCATCTCATTTTGCCTACTTTAAAATAGCAGAAGGTTGTGATCGACCATGCTCTTTTTGTGCTATTCCTTTGATGCGTGGAAAACATATCAGCACTCCGATAGATGATCTTGTTCAGAACGCGAAGAATCTTGCTTCGCAAGGGGTGAGAGAACTGATTTTAATAGCTCAGGATCTCACGTATTATGGATTAGACATCTATAAAAAGAGGGCTTTGGCTGAATTGCTTGAAAAATTGTCGGAGGTAGAAGGAATTGAATGGATTCGACTTCATTATGCCTATCCTACAGGATTCCCTATGGATGTGCTTGAAGTAATGAGAGACAATCCAAAAGTATGTAACTACCTCGATATGCCACTTCAGCATATTAGTAGTAATGTTCTAACGCGCATGAAAAGAGGAATTGGCCGGGAGAAGACAGAAAATCTAATTCGTGATATTAGAGAGAAAGTACCGGGAATTGCAATCAGGACAACCATGATGGTTGGCTTTCCCGGAGAAACTGAAGAGGACTTCCAGGAGCTGATGGATTTTGTAGAAAAAAGCCGTCTTGAAAGATTGGGATGCTTCACTTACAGTCATGAAGAAAATACAACTGCTTTCGAATTCGAAGATGATATTCCTGAGGATGTAAAACAGGAGAGAGCTGATGCCATTATGGAACTTCAGGCAGGAATCAGCTATGAATTGAATCAGGAAAAAGTGGGCAAGGTCTTCAAGGTTTTGGTTGACAGGGCAGAGGGAGACTATTATTATGCCCGAACTGAATTTGATAGTCCGGAAGTCGACAATGAAGTGCTTATTCCTCTGAAAGATAACTATCTGAGAATAGGAGATTTCGTAAATGTAAGGATCGAAAAGGCCGATCATTATGATCTGATCGGAAAGGTCGAATCTTAAATATCATTTATCCCTTTGATGTAGGTCATTTCTGTTCCATTCATACAGAAGTAATTTTGATTCATAAAATATGAATCATGAAAAAGCGAGACTTCAAACCCGAAAGTCTGATGATGTCTTATGGCTACAAGCCTTCATTATCAGAAGGAGCTATCAAGTGCCCAATCTTTCAAACATCAACCTTTGTTTTTAAAACAGCCGAAGAGGGCAAGGCTTTTTTTGAAGTGGCCTATGGTCAGAGAGAAAAGGGTGATAATGAAGAAATCGGACTTATATATAGTCGTTTGAATAACCCAGATCTGGAGATACTCGAGGATCGTTTAACACTTTGGGATGGAGCAGATGCTGCGGCAGCATTCGAAAGCGGGATGTCTGCAATTACCACGGTCTTTCTCGAATTTCTGAGGCCGGGAGATCTTCTCTTGTACAGCATGCCAACTTATGGCGGCACTGATCATTTTATTAATCATGTTTTAACCTCATTTGGAATACACATTCTGGGAGTGAAAGCAGGGACACCTAATGAAGAAGTTGAAAAGAGATTGCAGGAAAGCGGCCATGCTGATAAACTCGCCATGATATATGTGGAAACTCCGGCCAACCCTACCAATTCTCTGATCGATATTGAAGCGTGTAAAGAACTTGCCGACAAGTATTCCAGGGAAGATAAGAAAGTGGTTCTCGCCGTCGATAATACCTATATGGGCCCGCTTTGGCAACATCCATTAAAGCATGGGGCGGATCTTGTTCTCTATTCAGCAACGAAATATATTGGAGGGCACAGTGATTTGATTGCAGGAGCTTGTCTGGGAAACAAGGAAGAAATGATTCGAGTAAAGACATTGAGAGCATTTCTGGGTAATGCGGCAGATGCATGGACGGCCTGGTTATTAATGAGAAGCTTGGAAACGCTTAAGCCGAGAATGGAAAGACAAGCTCAAAACGCAGTTGAAGTAGCAAATTTTTTGAAGGGTCATTCCTTGGTTGAGAAGGTATATTATCTTGGATTCACAGACAAAAGTTCTCCTGAATACGAGGTATATAAGAAACAGTATTTATCAGACGGAGCCATGATTTCATTTGATATTAAAGGAGGAGAAGAAGAAGCCTTTAAATTCCTGAATAGTTTAAGATTGATCAAGCTGGCTGTTAGCCTTGGTGGAACCGAAAGTCTTGCAGAACACCCTGCCACGATGACTCATTGTGACATGAGTGATGAGGACAAAGCCGAAAATTCTATCTCTGAAAAGCTGGTACGTCTGTCAATTGGTATTGAAGACCCGGAAGACCTTATTTGGGATATTTCACAGGCCCTGGATGCCGTTGATCGAATGAACAACATTGATGCAGCGACTGACATGCATTTTTTACATGACCGATAGAGGTGAAAAATGAAGGGATAAAAGAATACGGAATTCGGAATTCGGAATTTGGAAATTGATCCAAGAATGGCGGAGAGGTTCACGAGGGCCCTGCGTGCATCTAGAGAGTGAATGAGTAATTCGGAAACGATACCTCGCTCTCACTCTCACTCTGACTCTCACTCTATATCATGGGTCATCTATCAGATATCATATATCTAACCTACAACCGCTTGTGGCTTACCGTGGCACTGCTTGTATTTCTTGCCGCTGCCACAAGGGCAAGGTTCGTTTCGACCTACTTTTTTCTCAACTCTAACAGGTTGAGCTTTTTGGGGAGCCTGTTCCGGTTGTCCGTCAGGTCCCGGTCTCTGAGCCTGAAGTGCAGGATCCTGATTCCTTGATTCCTGAAGATGGCTCATGTCGGTCTGCTGAGGTTCACTCTGTCGACCGATCTGTTGCTGGCCTTGCTGAACAGGCAGATTTCCTTTGATAAGGAAGGCGCCGGTTTCTTTATTAACCTTATCGAGCATTTGCTTGAAAAGTTCATATGCCTCGAACTTATAGATCAACAATGGATCTTTCTGCTCGTAAACTGCTCCCTGAACACTTTGTTTCAGATCGTCCATTTCTCTCAGGTGTTCCTTCCAGGCATCATCGATCATTGCGAGGATCACATTTTTCTCGAATGAGCGGATGAGTTCCTTTCCGTCAGATTCAATACACTTTTCAAGATTGGCCACAACCTGAATTGTCTTGATACCGTCTGTGATCGGTACTACAATATTTCTGTATTTATCTCCTTCATTCTCATGAACATTCTTGATCACAGGCATGGCCATTTGAGCCAGTAAGTCGGATTTTTCAGAGTAATGTTCTACGGCTTTTTCAAATACCTTGTCAGCCAGCGATTCAACACTGTCATTCAAGAACGAACTTTCATCAACTGGCGATTCAATGCTCAGGTGTTTGAGTAGTTCGAGCTTGAAACCTTCAAAATCTCTATAGTCCTGATATTCTGAAGTAACTGAGAATGCGATGTCATAGATCATATTCGCAATATCAACACCAAGTCGTTCTCCGTAGAGAGCGTGCCTTCTCTTCGTGTATATAACCTCACGTTGAGAATTCATGATATCATCGTATTCAAGAAGTCTTTTACGAACACCAAAGTTGTTCTCTTCTACTTTTTTCTGGGCTCTCTCAATCGACTTCGTAATCATCGAGTGCTGAATCACTTCTCCTTCTTCCAGGCCAAGACGATCCATCATTTTTGCAATCCTTTCAGATCCGAAGAGTCTCATCAGGTTGTCTTCCAAAGAGACGAAGAATTGAGATGAACCAACATCTCCCTGTCGTCCTGACCTTCCTCTCAACTGTCTGTCAACTCGTCTTGATTCGTGTCTTTCCGTACCCACGATTGCTAGTCCACCGGCTTCCTTTACTTCCGCACTCAGCTTGATATCCGTTCCCCTACCGGCCATGTTTGTTGCAATGGTTACAGCACCGCTTTTCCCTGCCTCAGCAACTACTTCGGCTTCACGCTGGTGAAGTTTCGCATTCAATACATTGTGCTTGATGCCTTTCATCTTCAACATCCTGCTCAGTAATTCAGAGATTTCAACCGAAGTGGTACCAACCAATACAGGTCTTCCTTGATTAACGAGTTCTACGATCTCTTCGATCACGGAATTATACTTTTCACGATTCGTCTTATAGACTAAATCTTCTCTGTCATCTCTGGCAATAGGTCTGTTTGTTGGAATTACCACAACGTCAAGTTTGTAAATGTCCCAGAATTCCTGAGCTTCTGTTTCAGCAGTACCTGTCATACCAGATAGTTTGTGGTACATCCTGAAATAGTTCTGAAGCGTAACCGTGGCATAGGTTTGAGTGGCAGCCTCAACTTTTACATTTTCCTTTGATTCAATAGCCTGATGAAGTCCGTCAGAATACCTTCGTCCTTCCATGATACGACCCGTTTGCTCATCAACGATTTTGATCTTGCCGTCCATGAGAACATACTCAACGTCTTTTTCGAATAGAGTATAGGCCTTGAGCAACTGATTGATGGTGTGGATTCTTTCAGCCTTGACCGTGTAATCCTGAATTACCTGATCTTTTTGTTTTAGTTTCTCTGTATCCTCGGCTGAAGATTGTTCAATATTGTTGATCTCAATATTAATGTCTGGTAAAATGAAGAAATTCTGATCATCACCAGTTTCAGTGATCAATTCAATTCCTTTTTCAGTGAGTTCAATGGAGTTGTTCTTTTCATCTATAACGAAGTACAACTCGGCGTCAACCTTATGCATTTCCTTGCTCTGGTCCTGCATGTAGAAATTCTCTGTCTTCTGAAGATGAGCTCTGATACCGGGTTCACTTAAGTACTTAATAAGAGCTTTATTTCGTGGTAAACCTCTGTAGGCTCTCAACAATGCCAATCCACCTTCACTTTCCTTCTGTTTGTCTCTTTTGGCATCTGCATTATTGAGATCAGCCAGTTGTCTTTTCGCGTCAGCCAGAACGGTTGTTACAAATTTCCTTTGAGCACTTACAAGTTTTTCAACTCTCGGCTTCAATTCCGCAAATTCGTGTTTGTCACCTTTTGGGGTTGGACCAGAGATGATCAGAGGAGTTCGTGCGTCATCGATGAGAACACTATCAACCTCATCCACAATAGAGAAGTGGTGTTTTCTTTGCACCAACTCTTCCGGAGTACGAGACATATTGTCACGCAGATAATCGAAACCGAATTCATTATTTGTTCCGTAAGTGATATCACAGTTATACGCTCTTCTTCTGTCCTCAGAATTAGGTTGGTGTTTGTCAATACAATCAACCGTAAGGCCATGGAATTCAAAGATCGGTCCCATCCATTCGCTATCCCTTCTTGCCAGGTAGTCGTTTACTGTTACAACATGAACCCCTCGACTTGCCAGAGCATTCAGATAAACAGGTAATGTTGCAACAAGGGTTTTACCTTCACCTGTTGCCATTTCGGCAATTTTACCCTGGTGAAGAACAATACCACCAATGATCTGAACATCATAGTGAAGCATGTCCCAGGTCACTTCTCCACCTGCTGCCATCCATGTGTTGGAATAGATGGCTCTATCGCCCTTGATCTCAACACTATCTCTTGCCGCAGCTATGTCTTTATCAAGTTCTGTTGCCTGTACCTCAATTTCTGATTTTTCCTTAAATCTTTTGGCGGTTTCTTTAACAACAGCAAATGCCTCTGGAAGAATTTCCAAAAGAACTTCCTCAATTTTTTCGTTTACTTTCTTCTCAAGTTCGTCGATCTGTTTGTAGAGATCTTCTTTTTCATGCAGATTAAGCTTGCCAGATGATTCGGCTTGTTCCTGGAGAGCCTTGATTTCTTCTTGTTCCTTCTTAATGCCTTCCTGAATTCTTGCCTTGAATTCCTGCGTTTTTGCTCTTAGCGCATCATTCGAAATATCCTGGAGTTTGTCGTATTCCTTAAGAGTTGCATCCAATAAAGGTTGAATTTCCTTTATGTCTCTTTCGGACTTACTTCCGACAATTTTTTTGACTGTTTTTGTGAAAAATCCTAACATCGTTCTTATCAAATTTCCGCGGCCTGTAAAGGTACGTATTAATAGACTAGCATTTTAGTTATATCAAAAAGCGTACCAAAGCTTTTTAAATGAAAAATGAAAGATGAAAGATGAACTTCAGAATTCCGAATTCCGAATTCCGAATTCCTAATTCTGAATTCCCTAGTATTCGTCTTCGTTAAAGAAAAAGTCTTCCTTGGTGGGATAATCGGGCCAGATGTCTTCTATTGTCTCGTATGTCTCTCCTTCATCTTCAATTTCCTGAAGATTTTCAACTACCTCCAAAGGAGCTCCTGTTCTGATAGCAAAATCAATAAGCTCGTCCTTGGTTGCAGGCCAGGGAGCATCTTCCATATACGAAGCCAATTCTAATGTCCAGTACATAATCTAGCGCTCAATTTTTCGCAAATGTAATTTTTTTGACTATAAATCCAAACGCTTATTTAAAAGACTTGAAAAAAACATACAAATGACTGATATTCAGCCAGATAAATGTAATGATATTTTACTTTGGTCGCCAGGGTACCTCTTCAGCGCCTTTATTTTTGGCAATTTGACGGCTCAGAACAAAGAAATAATCGGAAAGTCGGTTCAGATATACTAATATGATGTCATCAACTTTGTCTGATTCTGCAAAGGCCGATGTCCATCGTTCTGCCCGTCTGCACGTGACTCTGCATAGATGGCAAGACGAAACTGACATATGACCTCCTGGAAGAATGAAATTCTTCATTTCAGGCAAGCCTTCTTCCATTTCATCAATTTTATTCTCCAGAAATTCAACTTCTTTTTCGTCAATTTCCGGTAATTCTATGCTGATTTTTTCTTTGTCTGTCGCTAAATGAGATCCAATGGTGAAAAGAATTTCCTGAATACGAATAAGGTCATCAACGATTCCTGAATCAATATCCTGGTCACGCAGAAAACCAATGTTGGCATTCAATTCATCAACGCTACCATAAGCTTCAATCCTGACATGGTGTTTTGGAAGTTTAATTCCTCCCAAAATGCTTGTTTGTCCTTTATCTCCTTGTTTGGTATATATTTTCATGTCTTGTAAATCGAATTGAAGTTATTAAAAACGCACGACAAAATTCTCCTTCTGGAATCTGCTTTTGAAATAAACAATTCCCATTTCGAATAAATCAATGCTCAAAGAGACTTTTTCATGTGCTTTAATTTCCTGCCAGGCTTTTTGCATGTCGCTCGACCAGTTTATATCGTCGAATACAAAGACAGTATCCTCATTGATTTTGTTCAGAAAAGCCTGAAAATATTCCAAGGTCGCTGTTCCATCATGATGTCCGTCAAAGAATACAAAATCAACAGTATCTAATTCCTTCAGTATTGCAGGGATTTCTTCCTTAAAGGTTCTGTTTCTCACTTCAATATTGGTCTTTTTCTGTTTTTGAAAGAGACTATCTGCCAGTTTGGCCAGATTGGGATCTGCTTCGACCGTAATAATTTTTGCCTTTGGACAGGCAAGGGCAAAATATAGACTTGTTAAACCCAATGAAGTACCCAGTTCAACAATTGAATTGGGTTTATAGCTTTCGGCCAATCTAAAGAGCAGCTGTGAATACTTTGTCGACTTAACCGAGGTTCTGGCAATGTCACTGATCCTCCTGAATTTACCACCTCCCATTTTTGATCCTGCACCAAAATCTTGGATTTCAATCTCCTTTCTATTATTCAGCAGAGCATTTCGAATGGCCTCAACATGTCTGTAGGCATAAAATGAAGTCTTATTGTAGATAAGGTTGGTGATGAGATCGTAAACGAATGGAGAATGCACTCCATGCGCCGTAGTGGATTGCCATCTGTATTTGATGTAAGAAAAGACCCTGGAAATCATACCACCACAAAAATGGTAAAGATTCACAAACTATTTCTCTACCGTAATAAAACTCGCAATTGAAACTTTGCTTACACCGAAGAATCCAAGAACCTTTTCATCAGGATCGTTTACATTGTAAACGTTGCCCTCAATTGGTGCAGGTGGCGTATCAAATGGTCCGCCGAAATTTGTGATCTGATCGAAAACAAGTGACCAATAATTAAAAGCTCTTTCGGATATTGACATCTGCCAGATTTCGCAGGTATCTCCCGGGAAAAGATCATAAACAATATCCCATTCGCGAATTTCATTTCCGTCAACCAACCTGTCATCATTAATAATCAGGTCAAATGGATCTCTTCGCTGCTCGCCGTTTACAAAAGTCACCCAGCGATAAAAATCACCAGGACCTGCAGGTTCGGTAGTAGTCAGAAGTCCAATGTAGCCTATTTCTCCTTCGTTCGGACCTGGAGGGGCTGCTCTTTCATCACTTTGCTCAAAGACATCTATTGGTGGAACCCGATTTAGTGATTCGCTGAAAGATCTATACTCCCTGCCATCAGGAGAGATAATGTTCAACGTGTACGTAATGGTTGAATCTTCAACACGATAATTGGCTTCATAAGTGCCAGGATCACCGTTCTCAGTGAAATAAATACTGTCACCTTTGCTTGTGGTCACAAAAACGATCGCACCACTCAATCTTGGTGTAGGGTTGGCATCGAAATAAGGTGCTGTTGTGGTCAAATGAATTCTCTGAATTGAATCACCATTTGTTAGAAGAGCATCCACTACAAGTTTCGTAGGACCTTCAGGAACATCCAATTCAATGATATCTTCACAGGAAGTGAAAATCAAAGCTACAAGCAATATGTTGATGATCTTTTTCATTAAAACACGATACTATAACCAATTGCCGGGATAACTGTTCCGAGAACCGATATCTGATAGGCATTTGTAATATTTGGATTATCCTCACTTTGTCTGAATGAGATGCTGAATGCATTCCTGCGCGCATATACATTGTAGACACTTAAATTCCATTTGCCCTTAACTTTTGCGTCTTCTTTTCTCATTGGACGATAGTTGATAGACAGATCTAATCGATGAAAGTCGGGCATTCTCGCTCCATTTCTATTGTCATAATTCGGAAGCACGTAACCTTCAATCTCATATCTACCATCAGGATAAGTGATCGGTTTTCCCGTCATATAGTTGAAGGTAAGTGAGCCATCTAGTTTCTTTGTGAAATCGTGTATAACAACAATCGAAATATCGTGAGGTTTGTCATAGTTGGCGGGATAGACCTCGTTATTATTTATACCTTTCACTTGCCTTTCGGTCCTGGCGAGGGTATAGGATATCCACCCCGTAGTTCTTCCGGCCCTCTTCTTTATCATTAATTCAAGTCCATATGCTCTTCCATCGCCTTGCAATAATTCACTTTCAACAGTGGGATTCAGGATAAGGTCGGCACCATCGACAAAATCCAGAAGATCTTCAAATGTCTTATAGTAAATCTCAGCCGAGAACTCATAGGTATTGTTCTTGAAATTTCGGAAATAACCCAAGGCAACCTGGTCGGCAATAGCCGGTCGGACATATTTGCCTGCTGGTTTCCAAACATCAATTGGAACTGAAGCCGTAGTATTCGAAACAAGATGAATGTACTGCCTGTTTCTACTGGCGCTTGCTTTTAGTGAGCTGAACTCATTCAACAGATAGTTTGCAGAGATTCTTGGTTCAAGTCCTCCATAAGTCGCAATTGGCTCCCATGCATCATATTCAGTTGTTCCGACAATCTCATTTCTTCCATCAAATGAATTTGGATCTTCGGGATCTCTTGGTGTGCCATTTTCGTATTCATTGATAGTGGCCGGACCATAATTCATGAACCAAGAGTATCTGATTCCGTATTGAAATGTCAACCTTGGATTCACTTTTTGCTCATTGCTAATGTAAATCCCGGTCTCCAAAGCGTTTTCATGTGGAACTTTCAAATCATTGAAGGCTCCATCTGTAGCCGTAGTCACTTCACCTGGTCTGAAGTCATAGATAAGGGCTGAAACTCCATACTTCAGGGTATTATTCGTATTAAGATAATGTGTGAAATCGTACTTCAAATTGTAGTTGATGATCTTTGAATTCCAATTGAATGCGAAATTCGGATCATCACTTCCAAGATTGTAGTCATAGTTACTGTATATCAGCGAAAGATTTGAGAAGAGTTTGTCATCAAACAGGTGATTCCATCTGGCTGTGACCGTTCCATTTCCCCAATTGATCCCGAAATTGGCATCTCCTCCGAATAGTAGAACATCTTTTCCATAATAACCTGAAAGGAAAATTCTGTTTTTATCGTTGACGATGTAATTCGTTTTGAAATTCAGGTCATAGAAATAGAGGTTATTGTCCTCTGTTTCAGGGCTCAATTTTGCTAGATAACCGAGATATGATACTCGTCCGGAGGCTATAAAAGACCATCTGTCCTTTATGATCGGACCTTCAATGGTTGCTTTGGTTGCAATGGACGAAATACCCACTCGTCCGGCAAATTTCTTGGAATTACCCTCTTTCTGGTGAATATCCATAACAGAAGAAAGACGACCACCATATTCCGAAGGGATACCCCCTTTGTATAATTTGAAATCCTGAATGGCATCTGAATTAAAGATAGAGAAGAAGCCAAAAAGGTGAGAGGAGTTATATACGGGTGCTCCGTCAAGAAGAATCAGGTTTTGATCAACATTTCCACCTCGAACGTTAAAACCAGAAGCTCCTTCTCCTACATTAGTGACACCCGGGAGTAAAATAGCACTTTGTATAATGTCCGGTTCACCAAAGAATGCAGGCATTTTTTCGATGGTCTTGATGTCTAATTTTTCCACGCTCATCTCCACCGAGGTGACATTCTGATTCTTTTTCTCACCTTCAACCACAACAGCATCGAGCTTCACATCACCTGGTTCCATTTCCAGATCGATCTTGGTGTCTTCAGTAACAGAAACTTCTTTGGTAACGGTTGTAAATCCTACGTAACTGTAAACGAGAGTGTAATCCCCCGGTTCAAGGCTGATAGAATAAAATCCATAAATATTTGTGGCAACACCACTTTCGATTTCCTGCACATAAATGGTAGCTCCGATGGCGGCTTCACCATTTTCAATGTCTTTCACATATCCGCTTATCGTAACCTTCTTCTGAGCAGAAGCAAAAGCGATAAACGAAAACAGGAAAAAGAGTATGGCTATGGACTTTTTCATGTCAGTTTGGCGCACAAATATACATTAAACACTTTGTTGAGAGCTTGGTTAACAAAAACTTAATATTCTTCTTTTGAATTCCTTATTTTTTCAGCAAATTCGGGAGCAAATTCCAGCTACATGAGAACCATAATTGCGCTTCTGATCGGATTGCTGAGTCCTGTTTTTTTGCATTCCCAAGATCACTACAGAGTATTGGAAGTGGAATATGAATACGCGCCGAACAACAGGCAGGAAGAAATTCTTGAGAATGAGGTCGATATTCAGGAATGGGAGGCAAACGTGAGTTTGCCCATTCCCAGGGAAAATGGAGATGCCTTTGTCTTTGGCTTTGGGTATAACGATTTGAAGTTATTCCCTGATATTGAAGTCTATGATCCTGTACCTGATACTATAATGGTTAATGATTACGATTATGGAAGGTTCCGAGTTCAGGGTGGATACAGTAAAAAGATTGATGACAATACAAGCATTGTCTTCATGGGTTTTTTCCGGGTAGCATCTGACTTTGTGAATATAACTTCTGATCATTATTTGTATGGTGGTCTTGGTATGGTTACTAAAAAGAAGAGCGATCGTTTTACCCTTAAATATGGACTATACGCGAATACAGAGCATTACGGTTGGTTAATCATCCCATTAATTGGAGGAAGCTGGAAGGCGAGCGATAAATTGACCATTTATGGTGTTCTCCCCAGGAGGTTAACTGCTTCATGGAAATGGAGTGATCGATTCAGATCGGGATTTATTTTTGAGGCCCCAAACAGGACATACAGACATAGTGAAAACACCACAGTTGTCTTAAGTGAAAACAAGAGCATTGATACTTACAATCAAAATATCAAAAACATCGTTTATGTCTTCGGTGAGGTTTACCTTACGAAGAGTATTGTTCTTCGAGCAAGAGTTGGGTATTCTGTATTCAGGGAAATAGAGCTTTACGAATATCAATCAGAAAACTCATTTATTACCTGGGGTATCGAATACGGTGCGGAGAGAACTCCGATCAGGGATGTTCAGGCATTTCGAGATCTTGAAGACGGAGCTGTATTAAATGCCAGTATTGAATATCGCTTTAGTTTAGACTAACACCTTCCGGCCTGCCGTGTTTCCACCTGCTATGAGACCAAAGCCATTCAGATGGTCTTTCCAGGATTTCCTCTTCGAGTGTCTTAGCATACTTCTTTATAATTTCACCCTTCTCCGCCTTTGTTGCGCTATCATGAATCCACCTTGCAACAACTTCATAGTAACCTCTTTTGATTCTGTGAATTGCGAAGAATAATACCGGAAGATCATATTGAATGGAGAATTTTTCCGGACCATAAAAGAAGGCTGTCTCCCTGTTCAAAAAATTCAACCAATATGCTTTCTCGGGATCGGACGGCCTTTGATCAGCAATCAGCATAACGAGAATTGGTTTTTCGGGTTTTAACTCCTCCAGATATTTGGTGGTCTCTTTCATCTCAGTGAGAAGAACGTTAAATTTAGACCTCGACCTGATCAGATGTTGATTGATATAAGGCTGTTTTACTTTCTTGTAAACTCCCACGACCTGATGTTCCAAATTAATACCAGATGAATAGGCTCCCCACTCCCAGTTTGCAAGATGGGCTGTTGCTCCAATGACAGATTGACCGCTTTCAAAGAAATCATGAAGTTTCTGGTCAAAGTTGAATTTGTATCGTTTGCTGATTGATTTTTCGCTTATTGAAAATCCTTTGATAGCTTCAAGGAGGATGTCGGAAAGGTTTCTGTAGAAATCTTTACAGATTTTTCTGATCTCGGCTTCCGACTTTTCAGGAAAGGTGTTCTTCAAATTATTGAGGATCATTTTTTTCCTGTATCCAATTACATGATAGAACATGATACCCAGAAAGTCAGAGAATATATAGATTAGTCTGAACGGAATAATGGCGAATATTCCGACGATAAGAAGAAATAAATAGTAACCGATTCGTTGCATATGATAATTGGCGAATAGAAGGTTGGCAAAGATAATATTTGGACATAAATCAAATTGCCATCCTTTTTCATCAATGCATTCTTCCAATATTTTTTATTTTCATCATTGACGCATGAAAAGATGGTTAAAAATAACGCTGGCAATCCTAATTCTTCTGATTGGAACGGGAGTGGTTTTATTTGATGTCATTCTTGAGAGAATTTTAATGAATAGACTTGAATCTCTGGTTCAACAACAGAAGGATAGGGTTTATGACTATAGATTCGACAATGTAGAACTAAAGTTTATAAGTGGAGATGTCACACTAACGAATCTCGAACTTGTTCCAAGACCGGAAATTATAGACAGCATCAATAATTCTGGTGGGCACAAACGTGAGATATATGATATAAAGCTTAAGGAATTCAGACTCGAGGGACTTCACAGCTGGCGATTTATACGGAAGAATGAAATTCACATTGAAGCTCTGGTTTTCGACCATCCGGAAGTGAAGTTGTATTCAAATAAAGAAGTCAAAAGAGGGCCATCGAAAGAATTGGCGGCTGACATTATTGCACCTACCTTGCAAATGGCTGTAATTGATGAATTTAAATTGATAAACGGGAGTTTCAGTATAAATAATGTTGAACACCAGGATACAATTTCTTCAATTTCTTTTGATTCAGCTTACATTTCCCTAACTGACTTAAGAATGGATAGTTCTCTTATCCGAACAAAGGAATATATGACATATGATGAGGTCGGTTTCTCTTTTAAAAATATAGCCTATACTTCACTTGAGAATTACAGGATCAACATTGCCTCCATATTTAATCGATTTGAAGAGAGGACCATATTTCTTGAAGGGGTGAGTCTGAGTCCGAGACTGAACAAATATGAATACATGGCAAAACAGAAATATGAAACCGATTGGTTTAACATTCAAGTGAAGGAACTAAGTATCCAAAACTTTGATGTTCCTTTCTTTCAAAAATCTGGTGAGTTGGAAATGTTGGCTCTCAATATAAACGGAGCCAATCTAGAATTATATAGAGATAAAAGAATGCCTGATCCTCCACCAACGTACAAGCCTCTTCCCTCCAAAATTCTGAGGGACCTCGGAATAAAAATTAGTATTGAAGATATTGGCATCAGAGATATGTCAATTCAATATCTTGAGTGGGAAATGAATGCTACTCAACCCATAGTTGTGAAATTCGATAATACAATAGCCGATATTGACAATTTCAGTACGAATCATGAAAAGCTCAAATCAAATGACAGTTTGCATTTAGAAATAAGTACCACATTCATGTCAAAAGGAAAAATGAAGGCAGATTTTATTTTTCCAATTCTCGACACCAATGATCTGTTCTTTGCCAAAGGGGAAATAAAAGATCTGCCGCTGGCCTCCCTGAATCCGATTTTGCATCATGCTGCATTCGTAAAATTTGAGGAGGGCACACTGAATTCTCTTGATTACGAAATGCGAGCCGATGATAATTCTTCAGATGGTGTTTTGAATCTTGACTACTCAGGGTTAAAACGTTTGGAAGTGGTGAGGAATAAAAGTGAACTTGATGCTCAAAAAGAAAAGAAAGGAAAGACAAAGGAGAAAAAAGGATTCTTTTCTTTCATGGCCAATGCATTGATTCAGCAGGATTATAATCCCGACTCAAAAAATTATTATCCGGGAAGAATATCATTTGATCGAGTGCAGGAGAGGGCCATTTTCGGATATTTGGTCAAGAGTATACAATCTGGAGTAATAACCAGTGTTGTGCCGAGTAAGCAGGAGAACTTCCATCAAATGAAAAAAGAGAAAAAGCAAAAACTCAGAGAAGAGCATAAACAGGAAAAAAGGAAAAAGAAGGATGAAAAGAAGAAATGACCTGCTTTTCATTTTAATTCTCTTCCTGTGTTTTCCTAAATATTTGTTTTCTCAGGAGAATCATTATTGGGCAACACAATTCGGTCCGAATTCGACCTTTCTGGGTGGAGCTGTAACAGGTGGAGTTCGCGACAATTCCTTACTCTTTTATAATCCGGGAGCAGCAGCATTTACTTCTACTTTCAATCTCTCCCTCCAATCAGATGCAGTTTTCAATCAGAATATTTATGTAAGCAATGGAGCGGGAAAAAATTTGCATGTTCATCATAATGCATTTGAATCTGCTCCTCAGCTTTTTGGTTTGACTTATGGAAAAGAAAAAAGGCCTAACTGGAGGACTTCTGTTGGATGGTTGACGAAGACATATTCAAATATTCGACTTCGATCAAGAAATGAAGAGATCGGAGATTACTACAATGACAGACCCGGAGATGAGTACTACATTGGATCATGGAATTACAGGTCACGAACGCGTGAAGATTGGTATGGTTTTGCTCTGACGAGGAAGTTTGGAGGAAAATTCGGTTTAGGTATATCCACCTTTTTGACGATGAGGTCTTATGAGTTTATTGAAACGATTGACCAAAATTTCCTCATAGAGAATCCAATTGATCCAAATCAGCTTAGTTCGATCAGAAATGTTGTGCTGACAAATAATATGGATGGGGCAGCAGCCGGATTGCTTTGGAAAATTGGTCTGGCATACGAATACCTTGATTGGAAACTGGGATTTACAGTTACCACACCTCGTGTTCAGGTCAACTGGCTGGCCAGTATGACATTGAATAGTTCAATCTATAGCAATTTTGCAGGCGCCGATTCAGCCTATGATATTCCCAATTACTCTATTCTGTATGACAAGGCCCAGAGTACTTATAAATCACCCTGGATCATAGATTTTGGAGTGATGAAAAACTTTCTTGAAACCGATATTTATTTGAGGGTTGGATTCTTTGGAGATGTGCCTCTTTATCAAATGGTCACACCGAAGGAAGAAGGTGTGGTTTCTGAGAAATTTACCAATGTTGATGATGGAGAAGGAATTCCTTTCATCGCCCATAAATCAGTATGGAATGTGGCTCTGGGTTGGGAAAGAATGTATACGGATAAGTTTGGTATGATGGCTGGTTTCCGGACCGACTTTAATTATCTCGATCGCGAAGCCCTGCAGGAAATCAATGGTTTTACTCCAGAGATTTCATACTGGAATCTGTTTCACTTCTCCGGAGGTACAAGGGTAAAGGTCTTGAAACACAATTTCACTGTTGGTCTGACCTATACTTTTGGAAAGAAATTTGAAGAATACAATTTCGTGAATTTGAATGTGCCAGATGTGGAAGTAGGAGAAATTTTCAGTCCACTTGAGAAGAACGCTGATGCCCATGTAGATCAGCTATATCTGACCATAGGTTACGTTTATAACTTCCTTTGATTACTTGCTTTTAGGGTAGTCGTAATGTACCATTTTCCCGCTGTCCTCTTCGATGTGTTTCCAACTCTCAACTTCGAACTCAATGATTGCCAGTCCGCACGTAGGTACATTGCCAATATTTTCTCCTGCCAGGTAATTTATAACCGAAGTGATTGTCGGATTATGACCACAAATACCCAAATGATCTACTTCCTCGTGCATCTTTTCAATGGTTTTAAGATATTCCTGCGGTGAAGCGAGGTATAACCAATCCTTTTGAATAAGGTCTGTTGATTCCCAGCCTGCCGCTTTTGATAAAAGCTTCATGGTTTCTTTTGTGCGAACAGATGCAGACAAGTAGACAATTTGAGGAGCATCATCCCGAATGGAAAGTCGATGGCCCATTTCCGGAGCATCTTTTTTTCCTCTTTTATTCAATGGACGATCAAAATCCATTAACTCCGGAAAACTCCAGTCAGACTTAGCATGTCGTATGATGGTCAGTTTTTTCATGTCAGCCTAATGCCACGTCCAGGATCATCATAACGACAAATCCTCCGACGAAGCCTAAGGTAGCAAAATCTGTGAATTGATCTTTCTGAGTTTCGGGCACAACTTCTTCAATAACAACGTATATCATAGCACCGGCTGCAAAGGCCAGAGCGTAGGGTAGAATGGGTTGTGCATATATTACTGCAATGGCTCCTACCACACCTGCAACGGGTTCCACCACAGCCGAAAGTTGACCCCACCAAAAACTTTTGAAGCGGCTCATTCCCTTTCTTCTCAGAGGCATCGAAACAGCAATTCCTTCAGGAAAATTCTGAATTCCGATCCCCAATGCGAGGGCAACGGCGGCACCTAACTCTGCGTGAGGCAAACCACTCGCAACAGCACCAAATGCAACACCCACAGCCAAACCTTCAGGGATGTTGTGCAAAGTTATGGCCAACACCAAAAGCACTTCACTGCTCCAGTCTGTTTCAATCCCTTCTCTTTCCGACATTCTTGCGTTTATGTGAACGTGCGGAATATATCGATCGAGGAAGAAAAGAAACAGTGCTCCCAATGAAAAACCCACGGCTGCCGGAAACCAATCCGGAGTTGGACCGTCGGCCGACATCTCAATGGCCGGTGAGAGTAGTGACCAGTAACTTGCCGCGACCATGACTCCACCGGTGAAGCCAAGCATGGTATCCAGCATCTTTCTGGGCATGGTCTTAAAGGGGAATACAAGTGCAGCACCGGCAGCCGTCATGAGCCACGTAAAAGTGGTTGCCAGCAAGGCTTGTACGACAGGATGCAAACTCAGGAAATAGTTTATCATTTCATTCATCTCTCAATAAAAATAAATTAGAAGATACCACCTTGGAAATATTGAAGGCTTCGCGTTTTCCTTCCAATTTAATTTCCATCGATTCATCAAAGTCAAACTTTTGAACAAGCTGAATGTTTGAGCCCAGACTCAGATTCATGCTTTCAAGGTATTTCAGAAAAGAAGGTGATGAGTCCTTCACACCTACCAATTGTCCCTTATCACCAGTCTTGAATTCGCTCAATAAGGTTCGACTTGTTTTTTTCATTTTTCCTTCATCGTCAGGGATAGGATCTCCATGAGGATCGTATTTAGGATAGTCAAGAAATTTGTCAAGCCTTTTTACCAATTCAGGTGAACTAATGTGCTCAAGCTGTTCTGCAATGTCATGCACTTCATCCCAGTTAAAACCGAGTTTATCACTTAGAAATACTTCCCACAACCTGTGCTTCCTTATCACATTCAGAGCCAATTCCTGACCCTTTCTGGATAATTTAACTCCTTTGTATTTGCGATAAGTAACAAAACCCTTCTGTTCCAATTTCTTAATCATATCCGTCACAGAAGATGGTTTTATTTCCATTCTCTCTGCCAGATCGTTGGTGTTTACCCAGGCTTTTTCTTTGTCGTAAAGAGCATAAATGGCCTTGATGTAGTTCTCGACTGAATCGGATGATTTCATGTTGCAAAAATAAAAAATTATATATCTAAAAAAATAAATTTAGACAAGCCTAAAAATTAATAAATTTGTCATGTATTTATGAAGGCACTCGCACACCTGTTTTTATTTATTCTGATTACGGCTTCATCAATTGGTCAGTCGGTCATTTCCGGAGAGGTGAGAAGTGAAGAAGGGGAAATTCTTGCCTTCGCCAATATATTCATCAAGGACGCAGGCGTTGGAGGCACATCGGATGAAAACGGTGCTTTCAGTTTTCAAACCGACCTTGAAGGCAATCATGACCTTATCGTTTCCTATGTAGGTTATCTTTCGCAGACGATATCCATTGATCTTTCTAAAGATAAAAAAGTGAGGGTCAATTTTAATTTGCGGGCAAGTCCGGAACTTGAAGAAGTGGTTGTTACCGGAACCTTGAAAGAAATGTCGAGAAAGGATAGTCCTGTTCCTGTTGAAGTTTATAGTCCGACTTTTTTCAAAAAGAATCCTACTCCTTCATTGTATGAATCAATGCACAATGTCAATGGGGTTAGGCCCCAACTTAATTGCAATGTGTGTAATACCGGTGATATACATATTAACGGACTTGAAGGAGCCTACACCATGGTAATGATTGATGGAATGCCTATTGTCAGTGGTTTGTCAACGGTTTACGGATTAATGGGGATTCCAAATTCAATGGTTGAAAGGGTTGAAATTATCAAAGGTCCGGCTTCCAGTTTGTATGGTTCTGAAGCAATAGGAGGTCTTGTGAATGTGATCACCAAGGATCCCAATACTCATTCACGCCTTTATGCAGAGATGATGACCACTTCATGGATGGAAGCACAATTAGATCTTGGTTTTCGCACCAGAATAAGTGAAAAAATTGATGTCCTTACGGGTCTGCATTTATACCATTACGACAATCCCATCGACAACAATGGAGATAATTTCACCGATGTTACTCTCAGCAAGAGGCTGTCTGTATTCCAAAAGTGGAATTTTAATAGAAGGGATGGTAGAATATTTACTCTGGGTGGCAGATATTACACTGAAAATCGATGGGGTGGAGAGATGCAATGGACTCCCGAATTCAGAGGCGGAGATTCTATATATGGAGAAAGTATTTATACAGATCGATTTGAATTCTTTTCAAAATATCAGTTGCCTGTGAGAGAAAAAATGATGCTCTGGACGAGCTTCAATAGGCATTTGCAGGACTCATATTATGGTGACATGCCTTTTAATGCGGAACAGAATATTGCTTTTGCTCAATTAACCTGGGAAAAGAAGCTTTATTCGAATCAGATCATGGTAGGGGCAGCTGGCCGATATACTTATTACGACGATAATACAGTTGCTACAGGTGATACTTTGGGTAACCTACCAGATGAATTTTACCTGCCGGGAATATTTGTTCAGGATGATATCGAATTGAGCAAAAGATCTCGTTTATTACTTGGTCTTCGTTTCGATTATCATTCTGCTCATGGTTCGATCTGGACGCCACGAATAGCCTATAAGTTCAAATTCAACGAAAGGAACTCAATTCGCCTTAATGCAGGCACAGGTTTCAGGGTCGTGAATATTTTCACAGAGGATCATGCGGCGCTGACCGGAGCAAGAGATGTACTTATTTCTGAAAATCTAGAGCCGGAGAGAAGTGTGAATTACAATCTGAATTATTTAAAGAAGATCTACTCTTCAGGAGGAAATTACTGGGGTATAGATTTTTCGCTTTTCCACAGTCGTTTTTCAAATAAGATCATAGCGGACTATGACACAGATCCAAATCAGATCATCTATTCAAACCTGGATGGTTTTGCCGTTTCACAGGGAGTGACTGTAAATGTGGATGCTGTTGTAAGAAGAAATTGGAGAATGATAGCCGGAATTACATTTACGGATGTTTTTGCAGAGGAAAAGAATGAATTTGATGAATTCGAAAGGTTCACCCCGGTGCTGACTGAAAGATGGTCGGGCAGCTGGACCATTTCATACACTTTTGCTAAACCAAATATTAGTATCGACTACACCGGAACAGTATACGGTCCAATGAGATTGCCTTTGCTCGGACCATTGGACCCTCGCAATGAGTACTCGCCTTGGTGGAGTTTGCAGAATATTCAGTTGACATATAAGACAAGCAATGATGCTTTGGAAATATTTGGTGGGATCAAGAATTTGTTGAATTACCTTCCGCCGGCAAATAGCATAGCCAGAGCTCATGATCCATTCGATAAAGAGGTAGAATATGACAATGACGGTAATGTTTTATCTACTCCGAATAATCCATATGCCTTAACTTTTGACCCATCCTATGTTTATGCACCGAATCAGGGAATTCGTTTTTTTGTGGGACTTAGGTACAACATTTTTCAATGAGATTTTTAATAGCACTTCTTATTATTCTCAATACCATTGAACTGAATGCTCAGGCCAAGGCTTTCGGTCCTCATGATCTGGATAGTTTGTTAATGAGATCGGAAAAACCAACACTAATTTTTATTCATGCCGACTGGTGCAAATTTTGTGCATTAATGAAGGAATCAACTTTATCAAATGATGAAGTTATTGAGGCATTGCAACAAAGAGTCAATTACGTCTCATTTAATGCGGAATTCAAAGAGGATGTCATCGTTGATAACAGGACATTCACCTATTTTCCTATCGGCACTTCGGGAAAACATCAATTAGCTCTTGAATTGGGTATGATGCAGGGACAGCTTGAATTGCCTGTTGTAACCATTATGAATAACAAACAGGAGATCGTATTTCAAAATTCCGGTTACATGGATGTGGATGAAATGAAAAGAGTTCTTAATTCTCTCTTTTAAGATGCTTTTCTTTCACTTACTTCATAACTTTTTTAATATTGTCAAAGCACTAAATAGAAGCTCAATATGTTAAAGATTAAGTCAGCCAAATCTGTACCTCAAACGGCAGGTCACGTATGTTATGTAATTAGCGATGCCAACTCAATAACACAGTATAGAGGGCTGAACAGATATAAAGATTATCTGAGAAACAAGATCAAGGAAAAAAAGAGTCAGATCATTCGGCTTATTGATGGCAACAAGCACATAATCGCTCTGATCATCTACCGTGATTCGAAACAATCCGTCTCCAAAAATTTTGAGAATTTCAGAAAGCTGGGAAATGAATTGGGCCAGAAGCTTAATGCGGAAAAAGCAGGACAGGTATATATTTCATGCTCGCCTAATGACATGGCAACGGTCGAGTATTCCTGTTTCCTTGAGGGAATGATGCTTGGAAATTATCAGTTCCTGAAATATAAGTCTGAAGGAAAGCCAAACACCCTTGAGACTGTGCACTTGGTGGATGGAGTATTAAAAGCATCGGAAATAAGAGAACTCACCAATGTTGTGAACAGTAATTTTCTGGCAAGAGATTTGATTAATGAGCCGGTGATACATCTGAATACATTGCAGCTTTCAAAAGAGATCACGAAGGCTGGTAAGAAATCGGGCTTTTCTGTTAAGATTCTAAACAAGGCAGAAATTGTCAAATTAAAAATGGGCGGACTTCTCGGTGTCAATATGGGCAGTGTCGATCCTCCAATTTTTGCCATCATGGAGTGGAAGCCGGCCAGGGCGAAGAATAAAAAGCCTTTCATTCTTGTTGGTAAGGGTGTAGTATATGATACGGGTGGCTACAACATCAAAGTAGGACATTACATGCCTACCATGAAGAGCGACATGAGTGGTGCCGCAGCAGTTATTGGAACGATGAATGCAGTTAGCTCAAACAAACTTCCAATACATGTCATCGGACTTGTTCCTGCAACAGATAATCGCATTAATGGCAAGGCACTGGTGCCTGATGACATCATTAAAATGTATGATGGTTCCACAGTTGAAGTCTTGAATACAGATGCCGAAGGAAGATTGATCCTGGCAGACGCTTTGGCCTATGCAAAAAAATACAAGCCGAAATTGGTAATTGACCTGGCAACACTTACAGGTGCCGCTGCTGCTATTACCGGAAGCTATGGGAGTGCCTTGATGGGAACAGCGGATGATAAAGACAAAGCCATGCTGAAGCATTCAGGTGACATCACTTATGAAAGAGTGGCTGAGTTGCCTTATTGGGATGAATATCGTGATCTGTTGAATTCAACGGTGGCCGACCTTAAGAATATTGGTGGACCTACCGGAGGGGCAATTACCGCGGGTAAATTCCTCGAGCATTTTACCGAATATCCCTGGATGCACCTGGACATAGCCGGACCCGCTTTCATTGACAAAAAAGACAGCTATAAAAGTGCCGGAGGAACTGGTGTGGGTGTGAGAATGCTGTATCATTTTCTGAAATCAAAGGCGGGTAAATAATGCCGGGTAAGATCTTATTGCTTTCAACCTCTACAATTCATGGCAGCTCATTTCTTGAGTATTGTCTTGATGAAGTGAAGGAGCACTTTTCGAATACAGATGAAATTCTGTTTGTTCCATTTGCCAGACCCAGTGGTATCAGTCATGATGAATACACGGAATTGGTCCGGGGCAAACTGGAATTAATTGGAAAGACGGTAAGAGGAATTCATGAATTTGATGATCCGCTCAAAGCTGTGGAGGATGCTAAAGGAATATATGTTGGAGGAGGAAATACCTTTTTGCTTTTAAGAGAATTATACAACCATCAACTTTTGGAACCTATCAAAAGAAAGGTGACCTCGGGTGAATTGAGGTATATGGGCAGCAGTGCAGGTACCAACGTCGCATGCCAAACCATCAATAATACGAATGACATGCCAATTGTATATCCGCCTTCTTTCAATGCAATTGGATTGGTGCCTTTTAACGTGAATCCACATTATTTAGATCCCGATCCGAACTCAAAACATAAGGGAGAAACCAGAGAGACCAGGATCAATGAATTTCACACCCAGGAAAGAATACCTGTTGTTGGACTGCGCGAAGGTAGCTGGTTGAAGATCTATGACGATAAAATATCTCTTGGAGGTGAATTAACGGCAAGGATATTTCGTCAAGGTGAAGAGCCTGCTGAAATGTCTTCAGAAGAGGATTTCAGTTTTTTAATGGGCTGACATTCCGATTGGCCTACAATGTCTAATTTTACGGCAAAAATTATGAAGAATATTGGTGTCATATTGTCCGGAAACGGCGTTTATGATGGTTCTGAGATTCAGGAGGCCGTCTTTACACTTCTATCCATTGCTGAAAATGGAGGGAAGTATACTATACTCGCTCCCGATGTAGATCAGCACCATGTCTTGAATCATATGACGGGTGAAGAGATGCAGGAAAGTCGAAATGTTTTGATTGAATCTGCGCGAATTGCTCGAGGAGATATTCAGGACCTAAATTCTGCTAAGCTTGATGACCTGGATGCGCTGGTATTGCCGGGAGGTTTTGGGGCGGCTAAGAATCTTACAAAATGGGCCTTTTCTGGTCCGGAGGGCGAGATCTTACCTTCTGTTGCGGATGCCATAGTGAAAATGCATGGTATGAAGAAGCCCATTGTTGGATTGTGCATGGGGCCAACTGTCATTGCAAAGGCTTTTGAAGGAGAAGAGGTCAAGCCCACTTTGACGGTCGGAACAACGGAAGAAGCTTCTCCATATGAAATTGACGCTATTAGCGAGGGTGTGGAGAATACAGTGGCTGTTGCAGAGATGAAAACGGTTCGTGAGATCTCTGTTGACGGTGAGAACAAAATAATTACGGCACCTTGTTACATGATGGAAGCCAACATTCTCGACGTTAGAAACAATATTAAACAAGCAATAGACAAACTTTTCGAACTACTATAAGATGGGTAAACTGGTTATTGTCAGACACGGTCAGTCTGAATGGAATAAGGCAAATAAATTTACTGGATGGGTTGATGTTGGATTGGCCGAAAAAGGGGTTGAAGAAGCCAAGGAAGCGGGTAAAAAACTAAACGGACTTAAGTTCGACAAGGCATTCACCTCAGCTTTGAAAAGAGCTCAGAATACTTTGTCACTTATACTTGAGCAAACAGGTCAGTCGGATCTTGACGTACAAAAGAATGAAGCTCTGAACGAGCGTATGTATGGTGATCTGCAGGGAATGGACAAGGATGAAGCACGACGAGAATTCGGCGAAGAACAAGTACATATCTGGAGAAGAAGTTTCGATATAGCGCCTCCGGGAGGAGAGAGTTTGAAAGATACTGCAGACAGAGTGCTGCCATATTATGAGAAAGAAATAGTGCCTATCCTGAAAGATGGCAAAAACGTGATCATCGCAGCTCATGGTAATAGTCTGAGGGCCTTGATCATGTCCATTGAAAAATTGGGAAAGGATGAGATTCTCGGAGTTGAAGTTCCTACAGGTAAACCAAAGATGTATGAACTTGATGCTGATTTGAATGTTGTATCATCAGAATATTTGAATTGATCCCTGTTGAAAATACAATGACGATCGCCGTTGATTTCGACGGCACCATCGTGGAGCATGCCTATCCCGAAATAGGAGAGGAGATGTTATTTGCATTTGAGACCTTGAAAGCTTTACAGGAAAAAGGTCATCGTTTGATTTTGTGGACTTTCAGAGATGGAAAGTATCTTGAGGATGCGGTTGAATATTGCAAGGAAAATGGAATTGAGTTTTACTCAGTGAATTCAAGTTATCCGGAAGAAAAATTTGACCTGTCGATTTCAAGAAAGATCAATTGTGATATTTTCATCGACGACAGAAATCTGGGTGGCTTTCCAGGATGGAGTGAGGTATGGCAAATGCTTCATCCCGAATCGGGAGATTTCTACCATAAGCTAAAAAATGCCGAAGCACATTACAACTTCAAGGGTAAAAGGTCGTTGATTAAAAGATTATTTGGATAATGGCACAGCAGATCTATTTAAAAACAGCCGAAGAAATTGAGCTGATGCGAGAAAGCGCACAGCTGGTGTCGAAAACACTTGGTATGCTTGCTGCCGAGATCAAAGTGGGAGTGACTCCTTTACACCTTGATAAGCTTGCCGAAACATTCATACGTGATCATAATGCTAAACCTGGATTTTTAGGTCAGTATGATTTTCCTAACTCCCTTTGCATTTCTATGAATGATGCAGTAGTCCATGGAATTCCTTCCGAAAAACCTCTTGAAAGCGGAGATGTAGTGTCTATCGATTGTGGAGTAATCAAGAATGGATTTTGGGGTGACCATGCCTACACTTTTGAAATCGGTGAGGTTTCTAAAGAGGTAAGTGACTTATTGAGAGTGACCAGAGAATGCCTGCAATTGGGAATTGAACAATTCAAACTTGGTAACAGAGTAGGTGATATAGGCTATGCCGTTCAGACTCATGCTGAAAAACACGGATATGGTGTGGTGAGGGAATTGGTTGGACACGGATTGGGTCATTCAATTCATGAGGGACCTGAAATTCCAAACTTTGGAAAACCGGGAAGAGGAAAGAAATTCCAGAACGGAATGGTCATTGCCATTGAACCTATGATCAACTTAGGTGTGAGAAATGTGAAACAGGCCAATGACGGCTGGACCATCCTGACTGCCGATGGCAAGGTCTCTGCTCATTATGAACACGACGTTGCCCTGGTAAATGGAAAACCAGACGTGCTTTCTACTTTTGAATACGTAGAAGAGGCCCTAAAATCTAACGCTACAGCATAAATGTTTCATTTCCTCCTTCGTACAATACCCAGACCCATTCTGATCAAATTGAGCTATGTCTTCAATAAGCTCGCGCCACTGCTTCTTGCCGGTAATAATGTGGAAGACCCTATCAACGGAAAATCTTACAGGAAATTTCTTCCATATGGATATGGAGGCACGGTAAAGAGAAAGAATGCCCTCAGCCCTCAAACCCTTTCGCTCGAAAGGCACAGATTAATGTGGTTGTATCTGAAGAAAAAAACTGACTTCTTCACGAAGAAGGCAAAAATGCTTCATGTTGCTCCTGAGCAATGCTTTTACAAGCTTTTTAAGAAGATGGATAACCTGGAATATGTGACCGCCGATCTGAACTCTCCATTGGCTGATGTCAAAATGGATCTTCATGACATTCCTTTCGAAGATAATTCCTTCGATTTGATCTTCTGTAATCATGTGCTGGAACATGTTGAAGATGAAATGCAATGCATGAGGGAGTTGTGTAGAGTGCTACGTCCGAGTGGATGGGCCATACTACAATCACCCATCGATATCACAAGGACTGAGACCTTTCAGGACCCATCTATTGTAAGCGAAGATGATAGGGAAAAGTACTATTGGCAAAAAGACCATGTGCGTTTATTCGGTTTAGATTACAAAGACAAATTGGAATCTGCTGGATTTAATGTAAAAGTTGATGATTTTATCAATGAATTTACAGCTGAGCAGGTTGAGCGATACCGAATTTCAAGTCCAAAAAAGGACGACGCCATTTATTTCTGCTCCAAATAATAGAGTTAAAATTTTGTTAAATAAGGTGCTTCCGGCAAACCCCACTGGTCATTTTAACGTCTTATGAGTAAATTTGCCTTGGAATGAAGACATTGCTTAGGACATCATCCTTACTTCTTGCCAGCTTTTATCTGCTGATCTCATTAGGTTTTGGCTTAAAGGCTCACTACTGTCATGGTGACCTCTCATCTATCTCTTACATCGCTTCAGTGAATGATTGCGATTGTGGAGATCCGAGCATGGAAATGAAGTGTTGTTCGAATAAGGAGCAATTCTTTCAGTTTGATGAGGAATTGGTTCTGAATTCGAATAAGGAAGTCCGCTTTGAATTGCTTTCAGCTGGAGAAAGCATTCAAGTGATCAATATAAGCACAGATCAACTTGAATTAGGAGATGATCTGAATTTAGAGGTAATTCCGGACCAGGGTCCTCCTTTATTCATAAAGCATACTTCTTTGATCCTCTATGCTTGAGTTTAGTTATATCTCGGATTCAAATTATTAATAACTAAACTTTTTCAAAATGAAATTTTTTCAATCTCTTATCATAATATTTATTCTCAGTCTGAGTACTCTAAGTGCGCAGAACAAAGAAGTCAAAACAATCAAGTTCGAAGTGAACGGAGTCTGCGGTATGTGCGAGGAGCGCATCGAAAACGCTCTAGACGTCAGCGGTGTAAAAGCGGCTTCATGGGACAGATCCACTCACATGTGTGAAGTAACATATCGAACCGATAAAATTTCGGAAGACGAAATTCATAAGCTTCTAAACGAGGCAGGTCACGACACTGAAAAGAGTAAGGCCACCGACGAGCAATATGCAACTGTGCATAAATGCTGTAAGTACAGGGAAGACCACGATCACTAGATTTCGTTATGAATTCTTTGAATATATTCAGGAGGTCAGCCTTGACCTTCCTGCTTATTATTGTTACAGTCTATCCTGTTATTTCTCAAGTCCACCTAAGTGGTGTGGTAGCCGAAGAAAATGACAAAGGAGAAGTTGTTCCACTCTATGGAGTCAACGTCTTCTGGATGGGCACTACCATTGGCACTACCACTGATGAACACGGTGTTTTCAAGATTCTCGATGATCATTCGAATCACAAACTTGTAATTTCTTATGTGGGTTATGAGAATGATACAATAATCATAGAGAACCATGAAGACCTGATGGTGGTCCTGAAGAATGCCAAGGTGATGGATAAGGTTGAAATTGTCTATAGAAAAAAGGCAACTTCACTATCATTCATGGATCCACGTCATACCGAAGTTCTTAATGAAAAAGAATTATTCAAAGCGGCCTGTTGCAATCTCTCAGAGAGCTTTGAAACTAATGCGTCTGTAGACGCATCATTTTCAGATGCAGTGAGTGGAACAAGGCAAATTCAGATGCTGGGTCTTGCCGGAATCTATTCACAGATTACGAATGAGCAATTACCAACAAACAGAGGTTTGGCCACTGTATATGGATTGACCTATACACCGGGTGCGTGGTTGGATAATATCAGTATTTCAAAAGGGACAGGTTCTGTTGTTCAGGGTTATGAGAGTATAACCGGACAGATCAACACTGAATTGCGTAAGCCAGACGGAGAAGAGAAATTCTATTTCAATGCATATGGGAATCAGGGAGGAAGACTGGAGGCCAATGTGGATTACAAGATCCGACTGAATGAAAAATGGACAACCAGTCTGCTCTTGCACGGAAAAACCCTGCAGCAAAAGAATGATGTAAACAATGACGGATTTCTTGACATGCCATTGAATGAGACATTTGTCGGAATGAATCGATGGAAGTATGAAGGTGTAGGTGGATTGAGAAGTCAGTTTGGTGTGAAATATGTGAATATTTCAGGAAAAGGTGGACAGGTTGATCATGTATTTGAGGGTCCGAAAACCGATCAGTTGACTTGGGGTACGGAACACACGGATAGCAGAATTGAAGGTTTTGGAAAACTGGGTTATGTGTTTCCAGACAAGAAGTATCAGAGCATCGGACTTCAATTGTTCGCTGTTGATCATCAACATGAGAGTTATTATGGAACTCGCATCTACAATGGCGACGAGCAAAGTGCTTATTTGAATTTGATCTATCAGAATATTATTGGCACTTCTGATCATCAATATGCCGTTGGATTGAGCTATTTGTATGATGATTTTGAAGAAAATCTGGATTCATTGGTTTTTGCAAGAACTGAAATGGTGCCTGGGGCCTTTCTGGAGTATACTTTTACCAGAGGTGAGCATTTCACACTTGTTGCTGGTGCCAGAGTGGATCAGCACAATATGTTCGGGACGTTCTTTACTCCAAGACTACATATTCGATATGCCGCTGCCGAGAAAACTGTTTTTAGAGTTTCAGGCGGTATGGGAACCAGAGTTGCCAATGTACTGGCTGAGAACTCGTCTTATCTTGCCTCATCCAGAGATTTTATATTCCCGGGAACCGATAAAGCATTTGGAATGAATCCTGAAAGAGCAGTGAATTTTGGACTTTCATTTACTCAGGGATTTCGTCTGGATTACAGAGATGGTGAGATCATTGTGGATCTTTATCGCAGTGAATTTTTAGAGCAAACGGTAGTTGACCTGGATCAAAGTACGAAAGAGGTCAACTTTTATAATTTGGGAGATGGAAGATCCTTTGCGAATAGCTTTCAGGTTCAGTTGAATTATGAGTTGATTCGAAGGCTTGACATGAAACTGGCATACAGATTCTATGACGTAAGAACTGATTTCACTCCAGGATTGCTGCTAAAAGCACTTTTGCCAAGGCAGAAAGGTTTTGCGAATCTTGCGTACGAAACTAGAAAGAATAAGAATTTTGGGCTTTGGAAATTCGATGTGACCTATCAGCTTGTTGGTGAACAAAGGTTGCCACAGACTTTGGATAATCCTGATGAATATCAACTTGATGAATATGCTCCATCGTATGGATTATTGAGTGCTCAAATTACCAGGGTCTTCAATAAACAATTTGAACTCTATTTGGGTGGGGAAAACCTGACGGATTTCAGACAGGAAAATCCAATTGTGAGTGCTGATGATCCATTTGGCCAATACTTTGATGCCAGTATGGTGTGGGCGCCAATCTTTGGAAGAATGCTCTATGCAGGGTTAAGGTGGAAGATCAAATAAGTTTTTCGAATACACCCATGCCGAAAAGTGCATAATCATATTTCACAGGATCCTCCGGATCAAAATCACGGAGGGTTTCTGTCAGCTCAACCACAGCTTTCCAATCGTTCTGCTTGCGATTTAGAAGGCCTAAATGACGAGCGACGTTACCTGAATGTACGTCAAGTGGCATGTATAGGGATGAAGGCTTTACTTTGGTCCAGATACCAAAATCAACACCTTTTGAATCATTCCTGACCATCCAGCGCAGGAACATATTGATTCTTTTAGCTGCTGAACCATTATCCACTCTCGACACGTGTTTTCTTGTTCGTGAAGGAACCTCAAGTTCGAAGAAAATGTTTGGGAAATGAGACAAATTCGTAAACATATCTGATGAAGCGGAGAATGCTCCTTCCAGTCCATCGTGATTGAGGTATAGATTCTGGAGGCATTGAATGAAGGTCAGGAAGTCGCCATTGTTAAAAGTTCTGTGTACAAAGCCCTGAATGGATTTCAAGTCGGTTTCCTTGTGATTCACAATGAAATCATAAGGTGTATTGTCCAGGGAATCCATCATTCTGTCGGCATTATTGATGATCGATTTTCTATTTCCCCATGCAATGCTTGCGGTTAGAAAAGCCGATATCTCAATATCTTCCTTCGTTTTGAATCGATGTGGAATGCAAATCGGGTCATTCTGAATAAATGAAGCTTGATTATAGGCTTCGTATTTTTCGTCGAGTAATTTTTTAAGATGAGTAACGTTTAGCATTATGCCCGAATAGATGCGTAATTTTGATTCGGGCCAAATTACATCTTTGTGAAATACGGCATTTATATATTCTTGATCTTATTCATTCCGTCTTCAATTTTAGCGCAGGAACAGGACAGTCTTCAGCTCTCGAATAAGGAAAAAAGAATGAAGGCAAAGGTTAGAAATGGAGACACCATCGTTCTGGCTTATTTACATCCGGTTTATATTACGGAAAATTGGTCGCCAAGGAAGAAGCGCAGGTATATCAAAAAATACAACAAACTGGTGCGCGACGTGAAGAAGGCCTATCCATATGCTAAGCTGGCCGGAGATAAATTGAAATACTATGATGCTGAGCTAAAGGCCATCGAGGGTAAGAAAGAGCGAAAAAAATTCCTCGATAAGGTTGAAGTTGAACTCCGGGAGGAATATGAAGGTGATCTTAAAAAACTAACCATCACACAGGGAATCATCCTGATCAAACTTGTTGATCGGGAAACAGGAGATACCAGTTATGAATTGGTAAAACAATTCCGCGGGTCATTCAGCGCATTCTTCTGGCAACAACTTGCCAGGTTATTCGGACACAATCTGAAGTTGAGATACGACCCAATGGGAGAAGATTATCTGATTGAAGAAGTGGTTCAGCTAATTGAAGCGGGTAAGGTTTGATTGGTTAATCTGTTAAGTGGTCAATTTATCAATTGTCTAACCCGAATAACCGAATAACCGAATAACCAGATCCCTGTCTATCTGAAACTATCCGCTACCACCAATTCCTTGCTGCCTTTCGTGTACTTATAAAATCCTTCGCCGCTTTTTGCACCAAGGTGACCGGCAGTAACCATATTCACCAGCAACGGACATGGGGCATATTTCGGATTTCCAAATCCATCGTAAAGTACATTCAGAATTGAAAGACATACATCAAGACCGATGAAATCAGCCAGTTGAAGTGGTCCCATTGGATGAGCCATTCCCAATTTCATAACAGTATCAATTTCTTCCACGCCGGCCACACCTTCATGCAGTGTGATAATGGCTTCGTTGATCATTGGCATTAAAATCCGGTTGGCTACAAAGCCGGGATAATCATTTACTTCAACAGGAATCTTTCCCAGATCTTTAGACATATCAACGACGCTCTTCGTTACTTCGTCGCTGGTCTGGTAAGCTCTAATAACCTCAACAAGTTTCATGATGGGAACAGGATTCATGAAGTGCATGCCAATCACTTTCTCAGGTCTATTCGTTGCGGCAGCAATCTTCGTAATGGAAATAGAAGATGTATTGGTCGCAAGGATGGCATTTTCCGGAGCATGCTGGTCCATATCTCCGAAAATTTTCAGTTTCAGGTCAACATTTTCCGTAGCCGCTTCAACAACAAGATCAGCCGCTGAAACACCTTCGCTTAGTTGAGTGTAAGTTTTGATGTTACCCAGGGTTGAGTTTTTTTGATCTTCAGTGATCTTTTCCTTGCTCACCATTCTGTCGAGGTTCTTTTCAATGGTTGCAAGAGCACGTGAAAGGCTGTCTTCTGATATGTCGATTAGAGAAACATTATAACCACTTTGAGCAAAAACATGAGCAATTCCATTTCCCATGGTTCCCGCTCCGATCACTGATATATTTTTCATGCTGAATTAAAAATTTTCGCAAAAATAGGATAATTCAATTATGAATTGGAGTCAATCTCTCCAATCCACATCCCATTTAAAATTTATAACTTATAATTTATAATTGATTCTACTTCCCAGTTCCTCGGAGAACTATGAGTGTGGTGTAGATAAGAATCTTAAAGTCGACAAGAAGAGACATGTTCTCGATGTAAAGAATGTCGTATTTCATTCTTTCTGTCATCTGCTCAACATTTTCAGCATATCCGTATTTAACCTGCCCCCAGGATGTAATACCCGGTCTAACTTTAAGTAAGTGTTTGTAATGGGAGGCATTTTGAACGATCTGATCAATAAAGTAACTTCTTTCAGGACGAGGACCTACAAGTGACATATCACCAATCAACACATTATAAAACTGAGGCATTTCATCCAGTCTTACCTTCCTCATGAACCGTCCGAATTTGGTAATACGATCGTCATTTTCACTCGATAAGCTTGGTCCATTTGATTCTGCATTCTCATACATCGATCTGAACTTGTAGATCATAAATGGCTTGCCGTGAATACCTATTCTTTCCTGCTTGAATATGGCAGGGCCTCTAGATGTAAATTTCACTATTAGTCCAATGAGTATCATCAACCAGCTGAAAAAGATCAAAACGAAAAGAGAAATAAAAACGTCGAGAAATCTCTTTAAAGATTTCTGCCAGGCCGGCATGATCTCAGAATTAACTTCGATCAGCGGCGTACCGAAAATTGATGTCATCTTCACAGACCCGGAAAGAATATCATACATATCAGGTATGATCTTTATTAGAACGTTCGTTCCTTCCAAATCGTCTATTATTCGCTGAATTTTATGGTGCTCTGAAGATTCAATGGCAATAATTGCTTCTTCTATCTCATGTTTTTCACATATCTCCTTAATGTTTTTGACATTGCCCACGGCGGGAATGAACTTATCCAGCCCGTTTTTATCATTTCCATTGACATGCACATATCCAATGATTTTATGTCCCCAACCTGTTGGTGAGTTCTCAATTTCATTGAACACTTTAAGGGCTTTTTCATTCGAACCAATGATGAGGGTAGGAAATCCAAGAAGTCTTTTCTGAATCTTTTTATTCGCTGCTGTTGTTAGAATTACCCGAAACAAGAAAGTGAAGAAAAAGTGCAGCACAAACAAGCTAAGGAAAGAGACGTAATATTTCTTGTAAGAGATTATTTCATCATCAAGAAGGACGGTAAAAAACAATACAATAGTCCCGAACAGCGTTGTATAAAAGGTTTGGAATAATTCACGCACCCTTGATTTACGGTAAATGTCCTTGTAAAAGCCTGTAACGGTATACAGAATCAACCAACAAATTGGAACGATGACAAGACCGGCAAAGAATTTATAGTTAAGCTGAATTTCTGCGAAGCTGATGGGTTCAGGAAACTCAAGGAATCTTTTTCTGAAAATGAAAAAGAGACCCCATGCAACTGAAGCCGCAATGAAGTCAAGAGACACATATCGTAAAATCTGCAATCTCCTGTTCATCAATCGTGAATTAGCTTAATGTTATCCAGATACATTTCTACCCGCGGTATATCCTGTCTTCTCAGAAAGCCGATGAAGATATTAAAATTACTTCCAGGTGTGCTGGCAATTATTGGTTCTGTAAAATCCAGGTAGATCTTATGCCAATCTTCCTGTTCTTTTACTACATATATCGGAAATTGTTCCGATTTATTGTTCCGATAAAATCCAACAGTAAAGTCGTAATTTGATTTGTAGTTGAGTTCCAGATATATAGGGGAGGTTTCGGATTGTAAATTATTTAAAGTTTCTGTGTAGATCTCGAAGAGAATGCCCGGTTCTTCCATAATAACCTCTGCCGAATGATTACCCCGGAATACCAGTTCGGGTTTGTAGTCATCACCGGTAAAGGTTATACCCGTGTCTGAATCGGGATTTAAAATATAATTGGGTTGTGGGTCTTCAAATTGTTCTTCCCAAACCACAGTGATGCTATTCAGATAATAGGTCACCGGTTTTATGGTATCAACTACTCCGGAAATCAGATTATAATCTTCCAATACATATTCGGTGTAATAGGGAAAGGGCCGTCGCTGAATAGTGATGCCGGCATTGAATATCCCTGGTCTCAATTCTATCCTGTGTTTCCCACTCGCAGCAATTGGAATTAAGGCAGGTAATTCATAAGCGCCCTGATTGTCGTTGTCGAGATAAACCCAAACGTCTTTGATGTTGTGTGAGAATATGTCAATACCTGAAGTGTTCTGGGAATTGTCAATTTCGAATTCAGGGATATAAATGTAAGACGCAACTACGGCCTCGGTAGGCTTCGTCCTGCAGGAAGAGAAAAGATAAATCGTGACAAATAGCAATGCAACCCCTCTAGTCAACATGAAGGCAAAAATATCGATTAAAACAGAAATCAGGTTATTATTGGATTGCTCTGACTTTCCATTCTTTCCAGAATGATGTAAGCCGCTTCCAGAGCCCTGTATCCGTCGTGAATTGTCACGGTAGGAGTGGTGTCATTTTTTATCGACTCGCTGAACTCGAATAATTCCATTTTTATGGCATTGCTTGGCTCAACATCCGGCTTTTCGAAGTATATCTGTTTTACACCTTTGTCGCCGAGGTCCATGGTTATAGACAGAGGATCAACCTCGCCTTCAACGTTTTTCATGCGTATTACCTCGGCTTCTTTTTCGAAGAAATCGACAGAGATATATGCATCTTTTTGAAAGAAACGAACTTTTCGCATGTTTTTAATAGAAATTCTGCTCGCTGTCAGGTTCGCAACACATCCATTGTCGAACTCAATTCTTGCGTTTGCAATATCTGGTGTGTCACTTACAACGGCCACACCACTTGCACTAATGTTCTTAATGTTGGCCTTCACAGTGCTCAAAACAATATCCAGATCATGGATCATCAGATCGAGAACAACTGAAACGTCATTGCCTCTTGGATTAAACTGTGCGAGTCGATGCCCTTCAATGAACATAACATCACCAATATGATCCTTTGATGCCTGAAAAGCCGGATTATACCTTTCAACATGTCCAACCTGCACCTTAACCTGCGCTTCTTCTGCAAGTTTGATCAGTTCCCTGGCTTCTTCAATAGTATTTGTTATTGGCTTTTCAATGAAAACATGTCTGCTTTTTCTCAATGCCGCCACAGCACAATCATAATGTGAAAGGGTGGGGGTGACAATATCAACCACGTCTACCTCGTCTATCAGATCTTCAATATTGTCGAAGATCCTGGTTTCAAATTCTTTTTCAGCAAAAGCTGCGTTTTCAGGGTTTGGGTCGTAGATACCTACCAATTCATAATTTTCGATCTCTCGGATAAGTTTAAGATGAATTTTCCCCAGATGGCCGGCGCCAAGAACTCCAATTCGAAGCATATTTTATTTTTTTTTCAAAAGTAGAGGATTTGAGGCTAAGGAAGTTAAAGAAGGCATAACTTTTCAACATCAAATTATTAGGAATTGCTTGAAGACATTGCATTGATTTCATGAGTGAATTGCGTTAATTTGGGCCTTCCAAATGACAGTTACAGATACATACAGACACAAGGGATTGAGAAAGTCTCTTATCGACACGCTTAAAGGGAAAGGAATTACCGATGAAGGTGTGCTCGAAGCAATGTTGAAGATACCGAGACATATGTTTTTTGATAACGCATTTGTCGAATTCGCTTATCAGGATAAAGCCTTTCCGATTGGTTCAGGTCAGACAATCTCGCAACCATACACTGTGGCCATTCAAAGTCAACTCCTTGAGATCAAAAAGGGGGAAAAGATTTTGGAGATCGGTACAGGATCTGGTTACCAAACGGCCGTATTGCTGGAGTTAGGATCAAAGGTATTTTCAATAGAACGACAAAAGAAGTTATATCAGAAAAGTCAGAAAATGCTTGCTGCATTAAATTACAGACCCAAGTTGTTCTATGGAGATGGTTTTGCAGGATTACCAACCTTTGCCCCTTTCGATAAGATTATCGTGACTGCTGGTGCTCCCGATATACCAAGAGACCTGATATCTCAACTGAAACCCGGTGGGATCATGGTGATTCCTGTCGACCGAAACGACCATCAGATCATGTACAGACTGATCAAGGGCAAAGAGGGAGAGCAGGATATTCTTGAAGAACACGGTGCCTTTCAGTTTGTGCCGATGTTGAAGAATAGAGCTACCGACTAATTCAAGTACGAATTATATTTTACTAAATTGGCACTACGGCAATAAAGACCTTTAATTGCTGTTATTGATAAAAACTTTTCCAATGAAAAAACTACTTGTTCTGAGCCTCTTATTTATTTCATTTTCGTTTGCATCTTTTGCTCAGGAAGAAGGCGAAAAAGATGAAAGCAGGCTTCAACCGGTCGCCAAGGACTGGGGAATGTCTTTTAATATCTCCGGTTTGATCAGTGATTTTGCGTTGAATGGAACAGAAGATCAAACAGGCCGACCCATTCTGTTCGCTAAACACTATCTAAAAGATGATCTCGCCCTTCGATTGGGTTTTGGTTTAAATACAGTGAGAAATACGAGTACGAATAAAGATAGCCTTCGACAAAGCGGTGCATTTGTAGAATACGATTCAATTTTTTCAAGAAACGACTTTTCACTTTCATTCGGAATTGAAAAACACTTGAATCACATGCGCAGAATTGATCCTTTCTTCGGTGGTGAATTGGCTATGACCTTCATCGGAAAAGAAAATATCTCCTGGAATCAAACCATTACAGACCCTTCGGGAACAACAACAATTGAAGGGGAAAGAAAAACAGATGGAGGTACAGGAATCGGTGTATACGGTATTGCTGGTTTCAACTACTTCATTGCCAATCATATTAGCATAGGTGCTGAGTACAGATTTGGATATTATTATCTAAAGACGGGTGGAAATTTCTCTGAAAGTGTTATTACAACTCCTTCTAGTGGAAGTCCGACAAATGTATTCAATAAAGGTACTGACGAGCTGAAAAGCTCTGGTTTTCAAGTTAGTAGCACAGCAAGCATTTTGTTATCAATTTTCTTCTGAACTTTGTATAAGGACAGGGAAAATTTGAATGCGTAAATATTTATTCTTCTTACTATCTATTTTTTGCTTCTATTCCGGGTATTCACAGAATCGGAATGTTGAAGTTTTGGGTCATTTGGCCTATACAAATCCTAATCTTCATGGCGACCTTAGTGATATTTGGGGCCATGTTGATTCACTGGGAAATGAATACGCCATAATCGGACTGGAAAAAGGTGTTTCAATTGTAGATGTCACCGACCCAAGCAATTTGGTTGAAGTGTTCTATGTAGCCGGACCAAGCACGATATGGAGGGATGTCAAGACTTGGAATAATCACGCCTATATTACCAATGAGGCTTCAGGTGGATTGCAGATCATTGATATGTCTGCTCTGCCCGGGACAATTACATCCTCTGATGTTTATTATCACACCGGTACGAATTATCCTTTTACCGAAGCCCACAATTTGTACATTGATGAAAATGGTGTTGCCTATATTTTCGGACCTAATTACAACCAGGGTGGAGCTATTTTTCTGGATCTGACGACCGATCCTAAACTTCCTCAGGAAGTAGGTGTTTTCGACTCTCTATATTTTCACGATGGCATGGTGCGGGGAGATACCCTTTGGGCTGCTGCAGTCTTTGCAGGTAAATTTTTTGTGATCGATGTCAGCACTAAATCCAATCCCATCATCTTGAAAAGCAACTTCACCAGTGGCTTCTTTGCTCATAATTGCTGGATTAGTGATGATGGAAATACGCTCTTTACAACGGATGAAATTTCGGGAGGATATATTTCATCTTATGACGTCTCCGACCTATCTAATGTGGATGAATTAGATATCATTCAATCCAATCCTGGCTCGCTCGTAATTCCGCACAATACACATGTTCATGGTGATTTTTTAGTCACTTCCTACTATCGCGATGGTGTAACTATAATAGATGCCTCTCAACCAGATCGCATGGTTCAAACGGGCAATTATGATACTTCACCCATGTTAAGTGGGGATGGGTTTAATGGTGCATGGGGTGTATATCCATACTTACCCTCAGGAAATGTGATTGCATCGGATATTGAAAATGGTCTTTATGTATTGGGTGTCAATTATCAAAAAGGGGTATATATTAAAGGCAATACCCGATCTTTTGAAGATAGCTCACAAATTGGATTAACGCTGATCAAGCATTTGAACTCAGGTGAAAACTTTCAGTCCAATTTAAATGGTTTTTACAAAGAATCATATGCGGATACAGGATGGCATCAATTTGCCTTTTTCAAAGGAGGATATCTACCTGATACTTTAGACATTTATATGCAGGAAGGACAAATATATAATGGAGATATTTATTTGAGAAAGAATGAGTTCTACACGGTCTCGGGTACTGTCTACAATGCTTCAAATGATCCTGTTGCAGGAGCCAGTGTGGTTTTTGATGGGAAAGACAGATATTATCGGACTACTACTAACTCAAGTGGATATTATGAAATAGATTCTGTTTACCAGGGTCCATATGAATTGGTAGGAGGAAAGTTTGGCTACAATAATTCTTGTAATGTTGTTCCGGTTACAGGCAATGAAACATATAATATTTACCTCGATCAGGGATACTACGACGACATGACAGTAGATGCCGGTTGGAGCGCATCATCAACAGGAACGGCCAGCAATGGAAATTGGGAGATCGAATACCTGAACGCCAGGCCTAATATAGCTGAGTTGACCCATCCAAAGAGGGATGTATCCGATGATTGTTCCCGTTTTGCATTCGTCACTGAGTCGGCTCATTCAGGTGATCATGACGTTGACGGTGCAAAACACATTATAGAATCACCTGTATTTGATCCCAATAATATTGAAGATGTTCATCTGCATTTATCTTATTGGTTTTATAATGATGGAGCAGGCGACGAGGATTCCTTAAATGTTTTTGTAGAAACAACAAGCTCAAGGTTTCCTATCCTTGAGATTCACAATTCTTCAGTTCAGGCTTCATCGGTCTGGGTAGATACGATCTTTGACCTGATGTCTTTGTCAATTGCCGATCAGGCATTTAAGTTGATCGTGGAAGTAGGTGATTACGGACAGGATGATCACCTTGAAGCAGGAATTGATCATGTATATGTATTCGACAGATACCTGGCCGTAAATGAATTCAATGGAGATGATAATTTCCTTCTATTCCCAAATCCATTTTCCAGTTTTATCCAGTACACTCTTCCTGATGAATTTGAAGGGTCTGTATACAAGGTTTATGATCTCAATGGGAAAGAAATTCTGCAAGGACGAATTCAAACTGTTGAGGGAAGAATCGAAAATATTGGGAATATAGATTCAGGGATTTATCTTATTCAATTTATATCACCTGACGGTCAGGAGCTGACTCAGAAGTTGATCAAAGATCAGATGCCAAAATAGTCTCCAATTATTTTGCCTAGTCCGAAAAAGACTGCCAACCAGACAAGGCCCTTCAGGGTAAAGAAAATAACACCTGCCCACCCCAGTCTTTTAAACCAAAGTTTGAGCTTGCTATTTTTTGCTTCCTGATTTAATCCTGCCATTCGGCTAAGAATAGATTTGTTTCTCGTGTTCCTCCGTTATTTCTGTTTGAAGAAAACACAAGGTATTTTCCACTATTTGAGAACACAGGAAAGGCATCAAATGTTTTATCGTGTGTGATCTGCTCCAGGCCACTGCCATCAAGATTGATCATGTATAAATTGAATGGAAATCCTCTTTCTGTCGCATGATTTGAAGCAAAAATGATCTTTTCTCCACTTGGGTGAAAGAATGGGCACCAATTTGCTTTACCTAGGTCAGTTATTTGTCTGAGATCAGATCCGTCAACATTACAAACGTAAACCTCCATATCGGTTGGTGTAACCAAACCTTCTGCCAAAAGAGCTTTGTATTCTGAGATTTCTTCTTCCGTTTTGGGTCTGGAAGATCTAAAAACAAGTTTACTTCCGTCAGGAGAGAAAAATGCTCCTCCGTCGTATCCCAATTCATTTGTGATCTGCTTCACATCACTTCCGTCAATATTCATCGTATAAAGCTCAAGATCACCGCTTCTTGTTGATGTGAATACAATCTTATCTCCTTTTGGAGAAACAGTTGCTTCTGCGTCGTAGCCTTCTTCATCTGTGAGCTGATTGATGATGTTTCCATCCAGATCGGTAACAAAAATGTCAAAGTCGGGATAGATAGGCCACACGTACTTGCCATCTTCTCTTTTTTCCGGAACCGGAGGACAGTTTTCATCACCCAGGTGTGTAGATGCATAGATAATAGTAGTGTCTCCGGGTAGAAAATAAGAACAGGTAGTTCTTCCTTTTCCTGTGCTGACCAGGTTTGCACGGTTGTTTATTACATCGTCGTTCTGATGATTGAAGTAAAAGATTTGGTCGCAAGTTGTATTCCATTTTTCATTGGTCACCTGCATCACAAGCATTTCATCGTTGAAACTCCAGTAGGCTTCAGCATTATCGCCTCCGTTTGTCAACATCTTTAAAGATTTAAAATGTTTTTCACCTTCCAGGATAATATTGGAATCATACTCCTGTGTTGCACCTGAATAGGCGTCAGTACTTTCTTCTGCTTCAGAATTTGGACTTTCACCACAAGAAATGATTACTGCAGAAATGAGTGCGAATAGAAAATAATATTTGGTCATTTGTATAATAGAAAAATGCATTGTTTTTTGTTTAGATCTACCTTCTCTCTCTTCCATCCCATAACATCTTTGGTTTTAATCCATTGATCAGGAAGGGTCAGATTTACGGCGAGGCAAATTTTGGTATTTTTTTGACATGTTGAGAGAAGGTCTTGATATAAATATTGATTTCTGTACGGAGTCTCGATAAAGATCTGAGTTTGGTTATTCCTCAAGACATGATTCTCCATTTCCTTGATCTTTCGAATTCGTTCACCTTTTTCCTTAGGGATATAACCGTGGAAGGTGAAATTCTGACCATTGAATCCACTTCCCATCAAACCAAGAATAATGGAGGAAGGTCCTACAAATGGAACGACCTGTGCATCTGAGTAATGCGCTTGCTTTACAATTTCAAATCCGGGATCTGCAACAGCTGGACAGCCGGCATCTGAAATAATGCCCATTTCCTTTCCTGCTTTCAGACATTCTTCAATAAATCGTCTGTCATCTTTTTTCAAGCCATTTTTTATGGATATCATCTCGCTTTCATCGAGGATATTCTTAAGACCCATGGCGATAAGAACTTTTCGGGCCAGTTTGGGATGTTCAACAAAGAATATTCTACAGTTCTTTATAGAATTTCCGATTCCACTGGGAAGGAAATCGTTTGCATTCTCACTCCCAAGAGTATTTGGTATTAAATAAAGCTTCGATTTACTTTTCATAAACCAAATCTTCTATTATCTTATCGCAGGCTTTATCCAAAAGTTGATAGACATTTTCAAAACCCTCGGCACCGCCATAATATGGATCTGGAACGGACATATTATCACCGGGAAAAACCTTGTTCATGATCATTTGAACTTTATCCTTATCGAAATCATTTCTTGTAATCTCCATGACATCCCTGAAATTATAATTGTCCATAACATAGATGTGATCGAAGTGGTCAAAATCTCCTACCTCAATTTGTCTGCCACGATAATTGGAAATATCAATGTCGTATTCAGCCGCCTTGGCAGTAGCCCTTGAATCGGGATGTTCGTCTATATGGTATGCTGCCGTTCCAGCAGAGTCTACCTGTATATTCAATCCCTGATCCTCCACTTTTTTCTCAAGGATTCCCTGGGCCATGGGAGACCGACAAATATTGCCCAGACAAACCATCAATACTTTCTTCATATATGTTCAATAAAAAAGGGAAGCAAAAATCGACTCTTTACTTCCCTTTTCAAAATATTCGTGCAATTATTACTGCAGACTGATCTTCTTATTCAGATCATCGATGTAGCTTTTAAATCGCTTATCTGTATCCATCAGATTATTAACCGTTTTGCAGGCATGCAGAACGGTAGCATGGTCTTTGCCACCGCAGTGTGCTCCAATGTTTGCCAAACTTGATTTGGTCATTTTCTTGGAGAAATACATGGCAATCTGCCTTGCCTGAACAACTTCTCTCTTCCTCGTTTTGGATTTCAATAATTCCATTGGTAGATCGAAATAGTCGCACACAACCTTTTGAATGTAATCGATTGATACTTCTCTTGCTGTGTTCTTCACAAACTTGTCGATCATTTGCTTGGCAAGCTCGAGCGTAATTGATTTCTTATTTAAAGAGGACTGTGCAAGAAGTGAAATCAATGCTCCTTCTAGTTCTCTTACGTTTGTTGTTATGCTGTACGCAAGGTATTCAACCACTTCTTTCGGAAGCTCAAGACCTTCATTGTACATCTTCTTCTCGAGAATGGCAATCCTTGTCTCAAGACCAGGAATTTGAAGATCTGCAGACAATCCCCATTTGAATCTAGACAAAAGTCTTTGTTCCATACCCTGCATTTCAACCGGTGGTTTGTCAGATGTCAGAATGATCTGCTTTCCTGTTTGATGCAGGTGATTGAATATGTGGAAGAATACATCCTGAGTTTTTTCCTTTCCGGCGAAAAACTGAACATCGTCAATGATCAAAACATCTATCATTTGATAGAAGTGAATGAAATCATTGTGATTGTTGTTTCTGATCGCGTCGATGAATTGGTGCGTAAACTTTTCAGATGAAACGTATAATACAGTCTTGCCAGGGTGGTTGTTTTTAATCTCCAATCCAATTGAGTGTGCAAGGTGGGTCTTTCCAAGCCCAACACCTCCATATATAAGAAGAGGGTTAAATGCTGTACCTCCAGGATTCTTTGCCACTGCAAATCCAGCCGATCTGGCCAGTCTGTTGCAATCACCTTCTATGAAGTTTGTAAAAGAATAGTTCGGATTGAGTTGGGAGTCAACATGAACCTTTTTCAGACCCGGAATAATAAAAGGGTTCTTAATGCCTGTTTCCGAGTTGATGTCAACGGGCATAGAGACAGGTTTATTCTTGGTGGCCTGAATGTTGGTTGTAGGGATGTTAACGGTATATGGCTTGGCAGTATTTGCCGTTTCCATAATGATACTATATTCTAGTCTGCCTTGTGGACCGAGTTCTTTTTTGATGGTCTTTTTTAGTAAACTGATGTAGTGTTCTTCCAACCATTCATAGAAGAATTGTGATGGCACCTGGATGGTTAAAACATTCTTGCTCAACTTGATCGGTTTGATCGGTTCGAACCATGTCTTGTAACTTTGTAAACTGACATTATCCTTGATAATACTCAAACATTTATTCCAGACAATTTCAAAGTTTTTTTCCATCAATATTTAGTGCTTTGGGGTGAGTACAATTCTGTTAACAATAAATTTACTTTTCAGTCAGAGGAAAACAAGTCCCTATGCAGGCGAAAGCCTTGTCAGGTAATAGATTCCTAAGATTCGTTTGGTGTGGCGATCGGCTAAAATCGCGAAGCAAATATTCAGATAAAAAAGTGAAAAAAAAAATGATTTCAGTATTGTTTTTTAAATAATTTTTACAGTGCTTCGAGCCGATTTTACCAAGGTTTTTTTAAGCTATTCAGAATAAGAAAGTTGATGAAATTATATCACGTTATTGTGTAATTAACTTTACATTAATGTTATGTTTACTGATAGCTATAACTTTTATTGTCACATTTACATATTGAGGTGAAAAGTTGTCATGTATCAGGACGAATATAAAATAAGAGTGCGCTATTCCGAGACGGATAAAATGGGCTATGTGTATTATGGAAATTATGCTGCCTATCTGGAAGTGGCCCGTGTTGAATTACTGCGTGAACTTGGAATGAATTATCGCAAAATGGAGGATGCAGGTGTCATGCTTCCAGTGGTTGATTTTCATATTGCCTATAAGAAGCCTGCTTATTATGATGACCTGATCACTGTTAAGACAAGAATCAATAAAAAACCAACTTCAAAGATCATTTTTGAGTATGAAATGTTCAACGAAGGTGGCGACCTGCTGAATACGGCAGAGGTTGTCCTTGTATTTGTTGATATCAAATCAGGAAAACCGCGAAAGGCTCCCGATTATTTTCTTGACAGAATAGAGGAATTCTTTCCCAATCAAAACTGATCGAGGAATTCCTTGATGTTGGATTTCATATGTGACATCATTTCATCGGTCAGGCCGTGATGACATCCAAGTAGAACTCCTCCTCTCATTACTTTGTCAGATTCCGGATATCCCGCTGCACTTTCTCTCCTTTCTATATTCTTGAAGCCCGGTTGTCGAAGTATGTTTCCTGTAAAAACCGTTCTTGTCTGAATGTTTCTTTTCTCCAGGAAAATCTGGAAGTCTCTGCGGATAAAAGGAGCATTGTCCTTTATGGTTAATGTATATGCCAGCCAACCTGTCCTTGAATCGGGCAATTGATTGGGAAGCACAAACCAATCCTGATAGTCTTTAAAAAGATCATTTAATGAATTGACATTCTTGATTCTTTCATCAATGTTGTGATTTAACTTACTCAATTGAACAAGACCAAAGGCGGCGCCCATTTCTGATGGTTCGAGATTGTAGCCCAACTCACTAAAGATAAATTTCGCATCGTAGGGGATGCCATCCACCTCAACATTGAAGCGGTTTTCAATTTTTTCTGACTCGACAAAAAGACTTGAAGAACGTCCCCAGCTTCTGAGCAATTTGGCGCGTTCGGCCCATTCATCATTATTAATACAAACCATTCCGCCATTCCCTGCGGCATTGATCACATGAGATCCGTAGAAACTCGTAGTGCTCATATCAGTGAATCTGCCCGAGCTCTTTCCGCCAATCTCAGCTCCAAGTGTGTCAGCGCTGTCTTCAATAACGATAAGATTGTGTTTGTCTGCGATCTCTCTCAGTTTAGCCCAGTCCGGTAAATTTCCAATGAGATTCGGGATGAGCATGGCTTTGGTTTTCGGCCCGATCATTTCCTCAACCTTATCGGCATCAAGGTTATAAGTGCCTTCTTCCACGTCTATAAATACAGGAATCAGATCGTTTTTCACAATTGGAGCGACTGTGGTTGCAAAAGTCAAAGCCGGTGTAATAATCTCATCTCCTTTTTCAAGTCCGAGCAATTCAACTGCAATGTATAAGGCAGAAGAACCAGAATTGACCATCAATCCGTGTTTCTTGTTGTAAAGTGCGGCTACTTTCTCTTCAAACTCCCGAACATTTTTCCCCATCTGGGTAGATGTTCTTAATACATTAACAACAGCTTGAATTTCTTCTTCGCCGTGTACTGTCATTCCATATGGTACTCTGATGTCGCTCATTTGATTTTTTATTCAGTTCATGAATTCAGACCGGTAATGTAGTCGTCTACATTACTGAAGTTGAATTCAGGAAATTCGTTCAAGTATTTTTCGGTCAGCAGACCTCCATTCAATGGTCGTTCGGCCTTTTGATTTAATTCTGCCGTTGTAACAGACTTGCATATTATTTTGTTGTCGGGAAAATGCTTCAAAACCATCTTTGCCAGTTGATATCGATTTACAAAATCTGTGCTGGCAATATTATAGATTCCTTCCTTGTTATTTGAGATTAAGAGGGCTAAAGCTCTGCCCACGTCGTAAGCATTAACTGGCGTCGCGTATTGATCGATTGGAAAGTTCATGACCTCTTCTTTTCCAGAACGGGCCATTTCAACAAGGCGAGCTATAAAATTCTTACCTCTTTCTTCGTCTCCGTAAACATTAGTTACCCGACCAATAATGCTTTTCCCTTCGTACGACTCGACCAGTTTTTCTGCTTCCAGTTTATGTCTGCCATAAACACTCAGTGGCCTAACCTCATCATCTTCACGGTAAGGTCCCTTAGCACCATCGAAAACATAATCGGTCGACAAATAGATAAATGTAGACTTATGTCTTGCGGCGATTTCAAGTGCATTTTTTGTGGAAAGCACGGTCTTCTCGTAGCTCTCTTCTTCGTGATCTTCACAATAGTCAACCCAAGTTAAAGCACCACAATGAACAATGACTTCAGGTCCGAATGAATCTACATCGAAATTTTCGGAATCATTTAAATCCAGCGTATTGAAATACAAACAGTCTTTTGCCTTGTAGGAGAAATAGGTTCCGACCACGTTCCAGTTCAATTCCTGACTGAGATGTCTCATCAGGTTTCCTCCAATTAAACCGGATGCCCCGAGAATCAAAACTTTCATTAGAATGGAGATATTAATTCATTGAACAAAGGAAAACTCTTGTCTCGCTCAGACATCACGGGATTATCTATCGGCCAATTCATACCGAAGCTATCGTATCGAATGCCGCTGTCTGAATCCGGATTGTGCATGGTGCTTGTTAAATAAACCATGGTGGCATCGGTCAGACAGCAAAAGCCATGAGCCACACCCTTGGGCATGTATACACCCTTATGGTTCTTGTCGCTTATTTCAATGGAAAGGTGCCTTCCGAAAGTCGGGGATTCTTTTCTTAGGTCAACAACCACATCCAAAATTCTACCCCGGGTGCTGTATACCAATTTGGCGTGGTCATGAGGTGGCTTTTGAAAGTGCATTCCTCTTATTACACCTTCTTGATTATATGAAAAAAAGCTTTCTTGAAAGTCTGTTTCCAAACCATGTTCTTCAAAACTTGCTTTATGAAATGTTTTTGTAAAGCCACCCCGCTCATCACCGGCAAAGAACATGTCGATAGCGAAAACTCCGGGTATTTCTAATTCTGTAAACTTCACCTGCTAATTGAAATAATCAACTACCTGCTTGTATGTAATGGCAAAAGGATCCGATCTGAATTCCTTGTACCAATTCATCGTTAGCTCAATTGCCTGTTCGGCATTAAGTCTGGGTTTCCACCTCAATTCATCTTTGGCTTTATTAACGTCAAGATGAAGAAGGTTGGCTTCATGATGCTGTTTCAGTGAATCTGAGAAAACATATTCTCCTTCTCCAAGAATCTGATGAGATTTTATCACAAGTTCTTCAACGGTGAGATTAATGTCTTCGTCCGGCCCGAAGTTGTAAGATGTCGCGTGCTTTACCGGATCTTCAGCCATTCTCATTCCAAGAACAAGATATCCCGATAGAGGGTCGAGGAGATGTTGCCATGGCCGAACTGATTTGGGATTTCTGATCTCCAGTCTTTCATTATTCTCAAAGGCCCTCACCAGATCCGGAATGATTCTGTTTTCTGACCAATCACCACCGCCGATTACGTTTCCGCTGCGTGCACTGGAAACCGACTTGAGATGCATGTCATATTTGTTGGGATGAAAGAATGATTGTCGATACGATGCCGTTGCTATTTCAGCTGCTGCCTTGCTACTGCTATATGGATCAAAGCCTCCCAATTTGTCGGATTCCTTGTAGTGATAGTGCTGCTCAATGTTTTCGTAGACTTTATCTGTGGTTACTATGATCACGCAACATTCCTTTTCATATTTTCTCAGAGCATCGAGCACGTTTACAGTTCCGATCACATTGGTCTCGTAAGTCTCAGCGGGTTCTTCATATGAGCGAATTACGAGTGACTGCGCAGCGAGGTGAAAAATGAAATCTGGTTGAAAATCAATGATTTCCTTTTCAAGTCTTTTTCGATCGCGAATGTCTGCGATTACTGAATCTGTAAATGAAGAGATTCTGAGAAGGTCGTAGAGATTTTGGTCTTCTTCAGGTGCCAGTGAATAGCCTTTGACCTTAGCACCCAATTGATTTAAAATGAATGCAAGCCAACTGCCCTTAAATCCGGTATGTCCGGTTAGAAATACCTTTTTACCGGAATATGTATTTTCCAGATTTTTGTTCATCACCAGGATTTCCATTCCGGATTACTATCCCACATGTTTTCCAGATCATTTTTATCTCGAAGAGTATCCATGCATTTCCAGAAACCATCGTGCTTTCTTGTCACCAATTGTCGATCGTCTGAAAGATCTTCCAATGGCTGGCGTTCCCACATTATATCATCGGCATCATCGTGCAGGTATTTGAAAACTTCCTTATTTAAAACAAAGAAGCCTGCATTAATCCATGAACCACTTTCAACCGGTTTCTCCTTAAAATCAGTAACCACTCCGTCATCGTCCATTTCAATCACGCCAAATCTGCTTCCAGCCTGAATTACTGACATGGTACAGATCTTTCCTTTTTCACGATGATAGCTCACGAGATCTTTAATGTCAATATTGCTCACTCCATCGCCATATGTCAGCATGAATTCATCTCCATCGATATATTTTTCAATTCTTTTCAAGCGACCGGCTGTCATTGTATCCAACCCCGTTTCCACCAAAGTCACTTTAAGTGATTCGCTGTCTGATTTGTGTACTTCAACCTCATTATTTTCAAGGTTTACAGTCACGTCTGCATTGTGAATGAAATAATTCAGGAAATATTCTTTAATCATATAACCCTTGTAGCCAAGGCAAATGACAAATTCATTGAATCCATGAGAAGAATATATCTTCATAATGTGCCAGAGAATTGGTTTACCGCCAATCTCAATCATGGGTTTGGGTTTCAAATGTGATTCCTCTGAAATCCGGGTTCCTTTCCCACCGGCAAAAATGACAACTTTCATATACGCGTGTTCAGTGCGGAGCAAATATAGTTATATATAGGCGGGGTGGGAGTTACCGTTGATTTTTTGTTCACAAAAAGTGTTAATGATATATGATATATGATATCTGATAGATGGTAGATGATATCTGATATATCTTAGATGTCAGATGTCAGATCTGAGAAAGAATCACTTCCAGTTTAGGTCGCTGAATTTTCTGACTCGATTGATGAAGTACTTCCAGACTATGCTTTGAGGGTAGAAAGAAGGGGAGTAGTCTTTTTTTGCAAGCTTTCTTGCTTCTTTTCGACTTTTCATCCAGTGAGGGAATCTTGAATGAAAGTGCAAGTGTGATTTAATAATTACAAAAGCGAGTTTTACCTGTCCTGTAAAAAGAAGGTGGAAGAAGGCAATTCCATCGAGTATCAGGCGATAAGGCAATTTCCAGATAAGCTGTGAAAAGGGAAGGTTTTTTGTGAGAAGAATAAGGTTATTCCTGTAGTTGCGATAAGTCTTTGGAGCACTACCGTAAGAAATGATCGACCCCCCTACATGATATACCTCAGATTTAGGAACACACATGATCTTATAGCCCATATTTCTGAGTCTCCAACACAAGTCAACTTCTTCCATATGTGCGAAGAAATCGTCATCGAGCCCTCCCGATTGATGGTAAAGATCTGCTCTCACGAACAGACAGGCACCAGATGCCCAAAAAATTTCAGCATTCTCATCATACTGTCCCTCATCTTCTTCAACCGTATAGAATATTCTTCCTCTGCAGAAGAGATAGCCGTATTTATCCAGATATCCGCCACATGCTCCGGCGTACTCGAATTCATTCTTCCGATGCCACGATTTGATCTTAGGCTGACAGGCAGCCACATTCTCATCCGACTCCATCATTTCCACCACGGGCTTGGCCCAATGCTTGGTTACTTCTATGTCAGAAGAAATCAGACAATAATATTTTGCATCGATCTGTTTTAATGATTCCACATAACCATTTGTGAAACCCTTGTTCACTTCGATTTTTATCGTTCTTACGTTGGGAAATTCCTTCTGAAGGTATTCTTCTGTATCATCCGTTGAACCATTATTCACCACTACGATCTCATACTCAGGTGAAGTATTTTCGATCAGGGGTGGCAGGAACTGCTCCAGGAAGTGCTTACTGTTGTAAGAAAGCAAGACGACGGATAGAAGCGGTCTCTCGTTCTGATTCATTTAAATGATGGTGAAAAATTAAGGCTGCAAAGGAAAAGATAAAATTCTTAGGATGGTAGTATTGTTTTTAACCAATTGAGATTAATATGGTTGAGGGGATTGGTGGATAAGTGAATTAGTGGATTAGATAATGAGTGGATAAGTTCATGAGATGACGTTGCGATAGAAGGTTGACAGATTTAAGACATTTAATTCTAAAAATCTGCGTTCCGCTCTCACTCTCACTCTCACTCTCACACAGTATCATATTTCATAAGTCAGACCCGCCTGCCGGCGTGATGGCCAGTGCTCTGGCGGGCAGGTATCATCTATCAGATATCAACGCGGCATATTCGTCCAATCCTTCGACTTATTTCCAAAATGATCAGGCATGACCGGATTGGCATCATCTACAACACCTGGTGTGATTCTGTGCAATTCAAGGTTCCAATCTTTATTGTACAGTTCACCATTTATGTCGGAGTGGAGAATGGTAAAGTCATTTAGCACAGCTGATTTATTAGCAAATACGATCATTCTGTTACTCTGAAGGTTCACCTTATTGTAATACCAGATCTCGTACGGATATGCTCTGGGTTCATCAAAACTCTCGAAGCGATCGTCGGGCGGTCCGTATTTCAGATACCTGAAACCTCTATCTGATAAATATCCCGGGCGGAAAGGGGTCTTAAAATTCTTATTAGCAATTTTCACCTCATGCAAATAAGCTCTCCATTCTTTCTCAGGCTCTTCTGCATTCCTCTGTTGCCAAAAATTCAGGAAGAATTTCTTCATTAACTCGAGATCATTATCCGTTAATTGATTTTTCGCGAACTGCCACTCAAGTCGATTTGCAATCGGTTCAATATAGGCTATATGTTGTGCCAAAGAATCGGCATCTTTATATCGTTGCACAAAGGAGCTTGCAAGTTCACTTTCTTCAAAAAATACCGGATTTTCCTTGTGAAATGAGATGATGCGAGTAGTGAGTAGTTCATTTTTATTGCTCATTACATCAATCTTAATGCTGTAATTTCCTTGAGAAAGATCTCCAACAAGAAATTGACCCATGATTACATTGAGGTTGGCTGCTTTTTTCTTAGAATAACCCCAATAACCTCTGACCCTTTCTCCACTCTCCATTTCTTGAAGGTAATAAGTGATCAGAAAGGCTGTATCTGTTCCAAGTGCCTTATCGGCATTGTATAACTCAGCATAAAAACCAAGTTGATTCATGGCTTTGGGCACAATGTCGTAGGCATATGGAATGACTTCATAACCATATTTCTGAAACATCGATTGCTCTTTTGATTCTCGAGAAGATTGAAATAGTTCAACGTCGGAAAGAGTCAATCCCTCATTTCCGTAATTCAAAGTAATATCCTGTGTGGTTTCTATAGGACTATCATCATTCTCCGACTCCCTGATTCTAACCTTCATGGAATAATCTCCATTATCAAGAAATATTCTGTGCTGGCTAACAAAGGGAGGGACATTGAGACTCTGATCAGAAACCGTTGGGGTCTGGACAATATAATTCTCGGATTTTTTTACTTCACCATCAGCGGTGAATTCATAGTCGACCAGAATTTCGCTGTAAAATTTGCCATCTGCCTCCTTCATTTCAAGCTCTGAAGAAACAAAGGATAAATAGACTTCTATATAACTTCCGGATGCCGGAGAATAGAAAGTGCTATAGGAAAGCTGAACCTGAATTCCTGCGAAGCTAATGGAGGATAAAACAAGCAGGAAATAGAATAAAGCGCTGATTTTCTTCATGTAATAACAAAGATACGAACAAAGCCAGGCTAAAGGGTCAAAAAAAGCTCATTATATACTCTGTGTTAGAAAATCAATTGCTACTTTTGCCGCGGAGAAATGGCAGAGCGGTCGAATGCACTGGTCTTGAAAACCAGCGTACCGAGAGGTACCGGGGGTTCGAATCCCTCTTTCTCCGCCAAAGAAAAAATGGCCCCGTCGAAAGACGGGGTTTTTTTATGGACAAAATCGAGATGCTTGCATCGACTATTTTGGACAGGAAAAAACAATGAAAAGGCCATTTTTTCTTTGATCGGTTCCCCTTCGGGATCACCGAGCGAAGCGAGGTAATCCCCTGCATAATGAATTCGGAATAGTGAATTCGGAATTCGGAAGTTTTATCTCATCGTTCTATCCATCATTTATAACTTATAATCCATAATTTATAATTTGATTTCATCATCCCATCATCCTATCCTCTAAAACTTTAAGATTTCATTAAGGTCTTTTTGGATTTTGTTAATACACCCTGTAGGTTATGTGGCCGTCTTAGCATCAAAACCAATAAATGGAAATTATGAAAACGTCTACTACAATCTTAACACTGGTGTCATTGTTATCTTCTTCAGTTCTATTAGCGCAAAGTTATTGTGTTCCTCCGGGCTTTTTAGATATGGGTGGAGTGGGAGAGCCCTTTACACACATTGCAAGAGTTCAATTGGAAGACCTTGATAATTCGAGCACAATGCCTACCGGAGTGGGTGATGATAATGGCTACATGTATTACGATAATGCAACAGTTCCTGTTTTACAACCTGGAAGTACATATACGTTAAATGTAACCGCGGCCGACAATCTTGGTCAGGGCATGGAAGTGGGTGTATGGATTGACTGGAATGGAGATATGGAATTTGATGCGAACTCGGAAAAAGTAGCCTATTGGGCTCCGTCTGGAATGCACAGCACTGATATTACCGTGCCCGAGACTGCATCGGGAACTGTCAGAATGAGAGTGGGTTGTGATATGCCACCATCAATGGGGCATATTCCTCTGGAGCCATGCGGCTACCTGGATTATCCAAGTCATCAAATTGGCATACATGGTGAATTTGAAGATTATGATATTCAAATTGGTGGTACTACAGGAATTCTTAATACTGAGTCGTATAATGATTTCAAGATATTCCCAAATCCTGCTACAGATATTGTGACCATTAATCACGATTTTAAAGAAAACACAATCGTAAGAATCCTTGACATTACCAGCAGGACAATGGTGAGTGATCGCTTAGATGCTCAGACAAAAACATTGGATATTTCTGATTTGAAAACAGGACAATACATAATGATGATCGAAGGAACTACTTCACCTGTTCATAAACCACTATATATAACTAGATAGTTCTTGTTGATCAACATTGAATTCCGCAGGGTAGAACCGAGGCTCCCTGCGGATTTCGTATTTTTACTAGAATGAAGATGGGTAAAAAAGTCTATTTATTTGCCGGATCACTGCTCGTACTGCTTACGAGCTTAATGCTTTTCTTGATATACCTTGGAAATAAGAGTCTTGAGTACAGGGAGAATCTCTTTATGGATCAAGCATCAGCCTCTGTTGAGGAAATGATTTCCGGACTTGAGGAAGAATATTATTGCTTCGACCTGGCTGCTGAGATGAGCATACCCAAACTTGACTCATTTTATCTTCTCGACCCTTCACATAATTACCTGGAAACTTCTGAAAAAGTTCCTCTGACCTATCGCATGTCAGATGGACAAGAAAAGGAGTTTAGGAAAATGCCGATCATGAGTCCTGGCCACATGGAGGTCCTCCTCAGATTTGAATTTGATAACATTCCTGAATTCAGGGGAGATGAGGAATTAAATGATTTTGAAAAGTGGATAAGAGACTCCTATAAACCTTACTTATATACCGATAATGGTATCAGACTTATTGATACAATTCAATTCGACAGTCTGCTTGTAAACAGCATAACCAGCTTATATCCTGAAGCAGAAATACGCTATCAGATCAAGCTGGAAGAAGACCAAACAATCATCTTCGAGAACGAAGGAAATTCTGAGACAATTCTCAGGGCTGACCTCTCAGAATTGATTTTTTCATCGAATGCAAGCGTACCTAATCTTCTGCTCACTGTGGAAATCCTTAATAAGGACGCTATGTTTTCGGATGAGGCTTTTACAATTTATGGTGGTGCATTGGCTCTGTTTCTGCTGACTTCACTGATTATTTTCTTATTTGTTCGAATGTATTTGCAGCAGAAAAAATTGCTGAAAATTCAAAAAGATTTTGTCCATGGTATGACCCATGAATTCAATACCCCTCTTTCGAACATTAAATTGCTTTCTAAGAGATTATCGCGATCTCCGGATTATGAAGTTCAAAGATCGGTAAGCATGCTCGAGGAGGAAACAAGTAAACTTCAGGTTGGATTGAATTTGATTTTGACAACGGCTTTGATTGAGAAAGATGAATTACTCCTTCAAAAAGAAAATACAGACATCAAGGAACTCCTTCAAAAGACAATAGAACGGAATAAGGAAGCGATGAAGCAGTCGGGAATTAAGCTTGAATACCTTATACCAAATGACAATTTAGAGTCATCCTGCGATTCCTTCCATGTTGAAAATGTATTCCAAAGCATGCTGAATAACGTGAAAAAGCATAGCGAAGCCAATGAGCTTAAGATTACGGCGGAAAGAAATAACGGTCATGTTATAGTTCAGTTCTCAGATAATGGAAAGGGTATTGAAAAAACTGAGCGTGATCGAATATTCGACAAGTTTGAGAGTCAACATAAGAATGGATCTCAAAATGGCTATGGTCTTGGCTTGTATTATTCAAGAATGATCATGGAAATGCACGGAGGTGAGATCGGACTGGAAGACATAGAAAAGGGCAGTACATTCACCATTAAAATTCCGGCATGACACAGCAATATGATATTCTGCTGGTTGAAGACGACGAAAATCTTTCTTTTCTCATTGAAGAGCAATTGAGACACTCTGGTTTTAACGTATGGGTCAAGAATAAGGCTGAAGACGGCCTCAAGGTTTTTGAAAAAAACAAAATTGATCTTTGCCTTTTAGATATAGTCTTGCCCGATATGGATGGAATCTCGCTTGCTCGGGAGATTAAGAACATGAAGTCTGGAGTGCCGGTTGTATTTCTGACATCCAGAAACCTCAAAAGCGACAAATTATTGGGTTATGAGGTTGGTGCCGATGATTATATCACAAAACCATTTGACCCCGATCTCTTAGAAGCCAAACTCTGGGCTATTATAAAGCGCTGTTATGGGGAGAAAGAAGACACTGAGAACATTCTTGAAATGGGAGACGTAAAACTTGATCTGATCAAGAGAAAATTAATCAATGGAGAGAAGGAAGCGAAGTTGAGTAAAACTGAAGCAGGAGTGCTCAAGGTGTTGTTCAAAAAGGCAGGCAAAGGAGTTTCGAGAGATGAGATTATGAAAGAAGTCTGGGGACAGAGTGATTTTTTCATCTCAAAGAGTCTCGATGTATATATCACGAAAATCAGGAAGCTTCTCAAGGAAAACTCGAATCTCAATCTTGAAACCATCCATTCATATGGATATATGTTGAGCTAGATTGTAAGGAAGCAATCTCTATTTCATTGACTTCTGAAAAGCGTCTCCACTCACAGGAATAATACTTCCATCGCTTAATTTGACAGAATGCTCAGAAGTAAAATATTCTGTCACTTCATTCAAATTGACGATATAAGACCTGTGTATTCGTTTTAGATATTCCGAATTCAGATTGTTCTCGTGTGCTCCCAGATTGGAGCTCGACATATATTTATTTCGCTTGGTAACTATTTCAGTATAAACACCTTCGGCTTTCAAATAGAGAATTTCTTTCTTGTCAATGAATGTAATTTTACCTCTTTCTTTTAGGGCCAGCTTTTGAATCGTTCCTCTCTCATTGATAAGCTTTGTCAACTTATCATACAATTCCGGATTCTTGTTTCTGATTCTTTTGTTAACCCTTTCAACAGATTTTTGAAGATCTTCGTTGTTGATTGGCTTAAGTAGATAATCAACGGCGTTTACCTTAAAGGCATCCAGAGCGTATTCGTTGTAGGCTGTGGTGAATACGATTTCAAAACTTATCTCTCCCAGGCTTTCCAGAAGATCAAATCCTGAACCATCACGTAATTCTATGTCAAGAAAAAGAAGATCGCATTCAGTTTTTTGCAATAACTTCTGTCCTTCTTCGAGGGATCTTGCAGTGCCAGCTATGTCGAATTCCGGAAATAATAATTCTAACTTTTTAACAAGAGTCTCTAGTGCATTCAGCTCATCTTCTACAACTACTACCTTCATATTTTATGAATTATAATTCAGTTTTAATCTTACCAATGTGCCATTAGCCTTTCCTTCGTCATCAGCAAGATCTTCTATTTCAATCTCATTTTCTAAAGTGCTCTGATCAGAATTCATGATTTTCAGTCTCTGTGATACATTATTCATTCCCACACTCTTGTGTTTTCCTAATTTTTTCGCGTTGAGCTCGGCTGCCATTTTTCTTCCAATTCCATTGTCTTCAATTTCAATTTGCAATCGCCCATCATTTTCCATTATTCTTAGTGTTAGATGTCCTGCCGATTCCTTTTTGGATAATCCATGCTCAATGGCGTTTTCTACAAATGGTTGGATAATTAATCCTGGAATTTGTATTTGAGAAGGATCAATTCCTTCAGGATAGATAATGTCATAGGTGAATTTGTCCCCAAATCTCAGGTTTTGCAATTCGAGGTATATCTTAATTACATTCAACTCATCCGACAATTTGACAAATGATTCATTCGACCTGTCTACCACCATTCTTAGCAGATGTGAGAATTTCACAAGAAAATATTCAGCTTTATCTTTCTGATCGGATTGAATCAGATTTTGAATTGCAGTCAATGTGTTGAATATAAAATGTGGATTCATTTGAGCTCTAAGTGCGCGCATTTCAAGTGCATTTTTTTCCCTGTTAAGGGCAAGTTCTCTCTCACTTTCTTTTTTCAGAATCCCGAGTCTCCAGTTAACAAAGCCAAATATCAGTCCACTGGCAATTAGAAATTCAATGATGATAAAATACCAACGCATCCAAAAAGGAGGGTGGATTACAAAAGTCAGTGAATCAGATTTGCTCCAAATCTCAGGAATTACTGAACTCATCATCAGCAATTCATATTTACCAAATTTCAACTGGTCGAGATAGAGTGAAGGGTTTTTAGTGTAATTCCATTTACTTCCTTCTTTATTGAATTTCCATGCAAACTCTGGCGACTCGTTCTCGGCAAATTCAATTGATTTGAATTCTATCAAAAAATTATTTTCATTGTGAGATAGATTCGAGATGTCATAATTCGAACCCCGATTTCCGTTGATGCTAAATAGATTAATGTATGACCTAGGTGGGGATGGATTGTCGAGCGATTTATCTGTAGGCAAAACTTTTATTCCCGATTTAGTCCCGAGAATTATTTCATTCCCGTCATAACCAATTTTATATATGTCATCAGCCCTAATGAATTGCCGGCTTATCTTGCGTACTTTGAAATCTTCAAATTTCTTGGCAACATAAACCGCCCTGGAGGTACAGAAGTAGAGATTACCCTTTTCGTCAAAAGTGAGAGCCGTGATCTTATTGGAATTTTCGCCACTGTTGATCGTAAGTAGTTTCTTTTCATTTCCTGTTTTCAAAACAATTCCAACTCCTTCTACAGCATAAGCCCAAGTATTTTTATAATGGCCGACATCCGATACGGAATAATTTGTGTACTCATATTGAGGATATTCCTTGAATATATCATTATCAAGATATCTTAGTCCATTAATTGTGGCCAACCAAATCGTATCATTATACTCGTCAATGGCATTTACTTTATTGTATTCATTAATAGGTTTTCTCAAAAGTTCTTTTCCATCATCATACAATCCTCTACCTCGAAAGTCATAAACATCTCTTTTTGAATCGATAAAATAAAGATAGCTAGATGTATTGGGCTCCACCTCATTAAATAAAGGGATTGGGGCCAGATCAAATTTTTTAAAATCAGACCGATATGAATATTTGGTATATAACGTCCTTGACAGTGTATCGAGAAAAATTATATTTCGAAACTCTCCCTCTGAATGTGGTCTGTAGTCAATAACCTTTATAATTTCTTTATTCTTTCTGTACCAAACCTGGCCGTCTGAATAAAGAACAAAAACTTCTCCAGTCCTGGAGCAGTGAAGATCGAATACCTGATTTGACGGCATTTCCTGAAGGTATATGTCATTATCCAGAAGCGATGAAATATGAAAAACACCTCCGGATAGGGTTGTGCACCAAAACCCACCTTGAAAGTCTTCTTCGACATGCGTGACCGTATATCCGTCTAAAAAGTGGAATATTTCCTGATCAAAATTCAGGTCTTGATAAATAAACACACCATGATCTCTTGTTCCCAGCCACAATCGATTCTTTGAATCCTTGGATATGCAATCAAATCTGTTTTCAAAAACTTTTTGTTCTGTCGATTCTCTAGTGACGATTAAGAATTGGTCATACACAGTAACAATGGTTTTCTCGTCGTATTTCAATGCATAATGACTTCCAACAGTAGCTTTCTTGGGAAAAATATCTACTTTTTCTTTCAGCTCTAGTCCATCGTGATAGCTTATGCCTAGATCACCTTTCTTGAAATCAGCGCCTTTCGAATAATCTCGATGAAGAGAGGTAAGAATTTGATCTCCTAAATCGAATACATTCTTCTTTTTTTCTCCATAAATAGTAATCTTACCAGTAGTATCTATTGCAATCAGGTTGCTGAACGAATCTCCAAGGTATAATTCACCTGAATCACTTATATGGATGGATAGTTTTACCGATTTATATGGGAAACGTTCAATAAGGATATCATTAAATCTGAAAGGGTAAATACTATCATTTTCCATATAGCATAACCCAGGCGCAAATGTGCCAAACCAGATTCTTCCATATTTATCTTCGTGTATTATAAATACGTCGTCCTGAAGCAAACCATTACCGCTATTGTAGTATTCGAAGTTTCTTCCATCAAATCGGCAGGCCCCACGATCTGTTCCAAACCACAGATATCCCTTACTATCTTCCATGACGAAATACACATTATTGCTGGGCAATCCATTCTCTGATGTGTATTGAACCATTTCACTGGCCAAAAGAGAATTGACAGTAAAAAAGCATATATAAAAAATGAATGTCTTAATCCTCATCCTTGAATAAACTCAACGAGTCTTTTTCATGCATCAGCTCATATTTGACCACCAAATCAATTCTGGTTCCACAAGCTTCTCTTTTGTCATTATATAGATCAGTAACAACCACACTGCTGGTTGATTCCTGATTCTCGTAATTCAGAATATCCAGACGACTTGATACATTCGACATGCCTACCGATCTTCTTTCGGAAATAGTATCCAATTTCATTTTTCTGGAATTTGCTCTTCCAATCCCATCATCAATTATTGAGAATTTCAATAGTCCATCCTCTTGTGTAATGTGAATGTCGAGTTTTCCCCTTCCTTCTTTTTTAGATAAACCATGTTGAATGGCATTCTCAACGAATGGTTGTAGAATCAAACCGGGTATTAAAATTTTCTCCGTCCTGAAATCGTCCGGAATCTCCACATTGTATTCAAACTTATCCTTAAAACGAAGATTTTGCAGGTCGATATAAGTTTGAAGAATATCGAGTTCCTCCTTCAATGTAATACGACGATCCTGAGAAGTATCGGTAACTCTTCTCAATAATTGTGAGAATCTGACCAGGAAGTGCTGCGCTTTTTTATTCTGTTTCGATTGAATTAAAAACTGAATTGCATTGAGCGTATTGAAAATGAAATGAGGATTCATTTGCGCTCTTAATGCTCTCATTTCCAACTCATTCTTTTCTTTTAGCAACCGAAGTTCAGTTTCAGCTTTTTTGCGAAGCTTTTCACCTCTTAAATAGATTATGAGAACAATGGTCCCGATAAAAACTAATATGGATGTACCCAGGAACCACCATGTCAACCAGAAAGGAGATTTAATGATAAATTCAAGTGAATTGGTTTCACTCCATACTTTAGGCACAGAATATGACTTAACCAGAATCTTATATTTTCCTGGTGCAAGTCGATCCAGATAAAGTGTTGCATTCTCAGTTTCATACCATTCTTCCCCTTTCCTGTCAATTTTCCATGCATAAACTCTGTCATCAGTTTCGGAATAATCTATGCAGGTAAAATTGATCTCCAGACTGTTCTGATCATGATCGAGTTCGGCTCCGGAAGCTATGCTGACAGGATTTCCTTTAATTTTAGAAAGAGATATGTATGAAATAGGAGGTACAACATCCAGTTCAAGCACCTTCTTATCAAGCGCAACCAAACCCTCATCAGATCCTAGATATATCTTATCTTTTAAACTGAGTATTGAATAGATTCCACCTGCTATATCGGCTTGCTGTGGACTTAGTTTTTTCACCTTCCATGCCTCGTTCTCCTTAAAAGCATAATACAGCCCTATAGTGGTTCCAATGAGTATGTACCCTTCATTATCCACCTCCAGGTCAAAGACTTTTAGTGATTCATGAAGGTCGATGTTTTTAATCTTTTCAAGTCCACCTTTCTTTCTTTTTATAATAATTCCTTCACCCTCAACTGCCATTGCCATCATTTGTGAATTGGCACCGATGGCGGTAACCTTCTTGTCCAGTTTGATTTTGTCATATTTCCCAAACTGATCTTTGAATACAAAATAAATGCCATTCAATGTTCCCAACCAGGTTGTATCATTGAACGTAATCTGGCTTTGACTCCGATTATATTCAAGTTCGGAACCGAAAACTAATTGAGGATTTTTACTGAATTCGTAAACCCCTCTTCCTCTTATGTCATATACAGTGCCATTATTCTTGAACATCTTATACGATCTGGAGCGCGGTTCTGAATCTCTGTAAAAGGGAATTCTTTTAACCTTAAATCCATCTTTGTTTTTCTTGATGACCTCCCCCTTGAGGTAAAGAGTATTTTCGTCGGTATCGAAGAAAATATGATTGCTTTCTTTTCTCAATCTTTCATCGAAATGTGAAACAATCTTTGTGATCGTGTCATTGACATACCACACTTCTGAGTTGTCAAACAGGACGAATAACATTTCTCCCGGACCTTGAACGATCTGTCTTACTTTATCAGCAGGTAGATTGCTATTTCTGATTTCTTTATTAATGGATGGATAATGAAAGACACCATTATCCAGCGTGGTGAACCAATAACCACCCTGAAAATCTTCTATTATATGTGTGATTGTATTTCCTGAAAGAATATGAAATTCCTGATTGTTCAAAAACGGATCGGAGTATGCAAATGCACCATTATAGATCGAACCGGTCCAAATTCTTTTTTTCTTGTCCAGATAGATATCATCTGCCCTGTATTTAAGCAGTCGATAATCCATTTTATCGCTGTAATCAGTAACAAAAAAGTTACCATGAACCATTGTCAGCGAATCTTTGCCATAACGTATTAGGTACAAGTTTCCAGTCACGTCCACAAGATTTTCATCCACAACCAACTGTTCCCCAAAGCTTTTGTGATATTCTTCTTCATTGAAGAAGTTGATGACGTTAAATCCTTGTTTTACGGGTTTGTATTTACTCAGCTTCTTGCGCTGTGAAGTCAAAAAGAAATCACCAAAATCGAAGACATTTCTTTTTTCATTGCCCAGAACTGAGATAACTCCGTTTGAATCGATTTTGAGAAGACCATTTATGGCATCACCAAGATAAACCGTCTCATTTTCCATCACATGCAAAGAGGTCTTTACCGAATTCCCCACCAATTCTTCTTTGAGTTGTTCATTGTGCTTGAAAGGAATAATTGAATCTTCATAGAAATAACATAACTCGTTCGTATATGTACCGAACCAGATCCGCCCCATGTAATCCTCCTCAATGATAAAAACATCGTTATTCAGCAAACCATCATTTAATGTGAAATTCTTGAATTCTTTTCCGTCAAACCGGCTCACACCTTGATAGGTCCCAAACCATAAATAACCCTTGCTGTCTTGCATCACATAATAGATGTGATTACTTATCAATCCATTGGCTGTGGTATAATGATAACTCCTGTTCTGAGCCTCAATAAACTTGGTTCCCAGAATAATTAGAGATAGCAGAAAAAAAGAAAAAAGTTTTTGCCTTATACTATTCAAGTGTCGTCATCTTTTAAAATTGAAAGAGCACCCGATGGACATTTCGCCACCTGATCGACTATACTTTCAGAGGATTCGGCGTGAATATCTATCCAGGGTCTTTCCTTAGGTTTGAAAACAGATGGCAGTCCACGAGCACAAATGCCGGAGTGAATGCATTTGCCAGGTTGCCAGAGCACGGTTATTTCTCCATTGCTGTATCTGATTTTCTTGTCTTTAAGATCCGACATGAGGGTAATTTTCTATAAATATAATGGATTATTAGAATGAAAAATGATGAAAAGTGCTTTCACACCGTTCCATTTTTTAAAATAGACCATCGATTCTAACGGCTTCATATAAATATCGTCTCAACACTTCTGGCTTAATTTCTGAAGCTTTTGAATATGTCTTTCCGAAAACTTGTTTTCGCTCTCCTTTTTCAAGAAAACCGAGCTCATCCTGCATAAGATTTCCCTGACAGAAGCCAAAAAAGACACCGTTTTTTTTCACCTTTCCCCAAGGTATGGATGATGGCCAAATAAAGCATATCCTCCTTTTCCCATAGTAATATGGTACGTTGTAGGATAATTTTTCATTCACATCAGGAATGCTCTCTAAAACCAGATTTCTCAATTCTTCGACTATTTCTTTGTCTGCACCATCAATTGACTCTAAAAAATCTGAGATACCATGAAACTGATTCATTTTCTAAATGTATTCATTACACTCAAAATTCCTTTCTAATTTATTTCTGTATAATTTTGGCAACTCTTTCTGAGCATAAAATACATCTATGAAACACATATTGCGAATATCTCTTGTAGCCCTTCTTTTTTCCTGTGTAGAGAAAAGTACGGACGTTGTAATTCAAGAAAAGGACTACAATCAAATGTTGAAAGAAACAGAACAAAGGGACAGTGCCATGATCGAACTGGTCAAGACACTGAACCTTATTGATGAGAACATCGAAAAAATAACTGAAAGAAAGAAACAGCTTGAATTTCAGACTAGTGATGTTGAGAATAGACAAACCTACAGGGAGAGGATTCTCGACGAGATACAGGAGATCTATGAGATCATGGAGCAGAATAAGCAGAAGATCAATGAGTTAAATGCACGTTTGGCCGATTCCCGCAACAAATTGGCTGAGTCGGACCAAGATCTGAAACATGCGAACGAACTGATTGAACAGTATCAAGCCATGATTGATAATATGAATGAGAAGCTTCAGAGAAGAGATGAAGAAATCTACCTGCTCAAGGAGGAACTTGCTCAAATGGATATTAGCCTAGATAGCCTGAAAGAAGAATACGAGAAGAAACATGATGAACTGAATGTAGTTTACTATGCCTTTGGAAGTAAAAAAGAATTGATGTATCACAAGGTGATCGACAAGAATGGTGGTTTTCTGGGAATTGGCAAAAGCTTTCAGCTTAGTGATGATTTTAACAAGGAATATTTCACCCAAGCCGATGCAGAAGAGCTTACACATGTCGATCTGTACGTGAAAGAAGCAAGTCTTTTAAGTACTCACCGAGAAGGATCCTACCATTTTGAAGGTGAAGAGAAGGTTGAAAAGCTTGTCATAGATGACGCGCAGGCTTTTTGGGAAGCTTCAAAATTTTTGGTTATTCAGGTCGACCAGAAATGAGCAACCTTGTTATCGGAGCCAGTCTGAAAACCTACAGGTATTCAAACATGGCCATTAGAAGATTGCTTCAGTATGGGCATGATGTAAAGGCCATAGGACTGAGGGAAGGCGATGTGGAAGGAGTCAGGATTGATAAAGGTTTTCCTGAATTTGAGGAGATCGATACGGTGCTGCTCTATATTAATCCATCTCGACAACCTCAATACTTTGACTACATCAAGAATTTGAAACCTCGCAGAATCATATTCAATCCGGGAACTGAAAATCGGGAATTTGAAGATTTTGCCCGCGAGAATGGAATTGAGCCCATCGAAGCTTGCTCTCTGGTGATGCTTTCAACCGGAATGTACTGATCAGATTTGATCAAGACAATCCATTATTACTCTTATTCCACCATCCAGTTCATCATAATTGATTACCAGAGGAGGAGAGAGTCTAAAGCTATATGGGTGTGATAAGAAACGGTAGATGATAACGCCGGATTCCCTGCATAGCTCTATTAGCTTGGCAAGTTTTTCCTCGCTTTCAAGATCTACAGCTAGCATTAGTCCTATTTGCCGAACTTCTTTGATCTCTCTGTGCACTAGTTTAGATTTCAGATATTGTCCTTTCTTTTCGACTTCCGAAAGATCAAATTCCTTTATCGTATTCAAAGTTGCAATGGCTGCTGCACAGCTCAATGGATTTCCACCGAAAGTGGTGATATGACCAAGCATTGGATTATGCGTGAAATCCGACATGTTTTTTTTTGATGAAATCATTGCTCCTATCGGTAATCCGCCACCCAGGCTCTTCGCTAAAGTGAGTATATCGGGCACTATGCCGTAATGTTCAAAGGCAAAGAATTTGCCCGTTCGACCCATGCCTGCCTGAATTTCATCAAAAATCAGCAGGCTTCCTGTTTCATCGCATTTCTTTCTAAGAGCATGCATAAATTCCGCATCACCAATTCGCACTCCAGCGTCTCCCTGAATTGGTTCGACAATTACACAAGCGGTATTGTCATCGATTTGCTCCAGACCATCCACATCATTGAAGTCTATAAAGTGCACATCTGGAAGGAGAGGACGGAAGGCAAATTTCTTTTCTTCATTTCCGCTAACGCTCAGTGAGCCATGTGTGCTTCCATGATATGCCTTTCTGAATGCAAGGATCTTTGATCTTCCTGTGTGCCGTTTAGCGAGTTTTAAAGCTGCCTCATTTGCTTCCGTTCCGGAATTCACAAGGTAAGTGCAGTTTAATTTTTTCGGCAAGACTGAATTCAGAACTTTCCCCAGATTCATCTGCACATCCTGAAAGTATTCCCCATACACCATGGTGTGAAGGTATTTTTCAGCTTGTTCTGATATGGCTTTTAAAACAGCCGGATGCCGATGGCCGATGTTCGCAACAGCAATTCCCGATATAAAGTCCAGATATTTCTTACCATCTTTATCCCAGACATAACAACCTTCTGCTTTTTCCAGATGTATACCATATGGATCATCTGATGTTCGGGCGAGGAATTTTTCTTCTTCCGGGAAAGACATTGAACTTATTTTCTTGCCATGACCCTCTCTACGGCACTTACGACATCATTGTCTTTAAGTCCGTATTTGGCCATTAGCTGATCAGGGGTGCCACTTTCACCGAAACTATCCTGTACTCCAACGAATTCCTGAGGCACTGGGTCGTTTGTAGACAGCACTCGGGCAACACTTTCACCCAGACCACCCAGGATATTATGTTCTTCGGCACTGACAATACATCTTGTTTTGGATACAGAGTCGAGAATGGCTTTTTTATCAATTGGCTTGATAGTATGGATATTCAGGAGGTCGACAGAGATTCCTCTGTTTTCAAGAATTTCGGCTGCCTTAATCGACTCCCATACAAGATGGCCGGTAGCCACTATAGTAACGTCTTTACCATCATTCAGTTTTAAGGCTTTTCCAATTTCGAATTCCTCATTTTCAGGTATGAAAACAGGAACCTTTGGACGGCCGAATCGAAGATATACCGGACCTTCATGCTTTGCAATTGCAAGGGTAGCGGCCTTGGTCTGATTAAAATCACAAGGATTAATAACTGTCATTCCTGGAAGCATTTTCATCAACCCGAGGTCCTCTAAAATCTGATGTGTGGCCCCATCTTCACCCAGAGTAATGCCGGCATGAGAAGCGCAGATCTTGACATTTTTTCCGCTGTAGGCCACGGACTGACGAATCTGATCGTACACTCTCCCTGTTGAGAAATTGGCGAAGGTTCCGGTGAATGGAATTTTTCCTCCTATGGTCATTCCTGCAGCTACACCGATCATATTTGCTTCAGCAACACCACATTGGTAAAATCGTTGTGGATATTTATCTGCAAATGCATTCATTTTTACCGAGCCGGTCAAATCAGCACACAAAGCAACAATCCTGTCATCATTATCACCAGCTTCAAGCAGTCCGACCCCGAAACCTGATCTTGTATCTTTATTTTCTGTTACTTCAAATTTTCTCATGCTTAAAATTTCAATTGTGTGGATTGACCCGAAGTGATTTCAAAAACCTGGGTTTTGGTATAGGCTGAAGATCGTGAGTTTTTCGGTCTGTAACCAATTTCATATTTACCAGGTTGAATTGGAATTGATTCTCTCGTGCTGCTGCTGCTAAATCTGTATATCAAGTGTCTCTCTTGACCTTTGACTTCAAATAATTCCGCAATTCCACTGCCCTGGAAGCCAACGGTTAAAATACCAGGTCCCGGAATCTCAACTTTGGTCTTATGACTTTGTGATATTTCAACATCACTGATCAGCATCCTTGGGAGTGTAAGAAGCTCGAGATCATATTTACCAACAATGTATTTATCGGTTTTCTCAAAGTCCTGAATATTCAATGTTTTCATTTCGTCTTGTTTTCTGACGATCACCTTGAGATTTCTGTATTCATTTCCGCCAATTGTTTGGAATGTCAATTCTCCCTGTGGAGCATCAACAGCAATAATATTGTGAATTCCGGCCTGCATTTTGATGTTGTCTTTTTGAACAGGTGGAATGGTATGAACAACCAATCGATAATTGCCAAGTGGATCAATAGGTAAGGTATCCGGAAGTCCACGATGATTCAGGGAATGAACAAAATGATATCGCATTTCTCCGCTATGCTGATCGTAGAATGTCATCCCAACATTGGTTTCTGTAGGATTACTGTACTGGTCGAGCAAATTCACCTGAACAGAAGTCGTATTCAGCGCTTGAGAAATAATCACTCCCAGTACATTTCTGAATTCCTCTTTATTCTGTACATCAAAGAAATTTCCAACGCATTTAAACTGGTCGATCACTGAAGCATCCAAACCCATTCCGATTACAAAAGGTCTGAGAATGACTCCTCTTTTCTGCAGGTTCCTGGATACAAGGCAGGGATCCCCATCGCATTCCTCAATTCCATCGGTTATCAGAATGATAACATTCTTGCAATTTGAGCAAGGAGTGAAGTCTGTGGCCGCTTTTTGGAGACTGTAGGCGATCAAAGTAGTTCCTTTTGGACGAATAGATTCGAGCCTCTCAATGATCTGATCGTGGTTGTCGGCCCCAAAAGGAACTTCAAGTTTAGTGTCCTTACAATTTCTGTTCCCTTGCACTACAGGATCTTGATGCCCATAAGCTCTCAAGGCAAGCTGAATGTGGTCATAATCTTTGAGACTGTCCACAAGGTTGTTCAGGAGTCGGCTTGCAATCTGAAGTTTGCTTTCACCATCCCATCGACCATACATACTTTGACTTCCATCGAATACGAAAAGTATCCTGGTCATTTCCTTTTCCTGACTTTGAGCCGGAGCCCAGAAGCCTAGAAAAAGAGCTGAAAGAATTATGTATCCTGAAAGGCGTCTCATTAGTAGTCTCCGAGAGTTTCTTCGAGCTGATTCAATGCGCTTTCCTTTTGCTCGTCATTTGGTGCAACTCCATGCCATTTATGGGTTCCCATCATAAAGTCAACACCATAACCCATCTCGGATTTCATCAGAATAACGATGGGTTTGCCTTCTCCTGTATGTTCTTTGGCCTTATTTAACGTTTCAATAACAATTTCCATGTTATTTCCTTCCATTTCCATAACATGCCAACCAAAAGCTTTCCATTTCGCTGCCAGATCACCTAAACTCATCACATCACTAACGTCACCATCGATCTGTCTGTTGTTGTAATCTACTGTACTGATTATGTTATCAACCTTGTGGTGTGCAGCGAACATGGCTGCTTCCCATACTTGCCCTTCCTGCAATTCTCCGTCGCCGTGCAGACTGTAAACAAGGTGATTGTCGTTGTTTAGTTTCTTACTGAGGGCAGCGCCTACGGCCATTGAAAGACCTTGTCCCAGACTACCGCTAGCGGCTCTGACACCGGGAAGTCCTTCATGCGTGGTTGGATGTCCCTGTAATCTGGTATCTATCTTTCTGAACGTTGCTAATTCACTTTTATCAAAGAATCCTGCCCTTGCCAATACACTGTACCAAACAGGAGAGATGTGGCCATTGGAAAGAAAGAAGACATCCTCTCCGTTTCCATCCATCGAAAAATTATTCGGATCGTATTTCATTATATCGAAATACAAGGCAACCATAAAATCTGTGCAGCCGAGCGAACCTCCAGGATGGCCCGAATTTACGGCATGTACCATTCTGATTATATCTCTTCTGACCTGAGAAGCAGTATTCTTTAAATCTTCGATCTGGCTCATATTGGGAAAGGTCTGTTAATGCGGATTTTCAGGCTTTAAAAGTATATCAAATTGACATGGAAGGAAATTGATGTTGAAAACTTTTAAAAAGTGATTTATCCATGATTTTCGGCTATTTTTGCGCCTGTTTTCAGACAATCTGGATTAGTTTTTTTTAACTCTTTATTAGTCAATATTTTATGGGATTAAAATGTGGCATCGTCGGTCTCCCTAATGTCGGGAAGTCGACCTTATTTAATCTTTTGTCCAATGCAAAAGCGCAATCGGCTAACTTTCCTTTTTGCACTATTGAGCCGAATGTCGGCATGATCAATGTGCCTGACTCAAGATTAACGGAATTGTCTGACCTGGTCGACCCTGAAAAAACGGTGCCTGCCACCGTTGAAATTGTAGATATCGCCGGTCTGGTGAAGGGAGCGAGTAAGGGTGAAGGACTTGGAAATAAATTCCTTGCTAACATTAGAGAAACGGATGCAATTATTCATGTGATTCGTTGTTTCGATGATGATAATGTAACGCACGTTGATGGTTCCATAAATCCTGTAAGAGACAAAGAAACCATTGATTTCGAGCTTCAGATCAAGGACCTTGAGTCTGTTGAGAAGAAAATGGACAGATTAAAAAGACAAGCCGGAACGGGTGATAAAACGGCTAAGAAACAATTAGAAACACTAGAGACTTACAAAACTCATCTTGAAAGTGGGAAACCGGCCAGAACTGCACCCGTTGAGGAGGAAGCGAAAGATGCCGTTGAAGATGTATTTCTGTTGACAGACAAACCGGTGTTGTACGTTTGTAACGTTGATGAATCAGCTCTTGAGAATGGAAATGATTATACCGCTTTGATTCAAAACATCGCTGATAATGAAGGGGCCGAAATGCTCATTATTGCAGCAAAACTGGAAGCTGAGATTGCTGAGCTTGAGGATTTTGAAGAAAGACAACTCTTTCTTCAAGATGCCGGACTGGAAGAACCTGGGGTAAATAAGCTGATAAGATCTGCCTATAAAATGCTCAGTTTATCAACATATTTTACGGCAGGTAAAAAAGAGGTTCGGGCATGGACTTTCCATAATGGTATGAAGGCACCTGAGGCTGCCGGAGTTATTCATACAGATTTCCAAAAAGGATTCATTAAAGCCGAAGTGATCAAATATGATGATTATATTGATCTGGGTTCTGAACAAGCTTGCAAGGAAAAAGGTAAAATGAACATGGAAGGCAAGGAGTATGTTGTTGAAGATGGTGATATCATGAATTTTAAATTTAATGTGTGATATGAGATTAGCTAAGATTATTATTCTGTCATTGACTATTACTTCATTCCTGTCGTGCGGAAACGCTGAATATACCAACAGGATTGAAGATTTGGAAAAAGAAGTTGAGAAGCTGGAAGAGAGCATGCCGGGTCTCGGTTGGACAATGAATCTTATTCAGATCTATCACACGAAGTTTTACTTCGCCATGAAGGAAGGTAATACCGAAGTTATGACCTATGTTCACCATGAATTGGAGGAAAATTTTGAGTCAGTTGTTGAAAACCATGGTGATCATGACGGCATTGATATTGCAGGTGTAGCTAAAAACACTGTATTGCCGGCACTTGAAGAATTGAAGAAAAGTATAGATTCCAAAAATGATAGTCTCATCCTCCAATCTTTTGAATTTCTGACGGTTACATGCAATAAATGCCATTACGCTTCTGAACATCCTTTTATTAAGATCAAGTATCCAGAAGGGGAATCTTACTTAAATCAGGATTTCACAATCGCTGATTGAATCTTCTGTCAAATTGTTGAAAAGTCAGCCTGAATAAGGGCTACAGGGCTATCGAATTTTTCTAATTTTATCGCTCAACCAATCCTGAATTTGGTTCAGGAATAATATTGTTAATGTCGAAGGAAGTTAAATACACCGAGGAAAACATTCGTTCTCTCGACTGGAAGGAGCATATCAGGATGCGCCCTGGTATGTACATCGGAAAGCTAGGGGATGGCTCAGCTGCAGATGATGGTATTTATGTCTTGTTAAAGGAGGTTATCGACAACTGCATTGATGAATTCGTAATGGGTAATGGCAAGTCCATCGAAGTAACGATTAAAGACAATGTTGTAAAAGTCAGAGACTATGGTCGGGGAATTCCTCTAGGCAAAGTAGTGGATGCGGTATCAAAAATGAATACCGGTGGTAAATACGACACAAAAGCATTCAAGAAATCGGTTGGATTGAACGGAGTAGGAACCAAGGCAGTAAATGCCTTATCCACCTATTTTAAGGCCGATGCCGTCAGAGACAATAAGAGAAAGATTGCTGAATTTGAGCGTGGTGAATTGATCAATGATGCGCCGATTGAGGAGTCATCACTTCGTAAGGGAACAAAGATCTCCTTTCAGCCCGATAGCGAAATCTTCCACAATTATCAATATCGTAGTCAACATGTTGAGCGCTTGCTCTGGAATTATGCCTATCTGAATAGGGGCTTGACTATTTTTTTCAATGGTGAAAAGATTTATTCAGAACATGGTTTGAAAGACCTTCTTGGAAAGTCGCTTTCAAGTCAGGCTTTGTATCCAATAATTCATCTTGAAGGAGAGGACATTGAAATTGCCTTGACTCACACTAATTCCTATGGTGAGGAATACTATTCGTTTGTCAACGGTCAGCATACAACACAAGGGGGAACACATCAGGGAGCTTTTCGTGAGGCCATTGTTAAAACAGCTAGAGAGTTCTTTGGCAAGGATTTCGATGCCATTGATGTAAGAGCGTCTTTTATCGGCGCCATTAGCATCAAAGTCATGGAGCCTGTGTTTGAGTCTCAAACCAAAACCAAGCTCGGTTCAAATGAAATGGAACCGGGAGGTACAACCATTCGAACGTTTGTAGTTGATTTCCTGAAAACTGAGCTCGATAATTTCCTTCATAAAAATCCTGAAGTGGCGGAAGCCATGCACCGAAAGATCCTGCAGTCGGAGAGAGAGCGGAAGGATATGGCCGGAATTAAGAAGCTGGCAAGGGAAAGAGCTAAAAAGGCAAGTCTACACAATAAGAAATTACGCGATTGTCGTTTGCATTTTGATCAGGATAAAGGGGAAAGACTTTCGGAAACGACTCTTTTTATTACAGAGGGGGATTCAGCCAGCGGTTCTATTACCAAGGCAAGAGATGTCAATACTCAGGCCGTTTTCAGCTTGAAGGGTAAACCTCTTAATTCATTCGGATTGACGAAAAAAGTAGTTTACGAGAATGAAGAATTCAACTTGCTCCAAAGTGCCCTGAATATTGAAGAGGGCCTAGATGGTCTGAGATATAACAACATAGTACTGGCTACTGATGCCGATGTAGATGGTATGCATATTCGTTTGCTGCTCATCACATTCTTCCTTCAGTTCTTTCCGGATCTGGTTAAGCAAGGACACTTATACGTTCTTCAGACGCCATTATTCAGGGTGAGGGATAAAAAAGAAACTTTTTACTGCTATTCTGAGAGGGAAAAGCAGGAGGCCATGAGAAAATTGAAAGGTAAACCGGAAATAACAAGATTTAAAGGATTGGGTGAGATTTCACCCGATGAATTCAAGCATTTTATTGGTGAAGATATTCGACTTGATCCTGTGATGATAGGACAGGACACACCGGTTAGCAAGTTACTTGAATTCTATATGGGTAAGAATACACCTGATCGTCAGCAATTCATTATTGATAGACTGAGGGTTGAAAAAGATTTTGTAGAAGAAAAGAAAGAAGAAGCAGAAGAGGTAGAAGAGGTCGAGAACGAAGAAGAAGTGCAGAAAAAAGCATCTTAATTAATGTCTGAAAAGGAAGAGGAAAATTTCGAAGAACAGGACGGACCCTTGCAATCTATTCCTGATGATGCCCATTTGGATAATGTTATCCAGATATCGGGTATGTATGAGGATTGGTTTCTCGACTACGCTTCTTATGTAATCCTTGAACGTGCTGTCCCTCACTTGCACGATGGTTTGAAGCCCGTGCAGAGGAGAATACTTCATTCACTGAAGGAAATGGATGATGGTCGTTTTCACAAGGTAGCCAATGTGATTGGTAATACCATGAAATATCATCCACATGGAGATGCGTCTATTGGAGATGCTTTGGTTCAGATCGGACAAAAGGAATTGCTGTTGGACACTCAGGGGAACTGGGGTAATATTTTTACCGGAGACCGCGCCGCCGCGCCAAGGTATATCGAAGTTCGTTTATCGAAGTTCGCCCTCGATGTTATGTTCAATCATAAGACTACCGAATGGTTAGCCTCTTATGATGGCAGGGGAAAAGAGCCAGTAACACTTCCGGCCAAATTTCCTCTGTTGCTAGCACAGGGGGTAGAAGGTATTGCCGTTGGTATGGCGTGTAAAATACTTCCGCATAACTTCAATGAACTTATCGACGCCTCAATTCAGTCGCTAAAAGGAAAAAAAACGAATATCCTGCCAGACTTCCTTACCGGTGGGATGGCTGACTTCACCAATTACAATGCCGGTTTAAGAGGAGGAAAGGTCAGGGTTAGGGCCAGAATTGAAAAACTCGACAAAAAGACCTTGGTCGTAAAAGAAATTCCATTTGGAACCACGACTACTTCGCTGATCGATTCCATCATCAAAGCAAATGATAAGAATAAGATCAAGGTTAAAAAGGTTGAGGACAATACCGCTGAATTTGTAGAAATACTGGTGCACCTGCCATCGGGCAGTTCTCCGGATAAAATGATTGATGCGCTTTATGCCTTCACTGATTGTGAGGTTTCAATTTCTCCCAATTCCGCCGTCATTGAAAACGACAAGCCTCAATTCCTTGATGTCAATGAGATGTTGAGAATTTCAGCAGAGCGAACGAAAGATATTCTTGAATGGGAGCTGAAAATTCGCAAGTCTGAACTTGAAGAGCAATGGCATTTTGCTTCTCTTGAGAAAATATTCATAGAAAAGAGAATCTATCGGGATATTGAAGAATGTGAGACCTGGGAGGAAATCCTGGAGACTATTCACAAAGGACTGAAGCCTCATGTCAAACATCTGCTCAGAGAAGTTACAGACGAAGATGTAACTCGATTGACGGAGATCAGAATTAAGAGAATTTCGAAGTTTGACTCCATGAAAGCAGATGAAAAAATAGCTGCTTTGGAAGGAGAGATCGAAGAGGTTAAAAGCAACCTGGCGAACATCGTAGAATTTAGTATCGATTATTTCAAGGAACTGAAGAAGAAATACGGGAAAGGAAGAGAAAGAAAAACAGAGATCAAGGTATTTGATACGATCGAAGCCAGTAAGGTAGCTGTTGCCAATGCCAAACTTTATGTGAACAGGGAGGAAGGATTTGTTGGTACAGGTTTAAAAAGAAGTGAGTCCGAATTCGTGGTTGATTGTTCTGACATCGATGATATCATTGTATTCAGGAACGACGGGAAAATGCTTGTAAGCAAAGTGAGTTCTAAAGCGTATGTGGGTAAGGATATTATCCATGTCGGAATCTGGAAGAAGGGCGACAAAAGAACCATCTACAATATGATCTATGTGGATGGGAAGGGTGGAAATGCAATGATGAAGCGATTTCCGGTGAATTCCATTACACGCGACAAGGAATACGATCTTACCGCAGGGAAGGAAGGCTCCAAAGTGCTCTATTTTACGGCAAATCCGAACGGAGAAGCCGAGGTGGTTAGTGTCCTGTTAAGGGCAAAACCCAAACTCAAAAAGTTAAAATTTGATCTGGATTTTTCAGAATTAGCGATAAAAGGTCGCGGTGCAAAAGGGAATATTTTGACCAAAAATTCTGTTAATAAGATCATTCAGAAAGAACAAGGTGTATCAACACTAGGAGCCAGAAAGATCTGGTTTGACGATACCGTTCAAAGATTGAATACAGAAGAAAGAGGAAGTTATTTGGGTGCTTTTAAGGGGGATGATAAGATTCTGACCATCATGCAGTCGGGGCATTATCGTTTGACCAATTTCGACCTCAGTCATCGATTCGATGAAGACCTGATCAGGATTGAGAAATGGATTCCTGAAAAACCTATGGCCGTGATCTATTTTGATGGGGCCAAAGAAAACTTTTTTGTTAAGCGTTTCCTGGTAGAAGACTCAGACAACAAAGTGCTATTTATCTCAGATCATGAGAATTCATATTTGGAGCACGCAACCACAAATTCAGACCCGAAACTTGCCGTTTCGTTTCAGAAACCAAGAAATAAGGATGCCAGACCGGATGAAGAAATCATTTTGAATGATTTTATAAGTGTAAAAGGACTAAAGGCCCTTGGCAATAGATTATCTCAGCATAAGGTCAAAAACATTGATCTGCTTGAAGTAGAGGAGGATGTTCCTGAAATAGTTGAGACTGTTGAGGAAGCCAGGGAAACTCCGAAAGAACAGATTGAAGATGCAGGATCTTTCGAAGCAGTTGAAGCAAATGATTCACCTGAAGAAGTGGAAAAATCAAAAGAACCGGTCGACGAAGCAAAGAAAAAAGACAGTGCATCCGATAATAAAGAAGATTCTGAAAAGGATGAGAGTGATGATGATGAACAGAATCAAATGACACTCTTCTAAGTTCATGTCTGTCACGCTCATCATTGTTATTGCCACGAGCATAGTTTCTTTTGTCACCCTGAATAACAGAGAAGTTTTTGGAAAGTACCTGTTCAGTCCTTACCAGGTAGTTCAGCGAAAACAATACTATCGGATATTTTCTCACGCATTTCTCCATGCCGATTTCATGCATTTGTTTGTGAATATGTTCGTCCTCTTCATATTTGGAAGTATGTCTGAGAGGTATTTTGCATATTTCAAGGGAGGAAGTGGAGCTTTTAATTATTCCTTACTGTATGCAGGGGGAATCATGTTTGCCACCCTTCCTGCATTGCGAAAGCATAAAGACAATTTCATGTATAGCTCAGTGGGAGCTTCAGGCGCTGTATCTGCGGTGTTATTCTCCAGTATAGTTTTTAATCCCCTCGAAGGCATTACATTTATCTTCTTTCCATTTTTCAGTATACCGGCATTCATTTTCGGCATACTGTATCTGATATATGAAGCATATATGGACAAACGCGGACAGGACTTTGTAGCACATGATGCGCATTATTACGGAGCCATCTTCGGCGCTGTATTCACTTTCCTTGTTGTACCAGAGTCATTTGTGTTATTTTTTGTTCAGCTCGGAGATTATTTCACTTATTGGTTTAACCAGATCGCAGGATTTATTTTCGTTGGATTATGAAAGTTCTGTTTTTAGATAGGGACGGAATAATAAACAAAGAAAGAGGTGATTATACCTGGCGAAGGGAAGATTTCGAATTCACAAAAAATCTTTTTCCATTCTTGCGATCATGTCAGGAAGATGGATTTAAGATCATCGTGATTACAAATCAGGGTGGGATTAACAAAGGTTTGTATTCTCACAATGATGTCGAAGAACTGCATGCGTGGATGCGAGAAAACCTGGAGCAAAATGGTATTGAGCTGGAGGATGTCTTTTATTGTCCGCATCACAATCATTTTCAAAAGTGCATTTGCAGAAAACCTGAGTCTCAATTGATTGAAAAGGCTAAGCACTTGTATGGTGTGGATGTGGATAAATCTGTGATGCTGGGAGACAGACAACGAGATGTAGATGCGGCGGAGAAAGCCGGAATCAGAGGGATATTGATTGATTCTAATCCGGACTGGGCCGAACTGAACTTAGAACTTTAGACCAATGGCAGACCGGTATATTAATCTCAACGGACAACTTATAAAAGAAAGACAATGCGGCTTGTCGGTGAGTAATCGTGCATTCAAATACGGTGATTCTCTGTTCGAAACCATTCGAGTAATTAATGGTAAGGCACTCTTCACTGAAGATCATTTTAGCAGATTGGTGCGAGGTATGAAGGAGTTGAAGTATGACATACCTTCAAATTGGAATCAGGCATTCTTGAAAAAAGAAATACTCAAAGGACTTGAGAAAAACGAAATTGTAAGAGGAGGAAAAGTCCGGTTGAGTGTATATCGAAAAGGTGAAGGCCTTTACTTACCAAAATCAAATGAATTTGGATTTGTGATAGAATCATTTGGAGGTGAGAATAATTCCTTCGATCTGAATGAGAAAGGCATGAGTATTGGGATTTACAAAGAGATTCCAATTTTTCCAACGAAGCTAAGTCCTTTTAAAACAAGTAATTGCCTTCCGTATATTTCCGCAGCATTGTGGTCGAGAGAAGAAGGATTTGATGATGTTATTTTACTGAATGATAAAGGAAATATCGTTGAAGGAATATCATCGAATATTTTTATTTCAGTCGAGGGTATGCTCTATACACCTTCAATAAAAGAAGGTCCCACAGCGGGAATCATGCGTAAAAAGATGATTCAGCTATCAAAGAAATTAGGACAGGCTGTAATTGAAACATCTATATCACCGGCAGTTTTGGAAGAAGCGGATGAAATCTTCTTCACGAATTCGATTTCGGGTATTCGTTGGGTGGGAAGTTTTCGCAAAAAAAGATATTTCCACAAAATTTCTGAAAAACTACTAAAGGAGCTGAATACTATTGCCTCCTGAAATCTATTGAATTCCTGATGTGTTAAGGTTTCCCAATGAGAGGGTAATGACGGTTTTATTGGTCGGGTCTTCTTTGAATGTGATTCCACCCAGGTACTGAAGGTGTAAGTTGTAAATCGATAAGGACGTCGATTTCACTTTGATCTTACCAATCTTCTGAACATCCACACTGATAATACTTCTCTGTGTTTCGAAATCCATTTTTTCAGGGAAGATACTTTCAATGTCTTCAGCCATGTGATAATCCTCAAAGCCTTTGATTTTCAGGATCTCTTCAATAGACAAGATCTGAAGATTTTCCAATCCGCTCATGTTCAGCATAAACCAATTGTAGGTATTCTCATCAATTAGAAATCGATTCAATTCATCCTTACTAAGAATCCTGTTGTTATTTATTATACAAGGACCATAGAAGTTGTTATCAAACTCAAACACCTGATCATAAGTAAGAGCATAGCGCAGATTCAGTGGACCGATAAGTTTCCTCAGTTTAGGGTAAAACTGATATGCATTATAATATCGCACGAATAATTCAAAGTGAATGGCAAATATGATGGCATGCAATGGTGTCTGGAATAGTTGGAATCCACCATCTCCCGAGTCAATGAATTGTTTCCTGAAATCTTCTTTCTGATATTTCTGAAAAATGAAGCCGGCCTTTTTCAGACAGAGATTCATGGCTTCGTCATAAATGAGTTTGAATAAGAAAGGAACAATCGACTGCTCTAGACTTCTATACTGACTGTACTGATAGATATCTATTCCAAGAACCGTCTTTTCACTGAAATTGTCAAAGTCGATCGCTTCTCGCAAATGATCATATAGACCATTGTCTTCAGGAATAGAGGCTTTTTCGCGGTATAATGATCTTGAATCATGCTTATCCAGTAGTTCACGTAGATCTTCGTAACTAAATTGTTTTATGTCCTTCATTTTAGGCTCTTTTGATCCTGTGATATATTGCAAGTGCGGTTCCGAGAATCATAATGATGCATCCTATCCATAAAATATTGATGAAAGGGAATATGGCTGCTTTCATGATAATGAAATCTTCCTTCTTGTTTTGATCCCTTTCAACGATAATATGCATGTCGCCGCTTTCCGGATCGATTTTAACCAAAGATAGGCGAATACCCAGTGATTCGTCTTCTTCCGTGACGTAAAACAGTTGACCGTTTCTTACCACAAAAATTGGCTCCAGTGTTGTAATGTTGTTATGAAGATCATCGAATTTAACAATGGCTTTCACCGCTATATCGGAATCGTTCAGGTTATATTTTTCCTGGTTTATATCTCGAGACATACCCTCCAGAATGACAAGATAAGGACGTACAATGGCAGAATCACCTTGTTGTAGAACCAGGGTGTCAGTGACCTGATAATCCACGGATGGATTTTCTTCAAAATCCTGTTCGTTCACATAGGTAACATGCGTAAATAAATCTCTTGTGAGAGAATGCTTTGTATCCGGTTCCGGTACATTTCCCATATTCCGGTTCAACTGAATTCTGGGGAAGAGACTAAAAGTGTTTTCCGGCATCTCCTTTTCCGTATAAGATACTTCGTACAGTATGTTGATTCCTTCTTTCTTCTTGCCAACATAGCTCACCAAGTACGGACCCATTGGCAAGGTATCATTTTTGTAAAGGAGAATATTCTCAAGGTTGGCATCGCTTTCTTCTCCTTCCATCCTTATGTCTATGCCAGAGGTGTTTTTGGAAATTACATCTTTCATTCCGGCAGATAAAAGTGCTCCAAGAATAATTAGACCAAATCCTACATGAGCCATTGAAGCACCTGCATTAGGAAGTTTACCCTTCAACACCCTGAAAAAGAAGTCTGCGTTCAGAATTACCGTCATCAGGGATGCAAACAATAAAACATTGAGTATCCTGCTGGTAATTCCCATTCCAATGGCTATTCCAAGAGTCAATAAAAGAGAAATCAATCCGCCCGGGACAATTTTTTTAATTAGACGTTTTACGGGAGTATTTCGATAGCTCAAGAATTGAGACACAGCCATCAGAATTGCTATAACGATTGTAAATGGAATTTGCCAACTGTTATAATGGTCTATAGCATCGATTGGAGGTGCCATGTTCGTGCCAAATACAGCATTGATAACTGGAATGGAAGTGGTGAAGGTGATTTGAAATGCAGAAATCACTAAAACTATTGCCCCGATCAACATCCAGAATTCCCTGCTCATGAAGTTTTCGTCTTCTTTTAGATTGGGGATAGATTTGTATCTCTTTGCTAAAAGACCAAGTGACAGGATCACAAAAACCGCCATAAAGAATATCAATTGTCCGGGCATGCCATCGGCGAAAGAATGAACACTGGTCTCGCCAAGAATTCCACTTCTTGTTAGGTATGTGGAATAAAGGACAAGTAGAAAGGTAAATATCGTGGTGAGATAAGTGCTGAAAAGAGAGGTCGGTTTGTCTTTTTTCTTTCTGTTCAGCAACATAAGATGTGCAGCTCCTACCAGAAATAACCATGGAACGAGTGAAGCATTTTCCACAGGATCCCAAGCCCAGAATCCGCCGAAACTCAAAGCTTCATAAGCCCAGGCTCCACCCATTAAAACCCCTGCACCAAGAATTAGAACACCGAAGAAGGCCCAGGGCAATACTTCTTTAAGCCACTCGGTATGTTTTTTCTCCCACAATGCGGCAATCGCATAAGCAAAAGGCACAAGGGTAGAAGCGAAACCCAAAAAGAGGGTAGGAGGATGAATGGTCATCCAGTAATTCTGCAAAAGCGGATTTAATCCACTTCCCTCCAGAATATCCACATAATTCGGATTCTGAAAGACCATATTTCCGGCCATATCGGGGTTTTCCCTCAAAAGAAGAAATGGACTGCTTCCAATCTTAATTCCAAACACATAAACGCCTAATAGCATTGATGTAAGAAGCACCTGAACACTCGCGAAAACCATCATGACAGAATTCTCCCATGTCTTGCTGCTTCGAATTAAAATATTACCAAGAATGACATGCCAAAAAATCCACAACAAGAAACTTCCTTCCTGACCTTCCCAGAAACAGGATAACATGTATCTCAGAGGCAAGTCAGATGAGGAATGCTGGTACGCATAGTTGTATTCGAAATAGTGGTTAAAAATGATATAGAACAAAGTGGCAGCAATTCCAACAACCGAAACCGAATGAACTCTAAAGAATAATCGGGCCAATTTTCTCCAATTATCATCGGAAGATCTGAGCCCGTTGTAATAAGAGATCATAGCAAAAATGGAGCATGCAAATGCAAGCACCACGAACAGATTACCAATTCTGCCTGCCCAAATGTGTTCGCCTATATATTGGATTTCAGTCAAGAAGATCAGCTTTCAGAAGTAGCTTTGACTTCAATATCTTCGCCATTGTTATATTTTGAAGGGCACTTCATTAGAATCTTCGAAGCAATGAATTCTTCGTCGATGTATTGCCCCGTTAGGACCACCTGATCACTTCGCTCAAAATCCTGAGGTTTACTTCCCTTGAATTTCACGAATTCTTCTTTTCCATTATTGTCGACAATGTAAAACGTGAAATATGGACTCTCTTCCGGATCATAGGACATTTCTTTATCCAAATTCAGCACACCTACAACCTGATACTCAGTCCCGGGGTTTTGAACCGCCTGGTCAAAGCTTGTATAGGTGCTGGAATCAGAGATCGTGCTAATGATAACACCAACCGTCACGGCAATTACTACAATGATGACAATTTGAATCTTCTTCATTGATCTTTCTTTTCTTGTTTAGACAGTTTTTTGTCCAGATAGAACAAATATCCGAATAAACCCAGTGTGATGATCGCAACCACAATGACTACAACGTATATTTTACCTTCACTTCTTAAACCATCGGCCATTTCAACGCCGTGACCAAAGCAAAGGTTGGTGAGAAGACTCAAACTCATTAAGAGGAAAAAATACTTCTTCATGTGCTTTTATTCTTTAATCTGTAAATCCTTAATTTGATCGTGTATATCCAATAACCAGTTAATAACCAGCCTATTACGGCAGGATAGAATACTAATTTCATGTTATCATCGAGGTCATATTGTCCAAAACCGGGATTACCACCTTTACCCGGGTGCAAAGAATCTGTCAATCTGGGCAGGATACCTATGAATACGAGCATGAGCACAAAGGCAAACTGGTTGTAAACAGCTGTAAACCTTGCTCTTTTCTCTTCCTCTTCAATTGAGCCTCTTAGAATAATGTAAGCTGTGTAAGTCAGTATGGTTATTGCTGCTCCGTTAAGTTGCACGTCATTGGTCCAAAAATCTCCCCAGGTAAATTTTGCCCAAAGCATTCCAGTCAAGATTCCCAGGAATCCAAACATGAGCCCGGTATTCACAGCTTCGGAGGCAGCTTCATCGTGCTTGATGTTATTTGATGATAAAAATCGAATCGAGTAAACACAGGAAATCAGGAAAAGTAGAATCATGGTCCACCACATGGGAACATGGAAATAGAGATTTCGAATGGTTTCATTCAAAATGGCCAATCTTGGCACCTCACCGAGGAAACCAAAAATTAAAGCATACATCACAAGAATAAAGGCGATCAACTTCCACCAAAGACCTTTCAAACCGGTAGATTTTAGTAGCGCCAAAGGTACTGAAATAATACAATGGACAAGGCCAAGGTAAGTACATTAAGGAGGCCGAGAACCATTAAAAACAATCCAAAATCGGGGTGCATTGTTTCTTGCATAGTCATTGCACTTGCCTTTATGGTTGTGAGTAATACTGGCAACAAAACAGGAAAGCTCAAAATTGCGAGAACCGTAGGGCTGTTTTTCGTTCCTGACGACAACGCATTGTTTAAGGTAAGGACATTAGACATGGCCCATACTCCCAATAGAAGAACAGATATAAATGCAAATAGATGTGGTATTTTCTGGCTGAAAAGCATTGACCATGTTAGAAAGACTAAAAGGGCTAGTATACCACTTACAAGCCATTGGTATATAAGTTTTGCAATTATGATACTGTTGGCACCTGCCAGGCTGTATAAATATATTCTCTGGTCGCCTGATTCATAAATAAAGATGCGATTGGCCGCATTTGTCATGGTAAAAACGACAAGGATCCAAACCAGGCCATTCCATACCGACACTTCTAGTTTTATAAAGGAGAGGTAGCAAATAAAAACGGTAGAGAATACATAGAGCATGGTGCTCATCAAAATGCTTCTTGATCTCTTTTCAATTATAAATTCCTTTGAAATCAGACCGCTTATTTCTTTCCAGTTGAACAAAATGTCGTATTTCGTGTTTTATTCGAGGTTCAAAGTAAATCAATCAATTTTAAATGAAGACCTTTTTTATTTTTCTAATCAGCACATTAATTATGACGGAAATTACAGCACAGAAGACATTTCACGACTTTGTCGTAGAAGATATCGACGGTAATAAAGTGGAATTATCCCAATTCAAAGGAAAGAAAGTTCTTGTGGTTAATGTTGCCAGTAAATGTGGTTTTACACCACAATACGAAAATCTTCAGAAGCTGCAGGAGCAATATGGAGGAGATGATTTCACGGTAGTTGGATTTCCTGCGAACAATTTTCTTGGTCAGGAGCCGGGGTCCAATGAAGAGATCAAAACCTTCTGCGTTAACACCTATAATGTTTCATTTCCAATGATGTCGAAAATAAGTGTTAAAGGAAATGATCAGCATGAAGTGTATGCCTGGTTAACATCAGCTGAAGAAAATGGCGTAAAAGACGCGAAAGTTACCTGGAACTTTCAAAAATTCCTTATTGGTGAAGATGGCCAATGGCTGACATATTTTTCGCCAAAAGTCGACCCTTTATCAGAAGAGATTGTAAATTGGCTTGAATAAAGCTGAATTATGATTGATATTCTTGCCATTGGTGCTCATCCAGATGATGTGGAACTGAGCTGTGGAGGCACGATCTTAAAGCAAATTTCTCTCGGTAACAAAGTAGCAATACTCGATCTTACCGATGGTGACCTTGGTACTCGAGGTAACGGCGATATACGAAGGGCAGAGGCTGAGGATTCGGCCAATATTCTCGGTCTAACCGAAAGATACAGACTGCATTTCCGTGATGGCTTCTTTTCAGAAGATGAGGATCATATTCGTGAAGTGGTCAGGATTTTACGTTTAACCAGGCCTAAGATTGTTCTGTGCAATGCTGTTGATGACAGACATCCGGATCATTCCAAAGGTGCCAGCCTGGTAAAGAAGGCCTGCTTTTACTCAGGATTAATAAAATTTGTCACAGAACATGAAGGTCAGGAGCAGGAAGTGTGGAGACCAGAATCAATCTACCATTATATTCAATTCAAATATTTAAGGCCTGATTTTATTGTCGATGTCACTCCCTTTTACGAAAAGAAGATGGAAGCCATTAAGGCTTACAAATCGCAATTCTACGATCCGGAGTCTGATGAACCGGAAACTTTGATTTCTTCCAAGGAATTTCTCGAATTCCTTGATGCACGTTCTATTGAATTTGGCCGAATCATTGGAGCTAAATATGCTGAAGGCTTTAACATTAGCCGAATACCGGAGGTTGACGACCTAAACAACTTGAAATAAAAAAAGTCCCGGAATTCCGGGACTTTTCTTTTTTCTGTCTTGTGATCTATTACTTGATCACTACTTTTTTATTCATGATAGATCCACCACCATAGATGTTTACTGTATAAACACCTGGCTCAAGATGGCTTAGATCCATTTGTAGCTTGTTGCTTCCCTTGACAAGTGGACTTCCATTGTAAGTATGAACTACCTGACCACTAATGTTTGTAACATTAACAGTCACGTTCATTTCACGGTAAAGGATAACATTCAGGTCGATCTGGCCATGAGATGGGTTCGGATATACACCCATTTCACTGATCTCACTTAGGTTTTCCTCTATACCGATTCCAATTCCGCCACCACCTAGATCAATTTCAAGATAAATGATCTGGTTGTCTGAAAGTGAAGTCTGAACATACTGTGTTGTATTCGCATTGTAGTTCAAAGAAGTTACATAACATGAAGGATATGCATCTCTCTGGAATACTACTCTGATCTTATCGTCAACAACATCATAGATGTCAGGATAAACGTTTTCCGAGAATTGTGGATCAGTTACCGTCAATTGAAGAGGTTCAGTCCATGATTCTCCACCGTCACCCGATTTGATCAAGTAGATCTGACGCATTCCAACATCCGGATCGATTCCACTAACAATACTGTCATGAATACCTGACCATACATAATAAATTGAATCATTACCGTATCCAAATGTTCCGTATGTATTCACATTAGAACCACCGTAGAAGGCAATTTTTGGATTTCTTGGAATTGTGTCTCCAACATGGTTGGCAGATCTTCCGAAATAAGGAGGTGTTGAATTTCTATAGTGAACTGTTGTATCCTGATCCGGGAATCTTGCAAGGAAGCTAGTCCCACCAGCAAAGTTGTTTGTTCTGTATACTCTACTGTAAGCGAGGTGAACAACTCCGTTGTTATCATAGATCACAGAACCAGAACCGTCAGCTGACATGTAGTAAACTGAATCAGACGCTCTGTTCTTGAAATCCTGATAACCTCTGTAAGGATAATCGTATACAATGGTCTTAGTCCAAGTGTTACCATTATCATCAGATTCCATAAGGATTACGTCGTTGAATGGAGCATAAATTCCGATAGCAACGTTATTTCCATCGGCGATAATTGAATAACAGTCACCAGAAAGTACTCTACTTGTTCCCAAGCCAGCAGAATCCAGTCCTGGAAGGATAGAATCAATGATATCCCACGTTTGACCAGCATCCTGAGATCTGTAATACAACAAAGGAGTACTCATCATCTGATAATTCACAGAATCACCACCTTTGTCGTCGTTCATCACAGCAACCATATGAATTGTGTTACCATCGGTACCACCCATGGCAGCTCTGTTCCATACAAGTTTGGCAGTAGACACGTCTTTTTGACTCCAGCTTCCTGATCCAATTGTCGATCTTGAGTTAATTCTTACTCTGTTAGATGCTGTACTGTGCGAGATAACATGCTCACCACCTGCACCATCATAAAGTATACTTGGCCAACCTGAACGGTCTGACTCAATTCTTGGATAGCTTGCATCTTTCGTCCAAACATCATTTGTTGGATCATAGTGAGCGTATCCTGAACCTCTGTCATCAAAAGGATTATTTCCTTCACTGGCAGTCCACACAACTGAAATCTCACCACTTGAATTCATGGCAATTCTGTTCTGAACTGCTGAGTTCGTTTGAAGATCGTACGTTGTTTCTCCCAGCACTCTTTCTCCCAAAGATTTCTCTCCGTTTCCTTGTTTAGGGGCATAAGGTGCTTTCTTTCCATTGGCATCGAACTTGTCAAAGCTGAAATCAGGATCAGGTAAATGCACTTTATATTGTTGTGCATCATCTAATTGAACCTGAGCTGAAAGTCCAATAGCCGTTGTAATTGCCGCAGCAAAAAGTATTAGTCGTTTCATAGAATAAGTTTTGTTAGACAGTAATAGCTAACAAATATAATGAAATGAAAGGGTTATGAAAGGTTTAATTAATGGAGAAGAATTGGAATTTCAGCTGCTGGATTCCTGATTGCTTTTCAATTTGCTGCTTAAAAGCTTGATTGAATTCTTAACGTCCTGACCAGATAAGAGCCAATTTCTGAAAGGAAGGGCTTCTTCTTTATTAAAGTGATAGATAAGAAAAATCAAAGAGATCAAATAGGAAATTGAATTTACCAGGGCTGCGCCCGGCAAGCCAAAAACAGGAACTAGACTGAATCCCAGAGCAAGTGTGGCAATTACTCCAATTCCGCTGCTGGCTGAATTTTTTGATATTTTTCCGATTCCTGAAAAGTAATGGCTGAGCATCATAGAACTGGTTAAAGAAATGGTTCCAAGGGCGAGAAGTCTTACAATGTGTCTGACATCTCCAAATTCATTACCCAATAAGAGAGTATAAAATGAAACAGGCAGGAACATCAGGATAAGAAGTGGTATCAAAGTAAGACTAGATGTAAATTTCAAAAGTTGCAGGCTTAGATTTCTGGCATAATCGACATTCTTTGAATTGGAAATTCTTGCGAACTGCACAGTTGCGATGCTTTTACCGAAAATCCAAAGTCCTTCACTTATTTGCGTGGCTGCCGAAAAAATCCCAAGGCTGGCTCTTCCAACAAATATGTCAACCAGATAATATGTGAGCCTATAATTGATCAACTGGAATACATTGGCTGATTGACCGTAAAATCCATATTTAAGCATTGACTTGAATTCAGCTATGGAGGGAAGGCTGAAGGACTTTATATAATGAAGTGTAAAAATGAATGCTGCGATAAAGGCTGTGAAATATGAGATGTATAGTGCCACCAAATAATAAATGATTTGATCTTTTTCCATGAATACGAAGAATAGAATCAGCAAAATAGTGGCAAGAATGTGCTGCAGGAAATAGATAAAATTGAAGGCTTTAATTCTTTCACGTCCTAACAATAAATTCAGATGTATGGTCATTAGGCCGTACCCACCTGCCAGCAATATGTTATGCCAGAAAAATTCTGATGGGATAATTTCGAATGTCCATCCCATCATTTCTCCAATTTCCAGTGAAAAGAAAGACAGTGCGGTGAATATTATTATTGAAATTACAGCCCAGAAGTAAGAGAGTATGAGAATGGAGGAGGGCTTGAATTTGGATATGAAGTACACAATGGATGAACCGGTAATTAAATTCTGGATCATCAGGTAGATGGTAATACCGAGAACAACCAAAGAGATCGTGCCATATCCTTCAACTCCCAGATAACGTGTTCCGATCAGCACATTCACAATACTTAAAAAAGCGGTCAGAACGCGGGTGGAAAACGTGAATAATACCTTATTGAACATTTAGTTCTGGCTTTAATTTTAAGTACAGATCAACGAATTTAAGTGCGATCTTCTCACATGAAAAATTTTCCAGGCAATAATCCCTCCATTTAGACCTGTCTCCTGCGTATCCTTCCGTTATAATCAGACGGATCGCATCTTTAAACTCCTCTCTTGAATCGGCATTAAAAAGTATGCCTTTATCCTCACAATGTTCTGGAATTCCGCCTACTCTCGGGGCAATAATTGGAATTCCCATGGATATAGACTCCAGAAGCACGATAGACTGAGTTTCAAATTTGCTAAATGAAACACAGGCAGTGGCATGCTTAAAGTATTCAGCGATATCAGACTGATCAATATCCCCGGTGAATTTGACATTTTGACCAAGCAATTCTGATCTGCTTACGTTTTCTTCGAGATGCTTCCTTTCAGAGCCATCTCCAATCAAGATTAGATTAAATTTCAATCCTTCTTTCATAAGTTCCTCAGAAACTTCGATAATCTGGTCGGTGCGTTTTATCTCTTTAATAAAGTTGGATATATGAATAATATTGGGTTTTTCTGTCTCTTGAATCAATCTCCCAGAAAGAAATACTTTGTCGACAACATTGGCAACCACATCTATATTTATTTCACCTACATTTCTTTTGATTGCATCCGCAAGTGATTTAGAAACTGCGGTAACCGCATTGGCTCGTTTCAGAAAAAATTTTGCCATGATTTTCCTGGTAACGGTCATTTTTCCGGAGTCCTTGTAATATCCCGACCAGTGTTCAGAGATAATAAGGGGAATGTTGTATCGCAGTTTCAGGTAATAGGGAAGGAGGCAGGATCTTCCAGCTACATGGGCATGGCACAATGAAGGCATTCCATACTCTTGTTTTATTTCAGAGAATGCCTTGAATTGAAGCTTGAGATAAAGGAATATGTTAAACAAGAAAGAAAAAGGTCCGGATTTTAACTCAAAATAGCGATACTCGTATTCCAGGCTGTTGTGTTTTTTAAACCTTTGAATCTTATCCGCAGGGGCATACTTCATGCCCTTGACAAAAATAACACGACAATTTACCTCCCTTGAAATGCATTCGATATGCTTTTCAATGAAATTTCCATCAGCATGATCCCTGGCATTTGGGAACCACTTAGGCAACATTAATATGAAAGGAGATGAATTGATAATCAGAAGGCTAAAATCTCAAAATGGCTAAGTTATAGAACTATTCCAAATTCTAATTATTGCCTATATTTGCCGCGCCTTTTTAGGCATCTAATACACGGTGGCTATAGCTCAGTTGGTTAGAGCACCAGATTGTGGTTCTGGGGGCCGTGGGTTCGAATCCCATTAGCCACCCGAAACAAAAGGTCGTTCCAAAGGAACGGCCTTTTTTATTTCAAATAGTGAGGAAAGCATGCTTTCCAAAAGGAGAGGAAATAAAAAAGGAAGAGCTGCAGAGCAGCGACCTTTTGTTTCGGTCAGCGGCACCGTCAGGGATGGCCGAAGTGAGTGACGCGAACGAGGCAATCCCAGGGGAAGATATGTGATATCTGATATATGACATCTGATGTATTTGTGATATTAGAAAGAAGAGTTTTGATTTCAGATATGTATATCATTTGATAGATACCAGATACCAGATAACAGATAACAGATTTATGATGTGATTCAGGAATGAAGAATTTTGAGTAAAAAAAAAGCCCCGAATTTCTTCGGGGCTCTCTTGTATATCTAGAACAATATTATTGTACAATAACTTGCTTGGTTGTGAAGTCGCCGTCAGTGATGAATTTCACAATGTACATTCCTTTATTCAAAGAAGATACATTCACTGTTTTCACTGAGCTACCACTAACGTCCATGAATCTTTCAGTATAAACTATCTGACCCTGGATGTTTGTCATTTCAACTGTTACATCACCTTCAACACCTTCGAACTGAATGTTAAGAACATCAGTTGCAGGATTAGGCATAAGGCTGATCAAGTTAGAAAGTTCTATCTCGTCAACGCTTACAACACCTTGCCATGTGTCACAAGTTGAAACTGTATCACAATCATTGTAAGTAGTCAAACAAACCTCGTAAGGACCGTTGTCTGGAACAATGTGTGTAAGGTGCTCTGAATAGATTGTATCAGCAACAGTAGCACCAGTTACAGTCCACATATAGCTCATTCCATTTTGTGAATTATTCACAGCATCGATCGTAAGGAATGTATTGGCCACATCAGTGATTGTAAATGAAGCAGTAGGAGTTACATCCGTAACCTCAACTGTATCCGTATGAATGGCACCGCAATCAGATGTCATAGCAACAGTGTACGTGCCTGATGAATTAACTACAACAGTAGAAGTAGTGTCACCAGTTGACCACAAGAATGATCCACCTGTTACAGCCAATCCGATTTCAACTGTCTTGCCATCACAAACGATTTGGTCTTCACCAGCTGAATATGAACCTGGTGCTGATCCTACCCACTCATCCGCACCAACATCTGGGTTGGTTGGGTTTCTTCCGTCACCATCAAAATCGTCGGTGATGAAAGAAAGTGGAGTACCTGTTCCGTCAAGGCTATCATTACAATGTCTCAAAGTATCGAAGCTTGGGAAACCAGGATCAATCGTCGTTGAATTCATATCAAAACCAGTGTTCGTTTGCCAATCTGCAAGTGTAGATTGAACACCACTCAGGTAACCAAATCTCTGAGTAGAATAAACGTTGTTGTAATCTGATTCTGAAACTGAGAATGCACCACTTATATACATGTTGTAATAAGAGCTACTTCCATTTGGATCATAGAAAAGGTTGTTGATCAATTTGTTGGCTCCACCAGCAACATAAATTCCGTAGAATCCATATCCACTGCTGGCATCCTTAGCTACAGTGTTGTTTACAAAGTTTACATATCCACTGTTCCACATGTAAGCTCCGTAAGCATAATAACTACCATTTCCTGATCTGATCATGTTGTTTGCTACAGTTGGTTGAGCGTCAACTCGACCATTCATTTCTCTCATGTAAAGACCACCATATCCTGGCCAGTCTAGGTAGTTACCAATAATTTGAGTGGCACCACCAAGGCTATTACAATAAAGACCGTAAGCAAATCTGTAAGCAGTACTTGCATTAAGCTGGTTGTAGTTGAAAATAGCGTCGTCGATACCTGTAAGGTAAACACCGTAGAAATAAGGATCAACGAATTCATTATTCATGAATGAATGGTTTGTACCACCTGAATAATACAATCCGTAAGAACCACCATTCACCTGGCTATACATCAACATGTTTCCATTTCCACCTGTTCCGTTAATTGTATAAAGACGGTTGCTTGTAGAAGTAGTAACAATACCATTAATAACACTATTTGAAAGTCCACAATACTCAGAATTAGTAAAGCTGATTACACCACCGTAGCTACCACCTGTAGATCCGTCAACAGTGACATTGTCAAATGATGTAAACATGGCTCCGTTGAATTCGATTACGAAATTGGAGTCGGAATTAGGTGCAGACATAATTTCAACTACTGACATGTTTTGTGGATCTGGCTGGAATACGATATTGTTCATCATAGACGCGCCCGGAGCGGCACCAAGTACCGGTCTCTCATTATAAACACTGTCAATAAGGTTGAAAGTCGTAGCACTACATACTCCTCTTTCCATCAAAGCATTAGCAGCTTCTTGAATGGTTGTGAAATCTGTAGAAGTCACACCTACTGTATAAGTTCCGCCAAGAGCTTCGTAGATAGTAGTACAAATTGTATCGTTTTGAGGGAATGAATCCTGAACACCGTTAGGGTTCGTTGTCCAAACGCAAAGAACGTCACCATCAGAGAAGTTGAAGTTTCCAAGGTTTACTGTATCGGAAGTACCACCTGTTGGAGCAACTGAATCTGCGAAGGATACAGGTGTCTGAGTGCTACCATTAACTGACCAGTTCACCGTACATGATGTCAACCAACCAGATCCCATGTTATTAAGGATAACTTTAGCCGGAAGACTACCCAAAGTACAGTTGCCTACACTAGGAGAAGTGATTTCTGAAACTCCAGCATCATCAACAACAGGAGGAATAGCCGTGAAACGAATATTCGGTCTGTTGGAAGAAGTAGATGGGAATCCAGTTTGAGTACACATACCTGAAGTACAGTCAGCTCTGTAATAAATTGAAGAAGTGAATGTAGCAGTAGAATATTTTACTTCAGGGTTTCTTGTATAAGAAGCACAAGAGTTCTCATAACATACCTGAACTAAAATGTTATCTGTACCATTCCAAATGAATGGACTATTCAAGGTAAATGTGTTCCATCCAGTTGTTACATTGGTATTCCCCTGAAAGTCAGCAGTACCTGTAATAGTCTGAAAAGAAGTTAAACTTGTCGCAGATGTCGCTCTAACATAGATCGTATAGTTTGTAAGCGTACCAACTGTTGAAGGCATCGCAGAAACATCCCACGCAATTTCGGTAATAGAACCACCAGAATAACCAGCTGCCTGCAGCTCCGAAGCAGTATAAAGGTGCTGCTCACGCAGACCATCATACCAGTTTCCAAGCGGACAAGGATATCCGGTAGTTGAGTTGGTAGCCGTACCAGTACCAATTTGAACATAAAGCTGCCCAAAAGACATAACTGGGGCGACCATCAACGCCAAGAACGCATTTCTCATAACATTCTTGGCAGAGAAAAATCGATTGTAGATTTTCTTCATAACCATGTGTTTAGTTAAAAAATTAAGAATAACGCCACAATTTAAGAAGTTTTTTTTGAAGAATAGACATCCAAAAAATAAAAAGAGCCCACCGTTAGGTGAGCTCTTCTCGATAAAAACGTCTGATTTACTCTACTATAAGCTGTTTCGTAGCGATGTCATTATCAGTTATGAACTTAATAATGTACATGCCACTTTTCATGGATGAAACATCTAAGGACTTCATTGAGCCATTAGATAAATCCATGAACCTTTCTCTATAAACAACCTGACCTTGAATATTGTTCATTTCAATCGTCACATCAGTGTCAATTTCATTGAATTGAATATTCAATACATCTCTTGCCGGATTAGGCATTACAGTGATGTTGTTTTCGAGTTGTGTTTCAGAGATACCTACAGTTCCCATCCATTGCTTTGTGATAGACGTAGTATCACAGTCATTCCAAACAACCAATGTAACATCATATGGACCATTGTCAGGGAATACATAGGTAAGGTCTTCCGTATAGAACGTATCGGCAGGATTCAGATCAAGAATCCACATGTTGTACATGTTTTGTTGAGATGCATTCGTGAAATCTCCAGTCAAGAATACATTTGGATCTGTATTGATGGAGAAATCAGCCACCGGAGTCTGATCAACTACTTCAACCGTGTCTGTAAATACACCTCCGCAAGAGCTCGTCATAGTGACAATGTATGTGTCTGGAGTTGATACTTCGATTGTAGAAGTGGTGTCTCCGGTTGACCACAGGAATGATCCGTCAGACAATGCCTGACCAATTACTACTGTTTTACCGTCACAAATAATCTCATCATCACCGGCAGAATATGAACCAGGTGCTGTACCAATGAATTCATCTGCTCCGATGTCAGGAGTATTTCCGTCACGCTCGTCTCCGTCAATGTCTACTATCACATAGTCAAGAGGAGTAGCAGCTCCATCCAATGTATCACTACAGGTTCTCAATGAATCACCTGTTGCAAAACCAGGATCCGATTCCAATGAGTTCATGTCGAAGCCTGTTGCACTTTGCCAATCGGCCAGCGTATTCGAAATACTGCTTATTCTACCAAAGTTTCCATTGGTATATACATTGTTGTAGTCAGATTCAAGAACTGAGAATCCACCGCTATAGTAAAGAGAGGCGTAAGATCCTGAACGCTGGGTTTGATCGTGAATGATGTTGTTCAATACAGTATTCGCTCCACCATTTACAAAGATTCCGTAATAGTTACCTATCGTTCTGTCCAGATAAATGGTATTGTGAACGATCTGGCAATATCCAGAACTTGAAAGATATATTCCATATCCGTATGAACCAGTCATTCTTCCTGATCTCACAAAGTTATTCGCCACAAGAATTTTCTTGTCATTTCTACCATTGTTCTGGAACAACCACATACCGGCATAACCTGGAAGGTTGATGTCATTTCCAGTGTATTCACACTCGTCATAGGCATAGTAAGACCAGATACCGTACATTGAAGTGTAATTTCTACCAGAACGGAATACATTATTTCTAACTTTCAAATCCGTGGTATAATAGAAATATGCACCTCTATAATATTGGTCGTTCAACTCGTTATTATCAAAAACGAAGTTTTCGTTTCTCGAAGTTGTACCCCCACCGTAGTAGTAAATACCGTAAGAACCTCCGTTGATGGATGAATTGATGATCGAATTATTATCGTTTCCTACTGATCTAGTGTATATAACACACTGGAAGGTACTGAAAGTTCCACTAGCGTAGCCATTGAATTCACAGTTGTCGAAAGTGTTATTCGAAGCACCATTATTAATATCCAATGCTCTTGAATATGTCGTTCCATTTGCGTCAATCACGATTCCTTCGAACGTGATAAAATCGGAACCATCAAGCTGCACCGTATAGTTTGCTGTAGAACTGCTAGATGAATTGGCAATGATCACATTTCTCGCTGTGTCGGCCATGAATTTAATGTAGTTAATCTCACTTGCTCCTTCAATCGGTCCAAATGAAACCTGCTCATTATAGGTTCCTGAAGCAACGGTAAACATTACCGGCCCACAAACACCGTAGGTTGTAAGTGCCATAGCGGCCGAGTCAAATGACGCGTAGTTTGAAGCTCCTGTTCCATTTGGGTCTATAGTGAAGTTTCCAGAAAGCGAAGGGCCTAGATCCGCAGAGGCTGAGTCATTGGCCATTTCGCCATCCGGCTTGTTATTTGGAAGTGAAGTCCAGGCTTCAACCGTGGTTACCGTTCCAAAAGAAAAGTTTTCAGAACCCAAAGTAACCTGAGTTGTGTTTGAAACCTACACCATTTGATGTATCCAGGGTAACGTTTGTAACAACAACAGGTGTTTTGGCTGAACCATTCACGGCCCAGTTCACAGTGAAAGAATCAACCTGGTTTGTTCCAAAGTTTGTAACCGTTACAACCACATCATGAGAACCTGCACAGAAAACACTTGGTGAATCAATGCTGGTTACACCAACGTCATTCGGAACAGTGGAGAACGGATAGTTCAAGGAACCAGTTGAGCAATAAGCTGATGATCCGATTTGTCCAGTACACTGGTTGGTGTTGACACCGGATCTTGGAATGATGGTAATCTCAATCTGACCGTCAGATGCGAAAGAATTTACATCAGCCTGTGGCATAGTGTAAGAAAAGTTATCTGTAGAACAGTTTCCTCCACCGCCGGTTTGACCGATCAGGGTGTTATTTTCATCGTAATAATCCAAATGCTCCGTAGAAGTAGGTGAAGAAGATGAGATATCACCGATCGAAACAATGGTAAGTGTTGCATTTCCGGTCGCACTCGCCGGAGTCATAGGGAATACAAGAACTTCGGTTGTTGCCGGGTTACTGTTATTACACTGTTGATTCAAAGTAACATTGTACTGCGCCATCAGTGTTGAAAGACCCGCAATCAAAATCCCTCCCGTCAAAGAAAGTAGTTTTAATTTCATAAGCACTAAATTTAGTTATAGGTGCAAGTATACACACCATTCTGATTTTAACGTTGTTCTAACAAAAATACGCCCATATTTTGTTTGTTGACATTTTAATTTATTATTCATTCCATAATTCCTATTAATGATTCTGAAATAAAAAAGCCCCGCTATCATTCGATAGCGGGGCTCCATATTAAGATTTCAGGATTTTACTGAACAATGATCTGTTTTGTGGCAATTCCGGTTTCAGTAACAAACTTAACAATGTACATACCTTTTTTCAGGCTTGACACATTGACCTCTTGTACCGCATTACCAGCAACATTCATGTAACGGTCCATATGAACCACCTGACCTTGAACATTGCTCATTTCAACAGTAACATCACCCTCTATACCTTCAAATTGAATTGTCAGTACATCACTAACTGGATTAGGCATAAGTGAAATATTACTTGAAAGATCAGCTTTGTCAATTCCAACCACGCCTGTCCAAGTTTGACAAGAACTGGCTGTATCACAGTCGTTGTAAGTTGTGAGACACACTTCATATGGGCCATTATCCATTACGATGTGAGTGAGATCCATAGAATACAATGTATCGGTTGCATTCACACCATTCTGGTCTTCAATGGTCCACATATAACTGTCACCATGATTTGACGTATTGTCAGCGTCAATAGTTAGGAATGTATTATCTGAAGGAGTCAGATCAAATGTAGCTGTTGGAGTTATATCAACCACTTCAACCGTATCTGTATGACTTGCACCACAATCAGAAGTCATTGCAACTGTGTAAGTACCTTCAGTAGATACTTCAATTGTTGAAGTAGTATCACCGCTGCTCCATAAGAACGATCCTCCTGAAACTTCCAATCCGATCATTGCTGTTTTTCCATCACAAACGAAGGCATCTGGTCCGGCAGAGTATGCTCCTGAATCAGAACCAACCCATTCGTCAGCACCAATGTCTGGGGTAACAGGATGTCTTCCATCACCGTCAAAGTCGTCTGTAATATAAGCAAGTGGCGTACCTGCTCCATCCAACGTATCAGAACATGTCCTCAATGAGTCAAAGTTCACAAACAAAGGATCAGTAGTCAAAGAGTTCATGTCGAATCCTGTCGCATTTTGCCAATCACTTAGTGTAGCGTAAGCTCCTGAGAGATAGCCCAGTGTTCGATTCGTATAGAAGTTGTTGTAGTCACATTCCAATACGGCAAAACCTCCGTTTACATACAGACAGGCATAAGATGAACTTGTAGAATATCCATTCTGATCGTGAATGTTATTATTCATGATCGTATTTGCACCACCGGTGATGTAAATTGCTCTGTAAGTACCTGTAGAGTGTGTACAAACAACAGTATTGTTTACAATTCTCATGTAACCTGCATTAAAGCAGTAAATACCATATCCATAAAGTCCGGTTCCCTTTCCAACTCGAATAAAGTTGTTAGCAAGAAGCGGTCTGTTTGTATTATCACCTTCAGTGTATCCCATAAAGATCGGAGAATATCCAGGAACATTGATGTCGTTACCAACCATCTGGAAATCACCGTTAGAATAATAGGAATATACAGCATAATAGAAGCTGTAGTTTCTGGAAGAACGAATTACATTATGATTGAAATGAAGATCAGATGTGTAATAAAAGTATGCTCCTCTGTAATACTGATCATTGAAATTACAATTCTCAACAGTTAGGCCCGTGCTTCTGGAAGTAGTACCACCACCTCTATAGTAGAAACCATAACTACCTGCGTCAAAATCGCAATCCATGAATGAGTTTCCATCGCACTTTCCCTGGGCATAGATCAAGGCCTGATAAGTACTGGATGTACCATTCGCATAGCCATTGAATGTACAACTGTTAAAAGAGTTATAATTCGAATTACCACCAAATTCAACCACACGTGAATAAGACGATCCAAGAGCATGGAAATTGAAATCCTGGAAGCTTATGTGGCTCGCACCTGCCATCTTCATTGTGTAGTTCATTGAGAAGGATCCCGAATTGTATTCCAGGTCGACATAACCACTATCCGGCAAGAATGTAATGGTATTGACCATGCTGGTTCCTTCGATGTTGTCGAAGGTCACCTGTTCCGTATAAGTGCCATTGGCCACCGTGACTGTAACCGGACCGCATACCCCGAAGTCGCTCAGATCTTTAGCAAGATCACTGAAATTGGTGTAATTCGCTGTGCCGGTTCCATTCGGATCTATCGTAAAGTTTCCATACATGGATGGCATCTTTCCGGCTCCGGTGGAATCATTGCTGGTTACAGTATCCGTCTGGTTATTCGGATTACTTGTCCAGGCTACAATGGTATCAAGCTGATTTGCAGTAAATGTTTTTGTTCCAAGAACAACCTGAGCTTCAGTTGAGCCAACGCCGTTGAAGGTATCTAGCAATGTATGAACTGTCACAGCTTGTTGTAGGGTGCCATTGAAAGTCCAGTTCACATCAAATGTATCAACCTGATTTTTACCAAAGTTCTTTACTGTAACAACCACATTATGGTCGCCGTCGCAAAATACAGATGGAGAGTCAATGGCTGTAACACCAATGTCATTCTTGGCATTGCTGATTGGAGCAAGATCTACCCCAAAGGCATTGGACCAAGGACTAGAAGACCCTGATGGCGATGTGGCATTGTATGAATTGGCATAATTTCTCGCCGATCCTGTTGGATATGGAGAAAGAATAGCACAATAAAAGTTACTAAATGACGATTGAAGTTGGTTTACTTCAACTACCAAAGGCAACGTTGGATCATATGGGAAAGGCTGATTCAGCGTGATTTTGAACCAATTACCACCTGTATATGTGATGGTGTAGCTGGTCGTAGAAAAAACCTGCGTCAGACCCGTCTCATAAGCCGAACCCGAAAGGGTTGTGATATTTGGTTGTCCCATTGAAATGTGCAGCTGGCCGTAAGTCGACGAACCTGAACTACCATTATAGGCCATCCAATAAATATCCGTGATTCCCATTCCAGATGGAACGTTACTTCCGAAACATCCGGCAGGATAAAGTAACTGCCCTCGAACCCCGCCGGTAGACCATGCCAATGGAATGGAGTTACCGCTGTTTGGGAAGGGCGTACCGTTAGTGTATTGCGGTGTGACCTGAGCAATACCGGGTAAAGACCAGATTATCAGGCCAATAGCAATGAAAATCGAGAAAAATTTAGTAGAGTTTTTCATAATCATTGGTTTTTGTGGCCAATGAAAGTATAAAAAATAGTGTAAAATTAAAAGGCTACTTAAATCTTAATTATCAATAGTTTGGAAATTTTTCCGGGTCGAATTCGTTCATAATGGCATATGCACGGTCCATTATGTCGTCTTTCGACGGCTTTGAAAAATAATCGCCATCCGTGCCATAAGCCGTCCTGTGATCCTTGGATGTTAAGGTAACCGGGGCTGAATCGAGCTCGTAAAATCCTTTTTGACCTTCTAGTATTTGTTGAAGAATAAAAGCAGATGCCCCTCCCGGAACATCTTCGTCTACGATCAATAATCGATTCGTTTTCGACAAGGAATGTCCAATTATTGAATTCACATCAAAAGGCATCAGAGATCTTAAATCAATCAGTTCCACTTCAATACCCATTTCACTCAATTCTTCAACAGCCTGTATCGCAATGTTCGTAGTGGATCCGTAGGTTACCAGTGTAATATCTTTTCCTTCATTCAAAACCACTGGTATGCCAAGAGGTGTGGTAAATTCACCCAAATTCGAAGGCATTTTCTCTTTGGAACGATAGGCATTCAGAGGTTCAATGATCAATGCAGGATCATCTCCTTTCAGAACTGTATTGTAAAATCCGGCCGCATCTGTTAGATTTCTCGGAACACAAACGTGAATTCCTTTTAATGCATTCAAAATAACACCCATAGGAGAGCCGCTATGCCAAATGCCTTCCAGTCTGTGTCCTCTGGTTCTTACCACAACAGGCGCTTTTTGTCCGCCCGCCGTCCTGTAATGCACTGTGGCCAAGTCATCGCTCATGATCTGAAGGGCATATAGCAGATAGTCGAGATATTGTATTTCAGCAATGGGTCTCAATCCCCTCATTGCCATTCCAATTCCCTGTCCAAGGATGGTTGCTTCCCGAATTCCGGTGTCAGAAACCCTCAACTCACCAAATTTTTCCTGCAATCCTTCCAGACCCTGATTTACATCACCAATTTTACCACTGTCTTCACCAAAGATCAGTACTTCCGGATTTAATGAAAGAATACTTTCAAAATTGTCTCTCAACACAACTCGTCCATCCACAGATTCAGAATTCTCTTCGTATTCTGGAGCAATTCCTGCCAAATTGGCCGGACTATTTTCAGATTGGCTATATAGATGAGAACTATATCTGTCCTCGTTGAGTGCATTCTGTATCTCTAACCAGCTTTTCAGAGCACCTCTTTCCGTGGAATCCTCACCAATACTCAATCTAAGAGCCTTTCTTACCCCGGCCATGATCTCCTTGCGGATAGGTTCCGGATTCGCATTTAGTTCATTTGCTATTCCTTCAATATCCTGATTTCTGGTGCTCGCCCCGGCTAAAGAATGAATCAAATTAATGGCCGTATTTTTCTCTTCCATCATCGGCTCAAGAAATGCCTGCCATGCTGCTTTCTTCTCTTGTCTTGCCTGTTTTTGAGCTTCTTTTTTAAGTCCGTCTAGTTCTTCCTGACTTGCAATGCCCTTTTCTATGATCCATTTTCCGAATTGATTGATGCAATCAAATTCTGTTTCCCATTCTAATCTTTCTTTGCTCTTGTATCTTTCATGTGAACCAGAAGTACTATGTCCCTGTGGCTGAGTTACTTCCTCTACATGTATCAATACGGGGATGTGTTCTTGACGAGCAATATTCACAGCTTTTTCATAAGTCTGGATCAATCCTACATAATCCCATCCCTTTACAGTAAATATCTCATAACCTGTTTTTTCTGCATTGCGCTGAAAACCGATCAGAATCTCCGAGATACTTTCTTTTGTTGTCTGATATTTTTTTGGAACAGAAATTCCATGTCCGTCGTCCCAAACAGACATTACCATAGGTACCTGCAATACACCAGCAGCATTGATGGTCTCCCAGAATGGTCCTTCAGATGTGCTGGCATCTCCAATGGTTCCAAAGGCTACTTCATTACCCCCTTGTGAGAAAGGAGTTGAGTCGGCAATTTCAGGCGAATTCCTGTAAATCTTGGATGCCTGTGCCAATCCGAGTAATCGTGGCATTTGTCCGGCCGTTGGAGAGATATCGGCAGATGAGTTTTTCATCTCTTTGACATTCTTCCAGCTGCCATCTTCATTTAAACTTCTTGTTGCATAATGTCCATTCATACTTCGTCCGGCTGAAGCAGGCTCGGCTTCAACATCTGTATGGGCATATAATTGAGCGAAAAATTGCTGCACAGTCAACTGTTCAATCGCCATCATGAAAGTCTGGTCACGATAATATCCCGAACGGAAGTCCCCGTTTTCAAAAAACTTGGCCATTGCAATTTGAGGAAGTTCCTTTCCGTCACCGAAAATCCCAAACTTGGCCTTTCCCGTCAAAACTTCCTTTCTGCCTATCAAGGATGCCTCTCTCGACAAGCACGCCAAACGGAAATCATCAAGGATCACTTTTTTGGCATCGTCCTGTGTGAGTGCATTTTGACCGGTCTTGAGGGTATCTGTGTTTTCGCTCATTTCTATTGTTTGGAAGGGGCTGCGAAGATAAGAAATGTGGAGGGAATTTTGAATTCGGAATTCAGAATTTGGAATTTTGAATTCGCCATGCATATTCACTTATCCCCTTATCTACCTATTCACTAATTAGCTGTAACAGTGTAAGATAGTGTTAGGGTTTAAGATATCAGTTTAGAAACTCTCAATCTATCTAAATGCACAAGAGCAAGCAACCTTTTTCCTCTTCTTTTGTCTATCCTTAAATAAATTGCCTTTTTTTACCCAAAATTCAATGATGCAGAGATTCCTCCTCATTATTTTCATGTTGCTTATCTACCTTGGACTGTCAGCCCAGGGAAATTCCATAGTGATCGTTGCGGAATACAAAGCAACACGACAATGCTCTACTGATTCCACCTTGAATATTATGACCTATTCAATTCGGGAGGATATACTCAGATTGGACATGAAAGGGTCCAATGCCAACAGCAGTATAATTTATCAGCCATCAACCGACAAACTTTGGGTTGTATATCATCATGAGCAGGTATATTATTCCATGACCGGTGATGAAATGAGACAACTTGAGGCCATGGTAATACAACAATCAGATGAATTCAAAAGAAGCCTGGATCTCCTTGATTCGTCAGCCAGAGCTGAAAAACTTTCTATTTGGCCTGGAGGAGATCCTTTCCTTTTTGCGGATCCGGAATACAAGTTGGTGAATAAAAAAGACTCATTGATCAGTCAATTGCTGTGTGATCGTTATGAAGGAATCAATCAGAATGGAAATCTCAGTGTATTCTATTCGAATTCTTTAAAGACCACTGGACTTAAAGAAAGTGAACTGAACATTTTGAAGCAATTCTCAGACTTTATGGGAAAAGGAGTGAAAGCCCTGAGCGGGAGCATGGATTTTTCCAACATTTATAAAAAAGATGTCGGTGATTTCCCTATTCTGATCGAGAATTACAGTGGTAGTAGCTTGTGCAATCATCTTTGGTTGAAATTTATCTACCGAGACAACCTTCCAAACTCATTCTTTGAAATACCCATTCAATTCGGAAAAATGGATAACCCACTGGGGAACAGGTAGTTATTTTCTTTTTAAAGAATTTTCCAGAGGCTGAGTATACATTCCAAGGATAATATTCTTCAATTCGCCTTGATCTCCTTTTAGTTCAGAAGTCGTTTCTTCAAGTCTGTTTACAAAGTATTCTTTCTCACTTTCCGAATACTCAAAGCCGTTTTCATATCCCGATAAATGTGCAGCAATGTAGTTTGACGACCAGAGTTTATAATTCCCCTGAATTCGTTCATCAATCAGCTCACCAATGTCGTTCATCAAGGCTGATTTTTTCTGATCTGGATTCAGTTTTAATATGTCCTGGCTCAAGCATGAACCAAAATGAATATGCCCTTTTCCTTTGGGAAGAATGATACCGAGTTTCATGCTTTCCACATCTTCGCTTTCACTTTTAACATATTCGCCGTTATTCTGCTCGACAAATAATTCCTGAGCCTTTCTGCCATCACAGGGGTCAAATTCATAGCTCATAGATACTGGCACAATATTCAGACTGGCATAATGATCAAGAATATCACCTTCATTGCTCATGCCGAACATGGTAATCAGTCCTCGATTTGTCTCATCGTTTCCATCTTTGGCTCTTCCTGCTCGCTGTGCGATCCAAACTGATTCTTTTCTATTTACGATGGTATCCTGAATGTAGGCCGACAATTTTTTGGATGCTCTCAGCATTTCCATATTGTCAAGGCCTCTTTTCACAATGAAACTTTTATTCAGCCTTACCAGATCTTCGATCCATTTTTCTTTAATCAGATTATCACCAATGGCTATCTCGGCCGTAGAAAAGTCATTAATATGGAGAAAGTAATTGAGGACGGCAGAGTCAAGGACGATGTCTCTGTGATTCGAAATAAATAAATAAGATTGATTTGGGTCCAAGTCTTCCAGTCCTGAAACACTGAGCTCATCAAAAGTTGTAAGAATGTTCTTGCGAAATACCGGTAAAATCAAATTGTTCTGGAAGTCCCATCGATTCTGAATTCCCGATACCTGTTTTTCAATATTTTCAGTAGGAATGTCGGGTAGAAGAGAAGTTACAAGTGCTTTTACTTCTGATTGTCCAAACAACCTTTGGCAAACTTCATAGGCTTCTTCATCCCTGTAGGATCTTATATCATCAAAATTTTCCTTCTCCACGGCGACAAAGATAGAATAAGCTGGAAAGGTCACAGAGGAATTCAAATTAATATTTTTGCACCATGCAAGGATATGAAACAGAGGATACTATTTGTGCGTTGAGCACAGCTTCAGGAGTTGGGGCTATTGCCGTAATCAGGTTGAGTGGTGAGGATTCTATTCCGATTGTCGACAAGTTATTTGCAGGCAAAAACCTTCTTGCGCAAGAAGCGAACACCTTGCATTTTGGCAAAATAAAGGATGGAGAAGTTGAATTGGATGAAGTGGTTGTCGGCTTATTTAAGGCACCAAATTCCTACACTGGAGAAGATATTGTTGAGATCTCCTGTCATGGTTCACCCTTTATTCAGTCTGAAATCCTCAAGTTACTCGTGAAAAATGGAGCCAGAGCCGCCAAAGAAGGAGAGTTTACGCTCCGGGCATTTATGAATCGAAAACTTGACCTGTCCCAAGCCGAAGCCGTTGCCGACCTTATCTCTTCCGATTCAAAGGCGTCGAGAGATCTGGCAATGAGTCAATTGCGAGGAGGATACTCTAAGAAGCTATCAGAATTGAGGGATGAACTGATCAATTTTGCCTCAATGCTCGAGCTTGAATTGGATTTTGCAGAAGAAGATGTTGACTTTGCCAACCGGGATGATTTGAAAGAATTGATCAATCGAATTCGTGAGACTCTTGACAAACTTACCAGGTCCTTTGAGCAAGGAAATGTGCTGAAGAATGGCGTGCCTGTTGCCATTATCGGAAAACCCAACGTTGGTAAATCTACATTGTTAAATGCCATTCTTCAGGAAGATCGAGCCATTGTCTCGGACATTCCGGGAACAACGCGCGATGTGATTGAAGATGAGGTTTCGATCGGTGGTGTGATGTTTCGCTTTATAGATACGGCAGGGCTGCGAGAGACAGATGATAAGGTTGAAAGCATTGGGATCGAACGAGCGAGGAAAATGGCAGTACAAGCGCGAATTATTATTCACCTTACGGATGCGACTGACATGGAATTGAATTCGGAGTTCGGAGTTCGGAATTCGGAATTCGGAAATGGTTTTCATTTGAATGTGGTGAATAAGATCGACAAAGTGCCGGAAGATAAATTGACTGACTTAGGCAAGAAATTGAATAAAGAGAATTCATGTTTTATTTCTGCTAAGGAAGGAAGTGGCATAGAAGAGCTATTGGATAAGCTATTGGAATTTGTGAATTCTGGTCAAAGTGAAGAGGGAGGAGTTGTCATATCCAACATTCGTCATTTGGAAGCATTGCAAAAATCAGATGAAGCCCTGGAGCGTGCCTTCAATGGTCTTGAGAATAATATTTCTTCAGAACTGGTTGCTATGGATGTAAGGCAGTCACTGCATTACCTTGGAGAGATCACCGGTGAAGTCACTACAGATGATCTGCTTGGAAACATCTTTTCTAAGTTTTGCATTGGGAAATGACGTCTGTGAAATCAATTCTCAATCAACTAGATTGTAATTGATCAATTTACCAATTGATTTGGTGCCTGAAGACAGATAGGAAAAACTCCTCAGCACAGGACCTATCTCTGCGTATAGCAACGTGTCGGCTCTAAGAACCGGATCGTTGTGAAGGTAAGATTCATGAAAGTCTATCTGCACAAGGCAATCGAAGTCACCAAACGCGGTTGAATGCTTTTCAATGGTCGGATACTCTTGCCAGAAATAATACAGGGTGTCATTTTCATTCTGACCAAAACCGTAGTGATCATTATATATTTTGTCATCAGACTCAAACGGAAGAATCAGACCGCCATTATCTCTTAATATGCTTCCTTCAACATCGCGAATGAGTATTTCAGCATTTTGAAAGGGGTAATTATTGGAAAGAATATAAAATCTAATATTATCAAGCAAGGTATCTCTTTCTATCATCATGGTGTCAATTGCCTGAACAGTGCTCATGCTTCCATCCGGGAGTCGGCGGCGCCATTCGAATACCCAGTAATTTCCAACTGCCAGAGGAAAATATGGATTATTTATTTCTTGTTTTGATGTATCAGGAGGATTGGTCTTCATCAGAGCCTCCTCTTTTTTTTCTTTGGAACAGGACACGATAATTGAAAAAATCAAAGGAAGAAGGAGTCTGATTCTGGTCATTTGAATTTGTTTCCAATCTAAACTCTCCTTCATTCAAAATATTATTCGATCTCTTTTTTATATTTATCTGTCCAAAGGATTTTACAAAATCCGAGCAGAACCAATTTCATGAGAGCCGAACTCAAGTTTTTAGTGACCATTGCTTTGTTTGCACTATGTCTTAGTACATATGCATCAGACTTGCTTGTCAGGGGTCAGGTGAAAGGACTTAATTCGCCGGCCAGGAAAGCTGTACCCATTGTACTAAGCGATGTTTCTGTAAGCGCTGTTGCGGAAGGGGCGGATCGAGTTAATAAAACAAATCTTGCCGGTGTTTTTACTCTTGAGCTGAAACGAGACAAGAGATATCTTATTACCATCAGTAGAAAAGGCTACCACAGTAAATCAATTTGGATCAACACTCACAAAATGCCCAAGCTTCCCAACAATAAACATGTTGAACTCACGGATCTAGATTTCCTGTTGATGAAAAAGAGGTCATTCCCTGATGATATCAGCAGCAAAGAGGATATGGGACAACTTTTTTACGATTCAAAGAAGAATGAATTTCAGCTTAGCGTAAATGGAGACTATCGTCAGGGAAAGGAAGCTAGAGATCACAGTCTGAGATTGTTGCGAAAGACCATAACTTATACCGGAGAGGACATTGACAAAGTAGAAAAGAAAACGCCCAAAGAATTAAAAGTTAAAAAGGAAAATGATCCAAAATCCTTTGTCGAGCAAGTAGAGGCTAGGATGCCGGCCATTGAAAGTGAAATGCTGGAAACCATCACAACCATGCGAGAGTCTGATGATTTCTCAGAAACATCACTCGAAAAACAAAGAACCAGAATTGATTCCGCCAGAGCCGAGCTTGAATATTTAAGGGAACATGCTACAACAAAAGAAGATTCGCTCAACTTGCAAAAACTGGAAGCTCAGCTTCGACTGCTTGAGATGGATCTGGACTATGCCGAGGAGATCATTGGTCATCAGAACGAAAAGATCTCTATGCAAAGCACCATCATCACTTTCATTGTTATTTCGGCATTGCTTTTATTGGCCGTACTCGGAGTTGTTTATTGGTTCTATCGCGACAAGGCCAGGACGAATAGAGAATTAGCCGAAAAGAACCAACTTATCATGGATGGCATCAATTATGCCAATACAATTCAAAAGTCCTTCCTCAAAAAGAAAGAGGATATTGAAAAGATCATTCCCGGATTCTCTATGTTATTCAGACCAAGAGATGTAGTGAGTGGGGATTTTTATTGGATGTCGGAAGTTGGTGGTAAAAAAGTGATCGCGGCCATTGATTGCACCGGGCATGGTGTTCCGGGAGCATTTATCAGCATGATCGGAAATACATTGCTGAATGAGATCGTAAACAATAAAAAAATCCTGGATCCGGGTAAAATACTTGAGGATTTGCATGACGGGGTGAAGGTTGTTCTCCAGCAAGATGGAGAAGGGCGGCACAGTCAGGATGGAATGGACATGTCACTTATCGTTGTGGATGAAGCACAAAAGAACATCAAGTTTGCCGGGGCGAAGAATCATCTTTATCGTGTTAAAGGTGATGAAGTGGATGTAGTGAAAGCAAATATTGAGTCGGTTGGAGGACGCGCATTACGAGCCAAAGATGGTTTTAAGAAAACATTTACGACGAAGGAAGTTGTGTATGATTCTGACAGTGCTTACTTCATGTGCTCCGATGGGTATATGGATCAGTTTGGTGGGGGAGAGGACAAGAAGTTTAATCTTACCAACTTCATGGAATTGATCAAAAAATGCGCAAAGTTGCCAGCTGAAAAGCAGAACGAATTAATGAAGGAAACTTTCGAGAGCTGGATGGGCAGTGAAGAACAATTGGATGATGTTCTAGTGCTTGGTGTTAAATTCAGCTGACCGATTCTAATTCAAAGGGCAATTCAACCACACTGCTTATTTCTTCTCCGTTTTCCTTCATGATCAGATCATCTGATTTGTATTTCCAGGTAACTTTTACATCCTTTCCGGTTTTGAGTAATTCTTCCAGCTCAAAAATGATTTCCGTTATTTTTCTCGCTGTACTGGAATTATAATATTCAAAGAAAATATTCAGGATGGTCATTTCTCTTGGATTCTTCAGATATTCATCAACCCAGTCGAAAATGGGATCAAAAAAACTACCAACATCCTCCGGCATAGATCTCCCGGAAATTGACAAAATTCCTTCCTGTGCATTCAGATACACTTCAGGTGAATAATCACTGGCATTAATTTTCAATTCATTCTGCATATGATTCAAATTTGAAGTAATATGTTCACAACGTTATTTCCTCGGTTCTGAGTAAAATTGTATTCAACTCTGGTTGAAGACCTTCTCAACATTTCGATGATTCCGAGGCTTGATCCTTTTTTATTTTCTGGGTCGCCATTCCGAAGTATGTTTTTATACTGTTCATTCAGTTCATCAACACTCATGTCTCGGTATTCATTCAGCTTCCGCTCCAGGATTTCTTTATCCTCATTTCCCACATGATTGCTTCCCCCAATCAAAAAAGAACCATTTCTTTCACCAATTAAAATTATACCATCCTGTCGATCTTCGAATTCCATTCCGTGCTTCGACATATTCTGCAGGAATTCCATGAGTGCAATCATCACTTTCTTTTCGGTGTGCAATTCAACTTCCTGAGAGGCTATGGATTTTTCCACCATGTTTATAATTGGTAGAATCGTGTTCATGGAAATATCACCTTGATACACAAGGAAAATATTATTCTCCAATAATTTTTTTCTAAGATCAATGCTCTTGCTCAAAGACAGATCTTCTGAACGAATTCCATCTGAAGCCATCATGGCTTCGAACTTCATTTGGAAATAAAAATAAGAGAGGTCATTTCCGACATCTCTGAATTCAAAATCGAGTTTGTTTCTACTTTTTCTGGCCATCTCGATCAAACCCAAACCGGCGCCTCCTTTTTCTGAAAACTGATTGTTCTTCAATGTCTCTACATAGATCTGTTTCAATTCATCTTTTGACAAAGAGTTCAGGTTTTCAAGTTTCTCTGATAAAGTCTCAACCGCCTCATTGGCCACAATGTTACCAGAGGCAATGTGCAACATGCCTTCATCATTTCTAGTGAGGAAAAAGCCATTTTCAATGCTCGATTCATTATGACGAACGATGTTCTGAAAGCACTCGGCAATCAGAAATCCGGTTTTTTTCTGTAGTTTGTTGAGGTCGCTGCCGTCATCAAATTGAGCCCCTGAAAGCCCAATGACCTGTGCCGTAACTTCGTCTGAAAAATTTCCGGAATAGAGGAGGGACATCTCATCATTTTTCAGTTCAGTAAAGAAGTCATTCAAGGTGGCAATGTCCATTTTTATCGGCTGAGTTTTTGGCGAAGGTTTAAAGGTAAATCAAATCATCATATATCAAAATCATGACAACTTAAATCCTTATTTTCGGTACAAATGAATCTCTTCGATATTCATAGCGTTTATATCTGGTTTCTGATCTTCCTGGCGGGTATTTTCATTCTTGTTAAGGCGGCGGATTATTTCAATAAATCTGCGGAAAACATTGGACTTTCTTTTGGAATGTCACCTTTTATCATTGGAATCCTCCTCACTGCCATTGGCACATCTCTTCCTGAATTGATCACCTCCGTTCTGGCTGTATTGAGCGGTAGTTCAGAGATTGTTGCCGGAAATGTTACGGGATCGAATATTTCTAACATTCTTCTGATCATAGGAATTGTTGCTGTGGTAAACAGACTTCCCATAAAAATGCACGCTGAGTTCATCAATGTAGATCTCCAATTCCTTATCGGCTCAACCATATTTGCGACGATATGTCTGGTTGATGGAAAGTTCACCATGTTTGAGGGAATACTTTCACTGACGGCCTTTCTTGTGTACTTTATCTATTTGGTCAGGAGCACGAAATTCAGTCGTATTGAAAGCAGAATGCAAGCCAAAGAAAAGAAAGCCGGTTTCAGAGATTATCTTCAATTTGTTTTCAGTGGTTTTCTGATTTATATAGCTGCGCAGATTGTTATTGAATCTATTGTATTTGTTTCGGGATATTATCGCATTGGAGCCGGTATTGTTGCGGCCGGAGCATTGGCTCTCGGAACATCTCTACCTGAACTTGTAGTGAGTCTGGATGCAGTAAAAAAAGGCAATGTCGACTATGCCATTGGGAATATCCTTGGTTCTTCTATATTCAATTCTTTTTTGGTTTTAGGTTATTCTTCTCTGTTCGGACAATTAAAAGTAGAGACAGAAGTAATAAGCATTGCTCTGCCATTCATGGTTGTGGCGACCTTCCTCTTTTATCTTATGACAAGGGATAAGACGGTCACTCAGTGGGAGGGCTATCTATACATTCTAATTTATATTCTCTTTATTTCTAAACTTCTTAGCACCATATAATCTTGAAAAAACCAGTGGTCATTGTCTGTTTTGGTTTACCTGGAAGTGGGAAAACATTTTTATCTGAGCGGCTTTCAAAAAAACTAGATATTGTTCATCTCAGTACCGATAGAATCAGAAAAGAACTTTTTGACGATCCCATGTATTCAAAGGAAGAGAAAGAAAGGGTTTACAGTGAGTTATTTCAACGTCTTACTGGGCTATTGCAAAAAGGAAGATCTGTTGTTCTGGATGCTACTTTCTCCAGCAAGGACCAGAGAGAACTGCTCAAGTTAATGATGGATAAACATTCAATAACACCGCTTTATATTGAGCTTTTCGCTTCATACGAAGTGACTAGAGAAAGGACTGAAAAGAAGAGGGATTGGAGTGATGCAGATTATGAGGTTTTTCTCATGTTGAAAGAATTATATCCGGTCATGGAAGAAGATCATTTGAAGTTTGATTCGGGTCTTTGGAGTGTCGAAGAGATAATGGGCGAAATAATCAATAAAATTCAGGACAGTGACGAATAAGGAAGTCATTGAATTAAAGCAAAATCTGAATGCCGAGCTTGTTGAGACCCATATTTCATGGGTTTTGTTAACCGAAGACAAAGCATATAAAATCAAAAAACCGGTAAAATTTTCTTTTCTGGATTTCTCTGATATCAAAGTAAGAAAAGAAATGTGCGAAATGGAGTTGCAACTGAATCAACGACTGTCGGATATATACGAAAATGTGATTGCCATTGAGTCCTATGATAAAGGAATCACCTTGTCAGAGAGCCCTGAAAAAATTATCGATTTTGCCGTAGTAATGAGGAGAATGCCCGATGAAGATCGAATGGATCTCAGACTCGAGCAAGGTGAGGTGAAGCAGGAAGAAATGATCAGGCTTAGTAAGAAGCTAGCTGTTTTTCACCGGGAAAGCCTTGTGGTAAAAAACCTGGATGATCCTGCCTTTGTCGAAAAGAGATTCAGGGATGTGATGCAGGTGCGTGCTTGGGTCGTAAAGTATTTCAGTGAGCGTCATGCTGAATTGCTTGACCGGAGTATGACGTATCATGAAGATTTTATTCAAGACAATTATTCAATTTTCGATGCACGGGCACGGGAAGGATTTAAAAGAGATGTCCACGGGGATCTTCATACCCAGAATATTTTTCTCTCGGAGAATATTGAAATTTTTGATTGTATTGAATTCAATCCTCAATACAGGGAAATTGATGTGATCAGTGAAGTGGCTTTTTTGGTCATGGACCTCGAGTCATATCACAGATACGATCTTGCGAAATCTTTTCTGGAAAGCTATCTGGCGGAATCAAATTCAATCCGTTCTAAGCAGGATTGGAATCTGTTTCACTACTATAAAATGTACCGCGCAAATGTTAAGATCAAGGTGCTCGGTTTGCGAGCAATGAACGATCCTGATTTGCGCAACAATTGGTTGATGACAAGGGTCGAAAATTACTTGCGCCTTATGTCGGAATATCTTGAACTAAAATAGTTTTTGACCACATTTTTTTTCTTCTGCCCTAACATCCTTAAGTTTATGATGTTGTGCGATGTAAAAAATGGACATTTTTACTCCTAATGCTGATCAGTTTTCCTACACTGGCTCAGCATTCTGTAGCGAGAATTTGGAACGAGGCTCTTTTACAAGCAATCCGTGATGATTTTGCCCGTCCAACTGTTCATGCGAGAAACCTTTTCCATACATCTGTGGCCATGTACGATTGCTGGGCAGTCTATGATACTATAGCTGAAACTTATTTCCTGGGTAAAACGGTCAATAATTACTACTGTCCTTTCACTCCCTTCGATCTACCCAATGACATTGAATCGGCCAGAGAAGAAGCCATTAGTTATGCTACTTACCGACTTCTGAGCTATCGCTTTGCAAATTCACCTGGTGCGACAAGTTCATTGGCAAGGTTTGATTCCATTATGGACAGCCTTGGCTACGACAAATCAATAATTACACTGGATTATACATCACCGGCAGGTTTGGGTAATTATATAGCTACGTTTTTGATCAATTATGGTCTACAGGATTACGCCAATGAGCAAAATGATTACATCAATACGTTTTATCAACCTGTAAATCCTACTCTTCTTCCCGTTGTGCCGGGAAATCCGGATATCCTTGATCCGAATAGATGGCAGCCTCTGTCGCTCAAAGTTTTCATCGACCAGAGTGGAAAGGTTCTTCCTTTGGGAACGCCTGAATTTCAGAGTCCGGAGTGGGGTAAAGTTTTGCCATTTTCACTCAAGGAGGAGGATTTAGATATTCTTGTCAGGGACAGCAATGACTATTACACTTTTCACGATCCGGGACCTCCGCCCATGATTGATACAAATTCAATTTCAGCATCCTCCGAATTGTATATGTGGAATTTTTCATTGGTCTCGAAATGGGGTTCTCACCTCGATGCCTCAGACACCCTCCGCTGGGATATATCACCTGCGTCTATTGGCAACATTGATTCTTTTCCGAAGGAATTTGCTGATTATCCGATGTTCTATAAAGAATATGAGGGTGGTGATATTGGAAAAGGCCATGATGAAAATCCGACCACAGGTCAGCCTTATCAACCACAAATCGTTAAGCGGGCAGATTATGCCAGGGTGCTCGCAGAATTCTGGGCAGATGGTCCGGATTCCGAGACTCCTCCAGGGCATTGGTTTACAATTCTGAATTATGTGAGTGATCACCCGCTTTGTGAAAAGAAATTTAAAGGAGAAAGAGTAAAACTCGGTGATCTTGAATGGGATGTTAAAGCTTATTTTACTCTAGGTGGGGCAATGCATGATGCGGCCGTATCGGCATGGGGCATAAAGGGATATTACGATTATATCCGCCCGATTTCGGCAATTCGATTTATGGCGGACCTCGGGCAGAGTAGTGATACCTCCTTGTCAAATTACAATGTTGCCGGGATACCATTAGACAGTGGATATGTCGAAATTGTTAGTCCTACTGATCCATTGGCTGGAAGCAGCGGTCAGCACGTTGGAAAGATCAAGGTTTATTCCTGGCGGGGACCTGATTACATTCAAAATCCTGCTACAGATGAGGCAGGGGCCGGTTGGATTCTAGCTGAGAATTGGTGGCCATATCAACGTCCTACTTTTGTGACTCCACCATTTGCCGGATACGTTTCAGGTCATTCTACTTATTCAAGGGCTGCTGCTGAAGTCTTAAGTCTCTTCACAGGAGATGACTTTTTCCCCGGAGGTATGGGAGAGTTTTTCGCAAAGAAAGATGCATTTCTTGTCTTTGAAAAAGGTCCAAGTGAGAACATTACCCTTCAATGGGCCACATACAGAGATGCATCAGATCAATGCAGTTTGTCCAGAATTTGGGGAGGTATTCATCCTCCTGCAGACGATATACACGGAAGAATGATCGGTGAGAAGGTAGGTCAGGATGCTTTCTATTTCGCAGAAGAATATTTTGGTACAAAGTATTTATCTGTTGTTGATGAAAGCAAGCCTTCGGTTTTCAGATTATTCCCCAATCCAGTCTCTTCCAACGTACTCAATGTGCAAATTGAGGGAAGACAGGAAGGCTCAAAAATTGAAGTACTTGATCTTCAAGGAAGAATTCTGCTACAAGAGGAAAAAACAGATCAAAATGAAGTGATCGAATTAGATATATCCGGACTCTCAAAAGGTAGCTACGTTCTAATTTTGGAAAGCTCCGGACATATTTATTCCGAGTTTTTTATCAGGAATTAATAAACTTCGATTTTCTTTTGAGTTAGACCTTTGTTGCTTTTTATTCTTACGAAATATACCGCAGGGTTTAGTTTGTCAGTTGCAATGCTGATTCTGGATTGATCCCTGAATTCCTCCTGGTGCATTTTTCTACCTTCCATGTTGTATAATTCCACTCTTTGAATCACTGCACCTTTTAATGTGAGATTTAATTCATTTCCTCTTTGAATTGGATTTGGAAATACATTTAAATCGAGATTGGAATTGAATTCCTCAACTCCGTCGCAGATCACAAACAAGACGTTTATTTCGTCTTCCATAGAGCATTGGTTTGAGTCGGTAACCTCAACGCTATAGGTCCCACTTTGCACAACTTTCAAAATAGAGTCGGTCGAATTATCAGACCACAAATACTCATTCCAAATTCCATTGACACTCAAGGTAAGTGTATCAGGAATACATATGATCGTGTCCTCTCCCAGATCGATTTCTGGTGTAGTAAAATACTGCACTCTCATTGTATCCGAGTAGTGACAGCCGAAAGATTCAATATCCAGAGAATATGTGCCGGGAGAGCTGATTACTCTATCTTTTTGAGTACTAGAGTCTGACCATTGATAACATCCTTGAATTGGTAAGTCGATTACAATTTCTTCTCCAGGACAAAGGCTTGTGTCACTTAAAAAATCGTTGTATTCCACATCATTGAATTGAACCTCTATAGAGTTCGTGCTTGCCACCAAGCCCATTAAAGCTATGCATGTATAAGAGCCACTGCTATCTACATAGATGCTCTGACTTGTATCTCCTGTATTCCACGAATAGTTGGTAAAGCCTGGTGGAGCCGTAAGCAAGATGCTATCTCCTGAACAAGGGTGAAAGCTGCCTATGGCCGCTAAATGAACATAAGCCTGAGGTATTATTCCTTCAACAATTCGGATGCTAGTGTTAACAGGAAGATCGTAATAACTGGCTACATATCCACCCGGCCATTTTACAAAAAGTGAATCAACAATTGTATCAGTGCCCAGACCGAAAATTTCATGATAAGAATTCTGACCAAGAAAACCTTCACCGCAAACAATGATTCGGCTTTGATATTTGCCGCCGGAATAAAGGTGTATTGTGCTTCCAACGGCATCACGATTCATTTTTTTTCCTACAAGGTGAACTTTCAGGTAGTTACCTGAAGAGGAGGTATTTTCCCATAAATAAGGGGCTTGAAACAAATTATTTACTACGATGTCATAAAGTCCGTCAGCGTTGTGATCACCTATTGAGGTGCTGAAACTATAGGCTGTGTCATTAGCCATTGTGCTGATAGGTATTCTGGTGAAAGATCCACCCTGATTCTGATAGTAGCTTGAGCTCAAAGAACTCTGACCATTTTCTTCTGTTGCCACAAAGAGATCGAGATCACCGTCATTTTCCCCATCTAGAAAATTGGCACCCCAACAGAAACTATTTACAGATAGTCCAACTCCGCTGGCGGTATCCACATATTGAGAATTTCCAAGGTTATGCAAAAGGGAATTGCCGGGATGAGTATTGGTCACATAAATATCGGGAAATGAATCTGCGTTGTAGTCATCAATTGTGGTACTCATTGCTTCCATGAATAACATAGTATTTGTGGCCAGACTCACATCGGTAAAGGTGCCGTTCTGGTTGTTTCTATACATTCTGTTCGGCCTTGAGGGTTTATCCGTCGTTGCATAAATGTCTGGAAATGAATCGCCGTTTATGTCAATGAAGGATGACACAAAAGACAGCATGGTCGTGTCGTAGAGTCCGGCCGAAACTGTGACATCCGTAAATGAAAAATTCCCATTATTTCTATAAAGTCGATTCGATATAGGGCTACCGGCGATCAGTGTACTGAGATAAAAATCAAGAAGGTCATCCTGGTTATAATCACCAAATGAACAACCATAAGCAAGGATATGGCTGGTATCAATTCCAGAACCATGAGATCTGTTCACCAGGTTCAGGCTACCAGTATTCTCATAGATCCGAATTCCATCGTCGAATGTTGAGACAAAAAAGTCTTTATCACCATCGTTGTCCATATCAACCCAAAGCACTTGTTTTTGGTCACCGATATTGTCAACCAGCGAAGGTATTTTAGTCAGATCACAGCCATTGCCAAGAAAAAACTGAATACTGTCGCCGCTCCCTGTTCCCAGAGTCAAATCATCAAATCCATCATCGTTAAAATCTACGAATGTTGTACCTCCAGATCGAATACTAATGGTATCAACATGATTCAGTTCAATATCACCGGCAACATCTTTAAAAGAAGTTTGACACAGGACATTAAAGCTATGAAGCGCGCAAATTAGTAGAAGTATGTGTTGATAAGCTTTCATGTTCTATAAGGTCAGAAGGCCTCTCCAATTCGAAAATAAATACCCCAGTCTCCATCTCCAACGGCAACATCCATTCCCACATTCATATGGTACTGGGGAGCAACATTTACTCTGAATCCTGTACCGGCACCTGGAAGGATTCTCCCATTGTGATCAGGGTTTATTGATCCGGTGACCGTCGCTATTCCCGCAAAGAAAACAGAGGATAATGTTTTATGAAAATTCCACCGGTATTCACCCTGAAGAGCATAAAGTTGATCGCCTCTGTAGGTCCCTTGAGTGTAACCTCTGATATCTCCTCCGTTGTCGTTCATCCCAACTATATACTGTTGCTGGAAACTGAGATCACCTATTCCTGTGCCAAGGAAGACTCGGCCAGCTAAAACGTCTTTGTGCTGACGAACAGACCAATACTTATTGAAATCAAAATCAATTTTTTGTGAAACGAATTCATTTTCAAGGAAATCAGGAAATGTACTGTAAAGAAGATTCGTAATAAATCCTTCATAAGGATAATAGACGTCGTCTCTTTTATCGAATGAAAATACGCCTCCAAGACCCCTTAGAATAATTTGAGGTGCTTCTATCTGATCATCTGAAATCGTGAAGGCCGTGAAGAGATCAGCATACATGAAATGCAAACCTCCATATAGATTTTCAACGATTTTTTTTTGTCCCATGAGATAAAGAAAATTGGCTCCGGTAATGTAGTCGATGAATTGATTGATCGGACTTTGCATGTAGAATTGGAAATTGATGGATCCTATCCCGCCTGCTGCCGTTACTCTCCAATTATCTTCTTTCAGGTAAAACTGCTGAAAGACAAGTCCAAACCAAGATTCGTTGGTTGTGTACATTCCAAAAATTCCAGAAAGCGATGCCGGAGAGATACTATCCTCCTTATTCACTTTATACATGGCCATGGGTAATGCACCGACCTGGAATCCTAGAGATCTGTCGTAGTTTATGTAAGGAATTGGCATGAAGGCAAAATTCTTTTCACCCAAGATGTCATCGCCACCCGAAGAGCCGCCGGATGGCAAACCTTGCGCATATGAATGCGCATTCAGAATTAGACAGATAAAGGAGAATAGAATTACCCTGATCATACTTGCAATATACCAAAAGAAGTATTTTGAATCCCGCTGATATTGTGCCAGTTCATGATTAAAGATGACCTGGCTCATATAAATTCCAAGGCGCTAAGCTTAAGTTTGATATATAAATTCCAAGTCATGAAAAGGATAATCGTTCCCACAGATTTTTCGCCATGTTCAATGAGCGCATTGCGAGTTGCAGTTGAACTTGCGAAGAAAATAGATGCTGTAATAAGCATCGTACATACTTATGCTATTCCGATCTATGGTTTTACCAGCGGACAATTGATGTATGATGGTGTCGAATTGGGTAAGATTAAGGGAGAAATAGATGAAGAATTGGATCGTATTGCTCAAATGGATTTTATTCAGGGTCAAACCGTAGAAAAATACTTGCTACCCGAATATTCAGTAGATCAGATCGTAGAGCATGAAACTTTAAAGACTGCAGACCTCATTGTCATGGGGACTAATGGAGCAAGTGGATTCAAAGAAGTCTTGGGCTCCAACGCAGAAAGGATGATCAGAAAAGCACCTTGTCCTGTTCTTGCCGTGCGAGAAGGAGCAGAGAAAAACTTCAATATCAGGAATGTTGTATTTGCTTCAACGTTCTATGGAGAGGTCTATGACAGATTTCCAACAATTAAGAAGTTTGTTGATCTCTTTGATGCAAAGTTGCATCTATTACATGTAAATACACCTTCTGATTTCATGACCACAGATTACAGCGATAATCTGATGAACTCCTTTGTGGAGAAATTTGGTCTGATTAATGCCACAGTGAATATCTACAATGATTCAAGTGTCGAAGACGGTGTTATCAATTTTGCCAGACGTATGGAAGCTGATCTGATTGCATTGGAAACTCACGGTAGAACAGGCCTTAATCATGTATTTGGTGGAAGCATTGCCGAGGATGTAGCCAATCATGTGCATATTCCAGTACTGACCTATCGAATTAAGGAAGCACCCAAGCCAAGAGGAGTGATTTTCCCTGAAATGAGGTAATTCTTTTAGAGCGAATCACCTAATTGATAATAAACATATCTGTTAGATTATAGATTATAGACCATAGATCATAAATCATAGATCATGGATCATCTATCCCGCTCCCAATTATTAATTATTAACTATTAATTATTAATTCATTCCGGTATTATCTTTGAGGACAATCCCTCGAGATGATCCGAATCAATGGTCTCAATAAATTCTATCACGTTGGAGGAAGGCCTCTGCACGTGCTCAAAAACCTGAAGCTTGAAGTAGATGGTGGTGAAATGATATCTGTCATGGGTTCATCCGGTTCGGGTAAGTCGACACTGTTGAATATTCTTGGTATTCTGGATGATTACGATACGGGAGAGTATTTTCTCAACGACCATCTGATCAGAAATCTAAGTGAGAAACAGGCTGCAAAATATCGAAACCAGTTTCTGGGATTCGTCTTTCAGTCTTTCAACTTGATACCTTTTAAAAATGCAGCCGAGAATGTGGCTCTTCCGCTATATTATCAGGGTATTAGCAGGAAAGTGAGATTGAAAAAATCGGAAGAAATACTGGAAAAAGTGGGTCTTCTGGATTGGAAGGAGCATATGCCGAATGAACTTTCCGGTGGACAAAAACAACGTGTTGCAATAGCGCGCGCTTTGGTATCTGATCCAAAGTTAATTCTTGCCGACGAACCAACGGGAGCCCTCGACAGTGTTACATCAAATGAGGTTCTTCAGGTGCTCAGAGATGTCAATGAACAAGGAATGACTATGATCATTGTGACGCATGAAAATGACATAGCTGAGAAAACCGATCGTGTTGTTTATCTCAAAGACGGAGAAACTTCAGTCAACGGCATATGATACGTCTCGACAGATGGATGGAAATCTATGATACCGTTAGCAAAAACAAATTGCGAACGGCCTTGACTGGTTTTAGTGTTGCCTGGGGAATCTTCATGCTGATCATTCTACTTGGATCAGGTCAGGGTTTGAAAAATGGATTCATACATGATTTCAGGGATGATGCCATCAACAGTATTTGGATTCGTGGTGGAAAAACTTATTTGCCTTATAAAGGAAATAAACCGGGCAAAAGAATTCGACTTGATAATTCGGACCTGGAATACATCAGAAATAATCTTCCAGGAGTAGAATATATTACCGGTCGATTTAACCGATGGAATCAACCTGTATCATATAAAGACAACAATGGCTCATTTCGATTGAGAGGAGCCCACAGGGAGCATCAATTTTTGGAGAACACACAAATGATCGAAGGCCGCTTCATCAATCAATTTGACATTGACGAGAAAAGAAAATCTGCCGTTATTGGTGGGAAAATAGTAGCCGTATTATTTGGAGATGAAGACCCTATTGGTAAGAATATAACGACGATGGGAATCAATTTTCAAGTTGTTGGGGTTTTTAAGGATGAAGGCAGTGAAAGGGAAGAAGAAATCATCTATATACCAATAACAACGGCTCAAATGATCTTTAACGGTACTGACGAATTGCACCAAATCATGTTTACTACAGGAGATGCAAGCGTTGAGGAATCAAGTATGATGGCCGAGCAGGTTCGATCCATTCTTGCCCTCAGACACCAATTCGACCCTAAGGATAAACGGGCATTGTGGGTCGACAATAACACAGAGCAATTCGAAAATATTATGAGTGTTCTGAATGCCATAACACTATTTGTATGGATCATTGGAGTAATGACCATCATAGCTGGAATTGTAGGTATAGGAAATATCATGATGATCACAGTGAAAGATCGTACAAGAGAAATTGGCATTAGAAAAGCTGTAGGTGCCAGTCCGAAAAGTGTGATACAACTTATTATGCAGGAAGCTATTGTTATTACAGCTATTTCAGGTTATCTCGGTCTGTTCGCCGGGATTTATCTTTTGGAATGGATAGGCAGTCTGATTCCCGAACCTGGCGCATTTATGAATCCCGAAGTAGAAATTGGAGTGGCTGTAATGGCGACTTGTATTCTGATCATCGCTGGTGCCATTGCAGGATTGGTCCCGGCAATGAAAGCTGCCAGTATTAGACCTATTGATGCATTAAGAGATGAGTGATGCAATTTGAGCGATTGAATGAAATATTTGAAGTGCTGAGCAGGAATAGACTCAGGACATTTTTTACGGCCTTTGGTGTAGGCTGGGGAATATTTATGCTTGTTGTAATGCTTGGTGCCGGCAAAGGGCTTGAGAATGGTGTGATGCAACAATTCGGAGGAATGGCCGCCAATTCAATGTTTATGTGGACTCAACCAACTTCCATGCCACATAAAGGTTTCAAAGAGGGTAGATATTTCAATTTCAATAACGAAGACACAAAAGCTTTAAAAGAGAACATTCCTGAAATAGAATATCTGTCACCCGGTCTTCAATTGGGGGGATGGAGAGGTGATAACAATGTCAAAAGAGGGGACAAAATCGGAGCATTTGAAATCAATGGTTACACACCGGATGCCAAACACGTTAAACTTCTTAAAATTCCTTTGGGACGATTTATCAATGAAGCGGATCTTGAAAACAGGTCAAAAGTCTGCGTCATAGGTAAAAGGGTGAGGGAAATTCTTTTCGAAGATGATGAAGATCCATTGGGTGAGTATCTTGAGGTGCAAGGTGTTCATTTTAAGGTAGTTGGTCTGTTCGAGTCCAGTCGTTATGGGGATCAGGCAAATGGGGAGAATCAATCCATCTACATTCCTTTTTCAACTTTTCAAACTGCTTTTCATGTTGGTAACAGGGTGTACTGGTATGTAATCACGGCCTATCCGGATGTAGACGCAACAAATGTTGAAGATAAGGCCAAGGCATTGTTGAAAGAAAGACATAGTGTACATCCAGATGATCCCCGAGGAGTTGGAGGTTGGAATGCAGCAGAAGAATTTGCTCAAGTCAATGCGATATTTGCCGGTATTCAATTCCTCAGCTGGTTTGTTGGTGTACTTACTCTTTTTGCCGGAGTAATAGGCATCAGCAATATTATGCTTGTAATTATTAAAGAAAGAACCAAAGAAATAGGTATTCGCAGATCTGTTGGCGCCACACCTTGGATGATCATTTCTCAGATCATTCTGGAATCCGTATTTCTTACCACGATTGCTGGTTGTATCGGACTTGCCCTCGGAGTCTGGGTTCTTGAGTTATTTGGAGATAAAATTGAACACGATGCATTTACCAATCCTGAAGTTGATTTCGGAATTGCTGTAACGGCATTGATCACGTTAATAATCAGTGGCATCCTAGCCGGACTCATGCCGGCGAACAGAGCGGTCAGGATCAATCCGGTAGACGCCCTTAGAAGTGAGTAATATGTTTAGATTTGACGGCCGTGATTAAAAGAATATTCAAGTACATTATTGCCATTGCGTTGGTAGGACTGATGATCTTTACTTTCTATTTCCTGTATTCAAAGAATCAGGAACCTGATGTGAAGTTTGAAACCACCACTGCTTCATACCGCGATGTAATCAAACAAACCGTTGCGACGGGTTCAGTTGTTCCCCGGCAGGAAATTCTCATTAAACCTCAGGTCTCTGGCATAATTGAAAAACTATTTGTTGAAGAGGGTGATATTGTGAGGATTGGCGATCTGATCGCCAAAATTGAGATCATTCCAGATGAGATAAGTCTGAGTAATGCCGAAAACAGATTAAGCAGAGCCGAAATCAATTTTGAAAATGCCGAGCTTGATTTCAAACGAAGTCAGGATTTATACAAAGAAGAAGTGATAGCTATTGCTGAATATCAGGATGCCGAGTTGACTTTTAAAAATGCAAAGCAGGAATTGGCGGCAGCCAAAGAAAACCTTCAGATTGTAAAAGAAGGAATTAGTACGAAATCAGGCGGTGTTGGAAATACAATGGTTCGGGCAACGAAATCCGGGACCGTATTGGATGTTCCAGTAGAAGAAGGAAATTCAGTTATTGAAGCTAATAATTTCAACGATGGAACGACCATTGCTGTGATTGCGGATCTCAGTGACATGATTTTTATTGGTAAAGTAGATGAATCAGAGGTGGGTAAGATTCAGACCGGCATGGACATATTATTGAGAATTGGTGCCATTGAAGATGAGGTATTCGATGCCAAACTGGAATTTATATCTCCCAAAGGAGTAGAAGAAAGCGGAGCAATCCAATTTGAGATTAAAGCGGCTCTCACTTTGAAAGATGATGAGTTTGTAAGAGCCGGATACAGTGCCAATGCTGAAATCGTACTCGACAGGAGGGATAGTGTTCTGACCATTAAGGAAGGTCTGTTATTGTTTGAAGGAGATTCTACATTTATTGAAGTTGAGAAATCACCGCAGGTCTTTGAGAAACAATTTATTGAGCTTGGATTGTCCGACGGAATTTACACAGAAGTAACATCAGAAATAGATACAAATATTTCTATAAAAGTTCCGAATTCCAGGATAGAAGATTGATAATTTTTATATTCAATCACATCGTTATATCTTGCAAGCCAATGATAAAACAAGTACGAAGACTACTTACACTCTTTATTTTTATACCGGCCTTTTCTATGGCTCAGGAAGTCATCTATGTGCCATACTTCGATAACGAAGGATGCAGTCGACAAACTGGCATATCTTCAGCTATTCTGTTTGCGGACTATGTAAATCAATATGGGAAATTCAAAGCTGAATTGGCTGCTGTTAAAGATAGTTCGGCGCCACCGGAGACTTTTAATGAGGCAAGGGAAAGCGCTGATCTGATTTCTTCCAAATATTTTATTCTCGGAAAGGTAATCAGGATAGACGGCCACTATTATGTGCAGACCGCTCTATACGCTAGCTCAAGTGGAAATCTTTTTTGGAGTGACTCAAGACAGGCCGGTAATTCGGCTGATCTGATGCTTGCGATCAAGGATCTGGCTAGGAAAGTGGCAGATCTTGAAGGAAAAAACATGGACGATGATTTGATGCTTGTATCAAGCACAGAAGGTAGAAAATTAAATAGAATTCAATCGAATAAAAGTCTGGGCTTCATTACCGGATTTATGATGCCCATGAGTGAGGAAGAATCAAACAAGATCAATCCCGGATTCGGTGGCTTAATTTCTTTCGATTCAAGAGATTTTATTTTTGAAGCCACGGGAGAGGTTTACTTTGGCAGTGATTCTTTGTATGATGGAAATAGTTTTGAAAGTGTTTCCAACCAATATTTGAATCTTGGTATAAATGCTATTTATCCTTTTGGAGAAAGAAACAACGCTCCCTTTGTCTCAATCTCTTCAGGTCTCAGTTACCGAAGGTCTGAAGTAAAATATTTAATTCCGACTTCTACAAGCGTGCAAAGACAGTTTGTTTATGACCAGGGACTCCTTCTTACTGCTGGAGGAGGATATATATTGAAAAGAAATACCGATGCGAGCCTGTTTATCTATGCGAGAGGATATATGTTCATGATGGATACAGAAAGATATATGTACGGGCTTATGCTAAATTTTTCACTCCAATTTGAACTTAACTCTAATAGCCATGAATGATATCGTAGATATTCAACCTTACATTGATCTAGTCACAAAATTTGCCATTGAATATGGTCTGAAAATTCTTGGAGCCCTTGTCGTTTTGATATTGGGACTATGGATTATCAAGGGATTAAACCGATCCATTGCCAAATTATTGGGAAAAAAGCAAATCGACCCAAGTCTGCAGCCCTTTCTAAAGTCACTGATTTCGGCTATTCTGAAAGTTCTACTGGTAATCACGGTAATGAGTATGCTGGGTATAGAAATGACCTCTTTTGTGGCTATTCTTGGTGCTGCCGGTTTGGCTGTTGGACTGGCTTTATCAGGTACCTTGCAGAACTTCGCTGGAGGAGTAATGATACTAATTCTTCGACCGATACGAGTTGGCGATTTTATTGAGGCACAAGGTTTTACTGGCACAGTTAAGGAGATTCAGATTTTTCATACTGTTCTGAACACATTGGATAACAAGCGTGTGATTATTCCTAATCACGGATTGTCAACAGATTCAATTATTAATTATTCCATCGAACCCCACAGAAGGGTAGATTTTAGCTTTGGTATCTCTTATTCTGATGACGTTGAAAAGGCTAAATCCATCATAATGGACATTGCGAAACAAGATGACAGAGTGATTAAAGAAGGAGCTAGAGCGCCATTTGTAAGATTAGGAGAGATGGCTGATTCTTCAGTAAATATTACGACCCGATTTTGGGTTAATACTGCCGATTATTGGAATGTTCATTTTGATGTGAAGGAGAGAGTCTACGAAGCATTCAATAAGAATGATATCAATATACCATTCCCACAAATGGATGTACATTTACATAAGGTTGAATAGATTTTATCTCCTTAAATAATGCGTAAAGCATATTACATCTTGTTGGCAGTTCTGCTGTTCGCAGGTCTTACGTTCATACTCACCGGGAATCGGGAAAAAAGAGAATTGGGAAAGAAAACGGGAAAAGAATTGCCCGAAAGCTCACAGACTGATAATAAGTATGAAAATCTGAGAAATTTGGCCTTCACGGTGAGACCTGAAGAATTGGGCTACACTGATCTTGGAGAAGGTGAGGTTTTTGCTGTGATATCAGAGATGAATATCGATGGTGCCATTGTGACTGTGACAGCCTTTCTAGACGGAACCACAAGCCTTTATTTAAGCACAGGTGCTGTTTTCATTGGTGCAGGAGAACATGAAGATGTGAAACCTTATGTTCTTGATCTTGTCAATTCATCAAAGGATTATTTACAATTTGCAGAAAGAATTCAATTTGCTGAAAAACCTGATCTCGGTGAGGTGATTTTCAATTTCAGAATGCCGGGAGGGACAGCAAGAGTTATAGGTGAATCTGGACAGATGGAATCAGGTGAATCTGATTATTCGGATCTCTTTTATAAGCTAAATGATGTCATCACACAGATCCGCATGAAAAGTCAGCAGTAATTATTTTCCTTTTGTATCCTCGTCTTCGGCTTCAGGGAAAGGATAAATGTTGTTTTTGCTGCTCACATCTGCCAGTCTCAGTGTAGGATCTATTTGGATTCTTACAATGTCCTTTTCCTTGAAAGGGACAATAAGTTGATAGGTGGGATGGGTCCATGGCCAGGTCTCTTGAACCTCAAATGCGAATTCAAGATCATTCTTTTTACTTTCAAGCATCATTCGCAGTGGAATGTTGTATTGATGAATACTTCCATCTTTTAATTCAACTTCAAGGTCAACCGGCATTGGGAATTCTCCATTTCTTTCGAGATTAATGATGGTCTCCTTCTTAGACTTTTCAACTCCTGTGATACCATATTCAACCACTTTTGAAGTATGTAAAAAGTAGTTGAAATACCAATCCAGCTCTATTCCACTTTCCTTTTCAGCGATTCTTTTGAAATCTGTAGGTGTTGGGTGTTTAAATTTCCAGGTATTGTAATATCTCTTCATTGTCCTCTCAAATTTTTCCGAACCGATCACATATTGTAATTGGTTGAGAAATACGCAGCCCATCGAGTATGCGGCAACACCGTATGCTTGATTTGTCCTATAGTGATCTGAGTGTAATGAAATGGCCTCATAATTACCCGAAGCAAGCAATTTGTAATAGGATTTATAACTGCCAAGATGAGGATATTTAGCGTTTTTATTGAATAGAGAATCCTTTACAAGGTGGTTGTAATAAGTATTATAGCCTTCATCAAGCCATGGATAATTTCCTTCATCATTGGCCAAAACACCCTGAAACCAGCTGTGGATTGATTCATGAACCATTACCGAAACCAGTCCTCCGAATGAACCATTACCCATGATCAATGTGGCCATTGGATATTCCATTCCACCATCACCGCCTTGGATAATATTGTAAACAGGATAAGGATATTCCCCTACCATGTCATTCATTAATTCAAATGTCCGAACGGCATAAGGAACCATGTTTTCCCAATTTTCAAGGATGCTGGTATCATTCTGATAGAAAAAATGAAGTATGGTCCCATTGTTAACATTTGCTGTGGTATGGATATAATCGGGATCCGCAGCCCATACGAAGTCGTGAACATTGTCAGCCTTAAACTTCCAGGTCAGCTTATCTGAATCACTAAAATTTTCTTTTTTACCATATCCTTTTCCTATGTCGTGGTGATTCGTGAGCTCACCAGTCCCGGCCAGCAGATAGGTTGAATCAATTGTGATATTGACTTCAAAATTACCCCAAACGCCATGGAACTCCCGGGCTACATAAGGAATGGCGTGCCAGCCTTCTACGTCATATTCTGCAATTTTAGGATACCATTGTGACATAGAATAGTCGATGCCTTCGATATTATTTCGTCCGCTTCTTCGAATTTGAACGGGAACCTGACTGTTGAATTTCATGGTGAAAACGGTGGTTTCGCCAGGAAGAATGGGCTTGTCCAATTGAACGATCAGGATCGTCCCATCAGTTTTGTGCTTTAAAGGAACGCCATCTCTGAGAAGCGAATCAATTCGATGATAACCGATTTCATCTTCATTTAGTTTCTCAATCCTGTCCTGAACTCTTCTATCGGGATCAGCAATAGTTCTAGATCTAACATCCATCATACTTCCCGGCTGAAAAGCATTGAAGTAGAGGTGATAGTAAAAACTTGTGAGTGTATCAGGTGAGTTGTTGGTGTAAGTAGCTTTTTGGTAACCTGTGAATCGATGATTCTCTGTATTCATGTCAATATCCATTACATAGTCGGCGTTCTGCTGCCAATAACAGTTCTGGGAATAAAGGAATGAAGAGAATGTAAGAATTAGGAGGGAGAGAAGGTATTTCATGTTGATTGGTATTGAAATGCGATATTAGGAATTTTATACTTACTGGTTATTTGGTGATGTGGTTATTCGGTTATTCGAAAGTCAGCAGTAGTCGGCCGACAGACTAGAATTAACCATTTGACCAATTAACCACTTAACCAATTAACAAATTAACCAATTGAGAAAGTCACAACCCATTATTCCTGCTGAAGCCAATGGAATGCATCATCTTTCCAGTAGACGAAACCTCCACCGCAAGCCTCGGCGGCATGCATAAACAGGGCATTGTATTTTAAATAGACTTTTTCATTTTCAGGCACGTCCTTAAATTCTCTTCGGTCTTCGGTGTAATTCGACCACAGAACATCACCTTTTTCTACTTTTTCAAAAATTCCGGCCCAACTATAATCATCCATACCGAATGGATCGTTTTCCTTTCCAAGAAATTGAATTGATCTTTCTGAACCTTCATTGATGAACACAATCTTTACCTTGTCTTCTCCATCCAATACGCAAAATACGTAGTCATCAATTCCATCACCAAAAAAGTCCCCTTTAAGATATCGTGGATTTTCTTCGGGATAAAGGCTCAGATCTTGCAACAATTCCAGGTGTGAGTATTCCTTTTCCCATTTCTCGATGAAATCAGAATTGTTCAACAGACTTAGCAGCATTAAGCTTATTTCAATGATCAGAATCACTATTCAAATTTGAACTTCGAATTTAAGTTCAAATTCCGAGAGTTGGAAGATGCTTTACTTTGTGATAGGTCAGTGCGGCTTTTATGCACTCTTTGGTTTCTTTTACCGGAATATCTTCATTCATGCCAAAAACTATGGCACGTTTGCCCTCGAATGTTAGTTCATTTTTGAATGTACTCCGGAATGTCTCAACAAGTCTGCTTGTGCATTTGAAATAGAGCGCATACTGATCAGGTTGTTTTTCTTTCCAGTCCATGCGCAATGTACTTCCATGCTTGGTAAGATAACTGGGTTCACCCCATCGAAGATCTTCTTCTATAGTCTGTATTTCAACCAGTTCTTCCGCAACTTCAAAGACGAGCTGTCTTAACTCAAGGAGTTTGACTCTCGCATTCTCAGGGTAATTATTGAATACCTTTTCGACCTCCGGATTGCTTATTAATACGAAATCTTTCATAATACTTTGAGATCAACTCATCCAGGTGTTTATGGCATACAAGAATTTCCACCCTTCATCAAGCTTTCGATAGATATAGAATCCTCCATAGGCACATGTATTTCCACAATAATATGTCCTTCTCACAATGACATAGTTCTTGTCTTTAGAAAAAAGTGGAATGGAATAATAATATCGATTTGCTCGCCTCTGATCTTTATTGGTGATCAGCGCCGACTTTGAAAATTTGCCATGCCATAATGTATCCTTGATACTTTTCCATTGTTCTAATATGAAATCACGATCTACCAAATGAAATATGGTATCAGCCCCGCTTTGATAGATGTATTTGTGGTCAATTACGAAAAACTTATATTCTTTGATCTTGGCCGTATCTGCAAAAAAATGACTTGAATCCCAACTTAGGATTTTATGATAAATCTGCTTTTTTTTAAATCTGGGCTCTTCTGATGGTTTTGGAGAATTCGCCGTCAACCAGTTCAAAAAGCCATAGATTTCTTCATCACTGACCACATTACTGTATGTCTGTGCTTGTATGAAAGAAGATAAGAAGCACAAAAAAAAAGCTGTTATCTTAAGAATTCGATTCATCTCCAAAAGCAAAAATCAAATCCATGCCCATGGTGCATGACGCTTTCTTCGAAAACGCTTTGATCGATATCAGAAAATGGAAATTCAGCTTCGTACTCATTTCCCGGGGGATATGTTCCTCCACTTGCGGTTTCAAAAACGTTGCCACTGCCAATATGCACAATACAAAGGCTTTCTTCTCCAATCTGAAATCGCCTGACAGAATTAATGAAAAGGAAATCCTCAAATTCTGTAGCCAGATTCTTCTCGTAATCAAAGTTTGAATAATAATTCAAAAAATTAGAAGCAATTGAGGTAGAGTCATAAAGGGGATTAACCCGGTATTCATGCTTTTCAAAAACGATACCGATGTCATTTTTTATAGTATCGAAAACCAGCGATGCATGACTACAGGTTTTCCGATAATCACAGAAAAAGATGGATTCTGGTTGTGCCTGGATGAAACCTTCCTGAGATTTAGCCAGGATCATTGCTCGATCAAATGATTTAGTGATTACACTCAGGTATTCACTTTGCTCAAACATATTTATGGTATCAATGACCTCAGAGTGTAAAATATTGAGTTTATCATCGTAGATATTGAAATAACTTATTCCCAACCAGGCAGCTTTTAATTCAAGGACTGGCTTTCCTTTCTCTCTGTATTCTGTTCTTCTAAGATGCGTTTCAAAAACACACAATCGTCCTTCTGATATTCCCAATGGGAAAATCCGGTTTTGTGATGCCCCCAAACATGCTTCGATTTCTCCTGACTGAAGAATAAAAGAAAGAGTCAGGGACACCATAATAAGAAAAGGTGATATCTGTATTTTCACTCTACCCATTTGAATCTTAAATCATATTCGAAATAAAAATCTTCGACCAAACCATCAGGTCGTTCTTTGGTCTTCATGATATTGGCGTTTCCCTTATGTTTTTTTAGACCAAAGTTCATGTCTGACTCCGGGAAGTATCTGCTTCCTACACTTTTGTTAAAGGAATTTATGGGTGACTTTTCGTCGAATTGTTCAAACAATTGAACCACAACATAGTAGTTCTTGCTGGATGAAATGTTACTTTCAAGTAACTCCATTTTTACAAAATATTTTCTATCACCGGCTTGTCCAAACTCAACCATATCTGACACTTCGTCGAATTGAATAATGACAGGATTCGCATCCGCGATTACAGTGTCTTTCTCAACGGCTACTTTGTAAAGTCTGATGTGGGCTTCGACCGTTTTTTGACTAAACAGATTCATAGTCGTAATGACAGAAAAAAGGAAGAGGAAAATCGTCTTATTCATTTCTTTGAATTAATAACGATAGATTTCCTGGCGTAGTCTAAGAGTTGGTCTTCATCATTGAGAATCGAATCGGGGATGGAATAGTAAGGCATCCTACTGTGCTGAATACCACCTTTCGATACGAGATCAGATTTTAATTCATCATCAACCTTTAAGAATGAAATTCCTTTGGAATCAATAAGTCCAAACATTTTGTTTTCACTGAACAAACCATGGCCTCCGAACATTTTTTTGCTTGTAAAACCTTCTATCGAAGAAAGTTTCTCAACAAGGATTTCTGCTGCTTTGATTGATTCCTCCTTCATTTTGTCTCCTTTGATACCCATAACCGATTCTATTTAAAGTCCAATATTCTGTAGTGAACTTCTAAGGTAATTAAATTGGACAAGGAGAGATGTACTTTGAATTATGCCGGAGATATTACTGTGCTGAGATTAGCAATAAATAGATAGATCCGCGATGAAATTAGAAAAGTAATACTGATGCCAGTTTATCCCTGTTTCTCACCAATCGTAGGCCAGGCCAATGTTAAAGGTTGCCTGATTACCCTCTCTTTCCGAATAGATGGCGCCATAAACAGCAAGATTTAAATAAATGTGATCTCCAAGTTTTTGGATCCATTTTCCACCCGGGGAAATAAATGAAGAATTGTCCCGAAACAATCCTGTCTGAACACTATTTCTTTCGTTTCTTGTCCCTTCGACGATTGGCAATTTTATATCGGTTCGAAAAACCAAGTAACTTTTTCCTCCCCAAAAGCTTCGACCAATTTCGAGGTTACCGAATCCATTGGTGGCGTATTCACCTGAATTAAACATAACACCGGCCTGTGCCTGCAGATAATACTTGTTCCAACCTCTTCCATATAAGATTGAAGGACTAATGATATAGGCGTCATATCCAATTTGCAAACCGGTGGGATCATCGTACATATGATTGTTGTTCTGAAATGATACCTGGGCCGTCCAGACATGTTTTCCTTCGCTGATGTTGTATCTCACAGCCAAACCCAAATTCGAAAATCCACTAAGACGACCTGATTCAAGTGTATCTTCAATGTTGGGGTCATTCTCTACGTCATTCAGTTCATCTGCACTCGAAACTACCTTGTAGGGTACGTTGAAAATCAGATTCCATTTCTTGCTTAATCCATACTCGCCATAGAATTGATAGGTCAGATCAGAGATGTCTCTCTTCAGATCAATCTTTGTATCCCCGCCATTCAGAAGTTTGCCATATCGCAGATAGGTATGAGCAAATTGAAAATAACCGTGCTTCTTATCCTTGTTCCATGGACCTGCCAATATCTCATTTGACAGTAAAACGAGTGTCAGAAAGAAGAAATATCTGGAAATCGGTTTCATTTCAAATCAAAATACGGAATGGATTTTCAATGTATAAGTCGCAACAGCGACAAAAGTTCAGGAAATCAAACGACTTCTTCCGGAATTTTAATATTCATGGCGCATTTGAAATGCCCTTTTGGGCACTTATTGAGGCCATGCAATCCACATGGTCTGCAATCGAGTTCTTCCTGTATCTCCAGTATCCTGGAATCATCAGAAAGAGGCCCAAAGCCAAAGGATGGCAGGGTAGAACAAAAGATTGCAGTGGTTTTAGCATTTACCGAAGAGGCAAAATGGAGTGGGGCAGAATCGTTGACAAAATTCATTTCGGCGTTTTTCATGAGCGCAGCAGATTCCAGAAAACTGAGTTTTCCTGCCAGGTTGACCATATTCTGCCTTCCTGATTTGTTGATCAATTCTTCGCAATTGCAAACATCATTGCCGGCTCCCAACAAACAGATAGATATGTGTTCGGGTATTCTATCAATAAGCTCCACCCATTTTTCCTGAGGAAACTGTTTTGTAAACCACACCGATGCCGGAGCGATCACAACATAAGGTCCGTTTACAAATTCAGCTGCCCTAATTGCATTGTCTTCGGTATAATACAATCTGGGTTTGTAATTCTTTTCACCACCGAATGAATCAAGCAGTTCAAGATTTCTTTCTACTTCATGTTTCCCATTTCCAATCTCATGAGTCACCTTAACATCATATGAAAAGGAAAATGGATTCTTATCAAAACCAACCTTCGTATTTGCCCTGGATAACCAGCAGAGGAAACCGCTGCTTCCAAATCGATGTACGTTGACGATCAGATCGAATTTCTTTTTTCGAATCTTAAAAAGGATCTTGAATAGATTGAGGTATTTCTTTCTTTTTTTCTCCCAAATCAAAACCTCATTGAGATGAGGATTATTCTTCAAAAGGGAGTTGTTGCCTGACCTTACAAGGAAATCAATATCCGCATCAGGATAAAGATCTGCCAATTTTTCGATCAACACTGTGGCCAGAACCACATCACCGATGAAGGCAGTTTGAATGATCAGGATTTTTTTCAATGAAATTCTTTTTATACAGCGACTTCGAAATCCCTCAAGGCATCATTGAGCGAAGTTTTGACATCCGTGCTCGCTTTTCTCTTACCAATGATCAATGCACAGGGAACATTGAATTCGCCGGCTTTGAATTTTTTGGTGTAAGATCCCGGAATGACAACAGATCGTGGAGGGATCTCTCCCTTCATTTCAATTGGTTCATCTCCGCTAACATCAATGATCTTTGTTGACATGGTCAATACCACATTAGCACCCAGAACGGCCTCTTCACGAACTCTCACTCCTTCAACAACAATACACCTGGATCCAATAAAACAGTTGTCTTCGATAATGACCGGTGCGGCCTGAAGTGGTTCGAGAACACCTCCAATACCAACACCTCCGGATAAGTGAACATTTTTTCCGATCTGTGCACATGAACCTACAGTTGCCCAGGTATCGACCATGGTGCCGGAATCGACATAAGCTCCAATATTTACATAGGATGGCATCATGATTACCCCTGATGAAATATAAGCTCCATATCTGGCTACTGCATGAGGTACAACTCGAATTCCCAATTCCTTGTAATTGCTTTTAAGCTTCATTTTGTCGTGAAATTCCATTGGTCCGGCTTCAAGAACCTCCATTTTCTGAATTGGGAAATACAAAACGACGGCTTTCTTCACCCACTCATTCACTTTCCAGTGTTCGCCATTAGGTTCGGCCACTCGCAGAGAACCCTTATCGATCATTTCGATAACCTCGCGGATCGTGTTCTGAACATTCTCATCTTTCAATAATTCCCTGTTTTCCCAGGCTTCGTCAATGATTTTTTTCAGCTCTTCCATCATTTAATATTTCTAAGAGAATTTGATTTGATTTCTTCCAATTGAAATTTTCGGCCACAAAACTATGACCTTTTTCCGCCATTTCCTGTCCTTTGGCATTGTTTTCAAGCAAGAAGAGTAATTGTTCAGCATATTCATCTGGATTCCTTCCAATGAAGATGGATTCACCTTCTTTGGCCCCTAGAGATTTATTGGCCAATTCAGATGTAACGCAGGGAAGTTTCATTGACATGGCCTCGAGTAATTTATTTTGCAATCCCGACCCAATCAACATGGGTGCTGAAAATACCTTTGAACTCGCATAAGAATCCCGAATGTCCTTAACAAAATCTCGAATTTCAATTCTGTCTGAAGCAAGAGATTTGACCGATGGAACAGGATTGGCCCCCGAGATGAGTAGTGTTGTTTCCGGTCTCTTTTGCCAGATTAGCGGCATAATTTCATTTGCCAGAAAGAGGGCACTTTGCACATTGGGTGGATAAGACATATTTCCTGTAAACAACAGATCGTATTTCTTTTCAGAGTCACGCGGAGAAAAGAAATCAGTATCTATTCCATTCGGAAGAGTGGTAATTTCTTCATTCTCATAATGGAAAATCAGATCCCGGTCAGATGAAGAGATAACGGCGCAATGATCAAAATCTTTGAAAACCTGATGTTCGTATTTCTTAAGGCGTTTTGCTTCCAGTTCAAATATCCACTTTCTTACTCCCGCTGCGCTTTCACTTCTTCTTTCCATTCCTGCAGACAAAGCATCCATGTAATCGAGTGTGGTAGGTATGCTTTTGATCTTTCTGACATATTCAGCAGTTCGGATCAATTGACAAAATATATGGTCAGGTTTGTAATTATCTATTCGTGACAAGATTTGGTCCTGAATCTTTTTATGAAAGAAATAACCTACTTGTACTGGTTTTTTCGAAAAGAGAAAATATCTGATCAGATTTAGGAATATCTTGAATTTGTTCAGTTTCAGCACATCGATTGAAACACAGTATTCTTCAAGAGCTTGAATTGCACTTTCCGATACTTTCTCATCTGAAAGAGCACAAAGATGAATGTCACAGGTCCTGGATAGTTCTACAATCTGATGATAAGCTCTGAGCTTATCTCCCTTGATGAGAGGGTAGGGGAACCTGCTTACAAGGAAGAATATTTTTTTTCTGCTGTTCAAACTTTAATCTCGGACTTCAAAGAATCCTGTATTTGAGAAGAGACCTTATTGAATCGATAATGATCTTCGAAGAGTCTGCGGGCATTTCTTGATAGTTTATCTCTTAGCTCCTCGTTTCCCAGAAGCATTTTAATATGTTCCTGCATTTCTTCAGCCGAATCACTTATCATCATATGTTCTGCATGAATTGCCGGAATTCCCATAACTCCTCTTTTTGTGCAAACGATCACCTTGCCCATAGCAAGTGCCTGGATAAGCTTAATTCGTATGCCACTTCCGGAAAGCACTGGTACGATCATTATTTCATATTGATTGTAGAACTCATTCGCATCCTTTACCTCTTGGTGTATGGTCACCCCATTGATTGCTTTTAGGCCTGATTTTCCGATCGATTTCCCACCTAAATGAAACTCCGATTGAGGATAAGCACTAATTACGGCAGGCCATACTTGGGCAAGGAACCATTCTAAACCTTCCACATTCGGTCCCCAATCCATAGCTCCCAAATGAAATAGAGTATTGCTCTTCGGTTTTTTAGTATCACGTTCTTTATCCATCGAGAAAGGTATGTTTTTAACCTTTTCTTCCTGGCCGATGGTGTTTTTGATGACTACGCTGTCAAATGAGCTAATTGACCATATTACATCACTCTGTCTCCAGATCTTTTCTTCAAACTTTTGCAGTTTTCCTGCTTGCTTGGAGATATAATAGGCCTTCAGTTTGCTGCTTTCAGTTTTGGCCTGTTGTTTGAAAATATAATGTTCAAGGTTATGAGATCGATAAATGATCTCAGCATTTGATTGTTTGCGAATATCTTCTAGATAAAATGCCGTCATCAGTCCATCCAGAATGATTGCGTCATACGTTTCACTTTCAAGAATTTCGAGCAACCTATCTTTAAAATCCCTTCGATAGAACCTTAACATCTGCACCCCGGCTTCTTTTCTGATTGAACCGAGGAAAAGATTCAAAGGATTAAAAGAGGTGTTGATGTATATATGCTCAATATCTGTTCTTTCAGCATAATCCGGGTCAATCTCATCCTTAAGGAAAGGATGTTTGTCTGTTGAAATGCAAAGCACTTTTAATTCTGCACCAATAGAAAGGAGATTTTGACTAAGTTGAAAACTGGCCAGACAACCACCATCGACCGGAGGGCTCGGAGGTTTGGGGCATATCTGCAATATTTTCATTTCTTATTGTCCTTTTTGGGCATAAACTTTTTGAAGAATCCAGCATAAGCCGATAAATCCAACAAGGTAGAATCGGTTGTGGCTTTGTAGGTAATAAACAAACCAACTGGTGTAAGTACCATAGATGCAATCCACATTCCAAATGCAGGATCTACCACCATTTCCTTGGAAAGTTTTTCTCCTGTGATATTAAGGATGTGAAAAATGATGAAGAAGATGATGGAAACTACAACCGGCATTCCAAGTCCACCTTTTCTGATAATAGATCCCAAAGGAGCACCAATCAGGAAAAGTACAATACAGGCATAAGACAGCGTAAGTTTTTTGTGCCACTGAACAACATGTTTGACTATCATTATGTCTCTTTCTTCTTTTTCCAAAACTGCAGCATTCGATCTGGTTTTCATGCCACGACTTGAATTGATGGCGTGATTAAAAATAGACATTCGTTGTTGTCGAGTCAATGAAGCAAGAAGTGCGTAAGGATCATAATCTTCAGGGATTTCCACCTTCATTTTCTTCTTTTTATTTTCCACTTCTTTCTCTCTTTGTTCAGGAGTTTTTATAGCTTTTGGTTTGACATTGGCATTAAGAGATTTCTTTTTTCTTCGAATTTCTTCTGCGTCGTCGTCTCTAGTCACTTCGAAAGAATTGCGGATGCCCTTCTTGTAGAAATCAAGTCTTATTTCATTTAAACTTTCAAGTGTATCTACGGCTTCTACCAATTGTCTCAGGTTTAGCATTTCGTAATGACTCTTGAACAGGTCTTCGTCAGTTCGGTTCAATTGAAATTGTGACATATCTATTCGAATCACCTTTTCTTTGAATTTATTCTTCGTGTGTCGGTATAGATTACCTGATTTCTTCTTATCGACCTGATCATCGTATCCATAGCCATCATAGAGTGTAATTTCCAGGAAGCGATTGTCCTGGACATTTTCCATTTTGCCCGATTTAGCGATAATGACCTTCCGGTTTCCTTTTTTTTCTGAGTGATCGTAAATCATTACCTCTGATAAATGATCCACATCATCGATGGTTTTTTTCTCATGGACTTTGATGGTAAATCCTTCAATCTCATTATAAAATATTCCGGGAAGAATGTTCACAGCGGGTTTTTGCTGCATAATGTCATACAACAGGGATCGCATCTTGAGATTAGCAACGGGAAGCACATAATTCGAGAACATGAAAGCTACCATGCTCAGAATCAAGATGAGAAAAGCAAGCGGTCTCATGACCTTTTGAAGAGAGATGCCGGCAGATTTGAAGGCCACCAGTTCGTAATTTTCGCCGAGGTTACCGAAGGTCATTAGAGAGGATAAGAGGACGGCCAGAGGTAATGCCAGAGGAACCATGCTGGCTGATGTGTAGAAAAGCAATTCCGCAATTACAGTAAATTCCAATCCCTTTCCAACAAGATCTTCAATGTACTTCCACACGAATTGCATCATCAGCACAAAAACTGCGATGAAAAAGGTGAGTGTGAAAGGTCCGAAAAAGGACTTTAAAACGAATAAGGATGATTTTTTCATGAAAGATGTTGTCCGATTTCTAGGTCAACCTTCAGGATAAATCAAGAACCCATATGAGAAAGCAAGGTCTGAACCTGACTGTCCCAGAGAAGTTTCGCTTCTTCCATTTCATCATCCTCGGCATAATCCGTGATGATGAGCGAAACGTCTTCAGTTAAATCATCTATCTCAATGCGAAACTCGAAGTAAGATTCGTCATCTTCGCTGTTCTCCCACTTGAACCGAATATGCTGATTCGGTCTTTTAGAGACAAGATTGGCAACCTCGTCGCTGCCTTCCCAAAAGAAAGTATATTTCTCTCCCCTCGAATTCACGTCATCGGCAAACCACTCTGAAAGTCCGCTGGGTGATGACAGAAAATTGTACAATAACTTTGGTGAAGCCTTCACCACGTATTCCAATTGATACTTCGTTTTATCTGACATAAATGAATAATTGGCTTCTTACCGTTGGACGTGCAATATAAGAAATTTCTCGTATAAAATCTGAAGTAGGGCTGATGTCTAAGTTTCAGTAAATCAGCACTTTAATCATCAGTTTTCCTCATCCTGATAAATGTCATTTACCAGGTCTTTATATTTCTCCAATATTACCTTCCTCCTGAGCTTCAGTGTAGGTGTGACTTCCCCACCATCAATTGACCAAACATTTCCTGTTAAACGATGCTTTTTGATCTTTTCGTATTGAGCGAAATCAACATTGTGTTTCTCAACTTCATTGCCAATCCGTGCAATGATCTTATCATTTTTTATGATCTCTTCATTGGAAGTAAAAGGGATATTCTTCCTTTCACAGTATTCCTTCAGGAATTCAAAATTAGGTTGTATCAATGCTGCGGGATGTTTTCGGTTTTCACCTATCACCATGATCTGCTCAATAAACATCGACTCTTTCAATTTATTCTCCATCATTTGAGGAGCAATGTATTTTCCTCCAGATGTCTTGAAGATTTCTTTCTTCCGGTCCGTTATTTTCAAGAAGTTGTCATCATCCAATTCACCAATGTCTCCTGTATGCAACCATCCATCTTCAGAGATGGTTTCTTTCGTTGCTTCTTCGTTCTTGTAGTAACCAACCATGATATTTGGACCCCTGGCAAGAATTTCTCCATCTTCGGCAATTTTTACTTCCACATTGGATAACGGACGACCAACGGTTCCGATCTTAATTCCATTGTCATCTGCACAATTCACTGAAATTACCAGCGCAGATTCGGTGAGGCCATAACCTTCTCTGATAGGCACGCCGGCCGCCAGGAAAATACGGATCAATCTTGGATTTAATGCTGCACTTCCGGATGCAACGGCCAGTGTATTTCCACCTAAAGCTTCTCGCCACTTGCTGAATATAAGCTTGTCTGCAATAGACAATCGGAACTTGTACCATGCACTTTTTCCCTCCAATTCATATTCTTCTGCAAGATCAAGTGCCCAGAAAAAGAGTGCTTTCTTAATACCTGTCAATTCACTTCCTTTCGCTACAATTCGGTCATAGATTTTCTCAAGTAAACGCGGCACACAAGTAAATACATGGGGCTTTACGTCTCTGATGTTGTCTCCAATTGTATCAATGGACTCGGCATTATAGATAGATACACCATTGTAGATGTATAAATAGCACACCATCCTCTCGTAAACGTGACAAATAGGTAAGAAACTGAGTGATTTTGAATTTTCATCACATGGCAGTCTTTCTTTGGAGGCTATCACATTGTTGACAAGATTCTTATGGGAAATCATCACACCCTTTGGAACTCCTGTAGTTCCGGAGGTGTAAATCAAGGTAGCCAGATCATCTTCAACAATGGTTTTCTTGATATCTTCAACCTTTGAATAATCATCTGATTTTTTGCATAGCGTTGTCCAGTGCTTACAATCACTTAGATTATTGAAACAATATATGTCCTCAAGGCTGGCAACATCTTTCTTGACATTGCTAATCTTTTTCAGCAGATCCTCATCAGAAACAAAGGCCAATTTAACCTCGGCATTGTTCATGATGTAAGCGTAATCTTCTTCAGTAATTGTCGGATAAATAGGCACATTAATTACACCAATCTGAAGCATGGCGAGGTCTGCCACGTGCCATTCAGGTCTGTTGTTACTCACAATGGCTACCTTGTCGCCTTTTTTAAGGCCCAGTTCTAACAATCCTAAACTCAGCTGGTTAGCTGTGTCGAGAAATTCTTCCATGGAATAACCCTTCCATTCGCCATCCACTTTGGCCATCAAGGCATCTTTTTGTGGATAATGATCCATCTGATACTGATGCAGATCAAAGATCAGTTTCAATTCCTTACTCATAGTAGAAGATTAGCTTTCAGTAAATATAACGCACAAAAAAGAAAATTTGTTTATTTTTTTTCTCTTTCGAAGACCTTGACACCATTGATATATGTGGAAAGGACTTGGTAATTATTGAAATTATCCGCGTTCAGATCCTTCAGATCTCTGTTGAATATAACAAAATCAGCTTTTTTCCCTTTTTCAAGACTTCCTTTTGTTTCTTCTTCAAAGTTGGCAATGGCTGCCCAAATTGTCACTCCGCGAATGCATTCTTCAAAGCTTAAGCTTTCTTCCATTTGAAAGCCACCTTCGGGTTCTCCCTCAAGGTCTGTTCGTCTCATTCCGGCAAGAAGAGTCTTTAAAGGATCAATGTCCTCAACCGGGAAATCTGTACCCAGAGCAAGCATTCCATTTTGTTTCAGCAAACTCTTGTATGCATAGGCCCCTCTCATCCTTTCATCACCTAGTCTTTCGTCGGCCCAGTCCATGTCAGAAGTGGCATGAGTAGGCTGAACACTCGGAATAATGTTAAAGTCACCATAAAGGTGGAGGTCCGCAGGATCTACAACCTGTGAATGTTCTATTCTCCAACGCCGGTCATTATTACCTTTTAGTAATTCAGCATATAAATTCAAAACATCGTGAACGGCCTGATCTCCAATGGCATGTGTATTCATTTGAAAGCCTTTCTCAAGAATTTTAATGCCCACAGATCTCATGGTATCGATTGATGTCAACGTCAATCCCTTGTTTCCATGATCGTCAGTATATTCTTCTTTCAAATTTGCTCCTCTTGACCCAAGAGCCCCATCGGCATAGAATTTAAATGAGGTAATGCTTAGATTTTCATCCTTATAAGCACCCTTCAAAAGGAAGGTAGATGTATTCCTTTTGTTTGGATTAAGCATTGCGTACATCTTGATCTTCAGCTTATCATTCTTGTACCAGTCGAAGTAGATCATTGCGTCTTCATAATCTACACCTGCATCGCAAACAGAAGTTAGGCCTTTTTCAATACAATTCTGCTCGGCTTGCTTTGCCAGATATAATTTCTGAGCCACATTGTTTTCAGGAATCAATTCTGTAACTAGATCCACGGCGTTGTCAATGAGAATACCGGTACATTTACCATCCTTGACTTCAATAACACCTCCTTCAACTTTTGTATTCGCATCTATTCCTGCAAGATCAAGCACCTTTTGATTTACCAAGGCAGCATGCCCGTCTATTCTTCTAAGAACTACATTTCTATGTCCCAAATTCTCATCAAGCCAGGATTTTTCAGGAAATTCTTTCTCGTCCCACAGTGTCTGGTCCCATCCTCTGCCAACGATCCATTCTATGTCTTTGTTTTTATCGAACTCAGCAACTCGATTAAACATTTCCTCCGGACTCATACAACCAATCAGGTTTACTCGATTCAGATTGGTTGCGTATCCCATGAAATGACTATGTGCGTCAATGAATCCAGGATAAATGAAGGATTTCGATGCATCAATCATATGTTCTGAAGAATACTTATTCAGTATCTGATGTTCCGGACCTACCTCAACAATTTCGTCGCCGATGATTGCCATGGCTTCTGATATCCCGAATTCTTCATTGACGGTATAGATATTCGCATTGTGTACGATCAGGTCTACTTTTTCTTTAGTCATACAACTAGATAAAGTTACAGAGAGAAATATAAATGCTAAAAGTCTCATGAAATTAGTTTAGAGGGCACGAATTTGCCGATTTTTTTGAAGTCGACCAGCGACAAAATGGCCAAAATGATAAATGGAAGAATAACAATACGATATCTGACGATGGCACCTGATACCGGAGTCGTCCAACCGATTAATGCAGACAAGAGTAAAATGAAAAAAGTTGTCAAAAGGAAAGCAGCCGGATTCAATTTGAAGTCTTTTCGCCTGAAAATCCAGGCCAGTATTAGAAGTGTATATAGTCCCCATATTTCGATCATCGACAAAAATGAGAGGGCATTCAATTCGTCTGTTGGAAATGGCCGAAAAAGAGCATTGATAATTGCTAAAGGAAGAGCCTTAATAAAAGAATAAGTGCTTGAGTCCAGATCGGGTATATAGACCTGACTACCAGCTCCCATCCATTCGGCAAGACATTTAAACTCTGACTGCTTGAATGCAAGGATTTCTTTCACATCGAATTCCGGGAAGTAGATTCCAATGTTTAAAATCAGAGATATGAAAAAAATAGTAACGAGGAAAAAACGTAAAAATGAGGCATTGAAATCTTTTCCAATTGACCATAGGTAAGAAATGCTCAGTGGCAGAAGAATAAAAAGAATATAGATTTTACTCTGAGCGATAATAAGTGCGAATAGTAATAATGGGATCATGAATTTCCTCTTCTTCGTCAATTGAACTAAACTGAAGAGATATCCGCCGAAACCTAACAGTAAAAGGTTTTCTTTCAGGATGCTGCTGGACCAAAATAGAAGTGAAGGCAGAAGAATAAGGCTCAGAAACAATAACTTATCGGTTAGGTCACTAAATTCCTTGAAGACTTTAAATAAATACAAGAGTCCAAGAAATGAAATGAAATTTGCAAATAGCAGATGGGTATAGATATTGCCCAAGCTGAATGGAAGAAGAATGGCATGAAAACGGATAATGAATCGATTGTCATTAAAATAAGGCAGACTCGGATTTCGATCCCAGAATCGACTTTCTAATAGATATTGTGAAGTAAGTACCTCTATATTTCCTATTCCTAAGACCAACTGGAGGTGGTCCTTTGTGGACTTATTTCTCACATCATCAATCAGTAAGGCATCGTCAAAATATTTGAATACGTCTGCCTCTTCTCTTACGGAGTAATAGTCTGAGTAAATCCATAAAAAACAGAAACCAACCACTACCTTGATTAAAAAGGCGGAAATGAGATAGGAGACTGAGATCTGCAGATTTCGGAAGAAAGGTAATCTCCATATCAGGAAGAGACTTAAAACAAGGAATGTGATAAAGGGTATCCAGATCAATTAAACCAGGTATTGGATTACTGTCTAAAAGTAGTGATTGCAAAGTAATGATCTATTTGCTTCACCTTTTCTTGCTCGCCTGTGCCACCATGTAAATTAATAAGGCGAGGAATGAAAATTTGTAAATCTGCACAATGAAGTCATGAACGAAGTAGGGTAGAAGGGCCCAAACAACAAATCCAAGGCCGATCAGAATACCAGTTCTTTGATTGTTTTTGACGACACCTTTTAGGTCATTTTTCGAAACAGATTCTTTTTTTTCTTCCGGATTCGATTGAGAGGAAAGATCAGGCTTTTCACTATCCTTCATTGCTGTATTGTCTGGTATAATAAGTCATAATTCAGCTCTTTTCAATCCTTCTTTCAGTGATGTCAATAACTCAGCTAAAAATAGTCATTGCTTTATTATGAAGTCGGCCAGAGATGGTTAATTTTGCCCCTCCACGAACAACATCAAAGTATCATGAGCGAAGAAGCCGTACAAACGGAAGTAAATTTTGAGACAGCGTCCAAATTAGGAGTCAATCAAGAGGAATATGACAAGATCATAGAGATTCTGGGTAGAACACCAAATTTCACAGAACTCAGTGTTTTCTCGGTAATGTGGTCAGAACATTGCTCATATAAGAATTCAATTAAGTGGTTGAAAACCCTGCCTAGAAAGGGTCCACATATGTTGGTGGAAGCCGGTGAAGAGAATGCCGGACTCGTGGATATTGGAAACGGACTTGCCTGTGCATTCAAGATTGAATCTCACAATCACCCTTCTGCTCTCGAGCCCTACCAGGGCGCTGCAACAGGTGTTGGAGGTATCAACCGGGATATCTTTACTATGGGTGCACGTCCCGTTGCCCAGTTGAACTCACTACGTTTCGGGAAATTGCAAGATCCTAGAACACAGTGGTTATTGAAAGGTGTAGTCAAAGGAATCGGTGATTACGGAAATTCATTCGGTATTCCGGTAGTCGGAGGAGAGGTATTTTTTGATGAATGTTACCAGACCAACCCATTGGTCAATGCCATGTCTGTTGGGATTGTAGAAAAGGATGCTACCATTTCTGCAACTTCTTATGGAGTTGGAAATCCGGTTTACATTGTTGGTTCCAAAACCGGAAAGGACGGAATTCATGGTGCCACATTTGCTTCTGGGGACATAACAGAGGACAGTGCTGAGGATCTGCCAGCTGTTCAGGTTGGTGATCCATTCCAGGAAAAACTTCTTTTAGAGGCTACCTTGGAGCTGGCAAAAACCGATTGCATCATAGGTATGCAGGATATGGGAGCGGCCGGAATCACTTGTTCTACGTCAGAAATGTCTGGTGATACAGGACATGGAATGAAAATAGATCTTGACAAAGTACCTGTTCGTCAAGAGGGTATGAAGCCATTTGAAATTCTTCTTTCTGAATCTCAGGAGAGAATGTTGGTTGTTGTAAAGAAAGGTCAGGAAAGTGTTGTTGAGGACATCTTTGAAAAATGGGATCTGGATGCTGTGCAGATCGGTGAGGTGACTGAAGGAGGACGACTACACTACTACATGAATGGTGAATTAGTTGGAGACGTTCCTGCTGAAGACTTAATTCTTGGTGGGGGAGCACCTGTGTATGACAGAGAATATGAAGAACCCGTGTATTATGCAGAAACGAAGAAATTTAACATCGATTCAATAGAGGTCCCTTCAGATCTTAAGGAAGTTGCCAAATCATTGCTGAAACATCCAAATATAGCTTCGAAGAGATGGGTTATAAATCAGTATGATTCAATGGTTGGAACGGCCAATATGTCGACTAACAATCCTACCGATGCCGGAATTGTTAATATCAAAGGACTGGATCAGGCCCTGGCGATGACGGTAGATTGTAATGCGAGATATGTGTACCTGGATCCTGAAGTTGGAACATCTATTGCAGTTTCTGAAGCCGCACGAAATATCGTTTGTTCGGGTGGAAAACCAAGTGCAATCACCAACTGTCTGAATTTTGGGAATCCATACAACAAGAATGTTTATTGGCAGTTTGTTGGCGCTATTAACGGAATGAGAAAGGCCTGTGAAAAATTTGAGACACCGGTAACCGGTGGAAACGTCAGCTTCTACAATCAAACTGTAATGGGAGATAAAGAAGAAGCCGTATTTCCAACCCCAACGATCGGAATGGTAGGCCTGGTTGAAAAGAAAGAACACATAACGGGCCTCGGCTTTGAAAATGAAGGAGACCTGATCTATATGATTGGTGAGTCGAGAAATGATATCAGTGCCTCTGAGTACTTATATAGCTATCACGGAGTAAAACTTTCCACTCCACCGCATTTTGATCTTGAAGAAGAATATGCAATGCAGGACAATCTTAAGAGTCTTATTGAAAAAGGATGGATCAATTCTGCCCATGATTGTGCAGATGGCGGGCTGTTCGTAACCCTCTTTGAATCATCATCAGTGAATGGTCTTGGAGTTAAAATCGATTCCAATTCAGATATAAGAAAAGATGCTTACCTCTTTGGGGAAAGTCAGAGTAGGGTGGTTGTTTCAATAGGTGCGACGAGTAGAGATGACTTCGAAAATTATCTTCAAAGCAATGGCCAGTCCTTTGAATTTCTTGGAACTGTAGAAGGAAATTCAATTGTTATCGATGGTGAGAATTTTGGTTCTGTTGAGGAATTGAAAGAGAGCTTTGAAACTGCCATTGAAAATGAGTTACACTAGTATAATGGTAAATGATAAATTATAAATTTTAAAATGGGATAAAAAGATAAATCCTCATTTTAACATTTATAATTTATAATCTAACATTTAGCAATACGCTGATTTCATTTCAGCATATAATCCGAATCAACCAATTTTGTACCTGTTGATGCATCGGTAATTGCATATTGAAACCCCTTCTGGAGAGAAGAAGCGCCATATTCACCTTTCGTATTCACTGCGAGAAATCCAACCTGAAAAGATTTGAAATCTGACTGAGTTTCTGTGATTCTTTTAACGGCTTCTTCGCAGGCCTGTTGAGGACTCATTCCATTTCTCATCATTTCTACAATGATTGCCGTACCAGCAATTTTAATCACGGCCTCGCCCTTACCAGTTGCCGTTGCACCTCCTACCTTTCCATCAACAAACAATCCGGCACCTATGATGGGTGAATCTCCAACTCGTCCATTCAATTTCCAAGCTAATCCACTTGTCGTGCAGGCGCCTGAAATTCTTCCTTCTTTATCTATGGCCAACATTCCGATCGTATCATGATTATGCATATCCACTTTCTGCTCAATCTGTTCTTTGACCTGTGAATTTTTGTATTTGATCAGCGCTTTTCTGGCATCTTCGGTGAGCAGATCTTCTTCGTAAAATCCATGATTCAGGGCAAATTCAAGGGCGCCTTTTCCGCTTAACATAACATGTCTGGTCTTTTCCATGACTTTTCTGGCCACGGATATGGGATGTTTAATATTCTGAAGGTAACTTACTGCTCCACAATTATTTTGCCAGTCCATGATACATGCGTCAAGTGTAACCTGGCCGGTTTCATCAGGATATCCTCCATAACCTACGCTGGTAACTTTTGGATCCGCTTCCGGAATCTTAACTCCCGCTTCAACCGCATCCAGGCTGGAACCACCCTTCGACAATAATTTCCATGCCTCATCATTCGCTGGAACACCGTGATTCCAGGTTGAGATGACCATAGGGAAACCTGAGTTTTGCGAGAGTGGATTCAATTCATTTGATGCAGAGTAGGCTCGAAGTCCGAGCATAGGACTTGCGACCAGAAGGGCCGATTGTTTTAGAAATGTTTTTCTGTTGGTATTACTCATAACCTGGTACACTAATAAGTTCTTGTTGGCTTCTCATAAAGGTTCCTTTTCCCTTTGCAACCAGTTTATTTCTGTCATCAAATAATTCTGATTCAGCAAGGGTGATATTCCTGCTTCTTTTGATCACTCTTCCTTTAGCCAATAAGATTCCCTGAGTCACTGGTCTTAGGAGGTCGATGTGAAAAGATGAAGTGAGCATAAAGAACTCATTTTCAAGAGAATTGCAAGCAAAATACGCAGCATCGTCGAGCAAACGAAAATAGACCGATCCGTGCAATGCATTTGCCGCATGAAAGAACTTTGGATCAACAGGAAGTGTGATTTCTGCATTACCTTCTGATACCTTAATTTTTATACCTTGATATACTTCCTGAACCGGAGCATTCATGTACATTTGCTCCAGTTTTTGATGATGTTCCTTCATTCTTTCGGGAATGAAAATAGAACAAAAAAGTTGAAAACTTCGTATAACGGAGGTGAATGAAAAATCAGGCAACTGGTTTTCACCAATCAAAGGCGTAATGATAGCAGTAAGAGAGATAGAGACAGAAACGGCCTTCATAAGCAGGCTTGAAAATGGAGTGATCAGAGTAGAGGTAAAGGATCATTCTCATCTCGAGGCCAAGAACCTTGAAGAAAATTACAATGCATACATTGATCTAATTGACAGCGAAAGTGCTCCTTTTCTGATCATTGTCAACGATACTTCGACCATTTCAACTGAAGGGAGGATGGAATACAATGAACGCACCCGAAGAGAGGTGCGAGCCAAAGATGCGCTGGTCATGAAAGATCCCTCCACCATGCTTTTGATTAATTCTCAGGTAAAATTCATCAAACCCATCATACCAACTCAGGCATTTTTGGATGAAAGAAGTGCCTTGTCGTGGCTTGAGAAAGATTCCTGAGTCCCCGCCCGTACCAAATGGTACGCTCGGGCGAGCAGATTCCAGGTTCCAGAATTATTTGAAATATCAGTTCGAGCCTGCCTGCGGTAGGCAGGTATTTCGGCCGCAGGTCGGAATGTATTGAGAACAGTTAGATTAACGTTTTGTCTGCTTCTCGATACAACGCTCCTTGCAGTCGCGCCACTCGAAGTGACAAAACATTTCACTTCAGGCTTTGGTCTGCGAGTGTTTCTTTCCTGCACCCTGTGAATGCGGGGTACAGACTTCCAAATTCCGAACCTGCCCGACGGAGCGCCAGGCCAGTGCGCCGGCAGGCGGGTTCACTATTCCGAATTCCCTTTAATCGCGTTACTCAAAGTGACAAAACCTCCTCAAGGCGAACTACTTCAACTTCAATAGAGATTCCAAAACAGCATCAATAACCATTGCCATTTTAGAAATATTAAGAGTTTCAAGCGTGTCGGTTTTCTCGTGATAGTTTTTATTCCTGTAGAATGCTGTATCAGTGATCATGACGGCGCTGAAATCAAACTTCCAATAATTAAGATGATCTGAAAAATCGATTCCCGGTAATGAAGCTGGGCCTGAGAATTTTTTGACCGGAATATCTTTTGTCTTTTTCATTTTTCTGGCATATTGCCTGCCAAAAGAGCCGGCTCCCCATTTTTTGACAACGGTGATGTAATTCCCTTGCCTTCCATAGATCAAAGAGAGAGGTCCGATCGGGTATTTTTGCGTTTTCTTTTCTTCAGAGAAATAACCGATCATTTCAAGACATATCATGCCTTTTACTGGAATATCTTTGTCTACAAGAGATTTGGCATGTATATAGCTTCCCATGAATTCTGAGCGGAAATAAGGTGGTTCTTCTAAAGAATAAGCCACAAGATCAATCCTATAATTCAATTCCTTGTCTTTGAGCAAGCGAGCTAGTTCAAGCAAACCTACTACACCGCTGGCATTGTCATCAGCTCCTTCCTGTTCTTCACAGACGTCGTAATGTGCTCCAATGATAATTCTCTCGGCATCCATGGGGCCGAATGAAGCGATCACATTTTTATACTTCCATGCGCCTGCTCTGAATTCCTGGAAAGAAACATCATCACTATACTTTTCAAAAACATCTTTTATGTAATCTGCACTCTGATTGAGTGCTTCAAAATTGTCGTGGGTTCTATATCCAAAGGTACGAGTTAGTGTTTCGAGATGGTCTTGAATAATCGTGGTGTCGCTTTTTGGAGCTGAGAAAATGACATCATGTAAGAGCATCAGTACAATAAACAGGAAAGTGTGGATTGACTTCATTTGATATAAACTGGAAAAGGACGAATGTATTGTTTTAAGTCAACTCGTCTTTGCGACTCTGCGTCTCTGCGCGAAACTCTCTTCTACTTCTCAGATTTTTGAAATTCTTTATCAAGCATCTCAATCCATATTCACACCTTTTTCCGGTGACCAGATAAGCTTGATCATTTCTTCATTTTCTGTGAGAAATTCTGTGTTTTCTGTGTATTTGTTCACCAAATAAAAGATTCCGTCGTCGATAGTTCCCTTCAGGATAAAATCAGAAGAACAAAGTACGCCCTTGAAATTGATGATAATCCTTTCCTGCATGGTATCCGTGGTCAGCTCATGATTATCTCCTTGATAATTCCTATTGGAATGAAAACGTGAATATGTTAAAGTGAGGGTATTATTTTCCAGTTTATATTCACCTGCATACATGCGCTCATCTGCGACACAAATAGCATGGTCAAAAAACACCCCATTTTCAGCAAAGGCTATAAGCGATCCGCAACAATCACATTCAAATTCCATTTTACAATCTCCATTTAGATGATGAGACTCACCCATATCAAAAACTGATCCCACTATATCGTCCAAGTTGATTTCAGGGTCGATGGATTCGAGTTCATGATTCGATGTACCTTCCTCCAATTTATTCAAAGCTTTAAGGGCCTCATCAACTTCTTCATGCTGATCTGATCTCATGTCCCTCACATCACCCCGAGGTGGTTCAACACATGAGAATAGTAATAATGCTGTAATAAAAATTGCAGGTGTTTTCATCTTTTAGTCGTCAGTGGTCAGTCGTCAGAGGAGGCAATTGAGTATCCAAATTCCTAATTCGACAATCACTTCATAAGTCATAACTCATAAGTCAGATGTCATCACTCAAACAGAATCTCCATCTCAACCCTTCTGTTCTTCTGTCTTCCTTCTGCAGTATCATTCGACTCTATAGGTTGAGTTTCTCCGTAGAATTCAACTTTGATTCTCGACTTTTCTACACCCTTATCAGAGAGATATTTCTGTACGGCTTCTGCTCGACGTTTAGAAAGAATCAAGTTGTCTTTTTCAGTACCCACATTATCTGTGTGTCCTTCAAGTTTAAGTTTCCAGTCTTCTTTCTTAACGAGCAGTGCGGCAAGCTCATCAAGTGACGCGTAAGAGTTTTGTCTGATCACAGCCTTAGCTGAGAGGAATTCAAGATTTGCAAATGCAGTATTCAGAATCTCTTGCTCTTCTTCCTCAATTACAGGACAACCGTTGTTTTCTGGTACACCCGGTACATTCGGACAATCATCATCTTTATCGAGTATGCTGTCGCCGTCGGTATCTGCGTACGGACAACCGTCATTCTCTGCAGGTCCTGGGTTATTTGGACATCGATCATCTTTGTCGAGAACACCATCCATATCAGTATCAGGCCATGGACAACCATTGTTTTCCTTTGGACCGAATACTTCCGGACACTCATCCAAGTAATCGAAGATGCCATCGAAATCGGTATCAGGACAGCCTCCGTTTTCGATTGGGCCCGGATGCTCAGGACATAGATCATCAGGATCGATGATGCTATCACCATCTGTATCAGGACATCCATGGAAAATTAGCAGACCGGCAAGATTCGGACAAGAATCTTGAGGATCGATCAGACTGTCGCCGTCGCTATCCGGACATCCGCCAAATGCAACAATACCTGGAAGATCAACGCATTCGTCGTATTTGTCAATGATACCATCACCGTCTGTATCAGGACAACCTCTGAATTCGGCTGAACCAGAATCGGAAGGACAGTCATCATAAATGTCTGCAATGCCGTCATTATCGATATCAGGACAACCATTGAAGGCCAGTAATCCAGGAATTTCGGGACAATCGTCTTTCTTGTCAGAAACCTTATCATCATCTCGGTCGGACGGTTTACCCGCTCTAAATAGAGGCACTTTTAAGGCGAAATATCCATCAACACCGAAAATGTTCACACCATAGAAATAAGGCACAAAATCAGTTGTTCCTACTGTAACAGGTCCGAGACGAATAGAAAGGCCCATGGCCGTATTTCCGTAATGGTTGTATGAGAACGGCATGGAAGCTCCAAACCATCTGTTTTCATATCTCGGTGTCAAAGAGTAAGTCCCAATGTTGTGAACCTTGGATGGATCACTCGGATTGTAAAGAGGCCAGTAAGGGGTGAAATTCACATAGAAGTCATTGATAATGTTGTAATCGATCTGAATACTCAATGCAGTTGGAAGTTGCATGTTAAAGGTTCTTTCGTCACCCGGCGCCGGTGTTGCAACAGAAGCTATTACAGAGTCGAAGTCATTCATGTCATTGATCGGAAAGTCTGTAATATCCCAATCCTGAACATCGAGAATATAGTCTCTGCTGTTAGGATGTTTGTCAAATTTGATTCTACCGATGTCTGTGATCGACAGTCCGAACTTCCACTTGTATTTGTTTTTGTCATTCATCCACAGATCATACTCTCCATCCATGTCATATTTATACTTTTCTCGGTCAGGGCGTATTTCGTATACAACACCGATATCCAGAGCCGGAGCCATCTTTGAATCGAAGTTGTAGGAGAAATAGTCAGATTGAGAAGGATCGTAATTCTGTGATCGACCGTAATTTACACGAACACCGGGAACAGTAAGAAGGTCTCTTGGGTCATCTACATCCGTAGTATCAATATCAAGAGTGTAATTGAAATCTTCTACCTGGAAATAGGCTGCATGCATTCCATGTACAAGCTTGAAAGTACCACCTACTTTAACAAAATGCTTGTGCTCGTCGTAAATAACACGGCCATAACCAAGGCCATATTCTGCCCATGTCATATTCGCCATGCCAATTTCTTCTTCGTTTGAAATGGCCTGTCCCCAGAGATCAGGAACGTTTTTATCATTGTAGATTATTCTGGCCAGTTCTTCACCCAATCCATCAATATTACCCACAGACCGAACTCTCCACATCAAGGATGCCGCCTGTCTATCATCAATGGTGTAAAGGGCTGAAGGCCCCATAACTTCTGTATATTGATGTATAGATTTACTATTTCCATCAAGTCTCTCGAAAAGATATTTTTCCTGAAATTCCGGATCACTGAAAGCGTTTCCATCGCCACCTCCAAATGCCTCTCCTGCACCGGTCTGAGAAGTCCAAAAGCCAATTGTATGTCCTTCAAGTGCTATATAGTTATTATAAGCAGAGTTGAAAGTTTGAAAGAGGTTGATATCCAATCTATGGCGGTTATCAGCCATATTGGCGGGATTCGAAGGCACAGATAATATACCGGAGTAGTTGTCCTGAACATTGCTGGGCTGGTTCTGGGCAAAAAGGACTGAAGAAATCAGTATCAGAGAAAGAGAAAAGAGTATACGTAGCCTCAAATCCGTATTGTTTTCTGCAAGTTAAAAAAAGTAATGAATTTGAAAAAAGAAAATTGACCGCTTGAATTATGGTAAAAGATGAAAAGTGAAGGATGAAAAATGAAAGATGAAAAATGAAAGTTTGATTTTTGATTTGTGAAATGGGATGGTTAGAAGTAGCTGGGGGTGAGAACAACCAAAATCAACAGACTGGAAAACTCCAGGCTTAAGAGGCTGCCATGAAAGTATTCTTCTTTCTTAGAAAAGTAAAATATCAATGAAAGCAATGCCCAAAATGGAACAAACCAGATGTATTGGAGCAGTAAGATGAACAGGCTTAGTACTTCATCAATTACTGCTGCCAGACCTTCTGATTCACTTTCGTAATAGTTGTCGTAAATCTTTATTGCCTGGACAAACAGAACGGTAAGTAATACCTGAAGTATCAAAATTCTGTATCTCACTTTCACGTTTGAATAACTTCTTTTTGATCAGATTATTTCAGACTGAATTTCATAAAAAAAATTAAAGGCAGTATTTTGCATGTCATGAAGAAGACGCAAGAAGTAAGAAGTTTTCTGGATCAGGGCATATGGCAGGTGGATCTGGCTACCGTTGAAGGCCCCAGGAGATATCTGTATCATTTTTTAAGATCCTTCATTATAGCTTGGAGAGATTTCAGGAAGGATAGCTGTCAGCAAAAAGCCTCGGCACTTACTTTTTACACTTTACTATCCATTGTTCCCATCGTAGCAATGTTCTTTGGAATTGCCAAAGGATTTGGCTTCGAAAAGAAACTAGAATCTCAATTCAAATCAGACTTGACTTATAATCAGGAAGTGATATCCTATGTCTTCGAATTTGCCAATTCAATGCTTCAGAATACAAAGGGCGGATTGATCGCAGGACTCGGTGTAGCTCTGTTATTCTGGTCAGTGATGAAAGTCCTGGGCAGTGTTGAAGCTTCCTTCAATGACATATGGGAGGCAAGGAGTGGTAGATCCTGGGTGAGAAAATTTACGGATTACATGGCCATTATGCTTGTGTCACCTTTGTTGATCATTGTTTCAAGTAGTATTCATGGTGCTGTATCAAGTGGTTTCGAAAGTGCAAGCGAAAATTTTACAATTCTGGCTGAGCTGGGAATTCTGGTCAAATACGGACTGGAGCTTCTGTCTTTGTTCTTATTGGTAACCATGTTTGGAATGTTATACATCATTCTTCCAAACACAAAGGTGAAATTTCCGGCAGCTTTATTTGGTGGATTGGTGGCAGCTATACTCTTTTTAGCGGTAGAATATGTTTATCTCACTTTCCAGGTTGGTGTTTCACGATATAATGCCATTTATGGAGGATTTGCGGCATTACCTCTCTTCCTGGCATGGGTGCAGACAAACTGGCTTGTTGTTCTACTTGGAGCTGAGTTGAGCTTTGCCTACCAGAATCATGGAAAATTTGAATTTGATGTCGTATCTAACGAGATCAGTCAATCCTATCAGTTCGTTCTTTCCGTGGCTGTTGTTCATGAATTGATCAGCAAATTTGAAAAAGGAGAGGAGGGGCCAAGTTCTTCTGAAATTTCGGCGGGTATGCAGATTCCTGCAAAGCTTGTTCGTCGCATATTAAATGATCTTGTGCGTGCCCGAGTCGTTAACAAAGTAATTCATGATGCAAATGTTGAGTCAAAATATTATCCTGCCGTTGACATTTCCAAACTCGACCTGAATTTTGTTTTAAGAAGGCTTAATGATTACGGAGTCAACGATCTGCCGGTCGAAAAAAGCGACGAACTGATAAGAATAGAAAAGATAATCGAGAAGGCCAGGAAAGAAGTGGAAGAATCAAATTATAACCTTTTGATAAAGGATATGTAATTATTTGATCTCCAATCCAAGGATGCAAATATCATCGATCTGGAATTCGCTTCCTCTCCATTGGTCGAAGATCTGAACGATCTCTTCTTCCTGCTCACTGAATTTCTTGGTGTGTATATTCAGGAACATTTTCTTGAAAGGAGTGTACATGAATTTCCTTCCTTCATCACCGCCAAACTGATCTGCAAATCCGTCGGTTGATAGATATAATTTGTCACCTTTCTTCAGTTGTACCTCTGTTTGTGTAAAAGGCTTAGCAAAGATGAAATCCCCAATCGGCTGTTTGTCACCCTTGTATTCGAGCAACATAAAGTCGTCGTTTTTCAATGTTTTCTCGTCTGCTTCACCGTTCAACGGAGTGATTCTGTAAACGGGATTATTTGCACCCGTGAATGTCATTTTCCTTGTTTTCAAATTGATCTTACAGAAGGATAGATCCATTCCGTCATTGACCTGCTTCTCACTTTTCTCGAACGTCTCTAATACCAGCTCCCTGGTCTTATCGAGAATTGCGGCCGGTTCGGTTATTTGCATCTCCTTGATGGCCCTGTTCAATGCGTTTGCACATACTACAGAAACCATGGCACCCGGAACACCGTGACCAGTGCAATCTGCCGAGGCAATGTAGATGTTGTCACCGATGGTTTCGCAATAATAGAAATCACCAGCAACCACATCTTTTGGCTTGTAAAGGACGAAGCTGTCGGAGAAATGAGACTGAACAAAAGGAATAGGAGGAAGGATAGCGTGCTGGATTCTTCTGGCATACTTTATAGAATCCATGATCTCCCTGTTCTTATCCTCAACGATGTTTTTCTGTTCAACAACTTCAGCTGTTCTTTCATCTACAATTCGTTCCAACCTTTCTTTATCAGCCTTGAGTTTTCTCATTCTGATCTTGTCTCCTACATATAATCCAACCACAATAAGAATACCACAGATTGTATAGAACCACCAGGTCATCCAGAATGGAGGTTTGATGGTGAATGTGTATGAGGTAGGAAGCTCGTTCCACTTACCATCATTATTTGAGGCTTTCACTCTGAATTCGTAATCACCTGGAGGAAGGTTTGAATACACAACGTCCTGCTCTTTCGTCACCGGTGACCAATCGCGATCGAAATTATCGAGCATGAACATGTACTCTACATGTTCTGGATTTGTAAGACTGATACCTATGTAGTGAAAAGTTATATGGTTTTCATCATAGCTGAATTCATTATCTAAAGGAAATTCAAATGGCTCATAATTCACCTTAATGTTTTCGAGAATGGTTATTGGTTCAGTGGCGTTTTGTTTCTCGAGACTCAGGTTAAACTTTACAGCGCCCATGATGGTTCCGAACCATAAATTTCCGTCATGATCTTTCCAAACTGAATTCGGGTTAGGTTCAACGCCCAGAAAGCCTTCTTTTTCTCTGTATCTCTTAGTTGTAAGGTCTTTGGTATTGAACTTGTCAATTCCTTTTCCATGACCAACCCAAATGTTGTTATAATCGTCAGCAACAAGGGAATATGGGGAATTACTGCTCAGTCCGTTTTCCGTACTGTAATTCGTAAATTCTTTTCCATCAAACTTGTAAATACCACCTCCATAGGCACCAAACCATACATTTCCTTCATTATCACCCGTGATCGATGTGATAAATTTTTGACTCAGATTTTTGTCTTCATTAAAAATCTCAAACTTGCCATTTCTGAGAACACTCAAGTAGCCACCAATCGAGGCGAAATACAAATTGCCTTTGTCGTCTTTGAATATCTTGTAAATGTTGTCGCCACCCAGTCCGTCATCCGATGTATAATTTACAATCTCACCATCGGTCTTGATCTGTGAAGCACCTTTGTCTGTTCCCAGCCAGTAAGTACCATCATTTCCTCTGGCAATGCTATAGATGGTATTTGAGGCAAGACCATCATCTGTATCTAAAACCGTTGTTCTGTTGCCTTTTGAATCGAGAACGGTCACACCACCATATCCAGTTCCACACCATACATTGCCATTATCGCTGATGTAGAGTGAGAGAACCGTTGGATTGCTTAATCCATCCTTGGTTCCAAAATTGTCAACTTCAATTCTGGTGGTTTGACCTGACTTCGTGTCCTTAAGAAAGCTCAATCTGGAAACTCCGTCATCTGTACCCAACCAGATTCTTTCTTCCTTATCTTCAGCAATAGCCCAAATCACATTGTTTGCCAGTCCATCTCTTTCATCATAAATAAGGAATTCATCTCCTCTAAAGAGGTTCAAACCGAGGTCGGTTCCGATCCAGACATTATCTTCTCGGTCGCGGAAAATATTATTGACCTTAAAATAGTTCAGTCCTTGTCTGGTTGAAAGTTGACGGATGTAGTTTTTCGATAAATTGTATCTGAAAACACCCTTGTCTCTCGATCCGATCCAGATGTTGTCATCATCTTCTTTATAGAGACAGGAAATTTCATTTGATGGAAGAATGTTCTCGTCATTCATCACCCCTATGTCAAAAACTCCAGGATTCCCGGTAGTTTTTATTACCGATACTCCTTCGAATTCAGAACTGGCATAGATTGAATTTTTTCCAACGGCAATCAGGTCTGTTATGTGGTCGGAGCTTAAGCCTTCTTCACTTGTGATCAGTGTATAAGCATCTTCATTTTCGAGGGATTTATCACTCTGGTAAACAACAATTCCCAGATTCGAGGCAAACCATATATTGTTTTGTTGATCAACAACCATGGCATTTATCATATCACTGAGAAAACCCTCTTCAAGGGTCAATGAAATTATTGCTTCATCTTTGGATTCGTACTTGAATACACCTGCACCTGACGTGCTGAACCAAATATCGCCGTCCTTATCTTGAACGATATCCGTAATGGTTTTGAAGTTACTGAACCTTTCAAATTTCATATCCTGAAAGGATCCTGTTTCAACATCATAAAAGGAAACGCCACCTCCCCAGTGCCCGAACCAGAGATTACCATTCTGATCCCTCAGGGAAGAGGTAACCCAATTTTCGGCAAGTCCATCTTCCTTCGCAACGATGTCAAAATTTGAACCATCATAGCGCGTCAATCCAGACATTGTTCCGATCCAGAAAACACCATCCTTATCCTGATTTATACTGGTAATAACCGATTGCGCCAATCCGTCTTCAACTCCTATATGCTGAAAGCTGTATGTCTGGGAGAACAACCTGGTCCCGAACAAGAGGAGTGGAATTAGGAAATAGATCAGTTTACGCATATGTATGAATTTTTTGAAGCTTCACTCACTTCCTGGCAGAATGTATCTTCGTTTATTTCCTCGTCACCACGGTAGAAATAGGTGATGCCGAACAGGAATGTTTCTTTTCGATAAGTCGTTTTTCTGTCGGGATACCTCACCATGATTCTTTCTTCATCCATCCAGAATGATTCCTTAGAAGCCACAACTGTGCTGGGTACAACTTCATTATGATCAATTGGATTATTCTTGTATTCCTCCATCTTAAGGTATATCTCAGCAAGGGCAATTGTCTTGATCAAATGCCTGAGCCGGTCATTTTGGATATCCTTATTCTTCATTCTTTTTTCTCGCAGAGCATAAATTTGCTGATTGAGCGACCTCACCTGTTCTCTTATCCTTGCTTGTTCTTCAAGTCTTTTAATCTCCTGAGCCTCTCTCATCTTCATTTTCTGCAAGGCCAGTTGCTCATCCTGAGCTTCGCTTCCTGAGTTTTCCTCATTGATAAGTGTCCGCTTTGGAACTACATTGAAGGCGATGGCTTCTTCTTCAATTACCTCTTCTTCAATTTCTTCAACCTGAGCAAGTATCTCTTCAACTTCCGGTTCATCTTTCAGTTCAGCTTTCTTGGGCTCTTCCAGGTATTCCATTATATTCTTTGAGCCGCGTTTGTTTTCAGCCACTTTCTTCTTTTCGACTTCAAACTCGATAACCTTTCTGTCTTGAGTCTCTTCCTTTTTAGCAATTTCCTGCTTCTTTTCTTCCTGAGGTTTTTGCTTCTTTTTCGGATCCTCCTTCAATACTTTTCTTTTTTGCGCTCTCATTTCTTCCATTCTGGCCAGGAAACTCTCCATATCATAGCGCATGTCATTGGCATAGTTCTTATCAAATTCAAAGCGATCCTTCTTGGGATTATATTTCATTTTGAGAAGGGGTCTGTTGAGCAGACCCATATTCATGCCCTGATATAACTCGTACATGTCTACTTCAAATTGAAATTCAGCTCCCTTCATATCCTGAGCTACAATATCCGGCACTCTTGTGTCGATTTGTACCTTAGAAGTACCGTGATAATCCATAGACAGGTGGAACATGTAAAGATGGTTCAAACCGATTTTGGCAGTGAAGTTGCCCCGGTCATCAGTATTCAGAGTCTTAAAGGACTTACCGTCTTCGGTGATCCAAACACGAATACTCTGTTTGCCATATTTTCCAAAGTCAAACAGACCTCTTCCGTGAACAACCACAATCTCTTTCTGACGTGGTGTAAATCCAATTTCAATCACCGAAATGAGAACGATGAAAAAAGGCAAAAGGAAATATTTCAGCTTCTTAACTGACATTGGACTGTTTAAGGAAACCCTAAAGTAAAAATTATCTTGTAGTCGAAAAAATTCGATTTAAGACTCGAGCAGAACTTTATGGGTCTGCTTAAGAATATCAAAGGCTTTTTCAGAGGAGCTGCTCTCTGCGTATGTTCTGAGCACAGGTTCCGTTCCTGAAGGTCGAATCATTACCCACTGATCATCATTAAAATAATACTTAAATCCATCAGTATCCTCTTGATTTTCAATGTTGTACTCACCGAAATTCGAGTATGCACCTGCGTGGCATTTTTCCATGATGTTCAGTTTTTGAGATTCTTCAAGATGAAGGTCGATTCGTTCAAAGGCAAAGGCACCAACAAGATCATAGACTTCATTGATCAATTCTTCCAGCGACTTGCCAGATCTCACCATGAATTCCCAAACTGTTAATCCGATCCAAATGCCATCCCTCTCTGGAATATGAGTCTTAATTGCTATTCCTCCGGATTCTTCTCCTCCGAGCAAGACATCATCTTTGATCATGATCTCAGCTACGTATTTGAATCCGATCTTGACCACCTGGTAATCTATACCATAGTGCTCACAAAGTTTCCTCACTCGTGGACTAACAGAAAAAGCATTCACCACCTTTCCTGTTATACCTTTTTGTTCGATCAGATATTTGATCAAAAGCAGGATGATATGATGTGAATCAACAAATTCCCCTTTACTGTTGTAGAGTCCAATACGGTCTGCATCGCCATCTGTGGCAAGTCCACATTTAATGTCACCATTACTCTTCTTTATCAATTCTGAGAATTCACCTAGATTACGATGAATAGGCTCAGGAGCAGTATCGTTGAAACCAGGATTTTTTTCAGCATGGATGTATTTAATATCCGGGAGAATTCTTTTCATCACATCCTGACCTGCACCAAACATTGGGTCATAAGCAAACATGTGAGAGTGCTTTCTCAATAATTCCAGGTCAAAATTTTCTTCAACTTTCGAGATGTACAGGCTTTCGATGTCAGTGACCTCAATTAAGCCTTGCTCGACATATGTTTCAAGAGAAACAGACATATCCCACGATGAGCTTTCCGGTATGATCTCTTCAATTTCGCTTACCTGTGAAGGAGGGAGGGGACCTCCGAAATCGGCTTTGAGTTTAAATCCATTATACGAAGGGGGATTGTGAGAAGCTGTGATCACTACTCCCAAGGCGCAATTCATTTCATTGGCTGCAAGAGATACGATGGGTGTGCTCACGATCCTGTCGGAGAGAATGCTCTTAATACCATTTTGGGCCAGAACGCATGCGCATGTCTCGGCGAACATTTTACCGCCAAATCGACAATCATAACCAATTACTACCCTTCCATCTGAGCCACTGTTTAATAACCATTTAGCTGTTGCTTCGCTCACTCTTGCTACATTTTCCGTCGTGTATTCAGCGCCAATTATGGCTCTCCAGCCATCTGTTCCAAATTTAATTTTGGTCGTATTCATTAATGAGATATTTTGTTTTAACGATATATTTTTCTTTGATCAAGGGCTTTGTGATATCGTGCCGCATAGATCTGATGTTGTTCATTGGTTTTGGAGAAATTATGATAGCCAGAGAAGTCTTCTTTGGCACACATAAAAATGAAGTCATGTCTTTCATAGTTCAACACTGCGTCAATTGAACTTATGTCAGGAATATTTATTGGTCCGGGAGGCAGGCCGGCGTACATGTATGTATTGTAAGGAGATTCGATCTTCCTGTCCTTTGTCAAAACACGTTTGATAGTGAAGTCACCAATAGCGTATATAATGGTTGGATCCGACTGCAGTTTCATACCTTTTTTGATACGATTGATATACAAACCGGCTACTTTTCTTCTCTCATCCGGACGAATGGTTTGCTCTGCCTGTACGATACTGGCCAGGGTGACAACTTCAGTTTGTGAAAGATTCATTTTTCTGGCCTTAGCCATTCTATTCTCATTCCAAAAGGATTTGTATTCCCTTGCCATCCTTTTAAAGAATCCTTCAGCCGAGGTATTCCAATTGAAGTAGTAGGTATTTGGAATGAACATTGAGATCACTTCGTTTTGTCTGAAGCCATAATGAGCTATAAAAGTGTCATTTTGAAGCAGAGACAAAATAGAAACAGAATCTGTTTCAAGATTTGGGGCAACCGTGCCAGCCAATTCTTCTAATGTTCGAATGTTCTGAAATCGAATTTTAACTTCCTCCTGAACTCCTGATCTCAAGAGATCAATAAGCTGATTGTTGCTCATTTTATCATCGATCTTATACCTGCCTGGATGAACAAGGTTGACGTAATTCTTGATTTCTGCTAACCAACGGAAAGTGTTAATGTTTCTGACAATTCCCTGCGACTCCAGTATGTTGCATACATCGTCGAAGTCAGAACCGGTGGGTATGTATAGATGACCGGGGAATTCATCGCTGAGTTTCACATTGGGGCGCATGATAACGTCAAAAGCTTTGAAAGCAATCGAAGCAAGTATGATCAGGGTGGTCGCTATAACAACCCTGAACCATAATTTTCTACTCTTTTTCTTTCTAGATTTTCTGTTCATCAATGCAATATCAACTCGTAATATTTCTCTTCTTCCCAATTGCCATCTCTCAGCCTTCCTTCTTTTTTAGTGTCTTTGGCGATGAATTTTTGTCCGGTGAAAAGTCTCCTGCTGGCTTCATTCAAGCCAAGAATCCGGCAAAATAACGACTTCAATTTTAAATTATCCTTGCAATAAGTTATTAATAACGTCAAGGCCTCACTTCCGTATCCAAATTTCCTCATTTCGGAGGCATAAATAAGTATGCCAATTCCGGCTTCATTTTTGTCAAAATCACACTCATAAAGATCAATACAACCAATATTTATATTGTTTGTCCTAAGGCATATCATAAACCTTTCTTGTCCGTCACGCCTGATATCCTGTCCATTTCTAATGAAATTCTGAATATCTTCAATGCTGTATTCACCCTGATTGTCTCCCACAGTCCAAACTTCCGGATCGTTCTCCCATTTCAATAAATCACTTGCATCTTCGAGAACGGGATGTCTCAGATAAATTCTCTCGCCAGAAAGTATCATAATTCTATTCGTCCAGAGAAAACATGCTCAACTTTTCCCTTGAGCCATATTTTGGTGAATGAGTCGCTCCCCGTTAATTCGAAGCTTATGTTGATCACTCCACCTCTTGTTTTGACGGCTATATCTCTTCCCAGATCTGGTTTTCTGATAAATGACGCCAGGGCTTGAGCTGTGCTTCCTGTGCCACTTGAGTATGTTTCATTTTCAACACCTCTTTCATAAACTCTAGACTCAATATGATCCTCGAAAAGTTGAACGAAATTCACATTCGTGCCAACTTCTTTAAATCTTTCATTATACCTGATGGCCTGTCCTTCGCTGACGACATTGATCTTGCCAATATTTTCAACGAAATTGATGTAGTGCGGAGAACCCGTATTCAAGTAGATGTGATCTTCAGCAATTTCAACATTACTCACGTCACTCATATGAATGCGCATTTCGTCACCATTTATCTGTGCTTCATGAATACCATCTATTGCCAGGAAACGAGCTTCGTTATTAATTATTCCCAGCTTATTGGCAAAATCCAGAGCGCAGCGTGAACCATTACCACAAAAACTTTGACTACCATCTGGATTGTAGAAATTCATGTGATAATCTACGTCTGACTCCTTTTCGATAAAAATGATGCCATCAGATCCAATGCCAAATCTTCGGTGACAAATTTTCCGGATTTGATCAAGGCTTAATTGATATCGACCATCTCTGTTGTCTACAAGGATGAAATCGTTGCCATTGCCGTGATATTTTTGAAATTCAAGGATCACGCCTCAAATTTAGGTTTATAAAGTTTTCCGATAAAATACTCTATGAGAAAGTCTTAACATCTTTTAACACGGGCCCAATAACAAATATGAGAATGGCATGTTTTTTGTATGAATTTAGTAGCTGAGAAAGCATAAATTTGAAAACCAAACGATTTGAAATGAAGAAAATATTAAATATCGCAGGAGTTGTTCTGCTTTCAGGATTGGTTTCGTTTGCCATAGTAAATTACTATGGAGGAGAGACCGTGGTGGTTGAGAGAGAAGTTGTAAAACCTACAGGAAGTTTTGTAAGCAATATACCCAATCTTCCAGAAGGTGCTACAGATTTTACGGCTGCTGCTGAACTTACAGTGCATGCGGTAGTTCACGTAACAACAGAATCAATCAGTCAACAGGGAAATGATCCATTTTATCAATTCTTCTACGGACGTCCAATGCCTCCGCAGGCTGTCAGATCTTCAGGATCTGGGGTGATCATTTCACCTGACGGGTACATCGTAACCAACAACCACGTTGTTGATGGTGCAGAAAATATTGAAGTAGCCTTGAATGACAGAACATTCTTTACTGCTGAAGTCATTGGTCAGGATCCGACAACAGACCTTGCACTTTTGAAAATTGACGGAGAAAATCTAACATACATTGAATATGGCAATTCAGATGAAACCAAAGTGGGAGAATGGGTTCTTGCTGTTGGTAATCCATTCAACCTGACATCTACTGTAACAGCTGGAATAGTGAGTGCCAAGGGAAGAAACATTAACATCCTTGGAGCTGATCCAAGAACAGGTGGATCGGCTATTGAATCATTTATTCAGACGGATGCAGCCGTTAATCCTGGAAACAGCGGTGGAGCACTTGTAAATACCGATGGTGAGCTTGTTGGTATTAACTCTGCAATACAATCCTCTACCGGAGCATTTGTTGGGTACTCCTTTGCGATTCCGTCTAATATCGTGAAGAAGGTTGTGGATGATATGAAGGAGTTCGGTACGGTTCAAAGGGCATATATCGGTGTAAATATCAAAGACCTGGATAAAAAACTGGCTAAGGAATTAGGCACAGAAGATTTGAATGGTGTATATGTAATAGGAACATTTGAAAAAGGTGCAGCGGCTGAAGCTGGTATTCAGAAAGGAGATGTGATCACTAAAGTTGGTTCAGTTTCTGTTGCAAAGGTTCCGGAACTGCAGGAACAGATCAGTCAGTTCCGTCCCGGTGATGAAGTGGTCATTACGTTGAAAAGAGACGGAAAAGAAATTGAGAAGAAAATGGTTCTAAAGAATATAGAAGGAAGCACTGAGCTTATTAAGAAAGAAGAAAGAGAGATCTACGATATTCTTGGAGCAAATCTTGATAATCCTTCAAGTGAAACCAGTCGCAAACTTGGCCTGAAGGGCGGGGTTCAGGTTTCCAGAATTTGGAGCGGAAAGTTGATGAAAGCCGGAGTTCAGGAAGGTTTTATCATTACCAGTGTAGATAAAAGAGAAGTAAAAGATAAAGAGTCTTTCGTTAAATATCTGGAAACAAAAAAGAAAGGAGAAGGCGTTTTGATCGTAGGGATCTATCCAAACGGTAAAACGAGATATTACGGATTTGGAATGTGATTTGAATTCACTTACATAGATTGAGAGGCCTGAGAGATCAGGCCTTTTTTTGTGGCCATTCAATATCTGTAATAAAGGCTTTCAAAATCTTCATCTCGTCTCTTGAAATTCCTTTGCCAAATTGAGCAATGCCAAATAATATCAATCCCAGTAATGCCGATCCGAAAGCCAGCCACATACCCCACATATCTCTTTCAAGTGTCCATTGAGACATGGCAATCATAATGCCAATGAAAGCACCGAATCCCGATACGGCATAGAAAAACATGAACATAGTCCATACTCCCGCTTCCGGGGCTAAAAGACAGCGGATCAAGGTTCCGCCGTATTCATAGTTTTTACTGAGGCTGACATCCATAATTGGCGACCAAAAATGTCTTTCCTCTTTATTGATCTTCATAACCAGATGGTCCTTGACCAGGGTACTGTGAAATCGATGGGGATTGTCTTCTTTCAGTTTCTTTCGGATGATATCAGCCACTTCCTCTTCTTCAAGCGTAGTTTCGATGCGGAATCTCGGACGAAATTTTATATCGGACATAAACGCAATTTGCAATTAAAATTGGAAAAAGGAAAATCAGATGAGGATTTAAGTTACTCCTCCTGCGATCCAAGAATATATTCATAAGTGAGATCTACAATGAGGGAGTCCTTACTATTATAGATTTCTACTTTTTCAATTAGTCCGTTGTCGGAATATTCAAATTTTGCAGTATGTTCTCCTTTATAGATGATTCCGCATGGATACCGCAATTCTCCTATAACTTGCTCCACAAGCTGACCCTCTGAATTGTTAATCATTTTGGTATCCATTTCGGTCATGATAAAAATGTTCGTATCCGTATTGATCAAATCCTCTTTTTGATCGTATTCATATCTAATAATAGATCCTGAATTTGTGTCGTCCCACAGATACAACTCCTTTACCCAAAGATCATTAGGTCCGTAGTTCTTGCTTTTACTGTATACGATGGCCGTTTGACAATTTTCATCGTATTCATATTCCCAATAAGTGCCTAAAATGGAAGGATTCCACAATTTATACTTTCCGCATTCACCGAATTCATAATGGGTTTGAAAGCAGAATGATTCGGCCAGACAATTATTGATCTCGACAGATTTCACATTGTTTTCCAGAATGACCTCCGGTTCAGGAAGAAAATTTTGTCCGTACATCATTCCCGACCAGAAAAGAGATAACAAAGTAAGTTTACTCCAACTCATGCTGAATAAACGTTTTTATTGAAGGGCATATTTCAAATTTATAAAAGCCATGTATTTGTGAGCCGAAATGCCAAATACCCACCCATTAAGCAAAAACTTTATTTTTACCCTATGAGATTCATTTTACTGAGAGCACTGCTCATTTCAGGCATTATTATCAATGCCTTTTTCTCTTATTCACAGGATACTCTTCAGGTTGAAGGAGAAGCATTCAAGATTTCCGATATCTCCTTAGCCATAGAGGAGACAAGTCAAGCCGTGGATATTGTCAGCTCAAAGCTCAAGTCAACAGAGAGCCTTGAGGATATACTTCAAAGATTTAATGATTTAAAAAACAAGGCCGATAAACTATATGCCGATACATCAAGGGAGCGATGGGATTATATAGGAATGACGGCCCTGGAGTCAGAAAAATCTAAATGGGTAAAATATCAGGACGAAGTCAAAGCTATTGACAAGAAACTCACCGATATCAATCATTTGCTTGATGACTATCTCGAAGTGATCAATAAATATGAAGACAAGTGGAAACTCACGTATGATGTGGCCAAAAAGGACTCTGTTCAGGTAGTTGAAGAAAGGGTTCAGTCCATGATCGATTTGTTGGAAGGTGAACGAGCTATTCATAAATCGACGAGTGAAATGAGTTATAAAATTCTTGACAGTGTTACTCAGGAAAACATAATAATCAATGCGGTTCTTTCGGAAATCAAAGAAATATACGCTGATAAAAAGGGTAAGATCTTTGTTAAGGATAGTCCGGGATTCTTTGAAATGCTCGACGATCATGACACGGTAAGCGTGGCCACTCAGGTTTATCATTCATGGCAGAATACGAAAAAAGAAAACAGGGATTTTCTTCGAATGAATAAGACCCGCATGGTCTTTCACTTCTTCATTTTCGGCTTTATTCTTTGGTTCTTCTATTATATGCGCAGGAAGCTTAATTCAATGGAGAAAGGCAATAACAGAATGCTGTTATTCGATAGTCAGATTCTGAAGAATCCGATTGCTCTGTCATTTCTGTTTGCGCTAACACTTTCGTTCTGGTATTATCCGAATCGTCCTCAATTATTAGCCGAGCAATTAATTTTCCTGATCATAGTGCCGGCAACATGGGTGCTATATGGCTTTGTTAGAAAAGATTATCGATTGGCGTTGATCGTGGTAGCCGTACTTTATTTCATGTTGCAGGTACAGCAATTGCTCGTTGGACAAATTCTGGCCCAACGCTGGTTCATGATGATTGAAGCGCTGGTAGGTTTTGGTTTTGCCGTCTATCTATCTCGACCTAAATCAGGCATTTATCAGAAACTGAAATTCGGTCCTAAAATAATCCGTCTCTTCCCATTGGTGCCGATCATGCTGGGAATCGCCATTTATGCCAACTATAATGGTAGTGTGAGTCTTGCCAAACTTCTTCTTACCACTGTGATCAAGGGATCTGCCGTTGGTATTGTACTCTTCCTTTTCATTTCTGTTATCGAAGGTTTGGTCGAATTTATTGTCGCCAGTCCGGCAAGAGAGAAAGTTCATTTATTCAAAGCAAGAGGTCATGAAATTAATCGGTGGACTCGTTTGATCTTAAGAACATGGGCCGCCTATACATGGATCATGCTTATCCTCACCCTGATTCGAGTTAAGGATAGTTTCTTGAGTTGGTGGGAAGGCATACTTACGGTAGGTTGGGATTTTGGAGAAGTCAGTTTGACAGTGGAATTGATTGTTGAATTTGCCTTAATTATCATTGTTTTCAGTCTCGTTGCTAATATCACGAAGGCTTTACTTGAAATTGAGATTCTTCCTCGTTTCGATCTGAAGAAGGGAATTCCCATGGCCATTGCCGTGGTTACCCGTTATATCATTCTCACCCTTGGTTTTTTCATGGCTGTGGCTGCTGCCGGCATAAGTCTGGATAAATTAGGATTCCTTGCAGGAGCATTGGGCGTGGGTATTGGTTTTGGATTGCAGAATGTGGTTGGAAATTTTGTTTCAGGCCTGATTCTGGTATTTGAAAGACCCATTCATATTGACGATGTTATCGTGACTGAAAATATTGAAGGTGTTGTGAAGGAAGTTGGTATTCGAGCCAGTAAGATCAGAAGTTGGGATGGAGCAGAGGTCATTGTGCCTAATATGGACCTAATATCAAGACAGGTAACCAACTGGACATTGAGCGATACAAACAGAAGAAGGGAGGTTATCCTTAAAATGGAATATGGATCTGATCCGAACAAAGTAATTGAGATTGTGAAAGACGTTCTTGCCAAAAACGAAGAAGTCTTGAAAGAACCCAATCCCATGGTTCTCTTTCTTGGCTATCAGCAGTATTCCATAGACTTCAGGGTATTGTTCTGGTTAAATGGCAACATGCTTCAAGGCACCAGCGATGTTACCCTCGGAATGTACAATGAATTAAAGAAAGCCGGCATAGAAGTGGCTGTTCCTCGTCAACGAATGATCATGGAAGATAAGGATGAGGAGGCCATTAAAAAAGCCGTACCCAAAAAGACAACTTCAAGTAGGAGGAAAGCAACTCCTAAGAAAGATGAAGGAGAAGGTAAGGAATGACAGTCGTGCTTCAGATGTCTGATGTCAGATGTCAGATGTTTGGTGTGTCTTATCTTTTTACAAAACGAGACTGGTATAAAATCCCATCCTGGTTTTGAATTTGAACGAAGTAAAGTTGATTCGGTAGACGAGAAATATCTATTGTCTGTGTTCGAATCGATTCTTTACCAACCAAATTTCCCTGAGCGCTGTAAATAAGAATCTCCTCATTACCTGAAAAGGTCAGGTTATTGGGAATATTGATCTCATTATCTGCAGGATTTGGATAAACACTGAATTGCTGCGGTTCATTATCAACGTCATCAATGCCGGTTGTAACTCCTAAATCGAACGACCAAAGATCATTATGTAAAATTCCATTGCCAGTTTCACCGGCAACCAAGAACATTTTTCCATCAAGAATGAAAGATCCGGGTGCCCACCTGCTTTGACCGGGATGAGGTGTAAGCTGAGTCCATGAATCATTAGTAGGGTCATACTCCCAGAACTCACCGGTAGCCATATTTTGGTGGTATGGATCAAATCCATCACCCGCAAGTATATAACCTTTGCCACCATATCCTTGCTGCGTTCCGGCAACTCGCGCTTCACCTGGAAAGTCCTGCATCCTGGTCCAGGAATTACTGTTGGTATTGAATTTATAGAAGTCCTTGTAAATGCTTGCACCATGACCGAAACCGACGTAAGCATCGTCTTCAATGGCAAAGTAATAAGGATGATGGCGAATAACGCCAGGAAATGCCGGCGCCTGAGACCATTCATCCAAAGCAATGTCATATTCCCACCAATCATTAAGGTTCGTGTTCAGATTATCTCCTAATCCAACGAATATTTTTCCATTCAAGGCAAGGAAGGCCGGATGTCTTCTGCCGGTGCACGGACAACTTGTAAGCTGAGTCCAGGTATCGCTTCCCGGATCATATTCCCATAAGTCATTTAAAGGATTGGCTGACTGGCCCATTCCAAAGCCCATGTATCCTTTGCCTTCATATTGTGTTCCATAAGCAAATGAGCGCGATGCTCCGGGAAAATCTGTCTTTTTCGTCCATGAATCGTTGACATAATCATAAACATAAAAATCTCGGTAAACAGTATTGTTTGCATCCATTCCTGTCAACAGGAAGGCTTGATCATTTAACACAAATGTTACAGGGTGATGTCTGTTTGCAGCCGGCAGGCTTTGTTTGCTTTCCCATGATTGAGCAGTTGCAACAATTGAAGAAATTAAAAAGAAAGAAGTCAATATTTTTTTCATATATCTATACTGTTTGTCTCAACAACAAATGAAATGCTCTTTGGTTCGCAGTAAAAATTGAAATAGTTCAAGAATTGGATTCCAAGATTAATCGAGGCCTAAAGTAATTATATATTTAAAATTGGATTTTCATACCCCCAGTTATATAAGCAAAAACATATCTTTAGCCCCGCTATGAAAAAACGATTATTAAGTCTTGGTATCCTTGTTTGTACGGCATTTCTTGCCGTCGCTCAGGAAGGAGATACCGTACTAACGGACAAAGAGAGAGCCTTTCGGGACTCCATTGCTGCTCTCAATCTGGAAAATGATATTCTCGCTCAATCTCAGGAATTCTATAATGCCGGGATTGAGGATTTCAAAAAGAAAAACTATGATGGTGCGATTTCAAACTATTCCAAAGCTCTTGAATTGAACCCTGTGATGGTAAATTCTTTGTACAACAGAGGTGTGGCCTACCTTATGAAATCATCATACGATAATGCCATAACAGATTTCACATCCGTTTTGGAGCAAAACCCAAATCACTATAATGCGCTATTCCAAAGAGGAATGAGCTTTCATGGAAAGGGAAAATATGAAGAGGCTATTAAAGATCTGACAACAGCAAATAGTGCAGAACCTTCAAATGCCGAGGCACCTTATCAGATAGGAACCATCTATTTCAACATGGGAAACTTTGAGAAATCGATTGAGTTCTTTTCTAAATGCATCAATATTGATGTAAAGAAAGCAGCCTATTATAACGATAGAGGAAGCTCCTATCGAATGAAAGGTGATTACCAGAATGCCATCAATGATTACAATCAGGCCATCAGAATTGATGAAAGTCTTGCTTACGTTAAGAATAATCTTGGAAGCACAAAGAAACTAATGGGCGATCTGGATGGAGCTCTTGCAGCATATGAAAGTGCAATTATTACCGATCCATTGTATTATGTTGCACTTAACAACAAGGGCATGATCCTTGCAGAAAAAGGAGATCACAAAGCTGCCATTGATGCTTTTAATTCAGCTATCAATGGGAACGACAAATACGCCTTAGCTTACAATAACCGTGGTTCTTCAAAATTCAAACTTGAGTATTACAGAGAAGCTGTAAAAGACTTTAATGAAGCTATCAAGCTGGATTCCAAATACACAAATGCTTATGTGAACAGGGGAATAGCTCGTGAGATGTCGAGAGATCAGGCGGGTGCTTGTGCCGATTGGAAGAAAGCATCGGAAATGGGAAGTGAAGCAGGAAGAAAATTTTTAGTCAGTAATTGCAATGAATAAGATGAAAAAGATATTCGGACTTGCTTTATTCCTTGCAAGCCAAACCTTGAATGCACAGGATGTGGAATTCAAGGCCTCAAATTTTAAGGACGACAAAGAAGGATTCAAGACTGCCAATGAGGCTTTTGAAAAGGGAAAAGAATACCTCGAATTAGGAAATGAGGCCATCGCCCTGGTGAACGATCCCAAAGATAATTTTGAACGTGCACTTTTTTATTTTGAAGATGCTTACGAATTCAATCCTAAAAGTGCCGAGTTGAATTACTACATGGGTAATGCTCTGCTATATACTAATAGAAAGTATGCGGCACGACAGTATTTTGATAATTCACTTAAACTGAATTCAAGTCCTGAACCAATGTTCTACTATCATTATGCACGAGCTCAGCAATTGAGTCTTGAGTATAAAGAGGCCCTTTCGAGCATTGATAAGTTTTACGATGAGGCAAAATCCAAGAGAGCTGAGGAATTAAAAAAACTTCTTTCAAAATTCAAGAAGGAATGTAAACATGCGCCAGAGATTGTGAATGCTCCGATTCGTGCTTGGGTAGACGATCTTGAGATCAATTCAAGCGAAGATGAATATAGTCCGTGCGTTACAGCTGATGGTGAATTATTGTTATTCACATCCCGAAGAAGCAATAGTCACGAACCAAATGATATCGGTGTTTACGATGGAGATATCTATATGAGTGAATTCCGAAATGGCAAATGGGGTCCTGCAAAGAATGTTGGAGCGCCTTTGAGCACAGAAAAAGATGAGGCTGCCGCGGCCCTTTCCTATGACGGACAGAGAATGTTGCTCTTTTCTTATGCCGAGAGCAATGCCAATGTCATGGAAAGTAAGTTGGATGGGATGACCTGGACTGAGCCTAAGCTGAAAATGTCGGCCAACGTGAATACGGATGCGAATGAAACATACGCTTCATATGAGCCTATGGATATCAAGGTATTTTATGTTTATGATGGAAAACTAAAAGGAGATAAGGACATATTCTTCAGCGGGGTAATGGACAGAAAAAGGAATTCGTGGGGAAAGGGACAATCTGTTGGTAGTCAGGTTAATACAGGATTCAATGAAGGTTCTGTTTACATCCATCCAAACGGAAGAACTATGTACTTCAGCTCACAAGGCCACAATTCAATTGGTGGATATGACATTTTCAAAGCGGAGTTAGTGAATGGAATCTGGACGAATCCTGTTAACATGGGTTATCCGATCAACACTCCTTATGATGATTATTTCTTCGCTTCAACGGCCAGTGAGAAGTATGCCTATATTGCTTCGAACAGGGCAGGAGGAAAGGGTGGACTTGACATTTATCAAGTCACTTTTTGGGGTCCGGAGAAACCCGTGATATTTGATTCAGAGGATCTTCTTTTAGCAAGTCAGTCAGAGCCTACAAAAAATATTCCTCTGGAAGAGGAAGTTAAAGTTGAGAAAAAGAGTTTGACCGTCTTTAAAGGGAAAGTGATTGATTATATCACGAAGAAACCATTGGAAGCGCAAATTGATATCACCGATAACTCTTCTGGAGAAGTAATTCAAAATGTATATTCTAATTCTGCCTCGGGCAAATTTCTGTTGTCTTTGCCATCGGGAAGGAACTATGGAATCTCTGTGAATAAAGAAGGTTACCTATTCCACTCTGAGAATTTTGATCTTCCTGAATTCAGTGAGTACAATCTTGTCAATAAGGACGTAGAATTGAAAAACATTGCTGTGGGAAGCAAAATTGCTTTGAGGAATGTATTCTATGCCGTAGGAAAGGCCGATATAAAATCTGATTCTTATGCTGAATTGGATCGCTTGGTGGATCTTTTACAAAAAGTTCCAAATCTCAAAATCGAATTATCCGGTCATACTGATAATACCGGTGGTGCTGCCATTAATACAAAGTTGAGCCAGGAAAGAGCTGATGCGGTCAAGGATTACTTAGTTAGAAAAGGAATTAGCGAGGGCAGGCTGGTTGCCAAAGGCTATGGTCCTGACAGGCCTATTGCCACGAATGACACAAAAGAAGGTAGGCAGCTGAATAGAAGGACGGAGTATGAGATTATTGCGAATTAAAAATGAAAGGTGAAAGATCTACATCAATCTTTCATTTTTCATCATTCATTTAGAACTTACCTCCTTAACCAGATCCCTGACTTCTTTCGCAGCAGCAAAACATCCTCCAACTTTATTGGTCGAAAGGCAATACTCATAATTCTTGCTCGCTTTTGTATCACGACATTCGATTTCTGATAAGTTAATGTCAGCAAATCGACTGTCAATTTCAGCACACTGTTTAATAAGATCCATTATGCTTGAATTCGCCTCTACCTGCTTATCGTGATTTAAAAGATAAGATGTTAAGTAGAGTCGGATGCTGGTTCTTGAATTATGACAGACTGAATAATGAACCAGATCTTCTTCCGGTTTCATTTGTTCTTCCGCAGCAAAATGAAGCTTTATTTCTGCCTGATTATAAAGATTTACTATCTCCTCTTTCATGATGTGTTGGTTTAGTTTATAAATGCATCATTGCATGAATTCTATTCCATTTTTGATTGACATCTTCTTCTGCCTGTTTCAGCAAGGTGTCAGCCATTTCTTTATTCTGCTTGATGACTCTTGTATATCTCGATTCCTTATAAATATAATCGGCCAATGGAATTGAAGGTTCCTTGCTATCAAGCATAAAACTCTTTCCTTTTTCGGCCAATGGATTATATCTGAACAATGGCCAGTATCCCGATTGTACAGCTCTTGCCTGCTGATCGGCTCCATGTCCCATTTCTATACCGTGTTCTATACAATGAGAATAGGCAATGATCAGAGATGGACCGGGATAATTCGCGGCTTCAGTGATGGCCTTTACGGTATGCAGATCCTTAGCGCCCATTGCCACCTGGGCAACATATACATTGCCATATGTAATAGCCTGCAAGGCCAGATCTTTTTTGGCAATTCGTTTACCTGCAATACTAAATTTTGCACTCGCTCCAATAGGTGTGGCCTTGGAAGTTTGACCTCCGGTATTCGAATAAACTTCTGTATCCATCACAAGAATGTTTACATCTTCACCTGTCGACATAACATGATCCAGTCCACCGTATCCAATATCATAGGCCCATCCATCTCCACCTATGATCCAGATAGACTTCTTAACGAGATAATCACTTAATTCAATTAACTCTCTTGCTTCGTCGCTGTCTACATTTTTCAGCGCTATTCGGAGGCGTTCTACATTTTCCTGTTGTTTTTGCAGTCCGGCTTCCGAATTCTGATCCTGATTTTCCATTTCCCAAACCAAACCATCTCCCACCTGATCCTTCAGTTTGTTAAGCAATTCAAATGCTTTTTCCTGCTTTTTATTAGCGGCTAATTTCAATCCCAGACCAAATTCTGCATTGTCTTCAAAAAGTGAATTCGACCAGGCTGGTCCTCGACCTTTCTTGCTCTGGGCCCATGGAGTAGAAGGTAAGTTTCCTCCGTAGATTGAAGAACAACCCGTAGCATTGGCAACGATCATATGTTCTCCGTATAACTGAGTGATCAATTTCAAATAGGGTGTTTCACCGCATCCTGAACAAGCACCTGAGAATTCGAATAGGGGTTGCATGAATTGAGATCCTTTTACATTGGTGATCTTAATTCTTGTGCGGTCCATATCAGGCAGATTCAAGAAGAAATCCCAGTTCTCTATTTCTTTTTCCAATACGGAAGTCCGTTCAACCATATTGATGGCCTTGTAGTTTTCGTCTTCCTTGCTGACTGCAGGACAAACTTGAACACAAAGGTCACAGCCGGTGCAATCTTCCACAGCTACCTGCAATGTGTACGCTTCATTTTCCTTGTCGAAGTCCTTGCCTACAGGAGGATAGGACAAGAAGCTTTCAGGAGCATTATTTAATTCTTCTTTTGGATATACTTTCGCTCGTATCGCGGCATGTGGACAGATCAACACACATTTATTGCATTGGGTGCAAAGCGCTTCATCCCAGGCCGGAACAATAGAGGCAATGTTCCTTTTTTCCCATTGGGTAGTGGCCGTGGGGAAAGTGCCATCAACCGGGAATGAAGAGACTGGCAATTCATCACCTTTGCCTGAAAGTATTTTTCCTAAAACTTCCTGTACAAAATCAGGAGCATTTTCAGGTACTGCCTTCTGTAAAGGCTCTTTACTTGTGACTTTACCGGGATAATCAACTTTTTGCAGATTCTTATCTGCCTGATCAACCGCATTGAAATTCATAGCAACCACCGCATCTCCCTTGTGCGCGTAGGTCTTTTCAATGGCCGTTTTAATTTTTTCAATGGCCTCGTCATGAGGAAGTATTCCGGATATGGCAAAGAAGCATGTTTGTAGGATTGTGTTAATCCTTGTACCCAGTTTTGCCTCCCTTGCAACTTTGGTCGCATCTATTACATAAAACTTAAGTTGCTTTTCTACTATTTCGCGTTGTATGACTTCTGGTAGTTTGTCCCATACTTCGTCTTTTCCATATGGACTGTTTAACAAGAAGATGGCACCATGCTTGGCCTTGGCAAGAACATCATATTTCTTCAAGAAATTGAACTGATGACATGCTACGAAATCGGCCTTATTGATAAGGTAAGTAGAATGTATCGGATGTTTACCAAATCGAAGGTGTGAAACGGTCAGGGCGCCGGCTTTTTTTGAATCATAAACGAAATATCCCTGTACATAATCATCACCGGTTTCACCAATAATTTTAATCGAATTCTTATTTGCGCTGACAGTACCATCAGCCCCTAAACCGAAGAATATACTATCGTATGTCTCCTTTTCTACCTCATAGTCCGGATCGTATTCCAGACTTGAATTACTCACATCATCTTTAATACCTACGGTGAAATGATTCTTGGGTGATTCTTTCTTGAGTTCATCAAAAATTCCTTTAACCATGGCCGGTGTGAATTCTTTTGAAGACAGACCATATCGGCCACCAATAATATCCGGGCTTAATCCATTCATTTTTGATTCTGCGAACGCACTGATGATATCTTGATACAATGGATCACCAATGGCACCGGGTTCTTTGGTTCTGTCAAGAACTGCTATTTTCTTCACACTCTGAGGCATGACATTGAGAAAATCCTCAATGTTGAAGGGCCTGAAAAGATGAACATTCAGCATGCCTACTTTTTCATCATGTTTATTCAAGTCCTGCACTGTTTCTTCTACAGCACCGGCTCCTGAACCCATCAATACAATGACTTGTTCGGCGTCTTCAGCACCGGTATAGTTAAACGCATGATATCTTCGGCCTGTTAATTCGGCAAACTCATCCATGGTTTCAGCAACAATCTCAGGTAATTTCTGATAGTATGGATTTCCTGCTTCTCTGGCTTGAAAGAATACATCAGGGTTCTGAGCAGTTCCTCTAATTTTTGGATTTTCAGGATTCAGACATCTGTCTCTGAATTCCCTAATTGCATCTTCAGGAATCATTTTCCTTATGACTTCATCATCAATGAGGTCGATCTTGCTTAATTCATGCGAGGTTCTGAATCCATCGAATATATGCAGGAAGGGTATTCTGGATTTTAGCGTAGCGCTATGGGCGATAAGGGCCATATCCATGGCTTCCTGAACGCTGCTCGAAAACAACATGGCGAATCCCGTCATCCGAGCCGACATAACATCGGAGTGGTCTCCGAAAATCGACAGGGCATGTGTTGCAACTGATCGAGCAGCAATATGGAAAACTGTTGGATTTAGCTCACCGGCAATTTTGAACATGTTGGGAATCATTAAAAGTAGTCCCTGTGATGCGGTGAACGTAGTGGTAAGAGCTCCACCCTGAAGTGATCCGTGCACTGCTCCTGCAGCTCCACCTTCACTTTGCATTTCGATCACCTTGGGAATACCTCCCCAAATGTTTTTTTCATCTTGTGCCGACCATAGGTCTACAAATTCACCCATTGGAGATGCCGGGGTTATGGGATAAATGGCACATACCTCATTTACTTTATACGCAATATGCGATGCGGCCTGGTTGCCGTCGATGATGACTTTCATAGCTCAGAAATTAAGGAACGATTAATCCTTAAATTTAAATTGAGTGTTATAAATGGAAGCTGACTAAGGTCAGGAATGGAACTGCTTTTGTCATACTCAGAGAATCCTTTCAGATCGTCTCTAAATATTCATTCTTATGGTCAGGACGGGTAAGTCAGAATGATGAGCAATCGATTCAGTAATCGAGCCCTTCAGGTATTTTAAAAAGCCATCTTTACCATGTGTTTCCATGGCAATCATACTGGCATTGATGGAATAGGCATATCGGTGAATACCTAGTTCAATACTATCATCATTAAATACTTTGCATGTATAATTTCTAAGGTATGTTTCTTTAGCGAAATCTCTCATTTCCTTTTCCGCATGCAAGGTGGTTTCGAATTTTTGAGGTGTAACGATTTTGACCAAATGTAACTTCGCATGAAGAAGGTCGAGTATTTTCTTCATCATCGGAAAAACCTTGTAGGCGTCTTTTTGAAAATCCGAAGCAAAAACAATATCATCAAATCTGATTGGCTCACGCATATCCTGATCTACAGTCAATACAGGACATTTCGCATGACGAATTATATTCTCAGTATGATCCCCTTCCAGCGTTTTGCTCCAATCTTTTTTACCGTGAATACCACAGATAATAAGATCTGCATCTTTATTGTCTTTGTGCTCAAGTAGGTCCACTACTCCTTTATGAGGAATGATCATGGTCTCGACCTTGATCCCCTTTACAAATTCATGTGATGCTATTTTATGAAGCTTTTCTTTTATGTCTGCCCGAATTTCATTTTGTTTTCTGACATCGTAACCGTAATCTTCACTAGGAAGTGAAGCCACTCTTGGAACATGATAAACATGGGCTAAGCGAATTGCCACATTTTGTCGTCTTTTTGCCAGGTATGCTGCGACTTTTAATGCTTTGAGAGAAGCTTCTGAAAAGTCGGTGGGGACTAATATCTTCTTCATGACTTTCGATTTAAGGCTTTGCTCCAATGTCCGGAAAAATGACTGATTATCTCCTGAAATTGGTCAATCTGAGGATTGATTATTGTCAGAATAACAATTAAATGGGTTGAGAAAAGAAAGTAAGGCAATGCGCATATCATCGATTATAATCAAATCGTTCTTTGAGCTAAATTGTTGTGTAAATCTTGTTTCGATGTTCTATATTGTAGGGTAAATTTTATCTCAGAATTATTCAACCTGAGATAAAGAACTTCGCCGAAATGAAATTATTCTATTGCTTTAAATGGGCATTTATTGCTCTTATATCCATGCTCTGTTGCGATGTTAACGGTCAAAATCTGGGCTGGGCTCATAAAATTGGAAGTACCGGAGATGAATATCCAAGAGACATGGCCGTGGATGCTCAAGGAAATGTAATAATTGCTGGAACTTTTGAAAACACAATAGATTTCGATCCCGGTAGTGGTACTGCCAATCTGACGTCCAATGGATCTCGTGACATATTTATTCAGAAACTGAGCAATTCAGGTTCCTACATATGGGCTACACATATAGGTAATGACAATGGCGAATTTCACCATTCTTTGGAGTTAGATAATTTGGGAAATATCTACTTGACCGGAGCCTTCGATGATACTGTGGATTTTGATCCAGGGATATCGGTTAGTAATCTCATTGATACGGGGATTAATGCTCAATACATATGCAAACTGAATTCATCGGGAAACCTTGTGTGGGTAAAAATGAATGGCGGCATTGCAAGGACAGACGGTTATGGAATAAACCTGGATAATTCTGGTAACGTATTAACAACAGGTAATTTTCAGAACACTTCAGATTTTGATCCAGATACCTCGTCTCTTATACTAACAGCGAATGCTTCTGATGTATTTGTCCAGAAGTTGTCTCCATTGGGAGATCTAAAGTGGGCACATTCTTTTGGCGGATCTCAAAATGATTTTGGATATGATGTTGGAAGTGATGCACAGGGGAATGTATATGTAACAGGTATTTTTGCCGGGACTGTTGATTTCGATCCCGATACATCAACTTTTAATCTCACCTCAGGTGGAAGCTTTGATGTATTCGTAGCTAAATTCGATAGCTCCGGAAATTTTATTTGGTCAAAAAATTTCTCAGGAACAGGATACGATATCGTCAACTCGATGGTGGTGGATAGTGCAGGTAACTCATACACTACTGGATATTTCAGGAATACAGTGGATTTTGATCCCGGAAGTGGGACTCAGAATCTCACGGCCTCAGGGAATTATGACATATTTCTGACAAAACTTGATGCTTCTGGAAATCTCTCATGGGTTATTCCCATTTCGTCTTCAGGCTCAAATATTGGGGTTGATGTTCGGCTCGATGATGCAGGATTCGTATATCTCACAGGTATTTTTAACGGAACAGCCGATTTTGATCCTTCTGCAGACACATTTAATTTGGCTTCCACAAGCAGTGGTGATGCCTTTGCTGCGAAATACACATCGAATCAAAACTTTGTCTGGGCAAGAAGCCTTCCAGGGTCGACTATCGGACTTGGATCGGCGATAGATTCTGATGATGCAGGAGATGTATATATGACGGGTAGATTTGGTGGAACTGTCGATTTTGATCCGGGTCCCGGTGTTTATAATCTGACGACATCCGGAGGTATCGACGGATTTATAATGAAATTTTGTACGGTTTCATTCGATAGCGTCTTTCAAACTGAATGCGATTCTTTTATTTCACCAAGTGGATTGTATGTATGGGACTCCAGCGGTATTTATTTTGATACTCTCATGGCTTCCAACGGTTGTGATAGCATACTAACTGTTGATCTGACCATTTTTGAAAGCGCTCTTACACTCATTTCTCCAACTGCATGCGATAGTTTCCTATCTCCTTCAGGCAATGTCTTGAGTTCTTCCGGATTGTATTTTGATACCCTGGCGACTTCTAATGGTTGTGATAGCGTTATCAGAATAGATCTCACAATTAACCCAAGTTATTCTGGCTCGATGACCGTTGTGGCATGTGATAGTTTCATTTCACCCGGAGGCAACCAGGTATGGTTCATGAGTGGATTATATAACGACACTTTAGCAACCGTTACTGGCTGTGACAGTATTATTTCTGTCAATCTAACCATAAATCAAAGTCAGAGCTCCGCTCTTTCATTGAGTGCTTGTGATAGCATTGTTTCCCCTAGTGGAAACTATGTATGGAATTCAAGTGGTCTGTATTATGATACTTTACAGACAGCAGCAGGTTGTGATAGTATTCTATTGATTTCCGTTGACATCCGCAATTCAGCTTTCAATTTAATTTCATTGAATGCATGTGACTCTGTTATATCGCCAAGTGGGAAGTTTATTTGGATAGAAAGCGGTACCTATTACGATACGTTAAATACCAGCTCGGGCTGTGACAGCGTCCTTGAAATAAGTCTAACAATTACAACAATTGATATTTCCGTTGTAAATAACGATCCGGAATTGTCTTCAAATCAAAACGGAGCTTCATATCAATGGATTGATTGTGACAATGACAATCTACCGTTAAATGGTGAGACCGGACAATCCTTCACTGCTATTGAAAATGGTCTCTATGCAGTTATTATTGAGTTGAATTCATGTGTTGACACATCCTTATGTGAAGAAGTAATAAGCTTGAGCCTTGGAAAAGAAATTGACCTGCAGGATTTGAAAATTTACCCCAACCCGGTTGAAGATGAACTGACTATCGATTTTAATCGTTTAACCAGCAAAGCTGAAATAACAATAAGGGATAATTCAGGAAAGGAAGTGATAATGGCTTCTTGTGAATCATGTGAATCGATTCAGCTTGATTTTGAACAAGATACTGGACTCTATTTCATTGAAGTTAGAACAGATTTAGGAAGACGAATCATCAGAGTTGTTAAGAACTGATTTTGTCTCTTATTAGCTCAATTTCAGATGTGATAATTTCAAATTGAATCTTATTTTTACGCCCTCAAATTTCAAACGGGATGTGGCGCCCGTCCGACCGGAGTCATCCGGGCGGGCAGTCCGGCCCTGCAAAACACAAATAGGATTGGTTAGTTTTGCGAGAGTGCTCGAAGAATGACAGAATTGAAGATTGCTGTTTCTGTGGCAATGGTCTATATAGTTCTTTTGATTATTGGAGTCACGTTAGAATAAACATTTCGGGATGTGGCGCAGTCCGGTTAGCGTACACGTCTGGGGGGCGTGTGGTCGCGGGTTCAAATCCCGCCATCCCGACATCAAATGCCTGTCCGCCTTTGGCGGATGGGCATTTTTTATTGGAGCAAATTGCTCAAGCTAGCTTGACAATTTTGCCCAATAAAAAAAGCAACCCAGCGCTTTGCGCTGGGACAGGCATTTGATATCGTGACCTTCCAAGATTAACGCCGAACGCAGAGAGGCATAAATCCTTATCTATGGATGATGGGAGGATAGGATGATGAGATGATGTTTGTTAGGATCAGTACGTCAGGCTTTCAGAGGAGGGTATTAAGGATTCACCGCCGAAGGCGGTAAATCCCGGGTATTCGGTTATTCGGTGATGAACCATTAACAATAAAAAAAGCAACCCAGCGCTTTGCGCTGGGACAGGCATTTGATATCGTGACTACACAAGATTCACGCCGAACATAGTGAGGCGTAATTCCCTTGTTATTGATGATGGGATGATAGGAGGATGAGATGATGTTTGTTTGGATCAGCGAAGCGCCGTCAGGCTTTCAGAGGAGGGTATTAAAGATTCACCGCCGAAGGCGGTAAATCCCGGGTATTCGGTTATTCGGTGATGAACCATTAACAATAAAAAAAGCAACCCAGCGCCTAGCGCTGGGACAGGCATTTGATATCGTGACCACCCAAGATTAACGCCGAACGCAGAGAGGCGAAAATCCTTATCTATGGATGATGGGAGGATAGGAGGATGAGGTGATGTTTGTTGGGATTAGCAAAGCGCTTTCAGATTCTGAAAGTAGAAAGCAAGGATTAAGGAGTTAGAATAGAAAGTGATGAAGAAAGGGGAGTAGAGTTGAGTATCCGGGTAAATCAAGAAGATCTTTATTGTGCATGAGGTGATAGGAGGATGAGATGATGTTTGTTGGGATTAGCAAAGAGCCTTCAGATTCTAAAAGTAGAAAGCAAGGATTAAGGAGTTAGAATAGAAAGTGATGAAGAAAGGGGAGTAGAGTTGAGTATCCGGGTAAATCAAGAAGATTTTTATTGTGCATATGGTAATAGGTGGATAAGGTGATGTTCATTTATTTTGAACGCTGAATTACGTCGAAAAATCACAAAACAAAACCTTTCCGCTTTCCTTGTCATATGCCAACCAGAAGGCCTGAGCCTCGGTATTTTTCATGTTGCAGTAGTATTCATCACAACCGTCATCATTGAACCAGGGTTTTTCCATGGTATATAAAAAGGCTGGATAGCAGTTATCCTCATCATGCAAATTATAAGAATCGATCAGTGATTGGACTTCTTCAGGACTTGCGTAAAACTTGTAGATGATCAAATGATCTTCCATGGGTATGTCTTGTACGACCCAGGCTCGCCTTTCAGGCAGGCTTTTGCTCACACGACTAAAATTTTCTTTTGTTGGAATCAAACCGGAGAAGGTGTACAGCCAGAGTGCAAAAGCCAACAAAATCACGATCGTAATGAAGATCACAGGTATCCTGAGAAACCAATATTTCCATTTAATCCTTTTGGTAAGCCATCCAAAAGCAATTAACAAGGCTAGAAAAATGAGCAGAGTTTTCATTTGGCAGAGTTTCGATGTAAACGCAAGCTTCGGCGCTTATATTTATGAAACTCTGTTAAAAAATGCTAAATATTTATTGCCGCGATAATACGTTTAAATAATGGCAACAAATAATGGATCATGCATCAAGGTAGGATCTAGTATCAAATCAATAAACCACTACAATTTTATTTCATCAATTCAAGATCCAGCCCTGACTTCACTTAGATAAGTTGTGGTCTTAAGAACCGTATGAAATGGATAACATTTCAAATACAAACTTCGAAGGGATACAGAATGAAATTCCTTCAACTCCGAATCCAACAAGTTTTGAATTCACGATTCCGATCAGGTCACCATTTTTATCAACCAAGGCACCACCACTGTTTCCAGGGCTAATACTTACATCGGTCTGAATCCATTCGCGGTCTTCTTTCTTTCTGGTTCCCGATACAATTCCTTTTGATAATGTCTGGCCAAGCTCAATGCTGTTTGGTGTTCCAATGGCATACACTTCGTCACCCACTTCATATTGATCATCATCATGCAGGATATATGAATCAAATGTCTTCTTCTCAATTTTCACAAGAGCAAGATCATAGTATTCGTTCTGACGAATTACTTCACCAGGGAATTTTTGTCCATCGTTCATGATGATCTCAATATCGTCTTCAGACCCGGATACCACATGGAAATTGGTAATGATATATCCATTTGAACTAACGATACAACCACTTCCATGTCCTTCTTTGGTATTCACTGTAACTGTTGCAGCCTGGGCATTAGACAACTTCTTGGGTGAACTTGCTGGTTTTTCCAGGGTCAATGTTTCGTATTCCGGTATTCTTGCAACCTCTTCTTCAAGCAGGTCTTGAACCTCGTTCATGGATAGAAATTCATAGAATGAAGTAGACATTCCATCATCCATGATCTTTTTAAACAGTTCATTTTCGAAATCATAGAAGTCTGGACTGAATTCACCAGATGTACAGGTAATATGATCTTCGAATAAAGGTTGTTTGTATACATCCTGGATTGTCCATTTTACACCTAATTCGAGAACTACAAACCAGTTGTAAAAAGCTGCTTTCCTCACATACACTTCTTTGAAAGTCAGTTTATCTACTTCCGCTGAAATGTACAAAGTGTTTGTCTTGTCCTTGAATATATTGGACACTGTATCGATAAAACCATTTTCCAGCAATAATTGATTCAAGGCGTCCGTAAATATGGAGTTGTCAACTTTAATGTCTTCATCGCCATATTCCGAAGCTCTTTCATTCTTATCGGCCAGGTAACGATTCAACGGATATTTTTCGAAAACTATATCGTCTTTATCAACTTCAAATGCAGTTCTGTCAAGGTAAACATGTTTTTGATCTTCTCCTCTTTCAACGATTGGAGTTCTCGGTTCAAGTTTTCTTTGGTTGTCATAGTTGAAACTCTTATTACCCATGTCATAGAGTGGTGGCATAAGGAATAGAACGCCAAATGGAACCCACGACATACCATACAACCAGGATTTCTTATACTGGGTATGGGCGAAATATTCTGGTTTATAACCATCAACGTCTAAGCGTATTTGCCTAACGTTCATATCACGCTCCATTTTTACATAACCGTTTTTACCACGGAAAGCGAGTTCGCCGTCAACATAAACTTTAGAAGATTCACTGTTAAAAAGAAGTACTTTCTGCCTTTTAGGATTCAGAATACTTGCACATGAATTAAATAGAATTAGTACTGCGATCATCGCAGCAACAAGCCTTGTAGAAGAGGTTTTCATCTGGAGAAAATATTAATAGCCGTTAAAGAAAAAAGATTTCAGTGGGTAAATAACTGAATATTTCTTCGAGTACGCAATAATTGACTTTTTGAAATATGTGCATATTCGTATAACTTTACTTGATATTCAGCGTTAATTGCTTGTTATCCACATTCTTGAAAACATGAAATCAATACTATCCACTTTGCTCTTAATTGCATTTTCACAGGTTTTTTCCCAACAGGCAACGTATATCGCATATGACTGGGAATTTGAGTCTTTGCAATACACGCCAATTCCATATATCCCCGACCAAAATGTAAGTGAGATTAAATTTAACACGCTTAAAAAGGGAAAAGTAATTTCAGTCGATTACAAGAAATTCAATCAGGAAGGTAAACTTCTTGAATACAAGGAAGAGAAGGGAGGTAAGGAGAAAAGGGCTGTTAGTGTTTTATACGACGATTATGGATATCCACGCGAGGTAGAATACAAGAAAAATGGAAGTCCCAAGAAAAAGACTCAGTTTAAAAGGCTTGAAAATGGCAAACCCCTGAGTCAGGTCAAATACAATGGCAAGGGTGATATAAAGATCAGCGATGAATGGATTTATGCAGGTGATTGTCTGAAGGAAAGATATCGATACAGAGGTGATGACAAAAAACTTGATTTTAAATATGTATACGAACACAGAAATGAATGTGAGCCATCAAAGACAACTTTGTACAACGGTAAAGGAAAGGTGAAGAAGGTCTGGACCTTTGACTGCAAGCAGGAAGGTGAGATTCTTGAAAAGAAAAAGAATACAACCCAGGTATGCAAATGGGAAGAGTCTGAAGATGGTATTTTGATAAAGGTTTATCAGACTTTTGACGACAAAGGAAGAGTGGTAAAAAATGTGTCGAAATTCACGAGCGAGGACACATTGATTCTGGAAATTCTGAGGTATTATAAAGAAGATCAGCTATCATATAAAGCTACATATGATAGAGATTATAAAAAACCTCTCACACAAACTTCATATAAGAAGAATGGTCAGGTTCGTTATACCTGGAATATGACTTATGATGGTGACAGGATTACTTCCCGCTCATTTGGTACATCAAAGAAAGAAATCAGCAGGGCCGAATATATTTATAACGACAAGGAATTGCTAGCAGAATACAAATCCATTGGTCGAAATGGAAATTTAAGATGGCAGGTCAATCTGGAATACACTCCATAGTTAATCCCACATGAGTAAAGGAGGCCTTTTCGAGAATTCAGAATTAACGACCATCCTCGTCGTTTCAGATATGGCTGCCTCCAAATACTTTTATATTGATGTTTTGGGATCTGAATTATATCGGGAATATGGAGGTGACTCTGTAGTCATCAAGTTTCTGGGGCACTGGTTGCTTTTAGTCACTTCGGGAGGTCCAACCGAAGATAAACCCAACACTTATTTCAACCCTCCCCATGATGTAAATGATGTGAGTCATTCTTTTACCATAAGGGTTGAAGATTGTCAACAAGCATATTCAATTCTTCTTGAAAAAGGAGCCAATTTTATTACTCCACCTGTAGTAAATGGGAATGAAACAAGGGCATTCTTTCGTGATCCGGATGGTCATCTATTCGAAATCAGCGAGTATCGTTCGGCTTAAAGAATGGATTTATTTTAATGATTGAAAGAATACCATTCAATCAGAAACATCAGAACCAGAATCCGAAATTGACATAGATGCCGAAATGCTCATCGTCGGTAGTTTCATCAGAAATGAAAAAACTTCTGCCGTATTGCCCTGATGCATTTAAAGACCAATTCTTTCCCAGGTCGAAAGAATATCCTGCTTCCATCGCCAACGTATAGTGTCTGAAGTTCTGAAGATGGTCATAATTCAATTCATTCCATGGACCAATGAATAAACCTCCGTATTGATGTTCATCCGCTTTTTCTCTGAAGTAATAAAAGAATCCAAGTCCACCTCCTGTGAGTGATATTTTTCCAGATTCTTCCCCTCCTGAATGTAGGAAAACAGAAGATCTTGCCCTAACACCGAGTTTATTAGCTACGGCCCATTCGAATACAAAAGGAGCAACATTAATATCCATCTCTCCCTCTTCGTACCATGATTCTTGTCCGAATCTGGGTTCAATCCCTGCATAATACGTGTTCTGTCCGAGAATTATATTACCCCACATAAGAGGTATGGTAAAGGAAATAAGGCACTTTATAAAATTCACGCTGCATACTACATGAATTTCGATGATTTAAAAATGAAGGAGGACTAAGTCTGTACATGATTTAAATCATATAAGTCCTTTGGCCATTTTTAGTAATTCCTATATTCGTGATTGGACTGTCAATATGAATCCCGTTTTTCGTTTTACAATCATTAGTTTTTTCCTGTTGTTTTTATCGTCGTGTGAACATTCACAAGACGAATTAACACTTCTTAAGGTCAGAGAGACAGGTTCCGCAAGAATTGAGGATACGCCAATTATTGAATTAATTGAAGAAAATGTTGGTGTAGATGTAAATCTGCAATATGTTGATCTGGATGATCACGCCGTGGATATGATACTCAACAATGAGGTGGATTTGGCCATCATGCCTAATGGAGTGGATGTGAGGAGTTTGGATGTTAGTGAGTTGAGAACGGTAGTTGCACTGCTGCCCAGACTTATTATGATCCTTTATGATAATAAAATTGAACCTCAGAAGAATCTGAAAGAACTATTGACCGGCAGAAGAATTGGTTTAGAAAGATTACGTGAAGACGAGTCCATTGGCTATCAAAGTTTTTTGGCACACTATGATCTGAAACCAACTGATTTTGAAACCATCTTAGTTAAAGGGAGAAGCGCTCAGGAATTGATAGAGCAGGATAGTATTGATGTCTTTATCAGCCTTACGCATTTCAATAATTTGATAGTTCGCGATCTGCTTGCCATTGACTGGCGATTTTTATCACTTGATGATCCAGATTTGTATATGAGGGGCTCGAATGTAGAAGGTTTCTGTGTCAATTTTCCGGAAGCTTATCCTTATGTTCTTCCTAAGGCAACTTTTTTTGATGAACCGCCACATCCTGTCTTGACACTGGCCGTTCGAGATATTCTGGTTTGCAATGAATCACTGGATGATGAATTGGTTTATTCTCTTACCGAAAACATCATGGAGAATAAAACCCAACTAACACAGGCAAATCGAATCTACGGTTTGCTTGATTTTGATTACTCATCGACCAATGCCACATTCTCTTTTCCAATTCACGACGGAGCTGTGAGTTACATGAACAAAGATGAACCCTCATTTTTCGAGAGATACGCCGAGTCAATAGGTGTTATATTCTCAATTTTTGTTGTGGTTGTCACTACTCTTATGCAAATAAGAAATGTGTTGGATAAACGGAAAAAAGAGAGAATAGACAACTATTACAAAGAGCTTTTGGATCTCAGACATTCCTACAACAACGGAGAGATTGAAAGAGATGAAATGGAAAAGAGAATGCATGAATTCAGGGAAGTTGTATTTACATCCCTGATGAAGGAAAAACTGGAAGCAAATAACTCTTTTCTAATATTATTGAGACTATATGATGACATAAAAGGGGAATTAGCTTTGAAGAGCTGATTGAACTAATTATAACATGAGAAGAATTGAAAATCTTGTATTTAAAGGTGGAGGAGTCCTCGGCATTGCTTATGCCGGCGCAATTAGTGTTTTGGAGGATAAAGGAATATTGAAGGATGTGAAGAGAGCTGCCGGGACAAGTGTGGGATCTATTGTTTCGGCTTTGGTTTGTCTGGGTTATTCTTCGGAAGAGATCAGGGAAGTAATGGACAAGACCGATTTCAATAAGTTTCTCGATCATGCTAATCCATTGCTCATTCCTAAAAAGTATGGGATTTACAGCGGGGACTTCCTATTTAAATGGATTCAGGATCTTGTAGAGAAGAAGACAGGCGACAAAAACATAACATTTGAAGGATTGAAGAAAGATGGTTTCAAAGACTTGAGAGTGGTAAGTACAAATCTCAGCACTGCCGATATTCAGGAGTTTTCATGGCACAAAACGCCAGAGACTATTGTAGCCGAAAGCATTCGTTCTTCCATGTCAATACCAATGGTGTTTACTGCCTGGAAGTTTTCCAACGAAAAACCGAATGATCACGTCTATGTAGATGGCGGTGTTCTTTCGAATTTCCCGATTTCCAGTTTTCAGGATATGGATAAAACACTTGGATTTTTTATCAAGACTCATGTTGAAGATGAAGTGCTTGATTATGACAATATTGCTAAGTACGCAAAGTATCTGTTCAAGGCAACTATGCGAGGTCAGGATCTCGACTTCTTCAACGATCCTGAAAAGTCTAAAGTAACTGTCAATATTGATAGCATGGGTATATCAAGTGTGGAATTTGATCTGGATAAAAGTCAGCAGATGTCTCTGTTTAATTCAGGTAAAATTGCGACCATTGAATTTCTTGAAAAAGAACAAAAGGATTCTTCTTTCTGGAAGTCATGGACTTGATCAAAGAAGGTTCGAAACTAATCTCGCGACAGAATAAATGATCTTTTTATAAAGCGGCTTTCGGAGCCATTCTTCATAGTCAAGTTCTGTGCACTCTAGGAGATCTTCCCGGAATTTTTCTTCCATTTGATTGGCAAAGGATTCACTATAGATCAATGCCATGATCTCGAAATTCAAATCAAAACTTCGTATATCAAGGTTAGCCGTGCCTACAACGCTTACACGTCTATCGGCAACAACAGTTTTGGCATGGACAAAACCCTTTCTGTATTGATAAATCTTGACTCCCGCCTGCAGGAGTTCACGGAAATAAAATTTTGAGGCCCAACTGACAATAGCTGAATCAGATTTGTAGGGCAGAATCATTCTGACATCTACCCCAGAGAATGCAGCTTGCTTTAATGCATCAAGAACACTTGTATTGGGTATAAAATAAGGGTTGACTATATAAAGGCTTTCACGTGCTGAAGTGAATAATTTAAAATACGATAACATGATGCCACTGATCCTATAAATGGGTCCTCCGGCAACAATTTGGACCAGGTCAGTGAATGTTTGATCTGTATTATCAGGACTGGGAAAAAGTTCTTCTGAGTAGTCAAGATGATTTGGTTGGCATACGTTCCAATTGATGACGAAATGTTTCTGCATGCTAAGGACATTTTGACCTGTGATTTTCATGTGCGTATCCCGCCAAAATAATTTTGTGTCTATGCTGTTATCATAGCGGTCAGAAATATTTATTCCACCAATAAATCCAGTGTGACCGTCTATGATTATGATCTTTCGATGGTCCCTGTAATTTAGTCTGTTTGCTGTAAGTGTAATTTTGATTTTAATAATTGGGTAAATCTCACAACCCGCACTTCGCAACTCTTTAACGATGTTACCCTTGATCTTTCTGCTCGCGTATGCATCATACATGATCCGAACCTTAACACCTTGTTTTTGCTTACGAATTAAAACCTCCTTAATGAGGTTTCCATTGATATCATTTTCCCATGCATAGTATTCCATATGGATGAACTTGCCAGCATTTTCGAGACTTCTTAATACCTCCGGGAATTTCTCTTCCCCGTTATTTAGAAGAAGACATTTATTGAGGCCCATTGCTGTGTTCTGAGCTTCATGAATAAATTTTACCAAGCCCTTGAATTGTGTATCGTTGAGCTTGTATTCTTCTGCGAGAAAATCCGTTTTATCCGGTACAGCCTTCCTGATATGATTAGAAAGATCAATTTGCTCCTGCTTTCGAATTCGTGTGATCTTTTGATGCCGGTAATTGATTCCAAACCAGAAATAAAAGACCATACCGATAAGTGGAACAAGAATCACCAGTAAAATGTAGGCCAGTGCTTTTGAAGACGAGTGGGTGTCTATTAAAATTCTGAGAATAGTAAAAACCAGAATTGCAAAATAGATTACCATAAGGATCCATTCTACGAAGACGGGTATTTCAAATTCAGACATGGGATTCTAAAAATAATCCCATTTCCTATATGCACGAAGCCGACAAATTGTAAATTCGACTGTAAATGAGAAAACTGATCTTGATTCCTTTTCTTATTTGCTTTGTCTTCTTTGGTTTTGGTCAAGAATCAGAATCCAAAAAGAAGGATGTTTCCGAGAGTTATTACCTAAATAATTTAGACAGAAAATGGATGCTGGAACTGCCTTTGTGGGTTCCTGGCTTTCGGGGTCAGTTCGCCTTTGGGGATATCTCGATGTCGTCGACGGAGGAGTCTGATGATGAAAGAGAAAGATTTACAAGTGAGCTGGGACTTGAGTTTTATTTCGTAGGCAGAGCTCAATATGAAATTGAAAAATGGATGTTTTCTGCCGATGCATTCTCAGGCCGGATCAATTCAAAAATTAAATTCGATAGAATAATAAAGAATGAACAAATTGATGTCCTGGATATTACTATTCATGGCACCATTCCCCGGATTTATGCCGGTTATACTTTGTATCGACGAGAGTTCAAAAAGAAAGATAGACCTGAGGAAAGCAGGCAATGGCTTAAGCTTATTGGCTACATTGGAATGAGATATGTAGACCTGTCAATGAGTTCGGTAGTCCTGGATTCTGTCTATGCGGGTTCTGTCAGACCAAGGTATGTTGAACCAATTATTGGACTATATGCCTCGTGGGGAGTTAAACGCTGGTTTGTAAGTTTAAGTGGAGATATCGGTGCAATTGATAATAAAGCGAGTTTTATGATCAACACTCAAGTCCAATACAGATTTGGACGACTTGTGCATATGAAATTGGGTTGGAATCATCTAGGACTTCGACATGAAAAAGAATACAATGGCAAGAATTTAAATGTAGATATTATATTAACTGGTCCTGCCCTTGGAGTGGGATTCAGATTCTAAAAACAATAAAGTGAAGAGATTAAAATTGATTTTACTTGCACTGTTTGTGTCTGCGAATCTTTATTCACAGGATATTGGATATTTTGCAATTAGTGGAGGTTTTGCACTTCCACAGGGTGACTTGGCAAGTAATGATGCGAGCAATGAAAATGCAGGATATGCTGAAACAGGGTGGGCCGCCGAGATCACCTATTCACAGTTCTATTGGGGTAATTTCGGACTTTCCTTTGGGCTAAGAAATCAGCGCATAGGAACCAGCTCATCAGATTTTCTAAACAATTTGATCGAGGAAGTTACCAACACGGCACTTAGTGTAGACATGAGTAATTGGCGTTCCACAGGCCTTCTAATTGGAGGAATAGGAAAGTTGAACATCAGTGAAAGCCTCTTCTTTGACTATCGAATCATGTTTGCTATGATGTTAACGGAATCACCGAGAATACAGGTCATCAATCTGGATACCACTGGAGGATTTCTTCCTGTATACACACAGAATGGAGCAACTTCGTGGGATCCGGGTTTCATGCTTGGTGGAGGATTGAGATGGGCTACGAATAGCAATGTTTGCCTTTTGTTTAATGTCGACTACATGTCTGTTCCGGCGACATACGAAACGGCCATTACCAGCAATCAAGGGGGCTCGGTCAATAGAAATTTCGAGACTCCATTCAATACTTTGAATATTACATTCGGAATAGGTTATCGAATGAGAGAATAGGTTAGATTCCTTACTCTTTCAATATTTTGACTTCGGTTCTTCTGTTTCTTGACACGATATGATCATCGTTGTCTGACCCAATAGCGATTGGTTTGCTTTCGCCATAGCCGACGGCTGTAATCCGGCCTTCTTCTATGCCCTTAGATACAAGATATTTCTTCACTGAATTGGCTCTGTCCTGAGATAGTTTCAAATTATATTCATCACTACCTCTCTGGTCGGTATGGCCGCCAATTTCAACCTCCATACTTTGTTTAAGCTGCATTAGCTCAACCAATTCATCGAGTTCTGCAAAAGACTCTTCTTGAAGTTCGGCACTTGCAAATTCAAAATAAACGTTATCAAGTGTAAAGACCTTTGTAGGCTCAATGATAACACCAATGTTGTAGGTACCATAAGATTCATTCGGTCCCAATTTCGGTACGCTGAATTGTTGGTAATTCCTGGCTTCTCCTACGCTTTTGATTTTAATCATGTACATTCCAGGCCCATCAATTTCGAGATGAAAATTCCCTGATTCATCTGAAACCCCTTTGAAGACCAATTTCCGATTGACTTCCTGAATCCAAATTTGTTCTCCTTGAATCGGACTGCCGTCGGCAGATTTTACTGAAACATCTACCGGGACTTTCGTGAATTGAGCATTGGAATATCCTGCACTCACGATTAATACAATTATTAATAACAGAAGTCTCATGTTATAAATAACCGAAAAATTGAGGAGATAGTATTATGGAAGATGAGATGATAGGAAGATAGGAGGATGAGGAGGTGAAAAATGAAAGATGAATGATGAAAGATGAAAAATGGGATGATTGTCGAATTTCTAATCACCAAGAACCATACACTTATCACACAGATATAAATAAAGAAGGCAGACCCTTTGGGCCTGCCTCCGAATCGATTCGTTCCGATTTGATTTGACTCATAACTTCGCGAGTCGATCCATTCTTTTAACTCCTTCTTAAACTTCCCACAATACTCAAGTTTTGATGTTATCTCCGCATGGAATTGCTTTCTATTTAAGTGCTCAACATTAAAAGAACACCACTAATGTAATGTATGTAAGTCGTTGATTCCAAATATTTTATGTTGTAGTTATTAACCAAAGCACAATTTAGATTTTAACAATTGTTGAAAAACCTTAGGTTCTCAATACTTAAATATGTTGTTTACAGAAGGTTAGGCATTAAATGGTAATTAACAATGCCTTTAAAAAAAGGTCAGTGGTCATTAGTCGTTTAGAGTTAAATGCTCTTTAATTCCGACTACCTACAAAGTACTATCAAACTGGCTGGGAAGTATAAAAAAAGAAAGCAGACCTTTTGGGGCCTGCTTCCGAATCGATACGTTCCGATTTGATTTGACTCAAACTTTCGCGAGTCGATCCATTCTTTGTAACTCCTTCTCAGATTTCCAACAGGACCAGGGCTTTGAAACTATCTCCACCAGCATCCCTGCTTTCTATTTGAGTGCTCAACATTAAAAGAACAAGGCTAATGTAATGCATGTAAGTAATTGATTCCAAATAATTTACGCCATACTTATTAACCTTTTTCAAATTTTAGTTTTAACAATTGTTTATATCTGCTGGTATTATAAAACTTAAGTTGCGCGTTTTCAGAATTTTAGGTCGATTTACTTTATCAACAATTTGATTTCATTTTGATTCAATTATTTTTAAAAGATGAAATTCGAAATCAGATGTAAGAACTGTCGCGATCATTTTACTATATACATGTATGCAACTGATCGACCTGAATTGGCAAGAAGGAAGGGTAAGAACCTTGACCTAAAATGTAAGGAATGTGGTATGAGCAATAAGTATCACATAAATGAATTGCAGGCCGTTCAGAGCAGAACGGCGCTGATCGTATCCCTTATCATATTATTAGCCGGTCCTCCCTTTGTATTCTTTGTAGTGAATGAAGCATTTTTATATCCTCAGTTTCATTTTTTCTGGTTCAACGCTGCAATTATGATCGGTCTTCCTTCAGTAGTGTTCATGCTAATGAGAAAGAATGAACGGGATAAGGTTAGTCGATTCAATGGCTATAAAGTCAGAGAGGATTAAATATCTTTTATGGAATTCTGATGTATTGAGACTCATATAGGTATAAAACCAATAAATACTGTTATGAGTCGTTTAATATCAAAGCCAAAGAATACTCCAATGAAAAATCTACTCTACATATTGCCTTTTCTTTTTGTGATCTCATCATGTCATGAAGCGGCTAACTACGAAAAAGCTTATTCTGAAGAAACTCTAGCAGAAGGTGAACCAATCTATACGAACCAGTCTGCAATGGAAAGTCTTTCAGACATCAAGGTGGAAGACAGAAAGATTATCTGGACCGGATCACTTACTTACCAGGTCAAGAATGTAGATTCCAGCACGAAGTTCATTCAGCAGCTTGCAAAGGACAAAGGAGCTTTCATATCGGATATGAACTTCAATACAAGTAACTATCGAATCAGTAATACGATCGAGATACGGGTTGACAGTAAGCGATTTGACGAATTGATCGAAGATTTGAAAAAGGATGCCATTTATCTTGAAAACGTTAATATCTCTTCGAATGATGTTACAGAAGAATTCATTGATGTGGAGAGTAGACTTGCATCAAAAAAGAAGGTGCGTGACCGATATGTTGATATCCTTGAAAACAAAACAGGTGATGTTAAAGATATTATTGAAGCCGAAGAAGCCATTCGCAAAATCACCGAAGAGATTGAAGCCAAAGAAGGAAGGCTTCGATACCTCAAAGACCAGATAAAATTCAGTACGATATCTGCAACTATTTATCAGAAGGTCAAGTATCAGGAAAGCCCGGATGTTTATGAGAAGCCCTTTGTAACGAAACTCACCAATGGACTCCAAAATGGTTGGGGAATCATCACAGGGTTCATTCTATTGCTTGCCAATATCTGGCCTGTCATAATTATCGTCGCCTTTTTGATCTGGAAAAGAAAATGGTTCAGATTTCGCAAGAAAGGAGATAGATCCAGTTAATTCTGCACAACTTCCGGGTATAAAGTCGAGCTGAATTGCTAGATTCGTCTAACAACAATCGACTATGCGAATCACTGTATTATTCTCCATTATTTTTCTTTTCAGCTCAGTTTATGGGCAAAAGAATAAAAAGTATGATCTGAGATGGAAACTCAATGCTGATGAGGTTCTGGCTTATCAAACTGTCATGAATGAGGTGGATACCAACAAGGTCCACTGGAATTTTTCTTCCTTTTCCAATTCTATCAATTCCGGTGATGAAAAGCCTTTTGGCAATCGGGATTTAATGCGCCAAATGAATGACTATATAGATGAAGTAGAGTTGGTAACATATCTATATCCCGGAAAGAATGATATGATAAACATTGTTATGAAGGCCATAGCCAAAGACTCATTGACCGACAGTTCATTAAAGAATCTGGGTTCGGAGAGTGTGGTTGCGAACGTCATGAGTCAGACCATTGAGATGAGCGATGGAGTCATGCTCCGAGGATCGGTATATGAAAGCGGTGCTATCTCGAGCTTCTGGGTCAAAAGTGCCCAAAAAAACCTAATCGCCATGTTCTTTGAGTTGCCTAATGAACCTGTTTCCATTAATGAAGAATGGTCTTTGGAACTAAATTTTGTTGCCAATGATCAGGGCTTTGAATGTGATACATCATCTAAATTAAATAAGGTGAAATTGAAAGAAGTGAAAAAGGAAAATGGGAAGTCCATTGCCGTGCTTGAATATGATATTGTGGAATACGTAAATGGAGTTTTTCATATGCCTGCAATGCTCGCCAATGGAGAACCTGAGCGACCAACCATGATGCTATTTCGTCATCAGGCTATCGCTGAATTCAATATGACAGATGGCAGATGGAAGTCATATGAAGGTGTATCCCTGTTAGAAGCTACCGGAATTATGAATGCATACACTCAAAAGAAATTTTCCTTAATTCCTGTCGTTAACAAATAGTCAAGAATTTGAACATCGATTTTTATGAAAAGACTTGAATTAATTTTACTGGCAATCTGGGTTTTATCCATTGCCTTTAAATTCTCAGAAATTCCGGGTTCAGCTATTCTGCTTTCAGTAAGTACCATGTCTCTTGCGGCAGCTTATGCCTTCGCTTTTCGTGGTTACATAGAGATCTTTGCCGGACTTGATCTTGTCGAAGAAAATGAATCTACAATGGCGGCTTTTGTGGGTCGATTAACGTCTATGGCTCTTGCCGTGGCATTGGTTGGAATATTATTCAAACTACAACATTGGCCAGGAGCAAGAATCATGTTGACCGTAGGCGCATTGACACTAACCGGCACACTTGTAATGTCATTTACGAAGATGCAAATTGATTTCTTTAAAGGTTTGCTTTTACGGAGCTTGATTTTCGCGACCATTGCATGGTCGATGTTGGCCCTTTCTCCAAAAGTGGAAATGGACGGCGAAAAAGAAGGTATCCCAATTGATCAAATAGATGATCTTCCGTAGACCACGATGGATTGGACAATAAATTTCCGCGGCATCAGGCTTGAATTGGACTACACGAGGATAATATCGGGTCTACTGATATTATTCATTTTGATCTTTTGGATTCCCGGCATGATATCAGCGATACTTGATGTACAAAGAGACTATTTGATCAATGCTCTGGCCATGTTCAGTATTTTATTGCTTCCTCTTATTACGTCCACAATGGTATTCAGACCAAAGGAAAGATTAGAACATAACTTCATTCTTTACGTCGCAAATATTGCGTCCCTGGCTTTCTATACTTTTATTTCTTTTATCGTTATTATGTCTGTCAATGGCATTCTCGGGATGACAGTATTTACCGTTTTTATTTTGCTCATGATTTTAAGCTTCTCCGGTGTTATAAATACTTATAAATCAACGGGTTTGGTGAATACTATAACCTTGATATACAGTCTTTTGATCTTATACATTCAATTTAGCAATGGATTTATGCGTTAGTGTATAAAAAGCATGAGAAATTCACATCTCTTCACCTTACTCTTCCTACTTGTAGGTTTCAATTTGTCCGCCCAGAAGACAATCCATGTTTTTGTAGCTCTCTGTGACAATGAAAATCAAGGCATTGTTCCTGTACCGGCAAGTCTGGGTAATGGGGAGGATGCCGATAATAATCTATACTGGGGTGCAGCTTATGGCGTGAAGACATATTTTAATAATTCTTCTGATTGGAAGCTTGTGAAAACTGTTGAAACCAAAAGCGATATTTTAATGGAAAGAATCTTGTTCAAGCATAAGTCAAAGGATGTTTATTTACTGGCAGAAGCTTATCGAGGTGATCGAATTAAAAAATGCATCGAAGATTTTTCACTTGCCGCAAATGGGCAGGGAAAGAATAAAATTGAGTACGATAATTTGGTCATAGGCTTTGATGGTGAGTCTGATTTATTATGTTATGTAGGTCATGATGGACTTATGGAATTCTCAATTAATCCTTCGTTTAAAACTCAAAATCATAAGAAGGATGTAATGATTCTGGCATGTTATAGCAAGGAGTTTTTTAGCCCGGTAATGAAAGAAGCGAATGCAAATCCATTGCTCTGGACAACTCATCTCATGGCTCCGGAAGCCTACTCACTAAAGGCTGCCATAGACGGATGGATCATTGACGAAACAGGGGATAAGATAGAGGAAAGAGCTGCACAGTCATATAATGCTTATCAGAAATGTGGCATCAAAGGAGCGAGGAACTTATTCGCAACCGGCTATTAAAAACTTCTTCTTTTTTTCTGATATAAATCGTTTTTATATATACTTCAAACGTTATATTTGTTTTTGTGACGGCTATGGATAAAATGAAAATCCCTTTTTTCATTAGTGGGATAGGTGCATGCTTAATTTCCTACGCACAGGTGGATGTCAAATCAGTGAGTTTGCGAGATCCTGAGATGAACATCATGTATGCAGGAATTGAAAATCATGTGAAGATAGATGGACTCGTGCTTGATAATACAGTTCATTTGGTTTCTTCAAGAGGAGAGGTGGTTCCAAATACCAACGGTGGTAATTCAGACTTTTATTTAGAATACAATCAGGTGAGGAAAGATACACTTCGTCTCTTTCAGGGCGACCGTCTACTTTTTGAAGAGCCATATGAAGTTCGAACCATTCCCGATCCCGTTGCTCGTCTTGGTGAGATCAAAACGAATTCTGCCTCTGTGAACCAGATTTTAGGGGATCCAGTCGTTCATATAGTGATTGACGATTGCTATTGGGATCATGAATACACCTTCAAATCATTTGATATGAAATTGATCGATGCTTCCGGAAACATAATTCTCAGCAGAGATGACATTGAAGGCGTTGAAATTCCAACGGATATTCAAAAGGAGATCAAGGAATTGCATCATGGAGATGCCGTACTTATCAAGAATATTATCGCTTATTGCCCTTCATGCCCGGGCAAGGTCATGTCACCCATTTCCATCACCATCAAGGACTGATTTTTAGTCAATCAGAAGAATTTCCTGCTTTCTATTTTCGTGTAGTCGAAGAAGAGAGAAGTCAAAAGGTGTCCACAAACAACAGGGTAGTCCACTTTCATAGAAACATCTATTAACCCATGAATTGCAGGTATTGCGAAATGAATATCTGCCTAATGCTTCATAGAATTCGTCATTATCTCCATATGATTCGGACAACAGACTGATGCTATCGCCTTTAAACAACTTAAAATTTCTGGTTATATATTGATTCACAGAAAGGAGTTGCTCAGAGTCAAGCGGCACACTGATCCAGTCTTCTTTTTTTTCAGGGTATCGATAAACGTGTATCAAAGTGTTGTTTTTGAGAAAGGCCGCATTGAAGGCCGTGGAAAAGGTCAGATCTCCCCAGGTTGGAGTATTGAGATAGAAGTTTTTCTCACCCCAGCCGAATGAATAATATTCGTCTGCATCCTTTTTATGTATTCTCTTAGCCAGGCCAGGACTTAGATCCCGTTTATTTAAGATGATCTCCAGATGTACTCCGTTGCTTGACAAATAGATTTCTTCAGTTGGAAGGCCTGGCTCATCTGTATTCTGAGGTATAAAGGAAAGGATCAGGGCAATGATCAAATAGAGAATGGGAATTGATAAAACAACACCCGAAGTCCAGATAAAATATTTAAGGATTTTTTTCAATTAACACGAAGATAGATTTTAGCTAAGTAATTGATGATATAAGGTCAGAAGAAAAAAGTCAGAAGAAAAAAGTCAGAAGAAAAAAGTCAAAAAATAGCCAATCATATAACACCAAACATCAAACATCAAACATCACATCTCAATTCATCATTCATCATTCATCATTCATCATTCATCATTCGTACCTATAGTGTCCAATGATCTTAAAATCAAACAACATATCTTCCATGACCTGTCCACCTCCAATGTTGTGGACGACTTGGTTGCGTTTTCCATCGGCAGATTTTTCATTGACTAAAATGCCAATGTGTGTTATTCCGCCACCAAGATTCCAACACACAATATCTCCTGTTTTATAATCGGAAGCATCATCTGAAATTGAAAGCTCTTCGCCATGCCTTGAAAAGAAAACCATCAAATTCGGGACCCTGCGATGATCAATATTCCTATCCGTTGTGGTTAAGCCCCAGTTTTTAGGATATTCATTGAAATTGGCCGACATATCTTCATGCACTTCTTTTTGCAGATCTATATCAAGCTTTCGATATGCCCTGATCACAACGTCGGTGCAAACTCCTACATCTGAGGGAACATCTCCGTTCGGATATGGAATTGAATAATAAGAAGGATCGTATGTCACTTTTTGATTAGTCAATTCAATACTTGCATTTGATAACTGTTCTGCGAAAGTCTGGCCCAGAACAACGATCTGGATTGATAGGAGTGAGGCAAGGAGATAGAATCTTAGGCGTTTCATTATTGGATTTAATTTTTCAAGGAAAAAACATATATAAGGTCAGAAGAAAAAAGAAAAAAGTCAAAAGTCAATAGAAATCACATCAATCATTAAACATCGAACATCAAACATCAAACATCGAACACCAAACACCAAACATCAAACACCAAACATCAAACATCAAACATCAAACATCTTTTCATAAGCCTAATACATATACGTTCTTCCGTATCTCAAAATTGTCTCTTCCTGGAATTGAAATCAAATTAACCAAAGAGACAATAAAGCTTTTAAAAATGGATTTCCTTAGTTTTATAGCTTTACCATTCATTCGAATTCAGAGCAAATAGATGGCCAAAAATTCTAAAATTCTAAAACTGCTTAAGCGCCTAATAATCTGGCTCTTACTGATGCCTCTTGTGCTCGTAAGTGCTATCATATTGATCATTTATTTTAAGCAGGACGCCATTGTTCAAAGTCAATTGGCGACTATGAACAAGGGACACCAGGGTTTACTTAAGGCAGGTGATACTCATTTGGCACCCTTTGAAAATTTTCCTGATGTTTCTTTCAAAATTGATGACGTTCGAATTTATGAGGACAAAATGGACACCACCAAAGTCATTCTGGATGTTAAAGACATCTATCTAGGTTTTAACTTGATGGATATTTTGGAAGGTAATTACGATTTACATTCCTTAATCGTTGAAGATGGATACTTCAACATAGTATTACATGAAGATGGTACCAATAATTTACAAAATGCATTGGCAACTACTGATGAGGGGGATGAGAGTGAAGAGATTAAGATTCATTTGCAGTCAGTTCGACTAAAGAATCTAGACCTACATAAATACGATGAAGCCACGAAAGTGGATGTTGAAACTTATCTCTTTTATGCCGATGGTGGTTTTGAAACAGGCGAGGAGCAAATCAATGCGCACATCGATACGGATTTTAAGCTTGACATTTATAACGATGGTGATACCACCTACATTCACGATAAATACTTTGAGTTTCATACCGATATTCACATCAATGGTGAAACGGGTATCATTGACTTTGAACCATCCGGCATCGTCATGGAACATGGGGAGTTTCAAATCGAAGGAATGATCGACACCAAGAATGATCTGAGCGTTGATTTCGAGGTGAGCGGAACAAAACCGAATTTTGACATGCTCATTGCCTTCGCGCCGCATGACGTTATTCCGGTTCTAGAACGATATAGAAATGCCGGCAATATTTACTTCAATGCTAAAGTAGATGGACCCACAATTCATGGCCAAACACCATCTATTGATGTTCAATTTGGTGCCAGTGAAGCCTTCCTGGAAAACATAGAAAAATCACTGATTGTAGATGATATGGGCTTTACAGGTCACTTTTCCACTGGCTCAGAAAATACTCTTGAAACCATGGAATTCTCCCTGGTCAACATGACGGCAAATCTCGATAAAGGGGAATTTGTAGGTGCCATATACGTGACCAACTTTGAGCATCCGGATGTGAAAATGGAGCTGGACTCCGACTTTGATGTTGAGTTTTTGGTGGAGTTTTTGAATTTGGATGCCATTGAAGATCCGTCAGGAGAAGTGGAAATGCACATGAAATTCCATGATGTTATTGATTTGGATAATCCGGAATTGGCTTTGAAGGATTTGAACAAGGCATACTTCAGTGATTTTAAGGTGAACAATCTGCATTTTGTTTCAACTGACTTTCCGGCTCCTCTTGAAAACTTAAACCTGCATGTGATCATGAATGGAAAACAAGCAGATGTGCGCTTGTTTGACGTTCAGTTGGGAAATACGGACTTGCAAGTCAATGGTTATTTATCAGATTTACCTGCAGTTGTGCATCATACTGACATACCGGTAACAGCTCATTTGGAAGTGGAATCTAAAATGCTGGATCTGGCTGAACTGACGAATTATTCCGAAGAGGACAGCACGGGAATTAATGAACAAATCGAAGATCTGAGTGTGGGTTTTTCGTTTAATTCTTCGGCTAAAGCATTTACCGAATCCAAATACTTGCCAATCGGAGAGTTCTTTATCGATAACCTGCATGCCCAATTAAAACATTACCCACATGAGTTGCATGATTTTCATGCCGACATTTTGATTGATGAACATGACCTTAGAATCGTTGACTTTACAGGTCATATTGATCAGTCAGATTTTCATTTTGATGGCCTTATTCACGACTATGAATTCTGGATGCAACCTGAATTGAACGGAGATGTTGACCTCGATATTTCCCTTCATTCTGATATGTTAAAACTCGAGGATGTATTTTCCTATCAGGGTGAAAATTATGTGCCCGAAGATTACCGTCACGAAGAGTTGGATAACCTTGAGCTGCATGTGAATTCGAGCTTCCATTATAAGAACTCGTACTTACATTCTGTGGATGTGGATCTCGACAAATTAACCGCCAAAATGAAGTTGCACCCCATGCGCTTTGAGGATTTTAATGGACGGATTCATTTTGAAGATGAACATTTGATGCTGCAGAAGTTTCATGGAAAAATGGGCAGAACAGTTTTCGATGTAAACATGAATTATTACCTGGGTGATGATCCTTCAATTAAAAAGCGTGACAATTACCTGGGCTTGACAGCCAATTACATTGATTTGGATCAATTGTCAAATTTCAACCTTGAACCTCCTACGAGTGATGTTAACTCCCAGAAGACAGAGAAAAAATCGACAGAAGACGTAGCTGCTCATTCCGAAGCATTTAACATTTATGAGTTGCCATTTACGGACATGAAGTTTGATGTAGACATTGCTCACTTTATTAATCATCGCATTGATATTCAAAATATTCATGCCAGAATGAGAACAACGGAGAACCACTACCTGTACATCGATACCTTAAGCATGAATATGGCGGGTGGATCTGTGGCCATGTCGGGTTACTTTAATGGAAGCGATCCGAAACATATATATGTGAAGCCCAACCTTCATGTAAATGACGTTGATATTGATAAGTTGCTCTTTAAATTTGAAAACTTCGGACAAGATGCATTAGTTTCCGATAATCTGCATGGAAAACTCACCACACATACAACTGGAAATATTCGCGTATACCCTGATATGGTGCCGGATCTGGATCAATCCGAAATTCATATGGATGTTCTTGTCTTGAATGGACGTTTAGTAAATTATGAACCCATGCAATTGCTTTCGGACTACTTCGGAGATAAGGATTTAAACAACTTGAGATTTGATACCCTTGAAAACCATATTGACATTACAAATGGCTTAATGACTATTCCAAAGATGAACATTGAAACAACCATTGGACATATGGAGTTTTCTGGAACTCAAAGCATGAATGATGAGGTTGAATATTACGTGAGAATCCCCTGGAAAATGATTCGCGAAGGAGCACGCTACAAGCTTTTTGGAGATAAGAAAACCAAGGATGGTGAGACCGGAGACGATGATATCATCGAAGTTGACCCGAATAAAAAAGTTCGCTATCTGAATCTTAAAATTTACGGAACAATAGACGATTACAAGATCCGAACCGGAAAAGACAAAAAGAAGAAGACATCTTAGATCATAGATCATGCATCATAGATCATAGATCATAAATCCGTCCCATATACGTTCTTTGTTATATATTTAATGTTCCGTTCATTTTAAAATAATCTCATGAAAATCCTAAGGCAGCTTATTCTAGGAGCTCTACTAGTCAACTTTATTTCCTGTGGTGATAAAACACCACAAATGGAGGAGGTGGATCCCGCATACACGGCCTATGTCCAGGCCTTCACTTCTGGTATGGTCTCAAACCGTGATGTTATAATCATCAGACTTACATCCTCTGTATCAGGAGGGAAATACGAATTGAATCAACCTATTGAAGATGATCTGTTTGATTTTAGTCCGGGTATTGATGGAACGGCATACCTGATAGACGACCAGACCATTGAATTTCGTCCGGATGAAATGCTACCCTCCGATCAATTCTACAAAGTTGACTTTGAATTGAGCGAAGTAATGGAGGTTCCGGAGGAGTATGAAACGTTTACATTTTCTTTCCAGGTCATTAAACAAGCCGTTTTCATCAGTTTCACCGGAATGAAACCTTATGATGATGAAGATCTGACATTGCAGAAAGTGGAGGGGACAATACAAACGGCCGACTATGCGGATGCAGAGGTTTTTGAAAGTATCTATGAAGCAACACAAGAGGGTGATGACAGAAGTTTGAGCTGGACGCATTCGGAAGACGGACGAAGTCATTCATTTGTGATTGACAGCGTGGACAGAAAAGAAGAAAGGTCTGAGGTCATGCTGGCATGGGATGGAGATGATCTTGATATAGATGAAGGAGAAGAATCCTTTAGTATTCCACCTCTGGGAGAATTTTCAGTCATGAACATTCATGTTGTTCAGGAACCAAATCAACGCATCGAAGTACATTTCTCCGACCCTTTAAAGAAGGATCAAAACCTGGAAGGACTGATCTACCTTACCTCGAATCAGGAGATACGTACTGTGATAGAAAGCAATGTGGTTTACGTCTATCCTAAGCGAAAGTTGGTTGGTGAAAATACCGTAGTGATTGAAGAGTACATCGTTAACAGCCTGGGATATCAGCTTATGGAAGGCAAAAGATTGGCCTTGTCATTTACAAGTCATAAACCGGCCGTAGAGCTGGTGGGTAAAGGAGTCATTGTTCCGAATTCCAATGGAGTAATTCTGCCATTCAAGGCTGTGAATCTTTCTTCCGTCGACTACAGAATTGTTAAGATATATGAGAACAACATCACTCAATTCCTTCAGGATAATCAACTTGACGGAAATGAAATGCTAAGAAGAGTGGGAAGACTTGTGAAGAAAGGTAGTATGAACCTAACAAGCAAGACAAGCATAAACTATTCAAACTGGAACACCTTTTACCTCGATATTTCAGATTATGTAAAAACGGATCCCGGAGCCATTTACAGGGTATCTCTTAGCTTCAGGCCGTCTCAATCACTTTATTCATGTGATCCTAAGGTTAAAGATACAGAGGCATCTACGTCTGATCTGGTTGATCCTGAATTTGCTCAATATGACAAGCCGGTAGGAAGATATTATTACTATGACGACTATTACTACGAGTATAACTCTGATTATAACTGGAGCGAAAGAGAGAATCCTTGTCATATATCGTATTATCTAAGGGGCAATACTGTTGTAAGTAGAAACATACTTTCATCCGATCTTGGTATCATAGCCAAAAGCGGAGGTGATGGTGTTTTGCACGCCTTTGTTACAGATTTGAAAACCTCTGAGCCTATCTCCGGAGTAAACGTAGAACTGTATAATTATCAGCAGCAATTAATCACATCCGGCGGAACGGATGGCGGTGGTATGGCTGTGCTGAATCTCGAAGATCAGGTTCCTTTCCTCATGATCGCAAAACTGGATGATCAGAGAGGTTATCTCAGACTCGATGACGCTAGCAGTCGATCTGTTTCTATGTTCAATGTCGGAGGAAAAAAGGTTAATCAGGGGTTGAAAGGATTCATCTACGGAGAAAGAGGAGTATGGAGACCAGGCGACAGTATTTTCCTCAGTTTTATTTTGGAAGATAAATTCAAGGCCGTGCCAACGGGTCATCCTGTTGTGATGAAGTTATATACTCCGGAAAACAAATTGTATAGAACAAAAATCCAAACAAGTTCGGTCAATGGTTTTTATGATTTCCGAACCAAGACGGATATGGAAGCTCCTACCGGTAACTGGACGGCTAAGGTTAAAATCGGTGGTTCTGAATTTACCAAGAGAGTGAGAATTGAAGCCATCAAACCCAACCGACTTAAAATTCAGTTGGACTTTGGAGATGATCTGCTGGTGAAAAGTCAGACCATTAACGGACACCTGAATTCTAGATGGCTTCACGGCGCAAAGGCGGGGAATCTGAAAGCTGATATTAATATGACGATCAGAAAAACCAAGACAACATTTAAAGATTTTCCGGATTTCTATTTCGATGACCCTTCAGTTGACTTTGATGCTGATGAGGAATTAGTTTATGACGGAGTTGTGAATGCCGATGGTGATGCACATTTTTCTCCTCGAATCAATGTAGATGAGGCTCCCGGAATGCTGAATGCACGATTTGTGACAAGGGTATTTGAGAAAGGGGGTGATTTCAGCATAGATAGATACGACATTAAATATTCTCCTTTTAAATCGTACGTCGGAGTGAAAGTACCCGAAGGTCAGGGATGGAACGGTGCTATCTATTCCGATGAAAATAATTTGATACCTATTATTACGGTCGATCAGTATGGTAAACCAGTAAGCCGACAGAATCTTCAGGTTGAAGTATACAAAGTTAGATGGAGATGGTGGTGGGAAAGAGAAGATCGATATGATCTGGCATATTATGTGGCTAACTCGAGCCAGAATCTGGTTCATCGGGGAACTGTGAATACGACAAACGGACAGGGAAAATATAATATGAACTTCAACAGCAATTACTGGGGAAGACACTTCATAAAAGTCACTGATCCTGTTAGTGGTCACAGCACCGGTCAGATCTTCTATCTGGATTATCGAGGATACTGGAGTGATCCGGGAGCCGAAAAGCCTGGTGGTGCGGAAATGCTGAGTTTCAAAACCGACAAGAAAGAATATGGTGTCGATGAAGATGTGACCGTAAGCATTCCTGATTTTAATGAAGGTCGTGCCTTGATCACTATTGAAAATGCCTCAGAAGTACTGAATAAATTTTGGGTTGAAGCAAGTGATGCTGCGGATGGATTCACGTTCAAAACAACTCCTTCTATGAGTCCGAATGTGTACGTAAATGTCACTCTGATACAACCTCACAATAAAACGGGCAATAATCTGCCCATCAGGATGTACGGAATTGAAAAGATCATGGTGGTAGATCAAAGCACGGTGCTTGAGCCGCAGATTACCATGTCGAAAGAATTGGCTCCTGAAAAGAAAGTCAATATCAAGATTACTGAGAAAGAAGGCAGGTCGATGACATATACAGTGGCAATGGTGGACGAAGGTCTGCTGGATCTCACTCGTTTCAAAACTCCAGATCCCTGGTCAGATTTCTATTCTCTTCTGGCTCTGGGTGTGAGAACATGGGATCTGTATCCATATGTTCTGAGCGATTTCGGAATCGATCCTAATTCATTGCTCGCCATTGGTGGTGATGAGGCATTAAATAATGATGACAAAAAGAAGGCCAATCGATTCAAACCAGTGGTAAAATTCATTGGTCCGTTTGAATTGGATGCGAATTCCGAGAACGAGCATGAATTTGTCATGCCAAATTACATTGGCTCCGTGAGAACAATGGTTGTTGCAGGTGAAAATGGAGCCTATGGTTCTTCTGATTTCACATCTAAAGTGGTCAAACCTGTAATGATTCTTCCTACTATTCCAAGAGTTATTGGTCCGGGTGAAAGATTCTCTGTTCCGGTCAGCGTATTTGCAATGGATGAAAGTGTGCGGGAAGTCAAGGTAGAGATCAAAGCGAACAACAAATTTGTGGTTAAAGGGTCCAAAACTCAAAGCGTGAGATTCTCTGAAGTAGGGGAGAAAATGGTCTACTTCGATGTTCAGGCTGTTGAGGAAATTGGTTTAGGAACTTTTGATTTTAAAGCCACAGGTGGTTCTCACACTTCAACGGCTCAGGTTGAGATTGATGTGAGGGCTGCAAATCCGGCTATCACAGAACTGATTGATGGTAATATGGAAGCCGGAGCTTCATGGTCACAATCAGTGCAGGTTACCGGAATCAAAGGGACAGAGAAGGCTACGCTTGAATTAACGAGTCTTCCTCCAATGGGACTTGAAAAACACATGGCATACTTATTAAAGTATCCATACGGTTGTATTGAGCAGACGACTTCAAGATGTTTTGCTCAGCTATATCTACCTGGATTGGTAGAATTGGAAGGCGGACAAAGAGAGATCATTCAGGATAATATAGAAGCCGGTATAAATAAGATCATTTCATTCCAGACTGCTTCTGGTGGATTGTCTTATTGGTCGGGAGAAAGCTATCCTTCTGAATGGGCAACAAACTATGCCGGACACTTTATGCTTGAAGCAAAGGACATGGGTTACGCCATTCCGAATTCATTCTTCCAATCATGGACAAGGTTCCAAAAGCAAATGGCAAATTCATGGGGCAGAAAGATCACAACCCTCGAAAACAGGTATCATGATCTTACTCAGGCTTATAGATTATATACTCTTGCAAAAGCGGGTAAACCGGCACTGGGTGCAATGAACAGGTTGATGAAACTTCCGAATCTGAATAAACAGGCTGCCTGGAGACTGGCAGGAGCTTATGCTCTTATAGGCAAGGATGATGTTGCGAAAAAGATCATTGAAGATCAGGATTACATTGTGGAAGATTATCGCGAATTATCATATTCATTTGGATCGAGAAACCGAGATCTTGCCATGATTCTGGAGACTATGGTAGATCTGAAAGATCCTCTGGCTAGAGACCTTATGATGGATCTCGCTAAGAATATGAGCGAAGCCAGATGGCTAAGTACACATGAAACAGCATACATGCTGTTGGCCATTTCCAAAGCTGCCGGCGCCAGTGAAGAAGGAAGTAAATCTGTGAAGGCGAGCTTTACAGTTAATGGTAAAAAGTACATGGCAGATCAGAATAAACCTTTCTACCAGTTGGATCTAGGCGCCAAAAGCGGAGAGACCATTAATATCAAGGTGGATAATCAGGGTGATAAGTTATTGTTTGCCAGGGTTGTATTGGAAGGTGTGCCACTTTCGGGTACAGAAACAGAACAAAGCAGAAATCTGTCGATGACTACGAGATTCCTGGATATGTCAGGGAAAGAAATCAATCCATCCATCATTGAGCAGGGAAGTGACTTCATGGTAGAGGTTCGGATTACTAATCCTGGACAGAGAAGTCATTATCGTGAAATGGTACTGGATCAGATTTTCCCAAGTGGCTGGGAGATAAGGAATACAAGAATGGACCGAACCGATGATGCCCCGACGAATAAAAATATACGTTATCAGGACATCAGGGATGACCGGGTTTATACCTTCTTTGACTTGAACAGGCATGAGTCCAAAACATTCAGGATTCTGTTAAATGCGACTTATGCAGGTAAATATTATTTGCCGGCATTCAAGTCTGGTGCCATGTATGATGAAAGTATTAATGCCAATACGAAAGGTCAATGGGTTGAGGTTGTAAACTCATCGGTGCAGTAAATTGGGTTTTACGAAGAAAAAGAAGAAGGTCCTTTATCGCTTAGGACTGGCATTTATTATCGCTTTCCTGGCATTTCTCGCCATACCTGTTCCGGGATTTGATGATCCTTTGAGCACGGTAATTTACGATCGTGATTATGGCCTGCTTTCTGCCAGAGTTGCTTCCGATGAGCAATGGAGATTTCCAAATTCTGACACTCTTCCGACCCGATTCGAGACATGCATTCGATACTTTGAAGACGAATACTTCTATTATCATCCAGGTGTAAATCCCGTATCCTTTGTAAGGGCAATCTGGCAGAACATTTCAGCCGGTAAAATAGTCAGCGGAGGATCCACAATTAGCATGCAGGTAGTGCGCTTGAGCAGAAAGGGAAAGTCGAGAACTATCTGGGAGAAAATGATTGAAATTGTGCTGGCTTTCAGACTGGAACTTAGTCTGAGCAAGAAGGAGATCATCAATCTTTATGCTTCTTATGCACCCTTTGGAGGTAACGTGGTTGGCCTTGAAGCGGCGTCTTGGAGATATTTCGGTAGACCGTCAAGCACATTGTCATGGGGAGAAGCAGCGGCTCTGGCAGTATTGCCCAATGCTCCTTCAATAATTTTTCCGGGGACAAGAGAAAAAGAGTATTTGCTTAAACGAAACAGATTGTTGGAAAAAGTGTATTTGTCCGGCGAAATAGATTCCACGCTCTATTCCTTATCTGCCTTAGAAGAATTACCATCTAGACCATATGCGTTGCCGAATCGGGCACCTCATCTATTACAGCGATTGCAGAGGACGGGATATGATCAGAAAATTGTTCATACCTCAATCGATGGTGCACTTCAGGATATGTATGTTGAATTGATGAATCGCTACCATGATATTTTTAGTCAAAATGAGATCCACAACGGAGCTATATTGGTTATCGACAATCGCTCTCGAAAAGTTCTGGCTTATGTGGGAAATACAGACTGTGAGAGGAAGGAAGGAGGGAGGAACGTTGACATTATCAGTTCAATGCGGAGTACAGGCAGTGTTTTGAAACCTTTCCTGTATGCTTCAGCCCTCGATGAAGGAAGGATTTCGATGAAGTCCTTGATTCCAGATATACCCACGAAGATTGCCGGTTTTGCACCAAAGAATTTCGATAAAAAATATGCAGGTGCTGTGTCCGCAGAAAAGGCTTTGACCAGATCACTGAATGTGCCTGCGGTGAGGCTACTCAGGGATTATGGACTTGAGAATTTTAATCATTTGGTGAGCGATATTAACTTAAAATCTATCAATAAAGGACCCGATCATTATGGTTTGTCGGTGATACTGGGTGGAGCCGAGAGTTCACTTTGGGAATTGACAGGAGCATATAGTTCAATGGCCAGTACCTTAAATCATTACTTCGATCTGAACAATGAATATTATGAAAACGAATTCTCTGAAGCCACGATTCTAGAAGATGAATCCTTCATATTTGATAAGACAACGGATAATCTTCCATTTAGTGCCGCTTCAATTTGGCGGACGTTTGAGGTTTTGACGGAATTACAACGTCCCAGACTTGAAGGAGACTGGAAACTGTTTGAAAGCCGTAAACGAATTGCCTGGAAAACAGGTACAAGTTATGGATTCAGGGATGCCTGGTCTATTGGTGTGACACCTGAATACACAGTGGGAGTGTGGATAGGAAATGCCAGCGGGGAAGGAAGACCCTATCTGATAGGTCTCGAAGCAGCAGCTCCCGTCATGTTTGATGTATTCAACAGATTGCCTTCAACAACCTGGTTTACAGAGCCCTATGATGATGTTGAAGAAGTGGATATCTGTATCTCAAGCGGAGATCTACCATCTGAGTATTGTGAAAAGACATCAAAAGAAAAGATGCCATATACAAGCGCTGAAAGAATGCCTGCATGTGTTTATCATAAAATGGTCCATTTGAATTCAGATGAATCTTATCAGGTCAATTCCTCATGTTATGAGGTCTCAGAGATCAAGAATAGGTCCTGGTTCGTTTTACCACCGGCCATGGAGTGGTTTTATTTGAGGCACAGTGCAGATTACCGTCGTTTACCGCCGCTGATGCCAGGATGTGATTTGTCTGAATCGAATCCCATACAGATCATTTATCCCAGGAATAACACGTCCGTTATTATCCCACAGGAATTGGATGGAAGCTATGGAAGAGTGGTACTTGAAGCTGCGCACAATGATGGAGAAGCTAAGGTTTTTTGGCATCTCGACAATGAGTTTTTGCAAATCACCAGGCATCATCACAAGATTGAAATCCTCCCGGATGAAGGAGAACATGTCTTAACCTTATTTGATGAGCTGGGAAATGAGCTTGTAATTAATTTTGACGCGACGAAATGAGGGTACTGCGACAATTTAGTGTTCTAGTCATATTGTTGAGTTTTCTCTCATGTGACGGACTCTTCAGGGATAAGAACAAGATTATAGTGCAGGAATTTACCGGACTTGAACCGGGATTAGCAGATACGCTTAGGAATTGTATTCAAGATTTCTATCCGCTGGAAATTATAGAATCTGAGGAAATCGAAATTCCTGAAAATGCCTTCGTCAATATTAAAAGTCCAAGATACAGGGCCGATACCTTACTTAAATTCCTGAAGAGAATTCGCCATGATGATGTGTATTACATTATCGGATTGACTTCAGCCGATATCTCAACAACGAAAAGGGATGCAATAGGAAGAGTGAAAAAACCGGAAAGCAGATATCAGGATTGGGGAGTGTTCGGATTAGGTTATCGTCCTGGTCCGAGCTGTATAGTATCTACCTTCAGGATCAAACATTCAAATCATAAGGTCTTTATTTCGCGATTCAAGAAAATATGTATTCACGAGATTGGACATAACATGGGATTGAAGCATTGTCCGAATGAGGAGTGCGTGATGAGGGATGCAGCAGAATCCATCAAAACGATTGATTATGTTAAACTTGATCTCTGTGATGATTGCAAGAATGAAGTTGGACTATAGGCAGCAAAATCAATTTATTATACATTAGAAGGCTCAATTAAATAGCATGAAAAAAATCATATACATAATCGTTTTAGCACTGTTTGCGGCAAGTACCGTTCAACTTCAAGCCCAGGAAACTCTGAATAAAATTAAAGAGAAAGGTACCATCGTTTTGGGGACCAGTGCAAGTCAGAAACCATTCACCTATAAGAATGAAGAAGATAGTTTAATGGGAATGGATATTGAGATAGCCCGTGCGCTTGCCATGGCAATGGATGTTGAATTGGAGATCAAGGAAATTGAATTCGGAAAGTTGCTCGATGAGCTGGATGCAGGTAGCGTTGATTTCGTTATGTCGGGAATGTCGATGAAGGTTGGTAGAAACATGACCTATGCTATGGCCGGACCATATCATAATTCAGACAAGGCATTTCTAACGGGTAAGGCCGGTCCGAAAAAATATGATGTGAATTCATTGAACCAGGAAGGCATGAAATATGCAGCCGTGAACAATTCAACGAGCGAGAACCTGATTGCCACATTCTATCCGCAGGCAGAGTTAATTGAAGTAGAAGATATAGACGCTGCAATAGATATGCTCATGAACGACGAAATAACAGGAATTGTTGCCGATTATGAATCACTTGATGACATCGCTATGAGTAACAAGAACTGGAAACTTGTTTTCATTAACGACATACCATTATATGATCCGTTGGGAATTGCCATTCGAAGTGATGATATGCTTTTCCTGAATCTATTGGAAAACTTCATCGATGCCATAATCGGATCAGGCTATTTGGGCATTCTGGAAAAGAAGTATTTTATGAATTGAGGCTTTTAAATTCTCTAATTTGAGCAGGAAGCTATCGATCACATAATTTAAGTCCTTCGAACTCAATATCACTTAGATCTCTCATGATTTTACCTCCCGGATAGTTTGCATCAGGTCTAAGGATTTCTTTGATGTTTTCAAACTCATCCGAATGTCTGGCTGCATCATTAAGCGCATAAACCTTTCCATTTGTTCTGAACACCACTGCAAATCCATCAAGACATTCCACAGAACCTGATTCTACCTTGAAAGGCCAGGTGTCGGGAAATTGATCTTTTGTGAGTGTTTTAGCCTGATGATTGCAGGATGAAAGGGCCAGAGCCAGAGAAATACCAACTACACAGAATATCCGAATCATACGCTCATCCAATGATTTTGCGTCTTAAATGTACAACAGTTCGTTATAAGTGACAAAAAGTAGCCCAAAAACTATATACAATAGCCCGTTAATAAGTTCAGAAAGATCAAATTATTCTATATTTGCAGCCTCATTTTTTTGAGGTGTCTAAATCATGGCGAGGTAGCTCAGATGGTTAGAGCGCAGGATTCATAACCCTGAGGTCGGGGGTTCAATTCCCCCCTTCGCTACCAATAAAATCAAGCGTCCCACGGGGGCGCTTTTTTATTGCGAAAAAGTGAGTGAAGCTTGCTTTTAATCACGATTGAGAGATAAAAAAAGAACTGCGAAGCAGGGCTTGATTTTTTTGAGTTCAAAGCCCCTTTCAGGAATCAGCTAGGCTAATTCCCCCCCCCCCCCCCCCCTTCGCTACAAGTAAAAAAAGCGTCTGGATAGATGCTTTTTTTTATGTTCAAATGTCAGTTCGAGTATCCCAACGAATGTTGGGATGTATCGAGAACAATTTGAGTGTTCAGATTTGTCAACTTCTCGATACATCTTGCCAATGGCAAAGATACTCGAAGTGACAAATCTTTATTTCAGCTTGAATTCATTCAGAACCCTCCAAAATTTCCCATCATGTCGATATAAATGAAACTTTTCAATTTCTATTTCTTCTTTATATCTCAGTTCTTGCAGATTCTTCATTGCAGTGTGATACATTTTCTTGCTGAGATCGCGGGTCATTAGAGTGATATGAGGATGAAAAGAGGAAGGAGTGATCTTGTCGAGTATGAAACTCGTTTTTTTCAATTGTTCCTGAACTGCATTAAAGAGGTCAATCACAAGTCCTTCAGCCAGGACATCAATGAAAATTGTCCTTGGGGGAAAAGAGGAGATGTTATTTAATCGAATTCTTCCCCTCTTAATTACTCCATCTAGGTTTTTCATTGAATCGAGCAGGGATATTTCATGTTCCTCTTCAATTCTCATTGGCATCTGGAGCGTAATGTGAGGTGGTGTTTTAAGAGCGTGCTTTGCTGAATATTCTGAAGATATTCTTTCTTTCAGGTTGTTTATCTCAGACTTGAATGGCTCAGGAATTTCAATGGCAATGAAATACAACCTCTTTGGCATTCAGTGAAATTAGGAAATAAAAAAAGCGCCCTGATGTCGGAGCGCCTTTTGAGTCAAATCAAATCTAAACTTATTTAACTTCTTCTACGATCTTTTTGAATGCTTCCGGATGATTCATTGCAAGATCGGCGAGCGATTTTCTGTTCAACTGGATGTTCTTATCAGCCAGTTTACCCATGAACACAGAGTATGACATTCCATGCTCTCTCGCACCAGCGTTGATACGCTGAATCCATAATGCTCTGAAGTTTCTTTTCTTTTGTTTTCTTCCTATGTAGGAATACTGGTGTGCTTTATCTACGGCATTCTTTGCTACCGTGTGCACGTTCTTTCTTCTCCCGAAGTAACCTTTGGCTTCCTTCAGGACCTTTTTTCTCCTCGCTTTTGCAGCGACACTGTTTACTGATCTAGGCATTGTTTACGTTTTTTGAATAACAGCGTTCTATTGAATCTTATTACTGTTATCCGGGTTTGTTATTACGCTAACCAATTAGCATTAATTAAAGTCCAAGTTGAATCTTGATGTTCTTCTCATCGGCTTTGTGAACCAATGTAGAATGAGTCAAGTTTCTTTTTTGCTTGGTTTCCTTTTTTGTCAAGATGTGACTCTTGAAGGCATGTTTCCTCTTCAACTTACCAGAAGCTGTTTGCTTAAAACGCTTTTTGGCACCGGAAACTGTTTTCATTTTAGGCATAACTCAAAATTTACTTTTTAACCTTTTTAGGTGCGATCATCATGATCATTTTCTTTCCTTCAAGCTTTGGCATCGACTCAACTGTTCCGTATTCTTCCAGACTCTGTGCAAGTTTCAAAAGAAGAATTTCTCCTTTTTCCTTGAACAGTATTGTTCTTCCTTTGAAGAATACATAAGCCTTTACCTTGGCTCCTTCCTGCAAAAACTTCTCGGCATGTTTCAACTTAAAGTTGAAGTCGTGGTCGTCCGTGTTCGGTCCGAAACGGATTTCCTTTACGACAACCTTCGTTGTCTTTGCTTTAATTTCCTTCTGTTTCTTTTTCTGCTCGTAAAGAAACTTCTTGTAGTCTATAACCCTGCAAACAGGTGGATCTGCATTAGGCGAGATCTCTACCAGGTCAAGACCTATTTCATCGGCAATTTTAAGTGCCTCTGCTATGGGATAAACATCCGATTGGATATTATCACCTACTATTCTAACTCGCGGGGCCGTTATTTTTTGATTGATCTTATGAAGATCTTCTCTGAATACTCGACGTCCTCTCGCTCTTCTTTGTCCTGGTTTTCTAATTACTGTCTACTTTGTTTAATAAACTATTTTCTTCCTTTTTTATCAAATCGGCAAACTCCTCTATGGTGAATTTCCCAATTTCTCCCTCGCCATGCTTTCGCACCGAAAGGTTGCCTTCCTCGACTTCCTTTTCCCCTATAATCAACTGATACGGGACTTTTTGCATCGAGGCTTCTCGTATTTTCTTCCCTATCTTTTCACCCCTTTCGTCAACGAGGCCGCGAATATCGTAATTTTTTAGCGAATTTAAAACATTCCTGGCCGAATCATTGAAGCGATCACTAATGGGTAACACCATGAATTGCAGGTCGGTAAGCCACAATGGAAACTTTCCATTGCAATGCTCAATTAAGACAGCCACAAATCTTTCCATCGATCCAAATGGAGCTCTGTGAATCATCACAGGTCTGTGTGGCATGTTGTCACTTCCGGTGTATTCCAATTCAAATCGCTCAGGAAGGTTGTAATCCACCTGAATCGTACCCAGTTGCCAGCTTCTTCCCAGTGCATCTTTGACCATGAAGTCGAGCTTTGGTCCGTAGAAAGCAGCCTCACCATATTCCACTACAGCTTTCAAACCTTTGCTTTCAACAGAATTTACAATGGCCGCTTCTGCTTTTTCCCAGTTTTCGTCGCTCCCTATATACTTTGATTTGTCTTCAGGGTCCCTCAATGAGATCTGTGCGGTGTAATCTTCAAATTCAAGAGCGTTCAACACATATTTCACCAGATCTATAACCTTGATAAATTCTTCTTCAACCTGGTCGGGTCGACAAAAAATGTGGGCGTCGTCCTGTGTAAAGCCACGCACTCTGGTCAATCCATGAAGTTCTCCACTTTGCTCGTATCTGTAAACAGTTCCAAACTCCGCTAAACGTAGTGGCAAGTCTCGATAGGAGCGGGGAGAGGACTTGTAAATTTCACAATGATGTGGACAGTTCATTGGTTTCAGAAGAAATTCTTCGTTCTCATCCGGTGTATGAATCGGTTGAAAGGAGTCTTTGCCATATTTCTCATAATGACCTGATGTTTCATATAATTCTTTCGAACCAATATGAGGTGTCATTACAGTCTGATAACCTGCTTTTTCCTGTGCTGTTCTCAGAAATCTTTCCAGTCTTTCTCTCAATGCAGCTCCCTTCGGCAACCACATTGGAAGACCTTGTCCAACTTTCTGCGAGAATGTAAATATTCCAAGTTCTTTTCCAAGCTTCCTGTGATCCCTTTTCTTGGCTTCTTCCAGCATTTCCAGATGCTCATCAAGTTCTTTCTGTTTTGGGAAAGTGATTCCATAAATCCGTGTAAGCTGCTTTCGTTTCTCATCACCTCGCCAGTAAGCGCCAGCCACATTCAATAATTTGATGGCCTTGATATAACCTGTATTTGGAATGTGAGGTCCGCGGCAGAGGTCCGTGAAGTTACCCTGAGTATAGAATGTTATCTCACCGTCTTCAAGATCTTCGATCAGTTCCAGTTTGTATTCGTCATCCTTGTCCTTGAAATATTCCAGTGCATCTTTCTTCGAAACTTCTTTTCTCTCGTATGAATTCTTCTGAGAGGCCAATTCTTTCATTTTCTTTTCGATCTCGGGAAGATCTTCGGCTGTAATTACTCGATCACCTGCATCGATGTCGTAATAGAATCCATTATCGATCGGTGGACCAATTCCGAATTTCACTCCTGGAAACAGATCTTCCAGAGCCTCTGCCATCAAGTGGGCAGAACTGTGCCACATGGTTTTCTTGCCATCTTCGTTGTTCCATGTAAGTAGTTCTAGCGTGCAATCATCGTTTAATGGTCTGCTCGCATCCCAGACTTCCTCATTGACTTTTGCTGAAAGCACATTTTTAGCCAAGCCATGACTGATGCCTTTGGCGATTTCCATGGAAGTAGTTCCTTTATCTACCTGCTTTACAGAACCGTCGGGTAATGTGACGTTTATCTTAGACATTGTTTTCTTTCTTGAAAGTTGGCAAAGTTAATTCTCTTCTGTGTTTTATTTGCGTCAGGGCAAAAAAAAACCCCGATTATTCGGGGTTTTAACGTGATCTTAATTTCTTAAATTCTGTATCCCAACAGAAATACCACGCATCCATCACCCGTCGTACCTTTAGGTACTTCGTAATTGATGTACATGGTCTTTGATTTTTCCGGTTCCCATTCAAAAGTGGTTTTGTCTCCACTTTTATCGTCTTTATTAGAATACAACAGTGTTCTCTTTTGTTTACCGGCTTTCTTATTATATACAGAAATCACAACGTCCTCCTGAAGCTGTGCAGTATTAAAGATGAATTTATATTTCTCTCCAATAAAAAGAGGAACTTCTACTTCTTTAGTTGTTGAATCACCATTCGCTTTGATCCTAGTGATCTTAGAAGAATCATACTTGTAGTCGGGCTTCAAGTTAGGTTTGATCTCATTCTTCAGATCCGTTGATGGACACACGAAAGTAGATTGCAATGCTTTTGAACTCCCTACTATCAGGGTAAAAGTCAGAAACAAGGATATGAATGTCTTACTCATGGCTCTTTCTTTTTCTTTTCTTATCCGTTAATAATATAAGTTCTGGCTGCTTCAACATCTGCCAACACAGCGTTCACCTGTTCTTCTGTCATAGTCAACTCAAACAATTGAGTTTCATCGTCAATGTTTTCTACGTCGTAAGACTCGAAATGTTTGGCAATTTTTTCTAGATGACCGATCAATGCTTCAAGATCAGCGTCTTGTTCTTCCTTCTTAAGGATATCGATCAAATTCAGTGCAATCTTCTTTTGTTCGATTAGTCTGGATACCAACTGAGGGTTGTAATTTGCAGAAACAGACTGAAAGGCAAGATGCATACTTTCGATCCACGCTCCTGCGAAGATTACAAGGCTATTGGTAGACAAACCATTCTCTTCCAAATAAGTATCCATTTCCATTTGGAAATCAGCAATGATGTAACCCAATGAATCCGAATTACCCATGTTATTTTCAAATCTGTCGAGAATAGATACAGAATTAAATACGTTGGTCATCCACAAACTTTCTGAAAGCTGACTCAACACCTTCACATAATCAATGCAGGCCTGATTTTTATCATTCAATGCTGAATAAGCCAGGTCTGTGGCATAAACCCCAAAATTCAATTTCTGCATGAATTTAGTGTTATAGTTATCAGCATTCGTAGGATCATTGGTCAATTCCGGTATATAATCAAGACCGGATCTTCTGAAAATAGAAGCAATCTGAAGGGGTGAGGGAAGTGAATAAAGGAATTCATTTTCGGATGGATCATCCTCCTCGGTAATGGTCATTACCGGTGTCTCATCATCATCCTCATTATCTGCATCCGGGTTTCCTCCTCCACAGGCCACAAAAAACAAGGCCATAAGAGATCCTAAAAACATCAGTGCCAGTCGCTCTTTTTTCATTTTCATTCTTTTAGTTCAGCTAGTAAATCGTGAATGAGGCTAAATTAAAATAATTTGTTGAATCGTGCATTCAACTCAGGTCTGCAATACACCTACGTTGTATTTTGGCCTTTCACCATACTCATCGGCAGCCTCTATGCCCATGGATATCCATTTTCTTGTATGCAGTGGATCAATGATGGCATCGACCCATAATCTCGATGCAGCGTAATAAGGGGACATCTGTGAATTGTATTTGTCTCTTATTTTCGACAACATCTCATCTTTTTCTTCCTGTGCAATTTCTTTTCCTTGAGATTTCATCGACGATACCTGAATCTGCAAAAGAGTGGAGGCAGCCTGATCACCACCCATTACAGCCAGACTGGAAGTAGGCCAGGCTACGATCAGATTGGGGTCATATGCCTTTCCACACATGGCATAGTTTCCAGCCCCATAACTATTCCCCATTATAACGGTGAATTTAGGCACAACAGAATTCGACATAGCGTTGACCATTTTGGCCCCGTCCTTTATAATACCACCGTGTTCAGATCTCGATCCGACCATAAATCCGGTTACGTCTTGCAAAAAGACCAATGGAATTTTCTTCTGGTTGCAATTCATGATGAAACGAGAAGCTTTATCCGCGGAGTCAGAATATATAACTCCACCAAACTGGATCTCTCCTTTTTTCGACTTCACCAATTCTCTTTGATTCGCAACAATACCAACGGCCCAGCCATCTATCCTGGCATAACCGGTCACAATAGACTTGCCGTAGAGTTTTTTATATTCTTCAAATTCAGAATTATCAACGAGCCTTTTAATGATCTCTCTGACTTCATAAGGTTTGGTTCTTTCAGCCGGAAGAATTCCATAAATCTCTTTTTCATCCTCTTTTGGTGCTTTTGATTCTATTCTGCTGAAACCTGATTTGACCGATGCTCCCATCTTATCCATGATATTTTGGATACTCTTTAGGCATTCTTCGTCATTTGGCTGCTTATAATCTGTTACACCACTTATTTCACAATGAGTTGTAGCTCCACCCAGTGTCTCATTATCTATATCCTCACCAATTGCAGCTCGCACCAAATAAGAGCCGGCAAGAAATATAGATCCCGTTTTTTCAACGATCATGGCCTCGTCGCTCATGATGGGAAGGTATGCACCACCGGCAACACAAGAACCCATAACGGCCGCGATCTGACTAATGCCCATGCTCGACATTTTCGCGTTGTTCCGGAAGATGCGTCCGAAATGTTCTTTATCAGGAAAAACTTCATCTTGAAGTGGAAGAAAAACTCCTGCACTATCAACCAGGTAAACAATTGGAACCTTATTTTCCATGGCGATTTCCTGTGCTCTCAAATTCTTTTTTGCTGTAATCGGAAACCAGGCACCGGCTTTTACGGTGGCATCATTGGCGACCACAATACAAATTCTTCCTTTCACGTATCCCATTACGACCACTACACCACCTGAAGGGCAGCCGCCGTATTCTTCATACATGCCATCGGCCGTGAATTCACCTATTTCAATTTGCGGGCGATCTTTATCTAGAAGGAAAGAAATCCTCTCACGAGCAGTCATCTTTCCTTGAGAATGCAGCTTGTCTATTCTTTTCTTTCCACCACCTTCGTGAATTTTAGAAGCTCTTTTCTTCATGTCGGAAATGAGCAACTTCATCTTGTCCTCGTTGCGATTGAACTCGATGTTCTGGACTTCCTTCTTGGCCATAAGATCTATTTCTTGATGAGGCTGTTTATACCTTCTTTGAGTTTATCAATATCGTTAAAACTGGTATAAACATGAGGAGAAATTCTGCAACCATTTAAATTCTCGTGTTCGATAGGAGAAGTAATGATCTTATACTCTCTTTGAAGATGAGCCGTGATCTCCTTTCCGTTTAAACCGTCGATTCCAAATGTAAACAGAGAACCATTGGTATTGTTCTTGTATGCCACAAATCTTTCATTGTCTTTAAATTCATTGACCCAACTGGAGGTCAATTCACTTAATCTTTCCCATTTTCGCTGGTCGCCAATGCTTTGATGAAATAGAATAGCTTGAGCCACAGCAATTTCAGTTGGAACAGATCGTGTACCCATGGCCTCAAATTTCGTGATGTCATTGTCCTCTCTCGCGTCGGTGGGGAAGAAGGGCCAGATCTTGTCGATGTGTTCTTTTGTGATATACATCAACCCACTGCCGAAGGGAGCACTGAGCCATTTATGCAAACTCGTACCAAAGAAATCACAACCAATGTCAGATAACTTAAAAGGGAAATGGGCGAAAGTATGCGCTCCGTCGAGCATTACAAATACATTCGGATTCTTCTCTTTGACAGCTTTCGTTATTTCTTTGGCAGGAAGAATCTGTCCGTTATAATTCACCATATGAGTGATGTGGACGAGTTTTGTTTTTGAATTTACCGCATTAACAAATGCCTCAACTATTTTCTCATCAGAGTCGTCCGGCAATGTGATCGGGATATAATTCAGTTTTACTCCATCTCTTTTTGATCTCTGCTCCCAGGCATTTCGCATATTGGGATAGTCGTATCGGGTAAGAACAATTTCGTCTCCTTTTTCAATATCGAGGCCGAATATAACCGTATCAAGTGCCTCTGTTGTGTTTCGGTTAATGACGAGCTCATCATGACTGCAATCCAACATATTGGCCAAATCCCGGCGAATATTTACTCTCCTCGGCTCCAGAACCCTCCACATTTCATAGGAAGGTGATTCATTGCTAATCCGATTGTATAACTCAAATGCTTCCTGAACATATTTCGGTTGAGGGCTTACTCCTCCGTTATTGAAATTCAAAAGAGACCGTGAAGAGGTATAGGATTGCTGAATCTGATACCAGAAGTCATCATTTTCGCTCCAATCAGGTATGCTTATTTTCTCCTCAACATTCCATGAATCCGGAAAAAATGGAAGCAATGCGAGCCCGGCTGAATGAATTCCGGCTTTCTTTAAAAAATCTCTTCTGTTTTGCATTTGAATCACAGTAAATGTATTGCGTTTGGACCTTCGTTACAAATTAAATCTATACAACTCAGGTTTTCCACGAAATCCTTTTTTCCGAACACCTGCGTATATCTTTTAAAATCAGTTATTTCGGCAACGACATTTAAGTGATTTCTAAAATCTGCTTCATTTTCGTCAGGAGCAATGTATTCCCGACTACTATTTATTTTCGGATCTAATCCCAAAGTTTCAAGAATGAAATTGATGCTTTGAAGATTCAGATCTATTAAATATTCATGATTGCTATTAAGAATTATTCCTTTGAATTTCTCTTCATAATATTCGAAGTAAGGAGAAGATCTGTAAGAAGCTTCCAGAGTTTTCCAATGGAGTTTTTGCCAATCTTCTGAATATGAAATTTTTATATCCTTTACAGATGTGTTGTTCTTCCACTTTTGAAGTGGAACGATCAATTTCAGAACAGAATTTGGACCAAGAACATAGGCCCGGTTTCGAATAGTCTGTTTAATGAAATGCTCACCGACATCCAGAGTGATTTCATCGAAATTCCTGAGAAATGAGAGATATTGAATATTTGGAAAATAGGATGTAGGGAAGACCGGCTGACTCATTCAATCGATTTAAAGAATCTGTCCCAACGCAAACTTCCGCTGTTTTCTCCATAGGGTTTAACCGAATAAATGACGGAAGACGCTTTACCTTGTATATGGTCTTCAGGTACAAATCCCCAGAATCTTGAGTCGGAGGAATTATGCCGATTATCTCCCATGGTGAAGTAATAATTCATTTCAGGCACAAAATAGTCACTTTCCAGCTTATCTATATAAATCTTACCCTCAGGAGAAACCGATAAATGATGTCCTTCATAAACACTTATTATTCTTTCGTAAAGAGATATGTTCTCTTTATTAATCTCAATGGTGTCACCGGCACCGGGCACAACCAATGGCCCATAAAAACTGGTATTCCATTTGTCACCTTCTCTGGCAAAAATGTTTTCCTGCCTTATTTTCTCTAAGGAATATACTTTCTTGACTTCCTTCACTCTATTGTCAGATTCTAAAATGGCTTTTTGATCCTTATCAAGAGTAAATTGCCAGATGCCATCATGAGAAGTTGAACCTCCTTCTGAAATGTCCAGAGAATCCGAATAAGGAAGTAGATCAGCTTTCGATTGAACCATGTAATTATAAGACAATCCAACTGCACCGCTGTCATAACGGGAGTTAATAAAAAGACTATCCATTCGTATTTCTAGCGTGTCACCAGGAATTGCAACGCATCTCTTAATATAAAATGACCGGTGATCGATAGGGAAGAGGTCATCCATTGGATAATGAAATACGATGAGATCGCCATTTTGTATGTCACGATATCCGGGAAAGCGGAAATAAGGCAAATTGATGGCCTCACTGAAGGATTCCACTCCTTCAGTCATTGGAATGTATTTATGCGTGAAGGGGATACTTAAGATGGTTCGATTGATCTTCGGACCATAGGCAAGTTTGTTCACCACTACCACATCTCCCGACCTCAATGTACTTGACATAGATGTCGAGGGAATGGTATAGACATCAAAGAAACAGGATTTGAAGAAAAGAGCCAGAATGATTGCCAGGCCGAACACTTTCAGCCATTCTCGAACACCCTGGAATATCTTTTTCAAGAATGGTCAATAATGTTAAACAGCCTTCCCCATCGAATCGTCTCGAAGAAAGATTTGTTCTTATCGATTGAAAGCCAGATGAATACAGCTTTACCGACTACATGATCTTCCGGAACAAAACCCCAGAATCTCGAATCCTGAGAATTGTGTCTATTGTCCCCCATCATAAAGTAGTAGTCCATTTTGAAGGTATAAGTATTGGTCACTTCTCCATTGATCATGATAGATCCATCTTTCACCGCCAGATCATTGCCTTCATAGGTGGAGATGATCTTTTTATACATGGAAAGATTTTCAAGAGTCAGTTCAACGCTCTCTCCTTTCTTGGGTATTACCACCGGACCGAAATTATCTACCGTCCAATCATAACGTTTATCATTTGGGAAAATAGCTTCGTTTGAACCATTGTAATCTCCTCTTTTAGAAATGAGTTTCTCAACAGAAACAACATTGTCATATTCTTCCATCAGGCGTTTCTTGTTCTCTTCTGTAAGAGTTAGTTTGAAATCACCAAATTTCGAAAGGGGATAAACATATTTTTCACCTGTTTTTGGATCCTCAATGAATTCTGTAGTAATATCCTTGTCGATCAGGTCTTTTACTAGGAAGCCGTGTCCCTTGACATTCACAGCATAGGTAAATTGAAGATTTGGTGGAACATATGCTTCTGAATCATTGATCATTAATTTACTGTCAATGATTTCCAACTTATCTCCTGGAATACCAACACAGCGTTTGATGTAATTCTCTCTTTTATCTACAGGACGGGTGACGATATCTCCGAAAACTACGGTCTCAACCACTTTTTCGCCATTTTCTTTCGTTACCTGCTTTTGCTTAAAGCCTTTTTCAAGAGCTTTTTCTCCATATTCTCGCACAAGTTGGGCATAAACTCTGTTTTGCATAGCCAGAGCAACCGTATCTCCTGCCGGGAAATTAAATACAACCAGATCGTTTCTTTTCACATCCCCAAAACCGGGAAGTCTATGATAAGGAAGATTGATCCATTCCAAATATGATTTTGTTGTTGAGGTCAGTGGAAGAGTATGATGGGCAAATGGAAAAGAAATAGGTGTATTCGGAATTCTCGCACCATAACTCATCTTGCTAACAAAGAGGAAATCACCGACCAGTAAAGATTTTTCCAGAGAAGAGGTCGGTATTGTGAATGCCTCGAAATACAAAGTTCGGATAATGGTTGCCGCAACTACGGCGAAAGTGATAGCATCGACCCATTCTCTTGCAATCGTTTTTTTGTGTGCTTTGACATCATCAATGCTTAATATTTCAAGATCCTTTTGCTTAAGGAGATAAGGCAAGTATATTCCGGTGAACATAACTCCGAGGGCATGCTCGAGAAAAGAATACTTATTGATTCTTTTGAGCATTTCAACCACAATTCCCATCCAAACCACAAATCCGACGAATGGAAAGTAATAGATGGCCATCCACCATTTTGGTTTTTCAATTAGTTCTAAGGCTACCCAGACTCCGTAAAATGGCACAAGTGATTTCCAACCGGCGACTCCCAGTTTTTCAAAAAACATATAGAAGCCTATGTGCGCTGCCAGGAAATATAAAAGCGAAAGGATTATGAGTATATCCATCTAAAATTCTTTAAGTATGGGCAAATATATTATTAGTAAAAGAGTGCAGTTCTTTCTTAACTTAAATTAACGTTCAACACATCAGACATGTTAAAAAATCCGCTTTTTCCTTCAATCCACTCCGCTGCGATTACTGAACCCAGAGCAAAGCCCATTCTGGATTTCGCTTCATGACGAATTTCAATATCATCAATTTCTGAAGTGTATTTTATCTCATGTGTTCCAGGCACTTCATCAATTCTAAGAGCCTTTATGTTAAGTTCTTTTCCAGGGCTATCGCTGTCAAGTTTCCAATTGTCCAGCTTGTTGTAATTCTGCAGCAACCCTTCCGCTAAAGTAATGGCAGTTCCGCTTGGGGCATCCAGTTTATGAATATGATGTGTTTCTGTTATCTCAGGTGTGTATTGGTCGTAAGGAGACATCAAACGGGCAAGAATTTTATTCAGTTCAAAAAATAAATTCACGCCAATACTGAAATTCGAAGCGTAGAGTAGAGAATAATTGTTCAATTCCACAATTTCCCTGACCTTCTCCAATTCATCATACCAACCCGTTGTTCCAACAACCACAGGAATGCCTTTCTCAAAGCACTTATTCATGTTTTCAATGGCTGATTCCGGAATAGAAAATTCGATTACTACATCTGTATTTTCTTTGCTGATATGATCCCATTCCTCTGTATTGGATGAGGATATCCTTCCACTTATCTGATGTCCTCGGTCGACGGCAATTTTTTCAATGGCCTTGCCCATTTTACCATATCCTGACAATGCAATTTTCATGTTAAAAATTTAAGGTAAAACTGAGTCCGTGTACGGGTCTCCTGATCCGATCACTATAATAAAACATGGGTGTTGCTCTGAACGAAAGGTCATCGCTGACATTGAAATAGAATAGATGAGCATCCACACTGGCATCCACAATTTGAAGCACATATACAGCACTGGCTATGATGATCATAAGGTCCCTGTTTCTTCTGTTTATGTCCATCGAGGACAATAGTCCTTCGTTTGAAAAGAAATTTCCCTGTTCAAGGAATTTGTCAGTTGAATCACCATTTACTCGGGCCACATAAGCATCTCTTTTCTCAACAAATTGATTGTGTTGGTCAACGCCGAAGTAGATCGGGATGGCAAGTCCGGCATAGATGACAGGAATTTTCCAATACTTTTTATTGTAAGCTTGTCCCAGACCCGGAACGAAAGTGGAAAATAATGCTGCTTTGGTTGGTGAATGCTTCGGCAATTCAGAATCCTTGATTTTCAGTGTGTCCGTGACGATTGTGTCGCGTTGAGCATGAATATTATTTCCTTCCAAAAGGAATAACATCAAGAGAAATATAACAACTGAATAAAAACCGAAGGGTCGCATTTACCTTATAGGTCCAGAAGGTCCACAATTCTTTCCCACTCTTCCTGTGAATTGAAAGGAATTACAATTTTTCCTTTTCCTTCCTCAGATTTTTGAAGACTAGCTTTTGAGCCTAAATATTTGCGAAGATCCTCCATGAATTTTTGATCGCTGAAGGATAATTCCTGATTTGACTTTTTCCTGGGTGTAGTTTCGGGTTTGAGGCCTCGCGACAATTCTTCTACTTTCCGTACCGACAAATTTTCTTTGAGGGTCTTTCTGAAAAGTTTCATCAATTCGCCGTGGTCTTCAATGTTTACCAATGCCCTTGCATGACCCATAGAAAGGTCTCTGTTTCGAATGGCCAATTGCACCTCAGCAGGCAACTTAAGCAGACGAAGGTAATTTGTGATGGTTGAACGTTTCTTACCAACTCGCTCACTCATTTTTTCCTGAGTCAGATTGCATTCTTCTATCAACCTTTGAAATGAAATTGAAATCTCGATGGCATCCAGGCTCTCACGTTGAATGTTTTCTACCAAAGCCATTTCGAGTAACTCCTGATCATTGGCTACCCGAACATAAGCAGGCACTGATTTAACACCTGCCAGTTTGGATGCCCTGAACCTTCTTTCACCTGAGATAAGCTGATATCTTTTGTATCCCGTTTTTCTTACCGTTACCGGTTGAATAATGCCAAGCTCTTGGATTGACGAGGCCAGTTCCTGCAAAGAGTCTTCTTCGAAATTTGTTCTCGGCTGAAACGGATTGGCCTCAATTTCGGTCAATTCGATCTGCGCAATGGAACCCAAAATCTCTGATGCATTTTCTGCGAACGATTTGGATGTAATGTCGGTATCGGAGTTCTCGAGCAAGGCGCTCAAGCCTCTGCCCAATGCCGGTTTTTTATTGCTCATCTATTACGTCAATGATCTTATCAGATTCTTTGATCTGAGTAAGATTGTTTTTCTGAAGAATTTCGCGTGCTAAATTAAGATAATTCATGGCACCACGAGAAGCGGCATCGTGCATTATAATTGACTTGCCAAAGCTGGGTGCTTCACCTAATTTGGTGTTTCTCTGAATGATGGTATCAAATACCATTTGCTGGAAATGAGTCTTTACCTCATCTACAACTTGATTTGATAGTCGCAAACGCACATCGTACATGGTGAGAAGCAATCCTTCAATGGAAAGATTTTCATTCAGCCTCGACTGAACGATCTTGATCGTATTCAACAATTTCCCCAGTCCTTCAAGTGCAAAGTACTCGCACTGGATAGGTATAATAACAGAGTCTGCCGCAGTAAGGCTATTAACAGTAATCAAACCAAGGGATGGGGAGCAATCAATCAAAATGAAATCGTATTCATCCCTAACAGGATCAAGTACATTTTTCATCATGTGCTCTCTATTCTGCAGATTGATCATTTCAATTTCCGCCCCTACAAGGTCGATATGCGCTGGCAGAAGATCAACATTAGGAGACTCCGTGTGAAGAATTGTTTCAGAAGGCTGTATGTTGTTGATTATGCATTCGTAGATACTTGTCTTTACGTTCCTTGGATCAAAGCCAAGACCAGATGTTGAATTGGCCTGAGGGTCTGCATCAACGAGCAGAACTTTTTTATCCAAAGCTCCAAGACTTGCGGCCAGATTGATCGCCGTAGTCGTTTTTCCCACACCACCTTTCTGGTTCGCTATCGCTATAATTTTTCCCATAATTCTAAATCTTTCCTGTTCTGGTTCAGGCTCAGAACGTAATAAAAAAGTCCTTATTTTGTCTCCTGAAGGATATGGGCTAAAATACAATTATTGAGCCCTTTTTACAGGTAAATCTTTTAAGAATTTATAAACAGAAAAGACTGAATTAAATTGAGCGCAATCACAGTTATATCGGCCAGCAACCGCGAGGATAACAGAAGTCAGGTCTTTGCAGAATTATGTGCGGAGCTGCTTGAGAATCAGGGTGTAGAAACACAGGTATACAGTCTGCAAAACATGCCCGATGTGCTGTCAGGTCTTGGTATGTACGATTATGAGAATAGTCCGATCAACGAAATTGTTGAAAAGTATTTACAGCCTGTGAATAAAGTAGTTTTTGTCATACCGGAGTACAATGGAAGTTTTCCGGGTATTTTGAAATTGTTTATTGATGCCATACAGCCAAGAAATTTTAATTTCAAAAAGGCAGCCCTGGTTGGCATAAGTTCCGGACGTGCAGGGAATGTCAGAGGCATGGATCATTTGGCCAGCATCCTCAACTACATCAAGGTAGATGTTTACCATCACAAATTACCCATTGCTTCAATCGACAGACTGATAGATGGGAATAGAATTCAGGATCAGGTCACGATCGACCGGATCAATGCATTAATGAAAGATTTTCTGAAATTTTAAAAGCCTAGGACTGGCTTTCTCCAAGATCTTCAAACTTAACGTCAGAAAATTCGGCGGCAACTTTTTCAACCACTTCTTCTCCCTGTTCTTTTTTAAGTTCTTTGATCTTGTCAACAGATTCATTCAGACCTGCTGAAAATTTTTCGAAGTCCTCTTTGTAAAGGAATAACTTGTGTTTCTCAAAGAAGAACTTGCCGTTCTCATTATTGAATCTTCGTTTGCTCTCAGTTATGGTCAGGTAGTAATCGTTGGATTTAGTTGACTTTACATCAAAGAAGTAAGTTCTCTTACCTGCTCTCACAGATTTAGAAAAAACTTCTCCGTCTCTGTAATTATCCTCCTGCGATTCTTTTCTATTATCATCCATTTTCAACTAAATTAGTGTTTCGGCTTAGACAAATTTATCAATTATTTATATACATAGCACATCTTCAGGAATCCTGTAAAATTTCTTCCTCCATTTTCTGCTGCTCGTGTATTTCATGATATAAGCCCTTGATTTTTAGCAATTCATCATGTTTGCCTCTTTCCGTGATTACACCATTGTCGAGTACTATGATCTCATCGGCATCTTTTACACTGCTCACGCGGTGACTAATGATCACGGCTGTCTTTGAATGAATATGTTTTTTGAGATTATCCAATATCTTCCTTTCTGTTACCGTATCTATAGCGGATAAACAGTCATCAAAGATTAATATCTCAGGATCCCTGATGAGGGCCCTGGCAATGGAAATACGTTGTTTTTGTCCGCCGCTCAATGTGATTCCTCTTTCTCCAACCATGGTCTCCAGTTTTTCTGGAAATTGCATGATATTATCATAGATCTCTGCTTCTTTTGCAGCCTCTTCAACTTTTTCTTCAATGTTTCCTTTCAAGGCACCGAATGCAATATTCTCAAATATGGTATCGGAGAATAGAAATCCTTCCTGTGGTACCATACCGATCTTTGATCTAAGAGATTTGATGTCCAGATCAAGAATATTCTTGTTATCAATTAAAACCTTTCCATTCGTTGCAGGCATGTTTCTGCATAAAAGATCAACCAGACTTGACTTTCCGGCACCGGTTTTACCGACAATTCCAAGTGTCTTTCCTACCGGAAGCTTAAAGCTCACTTCTTTAAGTGCCTCTATGCCTGAATCTTCATAGGTAAATGATACGTCGCTGAATTCAATGCTCCCTTCGTTTATCACCTCACCTTTGTTCTCTTCATCAAATTCGGCCGTTGTCAATAGAAATTCATTGATTCTTTTTTGGGAAGCTGCAGCTCTTTGAGTTAATGATGTCACCCAGCCGATAGCTGCTACAGGCCAGGTCAGCATATTAACATAGATCACGAACTCGGCAATGTTGCCAATCTCGATCTTACCGGCAATGGCCTCTAGTCCACCGATGTAAACAGTCAGAATTGTGCTTAAACCGATCAAAAGCATCATTACAGGCATGAATATGGCCTCGGTTTTAACAAGGGAAAGTGCCAGTGACCTGTATTTCCCGCTCTTTTCATTGTATTGCGAAATTGCATAGGCTTCTCTCACGTAGGATTTTAGGATACGAATTCCACTGAAGGTTTCCTGAGCAGCACTGGAGATATCTGAAAGCTGAGCCTGTACTTTTTCACTTTTCTTATTGATGATGTTACTCACATAGTAGATGATTGCCGAAAGCACGGGGAGTGGCAGAACAGAGTACAAAGTTAGTTTTACATTGATGCTGAGCATCGTTATGATGACCAAGGTGAAAAGGATTACCATGTTGATGGAATACATGATGGCAGGACCCAGATACATTCTCACCCTGTTTACATCCTCACTGATTCGATTCATTACGTCTCCGGTATTATTTCTTCGATAAAAAGAAGGCGAAAGAACCTGATAATGGGCGTAAATCTCATTCTTCAAGTCATATTCGATAAGTCGCGAAACGATAATGATGGTTTGTCGCGTGAGAAATGTAAAAAGACCGCTTAGCAGAGCCATCGCAATCACAAGCAATGCAAACAGAATAAGACTTTGTGTGAGGCTCAATCCCTCTGCAAGACCAGCTATTATTCCCTGACTGGCTTTTTCCGAGACCGAGCCCGGTTCAATTTCATTCTGAACTACGTTAAAGGCTTCCCTGATGACCTGAGCTGGGAAAATGGCAAATACTTTGGATATTGCAATGAAGATAATTCCGAGTATGAGTCGAAATCTGTACTTGTAGAGGTATTTATTGAGATATTTTAATGATCCCATCTAAAAAATGGCGCGACTTTCGAGAAGTCACATTTATGCTTAATTTCGCAGCGCTTTTGCATTGTTCACATGCAATAATACTTATATTTAATTGGCCACTGGCCCACACAAATTAAAACAACTCTTATGGCTGAAAGTTTGGAAATGAGCGTTCAAAGCGAGCAAAGTGGTGTTCTTGAAGCAATGGCGAATATGGAACACGAGCAGGTTGTATTCTGTCATGATAAACATACAGGCCTGAAGGCCATAATCGCAATCCACAATACAGTACTCGGTCCATCTCTTGGAGGTACAAGAATGTGGAACTACCAGAATGAACATGAAGCTCTTCAGGATGTGTTGAGATTGTCGAGAGGAATGACATACAAGGCGGCAATTTCTGGACTGAACCTCGGAGGTGGAAAAGCCGTCATCATTGGTGATTCATACAATGATAAATCTGAGGCTTTATTCAGAAGATTTGGAAGATTCGTAGATAGCCTTGGTGGTAAATATATTACAGCAGAAGACGTTGGAATTAGTCCAAAGGACATGGAATATGTTCATATGGAAACAAATCATGTTTCTGGTCTGCCAAAATCACTTGGTGGCAGTGGTGATCCTTCACCTGTGACTGCTTACGGTGTATATGTGGGAATGAAGGCATGTGCAAAGTATACTTATGGAAGTGATTCGTTGAACGGAAAGAAAGTAGTTGTTCAGGGTGTTGGTCATGTTGGAGAATACCTGGTAAATCACCTTACCAAAGAAGGTGCAAAAGTTACGATCACCGATATCAATGAAGATCGATTGAAAGAAGTTTCTGAAAAGTATAATGCTGAGGTTGTTCTGGGTGACGAAGTTTACGATTTGGATATGGACATCTATGCACCTTGTGCTTTAGGAGCTACTTTGAATTCAAATACCTTACCTAGATTGAAATGTGCCATCGTTGCCGGTGCTGCAAACAATCAATTGGAAGACGAAGATGTTCATGGAGCCATGCTGAAGGAAAAAGGATTGGTTTACGCTCCTGATTTCCTTATCAATGCAGGTGGATTGATCAGTGTGAATTCAGAAGTATACAATTTGAATACTGAAAGATCCATGGAAATGACTGAAAAGATCTATGATTCGGTATGGAACATTCTTCAGTTCTCAGAGAAGAACAACGTTCAGACTGGACAGGCAGCTATTGAGCTGGCTCAAAGTAGGATCGACGAGATCACTAAGGTTAAATCAGGACGCTAAGCATCTAATACATCATGTTCAACAGGAGATTCCTGCGTGTCAAAATATTGCAGGCCCTATATGCTTATTTTCAAGGAGAGCAAGGCGCTGTGTCTAAGCCTTTGAAGGAATTGCATCATAGTATTGAGAGGACATTCGACCTTCTTTTATTTCTGCTGACTCTTCCGGCTGAACTGAAAAATCAGGGTGAGATAAGAATAGAGGAAGCAGGTAAGAAAGAATTACCAGGAGAAGAGGATTTAAACCCGAACCGAAAGTTCGTCGACAATAGAGTTACATCCATGTTGATGAATTCTGCCAGTCTGAATAAATTATGCGAGAAGCGAAATATCTCCTGGGCAGACCAGCAGGAATCTGTATTCAGGTTTTACAAGAACTTAAGGGATTCCAAAGCTTACAGAGAATACATGTCAGGTGATAAGGATTCTTATGCCAATGACAGAGATATGATCATTTCGATTTTCAAATCCCTGCTACCGAAATTTGATCTCTTTCGACATCATTTCCAGGAGAAAAGCATTTACTGGGATGAAGAGGATTTTGATTATGCTTCGTTTTTGGTGATGAATCTTCTCGGCAAGACAAGTGAGAATAAAACGATTGATGAAATTCTAAAACCGGCATTCAACGATGCAGAGGATAAAGAATTTGTCGAGAAGCTCTTCAAACAGTGCATTGCAACCAGTGAAGAAACGGAAGCTCTCATTATTGAGAATACGAAGAACTGGGACCTTGAAAGAATTGCCCTTATCGATATGATTCTCATGAAAATGGCCATTACAGAGATAGTCAACTTCAAAATGATTCCTGTTAAGGTGTCCATGAATGAATACATTGATATCTCAAAATCATTTTCAACTCCAAAGAGTGGACAGTTCATCAATGGGGTAATTGACAAGGTGATTGAGAAACTTGAAAAAGAAAAGAAATTTCGAAAAGTCGGTCGTGGCTTAATGACTTGATATAAGCAACAAATCGTAATCTTTGCGCTAATAAAAATGAACATGAAAAAATCCCTTTCAATTCTGCTCTTTGCCGCTGTGATGATCTCTTGCGGGTCGGGTGATAGTGAAGTTACCACAGACCTGATCAATAATCCGAACTCAGCTAATTCAGAGGCAGGCAGCGATGCCATGCCGAAGTTGAAGTTTGAAGAGGATGCCTTTGATTTCGGAGATATCTCTCAGGGTGAAAAAGTCAAGCATGCTTTCAAATTCAAGAATACAGGAAATGCCAATCTCATCATCTCTTCTGCTATTGGAAGTTGTGGATGCACCGTTCCATCTTATCCAAAAGAACCTATAGCTCCCGGAGAAAGTGGGGAAGTCATGGTTGAATTCAATAGCGCAGGCAAACAAGGGGCTCAGCACAAGAGAGTGAATATCGTAGCCAACACAAATCCAAATAAAACCATCATTGCCATAATGGCCAATGTAATGGTGCCGAAAGGTGGCAACAAAAACCCAAACGGTCCTATAGAAATAGGTCCGGATAAAGAATAAACTCCAATCCAAATGATTCAAACAATTCTATTACAAGCCGAAGGAGCCGGCGGAGGTTATGGCAACATAATCATGCTCTTACTGATCGTCGTAGTTTTCTATTTCTTCATGATCCGACCACAGGTAAAGAAGAGCAAGGAGCAGAAAAAATTCCGTGAAGCACTAAGCAAAGGTGATCACGTTGTTACCATCGGTGGAATCCACGGTAAAGTTGCCGAGATCAAGGAAACAACTGTATTGCTTGATGTTGAAGGAGGCAATCGACTTAAGATCGAAAAAAGCGCCATCACAGCAGAATTCCAGGCACCGAGATAGAGGAGAGCTTAATTACATTTCTCAGGCTTTGCGACTTCGTGATCTAGCGCGAAAAGATTTTGGATGATAAGCGGATGAATTGATTGGCTTATCTCTAAATTCCAAATTCCGTATTCCGTATTCCGAATTCTAGTGATATCTGGTATTAGCGTCTTTGGGTCTTATCAATAAACCTCTAACTTTTTTCTTCTGACCTTTTTCTTTTGACTTTTACTTAGCTTTATGTCATGCTAAAAGTCGGCTTAACAGGAGGCATTGGGAGTGGGAAGTCTTACGTTTCCAAAATTTTCAGAGAACTGGGCATTCCTGTTTATGATGCTGATTCCAGGGCAAAGGCTTTAATGATTTCTGATGAGGTCAGGGAGAAAGTGATCGATACCTTCGGCCCTGAATCCTATCTCAATGATTCACTAAACAGATCCTATCTGGCTGAAAAAGTATTTAAGGATGAAACAGAATTAGCGAAGTTAAATTCCATCGTCCATCCTGCTGTTCGCGAGGATCACACGCACTGGCATGCAGAACAGCAAGCTCCTTATACGCTCCGCGAAGCTGCTATCCTATACGAATCAGGTGCCTTTGAAGATTGTGATTATGTTATCGTGGTTACTGCACCGGAAGATCTTCGAATTAAGCGAGTGATGGAAAGGGATGGAGTGGAAGAAGAGGCTGTTCGAGCTCGAATGAAAAATCAATGGGCAGAGGAAGAGAAAGTAAAAAGGGCCGATTTCATATTGAGCAATGATGAAGGACAGGCATTGTTGCCTGCTGTTGTCGAAATTCATGAAAAACTTATTGAACTCGCTCAAGCATGAAAATACTTACCGCACAGCAAAACCGGGATGCCGATACGCACACCATAAAAAATGAGCCTATATCTTCCATTGATCTGATGGAGCGAGCCGCAACCACCTGCTTTCAATGGATGATGGATGAATTGAGTCTTGAAAATTCTACCGTTCATGTTTTTTGTGGTGTGGGTAATAATGGGGGAGATGGTCTGGTTATTGCCAGGTTATTGGCAGAACAGGAAATAGATACCAAAATCTATGTAGTGCGATTCTCGGATAATTCTTCCGATGACTTCAAGATCAATTTGGATCGAGCCAAAAATACCGGAATGGAGATAATTGAAGTGAATTCTGAAGAATTCCAGGTTAGTTTCGGTCCGGAAGATCTGATCATCGATTCAATTTTTGGAACCGGGCTGAATAAGCCGGTTGGCGGATGGTTGAAGAAAGTCTTTCAGAAGATCAACCTCATTCCATTGTTGCGCATATCGATCGACCTGCCTTCGGGGTTGTTCGCTGAGTTCAACGAAGACAACGACCTTGAGGCTGTTATTAAAGCCGATTACACCCTTACTTTCCAGCAGCCAAAGTTGGCTTTGGTTCTGACAGATAGTGGGGCGTATTGCGGTGAATGGCATGTGCTGGATATTGGACTGGATGGAGAATTCATAGAAAGTCTTTCGTCCGATTATTATACGACAGATGAAAATGATGCCTGGCTCATGCTCAAAGAAAGGGGCAAGTTTGATCATAAAGGCGATTATGGTCATGCACTGATTGCCGCCGGCAGTAAAGGAAAAATGGGTGCATCTGTCTTGTCTGGTCGTGCATGCCTCAGAAGTGGTATAGGATTGCTTACCCAACTCGTTCCTGAATGTGGATATGAAATTATCCAAACCTGTGTTCCCGAGGCGATGTGTCTTACATCGAAAAGTGTTAATGAACTGAATGATATTCCTGATGACCTGACTAAATTCAAGGTTGTTGGTGTTGGACCTGGAATTGGAATTTCAGAAGCGACGGTGGCTTTCATGCATACCTTACTCGACAAGGTGAAAGCACCCATAGTTATAGATGCCGATGCCGTAAATATTTTGTCAGAAAATCAGGAGTTATTGATCTCATTGCCAGAGAATTCAATTTTAACGCCTCATCCGGGTGAATTCAGAAGATTATTGGGAGACTGGAATGGAGATAAGGAAAAACTGGAAAAGCAGATTGAATTTTCAAAGACTTACAAGTGCATCCTTGTGCTTAAAGGTGCCCATACTTGTATTAGTATGCCCAGCGGGCAAGTTCACTTCAATACAACAGGCAATCCCGGTATGGCGACTGCAGGAAGTGGAGATGTTTTGTTGGGAATCATAACAGGGCTGTCAGGAAGGGGATATGAACCTCAGGAAGCGGCTCGACTAGGAGTTTATCTGCACGGACTCTGTGGTGACATAGCCAAAGAATCTTTAGGAGAGGAATCTATGAAAGCAGGCGATCTTATTGAGTTTTTATCACAAGCATTTTTGGAAATCAGCTTATGAGATATTTTCTTCTATTGCTTTTTATAGCTTCATTTAGTCTAAGCAATGCACAAAGTGTAAACTCGACTTATAGCTTAGTTTGGAGGCCAAAGCCCAAATTGATGTGGCGGGATTACAAAGCAAAAGCAAAGAAAAAATACAAAGAGCCGGCCTATTCTTATGTTTCACTGACATACGACTTCAGACCTCGTGGTAAATACTATGAGGTTAATATCCACGCTTATTTTAGAAAAGACATGTCATGGGTTAAAGAAGAAAACAAGTCTGACTTTCTCTTAAAACACGAACAAGGGCACTTTGATATTTGTGAATTGGTTTCGCGTCGATTTAGAAAAGAGATTAGTGATACCAGTTTGACGGATCAAAATTATGCCAGTGTCACAAGAGATCTGATCAATAAATACAAAACAATGAATGCCGATCTTCAGGCTGAATACGACCGTGAAACTGAAAACTCTTCAAATGTGGAAGAGCAATTGAGATGGAGCGACCGCATTGAATCAATGATCAATGCTCTTGAGGAATATTCCGATTCGGACTTTAAATTACCATTAAATTGAAATGAGAACGTTCTTACTTATCATCAGCCTGAGTATTTCAGCCCTTACAGCTGCTCAGAATGTCAAAATGAATGAAAACACCAAACAGCTGAGGAATACAACGAATGCTGAGGGCTTTATTCTATGGAAAGATGGTTTAAAACTGACGTGGGAAGATTTTCAGGGAAAACCACAAAAAGGACATTTTGCATCCGCTTTATCACGTATCACTTTTTCGATTAAGATCCGATCTGAAGGCAATGAACTATTTGTCTTTATAGAACCTTCTTTTGATCCAAGGCAATCATGGGTGAAGCAGGATCATAAAACAGACTTTCTTTTAGAACACGAGCAGAAACACTTTGACATTTACGAGCTTAATGCCAGAAAATTCAGAAAAGAATTGAAGTCGAAGAATTTAACACGTTCAAATGTGGAGAAGACGGTCAACAAGCTGGTAGACAAATACACGAAATTGAATAATTCCAGCCAGAAGAAGTACGACAAAAGCACCAATCACTCTCTGAAAAAGGAAAAACAACTCCAGTGGAATTCGAAGATCGATAGCGAATTGAAAGAGCTTAAGGCTTACTCCGAGCCAAGTTTTACAGTTCGAATTAATTAGTCATCAACCGTCTGCAGTCAACTAACGTACATCAGGATTCTGGATTCTTGAACCTGCCTACCGGCAGGCAGGTCTCGAATCATTTGTTTTTCGCGTGATCCGCAAGGAATTGCGCAAGGCCTTTGTCAGTCAATGGATGATTCAACAAACCTTTGATGGCACTTAATGGACAAGTCGCAACATCAGCACCGATCTCAGCACACTGGATAATGTGCATTGTATGTCTGATAGAAGCAGCAAGAATCTCAGTATCATACATGTAGTTATCATAGATCTGACGGATCTGAGCAATAAGATCCACGCCGCTTTCTGAAATGTCATCTAATCTGCCAATGAACGGAGACACGTAATTCGCTCCTGCTTTGGCAGCCAATAAAGCTTGTCCGGGAGAGAAAACTAGAGTACAATTCGTCCTGATGTTATTCGATGAAAACCATTTTAATGCTTTCACACCGTCTTCGATCATAGGCACTTTCACCACGATCTGATCATGCAGTTTGGCCAGCTTCTGACCTTCAGCGATCATGCCATCGAAATCAGTGGAAATAACTTCTGCGCTAACGTCTCCATCGACGATATTACAGATGTCGATATAGTGCTGATTTACAGCTTCTTCTCCGCTAATGCCTTCCTTGGCCATGAGAGAAGGATTTGTTGTTACTCCGTCAAGAACACCGAGTTCCTGAGCTTCTTTGATCTGATCTAAATTGGCTGTGTCTATGAAGAATTTCATGGTAAAATTTTGTGTGTGGCAAATGTATAAAAGATGAACGGCATGTAGATTGGCTTCGAGGATAATTTTGGCTTGATGTTAATAATTTTGGATGATAGGATGATAGGATGATAGGATGATAGGATGATGCGATGATGGGAGGATGAGTCATTTCCAAATTCCAAATTCCAAATTCCAAACTCCGAATTCAGTTAATCATTCCGATCTGCGTCTCTGCGAGAAATAAAAATCACTCAATCTCTAAATCACAAAATTGATCAATGATTTAACCAATTAACAGATTAACCATTTAACAAGTCAGAGTGTAAGTGTAAGTTAAAGTGTGAGTTAACTGTGGAAGACACAACACACTCTTCAATTGCAGGAATAAAAAAGGGGCAAGCTACTTGCATCGCACCGCTACAACCACCTACCCTTGCTCCGTTCCCGGCCTGGGGGATTCAGTAGGAGCTGGTCGTACAAGACTTACCCCGCGCCAAAATTAATGATATGCTTTCAAATAATTCATAAGTGCTTAATATTTATCTTTGCCGCCATCGAATTATGATACGCAAGGATTTTACATTAAATAAGAATGCCCTGAACCTGGGTGCGGCCGTTGGAATTCTATTTTCTGCATTTCAGTTGCTTGCTTACACATACGATTTCACTACCAATTCAGGTTATACCTGGGGACTCTTCTTTTTGCTCGTTGGTGTGATCGTTTGGGGTGCAAAGAAATACAGGGAGATGAACGATGGATACATTTCTTATCGTCAGGTTCTTGCATTTGGAACCATGCTTTCCTTTGGGGCTTCTCTTGTGTTTGGAGTAACAAACTACTTATACGTCGAATTTGTGGATCCCGGTTATTTGGAATTGCTCATGGAACAAACAGAACTTGCCTTCTATGAGACCAAAGCTTTCAGTGATGCGGAAATTGAAAAGATGATGACCCGATTCAGAGAAAACACCAGCGCTGCATCCAATGCTATGGGGCAGGCCGCCTTCTACATATTTTTCGGCTTTATAGCTTCTCTGATCATTGCTTACTTTGTAAAGAATCCTAAACCCATGTTCGAGGAATGAGTTCTTATCCCTATGATATTTCAGTGGTAATACCACTTTTAGACGAGGCGGAGTCTTTGCCGGAATTGTCCGACTGGATCGTGAGGGTAATGAATGAGAACAACTTTAGCTATGAGGTTTTGTTCATTGACGATGGTAGTAAGGATAATTCATGGAACATTATTGAGGATCTTAATGCCAAGAATCCAAGTCTGAAAGGAATCAAGTTCAATCGTAACTATGGCAAGTCACCTGCATTGCATGTGGGTTTTGGCAATGCACAGGGCGAAGTTGTTATTACCATGGATGCCGATCTTCAAGATAGCCCCGATGAGATTCCGGAATTGGTAAAAATGATCCGTGAGGATGGCTATGATCTCGTGTCAGGTTGGAAGAAAAAACGATACGATCCGATCTCAAAAACCATACCTACGAAGCTTTTTAACTGGGCGACGCAGAAAGTTTCCGGACTGAAACTACACGATTTCAATTGTGGATTGAAAGCATATCATAATCGTGTTGTGAAGGGCATAGAAGTTTATGGAGAAATGCACCGCTACATTCCAATGATCGCCAAATGGGCGGGTTTTTACAACATCGGTGAAAAAGTGGTTCACCATCAAAAAAGAAAGTATGGAAAGACCAAATTTGGTCTGAATCGCTTTATCAATGGATTTCTGGATCTTATCCTCATTACTTTCATTTCGCGTTTTGGAAGAAAACCAATGCATTTCTTTGGTCCCCTTGGTGTTCTGATGTTCATGCTAGGTGGATTGATCACATTGTGGATCATTTGGGAGAAGATTTATGCTATTTACATTTCTTCCGGTCCTTATGACATCAGAGATGTACACGAACAACCTCTCTTTTATCTGGCCCTCGTTACCATGATCATTGGTACCCAATTATTCTTGACCGGTTTCCTCGGCGAATTGATCGTTCGGAATTCAGAAAGGAGGAATAATTATTTGGTAGAGAAGGAGATTTAGACATCGTTTTCGGTATGTCAGTGCGAGCCTGCCAGCGGTAGGCAGGTGTTCCGACTGAAAGTCGGAATGTATCGAGAACAGTTTACTTCGGTCAAACTTCTTTGAAGTCCTGTCAAAATGAAATTTTGCAAGTAAATTGAAAAGTGTATTTAGGTGCCTACTTCTCGATACTATCCCGCTAGGCGGAATCACTCGAAGTGACACCAGATAACCTGAATACTCATTATCAACCGGCAAGTATCGCCGCCGCATAATTCTCCCAACTCATATGTTTCTTGGCTTCGGCCACATTTGATCTTGGAATCGGGTTTTCGATGAAGTAATTCATCTTGTCTTTCATGTCCTGGATATTCTCAGGTTCTACGAGATAGCCATTGAAGCCATCTTTTATGGTCTCTGGGAAATGACCCACTCTTGTTGCAATCAGTGGCATATCAAAGTTGTAGCTCAGAGACTCAATACCGGATGGGGTGGCATAGAGATAGAAGAGAAGCACACAATCGCTGATCTGGAAATATTTGTTCACGTCTTCATTGGGAATGAATTCATTCACCACAAGGCATCGGTCCTGTATTCCCAATTCGTCAACAAGGTCCAATGGACGATAGTTTTTCTCATCATCACTCTTGCTCAAAAAGATGCCCTTGGCAAATCCGAATAGGGCTTCCTTGATTCTTGTACTCACTTTGTTTTTGTCGAGTGTATTCCAGAATGATTCACCACAGGCGACGAGGGAAACATCATCTCTTTCTTTGGCCAATTCAGCAAAGGCTTTAACTACATTGTGCAAGCCTTTGTACTTGCGAATGAAGCCGAAGTACAGAAAGACATATTTCTTCAGACCGTGTTCTTTCTTGAAAGCCTCAACATCAAAGGATGCATCGGGTGAAAAAAGATCGTAAATGGGGTGGTAAAGTTTGATGACAGACAAGCCTGTTTTCGTTTCTCTTTGTCCGTCTTCTGTCAGATTAAAGTTCTTCTTCGGATATAATTCTTTGAGCTCATTATAGGTCTTCAGCGCATGCACAATGAAGGTGTCGGCATGCTTGATGCCCATTTTCGTAAAGATCCGATCGATAGACGAGTTCTCTTTTTGAATAACAAAGTGCATATCAAATATCACTTCGATATCTTTTTGCTTAGCCAATCTCTTCGCGATGTATCCAAGCGGAAGGCCCTGAAGAGCAATACTCCACTGAAAAATCACTTTAGAAGGTTTCAAGTCTTTTATATACCGAATAGTTCGATTCCAGCTGAAGGGATTGTTGTAATTGGTGATGTATTTGACCTTGATGTTTGTTCCTTCAAGAAGATCACCTTTACTCTTCAGATCTTTGAATTCCCTCGGTATGATGGCAGGATATTGCTGAGTCCAAGAGACGATATGAACATCACAATCTTCTCTTTTATCAATGGCCTTGGCGAGTGAAGTATTGTAATTGGAGATTCCTCCTTTGAACTGAGGACCCGGACCGAAACAAACTACGGTCTGCTTCATTAATGACCTGTATTTTGAAGATGTCTTTCGTATACTCTTCGCATTCCTTCTTCGATAGAGATCTTGGCTTCCCAACCTAGATTTTCCTTAACCCAGTCCATGTTACAATATCTAGAGTGTACTCCAACCGGTTTGTCTAAAAGAGGTTTGATATCCGGTTTGTATCCGGCAAAGTCGGTAAATACATCAATGATCTCAAGGAAAGAAGTCAGTTTACCCATACCAATGTTGATGGCCGTTCCGTCGTGGATCTTGTCCATGGCAAGCAATGTGCAGTCCAGCACATCATCAATATGAACAAAATCCCTTCCTTGTTTTCCTGAGCCCCATACTTCAAATGGATTCTCTTTATTAGCCGCTCTTGCTGCAATGGCAGGAATAGGGTAGGTGAGGTCCTGATCTTCTCCATAACCCGAGAATGGACGGATACAAGTGACTTTTACATCATAATACTGTGCTGCGATCTTGGCCAAATATTCACCAGTGAGTTTACTCCATCCGTATGTCATATCTGGTTGACCCATGTTGTTGAAATCGATATCGGATTCGCTCAAGGCGATAGCATTCGTATCGGTTTGCTTGCTTACAGGATAAGCTGCGCTTGAACTTGGGTATAAAACTCTTTCAGGTTTGTGTCGACAGATCCAATAGAAGAACTCTGCATCGATGGATAGATCCAGGGCTACCATCATCGGGTCACCATCGATCTTGGCTCTTCCACCTACAATGGCGGCAAAATGAAATACATCGGCGTATTCAACCACATCCACGCCGTAATCCTTTTTCATGAATTCGGCATCGGCAATTACCTTTCTCAAGAAATCTCTGAAGTCCCCCTGGATATATAGAAGTCTTTCATCTTCGCCATAGATCTCCAGGTCACCAACTTTTCTGCTCAAAGGAACATTCAACCACTTTTCAGGATGTATTCCAACAGACAGATCATCAATGAAAAGAATTCTGTCATTCGTTGCGTTGAAGAGTCGATTTACCATGTTGCGACCTACAAAACCGCAACCTCCCGATACCAAGTGATTTTTCATATTTTCTGAGTAAGCGGCAAATTTAATGAGATTGATGACAATGAGAGAAAAACTACCACGTTCTTTATAATTAACTTTGCATCGAATTATGCGTTTATTGTTATTACTATTTCTGTTTGTGGGTTCTCTTCAGGCTCAGGTTTCAACCCAGGAATTGAACGTTACCGATTCTGAGGGAAGGAAGCAAGGTAAGTGGATGAAGTACTACCCTGATTCTGATGTGAAGAGATATGAAGGTCAGTTCAAGGATGACAAACCCATCGGACGCTTCACATATTTCTATGAAGATGGTACGGTGCAAACAACACTTGATTACAGAGAAGGAAATCATGCTTCAGCGCGAATTTACTTCCCCGATGGCAGTTTAATGGGAATCGGTGTTTATGTTGATCAGCAAAAGGATAGCACCTGGACTTACTACAGCATCTACGGCGAGAAAGTGGCTGTTGAATATTATGTGGAAGGCAAGAAATATGGGAATTGCAAAAAGTTTCATAGAAACGGACAGTTGTTGGAGGAGAGGTACTTCGAGAACGATTTGGAAAATGGTCCGATGAAACAATACTACGAGAACGGGGAATTGTCGAGAGTTGCGACTTATGTGAATGGTTCGATAGAGGGTCCTTCTGCCTTTTACCACGACAACGGTGTTGTAAGATTTGAAGGAGAATATTTCAAGGACACAAAGAATGGTATCTGGAAGACTTATGATAAAAGCGGAAAGCTGATCGATGAAAGGAAGTATGTGAAAGGAGTTCCGGAATACAGGGATTCAGATTTGGTTAAGGAAGATCCGTCGAATTATTACAGGAAAGATGTTCTGACAGAGCAGGATTTCCTCGAAGAAGATTACATGGCCATACCGGATGAGGATCCAAAAAAGAAGAAGAAAAAGAAATGAGCGAGAAGAAGGATAAGGTATTGGTAGCCATGAGCGGTGGTCTCGACAGCAGCGTAACAGCCATGCTTTTGCATGAGCAGGGTTATGAGGTGATCGGTATTACCATGAAGACATGGGACTACGCTTCTTCTGGTGGAAATCGTAAAACCACGGGCTGTTGCAGTCTTGATGATATCAATGATGCTCGAATTCTGGCTGTGAATCTTGGTTTTCATCATATGATCCTCGATATCAAGGAAGAGTTCGGAGATTACATCATCGACAACTTTGTGGATGAATACATTGCAGGTCGTACACCGAATCCTTGCGTTCTTTGCAATACACATATCAAATGGGATGCCTTACTTAGAAGGGCGGATCAACTGGGCTGTAAGTACATTGCTACAGGCCATTATGCCAATGTTCGACAGGAAAACGGAAGATATGTTGTGTCGAAGGGATTGGATGAAAACAAAGACCAGTCTTATGTGCTTTGGGGATTAAGTCAGGAAAGTCTGGCAAGAACCATGTTCCCTTTGGGATCCTATACCAAAGATGAGATCAGACAGATGGCTCTCGACAGAGGTTATACAGATATTGCAAAAAAGAAAGAAAGCTATGAGATCTGTTTTGTTCCTGATAACGATTACCGCGGCTTCCTGAAAAGAAGAGTTCCAGGTTTGGAAGAGCAAGTGGACGGAGGTGATTTCGTTGATTCACAAGGCAATATACTTGGCAAACACAAAGGCTATCCATTTTATACCATCGGTCAACGAAAGGGACTTGAAATTGCATTGGGTGAACCTCAATATGTTCTTGAGATAGACCCTAATGAAAATAAGGTTGTGTTGGGCGGCAAGGAAGAGTTGAAGAAATCTTACATGAAGGTTAGACAGCCAAATATGATCAAGTACGCTGATTTCCCGGAAGGAGAGGATATTCTGACCAAGATTCGATACAAGGACAAAGGTGCCATGAGCGCAGTAAAAATAAATGCTGAAGGACAGCTGGAAGTTGAGTTCTATAAAGAAGTCTATGGCATAGCACCCGGACAATCAGCCGTGTTCTATGAAGGAAATGATCTCATCGGAGGAGGATTTATTGTATGAAAAATGTTCTTGTCATATTAGCGGTTCTGCTTTCTTTCATGTCGTGTGAAAGAACAGACGAGGATATTCCGGATCTGGGTTACGACTATTATCCGCTTTCCGATAGCTCTTACGTGATGTATCAGGTAGTTGAATACATCTATGATGAATTTCAGGGAACCAGAGATTCAAATGGTTACCAGCTACTTGAATTGGTCGACACTGCTTACACCGATCTATCGGGTAGAACGATTCACAATCTGGTGAGGTTTACCAGAGCTTCGGATACAGTTGACTGGAAACTTAAAGACGTCTGGACTGTTTATAAAGGTGATGACAGATTAGAAAGAATGGAAGAAAATGTGACTTTCGTGAGATTATCATTCCCTTTGAAGAGAGGCAAGACATGGGATGGAAATTCTCGAAATGACTCTTCGGAACAGATATATACCGTGCTTGATTACAATCTGAAGAATAAGGTTGATGGGACTACCTTTAAGAATACGGCCCGAATAAATCATTTTGAAAATATCAATCTTATTGAGGATCAGTTTCAGGAAGAGATTTATGCCAGGGATGTAGGACTTGTTCAGCGTATCGACCGAAACCTGGAATTGGACCCGGCCGACGGTAGTCCAAAAGCCGGATATGATATTACGTGGACGTATATCGAACACGGTAAATTATGAGGACCTTGACCAAAGTCCTTTCTACTTTCATTTTTTTGTTCGTCTCTTTTTGCCTTCATTCTCAAGGTAATTTTCAATATGTAGTAAAGTTCGCTGATAAGGCGAACAGTCCATTTAGCATCGATAACCCAACAGAATATCTATCTCAGAGAGCCATTGAAAGAAGGGAAAGACAGGGAATAGAAATAAATGAAACAGACCTTCCAGTAAGTCCTTCATATTTACAATATCTGGCAGACATTCCTTCTGTAGACGTTTTGAGCAAGTCAAAATGGTTCAATGATGCCGTAATTGAGACCAATGATTCAACCATTCTGAAAAAAATTCTTGATGAGGACTTTGTAGATGAGATCATATTGATTCCGGGAAGTTCCACGAAGTCGGGATTTGCGCAGGACGACAAACTCGAATCTGAATATACCAGCTCAAGCTCAAGTCCTGTTGAGTCTGAATATGGCGCAGCATGGAGACAATTTTCTATATTGAATGCAGATTATCTTCATCTGAGAGGATATCGAGGTCAGGGAATGAGGATTGCAGTATTGGATGCCGGTTATTCTTTTACCTGGTTCTCAGAGCATTTTAAAAAATTGAACGAGGAAAGGCGAATCATTGATGTTTATAATTTCATCAATGACGATGATTCTGTTTACGAGGATTCATATCATGGAACTTATGTTCTCTCTACCATGGCTTCGGATCTTCCGGACTCCATGATCGGCACTTCTCCCGATGCTGAATACGTTTTACTTCGGTCTGAAGATGTGGCCGGTGAATACATCCTGGAGGAATATTTCTGGACTGAGGCAGCAGAATTTGCCGATAGTGCGGGCTGCGACATCCTGAATTCCTCTTTAGGCTATACAACTTTCGACGACTCTCTTCAAAATCATACCTGGGCAGATCTTGATGGTCAAACCACCAGGATTACTCTGTCGGCAGATAAGGCTCATCAAACTGGCATGCTCATTTTTAATTCAGCGGGAAATTCAGGCGACAAAGCCTGGCAAAGAATAGGAGCTCCTGCAGACGCTTTTGATGTTTTGAGTATAGGTGCGGTAGATTCATCTGGAACACTGGCCGCATTCAGCTCTCGGGGACCCACGGCAGATGGTCGCATAAAACCCGACATTCTAGCTGTTGGTGAAGGGGCTGTTATTGGTCTGATTGATGGTGGAGTAGCAAAATCAAATGGAACATCATTTGCTTCTCCAATTCTGGCTGGTGCGGCGGCGTGCCTGTGGCAGGCTAATCCGGAAAGTACAAATGAGGAGGTTAGAAGTGCATTGATTCAAAGCGCCAGTCTATTTCAAAATCCTGATACCAATAACGGCTATGGCATTCCCGATCTTATTCTGGCAGATCAGATTTTAAAAGGAAATCTAAAGAAAGGAATCCGCAATGGAGAGGTAATGACTTTCCCCAATCCTTTTCAAAATGAGTTATTTATTCTTCTTGATGTGAAGAAAAATGAGATTCTGGACCTTGTGATTTTTGATCTGAATGGTAGAGAAGTATACAGAGATCAAAGAAGAATTTCGCATGAAGGGTCTCAATACATTTATTTATCCAGTGAGATCAGTTCATTGGGCTCAGGTATGTATGTGATTACACTGAACTCGGAAAGTATCGATCTGTCGATTAAAGTGGTTAGGGAATAAATCACTTGATATTTACCTTGAAGCTATGCTGATCCTCCAGATATCCCACAAGCTTATCACCTTCTTTTACAGGGCCTACTCCGGCAGGTGTCCCCGTAAATATGAGGTCTCCGATTTTAAGTGTAAAGAATTTCGAAATGTATTCGATCAATTCGTCGATCTTGAACAACATATCACTGGTATTTCCTACCTGAGCTAGTTCTCCGTTCTTTTCAAGTTTGAAATTGATATTGTCGACATCCTCGAACTCTGAAGCTTTCACGAAACTTCCCAGAACACATGATCCGTCAAATGACTTTGCTTTCTCCCAAGGAAGTCCTTTCTCTTTTAATTCCTTTTGGAGATCCCTTGCAGTAAAGTCGATGCCCAGTCCAATTTCATCGTAATATTTATGAGCAAACTTCTTCTGTATGTGTTTTCCCAGTTTCTTGATTCTAACGACGACTTCTACTTCATAGTGAATGTCATTGGAGAATTCGGGGATATAAAAGGGATTTCTTTTTTGAAGCACTGAGCTGTCAGCCTTGATAAACAACACTGGTTCCTTTGGAACTTCATTTTTCAGCTCTTTGGCGTGCTGAGCATAATTTCTACCGACACAAACAATTTTCAAATCAGGAATTTTTCATTTCCAGTTTTAACCTGGTTAAAACCCTTTTTGTTTCGTTTGGGAAATTGGCATCCATCATCCACGAGTAATAGGATGGATCCTTACTCAATACATCCCTGACCGTCCTGTTCTTGTATTTCCCGAAGTTGAAAACTTCTTCTTTCTTGTCGTTATACACGATTCTTCCCGCCAGGTCCACATTGTTCTTCATTCTGGAGAATTCCGATAGAAAATTGGTATTCCTTTCCAGTTCAGAATATCTTCCCAGCTGTGCCTCAAGAATCTCGTGTGTTGCGATTACATCAGCTTCAGCGCTATGGGCATTGACCAATTCTTTGTCGCAATAAAACTTATATGCGGCGCTCAGCGTTCGCTGTTCCATCTTGTGAAAGATGTTCTGCACATCGACCATCTTGCGCTTGGAAATATCAAATTCAATATCATGACGGTAGAATTCTTCCACCAGCATAGGGATGTCAAATTTGTTCGAGTTGTAACCGGCCAGGTCAGCATTGCCTATGAAGTTTTTGATTTCAGGCCCTAATGTTTTGAAATTGGGTTCATCTTTCACGTCTTCATTGCTTATTCCGTGAATAGAGGTGCTTTCTTCTGAGATGGGAATTTCCGGATTTACGCGTCTCGTCATTGAATCTTTATTTCCATTGACATCAATCTTCAGAATACTGATCTCTACAATGCGATCAGCAGAAACATCCAATCCGGTTGTTTCGAGGTCAAAAAATACAATGGGTTTGTTTAACTCCAGATTCATCTTTTGGGAGTTAGAACGAATTCCTGGATCTGCTCATCTTTGAAATCGCTCTTTCCCTTTACTACGATGTCTGTTTCAAGGATCTCATATCCATCAGATTCAATACTGATATGATAACTTCCAGGCTGAAGTGCAAGGATCATAGAACCTGTGGATGGAGTAGGGGCATAATTTCCAATTTCCTGTTCAGTTTCATTATCAATCACACTCACATAAGCATAACGAATTACCTGCTCTGTATCTTTCTTTTTCAGTTTGCAGCGATAAACCGTTCTTCTTGGATCTTTTTCCAGGAAAGTAATTCTGTAAATATCCTGCAGGCCATAGGAATCTTCTCTGTAGGTAGAGATATAAGCATGCAATTGATCCTTGGTAAAAGAGATCGTCATATTGTCTTCTGGTGTGTTGACCGGGAATCCAATATTTTCTGCCTTTGTCCAGGAGTTAGCCTCCGGGTCCCAGGAAGACTTGAACAGATCATATCCTCCAATACTATTATGACCCTGTGAGGCAAAATAAAGTGTCTGACCGTCATAAAAAAGGTTGGGAAAGTCTTCGTTGTACTTTGTGTTGATATTTTCTCCCAGGTTCTGAGGAATGGCCCAGTGTCCATTTGGCAGCAATCTCGTCATATAGATATCCGTTCCGCCATATCCTCCCTTACGATCACTTGAGAAGAAAACAGTTTGATGATCGGCAGAAACGCTAGCCGCTGATTCAAACGCATCAGAATTGATTACCTCGTCATATTTGATGGCCTTCATATATTCCTTCTCTCTTTCTGAATAGTCAGAGAAATATATGTTTCCATAGTCGTACACATTGTCTCGATAAACAAAGACTTTATCGGCATTGTAAGACATTCCAACCAACTGCTCATCATAGGGAGTATTTACACCGCGGCCCATGTTTTCAGCAGCTTTGAACTCTCCACCCGATACTTTACTCATCCAGATATCCGAAGGAAAGAATCCGTCAAACTCTAATCTGGCCCCAACATTCTTTTTTCTTCTCGTAGTAAATGCCATAAAGGATTCACTTGGAGTGATCATTGGATAATAATCAGGATACTGACTGTTTATTTGCGGACCGGCATTTTCATAGAGCACACTAACGGGTTCCTTACATACCTTCTGTGCATTTTTTACATTTTCGATATATCTGCCTACTTCTCCCAACAAACTTCCTTTCTCTTCATTCAGATATTCGTTGTAAGCGGCCAGAGCCATTTCGAAGTTAAGGTTATAGTGATAGGCCATTCCCATGAAGAACATTGCATCCTTATTCTTGATGCCGGCCCTCATTGACCGTTCTAAATACTTCACAGATTCCCTTTTGTCCATAGGAATTTCGAGCACACAGAAGCCAGCTCCGAAATTGGCTTCAGCATTCATGCTGTCTTTGTCTGCATACCTTTTGTAGATATTATAAGCAGCAATGTAATTCCCCTTCTTGAGATGATCCTCCGCTACCCTCATCATTTCTTCCTGAGCGAAAGTAATTGTAGAGAAGAGTGTCAGAAAGAGCAGGAGAGATGTCTGTTTTATTCGCTGTAACATCACTTTCCTTGAAACGATAATCAATGTCTGTTATTTTACGATTATCTTAATGTACTGATAATTCTTGTATGTCGCCTTATTTTCCTGTGCATCATTATTATACTCAGGACCTCTTACGAGGGTGCTCATGTCGGCAAACACAAGTTTATCAGATGAAACATTTCTCTCTGCCATGGATTTCGTTAAAAGTTCTTTGGCGCTCTCTGCTCTCTTGATAGAAAGATTCTTATTGCCATTGAACTTCGCTGAAGGAACCTTCGAACTACTTGATTCTATCATTAATGTAGCTTTACCTTTTTCACTTACCACTTTTTCAACTTGAGCAAGGAAATTCTGGTAATCCTGAAGATCCATTTTTATATCGGTCACATTGTAATCGAAGAATTCCTGGAAGAATTGTACATCAGTAGGAATAGGTAGTTTAATCTGATCACCAGGATAGATCAATTCGTTTTTACCAGGATTAGCATTCAATACGGCATCCAGCTTCAAGTTGTACATGAGTGAAATACGATACATGGTTTCTCCTGGTTGAACTTCATGAATGATAACTTTCTCTCCGTCCACTTCCTGAACTTCGGTCTTGTAAGCAGGTGGCCTCGTGTCGTCCTTTGTATCGGTCTTGCCATCTCCCTTACCATCATCACCACCAGCGATAAGTATGGTTCCACCATCTCCGTCTTGCTCTTTCTCTAACTCAAGTTCATCCGGAGTGAGATATGGCAATGTTTCAAATGCAAATATTCCCGTACCGAGTTTAGAAACAGGAAGCATGGCACCTGTTTTAGCATCTTTCATGTATAGCTGCGCATCGTCGGGAATGGTTCCGTTCTCATCCGGATCGATCTGTACAAAATACTTGGATCCTGGAGCAAGGGCTGCAAATTCGAAATTACCCGAACCATCTGTAGTAGACTGAGCTATTCTGTTTTTCTGGTCGTCTTGCAGATTTACAACAACTCCAACGGCACCGGCACCACCGTATTTCAACGTACCCTGAACCGTAGGTTCTTCCGGACCTGATTTCACATCAGTAGCAGAGGTGGAAGATGCATCTCCAGAAGGCTTTCCACTTGAAAAGTCAATGGCGCCCATATTAATGCCTTTATTGATCTCCTGGTAAGTGGAATTGTAAGGAACAAAAATGTCATCCTCATAGAATGTGCTGTCGTCGAGAGTATAATTCAAATGATAATCACTTCCCGGAGGAATAATAATAGTGAATTTATTATCTCTACTTCTCGGCTTGAACGTTCCTACTTCTTCTCCGGTTTCATTATCTGTAACGTAGATAAAGATTCCTTCCGGTACCTGCTGTCCTTCAGAAGCGATGATCTCACCGATCAGAAGTGTAAGAGGTTTTTCCTGGAAGCTCAGCATGCTGATAACGTAAACATCCTTTTCACCAAATCCTTCATCTCGAATTGAAGAGTAATAACTTCTCTTACCACTTGCACTGGTAACAAAGAATACATCATCGTCCGTACTATTGATCGGATATCCAATATTTTCAGGTTTGCTCCATGTGCTATCTTCCTGGAAAGTAGAAACAAAAATGTCATACCCTCCAATACTACCATGCCCTTCAGAACTCAGATACATTGTCTTTCCGTCCGGGTGAAGGAAAACTCCATCTTCATGATAAGGTGTGTTCAATTCCGTCAATGGTTGAGCCAATGCCCATTCTCCAGTAGGAAGTAGATTACAGAAATAAATGTCTTTAGAGTTTACTTTTTCGTGAGCCTTATCTGGGAATCTCATACTTCCATCCCTGTTACTGATGAAATAAAGTCTTCTGCCATCAGGGCTCACTGCAGCGTGTGTTTCGTGTCCGTTCGTATTAATGTCAGATCCTAAAAGCACTGGATCACTCCAGATGTCACCCACCAACTTACTTTCGTACAAATCACCGTAACCTTTTTCTCCAGTCTTGTATACATACATGGTTTCACCATCTGCAGACAGAGAAAGAGTGGCCTCGTTATTACTTGTATTGAAGTTCAAGGGTTCAGCTTCGTTCCAGGCACCATCTGCTCCCTTGTAAGAAACATATATGTCTTCATAGAAATGCCCATCGGCATCATTCTTTGTATAAAGGTTTGAACTGTCTTTTCGAAGTCTCTTTGAAGTGAAATAAATCGCAGACTCATCAATCGAAATGATTGGAGCGTAATCCGGATACCTGGAATTTACCAGTGGACCAAGATTGATCACTTCGATATCAACCGGATTTAAGATGGCCGCTTTGGCATTATTACACATTTCAATTTCGAGATCCGTTCTGGCCCAGAATTCGTGATTGTGATTTATGTGATTCTTAAAGACGTTGTAATAGTGAATAGCACTATCAAGCTGGTAGTCGAGGTGATATGAATTCGCAATGTAAAAATATGCTTCCCTCGGTGCAGACTCTTCTCCTGGTGAAAAAGGATCATATCTGTCATCTACATCCTTTACCGCCTTCTGGAAGTAAGGAAGAGCCTTTTCTTTCTGCTTTGGAATCATCCAATAACACAAACCAATTTTGTAATTGACATTGGATGTGTTGTGCGCAGCAACTAATTCAAGCCATTCTTCAAGAGCAACTTCATAATTATGCTCCTCCATTAGTAAGGTGGCTTCAACGAAGTTGGCTCTGTATCTCACTTCCTCATCATCCTGCGGAAAGGCCACAAAAGCTAATAGAAATAGGCCGATAAAGGCTAGTGCTTTTTTCATAAAAATCAATACAATATTGCTCTCCGAAATTCGGAAAGATGCAAATATATCTTATTGGCTAAAATAATAAAAAAGAAAAGGATAAAAGTGGCTACTTAAATTTCTCTTTCAGGGTCCCAAGATTCAAGCAAGTCAGAGACTCTTTTGATAAAGGATCCACCCAATGCTCCATCAACTACTCTGTGGTCGTAAGACATTGATAAAAACATCATATGTCTGATACCTATCGTATCGCCATAAGGCGTTTCAATCACAGCAGGTTTTTTCCTGATTGCACCAAGTGCCATAATGGCCACCTGAGGTTGATTGATGATGGGTGTTCCCATAACATTTCCAAAAGTCCCGACGTTGGTTATGGTGAATGTGCCATCCTGAATCTCATCCGGACTCAACTTGTTATTTCTCGCTCTGTTGGCAAGATCGTTTACTTTTTTCGTCAGACCGATCAGATTCAATTGATCTGCATCCCTGATAACCGGAACAATAAGATTGCCGGAAGGAAGAGCGGTTGCCATTCCCATATTGATATGCTTTCTCTTAATGATCTTATTTCCTTCTACAGATACATTCACACCAGGCATTTCTTTAATAGCCTTCGCAATCTGCTCGAAGAAAATAGGAGTGAAGGTCATTTTCTCACCTTCTCTCTTCATGAAATCATTTTTGATCTTGTTACGCCAGTTCACAATATTTGTCACATCCACTTCAACCATCGATGTAACATGAGGTGAAGTTTGCTTTGACATGACCATGTGATCGGCAATGAGTTTTCTCATTCGATCCATTTCCACAACCTCGTCACCTTCCATCAAAGGAACCGACTTCACCGTTTCAACTTTTTCTGGCAAATTCTGGCCACTTGGAGCACTCTGTACTGCTGGCTGAGGAGCAGTCTGAGGTGTTGCTGCCGGAGCACTTCCTCTATTGTCGAGGTATGAAAGAACATCTTTTTTGGTGACTCGGGAATTCGCTCCGCTACCTTGAATAGCGTCTAGCTCGTTTACACTTATGCCTTCTTTTTCAGCTATACTGCGAACAAGAGGTGAGTAGAATTTACCACCAGAAGTACGAGGAATATCGGTCACTACAGCGTTTGAAGCTTCAACAACTGGCGCACTAACAACTTCCTGCACAGGTGCCTCCTGAGCAGCAACCTCTTCAACCTTTGCTGCGGGCGCTCCATTGGAAGAGTCGCTTCCTTTTCCTTCAACCTCCAAAATGGCAATGACATCGCCAACTTTTACAACATCATTTTCCTGGAAAAGACATTGTACCAAAACGCCATCTTCAGGCGATGGAATCTCCGAATCCACTTTATCTGTGGCAATTTCCAACACCGGCTCTTCCGCTTCTACTTGCTCGCCTTCCTGTTTCAGCCATTTTATAATGGTGGCCTCTGCTACACTTTCACCCATTTTGGGCATGGTGATTTCTACTTTTCCCATGAAATTTGAATTAGGTTGCAAAAGTAAGTCATTATTTCAAACCTCAACACCGGCCGAGCGTAATAATGACTACCGTGATCACTTAAATTTTTCGATCCAACTGATTAAAGTTCGAGAGCAATATTTCGAGGTCCTTTTCAGTGCCGTAGTTCAGTAAATAATCGATCTTTTTCTTATTGAATTTCTTAATATTCTGACCTGATGTAAAGGCTTCAATCACAAAAGCTTTGTCAGGTGATATGTTCTCAAATCCGATCAGCCAGTTTTTGCCTGTAAGAGCGTTCCATGAATTCAAAATAAAACGACGTGGTTTTCTGAAGAAAAGCATTAGAAATGGTGAGAACAAGATTAGAAGTATCGAAAAACAGATTTCAAAGAATCTCTTCTTTTTTTGTGCCCATTTTGGCATGTTGGGATCTGTCTCGGGAAGAATGTACTCCCCTGAACTATGCGTAGAACTACTTCTTAAAATGTAGCTTTCATTTTCGGGATGTAGATATATGTTGCACTTCCTGACATCCGGTATTTGCATAATACTGAGCATTTCAGTGGTAGAGACATCTCCCAGACAAAAGATGACTTCGTCAATGTCGTACACCCTGATTACATCTCTCAGCTGATCTAAGCTTCCAATATATTCTACGCTATTTGACCCGGCATCTGATTTTTTCTGAGGGTCCACGAAATACATATTCTTTTTTCTTTCTGTGCTGCCTAGAAGTATGTCACTGACCTTTTCAATTTGCTCTTTTTTACCAACCACTACAGAATTCAATTCCGTAAATCGTATCAATTTGAAGAACCCCAACTTCATCAGAAGAATACGTGAGAGTGGAAGGATTAAAAATGAAAAGGCCAAAGATGTGGTTACAATGAGTCGGGAAAACCTTAAAGATTCATCCAGCAAGGCATAAAGAGCCAGGACAAAAAGTGAACCAGCAATCAATCCCTTGAACACGTTTTTGAATTTAACAGGTTGATGGTAACCTCCCAGCAGCAACTGTCCTGCAATCCAACAGGAGATTAATAATGGAAAAGCCATAACTTCTACCTCATCAGGAAAATACCCCGGAGTATCCAGAATTACATTTTCGTAAATTGACTTGGTGCCATAAAGCATTGTCCACAATAAGAGAACATCAAATAAGGGCATATAGATCCTTACTAAAAACCGATTGAGCAATGCCAGAAAGGCCCTCAGATAAATAGCGGAGTTGATAAGAAAGCTGACCGTCCGGGCATTCTTGTAGCTGAAATGTTTGCGGGCAAAAATGATCATGGCCCTATAAAAAACCAGGACATAATTAACACTGCTCTTCTTTGTACTCTCGCCCTTGAAATGAATAATTCTTGAATTCGGAAAGTAAACATTCTTATAGCCGGCTTTTGTTATTCGGAACGACATATCAATGTCTTCACCATACATAAAGAAGGCTTCATCCAAACCGCCGATCTTATCCACAACTTCTTTCCTCATCAACATGAAGGCGCCGGACAATACTTCAATTTCATTGATCTCATCTTCTCCCAAAAAGCCCTGGTGGTACTTACCAAAAGTCCTTGAACGTGGAAACAATCTGGATAGTCCTGATATCTTAAAAAAAGATACAGCCGGTGTTGGTAGTCCGCGTTTTGACTCAGGAAGAAAATTTCCTGTTCCATCGATCATTTTTACACCCATTCCACCTGCCTCCGCATGTTCATCCATATATGCAAGGCATTTCTCGAAGCAATCTTCTTCAACAACGGTATCTGGATTTAACAATAGAAAATATTCTCCCTGGGCGATATCCATGGCCTGATTGTTGGCTTTCGAAAATCCTGCATTGAAGTCATTATCAATGATCTTGACGGAGGGAAATTCTGTTCGAAGCATTTCAACTGACTGATCATTCGAATTATTGTCGACCACGATAACCTCAGCCTCCATATTCTCAATAGCCTTCATAACAGACTGAAGACAGGTTGAGAGGAAGTACCTCACATTATAATTGACAATAATTATTGATAGCTTCATCCGGATTCCTAGCTTCCCAGTGTTTGTTCGTAGGGGATACGATTTCGGATTGATTTACCCAGGGTGATCTCATCCGTGTACTCAATCTGATCTCCAACAGCCATTCCCCTGGCAATGGTTGAAATATTAACTTCGAAATCCTTGATTTTCTTGTAGATGTAAAAATTTGTAGTGTCTCCTTCCATAGTCGAACCCAAAGCCATAATTACTTCTTTTACATCTCCTTTTTCCACCCTTTCAATGAAGGATGAAACATTGAGATCCTGAGGACCAATGCCATCCATTGGACTGATAACACCACCCAGAACATGATAAAGACCGGTGTATTGATTTGTATTCTCTATTGCGATCACATCCCTAATATCTTCCACCACACAAACAATTTCACCATTCCTGTTTGGGTTCGAGCATATCGAGCATATCTCCTGGTCGGAAATGTTGTAACACATCCGGCAATAATTAATGTTCTTCTTCAACTCGGTAAGCGCTTCCGCAAAATCCAAAACTGAATCATCCTCTTGTTTTAAAAGGTGCAGAACCAGCCTTAAAGCTGTTCTTTTTCCAACGCCGGGCAAGAGGGAAAATTGCTCAACGGCATTGTTGAGAAGTTTAGAGGAATACTGGTCCAAGGTGTGGTATTTGGGCTAATTTTAGGCCAAATTTAATACCAATTTTCAATCTCACCTGAATGCTTGAGAAGTATTACATACTACTCATTATACTGCTCTATTTTTTCACCCTGATCGTCATTTCATATTTTACAGGTAGAAACTCTGGGAATGATGCATTTTTTCTCGGAGAAAGAAAGTCGCCATGGTATGTGGTTGCCTATGGAATGATCGGTGCAAGCTTGAGTGGTGTCACCTTTATTTCTGTTCCGGGTTGGGTGGGAAGCACCAATTTCACCTATATGCAAATGGTGATTGGTTATCTGTTTGGCTATTACGTTATTGCCAACATTCTAATGCCGCTTTACTATCGTTTGAATCTTATTTCGATCTATTCTTATCTGAAGGATAGGTTTGGCGATTATACCTATAAAACCGGTTCTTCTTTTTTCCTACTTTCACGACTCATTGGTGCAGCATTCAGACTATACCTCGTTGCAATTGTATTTGAGCTCATTTTTCAAAGGATGGAATTACAGGTTCCATTCATTGTAACTGTACTCATCACCGTTGTTCTGATTTGGATTTACACGAATAAAGGAGGGATTAAAACCATTATATGGACCGATACCCTTCAAACCACCTTTATGCTTCTTGCTGTAATTCTGACTCTTTACGGTTTGTCTGACGTCATGGAATTATCTTTTTCCCAGATGATGACAAGAGTTTCAGAAGCCGGCTATAGCGAATGGCTTGTCTTCGACGATTTCAATCGAAAGGATCATTTTATCAAATATTTTATTGGTGGGGCATTCATTGCCATATCGATGACCGGTCTCGACCAGGATATGATGCAGAAAAATTTGAGTTGTAAAAACGTAGGGGAAGCGAAAAAGAATATGTACTGGTTCAGCTGGATTCTGATTTTCGTAAACCTCCTTTTCCTTTTCCTGGGTGCCATGTTATATGTATATGCCACCTCAAACCAAATCCCCATTCCTGAAAAAACAGATTACCTCTTTCCACAGATTGCTTTGAGCGGAGACTTGGGAATGCTCGTATTGATATGCTTTGTATTAGGTCTGATTGCATCGGCATATTCAAGTGCCGATTCTGCCTTGACCGCTTTAACAACATCATTCAGTGTTGATATTCTTGAGATTGAAAAGAAATATGACAGGAGTGGACAGGAAAGAACAAGAAAGACAGTGCATATAGGCATGTCGATTACTATCATACTATTGATTTTGCTTTTCAGGGTAATTAATGACAAAAGTGTGATCGAAAATCTTTTTGTTGCAGCTACCTATACTTATGGTCCGCTTCTTGGACTTTTCATTTTTGGTCTTTATTCAAAGAATCAGGTTCGAGACAAATATGTTCCTGTAGTTGCTGTCCTCGCACCTGTATTTACTTACCTGTTGAAAATGTCATTGGAGAGCATATTGCCTGACTTCAAAATTGGATTCGAGTTGATTCTTTTGAATGCCCTGATCACTTATATTGGTCTTTCAATTCTCCGAAAATCCGCGCCTTCGTTTCAAAGTTAAACTAGCTTTCTGAATCTTAACTTTAGGATTCTTCTTCTAAAGCCTGATAAATCAATTATTTAGAATTCATTTTTTTTATCAGTATTGAATGAATTATATTTGCCAGCATTAGCCGCGAGCAGGTTATTTTTGAGTGATTTCAGTATTAACAATTGTGGAAAGATTTTCTGCGTCCCATTGTGTACGGCATTCAGAATATAATCACTATAATTGCATACGCTAATTCATAGGTAAATATGTTAGGATTGAAGCAGTTTTTCAAGTATTTGCCCGCACTTTCAATGCTTGTCTTTATGGCTTCATGTGCTGAGGAATCAGGCCATGTTGAAGATCAGGAAGATGTTGTGGAAATTGGGTCGGAAGAGGAAGTTGTAGTAGAGGACCAGGTACATCACCAGGTTCCATCTCCACATGAAATGATGGAATTTATCAAAGCCAGTGGCAGTGAGTTCAATGCGAATTTGCTTTGCCAGACTTCGGCTGCCGATAAGTACGTTGATCTGAAAGGTAAGTCGATGGGAATGGGAATTTTCATTGCAGATCTTGCCTATGCTTCCAGCTATTCACAGTTTCAGGAAGCGGTCAAATATTTCGATGTTGTGGTGAAGATGTCTGAAGACGTTGGAATATCAGGCGTATTCGATGAAGCCATGATGGAGAATATGAAAACCAATCTGGATCATCCTGATTCATTGGAAGCTATGACAAGTCAGTCATATTATGAGATTATAGCCGAACTTGAGGGTTCTGACAGAGGAAAAGTTGTTGCCATGATTGCGGCCGGAGGTTTTCTCGAGAGTTTGTTTATTGGTGTTCAGTCGGTCCAGGATTTTCAAGAAAATGACCCCGTAATAAAAAGAATTGCAGATCAGAAATTGATCTATGAGAACATAATGATGTACTTGGAAAAGTATAAGGATGATCAGAACGTTGAGTGGACCATTCAGGATATGAGTGCATTAAAGAATATATTTGATGAAGTATCGGATAACCGAAGAGATACTAAATTCAGTACCGGAGAAAATGGCAAGACCGTTCTGGGAGGTACTGGAGGCGTTTACATTACTGAACAGGAATTCGAAGTCCTGAAAGATGATGTAACCAAACTTCGGGATATGATTACGTTTAATTTCAAAACGCCGGAATGAAAACATTGAAATCTGCCGCATTCAGCCTGATACTGCTTTTGGGAACTATAGGGTTTGCAAATGCACAGATGTGCAATCAGTGGCATACGGAAAAGAAGCAATGTCCACCTTCAACTGATGAATTCAAGCTAAATGGTCAGTCGAGGAGTGCTTTAATGTATAAGGGACAAAAGTCGTCATTGAACGTTATTTTTCATGATGAGCAGGATTACAGGATTACCATCTGTCCTGAATCTGAAATGCTTGGAGAGCAAGTTGAGTTTAAAATCAGGGATGGTAAAACTCAGGAAGTGCTTTACGATAATGCTTCTCAGGATTTCTCACCCATCTTCGAATTTTCTTGCGCTCAAACTCAGAGAATGGTACTTGAGATCAAGGTGCCAGATGATGGAGATGGCGGTTCAAGTAAACTTTCGAAACTTAAATCCACAAGCAGTGGATGCCTTGGTGTGTTAATAGAATATATGTCAACACCGAAGACAGGTTTCTAATCTAAATTCATTTTGTCAGCTTTTGATTTCAAAGAGTCTCGCAGCTTATTGAGCGGGACCAAGAATGTAGTAATTACTACTCACGTATCACCCGATGGTGACGCCATTGGTTCTTCACTGGCAATGTCTCTTTTTCTAAAAAAAATTGGTCACAATCCGGTCGTTATTGCTCCCGATGATTATCCTGAATTTCTTCACTGGCTTCCCGAAAATGATCAGGTAGTTCGTTATGAAGACAACAAGGAAGAAGGTGACAGACTTATCAATAATGCAGATCTGATATTCTGTCTTGATTTCAATACACCCGACCGAATGAGCGGATTGAGAAATTCGATTGAATCATCTCCTTGTCCCAAAATTTTAATTGATCATCATCAGGAACCGCAACAATGGACGGAAGTGATGTTTTCAGATTCAAACGCTTCTTCCACTGCTGAGCTGGTTTACAGATTTATTGAAGGTCTTGATGGTTTGAATCACCTTGATAAGGACATAGGTTCTTGTCTGTACACAGGTATTGTCACTGACACAGGTTCTTTTAAATTCCCATCCACTACTGCGGAAACTATGAGAATCTCCGCTTCTTTGATTGATCTGGGAGTGCAAGCCTCAAAAATTCAGAATCTGATATACGACAACTCATCTGAGGATCGATTGAGATTATTGGGATATGCACTTACCGAAAAACTAATTATTCTTGACGAACTTCATGTGGCCTTAATCGGATTGAATGCAGAGGAATTGGCAAAGTTCAATTATCAGCCCGGTGATACAGAAGGCCTCGTGAATTATCCGCTAGGTATTGCAAATGTAAAGGTCTCAATTTTTGTAAGTGAGAAAGGAGGAGATGTCCGAATGTCGTTCAGATCAAAAGGAAGTATTCCAGTCCATGAAATTGCTAAAAAACATTTTAGCGGCGGTGGACATATTAATGCGGCCGGAGGTATATCACCTGATTCTGTGGAAGACACAATAAACAGACTCAAAGAGATCGTTAAGGACTACAAAGATGTTCTTCAAGAGGCATGAGAAACCTCCTAATCGTATTAATAGGTTTTGTTTTGTATTCCTGTGATCCAGGAAAGGAAGAGGCTGTTATTACTAAAAAACAGCTCAAGGAACCGCTTATTCAGGAGAATATAAAGATCACCAAGGAAGAAAGCAGATTGATCGACCGATTTGTGGAAAGAAGAGGTTGGGAAATGGTCACTACAGGCACTGGACTTCGTTATATGATTTATGAAAACGGAGCGGGATTGAAGGCGGAAAAAGGGAAGAGGGCCGTGGTAGAATATGAGATTACACTTCTCAACGGACAATTGTGTTATAAGTCAGAAGATGGTCAGGAAAAGACCTTTTTGATTGGAAGAGATAACATAGAACAAGGCATTCATGAAGGTGTGACATACATGAAAGAAGGAGATAGAGCCAAATTTGTCGTGCCGGCTTATCTTGCTCATGGACTCACAGGAGACGGTAACAGAATCCCTCCGAGAGCATCGTTGGTGGTTGACCTTTATTTAAAACGACTTGAATGAAGAGGGTTCTCGCAATTATTACACTTATCTCTCTGATTTATTCATGTGATAAATCCAAATACCCGGGTTTTAAATCCTTTAATGAAGTCTTACATTATAGACTGGATAAACCTGGAGATCTGAACGAAAAAAATTCAGGATTCAATGTATCTGGCAATAGATTATAAGTACTGTTCAGACGATCGTTGTGTAGATGATATTGATTATCAATTCGCTTTTTTTAGTACTCATTATAATCCTGAATTCTGGAGTAGCTTCAGGGTAGGTGATCAGTTTACGTTATTGCTTGATTCTAACAAGAATCTTTTCTGGTTCAGCTTATTCGATCTACATAAAAAGAATTTGACTTGGCCTGTAATTGTCAAGGTCGCCATCTATGCAGGTCAGGATAAAAGCATGGAATATTACGGAGAAGAAGATGATGACTTTTCTCTATACAGGGAAGAAACTGAGATCAATTTTATGAGACAAGAGGCCATTAAGAATGGTGAGCCTATTTTCAAAGAGAAAGAAGGATGTTTTATTTCAATGATGAAATGGGGCGAAGGAGATAGCGTGAAAATTGGTAAAGAAGTGACATTGACTTACCAGGCTTATTTTTCGAATGGAGAAAAATTTGATGATACTGAACAGTGGAATGATTCCATGACATTCTCTTACGGACAGCCCCTGCAGGTTATTGATGGTCTGGAGAAGGGAATCAAGGGATTAACAGAAGGTTCTGAAGCCAAATTAATCATACCTTCGCGACTCGCTTTTGGCGAAGAGGGTTCGTCTTCAGGCATTGTGCCGCCATACGAGGCCCTTCTGTACGATATAAAAATTATTTCCGTTAATGATAAGGCAGATGAGATATCCGATTAAATCCTATATAATTCTATTGTTGGTCTTCGCGGCAGCTTGTGGAAAACCTGGATTTAAGAATACTGCGAATGGTCTCCAATATATGATCATAGAGGGCGACGAGCGTGGTAGAAAAGTACAGATGAATGAGATTATAACCCTGGATCTTAAATATGCCACTGATTCTATTGAAATCTTTAATTCAGAAAATCTTCAGTTTCCTGTTCAAATTAAGATATCCGAGCCGTCATTTTACGGAGACGTAATGGAAGGATTCCTCATGATGAATGTTGGAGATTCGGGAATATTTAAGGCCAGTGCCGATACTTTCTACAAATATGTTGGTCAGGAAGGCAGACCGGCAGAGGTTGTGGATGGTGACATGATAACCTTTGAGGTGAAGATTACAAATACTCAAACTCAAGAAGAGCTTACTGCCGCCAAAAGGAGCGAGGAATTGATCATGATGGAAAAAGAAAGGGAAATGATCGACACTTATATCATGGAGAATGATGTAAAGGCTGAACCTTCTTCTTCCGGACTATATTTCATTGAAAGAGCTGCCGGCACAGGTGACACGGCTTTAAGAGGTCATAAGGTGCGAGTCCATGCCATTGTACGCAGCATTCAGGGAAAAGAGATTGAATCTACCTATAAGAGTGACAATCCACTTGACTTTATCCTGGGTAGCGGTCAAATCAACTTGCTTGGATTGGATGAAGGAGTGGGCATGATGTCAGAAGGTGGAAGGGCTACCTTGATTTTACCAAGTGCTCTTGCCTTTGGTTCTAAACCTCCTCCAGGAAGTAAAGTGGGACCATATACTCCCCTCGTAATTGATGTTGAGCTCGTAAAAATTCTAAATAAATAAAATGAAAAAATTTAAACTCCCTTCACTGGCAATGATTGTCGGTGTTATTGTTATTTCCTGTAACCCGACTGACGAGGCTAACTCGCAGTCCTATATCGGTAAAGAATACTACACTCAATCCGGACTAGGATACCAGATTCATAAAGCTGGTGAGGGTGATCAGGCCAAGGCCGGTGATCTTGTAACCGTGCATTATGCAGGGAGACTGGAAGATGGAACTGAGTTCGATAATTCCTATAAAAAAGGCACGCCATTTACGTTTCAACTTGGCGCTGGTAAAGTGATCAAAGGCTGGGACGAAGGTATTGCCCTGCTTAATGTGGGTGATAGTGCCACTCTGATTATTCCATCCTATTTAGGATATGGTGATAGAAATATGGGAGTAATCAAACCTGGGTCAACACTGATATTTGATGTAGAGCTGGTTGCTACCAAAAAGCCGACCAAACCATGGAAGCTTGACGGTAAAGAAATCGTTGATGTCAGACCTGGTTTACAGATGATCTATCTGGAAAGAAATGAAAATGGCGTGAAGGCGGAAAACGGTAAAACAGTTACAGTAAACTATTCAGGATATTTCAACAAGAATAACCGCAAATTTGATTCTTCGGTCGATAAGGGTACGCCGTTTTCGTTTGTGCTTGGACAGGGAATGGTAATTCAAGGATGGGATCTTGGTGTTGCCGAGATGAGAACCGGAGAAAAGGCCAGATTGATCATTGATGCTGACCTTGCTTATGGCGACAGAGGAATGGGACCCATCCCCCCGAACGCCAAACTCTACTTTGATGTAGAATTACTTAGTGTACAATAGGCCAGAGTTCCTAATTCCAAAATCGGAAATCGGAGCTCGGAATTCGAAGGTTCCCTATTCTTCCTCAAACTCTAGTGAAGGACTATTGATGCAGTATCTCATTCCAGTGGGCTGAGGTCCGTCTTCAAATACGTGTCCCAAATGGGCGTCACAGCGTGCGCATACAACTTCTGTTCTGACCATTCCAAAAGAAATGTCTTTGATTTCTTTTACACTTTGATCATTATAGGTAGTGTAAAAACTGGGCCAACCGGATCCGGATTCATATTTATGATCGGACTTAAATAATGGATGGTCGCAATTTGAACAATGGTAAACACCTTCATCATCAAACTTGTAGTATTTACCCGTAAAAGCTCTTTCCGTGCCTTTTTCCCTTGTAATGTGATAGGTTTCGGCATCCAGTTCTTTTTTCCATTCTGCATCGCTTTTAACGACGCGATCGATTTGTGGGCTCTCTTTCATAGCTTGTTGATTTTGACTTGAATTTGATTTTTCCTGACCGCATGCCGGCAAAATGAAGACGGCCATGCTGATTATAAACAAGTATTTCGATTTCATATCCTAAAATTAAGGTGGATAAAAACCTTTGCCAGATTTTTAACAAAAATTTAGACTGATATTCAATCAGTTGTCAAATACTTGACAATTTCAGGCCCTTAAGGTTTGATTTCGACGATCTTAAATTCCGTCCTTCTGTTTTTGGCCCTTCCTTTGATGGTTTCATTGCTGGCAATAGGTTCGTCATCTGCATAACCTTTGTAAGATAGCCTGGACGCATCAATTCCGTTTTGAATCAGATAATTATAAACGGATTTGGCCCGGTTGTCGGATAGTTTCACATTCAAGTCTCGTCCTCCGGTATTGTCAGTATGCCCCCCAATCTCTATGGCCACATTCTTATTGTTATTGAGGAAATCAATGAGTTTATTCAATTCGACCTTCGATTCATTTTTCAGGTCGTATTTATTCGTTTCAAAAAAGATATTGTTCAAGACCACACGAGCTCCTTTCTTTATAGGCACCATGGGAACATCTTTGTATACCGGTGCATCTGAATCTTCATCTTTGAGAAGTGTGAAGTGATCTGAGTAAAAGAGATATCCGTCTTTTGAAGCATTCAGAGCGTAATCTCTTCCCGGAGGTAAACAGACAAGAAATTCACCATTTCCACTGTTAGAAAATGATTCAACCACTGTCTTTCCTGTTTTCAAGTCAATCAATTCAAATTTGGCCAGCAGTGGCCTTTTAGTTGTTACATCAATCACCTTCCCTTTTAGGAAAGTTACCTTATCAGGTCGTTTGTTTTCCGGCATTTCAAAATAATACAGATCCAATCCTCCTAAACCACCCACACGGTCTGAAGCGAAATAGCCTATGTCTCCCTTGGCGTTTACCATCAAACTATTCTCATCTTTGGATGTATTGATAGGGTAGCCCAGGTTTTCCGGTTTCGACCAGTTCCCCATTGAATCTTTCCTGGTGACGAAGATGTCTAATCCCCCGTAACCCGGATGTCCGTCAGAAGAGAAATAGAGGGTCTTTCCATCTGGATGAATGAAAACCGATTCTTCATGCCCAGGCGTATTCACGGGGTGAGGCAGTTTAACCGGAACTGTCCAACCCGTATCAGTCAAATAGGTTGAATAAATATCCTGGTCCTGTATTCCATAACCCATATTTTTTCCCCGAACGAAATAGAGTGTCCTGCCATCGGAAGCGAAGGAAGGTTGGGTTTCCCAATTACCCGTATTTACAGGTTTGCCCAGGTTTCGAGGTGCCGACCATCGATCGCCAATTCTTTGACTGAAGAAAAGGTCGCAGGAGCCGTATCCTTCTCTGCCCGGACCGTAATCTCCGTAAAGAGGGCAAGCAGTGAAGATGAGTAATAAACCATCAACAGATAGAGTAGGGGCACCTTCGTTGTTCAGGGTGTTGATCGGTGGACCAATATTCATGCTTGGAACCCATTTGCCATCCCTTTTAACAGAAACATAAAATTCTTCATTGGCCCCATTAAGCGACTTGTTGCTTGGTATTTGTCTGGTGTATAAAATCAGTTCGTCGTCGGCAGTAAGGCAAGGGTAATACTCTGGGTTCCTTGAATTGATATTAGGACCCATATTGATCGGATTGAATTCGACCACCTCGTCTTTTCTACTCATGGCGAACTCGCATTTTTGTAACATACGATCCGCATTTTCCCTTTTTTTAAGGTCCTGATCAGCCGAATTCTTATATCGAGTCAGTGCTTTTTTAGTTTCATCATATTCTCCGAGATTCAGATAGAAGAGACCGATGTAATAATTAGCTTGTGGATACTTTTCTTCTTCAAGTTCTACTACCTTTTGTAGCGAAGTGATGGCTTCCTTGTATTTTTTCTGTTCACCATAAAGAAGACCTAGCTCGAGGTGGGCTTCTGTGAAATTTGTATCTCTATCGAGGGCCTGGTAAAGCAGGCTCTCCATTTGGTCGAATTTCTGATAGCGGTACTGTGTTCTGGCCTCATCAAAATAGGCCTTGGCTTTCTTGTCATTTGTACTTAATTCCTGTGAAAAAGAGTGCAAAGAGAAGCATGTAGCAAAAAGAAACAGGATTAGCTTTTTCAAGGCAGATTGAGGTATTTATGAGTTTGAAGGGATATCTTCCACTTTGGCTTCGCAGCAATATAGGAATAAATGCGCGGATACTGTTTTTCCCTTCTGTCCCACTCAGCCTGCAGGTACAGACGACAATCAGGACCTACTTTTTCGGACTCAGATTCAGCCCATTCGAAGTCCTTCATACCGGCGACTACCATTTTTAACTCGTTTGCTTTACTGTAAATATCACCTATGGGTTCTTTGAATTTTTTAGGGGATAAAGTGATCCAGTCGAATTGTCCGCTCAGTGGATATGCTCCTGAAGTTTCTAAATGCAGTTTCAAAGCCCTCGAGGAAAGCGCTTCAGTGAGCTCGCTGAGATCATACATCAATGGCTCACCGCCCGTAATTATCACATTGGACGCACCTGATTGAGCAGCTTCTTCGGCCAGATCATTTACATCTCTCCATTGGTTTTCATCAACCTCCCAACTATCTTTCACATCACACCACGGACATCCAACGTCACAACCTGATATTCGGATAAAGTATGAAAGTAAACCTTGATGGTAACCTTCTCCCTGAATGCTCAGGAAGGTTTCCATAACAGGTATTTTTGCACTCATTTCTTGTAAACGATTTGAGCGCGAAGTTAATTGTCTTTAGAGTTTGATAAGCTTTTTAACAATGCTATTATCTCCTGACGTAATACGAACTAAATAAGTTCCTCTCTCAAGCCCTGACATATCTAGCTCCATCCTTTCGCTATTACCTTCCATCTGCACCGAGTTCAATACTGATTTGCCGGAAATGTCGAGTACAAGTATTTCTGCTTGTGTAAGATCAACACCTGCCCATTCAAGGAAGAATATATCTCTTCCGGGATTAGGATATAGAACTGCTTCTCGTTGAACCTTTTTGTCATCAATTCCAAAAAATGGATCGGATTCAAATAGATTGATATCATCAAGTGCCATGTCGCTGGCATAATCCTCTCCGGTTATTCCTCGGAATCGAACGCTAATGATCTGACCGGCATATGGTTCGAGATCCAAGCTGTCCTTCCACCAATTGTCACCCAGATTTCCATACCGTTCTTCTTTGACATCCAGTTGCCATCCTTGGTTTGTCAAGACATCTACATGAAGAGAACCCATGGAAAAACCGAACATGTGATATCTCCATGTCAGTCTTGGTTGGCTCATCTCTGTTAAATCCATACATGGACTCGTCAAGTAAGTAGCTGTGAAGTTGCAACCATTCGAAGCTTCTGTGTAAACATACATTCCAGTGTCTGCACCCGGATTGAAATCTCTGAATGGACCTGTATTTCCACTAGGGGTGGTTCCGTTGTTCAATCTCCAATCGTGATCATCAAGCATGGAATTTGGATCATTTAACCATCCACCTCCTATGTTACAAGTTATGTCTCCACAATCCCAGTCCGTAGAACAATTGTTGTAGTCTTCAAAAGCATCAGACCATGGTGATAGCACGGTTGTGGTATTCGTTGTGAAGAGAATCATACTTCTGGCAGTATCGTTGTATGGATTCAGGTCAGAAGAATTCGAAAGAATACATTCAATTTCGTTCATGGCAGCTGCCAAATCAACATCAGCAGGGAATGTAACAAGTAATGAATCTCCAGGTGCAATCGAACCCGTATTTGCGTTAATACTTCCCGCTGCATAAACATGACATTTAACGAGGGCAGAGTATACGGTATCCGTACCTGTATTCTTCACATAGACTTTTAAGGGTACTGTATCCGTCACGCAATCTGGATAATTCCCTGTAGAAGGTGATACGATCTTGGTAAGTGTAAGATCATTTTTCAGTGGACAATTGAACGTTCCTTTTGAAGTTTGAATGGCCACGGCTCTTCTTCCTGATGCAGGGTTAATTGTATTGGCAGAAACAGAAAGCCAATAGGTCTCATTTGGATTGGTATTTCGGAAAATGAATTCATTAGTACTGCTTACACCAGTAGAATCCATGTATTTTGCACCAAGCTTATAAGCAGTATAATTCATTGCAGATGCAACTGTGTCCCAGGCTAGTTTAAGGGAGTCGGGACAGGCCCATTCAACTCTCAAGTTGCCGGGAACTCCTACTATACTGAAATTCTCATCACTTTGATCTGATACCAATCCCCTTGAAACTCGCACTTTTGTTGTGCCATTCACATCATTTGGGACCATCCAGTTCAATTGTCTTGTGTTTGCATTAACGCTGGTTGAGATAGACGACCAATTCACTCCACCATCAGTAGAATAGTCAATATCGAAAGAGCTTGATTGATCAGATGCATCCCATCGAATGGTCTCTGTTTCTCCCGGAACGAAACCTTCACCTCCATTGGGGTAGGTCACATAAATTTCATCATAAACAAACTCATATATTACATGATAAGTCTGTGGCCCCTGGGGAATTGCTGTAGGATTCAGGGTTACCGTGTAACTTCCTTGAGCAGGGTTCTTGATTGTTACCTGCTCCATATTATTCAAAGAATCAACTCCTCTCACGGCATTGCTGTCGAGACTTGCTGCATTAGGTGTGGGATCAAGCACCCATGGTTGATAAACAGTATTCGATGGATCTGTGACCGTCATATCAATATTATTTACAAGGGCTATAGCTGCATTTGGATTGCCGGGATAGTCATGCCAGTAAACCATGATCCTGACTTCTTCCAATCCACTCGGAACTGATATCGAATGAGTATTCGAAGAAGTAGATGACATCGAACCAACAATGTATTGACTATTCTGTAGAACATCCATTGCCCTGCGGAGATTAATTCTTCCCCAACCATGTTTGAAGTCAGGTCCGGGATTCCCTAATTCATCTGCCGTGTTGAGAACAATACCTTTGATCAAACCCGAGTTTGGCGTTTGGCCGGAATTCATATCCATATAGGCATGATATAGCTGAGCCAGACTTCCCGAAACACCTGGTGCCGACATAGAGGTTCCGCTCTTTACGTCATAGTCATGCGGGTCTACTGTTGAATTTACAGAAACACCCTTGGCACATATATCAGGTTTAATTCTTCCGTCCTCTGCCGGACCACGGCTGCTAAATGAGGCTAGTTGGTCACTACTAGTGAGCGCTCCGCAAGCAATCACGTTTTTTCCTTGTTTCATTCCACCGGTGATATTTCCCCAGCCGGCTCCGGCTCCATAGCCGCAATTCGATGAGCCCTCGTTACCTGCTGAATAAACATGCATCAAAGAATTCGTGATGTTGATTTCATCGTCCCTATCTTCCGTAGAAGCCTGATATCCGGCATTACAGCCTTGCGCCAGAGAGGTTGATGTAATATAAATACCGTATTGATTGTAATGATTTATTGAGTTTCCAAAACCATTGTTGTAATAATAGGTGTATAATTCTGCACCTGGAGCCATTCCTCTTCCTTCCGGGTCAAGATTGCCCGCTCCGAATATTGTACCAGCAACGTGATCTCCATGATCTCCGTTATCCTGAGATGTAAATTGCAACGGAACTCTTCCTTCATAATCAATGTGAGGTCCGATAAATCCGCTGTCATGAATCCCTACACCAACTCCAGTTCCGTCGTATTTGCTCTGGTTGGGATGATCACTATATAATTGATTCGATCTGTGCTGAGCTCTGCCACCGTAGTTTTCAAGAGTAGGGGGTGGTTCGTTCGGTTGGATGAAATAGATCCAATTTTCATTGCCCAGGTCGTATTTTGCGGCCTCTGGTAATTTGATCAATGCTCTTCGGTACCTTGGATTGAGATCAATAATTTCGACGCCATAATTATCTAAGGAAGCGGATAATGATTCCTCGCTATGGTCTTCAAAATAATGAATGAAGAGCAAGGCGTTTTGACCTTCTTTAGCCCATTCTGGTAGATTTGAAATGTCTTTGTGAAATTTACTTTCATAAGGTATGTCGATTATAGATGAGATATTATATGTTTCCCAATGATCGAAATTTGTTGAAGTCTGAAGCTCGGCATAAAATGAGTTATTCGGAAGGTAACCAAAGAGTCGGATACCGGCCTGATGCATTTCTGATTTTAATTCATTGCTCGGCAAGACATCAAAGGAAAGGATGTAATACTTCTTCTTTTTGTCCCTGTTATTTATGAATTTGACCTGTTCTTCATGTGTTTGTTCATCAATCACTAAAGTTCCCGAACGCAGCTTTAAAATATTGATTTCACGAGCAGCAAGGTCGCCGATGATGCAAACATGAGTTATTAAAAAGGTCAGAATTAAGGTAAATGCCCTGTTCATAGGTGTAAATTTCTTTAGAGGATAATTCGTTAAATTTACAATTATCTGATGTTAATTGTTTTAGAATATTTCCAAAAGCTGGGAAAGCTTTTCAAACTTTCCTTTTTTACACTGGCATTTATTTTGACATCCTCTCAGCAAGGAATGGCTCAGGATATTCATTTCTCTCAGTATCTGTCAGCTCCCTTCAATCTAAATCCTGCACTCACCGGAGATTTTAAAGGAGACTACAGATTGATTGGTAACTACAGGAATCAATGGAGAAGCATCACTGTTCCTTACAAGACCTATGGAATTGCTGGAGACATGACAAATGTGGCCGGAGTTCGAAATCTTTCAGGAGGATTGTCAATTTACAATGATCAGGCCGGTGACTCAAGAATGAATACCCTAATTGTTCAATTATCAGGAAGCTATGGGTATGCATTAACCTCCGATTCTGCGCATTCAATTTATTTTGGATTGATGCCTTCGATTCATCGACAGGAATTTGATTACTCTGAATTGAATTTCGACAATCAGTATGATAATCAAAAGGGAGTGCACGATCCAAACATTCCCAGTGGGGAATTGCAAGACCAGACGGCTGTGAGCTATTTCAATTTGGCCACAGGTATAAGATATAATTACGCCATTGCACCCAGACACAATGTGGAATTGGGATTCAGTATATATAATATGTTGGGCACGAATAGATATTTCCTTGTTGACGAAACTTCAGACATGAGGAGGTACAATCTTCACGCCAATTACCAGGTGAAAGTTTGGGACAAGATTGATCTTTTACCCGGAATGCTTTTCAACAGTCAGGGAAAGAATAGAAATCTGGTACTCGGAAGTTCAGCTCGATATCTTTTTAACGGTTATACGGCCTTCCATGCAGGCTTTTGGTACAGAAATCAGGATGCAATGTTTACGACCTTCGGAATTACTTATCAAAGCCTGTATATGGGATTCAGCTATGACATAAACACCTCTGAATTGAATGATGCGAGCAACGGCCAGGGAGCGTATGAGCTATCCTTGATTTATGTTTTCAGAAAATTCAAACCAAACAAGGGAAAGTACTTATCTTGTCCAAATTATCTGTGAGCTTTAGCCAATGCTGAGACGATTCCCTGTTCTGTTTAGTCTTCTTGTATTCTCTAATCTTACCTGGTCCCAGATGCATAAAAAATACCAGGAAGTTGGGGATAAATTGATGGAGAAAGGAGATTATGCCGGAGCAGCCAAAAACTACCACCTCGGATTGAAACAGGATTCAAGCGATGCTTCTCTGCGATTCGCTTATGCCCAATCATTGCGACTGACCAATAATTACAAAAAAGCAGCTTTCTATTATGAGTCTGTTCGAAAGCATGACAAGGAAAGAAAATACCTGGAGTCCATGCACTATGCCGGTGAAATGTACAAGTACCTGGGTAATTACAAGAAATCTCTTAAAGAACATACAAGGTATGCGAAAAGATATAGGGGTGATAAAAACAAATACGAATACTTAAAGTCAAAACATGAAGTAGATAATTCATTGAAGCTCATTCATTTGATGAAGGATACAGTGGATCTGTACCTGGATAATGATCATCCGGTTAACACGGCTTATTCAGAATTTGGCGCATATATAGAGAATGATACCATGCTGATGTATAGCACGCTGACTTCCGATTCTCTGAAGAACAGACTTGTGCTCGATAGCAATACCTACTTCGCCCGGATTCATCTCGCTGAATTTAATTCCAAATGGGAAGGAAAAGGTCCACATCCGGTTTTTCATGAGGAGGAAGAAATGCATATAGCCAATGCTACATACTCTCCCGACAGGGAATATGTATTTTATTCTGAATGTTCAGACGGTAAATGCCAGATCATAAGGGCTTTGAATAACAATGGTGAATGGTCAGAGTTTGAAGTTCTTCCGGATAAGATTAATCTGCCCGGCTTCACAAGTACGCAACCATATTTGGCAAGGGTTGATGGTTATGATTTATTGTTCTTTTCTTCCGATCGTCCCAATGGTCATGGCAAATTGGATATATGGTACACTATAGCTTATAGCAATGGTCTGTATGAGGATCCAATTAATCTGGGAGACAGTATCAATAGTCCGGGAAATGATATTTGTCCATTTTATTTTGATGCCGAAAGAGCTCTGTACTTCAGCAGCGACTGGCATTATGGTTTGGGAGGATTTGACATATTTCGATGCATAAACCTAGGAAAGAAGTATTCAAAAGCTGAAAACCTGGGTCTTCCTTTTAATTCCTCATACAACGACCTGTATTTCAGGAATTTTGGGAAACAAGCTGTTTTGACTTCCAATCGTGAGGGATCACTTACGGATCAGTACGAAAACTGCTGTAATGATCTTTTCTTTTTTGAGTACGAAGCAAAGACCATCATTCCTGAGGTTGAGATGTCATATCTGGATCGAATTGAAAAATTACTTCCATTAAGATTATTCTTCCATAACGATGAGCCGAATCCGAGATCAACAGATACGACCACCAGTATTCTATACAGCGCCTCATATTTGAACTATATTGGTAAGATCGCGACGTATGAAAGGGAGTATTCCAGGGGCCTTAAAGGACTGGATAAAGAAGAAGCCCAGGAAGAAATCAATCACTTTTTCCAAAGTGAAGTCAAACTTGGATATTCCGATCTGAAAGAAGCGTGTAACTTAATACTAAATGAACTTGAACGTGGTACCGAATTAGAGCTCGTAATAAAGGGTTATGCCAGTCCTCTTTCCAGGTCAGATTATAACAAAAGACTAACACTTCGAAGGATATCTTCTGTAAAAAATGAACTTGAGTTTTTTCAATCTGGAGCTTTAGTGAAATATCTTGAGTCTGGACAGCTCAAAATAAACTCCATTCCTTTTGGTGAAGATCGATTGTCGGCCAGAGTTAGTGATGATTTGAATGATAAAAGAAATGCAATCTACTCCAAAAAGGCCTCGTTTGAACGACGAGTCGAAATTCTCTCCGTGAGAAAAATAACTCCATAAATTTTACTTGCATTTAGCAATTAAGAATACCACGTATTTAGGAATGCAATATTACAAGATGTCTCTGTAACCACTTGTTAATTGGGCATTCTTCATAATTGAATAACTGAGTTTTCTCCGGAAAATATTCTTAGGCTTCCATTTTTAGAACAAAGCTCAGATAGCTTTTCCAATTTTTTTCTTTTTCTCGTTGAACATTTGTTACCGATAAATGTTCAATGTTATATGCTCGAGATATATCCATATGTATCTATTAAAATATTTATATGAATATCATAAAGAATATAAATAAAATTATATGCGATTCTTTGGGTTTATTTGTTGAATTAATTAACGAATTCTCTAAACACAATTAAACTATATATTATGAGAAATTCTACCAATTTTTTTAAAAGGTTTGACCGTAAAAGGTCGATCTTGAAGCTGGCAGCTGTTTCTTTGGTGACTCTATTTAGCTTTTCTGTTGCCAATGCGCAGTTGTCTTCGGGGACGTATTACATTAATGGTAATCAGCCCACCGGAGGTAATTCCTACCAATCTTTTGCGGCATTTTTCACTGCCCTTTCGAATGCCGGAAATGCCATCTCCTCTCCTGGAATCGAACTTCGGGTCGTTCCTCAAACAGGGGGTTATAATGAACAATTTGAAATTCCGGCCATTTCAGGACTGGGTCCTTGTGGAACAGGCTGTGAAGCCCGCTTGATCATCCGAGGTGATGGTACATCGGATACAAGGGTTCATTTTGCGGCCAATTCATCCACCAACGGTTATGCTGTTGTTTTTGTCAATGGTGGTGACTATATCACTTTTGACAGTTTGATGATTGAGAATACGGCCACCACGGGGTACAACTTCGGACTTAAACTTTACAAAAACTCGTCTTACATTAACTTGACAAATTCTCATGTCAAAGTAAGAACTGGTACCTGGAGCAGTGGTTATGCCTATGCTTTGGCCTCTACAGATGCCACTACATTTCCAAGTGGAGATCCATTGAACCCTCATCATTGTATGATCCAGAATAACACTTTCGAAGGTGGATACTACAATGTTTACTGGTATGGGGGGTCCTCGACTACGGGAACCTGGCCATCTGACATTGATTTTTCTGGAAACACCTTTGAGCAGTACTATTTCTATGGTTTGTATACGAGGTATGTGCTTGACTTGAATGTTCACAATAACATTGCAGATGGTTCGAACACAGGTTCAACATCAGCCTATGCCTTTTATGTAGGTTGGTCAAACAATGTGAATGTAACGAACAACATTGTAGACAATGGTAATGGATACGGTATCAACGTTTGGTTCTGTAACTATTACAACACTGGAAACATCAGTGGACAGTCGATCATCGCCAATAATCAGGTGTATGGAAACCAAAATGGAAGCTTCCATTATGGCTTAAGGGTATACCGAGGACAGAATTGGGAAATTGCTTACAACAGTATTTATTACGGTTCTGCCATGACAAGCACGGCTTATGGTCTATACTTATATTATCTGACGGGCACGAGCAATAATGTTCGAAACAACGTAGTTAGAGCCGAAAATGCAGGTAGCTCATATGGGGTTTACATGTTCAGCAGTACCTTTGGTACATTCGATTACAACACTTTCTACACTGAGAAGCAAACCGGTATGCGCTATCGATGGGCTGGAACAGATTATACAACATTCAGTTCGTTCCAAAGTGCGTCCAGTACTAATGCCAATTCGCAGGAAGCAGATCCATCTTTCGTAGCTATAGACGACCTTCATGTCAACGGTGCAAATCTTTATGCCCAGGGTGTACCTATCCCAGGTGTTACACTGGATATCGATGGAACTACAAGATCTACGACAGCACCTTCGCATGGAGTGCATGAATTCATTCCGCCTCAAAACGATGCTGGTGTTGTGACATTCGCAAACCCAGTTGCTGTTTGTGCTGATACGGGTATTACGGTAGAAGTTACAGTAAGAAACTTTGGTATTCAGCCTCTATCATCTTTTGATATCGACTGGTCATGGACTGGAAATGGATCAACATCAGGAAGTGGAAGTCAATCAATTACAGCCTCACCGGCTCTGGCAACAGGTGCGGATACTACCTTCCAGATCACGACGATTGCTATGACAAGTGGTGCACCTGGATATGATTTTAGAGCTTACACTTCAAATCCTAACAACGTAACAGATGAGAACTTCGAGAACGATACACTCGATTATTATACTCAAACAGCAATGGATGGAGCTTACACTATCGGTGGAACATCACCTGACTTTGCTACGTTCAACGATGCCGTCACGGGTCTTGAAACATTCGGTGTTTGTGGTCCAGTAACTCTTTATGCGAGAGCCGGAACATACACTGAAAGAATCGTGATCGGAGATTTGGTTGGTGTGAGTTCAATGAATACGGTGACCTTTACAGCTGACACGAATAATACTGGTCCTGTAAACATCGAATTTACATCCACGAGTACATCGAATGCCGGTGTGATAAGACTGGATGGAGCTCAATACATTACAATTGATGGTTATGACATTGAGAACCTGCAGACTGGTAATTACGGTGATGTAATTTGGATTTCAGGTGCATCTCACGATATCACAATTTCGAACAACACGATCAGTAACAGTTCGACTGCTTTCAGTTCTAGACCAATTTATGTTTACATGTTTGGTTTTGATGGGGAGAATATTCATGTACTGAATAATACTATTTCAGGTGGTTACTATGGAGCTTATTTCTATGGATATGACGGTTCTGGTCCTGGTCTGGACGGATTGAGATTTGAATACAATACTGTATCAGATGCAAACCGTTATGGAGTATATATGTCTCAGTTCAAGAATGCAACAGTCATGAACAATGACATTGATGCTACAGGTGGAACTTCCAGTACATTCAGTTATGGATTGCAAATGTGGGGTTACGGATCTGGTTATTACATAGAGAACAACAAGATCAAAGCCAACTACTATGGATTGTATCTTGGTTCTTTGAGTGGATCTTCTCAGAATTATTCCAGTGTTATTAATAACAAAGTAATGATTGGAGACAGTGCCGCAGGTATCACAAATGGTTTCTATGCATTCTATATGACGAATTCTGGATTCTTCAATATTGCTCATAATCTGTTCATTAGTCAGACTTCAAACGGCTTTGCCGCTTGGATGTCAGGTGGATTGAATAAGGTTCACAACAATATTTTTGCCAGAGTGAATGGTGGTCAGACTCTGAACATCAATGGTGCGTATACTGTTACTGAAATGGATAACAACGCCTATCATCTCCTTAATGGCGCAACAAATGGTCTGTCTTATTCTCAGGGCCTTGGATTTGATGCGAATGGAGTAGAAGTGGGAGAGTTGTACATAAACCTTGATTCACTCTTTACTTGTAACGATACATTAGTTGGAGCCGGAGCGCCACTATCCTATGTGCCATATGACATTGACATGGGAGGAAGAAGTTCTTCTGCGCCAACGATTGGACCACACGAGTATGTTACAACAGATGCATTCTCATTAGGAGAAGATCAAAAACTCTGTATTGGTGATACTTTGTATTTAGGTTCAAACATTGCCGGTGCAACTTACTCATGGAATACTGGTGACACAACTGGTGTTATCATGGTTACTCAGCCTGGAACATATGGCGTAACGGTTAATGGCGGTTGTGCGAATAATGCTCAGGATGAGGTTATTGTAGAAGACGGTGCTGCAGTGCCTGATTTCATTCCTGATTCTTCATGGATGACAATCACATTCCAGAACACTTCTACAAATGCAGATATGTGGATGTGGGACTTTGGTGACGGAACATCATCAACAGATGAGAATCCTGTTCACCTATACACTACACCTGGTATTTATACTGTTTGCTTAACAGCAACAGGGGATTGTGACAGCGATCAGATCTGTAAAGATGTGAGAGCTTGGGATGGAGTAGGAGTAGCTGAGTTTGATGCGAACAGCGCCATCTCAATCTATCCTAACCCAGCTTCTGATGTTCTTACAATTGAAACGGATGGAGTACCAGGAAACATATTAAGTATTGAAATCTCTAACATTTCAGGTCAGGTTGTAATGACGAGCCAGTTGAATGACTTTAACGGCTATGTCAAAGAAGACCTAGACATAAACGAATTGACTAAAGGTGTTTACTTCGTGAAGATATTTACGAACGAAGTGACTACTGCTAAGAGATTGGTTGTTAATAAATAAATTCAAGATAGGAATCCTCCTTTCGGAGAGATCGGAGGATTCCTTTTTCTACTCATAAAAATCCTCGTAATCGTTTATTGAATTGGGCTTATAAGCATTTTTGACGGAGCATTTTGCAATTTTTTGCTAATTTTCCGTCGTTTTCAGGAGTTAAATTATTAAGGAATAGATATTTTATCATTAAATATCATTTATTATATTTATCGACTGAATTTATTTATTAACCAATTCAATACATTATGAGAAAATCTACGATTTTTTCTTCTGGGTCGCTCAGAAGACAGATTTTTAGAGTAATGGGCCTTGGTATTGCAGGGATTTTTTCCTTTTCTGTAGCTAATGCTCAGCTCGCCTCAGGTACGTATTACATTAACGGTAATCAACCTACAGGAGGTAACTCATACCAGTCATTTGCAGCTTTCTTTACGGCGCTGTCAAATGCAGGTAATGCAATTTCTTCACCAGGTATTCTGTTGAAAGTAGTTCCACAAACAGGTGGATACAATGAGCAGTTTACTATTCCTTCAATTTCAGGCCTAGGCCCTTGCGGTACAGGTTGTGAAGCTCGTTTAATCATCCGTGGTGACGGTACTTCAGATACTAGAATTCACTATTCAGCGAATTCAACTACACACAGTTATTCTGTAGTTCACGTTCAGAGTACTTATATTTCACTTGATAGTATTACGGTTGAAAACACAGCTACAACTGGATATAACTATGCTGTGAAACTGAATAAGGGAGCTCACTACTTCAACGGTACGAATTCTCGCTTCAAATCCAGAAACAATGGATACTCAAGTGGTTATTCTTACTCTTTCGTAACATCTGATGGTACGAGTTTCGTTAGTGGTGACCCTACAAATGCCAATAACTTCTTACTTGACAATTGCGTCATTGATGGTGGATACTACGGTATGTACATCTATGGTGGTTCTAGCTCAAGTGGATCTTGGCCAGCTGGTAATACCATCCAGAACTGTACGTTCGAAAACTGGTATTATTATGGAGTTTACACAAGATACGTAGACGATCTTACTGTACACAACAACTTGTTTGATGCGTCAAACACAGGTGTTCAGTATGATTACGCTGCGATGATCTATTATACGAACAACTCTACGTTCACAAATAACAGATTCGACAGCCCGGGTGCATACGCCATGAGATTCTATTATTGTAACTATTACAATACAGTAAGTGGTCAATTCCTTGTTGCGAACAACTCAGTTCACGGAAATCAGAAGTATACTTACAACTATGCAATGTACTTCTACAGAGGACAGAATTTCTCAGTTCACTACAACAGTATAAACATGTCTAGCTCGTTGACTTCAACGACTTATCCATTTTATACTTATTTCTGGACTGGAAGTAACAACTACATTACGAACAACGTAATTCTGAATAACACTTCGAATGGTACTAAGTATGGATACTATCTGAATAACTCTACAGTTAACCAGATGGATTACAATACATATTATAATGAGAATAACGCAACATTGACTTATTATCATGGTGGTACTTATTCAGGTCTTTCTGCTCTTCAAAGTGGTACTGGTACCAATGCGAACTCTCAGGAAGCTGATCCTTCTTTCGTTGCTGCTGATGACCTTCACGTAAATGGAGCTAACCTTTATGCTAAAGGTACTCCGGTTGCTGCAGTTACTACAGATATCGACGGAACAACACGTTCTGCTACTGCTCCTAGCCACGGTGTTCACGAATTCATCCCACCACAAAATGATGCTGGTGTGACTGTATTCGCTAGCCCGGTTGCTGTTTGTGCAGATACTGGTATCAGTGTTCAGGTAACTGTAAGAAACTTTGGTATTCAAACTCTTACTTCATTTGATCTTGACTGGTCTTGGACTGGTAATGGTTCTACATCTGGAAGTGGTGGATCTTCGTATTCAGTGTCTCCAGGTCTTGCTACAGGAGCTGATACTACATTCCAGATCACAACGATTGCTATGACAAATGGTGCTCCAGGTTACAACTTCATGGCTTATACGTCCATGCCAAACAACGTAACTGATGAGAACTTTGAGAATGATACAGCTAAATATTATACACAAACAGCCATGGATGGTGCTTACACTATTGGTGGTACTAGTCCTGATTTCGCTACATTTAATGATGCGGTAACTGGATTGAGCACATTTGGTGTTTGTGGTCCTGTAACTTTTTACGCAAGAGCTGGAACATATACTGAAAGAGTTGAAATTAACTCTCTTGTTGGTACAAGTGCAATTAACACGGTTACTTTCACAACTGACACGAATAATACAGGTCCTGTAAATGTTGAGTATACTTCAACAAGTTCATCAGATGCCGGTGTATTCAAGATTGACGGTTCATCATACATCACAATTGATGGTTATGACATTGAGAACCTTCAAACTGGATCTTATGCTGATGTAATCTGGATTACAGGTAACTCTCATGATATTACTCTTTCTAATAACACAATTAGCAACAGTTCTACTTCGTTCAATTCTCGTCCACTATATGTTTACACATATGGATTTAGTGGTGAGAATATCCATGTTATGAACAATGACATCTCAGGTGGATATTATTGTGCATATTTCTATGGATACGATGGTTCTGGACCTGGTTTGAGTGGATTGATGTTCAATAACAACAATGTTGGAAATGCCTATTATTATGGTGTTTACATGTCTCAGTTTAAAGACGCTCAGATCAACTATAACAACGTAGATCAAGTAGGAGGAAGCTCTTATGTGAATTCTTACGGTATGATGTTATATGGATACGGAAGTAACTATGAATTGATTGGTAACAGAGTACATGCTGGTTACTATGGAATGTATTGCTATTACATGAGTGGTACTTCACAGCAGTATTCTTCTTATATCAACAACAAGGTTATGATTGGTGATACGGCTACTGGAATTACAAATGGATACTACGGTCTGTATTTCTATCAGAGTGGATTCTTTAACATCGCTCACAACCTTATCTTGAGTCAAACTACAAACGGTTACACTTGTTACCTATATGGTGGTTTGAACCACGTTCATAACAACATCTTCGGTAGAGTAAACTCAGGTACGAACCTTTACATTAACGGTTCTTACACTGTTACAGATATGGACAACAATGCTTACTTGATGGCCGGTGGTGCTGCAGGTGGTGGACTGTCTTACTCTCAGGGACTTGGATTTGACGCCAATGGTGTAGAGGTTGCTACATTGTATGATAACCTTGACTCGTTGTTCACTTGTAATGACACATTGGTAGGCGCAGGTGTTGCACTAGCTTATGCTCCTTATGACATTGACATGGGAGGAAGAAGTGTTACTGCTCCAACAATTGGTCCACACGAGTATGTTACTACTGATGCTTTCACACTTGGTGGTGATCAGAAAATTTGTGACGGTGATACACTATACCTAGGATCTAACCTTACAGGAGCTACATACTCTTGGAATACAGGTGATACTACAGGTGTAATCATGGTTACTCAGCCTGGCACTTACAGTGTGACTGTAAATGGTGGTTGTGCTAACAATGCTCAAGACGAAGTAGAAGTTGAAAGCGGTGCAGCAATGCCTGATTTCATTCCTGATTCTTCTTGGATGACAATTACATTCCAGAATACTTCTCAAAATACTGATTCTTGGGTATGGGATTTCGGTGACGGAACTTCATCTACAGATGAGAACCCAGTTCACCTTTATACTACACCTGGTATCTATACAGTATGTTTGACAGGTACAGGTCCTTGCGACGACGATCAGATCTGTAAAGATGTGAGAGCTTGGGACGGAGTAGGAGTAGCTGAGTTTGACGCTAATAACGCCATCTCGATCTATCCTAACCCAGCTTCTGATGTTCTTACTATTACTACTGACGGAGTGCCAGGAAACGTTCTTAGCATTGAAATCTCTAATGTAGCAGGTCAGGTTGTATTGACTAGCCAGTTGAATGACTTCAACGGTTATGTTAAGGAAGACCTAGACATCAACAAGCTTCAGAAAGGAGTATACCTAGTTAAGATTTTCACTAACGAGGTAGTTTCAACTAAGAGATTGGTTGTAAATAAGTAATCAACAAATCCTAATATAAAAAGCCCCGAAGCAATTCGGGGCTTTTTTTTGTCTCTAATTTCTATATGATATCCCGAAGAGATCTGCGGTCTACTTTATCATTACCCACTCTTGGAAATTCATTTAGTAAAAGTATTTCCTTTGGAAGCTCATATTTTTCCAGAACGGAGGAAAGAGAACTTTTGAAGTTCTCATCAGAATAACTTTCTTTACTATGTGGGCCTTCTATTATTAATACTACTCGCTCTCCTAGCTGATTATCTTCTTTCGAAGAAACAATGAATTCATCATGGATCAAATGCCTGATCTTTGACTCAATTTCTTCAGGACTGAATTTGATACCGCCAGAATTGATGATATTGTCATAGCGACCTTTCCAACGAAAGCTGTTTTCATTTATCTTCTCGATGAGATCATTGGTATAAAGTCTTTCACCGGCGTTAAATGGACTATTTAGGATCAATCTGGAATCCTCATCCACTTCGATGCTGAAATCGCCTGAAATGAGCTCGTATTTCGTGGGTTCTTCTGAATTCAATCTGCTCATCGCAAAATGAGAGATACTTTCCGTCATTCCGAAGGTAGACCAGATATTGTTTGGGAAGTCTCTAATGACTTTAATGGCATCGTTTGAGGGCGCGCTGCCGCCTACAATGACGTTCCTTATTGATTTCAGCTTTTCAGTCGAATCAGGAGATAATAAGATGTTATTCAGCTGATGTGGGGTAATAGCCACGAAATCCACCACTTCATTCAATTCTTTCAGTGGATCTGATGATGGTTCAACTGCTATCAGATTTAATCCGTTTTTTATAGATCTGATTACCATCATTTTGCCGCCAACAAATTGAGTTGGTAAACAGAGTAGGGCACTTTCTCCTTTTTTAATGCCGAGAAAATCTAAAGTGTATCCTGCAGATAAAAGCATGTCCTTTTTTTTGAGCTTAATCTCCTTTGCTTTGCCCGTCGAACCTGAAGTGGAAGAATGTATAACTTCAGAATTCTTAAACCAGGTTTCTATAAATGAAAAGAGATCTTTTTCCCAGGATTCATGAGAAGAATACTCCTTTATACGTTCCGGATCTACTCGCTTGCCATTTATTTCAAAATATCTGTTCATAAGACAGATATCTCTTCAAGATCCCAGCTGAAGGATACCTGGTGTGATAAATTTTCACCGTCTAATCTTAGTGGGCCTTCAATATTATTCTCGTAAATCTGGCCTGTGCCCAAACCCTGTGGTAGTGTCAGGTTAAATGTACTTGTCCACTGTGCAATAGCATTCAATCCGAGATTGCTTTCCAGGAAAGAAGTGGCCCACCAGCCAATTCCTAACTTTTCGGCTTTCTTCACCCAATCGGAACATTCATTTAATCCACCCAGAAGACTAGGTTTCAGAATTATATATTGCGGCCTTATGCTTTCCAGAAGTTCATTCTTCTCTTCTCCATAAGATCCGATCAACTCTTCATCGAGAGCTATAGGTATTGGTGATTTGGAGCATATTTCATTCAATTCCTTCCATTTTTTTGTCTGTATTGGTTGCTCAATCGAATGTATTTTAAATTCAGACATTATTTCAAGCTTTTTCAATGCCTCTGACGCCGAAAAGGCGCCATTCGCATCCAATCTAAGTTCAATATCCCAACCATGTTTTTCTCTCAGTAACCTCAGAAACTCGATCTCATTTTCGAAATTGTGAGATCCCACTTTGATCTTGATGCAATTAAATCCTTTGCGAACCTTACTGTTGAGTTGGAAATTCATTGAATCCAGAGATCCCATCCATATTAATCCATTGATTTTAATGGATTCTTCGCCACGTGTGAAGGGAGTATCAAATAGGATCTGTTTTCCACCTGCCTGCAAGTCAAGATACGCTGTTTCCACTGCAAATTTCAATGAAGGAAATTGATTTAGCTCAAGCGAAGAGGGATTTGTCTTGTGATTCAACAGATAAATCACTTCCGATATTTTCTTATCAAGTTCTTCTCTTGTTTCCAGACTTAATCCATAGATGGGTGAGCATTCACCTATGCCTACATTTCCATCTTCGTCTTCCAGACAAATGAAATGTGATGTCTTGTCAACCAGGGTATTTCTGGATGTGATGGCAGCATTGGTAAAACGCAAGACGCGCTCCGTACACCAGGCTTTTTTTATCATAAAGCAAAACTCAGAAATAGAAGCAATGAATATACGAAAGTACTCAGCGCCAGAGGCTTTAGAAAGTTATTGTATTCTCTATGATCATTTACTTTCCAGACTTTCAGTAGTAAAACTCCAATAGGTATGGCAATCAGCAATTGAATGAGTTCGGTAATATGCAGAGCGGTGAGGGCTACATCTGCAATAGCTGAGCCCAAGCCCAGCAGCATAAGGCCTAAAAAGTAATATTTTGAATTATTCGGCCCGAGTTTAACGGCCATTGTGCTTTTTCCAGCATTCTTATCGTTTTCCTGATCTCTCATGTTATTAAGATGAAGAACCCCAACTGAAAAAGACCCAATGCACAAACTTTGTAATATGGCTGAGATTGAAATTTGCATGCTGTAAAGGAAAAAGCTACCTGCCACAGCAAGAATTCCGAAGAACAGCATAACAAAAAGGTCTCCAAATCCATAGTAACCATAAGCATTCTTGCCAACCGTGTATTTTATGGCTGCCCAAATACTAATTAAACCAAGAATGAAAAATATCAGGGCGTACGGAAAATTCTGTGGGCCGAAGGATTCATACAAAAGCACTGTCCCGCTGAGCAATGCGAACGTAGTAATCAATACGATACCATTGAACATTTCTTTTTGAGACAGGAGTCCGGATGACACCATTCGCTTCGGACCAATTCTTTCTTCATTGTCCGTTCCTTTTTGCGCATCACCAAAATCATTGGCCAGATTGGATAAGATTTGCAATAACAGGGTTGTAAAGAGGGCTGGAATAAATACTTCTAATCGGAATTGTTCAATTTCATAAGCCAATGCTGATCCTGTCACAATGCCAGCAATTGATAAAGGCAAGGTTCTTAGCCTTGCCGCTTCAATCCAAACAGAAATTTTACTTCTTTGTACTTCCGTCAATTACGGGAATTTTGGATATTTCTTGAAGTCTGGGTCTCTTTTTTCGAGGAATGCATTCTTTCCTTCCTGAGCTTCATCGGTGAAATAGTAAAGAAGGGTGGCATTTCCTGCCAATTCCTGAATCCCGGCTTGACCGTCAAGTTCTGCATTCAATCCGGCTTTGACCATTCGAAGGGCAATTGGACTTCTTTTCATCATGATCTCGCACCACTCAACAACAGTGTCTTCCAGTTGATCTTGTGGCACGACTTTATTCACCATTCCCATCTTTTCAGCTTCTTCGGCAGAATATTGATTACACAAGAACCATATTTCTCTCGCTTTCTTTTGTCCAACGTGTCTCGCTAAGTATGAAGAGCCAAAACCACCATCGAAACTACCAACTTTTGGTCCGGTTTGACCAAATATGGCATTGTCAGATGCAATGGTAAGATCACAAACTACATGCAATACATGACCACCACCTATGGCATAACCATTCACCATGGCAATAACAGGTTTTGGAATCGAGCGGATAAGCTTTTGAAGATCAAGAACATTCAGTCGGGGAACACCGTCATCTCCAACGTAACCTCCAATGTCTTTAATGTTTTGATCTCCTCCACTGCAGAAAGCTTTGTCACCTGCCCCTGTGAAAACAACACAGTAGATATCCTGATTCTCCCTGCAATGCTGCATGGCATCAATCATTTCCATATTGGTTTTCGGAGTAAATGCATTGTAATACCTTGGTCTGTTTATAGTTATTCTCGCTATACCATTATAAAAATCGAAGAGTATTTCTTCATAATCCTTGATCTTGGTCCAGTTTCTGTTACTCATTTTCAGTTTTTAATTCTTCAAAGAAGTTCATCAGAACGTCTTCGTTATTAATATTACTTGTATCTATTTCCAACAAGGCGGGCTTTTCCTTCTCGTTGATGTATTCATTCCATAAACCATCTAATTCATCAAATGTTGAGGCCCTGAAATAAGCCAGGTCATGAAAATCTGAAAACTTCTTAAAACTCTTATTGTGTCGCGTTTCAATGAATTCTTTGAATTCCGGAACCTTGCGAGGTCCTTCAATGATTTTGAAGATCCCACCTCCGCCATTTTGGATCACAATAATTTTAAATTTCGGGCTAAGGTAATTATTCCAGAAGGCATTCGAGTCATACAGACTCGATAAATCTCCATTGACCAACAAGGTGGTGCCTTCATGGTTTACAGAGGCTCCAACGGCTGTTGAAACACTTCCTTCAATACCAGAAATACCTCTGTTTGCCAAACAAGTTGATTCCCTTCCCACACTGAATAATTGTGTATATCGAATAGGAGAGGAATTACCTACGTGAAACTGAATGTCATCTGGCAGATGATTCAATATGTAATGGAATGCCTTAAGATCGCTGAAATCAGATTGAGAGACAATTTCTTCTCCTCTGAGCTCAACATGGTCTCTTTTATTTATCCAACAGTCCCTGAATTTCATATTTTTTTCTGGCTCAGAAATAAAATGCTCCAGAAAATTCTTTGCCGTCATTTTTATACCTTTTTCAAGATGACCGTAGGCATCAACTTCATGGTCCAGGGGATCTACGTGCCAATGAAGAAGGTTTTGCAGAGGACGGAATTGGTTCTTGATCTTTCTGGAAATCAGTGGACCGCCAATGGTGATCAAAAGTTCAGGATTTAGTTTTTCCTTTTCCTGCTCTGTAGCGGGTATAATTATCTTGTCTATATATGGAATGAAATCATTACTATTCTGATTGCTAATGCTTTCTGTGAGCACTACAACACCTTTTGTGGATAATGTTTCCAGAGTTTTCTTTAATTCTGGATCAGGAAACATCTGACCACAAATGATGATAATTTTATCCTTTGAATTCCATGAGGATCGAAATTCACGGATTTCATCAATGTCCAGATCTAACTCATTTATTTCTGGCATTGCAGTTTTTACTTCATACGTGAAATTAGATTCCTCGTACAAAGGTTCCTCGAATCGTATATTGAGATGAACTGGTCCGAAATAGGGATCTATGCTATTATTGATGAGTTTTGAAATAAGGTCTGCTCCTTTCTTGAGATCTTCTTCTGTATTCGGCTCATAAGTTATTTCGGCATGGGACCGTATGTAATTCTTGAAAACATCTCTTTGATCCATGGTTTGACTTTCACCTTGATTTACCAGTCTAAGTGGGCGATCGGCTGAAATTACGACCAAGGGAAGCCTCTGATAATAAGCCTCAACTACAGCGGGAGCCATGTTCATTAAGGCGCTTCCAGAAGTACATGCTATGGCTACCGGTTTCTTTTTATTCTGACAAATTCCAAGAGCGAAGAATGCTGCACTTCTTTCATCCACAATACTGTAGCAGTTAAAATAAGAATCTGCAGTGAATGTAATGATCAGGGGTGCGTTTCTGGAGCCAGGACAAAGGATGACATCCTGAATTCCTTTTGCTTTCAAAACAGACGCCAACAATATCGCTCCCTTCTTATCGGAATTCATGCTGTAAATATCTCAATTTATCCTACACTCAATGCTTTTAGAATGCTTGTGGCTTTTAGTTCTGTCTCATACCATTCATCCTCAACATTGGAATCTTTCGTGAGGCCACCACCGACAAATAAACAAAGTACATCTTCGGAAAGTTTGGCACTGCGTAAATTCACAAAAAGATCAGTATGTCCTTGTGAATTAACAGGACCTAAAAATCCTGCATAGAATTCACGCTCATGTGTTTCAATCTCTTTTATATGATTTAGTGAGATGGCTCTTGGGATACCTGCAACCGCTGGAGTTGGGTGCAGTTGATCGACCAACTTTGAAAAAACATCTTCGTTAATTTCGAATGAAAAATCGTTACAAAGGTGTTTTATACCTGAGCTCAGAACTTTATCGTATAATTCACTTTTAGAATAGGGCAACTCAAATTCATTCAACTTTTCTTCGATAAAGTCACTTACGTATTTCTGCTCTTTTTCTTCTTTTTCGGTCCATGCTGAATCATCACCCCCTTTTTTTGTAGCGGCAAGTGCCATGCTCGATGCTTTGTCATCATTCTTTCTTATAAATGTCTCAGGACTCGCTCCAATCCAGATGGTTCTTCCGGGAATATTTACCAGAAATACAAAGGCCTCCTCATACATACTGTTTATATTGAAAAAGGTCGGTACTATCTTGTCATGAGTGAAGGGAATCGTTTTTGTTCTGGACAAAACGATCTTGTGCACATTTCCTTCTTTCATTCGCTGAATGGCTTCATTTGCCTGATCTGTATATTCATTGAAGTCGGAATCTTTTGGATCGGCATATTTGAATTGATTGTTGTATGCGAATTCCTGTGGCAATTTATAAGTCTCTTCTTCGGAGTTGGTGATGTAATCTCCATTTATAAATAACCCTGTATCTTCACGGTTAAAAGGAAAAAGAACAAAGCCTTTTTCAGATGCCGGTATTTCACTAACTTCTTGAATGCTTTCGCTTGTCTGGATTATGAGTTCAACCCGTTTTTGAGAGGGCAGGGAATAGGCTGAGAAAAAGGCATCTTCCTCAATCAGATAGGAAATGAGTTGTTGGAATTCTTGACTTACTGACATTTTTAGATCAGGGCCTGGATATCAAAATTCTTTCAGACAATGATTTCCCTTTACCTTGCACAACCAGAAAATACATTCCCGAAGAAAGGTGACTGACATCCAGTCTAATTTTTCCGTTTTGAGGCAAAACTCTCTCATTGATAATTTTGTGTCCGCTGATATTGTATATAGACAATTGTTCAATCGGTAATTCTCGAGATTTTTCTATAAACAACTCATTCTGAGCAGGTGATGGATAAATTTTAAATTCAAAATCGGCAAATTCATTTATACTGTTGTATCCGTCTGACGTGAGCAGGCCGGAACGTTGATTGTTTATTGTACCTATCATTTTGTCCTTCTGGTCTTCAGTGAACATGTTCAGACAGGGATCGTCTGAAAAATCCATAAAGTTCATAAACATCTCACCGTCAGCCGTCGTATTGCAATCGGTATTATGCGGATAAGTTTTGCATCCGAAGTTTCCACTTTCTTGTAAAGGGGTGTCGAGTAGTCCGTCATCTCCACAAGGTGGTGCGGATGGAAAGGCCCATAAATGTTGAAGATCGAGCCAGTGTCCTACTTCATGAGTTCCGGTTCGCCCCTTATGCGTGGGGCTTTCTGCCGTTCCTTCTGTTCCAAATGCTATGAAATCAATAACAACTCCATCACTGGCTGCCGGAGCTCCGGGCAAACTTGCAAAACCGTATATATTTTCAAGGATTTCACAAACCCAGATGTTCAAATAACGATTTCTATCCCAAATATCCTGTCCGCCTTTTGAAGTTTGATAATGAAGGTCACCACTCGTACTGGCTATATCTTTAATGGTGGTTTGGGTTCTTGTAACTCCGGTGGTTATATTTCCATCAGGATCGCGATTGGCAAGAACGAATTCGAGACCTACATCAGCAATTATTGGCTTCCAGACTGATGGAACAAACATGGTATCCCAGTTTGCCTTATTGTAATCGTTGTTCAGAACATCAATCTGCGACTGGATCTGGCTATCGCTAATGTTCTGTGCATCTGTTCTGTATATGACATGAACAACCACAGGAATTTTTATCGGGTCAGCACTCTTGATCCGACCATGCGACACCTCATTTGAAATTCGGGCCCTGTTCTTAGCATAGTCGGGAGAAGAATTCAAATAGTGTTCATGAAGGAGATCACTTCCACAATGAAGATTTGCTTGAGCTAAACTGAAATTGCTCCAAAGAATTGAAAAAATGAAGATTATGACTGAAAATCTCATAAAATGTAAATCTACTAAATCCTTTGTTAATAGGGCTTTCGGAGGAAATATTAAAAAAAAATAAAAATGAGGCAACCTTTAACAACCACCTGCGTCTTTTATGTGAGAATGATTCTAGTTAATAGATAGGTGACTTTAATTATTCTTCTGCCTTTGGATTGAGATGCCCCCGTCTGCCTGATGGGGGTTTTTCTTTTAACAGAACTTACAATAGATGCTTTTCTCGTTGTGCGCAAAGGCATCCTGGCTTTCAAAGATCCCTTTGATATAAACTAACAGCACTTTCTCAAAGTCCTTGAGAATTAATGTGCTAAGCTCTTCTTCTCCTCCAATTTTGACAGGAAGGTAGTCGGCATCATATCTTTTTAAAGGACCGACTGAAGACAGGATTTTGTCTTCATTTTCTGCATATAACATTGCATATATCAATAGCTGCAGAACTTTTTCTTTTCCATCTAGACTTTGTTCGAGCTCCTTAATTGACAGATCCCGATTTTCAATTTTCCCTGTTTTATAATCAACCAAATGAACTATTCCATTTTTTCTTTCAATGCGATCCACAAATCCTTTTATTCTCAGTGGAATAGATTCTCCATTTACTTCAAGTTGATACTCCTTTTCAACCCTGGTTTCCAAAGCAAGCAATTCAATGTCGTTATTGCTGACATAAATTGTTTCTTTTTCAAGAAAACGCAGGAGAATTTTTTCTGCCATGTGGTAATCAAGCAAGTTTCTACCCGTCAATAGATATTGAAGGTCCATCTGCTCAGAAAAGGCCTTTTCCAAAATGCCAGGAAGAGCTTTTTTCATGTCTTTGATGTCACCAGGCTGTAATACCTTTCCAACGAGTGGTTTGTACAATAACTCCAGAGTGGAATGAATGGCGCTACCCAGGACGTTGGCTTCTAGACTTTCAACCATTTCTTCCTGATATTTCAGGCCTGCCAGTTCCAGGAAGTAGAAATCCTTCGGACATCGGATAAAATTTGAAATGGAAGTAGGAGAGAGTCCTGTAGAGAACTTTTTTTTTATCAATTCTTTCACGAAAGGACTCCGTTCTATTACATGAGTTCTTGGAGATGCAATAGGCAATGAACTCATGGCAGTGAGATTCTGAATTTTAACATGTTCAGAATATTCGGGTAGTTCTTTCTCAAGCTGTACAAGGAATCGGCTTTTTTCACCACCTCCCATGTTTTCTGTTTGACTTGAATAAAGGAGATCGATTTTTTTAGCCCTTTGTATCACTCTGTAAAAATGATAAGCGACAACAGCATCTTTTTCTCTGTGCAAATGCATACCATTTTTTAATTTGAGATCATTGGGCAGAAGGGAACCATATCTTTTATCTGCAGGGAGTGTTCCTTCATTAACGTTGAGAATAACCACTCGGTCAAAATCAAGATTTCTACTTTCCAATAATCCCATGATTTGAAGACCTTTCAATGGTTCACCTGTAAATTGAACCTTACTCAATCTGTTGTAGTGTCTCCAGATTCTGCTAATGGTTTTAGAGTCTGCGTCTTCACCAAGTTTGGTAATCATTTCCTGGACCTGTGTAATTACTTCGAAATGATGTAAGAGAAATTCTCTGTTGATCTTTTTTTCTTCCTGATTCTCTTCTAGAGCTTTCTTATCGAGATTGAATATAATGTCTTTGAAGGAAGTCATTATTTCCTGATAAGATTGCTTAGAGGTAAGCATTACGGTTTTGTAGCGAAAAGCAGTACTTAGAATTTCATTAAGTTCATTTTGCTCAATGTATACACGATTGTTCATAAGAAGACCATTCATATATTTCTGAATGTCAGAATTGGCTTCACTTGATAATAATTCCTTGATTCCTTCTGAATTCAGAATTCTAAAGACATCTTTATAATAGAATGTTTCTTTGCCCTGGTTTTGTCTGGCCGTGAAGATCATCTGAAGCAAATCTTCAAACATGGCATAATATGGTGAATGAGAGAGCGGATAGCCCATCGTTACGTTAATATCTGTGATGTTCGGTGGGATAACCTGTAAAACGGGAATAAGCATGCTTTCATCAGGAAGTATGACAGCAGTGCTCATTTGATCAGAATCAGGAATTCTTTTTAGAATCTCATGAACCACATAGGATTGCTCGTATGAAGTTGAACAATTGTAAATGGTAATTTCTTTTTCTTCAGCAAAGTGCTCAGATATCCAGTTGAATGCTGAATGAAACTTTTGTTTGTTCTGACGCGCGAAGAAGCCTGCTTCGTGTAAATTATTGTCGAGGTAATATTTGTCATAGTCCCAGTAAAACCTGCTTTCAAATCGCTCGCTAATTTCTTTGAAAATATCTTCTTCCGCTTTTGTCAAAGCATTGAATCCGGCTATAATGAACTTGGATTTCGGATTTAATTCGAGCTCGCTCAACTCTTCAAGTGCTCTTCTTTCCATGAATCCCTGATGTGCCAGACCATCATCTTTCATTTTGTTGCAGAAATCTGAATAGATCGACTTCAATTTTTTGCAGAATGCCAGATATTTTTTCTGAAATTCTGATAACTCTCCGTCCGTGGGATTCCAGAATTCAATGTTTCGAATATCCTGTAAGAGGGTGAACATTGTATCGGTATCTATAAGCTGATGATCTATTTCTTTAAAATCCTGTAATACAGAGTTCCCCCACTGCATGAATTCTTCAAAGGACAGATCTTCTTCTTGAGGATAGGCTTCAAATAAGCGAGAAAGCAAATGAAAATCTTCAGCGCTTCGAAGTCCACTGAGTTTTTCCATGAATTCTGAAGAACTGTAAGTAACCGGAATATAAATTGCCCTTCCGGCATATTTTCCGAGATAGTTATTCAGAAAAAGACGGGCCCTGACATTGGGAAGAATTACAATAAGATCTCTGAGATCTTCATTTTTGTATTCCAGTATTTCCTTGGCCAGTTTTTCGAGAAAGCGCACCTTACTCTATGATCATTTTAAATCCTACACCATGCACGTTCATAATATTGATGGATTCATCTTTTTTGAGATATTTTCTCAGTTTGGAAATGAAAACATCCATACTACGACCGCTGAAATAATCATCTTTTCCCCAAATTGTCTTCAAGGTAAGTTCTCTGGAAACGATTTTATTTTGTTGAAGAGAAAGCAACTTCAAAAGGTCACGCTCTTTTCTTGTTAACTTGATTTCTTCTTTCCCGAATCTTAAAATCTGCTGTTCCGGAAGGAAGAGATATTTGCCAAGCTTGAATTCATTGGCTTCATGTTCTTCACTTTCCTCCATGGTTCTTTTCAGAATGGCCTCTACCCGTAGGTTAAGCTCCTCGAAATCAAATGGTTTAGTGATATAGTCATCTCCACCAATTTTGAAGCCTTTTATCTTATCATCCGTCATTGATTTTGCAGTCAGGAAGATAATAGGAGTATCCTTGTTGATCTCTCTTATTTCACTGGCAAGTTGAAAACCGTCTTTTTTGGGTAGCATGACATCGAGGAGGCATATATCGAATTTATTGTTGAGAAAAGCTTTAAGTGCCGTTTCGCCGTCGGTGTAAAGAGAGACGTTGTACTTTTTGAGTTTCAGATTGTCCTTGATCACAAAACCCAAATTAGAATCGTCTTCAACTAAAAGTATGTTAGCCTTATAATCTTTCATCACTGCATTCAAATTCTACTGTGAATTTACTTCCTTTTCCTAATTCACTCTCCAATTCAATATTTCCATCCTGCAACTCGATCACTGTTTTTACATAGAACAATCCAAGACCAAATCCTTTGACATCATGCAGATTACCAGTAGGTACTCTGTAAAACTTGTCAAAAATCTGTTTCTGTTGACTTTTTTCTATACCAATGCCATAATCCTCGATACTTAGAACAAATTTGTTGCCTTCGTTTTTGGTTTTTAGAACCACCTTTGGTTCATCACCGGAATATTTAATGGCATTATCAATAAGATTGTAAACTACATTGGTAAAGTGCAGAGAGTCGACAAACAAACGGGTCTTTGAAGCATCCAGATGTGTTTCCAGATTTCCATTTCGACCCTTCAGAATAAGTGTAAATCCCTTTGTAGCATCATTGATCAGTTTGTGTGCATCATGTAATTCTTTATTGAGCACTATGGTTTTAATGTCAAGTGTCGCAAGCTGCAATACTTTATCAACCTGAATTTTTAGGCGATTATTTTCCTGTTTGATGATCTCAGCATACTGTGCCACCTTCTCCGGATTTTTTCTAGTCTCTTCATCCAGAATTACGTCAGTGGAGAGTGATATGGTGCTAATGGGTGTTTTAAATTCGTGGGTGAGGTTGTTAATGAAATCGGTTCGGATTTCTGATAAACGTTTTTGTCTGAGGATGACGAAGGTTGTGTAAGCGAAGTATATGATGACAATAAACAAGATGGCCGTGCTGAAGATCCAGATGCTCATCTGACCGATAATGTAAGTGGCTTTGTCGGGGAAGTAGACGCCAAAATAATGACCGTCTTTTTGCCATTTCATGCCATGATCGTCCGTCATTTCCGAGCCGTGGGTGTGAACGAAGTTTCGGTATACAATAGAGTCTGTAAAGCAATCATAGATCACGTACTCGAAATCAAGTTCTATTTTTCTTTCTGCAAACTCTTCGATCAGTAAAGAACGAAGCAGGAAGGGGTGCACCGTATCGTTGATGTTGGCAATGAAGTAATTAGATTCGATCTGCTTCACCGGTTCAAATAGCTGATCGGGCTCCTGATTCATGGTCATAATCTCCTTCGCAACGTTGGTCAGAGCCAACTCGACCTTCTGATTGAATTGTCGCTCTTCCAGGTTAAAGGCTTTTTTAACCCAGTAGATCTGAACACCCATAATTCCCAGTAAGGAAGCCAGGGCCAGAATGATTATTATGCGAAGTGATTTCCGATTCAAGGAGTAAATTAAATGCGTGATTTAAAGATGATGAATTCCTTTGAAACCGCGAATCTTTTAACAGATTATTAAGATTTTAACGCGGCGTTTCTTTTTCGGATCTTTTTTATGTCTTTCTTTTTGACAACGTCAGACATGTCTCTTTTAACACCTACAAGACAGCCTGAACAGGCATAGAGTTCTACATCTACGTTTAAAAGATGTTCCATAATTTTTATGTCTTCTTCTTTGATGTAAACACCAGTCTCTGATAATGCCAAAAGGCCTTCGTAAGCATAAGCCTGAATCTCTGGATTCATGGATCTGAGCCATGTCGCAAGCGTCTCGTAATCATTGTTTTCTAATAGTCTGTCTATCTCGTATCTCATTAGCGGAGGCCTGCCTGAATATCCACAGCGATATCCGTGAACATACGTTTTCTTCGGAAACTGCACAGGGTCGTATACATCAATATCACTTCCATAAATTTTGTTGTGATCTTCAACAAGTCTTGTAACGATGGTGGTCTTGTAAAAGATGCTAAGTGTGGTGTCTTTGCTTTTCATTACTCCATAAACTACGGTGTCGTTTCTGCAGAGGAGATCAAAATAATATTTGTTGAATTCGTTGTAGAATACCGTTAAATCTATTCTTTGAAGTCCATGTTCAATGGACAATTCATGCCCAAAATATCTTCTCACTGTAAATGGCTCCCTAATGGCTTGATTCGTTTCCAGGTAATTTGTGAAATCGCTATAGGTATTCATTTTATTGGTGAATTCAATTAAATGATCCTGAATGCTGTCTATTTTGGCTGAATCAAGCTCAAAACCTGCTGTGCTATAGCCTCCATATTCGTCCCCGATGAATACCGAAATTCCATCTATAACTGCATCTTTATTCACCTTTCTTTTCTTGCCATCCCAGCTTATCTGATATGAAATAGAATCTTTCTCATAGTAAATTCTCTTACCTCCATACTGGACCCAAATTTTCTCATACCGATCTTCAAGGTCACTCCATTTTGATATACCTAGGTTGATTCCTTCTTGAGTTTCGGCTTCGTAAGGGGGAAATACTGACAATACTCTAACGATCTTTTTCTTATCATATGCATTACAGGCCACTTGGAATCCCAAACTTTTGTATCTGTAGAATTCATTTGGAAATTTTCCAGCTCCACCTTTTGAAGTTCTCAACTCGTAGTCTTCGCCATATTTGGAAATCACTTGCGAAACTGTTGATTTGTTCACCACTATGTCGATACCATCAACGCCTAGTCCTGGCCGGATAAGATTCTGAGAAAGGGCTAAAAATGGAATCGTAAGGTATACTACAAAGACAAAAATCTTCGTTATGGCATTTGTATATTTGACCGTTTTAACTAACATGTCGACCGTATTCCCAGCATATCGAAAGTATACAAATAACTCGTCTTTCTTTAAAATATTGAGTGAGGAAGAATTCGAGGAAATCAAGAAACTCCCTGTGGGTTATGAACTCTTTACATTCAAAGCCAAGATCCTTCCTGATCGAAATTATATCTGGGATATGCTATATGATTTCCAGCTGCACTGGGAAGAAATTTCGGAAGAGGAATACAATTCGGTGAAAGAAAAGCTTCTCAACTAAATGCTCAAGCGTCGTTGCATGATGCTGTCGATGAACTGACAGATCGTTGCAGGATTAAAATTCCTCCAGTTCAGATCTTGAAGTCGTTGATCCATTAGTACGTACTGATCAATGTTTGCCATTTCCATATCTGCTTTCACATGGTCTTTAAAGTTGATCATAGCAATCCAGCCATCTTCTATTTCATCAAACCACTCTTCATAATAGCAATCATCCGAACTGTGGAATATCAAGACATTTTCTCCAATCAGCATGAATTTATTGATGCCCTCGTACATAAGGTCATCGAGAACATTTCTCTTAAAATGCATGATGTCATTATACAATGTATCATTCCATTCACCTATTAACTCAATGATTCCAAAGCCCTGGTCATAGTTGGCGTATATGATCTTGGCAAAAAGGGTTGGAGAACCAATGTTATCCCATTGCGGGTGAATGACGTGATCGTAGATCTGATTTGTAAACTCAAATTCACTGTATTCCCTTCCATAGAATGGAGATCGCTCATCTTCCGAGGCGACATAGTGATTTCTCCAGTTATAAAAGGGTTCTATTTCGTGCATTACTTATCAAAGTTATCAATTGCCCGGCGAACGCTGCCATGTTCATGAAGTAATTTTTCGGCCTCTTCTTTATCGATATTCAGCTCGTCCATGATCATTCTTGTGCCGCGGTCCACAAGTTTGTTATTGGATAACTGCATATCAATCATTTTGTTGCCTTTGACACGTCCCAGCCGAATCATTACAGAGGTGGAAATCATATTGAGGACCATTTTTTGTGCTGTTCCACTTTTCATTCTTGTGCTTCCGGTGACGAATTCCGGTCCAACCAATACCTCAATCGGATATTCTACTTCTGCTGCGAGTGGACTGTTTTCGTTACAGCATATACAGGCAGTTAGGACCTTATTTTTCCTTGCGTTTTGCACTGCCCCAATAACATAAGGTGTAGTACCTGAGGCAGCAATTCCAATTACAGTATCCATTTCTGTGATATCATGCCCTTTCAGGTCTTTCCAGCCCAATTCAAGATCGTCTTCAGCGAATTCAACTGCCTTCCTGATGGCACTGTCACCGCCGGCTATCAAGCCGATAACGAGGCCATGTTCCACACCAAAAGTTGGAGGGCATTCAGAGGCGTCAACGATTCCCAGTCGACCACTGGTTCCTGCACCAACATAAAATAGGCGACCTCCTTTTTCCATCCTGTGCACAATCTCAGGAATCAGTTTGGTTATTTGTGGTATCACTTCTTTAACCTTGAGGGCCACTTTTTGATCTTCTGCGTTGATATTGTTCAATAGATCACCAACTTCCATTTGCTCCAGATCGTCATAAAGAGAAGATGACTCTGTAAGCTTTTTACCTGCATTCTGCGTCATGAATCAAATTTAATCAAGGCAAGGTCTCATCGAACATTTTTTTATCCACAGGAAGCCTTATTTTCTACATTTGCCGTATGCTGAAAAGATTTCAGGAATTTTATGAAAGAGCGCCACTGGCTGCCATATTATGGTTGGGTCTGATCTTCAGACTAATATCTGTTTTCTTTTCTAAGGGATATGGCATGCACGACGATCATTTTCTGGTGATTGAGGCTGCTGAAAGCTGGGCGCAGGGATTTGATTACAATAACTGGCTTCCTGGAAATACCAAAAATGGAGAGCCAACCGGACATAGTTTTTTCTATGTAGGTCTTCATTATCTATTTTTCAAATTCTGTCAGTTCATTGGTTTTACAGACCCTGAAGCAAAAATGTTTGTCGTAAGGTTATTCCATGCTATTTGGTCAATGCTGACCATCTATTTCGGCTACCGAATCACAGAAAAACTCACAGGTAAAGATGAAGCGAGAATAGTCGGAATGCTTTTGGCACTGTTCTGGTTCTATCCAATCCTTTCAGTCAGAACCATGGTTGAAATGGTCTGTGTTCCGTTCATGATGCTTTCTTTCTGGTATTTGTTGAAATCTGAAAAGACTTCAATGAAAGAATTTGCCATAGCTGGTTTGTTCATGGGACTTTCAATTGGAGTGAGGATTCAGACTTATCTGATCTGGGGCGGAATTGGACTTGTATTATTATTCAACCGGCAAATTCTGGGTGCCGTCATTTTTGGAATTACATCGGTAGTAGCCCTCTTCTTTACACAGATCACCGACCTGATTTTTTGGGGAAGACCTTTTGCTGAGATGTCTCAGTATATATTCTACAATTCATCTCATTATGATGAATACATTACGCAAAAGTGGTATCAGTATATTCTTTTATTGTTTGGACTATTAATACCTCCTGTTAGTCTGTTTCTGATGTTTGGATTCTTTAAGTCGTGGAAAAAGCTCGCTATCATTTTCGTTCCCACTATTATTTTTCTTGTTTTCCATTCGATCTATCCAAACAAGCAGGAGAGGTTTATTCTTCCGATTATTCCTCTATTTATAATTGCCGGAATCATTGGTTGGAGAGCCTTCTATCTTGAATCATCATATTGGAAAAACCGACCAAAACTCTATTCTGGTTTCATCAAGTTCTTCTGGATTTTAAATACGATTGCCCTCGTCTTTGCCAGTCCTGCGGCCACTAAAAAAAGCAGGGTGGAAAGTATGTATAAGCTATCTAAAATCAACGATGTAAGTGGAATTGTCCTTGACCGTATGAGCAATTATGGATGCTATCTCATGCCGAGATATTACCACGGTGAATGGAAACTTCGCCATTTGTGCTATAGCAAGAATGAGATAAAAAAGCTCGAAAACAAAGTAATCCCAAAGTATTTCAGGAATCATAAGATCAACTATTGTCTCTTCATTGAAGAAAAGGATATTGATTCAAGGATTGAAGCAATGAAAGAGTATTTCCCGGATATGGAATTTGTGGAAAAGGTAGAGCCAAGTTATATCGACAAATTATTGCATTTCCTGAATCCTATAAATGCCAACGAAAATATCTACATCTATAAGCTGTATTGATCAGCCTGCAAATGTGTAGAGGTAGTTTGCCATGAAATTCCAGAACATGGTGACAATGATGGCAATCAATTTGGAAAAATAAAAGTTAAGCTGGAATTTACTGCTGAGCATCCAAAGCACAAGACTGTTGATCCCCAATCCAATTGCTGATACCACAAAGAAATTCGTGAATTCCTGAGCCACCTCGGGGTTTTCACTTTCGAAGGTCCAGATTCTGTTCAAGACATAGTTAGAGGTAGCTGCAATAGTGAATCCAATCGCATTGGAAACAAACTTCTGAATTTTCAGCTTTTCCTTACAGAGATAGGTAAAACCAAAATCGACAACGACACCGCTAGCTCCAACGACGCCAAATTTGATAAACTTGAAAAGTAATTCGATCATATCCCTTGGCCTCAAATATCGCAAATATGGGGGCAGGGATACGACATAATTTCTGATTTAATTACTTTAGGCCTTCAAATCTATAGCCATGCGAAAATTTCTCGTCTTTGTCCTGACAACATTTATTGTAAGCACTTCTATTGCAAAAGAAGGAATGTGGGTTCCTATATTTCTCAAAGGTGCAATTATGGACGATATGAAGTTGCACGGATTCAAACTGAGCGCCGATGATATATATAGTGTCAATAAGTCCAGCCTGAAAGATGCCGTAGTGAGATTTGGTGGAGGTTGTACTGGTGAGATCATCTCTTCCAATGGATTGCTTCTCACGAATCATCATTGCGGATACAGCAGAATTCAGTCTCATTCAAGTGTGGAAAATGATTATCTAACCGATGGATACTGGGCTTCAAATATGGGAGAGGAGCTTCCGAATCCAGGACTTGTAGCAACCTTCATTGTAAGAATTGAGGATGTTTCAGTTAAAGTTAACGAGGGAATAAATGATGAAATGGAGACAGCCGAAAGGGACGAAAAGTTTAAAGCAAATGTGGATCAAATTGTTGCTGAGGCCACTAAAGACAGTCACTATGAAGGTTTTGTAAAACCATTTTTTAATGGAAATCAACATATCCTTTTTATAACTGAGACATTTAAGGATGTGAGGCTCGTTGGTGCGCCGCCTTCATCGATCGGTAAATACGGATTCGATACAGATAACTGGGTTTGGCCAAGGCATACAGGAGATTTTTCGCTTTTCAGAGTTTATGCGGGAAAAGACAACAAGCCGGCAGAGTATTCTGAGGAAAATGTTCCCTACCAATCAAAACATCATTTCCCTATTTCTCTTGCCGGATATGATGAAGGCGATTTTACCATGGTGTATGGATTTCCTGCTCGAACGAGTGAGTATCTGACTTCAGAGGCAGTTGACTTTATTATGAATAAATCCAATCCAACGAAAATTGAAATAAGAACCAAAAAACTTGAGGTCCTGAATAGAAAAATGGCTGAAAGTGATGAAGTCAGGATCAAGTATGCTGCGAAACAAAGTTCTACAAGTAATGCCTGGAAAAAATGGAAAGGACAGAATAAGGGACTTACGAGAAATGATGCAATTCAGAGAAAGAAATTCATCGAGGAGAAGCTTTCACAAAAAATGGAACTGTATCCTGATAGTTTCGCGCCTTACCTGAATTTACTGGAGAATCTTCAGGAAAAGTATAAAGAGATCAATGAGGTTGCTCTTGCCAGAGATTATTATGTGGAGATAGCCTATTACGGCACGGATGCCATGAAGCTTGGATACAGAATGCGAACCTATGTTGATAAAAATGCTGGAGAAGGCTTGAACGATGAAGACATTGATCGATTGAAAAAATCTTTAAGTGGACATTTCAAGAACTACGATTATGAAACGGATTTAGCTGTTTTCAAAGCGATTTTACCATTATACATAAACTCGGAAGAAAATTTCTACAAACCTGAAGTTTTGAAGAATTTACAAAGTAACAAGGACCTCAATAAATGGTTGCAGGACATTTATGAGTCTTCAATACTAACAGATCAGAGCGCATTGAATACTGCCATAGAAAAGGATGCTTCCAAGGCTCTGATAAAGGTTTCTAAAGATGAATTATATGTCTTCATAAAGGATCTTTATGAATTTTACAAGAATCAGATAGGACCTGCGTATACATCTCTGAATACGGAATTAAATAACTTGAATAAACTATACATTCAGGCCCTTCAACTGGCTTTCCCTGATCGCAGTTATTATCCTGATGCCAACGCCACTTTGAGGGTGGCCTATGGAAGGGTAGAGGGCATGAGTCCGGGTGACGCCATTACATATAAATATTACACAACACTAGATGGTGTAATTGCTAAGTATATCCCTGATTCCTATGAATATGATTTGCCTGAAAAACTTGTTGAACTATACGAAAACAAGGACTATGGTCAGTACGCCAAAAATGGTGAGATGAGAGTTTGTTTTATTGCATCAAATCACACATCAGGGGGTAATTCCGGCAGTCCGGTTATCAACGACAAAGGACAATTGATCGGATTGAATTTCGACCGCAATTGGGAAGGGACGATGAGTGATATCAACTACGATATCAATCAATGCAGGAATATCTCTGTGGATATAAGATATGTACTATTTATCATTGATAAGTTCGCCGGTGCAGAATGGCTGATCAAAGAGATGACCATCATTCCGGTTGAGATTAAAGCAGAACGTATCGACACTGACGATATCGAAGATGTTGAAATTATGGAATAAAAAAAGCCCCGTCATTTGACGAGGCTCAATCTCAAGTTGAAATTTTCATTCCTTACTATCCTCTTTCTTGGTTGTTTTAGCTGGGGCCTTTTTAGTGGTAGACTTCTTAGCGGTAGTAGTTTTCTTAGCTGTCGTAGTCTTTTTGGCCGCCGTAGTTTTAGCTGACGTAGTTTTCTTCGCTGCAGGTTTTTTTGCCGCTGCCTTTTTTGCCGGGGCTTTTGTTGCTGTTACAGAAGATGATTTTTTCCTGGGTCTGGTTTTACCATAAGATCCAGCTATTCTCTTTCCTCTTGCCGTTTTTTTATCTCCTTTTCCCATAATAAATTTTGATCTTGAATGTCAAATATATTGATTGAGAAATTCTACGCAAAAAAAAAGCCCCGTCATTCGACGAGGCCCATATCGGTAAATGATATTATCAAACCTTAGAAGAAAGTTCGCTTCCGGCTTTGAATCTTACAACATTTTTAGCTGCAATTTGAATTTCTTTACCTGTTTGTGGATTTCTACCTTTTCTAGCAGCTCTTTTAGAAACTGAGAAAGAACCAAATCCAACCAAAGCTACTCTGTCACCTTTTTTCAAGGCTGCTGATGTGTTGTCAATAAATGCATCAAGAGCTCTTTTTGCGTCAGCTTTAGAGAGATTTGCGCTTGAAGCCATAGCTTCGATTAATTCTGCTTTATTCATTTGAATGAAATTAAATTGGTTAAACAAAATATTTTAACATGAGACCAAATTTATACGAATTTGCTACGGAGTCAAGTGTTTCGGGCCAAAATCGCCCATTTTGTTAATAAAAATGGGCATTTGTTAATAACTGCGGCCTAAAATCCGCATTTGGCAAGGCTTTCAGGGCGATTAATCCAGTTTTACCTTGTCACTACCATCATATTTTGGTGCTTGAATAGAAATAATCCTGACCGGATCCATAGATGTAACTTCAAGTGAATGAGGAGTATCCTTAGGAATTATGATCACATCACCGGGTGCAATACTTATGTGCTCATCTCCCAGTCTCATCTCTCCTGTGCCTTCAAGTACATACACATGTTCAGAATGATTGACATGTTTGTGAAGTGGGACATTCTTACGAATGGCGATAAAGAAACTTGATACAAGATCATCTGTGAAGATCTCTTCCTTATATACATTTTCAAAATCTTCAGGAAGCTGGACATCCTTTGGCGTGTAAATTTGCGCATTCAGAAATGGTGATGCGGAACAGAGCAGGAGAAATAAAACTATAGCTTTCATATCTTTTAGATTACTGTGGTTTCTTGAATATTGAATCCTTTTAAGAATTCTCTCGTCGCCATCCTCTTTTTACCTTCCAGTTGCAATTCAGTTATGAGAACATATCTGTCAGTGGCCCCAATACACAATTCACCATCTTTAACCAATACTTTTTGACTGTCATTTTGCTCTACACTTATTCCACTGTCTTTGGCGCGAAAGATCTTAAAGGTATATTCTTTCCCAGAATTTGTCAAGAAAACACTCCATGCAGTGGGGTAGGGACTCAAACCACGAATGAAATTGATAATGGTGTCGGCTTTCTGATTCCAGTTTATGCGACAGTCTTCTTTAAATATCTTGGGAGCCTTATTTAAATGCCCAGATTCTTTCTTGAGTTCCGTCTGTGAGGTCGTTTGGTACGTGCCATCTTGAATTAAAGCAACGCTCTGACTTAAAAGCTTTGCTCCTTTTACCATCAATTCATCGTGCAATTCACCTGCCGTGGTTTCTTCACCGATGCCTACTCTTTCCCTGAGGATAATATCGCCTGTGTCAATTTCGTGTTTGAGAAAAAATGTAGTGAGTCCTGTTTCTCTTTCTCCTTTAATTATGGCCCAATTAATTGGCGCCGCACCTCTGTAGTTTGGCAAAAGGGAAGCATGTAGATTTATGGTCCCCAACTTTGGCATATTCCACAATTTTTCTGGCAACATTCGAAACGCAACAACAACGCCCAGATCTAATTCAAGTGAGTTCATTTCCTCCAAGAATTTCTCATCTTTCATGTTGGTTGGTTGAAAGACAGGAATATTCAATTGAATTGCTGAAGTTTTAACTGCACTTTCCGCTGTTTTCTGTCCACGCCCCTTCTTTCTGTCGGGTGTGGTTACTACCCCAACAACATGATGTCCATCTTCAACTAACTTTTCCAGACTTTTAGCTGCAAAATCAGGACTTCCCATAAACAGTATTCGAAGTTTTTTTCCCATCAATTCATGAAACAGAAATGAAATAATTCAGAAGTAAAGAAAGTATAAAAATTGCTTCTTCTGTGACAGAATAGAGATGAAATCACCCTTGGATGTATTCTTTTCTCAGTAGATAGCGATAGGGGAGTAAAGCGTCCTTTCCCGCATATTCAATCCCAATGCGGGGACTTACTTCAATATATTTCCCCTCCACGTTGAAACCCAGATCCTCGATCCAGATTTGATCTTCTAGGAGAGAAACCCTGTCATGCTTAAGAGTTATTCCAAGAGCTTGACTTGTTGTACCGGGTCCGGTGGAAAGGTTTTTAAATGAATCTCGACTTCTCCTCTCCATCATTAGGTCAATTCCCTGATGTGGTAAAATATTTCTGATCAGAACGGCCTGCGGATCATTTTCAGGGCCTGTGACAACATTGAAAAGATGATGTATGCCATAGCAGAGATAGACATAAGATTGACCACCAATTGCGTACATACTTTCAGTTCTTTTGGTTCTTCTACCTCCAAAAGCATGAGAGGCCTGATCTCTAATTCCGAGATAGGCCTCCGTTTCAATAATTATTCCAGAAGTAGTGTGATTATTAATTCTTGTGAAAAGAACCTTTCCGAGCAATGATCTCGCTACTTCAGTAGTATTAGGATTTGTATAAAACGACCTGCTTAGTTTGGTCATTTTACACTATTTAGTGTCTTTCTAGCTGAGAAAAGAAGAAATTATTCTCAATAGCAGCATTTTCATCACTGTCAGAACCGTGAACGGCGTTGGCTGCGATGCTTTCGGCATAAAGTTTTCTGATTGTTCCTTCTTCAGCCTCCTCAGGGTTGGTTGCGCCGATTAGCTTTCGGTAATCCTCCACTGCGTTTTCCTTTTCAAGCATTGCTGCAACAATGGGACCTGAAGTCATGTACTCAACTAGGTCGTTGTAAAATGGTCTTTCTTTATGAACTGCATAAAAAGCCTTCGCTTCTGATTCAGTCAGTCTCATGTATTTCATTGCGACGATTCTGAATCCCGCAGAGTTGATTTTTTCTAAAATAGCACCGATGTAGTTTTTCTCTACTGCATCAGGCTTGATCATGGTGAATGTAATGTTTGACATGCTTCTAAATTTGGCCGCAAAACTAAGGTTTTAAAAGACAAATCCATCGGGCATGCCTACATTATTTTGATATGTTTGTAGCCTCATCATTCAACAATGTTTTTCGGCTCATACCAGGAGTTTTTCTATGTATTTGGATTTACCCTGATCTACAATTTGATCAGGTTTGTGTTTCCTTCATGGATAAAGGTCAGGAAGACAATTCTGCTGGGAGGTAGTTTCGCTATTCTTTCCACAATCATAGACAATCACACGCTGGTTGTTCTTCTCTTTCTGATGCTCGGTTCCTTTACCATGGGAAAGATCATGCTAAACCCTGAGGTCAATAGATCAACAGCTAAGAAAATCCTTACCTCTACTTTATTCCTGTTAATATTTCTCTTTTGTCTTAGAAATTATGCCTGGTTCTCTGACCTATTGACAAGAAATGGTTTTGGAAGCACGGCCGATAGTTTGTCCTTAGTTGGAAGAGTTGGATTATCCTACATTCTCTTTCGTCTGCTTCATTTCCTTGTCGACTCATATCGGGGCAAGATATATCGCGACCTCAATGTTCTAACCTTTCTGAATTATATATTCTTCTTTCCCACCTTCTTAAGTGGACCAATCGACAGGTATAACAACTTTGCGTACTGGGAAAAGCAGAATAGAAGAGTTCTAAGTGTCGATCTAATCTTTCAGGGAAGTTCAAGATTGTTTATCGGGGCGGTCAAGAAAATAATGATCGTTCCTTTCATTCTGCCTTTTGTAAACGACTTGTCGCAATGGGGAATGATTTCACCTGATTGGCACTGGCAAATTCTCTTAAGTGTTCTGGCCTATACCTTTTACATATATTTTGATTTCTCGGGTTATTCAGATATTGCTATAGGATCGGCCTACCTAATTGGAATTAAAACACCCGAAAACTTTAACAACCCATATTTTGCGCAGGATATCTCTGAATTTTGGAAGAAATGGCATATTTCATTCAGCTCAATTTTGACTGAATATGTTTTTAAGCCCTTTGTCATCGGTCTCTCAAACCGATTTCCCGCTTCACCTAGAATAAGAATTTCAATCATAGGCTATTTATACACTTTTGTTATCTGTGGTTTGTGGCACGGAAGTACACTAAACTTTGTCTACTGGGGTCTCTGGCATGGAATAGGTCTGGCAATTTTCAAATTATGGATATATATAAATCAGACCGAATACTCAAAATTCGATTAGTGTCTTTTGTTCGTCCTTTCACTTCCACTGCCACAACTTTCGTTTTCGTGGCTCTGGGTTGGTATTTCTTTATGACACCTACTCAGGAAATTCATGATGTTGCGAAAAATGAGATTGCCTTTCTTAATAGTGATTATAACTCACCCGACGAAAGATTTGAGTTATCTCAGGGATATTGGAAGAAATATGGATATGGGATCAATATCGCCTTGAGTTATCCAGAAGACAGAATTCTTGACGTTGAGTATAAAAAGCTGGGTGATGAGGAGTGGGTTATACTGGAGAATAAAATTTCCACAAATAAATCATCTACTCAAATACATGGAGAAGAAAAATATGGGGGTGACAGAAGGAACCTGGAACCAGGATTATATGTGGTTCGATTGAAAGAATCTCATGAGACCAATTGGTTCGGTGGCATTATTCAAATAGAAAATTACCGCGATGAATAGGAGGTGGGAATATAGGTTTTACAGAAGACTGGGAATCCTCGTTTTGATCGGATTGGTGATCACGGTGACAATATCCCTTGTTTATGCACCGGAATCACAAGTTATAAGCGACAAGATTTGTCAGCAATACAAGGTGCGAGGCATCGACGCCAAACAAAACAACCTTGCGTTTAAAAAATTTCTGACCGGAATCAAGCAGAATGATGGTGTATTGGTTTTAGGATCGTCGGAAACAGGTGCATTCGGTGAGGAGAATTATCACGGTTTGATGAATTCTCATTTGATTGCGGACATAATTTTTCAGTAATGGGAGGGGCAGGAAGAACAGCCCATGTCTACTATCCAATGTTCTTGAATAACAAAGAAATCTTTAAGGATATGAAGGTCCTTTACTTTGTAAATCCCACATACTGGAGAGAAAGCCTCAATTATTTTCAGCTCGCTTATTATGATCGGTACAATTCAGCAATAAACCTTTCGAAGTGCCGAGATGAATTAGAAGAATATGGTTTATATGAAGAGTATGGAGGTAAACTGATATCAGAAGGGAACATGCAGAACAAATTCAATTATTTGATGGAGGTTCTGCGCCAACCATATATTGAATTAATAACCTCTATTAATCCCGAGGAAGAAGCTGAGGTTTTGGATTGCATTGAAATGTAT
>CBDDFS010000003.1:0-292154 GCA_965227255.1 Vicingaceae bacterium
AATCCGGAAGAACATAGTCATAAGACTCCTGAGCACTGAGGCTACCTGCCATCAGAGCAACAATCGTAAACAGACTAAATATTCTTCCAATCATTGTCCATAAAGATAATGAATAATGGATTATTTCAGGTCGTTGAATGTTTTCAAAGCATCGAACTTCTTGGCATCCTTTCCTTTGCGAATAATCTCAACATGTTCGATAACGTCGCCTTGCTGAATGGCATTGACTACTTCCTGTCCTTCAACCACATGACCAAAGACAGAATGTCTGTTGTCGAGCCATGGAGTTTCAAGGTGGGTGATAAAGAATTGGCTTCCATTCGTACCCGGACCCGCATTGGCCATGGAAAGAATTCCCGGTCTGTCATGCTTAAGCGTCGGATCAAACTCGTCTTTGAAAGAATAACCCGGACCACCTGAACCGTTCTCCGGCTGGATCTCCACCCTGGATCATAAAGTTGTCAATAACTCTATGGAATTTAAGTCCATCCGTAGTAAGCTTCACCTTCTCCTTTAGCGCTGTTAGGAATTCTCTCCTTCCGCCAAACCGACAAAATTGGCCACGGTAAGTGGAGTTTTTTTCCATTTCCAGATAAAGCAGGATATTACCCTTATTGGTTTGAATTTCTGCGAATAAGCCTTTGCTGTAGTCCATTTCTTCTTGTTTTTCTTCTTGTATTACTTCTTTATTTCCCTGTGAGGCAACAGTATTGTTTCTTCTTTCTTCATTTCCTCCTCCTGAACACGCCTGGAGTCCAAAAGTGAAGAGCATGAAAATCGAAACAAAAGATATAGTTCTCATATGTTTTAAATTTTGCCCAAAAATAGAATTATTGAAAAATGAAAATGAAAAAGCCCCGAAGTATTTCGGGGCTCAATTCTTATAGATATGATTGAAGATTGCCGGTCTTCGAAATTCTTCTCAACCTTCTCAATCCTCTTTCCTTGATCTGTCTGATTCTTTCCCTGGTCAGACCGTAATTAATTCCGATCTCTTCCAGTGTCAGTTCTTTTCTGCCGTCAAGGCCAAAGAATGCTTTGATCACTTCAGCTTCAATACCTTTTAAGTATTGCAATGACCTTTCAATATCCTGCGCAAGTGATTCGTGAAGCAACGTGGCATTCGGTGCCTTGGTCTCAGTATTTTCAAGAATACTGATCAAACTGTTGTTGTCTTCATCGTTCAACATTGGCGCATCAACTGAGATCTGTTTTTTAGACATCTTAAGAGAGTTCTCTACTTTATCAACATCCATGTCCACTACTTCACTAAGTTCAATAGCAGTTGGAAGCCTTTCGTTCTTTTGCTCGAACTCAATAGTGGCTTTGTTGATCTTCTGGATCTCTCCCAATCTGTTGTGAGGAAGCCTGATCGTACGTGAATTATCCGCTGCAGCTTTCAAAATGCTCTGTCTGATCCACCAGACAGCATATGAAATGAACTTAAATCCTTTCGTATGATCGTATCTCTTCGCAGCTTCAATCAAACCGAGGTTACCCTCATTGATCAAATCTTCAAGAGTAAGACCTGTATTCTGATACTGTTTCGCAACAGAAATCACGAATCGCAAGTTGGCTCTCACCAATTTGTTTAAAGCGGTTTCATCGCCAGCCTGAATTCGCTGTGCCAATTCCACCTCTTCTTCAGCCGTAATCATCCCTTCTTTCGATACATCCTGAAGATACTTCTCCAGTGATCTACTTTCCCGCTTGGTAATCTGTTGACTGATTTTTAATTGTCTCATCTACTTACTGTTGTTTGTTTATTTATATCCATCAAAAACCGTGCTAAAACACTTCTATTTATTAGAACGCATATATAACACAAAGGTTGCTTGAATAAGAATCTATTTTGTTAATTATTGTTAAAGCGTTAAACCGCTGATTTTAAAGTTATTAATGATCTAAAGATAAAATATCCCTGACAAAGCGTCATATCATTAAATCTACTTTCTTGTATTCTCAATTTTTATTCAACCAATTTCATCTCGTCGAGGAGATAACCGGCATTGGCGTATTTATCGATAATAAAGAGCGTATACCTGATATCAACGGATATCGTTCTCTGCAATTCTGGTTCGAATGCTATATCACCACTCATGGCTTCCCAGTTACCGTCGAAAGCCGTACCAATTAACTCGCCATTACCATTGATTACAGGACTTCCGGAGTTACCACCTGTAATGTCGTTGCTTGAAATAAAGCAAACGATCAGGTCGCCATCCTCTCCGTACCTTCCGTAATCTCTCTTCGCGTGTAATTCTTTTAATTTATCCGGAACGTTGAATTCAAAGTTGTTCGGATCTTCTTTTTCCATCACTCCATCAAGAGTTGTCACATAGTCGTAATGAACGGCATCCATCGGATCGTAATCACCTACCTTACCATAAGAGATTCTCATGGTAGAATTAGCGTCCGGATAGTATACCTTATCTGCGTTCATTTTTCTCAATCCGTCAACATACAACCTTCCTGTCTTCCCTAGAGAAGCGCTTACATTCTTAACGTTCGGAACTATGTTTGTATTGTACTCACTTCTGATCTCACCAATTAATTTATAGGCAGGATCATTTTGCAACTTTTTCAGGTTAGGTTTATCAAGGAAAGCATTGACATTTTTCTTGCTTGAGAAGATAGATTTGTCAAAGATCATATCAGCGATCTTATTGAAATCATTTTTATTCTTGCTGGCAAGATTCTTAAAGTATTCAGCTTTCTGATCTTCCGGCACATCTTCGTTGTAATATGTCAACATAGCCGCAAGTACTTCTTTATCAATACCGGCATCATAGTCATCAAAGTAATCACCCAATCCACCTCTTAGAGATTCGATGGTTTTCATCTTCTTGTCCTCATCAACCTCATCGGCCGACATAATGCTTTCCAATCCGGCAAAGTTTCTGCTGTATCTCAGGATCTCAACTCCATAAATGGCTTCAGAGATATAATTGCTGGTCAGTTTATATTTTGAAAGCTCCTTGTATGCATTCTCATAATCTGACATGACATTTCCGTAAATAGACTTTCTCTCTTCATCCTGGTTAACCCAGGCAACGAATGCATCTTCTTCAGCTTTCTTCTTATCATAGACCTTGAGTCTTTTCAAACCTCTTGTTTGTCCAACGAAATACTTCCAGTAATTACTTACCCCACTTTGCTTGGCAGCGTACTTAAGTCTAGTCGTATCCGACTGTGCCATGGCTGCTTCGTAGATATCCAGCTTCTTTCTTCTGATCTTAACCCTACTTGGCTGGTCAATCGTGATAGCTAGTTCAACTCCGTAAGAAGTAAGGAATCTGTCAGTGCTTCCCGGGAATCCAAAGATCATAGCGTAATCGTCCTGCTTGACTCCTTTCAAAGAAATTGGAAGGAAGTGATCAGGTGTATAAGGAACATTATCTTCAGAATAAGCGGCAGGATTATTATCCTTATCAGCATAGATTCTAAACAGGCTGAAGTCTCCTGTATGTCTCGGCCAAACCCAGTTGTCGGTGTCGAAACCAAATTTACCAATGGATGAAGGTGGAGCACCTACGAACCTCACGTCTTCATAGATTTTATAATGGAAAATGTAATATTCATTTCCCTTAAAGAATGGTTTGATCACAGCGTGAATAAACTCTTCTTTTTCCGCTTCATTTTTAAGGCTGTCCATTCTGGCGGCAACCAACTTGGCTCTTTCTTCCTCCGAAGTATTGTAGTCGATGCCATCAAGAACAACATCGGTTACATCATCCATTCTTTGAAGAATATGAACTACAAAACCGGCCGGTTTCTCTTCGCTGAGATCCATGGCCCAAAAACCATCTTTCAAGTAATCATTGTCTTTATCACTCAGTGCCTGAATAGCACTATAACCACAGTGGTGGTTTGTAAGGAAAAGTCCCTTACTGGAAATGATCTCACCCGAGCAAAAATTGAAAGAACCTCCCCAGCCTGGTCGACCCAGACCTACAACGGCGTCTTTAATACTTGAATTATTAATACTGTACAGATCTTCAGCAGTAAGCTGCAATCCTGTTCCCTGCATTTCTGCTTCGTTCAGCTTCTTGATGAGCATAGGTATCCACATCCCTTCTCCGGCAAGGCCTAGCTGAGCAATTAACAATAGTGAAATTGTAATTCCTAGACTTCTTTTCAACATAGTTTTCTGATTTTGGGCCGCAAAGTTAAATTATTATTCCAACCTAAAAAATTGATTTACAAATAATCGCATGCTGAACACCTAAATAACAGCTCATTGCGACAAATGTTTCTTACTTTCGCGCTTTGATGAATTTTCTGTTCCCGAACCACCTATTCTTCCTCTTAGCCCTTTCGGTTCCAATAATCATTCATCTATTCAATTTCCGACGATATAAAAGGGTTGAATTTACCAATGTCCGCCTCCTCCAGGATATAGAATCGACCACCAAATCAACCCGCAAACTTCGAAATCTCTTGATCCTCTTAATGAGATTGCTGGCTCTTACATTTATTGTTCTGGCCTTTGCACAGCCATTCATACCTGCTTCAAATGCTGATGTAAATAAAGGAGGGAATCATGTCTTGATCTATCTGGATAATTCATTTTCCATGGAAGAAGGTGAAGGTGGAAATACCTTGCTTGAAGATGGTCGCGATGCAGCCCAGGAATTGCTTCGTAGCTATGGAGATAGTAAACTCTATTATTTCCTGACTAATGAATTTTCCGGGACAGATAATCTGGAAATGAGTTCTGAAGAACTGCAGAATGCCCTGGGGAAAACAGAAATCAGTCATGAATCCAGAAACCTGGATGAAATCATGAAAAGGATCAAAGGTATTCGCGATGAAAATACCTTAAATGATTTGACAGCTTATATTATAACCGACTTTCAGAAAAGTCAATATAATCTGAGTAGCCTTGATAATCTGGATTCTTCTCTGAACGTGAAATTCATCAAGGTGAAATCAGAGAATAGTTCCAATCTATCGGTCGACAGCTGCTGGTTTGAGAGTCCGATTCAAAGTCTGAATGGAATTGATACTCTCTGGGTCAGTGTTTCAAATTTTTCAGATGAGGCTATTGAAGACAGGCCGGTGAGGTTATTTATAAACGGTCGACAAACCAGCCTTCAAAGCATAAGCATTGCACCCTGGACATCAGAAAATGTCCCCGTCGTAGTTCAGAACAATGGCTTTGGAACATACACGGGAAGAATTGAAACGGTAGATGATGGAATTAGTCAGGACGATGTTTTGTATTTTTCTTTTAGCCTTGATTCCAATCTTTCGGTTTATCATATTGGAGCCAAAGAAGAAGAAAGAAACTTTAGGGCTGTATACGAAACATCCTTCAATTATAGAGCTGATAATGAAGGTAGTATTGATCTGAGTGTGTTGGCATCAAGTCGGGTTTTGGTCCTCAATTTGGCTTCAGATCTTTCTGCAGGACTTATCAACGAAGTGAAGGATCAGGTCAAGAGTGGTGCCAGTCTTGTGGTTTATTCAACAGATACCTCAGATCTTGAGCAAACCAATGATGCCCTGATCAAACTTGGTCTTGAGAGAATCATTTCACATGACACCGCCAATCTTGTGATCAGCGACCTCAACATGAAATCGGATGCTTTGAACGGTGTGGTTGAACGCTTTCCCGACAATCCTAATTATCCGCGTTTGAGATCATATTATAAAATCGAAGAAAAGACAAGAATTGTAAAGGAAGATATCTTATCCTTTAACAACAATGATGTGGCCTTGAGAAGGTATGTCATTGGTAAGGGCAATGTTTACCTCTACTCTTTTCCTTTGACGAAAGAATCGGGAAATTATCTTGAGCATCCGCTTTTTGTTCCGATCTCCATAAACCTTGCATACATAAGCTCTTATAAACGTGATCTTTACTACACTCTAGGGCGGGAAGGAATGATAGAATTCACATATGCCGATTACAATAATGAGTCTGTACTTCATCTAAAAAATGAAAACATAGACATCATACCCGAAGTGAGAATCCTTTCCAACTCATACTATATTCTTTTGCATGAACAGATCGATATGGCCGGAATTTTCACCTTAAGTGAAGAAGAAAAGACATTCGATCATCTTGCTATCAATTTCAGTCGAAAGGAATCAGATATTTCCAGATATTCCGAAGAAGATTTGAGTGCCTTTTCTAACTCAAGTCAGACAGGAAACATAGAGGTCATAGCAGGCAAAGGAGCCGAACTTGGAAGCAAGATCCGAATGGGAAATGAAGCGAAAACTCTATGGAAATATTGTGTTATTTTGGCCCTGATGTTTTTTGTGGCCGAAACGTTGATCATTAAATTCATGAAAGCGTGAAGAAAAAAGAAGCGGTATCAGAAGACGTTTTTATTGCCAACGTAAAAGTTGTTGACCCCAATTCCCCTTTCAATAATAAGAAAGTAGATATCCTTATCAGTGATGGAATAATCACAAGAATTGGTAAGGACCTTAAAGAGCCATTCGGTGCAACCAGAATTGAAGGTAAGAATATGACGGCATGTCCTGGATTTGTGGATATGCATGTAAATGTTCAGGACCCCGGCTTTGAATTCAAGGAAGACATTGACAGCGCCCTCAAGGCTGCTGCCCAGGGAGGTTATACCGGAATTCTGAGTGCTTCAACCACCGACCCGGTCGTTGATAATAAATCAGGAGTGGAATATCAGATACGCAAGTCGAAAGGACATCTCACTGACCTATGGGTAAGCGGATCGCTGAGTAAAAACCAGAAAGGAAAAGAACTGGCAGAAATGTATGATATGCACAAAGCCGGAGCTCTTGCTTTTTATGACTTCAAGAGCAATGTGAATGATAGTCAGTTGTTGAAACTCGCATTACTTTACGTGAAATCATTTGATGGACTCATCATGCTTCATCCTTCAGAACACTTCCTCACCTCTGGTGGAGAAGTCAATGAGGGTGAAATGAGTACCAGAAACGGACTGAAAGGTATTCCCGCAATTGCAGAAGAGATCGGCATCCACAGGGCATTGAAAATTGCTGAATACACAGATCAGAAGATTCATTTCACCTCGGTTTCAACAATTGAGGGGTTAGATCTTATTAAGAAGGCAAGAAAAAAAGGCATCAAAGTAAGTTGTGGTGTGAGTGTTGCCAATCTTCTTTACAACGAAGGAGCACTTGATTCATTTGACTCAAATTTCAAGGTTAATCCTCCATTGAGAGATGAAAAGACAAGAAAGGCTTTGATTGATGGCCTCAAATCAGGCATCATTGACGTTGTTGTTTCCGATCATTGGCCTCAAAACGTTGAAAATAAGGAGTGTGAATTTGAAGTAGCGGATTTTGGCATGAGCACCTTGGAAAATGCAATTTCCATGGTTCGTACTGCAACGGATGAAAAGATTGAAATACCACAATTGGTAGATATTTTAAGCATGAAGCCGAGAAAAATACTGGGTCTAGACATTCCAGCAATTAAAGAAAAGGAAAGTGCGAACATCAGTGTGATTCAATTCAACGAGAAAGTTGAAAGCTCTGAGCTAAAGTACAGTCTGGGTGCAAACCAGCCTTCCTTTCCCGAAATGAAAGGGAAAGTTGTTGCGAGCATTAATAATGCCAAAGTTCATTTGAATTCATGAAAAAGACTTTTATTCTTCTGCTCGGATTTCTAACCGGACTGACGGGATTCTCGCAAAATCTTTCTTCTTCTCAGATTTATCATGAGATCGAAAAACTTCGATCGCCATACCGCGTTTTATATCTTGCGGCACATCCCGATGATGAGAATACCAGACTCATTAGTTATTTCGCGAACGAAGAGAAAGCGCGCACGGCCTATCTATCTTTGACAAGGGGTGATGGTGGACAAAACCTTATTGGCAAGGAAAAGGGTGCCCTTCTCGGTGTGCTGCGAAGTCAGGAATTGATGGCTGCCCGTCGCATTGACGGTGGAGAACAATTCTTTACCAGAGCTGTTGATTTCGGATACTCCAAAACAAGCAGCGAAACTTTTGAGTTCTGGGGAAAGGAAGAAATCCTGGGTGATGTTGTATACATACTAAGATATTTTAAGCCACATATCATCATAAACCGATTCCCTGCCGAAAACTACAGCGGACATGGGCATCACCATGCCTCTGCCCTTTTGAGCAGAAAGGCATTTGAAATGGCCGGTGATTCAACGGCATACCCAGATCAGATTTCCGAAGTTGGTGTATGGTCGCCCACAACGCTTTATTTGAACAGCAGCACGTGGTGGGACAAAAGTCTGCCGGAAAGAGCAAAAAATGACTTTTCCATCTCGACCATCAACATCGGTAAATTCAATAAAAACCTGGGTTATTCCTACAATGAGTTAGCTGCCTTCAGTCGATCACAGCACAAGAGTCAGGGATTTGGTTCGGCACCACAAAGAGGTGACAGAGAAGAATATCTGGAGTTTCTGGCCGGTGAAATGGCTCATGGAGAGAGCTTACTCATCAACTCAGCATTGGACAGCATAGATGTTGCCTGGGTAAAACTCTCACCTCAAATTGATTCAATACTGAATCATTTTGATCATTCCAGGCCTTATTTAATTGCAAACGCTCTGCTTGATCTTCGTGAATCGGCAATTGAATTGAATGCCGATGGACGATTCGACAAAAAAATTGAAAGCATCAACTCTCTTGTTCTGCAATGTCTTGGTGTAATTGCAGAAGTAATAAGCGATGACGAAATTGTATTCAGAGATCAGGAAATCAAGATTGATCTGGAAATAATTAACCGATCTGTTGTGAATCTAAATTTCAAAGGAATTCGTTGCGATTCAACATATCATAGTTGGAACAGACCACTGGAGGAAAATAAAACCTTCTCAGATACTTTGATCGTTCGCTTCGATTCAAATAATGCCTTTTCAACGCCGTATTGGTTGGCCAAAGAATACGAGTATAGATTTGATCATTCTCAGGAATTGTTGAAAAAGCCGGTTAGTAATGGACTTATGTGCAAGGTTGATTTCACACTTGACGATAAAGAGATTTCGGTTGAGAGTCCTATGATCTATAAATGGACAGACCGTGTTAAAGGCGGTCAGAAGAAAAACGTGGCTCTCTTACCTAAGAATGTGGCATCATTCGAACATCCCCTTTACTTTCCTAAGGACAGTGTTGTGAATGGCCGAATCTACGACAGGATAGCCTTGTCTGAATCAGGCACCTGGGAGAAAAAAATCGAAGGCGTTGATATCGACAATCCAACCGATCACTTTGATTCAAAGTATTTCACTACATGGACATTTCCTTTCAAATCTCAAGTGAAATCGAAAAATCCGGTCATGTCAATTTTAACAAAAGACGGGGAGCAAGTCAATTCATTGGTCGAGATTGAATACGATCATATTCCTTATCAGACCGTTTTATTACCGGCACGCTCCAAAGTGGTCCCCCTCAATATGCTGGAAGAATCACCGAAAATAGCCTATGTTAAAGGGCCGGATAATGAAATGATCTCTTATTTAAGAGAACTTGAATTGAATATTCAGGAATTCAGTCAGGATGACCTCTTAAATGGACAACTTTCCGACTACGACGTTCTTCTATTTGGTATAAGAAGTCTGAACGTTGATCCATCATGGAATGATCATGCCGAGGCAATTCAGGCCTTCATGAAATCAGGCGGTTTAGTGCTTATGCAGTACCAGACCAGAGGATTTAATCCAAAGATCATAAGCCCTTATCCTTTCGATATCTCAAGAAAGCGTGTTACCGATCAGAACTCTTCCGCTAATATTTCAAAGAAAGATCATAAGGTATTCAATCGTCCATATGAGATCACCAGGGATGATTTTGACAACTGGAATCAGGAAAGAGGACTATATTTTGCGGACAAGTGGGACGAGAATTTCGAAACAGTCGTCAGTTGGCACGATAAGGATGAACTCGACGAATTCGGAAGCATCATTATTGGGGATTATGGCAAAGGAGCATTTATTTATACCGGTGTCTCATTTTTCCGTCACATTCCATACGGAGTTCCCGGTTCGTACAAGCTATTCGTCAACCTGGCATCTTATCGACAGGGAAAATGATTCTCATAAACTTATTCCTTCTGTTGTTAGGCAGTCCTGATCATGATTATCATGTCGGGATTTACGAAGTTGAGGTCAAAGAAAACAGATTTCAGATCAGTCAGAAACTTTTCACGGATGATTTTGAAAAAGCATTGAAGATGATCTCCGATGACATTGTCTTCAATTCAGACGATCCTGATGACGAATTCCTTACTCACATTGAATCTTACATCAGAAATCATTTCTCAATCCGGGTGGATGGTCAGGAAGTTGAACTGGATTTTCTTGGCGCAGAATGGGAAGAGTTTCACGTTGTTTATTTGTACTGGGAGAGTGCTAGTCTTGACCCTTTTGAATCATTTGAGATCCGCAATACGATTTTTTATGAAGTCAGTTCTGATCAGCAGAACATGCATCATATCAAATTCAAAGAAAAAAAGGTCAGCCTTCTTCTCGAAAAAGACCAACCTTCAGGACTTGTTAAAGGGAATTGATTATTTGAGCTGAAAGGATATCGGCAACATAAACTCAACGGCTACTTTTCTGCCATTTAGTTCACCCGGCGTCCAATCCGGCATCTTTTTGATCACATCAATGGCTGTCTGGTCAAGCAAAGGATGAATACCTTTCATCACTTCAACATTTGTGATCTTTCCATTGGAGGCAACGACAAATCTCACAAATACCTTGCCTGATAGACCATCTTCTTTGGCTTCCTCGGGATAAATGATGTTTTCACCCAGGAATGTGTACATCGCTTCCATACCTCCAGGATATTCCGCTTGTTTCTCCAGTTTCTTTACATCTTCTCCGGAAATTACTTCCGTATCTATAGGCATTGATTCAGACACTTGTTCTGAAGGTGATATGTCCTGCTCCAGATTTTCCTCATTATTGCACGATATCACTGCAAAAGCAATGAAAATAGCAGGAATTAGGGCAGAATAGAATAATTTGAATGAACGGGATGTTGGGTTCTTGTAAATCATTTTAATACGTTTTAAAAGGTTAGAATTTGATTTATATGGGTTGGTAAGCTGAAATTCTTTTTGCGCAATGAGTCCACCGGATAAATGGTTAGCATACTCATCGGCCGATTCTTCTTTTATCATAAGTTCATCAACTTCAAATTCATGCAAATTCCTTATCTCCTTATGTAAGGTATAGATGGAGGGATTAAACCATTGAATGCACTTTATCAATTCGAAGAACAGGTTATCGATGCTGTGAAACATGGAAATGTGATACTTCTCGTGTTCGATGATCTCACTTCTTCTGTCCCACTCCTTATCGTTGATGCATATGTAATTGAAAAATGAAAAAGAAGACATCTCTCCAATAAAACGACCTATAAAGAGGCCTTTTTCACTTTTGAAGCTGATTTTATTAAGGAAGCTCATCAGTCTGAATAAACGGATCAAGAACAAGCTTAGCGACACTGCAATACCGGCATAAAAAACGATAGCCAGAGCAGATTTTATAAGATTCAATGGCGCCACAGAATGAGAAATCGTTTCAGCACTTGAATTTACAACGGGTAATAACACACTGCCTGAAATCTTATTTACCTCAGGTATGGATATGAATGGAAGGATCAGTGCCAGAATCATTGACCCTATCAGAATAAACCTGTTGAGTGTGAAAAAGGTGGATCGTTTATATAGACTCACATAGGCCAGATGTGTCATGGCAATAATGAGTCCGGATTTTAGCATTAATTCTATCATTTCTTCTTCTTTTTAATTTCTTTTTTTATTTCTTCAATATCTCTCATGCTCAGGTCATTCTTTTCGGCCATAAATGAAAGTAGCTTGCGAAAGGATCCACTGAAGTAGCCTGTTGTAATATTGTTGATCACGTATTCAGAATATTCATCCTTGGATATTACAGGATAATATTGGTGCGACTTTCCAAATGATTCATGACCGATAAATCCTTTTTCCTCGAGAATCCTTACAATGGTTGAAACTGTATTGTATGCCGGCGTAGGTTCTTCGAAATGAGGTAACATATCTTTCACAAAAGCCTTTTCCAGAGACCAAAGGATTTGCATTACTTCCTCCTCTGCCCTGGTTAATTCTCTGATTGATTTTGATTTCATAAGGCTAATATAACTAATTTTTTAGTTATACAACTAATTTTATAGTTTTTTCACTAATCCTTTAGTTTAAAACCGTTCATGTATTTTTTAACGAATCAGCACTCAATCTTATTACTTTTGGTCCTCCAACAAAGACTTATGAAGATTTTCAGAACCCTTTCCATTCTACTGGCACTTCCTCTTGTGACCATTTCTCAAAATACGAACGAGAATAAATTCAAGCAGTTAAAGGAAGAAGTAGCCACTCCCAACGTATACCGAACGGCTTCAGGTGCACCGGGGCATGAATATTATCAGCAGCAGGCAGATTATGTTATCAGTGTAACGCTGGATGATGAAAAGCAAAGCATTTCAGGTAGTGAACAGATCACTTATCACAATAACTCCCCCGACCATCTTGCCTACTTATGGGTGCAGCTTGACCAGAATATGAGGAGTCAGGATAGTGATACGAAGCTGATTTCAACGGGAAAACTAAACGAAAAGGAAAGCTTCAGCAATGTACAGAGAATGCATAATGACTTCGATGGTGGTTTTAAAATTGAATCGGTCACGGATGCATCCGGTAAGGATCTGCCTTATACCATCAATAAAACCATGATGCGTATCGACTTGCCAAATGAACTTCATCCGAAATCTACTTTCTCCTTTAAGATCAAATGGTGGTACAACATCAATAACAGAATGGAGATCGGAGGAAGATCAGGATATGAGTACTTTGAAGAGGACGACAACTATCTTTATACGATTGCCCAGTTCTTCCCAAGAATGGCCGTTTACAATGATGTGGAAGGGTGGCAGCACAAGCAATTCCTCGGTCGGGGTGAATTTACGTTACCTTTCGGAGACTACCAGGTTTCGATCACGGTTCCATCTGACCATGTGGTTGCAGCAACGGGAGAAATGCAGAATATCAGCGAAGTTCTTACTTCTGAGCAACGTAAAAGACTAGAAAAGGCCAAAAAGGAATACGAGACACCAGTATTCATTGTTAACCAGTCTGAAGCCGAAAAGAACGAGAAGTCTCGATCAAAAGAAACCACGACCTGGAAATTCAAAGCTAACAACGTGCGTGACTTCGCCTTCGCGACAAGCCGAAAGTTCATCTGGGATGCCATGATGGCTGAAGCCGGAACTAAAAAGACCTTATGTATGTCTTTCTATCCTAAGGAAGGAAATCCTCTATGGGAAAAATATTCAACCAAGGTGGTAGCCCATACCATCCGCACTTATTCCAAATACACCATCGACTACCCCTACCCTGTTGCGCAGTCGATACATACCAAGTGGATCGGTATGGAATACCCTATGATATGTTTCAATGGCGGCAGACCGGAAAAAGACGGAACCTATTCCAAAAGGACTAAATATGGCATGATCGGTGTGATCATACACGAGGTTGGCCACAACTTCTTCCCTATGATCATCAACTCGGATGAGCGCCAGTGGACCTGGATGGATGAAGGGTTGAACACATTTGTGCAGTATCTGACCGAACAGGAATGGGAACCTAATTATCCATCAAGAAGAGGACCGGCTTATAAGATCACGGATTACATGAAAGGTGATAAATCGAACATCTCTCCTATCATGACAAATAGTGAATCGATTCACCAGTTTGGAAACAATGCCTATGGTAAACCAGCTACGGCTTTGAACATCCTTAGAGAAACCGTCATGGGAAGGGAACTATTTGATTTCGCCTTCAAGACCTATTGTGAGCGCTGGGCATTCAAACACCCCACACCGGTTGATTTCTTCAGAACGATGGAAGATGCTTCAGCCGTAGATCTCGACTGGTACTGGAGAGGGTGGTTCTATACCAATGATCATGTAGACCTGGCCATCGGTGATGTGAAGTGGTACCAGGTGGATACCAAAGACCCACGATACGAAAATGAGAAAACCAAGGAACTGGAAGCGAGTAAACCAAGGTTTATCGGAGATGAAAGGAATAAGGACATAGAGACCTATATGAGTAAGGACTCGAGTATTGCTGATTTCTACACCAAGTATGACCCCCTCAAGGTAACTCCGCTTGACGATCAGGATTTCGCGCGATACTTTGACAACCTCTCGGAAGAAGAAAGAGATATACTATGTGCTCAATATCAATACTATCAGATCGATTTTGAAAGCGTTGGAGGCCTTCTGATGCCAATCATCCTTGAATTTACTTTTACTGATGGAACTTCTGAAGTAATCAGAATTCCTGCCGAGATATGGAAGAAGAATCATGAGAAAGTCTCCAAGGTCTTCTATTTCGAAAAGGAAGTAGAAGGAATTGTAATGGACCCCTACCTTGAAACAGCCGATGTTGATGTCTCCAACAACTACTGGCCACCAAGAGTTGTGCCAAGCAGATTTGAGCTGTACAAGGGACGTTCGGGTCGATATGGACGCCAGTCAGAGAATCCTATGCAAAAGCAGCGCAGGATTGAGCAGATGACGAAGGATAAAGCGGAGAATAATTAATAATTATCAATTGGCTCTATAAGTTACGGTGATGTAATCAAAGAAGATACTTACCTGGTTACCGTAGAATGAATCAGGTGTAATGACCACATCTCTGATCAAGGTTGTATCATCGTTTATTACCCATTGAAGGTCCTTTTCGTCGTTCTCAAAAGTCCAGAGTAAAGGATTGAATTGATCATCTGATGGTTCACATAATTTGGCCTTCTCATCCATCATACCATTACCATTTTTCTCAAAAGAAAAGACATTGTCTTTAATACAATCATCTACCGAGATCCATATGTCGAGCGTATCAAAAGGTGGTGAAGCCACCTGATTACTCATTTTCCAATCAGAAGATGTAAGCAATGTTGTTTTGTTCTGTGGCGGTTCGTTGTCCTCCTCTTTCTTGGTGCAGGAGAAAACAAATATGGCTGAAATCAGAATGAATGCAAAGGCCCTGAGCGCTTTCATTGCTATTGTTTTAGGAATGTAACTTTGGACTGTATGTCCAAAACAGCGTTTGAATTGGCTGTCATTTCATTACCGGAAAATTGAACATTCTTAAGTGAAATATTTGAATCCGGAAGAACAACCAATAAATCCGTTTCACCATTTTCCCATGTCCAGGTAAATGGCTCTTGCTTAGGTGCGGTGGTGTCACATTCGATTGCATTTTGATCTATAGCACCAGTTCCGTCTGCATTGAAGACGTAAAGATCGTCCTTTTGACATGTATCAGGAAATAATGCCCAAATATCGAAGTCCTTGAGCCCCAATGTGTCTACTTTCACAGAAGTGATCATCCAAGAATTAGTCAACTTCTCAGTTCTGTCCTCATTGTTTCCTCCACCATTCGTTTTTTCATCTTCTTTGGTACATGCCTGCATGATTGCAACCATACCTATGAACATTACAATTTTTTCAATTTTCGTCATTCTATCTATTTTATTTACTGTGGCGCAAGAATTAATAACATTCAGCTACATCGAGCACAAGTTATGATTCTTAATGAAATGTATTAAATTCACCGAAAATTAAGAAAGATATATGAAAAGAATGAAATACCTTTTTGTTGGAGTACTATCAATAGGACTAGTATTTTCAGCGTGTAATAAAGAAGATGATGAAGAAGCAAATACGCCTTCAAAAGAAAGCATGTTGACTGGAACGTGGAAAGTCACTGCTCTTACTGTCGATCCAGCAATCGATTTTTTTGGCACTCCAATTTCTGATTGGTATAACAGTGCTTTTTATCCAGATTGTGTCAAGGATAATCTTTTTCAGTTTGATTCTGATAAGTCATATGAATTCAATGAGGGTTCGTCTAAATGTGATGACGCCGACCCATTCATTATTGAAACAGGAACGTGGGAATTTAACTCCGATAAAACACTGATCCTGACAACACCAACAGGAGGTCAGACGGAAGAACAAGAATATGAGAAACTAACAAGCAAAGAACTTGTTATCACATATACCGAATTTGATAGTACTACCATGGTGAATTACAAATTCACCCAAGTTATGACGAAGCAATAAGCTTTTAAAATTTCATAGAAAGGCCGGTTAATCCGGCCTTTTTTTATTCATAATAGGCATCTCTCTGCATCAAGGCATCCAGCTTCTTTTTTCTATTCTTCCGATGGATAAAATACATGGCTGCATCCCAAACCAGCAAAGAGGCTCCTTGAAGGATGAGGGAATAGCCATATCCTTCTGCCCTTTGTTGCTCCAGTTCACTTTCATAGTTCGTATTGAGTAAGGCTATTCCACCCCCAAGGACAATGGCATCAAAGCCAAGTCCATACAGGTGACTTCTCTCGACATCCTTTTGAGATAATTCGAGTTTCATCAGGTTTTCAGTATTGTCTTCTCCCTTAATGTTTCGAATGCTCACACTTGACATCAGAATGTTCACACCTCCAAAGAATCCATTCATTAGGTGGAAGTATTCCTGGCTACCTGAGCTGCTCACTCCTCCTATCACCCCTACACCAAGATTGGCCATACCCCAGTATCTCCTGAGTTTTTGACCTTTCATTGAGATGCTTTGCTTCTGATTGAAATAAGACTGAACATCCTTGTTTTCCTGGGCTTGAGAAAAGGAGTTAACAAAGATTAGTAACAGGAATAGCACAGAGATTCTTCTCATAAATCGAAAGTAGATATTCTATGCTCACATTTTTAAAAAGTATGCCTGAAAATACTTGGCTTTGAAGGCTTCTTGAACTTACATTTGCCAAAAAGTTTTCTATGTATTCCAGAATAATCGGTGTTGCTGTCATTGCCATTACAGGTATAATCATTGCCTACTTTATGATCGTTGGAAATCGGAGTTTAGAAGTTTACAGTCCCGATCAGATCAATGCAAAACTGGTAGACCCTTCCCTGCAAAGTAAAATGAGCGATCACAGGATCGGTTCTTTTAATCTTGTGAATCAATATGGCGAGGACATCACAGAACAGGATTTTGAGAACAAGATCTATGTTGCAGATTTCTTTTTCACGACTTGTCCGGGTATTTGCCCAACCATGACTGGTCAGATGGTCAGAGTGCAGGAAGCTAACAAAGACATGAATGACTTCAGGATCCTGAGTCATACGGTTCAACCCGAAGTTGACTCCCCCGAAGTACTTCTCGAGTATGCCGAGTTATACCAGGCTGATCCTAAGATCTGGCAATTTGCAACAGGCGATCGAATGGAGATATTCAATTTGGCGAGGAAATCTTATTTTGCTGCTGAACTTGAAGAAGGAAAGGAAGATGAAATGGTTCACACCGAGAATTTTGTTCTTGTGGACAAAGAGAAGAGAATCCGTGGAATTTACGACGGAACCTCTGAAGACGAGGTCGATCAGCTCATCGATGACATCGAACTTCTCAGGGAATCCTATGAAGATTAGACTCTCCTGTCTTCTAGTCCTATTTATCTTATCTGGCTGCAGTCAATTCAACAAAGGTGTAATTGAGAAAAGGGAACTCAGGAAGAAAAAGCCACCCAGTGTAAGAATTGCTGAGGATTACGATAAGAGTGCCAAAAAGTCGAACAAGACTTACAAATCACCAGAACAGGCCAGTCGAGCTCGAGAAAAGGAAGCCAAGAAAAAGAGTCGAAAAGTGAACAGGCAACGCAAAAAGCAATTGCGTAAATCTAGGTGATTGCCTTGAAATTCAGACTTTTACCATCATCCCCTAGTTCCAGATAAGGGCTTTCCAGTATGTCTTTATAGATCTGCTTATCTGAAAATTCTTTCCCTTCATATTGATTCACATCGCCATTATGGATCACCGTGAAATTATGGGCAAGTTGCAGAGCAAATTGGATGTCATGACTACTGAAAACAATGGTCATGTTGCTTTTCTCATTGATCTTCTTCAGTAAATTGAAGATCTCGGCCCGGTTGACCAGATCGAGATGTGAAGCGATCTCATCGAGGAGTAAAAGTTCTGTATTCTGGGCCAGGGCCCTTGCTATCTGAACCTTTTGCATTTCCCCGTCACTTAAAGAGTCGAGTTCACGTTCCACAAAATCCTGCAAATGACAATCCTTTATGCACTCTTCAACAATTTCTTTATCTGACTCTTCTTCCCTACCAAGCCAATTACTATAGGGATATCTTCCGTACGAAATGAAATCCTTCACGGTAATGTTTGACACATGCGGTCTTTCCGTCAATACAATGGCCATTTTCTTCGCCCTCTCTGAAATTGACACATTCCTTATGCTGCTTCCATCCAACTCAATTTCACCATTTATAACAGGAATTAGTGATGCCATAGACTTGAGCATGGTGGTTTTACCGCTTCCGTTTCTACCAAAAAGACAATGAATCTTTCCTTTTTCGAACTGTAGGTTAAGATCAGCTAGCACTGTCTTTCCTGCATAGCCCAGTCCGGCTCCTTTAAGTTCTATGTAGAATTCCGTTGTCATACCTTTTGTACCATTTTTCGCTTGAGCAACATCCAGAATATGAAAGGTATTCCTATCAACGAAGTTATAGAGTTAACGGGCAGAATATTATCGCTTCCTGGAAGGTGAGACAAAAGATCCGACAACAACATGATATTTATTCCTATGAGTGCTGAAGAAATGATGAGAGTTTTATGATCATACGTTTTAAAGATCATTCTACTGAAGTGAGGGACGACAACTCCAATAAAACCAATTGGACCGCAATAAGCCGTAACCATGGCCGTCATGGCTCCAGCAACACCCATTATCATCAGTTGTGCCTTTCGTACGTTTAATCCCATTGAGAGTGCATATTCTTCTCCCAGCAGAAGAAGATTCAAGGACTTGATCAAAGGAATGCTCAGAAGCAAGAAAGGAATACCAAGTGTCACCATGAATTTTGCTTCCGATAATTCCACTCCGTCAAAACTTCCGAGCGTCCAGATCAAAAATGCCTTCAATTGACTTTCTGGACTCAGATATTGGAGAATACCCACCACAGCCATACTGATGGCGCCAATGAGCACACCAAAGATCAAAACGGTCAGCACATCTTTGACCCTCAAAGAAATCAGAAAGAGAAGAAACAAGACAAGAAATGCTCCGATGAAGGAAGCCAGCATCACCATGATGTCCAGTCCAAGTTTCATACCAATAAAAATTCCCGTTCCATGAAGGGCCATTAATACAATGGCTACACCTAGACCTGAACCTGCAGATACACCCAGAATATGTGGACCGGCCAGGGGATTTCGGAATAGTGTCTGCATGAACAAACCGCTTTGCGAAAGAAGTGCACCCGCCACAACAGCAGCAATTGCTCTGGGTAACCTGGACTCAATTATTATTATTCTCCAACTCTTAGGAATATCGGCTGAGGTATTATCTATTATGATCTGCGTAACGTTTGTAAGGCCAATATCTACGGATCCAAAGGTCAGCTCCAGGGCAAACAATATGACTGAAAGGACAAGCAGTCCTATATATACCATCACTCTCATATTAATTGAGATGTCTGTAGTAATAAAACTGATGGTCAGGGAAATCCTCAGGATGGAAAATAGCCATGAGATCCTTTAAAACCAAATGAGGTTTTAAAATAGCAGATTCCCAATAGTCGTTGCCCATATTCTCATTTAACCGAAGATTGTTGTTGTAGACTTTTGATTTCCCGAAACTCGTGAAAGTTCCATATCGTTCGTCTTGATCTAGTATCTCTTGCTTTCTGACGACGTTGCTCGGATGCAGCCAGTAATCCGCTTCAAGGGCTTTTGCAAAGACCACTTCCCTGTCAACTTTTATTCCCGAAGAATTTGTGTCTTCCTTCCAGATATAGTCGGCACCGGCATCTTCAAAGAACTTTGCCTGAAATGATTTTCCGCCTGGTTGATACCATTGTCCTTTCCAGGGCAGTCCGGTAAATACAGTTGGATTACCCTCAAATTCCATTTTAGTTAATTCCAAATACTGCTCCTCGATCTCAGAGAATACGGCATCAGCGATCTCTGGTTTTCTATATAAAGCTCCAAAGAATTTGATCCATTCTGATTTTCCCAGTGGACTCAACTCTCTGTATTCGCTGACAAGCAGAACTTTCAAACCCAGAGACTCCATTTTGGACTGAACACTTGAAGTAGATGCACCAAAATCGTACATGATGACCACATCGGGTTCAAGCGCCACAATACCCTCGTAATTCAGGTTATGATCACCACCAACATCCAGAATACTTAGTTCTTTTACCATCTTCTGAACTTCTTCTGAATATACCAGATTGACATTAGAAATTCCACTAATTGAATTCAACTCATCCAGCGCTTCCAGATAAGGCAGATAGGTCGTGGAAATGATGACTACATTTTCAGGCTTGTCATTCAGGTAAAGAACACCGGGTTTTCTTGCGTTTGATTTATCGCCAATTCTTACGATCTGCATAGGGTCATTTTGCTGATCGGGAAGGAATGTTCTCAATTCATATCCTTCTCCATCTTCCAATTTGGCAATAGAGAAACAATGAGCGTATTCCGGCTTTAACTCCTTGAGTACAGAAGGCTGAGTCGTTTTTTGCTCAACATTAGAACAATTGGCAAAAGATAAAGAGATGAAAAGTGCCGCTAAAGATCTTCTGAGGATCATTCTGTTTCTGTGTTCCAGACAGTCTCTGTGATGTCTCTTCCGTTCTTCTGATAGAAGATACCACCCCATTTGTAATAGATCTTTTTGTACTCATCGATATTTTCGCCGGTCACGACAATTCTTTTAACAACAAAGGCTTCGTCCTCCTGATAGGTTTCTTCCGTAACTCCCTGACTGTATTCTCTGGCCAGTTCCGGATATCTCGGTTTCTTTTCACCGGTATAGAAATCCCTATCAAACTGCATTCTTCTTTCATCTGCATCCGCTACTCTCTGAGCTTCCTGATCGATTATCGCTTCACCTTCTCTTCTTATTTCTTCATTATGCTTATCATATCGATTATGACGCTCTTCTGTCAATTCACCAACTTCCTTGGTATAATCCTCTATGTCATTATAAGCTTTCGTTCTGCTCTCTTCAGCCTCCTGGTTTTTATCTCCTCTGTATTCTGAAAGCTCTTCTACCTGCTCGTTATACTTCTTTGTATTTTCCATATAACTCTCAGCATTGTCAGAATTGAATTCGTGGATATCATTTTCAAGCTGAACAATATCATCGTATGCATCCATGCGAGCTTCTTCGTTATCACCTTTCCAAGTTTGTACTGTGGCAACAACCATTTCATTTTCTCGCTGAATTCTCTCAACATCCTGCATGTAATGTTCTTTGCTGTTTTCCCGATCATCTCTCAGGTCTCCTTCAAGTTCGACCAGACTTTCACTTGCCACAATTACACCAGCATAAGCATCTTCATTTCTTTCTCTTTGTGTTTCTATCTGTTCTATCTTTTCCGTGGTGCTCTTTTCTGTGTTGATCTTGTATAACTCATTGCCCTCTTCTTTCATTTTCCTCTGACCCTCCTGATTTTCTTCTATATCGGCATATACAACCTGTCGACTATCATCGGCATCCTTATTGAGATCACCCTGGTATTTCTGTTGATCCTGTCTGAATTCTTCCACAAGGGCTGCTTCTTCCAGATTCCTGTCCTTGCCAGCTTTATTTGAGGCTGCAATATCACTCTCAAGGTCCTTTATATCGTTTGCAGCTTCATCCCTGCGATCATCCGCATTTTGAATACGATCGTCCGAAGTTTCTTTTACATCCGATTTGTATTGATCCATCCTCTCAACCTTGGCTTTATCTCTTTCCGCTTGCCACGCCAGCATCATTGCTGCAATCTCCTCGTCAGACATTCCTGAAGCTTCCTTCTTAGGAGTTGTTGCCACGACTACATCCTGATCTTTCGACAGAATATCTTCAATCTCGTCGATCTTTTTCTTCGGATATGGTGCGCCCGGCTTCACACCCAATGCCTGCTGATATTTAAGCTTGGCATTGTCATAATTCTTGGCTGAAAATTCTTTATCTCCTGCTGCAACCAATGAATTGAATTGAGCTTTTTTCTGGTCTGCAGCTCTTTGTGCTGCCAGTGCAGCTGCTGCCTTAGCTCCTTCCATTTCATCAATCTCCGCTATTCTGTTTTTTGGATGAGGAGCAGTCTTGATTGCCAGTGCTTCTTGATACTTTCTTTTGGCAGCCTTGTAATCTTCATTGTCAAAACTGGCATCCGCTTCCGCGATCAATGCTTCATACTGAGCGTCTTTTTTCGCATCATCGGCCATCGCATTCAACTTCTTGTCGATGATGGCAATTCTTTCCTTAGGATATGATTCCTGCGGTTTATAATCAAGGGCTTCCTGATATTTCGACTTGGACGCTTGCCACTCTTTGTTCTTATACAATTGATCTGCATCACCTATGGCCTGATTATAGGACTCATCGTTTTGATTTTCCAATGCAATGGCCTGCTCTTTGGCGATGGCTTCATCGATTCTTTTTATCTGATCCTTAGGATATACTTCATTCGGTTTCACGGAAAGAGCCGAATTATAGTTTGTTTTCGCAGAAGTCCAGTCTTCAGACTTAAAGGCTCTGTCGGCCGTTGATATAAAGGCAGCATATTTTTCCTCTGTCTCCTTCTCATTCGCAGCAGCCAATTCTCCCTGAGCCAATTTTATCTGTTCTTTAGGATAACTTTCTTCTGGTTTTACATTGGAAGCTTGCTGATAATTTGAAATGGCATTGTCCCATTCCTTCTTTGCAAATGCCTTATCAGCAGCACCGATAAATGACTGATACTGTTCTTCCTTTTTCTTTGCTGCGGCTTCGGCAGCCTCTTTAGCCGCGAGAGCTGAAGCTGCTGCAATGGCCTCATCAATGGCTCTTAATTGTTCATCAGGGTAAGTCTCTTCAGGTTTAACTGATTTTGCCTCGTTATAGCTGCTCTTCGCCGTCTCCCAATCTTTTGCTTTGAATGCCTTATCACCTGTACTGATGGCAGCATCATACTTAGCCTGTTTTTCTTTGGCTGCTGCTTCCGCAGCTTCTTTGGCGGCCAGTGCACCGGCGGCTGCAATGGCTTCATCGATGGCTTTCAATTGCTCATCCGGATAAGTCTCCTCTGGTTTAACCGACTTAGCTTCATTGTAACTGGACTTTGCCGTTTCCCAGTCTTCTGCTTTAAAGGCTTTGTCGGCAGCGGCAATAGCCGCATCATACTTAGCCTGCTTTTCTTTGGCTGCAGCATCAGCTGCTTCCTTGGCTGCCAAGGCACCGGCGGCCGCAATGGCTTCATCGATGGCTTTTAATTGTTCGTCGGGGTACGTTTCTTCAGGTTTAACCGACTTGGCCTCATTGTAACTGGCCTTTGCCGTTTCCCAGTCTTCTGCTTTAAAGGCTTTGTCAGCGGTGGCAATGGCCGCATCATACTTGGCTTGCTTTTCCTTGGCTGCTGCTTCCGCAGCTTCTTTGGCGGCCAGTGCACCGGCGGCTGCAATGGCTTCATCGATGGCTTTCAATTGCTCATCCGGATAAGTCTCCTCTGGTTTAACCGACTTAGCCTCATTGTAACTGGACTTTGCCGTTTCCCAGTCTTCAGATTTGAAAGCCTGATCACCTGCAGCTATAGCGGTCGCATATTTTTCATCTTTGGCAGCTTGTGAAGCCAATGCCGCTTCTTCTGCAATGGCCGTCTCTATTGCCAACAATTGATCACCCGGATAAGATTCTTCCGGTTTTACAGCCTGGGCTTCCTTATAATTCAACTTAGCTGTTTCCCAATCTTTGGATTTGAAAGCTTTGTCGGCTACGCTAATATGCTCTGCATAAGCCTCATCCTTCTCTTGTTGAGCCATCAAACTAGCCATGGCCTTGTCGATCTCAGCGATCTTAGTTTTTGGATACTCCTCCGTAGGTTTTACATCCAGGGCTTCCTGATATTTCTTTTTGGAATCTTCGTACTTCTGTTCGGCGAATAAAGCATCTCCTTCACCAACAAGCTTATTGTAATCCTCATCCTGCTTCTGTGCCAGAGCAATGGCTGCTAAAGAAGCAGCTTTTAATTCCTCAACTTTCTTCAACTGTTCCTTTGGATATTCCTCATCGGGTTTGATGTCTGAGGCCTTCTGATATTGCGTCATTGCGATGTCATACTCTTCACCATCTCTCGCCTGATCGGCCAATGCAATGGCTTCGGCATATGCTTTGTCATTCTTTTCATTCTCAGCCATCAAGGCCCCAATCGCGTCAATCTTTTCTTTTGGATACTCTTCATCTGGCTTGATGTCAGAAGCCTTTTTAAATTCTCCAAGAGCCGTTCCCAGATCCCCGCCTTTTTCAGCAGCTTCGGCCGCGGCAATTGCAGCAGCATAGTTTTCATCCTGCTTTTTGAGATCTTCCAATTTGCCTTCGATCAAAGTGATCTGCTCAACCGGATAACTTTCTCCTTCTTTAATTCCTGCAGCCTCCTGATAAAGCGGAAGCGCCTTTTCGAGCTCATTTGCATTGAAAGCTTCATCTGCTTTGGCAATGGCTTCATCGTAGGCCTTTTGCGTTTCGGCCAGATCAGCAGTTATCTTTTCAATCTCAGCAATTTTCTCCTGAGGATATTTTTCATCCGGCTTCAATCCTGAAGCAGATTTGTAAGCAGCCATTGCCGCATCATATTCCTTGTTACCCAGCGCGCCATCGGCCTCAGCTATGAAATTCTGATATTCCTCCTCTTTCTTTTGAGCATCGGCCAATGCTGTGGTGATAGCAGCAATTCTCTCTTTCGGATATTCCTCTGAAGGTTTCATGTCCAGAGCTTTCTGATAATTCTCCTTGGCTCCTTCCAACTCTCCGGCATCATATTGCTTGTCAGCTTCTGCAATTGCGGCATCGTATTCCTTATTCAGATTAGCCAGAGCAACCAGTTTCTCATCAATAATATCCAATTGTTTTTTAGGATATTCTTCATCTGGCTTCAAAGCCAGAGCAGCCGTATAACTTGTTTTCGCCGCTTCGAAATCTTCCGATTGCATTTTCGCATCTCCTTCTGCAATAGCATTTTTATAATCTTCTTCCAACTTGGCCGCATCAGCAAGGAATTCATCGCACTTCGCAATCTGCTCTTTTGGATAGGACTCATCCGGCTTCAATTTAGAAGCTGCTTCATATTCAAACTTGGCGGAGTTGTAATCCTTGGCATTGAAAGCACCATCGGCGTTGGCAATGGCCGCCTTATAATCTTCTTCGATCTGATGCTCCTTTTCAAGGATCTTGGTGATCTCATCTATCCGTGCAGCTGGATGAGATTCATTGGGTTTAATATCCAGGGCTTTTTGATATTCAGCCTTTGCCGCCACATAATCCTTCGAGTCAAAACGCGCATCGGCATCTTTGATCAATTCATCATATTCCTTCGCAAGCCGATCCATCTCCGCCACCTTATCATTGATCAGAGCGATCTGTTCCTGAGGATATTTTTGATCGGGTTTTAATCCGAGCGCATCTTCATACGACTTCTTGGCTGCATCATACTCTTCTCTCGCAAGAGCGGCATCTCCCTGTTTAATGGCTTCGTCGTAACCTTTGTTCAATAATGCAATTTCAGCGAGCAATGTTTCAATTTCGGTCAATTGCTGCTTGGGATATTTTTCATCGGGTTTAATCTCCGAGGCCTGTGTAAATGCAGCCTTGGCCGCTTCATAATCTTTGTTCTCCAGGGATGATTCACCTCTCTCAATGGCCTTGATGTAATCAGATTCCTTTTTCGCATCTGCGAGCAAAAGATCTTCTACGTGAGCCAACTGACCTTTGGCATACTCATCGCTCGGTTTGGCTTCATTAGCCTTCGTATATTCAGCTTTGGCAGTGAGATAGTCATTTACAGCCAGGGCCGCATCCGCCTTGCCGATTGCTGTGATATAAGCCTGTTCTGCTTTGGCCTCATTTGCCAGATTATCCCTGATCTTTTTCAATTCCCCTTTGGCATAAAGGTCACCCGGTTTGGCATCAAGGGCCAATTCAAAATTGGCTTCAGCTTCCTTCAGGTCGTCATCACTCAACGCCATTTCGGCCATTTCTATGGCTTCGTTATAAGCATCTTCTTTTTCCTTCTCTTCACGTGCTTTGGCATATTTCTTTTGTGCATCGTCCAGTTTGGACTGCGCCGCTTCATCTCCCTTCTTCACGGCTAAGGCAGCAGCAAAATAGGTTTTGGCCAAACTATATTCTCCTTTCGACATAGCCTTGTCGCCATCAGACATGGCATCCTCGTACTCTTCTTCCATGGCTTCAAGATCGGATCTTAACTTATCCATCTGAGCCTGAACTGACTTTGTATAGGCTTTATCATAAGTGAAGTCCTGGGCATCTCCCTCAAACTTAATTTCAGCCAGAGGTTTAGATAGAATGGACACATCCAGACCTTCACGTTCCCGGAATAGACTCATGTCGAATCGGAATAGAAAATCCCCACCTTCTGTCATTTCAGGAGGAACATTACTCGTGTTGAATGCAATTCTTTTGGAAACATGACCATCATAGGAAAATATGAGCATGTACTTTGCATTTGGAGGTAAGGAAATTTCGAAATCACCCTTCGGACCTGTAGTAACCTGCCTGAAATTTGACCCATTCTTTTTGATGTCAATTTTGGCACCATCCAATCTTTTCTTGTCATCTTGAGAAGAAACCGTGCCTTCCAACACCAAATTCCATGGCGCCTGGGCATGTGTTTCGCCAGCCGAAAACAAAAGCAAAAGGGCTGCTATTAAAGCGCCCACGAAAGAATTGAATATGTTCCTTATCATCCTCATCCGCAACACACAAATATCGCAATTCTCATGAAAGAAGAATAGTCGATGAATTTATGTTTCAACGGCTATTTTAACAAATTGTTGCAGCCATATTTTTCCTATTGATTTCGGAATTTTTTCAACTCCTCCATTCTGGCTTTTGTGTATTCCATGTCATATTCAAAATCATAGGACTCTTCACTGAAATAAATCTTGGCAAGAGGCTCATCAAGGATGGAGTAATCCACTCCCTTTTCTTTCTCAAAAAGGCCGACATCAAAGCGAAACAGCCAGTCGCCTCCTTCGGCAGCTTGCTCAGGCACATTATATGTGTTGAATTGGAGTCTTTTCGAAACCATTTTTTTCGAAGAAAAAACAAGCAAATAATCACCATCAGGAGCCAGGTCAATTTTAAACTCCCCTTTTTCATTGGTCTTGAACACACCGTATTTTGACCCTTCATTCTTCACGACAATCTTTGCTTTTTCTATTGGCGTTTCAGTTTCTCCCTGATGACTGACAGATCCCTCCAATACCAGTTTCCATTCAGTTTGGGCAGTAACGTCTCTGACAAACATGACCATGATGAATATTAAAAATGCCGATGCAATCGTGTATAAAGAGTATAATTTCATTTTACTTCTGAGTATTCTTCGATCAAGTTCTTTTTCATTCATAACTAAAAAAGCCGTTGAGTAAATCTCAACGGCTATAGTATTCAAATATAGATGAATTTATCGGAAGACAAAACCATTCGGAGCCACGCCGGCTTCAAAGGATTTGATCTGGTTTCCGTCAATGTCATATACATGCACCATGCCCTTTGCCGTATAATCTTTAGCGTCAGACACATAAATCTCAGTACTTTCAGGATCTACTCCCAATCCATAGGCTGCACTGTAATTTTCGGCATTCGGAATGAACTCGAGGCTCATACCATCATTGACTGAAGTCTTCGATACTCTGTCGGTCAACACAAACAGAATACCACCTCCTCCATTCATAGCGATCTTTTTAGGATAAGTTGAACCTGGAAGGAAATCATTCTGTACTTCGATAGCACCACTTGTTGGGTTAATTCTCAAAATAGCCGCTTCTATGCTGTTCCATGACTCGCCTTCACAAAGAACCCATAGCTTACCATTTTTATCCTCAAGAATCTGAGTAGGTGCTTCCGGAGTGTTGATTTCATCTTCCAGGGCAAGACTTTCTTTGTTGTAAACGAGAATTTTGTTTTTGCCCTTGTTGGCAACAAAGATCTTATCTCCTTTGAGATGCATTCCTTCACACCAATTGTCGACAGCAATACTGCTCTCAATCATATTTGTATTGGTATTGACAACATCAATGGTATTGGCAACAGGAACTGAATCAGGACCGAAGGCCAAATTTGTAACCAAAGCCTTGCCATTTCCGAGATCAAGAAAGTATCTCGGAGAAGTAAAACCTGTGATCGTTGCTTCCGATTTAAAAGTGTTTTTCTTGACTACCTCTATTTTTCCAGAATTGTTAACAACAAGATAATAGTACGAGTCGTTTTCACCGATCGACTGCAGCACATCACCAACAAAAAGACCATCATTCATACTCCTGAATAGATTGTCAGTTTTTTCATCGTCATTACTGAATAAGGTCACCGTGGCATTACTTGCATTAAAAGCACCTTCGTTTACAACTAAAACACCGCTGTCGAGCTTCTTACTTCCCCCACCGTTGCTTCCTCCGTCATCTTCCTTCTGACAGGCGCTGAATATTACTACGGCCGCTATGGCCAACATGGTTTTGATCTTCATTTTTGTTTAGAGAATTAATTAATATGATACATAAAACTGATTGTATAGTTCTGCAGTGGCATTGGCATGTTTACCACATACTGATATTCTTCATTGAAAAGGTTATTAATCCTGAAACTCAGGACAGACCTTGATTTATCAAATCTGAAATGTCTTCCAAATTCGAGTCTGGCCGGAGCCGAATACGGCAGGAATTCCGAATTATCTGTATTGATATAAACTCTACCCGTGTATGACTGACTGTAATTCGCAAAGTATCTTCCTTTTGTTACCTGGAACATCAGAAAGAGTTTGTGATCCGGTATATAGACCTGCTGGTTTCCTGTGTATTCCGGATTGTTGGCATCTTCCTGAATCCTTGAGTCGACATAGGTATACCCCACCTTAAACGTATTGTTCCAGGACTTCAGGTTTAGCATGAATTCATTCTCAATTTCAATACCGCTGTTTTGAACCGCTTTCACGTTTTGCGGTGTCCATATTCCGTCTGCTCCAGGTGCCCAGTAAATAAGATTCTGTACATCGGCATAAAATGCTGAAATAATGTAGCGGTAATTCCATGGCCTTTCTTTTTTACGATGTATTAAAGTGTGATCAAAGCTGATCTCTCCGGATACAGATTCTTCATTCTCCAGGTCCGGATTTCCAGCACTCAGCCAAAATCTCTCATTAAAAGTTGGGTACCTCACATTTATTCCGGCATTGAAATAAAGCCACATAGAAGAATTGCGTCTGTTTGGCATATAACCGGCTGAAAATGAGGGTAAAATTAAAGGGTCTGCTCCATCGAAACTTTCGATTCTGGCACCTGCCTTCAAAAACCAACTGGACCAATATTGAAATCTAAAGGATTGATAAAAGCTGATCAGATCTTGTTGTTTCAGCTCTTCATAATTATTGGTTTCTGCTTCCTGTAGGTCATATCGAAATTGACTCTCTGAAAACCAGGCTTGTCCAAGTTTGTATTCACTATGAATCAAATTATTCCAAGCCCTGATCTTGTTGCGACTATCGATGAGTGAAACAGGCTTTATGTAAGTCATGAAGTCCTCAAGCACCATGCTGCTCGCATTCAGAATGAACTTATCCTTCTTGCCCTTGTAATTATATGAGACCTTGAACCTATTCCAGAGATCATATTGACTGGCATCTCCATGATTGGCACCCATAGACGCAGGAACCTCACGTTTTGAGTCTAGATGCCAATATGAAAACTTAAAAGAGCTTCTTTCACCGGGTTCGATCAATAAATAGGGCATCCACTGAAAGCGCCGGTAGGCGGCATTCTCTCTGTTATCGATCTCATTTCTGTTGGCTTCATTTACGAATTCGAAGTCATTATCTGATTCTGTATAATAGACCGACGAAACGAAGGTCAGTTTCTTGTTTTTGGAAACAAATCCGATATCAAAAGGCAGTGTTTTTGTATTAAAGCTTCCATATTGTAGTCCCGTTCTGACAAAGACCACCTGTTTCTCTTTGTTCTGATACTGGTCAAGGTCCGGGTACTGTTCTATATCCAGAATACCGCCTATTCCACCTGAGGCGAAATTCAATGAATAGGCCCCTTTCATCATTCTTGCCTCTACTGATGTGCCAAAATTCATCAAGGACATATCGGTTAGGCCCAATTGTGAATTGTCTACAGACATGCCTTCCCAGAAAATTCTGGTGTGATTGGCTGAGTTCCCCCTGTAACTTAAAGTAGAAACCGATCCCGGACCATAATCCTTGATATAAATGACGCTGTTCTGATTCAGAAAATCTCCCGCATCAAGTGTATTATAAGAAGCGTATTCCAGCGAGTCAAAATGGATGCTGTGGTCGTGAGTAATGACTTCAACATAACATTCCTCAACCTGAACTTCGTCCAAAGCAAGCGTATCTATCTGAGCGTGGAGGCTTGAATGGAAACCGACAGATAATGTAAAAAACCAAAAACCAAGAGGAAATTTCCTCATCATATTTCGCTTTTAGCCCGAAAGCATTTTTAAAAATACATGGCAGGTCTTCTGACTAACCCCACAATCAACGGCCTTCCCTTTCACAGAAAAGTGGCAAAGTATCGTTGACCTCACGGAGATCACAGCAGCGGGTACTGTTCAGGATTCTAACCTGATTCCCTTTTCATTCGGAATGCGAAAACATTACGAATACCACTTCGACAAAAGTATAATTATTATCCGAAAGACTGGAATGATCTAATCTTATTATGAATCTTTTTTCAACATCAAGCGTAAAAAAGTCTCTGTTCAAAATTACAAGGCCTAAATTCAAAGTTTTATCTTTGGAGATAGTAAGCCGCAGTTTTGGCATAATAATTTGAAACTGATATGAGGAAGTTGATGATGATAGTGTTGATTGGAAGTGTCTTCCTGGGCGCTAAAGGAGATGATTTGAGGGCCTTTAAGTTTGAAGGAAAGGTATCAGACAGGTCAAGTGGCAATCCGCTTGAAGGATATGTTGTTGAGGTATATGAGGGAAACAAAGTTGTTCAAACACCTGAAGTGAGTAAGAAAGGAGAATTCAGCACTGAATTATTTGCAGGCTCCTGGTATACCATTGATGTGAGTCTGGAAGGATATTATCCGAAAAGAGTTGTAGTTCATACCAATGTGCCGGAAGAAATTAAAAAAGTACCGACATTTAAGTTTGAGCTTGAGTTGATTCATACCTCTGAATACGATTTCCTTGAGAATCAGGATCCGCTGGCTACATCCATATTTGACTTCCCTTATGTGATCTTCGAGTGGGATACCGACATGGAGGACTTCAATTACAGAAGAGCCTATACAGAGCATATTAAAGAGAAGTATGCCGAAGTAGACGGCATCTAAAGCTACATTGGGAAGGTTTGCATTGCGATCTCTCCCGCCCTGTTAAAGGCGTCCATATCCAAACCCAGGTCTACGTCACTTCGTCGAAATAATTTAAAAGAGCTTCTGTAGGCATGTTGCCTACCAGTTCATCTGAAGCCATGGGGCATCCACCAAAACCTTTCATGGCTCCATCAAAGCGATAGCACCCATTGGTGTATGCGGCATTGATCTTAACCCTCCATTCCGGTGGTCGAATGTGAATATGCGCTCCCAATTCAATATCAGGATAACGTTTAGTTAGATTGCCCACGAGATATTCAATGCTTTCTACGGTTGATGTTCCAATAGTATCAGCAAGAGAAACGATTTTGATTCCTCTCTGAGCCATCACATCCATCCAACGAGCAGCAATCTCTATGTCCCATTCTTCATTGTAAGGATTTCCGAATGCCATGGACAGATATACTACAAGTTCTTTATTCGATTTCACAGAAATGTTCTGAATCACATCTATACGCTCAAGTGCTTCTTTGATGCTGGAATTCGTATTTCTCTGCTGAAAAGTCTCAGAAATGGAGAATGGAAAACCGAGATAACTCACTTCATCAAAATCAGTTGCAATCTCTGCTCCCTTAGAATTGGCTACGATTACAAGCAATTTCGAATTTGTTTGAGAAAGATCCAGCTTTCGAATTACTTCGGCTGTATCTTTCATTTGTGGAATGGCCTTCGGAGAAACGAAGCTACCCATGTCCAGTGTATCAAAACCAACTTCCAGCAATGACTGAATATACCTGACCTTCTTATCGGTTGGTATAAAGTCGTGAATGCCCTGCATGGCATCACGTGGACATTCTATGATCTTGACCTTAGACAAAATCTATGTATTTGAGATTGAAACTTAGGCGTCCTTGTTTCCAATGATCAGGATGTTGCAATCCCGAACGCTGGAACCATGTGATTTAGGAGGCGTTGGTAAGATGGTCTTTACTGTGAATTCCTGTGTCGATTTCACTTCAAAGTCCCACTGCATTGCAAATTCATGCTCTGTATTATCAAAAAGCACATTGCCATCGCTGTCCAGTAATACCACCTGTATCTTTCCCAGTGTAGCTTTTGAGCAATTGATCAAACGATATTTTTGTCCACCGTTCAACACAACAACCAGGTCGATCTCTTGTCCCTGAGATACATAGCCCCCATACATTCTACCACTTACCTGGTAATCTTCCAGCTGATCCTGGCAATTGTTTTTTACGAATGACTTACACTGAGCCTGGGCGGAAAAAGAGGCTATGCTGAGTCCGGCAAATAACAACAAGTTCTTAATTTTCAACATCTTTCTTTATTCTATGTATCCGTTTCTAATTTCTTCAATTTTTGCGCAAAGTGCGTCAAGATGAGTTTGATCAAAGGTCAAATCCGTCTCATTACCAATCACCGTGCTTTGATTGTCAGCATCTGTACTTGTTTCTCCACTCGAATGTGTGATCTCCACATCGTTATAGATCTCCTGTAATTCTTTCAGCATGGTTATGCTCTCTTGAACTTCAGAATCTGTACCCGCACTTGCATTCAGATAAAGCAACAAGTTTTTCAGAATCAGCTTTTGCTCAATGATACGATCTCTGATCTCTTGATTTTCAGGAGAACGGGCCGCCATATCACAGGCAATGTGCATTGATTCTACCCAACCACCGGTTATTACAAGGGCAGCAACTTCGGGTCTTTCGTTATCGGTAAGATAAGCATCAGCCGACCAGTAAAATTCCGATATGATGTCGAGCAGGGCGTCTCTGTCTTCAATGTTCGATTCGATCAGGGACAAAAGGTCGGCTTCAAAAGCACCATCCATTCCCAATTCATCTGTCAAGGCCTTAACCGTCTTCAGATAGTTGATGGCATTCTGAGTCTCTTCAAACATGGCAGAATAGGCCAGGTCGGCACCATAAACACCAAGATTAAGCGCTTGCTTATAATGTGTTGTATAATTCTGGCTATTTTCAACGTCATTCAGTAAATCACTGGAGAAGGTCGCACCTGAATTCTTCATTATGCTCGCAACTTCAACTAGGGACGGGGTGGCATAATAGACCACTTTCTTCGGTTCTTCTTCAACTACCTCTTCTGGCATTTCTTCAAGGTTCATACCTTCATCTCCCGCAGGATCAGTATCTCCGGCACAAGAAAACGTCATGGCAGCCACAATAACTGGAATGTAAATCCGGTTTAATTTCATCGTCATTCTTCGTAAAAATTGGTGTTTAGAATCGGGGACTAAAGATAGATATTTCATACAAACCTCAAAACGTCCCTCATTTGAATCTGAAGGCCATTTTGTGAATGGCTTAACGAATCTTTCGGTTGATCTCTTTTATCAATGCTGGACCTCCATAAATAAAAGAGGTATAGATCTGAATCAAATCAGCACCGGCGTCCAGGAAGTCCTGTGCGTCTTTTGAATCTGATATTCCGCCAACACCAATGATTACAATCTTTTTATCGGACTTTTCCCGCAAGAAGCGCACAACCTCAAGAGATCTTTCTTTCAAGGGTTTACCGCTTAGTCCACCATTTCCTATTCTTTCGATTTCTAATTCGCTTGTATTCAATCCTTCTCTCGAAATGGTGGTATTTGTGGCGATCACCCCTTCAATACCCGAAGTCTGCACTATATCAATTATGTCTAAAAGCTGATCATTCGTCAGGTCTGGAGCTATCTTTAGCAGAATGGGCTTGGGATTGTCTTTTTCTCTGTTCAATTCCTGAAGACGATTGAGGATTTTTAAAAGTGGACCTTTATCCTGAAGTTCTCTGAGGCCCGGAGTATTCGGTGAGCTCACGTTTACAACAAAATAGTCAACATGATCATGAAGTGCCTTGAAACAGGTGACATAATCTGAAAGTGCTTCTTCATTCGGTGTCACTTTGTTCTTTCCAATATTTCCGCCGATGATCATCCCATTTCCATTCCCTTTCAGTTTCTTAACCATACTCTCCACACCTTCATTGTTGAATCCCATCCGGTTAATTAGAGCTTTATCGGCAGGCAATCTAAAGAGTCTCGGTTTTGCATTTCCTGGCTGAGCTTTGGGCGTGACCGTGCCCACTTCAACAAAACCAAAACCCAATGCCGAAAGTCCTCTGAACATAGAAGCATTCTTATCGAAACCAGCGGCTAGACCAAGTCTGGAAGGGAATTCAATGTTCATGACACGCACAGAATCCGCCTTTCCAGAATAAAACAATCTGACAATAGAATTAATCAGTGGTAAGGAGAAAAACTTTAGAAAGTTAGCTGCGAGATTGTGCGCCGATTCAGCTGAAAGATTGAATAAAAGTGGGCGGATCAGAATTTTATACATCGGCTGGCAAATATATCCATAACGTAGATGTTACCATCACTGTTTGGCATATTCGTCATAGGTACCGTCGCTATTCAAGACTATTATTCTGTTCTGATTGTCCTTTGATATTGATTCAGAAGGAATTACTTTTTCTTCACTATGAGAAGTATTTTCTTTCAGACCGGAAATAAGATACTTGATATCGATATTGGGAAATGCACTCAATAGTTTTTCAAGAAATTCCAAACTGGGTTTATTTCGACCTGACAAAATATGTGAAATCGAAGATGCCTGCACATTAATTCTCTCTGCAAAATCCTTCGCACTCAATCCATTTTGATCCATAAATTCCCTCAGTCTTTCTTTCATATTTTAACTCAATTTTCCGATGTATTACGATATCTAACTATTTACTCAAGATAACATGTATAATACGCTGATATAGTTAAATTTACATTAATATTATTATCACTAATTTACTTTTGTAAATAAATCAATAATCAAATATACAAATAACCCATTAAACAGCCACTAATAATTGTTTATCAATCATTTAGAATACATTACAAATGTAAATATGCTAAGAAAAACTTATTGACCGAGGATGGCGTTTTTACGCATGGCTTTCACGGCATTTTTACTCATTCCCTGAGCTACATTTTTTGCCGTTTTTGGATTGCTGGTTTCTGTCCTTGCTGACCATACAACTTGTGCTTCTTCGAGGTTAAGATCCACAACCCTAAAATCCATTTTCACCTTCACATCTTCAAAGGTTGCCCCCTTCTCTTCCCTCTTGCTATATTCCTGAACCAATTTAGAATAATTGGTAACGTCTGTAATTCTATAGAAACGATTCGTCGGATAATCTGCCGCGGTATTTGTCTCAACATTACGAATGCTTACCAATTTCACCTCAATCATTCCTGTATACCCTTTATCCTTCAGGTCTTTGCGCAATGATTGAGCATCAGATGGTATGATCTCAGCATCCCGATAAATAACATAACCTTGCTTTGCTGTTACATTTTTGGAAGAAATGCTTTTTGCAACAATGTCTTCAAATGTGGTTATCTCCATTAATTGACCGGGAAAAGCTATAACAGCGATTTTATCGATTTTGGAATCCTTGTAGAACTTTGTCTTGCCTTCCTGCAATAACTCGGTCGGGTGACAACCGATCAAGGCAAAAGTCACAGTCAATAAGGCAATCCTGCCGCTTTTCTTACTTCTTGATAATACTTTCAACATATTTCTCATCCTCATTTAAAACCGTCATTACCTGGTATAATCCCGGGTTAAGATCCGACATATCCAGTATTTGACTTTCCTCACGTTCGAATTTGATATTTAATGATTCTTTTATCAATTGTCCGTTCATATTATAGATGTAAACATCGATCTGATCAATGCTTAGATTGCAATTCCATCGGAATGATAGACCAGACTGGACAGGATTTGGAAAGAATTCATGACATTTCACTTCTTCCATATCATCTGTAGATAAGTACATTTCATCCTCATGTGTTGTTGGAATACTTTCATACACACCGTCATAATTCATGGGATGCAGAGAAACGTTTCCAGAAGGTGTAATCTCCCAAAAATCAATGTAATTCTTGTTGAAGGTCAGTACAGTATCAAAATACAATGATGGGGAATTATTCTTTCTAACCCCTATTCTGTGATCGTAAAGAGAATCTATTCCTTCAAATTCGATGGCATATATGTTGCCAAATTCAGTTCTGTGGTAGACGGGCACCGGAATTGGTGGTGAATTGGCTATCAGCGATAAATTGACTGCATTCGTCATTGCATTTCTTCTGAGGTAATTGAAATCAACAAGGAAAGTGTCAAGTATGCCATCTGGAGGATTGCTCAGATCATAGCCTAAAACATCCGTAGTTGTATGCTGTCGATCTGGAGAAGTACCTGAGCCGTCTCCGTGTTCATTCGCTGAAGTGAATCGTATTGCCCTCATCTGTCTCTGACGGAAAGGAATATGATCACCTCCTCTGCCCTGTCTGTCCTCCCTGATCTGGAGTCGCAGATTTATATTGTAGCCGGTGACCGGATTCACTTCTTCAATCTGTTGCAGCTTTAAGTAACGTGCCAGTTGTTTATGGATTGAAATAAATGATGTGTCATTGGCTGGTGACCAGCTAAACACACGCAGATTCATGCTGTCGATAGCTCCGATGGGCTCACATTTTGGTGGGGATGACTTTGGTCCGCACTCCACACCACCTACCACATCATTATTCAGGCAGGCCAGCACTTCAATATCAAGATTATCAAGATAAATGGCCATGGCTTCGCCTCCATTCAGACCTTGCTCCTCACCGGTTACAGTCGTGAAGATGATGGTCCTGTCGAAAGCGAACTGACTCAGAACTCTGGTAATCTCCATAACCAAAGCAGTACCACTTCCATTATCATCCATGCCAGGAGCATAACAAGAGGTATCACATCTGCCCTCACACCTACTGTCCATATGACCCTCAATAACAAGAACATCCTTTCTTGAAGTGTCCAATCCGGGCAATACACCAAGCACATTTCGATGCTCTGACATACCACAAATGTTTTCAACAAAATTTAAGTATGAAACGATCAAACGATCCTCATTTTGAGAAGAATATTCAAGGAACTTTTTCCTGACCCATCTCCTTGTGGCTCCGATTCCTCTGATACTTGAAATCGTATCAGAACCTGTGTTCCTATTGCCGAATGTCTCCAGTTTTTCAAGGTATGCTTTAAGTGTGTCGGCCGACAATTCCTGTTGTAAAATATTGATTACCTGATCCTTGGCCTCAATGTGATTCGAGGGTTTGTAATCGTTGGGGTTGTAGGCTCCCAGGAGTATTTGTTCAACTTTAGGATTGTTAACGGTGACCTGAGAATAGAGATCAAAAGACAAGATACATCCTAATAGAAAGATGATTTGTCCAGCCGGTTTGACAAGTGGTCTAAAATATGAGCTAAATCCGGGCATATTTTCAAATTTTAAAATAACTTCGTAAGCCCTGCCAAATCGGGATGACCTGACTTAAAGGAAGTAATATAAGAGATTTCATTTCAAATATAAATCATTTAGAACTCCAGACGCAAAAGCATGAATTCACTTCGAGCACAGACTTTCTTTCCTCTTAAAGTTCCGTTCTCATTTATTCTTTTCTCTATTCTTTTTGTCGTCGCCCTTACAACTCCAAAGATCTCGAAAGCCACCCATGCCATGGGTATGGACCTTACCTATGTCCAGGTAAGTCAGGACACTTTTATTGTTACCGTGGCATTTTACCGCGATTGTTCTGGAGCTGCAGCTCCTGCCAGCCAGACTCTCAGGGTCAGAAGCCAATCCTGTAATGAGAATTTCACGGTTACCTTACCTCGAATAGGACAGGCGGTTGAAACAACACCGGTATGTGCTAGTCTCGTTACGGTTTGTAATAATGGAACATTCCCTGGGTCGGAAGAATATATCTATCAGGCAACGGTAGTTCTGCCGGATCAATGTTCAGATTGGATATTTAGTACTGACAGATGCTGTAGAAATAACGCCATTACAACAATTAACAATCCGGGCAACCAGGAAATCTTCGTTGAAGCGAAGATCAACAACTTCAATTCGAACTCTTCTCCTGTATTCTCAAATCCTCCTGTACCATTTGTCTGCGGCAACCAGACTTACTGTTTCAATAATGGAGCCATCGATCAGGAAGGAGACTCTCTTGTTTACAGTTTGATCACACCCAGAACCGGAACTGGAGCCAATGATACCATCACATTCCAGGCAGGATATGATAGATTTAATCCTCTTACCTCAAATCCTCCAATCTTTCTGGATTCAGCTACCGGTGACCTTTGTATGTTCCCGACGGATACAACAGAAATCGCCGTTCTGGCACTTTTAGTGGAAGAATACCGAAATGGAGTTTTCATGGGAAGCATCATGAGAGATATCCAACTGAGGATCATTGGTTGTCCGAATGGAAATTCAAATCCTGTTCTGAGTGGAATTGACTCAACTACTTCTTTTGTAACGAAAGTCTGTGCTAACACAAATTTGAGCTTTGATGTTTTTGTAGATGATCCTGATACCGGACAGGTTGTTACAATGACGTGGAATCAGGCTGTGCAGGGTGCAACATTTAATGTGACCACAGATGATCGTCCTGTAGGGACTTTTTCATGGACACCTACCATCAACGATGTTCGAGATCAGCCTTATTGCTTTACAGTAACTGTATCAGACGACAACTGTCCATTCAATGCTCAGCAAACGGCGTCCTATTGTGTATATGTGGTTGGTGTCGCTGCGATCGTTGACTCACTCATCGATCCTTCCTGTTTCGGTTATTGTGATGGTCGGGCCATGGCACGCGTTGTAAATGGTATACCTCCTTTTATTTATTCATGGAATGACCCCAGTAATCAGACAAATGCAAGGGCCATAAATTTATGTGCGGGAACATATACGGTAACCGGTACAGACAGCACAGGTTGTACGACCAGTGTGCCCATTTCACTTTTTGATCCAAAAGAAATTGAGCTGGACTTGGACAGTGTACCTACCTTATGTAATGGAACAAATGATGGAATGGCCATTGTAAGTTCCGTGGGAATGGGATTCCCGCCTTATTCATATCTCTGGGAAGTGGCTGCAGGTTCTCAAACTACAGATACAGCCTTCAACTTGGCTATTGGCACATACACAGTTACAGTAACAGATTCAAATGGATGTTTCGTCTCCGACTCTATAACCGTAACAGAACCAAATCCACTCGCACTGACCGGAAATGTAATTTCCAATGTGAGCTGTAATGCATATAATGATGGTCAGGCCTGGGTTCAGGTTAGTGGTGGAACAGCACCTTATTCTTATCAATGGGATAGCCTTTCCAATTTCCAGACGACGGATACAGCAAGCAATCTTTTAGCCGGAAACCATACCGTAGTTGTCACCGATGTAAATGGCTGTATGGACTCGGTTAGTATCACGATTAACGAGCCGAATTCAGTTATCACACTAAGCTTATCGACAGTAGATATCAATTGTACGGGAGATAGTACAGGTTCCGCAACGGTGGTAGCATCAGGTGGAACACCACCCTACGCTTATCAATGGAGTGCCAATGCGGGTTCACAAACTACGGCAACAGCAACGGGTCTTACAGCCGGAACATATAGTATTATAGTTACTGACCTGAACGACTGCTCGGCTATACCTTTCGTCGTGTTGACCGAACCTGCGAATGCGTTTGTAATTACACCGGTCGATTCATTTGTTGCTTGTAATGGTTTCACCGATGGAGTGGCGGGAGTTGAAGTTGCGGGAGGAAGTCCACCGTATACTTTCCAATGGGATGCCAATGCAGGAAATCAAACTACTCAATATGCCTCCAACCTGGGAGCAGGAACTTATTCAGTATTTGTAGATGATTCGCTAGGATGCGGTGACACAGTTAATGTGCAGGTTCTGGAAGCAGACACACCATTGGTTATTACCGTGGGCAAGGTGGATGTGACCTGCAACAATGGATTTGATGGTCAGGCTTTTGTTTCTGTGACCGGAGGACTTCAACCTTACACTATTCAATGGGATTCTGCCTCTGGATTTCAAACAGGAGATACGGCAAACAACTTAATGGCTGGAAACTATGCTGTTAGTATTTCTGATGATTTCGGCTGTGTGGTTGATACATCAGTATTAGTGAACGAGCCTCCACCACTATTGACTTTGACGACCAGTTCCACCAATGTAGCCTGTTTTGGAGACAGCACAGGTACGGCAACCGTTGTCGTGTCCGGAGGAACTCCACCTTATACATATCAATGGAGTGCAAATGCGGGTGGACAAACAACTGATACAGCCTTCGGATTGCCGGCAGGCACTTATTTTGTAACTGCCTTTGACAGCAACAATTGTACCACATCACCGGGAATACTTATAGAAGAGCCTAGCGATCCGGTTAGGTCAAATATTGTTACTATGGACGCCCTTTGCTTTAACGATAGCAGCGGTATGGCCATTGCTCAGGCTTTTGGTGGAAATCCACCTTATACATATCAATGGGATAGTCTAGCCGGAAATCAAACAACGGATACAGCATTTAATCTTTCAGCCGGAAATTACAATGTGACCGTAACCGATTCACTTGGTTGTACCTTCGATACCTTAGTTATGGTAAGTCAACCAAACGCACCATTGCAATTAACACTTGCGGCGAATGAAGTGAATTGTTTTGGCGGAACGGATGGTAGAGCCATTGCCACGGCTGGTGGAGGAACGAGTCCATACAGCATTCAATGGGGTGCACTTTCAAACAATCAGACAGGCGATACAGCATTGAATCTTGTGAGTGGTTATCATCTGGCGACCTTGAGTGATACCAACATGTGTTCAGTTACCGACAGCATATTTGTAGGTGGACCGGCCGAGCCTGTTGTTGGAGTGATGTCGGCCGTTGATGCAACTTGTAACGAAAGTTCAGATGGTCTGGCCATTGCAGAGGCAAGTGGTGGTACTGCACCTTACCTTTATGTTTGGGACAGCAGCACCGGAAATCAGGCCAATGATACAGCATTCAATTTATCAGCAGGAACTTACACTGTGCTGATCACAGATTCTAATAATTGCGATACTACTTTTAGTGTTATTGTGGGTGAACCATCGAGACTTGAAGATTCAGTATTTGTCTCTTCCAATTTTGGAGGATCTGACATCAAATGTTTTGGTGATTCAACAGGTGAAGCCACTGCACTGGGTATTGGTGGAACAGCACCTTACACGTATCAATGGGATACAGCGGCTGCAAATCAGACCACGTCCATTGCCACAGGACTAGGTGAAGGTACTTACCAGGTTGTGATCACCGATACTAATGGATGTATGACCAGTGGTTCTGTAAGTCTCGCAAACCCTCCTAAAGTTGGAGCCACCATTGCTCAGATCAAAAATATCTCTTGTTATGGTGGTAGTGATGGAAGGATCGAAGTAAATGGATCCGGAGGGACATCACCATATACTTACCTCTGGAATACAGCTCACACAGGAAATGTATTAGATAGTGTGCCAATTGGAACATATACTGTAACAATTACAGATTCCAATAATTGTGATTTCGACACAACATTTACATTAATTCAGGCCGACAGCATTACCATTGATTCATTGATTGAAATAGATGCAGCATGTTTCGGCACTCAAACCGGATCAGCCGGTATATTTATAAGTGGCGGTACCACACCTTACTCCTATTTATGGGAAGTTTCTCCTGGCATATTCCAGGTCACACAAACGGCTATCAATCTTGATGCAGGAACTTATCCCGTTCAGGTAACAGACTTTAATGGCTGTTCAATACTTGATACCGCTGAGATCCTTGAACCAGGAGAGGTCTTTGTAAGCGTATCAGACAACGACACCATCTGTGCCAGTCAACCAACGGTGCTAACTGCTTTAGGGTCGGGTGGTGATTCTGCGTCATACAGATACGTCTGGCTCCCTCCTCAACCTGACAGTAATGCAACGCAAACAGTCATGCCAACGACAACGACAAACTATGCGGTGAGAGCAATGGATGCGAGTGGCTGCTTTAGCAACCCCGCCCTTGTTACTGTATTTGTCAGAACAATGGAAAATGACACGATCAACGTTGACGTTGATGGAGATGTGTGTGCAGGCGATACAGCAATCTTGACAGGTTTCCACAATGGACCGTTCGGAAACTACACCTACACCTGGAACAATGGTTTAACCGGCTTTGGGCCTCATGAAGTGAGGCCTGATTCGGCTACCGTTTACGTCATGACGGCGAGTGATATATGCGGAAATACTATCTCTGACTCGGTATCTGTAAATGTTTTTCCAAATCCTGACCTTGGTCTTGACAGCATTATTGCAATCGGTTGTGATCCACTGGCAGTTCAATTTGACGATACCGTGAATACAATGACGAATCTGACGTATTTATGGCAATTTGGTGATGGAAATGCATCTACTCAGAAAAGTCCTACCTATACTTATCTCACAGCTGGAACATATGATGTAACATTGTCTATCACATCTGCGAATTCATGTACGACTACCAATAAGACCAGTCCATCATTGGTTATAGTGCACCCTACTCCTAGCTCAGACTTTAAAGCGGATCCGTTGAGAGCTGATATGAGAAACCCGGTCATTGATTTCACGGATCAAAGCACAGGGGCCATTTCATATACATGGCAGTTTGGAGATGGAGACACTTCGAAGACTAGGAATCCTTCTCATACCTATGGAGACACAGGAAGTTATGTGGTGACCTTGACTTCAATTTCCGATCAGGGATGTGAAAGTCAGAGTCAACGAGAGATTATCATTGATGCTTATTATTTTATGTCGGTGCCCAATGCCTTTACTCCTTCCACCAGCAATGGCAATGGTGACTGGAGAAATGATCCAGCAGGAAATAAGATCTTCTACCCTTACACAACAAATCCTGAAGCAGTTGTGGAATACGAAATGTTGATCTTCAACCGATGGGGTGAATTGATCTTTGAGTCGAAGAATATATTCACCGGCTGGAATGGATTCTATCGCGACAGAGAGAGTCCTCAGGAAGTGTACGTATATAAGATCAAGGTGCGCTGGGAAAATGGACAGACATTCGAAAAAACAGGTGACGTTACCCTTTTCAGATGAAAAAAATCTCTCTCGTCATAATGCTTTTTTCCGTCATCCAAGGCATGGCCCAGGGAAAATGGAGCAGTAAAGAAAGTGCGAAACTTGATGATGCCGATATTTATCTGGAAATCACTGATTACAAGACAGCCCTTGAAATGTACAGTGATCTGTATAAAAAACATCCCGGAGAAAAAGATCTGGACTTCAAAATAGGACTTTGCCTTTACAACCTGGGGAGAATTGACGAGTCGTTTTATTCTTTTGAGAAATCGGCCGAAGAGGGTAATATAAATGCCAAATACTATTTAGGCCTTTATTATCACAGAAATGAAAAATTCGATGAAGCATTGGCTCAATTTACTTCTTACCAATCTGAGGATGGAAGAAAAGACTTCGACAAGGTTCAGGTAGACCTAATGATGGATATTTGCGAAAGGGCTGATAAAATGATGGCCGATCCTATTGACGCCATGGTTTATAATCTTGGAGAGAAAATCAATTCTGAATTTGATGACTACGGACCTTTGATCCAAAGTGATGAAAGCCTTCTTGCATTTACCAGCAGAAGAAAAGGAAGTACGGGTGGTGCCCTCGACCCTTACGGTGAGTATTTGGAAGATATCTATGTTTCTAATAGAATGAATGACGTTTGGTCTGATGCCGTGAATGCAGGTCCACCACTAAATACAGAAACCCATGATGCGGCCGTAGGATTGAGTGCTGATGGAAACAGCATGATTATTTATCGAACGAATAAAGCCCTGACGGCCGGCGATTTATACCTGAGCACAAAGGAAAACGACAAATGGTCCAAACCTGTCAAACTGGATGAAGCTATAAACTCTGAATATCAGGAGGCAAGTGCAAGCATATCAAATGATCAGCGAGTCATTTATTTCAGCTCGAATCGCCCTGGTGGATTAGGTGGAAAAGATCTTTACCGGGTTGTAAGAATTACCGATGACATATGGAGCTTGCCACTGAATTTGGGTCCAACTATTAATACCGAATACGATGAAGATGCGCCATTTATTCATCCCGACGATGAGAAGCTGTACTTCAGCTCAAAAGGACACAAAACCATGGGTGGTTATGACATTTTTGTTTCTTCTTTGAATGAAGATTATTGGAGCATGCCTAAGAACCTCGGCTATCCTGCGAATACCGTTGGTGATGACATTTTCTTTGTTTTGGCAGAAGATGGTAAAAGAGGCTATTATTCCTCTGAAAGAGATGATGGATATGGTGGTCATGATATATATGCTGTCTCTTTCGAGAATGACCTGGAAAGATTAAGGATTGTAAAGGGGAATATTTCCAATGAGGATGGATCGGCCATTGTAGCGAGCATTGATCTAAGTAATGAAAATGGTCAAACCATGGGAACCTATGTTACCAATGCAGTTACAGGTAATTATGTTATCGTTGTCCCGCCAAATCAGGACTTTTTCCTGAGCATTGAATCGGAAGGATACAAGACTATTGAGGATGAATTGCATTATATAGGTGGAACTAACGTGAAGGAAAAAGTAAAAAATTATACCTTGGTAAAAAGTCTGGAACAATAAATGAGAAAACACTTACACCTGGTTTTTACGTTTATGATTTTTGGGAGTATTGTGATGGCTCAAACTCCCCAATTTTCTCAATTCTACGCGAATCAGGTATTGCTAAACCCTGCTTTTACTGGAAATACACAACTGAACAGACTTGCGGCCAACTATCGCAATCAATGGGCGGGAATTCCAAAAGCATTCAATTCTTATTCTTTGGCCTACGATCATAATTTGGCCGAATACAATTTAGGTTTGGGTCTAATTGCAGTGCGTGATCAGGCTGGAACCGGGGGTCTCAGTTACACGAATTTCAGTGGATTAGCCGCATACAGATTCCAAATAAAAGAAGAGCTCATGATCAACGCCGGTATGACGTATGGGGTCTCCATCCGTGCGGCAGATGCTTCAAGTTACACCTTCGGGGATCAACTTGTCAATGGTACTTCTACATCTACAGCAGACATTACCGAGCGTAATTCATTTGGCGACTTTGGTGCTGGGTTTCTCATCTATAGTTTTAAATTCTGGGCAGGGATGAGCGCCCTTCATTTGAACCGACCGAATGAATCAATGGTCTTTGGACAAACAAGTCGAATGCCGATACTATGGTCAATTCATGGAGGTTATAATTTTGCTCTCGAGGAAACTGATAAGGGTGAAATAACAAAGAGTCTGATTCCTACCGCCAATTTGAAATTTTCCAGAAAGGCTGGCCAATTGGATCTTGGCGCCTATTACCAAAGGAAACGACTCATTCTTGGTGCTTGGTTCCGTGGATTGACTCTGTTCAAAAGTAATGATGATGGACAGCCTTCACATGATGCCGTTGTTATTATGGGTGGAATTCAATCGAAAAGTTTAAGGGTTGCTTATAGTTACGACATAACCACGTCAAGATTAGGGGTGACCGACTCCTATGGCTCTCATGAAATCTCCGTGGTTTATGAATGGCCGACAAAACAAAGAAAGAAGAAAAAGAGAAAGAAAAATTTCATCGTACCTTGTCCAAAATTCTGATTTCTCTATGACCAGGTACATTCTCACCTTTACAATCCTTTTAATCTTCTGCTTTCACAAGACTAATGCCCAGGATAAGATTCATTTATCCGGACTTGTAATGCAGATGAATCAAATCAAACCTGTTCCTTACACCACCATTCACATCCAAAACACAAAGAATGGTGTAATTGCCGGTCCACGTGGTCTGTTTCATATTGAAGTTGAAAAAGGTGACACCCTTGTATTTACAGCTGTTGGATGGAGAACTACCTATTTTGCCGTATCAGATACCTTAACTGAAACCAGTTATTCTATTATTCAGAAGATGCCAAAGGACACGATCAAACTTAAAGCAGTGGAAATCAACTCATGGCCAAGCCTTGATCAATTCAATCGCACTTTTACAGAGGAAAAAGGTTTTGATAAGGAATATCCCATTGCTCAGAAAAATGCCTCTCCTCTGCTTGATCAGATCGACTACAGCAAAGAGATTGACATGAAAAACTACGAGGAGATGAATGGCAGAAGTTTTACCAATGTCTATCCCAATGCACACATCCCTCTTAATGATGTGTTAAATCCCAAACGCTGGGATAACCTTGTGGAGAACTGGAAAAGTGGTAAACACCGCTGACCAATTTTCAGGATTGCACACATTCAGAGAAAAGAACAGAGGCTAACATCATGCCTTATTTTGCATATGGCATTTATTCGTCTTTATGCAGCCTTATTTTATCGCGAATTAACACAGCAAGTATTTGATTTCCAACTACGTTAAGATGACTCGGATCGGTGTAGAGATCCTTATCCCAATCCATTTCCATCGCCTTAAAAAGAAATGCACAGCCCAAGGTATCGGCTGTCTGAAGTGAAACCGTGTTATAAGTTCTCATTACATTCATCACTTCAGATGGAGGAACAAATGGAATCCACCAAGAAAGTTGGCCGTCTTTTACATTTTCTTCATTCAATACCTGAGGCACAACAAGTATTTGGTCTGAATAAAGCTTTGAGATCTGTATAAGTTTTGTCAGGTTGTTCTTATAATAGTCTAAGGCCTTCGTATCTGGCTCATCATTCATTTGACCTGCGACCTGAGAGCTGTGAAAAGCACAAATGGGATAAATACCGGATGACTGCATAACACGAACGAGGTAATAAATACTGGCTATTCTTGGTACATTCTCCAAATAACACAGACCCATGCTCCCAATCAAATGAGGATAGTGGAAATTGGAATAATCAGAATGTAATTCGTGAACGTTTGAAGTCCTCATATCGTTCAATCCTGTGTGTAGAATAACTACATCTGGTTGGTATTTGTCAAGGTAAAGTGAGGCAGATATAATATTTTCTATTGTGCTGTAACCAGGGACAGCCATATTAATGACTATACTGTCATCGCCCAAAAGCTCATCGAGAATATATGGCCAAGTCTGATCATTGCTAACTCCCACACCATACGTTGTGGATCCACCAATAGTCACAATCACCGTTTTTTCCTCTAAATCCTTTTCGGTGTAACCCGGAGACCGATATCCATCGGCATTGTGTTTTACCTGAAAACCCTGAAAGGTTTTTTCTATATTCTTCCGGTTGCTGACGGCAAGATATGGATGGGACTGAAATATCTCTTTGTTGGGGTGACTTCTCAGGTTATATAGCCAGTTTCCATGCTGGAACCTGAATAAGAGGCTCAATGCTAACTCTAAGAGTAAAAGGCTCATCAGAAAAATAAATGAAACTCTTTGAAATAATTTGAACTTATTCCCTTTGATCATATAAGCCGATGCGAAGATCAATGCATAGATCAGGAGTATTAGAGCGATGTATTTGAGGCCAACCAAGATTTATTCTTTAATTTACATGAAAGCTTAAAAGTAAGTTTTACAGAAACATTTTCGTGGAAAGCAAGCTGAATTTCCTCATTGAGAACAAGGATCACCCGCCGATTCTCGCCGATCTATTTTTGAGTCCGGCGAAAAAGGCGCCCGTAGTGGTGTATTGCCATGGATATAAAGGTTTTAAGGACTGGGGGCACCTACCCTATATTGCGCCATATTTCTCGGTTCATAGTATGCACTTCCTGAAATTTAATTTCACACACAACGGTACAAGCCTAAATCAACCGGATGAATTCGTCGATCTCGAGTCTTTTGCTGAAAATAATTACAGTCGAGAGTTATTGGATGTCGAAAAGGTCATTGACTACCTTTTTTCTGATCGGAATGCCGACAAAGAAAAGATGGATCTGAATCAGGTCTATCTGATGGGACACAGTCGCGGCGGTGGAATTGCCATCTTGGTGGCATCAAAAGACAAAAGGATTAAGAAACTCGTTACATGGGCTGCTGTCTCCGATTTTGCCAGAAGATTTCCAATTGGAAAGGCCATGAGCAAGTGGAAAGAAGAAGGCGTATTTTACATCAAGAATAGCAGAACCAAACAAAATCTTCCTCACAATTATCAATTCTACGAGGACTTTGTAAAGAATCGGGAAAGGCTTGATATTAGTGAGGCAGAGAGAAATCTGGATATTCCTCACCTGCTTATACATGGCACACAAGATGAAAGTGTTTATCTCGGTGAAGCTTTGCATTTAATGAGTCTGAACGAAGATTGTAGCCTGATGAAAATCAAAGGAGGCACACATACGCTGGGAGCATATCATCCTTATGACAAACAGGAACTACCCCATGATGTCATGCTGGCCTTAAACTACACCCTGACTTTCCTGGAAAGTCAATGATCAACAAGCAGCTTGAATACTAATGCATCTCTGGAACCAATCACCTGGATCAGATAATATCCATTAGAATAAGATGAGATGTCGTGATTAAAATTAATGACATCGTCATTAACAATTACGGTTTCAGCGTGCATTAGTTTTCCTCCGGCATCCAGGATTCTGATCTGCTTCTCCCCTTTTTCAACACCATCAAATCTTACCTTCATAACATCAGAAACCGGATTAGGATAAATCTTAATCTGACCTCCTTCAAAATTGCCCTCGTTTATCCCGGTCGGAATAACCGTTATTTCAGATGAAGCTGACGCCGTATCTCCACAATCCAGGTTGGTGTGTTCAACCGTAAATGTTGTTGTGACATCAGGATAAGCCTGAACACTGACCCCTTTGCTCGAACTCAACTTATTATTGTTCGGCGACTGATACCAGTAGTACTGATTTGGATTCATGGTACCGCCTGTCACATTCAACGTAATCGTATCTCCCTGATTGATGGTGGCTGTTACCGGTGTTACATCAATAACCGTAGAAGAATCAACTTCAATATAAGCTGTCTTTGTTGTGATTTTGGTCTCAAGCATGTTCGTTACCCTTAGAGAAACGTTATATGTTCCGGGATTGGAATAAGACACAGATGGATTTTCATCTGTTGAAGAAGTTGGATTTCCTCCCGGGAATGACCATAGTACACTTGTATAAAATCCTGTTGATTCATCCGAGAACTGAATGCTTTGTCCTTTACAAACTCTTACACTGCTCGCTGAAAAGTCAGAAGCCGGCGTTGTATACAAAGGTGAAGTCCACATTCCCCTGCCATAAGTGGCAGCCGTAATTCTGGACTTTTCTCTATCTTGATCATAGTAGATCTCAAGCTCTGTAACGTCAATTGCATCGGGCATTCCACCACCAAAATCGGTCCAGGCAGTATTTCCTGCCTTACGATAAAATACACCCAATTCCGTTCCTATATAAAGATCCCCGGTTGTAGAAGAATCAAAGACAATACAATTGATATTCACATTTGGAATTCCTGTGCCTGTAATATCTGTCCAGGTAGATCCCTTGTCACCTGAAACAAAAACCTTTCTCGATTGAACTACATAAACACTATCGGCACTGAATGGATGAGCTTCAATATCTCTTGGCCAGGTTGAAGTTGGTCTGCTCGAAGTGAGATCGGTATACGTTGGCGTAGTCGCATTGATGTTGTCTGATCGAAAAAAGTCTCCATCTTCTCTTGCGACGTAAAGAATGTTATCATTGGCCGGGCTGTTCTCAAGAACACGTAATCCATAAAAGTTAGAGCCTCCAAGGTTGTTGGAGATCTTTGTCCAGGACACCCCACTTGAAGAGGTCGCCGTTCTAACGTTGGTAGATTTCCAGACATTTCTGAATCCTGCAAACATGGTATTCGAGTTGGTCTCTCTTAACAGATATGGAGTAATCCATTCGCCATTTTCATTGGCTGTATTTCTGATGTAGGACGTGATTCCACTGAAATTCACGCCGTAGTTAGTCGATCTGCGGATATCACCATAATAAAGAGCCCCGTACATATAATTTGAATCTACAGGATCAATGATACATTCCATTCCATCACCTCCGATCTCTGTTCTCCAACTACCATCGTAGATTGCGGTTCCGTTGTCCTGATAACCATTAATAACAAGGTTTCTGCTTTGAGCACTTTGTCCTATTTTATATACCTGCGCTATGGCTAGTCCATCACTTTTATCAGTCCATGACGAACCTCCATTTCCGGAGATGTGCAGACCTCCATCGTGACAAGCATATAAGTTGTTATTCAAAGGATTGATAGCGAATTCATGTTGATCAGCATGAACACTCGGTGTATTGCAATTCCACGATCCACCTACCCAATGGGCAACACAGCTCCAGCTACTTCCACCATTCGTGCTCTTCCAGATATTGATTCCTCCAACATAAACGGTATTGGCATTACTCCTGTCAACTGCAATGGCCAGATCATACCAGGCCTGTCCGGAAGTTCCACTACCCTGACAGCTGTAATCGAGAATGTTTGGTGTGCTCGACATCAAGGTAAAACTCTGACCACTGTTGGTACTTCGATACATGCCCTTGTATGTTCTGCTGTTTGCCTCGAGTACATAGACGTAGTTTCCATTTCCCGGACTCACGCCAATGACCATTCTTGAAGCACTTGGCAAGCCAGTAGCACCTTGAGTCCAAGTCTCGCCGCCATCCGTTGAACGATAAAAATCACCACCTTCCGTCGCATATACAATGGAGGTATCTGTTGGTTTGAAAGCTATGTCCTTAAAATTGGCAGAAGAGGACTTCCTTGTCCAGGTCTGACCTCCATCTGTAGTTTTATACACCCCACCACTCGTGGCTGCTAACAATGTCATCGAATCCTTTGGGTTCTGGATCATCTTTCCGACAGTCCTGTTTCCCATTCCTGTGTTGCTTGGAGACCAGGTATCTCCTGCATCTGTACTTTTCCATACTCCGTATCCAGGTGAGTCTCCTGCATCACGATCACCCGTTCCAATGTATACGGTATTAGCGTTGCTGTAATCCACCACAATGGCGGAAGCTCCCAAAGTAGGCAGTGTATCCGTTAGACATTCCCAGGCATTTCCTCCATTCTCTGTTTTCCAGAGTCCACCGGCTGGTGAACCCACATAATAGGTGTTTACATTTGTCGGATGAAATCCTATTGCATTCAGCCTGCCCATTCCATTTGGCTGACCAGTGCCATTTGAAGGAAGAGTAATCGGACCGATCTCTTCCCAATGCCCATCGTCGAGTAAAACACTCTTTGATGTATTTTGCATCTTATTGAATTCAGAAATCAATTGGCCGGCTTTGGGTTTGTTGCCGTATTCATCCACCTTTAGGGATGTCCAGTATTCCCATCTCTTGAAAACCTTCCATCCATCGCCTTTGTCTCTTTCTCGTCCATCCCAGTACATCTCAAATGCTTTCTGAGTTTCAAAGAAATTGGCAGAAGGATCTTGCATCATTTCAATCCAGTACGGGTAATCTGATGTGTCCTTGCCGGAATTCTGTGAAAAGGCTGAATTACTAATTGAAAAGGCCAGAAACACAATTGTGGTGGCCAAAAAAGTTCTTTTTCCTGTATTCATATTGCTGCAAAGGTAAGGTAATAGGAACGCAAGAAATCGACAATGGTTACATAATTTTCAAGAATTCAGGATTCTTATCAGAAGTACATCCTGGCCTGGGATACAGAGTCGAGTTGAGAGAAATCTTTTGATAAATATTTATAGTATGCGGTTATTCCTATCATTCCCGCATTGTCTGTACAATATTGAAGAGGTGGTACATATCCCATCCAGCCCAGACTTTCTTCTCTTTTCATCAATGCTTGTCTTAATCCGGAATTTGCGCTAACCCCGCCTGCAAGAGCAATCTGATTCACATTGTAGTGAGCCGCACATTTCTCAAGTGTTTCCATCAAAATATCAACGATGGTTTTTTGAACCGAAGCACTGAGATCATTGAGGTTTGATTCGATAAAGGTTTCATCATTCTTTTTCATGTCCTGAAGGAAATACAGAACCGATGTTTTCAGTCCACTGAAGCTAAAGTTAAAACCATCCACTCTTGGCTTGGAGAAAGTGAATTTGTTCTCATCTCCTTCCCTGGCATATTTATCTATCAAGGGTCCACCGGGATATTCCATTCCAAACATCTTGGCAATCTTATCGAATGCCTCTCCAGCGGCATCGTCCAGAGTAGCGCCTACCACTTCCATTTCAAAGTAATCTTTCACTAGGACCAGCTGAGTATGTCCTCCTGAAACGGTTAGACAAAGGAAGGGGAATTCAGGCCCGGACACATGCACTCCATCTATAAAATGAGCTAAAATATGAGCCTGCATATGATTCACAGAGATCAGAGGAACTTCGAGCGCCATGCTGAGGGACTTTGCAAAAGCATTACCTACGATAAGCGAACCTGGCAATCCAGGACCTTGCGTATAAGCGATTGCCGACAAATCTTCCTTTTTTGCATTGGCCCTGTCAAGTGCTTCATGAATAACCGGGATCATATTCTTTTCATGACTTCTGGATGCCAGCTCCGGTATAACGCCGCCATATTTGCGATGAATTTCCTGTGTACTGATCACATTAGAAAGCACATTTCTTCCGTTTAATATGGCAACGGAAGTGTCGTCACACGATGATTCTATAGCGAGAATTAAGAGCTCTTCCCTGTTCATTTAAAGACTATTTTTGTGGTGAAGGAAATTTCGTGAGCAAAAGTATTAAAAAAGCATATCGCGCTTTGATTGTGGGGATGGATGTGATTCTGCTCATCTATGCCCTTGTCGTTTTTGCCCTTCAGATCAATTATTTTCAAAGTCTAACCGGGAAAGCCATTGCCAAATATTTGAGCAAGGAATGGAATGCATATGTCGATATCGATCGGACCGAAATCACCTTTTTCAATAGGCTTGTTCTAGATGAGTTAATTATCAAAGACAGGCTGAGCGACAGCCTTCTTTATTCCAGGGAGACCGACATCGGACTTGAATTGAATTTATTTAAATCCAGAAAATTTTCAATTCAAAGTATATGTCTGAGTGATCCTAAAATCAACCTAAAAAGAGAAGGAGAGAAAGAAGATTTTAACTTTAAATTTCTAATAGATTATTTCTCATCTTCAGATACTATCTCACCCCCACTTAAACTGGGAATTGACCACTTTGAGATCATTAATGGTCATTTCAATATGAATGATGAGACCAAAAAGCAAAAATCAGGCAATTCCTTTGATCCATCCCATTTGGCCATAAGAGAATTAAATCTGTATGTTAATGATCTACAGATCGATAGCAATCTTTATCAAGTGAATTATATCAAGTTATCAATGAAGGAGCAAGACTTTCAACTTGATAATTTAACGGCGAGTATCTCGGCCAGTGACAAGGGCATCAATATACATGACCTGCACATCCAAAGTCCAAAATCAGAAGTGCATGCCTACATCGATCTAAAAACAGATAACTGGCAATCCTACCAGAATCCCTTATCAGATGTGAACTTTAAAATTCGTTTCCTGCCCTCTGACATGTCGACCACAGACCTCGCCTACTTCGTTCCTGATTTAAGAGGAATGCGAGACATTCCTGAAGTAAAGGGAGAATTCAGCGGAAGTGTGGACCGTTTGAATGGTAAAGATGTTCAATTGTCATTAGCCGATCACAGCAGAGTAAGTCTTGACTTCAAATTACAAGGTCTCCCCGATTTTGAGGAGACGTTCATCTATATGGATGTCAAAAATCTTTACACAAGCAAGAGAGGTGTTGAGAAGATTAAGATTCCACCATTCGAACAGAACAATTACATCCAACTCCCTGAAAACTTTGGTCGACTGGGACGCGTTAATTTTTCCGGTAAGGTCGCAGGTTTCCCGAGAAACTTGGTAGTTAATGGAAAAATAAGAACGGCCATTGGTCAGATCAACACCGACCTAGAATTGAAGGCCGATTCTACTTTCGCATACTCGGGTAGAATTGCAGCTATCGACTTTAATGCAGGAAGATTCCTGGATGTAGAAGACAGATTGGGAAATGTAAATCTCGAAGCTGAAATCGAAGGTCAGGGATTATCCAAAGATGACGTAGATGCTCACCTATCCGGAAATATCCTGAGTATGTACTTTAATCAGTACAACTACAGAAATGTTGCCTTAAGCGGTGATTTCGTAAAAGAAACTTTCACAGGAAGTATAGGCATCAGAGACAAATACGTTGACCTTGATTTCATTGGAAAGATCGATCTGTCTGAAGAAGACTATGTATTCAACTTCAACTCGAAAATAAATCACATCTATCCAAAAATTGTTCTTGCCGCAAACCAGGTAGACAGCACAGCTCACATACAGGCATCACTGAATATCGACATGAGGTATACCAATATCGATAGCCTTTTTGGCAGTTTCATTGTAGATGACCTGGTATACAAAGACTTTGAAGACACCATTTCTGTAAGCAATTTCACCTTCAATTCAAGAAGAGATGGACCAATCAAACATCATTCAATCCGATCTGACATTCTGGACTTCAATCTTGACGGCAGGTATGACATGCTCGATGGATATAAGACTGTAAAAAAACTGCTCAAAACTTATGTTCCCAATGCCATAGATGAAGACATACAAGTAGATAAGGATTTCAGCTTCTCACTAAATATGAAGGACTACAGTCTGCTTGAGAAAATGATCAGTCCGGGATTGTCGGTCGACAGTGGTACTTATGCCCAAGGCTGGTTTAAGAGTAAAGACGATAATTTCGAGCTGAACTCTCAAATTATCGGTTTCAGAAAGGATAATATCAAGGTTGATTCAACCGACCTCAAACTTTGGGCGGATGGAGATAAACTCAGCCTGAAAAGCAAGATCAGTCGATATGCAATAGGTAAATCCACCCAGGACAGATACATCGATATCTCCTCTGTGGTGAAGGACAACAGGATTGAAAATGAAATGACTTCTTACGGGAGTGGTCCATTTTCAAGCCAGATATATCTTGAAAACTATGTCTTCGATCACAACACTGTGGGTTTTCGATTTCTCGATACAGAATTCAAAGCAGACAGCCTTATTTGGATGATGCATGATTCTAATTACGTTCTGTTTGACTCATCCAGCTGGTCATTCCAAAACTTTCAAGTAAGTCGGGGAAATCAATCGATCGGTATAAATGGAAGGATTTCGAGGAATTCATGGGATAAGATTGAACTGGCTCTGGACAGTTTTAACTTGAATCAATTAAATCCATTCGTTGAAGAAGCAAAAGTGTCTCTGGAAGGCAATATCACGGGTTACGCCTCTCTAACCGACGTTTACAATGAACGCTTATTCGAAAGCAATTTGTCCTTCATGGAGTTGAGATTCAATGAAAAATTTCTGGGAAGCGGTCACATCATCAGCAACTGGAATGAAGAAGATAAAAGACTCGATGTGGATGGAGAAATATCCCACAAGGGCGTGGATAAGATCGATTTTAATGGCTATTACAGCACGCGAAAGAAAGACTCTCCTCTTAATTTTGAATTGGCCTTGATTGACCTTCCACTGAATGTTCTTGAACCCTTCACAAAAGATATACTCTCAGAATTCGGTGGTTCAGCAACCGGACAGTTTGAATTGACCGGAACGCTTAGCGAGCCCAATCTTCAGGGAAATATGTTTCTGCAGAATGCCGAAGCCCTCGTTGAATACACGAATGTGCATTACAAATTCAAGAATAGCGTATTACTCGGTGACATGATTCCGGTTAAGATCAACAGCGACAGTATTTCAATACCCAATTTTAAGTTGGTTGATAAATTCGAAAATACAGGTCAGGGAAGTGTGTATTTCATTCACAACGGATTTAAAACTTTCAGAACTGAGCTTAGGATCAAATCAGACAAGTTGTTCGTCATGAACACGAAGAAAACCGACAACGACCTCTATTACGGTAAGGCTGTTATTTCTGGTGATGTCTACATTGAAAGTGAAAAAGGCAAGTCGTATCTGGATATGGACATTGTAGCCGAAGAAAAAACAGTTTTCAGCCTTCCCATGGTAGACAAGTCTGAGGTAACAGAAAATGAATTTGTTGTTTTCACAACACGGGAAGAAGATGAGGAAATCATCGTTGAAGAAAAAGAAAAGACCTTTGATGTCACACTTGACATGAGACTCGAAATTTCACCAAAAGCCATGGTGCGTCTGGTTTTTGATGAATTTGAACAGGACGTGGTTGAAGCCAAAGGAAGTGGTGTTTTGAACATGCATTACGATCCAAAGAACAGTTTATCTCTCCAAGGAGAGTACACGCTGAATTCCGGAAACTACGTCTTCAGACTACAATCCGTGGTAAACAAGAGATTCATCATTGAACCGGGAAGCAAGATCAAATGGAATGGCGATCCATACCGAGGCGAAATGAACCTGGTTACAACCTATAAGACCAGAGCCAGACTGATAGACATATTACCAGAGATCTATTCTGATGTGAACTACAAAAGAAATATACCGGTTCACCTGCAACTAAAGATGACGCAGACTATCGAAGAGCCCGTCATCGGTTTTGAGGTATATCTACCCGAATCGAATGAAAATGTGCGACAACAGCTAAGGGCAGAGTTATCAGACGAGACCTGTCTAAACCAACAGGTATTCGCCCTGCTGATCCTTACCTCATTCTACCCTTGTGAGAATTTTGAAAATAGTCCAACTACAGCAGCAGGCCGTGAAACTGCCTTTGAAGCCATGTCGAACCAGTTGAGTGGTTGGTTATCAAACATCAATGAAAATGTGGATGTAGGTATTTCCTACACTCCGGGAGAAGAAGGAGAAACTCCCGATCAGCTTGAAGTTGCGGTGTCGACTCAATTATTCAATGATCGGGTCGTTCTTGACGGGAACGTGAGTAGTGGAAACCAGACACAAAGCAATCCGGACCAGGTTGCCGGTGAGGGAAGCATTGAATACCTGATACGTCCTGATGGAAAACTCAGCGTGAAGGTTTTTAATAAAGTAAATGAAAGAGCCTACATAGAGAATGATGATCTCTACATTCAGGGGGTGGGATTAAAATGGGTGCATGATTTTGGTGGAAACAAAGCTAAAGGCACAAGAAAGGAAGAAGAGGAGATTTTGGAGGAAGAGGTTATAGATGAAGAATGAAGGATGAAGGGTGAAAGATGATAAATTATAAATGTTAAATGGTAAATGGTAAATTATGGATGTTGAAATGCATCTTGATTCCTGTATATTCGCACTCCACCCTATTTAACCAAGTTATGATCAAATCATTCAAAACCGGCCTTATTCTTTTCATTTCACTTACTCTGAGCGCCAGTGTAGCCTTCAGTCAGGATTACAAAACCAACATAGAAACATCTTTTGGGGAATACCTGGATCATTTGATGAACAAGGAATTTGAGCAGTCTTTGGAATATTTAACACCGGAATTCTTTGAAATCTTTCCAAAGGATAAAATGATCATGGCCATGGAACAAGCATTTAACAATCCGGGCATGAAGTACGAGATAATAAATCCGGAAATTTTAAGTGTTGGCGATAAGGTTGAAATAGAATCGAAACACTACGCTCTTATCACGTATTCAAATCAACTGAACATTAAATTTCTCAATGAAGAACCTGAAACCGATGAAGAAAAAGAATTGCGCTTAAATATGACCCAGGGTCTCTTGAAAACCAATTTTGGTGAGGAAAATGTAGTTCTCAATAATGAAACCGAATTTTTTGAAATTCAGTCTCAAAAAGACGCCTATGCTATTTCGGAAAACGGATCTTCAGACTGGAAGTTTCTTGTTATTGAAAAAGATCAAAAACCTATTCTGGAAAAATTACTTCCTGCTGAATTGGCAGAGAAGATATAGCGTTCAGGCACATTCTGGCAATCATTTTTTCAATTATTTTCAGCTTAATCATTGTTAATTGCGAGTTAATAATTTGCAATTAATAATTCGTTATTCTCCTTTCTTCTTCGGGTCATTTCAATACTTTTATTTCCTCAGTTTTTCCAAAAGAAATAGGCTTATATGTATCTGATTTTTGACACCGAAACGACCGGTTTACCTAAGAATTATAATGCGCCGTTAACGGACTTTGATAACTGGCCTCGAATGGTTCAGTTGGCCTGGCAGTTGCATGATGAGAATGGGGAATTGATCAGTGTTGAGAACTACATTGTAAAACCAGATGGATACGAAATTCCTTTCAATGCTTCCAAGATCCATGGTATCACTACAGAAAGAGCTGAGAAACAAGGCCTTGATCTTAAGGAGGTGCTCGATAAGTTTTCAGGAGACCTGGAGAAATGTCAATTCGTTGCCGGACATAACATATCCTTCGATCTTGCCATTGTTGGATGTGAATATCTGCGTTGCGAACTTGAGAATAAACTCGAAGGCATCAAGGATCTTGACACCAAAGATGCAGGTACGGAATATTGCGCCATCCCCGGTGGTAAAGGAGGCGGATATAAATGGCCACGATTGGATGAACTGCATAAAAAGCTTTTCGATGAAGGCTTTGATGAAGCCCATAACGCCGCTGCCGATGTTGAGGCGACAACACGCTCCTTCCTTGAAATGATCCGTCTGGGCCTGATCGGTCCCAAAGAAACAGGTCTTGACCCCTCCTACTTTGAGGAATTCAAAGAAAAGAACCCAAAGCCATTTAAGGCTATAGGATTGAATGTTCAGCCTTATGATCCGGGAGAACTGGAAGAAAGTCAGGAGTCCGAAGAAAAAGGTCAAAGGTCAGAAGAGACATCACCAAATAACCAAATAACCGAATCACCAGACAATACTCAGGAATCTGGAATCAGGAATCAGGAATCTGAAATCTCAGAAGCTTTGTCTTCTGAGTATGTCTCCCTACACAACCATACCCAATTCTCAATTCTTCAGGCTACTTGTGAGGTAAACAATCTGATCGATAAAGCCAAAGAATTTGGTATGAAGGCCCTTGCTATCACCGACAAGGGAAACATGTTCGGTGCATTCAAATTCCAGCAGGCAGCGAGTAAGGCAGAGATCAAACCCATCATTGGTTGCGAATTTTACGTTTGTGACGACCATACAAATAAGAGCGTTAAAGATGACGGAAACATGCTGGTTCTGCTTGCAAAGAATCAGAATGGATACCGCAACCTCTGTAAAATGAGCGCCATTTCTTTCCTCGACGGTTTCTACTATGTTCCGAGGATTGATAAAGATGTTTTATTGGAGTACAAAGAGGATCTCATTGCCTTAAGTGGCGGACTGAGAGGTGAACCTTCAAGGCTTCTATTGAATCACGGTGAAAAAAGAGCTGAAGAGTCAATTTTGTGGTACAAGGAACACTTCGGGCAAGATTACTATCTGGAACTTCTTCGCCATGGTGTTGAAGAAGAAGATGTTTCGAATGAATTTTTTATTCGAATGTCACAAAAACATGACGTGAAAGTCATAGCTCAGAACAACGTATTTTACGTAACTCCTGACGACGCAAAGGCTCATGATATTCTGCTGTGTGTCAAGGATAATGCCAAACAGAGCACGCCCATAGGTAAAGGACGGGACAAGAGATATGGCTTTCCAAATAATGAATTCTCTTTTAAGTCACCTGCCGAGATGTCGGAGCTTTTCAAGGATATCCCGGAGAGCATCAGCAACATCACAGAGATTGTTGACAAGGTTGAAGAATATCAATTGAAAAGAGATGTTCTGCTTCCTGCCTTTGAAATTCCGGATGAATTTGAAACGGAAGATGATTATCTGAAGCATTTGACCTACGAAGGTGCAAAGCAACGATATGAGGAAATCACTCCTGAGATCAAGGAAAGACTTGATTTTGAGCTGGAAACGATCAAGAATACCGGTTATCCCGGTTACTTCCTGATCGTGCAGGATTTCACCTCTGAAGCGCGAAAAATGGGCGTAAGTGTGGGGCCCGGCCGGGGGTCGGCAGCCGGGTCGGCTGTGGCTTATTGCATTGGAATCACAAATGTTGACCCCATCAAGTATGACCTGCTTTTCGAGCGTTTTCTCAATCCCGACAGGATATCCCTTCCTGATATTGATATTGACTTCGATGATGAAGGACGAGGAAAGGTCATTGACTTCGTTGTGGAGAAATACGGCAAGAATCAGGTGGCTCAGATCATCACCTATGGATCCATGGCTGCCAAATCAGCGCTTCGGGATACGGCTAGAGTACTTGAGCTTCCGTTAAGCGAAGCCGATCAATTAGCCAAGATGATGCCAGATACCAAACTGAAGAAAATGTTTGGTATGGAAGACAAGGCGTTGAAAGAAAAACTGGGTGCTGAGCAGTTCGAAAGAGCTCAGCAAATGAAAGAAATTGCGAAAGGTAACGACCTGCAGGCCAATACGATAAATCAAGCTACCGTACTTGAAGGTTCACTTAGAAATACAGGCACGCATGCTTGTGGTGTGATCATCACTCCGACGGATATGACGGAACTGATTCCGGTGGCCTCGGCCAAAGATGCCGACCTGATGGTTACTCAATATGACAACAGTGTCATTGAATCGGCAGGGATGCTGAAAATGGACTTCCTGGGACTTAAAACCCTATCCATTATCAATCATGCTATTCGTCTCATTAAAGAAAAACACGGTGTTGAAATTGATGTAGATGAGATTCCTTTGGATGACACCAAGACCTACGAGCTATACCAACGGGGTGAAACGAACGGAACCTTCCAGTTTGAGTCGCCTGGTATGCAGAAGCATCTGAAGGCGCTTAAACCTGATAAATTCGCCGATCTAATTGCCATGAATGCCTTGTACAGGCCAGGACCAATGGAGTATATTCCAAACTTCATTGCAAGAAAACAAGGTCGTGAGGAGATCACTTACGATATCGATGATATGGAGGAATACCTGGCAGAAACCTATGGTATTACTGTGTATCAGGAGCAGGTGATGCTATTATCCCAAAAGTTGGCAGGTTTTACCAAGGGTGAAGCTGACGTTCTGCGAAAGGCCATGGGTAAGAAGATCTTCGCCCTACTGGATCAACTCAAGCCTAAGTTTCTTGAAGGGTGTGAGAAGAACGGTCATGACAAAGTGGTTGCCGAGAAGGTCTGGAAAGACTGGGAAGCCTTTGCCGCCTATGCCTTCAATAAATCGCATTCTACTTGCTACAGCGTCATTGCATTCCATACTGCTTACCTTAAAGCTAACTATCCGGCTGAATACATGGCCTCTGTGTTGACCAACAACATGAATGATATTAGCAAAGTGGCTTTCTTTATGGAAGAATGTAAGCGACTGAATATTCCCGTATTGAGTCCGGATGTAAATGAAAGTCATATTCACTTTACAGTGAACAATGAGGGAGCAATTCGTTTCGGGTTAGGGGCTGTAAAAGGAGTTGGTGAAGCGGCTGTTGAAATCATGATTCAGGAAAGAAATCAAGGCGGAGCCTTTACTTCACTCTTTGATCTGGTGCAGAGAGTAGATCTTCGTTCGGTGAATAAAAGGACGCTGGAAAGTTTGGCCATGGCCGGTGCTTTTGATGGTTTCGATAATGCACACAGGGCACAGTACTTTGCGACCGACGAACTGGGCAGAACGGGCATTGAATTGGCAGTCAAGTTTGCAAATGCTGTCAAACAGTCAGAGAATTCCAGCCAAATAAACATGTTTGGAGAGGAAAGCAGTTACGAAGTGACAGAACCTGAATTGCCCAAAACAGAAGAATGGGGTACCATGGAATTTCTTTCCAAAGAAAAAGAAGTTGTTGGTGTATATATTTCAGGGCACCCGCTAGATGACTATAGATTGGAGATAGAGAATTTCACCAATGCCAATCTGACCTTCCTGAATCAGGTCGACTATTTCAAAGGAAGGGAGATGAAGTTTGCAGCCACAGTCACAGGATCCAGGCATGGAATGACAAAAAGAGGAAAACCATTTGGAGTGCTTACACTCGAGGATTACTCAGAGAGTCAGGAGATTTTCCTATTTGGAGAAGACTATGTTAATTTCAAGAACTACATGGTCGTGGGCTGGCATTTGTATGTTCATGGCAAAGTGATGGAGCATAAATTCAAGGAAAATGAATGGGAATTCAAGATTGCCAAAATCGAGTTACTCAGTGACCTTAGAGACAAAATGGCACGAAGCATTACCTTAAATGTTCCAGAAACCACTGTAAATGAAGATTTTGTGCAGAAAATTGGTGAGATCAGTGACAAACATAAAGGCAAGGTTCAGCTTGTGTTGAAGCTCCTCGATAAAAAGGAGAAACAAGTGGTGGAACTGCGCTCCAGAAGCAAGAAAGTGAATATAACAGATGAATTCCTTGAGGAATTATCAGGACTTAAGGAAGTCAATTATACAATCAATTAACAAAGGCTGTGGATATCTAAAATTCTATGGCACGCAATTTGATACTATTTTTGTAGACAAATAATTTATTAGACAAATGGCTATTGAACTGACAGACGCGAACTTCGAAGAAGTTGTATTAAAATCAGATAAACCTGTTTTGGTTGATTTCTGGGCAGAATGGTGCGGACCATGTAGAATGGTTGGTCCCATCGTTGAAGAATTGCACGGTGACTATGAGGGAAAGGCAGTTGTAGGCAAAGTAGATGTGGATAACAATCCTGGTATTTCAATGCAGTTTGGTATCCGAAACATTCCTACCATCCTCTTCTTCAAGGACGGACAGGTTGCAGACAAGCAAGTTGGTGCTGTTCCTAAGAACACATTGGCAGCTAAGATTGACAATCTGCTCTAAGAGCAAATAACTTTTCGATCATAAAGAACCCTCTTGCGATAGCTTGAGGGTTTTTTGATGTTTATTAATTGGATGATGGGATGATGGGATGATGGGATGATGGGATGATGGGATGATGGGATGATGGGATGATGGGATGATGAGATGATAGTAGAATGACATCCGAATTCCAAATTCAGTCTTCGATTATCCGAATTCTTTTTACGGCATTTTTTGTCGCTTAACCAGATAGGGATACAGAATCTGATGAAAACCCTGCTTTACATTGGCAGGAACAAAATCGATGCCAAAGTGAAGACATTCCAGTTTGATATCCTCAAAATACTTCTTGGCCCTTTCCTTATAGGCCTCTTTTACCTCGGAAGGATTCAGTTTCATCTCCTCCCCGCTTTCGATATCTACAAATCGATAGGGTCTATTGTCGAAATCAAAATCGACCTCTGTATCTTTGTCATGCACATGAAATAGAATCACTTCATGTTTGTTGTGTTTCAGGTGTCTCAAGGCAGAGAATATCTCTTCCTTTTTCTCTTTATGGTCGATCATGTCAGAGAAAATTATCACCAGTGATCTCTTATGAACTCTCTCGGCGATATCGTGCAGACATGAGGCAACAAAAGATTGATTATTCTCGGATTTCTCCTGACTCAACAGATCTCCTAAGTCCTGTAGAATGACTTTTCGCTGAACCTGGCTCGATTTGGCCTTGTAGAACTTATCTACCTTATCAGAAAAAAGACTCAATCCAATGGCATCTCTCTGCTTGCGCATCAATTCCATGATGGCCGCCGCGGCGTAAATACTAAATCCAATCTTATTCAGATCGTCTTTTTTATTGGGATAATACATGGAAGAACTGTGGTCGATGACAAGCTGGCAACGTAAGTTCGTTTCTTCCTCATAATTTTTAATGAAGAGCTTTTCCGTCCTGGCAAATAGTTTCCAGTCGATATGTCGTGTCGATTCTCCGGTATTGTAAAGCCTGTGCTCGGCAAACTCAACGCTGAAACCATGAAAGGGACTTTTATGTAGACCGGTAATAAACCCTTCAACAACCTGTCTGGCAATCAGATCTAGATGGGAATACTGTTGTACATCGGGATGTAGGTAAAAATCCTGCAAAACAGTTCGTATGTTAATTTTAAAATATGAATTGTAAATTATAAATATCGGGTAGTAAAGGTAAGGCCAAACCTCTAATGAGACTAAATACTCAACCCCATTTATAACTTATAATCTAAAATATATAATCCGAAGAATTATTCCTGTGGATCGAAGATGCTATTGAGTAAGGCGGCAAGTCGAATGCCTGACATAGAAAGACGATCATTTACCAGAACTATGTTCTGCTCGTAGTACTCATTAGTCAAAACTTTACCATCGAAGTCATAGGCCTGATCAAGCATTTCCTGAGATTCTTTTACCCAAACAGAAAAGTCTGTAGTAGCCCACATTTCCTTCTCTTCACTTGTAATTTTTCCCTGTAGTTCAGTTACGTAAGAATCTACCTCACTATTGTAACGAAGAATCATATCCGTATCCCATACTTTGTGCAGATTGGTTTTTTCTTCTTCACCTTCCCAACCTATTTTCGGCTTGTGTCCGCCCGCATCCTTTTTGTAACCACAATGCAGAGGAACATGAATATCACCTGCGATGTGAATAATAGACCTCAGAGCCTTGAGTTTTGCTTCCTGGCTTGCTTGAGGATTCTGCAAATTCTCAACGAATTGTGGTAATACGATCAATGCATTCTCGTCCAGGGTAGCATCCACGTATGAGTAATGCCAATGATCCTGATTCTTGTGTTTGCTTTCATTGATCTCCGAATCGAGCCATAGACCGGCCTCCCCTATACTTTCATCACCAAGTATGGCCTTCACGGCATCCCTGGTCTTTGGTGTGAGATACTGGTCAGCTAATTTACCTGTGATCAGGTGCCCGTTCTTTCCCCATCCGTAGCTGAATTGCACACTTGCTACGGCCAATACAATCAATAAAGTCTTTTTCATGCCAAAATTTTGATGTGTCTAAAGGTAGAAAAAATGTAAAAGCAGTCAAGAGTATATGTTCTCAAGTGGTTACCGGTATGCTCGTCCCCTTCCACTCTAAGAAAGATTCATTTAACACTTTTTATGACTCTCGGATTATGATTTCTAATTGTTTTTTATTTTACTTTGTATTTCAAAGTACTTTTATTTTTAAATTAAAAGCCATGAAAAAAATCAGAACCGCCCTTATAATTTTCGCCACAGGACTCTTCATATCAGGACTCACCGCTTTTCCTCTGGAAAGAGAACTTCTTATTTTAAGTCATCAAATTCCGCAGGATTCTTTTTTTGGGGAATGGATATGGAAGGTCAGAGATGCGCTGGTCTTTGTAGAGATGCACTTCCCTTTTCTCTCCTATGGAACCGACTGGCTTGCATTCGCTCACATATTATTCGCTATTCTCTTCTTCGGCATATTAAAGGATCCAATTAAGAATAAATGGGTCGTGGAGTTTGGAATTATCGCCTGTGTCCTTATCTTGCCTCTTGCTCTTATTGCCGGCGATATTCGAGGGATTCCGATGTTCTGGAGATTGATCGACTGCAGTTTTGGTATTCTGGGAGTCATTCCTTTGATATATGCACTTAGACAGATCAATCTGATTCAATCAAGTAAAAACCTCAACCATCTTAAAACAAACTGAAATGGACAATAACAACAAAAACGCAAAAACATTAAACATCATCGGCGTTGCAGCCAGCATATTGAGTTTCGCACTATATCTGATACTTAGAAATAAAACCGAAATAAGAAGAGGTGACTTTTTTGATGAAGGAGGAGTCTTTCTGATCAATTATATGATCACCATCATATACTCCATCACCGTTATAAGCAACAATACCATCAAGAACAGATTCTGGCAATTATCCATGATCGACAGACGACAGATCATGTATATGGTCACGCTTTTCTCAATCTCTGCCTTCACCTTGAATCTTTCTATCCCAATTTTCAATCGATTTACAGCATGGCTGGATACTTATCTTCTCATCATGTTCCTTCCTCTGTTCATCCTGGGACATTCAAAAACACCTCAATTCCTGAAATACATTGCATATTTCCTCATGGGACTAGGAACGGTGATGTCACTTTATTTTGCCATTTACCTCCTGCCCATGTTTGTTGTCATGATCATAGGCGCCATATTTTTCGGTCTCGGTTTGCACTTGATTGCCCCTCACCTACTATTACTGACTTATATCGTGCAATTCAGAAAAGAAAAATCGGGCAGGACGGGTCTGGTTTTATACCTCTCCGGTATAATTCTTCCACTTATAGTCTTCTCCTTTTACATGAATAAATGGCATGATGCCAAAATGAATTTGCACAAGGCCAGTGCCAGCATCATTACTCAAGCAAATTCCACTCTTCCCACCTGGGTCATTCTCAGTCAGAATTTGAGCTCTGATCCTTTTTCTGAAAAGATCATCATGGGAGAACTTCGATACGACACACCACAAAGACATTGGGATTCTTTCGGATTTCCTTCGAATTCATTCAGTGAAATCAAGGAACATGACCCCATGGTCTTTATGTCAATGGCCTTTCTTGGTGACTTACCTATAGATAGAAACGACAGGATTAAGGTTTTGGAATCAAAATTCGACTCACGTCATCTGTCTTATCGTAAATTCTGGACGGGTCGAGACCTGAGCACAACAGAAGTGCTTACCAACCTTGATGTATTTCCTGATTACAGAATGGCCTACCTCGAAAAATACATTACCATTCAGAATCACAATTCCTGGGCCCAAAATCAACAGGAAGCACTGTATACATTTTATCTTCCGGAAGGATCAGTTGCAACTTCCTTGTCGCTATGGATCAACGGAAGAGAGGAAAAATCAAGATTAACGACCAGGCAAAAAGCGGATAGCGCTTATAGTGAAATCGTTGGTAGACAGAGACGTGATCCTGCTTTATTACACTGGCAGGAAGGTAATCGAATCACTGTCACTGTGTTTCCATGCACTCCAGCTGAAAACAGAAGATTCAGAGTCGGATTCACCATGCCTCTTGAAAAACGAGGTGATGAATTAATTCTCAAGAATGTGAATTTCAAAGGACCCTGGAATAATTCTTCCCTCGAAACCACGGCTATTAGGATTCACAGTCAAAATGGAGCAAAATTCCTTGATCTCCCTTCCGTTTTTGAACAAACAGGAACCAATGAATATCAGTATACCGGCAGTTACCGGTCGTATTGGGAATTGCGCATATCTGACGAGGGGCTGTCAAAAAATCAGTTCTCCTTCAATGGCAAGAGTTTTAGTGTAAAAGACCACGAACCTGAAAATGAGATATTCAAAGCTGAGAAGATTTACCTTGATATCAATAAGAGTTGGTCAAAAGGGGATATAGAAGATGTATTGGAAATTATTGGCGACAGGCCATTTTACGTCGTTGATGTTGAACCCGCTAAGGTTACAGAAGAAAATAGAGAATACTTAATCGAACAAGGACTCGATAAAGAGTTTAGTCTCTTTCCAATTCATCTTATCGATGATCCGCGAAAAAGCCTGATCATTTCAAAGTCTTCTCACTTAAGTCCAAACCTCAGAGATCTAAAAGAATCTGTTTTTGGAGATAGTTTGAAATCGTATCTGGAAGGAATGCCTGAATCCATTCCATTTTATAACATAGACAACCAGGTTTCTCCTTATATAGCCTCTCTGAGAGAATTTGGCATATTTCACTTCTCTTCAGGATCAATAGACGAATTGAGGGATCTGATTTCCAAGAATGAATTCCCCGAATTCAGTCGAGATACCAATCGAATTGTAATACATGAGTCCGATATGGAGATCATCATGAATAAGGGTGAGGTTAAATCCAAGGCCCCCGATCATGTGATGCGGCTCTTTGCCTACAATCAGATCAATCATCTGATGGGTGCTCATTACTTTGAATCGGATGAATACGTTACCGGTGAGTTGATTGATCTGGCGAATGAAGCCTTTGTGGTCTCTCCGATCTCAAGTCTGGTCGTACTAGAAACACTTCAGGATTATGAAAGATTTGGAATCGAAGAAAATGAGAACAGCCTTCAGAATGCAGCCTCTGGCTCTTCCGGAGCTGTCCCTGAACCCCATGAATGGGCGCTGATCATATTGATAGGGCTAACACTCCTATATCTGACCTACAAAAGAAGAATGAACACATTGAATTGAGATCAATGATGAAAATGAACCTTTCAAAAAGGCAATTGATAACGACAGGTTTCCTGCTGCTGGCCACACTGGTTAGCATGCAGAACCTGTATTTTTATTTGAAATTCGATTTTCAATTCTTCATTATTGCTCTTTCCTGCCCCTTCGTTCTCTATGTAAAGGAGAGGAACGTATTTTCCCTCAGGTATGCCTTTCTCTCGCTCCTCTGCCTGGCGGTATATCCCATGATAAAGGTGCAGTCGCTTTTTTTCCTTGGATACATGTTCTTCCTTTTATTCATTATTGAGAGCAACCTGGGAAAGGTGAATAATCTTCCTTTTTACCTGATCATTCTCTTATCCCCTTTTTCGGGCTTTGTATTTCAGCAACTGGGATTTCCCATACGACTTGAATTGACCTCTATTTCGGCTTCCATACTTCAGAGTATGAGCATGGATGCAAGTGCAGTTGGAAATATCCTTTACCTGAATGATCAAGCCTTCTCGGTAGATCCGGAATGCATGGGACTTAAGATGGTGAGCACATCGTTTATCATTACGCTTCTGTTCCTGGCTCATTTTGAACGCAGATCAAAAACATCCTTGTCATTTTCTGTGATCATGTTGGTTTTTGCCTGGACCTCCATCCTCGTAATTCTCAGCAATCTGAGTCGAATCCTCTTGCTTGTTCTCTTCTCATCAGACCCGGGCTCTTTATCACATGAATTGATCGGAATCATATGTTTGATCTCATACCTAATTCTTCCTAACTACTATATGATTCGGTTGATTTTCAGGAAATATGGCAAAACTAAAACTGTTGTGATTCCTTCACCAAAGAGCTTTTCTAAAAAATATGCCTGGCTGATTTTGCCCGGACTAATGGTTCTGCTTTATCTCAATCAGAATCGTGTTGAATATAGGAATATCGAAAAGGACCCCATGGCTGAACAGATTGAACTAGATGGTTTTCAAAAAGACACGGTAAAAGGAAATGTTATGCAGTTCGTCAATGATACAAGCATGATTTACATAAAACCATCAAGTAAATTCTACGGAGCTGATCACACACCCTTGATATGCTGGAAAGGCAGTGGTTATAAATTCGATCACGAAAAAATAGATGTTGTAAATGGCAAGGAAGTCTATATGGCCCATTTAAAGTCGGAGGAAAATGACACACTTTATACCGCATGGTGGTACGACAACGGTCCAACGAAAACCATACGTCAACTCGACTGGAGATGGAGAATGATAAAAGGCGAGAATGATTTCCGCCTGGTCAATGTCACCTGCACTACTCAGTCGATATTGAATCAGGAGGTGGAGAAACTATTAGAGATGAACCTGTTTGAAGAAATACAAGATGTACAAATTGATATAACGGGCAATATAAGATCTGAAAAGGGCAATATCATTTCAATTGGTCTTCAGCCTTGATTAAAACGCCTTTGAAGTTTCTTCTCGAACCTGTACAGATTTCTACTTTGCATTAATTTCTCACTTTTTGGAGGGGAAGTTCTTTTTGCCAACCAATTAGAGTAGGCGTCCTCAGACAGAATTCTCGCGTAGATTTTGTGTCTTAGCTTGACTTTATTGCCTCTGTTTTTCGTGATGTTACCTCTCACTTTGTCTCCATCAATAAAAAGAAAACTCTCTGAACACAGACCCATGACCAGCAATCGGTTGAAATAAGACGAGTCCACTCTGTATTCAAATGCATTCCATTCATTCAGCAAGGAGCCTGTCAATATATATTCTCTCCCTTCGTCTCTATATGGAACACTTTTAAAACATTCAAAACCCTTGTCGTTGAGCAGATAGAGAGTATCCTCGTTGAATTCACCCTTTAATACCGTGCTAACCCTAAACAAGGTAACGGTGTATGCATAGCGCGAAGTATCAAGGGCTTTTATACCAATAACCTCAGCACGGACAACCAATTCGCCTATTGAATTCATGAATTTATCGGGTCCAATACATGAGCAGGATAAGGCTCTCAGAGAAGCTAAGAAGACAAATGCAGCGAAGAAAATGTATTTAATGCTTTTCATTTTAACTCTTCCAATCTATAGCTAAAAGGCAATATGGTAAAGCAAGAGAAATTCTTGCCATAATTATTTCTGGCCGGCTGCCAGTTGGGCATTTTATACGTTTTCTTGACTGCCAGACTATCGAGCACTGGATGAACTCCTCTGAGAACCGACACATCCTCAACACGACCTGAATCAGTGATAGTAAATCGCACGATAACTTTTCCTTCTATGCCATGTTCAGTCAGCGGGTTTTCGTTATTCACCAGATATTCTCTCATTTCTTCATCAGTGAAAGGCGGTTCAGGCTCAAAACCGGTCAAGGCGCATGCCTGAATTTCTCCATCTTCCTCAGGCCTTTCAGATTCAAACTCAATTTCTACCGGCTCCTCTACATCTCCGTCGATGCAGCATCTGCCCTTTTCCTCAAAGGCACTTACCATGATGTTTTTCTCTGCCAATTGCTTGAGTCTGATTGAATCCAGTCTGGGAATGTATTCGTATTTGTCTTCGTCCCACGCATAAGCTCTTTCGAATTCCCTGATAGTCGCATTCATAGTTTCCCTTTCTTTACCCTGAGGTGGAACAAAGCTCAGACCGCAGAAGCTGTCATCTACACTGAGATTACCAAAATGATAGACCGACTTTATTGATTGTGTACTTCCAAAATTCAGCCTCCACCCTTTTTCCTTTTTGATCAGGTAGAAACGACTTCGTTTATAATACATGTAATCGACTTCAAACCCGCATCCGTCATGTTCTCTTGGTAAATTGATCTGATCTCCCTTTTTCAATCCATAACCCTTGTCAATGATGGCTTTATTCACAATAATGTAAAACTGGTCTTTATCCTGGCTTTTCACAGTTGCATCCAAAACCAGATCTGCACTGAATAAATTGCGCAGTTCGGGTATGTACTCTTCGTCAGCGAAGACTTGTCCGAACAGCATTGCAAAAGAAATCAGCAGAGTAATTCTCACAGTGCAAGATTAAGTTTTTTCATTCTCCACATTGACTATAAATGATGAACGGTAAAATAGTCACGAAATTTCCCATTCCAAGATCTCACATCAATATATCCTCTCAGATCATAGATCATGAATCATAGTTCATAGATCATAGATCTTTTGGTATTTTGGCCAAAAAATAAAGCATGCGAATTCTCACCTCTCTCCTACTAATTTGTGCCTTTGTATCCACTCAGTCACAAAACGAAAAAGAACTTAAAAAAATGACCAAAGGTTTCGATAAAACCGAAGGTGGTCTTTACTACAAAATCACACCGGCCGCCGAACAGGGAAGAAAGGTTGAGTTACAGGATATAGTTACAGTAGATATTAAATACGGTACGAAGGACACGACATTATTTGACTCCAAAAGCATACAAACACCGGCAGAATTGATGGTTGGAGAACCAGTTTATAAATCCGATATCATGGAAGGGTTTATCATGCTGCATGAAGGTGATGAAGCCGTTTTTATCACTTCGGCCGATTCTTTCTTCACCAAAGCAGGTGGTATTGGAATTCCTCCGGGAATCAACAAAACGGATTATCTGGTATTTGAAGTCAAAGTCAATAAGTCGAGATCCATCGATGAATTAAGGGCTGAAAAAGCGGCTTTGGCAGAGGAGCAAAAGGCAGCCGAAGCAAAGAAGATTGCAGAATATATGACAAAATATTATCCAGGTGTAAGCGCCACCCCGTCTGGTCTATATTATGTTGAAACCAATGCAGGCAAAGGAAGACAGGCAGAAAATGGATTGACGGTCAAAGTACATTATACGGGCACACTTCTTACTGGAGAGACCTTTGATTCATCCTGGGAAAGAAATCAACCCATAGAATTTAAATTGGGTGCCGGCCGAGTTATTAGAGGCTGGGAAGAAGGTATCGCCCGCATGCGAGAAGGAACTACGGCCACCTTCATTATCCCATCAAACTTGGCTTATGGTGGCAATCCTCCTCCAGGAAGCATTATTCAAGCCTATTCTCCTCTCAGGTTTGACGTTGAGTTGATAGAAGTTAGATAGTCGAAAGTCTACAGTCAACTGGAAAATTTGTTGAAGACTGCAGACTAACGACTAACGACTAAACAAACATACTTTCCTCTCTCTTCTTGTCCTTTCGTCTTTCATCCAGGAGACTGGAACACAGAGACTCAACATGTGTATGATCACTGCCGCAGCAACCTCCCCAAACTTGAATGTCGGGAAGGAAGCTTTTCAGCAGAACGTGGCTATCGGTGAATTCGTGCATCGGCTCCCTTTGAACCGTTTCAGACGCATCGAGTTCGGCATGAGATAAGGCGGACGCGTTGGAACGGCTGCCTTTTATTCTTTTAAGCCACTTGGTATCTCCACTCAGTTGTGAGAAATAATGACTTGGATGAGCACAATTGATCATGTAATACAATGGATATGACCCGGTAGACCAATCCAGATCCATAATAGCATCTTCGAGAGCGGTTCCATCGGGCAACTTGCCATCTGTCTCCACGGTAAAGGACATTACTATGGGTATGTTTTGCTCTCTGGCAGCCAGAACAATACCAAGGGCTTCTTCTACATAATTGATGGTCATGGCTGTTATCAGATCCGCACCGGCACTTTTGAAAGCTGTTATCTGCGACTCATGGTAGTTCATGGCTTCTTCAACACTCATTTTATCTTCAACTACATAACCATCAGATCTTGGGCCGACACAACCACTCACATAGATGTGTTCGATCTGTTGCTCATAATCTTCTCTGATCACGTCAAGAAAGTGTATAGCGCGTTGGTTAATGCGAAAGATCTCTTCCTGATCGTAGTTCATCCGTTCACCCCAATCCTTACCGGCTCTCCAGGTCGGACTCTCCAAAATGAAGCCTGTATTGTATTCTGCAGCCACATCCAGGTATTGTTTGTAATACTTGCTTAGCATCTTTCGATACATTGGATTCAATAATGTGGTAAATGCTGCGAAATGTGGCAGGTCAACTTTGTAGTCGAAGATGAAGGTCGTTTCCAATCCACCGTCAGTGATGAATGGAACCTTGTTTTGAATAGCTTTTTCGAATGTCATTTTAATTGGTTTTGTTGATTTTCATTAGATATACAATAGAACTGGCGGCAACCCAAAGCGAAAAACAGAAAAGGGCAAATGCGAAATTGAGGAAGTGAGCATGTTCCCCTTTGAATCCGGAATAGAACAAAATACCCATCATCACCACAGATAGAGCACTCAATAAGAGAAGGGACTGATTCCCTAAGAAGCTGGAAGCAAACCACTTGAAATGTAGGTTCAACAGACAAATGAGCTGAGCGATCAGTATAAAACCGAATGACATGTACAGGGATAATCCTACCCAGTAACTGGCACTTAGATTCAGACTGCTTAATACGACGCTTAATACAAATACCAGCAATAGGGTCAAATACTTATTCTCCAGGGCCATGCTTCCATCTTCAGCGCTGAGTCGACTAAAGAATAGTTTCTGACGGGATAAACTCATAATGATCCTTGATATCAACATGAAACTGATGCTGACCATCAATAAATGTGATAGAATTATGGATGTGGCCATCAGATATTTACCTGTTGTTCCGCCAAAATTGTAGGCTAATGCCAGATCAGGACATGCACCGTAGCATCCTTCACTTCCCAGTACAAAGAGTTGCCATAATTCATAAGGAAAGACCCCGGCCATATATATACCCGGAATAATTGTGAATACCAGGAGGAGAGATATGGCAAATAACCAGATCATTTTTCGCCCCCTTCCTTTTACGGATGTTCGTTTCCACAGACTAAAAACTTCCAGTCCAACCATGCTCCAGAATGCCAATCTGAAAGCGATAAACACAACTCCATGACTTCCCTGAAAATCAGATAGTTGTATTGAGTTATATAAATTAGCAAGTGACCACTCCGGAACCTCGGCTGATCTCAGCAAAAAGAATACAATAAACAATGTTCTAAGCACGATCAAAGCGGTGAACAAATAGAAAATTATATCGAGGTGTTTCTTCAACTTCATGAATGCAATCAGCATAGCTGCACCACAGATAATTATTATGTAGTAAAGGAGATTCGTATTGGGATCCAGGATCTGTTGCAATGCAAGAGCGCCAGTCTTCCCTTCTCCTGTCGCCAGAACAAGCAAAACCAGAAGAATCAGCATGCCGGCGAAACTTGAAAAGAATTGTCCCAGATTCCCATCAAAAAGGTGAATCACCTTTTTATAAAGACTGATTTCATGACGATCCGACGAGTGATTCATGAATTGGGCCAACAGAAAGTTAATTCCTATGGCTGTAATTAATACCAGAGGAAAATTCATTCCCATGGTGACGTAACCCGTCATCCCTGTTACAAAGGATCCTGCTACGATGGCAAATACTATTGTCCAGCTTTTGGACTTTGGATTTAGCGATTTGGTTATAGCGTTCATTTCGTTTGGTTTAAGAATAGGGCAAAGATGAAATGAAGATTGTGCACCCCGAAAAAACCGGGGTAAACAAGAAGTTGACAGGTAAACAAGAAAAGTTAACATGAATTTTATATTACACGTTTTCAATGTGTTATGAATCAATTTTTATCTATTTTAGGTGAATATTAATGCCTGAGAAAATGAAAAGACTTCGCGCACAAATACTGCTCTGTTTACTTTTTGTTTACCCGTTTTTGGCCTATTCGGGATTAAAAACCGACAGCATCAAGTCCATTTTACTAAATCAAACCACCATTGATGCACAATACATTCAGATTTTATCCGAGCTCAGCTTTGAAAGCTGGGCTGAAAATCCTGATGAAGGAAGGAAATATGCAGAGAAGGCTCAGCATTTAGCAGATTCTCTCGGAGATGAACGCGGAAAGGCATTTGCCTTATTAGGCGTAGGCCTGAATTCGTGGGGACAGGAAAACTTCAATGAAGCCATGCCCATTTTTCTTGAGGCTGAAAAGAAAATTGCGGCTCTGGGCGACAGCAATGACATCATGTTGTTCAAATACCAAATTGCTGTGGCTTATCAGGGAGAAAGAATCATTGATCTCTCTAACAAGCGCTTCAGAGAGCTGATCCCTTATTATAAAAGAACAGGAAATGAGGCGATGCTTGCCTTTACATATAAGGCTTTCGGAATGAACTACGCCTTTGAAAAAAGTAAAGATGAAGAAAGGAGATATAAGAGCTTCCGACATGCCATTCAATACCTCGACAGTTCAGAACAGATCTTTGCAAAACTCAATAACAACTATGAAATAGCCGAACTCAGCCTTTATCAGGGTATTGCGAGTCTGCAATTAGACGATCTGGTAGATGCCGATCATTTATTCAACAAGGCTTTGAAAGCTTATGAATCTTTCAATGACATCCGAGGCATTGTCATGGCTGAAAAGGAAATTGGCGGAGCTTTCTCAGCAGTAAATCAAAAAGACAGTGCGGATGTGCACCTGGCACGGGCTCTGGATCTGGCTTTGAAGAATGAACTTGAGGACGAGTTATACGAGCTCTATTACTTCTTGTATGAGCTGGCATATAATCGAGAAAACTACAAAGAAGCCCTTGAATACTATCAAAAGCATACCTCTACCTTCGACAAGAAAGTGAACCGACAGATCTCCTATCAGGTCCATGAGATGAAAATGAAGTATGACAAGGAAAAGAATGAGCAGGCCATTCTCTTGTTGAATCAGGAAAAAGAGCTACGCGACACTTACATCGTTTCTCTGTCTATTCTGATCATCGTTCTCTCCATAAGTGCTGTAATCATTGGAATTTCGTTCAGAAACACCAGAAAGAAGGACAAGGAATTAAGTGAATCGAAGGAAGCTCTAATGCAAGCGGAGATTTCGAATTCAAAGCTCAAAGAGAAAGAATTAAGTGCTGAACTTGAGAAAAAGAACATGGAACTTACCTCATACACCATGAACTTTATTCAGAAAGGAACCCTGATGACAGAACTGTTGGAAAAGATCGACCATATTGATGACAAAGGCAATGAAAAGCTGTCTTCTTCCCTGCGAGAGCTGAGAAGTATTATTAAGATGAATTTGAGTTCAGACAAGGATTGGGATGACTTCCGTAAGTTTTTTGAGAATGTTCACCCAAGTTTTATCAACGCCTTGAACAAGAAACGATCTGATCTAACAAATGCAGAGATCAGGCTGGCTGCTCTATTGAAAATGAATCTGAATTCGAAGCAAATCGCTGATGTTATGGGGATTTCTCCCGATAGTGTCAAAACAGCACGTCACAGACTGCGGAATAAGTTTGAATTGACCAGGGAACAGAATTTGACTCAGTTCCTGAATAAGGTTGAAGCGGAAGCCTTTATTAATGAAAGATGAAGAATGAAGGATGAAGGATTAAGGATGAAAGATGATGGTAGCTTAGAGAATTTGGTGGCCGGTTTCGTATAATGTGTTATTCATCTTAAGTCGTTTTTTCTCGAAACGTTTGATCTGTCTTGGTTTTGCAGGCTTCCCTCTGACAACGTCAATCTCGTAGGTTTCGAGTTGAGAGTTGGAGATTTTCGAAATATCCGACAATTCCAGGACTGCCTTATTCTTCTCTTCTCCCCTTTTATATCTCAGGTCTTTGTGTAATTCAATGCCAATGAATTTCTCATCGCAGACATTGGTTATAATGCCTTCGTTGACTATGAGTTTCGCTCCAGCCTCTACCACAACTTTTGAATTTTTCGGCATAGCGAGAAGACATTTAATCTCAAGACTTGAACCTGTTCGAATTACCAGATCACCCTTCAGCATCCTTGGTGTGTGCCAGGTTAACGTTTGATTGCTATCAATGTAGATGGTGTTGTTGGTATGATATTCGCAAAAATCGTCGAGCAGGTAGCTGAAATATTCTTCGGTGAGATTTCGGTGGATGTATCCGATCTGACATTGAGTAAAGCCCCGATCTCCCATTCCATAATCCATTTGGTTATTCGATTGCCAGTCACCCCTTCCTCTTGGTGTATCACAACAATCAAAAGCCGGTCTTCCTCCAAAGTCCCTTTGACTCCAGGTATGACCCAGGTGTCCGATGATATGACCCAATTCATGCATAACTACATTGTGGGCCTGCCAGATTCCCCAATCCTTGCTTTGCAAAACACCCCACAGTCCTTCAATACGGATTCCAATGGTGTTATCGGTAGGTCTGCGAGCCCAACTGGAACTATCGGGATTGTATTTATACTTGAAAGTACAGGTCTTTAGCAGGTAGGCTTCACCACCGCGCCTGGCCTCCGGTTTGTCATCTTCCATGAAGAAGATGTTGATGTAATTCTCTTCCTTCACATTGTATTTCACAAAACAATCACATGGATGATCGTTGTGACGAGTAATGCCATCGTATGAATTGCAATCATCGTCGCAGGGCTGATAATTATATCCCATTACCTTAATTCGAAGGCGTGTATCTCCTATATATTCTGTTTGACAACCTTCTTTGACAGGGGCCGTCATTTGCACATTATTGGCCAAACGTTGATTGATGGCCGTTTCTAAATCCTTTGAATAATTGGCTACGTTGTATGATGACTTATCATCGAAGTTGTTCTCACAGTCGGAATTTCGAATAAAATGAAAGTAAACCGGAATGATCTTGATAGGCATGTGATCCAAATTATTTGGATCCGGTGCCCAGTGAGCGAAATCCTCTCTGGCACTTTCACAGGTGGTAAAATTACCATTGTCGACCTGTGCCCGCACAGATATCCCAATCAGAAGGAAAAGAAAAAAGATGTTTTTCACAGAGCTTAAATTAGCATTTATACTTGTCCAACGGACAAAACATGCAACTTCCCTCATCACTAACTACTAATTATTAATTATTAACTATTAATTATTAATTATTATCCGTCCTTTCGTATTTTACCAATCCTAAATGAAATTCTCTGACCTCGATCTCCATCCGCAATTATTAGAAGCTCTCTCTTATATCGGATTTGAAACAGCTACTGAAATACAGGAAAAAGCGATTCCGACCATCCTTCAGAATAAGGACCTGATTGCTTGTGCACAAACAGGAACAGGTAAAACAGCTGCCTTCACCCTGCCCATACTCAATAAACTAATTGGAAGAAAAGACCATCATTTGGTCGCGGCGCTCATCATTGTCCCAACTCGTGAGTTGGCCATGCAAATTGAGCATGACATACAAGGCTTATCCTATTTTATTGATGTAAGTAGCATTGCCGTTTATGGTGGAGGAAGTGGTGCTGATTTTGATATTCAGAAGGAAGCTCTTACTCAGGGGGCCGATATCGTTGTCGCCACACCCGGAAAGCTGCTATCCCATTTGCAGCTAGGCTATGTAAATTTCAAAGGCATCAAACATTTGGTTCTGGATGAAGCAGACCGCATGCTGAACATGGGATTCATTGACGACATTCAGCGCATACTAAAATATCTATCAGATGAGCATCAGAGCCTCTTGTTCAGTGCGACCATGCCGAAGGAAATTCGTCAGCTTGCTCAGAAGATCATGAAAGAACCGGAAGAGATTTCTCTTTCCATCTCAAAGCCGGCCGAAGGTGTTACACAGCGCGTATTTCTTTGTTACGATGATCAAAAGATTAAAATACTCACCCATATATTGAATGAAAGAAAAGATTACGACAGCATTATTCTGTTCACTTCCACCAAGAGTAATGTTTCTGAAATCGTTCGTTCATTGAAAAGATCAGGAATCGAGAGTAGAGGCATTTCTTCAGATCTCGACCAGAATGAGCGTGAAGAAGTTCTTCGTGAATTCAAATCAAAAAGACTGCGTTTGCTCGTTGCCACCGACGTAATGAGTCGGGGTATCGATATTAAGGAGATCAACCTTGTGATCAATTATGATGCGCCGAGGGATGCGGAGGACTATGTTCATCGTGTAGGAAGAACAGCTAGAGCCAATACACAGGGCGAGGCCATTACCCTGATCAATCCAAAAGACATGATTGCGTTCAAGCGGATTGAAGATCTGATTGGTAGTGAAGTGGAAAAGAGTTATCCTCCAGACGATATTGGTCGCGGGCCGAAATGGAATCCTGAAATCAAGAAAAAGAGCAGGAAGAAAAACAATAGAGGTAAAAAATCTGGCAAGTTCAGAAAAGACTTCAAGCCAAAAGGCGATTCAAAAAGGAAAGAATCCCGTGGTCAAAAGCCCTCTTCCTGAGCACTTTATCAATTATTTCTTAAAAAATACACCGAAGTCAATTTTGACTTTCATTCTTTGGTAATTTCGACCTTCAAAATCAGCCATAATGACAAAGTATACTATTAGCCGAACTTCTATTTTCAAATCTTTTCTATCAATTTTTCTTTGCAGTCCGCTAATCATGCAAGCCCAACTTCCTGAATGGAGGGGTGTGAATCAGGCATGGACACAGGGAGGATCTCATAACAGTATTCGTGAAATGACCACCGATTATGAAGGGGGAATCATTGTCACTGGTCGATACAATGGAGATCTGTATTTCAAGGACGGAGACGCCGGATTTGGAAATGCCAAAGACGGTTTCCTTGCCAAAGTGAATGCCGATGGAACCTTTGCCTGGGGACGAGGTCAGGGTAAACGGGCAAACGATACACAATGCTTTTCTGTAGACACAGATGGCAACGGTAACGTTTATGTAGCCGGAGATTGGGAATTCACAGCTTATATTGGAGAAGACCTTGTGACCGCTACGGGCAATACATTTGATGGCTTTATCGCTTCATACGATAAGAATGGCGGTAAGAGATGGAAGCAGACATACAGAAGCTCAAATTATGCTTCCGTAAACCTGATCAGATCAAATAAGGATGATCTGGTTGTTTTAATGGGATACTTCGACTCACAGATATCCATTGGTCAAAATCAAAGCATAACAAGCACAGGACCAAGTCGATTTCTGGTTGCCATTGATACAAACAAGACGATCCAATGGAGCAGAGATCTTGGACGTGAGGAATACGCTCAGGATATGAGAGTTCATAGCGACGGAAGCGTTTATTACACTTTCTTTCCAAATCAGCAGAGAGATACGGTAACCATCGACGGCATTACCGCCTTTCCTCAGAATAATAACAATTGCGTGATTGTAAAGCTAGATAACACAGGAACGGCGGAATGGGTGAAGCAATTGGGTACAAATGCAAACATGACGATCAGAAAAATTCGATTGGACGATAACGGTAACCTATACATCGCCGGAGAGGTGCCTGATACGGTAACTTATGGTGGAGTCAATATCAGAGCTTCTTTTGGAAGTAAAGGAATGGTATACAAATTCAATTCCGACGGAGATTTTGTCGATGATATTTATGCTGATGAATCGGTAAATTCATTGGCAATCTATGAAGACAAAGTATATCTATCTACCTATTTAGATGGCACGATCAACATTGGTGGCGAAAGCAAGAGCTCGGTCAACGGTGTGAATTTTTTCATTGCTGAAATGGACACGGATTTAAATGTAAACTGGATTCACAATGGTGGTGAAGGTGGCGGTGTGAATTTCACAAGAATCTCAGCCAGTGAGAATTATGTTGGAGCTGTAGGATACTTCAGCGGCACGACTCAAATCGGAGACAGCACAATTGAAACCGTTGGTCTAAATAATTTCCACACATCCAACCTTTTAGTGAAAGACTGGACAGGAGTAGCTGAATTAGGTAACTCAAGAAAAGTAAGCCTCTTCCCTAACCCGTCTGATGATATCATTAATCTTCAAGGCTTGAATGAAGCAGATCTGATTCGGGTATTCAACATGAGCGGAACAGAAATGTATCAGCGCAGAATTGTTGGTAATACAGCTATACAATCTGTTGATGTATCTGACTTAAGTGCTGGATTATACCTCGTGCAGATCACCAATGATCTTGGAGAATCCGTTACGATGAAGTTCCTGAAGAACTAATGATCGAAGTGAATAGAGCTCTATCTATCTGACAATTTTAATAGTGATATTCGGCGTCTGTCTGATTGTGCTATCAGGCATCAGTACCTTAAATTTATCGATATACAAATAGGTCAGGCGCTTGTTATTCGAAATAAAATCTTTCATATCCTTGGTCAATTTGTTGCTGTTAGAATGAAATTGTGTTAAAGGATTCTTGGACTCTAAATCAAATTCTAGAACGGTTGCATCGGGATGAGTAGTTTGAATACTTGACCATGCATTCAATTCTGATTTCGTGAGGGTTATGTCACTTCCTGTCTTACCTAATATTTTAGTTTCAATTATTTGAGAATCTGCTTCTTGGGAATAGACGCACAAAGTATTTAAGACACAGACAAGCGATATAGTTATTAAATTCAAAAAATGACGGGACGTTTTGAGCATAACTCTTTGTTTAAGTAACTGCCTGAAGATAAAGTTTTAATATAAATTTAATCGGGTACGAGTTGGGTCTATATTAAATAAGTCCCTGATTTTCCATAGACTTTTCGCTTCGTGAAGCGCATTTTTCATTTTTCATTCTTCATCTTTAATTCCTCAGAACGAGATTATCTCGCTGCGCTCGATGGGCCCAAAAAGTAGCCCTGGCCAATCTATCCGAAGCCTCTTCGCTTCGCGAAGCGGTCTTTTTCTTTTTCATATCGAGTGCGAGCAAGCTCGACTCTCATTCAAAATAAAAAAGCCCCTCACTTTCGTGAGAGGCTTCTCCTTGTTGCGGTCTGGACGGAACCTTTTTTTAAATTTTTGCAACCTTTACCAATGCTTTGCCAGAGGCCGAAACCCCCAAATTTTTAGGACGCATTTAGGACTTTGGCGGGGGCTTTTCTTCGTTGTTTGACGAGTGCTTATTAACAATGCGCAGCACCCGACTGAGTGAATAAACCAAAACCACATAGATCCCAATAAAAGATCGAAAGGAAAGATCCAGATAATAACAAAGGGCAAAACTCAGACCCAACAGCGAAAAAGACATGATGGCGATAAACAGGATCAAAAACAGGCTGTTTTTATTCTCGTCGTCATTTTTCTCCAAGATCTCATTTCTTGTCAGATAAGTCTGATGTGCCTTATGGGATAAAAGAAGATCCAGAAGATAAGAGCCAAAGGAAAGTACCAGGGTAAAGAGAATCGCCACCTCAAAGGGCCAAACCAGGAAAGACTCATGATTGAGAAAATACAAACTCAAGTACCACACCGGCCCAACGGTCAAGATATAGATGATGATCTGATGGACCGGGGTGTCTAAATTTCTTACGTCGTCTAAAACACCCACCTTAGTCTTCTTTTTTGGCGATCTTCTCAAGGCGCTTTTGAGCCTTGAGCTGCATTTCTTTCAAATGAGCCATTTCCATGAGCGCCTGATGCAGTTCACCCTCGCCCTGGTCCAGCTCGCTGGAAGCGATCATCAAATTGTGAATCGCCTGGTCGGTGGCTTTGTTGATGGCCGGAAACTGATCGTTCAGAATCGTTTCTGAGATCCGATGATTCTGGGATTCTTTCTTGATCACCTGGCGGATCATGCGGTAATAAGAGCCGTATTTCAGAAAATCCCAGACCGCCCAAAAGCCGCCGCCAATGAAAAGCACATAGCCCGCTCCTTCAAAGAAATTCCAGGCGCCAGGATCCATCCACACCCCCAGCATCAAAAAAACGCCCCAATACAAGGCCAGGATCGATGCGCCCACCAGGATCGAGGCAGATCTTCTATGCGCGCTTGACAGCACCAACACCACCACGCCATAATAGATCAGATTGGCATAGATGCTAAAGGAATAAAGCGAAGCGCTGGCATCGGTGTAATAATCTTTCACCAGGGGCTCAATCCAAGCGCAAAGCCACTGGGACTGATACCAGGTGGTGGTAAAAGCCAAAAAAAGGCCGATGTAGATCAGCCTTTTCAAGAGTCTCTCCTGGATGAATTCGGTCATGATCCGTTGGGTCTTTTGATCTCCTTGGGCACCCCGCCATCGTTGTACTCGCGGATGATGTTGGAGCCCTGCCTTTTGTCCAGAGCGCTGAATCCAACTCCTTCAAAAAGCACTTCATCAATTTGTGAAGCATCCACCCCTGCGTTCATCTTATCACATACCGTTTCTCCCGGTTTGGGCCACTGTTCTTGGGTACCACCAGTATAAGTTATTGTCAATAAGGTTACAAGAGAACAGTCACCGCTCGCTTTGTTTTTAAACCAAGGTTCGTATTCTGATTCTGTCATATTGTTATGATTTTGATGCGTTATGATTCAAAAATATTACTTTTTTATATATTTGACCGGGAAGCTCGAAATCACCACCCCGGTGTGTCCACTAAAATAGGCAATAGCGCCTATATGGACAACGTTTGGTTGAAAGAGGAAAAAACAGAAGGCCATAATTACGTATTTCTACGCAGGGGAGCCAGGGAAAATTTAGGTTAATTTTAAACGCAACATCGCCGACTCGATTTCATGCCACATTTAAGAAAACATCGATTTTCAAAGCCGCAGGCATCTGAGCTCAAAAGAGCTCTCAAGCTGGCCCTTTACCTGAAGCACGGTCGTCATTACAAGGAAATGCTGCCCAGTTGTCCCATGGGGCAATTGTATCTTTCTTTGTCGCTTCTTTCCTTTTCTTCCTTTGACCTGGATCGCCACATTAAAAATCACCCCGGCATTTATAGCCAGGCCAACCGCACCCTTCTCGATTCCCTGGACGGCATCAACATGCGCCTCTCGCTCAACACCAGGCTGCTTCGACTCCTAGATCTTCACCGTTATATTGAATCGCGGATCCAGCGCACCCGCAAGCTGGCCCACTAAGAATTGGCCTGTTTCTTCTCGATCTTGCTTAAGGATTTTTCAAGTTTCCCGATCTTGGTCATCAGGATCTCCATGGTCTCCCCTACCGATTCAAAGCGCTCGTTGACGCTCTTTTCAAAATCTCCTTTTTTAACCTCGCCCCTTATCTGATCCAGGTGACTGGTCAGAACGCCCGTTGGAATGATCTCGATCAAAAGATGATGGGCGTCTAGCTCATCAAGGATCTTCATGCAAAGGGAGAGCTTCATATCGCTTGCCTGCAAATTCCTCGCCAAATTCTGACGGGTCATCCCTACTTTTTTGGATAAAGCCGACACATTGACCCGGTTGTCACTTATGAACCGCTCAAGGGCACTGTGCAAAGGTGTTTTGGACATTCTTGGTTAGGTATTGTTAATAACTTATGTCACATATTTGTTGCAAATGACGTCAAAAATGCAACATTTGTCCTCAAATATGTAACACCTTTCGTCATATGGGTACCGACCAAAGATATAATAAATACAAATACAACTTCCTGAAATACTACGATGCGCTGAGCTGGCATGATCGCAAAATGTTCAGAAAATTACTGGCCGAGGAAACCAAGATCCCAATTCGAACCTTCGAAAAATACTTGTACCTCAAGCGCTCTGCCAGCGAAGACGCCTCCGGATCCTTTCTGATCATTCTCTCCAAGGCCTTTTCTTCCATTCTCAAAGTGGAGATCTCCCCGGAAGATTTTTACAACGAGCCGCCCAAAGGACTCTCGGAGAGTTCACTGAAAATATTTGAAGTCGTCACCGACTAAATCCATCTGCCATATGAAAAGACCACTGATCGAATACGATATCATTCCCGCTGCCAGGGGCCATCAATTGGCCGTGTTATCCTGGGGCGATAAAAAAAACATTCACATTGAGAATCACCTGACCACCACCAAGGGCGAAAGCCGAGCCTTCATTCACAAGAAAAGCAAAGAGATCCTCCATGAGCGGATCATGAGTTTATGCGCGCACCGTGATGGCCTACTCACCACCCTTCGCATGGGCCGAAATACAAAAGTATCGGAGTCCATCACCGAGATCCGCCGGCGACTTGAATTCTTTGGAAAGGCCAAATATCATTCCTACCTCAGAATGATCCTTCAACTCGAAGAAGACCTTCGAAATCTCATTCCACCCGAAGGCTACAAAGCCCGGATCCGCTACGAAAGACTCATTGATGAAATAATCACTTACTGTAAAAAAGAAGTCCGATGAAAGTATTCCTATCCGGTCCGATCACGGGCCTACCTAACGAGAACATCAAGGCATTCAACAAAGAAGCCGGCAGGCTCAGAGCCCTTGGATATGATGTGATCACGCCACACAAATTATTCGATGATCAGGAGAAATCCAATTTCCAATGGACCGACTACATGAAGCGAACCGTTCCCGAAATGCTCAAATGCGACCTGGTGGCCTGTTTGGATGATTGGTACAACTCCAAGGGCAGCGTGATCGAGGTGAACCTGGCCCGCGAGCTGGGCATTCCAGATAAGCTGGCCTGCATCATCAAAGAAAAAGCACCGGTATGAACGAATTTGAATTCTTGAGTGGGGTCCTAACAGGCTGTTTTCTATGTCTGGCACTTGAAGGCATCTTCATCCTGATCCTGGCCCTTTTCTCAAAAAGAGAACGAAGAAAATCAACGAAAACTAAATAACAAAAATTCTTGTCTGGCAATTCAAAACATAAGATAGCCTTCAACTATTTCGGTGGGAAATTTACCTTTCTCGATGATCTGTACGATCTTTTTCCTAGCGCCAAAGAATTCGACCACCTAGTCGATCTTTTCGCAGGCAGCTTTTGTGTTTCAATCAACTATAAACACAACGGCCCCTTGATCAAAACTGCAAATGAGATCAACGGTGAAGTAACCAATTTCTTCAGTGTACTGCGCGATCATGAATCAAAGCTACTAAACCTCCTTAGACTAACCCCTGTGAGTCTAATTGAATACGAAAAAAGCTGGGAGAAATGCAATGATGATGTAGAACGAGCTCGAAGATTTTATGTCCGAATTCGGCAAAGTTTTTTTGGCCTTGGCGCTCAGAGAAAAAACAAAGGATGGCATATGGCCAAAAAGCATGCCAATTCAAATGGTGGTGAAACGGTTAGCCGTTGGAACAATGGCGTTGAAAAATTACATGAAGTGGCCGAAGTAATCAGAAAAAATTTCCAAATCACCCCCTGGGATTTTGAAGAATGCTGCCTAAAAATTGATCATGGTCGAGCCTTTTTCTATTGCGACCCTCCCTATACCAAACGATCAAGAGCTTCTTACAATGATTACACCTATGAATTTACCGATGAAGATCACAGAAGGCTCAGCAAAGTTCTTCATGAATTAAAAGGTCTTGTTATGATCAGCGGATATGACTGCAGCTTGATGAATGAATTGTACAAAGACTGGGCAAAATTTCGACTTAAAAAAAGGAAGAACAACATACGCTCCGGTGAGGTTCAAGAGATCGTCTGGGTCAATTACACACCAAGAAGCACGATGCAGAAGAATTTATTCAACACTAAAACAATAGACAATTATGAACGAGAAAAAAACTCATGAATCCAGGCGATTTAGACGCCTTCGCACCGAATACGGCACCAAGCTGGGCTTGCTTGTCAAAGAATGCAAAGAAGACCTAGCCGGAGCCGATTCAGAGACGGTGAGAAAAAAGATCATCCGTCATTTTGATCACAAATGGCACGGCATTGTCAAAAAAGTGGCAAACGATCCTTCCCTTCCTCTTGAGTGCTCACCCCATGCCTTTCGAAACAAGATGGATGAGATCCAGGAAGATCAGCGCCGAGCCGCCCTACTGGAAGGCAACGTCCGGGCCGAATCGCTCCTAGAGATCGGCTTCCAGGAAGTCGAAGGATCTTTCCTGAATCGAAGATCGAAAGACCGTGTTTTTCTGTCCAATGAGCTCTGTGTGGTGATCAGTCCCGATGGGTATGTTTCCATTCGACGCGATGTGAATTCACCGGTGATCTGCGGTGCCAGGGAGTACTCCTTGCATGATTTCAAACATCTACTGCAGGGCCTACATATCCAAGCCATATCACAGCACAAGGACCTGGAAAGCGTGCTTCATGACATTCGCCAAGCCAGCGGTCGCACCTTCTTTTACATTCAACTCAGTCCACTGAAAATAAAATTTCTTCGAGGTAAATGACCAAGATCCCGGAAAATGTGGTTCTTGAGATCAAGTCAAGGGCTCAAATTGAAGATGTTGTTCGCCATTTCCAGGACCTTCGAAAGCAAGGGGCCGGCTTTACGAGTGACTGTTCAAAATGCGATGGCAAGAACAAACTAACCATCACCCCGTCCAAAAACATCTACAAATGCTTCAAATGCGATTCAAAGGCCGGTGGCCCCATCCAGTATTTAATGGATTACCATGGGATGAGTTATCCCCAGGCACTAAAATGGCTGGCCGAGAAGTACAACATTTTAATCGAGGATTCAAGTGGGAAAAAGCCAGCCAGGCCCAAACGAAAAAGAGCCAAGCCGGACCACTCCTTTCGCGATGAGCAGCTTGAGGCCAGCGGCCTGGATCTCGCCGATCAAATCGCCCGGATCCCATCCAAAGAGGATCCGACCAAAGAAATTGAAATCGATCGCTACCAGGCAGCCACGATCAATCCCCAGAATTGGCAGATCGAGCCTGGGGATGACATGGTGATGCACTACATCGGCCTGGATGGATCCCCGATGATGTATCAGCGAACTTCGAGAAATGGCCAGGTAACGGGTCAGCCCAGGCCATTGATCCGGGTGCGATGGCAAAATCCAGCCCTTCACCTGGACCGCGAGAAACGGGCCATCAAATATCAGTCGCCACCAGGCAGCGGATCTCAGCTTTGGATCCCGGAGATCATTCGCCGCAAGTATCAAAACGGGGCGGTGATCAAGACCCTCTTTATCCAGGAGGGCGAAAAGAAAGCAGACAGAGCATGTAAGGAAGGGATCTTCTCGGTGGGCATCATGGGCATTCACAACCTGGCATCGGGCCAGCGCCTTCCTCATGAATTCGAACTGATCATCAAACGATGTTCGGTGGAAAACGTGGTTTTTTTGCTGGACTCAGATCTCAATGAGCTCTCCCATAATATCAGCGAAGTGGCCGACAGTCGCCCCCGATCATTCTATGCCGCCGTCAAGAAATTCCAGGCCTATTTCATCGGCTTTCAAAACGTAGGCATTCACCTGGGTATTTATTTTGGATACGTCAAACCAGGGCAAGAACAAGCCAAAGGCATTGACGACCTGCTGGAAGGTCCACTCAAGAAATCAAAGCAAGGCACCCTTCGAAAAGACGTTGAAAAAGCCCTGATCGATCCCAACGGCCAGGGAGAATATATTCAGCTTCATGAGATCTCGGATGATTCGACCTACAAGCTCAAAGAATACTTCCATCTTCATGACAAGGAGGCCTTTGCCAAATTCCACCAGGATCGCCTCTCTGGCCTCAAGCGCTTCAAGATCTTCAAGCTCTTCTGGAAATTCGATGAAAAGGGAAACCTCGAACTGGCTCAGAAGATGATGCCCGATGAGAAGTACTGGAACATGGATTCATATCTCACCACCGGAGGGCGGGAAAAAAAAGAGTTCTCTTTCAATTATGTGAATTGCTACAATTTTCTATTCAATCGTGGATTTGGTAGGATGGCCATGGCCAGTGGCAAATACAAATTGATCCAGGAGCATGAAATGCAGGTCAAGGAAGTCGAGCACGTCGAGATCCGGGACTTCCTGACCAACTTCACCGAGCAGATCGGCGAGAAAGAAGTCCTGAATTTCATCTACCGAGGCGGGACCCGATACATGGGACCCGATTCTCTTTCCAATCTTAAATTCAGAGAGATCTCCTGGTCTCAAAACAACAAAGGGGTCCAGTACATCTATTTCAAGAACAAAGCCTGGAAGATCACCGAAAATGGCATTGAGTCCTCGCTGATCACCGAGCTCGACGGTCACATTTGGAAGAATCAGATCATCGATTTCAACATGATCGACATCAAAGAAGACTTTATCAAAGTAGAACCCATCACAGAGAAGACCCTGGAAAAAAAGCCCATTCTGAGCAAGGAGATCCTGGGCATGTATTCCATAGAATTTTCCAAGGAGGCCGATAAATGTGATTTCCTGCAGTTTTTGATTCGAACCGGTGATTTCTATCACGAAGATCGAAAGATGGGCAAAAAACTCACCCAAAAACAGCAGCTTGAATCCGCCGTGCATCTGCTTTCCAAGATGACGGCCATCGGTTATTTACTACACCGATACCGAGACAGCGCCATGCTCAAGGCCGTGGTGGCGATGGATGGTAAATTGTCCGAGGTGGGATCCTCCAATGGCCGCTCCGGAAAATCACTCATGGGCACGGCCCTGGAAAAGATGGTGCCTACGGTTTATGTCGGCGGGAAAAAGAAGGATCTGACCGAAGATCGATTCATCTGGGAAGAAGTCGATGAGCGGACCCATGTGGTATTCATCGATGATGTCAGGGCCAACATCGACTTTGAACGATTCTTTCCGGAGATCACCGGCAAATTTCAAATTGAAGGCAAGGGAATCAAGAAATTCTCGCTTCCGGAACACCAGACTCCAAAGCTATTCTTCACCACCAATCACGCCATCCGAGGCGAAGGATCCAGCTTCACCGATCGTCAGATCCTCATTGCCTTTTCTGACTACTACAACGACACCCACAAGCCGGAGCATGACTTCCCTGGAAGATTTTTCGACGATTGGGATCATGCTCAGTGGGTCCTTTTCTATCAGCTTATGGCCAGCTGCCTGCATGTTTATTTCAAGTATGGCATTATCCAGGCGCCGACCGAAAGACTCGAACTTCGAAAGCTTCGCCAGGAAATGGGCGAACCATTCTTGGAATGGGCCGACACATACTTCAACCAGGCATTATTAGGGATCCGTCTACCCAAAATTGCCATGTACAACGCCGTCACCAATGAATATGGAAAATCCTTCCTGGAAACATTTCCCAATCAAAAAAGATACGTGGACATCCGAAAATTCAAGGCTAAAATCAAGGCCTATGCCAAATACATGGGCATGGAATACAATCCCAAACAAGGCGGAAAAGACGACAAAGCGGGTGGCGTGGAATACATCACCCTGCAAAAGACAAACCAATAAACATGACTATGGAAACAACGAGAGGAAATCTTCGCCTTAAAGCAGCCGCATCGCTTGTGGAAACAGGGGTGATCTATACTTCAAAAGAGCTCCAAAAAAAGGTAAAAGCCAGGGATTTTAAAGCGCGATTCGAGAAGGTCAAAAAACGTGAATACCGATTCATCGAGCCGCCGGTCCATCCGGATCCAAGCTGGCCAGAATCTTCTCAGGCTCTCCGGTTTCGACTTGAGAGAGAGATCAAGAAATTCCACTATATATCCTATTCCCCAGCAAGAAAAGAGCGAGGATTGAAGATGGCTCTTTGTAGGGAAGAAAAGCTCTGGCTGAAAGAAATATCAGAAAACATCAAGATCCTGGAAAAAGAAATCGAACGCCTGGAAAATTCAGAAGAGAAGCTGATCTATTTGATGGACCAAAAACGATTTGCATCATGACAGACACAAGTAAAGCGGAAGAGTATTTAGACAAAGTAACTCTCACGCTAGATGAAATTAGAGATTTAGCATGCTTGCCGTGGCCGACTGGTCACGATTTTGGATATAAGTATGTTAAAAGAGAGGATATTGACCGACTATTGACCGACTTCGCAGAACAAGAGATCAACCAACTTGAATTAGATAAGCGCAGCATAAAAAATGCGGCTGAGAAGGAAGTCAAGGAATTGAGGGGGTTACTTATAGAATGGTCATCAACAGACTTTGACGAAGTCGACTCTGAATACATAGAAGATTTATTGAAAAGAACTAAAACCCTAAAACCATGAGCGAAGAAGAGCGATGTAAATGCGGAAACGCATTAACCAAAGTAAATAAAGGTGCAGGAGAACCTGTGGAATACACATACTGCAAGGCTTGTGATAATGAGATTGCAGAATTAAAAGCGAGGCAGTGTCCAGCAACTTTTGGAGACTATAAATGCCATGTTGATACGAACGTCAAAGACTCAAAAGGTCGAACGGTAAGCGTTGATAAATGCCTGAAAGATATAGTTGAGTATTTGAACAAGGGAGGTTTAAGAACGGTAGCGAGTTGCGGAGGTCATAACCAGGTTCAGCCTATTATATCAATTGAGTTGGATCAAATAGCAATGGAAAGGTATTTCCGTAAGAGAGTCGAATCTATAACGGATGAAGAGATAGAAGAGATGTTTACAGAAGAAGTGGCAAGACATCCATTTGGAAGTATAAGTTCTATTCCCTCATACGGAAAGCAGAAAAACCACGCTGCAATCGAAGGAGCAAAAGCATTTAAACAACAATTACTGAAATGAACGCAGAAGAGTTTTTCAAACACCACCAAAGAGCAGAGAATATTTACGGAGAAGAGCTTATAAATTATTTTGTTGTCACAGCGCAAGATATTGAAGCTTATTTCCGTCATAGAGTCGAATCTGTAACTGATGAGGAGATTGCGAAGTTCGAGAAAGAAGGATGGACTGAGGATTCAATTTATGGCGCAAAATGGATGAAAGAACGATTACTGAAATGATCGATCTAAACAAACTCAAAAAATCACTTGATGATCATTTAGAAACTGTAACTGATCACGATTTAAAAAACTACATGAAAATGAAAGATTCTGAATTACCGCTTAACCACGACAAGCTAATCAAGGAAGGATATGTCAGGATGCCGAATGGCTCATACTATCGGAAGAATGATCCGAGAACATCGATAGAGGCGAAAACGCTCTTTTGGTATTATCACAATGAAGGCAATGCTGATCTAAAAGTTGTCAAGCTCTCAGACCACGAAGAGGAAGTAAAGAGGTTGAAAACTGAAATATCAATCGAAGGCGACCGAATCGCAGAATTAGAGTTGAAAGAGAGTCGATTGAAAAACCTACTGGAAAGAGCGTCATACTATCTCCCGGAGAAAGCATTAACTGATAGCTTGCCAGGATTAAAATATGAGATTCATAAGGCCATAAATGACATAGAAGTGTTAGAGCCGCCTTACAGCGATTTAATTGATCCTGAATATTAACTGAAAATCCCCCACAACTATGAATGAAGAACAGAAAAAACAATTTAATCAAATGAGAACTGCCTTGATTAGAATCCATAATGAATACCTATCAAGTGATGAATTAAGAGAAACCCACGAAAATCTCGGCCTTGATTATGAGGAAGCCCTTGAAATGGCCTACGACAATATTCAGACCGATGCCTTCAACTCTGTTAATGGAATCAACCCAATGAAATAAATGCAGTCCGTACAGGACCCATCAATCTAAATCATTATGAGTAAAAAAAAGAAAGCAAAAAAGGATAAAAAAAGGAGGATTATAAAATTCAGGGCTTGGGATAAATCTGAAAAAATAATGAGGTACCCAGACGGTGAAGAATATACCAAACCGAATTTAAATACTGCAACATTAATGGTTTGTTTAGCCATGGCAGTAAACGAAGATGAAGATTATACAAGTAAGCGTCATGTATTAATGCAATTCACGGGCCTGCTTGACAAAAACGGAAAAGAGATCTATGAGGGGGATATCATTCTATGCAGTTCTGGATGCCCACATGAGGTTAAGTGGTTCAAAGAAGTTCCTTCTTCTGCTCTTATGGGAGGCGGAATGCCCGGTTTCTATATTACTGGGGTCAGAGATGGCTACGCTTTTTTAGGATATGAAGAAGTAATCGGAAACGTGTATGAACATAAACACCTTTTGAAATGAAAGATAAAACCTATTTAATCTACATAATATTCTGGGAAACCTTAACCATTGGAGGTGGATCCTATATAGTTTTTGCAACTGAAAGAAGTGGATGGTGGATGTTGTTGGCTGTTCTTTTGAGTATGGGCGCTTATTCACCAAAAGAATGGAAAAAACTCAAAAAAGAATGAGTGTTTACCCGAAAAAGGACCGGATCATTTGGAAATTGAAGCAAGACAATAAGAAACTTCGAGAAAGATACAACAACCAAATAAGGCTATCCGACGAATACAGAACAGAAATTCAAAGGTTAAATCGAAGGATTTCAAGACTTGAAGAGCAATTGGAATCTAAATACGATCTCATTGAAAGATTGAAATCAAACCAGAAAATGACATGAAAACAGGGATCCTCGCCCACTTCCAAGGGTGGGTCGATGTCTTGAAGATCTCCTTGAAAAATTTTAATCATTAAATCAACAATTATGAAAACAATAGAAATGCCCAAGAGAGTAACCGACATGGTCGGTAAGGAATTTGAAATGAAAGGCGGCCTTTTCTCTTCGAGGAAAGAAATTCCACCCACCAAATTTACCGTTCTTGATTACAGATTCGGATCCGGGATCATCATGAATATGAAAACCATGACTGAGGAACACCCTACCGTTGAATTTTTGGTTAAAAACGGATCCATGAAGCGGTCAAGATGGACGCGAGGATTTCCGATTCCAGAGATTGACTTAAAAAATATAAAGGAATGAGATCAGAGTTGAAAGAAGCATTGAATCATCCACTATACAAGTCCCATAAAATAGGTGATAAATACCTAATGGACGGGAAAGGTGATTGGCAAATAGCATACTATCCGATTTTTGAAGATGGCAAAACGGGTGAAGCGTATAATGAGCCGAGAGCCCTGGTTGAGCAACCAATGGAGAATGGAACAGACTTCCGAGAAGTTCCATTGAGATATCTAAAAAGAAAACTAACATGATATGAATGCACAGAAGAAAAACATACCGGCAATATTCATTGGCCTTTGGATTACATACATGTATTTGATGTCGGCATTTTGGACCTGGGATCGTCCTCAAAGCTCGCTCTACGGAGATTTATTTCTGCAGGGACTATTATTTGCCATTTATGCAATAGCAATTTTTCTAGTATGGGTATTTAACGAAGCATCGAAATGAAAATCGGGATCCTCACCGCCTTTCATGACCGGGTCGATGTCTATAAGATCTACCTGGAAAATCTGAATCATCTTATTCGTAGAATAGAACACAGCGTTAGGTTCGAGGTATCGATCCAGGTATTCATTCAAACGCCAGTTTTAGAAGCCCAGCAGCTGGGAAGGAAACACGGGCATGAAGTATTTCATTTTGAACAGAATGAGCCCTATGGCCTCAAGAAGAATGTCCTGGCAAAAATTGCCCTGGCCTATAATTGCGACTACTATTTGACCTTAGCCGAAGATCATTTGATCAACGCTCAGCTGCTCTCCGCTTATTTATTTTCAATGGAAAAGGAATATGAATTCATCGGGATCCTGGACGGGTATTTTTTCGACCTGATGAATCATCAGCTGATCTATTGGCCTGGTTATGTGAATAAGAGATCCGGAGAACCCAATGGAGGATGGAAGTGCTTTTCTCATGGACTTCTATCAAGGATGGGCGGTGAGTACGTGGACCCAATTACCAGGAACATGGATCAATCTTCATGGACCCGGATCCTGAAACATAAGCCTTCCATTGATGTTCTAAAATGTTATGGGCATGAACGAATAGCCCTGGATCTTAAAACGGAGAACAGCTTGACCAAAATGGACAAACTAATCAAGGGAGGTGCCACACCCATATCCAAGAGTGTAGCTTTCAAGAGGCTTCCACCCAGAGTGGTCCAGTTCATGAGAGGGTATCGAGATCTGATTAAGATGAAATCAAGTTGATCCTTTAGTATGTGCAAATAATGACATACATTTGAAAAAACTGCGAAACCCCGCCGGGTTAGCGACGGGGTTTCTAAGAAACGGTGGTTTATCCTTGCGGATTCAGCTTATGAGGCTGGCCTTTACAAGGAACAGCAACTATTTCAGCAAACCCCACCGAGTGGTAAATCATTGAAAGCGGCTACGGTCGCTTTCTTTTTTATCTGAGGTAAAATTAGCGATAGAATTTCTCAATTTGCGTTTATTAGGTGGTGCGTTATTCACATAATACCAGCTAATAATCAACCTTTTACACTCGAAATATGAAGTAAAAGAACGGACAAAAAAGTGAAAAAAAAAATGATTTCGCTATTGTTTTTTAACTTTCTTTTACAGTGTTGAGCGCTGATTTACTGGACTTTACAAAAACACCTTGATTAGTAAGGATTTAATCCATTTTAATTCGAGTTCTCCTTTATCAAGTGCTGAGCGGCAAGAAACGCATGCCAATCCTTGTTAATAAGATTATTTCCATATCATCCTCATATTTCTTGGCTTTAATCACCCGGATTACTATTCTGCGGTGCGCTATCCTTTGCCCAAAAATCGCCCACCCCCTTTAAACACGAAGTCAGGACCGTGCAATGAAACAAATCAAAGATGGGCACATAGTATATATCTTTTTTTATACAACTTTTTGAAAAAGATATATGTAAAAAATAAAGGAAAAACCGTGCATTCGGACGGGTTGAGCGGAAAATACCACTGAATGCGTAATTCTACGCGCATGATTTCAGCACAAAAAGGCACGAATGCACAAATAACCCCTTAAAGAAGATCCAGGCTTTGATCTTTGTGCACCCCTGATCTACTTTGTACAAATAGTGTGCATGCTACAACCCTCTATTTATAGGCATTAGAGAGACATCTGTTCAAATGCACAATTTTTTGCCCTATTTCCAGGACATATATTTTTCTTCATTTTCGAAGACTGCTCGCTTGTCCTTTCATGATCCTTGTCTCGGTTTGATTTTTGAAGTCACGAATTGTAAATAAAAAATCGAATCATGAACAGACTCTTCCCATCCAATGGTGACGACTATTACAGCTCGGACACCCAAAGCGATGGTCCATATTATATAATAAGAACCTGGACCGATTCAGTGATTTCCAATATTGACTTCAAGGATCCAAAAAGCTCCACCAGCCTGGTGGGTGTGACCATTCCAGCGGGTGAAGATGTTTTCATAGCCGATGCCACCAGCATCACGTTTTCCTCTGGAACCGGACTTCTATATAAAAGGTAGATCATGAGGGTCGGAAAAGGAAAAGGCCTTGGCTTCCCTGGGTATTATCCAGGTGGATCCATTGATGCGGATGCTGAGATTTTTATCCTGGCAGCCAACGCATTTGAAACGTTGACATCCACCCACGAAAATGGCATTGATGTCCTGGTGCGAGGACTCAAGGGACAAACGACCACCAACAAAAACAATTTCTGGGGATCCATGACATCGGGCATGGAGATCTTTCCATTTGTTGGGACGACCAATGCCCAGGTCCACGGCCTTGGCATCAAAAGAAATCGAGACATCACCTGGGTGAACAGCCCAGGATTTTCCAACAACGGTGTCCAGTTTAATGGATCGAATTATGGACGTACCGGCATCATTCCATCCACCTCCATGACCAACAACAATGTATCCCTTTTCATCTATCAGGCCAATGACATTGCTGAGAATGCTTTCCATGGAGCTTTTTCAGCCAGCGATGAGCGATTCATCATCGCCCCGGAGAATGCTGCGAATAAACTTGTATTCAGATCCGGTGATCTGGGATCTGCCGTTGAATATACCAACGCATTACAGGATTCAAAAGGCTTATCGCTGGGAACAAGACGCGATGCTGATGACGCCGAAGTATATCGCAATGGGGTGAGCATGGGCACTGAAACCACAACGAATACAGGCGATCTTTCCACCATTGAACTTTTCGTTGGATCCAGAAATAATTCATCGGTCGCCGATCTTTTTTCAACCAATCAAGCAAGATTATTTGGAGCCCTTCCTGGTGTGGCGGATAATGCTGCAGATGATCTTTATGAATTAAGCGAAGCCTTTCAGGATTCCTTGTCAAGAGGCGTAAATTAAAAGACTATGAAGTGTATTGTCATGCCTAAAACCCAGTACGAAGGCCTGGATGATTTGAAAAAAGCATTCATCGCCCAGGGGAAGAACTTTAATGCCATGGATTTCGAGCCCATCGAGCTGGATACCAAAGACGAGAATGGAGATCCATACAAGTATTTGCCCTTGAGTGTACTTCAAGATCCAAATCTCTCCGAGTTCTATCAGTTTGTCGACAAAAACAAAAAATCAGAAATGGTGATCCGAGAGGTGGCCAAGAGTGAGTTTAAAGTCGTGGATCCAGATGAATAAAAAAGACATCATCCTTCTTCTTGAAAGACCGCCCTGCATGATTGAAACCTTGGATTCTATCCGTTTTACCTGGAATCCCCGGCCACGTTATTCACATTCTGGGCCGTCTTTATTTGGACCTAAGAGCGGTTATGAACAGGCTGATTCTTAATTCATCCCCTAAAGCTTCCTTTCTGGCCCTTTGTTTGAGCCTTATTTTTATTTCCATGTCCCATCTCATGGCCATATCGCTCTCCGTCAAGCCGGTGGTGAAGAAATACCTGGTCTATCACCACGGATCTTCCAGCATCTACCTCAAGCGAAAATCATCTTCCTTTAAAATGATCTCGACCAACACCACGGCAGACTCCTACCGCAAGATCTTCATTGATAAATACCCAGAGCAGGTCCGCTTCATCTTGAGCGCTCAATACATCAAAGAGGGCCGAGATCCCAGGTATCATTTTTTGTATTTCGACCACGATGCCATCATTGCCCTGAATCAATACTACCTGAAGCGCCTGAAAATCGAGCTGAACATCTACCTGGATGCCTACCTGATCCATGGATCTGAAATTCGCCTGGGCATTCTCTCTTTTATGGAAAAATTCAACATCACAGAGGATGATTTGAGTTACGAGGCCCTGAAAAAATCCTATTACCGGTATCGTGAAAGACATAAAATGCTCAAAGCGTGCTAATTAGAAAACTTAGTTCGGAATTGTCCCGTGAAAAACCCAAAACATAGACCATGAATTCAATCTCGAAGCATAGCGGTGATAACCAGGGTGGCCACCAAAAATTGGAATTTATTCCCATCACCCAAGTGACCAAATTTCCACTGATCGTGGATGGGGTGATCACCGCCAGTGAGGATGATTTTACCATCACCGGAACCTGGTATGATCTTTATTTCAGCCCAGAGAGCGATGAGATCACCGAGAACCTTTCCCCAGGAGAATCGGGCGATGTTTACCGGGTCAGGATCCAGCCGCGCATTGGCGGGGATTCATCTGCCTTGAGAGAAAACCTTCGTGAAATGAGAAGCGAGCGATTTATTGTTCGAGCCACCGCCCGAGGCGGCCAGGTGAGGATCTATGGAAGCCTGGATGAACCCCTTCAATTTGAATATGCCTATCGCTCCGCGCGCGGATCCGCAGGGCTCAAAGGCTATGATCTGAGATTTTACGGCGATCAGTCCGATCTGGCCCCAATATACATCGGATCGTAAGGAAGGGCAAAAAATTGTCCTTTACCTCCCCTATGTCTTCCTAGATTTTTGTAGGTAAGATGAAGACCAGCCTGATCAGAACGATATTTAGTGGAGCTTGGGCCCTGGATCCAAACGGAGCCCAGGCCTTTTTTCCCATTGTCAAAAACCTACTTGAAGGAAAGCCTCTTGGCTTTGAACCCCCCAAAGAAAACTTTCAGATCTTGGGTTATAACCAGGGTCACAAGATCATGGCACGCGCTGGATCCAGCGCCCAGAAATCGGGTCAGAAAACCGATGAAAAACTGGTGGCCATCATCCCCATGAAGGATGTGATGCTTAAGTACGATGAAGCCTGCGGTCCAGTCGGAACCCAGACCATTGCCTCTTACGTTCAGGCAGCGGACCAGGATCCATCCATCCAGGCAATTGTTTTGGACATCGATGGACCCGGCGGACAAGCCGATGCGGTGCCGCTACTGGCCCAGACCATCCAGGATGCTTCCAAGCCCGTTCTGGCCTACACCGGAAATGGCATCGCGGCCAGCGCTCACTACTATATCGCAGCGGTATGCGATGAGATCTATGCCACCTTTAAAAGCGATCAGGTCGGATCCATTGGATCCATGGCCAGTATCGTGGATATGATCGGTTACTATGAAAAGAAAGGAATTAAGATCCATGAGATCTACGGCACCAAATCCACTGAAAAGAACAAAATATTTAACGATGTCCTCAAAGGAGAATACGAAGGGCTCCGGACCGAGTGGATCGATCCCCTGGTCGAAGAATTTGAGGCCACGGTGAAGGCCCACCGGCCTTCGATCGATGAATCGGCCCTTCATGGGAAAATGTATTACGCCAAAGAAGCCCTGGATCTAGGTCTGATCGATGGGCTCTTGAGCTTTGAAGAAGTGATCACCCGTGCATTTGAGCTTGGTGAGAACAATCAATCTAAGTCTAATCAAAATTCAACGTCTATGTCATTGTTTGGAAAAAACAAAAACACAACAGCGTTCTCTCTTTTCATGGCCTTTGTGGGCAAGAAACCAGAAGAGCGCACGCAGGAGGAATTTGAGGCCGTCAACACCGAGCTCGCAGAGTCAGGACTGGGCGCCTTTTTGGTGGAAGCCACCGAAGAAATTGATTCTGCAGAAAAACCTATCTCTTCATCTTTCAGCCGCCGAGAAATCAGCCAAGGACAATGAAGAGAAGATCAAAGGCCTTAGAGTCGTCTCAAACGTCTTTGAATGAGTCCATCAAAGAGGCCCTTGTGGCCGCCGAGCTGGATGAGAGCCTGGAAGGAAGCGAGGCCATTGAGGCACTCAGCGCACACATCAAAGAACTTGGTGCTCAGCCCGGAGCAGAGACCAAGGGAGAAGAGAATGTGGATACATCGAAAGATGCCCAGAAGGAATTCATGAAAACAACCGCTTCGATGAAGCACAATCAATTGGCCGATGAGGTCTAATCATTAACCCACTAAAAAAGAAAAAATGAAATTTATATTCGCTATTATATTGAATCTCTTCCTGGCCTTTGGCCTTGGAAGTGCCGTTGGTTACGCCTCAGGAAGTGAGGTGCTAGGCCATCTGACAACCCTGGTAAGTGCTTCAACGGCTCTTATCCCAATGCAAAGAGCCGTTCTTCGAATGGCATCCAGCGTTGATCTTTCGGAGATCTTATCAGAGTATGGATCTTACTACATCGATGGGGGTCAGAACATGAAGAATCTGATCAATCGCATCTATGAGAAAACAAGGACCACATCCCTGGCTAGATCCATGATCACCAAAAACACCCAGGAACGGTTCTCGGCGCCCAAGATATCATCTCTGGTGCAACCCTTCCAGAATAGTTTTACATCGAAAGGAAATGCAGAATTCAAGCCCAAGACCTTTGATCTGTTTCGAATGAAGATCGACTGGGAAGAACATCCAGATGAATTTGTGGCTTCCTGGCTCGGATTTTTGACCGATGAGAAGAAAACAAGAAAAGATTGGCCCTTTGTCAAGTATTTGATTGAAAATCTGATCATCAAGCAGGCCAAAGAAGACATGGAGCTCAGTGAATACTTCTATGGGGAATATGCCGCTCCAACCGAAGGAACTGCCGGAGCTACAGGAACATCGATGGACGGACTGAAAAAGACCGTGGATGATGGCATCGGCGCAGGCGACATCAATGAAGTCACCGGACTTTCTGCCATTACCGATTCCAATGCCGTGGATCAAATTGAAGAATTTGCCGGCACGGTGGAAGACGGGCTGAAAGGAGAGCCTTTTGTGATTATGACCTCCAAAGGCATCACCCGAAGCTACCACAAGGACTATCGAAACACCTTTGGAGCCAATCCGACCTACGTGAAGGAAGACCTGGATCTTGACTTTGTGAACGGCAAGCTGGCCCCAGTGGCTTCCATGACCGGAAGTGATTACTTGATCGCTACGCCAGCCTGGAACCTGGTTCACCTTCGAAGAGCCAAGACTGAAATTCCATTTGAGGTGGAAGTTCAAAAACGTCAGCTTTCGGTTTATACCGATTGGTTTGAATGCCTTGGTTTCCTTGTGGATGAATATGTGTACGCATATGCACCAGGATGGTCACAATCAGGATCCTAATCTAAAGGGAGAAACGGATGTCTGATCTAAGCAAAAAAACCAAAGCCGAGCTCGTTGTCATTTGCAATGAGCAGAGCGAAAAAATCGAGGAACTGGTGGCCGAATTGGCCGCTGGTTCTATCGTTGTAGGTTCTGCTTCCGGGGATGAAGAACTGGCCGAGATGCTGGCTTCAGCGCTGGAAGAAATTGAGATGAAAACCATGAAGATCACCTCTTTGGAAAAAGAGATCGAAACACTTCAAAAGTCAAGTGGATCCAAGGGTCGAAAAATTGTCCTGGACGTGAAAAAGAAAGACCTTATCACCTTCACGGTGGACAAAGCAAAGTACCAGATCCTCAAAAACAAAAAAGTGTACAACGGGAAAGCATGGGTCGAGGCTCAAAGGCTGACCAAGGAGCAAGCTGCCAAGATCATTCGAAGCGGCTCTCGAAGTTTTAGAAGAGTCTAATCACTTAAAAATTTAGCACATGTTACAGAACATTATTTTTACACCAGACGACGAAGGGGACAACCAGGGAGGGATTCGTCATGAGTTTATCCTGGTCGCTGACCTGGATGATATGTCTACGGTTTCAGAGCCGGCTTCCATGGACGCCGCATCTACTTTTGCCGAGCTGGCCACCATTTCAGTGGATCACGTATTTGATCAGAATGGATTTATGAAAATTAAAGCCACCTATGAAGAAGGAGATCTTGAATGTGCCATGGCCGGAGAAATGGATGGCAAGGTATTCAACAATAAATTGTCTTTCTCCATTCCAGGTCAGGCCGCTGATCATTTGGGATTCAAGAGATGGGCCAAGGATCGCGATTTGATCTGTTTGGTCCAGGACAAGGCGGGGGTATATCGTCAGATCGGATCCATTGCCACCCCAGCCAGATTCGAAGAAGTCACAGGAAGCCTGGGCGGCGGCGGTTCGCAAGGAAAGAAAGGCACCAGCTTTGTGATCTCTGATCATCAGCCCTATCCAGCGCCGATTTACACCGGGGCCATTCAGCTGAATGAGGATGCATCACAGTCTGGTAGCTAACGACATTCATTTATAGTTGTTCATTTAGTTTAAGTTGAGCGCTCATCCTTTTCACAGGGGATGAGCGTTTTTTAATACCCACAAACCATGAAAAAATACTTCACAAATACCGGATCCAATCTTCACATCATTCCAGGTCTTGGCCAGGTAGATCTCAGGCGACTGGATGAAAAAACACTCAGAGGCCTCTTTGAAGATGGCCGTGCTTTTCTTAAGATCACCGAGGAAGGAGCTCGCCATTTTTACAAAAAAGAAAGCTCCAAAATGGTGTGCCAAATCATTGCCAAAAGGCCGCATTACAGCGACATTATCTTGCTATCCAATGTAAAAAATACGATCTCGGTCCAAAAAGCTGCCCAGCAAAGAATTGAAGAAATCACCGCTTAAGATCCTGGTGGTCACAGCAATCTGGGGCCGCCCAAACATCACCCGGTTATTCCTGGATCACTTCCAGATCCTAAAGGAGTATGATACGGAGCGCTTTGAGTTGGATCTGGTCGTTGTCGGTTCGGATGTTGGCGCAGACCAGGATGTGCTGGATGAATATGAATGCCATTACATCCAGGCACCAAACAGGCCCCTGGGTGCCAAATGGAACAGCGCCCTGAAAAAAGCAGAAAAGCTGGACTGGGAGTACCTCCTGATCCTGGGAAGCGATGATCTGATCTCTCCGGCCACCTTGGAACTCTATTTGAGCTACATCAACCTGGGGCATGATTTCATCGGATTCAGGGATCTGTTTATCTACAGCACGCTGACCAAAAATTTAAAATACTGGATGGGATACCAGGGACAACGAAAAGGCGAAAGCTGCGGGGCGGGCCGACTGCTGCATCGCAGCCTGGTCAAAGCCTGCCATTTTTATCTCTGGGAATTCAGGCGAAATGCGGGCCTTGATGGATCGATGATGCGAAAGCTGAACAAGATCGAGCACAATCCCGCCATTCTTAGTATGAAGCGCGAAGATGTGATGATCCTGGATGTCAAATCAAGACTCAATATGGGCTCCTTTGAAAGCCTTCCTGGCATCGAGCAAGACCTTGAAAAGCTGGATCGTCATTTTTCTTTTGAGATCGTTTCCAAGATCCAATCCCTATGATTTCCATCGTCTATCAATACGCCGCCCACGGCAATAAATTCCAGGAGATATATCACTCGGTCAAATCCATCCAGGCTCATTTTCAAGAGCCTTATACGCTGCATTTTGTGGGAGATCTTCCACCTGGAATCAGCGCTCATCACATTCCACACAAACGCGAATCCGGAGTCTTTCGCACTAATTGCCTGGACGCCTGCAGGAAGATGGAATTGATCCTGGATTCAAAAGAGATCAGCGATGATTTTATTTTGATGTACGATGATCTGTACCTGCTCAAAGATGTCAACCGAAGCTTCTTTGATCGGTTCTATGTGGTCAATAAACTCCTTGAAACAAGACCCCGGGGCAATCATGCACGCCTTCGAATTGAAACCGGCAAGGCCCTGGTAAAAAATGGCATTGAAGACCCCTTTAACTGCGAAACCCATCTTCCAAGGCTGTACAATAAGGATCTGCTGCGGGAGATCTGGGAAAAATATCAACCCAAGGAAAATCGCCTACTTACTTCCTCGCTTTATTTCAATGAGTTTTACCGGGATGAAGAGCCCATCCAGCTGGGGGTCAACGATATGATAAAGGCCGAATTTCACGGCATTAAAAACGAATATTCCACCCATTCCAACATTTACACCTGGATCGATGAATACCTGGAAGACAAGGTGATCCTCAATCACAACGACAAAGGACTCACCCCCAATCTGATCCGCTGGATCCAGGATCGATTCTCCCTTGTCCTTTCCTAAAAAATGGCAATTGCCATTCTTTGGGGCATCGATGAAAGACGAAATCCAACAATGGCTTGATTCAGATCGCGACTACCTCACCGGGGTGGTTTTATATACCCGGTATGGATCCAACAAGCACCTCAAGATCCAGATGGCCAAAAAACATTCCAGACTATTGGAAGAAAAACTAGTTTACGAGCTGGAAAAGATCCACCTGAGCGCCCCGAAGATAAAATCCAAAAAAACCAGGGTCAAAGAAAAGGTCAAAACGGCCAAAGCCGTGCCTGGGGCAAAAGAGTTTCCAAAGCGCTTTTCCACCCTCAAGGTAGATCCACAGTACAACCTGGTAGATCTTCCAGACATATTGAAAAAGGAACATTTTGAGCGAATTGCCCTGTATAAAGAGGCCAACCGGATCCATCAGCAATTGGTTCATGGCCACCTGAAAGAAAACCAGATCAAATCATCGATTTCCACGATCCTTGAGAACATGGAGCGCGTTGATCAGCTGTGGGCTCGAATCGACTATTTCAAATCCCATGGTGTGGTGCCACCGGATCCAGCGCCCAATCAACCCACATCCCACTCGCCGATCGAATGGAGCGATCGACTCAAGAACCAAGTGCGACCAGGCATTTCCAAATTGAAAAAAAAAATCGCCATGAAACCTACATCCACCCGGATCCATGATTGGCAAAATCAGCTAGCCAGGTTAGAGCTGGAAAAAGAAGACCTGGAAGAAAAACTGCGTGAATCATGAGAGAAAAGACCACTTCCCTGGATAAGATCGTGGGCTATCTGCAGGGCGCGCGCAAAAGCCTCTCGCCAACACTCAAAGCCAGGCTGGAACGAATCGACGTGGCCGATGTGTTGATCCGCAATTCCAATCCACCCAAGAAAGTGGCGGCCATGCTCATGAAGCGATTTCCGGATGTTTCCAGGGCCACGGCATTTCGATACATCGCCGATGCAAAATACATCTATGGATCCATCTCCAAAACAGACCGGCAATACTGGAAAGAAATTGTCATTGACAACATCCTAGAAACCCGCCGAGAAACCTTGCAAGCTGCCAAGCGGCTGATCAAAGCGGGGCAATTCAAAGAAGCCGCAGCGCTGTTTAAAGTAGTGGCTCAAAGTGATGCCAATTTGGGTAAATACACCGGAGCGGATCGCGACGATACCGATATTCCGGATTTTTCAAGATTGCAGCCCCCCACTCAGATCATTTCTCTTCATCCTGAGTTTTTGGAGCGATATGGCAACCTGATCGACCCTCATTTGGTGGCGCCTCTTGAAAAGATGCTCAAAGAAACCAAGATCCCACGATTTCAGCAAATCACAAGGGACCTGCCTACCAAGGACATCGATTTTGAAGACCTGGACCATTCGAGCTCATGACTCCTGACATTGTTGCCGCCCCGTATTACAATTTTCCCCAGCTGGCCGTCAAGCTTTGCTCAAGACCCAACAAAATGCTGGTCTGGGGCCGGGGAACGGGAAAAACGACCATTTTCGCTGACGAGATCCTCGATCTGGCCGTTTTGATGCCCAGGGCCAAATTTGCCTTCATGGGATTGACCTATTTTCACATACGGACCAAAAGTATGCCGGCCATCATCGATCAGTGGGAGCGCCGTGGGGTGATCCGTGATCTCCATTACTTTGTAGGTCATGCGCCACCCAAGAAATATGGATTTCCACTTCCCTATCAACCGCCCCTGGATTTCAAGAATGTGATCACCTTTTGGAATGGCACCTGCGTTGAATTTATCTCGTTTGACCGCCCAGAAATGGCCCGCTCTGGATCCTATGACTATCTCTTTGGTGATGAAGCGGCCAAGCTCAAAAAGACCGCCCTGGACAGCGATGTCAGGGCGGCCAATAGAGGCAACAAATTTAGGTTTGACCACATCAAACAGCATCACGGTGAGCTCCTGGCCACCACCATGCCCCTGGATCAAAGTGGAGATTGGATCTTTGAGCATGAAGAGCTCGCCGAGAAGTACCCCGAAGACTACCTTTATCTTGAAGCATCGGCCCAGGATAACATCGAGATCCTGGGTGAGAAGTATTTCAGAGACAACAAGCGAGTCATGCCCGAAGCGGTGTACAATCTTGAGATCCTGAACATCCGGCGAAAGAAGAATGCCAAGACTTTCTATCCGATCTTGAGTGAGCGACACTTCTATGATCCCATCTATCAGTACGACTACCTGGATGGGGTGGTGATCAAGGGCGATCTTCCCGATGACTGCAGGAAGGATGGTGATCACCACACGGACAAACCCCTGGATCTATCCTTTGATTTTGGTACCCGGATCAATTGCGCCGTGGTGGGCCAGCATTGGGATATGATGACCTATCGGCTGCTCAAGAATTTCTATGTGGAATCTCCGATGATCACCGAGGATGTGGCCAAGGCTTTCTGCAAGTATTATAAATACCATAAGAATAAGATCGTCTATCTATATGGTGGATCGGATGGCAACAAACGTCAGTACAATTCACACACCACCGTCTTCCAGGACATCGAGCGCATCTTGTCAAGTGAAGGATGGATGGTGATGCTGCAGCATAAGAGCGCCGAGATCAAGCACATGGATAAGTATTTATTCTTCAATCAATACCTGGGTGAAGACTTTAGCCATGTACCATACCTTCGAATCAATAAAGAGAACTGCAAGGAGACCATCGTCTCCATGGAAGAAGCGCCGGTCCATCCCGATAAATTTGTGAAAGACAAACGAGCCGAGCGAAATGAATCCATCCCACAATGGCAGACCACACACCTCTCCGATGCGGTAGACAATCTGATCTATTGGAAGTTTGCTCACATCCTAGAGCGCGGCCCTGTGACCTCGATACCGACCACCCGCGTAAGTAGATAGGCACCCCTGTATAGCTGAAAATTTTGCGGCACACATGCACCATTTTCATATTTCCCAAAAGGAAGGGGAATGGCAATTGCCCAGAGCGATAGGCGTCAGGCCGGACTGAACGTGTTTAACTGCGAGGCCTGGAAACCCTTAAAAAAGAATAAAATACTGATGGTGAGAGGATTAATGAAAAATAATTGAGACTAGACCATCGCACCCCGCCCCGTGACCCTTTGTCCTTTCATGATTTGCCGATGGCTAGTTTTTTTGGCATCATGATCAAACTCATCGACGTCTTGAATGAAATGGAAGCCACCGACCGCCTGGGCCGGATGATTCCATTTTCGATTTCATTCTACACCACAACGGGAGAAAAAATCGAAGTAGACAAGGCCGTCAAGGTTGTAGGTCAAAGGGGTGGTCAGCCGGTTTTTGACAAACACAATGGAACGAGGATCCGAAAGAATCCAAATCATTTTCGCAATTCAACTAGAAATATTTTGGTGCTTTCCTCTGGCCAGATCCGAAAGCTTAAGATCCGTTTGATCACCATGTTTAACGGTCAAGAAGTCTGTTATTAGTATGAGTAAGAAAAGCACATCCGAAAGCTTTAGTCCAAATGTCCAGACCAGGATCTTGAGCAAAAGCAAATCCCTTGTTGTTATGAAAGGCCAAACTTTCAAACAGCAAACCGAGAAGAAGAATGTTAAGCCTGCGGATCCAGACACCACATACAGAGCCGGCGATCATGTGATCGTACCCTGGGGAGATTCCAACACCGAACCACAAGACATCATAGAATCCATTGAAAGCATCGGTATCGCGGGGCGTGCCATTGAATTCAACATCAAATCGTTTTATGGACAAGGCCCCTTTTTGTATCAAAAGGAATACGATGAGAATGGCAAAGAGATCATTAATCCCATCAATCCCGAAGATGACCTTTGGAGTGACCTGGTGAATTTCACCAAGGAATCCAGGATCAATAAAACAAGCCTGGAACTCATCACCGATCTGGAATATTTTTACAATGTCTTTCCGCAATATACCGTTTCCAAAGACTTTTCCAAGATCACCTCAGTCCGGCATCGAGAAGCGGCCTTTTGCCGCTGGACCAAATGGGATGAAGACCAGGGAAGAGTGACCCATTGTGTGGTCTCATCCAAATGGGAAGACAGTCATTCCCTGAGTGAAAACGAGTACGATGTCATTCCGGTGGCCGATCCTTTCTGGACGGTGGAAGAAACCAAAGCCTGGTGCAAGAAAAATAAGATCTATCGATTCATCTTTCCTGTATGGTTTCCAACACCTGGCAAGGCCTATTATAAAAAGCCGATCTGGAATGGCGCCCGAAAGGCCGGATGGTTTGACCTGGCGGCCAAGGTGCCTGAATGGAAGACCAATGTGATGTCAAATCAGATTTCCATTCGATGGGTGGTTGAGATTCCCTGGGATTACTGGGATCGAGAATTTCCGAAAACCACCTTCACCAATGAAAAAGAACGGATCAAGAAGATTGAAGAGAGGCTCGATGAGATCGATGAATTCATCACCGCCGAAAGCAATGCCGGCAAAACATTGATCTCTCATTTTGAAGTAGACAGGCAAATGCAGAAGGCGCTCCCTGGCATCACCATCAAGCCGATCTCCAAGAGCATTGATTCTGAAAGTGGCGTTTACCTGGAAGACAGTTCTGCAGCCAACAGCGAGATCCTCTTTGCTTTTGGCGTGGATGGCACCCTGATCGGTGCGGGAACGCCAGGCGGAAAAAGAGAAGGCGGCGGGGGATCCGACAAAAGGGAAGCCTTCTTTTTGAAAACGGCCCTTCATAAACCAGGCAGGGATCTGATCTCTGAGATCTGGCAATTTGCTTTTACCTGGAATGGATTCGATCCAAAAATCCGGGTCGGCTTCAAAGACATCACATTCACCACCCTGGATAAAAATCCAACGGGCGCGCAAAAAACCATTACCACCTAATATGTCACTGATAGAATCCATCGCCGAGATCAAAGAACACCTGGCCATCAATATGACCAGCCAGATCAAAACCCTCAGACCATACATCGAACAGGCCCAGATCAAATTTATTAAGCCGGTCTTGGGAGCTGCTCTTTATAATGCCCTGGTGGCTGAATATGAAAGCTCCGGATCTTCATCATCCACGACCATGAGTGATCTGCTTGAACAGGTTCAGCGGCCCCTTGCGTATCTTTCCTATAGTCTGTATTTGCCCACCGGCAATATAATGGCCTCCGATTCGGGCATTCATATCAGTGTGACCGACACCAAGAAACAGGCCTTTCAATGGCAGGTAGATGAATTTCAAAACAGCCTCTTGGAGCTTGGTTTTACAGCCATTGAAGAGCTTTACATCTTCCTGGAAGAAAACCTGGAGGACTATCCTACCTGGGAAAGTAGTGAGGCTTACACCACATTCAGAGAAACCTTCATTCAAACGGCCAAGGAATTCCAGAAATACATCAACATTCATTCATCCAGGCGGGTCTTTGTGGCCATCATGCCGGTGATGAAAAAGATTGAAGAGTTTGAAATTGCCAACGTGCTGGGTGAAGATCTATACAATGAAATGAAAGAAGATCTCACCGGTGGCTCCGGATCCGGAAGTGGAGAGGCGATCCTGGCTGAGCATCAAGAGATCCTTCCCTGGATCAAAGCGGCTTGTGCTCATTTGACCGTGGCCAGGGCCGCCACCGATCAGAACATTGAGCTCAATGCCAATGGCGTGCACATGATTGCCACATCGGGCGTGAACATGAATGCCAAGAAATCAGCCGGCAATGATGCCATTTCACCTTTCATCTATGCTGCCCAACGTGATGGCCAGGCATACCTACATAAGATCCGAGACTACTTGAATAAAAACGCTTCGGAAGAAAAGTTCGCAAAATATTACAGCTCGGATCTATACGAAGAGCTGGAAAGTGATGAATACACCCCCAGATCCTTCACCAATTCGAAGGATAAAAAATCATTTCGAATATGACCGAGCGTCCGCATAATAAAAGAGTCAAGGAGTCCATTGCTAGAGGTATTCAGGAACAGGTTGAAGAGCAAGGAGCGACCTTGAAACGAATTGAAGTGGCGCTTTTGGGCGACGAATTTAGGCCCGAAGGGGTGGTTCAAAAGGTGGATAAAAACTATCAGAAAATAGAAGAGACCGCTGCCAAGGTTGAAGAGCTCAGAAATGAACGGGATTATGCGGTGAAAGGTGCCAAGATTTTGGGTGGATTCTTTGGAGGTGGCTCAATTCTGTGGGTGTTTTGGGAAAAACTAAAGCATTTATTCTAATGAAGAAAGCGAAAAGCATATTTGAGTTTTTACGCAGCTACCGAAAAACCATTCAAATGCTGGGGTGTACACTAGCGGTCATTGTCCTGGCATTCATCGACGGTGCAAATCAAGACTTTGAGCCGAATGAACTTGCATACATCACTCTGGGTGGCCTGGCGGGATTTATCGTCCAGCAATCGGTGAAAGAGAAAGTGAATGAATCCAAACAACAAACCTTTAACGAAGAAAAAGATGAACCAATTTAAACTTCCAAAGCATCCTGTATTATTAAGATATTCATCGAGCGATGAAGATACCCTGGGCCTTTTATTCATTGGAGGCAATGGTGGCTTTCAGCATTACATCCTGGAAGATGAATATCGAGATATAAAAGTCAAAGGAGAAACAAGAATTCCTGCTGGGGTCTATAAACTTGGCCTTCGTACAGAAGGTGGTTTTCATGGGCGTTACAAAAGAAAATTTGGTGACATGCACAAGGGCATGATTCAGATCCTCGGTGTGCCAAACTTCACCTTCATTTTATACCACGTCATCAACGACGACGATGACACCATGGGATGCATTGGTGGCGGGGATACGGTGAACAATAATCAAGTCGGACCAGGATTCACTGGATCTTCTACCAACGCTTATAAAAGAACGTATCCCAGATTTCTGGAATACATGAAAAGTACCAACAATCCAATCATAGAAATCATCGATCTAGACAGATAACATTGAAGAAGGAATGGTATATCATATTGATTCTAGGGATCCTGCTTTTTCTGCAGAGATCTTGCCAGGATTCATCTCCATGTCCAGAGGTGAAGCTGGTGTCTTCTGATACGGTTAGACCTCGCCCGTCTTTCCGGATCGTAAAACCCAAAGCACCACCCCCGAAGATTTTTTGGAAAGACAGCATCCATCATGTGAAGGTGCCTATTGATGTAGATACACTAGAGATCCTCAACAATACTTTTCAAAAGTTCATTACCTAGACACCATTCGTGACAGTCTATTCACCGCCGTAATATCCGACACTGTGAGCCAGAATCAAATCCTATCTCGCTCTTTTATGTACATGGACTTAAAACCCACCATCATCAATAAGTATGAAGTGGTTGATGCGAAAAATAAATGGTTCATCGGTGGGCAAATCGGCGGCAACGCCACCCAGTTTGATGCCGGGGTATCCCTTCTTTTAATCAATAAAAAAGATCACGGCTATTTCTACACCTATCAAGCCATCAGTAAAACCCACAATGCAGGGATGTATTGGCTAATTCGACGACGAAAATGATCACACTTCAAGTAGATAGCGGACCGATCGTACCTTTTCCTAATTCCTGGAACGATCTTTCAAAGAGACAGATGGTGTATATCTCCAAGATCTTGTTTCAGCCTGGGGTGATCAGCCATCATAAAAAAGTAGCCGCTTTTTTGATCTTGATGTTCTATCAGCTTGGATGGAATGTAGCCAGGAAAGAAAATCGAAAGATCCTTTCTTTCTTTTTCCAGTTTTTGCGCATGTCCAGTCTTTACAGTGAACAAAATCATTGAAGGGACCGATTTCATCTGGAAAGAAAATGGCTTGAGAAAATTTGTCATTCAAGATTTTAGACACCGTGGTCGGTTGTATCTGGCTCCGGATACGCTCTTGGCAAATCTGACGATCGGTGAATTCGCTTATGCTGATACTTTTTATGTCCGGTTCAAAAAGCATTACCGCATGGAGGATCTAGATCAGCTGGTGGCAACAATTTATCGGACCAAGGATCCGAGATCTGATGAGAGCTCCGAAAATTACAAGGGCGATGCACGCATCCCTTTCAACGAGCATAACATTCCTTATTGGACCAAGAGGCTTGAGAAGTTAAAGCCTGCCATGAAATATGCCATCATGCTGCAGTATGAAGGAAATCGAAATGGTCTTATTGAAATATTCAAAGATCTATTCACTCAATCGGATGAGAAAGCCGTGAAATCAGAAGGCTGGGGAAAAGTGATGATGATGATGGCTACTTCGGTGGATAAATTCCAAGATGTCAAAAATGTCAATCTCTATGAGTTCTTCAATCGTCTGACCATGGACATGAAAAGAAATGAAGCATTAAACAAAAAGGCGAATGAAAAATTCTAGCGAATACGAAGCATATTTCAAGCAGATGGCCATCGATCATGTCGAGATCCTGCATGATGACGACTCGAATCCGCATTTCTACCTGGCTGACATTTCGGAAATCGTCACCGAGCTGCGAAGTGGCTTTGACCAATACGTGGTGATCCTGGAACATTACGAGGCTTATGGCCAGGACAACAATACCGAATTTAAAACCAAACAGAAAACAGGGGCCATCATGATCCTCAAACATGTTTCGCCCAGGGATATGGAGCGAAGTGATGTGACTGATGCCCTGGATTGGGCTGAATCGGTCGGATGGCAATTCATGGCTAGAATGGATCGGGATTCGTACCAGGTGGGCCATGATCTATACCATCTTTTTACCCTCAATGATGTTGACATTCAAAAAGTCGGCCCCCTTTATGAAAGCTATTATGGATACCGATTTGAGTTTTCCTGGACCGACAAAGAAGACATCAGGTATGACGAATCCAAATGGAATGAATAATGGCTAGAGAAGAGAAATACATCGACGAGTCCAAATTCAATGCGGATGTCCAGGCCTGGAATAAGCAGAATACCGCTCGATTGAAAAATGAGCTCAATCGACTGGGAATTCGAGACACGGGAAGATTGCTTCGCTCCATCAAAGGGAAGACCAAAAAGGAGAATGGATTGATCTTTCGCGTGACCAAAGAAATCTTGCGTCATGGGGTCTTCATAGAAAAAGGGGTGGGCCGTGGTTATCCAATAGAATCGGTAAAAGGAAATGCACGCGCGATTCAGGGTGCTTCTGGAAGAACAGCGCGCCCCTGGTTCAATCCGGTCCTGGATAAAGATTTTCCAAGGCTGGCCGATAAGGTCGGAGAGCACATGGCCGATGCAGCACTTAAATCAATACCGATCAGATAATGAGCGCGAAACGAAAGGAAGTAAGAACGGCGGATCTATATATCAACTCGAAAGGAGCGGAAGCTTCGATCAAAGAGCTGGCTGGTGATTATCGACGGTTGAAGAATGACATCGCAAAACTTAGCCCTACGTCCCAGGAATTCATTGACAAGTCTGCCGAGCTCAAGAAGGTTTCGGCCAGGTTAAAAGATGTCAATGCCCAGACCCGAAATGTGAGATCTGGATTCTCAAAGATCAAAGGCCTTCTGGGCCCACTTGGACTGGCCATGGGGGGTGCTTTTGTAGTGCGAAAAATCATCGCTTTTGGAAATGAGTCCAGAAAAGCATATGAAAAACAAGCCCAGGCGATAGCCCAAGTAGAGCAGGCCATTAAATCTACGGATGAAGCTGCTGGATTAAGCCTCGATGAGCTTAAAGCAAAAGCCTCAGATCTGCAGAAATCCACCCTTTTCGGCGATGAAATGATCCTGAAAAATGCCACGGGTCAGCTTTTGACTTTCACCAACATCGCTGGTGATAATTTCCTTCGGACTCAGCAGGTGGCTCTTGATGTCGCCACAGTGCTTTCCACTGAATTGGTCCCATCGGCCAACGAAGTCAAAGGAGTTTCTTTGCAACTTGGAAAAGCGCTGAATGATCCTGCGAAAAACTTGAGTGCGCTATCCAGAGCTGGGATCCAATTCACCGATGATCAGATCAAGGTGATCAAGCACTTGCAGGAAACCAATCGATTGAGCGAAGCTCAGGAGATCATTCTAACCGAGCTTGAAAAGCAGTATGGTGGACAGGCGGAAGCAGCGGCCATGGTGGCCGATGGATCCATCCAGATGAGCAATGCCTGGGGAGATACCATGGAGATCATTGGTGGGGGACTGAATAACGTCCTTGAACCGCTGATCAAATGGTTCACTGGAATCTTACTCAAGTTCAATGAATGGCTTTCAACCGGTCCATCCATTCGGGAATGGTTTGCTGGTCTATACAATGGATCTACACTACTTAGGGGAGCGATGCAATCCGTGGTGGCCATCGTCACCAGTGCGATCGACGTTTTATCTACGTTGTGGAAAATGGCCGATGCGCTGCTGGATGGCCGATTCTCAGAGATGGGAGATATCCTGGTCGAAGGTGGCAAAAGCATTGCTGGAAATTTTGTTTCAGCCTGGAATGAAACCATCGACGGTGAAATGCAGCTAGGACCCAGCGAGGATCAAGCCAAAAAGGAGCATGAAAGAATCAAAAAACAAGCCCAAGAGAATGCCCAGGCTGTTAATCAGATCAGTGAAAAAGAATTAAAGGAACGAGAAAAGCTGCAGAAAAGAGTCCAGGATCTTCTCAATAAACATGAGCTGGATCTAATGGATGCCAACGAGCGAGAAATTCAACTGATTCGGGACAAATATCAAAAGCTGCTTGAAGAAGATCTATTGAATGAAGAGCAAAAAAGACTCCTGGAAGAAGCCCGAAATGAAGAGATCGCTTTAAAAGAACAAGAGCAGGAGCTCAAAGAAGCCGAGAAAAGGGAAAAAGAGCTGGCCGATCGTCAAGCCCACATGGATGAGATCCACCTGGCTACCTTGAGTGATTACGATCGAGAGATCTATGAGAACCAGGTTAAATTCGACAAACTCATTGACCAGGCGAAAAAATACGGCCTGGATACCACGGCGCTGATCAAAGCGAAGCAAGACCAGGAAGCTGATATCACCAAAAAGCACAATGAGAACCTAACCAAAGACGAACAAAAGATCCTGCAGGAAAGATTGGCTTCAAGGCAGTCCTTTTTAACCGATCTATCCAGTGTGATCGAGTCGATTCCCGAAGAATGGGGCGCTGCTAAAGATGCCCTGAAACCGATCCTGGTGGCCGAAGCCAGCATGAAAACCTATGATAATGCCGTTTCAGCTTACAAATCACAGATCGCTCTTGCAACTCCGGACGCGCCGATTCGAGCCACTTTGGCCGCTGCTGCAGCAACGGCTCAAGGTCTCGCTGCGATTGCCAGGATAAAGGCCTTCGATACGGGTGGATATACTTCTCCACTACCTGGCCTGGGAGCAGATCAAAGCGGTTTGAAACCTGCCGGCATTGTTCATGAGGGGGAATGGGTGGCACCACCTTGGATGGTTCAGGATCCTATGTATTCCAATCAGATCCGGATGCTGGAAATGGCTCGCTCCAATCGGATGCGAGGCTATGATTCAGGTGGGGATGTCGTGCTGGCTGATTCTTCTGGATCTTCTTTTGATGTTCAAGATCAAAGTATCCAGGATACCAGCGAGCTCACCACAGCGGTGATGCGACTCAATGCCATCCTGGATCGTGGAATTCCTGCCATCATCGATCGTGATGGCCAGCTGGATCTCAGGGATTCTATCAATGAAATTAATCAACTGGAAGAAGATTCACGAATATGAGCATAACCTTAAACACCGAGCCGGTTAATCTGGAATTTGTAAAAGACATCATTCACCTTGAAGCAGAGAGTGACAATTACTTTTCGGCTTCCGGAGTAAAGCACGTTCTTACCCTTTCATTCACCAACAAAGCCTCTATTGGCGATGAAATGACCCTGGGGGTGGATGGTACCGATTATGTCTTTAGCTGCAAAGCTTCGGATGACGGCACTGGACTTTGGATGCCCGAAGGCAGTGGAAACCAGGGCTGAATGGGTCGAAGCCTTTGTAGAAGCCATCAAGCACAACAACTTTTTTTATCAGAATTACACGATCACTTATGAAGGCGGCGATGTTATGAAATTTGAAGCCAGGGATTATGGCGATGTCTGGAATATTTCGGCCAGCTCTTCGGATATTACCTGGACCGTTTCTACCAATACCAGTGGCGTTGATCAGACCACCAATGAGAACTTTGAGATCATTATGCAGGTCTATCTGGAAGAATCATTCAGTGTAAATGCCAATAAGGATCTGTTTATTCAAATTGCCGAACTCACACTAACGCCCGATTCAAATGAACAGGCCATTTTCTACCTGCAGAAAGTTTTGGAGCCATACCTGGATAAAGTTTCCGCTCCGGAAATTGGCGCTACCAGCCTTGGAAGTGTCTCTGGAATTTTGAAGAATTACTTCTATAAATACGGGGAAAAGTATGGAGATCCTGCTACGTATAAAGCCATTTATGACGGCGATGTTAAAAAGGTCATTCAAGGTGGGCAGCTCTGGAAATCAAAACAGGACAACACCGCTCTGGATCTTCTCACTGGATCCAGCGCCATTTTTCTGAACTGGCATCCAGGTAGCAAGAAAGTAACACCGGACCAGGACAATTTCTTGTATTATCTCCATGCCAGTGTTTATGACTGGTTTGATGTGATCTTAACGCCGTACACTCAGGATGGATCGGCCCTGGCTTTGACCAATGATATATTATTTGAAAAAGACAAAGCCAGTCAATACACCCTTTTGGTCCATTCCCTTGGGATTTGATGATGTCATCGCTCCCTTTATTGATGCGCAATTGGCATCGGCCAGCGAGACGGTGATCTATTATGACATCAAGGTCCAAGAAAGAAATGACAACTCAACATCGGCCTCCGGTGATGATGTGACGGCTGACGTGACAGAAGAGCGCCGATTTTATTTGGATCGCAGATTCCATCGATTCAGTTATCATTTTGTCTTTATGAATTCATTTGGCGTGTATGAGAATCTGGTCATCCATGGTAAGAAAACCAGAATCCAGGCATATTCGAGAAGCGAGTATCAAAAGTTTATTGATCATGACTATGATCCAGAGTCGCCTCAAATCGAAATGGATAACTCTTACATGAAGAAATTCAGAATTGGATTTCGGGCGCAAAATGAAGACGAATCTAACTGGATCACAGAATTTCTGAATTCCATGGATGTGAGAGAAGTGATCGATGGGAAATACCATCCTTTGAAAATCACTTCTTCGTCTGCTCAAGTCCATAAGGATGATGAAACGCTTCACAATTATATGATCGAGCTGGAAAGCACTTACACCGAAAACGTTTATTCCAATGCTTAGACTGATCAGCGGTGCCGCCATCTTGGATGTAGATTCAAGGACCTCATTCCGTTTCGAGCTTAGATCTCCCATTTTTGAATTGAACAGGATCCCCAGTGCATTCAATTTTTCCTTCACGCTCCCGAAGACCCGAAACAATTTGAAGTTTTTTTTGGATCTCCCGATGTGATCGAAGGGATCAAAAATCTAAATACCGAATATGATTTGACCCTTGAAGTGGATGGAATGGTACTTTTTGCTGGCAAGATCCGGCTGAAAGATCCATTCAAATTTTTATTCGAGTTCAAGACCGAAACCGTCAAATTCATTGAAGACGTGGCCGATTCTTCGATCAAAAGTTTTACATACGAAGGATCCAGAGAGATCTATTCGCTGCCTTCAACCAATATATCAGGCCTTGATGCCGCCATTGAGGATATTGGCGATTCAAGTCAAGACGACTATGACTTTTCATTGGGAATGGTTTACGCGCCATGGAACCAGGATTTTCAATCAAATTATATTAGCCAGGCATATCTCTGGTTTTATATCAATTATCGGATATCTTCTGCCGATCGTGGGACCGAAGGATATAAATACAATTTTGGATCCAATCACCAGCTGAGCTCAGCATCTTATTTGTTTATTCCCTTTCCTTATATGACTTACGTGGCAGAGAAGATCCTGGAAGAGAATGGAATTGAGCTCGATTCAAACATCTTCCTGGATGATGAAATGCGCAAACTGGTCATCTTCTCAAACAATCCGCTATATTTCAACTATGTGGTGATCAGCGGATCTCCCCAGGTTGATGGAAAGTTAGATTTTACCATAGGAGAGCAGCTGCCAGATGTCACGGTCCGTGATTTCTTTCAACACATCCGGACTCAATTCAATGTGATTTTTAGTCTCAACGTCTTTGGATCTGGCCCGAAAACCTGGAAGGCTCGATTCTTCCATGAGATCTATGCTGATCCGACATTCATTGATATCACCTCGAAGGTAAAAGCCGTCAGATCTTTAACCCAAACCCAGTTTTCATTTATTTTCTCGCATGGCGAAAACACCAATCAGATCGATGAATACGAAATCAGTGAAGATCAAATCGGAAGATACTCAGAAGAAGATCCAGTAGATGGGAAAGGATCGCTGCCTGCCACCACAGCCGGGATAGAGCAGGTCGTTCTGGTCAAGAACGAAAACAGATATTATTTTAGTGGCACCACCGGATTTTCGAATTGGGAAGAATGGCTTGACAATACCCATGAGGGTCACACAGAATCAGGAAGGATCCGAATGGGCTGTTCAGAATAAGGGCGCCATGGTCCGCATGAGGATCGTGGATGAATTTGTGACAAATACCGGAAATTTTGTGCTGGTATCTGGACAAGTCCCAGATCGAAACCTACTAATGCCTTTGATGGATGTGCCTTTGTCATCGGTTAGGTATCAAGGCGAAGAAGTAAGCTGCCCTTTGAAACTCATGATCCATCATGGACATCAGGATGATCTTGATCTCGAAGTTTATCCATATTTGGGCGTAACCAGGTTTGATATCAATGAATCCCAAATTGGATCTGATGAGATGGCCTTGAGGCTTAACAAAGAGGATGGCACCATCGATAAATACTGGGAAGATTTTGCTTCTATGATGGAAAATGAGATCCTTTTGGATGTAGATCTGGACCTAAATATCTCGGACTTATTCTTGTTTGATTTTGCGAATAAATATCGGATCGATCGGATCAATTATTTCATTAAGAACCTTTCGATCACCATCAACAAGGATGGGATCTCATCGGTCAATGCAAAATGTGTTAAAATATGAAGACGAAATTCATCGAAAATCTGATCGTCAAGAATGTTTTGGGCGAGAACCAGGCCTTTAATCTGGGTGAAATTGCAGTCGAAAGCGACAAAATCGATGGCCGTAAAATCTCGGAAGATGGATCCAAAGTAGATGCATCTACCGATGGGACCAATTGCGGTAAAACAGCCAGATGTTCATATCTGTATGACACCAAAGCCTTGAACATAGGATTCAACGATTATATGCTCAGTGAAAACAACCTTTTTAACATTGAGAACCATGGCCTGGTGAATGGCGATATCCTGCGAATGACAACCACAACTTCCCTTCCTGGAACATTTTCAACCGGCACCGATTATTATGTCATCGATTGCCGATGATAATACATTCAGACTGTCATTATCCAGGGGAGGCGCCGCTGAAAACCTTTTCTGACGTCACTGGATCAGCCTCCGGATCCGGATCCGAAACCTATGATCATACGTTGGTGGTCAATCAATATGGTGATATTGCCCTGGGGGATCCATTGCCTGATAATGCCATTGTCATGAATGCCTATGTCGATGTGGTTACAGCTCTTGATAATGGTGGCGATGTTTTCACATTGGAAATCGAAACTTCTGGGGACCTGGTATCCTCAAATACTCCCTATTCAGCTGGCATCAAACAGCTAGCTCCTAATTCAGATGTAAATCAAGCCATCAAGCTCACCACGGAGAGATATGTGATCTTAGACACGGGAAGTGCAAGAATCACCGATGGGGATCTAGTGGTCTTCCTGGATTATGTAATTTCGGAGTGATTGCGTAGATATACGCTTTCGAATGTTCTCAATATGTAATACTTTTGTAGCTTATCGCATCAAAAAAGTAACAATATGAAAAAAGATCTTATTTCTGTTATTCATTGTAGCCAGCTTTATCACATCTCTTTCTTCCTGCTCGGAAGATGATGATTATGTAGAATCCGGATGTTTGGATCCGTTGGCTAAAAATCACCAGGCTTCTGCAGAAAAGGATTGCGATGGTTGCTGCATCTATAAAGCCTCATATTACATCACCGGCTCTTCGGACAGCTGCGTGATCCTTTATAGATTTAGGACATTCCAGGGATGGTCCGGAAGTCTGAAAAACAATAAATTGGATTTCAATGGAGAGGTGAAGATTGATGAAGCTTACGAAATAGAAATTTTCAATTCAGATCCTAATGGAACAGTAAATTTCAAGTTCTTCCTGGATGACATGGAACTGTATCGAGAAAGTCTTGGCCAGGGAGAGAGCAAGCAATTGAGGATCCCACTCTCCGAATTAATTCCCAAATAGATCATCCATTTTAAAGATCTCCTTTTTCTTTCTTTCGTTAAAGATCTTAACATAGACCATCGTCGTTTCAATTTTTGAGTGACCAAGGATCTGCTGCAGCACTTCCACCGAGCCACCGCTTTCAAGAAACAAAGAAGCGAATGTATGTCGGGCAATGTGAAAAGTAAGTTTCTTATCTATCATCGCGGTTTGAGCGATTTTTTTCAATTGGTCATTGGTTTTCTGATCTGAAAGAGTGATGAAAAGTTTGTCATCATTTTCAGAGATAAATTTTTGCGCCACCTTGCTTAAAGGCACTCGGATAATTTTCTTGAATGATCTGGTTTTGTGAGCCATAAATACTAAATGACCTTCCATGATCATATCCTTATTGATTCTTTGGATGTCCGAAATCCGCAGCCCAGTGAAGCAGGCGAATAAGAAATATTGAAGAACATTTTGAGCATTTTCTTTCAATAGTTTTTTATCATAAATCTTGATTAAGTTCTGAACTTCGTTTGCCGTTAAGCTTGTTCTTTCTGGCTGAATGTAATTGTATTTGAAATTTTGGAATGGATCTTGAAATTTAATATCACTTTCTAGAGCCAGTCGAGTGATGGTTTTAATATTTTTAAAGTGCTTCCATCGACCGTTGTTCTCATTGTTTTTGACATCTTTCAACCATCCTTCAAATTTCTTTAAGAATGTATAATTGAGTTCAGCGAATGGAATCGGATCTTGGAATTCTCTGAGCCATTTTAATGTAGATTTAAGACCTGTTATTGTCGCTTTTGATAAGAGCTTTTTCTTCAATTCTAATTGCTGATCATAGAATTTCAAAAAATCCTCTCTGGAATCACCAGTCAGAAATTCATTCTTCAATAGATTAGGGGTCAGGGTTGCCCCCTCTAGGCGGAATTTGACAGCGATATCATTGATTTTAGATTCTTGCTGCCTTATTATCATGTTGTAATCTGAGGCTCTTGGGTGTTCATTTTTCACCTCCCCTTTATTTGAGTCAAAATACTTTTTGTGAACGTACAATTTTAAAGGAAGCTTAACCCTAAATCCATCGATGAAACAATCCATGAAAAGCAGGCTGGTGCCGTCTTTTCGGACATTATCTTTAATTCGAACCGTTAATGAAAAACTCATGCCAATTTTTAGGACGAAAACAGGACATGAAACTAAATATTTATTATTTAGGACGCAAATCAGGACGTTTTTAAAAAACTAAAGCCCTGAAAATCAGGGCTTTGCGTTTTTAAAGCGGTCTGGACGGGACTCGAACCCGCGACCCCGTGCGTGACAGGCACGTATTCTAACCAACTGAACTACCAGACCAAATGTTCTAAGAACGTTCTCTCTTAACAAGAGAGCGGCAAAAGTAATTGAAATTTGTAATTCCTACAATGCTTGAATGGAATTATTTTCTGATTCAAATGTCTTTGTGATCTCTGTGCATTAACCTATGTTTCCTTTGTGGTTAAGTCTTTACTACAGAGAGCGCAAAGAAGAAGTAAAATTCGCAGAGAAAATGAAGAAATATCTCCTATTCGCGGAAGATCAAAACGCATACCCTATCCCAATCTTGAGATCATGTCGCTCAAATTGAATGGTGCCAAATCCCAGAGAAATCAGTATTCCCAGGTCGTACATGAAACCGCCTTCGAGATAAACTCCTTCAACTAAAGTGGATTCATCCTTGGCCCAAACGGTCTTTTCATAATTCCAGTCTCCGTCAGAGTTTCTATTCCATAGATCAAAACCTCTGTATTTTTCGTACTTACCCACACCAATTCCATAATGGACTCGTAGTTTCTTGCGAAAGATTTCGTTGGATAAACCTATGGCAAACGTAGCCTGGCTCTCCGCTTCATCGCCGGTATAAAGTCCTGTTGCATCCGGATTTCCGGATCTGTCGAGATACAGATCGCCATCGCAACTTCCCTCTGAGAAATCACCACTGAATTGTTCACCCGACAAAGTGATTCCGGCATAGAAATTGAACTTTTTGTTTAGAAGGCCTGCATATATTCCAATTGGACTTGTTAATGCCGGGTAATAGGAAACAAAAGCCTTCTTGTCTTCCATACTCTTTGCGGACTTTGCTTCATCACCCACGATTTGACCATCCACCTTTCTTTTTGCAGTGAGAACCAATGGACTATTCATAAAAGTGTAATCCTTATCCGATATTTCGAGTTCATTCTCATTAAGAATTCTGACCTCATAGATCAACTGATCGCCTTCTTTTGTTTGATATACGTCTTTTCCCGATTTGACAAGCTCCTGCCACCCGCTTTTCTTTTTCTTGATGTACAATTTATTGTCCTCAAGTTTTATCACATATTTACCATACTCTTCGGTCACCCAGTCTCCTACAAGGACTTCAGAAGAATAAATCTTTGACGGCAACTGCAGACTCTTCTGATCCACCTGGGCCATTAGAGGCAAAAGTGGAAGCAGGATCATCGATAGAATAAGAATGAATCTTCTCATTGTGGCGACAATCTTATTATTTGACATGCGTCTTTGACCATTTTAAAGGGAATGCTCCATTGAAGTGTATCACAAGGATCGGTAGACAAAATATGATCACCCTCCACTACACTATCTAGATAGATCACACCAAAGTCTTCCTTGCAATTCGTTACGCTCGAAACTCTTTGAGATAACGTCCCAATAGAAATTCCATCCAATGAGACTTTAATTCCTGCACAAAAATCGATGTCGTCCTGATTCAAGCTTGTATAAACAGCGAGATGACCGGTTGCGACAGGATCAACGGGCGCCAGAGTATTCGGTCCATCCAACTCCTTTATGCAGGAAAGGAAAAATAAACTCAGAAGAATAGAAATAACAACCGCCTTATTCATACCCCTGCAAGTTAGTGAATAATTGGAAAAATGCCAGAACGTAAGCATTTCATTTTCAGCTGATAATTATCTAACTTGCATCAATTGGTATTTATAATTTATGAGACTTCTAAAGGCCTTTTTTATTCTAGTCACAACTCTGCAAAGTGTCTTACTTTTTGCTCAGGAGAATAAGTCTGTTGAATTTCAAAAACTAGGCACTGAAGCACTGAGTGAAGGAAATACAGAAGTAGCCATTTACAATTTCACAAAGTCGATTGAAGCCGATGATGAAGCGATCTGGTCGTATTTCTATCGTGGATTCGCATACTCATCTCAACGACAACTGGAATTGGCTATCAAGGACTTTGACCGGGTTCTTGAACTGGACCCCAATCTCACCGATGTTTATGAGTACAGAGGCATCGCCTACAGCCAGGATGTGGATTTCAATAAAGCGGTATCCGACTTTAATAGAGCCATTGAATACAATCCCGACAATCCCTCACTCTACAACAATCTGGGCTTCTGTTACCTCAAAATGAGGAGATATGATGAATGCAAGACAGCCTGCTCAAAGGCAATAGAATTAAATGAATCCTATCATCTTGCCTATGCCAATCGAGGATGGGCAAGCTATCAGACCGGATTTTATGAGCGCGCGAAGAAAGATCTGAGTATTGCCATGCGAGTGGGAGCAGATGATCCAAACTATCAACTCATACTAGACCACTACACCAAAGCCGCTTTTGCCGTTGAAAATGGTTGGACCATGTCACCAATGGCATTGCAGAGTCTGAATGAGCCAGGTAAATTCTATGCTTTGATCATTGGAAATAATGAATACAGGGATGAACGACTGACCAGTCTGGATAAACCCATTCGTGATGCGAGCATGCTCTATGACATACTCTCATCCAAATACACTTTTGATAAGGAGAATATGATCTTCCTGAAAAATGCCACAAGAGGAGATATTATTGAAGCCTTTGATGAATTGAATCGTAAAATGACAGAAGAAGATAATCTACTCATTTTCTATGCAGGTCATGGGGTTTGGGATGAAGACCGACAAAGTGGGTACTGGCTGCCCGTTGATGCCGACAAGGATAAAACCACGAATTGGCTGAGAAACTCGACCATTCAGGGATATATCGCAGACATCCCATCTCACCACACTCTATTGATTGCTGATGCCTGTTTTGGGGGCGGAATTTTTAAAACCAGAAGAGCCTTTGACGATGCACCATCCTCTATTGAGAATCTCTATAAACTTTCATCCAGGAAAGGTATGACAAGCGGCATGTTGAATGAAGTTCCAGACCGCAGCGTCTTTATGGAATACCTATTGAAACGACTGGACAACAACGATGAGAAGTATCTCACTTCACTGGATCTTTTTACCCAATTCCGTGATGCTGTGATGAACAACAGCAACAATACGCCACAATACGGCACTATTCATAATACCGGGGATGAAGGCGGAGATTTTATTCTTGTGTTGAAAGAATGAAAGGTTTGATCTAAAGTCAGAAGAAAAAAGTCATAAGTGATTCCTGAATCCAGATTCCAGATTCCTGAAGTTTTTATTCAATTTTGACTCATGCCCGCCGGCACACAGGCCTGAGATCCGAAAGGATGGTTCTTCATCTGACTCTCGACATACTCTCTAGTTTCGCGATTTAATCGTTTTAAACTTTTCATTTTAGATCCTTTTTACATAGGAATGAAAAATCATCTTGTACTTTAAAAGCGTTTTCAGATTTCTGGAATCCGGAATCTGGAATCAAACCTCAATACCCTAGTACTCATTCCAGCCTTTACCCAGTAAGACCTTTGACTTCGCTTTATCAATGCGTGATATGCGGGTCGCGGACTGCTTTGCTGAATTGAAATATAGAAGATAACTTCTTTGTCGACCCGGTGTCAGCGCTTCGAAGGCCTCTTTATAGTCTAAATCTTTAGCCAACTTCTCCTCAAATTCAATCGGCATTGGGTCCTGAGACTTCTTGTACTCTATCTGACCTCCAGACTTTTCGATCTCTATAGCGTGGAATATGTATGATTTGATCTCGGCTTCAAGGTCTCTTATTTTCTGGATTTCCGTAAAAGTCAAACGTCGATCTGCCTGGGAGTTTTTTCCCGGTGCGATAAGCATACCCAACTCATCATTGAGCAAACTGCCCTTAAAGAAGCCTATAAAAGCATAATCATTGAGTGAGCTCACGATCAAAACATTCTTGCCATTCAATGTATAACAAGGCTGCTTCCATTTGAATTCTTCTTCAAGTCCACACTCAAGCACAATCCTTCTCAACTCAGAGATCTCCTTATTCCAGATAATAGCCTTGCAAGCCGGACTTCGATACTTCTCACACCTTCCACATCCTTCTTCGAGGAATATATCAACCTTGGGATTCATCTAAGGTATCAACATCATAGCTTCGACAAACTTCTCTTTTGTCAGGCCCAACTGCTCTATGCTGAAGAAATGAGCGAAATCCACGTTCAGGGTGTGCATAAGCAAAATCTTCGTGCCGTAGGGATCAAATGCATCATGACTTCCCATTAAGTCCCAGTAGTCATCAGGATATGATCTAAGCAGATCAACCAGGTCCTTTCGAATTTCCGGGAATCGGGTCAGGCTGTATTCATAATTCATCTGAGCATAGAAATCATCACTCTTTATCGAGTTTGGATCATGGTTGGCAATGTGTGGATTTCTCTCTGAATAGAATCTGCGAAACCTTTCCATAAGTATGTCCTGAGCATGCACCAGATGACAAACCTGCTCATGAATTGACCATTTATCTTCAATCCTCCTCTCTTTTATTCTATCTGCCGAAATGCCTTCCAACAAGCCCTTGAGAATGATCGGTGATTTCTCTAATTGATCGATGATGTGTTGTACTTCTTCGTAATTCAAAACTTGATTTCAGGTTTAAAATTCTGCCTCCGTTTTTGAGACCAGCTTGAGCACTCCCTTACACTCTCCTATCACTTTTCCTTCAGCCAGATAATGAATGGTCCCATCTTCGGCGAATACTTTAACATTGGTATTCTTGGCGCACCGGTTGTCCTCTGCATCCAGTGTTATGATCTGATCGAAAACGATCTCATATTCATTCGAAGTCTTGATCTTCCACATTCCAATGCACTTGTAATAATGACTTTCCGATGTAATACGAAAATAATCATCCTTGTGCTCTATATGCACCGAATACGATTCTCTTTGTCCATCGGGAAAGTTCTGCACGATCGTCCCCTTCCATTCCCCGTGAAACCAATTGGGAATCTCCTGGGCGCTGAGTGTGAGGCTCATGATGAGTGCGCATAATGACAAGAGGAACTTCATGAAATAAAAATAAACAAAGATCTATGATCTATGAGCTATGATCTATGATCTATGATTTGGGAGAGTTGATGTTATGATCGGTGATTGGAATTCGGAGTTCGGAAATCTACGACTTATCGTCTTCTTCCTTCTCTTCAGAGCTATCCTCTTCTTTCGGATCCGAATCAATCGAACCTTCTTCAGGCGAAGTATTTTCGATTTTCAATTTCTCACTTTCCTTTTCTGTCTCCGCTTCATGCTCGGCTTCAAGCAATTCAGCATTTGCTTCAAAAAAGAACATGGATTCAAAGCTCGAAACATACTTGATCATGTAGGCAGTCACAACAACGGCAATGACGTCAAAGCTGTCAGATAGTAAATAGGCACCCGAAGAAGTGACGATCTGATCGATCGTATTGTCTTTAAAAGCTGATTTGAAGGCGAATCGATTAAAGACATTGGATATCAGAAAACAAGCCCACCAAAAACCTAAGATGGTGGTGGAATAAGTCAGTCTATTATCTGGATTCCTGCGATTCAAATAACTCACCATTTTAACGAGTATCTCTTTAGCGATCTGGTAAGGGCGATAAAGGTTATAAAATGGAATGGCAAAGGACCATATCACCCAGGAATCCTTGTCTTCAGCAGAAACATATCTCGCCTGGGCAAGATTGTAATAAGCTCTTCTCATCCATTGGATAAATACCACCATGGAAGCTATGTATAGGACGGACTGAGCCAATCCGATCAGCATTTGCCTCAGATCATTGCTTTCGGCTTCTGCATCGGTATAATCCAAACCATCCCTGATCCTGATCAACAGTTCGTATTCAAAATATCCCGATATCACGGCAATGGTATTCACCAGGGCAATGGCCCAGAAAACTTTGGTTGCAATATCGGCGCGTTGTGAATTATCTCTAAGCATACTTTTTATTTGCGGCTGTAAATAAAATGTTTTTTTGGATAACGTTCGAGGAATATTGCTTTAAATACTCTGGAGTCAGGTGTCTGAAAAATATTGAATTATTAGTTTCAATCTCTGCGTCTTTGCCTGTCGGGCGCGGCGCAAAGACTTTCCCTTCTTTTTCAGATGAAAAAGAAGCAAAAAATCTTCACAGCTTCAAAGCTATCTCCGCGCACCAAAGCACCTTACCCGCAGGCCCTCGCATTTCTCGGCCCCGGTGCTTTTCTCGCCGGCGCTGGCCCCCGTCCGAATGGTGTCAGCCGGGCGGGCGCTGAAGCTGTCTTCCCATCGCTCTGAGGATTTCCGAACTTTAATCTCCGATCTGGTAAAAAACTTATCACTATTGAGAAAAGTCAGGATCTATTCTACTACGAGTCGCTTGACTTCAGAAAAGTCTTCTCCGTTGATCTGAATCAGGTAGATTCCTGAATCGAAATTGGACACGTCGAGATCAAGTCTTTGTCGACCCGCATTCTGATTTCCATTTGATATTTCTTTCACCATTCTGCCTCGTACATCGTAAATATCGATGGAAATATTTGAGCTCTCAACAAGGTCATAGGTAATGCTTACTACATCACTTGCTGGATTTGGAAATATTTGAATATCAGTATTTTGGACTCGGTTACCTTCATCAATACCTATGTAGTTTGGATAGACCGTTGTAGTATAGATTCCGTTGCCATGTGTACCCACTGCCAGGAATTGATCGCTATGGCGATAATCGAGCATATCAACTACCACATTTCCAATACTATTTCCACCTTCATGCAACCAAACAGTGCTGTCACCATCAAGCTTATTTGTAGAAAATAAACCAACGCTCGTACCAATGAAGTAACGATTTCCTTTTTCCGTAGGAATGATCTCGGCCCAACGAATGGAAGGACCATTACCTATGTAATATAGAAAGTCGGGCAATCCATCGTCCTTCTCTCCTACCAGATTACCTTCGATCTCTTCCCAATCAGCTCCGGCGTTCTCGGTATACCACAGACTCACCACATTGTAATTGGAATAAACAACGATGATCTTCTCATTATCATTCGGATCTACGGCAATACAAGAGGTGTATCCACCACCATTCAAGGTATTGTCGATGCGCTCTTCAAATTTATTACCCGGAGTATGAGCGTTTCGCACTCGATAAATGCTTCCACCACTTGTTCCGAAAAAGACCGTTCCCTGCTCATCTTCACTAGCTGTAATGGCTGTGATGGTTCCGCCCACATCCACCATTTCTCTCCATGGATCAAGGTTTCCGGAGTCGGCCTCCATTAGACTGTCGTTCTTCCAGACCTCACCACCGTAAGGCAAATACATGATGTTATTATCAACCGGATCCAGGGTAAATGGATGAACGAATAACCAGCCGTTTCCACTACCAGTAGGAAGATCCGGCGGCATGACTTTCTTGTTATGTAGCTTCTCTCCGCTGCTGTCGAGGATCATTCTTCGAATGTTGGCATATTGAGTGCTCACGTAATAAGCTCCACCTCCATCTTCAACCCACACATAGGCACCATCTGCACCGCGAATAGAAACCCAGTCCTCATCGGGAATAGAAGTATTTGTCCAATATGTCCCCTGATCCTGCAATCCACCCAGCACAACCTTGCTTCCGGGTGTACCATGATCGATGCCGATTCCATAGAACTGAGAAGTGACGTATCCCGTGTTCAGAGATATCCACTGAATAAGAGTATCTGCGCATTTAAGTGTCTTGTGTACACCTCCATCGGTTGAAGACAGCATGAAATCAGGATCGTTCGGATGAAAGAACATGTTCTGCTGATCTGGATGTTGTCGACCTGTTCGGGTATTATACGTGCTATCTCCAAAAACCCGATAACCGCCTACCCAGTGTACATTCACTGAGTCTGTGAATCCTGTTAAGGATCTGTAGAGGTTATTACCTCCCATGAAAATCACATCGGGATTGTCAGGTTTAACCTTTAAAACCATGCAATATCCATTGAATAGATTCAAGTTGGTATCCGGTATGTATGGCGTTAAGTTCGTCCAGTCACCTCCGCTTCCGCTTCCATTACCACTCAGGTATTCGTACTTCCACAGACTGGCACCATTGGCTCCGGAACCGGCTGTATTACTGAAGAAGAATACAAGATCTTCATCACTAGGGGCAATATCAAGAACCGTTCTTTGGTGAGATGCCGGAAAGTTTGATGAACTGATACGAGTCCAGTTCAAACCATCCGTTGATCGCCAAAAACCACTTCCCTGTGTGGCATCGGAGCTGATCACGGCATAACAAATGCCCGTTGTAGATACCTGAATGTCGGTAAAAGAGGCTTCCATGGCTGTTGGTAATACATTGGACCAGGTTTCGCCACCATCATTGCTTCGCATGATTCCATTCTTCACAGCTGCGAAAACGATATCACTATCATTTCTTGACGGATCGATGGCTACAGCAAAAATGGCTTCCCAGTCAGAACCTTTGTTAACCGGAGTTTCTGTGCTGGTCAGGTGCTGCCAACTATCGCCACCATTCGTCGACTTCCACATACCTGAGCCATGGTAGTAAGCCGAAAAACTCTTTGAGGCTGAATTTCCGATCGTCTCTCCTGAGCCATAATACCAGGTGCTCGTCTTGCCGGCTCTGGTATCCTGAACGATGCAAGAAGTAGCCGCGTGATCCATTGGATCGCTGACTTTTGACCAGGTAATTCCTTCATCTTTGGATCTCCACATGCCACCAGATACACCACCGGCAAAATACGTCGATGGATCAGAAATATCTATGGCTAGAGCACGTGTTCTACCTCCAACATTCCACGGACCGATCAGCGTAAATTCCTGACTTCCACTTTTGTCATTGTATTTTTTAGCCTCAGGAAGCGTGGATGCAAATTCAAGTTCTCTTTGTCTGATATCAGCAGGGATTTCACCCGTACGTGGGTCAGCCAAACGCATCACCTCCCACTCCATTCGCCCGGTGGGCGTATCACCCGGCTCTTTCTCCATTGAATCTTCCAAAAGATAGAAAGATATATCGACAAGAGGAATTAAGAGAAGTAAAGGATAGAACTTTTTCATAGGCTGCGAACAAATTTATACTCAATTACCTTGTATTGAGGTGATCCACTCATTTTTTCCACTAATTCGGCTTGAAATACGTCACCCACATCTAAACCCGGAAAGATATGGTTTAGTTCAGGCAGATAGTCTTTTGTACTGTGCAGGGTAAATTCAAAGTAGATCCGAAGGGTATCTCCTGTATGAAACTGACCGTGATAATTCTGTCCGTTTCTTATAACATCCAAAACCAGCACATCGGCATATACCTCTCTTTGATCGAACTTTTCCTGGCGTCTGAACTTCTCAAGTATCTGTCCTTCTATCAATGAATTAAAATGATTATTGAAGGTCACATGAGGTTCACCCGGGATCTTTTTTGTTGCTGACTTCGTCGACTTACACGAAGGCGATGCCACAACAGATAAATAAACCAATAAACAAATGAATAAATGTCTCAAAGGTGTTCAGCGATTAGGGATCACGAATTTACGTTCTTTAATTTAATCTTCCTTCGGCTCGAATATTCTGGCACGACGTAAAGTCAGAAGTAAAAAGAAAAAAATCAGAAGAAAAAATTAGGTGAACCAATGTATCATCCTATCATCTCAAAGAGTCTGATGCCCAAGCAGAAAGTCTTGTAGATGGTATTTCGATTGGCCGATTAACCGATTGTCCATGAGTTGGCCAACTGGCGAACTGGTGAATCGGCTTGAGGCTTTAACTAAACTCGTGTCACATCTGCAATTATAATCCGATTGGCCGATTAACCGATTAACCAAAACCATCTGTCATCACTCGTCTGTCCGAGAAATGAATCCTCCTCTCATCACCTCATCCACTTATCCACCTATCTACTATTGCCCCGCAAAAAGACACCGTGCAGATGTGAATAATTTATTGACTTAAATCAATTTTTATAACTTGCCGAGCCTATACATTCGCTTTCAGGAAAGGATAATTAACGGCGAAACTTCGCCCTAATAAATTGAAGATGGAAAAAAGAAGAACCAAGGTGCTGGTCACCGGTGCTGATGGTGTACTTGGAAGCAATCTTGTGAGGGAACTGCTCGACAGACAATACGATGTCAGTGTTTTTCTGTTTCCCGGATCCAAATCTCAGACGCTCGACGGACTTAAGATCAAACGCTATTATGGAAACATATTGAATACAAAGGATCTCGATCAGGCCTTCTTCGACCAACATGTGGTTATTCATGCCGCAGCCAATACAAGTGTCTTTCCTGCTCGAAGTGCCAAGGTGAGAGAGGTTAATATTGAAGGGACACGAAACATCATTATGGCGGTAAAGAAGCATGGAATAGACCGACTCATTTATGTGGGTTCTGCCAATGCCTTTTCAAAGTTAAGCGGAGAGGCGGCGAACGAATGTGGCGACTATGAAGCCCATGTTTACGGCCTTGATTACATGGATTCCAAGAAGGAAGCACAGGATATTGTCCTCTGGGAAGCAAGGAAAAATGAATTACCAGCACTGGTTGTCAATCCTACCTTCATGCTTGGGGCATACGATTCAGGACCGAGTTCAGGCAAGATGCTTTTGGCTTTAAAGAATGGCAAGCTGCCCGGTTATACCTGTGGTGGTAAGAATTACATTCATGTGAAAGATGCTGCTAATGCTATTGCCAATGCCATAGAAAAAGGTAGGATTGGTGAATGTTACATTCTGGGCAATGAAAACCTTACCTACCAGGAAGCCTTCGCAAAAATGGCAGCCGTCATGGGTGCTAAGACTCCGAGTCGACAGTTATCTTCTTTTCTTGTTCTTATTTATGGCAAATTCAATTCCCTCCTAGCCGCCGTCATTCCGTATAAACCATCTGTAACCGCAGAATTGGCAAGAATCTCGTGCGATACCCACTATTACAATTCCGAAAAAGCACGGAAAGAGCTCGATCTGGAATCGACACCCTTGGAAGTGGCTATTCAGGACTGTTATGATTGGTTTCAGCAGAATGAATATTTGTAAGGCATGGACTGGAAGGGAAAGATTGTTGTAATAACAGGATCTGCTCAGGGAATAGGAAAGAAAGTCGCCGAGATCCTCGGTAAAAAAGGAGCTTCAGTTGTCATCAATTCCCGAAACGATAAAAAAGTCGACGAAACCACGGAAGAACTAACTGATAAAGGAATTTCATGCATAGGCATTACGGGAGATATCTCCAGCGTAACTTTTTGTCACAAGTTAAAAGAACGTTGTCTGGCCGCATTCGGTAAAATTGATTTTCTGATCTGCAATGCGGGCATTGCTGCACAGGGATTGGTCAAGGACAGTCTGCCCGAAGTCTACAGAAAAGTAATCACCGTAAATATGCTGGGCAGCGTTAATCCAAGTCTGATCCTGCTTGATGAGATTAAAAAGAACAATGGAGGAATTCTTTTTGTCTCTTCACATTCAGCCATCATCGGATTACCTCAATTCTCAGCCTATTCCATGAGCAAAAGGGGTATCGTCAATTTTGCAGAAAGCCTGAAGACAGAATTGTTGGATGACGGTGTTTATGTCGGAGTGAACTATCCCGGTTTTACAAAGAACGAAGAATCAAAAACCATCATTAATGTGGAAGGAGAGGCTCAGTTGCTTGGTAATCGAAGTAATGTGAATGCTTCGTCCATGGAGAAAACGGCCTCTTGTATCGTCCGTCAGATCGAAAAACGAAAATTCCGCAGCTACTGTACCCTCCAGGGCAGAATGATGAAGACGATCTATAATCTATCACCGAACTTATCCATGTGGATCGTAAAGATTCTGCGAAAGAAGATTATGAAATTGTAGTTTGATGACAGGAGGATGATTTCCGATTTCCGAGCTCCGAGCTCCGAGCTCCAATCTCCAATCTCCAATCTCATCTTTCATCTTTCATTCTTCATCTTTCACCTCGTCCCTCTTGAAATTCAAACTGGTCTCATCCGGATTCACCGGAACGGGAGCCTTCGATGTCAGGATCTCTTCAAGCATTCGATGATACTCCTCAAAGGTGTGTAAATCGTTGTGATTCCCTCCTATTACCGAATAAAGACGGGTGTTATCTGCCTTGATCTTCGAAAGTGATACAGCCGTCTTGTAAGGAATGAGCGTATCATTGGTGCCATGGATGATCTTGATCGGACAATTCACATATGGAAGCCATTTATAGGTTCGAATGGGAAATCGAAAGATGAGTGAGACCGGCAGAAAAGGCGCGTATCGTGCTGCCGCCTTGCTCAAACTGTAATAAGGAGATTCCAGAATGAGCATGCGTGGATTATTTCTAGAGGCCAGTTTTGCAGCAAATCCGGAGCCCATGCTTCTACCATAAAGGATGATGTATTTCTCATCAACCTGTTCCTTTATCATGTCGTAAACAACCTGTAGATCATTTTTAAGCTCTTTTTCCGTCCTCTTCCCCGTGCTCTTTCCAAATCCACGATAATCAACCATGGCCACATCGTATCCCAGGCGCACGAAATCAATGGCATACTTACCCCATCCTTTGATGGATCTTGAATTTCCTTTGAGATAAAAGACAATACCTTTTGGTTTTTCCTGGTGAAAATGCAAGCCATTAATGTTCACACCTTCCTTGATTCGGATGTTATGTTCAGTGAATTTCTGATTGGGATAGCGGTATTCAAAGTCTTCCGGAAGCTTCTCCGGCTTAAAAACAAGTCTTTCCTGCCAGAAATAAATGACAATGCTCACGATAACGTAAATGATAACTACAACAATGAGAATATCCCAGAACATGCAATGACTTGTGTTTTCGAATGTATGAAATTTGGTGGAGTATGAATTCCGAATTCCAAGCTCCAATCTCCGATCTACTATTGCCAAGCTCTGATATTAAGTCTTTAAGTATTTAATGTTTTGATTGGACGGAATGCCTTGTGGGAATAATATGAGTCCACTGCTCTGTCAGATCTAATGGATTTGAAATTTGGTCTTCGCTCAATGAATTTCGCATTTGGGATAATAAAAATGCTCATCTGAAAAACTAACGTCACACGGATATATAATAATTGAAATTTTAATTCAAGAGGATTATTCCTCCGCACAACTTAAATTAATTATTATGAAAAAACAGATATTATGCGCTTTGGCTATTGCCGTTGGGATTCCCGGTGCCTTTAGTCAAAGTCTGTCTGAAAAGGAATACGACTTATCATCTTATTCAGATCAACTTTTCACGACAGCAGAATTCATTAATGATGGTGTTCTTGAAGGACACATCCTTGTTTCAAGTGACAGAGGAAGCAGTAATGATCCAAAAACTATTATACAAAGGGTTGATAACGAAGGGGTTCAAGTATGGAGTGCCGAATACGACCCTCCAGGCAATACGTCCTTCGACAGAGATCTACTTGTGAAAAACAAAAGAGCGGGATTCAACCCAAGCAACGGATACATCATTGTTACCGGTCAGATAAATGATGGAACGGGACTTCGACCTGCCTGGATTGAATTGGATCCGAATACAGGTGTCATTCAAAACGAATATCATTTCAAAAACTATGCACCCCAGCCACATGGATTGATTTGGGGAGATGGATATATCAATGCCATCAATACCGTTGAAAGTGGCACATATGTCGGTGCCTACATGGTTGGAGAAATGGAGGTTCCTGGTAAAGATGGTGACCGGAAATTTGTTCCATTGGTGATGAAAAGAGGTGGCACTGGCGACTTTGAATTCATTTATGAGACAGATGTTTTTGCCGGAAGATGGACATACCTCGATGTGGACGTCGATGAATACGAGGGAAATATCGTTTGTGTAGGTTTTGCAGGCTCTAGCCATCAATATCCAAATACAGGCGGGTCTATGATCATTGATGTATTCGATCAGTCTGGAAATCTGCAGTACAAACACAGTTACCGATCTACAAACTGCAGGTTAACCTCTGTGAAGTCAACATCACCAGGTTATGCCATTGTAGGTGGGACTATTTACGGTCAATTCGCTATCGTTATGGAAATAAATATTTATACGGGCGACATAGTATGGCAAAGAGAAATCTCAATCGGAGATTATAAAGATGGCAGTCCAGGGCCATTTACAACTTCAGGAGAAGTAATTGAAATTGAACTTGATAACGAGGGAATGCCAATATTCATGACCGTGGAAAGTCCACATTTTGGGCCTGGTCGGGAACCTGTTGGTCCTGGAATTTTTGGTCGACTGGATAATAACGGAGCCCCGGTATATGCCTTTGTGGAGACAATGGATCTTGGATATGGTGACCTTGAACCACAGCTTCAAAAAACCGGAAATTTTGCAGATCTTGATTTCATTGCCTCTTTGACCGGTGAATCCAGAAGTAATTCCACTTCAAAATTGAACTTTCACAAAAGTGATGATTATACTTCGAGATGTAATGAGGAGATTGAATTTGATACACCGGAAAGTTTTGACCCGGTGGTAAATCAATCCGGCACGGCGAAAATCAAGTCGCCGATAGTGAGATTTGATAATACAGATATTGATTATCAGGATATTGTGGTCAATCAAACAGAAGGATGTTGCTGGCTTCCTTATTTCAACCCTCTACCCTGGAATCACCCATGGCAAACAACATATTGGGATCATGGTCCGGCTGTAATCAATGCAGGAGGATCATTTTCACAATATAATTGGGATGTATTGTATGCCGAGAATGTATATACAGGAGATGATATAACAAGCATTGATCCGCACTCGACCAGTGGTAGCAACAATGAGATCATAACTATTCCATTCAGAACTCAAGGAACAGAACCTGGCTTGGGATACAAAAGTGCACAACGCAACCTGGTTGAAATCACTGTTGTGGATGACAATGATTGTGAGGGTTGGGACGCTACATACGTTCAGATCGCCGAAGATGGCATGCACAATCGTCCAGACTACTCCGATCCTGATAATGACGATCAATATCCAAATTATGGGCATTGTAATCAAACAGCCACTTCACCATTTAGGTATATGTATGAGCATTATGGTTGGTACCTTTCATCAGGAGGATTTGGGGGACTATCAGGTCCGGCCAACAAATTGAACGATCCTTTTGGAGTTAATTTCCTCGCCGCAACTTATATTCCTGGAACCATTCATACATTCAATGAAACTGTGAATGATGCTTTCCAGGCAAGTCCAACAAGAGTTAATACTGTGGCCACAGATGTTGAGATTCTACCATGTAATTGCGGAAATTCTGCCACGTCTGGATTGATCGAATACGAAGACGATGGTAGAACATTTTATTCTTTATCAGATCGTAACTTGCCTATTGTAAAGTATTCCTACGCTTTGGAGATGATTGATCCAATGGCCACTCTTCTAGATAATCACAAATTGGTCAAAAGAAGATTCATTCGTCAGCGAAGCTCAGGATCAGGCATAGATCCCAAGGATTACTTGATTCCAGTTTTGGATGACAGATATACCGACAATTATCCTTTAACGGGTACCAGTCAAACATTATATCTCGACATCTGGTATATGGATCCATCAGGGACAACATATCCTTACACAATTTGCGATCATGAGAGAATTCCTTTAACAACAGTTCTTCCAAGAGAGATAGGGCCAGATAACAAAAAGAATAACAGCGCTTCTTCCTCTCAGAAACAGGATAACGTGAAAACAAGCATCAAAGATGTTTATACGGATTTTGCTCTGTATCCAAATCCTTCCAACGGACTGTTCAATGTAAATGGTTTACCTGAGAATACGACGATTAGCGTCGTCAACATCAGAGGTAGCATTATCAATCACTTCATTACTTCGGAATCCAGCGAATATGGTTTCGAGATTGATTTGACAGGTCAAACAGAAGGAATGTACTTCCTTGAAATTCGTACACAATCAGGTGATCTATTTGTAGAGAAAATGGTTGTTGAATAAGTCCTAGTATGTTTTAAGATTAAATGCCCTTTCTACTGAGAGGGCATTTTTTTTGACGTAGTTATACGCATTTGGCGTTAGACTCAATTTCTAAGGATTTTTAATGCTTAATTTAGTATGACATGAAGTTTCTCGCTGCCATTTATACAGGCTTACTGCTTTCTTTTTCTCTACTTTCTGGTCTGAATTCATTCTCTCAGAATACAGAGTTTTGGGGACTGATTGAAAATGGTGTTGATGGATTTGGTGCGATCGTAAGCACGGATGAGAATGGCGATAATTATGCAATAGAGCACTCTTTCGGTGCTAATTCATTATCCAATGCCCTATACGCTGATTTAATTGAAATTGGTAATCTAAAATTTTACGGAGTTAGTCAGGGTGGCGGTGCAAAAGGACTAGGTGGTCTCTATGAATATGATCATTCAAATTCGACCTTTAGCCTGCTGCATAGTTTTGATTACACTGACGGAGCCCTACCCGGGCCTTTAGTGCATCTCAATCAAAAAATTTATGGACTCACCCACCGGGAACCAGGTGTGTCTTATGGTGTGCTTTATGAGTACAATTTGATAACGAAAGAATTCATACATAAGATTGATTTCGACACTTCAAACACCGGATCTGTTTTTAGCGATGGACTGACCCTTGCCTCAAACGGCAAATTATATGGCATTGCAGGTGGATTTTTAAAACATCATACCAGAGGATATATTTTTGAATACGACCCGGTCAACGATGTTTATAAAAAGCTTTTTGTATTCAGCGATTCGGCTACCAGCGGTGTAGTCCTCGGTCATATGATTCAAGCCAGTAACGGTAAACTATATGGCATGTCATATTCAGGAGGAATGTTTGACCAGGGAGTCATCTTCGAATACGACATCTTGAGTAATCAATATCAGGCCTTGCATCATTTCGATGGACTTAACGGAGGCAAGGCCTACCTGAATTCCCTTGTTGAATTTGGAGATGGGAATTTTTATGGTATGACATTTCGTGAAGGCAACTTCGACGAAGGAGTGGTCTTCAAGTTTGATCTAGATTCAATGAAATATACATTGGTCCACCATTTCAGCGGGGGCAGCGACGGTGGTCAGGCTTATGGAAATCTCACGACACATTCCAATGGCAATTTGTACGGAATGACGCGAGAAGGAGGATTTAATGGAAATGGAGTCATTTTTTCCATAGATACCAGCACATATGGTATGCAGCAAGTATTTCATTTCAGCAATAATGTTTCCGGAAGGGAACCTAGCGGAAGTCTATGCCATGCCTCAAATGGCCTGTTGTATAGCGCAACACCACATGGAACTCAAAAATTACACGGTAGTATCTTTGAATTCAACGCTTCCACCAATAATTTCACTCATCTAAGTTTCTTTCAGGATCGATCCGGAGGGGCCTTTCCCCAGGGCCAGCTTATTCATCATTCAAACGGCAAGTTATACGGTGTGGCCAAAGGAGGGGACGGTCAGAATGGGGTATTGTTCTCAATAGACCCAACTTCCAAAACCTTTCAGGTTGCACACAATTTTTCATGGAAAAAAGGTCAATTTCCAACGGGCTTTATTTGTGAAGGCTCGAATGGTATGATCTACGGTTTGACTGAATATGGTGGCAACGACAGCATCTTTGGATTCGGTGTTGTGTATAAATACAATCCGGTGAATAAAATATTGGATACCTTGATCAGTCTGAAAGAGTCAGTACACGGTAGAAATCCAACCACTGGATGGATGAAGGGATCATCCGAAATTCTTTACACCTGTGTTGATTATGGCGGAGAAGAAGGAGGTGGCAGCATCATATCATTGGATCCTTCTACAGATGAGATCACTGTTCTTCATTCTTTTTCTAACGATGCGGGACAATTTTACAGACCGTACGGCCCCATGATATTCCATCAAAATGGCAAGCTTTATGGGCTAATGGCCAGAGGCGGTACCAATGATAAAGGTGGCATATTTGAATTTGATCCATTATCCAATAGTCTTCTAATAAGCCACGAATTCTCAAGCAATCAAAGTGGGATAAAATACTCCTATATAACCAGGGGGCCAGATGACCTATTATACGGTGCAGCGAGCCAGGAAAATGGAAATTATGGAAGTATCTATTCCTTCGATCCTCTTACAAAGACTTACAACACCTTGTATGAAAATAATGATCCTGAAAACGGAGTCTTAGGTGCTTTCAATAAAATGCTATGGGCAAGCAATGACAAATTATATGCTTTTACATTTCAGCAAGGATTGAATGGAGAAGGCACTTTTTATGAATTTGATCCGGCTAATAATGACTTCAATAAATTATTGGATTTCAATAGCGCGAATGGTAGCAAGCCAATCAATTCTTTGATCGAGATCAATGGCGATTACAATTACATCAATGAAACAGAAATCTCGGATAATCATATCAATCTATATCCAAATCCGGCAAGGAATCAACTTCATATTCAATACTCAGGAACTAAATTGACAAGGAATGCCATGGTAATTGATATGAACGGCCGAGAAGTACTGACTTTGCCTCCTACCATCATTGAAGGTGGAATTATTAATGTATCAAAGCTTCGTCCGGGCCTTTACATTCTTCATTTGAGCAGCCCTGAGAAGGATTATCGATTAAGATTCATGATCGAATAACTGCGTATTTCTACGGGCAACGAATACGTAATAACCGAAAATCAAAGAGAACATTTCAGGCTTAAATTTGGTATATACTTAAACCGTTATATCATGAATATCTTGATGTTTGACCGCACATCCAAAAGGCTTAACGAACTTAAAAACAACCTATTTGAAGCCCAATCAGAGATTATCGAAGGATTTTTCTCTACATCTAGGGCCGATGAAGCCTTGAAGATATATCAACTTCACCGACCTGAAATTGTCATTGTAAATGCCGACCTGGCCCGTTCTGAAGATGTTATCAATATGGTTAATGAGAAGGACTCTGAAATCGTTTTGTACAATAAGAATGCGGAAATGAATATATCGGATTCTGAATTCAAGAATTCCAAAACGTATCACATCGGAAACGACCCCTCCTCTATTTCTGCCATGTTAAACTCCCTGGTTGAAAGCAGACAGATTATTAAAAAAGAGGAAAAGCTGAATACACCGGCAAAAATTGCCGTGACATCCCTGAAAAAAATTCATTTCATACCTGTAAGGGAAATTGTCATGTGCAAGGCAAGCAGACAATACACCGAAATCATTCTTGAATGTGGCAAAATGATTCTCTCTTCAAAAACTCTTTCCTATTATCAGGATCTTCTGGGACCCGAACTATTCCTTAGAGTGCATCGCTCTCATCTCATCAATTTGAATCATGTTCAGGAGTTCAACAAACAGAACGACGAGGTAATCTTAAGCAATTGTAATCATGTCAAGCTCAGTTATAATATGAAGGAAAGCTTTTTAGAGAAGATGATGAAAGCAGGATGATTCGCTGGGCGAACAAATGACAGATGAGTTATGAGTTATGAGATATAGTAATTCTAACTTATTCTTCGGTCTTCTGACCTTTTTTGCGGCTTTGCGACTCTGCGCGAGATTTATGGTGGATAGGATGATGAGATGATAGGATGATCCCTTACGACTGATGACTGACTACTTCCATTTGACTCCTGCTCGACGGTGCACTGGCCTTCAGCGCCGGCAGGCGGGCCTGACTTTTTTCTTTTTTCTTCGGACTTCTGACTTTCTTTGGGTTCTGTGTGAATAAATGAATTTGCTAATAAAACAAAGTCATTATAGCTATAAAGAAAATGCCGTAAAAGCTTATAGAAAAGATAAAGAGGAAAATGCCGAGAAGAAAATTCAAAATTCGCCTCCTACCCAAATAAGAGCATGCCCAGGCAATCATCAGTACACTGACAATGGAAGAAACCTCTCCTACATTAAAGAATGCTGATAACGGGAGAAAAATCAAAAAAGGCAAATAGTTTGCCAGACTGAATACGAAGAACGAAAAAGTAATCGATTCTGCCAGATTGAGTCGTTTTCGTACAAAAAGAAAAAGTGACAGCCCAAAGAAAAGAGGCATGCCCAACTCAAAGTAATTGGCATAGTCATCTTTGAATAGGAGAAACTTCTCTACTCCGAAATTGATGCGTTCAACAATGGCCGCAGATCCCGGATTTGGATCAGCAGTAATATCTATTGTCGGCTCCGCCACTGTGCCTGCTCCAGGGAACATTTTTCGCAAAATGAAGGTGATCGTTGCGAAAAAGAAATAAAACTGAATAGGTGGAGCATAATACTTTCTCTTGCCCTCAGAAAAGTCCTTGTTCATCTTGTAAGGATTTCTCAGAACATCTTTTACTGTTCTGATGAATCGTTTTTCAAGATTCAAGATTGATGAAGGGATCTCCTTAAAGAAGTCGCCCATTGCCAATTTCCGAATGCCGGCTCTTTGTCCACAGTTAGGACAATAATTTCCTTCAAATTCGTGATTGCAGTTCAGACATTGCATGGTTTCGAAGATAAGAATTAGAATGCTATTCAGGTCGTTGATGTATGGTGGTTGATGTATGGTGTTTGATGTTTGATGTTAGGATGATATTTTTTCTTCTCACTTCTGACTTTCTTTGCGGCTTTGCGCGAGATTTATCGAGGATAGGATGATGAGATGATAGGATGATCCCTGACGACTTCCATTTGACTCCTGCCCGACAGTGCACTGGCCTGAGGGCCAACAGGCGGGTCTGACTTTTTTCTTTTTTCTTCTGACTTCTGACTTTCCTAGAGTTCCACAATCCCTTTCTTGATCGCATAGATCACAAGTCCGGCTTGGTTTTTTGCACCAAGAGCCTTTAAAAGGCGCTTTCTCCTCCCTTCTATGGTTCTATGACTGAGGGCAAGATGTTCAGCCATTTCACGTGAAGTAAGTTCGTCACAGATCATGCGCAGGATGTCGATGTCAACATCGTCGAGTTCCTCCAACGACTTCTGTTCCTTTCCTTCTTCCTCCATAGTTTCATCGGTGGTGGAATGATACATTACTTCCACCAGTCTTTCGTTGAAGTAATGTCCTTTTTTCTGAACCGCTGAAATTGCCGTCAACAATTCTTCTCCCGATCCTGACTTCGACAAGAAACCATTCACTTTCAGTTTAAGCAGCTTCAGCAACATGGCTTCATCGTTGTGCATGGAAAGCACGATGATCTTTTCCTTGCCATTCCTCGATCTCAGTATTCTCAGTGCCTGCAAGCCATCCATGACGGGCATGTTGATATCTAGCAGAACAATATCCACCTTATGCTTCAACATCTCATCCACCAATTCCTGTCCGTTCGAAGCCATAAAAACAATCTCACAATCCAGATTACTGGAGAGAAAATCACTCAAACTCTGTGTCACCAGCTGATGGTCGTCTGCAATTGCAATGCGGATGGGTTCGGTCATGGAGTGGAGTATTTGAGTCCATCGAATAACCCGTTCCACCCGGTGATAAGGTGATAAGGTGATTTGGTTATAAGAGCAATGAGGGATGAGTATCCTGATTTCAATCTTTCGAATAACCGAATAACCAAATACCCAAAAAACCATTCTCTACCGGTGATAAGGTGATAAGGTGATTTGGTTATGAGAGCCCAATGGCTACTGCAGCCGAAATTCAGACGTTTGAATAACCGAATAACCAAATATCCAGATAACCAGTTCTTCCCGGTGATTCGGTGATGTGGTGATTTGGTTATAAGAACGCTGTAGTTAGTATAGTCAATATTCAAACTTTCGAATAACCGAATAACCAAATACCCAAATAACCAGTTCCTATCGGTGATGCGGTGATTCGGTGATATGGTTATGAGAGAACATTGGTGAGTCCATTTAACTTTCAAGTTATCGAATAGTCCTATAACCGAATAACCAGATAACCAAATAACCAATCCCCTATAATTTGTCGCTTCAACGAAGCTTCCATATAGCCTAATACCTTCAATCATACCGCCGGATACTTTATCTCCAACCAAGTCCCCTTGGGATCATTCTTCTTAAAGGCATAACCCGCATCCATTTGTTTCAATCGACCATCGATGCTCATTAGGCCAAGTCCTTTCTGTGTTTCGAGGGCCTTCATGAAGTCAAAGTCTTTGCCATCGTCTTTGATGTGTATAACGTATTCATCGCCCTTTTTATGAAAAGCTACCTCTACTTTTTTTGCCTTGCTGTGTTTGACCACATTGGTGAACCACTCATTCACAACACGATACAATGAGATCTGGTCCTTTTGACTGATCTCTGAATTTCTTCCATTGTGCTCATAAACGAATGTGAGCTCAGTGCTTTCATCCATCATCTTGCACAAGGTTTCCAGGGCTGTTTCGAAATGACCACTTTTCAGAGCCGGCGGCAATAGATTGTGAGAAACCTGTCGAACCCGATTGGCAATACTCTCAATCATCTCCTCATTCGTCTTAATGCGTTCCTCTCTCCTTTCCTGATCTTCCTTGTTCTGGAGAAGTTGGTGGTTACTGAGCTTCAAGGCGAGGATCAATGCACCCAATTCATCGTGCATATCCTCTGCCATTCGTTTTCTTTCGATCTCCTGTGTATCGATGATGGCAGCCATGACTTTGCGCTGAAGATCAAGCTCAAGGGCCTGAGCTCGGTTCTGCTCTTTCAGCAAGCGCTTTTGATAAGAAAGGTAAAATGAAACAAAGGCAATCACGAGCATGACCAGTACTGACGTACCGAAGATTAAGATGAGTGCGTCGCTATTTTCTCCCGACCAAACCATATAGACAGCGCCAAACACAGGTTAAATATAATATTGAAACCGGCATGAATGTCCCAAATATCAAAGGAAAACTTCTCCGGATCACTGAAATATCTTTGTCCGTACCCAAAGGTGAAGAGATTACCCACGAAGTATGACAACACCCCGAAGGAAAAATAAAATACCGGATCCTTGAACAGATTGACTTCCAAATTCCCGGCTATCTGCTGGAAGGAATAAATAGCGTAACCAGAAAGAATTAAAGCTTTTAGCATGAGGGTGGTTGAATTGATTCGATAGAATCCATCAACAAAGAACAACCCAAAAAATGCAAAGACAAAAAAGATAAGTGAAAGGAACTGCATCAATCTCCGCGCTTCCTTTACTTGAAACATACGGTAGTATATCACGGCAATTAAGACATATTCCAAAAGCATGTACGAATTATAGACCGGGTAATTGTTTGGCCTAAAAGCATACATAGCAAGGACTTCCGTAAGTACACCTAATAATGCAAGGCCGAAAACCCATTGGGCAAAGAACGACATCCTGCCCATCCTGATCAGTCCGACCAGGGCGGGCAAGAGAATCGTCAAAGTGGCTATGTCATTAAAGGAGTTAAGGTTCACGAATTAAAGTAAGATGATGTTGGGCAATTATCGGGACACGGCGAACCGAATTCCAGAATCAGTCCATCGGTCATATCATCTCCATTGGCTTTCACACCCACGATCACAAGGCATTGATCTCCACTACTCTGCTTTCCATGATAAATACGAATACCATCACAGTCTTGCTGATCGAGGATCTGCTGCACTAGTCCTTTATCGTACATATGTGCTTTCTTCTCCGTTGGATATTGATTCTGATAGGCATCCACCATGGTCTTGCCGTCTTGTTTTGTTATAAACGTTCCGTTTGCCATATTTCTAAGTATTAGTTCTAAATTATTATTTCTAAAAGAGATTCAATATCGAAAGTATGAATAACGTACATGCACGCACCGTGATGCTGAGATTTGCGTATTTCTACGCAGGGTAGAATGCGTAGAAACAGATTCAGAACCAATGTGAGTCTGTTATAAATTTGGATTGGCTATAGGTGAGTAAGCGGCCTTCATGTCGTTCCAGGCATATTCGCTACAGTAATATAAGAGCCGCGACCGTTTCCTACAGGAACAAAACCAAGTCGCGGCTTTTATTTTTTTGCCCTAGCGGGCGGCTATGCTGCCGCATCCATTTGTCCGCATTTGCGGAATGTATAACGATAATTCTTCTTTTCACGCCTGCTGCCGCAGAGGTTTTTGACGCTGCCGCTAAGGCCTTACTTTCTTTTGTCGCAAAAGAAAGTAAGCAAAGAAAAACTAAGGCCGCCTTGTTACCTTGAAAACTAGCGCTACGTTCGCTAAAGAACCACAACTCGTTCCGCTAAAGCGGAACTCAAACAGTGGTTCTTTTAAACGCTCTCTTTAGCTTGTTTTCAGCGGGGCACAAGTCAAGGCCTTTTTTGTTTCAATTGGTCTTTTCAGTTTTATACGGAATCTGCATTTAGTTTAATTCTTAGTGATAGGATTAGAAAATCGCAGCTCGGAATTCGGAGATCCCTTGTGCGTTGGAAGGACAGCTTCAGCGCCCGCCCGGCCGACATCGATCGGACGGGGGCTAATTTAAGGTCAGAAGTCAGAAGTCAGAAGTCAGAAGAAAAAAGGGGGTGGATAGAAAAGTTCTGGAGAAAAGACCATGCAGGGAGTGCTAAATGGTCAAAGACGAAGAGATTGGAGATCGCGGCTCGGAAATTCATGAGCGTTGGAAGGACAGCTTCAGCGGGCCAGCGAGGGCGAGAGAAGCAGCCAGGCCGGCTGGTGGGGAATTGAATCTTGAAGAATGAAACTTCTCGGAATGTGCTGTTGAGGAGGGCGAATGACAGATGCTTCGAAGTGGGCGGATAGCTTTGAAGCTGTCGGGATTTTTTGCTTCTTTTTCATCTGAAAAAGAAGGGAAGATGAAATGAACAAAAAGAGATCGTCCCAAAAGTTAATGAACCTCTCTTCTGAGAAGAATTAAAACCCCAAAGGCAACTTTTCTAAACGTCCGCGTCTATATACAAAACGCCTCGAATGAAAAAAGCACTCTTCATACTCTTTATCGCAACCATGCAAATGAGCTTTGCTCAACAGCAATGGGAATTGGTCGGAAATAACGCCTTCAGCGCCGGTGGAGCGCAATCAATAAAGATCGAAGTCATTGATGAAACACCCTATGTGGCCTACGAAGACCAGCTGAATGGTAACAGAGGATTGGTGCAATTTTTCGATGGTTCTTCCTGGCAAAATCTAGGTAATCATTTCTCCACAGGTATTGCCCGATACATCTCTCTTGAATCGGATGGCGATCAGCCATGGGTAGCCTACACCCTGCACGCCGGAAACAGCAGTCTATATGTAAAAAGATTCGACGGAAACAATTGGATCCAGGTTGGTAATGCTCTTTCCACCACAGCCGTGGCTCCTTCTCTTAAAATACATAATGGAGAAGCTTACGTTGTTTATAACGACGCCAGTCTGCCGAATAGAAATTCCGTTTTGAAGAAATTCGATGGAAATGATTGGGTGCAGATCGGCGGCAGCTTTCCCGACAATGTTTCTGAAACACAATTCAATGTGTTGGAATTTTACAACGACATGCCCCATGTGCTTTATTACAGCGTCACTCCTTCAGGTGATAAAGGAGCTGAGGTTTCGTATTTCGACGGACAAAACTGGCAATTGCTGGGAAATGAAAAAGCTACCTATTCCGCTGTGGATCATAAGGATATGTTGGTTTATAATGACGAACTCTACATTTCATTCAAGGATGATCATACGACGATGAACACCGCAACGGTGATGAAATTTGAAAATGGAAATTGGGAAATAGCCAATGAGAATATGGATGGAGGAATCAGTTCCGACTTCACCAGACTGGCCACAGATGGCAATCACCTTTTCCTGCACTACGTGGATGGTAAAGTGCAATCAAATAACGAATACGATCTGGTAACGGCAAAGTGGTATAACGGTAAGACCTGGACAATGCTGGGCAATGATCACGCCAATGTTTTCGATGCACCCTGGTCGGACATGGATTATGGCAACGGATTTGTATATGTGGCTTATTCCAGCAAGGAAGATAACTTCCAGGCAACGGTAAAAAGAATTTGTGTAGAAGGCACTTGTCTGCCTTTGGAGCCCTGTGATCTCACGGCTGATTTTGAATTTAAAGAGGTTTGCGAAGGACAGGAATCAGAATTTGTGAGCACATCCATTGACAATACGCACGAGATCAAGAACTGGATCTGGGACTTCGGTGACGGAAATCAGGTTGAAGGACAGGAAATCGTTCAACATATCTATGATAAAGCCGGCACGTACCAAGTGACCCTAATTGTTGAAAATGATCGCGGTAAGACCTGCAGAGATACCTTGATCAAAGAATATACTGTAACAGAATTCCCTCGTCCTGATCTTGGAGAGGTTGTAGTAAAGTGCGAAGGAGAGTATATTATTCTCGATGCCGGTGGTCCTAAAATGGGTGCCAACTGGGATGATGGTTCATATCATTCCCAACGCTGGATCCGAAGTCCGGGAAAGTATTGGGTTGAAGTGAAGAATGCCTGCGGTGTGGCTTCCGACACCGTAGTGGTGTATGAAGAAAACTGCAAGTGTCATGTATACGTGCCCAATTCATTCACACCCAATGCCAACGATATCAACGATGTCTTTCAGATCGGTCATGACTGCCCGTTCTCAAGCTTCTCCGTCGAGATCTTCAACCGCTGGGGATTCTCTGTCTTTTCATCCAATGATCCCGATTTCTCATGGGATGGAGACAAAATGCCCGATGGGCAATACATCTACCAGGTCCTCTACTCCTACTCTCACAACGATGAGACCTTTGAAGAAGAAAAGGTTGGCGTGGTTTATTTGAGAAGGTAGGTTTTAGACGATTTCTTTTAAGATTCCTTGCTGCGTAGTTCTACGCAATTATCAGGCGCTTGTATATTCCGCTAATTGAATTTCTATATTTCATGTCTACTTAAAAACCAAAAGGCATGGCAACATACGAAGAGCAAAACGGGAAGCTTATCCTAAATCTTTCTGAAGTAGATGAAAATGAAGTTTTCATAAGAGTTGATTGTTTCAATGGAACCGTATGTTCCTTATCCTATTTTGACATCGGAGGACAACTAATTACGCTCAATTGCGGCGAGACCGGAAAAATCGGCACGGTGGGAGAAATAAGAACACAGCAAATGAGCCTTGATGGAAGTGCTAATAATCCAGATGGTCAAGACATAAGTGTTCTTCATACAATTTACGAATCGAATGGAACAGAAAACGAGAATGAAATCAGCTACAACTTCACCAATGATTATACAGGAAATCCTCCATATGATGAAAATGATGAAAATCCGGATTATACCTTCTATGTCAATTTCATATAGTAGAAGTTTAATTGTGCTTTTAATGCTTGTTCTCTATTTTTCAGAGAGCAAGGCGCAATCTCACAAAGCCGACCTGGAGAAATTAAAAGCTCCTAGTATGCCTTCAGCTACTATCATTGCAACCCAGGTTAATGAGGTAAATCGGCCAAAATCTTTGAAGGCAGTTGAAGCTGCCATTCTGAATAATTACATAGACGAGAATTCAAATCTGACTACACCCAATAATTTCGCGCTCGAGTTCAATCCGTTTATGATTTCTGGTCGAAAAAACTTTAATTATAAAGACTATTTAAGCACGAACTGGACTAAGAATCTATGGCAAAATCTATCTGTCTCAGTTTCTTCGACAACTGAGTTCAAAATAAGTGACTCAGTTAATACCAATGCTATGGGTTTTGGAATCAGAACCATGGTTCTAAATGGCAAACCGAACGACAAAGTTGCTCAAGTCTATAAAATGGCAATAGAAAGAAATCAGGACAATCTGAATCTGAAAACCAAGTCTAGAGCTTACATGAAGAGATATATAGATCAAGGTAATTTCAATGGTCTTGATGGGTTGAAAACAAATCTTATCGAATCCCTCAGCAAGGATAATGATTACAAAACAGACAATGCAAGGGATACTAAAGACTTGACCAAAAGAATAGCGCTCTTATCAAGGGCCGTGGAAATAATTGAATCGATATTTGAATCCCTTCCAACTGATATTACCAAGGATAAAGTAATTGACAAGTTCTTGGAGCTATTCGATGAAAAACACACCGAGCCTGACCTCAAATATTTAAGAGAACATTTAAATAAAATCAAGGTGGATAGATATGGTCTTCGCATCGAGCTAGATGCAGCCATGGGTCTGAGCTTCCCAACGAATGACTTCGATTATAGTATAGTTCCTAGGGGTGGTTTTTGGGCCAATACTTCATATAGACCTAATGATGAAGGAATAGCATCGAACACCGAATATATTGTCTTAATCCGTCATATTATAACCAATGATGACTTCTTAGAAAGATATTCACCTCCTACCGACTTATTTGAACCAGGAAATATTTGGGACTTTGGAGGTAGATTCGTCCTTGATTATAGATCTTTCTCATTAGAGCTGGAATATATATACAGACTTAGTAGAAATAAAATAGTGAAGATAATTGATGGGGAAGAGTTCTCCAGAACAGAGAATTTCGAAACCAGAAAGTACATGCTCAATATCAATTATAATCTGACCAATGACATTGTGTTGTCCTATTATCTAGGCAGTGGTTTCGAAAATCCAGAGTTTAACACAGGTGGAAATCTCTTAACTGGCCTCACCTTAAATTTTGGATTCGGGAAAATCAAAGGAGAAGATTTGGCAAAAGCAATTGATGATAATGCGAATTAGTAAGTACTATGTCAGAGGAAATTGAATTTAAATGCCCGGATTGTGGGGAATTGGTCATCTACTATCCAAATGCAAATGATGATCTCATAGCAGCTATTGAGGATATCAACAGTGAAAATTTGAATAAAGAAGTTGAAGTCAAAATTTATCTGGAATGTGTCAATGGTCATATAAAGCCATACAGGATAAAAAAGAGCTACTAAAATGGAAATTGTAAATGATGAATTTTGGCTCAAGTATGGCAAAACTTCAGTAGAGGAAGCCATCTCACGACGTGATGAAGCGGCTGCTAAATTGGAAAAAATGACCTTATGGTTTTGGGCTATTTACACAGCTTCATTCACCATAGGTGTTACAATCCATGAATTGAACGCAGAATTTTGGATTCTATTGATTTTAGCGTCACCAATAGTATTTATTATTCTGACGTATTGGGCTTGTGTAGTTGTTCAGTTACCCGTTTATGCAAAATTTACAGCGAATATTCCTTTTGAAATTCGCCGTTCATATATGACGAGGGTTCAGGCAAAACATGATCGAATGCAAAAAGCTAAGCGACTTACCCTGTTGTCCGCCTTATCTGTCGGAGTCGCACTGGCAAGTCTATCCTTGGTTGAAAAGAAAACGAAACAAAGCTTAAGCCTTGGATTATCAGAAAAAAATTCATTGCTTATTTCAGGGCATTTTCCTAAAAATCAAGAAATTCTGATAGAGATTTTCTCAGTACCGAAAACAGACACTGAGAAAAAAAGAACTTTGATTTATGGTTCACCTTTTCTTTCAACTAATGATGGCAGTCTTCATTTACATCTTAATGATATCAAGGTAAAACAAGAGATATCCGTATCGGTTTCTTGGAAAGAGGGACAGAAGAAAGTGGGATTAATTAGTTCAATTATGCCCTCTAAAAAAACAATCCCAAAGAAAAAACTTCAGACAAAGAGTGAGTGAATGCTCATTTGAGACCAATTCAATTATAGAATAGGTTTATAGTTGCCTTGAATACAAGTCAAAACGAAACCAGAGAAATCGTTAATCTATAATCGCCCGCCCGAACGAAAGTCCTTTCGGACGGGTTAATCGTTAATCATTAGAATGCTCTTCCGCTTCCTTTGCGCCCTTGGTCGAAAAACAGTTAGATGATGAGATGACCCACCTTAATTATTAATTATTAATTATTAATTGTCATTTCCCTCAACAACCCCCTTCAGCTTCGTAAGATTCTCATCCTCCTGAACCTGCATACTCCCCTTCATCCAGGAAAGCATTGATTTGGCGAAAAGACCATTGCCTTCTGTTTTTGATTTGGTGGTGATGGTTGTTTGACCATCTTCTTCTTTCATGAGCACTTCATAGTCCATGTTCATGAAATCCATGGTAAAGGTCAAGACAAGGCGTTCATTGATTTTGTTCTCTACAATGGTTTCCTGAATGACCATTTCTTCTCCGTTTTCTTCGAAATAGACGTTTGAAACAGAACCTTCTGTGCCAGGAATACCGGATACATGTTCCATTTTAACAAAACCGGGCAGCCACTCACCCATTTTACTGGGATCGGCCATTACAGCCCAGGTTTCTTCTACCGAACCATTCACTACGATCTCATTTTCATATGAAATAGTAGATCTGATAAGTCCACTTCCAAAGAAGATCAATGCAAGCAGAACAATAAGGCCAAGGATAATTTTTAAATACTTCATAATTAGAGGTTTAATTCAAATGTATTGAAAATTATGATGTTGGCTTTTAATCTGGCAAGAGAGTTTCTCATATATGAGTTGTGAGGGTAAGGCCTCCGTGAAGTGCCATTATTAATAAAAAAACATCAACTGTTTTATAAAAAGTATTTGTCTGACTGTTAATCAGAGGGTCGCTGGCCTGCCAGCCGGCAGGCAGGTTCGAACCCAGCCTGAGAGGCAAAATGTTGTAGAAAATAGGAGGATAGAATTTAACTTACATTCGTTATTAAATCTACCACTCATGCCCCACGGAACCCACAACTCTCTCCCAGATGCGCGCAACAAATCCATCCTGATCTCCATCAACGGAGAACTTTTTCCACGCTCTGAAGCCAAGATCTCCGTCTTCGACAGCGGCTACCTGGTGGGTGATGGAATCTGGGAAGGCATTCGATTGCACAAAGGCTCTCTCCTATTCCTGGATCAGCATTTGGATCGGATGTATGAAGGAGCGGCAAAAGTGAAGATGGACATCCCGACAAGGGATGAAGTCATAGAATCTATTTGGCAGGTTCTGAAGGCAAATGAAATGGAGAGTGACGTGCACATTCGTTTGATGATCACAAGAGGTAATAAAAAGACACCTAGTCAGGATCCGAGGTTTACTATAACCGGACCCAACATCGTCATCATCCCGGAATACAAGGTGGCGAATCCGGAGAGTCGAGATAAGGGATTGAAGCTCCACACTGCTTCCATACGTAGAAGCGGCAGTGATTTCCTGGATCCCAGATTGAATTGTCATAGCAAATTACATGAAGTCATTACCCTCAACGAAGCCCTGGAAGCCGGCTGCGATGAAGCTCTTATGCTGGATCCAAACGGCAACGTGGCAACCTGCAATTCCACCAACTTCTTTATGATCAAAGATGGCATTGTCTTCACTTCTACCGGAGAGTTCTGTTTAAATGGAATTACGAGAGCCAAAGTGATTCGCGTGTGTGAAGAGAATGACATTGAATGTCGGCAGACGGAGTTTACAGTCGAGGATGTTTATGAGGCAGATGAGGCCTTTGTGACGGGGACGTTTGGAGGGCTTACGCCGGTTAGGTCTTTGGATGGGAAAGCTATTTCAAATGCGTCTGGGATTGATCTTACGTCGAGGCTTAGAGATTTGTACTACGAATTGGTCGAAAGGGAAGTCGTTAGTCGTTAGTCGTTAGAAAGTCAGAAGTCTTTCTCGCAGAGCTCGCAGACCTGCCTGCCGGCAGGCAGGGGCGCAGAGAAACGGGTGGGAATTGGGAATAGTGAATTTGGAATTCGGAATTTGGAAGTTTTCGCTGATAATTGGTAATCGGTAATTTGAAAATCATCATCCCATCATCTCATCATCCTATCCTCCGAAAATTTTCGCGCTATGGCGCTAAGACCTGACGTAAAATCAGAAGAAAAAAGAAAAAGGTCAGAAGTTTAAAGTCATTTTTAATTACTCCACGAATTCAGCCAATTCCATCCAACGAAATGTCTTCTCATCAATAAGTTGCATAACATCTCCCAAGCGCTTTGTGACTTCCTGAAGTTTTTCATAATCGGTGCTGCCATCGTTGAGTTTGGTTTCCAGCTCGGTCTTTTCAGATTCTAATTCTTCTATCTCTTTTTCGAGCTTTTCGTATTCAAGTTTTTCTTTGTAGGAGAGTTTGGTCTTGACCTTTGGAGCCTTGTCTTGCTCCTCTTTCCTCTGACTTTTTTCCTCTGACTTTTTTCTTCTGACTTCCTCCCGCTCTTCTTCCGCTTTGATCTCCCGATAGTCCATATAGGAACCAACAAATCCCTTAACTTCTCCTTCGCCCTGGAAGATGAAAAGCTGATCCACTAGTTTATCCATGAAGTATCGGTCGTGTGATACAAGGATGAGACAACCCTTGAAATTCTCAAGAAACTCTTCCAGTTTATTCAAGGTCAGCAGATCAAGGTCGTTGGTGGGCTCATCGAGGATGAGGAAATTGGGATTCTTGATCAATACGGTCAGAAGATGCAATCGCCTCTGCTCTCCTCCACTGAGCTTGGAATAGAAAGTGCGTTGTTTTTTGATGGGGAAAAGAAAATACTCGAGGAATTGAGATGCCGTCAATTTTCGGCCATCACCCAGGGTTATTACATCGGCAATATCTTTCAGGATATCGAGAATACGCTGGTCCTTTTTGATCTTTAGTCCGCTTTGGGTATAGTAACCAAAGACCGTCGTATCACCCACATTGATCTTGCCGTAATCTGCTTCTTCCCTTCCTGAAAGGATATTCAAAAAGGTAGATTTACCCATTCCATTCTTACCCACAATGCCAATGCGCTCCCCTTTCTTGAAGGTGTGCGAAAAGCCATTTAAAATCTTCAGATCACCGTATGCCTTCTGAACGTTCTTCATCTCCAAGATCTTACCTCCCACCCTCGACATCTTTACATCCAGCTTAAGCTCCTCCTTGCTGATCTTTGTGGATGCTTTTTCCTTTGTCTCATAAAAGGCTGTGATCCTCGATTTAGCCTTGGTTCCTCGGGCTTTCGGACTTCGCCTCATCCATTCCAGCTCTTTTTTCATTAGCTGCTTGGCCTTTCCTATCTCGGTTTTCAGGACTTCCTCGCGCTCGGCTCTTTTCTCCAAGAAGAAGGCATAGTTGCCATTGTGATGATAGAGTTTGCCTTCGTGTAATTCGAGAATGTGATTGCAGATTCGATCCAGGAAATAGCGATCGTGTGTTACCATGAGCAAGGTGATGTTCTGCTGATTAAGATACTTCTCCAGCCATTCGATCATTTCAACATCGAGGTGATTTGTGGGTTCATCCATGATGAGCAGATCGGGATTGTCGAGAATGGCAAGTGCCATGGCCAGTCTTTTCTTCTCCCCTCCTGATAATGATCCAATTTTCAGACCATGATCATTGATGCCGAACTTACTCAGCAACTCAACCAGCCTTCTTTCATAATCCCATGCATTGGCACGATCCATGGCCTCTGAGGCCTCTTCGAAGGCCTTGTGCGTCTTATCGTTGTAATCATCGGTTTGTGCCTGTAAGGCATTTTCATAAGCTCTGATCACGGCCAATAAATCGGTGTGCGAGCCATCGATCAGTTCCTTGATGGTCAGATCATTGTCGAAACTCGGTTCTTGCTCCAGATAACCAAAACTGATCCCATCTCCCATATGCACCGAACCGGCATCCGGTTTTTCTTTCCCCACCAGAACCTTCATCAGAGATGATTTCCCAGCGCCATTGTTGGCAATGAGTCCAACCTTATCTCCTCTCTTCAGACTAAAACTCAGGCCTTCAAACAAGACCTGATCGGGAACGGATTTGGATAGATTTTCAGCAGAGAGGTAGATCATGGGGCAAAGAAAGGAAATGAAACAATAAGTCGACTAGTCGGTTAGTCAAACTAGTTTTTTATGTCCGCATGCGCGGAAAAGGCTCTGTTATTACTTCTATTTACGCCCGCTTGCCGCGGAGGCCTTTCTTTTTGTGCGGCCCAAAAAGAAAGCAAAAAGGGCCCTTTTGCGCTATTCAAGCTGTTCGCAGCTCCGACTCATCCTTGTCTCTTCGCTGGCGCGAATAGCGCGTTCTGTAGTATGTTTTCCCCAGAAAGCATTGGCCTCATCGCTGTAGTTTCATCTTAAAGATTTGTCACCTTTGTGACTTTGCTTCTTTGCGTCCCTGCCTGCCGGCAGGCAGGTTTGCGCGAAAAACATCAGAACTCTGAATACTCGTCAATTGAATGGGGGGGTAATCCGATTGGCCGATTCCCCGGTTAGCCATGACTTAACGTTTGTTGAAGGGGACTCCTAATAGAAATGATGAAGTAAAGCTAGTCGACTAATACACTACGGACTAGATTCTGACGACTGACGACCGTCGACTGTCGACTGTCGACTGAACAACCAAATAAATAATGCCTACCTTTGCCGCGATCTTATCGCCGAAAGTAAAAATCGGCCTTCATTTCCAGACCATTGCATGCCCAGCGCAGCCTCTGATGGTCGAGTAATCAAAAACATTTATAGCATTCCCTCCAGCGCTGAGTCGGAATGAAAAATTTTGAGCGGATATGGTCTGCTCCTATCTTATTTATGAATAATCATTCAACAAAGAATAAAAACAAGAAGAGATATAATGGACCGTCAAAAGGACCTAAGAATTCTTTTCAGAAAAAAGGAAGAAATCCCAGGTCAGGTAGAAAACCCTCCACCCTGGATCCCAATCTATTGATCCGAAAAGTAACGGAAGAAGTAGAAAAAGCATACGAATCAAAACGAATCATAAAAGATCTACCTATTGCATTCAAGCTCAAAGAAAGTCTTACAAAGAAAGGTTTTACAAAACCTACTGAAATTCAGGATAGAACCTTGGAGACCTTGTTGGAAGGAAGAGATCTATTGGGAATAGCCCAAACCGGAACTGGCAAAACCGGGGCTTTTTTGATTCCCATCATCGATCAACTGATGCGAAATAAAAAGAAACCATATGCCCTTGTGGTGGTACCTACCAGAGAACTTGCTCTACAAGTTGAAGAAGAATTCAAAAGCATGACCAAAGGATTGAAACTTTTCAGTGCATGTTTTATTGGAGGAACGAACATCAATAAAGATGTGCAGAATCTCCGAAGAGACAGCCACGTTATCATTGGCACACCGGGAAGACTTCTGGATCTTGTTAGCAGGAAATGTCTTGACTTAAGAGTCATAAACACGTTGGTCTTAGACGAATTTGATCGCATGCTCGACATGGGATTCGTGAACGACGTGCAACGCATTATTCGAGGAATGCATGTCAGAAAGCACACCATGTTGTTCTCTGCTACGCTTGATAAGACCCAAAACGCACTGATTGAAGAAATTCTTAACGACCCTGTTACCGTGAAAGTGAGCAATGGAAGAAGTTCCGGTGATTTTATAGAACAAGAAATTCTACGAGTGGAAAATGGACAAGACAAGTTTAAAATGCTCCATGATCTTGTCTCTCAGGAAGGTTTTGAAAAGGTTCTGATTTTTGAAGAAACAAAACACAAGGTGAAGAGACTTCGTCAGAAATTGGACAAGAACGGAATTCCTTCTGATGAGATCCACGGAAACAAAAGCCAAAGCGCCAGGCAAAGTGCTTTAAATTCATTCAAGCAAGGAAAAATTAAAGCCTTGGTAGCCACGGACGTTGCAGCCAGAGGAATTGATGTATCTGATGTGAGTCACGTGATCAATTATCAAGTGCCTCAGACCTATGATTCGTATATACACAGGATCGGAAGAACAGGTCGGGCAGGCAAAAGAGGAAAGGCCTACACTTTTGTAGATCAATCACACAGCTCGTCTAGTTCATCTTGATAATCAAGCCTCAAATCTTCATGCAAAGCAGAAATGGCTTTGTTGATGGCAGTCAACTGACGATCAAATAAATTGACAAGGGCGGGATTATTCTTATAAGAAGGCCTCATCTTTTTCAATTCATTCAAATAATGCAATAGCAGACTTATTTCAGTCTCTTTTTCATTGGAATAACGAATGAATTTCCTGGTGATGCGCAGGATCTTACGCACGCTTTTTTTGATGTAGTAATACGAAGAAGTGTTGATTCCGGTAAATTCCTCTGAGATTAAACCCTTGACTTTACCGATATAGGCTTCTTCGTCGTGTGATTCGAAAAGCAGGTATGATAATAGCTCTTTGTTTTCCTTTTTGAACTTCGACAGTCTCAAACAAATTTCCAGCAGATCGGATTGACTGTTGTGTTGGAGCTCCTTTCTTATTTCACTTACAGTGGCAGTTTTCATGAACGAATAAAAGGGGAATTTACAATTCTTATATAAAAAGTCGACAGTCATGGGAAAGTCATAGAAAAGTCAGAAGAAAAAAGAAAAACCCGCCTGCCGGCGCATTGGCCTCGCGCTCCGGCGGGCAGGAGTCAAAAGTGATTTCAGATGTCTGATATCATAACTCTTTCAAACATCTAACATCTTACATCGGGCATCATACATCATACATCAATGAAGGGGACTCTCACGTCGTCCGCCTGCGGCGTTCTCCTCAGAGATACGTATGGGATTGAAGATTGAAGATAGACGATTAACGAGTGAAGTAACAAACTAATCGAATACGGACTTCATACTGACAGCTGACTACTTAAAAAATCGTTAATCTGTAATCGTTAATCGTTAATCAACTCACTCTTTCTCCACCACCAGCCTTTCTTCTGCAATGACCTGTTCACCGTCGAGAAGACGGATAATGTAGATACCAGGACTGTATGAAGAGAGATCAAGTCTGGAAGTACCTGAGTTCGCGAGACGAATTTGATCCATTTCTTTTCCATCTGCTGTATAGACCAGAATTCGTCCGTTGACAATGCTTGAAGGAGATTCAATATTGATAAAGTCCCTACCTGGATTCGGATAGATTTTTAAAACTTCATGGTCATACTGATTCAGGCCTGCGTAACAGTCGATGCCCGTTACAACAACAGTATCTCTGGCTTTACAGCCTTTCAATGTGGTAACCTCTACCCAATAAGTCCCTGCCGTATCAATGCTGATCACATTACCAAGGCTGCCATTATTCCATAAATAACCCGCATATTGGCTTCCTGCATTTAATGTGGTATCAAATGGATCTTCATTGCAATAGGTGAAATCTGGTCCCAATTCGAAATCAACATCCTCTACTTTTATATTCACTGCAGATGAATCCCAAACCAGGAAGCAGGTATTGATCAATCGATTTCCATCACTTCCCACAATTAGGTGAAGTGAATAATTTCCAGCAGGTAGAGGATTAGCTGTCACGATGTCAATTTTTGTTGTCAATTTTGCCGAACAATTGGGCGAGGCAGACAATAACGGCACTTGAACTGGTGGGTTCATACTGTGATCCAGAAGCAAGAAATCAGAACCACCACTCTCAACCGAGGAACAAAATACTTGTTCGGTTAGGGTAATCTCAAATTCGTCTGAATTACATTCAAGATAGACCGTATCTCGATCTCCAATGATCGTATCACCAATGATGACACCGGTTGGTGGCGCTTCCACTACATCTAGATAGAGCGTATCACCAAAGACATCAAGTTCTCGGTCGCACTCCGTGCTGAAGGTATTTCCATCTGATCCTTGAACCAGCATTAAGCGGTATACACCGGTCGAGAGAGCTGAATCAAGATGGATGCGCATGCCACGACTCACATTGTTGTTTACACACCCAGTGGGCTCTGTCATATTCACATTGATGGTATCCAGAGTTGTCGTGTCGACCAAAAGAATGTCGGAACCGTCACTGGCAATCGTATTACATTTTATCGAAATGGTAAATCCGATCTCAATCGGATTATTGTCGCACGTAATATCAATTTCATCCACTTCTGTATCCAATGCCGTGCTGTCTGAAAAACTAAAATCCAGATCCTGACATGTAGCACTGTCTTCGATGGTGATGACCAAATGGCGATTCACATGTCCAATGATCCTTTCCTGCACTGTATATGACGTGCCTGAAAACGTGGTATCATTTCTGTATTCCGTGGCCTTTATACCAATCATATAGACCCCGGAAGATGTTGGAGTGCCTGCTTTAAAGGTGATCAAACCCGTGGCGGAATCGATCTGAATGCCATTCGTATCTGTTGGCATGGGATTGGAAAAACTATATCCGGCATTGTAGGTAATAGGCGTACCATTGGTGGTTAATGGACGGATCAACTCATATTTGACCTTGTCTCCATTATACTCCCGCGCCGATAGATCCAACTCAACTTCTCTACTCTCACAAACAGCTGCAAGCGGATAGTTGATAATGGTGTCATTGGGATAGGTAGGAATATTGGGTCGGCGTGTGTGAAAGTAAGGAGCTATATTTTTATTCAGCGTATCGGGAAAATGGTAATTATTCAGACTGCATTCGTTGTAGAAAGCAGCAGAGCTCGATACATTGACCGGCGGATTGTTGCCACTGATGCAACACAGACTGTAATCAAAAACCCAGCTACTATCTCGGAATGGAGATGTCCAGTTTCCCCGAAAAACATATTCCTCGATACAAAATGTATTGTCGGTACAATTCATCAGATTCTGCGGAATAAGCGTAGGTACATTGGGACCTGTTGTTGAAAGTCGACCCAATGTAAAAGTGTTAAAACTACCCGTGGAAGATGTGGCTCTTAGTGTTATGGAATTGGGTGCCGGCGCTGTAAAGCCTTGACAGCTGCGATAAAAAATGACCGTGAACTGATAAGTACTATCAGAAACCCAGCGATAATGCATTTCGAAGTTAGCCGCATGACCGGCAAAAGATTGATTGGAAAATAGCAAAGGAAGTACAATTGCCAACGCCTTAAAGACGACAAACATTCTGTTCATAAAACCGATTTTAGATTCTTAAGACGAAGAATTATTTGCAAAAGGTTGCATCGGATTTTTAAAATCATCTTCCTGTACATTATCCTCTGTAGAGTTTTCGCGTAAACCAGCGGGCCGGAGCGGAAGGCCATACTCGCCACCGGTAGGAGAAAAAATGAGGTGGATAAAAAAGTACTAGGGAAAACACCATACAGAACGCGCTTTTCGCGCCATCGAAGAGACAAGGACGAGTCGGAGCCAAGAACAGCTTGAAAAGCGCAAAAGGCCCTTTTTGCTTTCTTTTTGGGCCACGCAAAAAGAAAGGCCAGCGCGGCGAGCGCGCGTGAAATGAAGAATTATCGTAGTCCATTCCGCGAATGCGGTCTAGCGATAAAAGAGTCTGGTAAAGACAAACTTTCGCGCAAACCTGCCTGCCGGCAGGCAGGGGCGCAGAGTCGCTAAGATCGGAGAATGGAGATCGGAAATTACCTTTCGTGTTAACGAACCAAAACCACGCTTCCATTCAACTCATGCTCTGTTCCGTCAATAAGTGTGTATTCAAGGTGATACACGTACACTCCGGAGGGAGATTCTTCTTTCTTAGCCATGCCATCCCAGGAGTTTTCAAGGTCATCAGATTCAAAAACGACATTTCCCCAGCGATTGTAGATCTGTATGCTGAAAGATTGAAGTTCACAAGGTGAATTGACCACAAAGGTGTCGTTTTCTTCATCTCCATTGGGTGTGAACGCGCTTGGCAAAACAAGTGCACATGGAGATTCTTCTTTGTCTTCTGTCTGGGCGAAAGCCGCAGTTGCGCTTAGCAGGAAAACGGAAATCAGTAATATTCTGGTCATATAAGATTAATTTGACACTGAATTTAATATTCTTATTGGTTCTGTCATAAGTCGCTGGAAAGTCAGACCCGCCTGCCGGCGCTCAGGCCAGTGCGCAGTCGGGCAGGAGAAAAAAGTCCGAAGAAAAAAGTCAGTATTTCAATATCTCATAACTCAGATGTAAGATGTCATAACTCATATGTTCGCGAAGCGCATCTTCTCATCCTGTAAAAAGTTTTCGCGCTAAGTCGCAAAGACGCCTAAATTGGAGATTGCAGTTCGAAAATCCTCAGAGCGTTGGGAACACAGCTTCAGCGGGCCAGCGCCAGCGAGAGAAGTGCCGGGACCGGGAAACGCTTTGCGTTCACGAACACCTTTTAAAATCTAATCGTCGTGAGTAAATGCGAGAGCCTTGTGGGTAAGGTGCTTCGATGCGGGCGGATAGCTTTGAAGCTGTGAAGATTTTTTGCTTCTTTTTCATCTGAAAAAGAAGAAGAATACATGTTCGTCACGGACAAATTAACATACCTTCGTTTCATGCGAAGCAAAAAAATCCACCTCATTTCCGGTCCTCGAAACATCTCCACGGCCTTGATGTATAGCTTTGCTCAGCGTAGTGACTGTAAGGTGCTTGACGAGCCACTTTACGCTCATTTCCTGGCGAATACTGGTGCTCGTTATTATCACCCTGGGGCTCAGGAAGTGCTGGATAAAATGGAGAATGATGGCGAGAAAGTCATTGAACAAATGCTTGCTTTCGATGAAAAACCGCTGGCATTTTTCAAAAACATGGCCCATCATTTTGTCAGGGTGGATGAATCATTTGTGAAAGGCTGCACCAATCTGTTTTTGATACGCAACCCAAAGGATGTCATCACTTCCATAGCCAAGGTTTTGGAAAATCCTACATTGGATGATATTGGATTGGCAAAACAGGTTGAGATCCTGAAATACCTGAATAGCTGTGGTCTTGCTCCTGTCATTATGGATTCAAACGACTTCCTTCAGAATCCTGAAAAGAATATGGAGATTCTTTGTGATGCTTTAAACATCGACTTCGATCCAGCTATGTTATCCTGGTCCGAAGGTGGAATACCCGAAGATGGCATTTGGGCAAAGTATTGGTATAAGAATGTTCACCGGAGCACAGGCTTTGGACAATTTACCCGAACAGAAACTGAATTCCCCGAAAGATTTAAAGGTTTGCTCGATGAAGCGATGCCGCTTTTTGATGATTTAAGCTTGTTAAAGCTTAACCTAGGTTGATTGTTTTCATTCTAAGGAAGGTCAGACCCGCCTGCCGGCGCTCAGGCCAGTGCGCAGTCGGGCAGGAGAAAAAAGAAAAAAGTCAGGAGTCAGAAGTGATTTCAAATGTCTGATGTCAGATCTCAAAACTCTTTGGAACATCTAACATCTTACATCGGACATCATACATTAATTGAGGGGACTCTCACGTCGTCCGCCTACGGCGGTCTCCTCAGAGAAACTGGAGGGAATTGGGAATGCTGAATAGAGAATTTTGAATTCGGAAGTCAACAATCCACAATCAATGTGGGTGGTAATGACAGCTTCAGCGGGCCAGCGCCGGCGAGAGAAGTGCCGGGACCGAGAAATGCGAGGGCCTTGTGCGTAAGGCGCTTCGATGTGGGGAGATAGCTTTGAAGCTGTGAAGATTTTTTGCTTCTTTTTCATCTGAAAAAGAAGAGTAATCCTTTACGGAAAAGACATCAAGCAAAAAAGAAAGAGAACACCCGTCTGACTCAGACAAACTTTCGCGTATAGCCACAGAGAATGTCATAACTCATCAATCATATGTCAGCGCGCAGCGCGACTAAGATTTCGAATCATCCTTCTCCCCTGCTTTCTCTTCTACTTTCTTCGGACCACAGGCTTGGTGTCCTTTTTTGCAGCAAGCTTTTTTAGTTGTCGTTGAAGTAGTTGTTGTTGCTTCTGAGTCTTTTTCCAATGAGGCTTTAGCGTCGTCGCAGCAGTCTGACTTATCACCGTCTTTACATTTATCGTCACAGGTGTGATCTTTTTTGCAATGCTCGCAGTCGATGCTCACAATGCTTGGAGCTGAGTTGTTTGCAACAGTTGCCAAGCTAAACAAGGCGAGAACGGAAAGGCTTAGAAGTATCTTTTTCATAACGAATGTGTTTCCTTCAAAGGTAAGGAAAAGCTCAGTCAAATGGAAGTCGTCGGTCGTCAGTTGTCAGTCATAGGAAAGTCAGACCCGCCTGCCGGTGCTCAGGCCAGTGCGCAGTCGGGCAGGGGTCCGAAGAAAAACCCGCCTGCCGGAGCTCAGGCCTGTGCGCAGTCGAGCAGGAGTCAAATGGAAGTCGTCAGTTGTCAGTCGTCAGGAATCATCGCATCATCCTATCATCTCATCATCCTATCTTCCATAAATTTCATGCCAAGACGCTAAGACGCTAAGATTGGAGATCAAGATCCATCTTCGATTATAAATAATTCACCACATAAGTCGCATCAATCACAAGTTGTGAGTCGACCGATATCTGGTTCACTTCTGCCTTTTTGCGGATCTGCTCGAACCATATGGAATCTGATTTGATCACTTCAATCTGATGATGCACGACCCATTTTTCGTACTTCAGGTAGTGATTCTTTTTTCTTTCTGTAGAATCCAACTTGCTTTCCACCAACATCGGATCAAATATCTTCTTTTTTAAGACTTCAAAGGAATATTCATGTCCGATTTCACTCAGATGATCATCGTTCTCAAAATAGAGTTTATCCGTAGCATCATATGACTTGAAATAAGGCAACAGGTCTAGAAAATCAACCTTTGAATCTTTTGAAAATTCATACAATATCTGCTGCGGTGCATTGGCAAATAAAAGCTCATCAGAGATACGGAAGTTTGTTTTGCGGTAAAATGAATAATGACTGGTGTCTACCTGTACATTGGATGGGATGACAATGATCTTTGTTGTGGCACCAATGCTATCCGAATACTTCATAATGCCTTCGAATCTCTGTAAAGAAAGATACCACCCATATTTACTGTCAACGCTTTTCATGGTGCAATTGTCGAAATGATTATCCGGACGCCAGGCTCCGATATTCAGGATATGAGGATTTACATATTGTGGTCCGATTTCGGATGGATGTTCAATTCGGTTTTTCGCATATTGTATGATCTCATCATCTATGCCGATCTCTTTGTAATAGGCCCAATCAAAGACTTGCTCTTTCCCTTCCGCTTTGTTCTCAGATACATCAGTCGATCCATTATTTTCATTTTCACCTTTCTCTTCGAAGACCACTTCATAGGTCCTCGACTTAGGCTTCATGTCTTCTCTGTAGGCAACATCTGAAAGATCATTGCCCGCATAATAGAAGATAAGTATGATGTCGGGTGTATAATGCGGTAGTATCTGTGCCAATTGATCTTCGTATTCAATCGGACCAAAGCCGTGGTGTGCGGCATTCAAATAGCCCATGTCCTTATTGTCGAAATAGGCTTGCATATCTTTGTACAAGCAATGCTTCATTGGCCACTTTTCCAGCTGAGAATCACCCAGCACCAATACTTTCCTTCCTTTGCTATCCCTTGCCTTTAGATAAGCTTGTTCGCGTATCCAATCTTCCGTCCAAGAAAAATGAAGAACTTCATTTTGGACCAATATCCATACCCCCAGAAAAAGTAAAATGAGGGTGATAACCAGGATAATTAAGACGTTTCGTATTCTTTTCAAGACAATAGCTTTCTCAGCTTATGCAAACATAAAATTTATAAGCCCTTATTTGAGCCTTTATCCAAAACTGCAAATTGTGCTTCAATATAGAGCATGGTCAATTTGATTTTGCTTTCTTGCATGCAACTTTGACAAAATCAGATGCGTCTTTGAATAAATGAAAGCCATGAGAAATATTCTGCTCTTTGTATTCGCACTGTTTATTGCCTATTCAGCCTCAGCCACCCATGGAGCGCACATTGAATTTCATTACTACTGGCAATCAGACAGCACGTACGACGTCAAGGCTGTTTCTTTCTGGCGATGTGACAACCCGAACCAACCCTCTTTATTAGGTATCCAGGTGAAGTCAAATTCAAGATCTTATACAGGCACACTCTATTTATCACTCGATTCTTCTTCCTATTCACTTCCTTATGAAGATGACTTTTTTGACTGTGCCAATCCGGATAGCATTTGTCGTAAGATCCTTGTTTATGAGGGTACATGGACAAGTCCGGGTCCGGCCAGCGACTGGACATTCAGTTACAATCTGTGTTGTCGAATCGGTGGAATTGCTGATCTTCCTCCTTATGGCTTGGAAAACGTTGAATACAGTAGTTTCTATTCTGAATTTGGAATCAACAACCTCTCCATACCCGACCAAGTTGCTCAAAACATTTCACCTGTTTGGCACAATCCAATTCCCAGTATCCCTGGTCATCTAAATGATACGCTGGATAATTTGCCGATCAATATGCTTTGTCAGAACAAGGCCTATCAAATAAATCATGGCGCCACAGAATACCAAAATGACTCTGTCGTCTATAGTTTTTATCAACCTCAATGGGGAAGTACAGGAGATACAGTGAGCTATCGTCTCAACTATACTTTGTCCGATCCTATTGTCACTATGACAAACCCTTTGAGTATTGATGCTTCGAGCGGCATTATCTCTCTAAAACCGGGAATTCCGCTCGAGTCGGGATTTTTTGTCATTGGTGTCAAAGCCACGGAATATCGTAACAATGTTGAACTCGGATTTATTCAGAGAGAATTGACTTTCCAGATTACAGATAGTGTCTATCTGGGCATTGAATCTCCTGAGATGAATTCCCTGAAACTTTATCCAAATCCGTCGAGCGGACAACTCCAACTTAGCGTGACAGAAAATTTCAACGAAGGAACACTTCTTATTTTCAGTTATTCCGGTGAGCTGGTCCATTCCACTCAAATTAACGCCGCTGAAACAACGGTCAGTCTGAAGGATTTACGAAATGGCCTTTATCTGGTAAAAGTCAGTCTGGATGGCAAAGACGTCCTGACAAAACGAATTCTACTTCGGAAGTAATTAGATTCGAATTTCATTTTGGCTTAACCATATCTTGATCGCATTGTGCTCATCGTCAGGAAAAAGATTTTTTCTTATCCTCCAATTTGATCTTATTCTTATTCACAAGGTCTACTCTATTCATATATCATATGATCTTAGGTCATAGATCATAGATCATAGATCAATATTGCTTCCTCTTTTCTATCTTTCGGATTAAATAAATACAAACGCCTATGAATAAAAATTTACCACCTCAAAAAGAAAAAGCCCGATTTCGTGTATTGGGTGTTCCGGTGAATCGAAAAACATTTGTTGAATGGAAGATTTACTTCGATAGAACCCGCATGTATTTGGGTTACATAAACTTTATAATGCTGGCCTATGTTTTCCTCAACTCTATCGAGGACGTTGGTTTGCGTTCATTCCTGGATGAATACAAGCTTATCATCTATCCCTTCGTCATGCTGCTCTTTATTTTGATTTCTTTGTGGTTGGGAAGGATGGACACTAAACTCGGTATGCGTGCCGAAGAATTGAGAAATTACTCCGCTTCCAATCCCGTTATGATGGAAATTCTGGATGCAGTCAATGAGTTGAAGCAGGAAAAGAATCTCGGACCAAACCTGAACAAGGAAAACAGTGAATGATAATTGGGAATGGAGAAAGAAAACTTAGAAATACTGCGATTTCTTTATCGCGAGAAGAAATGGATTCTGGGCTCGGTGATTCTGGCTGCGCTGCTTTCAGTTCTGCTTACCTCAACCATGGAGAAGAAATACAAAGCTACGGCTACTGTTTTTCCTCCTGGTTTTAATTCTGCCGACCGTATGTTGGAAAACCCTCAGTTTGGGTATAATATCGAAGCAGACCGTCTCATTCAGATCGGGCAATCTATTAACTTCAAAGACAGCGTTATCAAGTACTTCAACCTGGTTGAGTATTACGAAATTGATCAAGGGAAACCTGATTGGAAAAGTCGATTGCTGAAAAAATACGAGTCCGATATTGATTTTGAGCGAACCAAATACATGTCTGTGCAGATCTCGGTAAAAAACCGGGACGCCGACCAGGCCGCGGCAATGGTGAAGGAAATGATGAATCTTATGTCCAGATTCTGGGAACGTCTTTTCAAGGACAATATGCTGGAAACGCTCAAATACGCTGAGAAACGCTATATAAATAAGCAATTAGAAGTGAATCGAATGCTCGATAGTATTGACATTCTACGGGGACGAAATACTGACGAATCCCTTGTGAAGCTCAAAAGACAGATGGACGAAAAGAAAGACGAGATAGAGTCAACGATGAGTAAACTGGCCGAGATGAGAAGCAATGGTAATTTCTATGATTACGGTTCCAAGATCGATCTTTATTCCGAAGAATTGTTGAATACGAAGCGGATCAAGGAGGTTTCGAAAGCCAGAATGACCTCCCTCGAAAAATCGGGGAATGAAGCTGATACCAGTTATCTCTATGCTAAGTCAAAATACGACGGTGCTCGCGAACATGAGGTTTACCTGGAAAAGGAGATGAAGAATCTGAAGTCAATGGGTAAAGAATATCAATCTTTGCAGGAAAATCTGGAAATAGCCATTGTACAATACAATCAGGCAAAATCGGAATATGAAAAGTTGTTGTATTCGTTCGAGCCACTCGTGGAAAGTGTAGAACTGGACTATTTGGAAGCCAATTATGTCAGTGAAAGAAATGCGCTGAACAATCTGAAAGAAAAGTATGAAAAGGCTCATCGATATTACAATGAACCTTTACCTAATTTGTTTGTCATCGAGAATCCCAGACCGGTTTATAAGAAGGACAGTCCGTCTTATCTGATGAATCTTGTTATTGGTATGACCTTCGCCTTCTTTGCTTCTATCGCATTCCTGCTTTTTTTAAGAGGCATTCGAATGATCAGGAAAGAACTTGAATGATGATGAGCATTCCATGGCGGATTCAGGGATTGCTACTGGTTATTTTTAGCTCCCTGCTTGCTACAGGCGTCGTATGGGGTCTTGCGAATGACTCCATGAGCATTCTGGCCATGAGCATTGTCCTTGTGGCCATCCCAATTCTTTTATATCTCATGGTTTTTCAATACAGGTATTTCATGGCCCTGGTTGTCTTTCTCTTCCCCCTTTCCATCTCATTTGACTTTTCCGGCAATGTCATTTCCTTTCCATCTGAGTTTATGCTCATTTTTCTGACAGCCGTTTTTTTCTACAAGATTCTCTTCTCCGGGCTACCGGATTATAGGTTCCTCAGGAACCCTGTGAGCATCCTCATTTTGCTCGACCTTCTCTGGACATTGATCAGCGCTCTGACGGGCACTATGCTTGAAGTTTCCATGAAACGATTTATCATGAAACTCATGTTCGTATCCATCTTTTATTTTTCATGGGCGGATTTATTCAGCAAGGCTTCCAATGTGCGGCTCTTTTTCATGTCTTATGCAGTGGGACTGATCATACCCATCCTGAACACCATTAAAAATCATAGCGTTCATTATTTCATGATGCGTGCGGCCTTTTTCTCATCCGAACCCTTTTATGCAGAACACACAATTTATGCTGCATGCCTCACCTTCGTCCTCTTGGCTTTATTGATCATGTTAATCTATTTCAGAAAAGAATTTTCACTCACTTCTTTTTATTTATCCGTTCCCCTACTGGCATTAATTGCGTTGGGAGATTTTCTCGCTTATTCCAGAGCAGCATGGCTGAGTCTATTTGCCGCCTTTGTCGTATGGATGGTGTTGCAATTTCGAATTCGCAGGAGATATTTGATATCTGCAGCCTTGCTGGCTATCGTGATATTAGCATGGAACTTCTCTTCCATTGCAGACTCCCTTCAAAGTAACAGGGCAGAAAGTTCAAGTGAGGATATCACCGAACACATTCAATCCATCTCCAGTGTCAAAGGAGATGTTTCTAATGCCGAGAGACTGAATCGATGGGTCAGTGCATGGGAGATGTTTAAGACCAGACCCTTTCTTGGATTTGGTCCAGGTACCTATCAGTTCCAATACGGAGTTTTTCAAAAACCCGAGTATTTAACACGTATCAGCACCTACAAAGGTGAAAAAGGAAATGCGCATTCGGAATACCTGAATGTATTGGCAGAAACTGGTATTCCCGGCCTTATTATTCTGATTCTGCTTCTTTATTCGGTATTTATGCAGGCTTTTCAATTGTACCGGAAGGATACCAGTCGCGAACGGAAAATTGTAATCCTGATGGCGTGCGTTGCCCTTTCATCCTACTACGTACATGGTTTTGTGAATTGCTTTATCGACCTCGACAAGGCTGCGATACTGGTCTATTCAGGTATGGCCATGATTGCAATAAATTATAACAAGTTTATTGCGGAGAAAGCTTCTCAAACTGATAAATAAGAATGTTTTCATAGGAATGGTGTATTTCTCTGACGAGCTTCATATTCAATCCACTTTTGCTGGAAAGTGCTGAAATTCGGTCGGTATCACACTGATCAGACAAGACCATCAGAATCATTTCCTCTTGAAAGTCTCTCTTTTTCATATGTCCAAAAAGCTTGTCATAATATTCAAAATCTCGACCACAAAACCAGGCTGCATCTGATTCTGAATTCACCTGCTGTGGAAAGTATGGTGGATTAACAAAGACAACATCAAAAGATCTTTCTTGCAATTCACTAAATAGGTCACTTTTTATCAATTCTACCTCAGCATTGTTTCTTTCCGCATTGTATTTGGCGTTATCCAGGGCCCTGGTTGAAATGTCTACGGCCGAACACTGCCAGTTCTTTGTGCTGAAATACACCGAAGCCATGGCAGAACCGCAACCAAGTTCAAGCATCTTATGACCCTGAAATTCGCTTTCTTCAACGTAGTTGATCAAATCAATGGTGGAATGAAACAGAATGGGATCAAAGACACCTGGGCGAACGCTTATTTTGAGACCTCTGAAGTTATAGGTATGAGGGAATTTAGCATATAGCTTGTACACCGGGCGAAGCAAAGGCGATATGATCTTGAAGGTCTTTCTCATATCATTCCATATACATGCCTTCAATTTCAGGCTGCCTGTATTTCAACCATAGCTTTTGAATTACCTTGATTTCCATCGGGAATCCATACAATTCTCTTTTGTAACGCCAGGATGAAGCTACCTTCATGGTTTTTCTCTGTGAAGAAGAGAGTTTAAAATCTGACACCGTTGGATAATAGCCATTGAGTACTGTCTCAAAATTGCGGATTCGATCCACCATGGATGCTTTGAGCCAGGGTGTCATGGGATTCTTTCTTTCATCAAATTTTGCCCACTGATCCTCCAACCAATCATCGAGATTTTTCGGGAAACGAAAGCCACTATCCAATACGTTTTGATAGAGATCAGACGACTCTACAGCCACCGGACTGTATAAATAAATGATGATTTCTGTATCCGGATTCGCCTCCTTGACCTTTCGGATAAAATTAATGTCGCTGTCTATGCGTCTCCTCACCTCCTCTTCACTGTCGGCCGGTGTACCAAGAACAAAAGAATATTCAGGAATGATTCCAATCTTCTTCAGACGAATGGCAAAATCGAGGATTTCCTGGGCCGTTTGTGTTCCGCCTTTATTCATTTCCGCCAATATTTCATCGTCACCCGATTCAGCTCCGAAAAAAATCATCTCGCAACCTGAACTCTTCAATATTCGAAGGTCATCATCAGAGTATTTATTCATCGTATCGATTCGACCTTCTCCCCACCATTTTATCCCTCTCCCTATCAAACCTTTAGCTATCTCAACGGTGCGCTCTCTGTTGGTGAAGAAATTATTGTCATGAAATTCAACGGCATCAATTCCATACTTCGTCTGCAGACTCTCTAGATCATTCAATACACGATCTACGGGCAAGCCCTGCCAACGAGCATTGTAGATAGGTACGACGGCACAGAATGAACATTTGAACGGACAGCCAAAACTGGAATGATAAGCGGCAGTTCTTTGACCTAAAAACGTCTTCTTCAGATAACCTTCAGCGCTATATCTCTTAAACAATTCATCGTAAGGAAAAGAGGCAATTGCATCCATATCAGGAATAGCCACTTTCCTGGTCTGAACAATGGCACCGTCCTTGCGATAGATCAAATTAACCACATCCGATGCTTCTTCTCCTTTTTCCAGGCATTTCAACAGAGGCAGGATACTGTCATCAGCCGGACCATCAACAATGTAATCTACACAACCACTGTCCATGACCACTTTCCATTGATTTGATGCGAAATAACCACCCCAGATTATGCTTATGTTGGGATACTTTTCTTTTATCTTTTGCGTAAAAGGAATGGCCTGTTTGAGTTGAGGTCCGGGCATTACCGTACAGCCGAAAACATCATACTCACCTGAATCCAGGGCAATTTCTATTTTCTGCAAGGCATCTTTTTCCCTGTTTCCATCTATGATCTCATAGGGCACTTCTCCCTTCAATGCACCGGCGATCTGCAGTATGGAGTTTGGAATTCGGTAGCCGTAGCGTGCCGACCAGGGATTGAAGAGTAGTATTCCTTTCATGTCAAAAAGCACTGCAACATCGTGAACAGGCCGGCATCAGTCCACCTGCTTTATTCAGATCTTTTCTAAACCTGGAAAGCACCTTGGAATGCCAGACATCTTTTAGTGATTCATGATAAATATTGCCCAGTTGAAGATTGTAACAGCGACCATGGGCCGGAATGACATTGCCATCCGATTTGATCATGATGTTTCTGTAAACATCGTTGCACGACTTGCCGATCATGACTTCAGGGCGGTGATAAAAGACCTCAATATCTTTCAATGAATTCAATTCAGGAGAGAATACAATGGGGAAATTATAGGACGCCGTCTTGATCTCCTGAATCTCTTCATTCATTTTTAGAAGGTCCATGGCATCGATATTGATCTCAGCTACATTGGAATGCGTGGCCGGATAAAGTTCACCGAAACGCTCATTGTGCTTATCAGCCACCTCCTGATGTGTAAAGTTCAGATGCATGAATCCGATCTGTTTGAGTGGAAAACGGGAGAAATAATCGCAGAATGCTTTCAATTCTCCTATGTTCCATTCTGTGATCACACAGAAAACTGAAATATCCGGTGCATTATCCAGTTTCAAAAGGGCTTCAATACCTTCGACCGCTTTCTGAAATGACTTTTCGTTACCACGAATCTTGTTGTGGGTGTCCTGAAGTCCATCCAGACTTATGCAGAGATCATTCAAACCGGCATCAACCAATTCTTCGGCTTTCTGGCGCAAGGTCAATGCATTGGTTGTAATAGACGTATAAAGAGCCAAGGAATCCGCTTTTTTCAGTGCTGAGATCAATCCAGGAAAGACCAAAGGTTCAGTGAAAGCGAATCCTATCTTCACATCTGGATAATATTTGGCGGCATCCTGCATCACCTTGTCGATCAATTCATCCGGCATGTTCAACGGTCGTGTACCGATGAGATTTGTAGAGAAGTTCGTGGCTCCATCTCCAATACCTACGTCACACATTTTACAGTGCAAATTGCAGACATTGTTTACTCCCAGAACGAGCCATTCAGGACCGAATAGATAATGCCCTGGAAACATTTTATGGTTCAGACGTTTAATCTTTTCTTTCATCAGGGTTCAATATACAGGGGTTCAAATATGGACATTTCACGGGCATCATAAGGCACGGCCAAGGATGAATAAGGACTTAGACCTTCAATTTCACTCCTTGTATAAAGATCTCCCAGAAAAGGGAATTCCGGATGCTGGTGGGTGTCAAAGGCACTCAATTTACTTTCCAACTCCGAAATACTCATGTTCCATTCCAGCGATAACCTTTCCACGCTGGGTTCCATGAAAGAAATATAAGCGATCTCCATTAACTCATGCTCTGACTGATTTTGGAAGTCTAAAGCTGTATTTAGTTTTTGTCTCATGGAGTCCAGTCCGCCGTTCCAGTTTATAACCATTTTATTGAAGTCCACTACACTAACATATCCATCAACCGAGGGACTATTAAGGAAATTCGGTTGAATAAAGGTTTCGTGGCACCAGATGCATTTGGAGGGTTTGCCTGAAACGCTGAATTCCTTGTGACCTGCCGGAATTAAGTCGCCATTTTCATCGTAGACAGCAAATCGGCTTTGACCATTTTTCATGATCTCTACAATCTCATACTCCTTTTCTTCAAAATTGCCTTCATCAATTTTACCCTTGCCCTCCATTGATACAAAAAACAGTTCGGCCACTTCTTTCTGCTCAGACATACGAATGAGACGATGTCCCTGGCTCACACTGGAAGAGACTATAGCAATTTCATCCTCATCGAAATTTCTTCCTTCAAGAAAGTCCTTAATCGTTTTTTCTGCGCCTGTGACGGCATAGTAATGGTAGGATGAATTCAAGGTCAGAAGAATGAATCGGGCCATGTCAATGGCATTCATTACTTCGTATTCTTCCGTGGATTTAAGTTGATCAGTCAATGATCTGATGGCATCCTCCGCAGAATCTGAGAATCCCATCTTTCTGAAATCAACTTCGAAATGATTATCTCCTGTTTTCTTCAAGGCGTCGTTGTATTCTTCTGCCGGCAATTCTGCACCCAGGAAGGACATGGCCCATTTAAAGGATATCAGCGCTTCTTCCTCAGTTTCAGTTGAGTGTGAAGGAATCCAGCGAAGTGAAATCCTTATATCTTTTTTATCGACCATCGATTCATTGCCTTCATCTCGACAAGAAAAGAGGGCAAGTGCCAAAAACAATACAAGAATGAAATTCCTCACTTGACTTGCATTTTTCTTAGTTGATAGAAACCGTAACCGTGCCGAGCATCTGACAGGAAGTAGATCATGTCAGAATCAAGAAGTAAAGCAGCTTTAACATTGCCCCCTCCAAAATTGTACTGATACTTTGCCTCATCTATATTCAACTCTTCAATAGTATTAGCCTCTTTATCTGCCTCAAGAATCTCTGTCATAAATCCAGCCGCATTGAATTTCTCAAACAATATTTTTCCATTTTCAATTTTAAGGTCTCCGTAGATCGAAGTATTGAAAACATCAATTACGGAGTCTCCTTTGGTGGATGGAAAAGAAGAGATGAGAAATGCGCTAACCAGACCACTGAATACAAAGGCCCAGGAAAGATCCTCCCTAAGAGCAGAATACAAATGCAGAAATAACAGTAGGATCATACCTGTAAATATGGCTAAACCCGTTTCTGAAGTGCCAAAGAAGACAAAGACAGAACTCAATAAGGCTACAATTAAAATGCCTGAAAGATTTTTCCAGCCTTCAGCGTTTTGGAGCATCAGTATGAAAGGAATGACAAGTAGAATGGTGGAATATGTGCTTCCTATGCTTGGAAGGGCATATAGAACGAATATCCATAAAGAGAAAACATAGACCCGATTCGCTTTCTTATGTATAAGATAAGTAGCAAAAATCAATACGATGGCGAAACATCTGCTGAACAAAAAATAGGCCGACTCTGAGTTTATCAGTGTATTTGGATTGTAGTCGGCATCGTAAATGAACAATGATTTGAAAAAGGCATTGACGGAATGATGATAAACCGAAAAGGTTGAATTGATAAGTCCGACCGAAGCCCTTGGGATAATGTCGCTAAAAAATACGATCCAATTGTTCACCCCGCTCAAAACAATATCCGCTCCAACAACCATAGCCACAATGATTGATGTCTTGAAGATGAGCGCATATTTTCTATCCAGCAGAAAATAAATCAGGAATAAAATGGGCGTGAATTTGATCAAAATGGCACAAGTCAGAAAAATGGCCGACCACCAGGATCTTTTTCTTTCTGAATACAAAAAAGTCATGACCAGAAAGAATAACAGCCATAAATAACTCTGTCCGTATTTGATATTGATCGATAACGGAACTATGAATACCAGTGGTATGAGAAGTGGCAGGTAATCACCAAGTTCTAGCTTCTGAAGAAATCTAAAAAGTGCGAAAGAAAATAGAAGTGCACCGATCAAGCCAAAAATCATTTTGGCTATAGAAGGATCAAAGACTAGAAAAGGCAAGAAGAAATATCTCGTAATGGGCGGATGGGGAGCAAAATTGGCGTAAACACGTGCCTGACCAGATTCAACAATGAACTTATTGAATTCCCATGAATCATAAATATTGAAGCTGTGTGGAATGCTGGCAGCTCCAAAATAGTAATTTGCAAAATCTCCCAAGGGATAATCTCTGTTCAAAGCCAGAGACGATATGGCTATAATCACAATAATGATGACTGACCAAAACTTTGTGTCGCGTATTTCGGGTAGGGTCATCTTGATACTTTCATTTGTAAACCAGCGATCTGTGATTTGATTTTGTGCTTCAATATGTCAACACCAAAGCCTTTTCTCCGAATCCCTTGTTGATATTTTACTTCATTTACCACCTTCCTGATGGCATGTTTGTAAAATGCATCCCTATAAGTTCTTTTGAAATTTCTTTGTCGATCTGTCTGCGCAGACCAGTCAAAGCTGCCTTGTGAAATTTCGGATACTTCATCATACAGCTTTGTCCCTTTGATCGGATAGGTAAGAGTAATTGTGAATTCATCCGGATCGGAAACTACCAGGTGATGTATGGTGTCCTTTATATCTTCCATGGTTTCTCCAGGGTAACCCAACATGATAAAGGTGCCTGCTTCCATACCAGCTTTCTTCGTATTGCGAATGTTTTCCTGTACTTCCTCTACCCTCACCCTTCTGTCCATGACATTGAGAATCTTTTGGGAACCACTTTCAGCCCCAATCCAAATTCGAAAACACCCAGCCCTTTTCAGAAGTTGGATCACATGTTCATTCATGCGGTCGGCCCGACTAATGCATTCAAATGAAATATCCAGTTTCATCTTTTCCACTTCTATTGTGAATTCCTCCAACCATTTGTGAGAGACCGTGAATACATCATCTACAAACCAGAAGCCATCCGGATTGTGCGATTCTTTGAGCAAACGCAATTCTTCCACTACCCTCGTAGGCGATTTTCGTCGGTAGGATTGTCCGTAAACCGCCGTACTACACCATTTACATGTGTATGGACATCCTCTTTGAGTACTGTAGTTCAGCATAGATTCTCCATGCCATGTCTTCCAGTGATGTAGGTAGGCCTCAACATCAATTTTATCGTAGGCTGGCATCGGAAGATCATCCATTGATTTTATCAGGGCTCTTTCCTTATTTTCTATAATCTCCTGTCCTCTTTTAAAGGCAATACCCTTGATGTTTTCCCAATCTGTACGTCCAGCTTTCTTGAATTGAGCGATCTCCATCATGGTCTCCTCTCCCTCACCGATCACCAGGATATCGGCGCCGTTTTCCAAGTACTCTTGAACGTTGAATCTCACATCCGGTCCACCGAGAACGATCAAACAGTCAGGATGATTCCGTTTTAATTCCTGCACGATTCGAAGCACGCGGATCTTCGTCATCAGATTGCAATAGATGCCAACTATAGAATACTGTCCACTTTTCAGGGTCTGAAACAAGGCTTCCTCTGTACTGAATGTGGAATCGAAAATACTGACATCCACCTCTTTTTCAAGATAGGCACCCACAGAAAGCAAACCCAAAGGAGGATATGGTTTGTTGATCTTTTTCTCCTTCTCGTCCTGACCAATATAATAGGCATGTGTGAGTAATACCTTCATGACTTCATATTGTATTCCAATAAAACATGATCAGACCATCGTGAAGACCATTGGAGGTGCAACAAGGCCCTATCTATCCTATTCAAAAAATTAATCAGGAATTTGGGGATGTGTTTGTCCATATAGGAGGGGGGAACAAAATTGCCAATTCCAATTCTTTTCGTGTGTTTCTCACCCAGCAATTCATCAAATTCCTTCACGGAATAATAGAAAAGTTCTATTTCCTCATCTCCTAAGCGAGCAATCTGCCTCGACTTTCTTCTTCTGAATGCCTTTTTAAAGCGAAAAGTGACTGAAAAGTACAGGGTCTCCATGAAACAGAAGTTGGATATCAGTACGAAAATCAATTTTCCGTCGTCTTTCAGTTTCTCCTGGGCAAGTTTTAAAGCATTTTGCAATTCATTTTTGTCAAGGCAATTCAATCCTCCAAAATTTGAAAAAATCAAATCATACGTTCCTTCTACGTCTCCTATATCGCGGATGTCCATTACGCGGAAACTGAGGTCAATTTCTCTTTTGCCGGTATTTTCTTCGGCCTTCCTGATCATTTCTCCAGAAATATCAGTGGCCAGGACTTTATGTCCTTTTTGTGCCATAAAAACAGCATCCAGTCCGGTACCACAACTTAATTCGAGAATATCAAGGGAAGTATTCTTGGTCAATTCTTTATCAAGGATTTTCCAAACCTGTCCTCGTTGTGCTTTCCCCACCGACGTTTCAGAAAAATCTCCGTCGTACGAATGGGCCGCCTTGTCAAATGCGAGTTCGGTATCAAGACCTGCTTCCATGAAAAATCCTATTTATCATCAAACTTGGCGTGTAATAGAACAAACTAAGCACGATGGATTTCCAAGCAACATTGTTCAATTTCGGAAGATTCTTGAACAAACGATCAAGGTTTTGCAAACCCTGTTTCCTTCGATATAATTTATGTACTCTTCGGTGCAGTTTTCGATAATATGCCTTGCTATACGGAGCCTCGTACATAACATCTAGATCATCTGAATCAGTCCAGTTGGCCTTATCCACCAATTGGTTCTTCACCTTTTCATAAAAGCCGGTACCTGGAAGCGGATAAGAAACTGAAATACCAATGTCGTGAGGCATAAGATCCAACATCATTTCTACCGTCTTCTCAATGTCCTCTTTTTCTTCACCCAGATAACCAAATTGCAGGAAGAAACAGATCTTGCGATCTCTGGCTTTAATTTTCTCTGTCACCTGACGGATCTGCTCTACAGTAATGCCTTTATCCATGGCATCCAGTACTTTTTGAGAACCTGACTCAGCGCCAATCCATACCTCAGACAGCCCTGAATCTACCATAGCGGTTAGATTGTTATCCTTTAGCATCAAATCGGCCCTCGACTGAATCTTATAATTGAATTGTCGATTTTCCTTTTGAATGATCTCATTAAAGGATTGAACCCAGCCCGGTTTCAAACCAAAAATATCGTCGGTGATCCAGAATTCGTCTACACCAAAAGCATCCTGCAGATACATCATTTCATTGACCACTCTCTCAGGTGAACGAGAATTGTATCGATTTCCATAGATAGGTTTGGCACACCAATTACATTTGTATGGACAACCCCGGGTTGTACTGATGTTTAAGGAAAAATATCCATGATTTTCCATCCAGATTTTCCTGTAGGGTGATATGTCGAGTAAGTCCCAAGAAGGATCCGGAAGATCATCTATGGTTCGGATTATTTCACGACCTCTGTTCGACACCAGCTTTCCGTCAGACAAATAAGCAATCCCCTTCACCTCACCTTTGGATCTGCCCTCTGAAATTGCACTGACCAAATCCTTCAAACTATCTTCCCCTTCACCCAGAATTACGTAATCGAAGCCATTTTCGAGATATAAAGAAGCATGATCCGTGGAATCTGAAGACGAAATAATGGTGAGAATGCCCATCTTCTTGGCAAACTGTCCCATTTCCATAGCAGCCTCACGCATAACTGTCAGGCACATTTTGGTCAGATAGTTGAAACCATCATCATAAATGACCAAAACATCTATTTTATTCTTTCGAATTTCTTCCTTAAAAGCATTTGTATTCTTCTCCAGACAGTTGTCGAAAAAATGGACCTTGTCATCTGCTTGTTTTAAGACAGCCGAGGCATAAAGACTACCCAATGGTGGATATGGCCTCTTTGCTCTCCATTGTTTTTTATCAAAGTAGTAGAAATAGGTATTTGTTACGAGGATATTTAACACAACGCAGTCTTATTCTATGATACAGTCAATAAATCACCTTTGATCTCTTCAAAGCGATCCAATACCTTGTATTTGAAATTTTCCGGATGATAGGTACTTTTATTTTCACTCAGTACGTAAGTCATATCTATTTCTTCCTGCTTCAAATTGCTGTGTTTTCTTCCCCAGTATCTTTCCGACAGTGCTTTGCATCTTCTTTCAAGCCAATCACCCTTTCCACGATTCAATATGAATTCCGCGATCCATTTCAGTCCTCTCTTTCGACCCTTCGGTGTTTGCTCAAGAGAAACTTCTCTTGAATTTGGTAAATAGTCCTGTACCCAAGGATTTGACTTAAAAAATTCATCACAGGTTTCTTTGCCGTAAGTAGGAAGCAAAGTTGCAAGTTCATGCGCCGTATAAATATTGCGGTCGTCGATTTCAAGACTATTTGTATCAACGAAATAATTCAGACAAAAGAATTTATATGAATTGAAGAGGAAGATCTTTTTGAAGAAAATCAAAAGTGTTCTTGCCACCCATAACCTGCCCGGACTGGTAATTACGAAGTAATCAATATCTCCGTCTTTGTCGAGGGAATTTTTTGACAAAGACCCCGAAATAAAGACGGCACGCACATAGGGGAAATTCCCAATGAATCTCGAGATCATCCTCGCAATTCGAAGATACTTTTCGGCTCTTTTATTGCGCTCGAGTCTGAGCTCGAAACCATGATCAAGATGATTCAGAGCATAAAATTGCCCTTCTGTTTTGACAATACCGATGTCAATCAGTTCTTTTAAAGAGGACTCCACATCTTCTGCTTTTTCAGCCACTTGATCCATTCCTTTAATAATCTCATCAAGAGACAAGGGATAAGTGAATACAGCCGAATAGGCCAGCGAATGGAGTATAGAATCTTTAAGGTCACCTCCGACGGCAAGGCTTGTTGAATCTTGCATATCAAAGTGGCGAGAGACTACTTCTTAAATCTTCAAAATCAATTAAATTCCTCGAATAGTAGAATCCTTCCTATTTTTTTCTTTTTGGTTAAACAATTTCTTTCAATCAATATTATAAAGAATTCTAATACGAAAGGTGATGTTTTAGACAGAAATGGCATTTTCAATGATTAAATAGAGGAGGCAAAAAACTATTATCCAATTCTTTTCTTTTGGAGGAATAGTTCTAATTAAACGTCGAACCTTAGGATCTATAAATCCCGTAAACATGGAATTTGGATTTCTCCTGAAATAGGTTGAGGCGGCAACTCAATATTCCTTTTTATACAAATTGTGCTGATACCGAATTTTCTCAAAATTCTTGTTACAAAGAATCATAGGTCCTCCTTCATATACTGAATAAAAGTACATCGTATCCACTTCCTGATACCTGTAATTCGGTGGGTGATGGAAATAATCCACATCCACTTCTTCGTCATTGATGGTGCAATGATTATATCGAATATAGATGGTATCGTTTTCTATGGTCCATTTACCCTTGCGCCTGATCTGTTCATCATTCATCACATCGATCATCCAGAATTCAACCGAACCATCTTTATGCAGATATAACTCTTCATGATCAGACATTCTGCCATGAGTGTGTGGAATCATAAAATCACCGACATAAAGACCTGGAATCCTTTCGAGCGGAAAATGTTGCTGCGCATAGATCGTGGTTGAAAAGAAAATGAATATGAATAGCAAGTACTTCATTGACAATTTGTCTATCCAATAAAAATAAGAATCTCGGTTCAATGAAAAGCGAAGGGTTTGGAGGTTGAAGTGTTTTGAGAATACGATTTAAAGTCAGAAGTCAGAAGAAAAAAGTCAAAAGTCAAAAGACCCGATTTGTCACTTCGAGTGATTCTGCGAAAGCAGAATTGTATCGAGAAGCGGACAAATCGAAATAAAAAAAGGCCTTGGCTTGTGCCCCGTAGAAAACAAGGGAATTCGGAATTTTGAATATGGAATTCGGAATTCGGATATTTTCATTCTGCATTAAATGAGCGTGGAAATTACAGCTTGAATGAGACACCTATAGGTCAGAAGTCGAAGGAAAAAAGTCAAAAGTCAAAAGACCCGATTTGTCACTTCGAGTGATTCTGCGAAAGCAGAATTGTATCGAGAAGCGGACAAATCGAAATAAAAAAAGGCCTTAGCAGCAGCGCCAAAACCCTGCGCGGCAAGCGCACATGTATTGAAGAATCATCGCAATTCATTCCGCAAAAGCGGACAAAAAACAAGCCCTCTGCAAGAGAAAAAAATAATTTAACCATGCGCGAAGCGTTAATTACTTTTAACAAGTGTAAACGAAGTTTTAAATTGTTAACTCATGTTAATTAAATTGGCATTTGCATTTTGAAATTTCATATTTGATCCATGTCTTCCAATGTCATTGAACTCATCGATGTATCGCGCTACTATCCCAACGGACAAGTACATGCTTTGCGCAACATCAATATGCAGGTAGATAAGGGAGATTATATTTCCATCATCGGTGCTTCGGGATCAGGAAAGTCTACCCTTCTGAATATTTTAGGATGTCTGGATATCGGAAACTCCGGTCAGTACAAGCTCAATGGCATTGCCGTAAACCAGCTCGATAACGAAGAGCTGGCTGCTATACGGAATCGTGAGATTGGCTTTGTTTTTCAGATGTTCCACCTTCTCAAGGATCATACAGCATTGGATAATGTAATGCTGCCTCTGCTCTATGCCGGCATGGATCTTCCAAGTGCCCGGGACAAGGCAGAATCTTATCTGGAAAAAGTGGAAATGCAGGATAGAAGCAAGCATAAACCTTTTGAGATGTCGGGTGGACAACAACAACGCATAGCCATTGCCCGTGCGCTGGTAAATGAGCCGTCCATTATTCTGGCCGACGAACCCACAGGTAACCTCGACACAAAGACTACATCCGAGATCATGAAGTTGATCAGTGAGATTCAAAGCACAGGAACAACTGTGGTTTATATTACCCACGAGGATGAAATCGCGCGAATGGCAAACCGCACCATTACGGTAAGAGATGGAGAAATTGAAAAAGACCAACTAAATTCAACACAGTGAAAAGAAAACAAATCATCCGATATGGAGGAATCGCCCTGGGAGTGATCCTGCTATTATCCTTTATCTTCAGCGGCTCCGAGGACGGGGATAGTCTCAGTGCCACAGCTGAATATGGCATGTTTAGTAACGACGTGGCCGCCTCAGGCGAACTGATCGCTTCGAGCTCAGAAAAGATCATGGGACCTGCCGACGGTATGCGCTCGGTGGGAATCTGGTCGGTGAACATCACAGATCTTATTGATGAAGGCACGGCCGTAGATTCCGGGGATTACATCGCCACCCTGGATCGGGACGAGATTGGAACCAAACTCAAGGAAAATGAGATTGAAGTGCAGAAAGCACAGTCAGTTTATATTCAAACCAAGCTGGATACTTCTCTCAAATTACGAGAAGCTAGAAATGAATTGGCCAACCTGAAATTCGCCATGGAAGAGGCCAAGATTGTGGTAGAAGAATCGGAATTCGAGCCTCCTGCCACCATTCGAAAGAATGAAATAGCCTACGACAAGGCCAAGATCCAGTATGAGCAGACGCAAGAGAACTTTGTCTTGAAGAGAAAACAATTTGAAGCCAAAATGCAGGAGGCTCAGGCTACTCTCGATCAGGTTCTCAAGAAACAGGAACGCATCATATCCATCATGGATAAGTTCGTGATAAAGGCACCTAAATCGGGTGTGCTCATCTATTCCAGGAATTGGGATGGGAAAAAGATTGTTGTGGGATCTCGGATCAATGCGTGGAATCCCATTGTGGCTGAACTACCAAACCTTACACAGATGAAGTCACGGACCTATGTGAATGAGGTTGATATTGGCAAAGTGAAAGAAGATCAGGTTGTTGAGATCGGACTGGATGGAGTTCCGGGCAAAACACTTACAGGAAAAGTAGAATACGTTGCTACCATTGGTGAGCAGTTATCGAATGTAGGTGCCAAGGTTTTTGAAGTCAGCATTGTCGTTGATCAAAGCGACTCCACCCTCCTACCAGGAATGAGTACGAGTAACAAGATCATTGTCGAGAATATGGATAGCGTTCTTTTAATACCACTTGAATGCATCTTCACAGAAGATTCGGCCAATTATGTATTTGTCAAGGGTTCGTATTCGGTAGACAAGGTTGAGGTTAAAACCGGACAATCGAATCAAAACTTCATAGTGGTTGAAGAAGGCCTGGAAGAAGGCGACGAAGTTCTTTTTCAAAATCCTGAAACCGAAAAAGAAGAATCTTGAAACTGAATCTCTCCAAGTTACAGCTCAGCTTCAATTTCGCCGTCAAGGCCCTTGCTGAGAACAAATTCAGGGCCATGCTTACGGCCTTGGGTATCATCTTTGGTGTGGCCGCTGTGATCGCTATGCTGGCCATAGGTAAGGGTGCCGAACAGGAGATCATGGAACAGATCAAACGTGTTGGTAGTAACAACATCATCGTGCAGAAAAAACTACTTAACGAAGGAAAGGAAGAAGGTGATGGTTCTAAAAAGGAATACATCCTATCCAATGGTCTAACCCTGGATGACATTTCAGGCATGGAAGAAGTCATTCCGGGCATTGATAAGGTTTCTCCTGAACTGGCTTATGAAAGCTTCGTCATGTATGGAAGCAGATCTTCAGATCTACGCCTTGTCGGTGTTGGCGCAGAGTATTTCGACATGTTCAACTATATTTTATTGGAAGGAAAGTTCTTTGCAAGTCAGCATGTAGTTGATTCAAAACCTGTCTGTGTCATCGGCCAATCGGTCAAGAAAAAGATCTTCGCCAATGAAGATCCTATTGGAAAGAAGATCAAATGCGGCAACATCTGGTTTGAGGTCTTGGGTGTGATCAAGACCAGCTCATCGGAGGACAATTCTGAGATCCTGGGTATCCGCGATCCAGATGATGATATCTACCTCCCTATTACGTCAATGCTACTTCGGTATAAGAACAAAAACCTGATCACGAAGAAAGTCGTTGAGCAGAACAACAGCGAAGACGATGAGGAAAATGGTGCAACAAAGGAAGCCGTCGACTATCATCAGATCGACAAGATCATTATTCAGATCAAGCAGACAGAACAGTTAAAGCAGATCGCCAATATTGTATCAAGATATTTGTACAGAACCCATGCCAAAACCTTTGATTTTGAGATTCACATTCCTGAATTGCTTTTGAAACAACAGCAGCGGAGTAAGGCAATCTTTAACATCGTATTGGGTGTGATCGCCGGAATATCACTGCTGGTAGGTGGAATTGGCATTATGAACATCATGCTGGCCTCTGTAATGGAACGTATCAAGGAAATTGGTGTAAGGATGGCCATTGGAGCTTCGGAAAAAGATATTGTTCTACAATTCGTTTTGGAATCAGTGGTATTGAGTCTTAGTGGCGGAATTGCCGGCATCTTCCTGGGAATGATTATCTCCTTTGCCATAGAACAGATCACTGGTATTCTGACCATCATAACCTTCTTCTCCGTCGTCTTGTCATTTGGTGTTTCTGTATTGATCGGAATTGTCTTCGGAATCATGCCGGCCAAAAGAGCGGCAAAACAAGATCCAGTAGTTTCTCTAAGAAATTGATTATGAAATATTTAACTTCCTTCTTAAGTCTGATTACAATATCTCTCTGCCTTGTTGCACAGTCAGACACAACGAGCCTTACCCTCTTCAAGGCCATTGAAGTGGCTCAGAATGAAACGAACAGTGCTCAACGAATCGAACACAACTTCAATTCGAGCATGTGGAATTACAAGATCTTCCGGGCTACGATGAAACCCACCGTTGATCTATTGGGAACCCTTCCCGATTTTACAAGGGCCATTACTCCTCAGTTACTGCCTGATGGAACGCAGGACTTCATCTCATACAACAACTGGAATACAGATTTGAATCTTAGGATAACACAAGCCTTGCCAGCAACGGGTGGACAGATCTTTATCAATTCCAATATCCAACGTATCATCAACATCGAATTGGAAGAGAATGCGGAATCCTACTTTACCAATCCCATCTCCATCGGTTTCAGTCAGGAATTGACAGGATTCAATCAATTCAGATGGCTTCGACAAACCGAGCCTATGAGACTGGAAGAAGCAAACCGGGAACAAGTTGAGAAACGGGAAGAATTGGCCATGCAAGTCGTTCAGGCCTATTTTAACTACCTGTTGGCCCAGGATCAGTTGAGGGTGGCTGAGAACAACTTAAAGAACAACCAGGAACTCTTTCGAATTGCCAAAGGTCGATACAATCTGGGGAAAATAGCTGAGAATGATCTCTTACAGATGGAATTAAGTGTATTGGATGCCTCCATCACGGTAGAGAATTCGCTGATAGCCTTGCAACGTAACAGGAATGACCTTTTTAGCATGCTCAATATTACCGATGATGTTCAACTCAGACTGATTATCCCGGAAGACATTCAGACCTTGAATGTAGATCCAGAGCATGCCTTGCAAGAAGCACTCAGTAATCGAAAAGACATCATTGGATTCCAACGAAGATTGATCGAGGCCGACATGATGGTCGCACAAGCAAGGGCAGATAAACGGCTTCAATTGACACTTTTCGGATCCTTTGGTTTGAACCAGACAGGTTCTACTTTCCAGGAAGCCTACACCGATCCCTTGGATCAAGAAAGATTACGCTTGGGAGTGGCCATCCCTATTTACGATGGATCCACCGGAAGGTCGAACTACAAGATTGCCCAATCAGAAAGAGATGTTACCAACTCAGATATTGCGGAGCTGCGTCGAGGATTTGAAAGAGATGTAAAACTCAAAGCACGTGAAATCCGTCTGCTAGATCTGCAGATTCAAACAGCCGCAAAGACAGATACCATTGCTTCTCGTAGATACGAGATTTCTCGTCAGCGTTATATGCAGGGAAAGATTGATATCACAGAACTAAACCTATCACAGCGTTCCAAAGACGAAGCCCGTCGAATGTATCTAATGGCACTGCAGGAATACTGGGTTTCTTACTATCGCCTTCGAATGCTCACCCTTTATGACTACCGAGCCGATAGAAGACTTTATAAGAGGATGGAGGAATGATATTTTGTGGAATGTCAGAAGAAAAAAGTCAGAAGTCAGAAGAAAAAAGTGAACGGATAAAAGCTCAGGGGAAAAGACCTTACAGAACGCGCTTTTAGACCAATTTAGCAGAGATCAACGATCAGAGTTCGTAAATCCACTGAGCGCCGGAAACACAGCTTCAGCGCCCGCCCGGCTAACACCATTCGGACGGGGGCCAGCGCAGGAGAGAGAAGCGCCGGGACCAGGAATTGCGTTGGCACTGCGGGTAAGGTGCTTCGATGAGGGCGGATAGCATTGAAGCTGTGAAGATTCCCGCCTGCCGGCGCCTAGGTCTTGCGCTCTGGCGGGCAGGTTTTGCTTCTTTTTCATCTGAAAAAGAAGGGGATCAATTCCGCGAACGCGGAAGAAAAAAGCCGTCCGCAGGACTAAACCCTCAAACCAATAATACAAACATCATCAACCTGTTCCCTATCCCCCATCCATTCCTCGAAATGAGCATTTAGAATATCCTTCTGCATAGTCATTGGTTTCTCATAAATTTCCAGCAACAACTTCTTGAACGGTTTGTACATGAACTTTCGTCCTTTGGGACCGCCAAATTGGTCTGCATAACCATCCGATGCAACGTAGACGGCATCTCCTTGCTTCAACTTGATTGTATGCTGATTGAATGGAGCCATGTTCCGATGTTTTCCGATGGGCATTTTATCTGCTTTGTACTCAGTTAGTGAAAAGCCATTATGGGTAATTATCCGATTCGCCGGTTTTTCGGCCTCCTCATTTTCCTCAATATCCTCTGTCGACTGTCGACTGATGACATACAAGGGATTATGAGCTCCGGCATAAACCAACTCCCCGGTTTCCTTATTGAGTCGACACAGCGCAATATCCATTCCGTCCTTCACATCTTCATCACTCAATTCAAAAGTTCCTATGACCATTTCACGAACTTTATTCAAAATTTCAGCCGGCTCTTTGATGTTATATTCATTCACCGCACGATTCAATGCATTACTGCATACTACGCTGACCATGGCACCTGGAACTCCATGTCCTGTGCAATCGGCAGCGGCAAAATATAGATTCGGCAGATCCCGCACGAACCAGTAAAAATCACCAGCCACCACATCCTTTGGGCGGTAATAAACGAAACTTTCCACATTCTCTCCTACCCACCTCAATGGAGGTAAAATAGCCGTCTGAATCCGTTTGGCATAGTTGATCGAATCCTTTATCTCCCTGTTCTGATCCTCAATCACAAGCTTTTGTTGTCGAACAAGCTTTAGCCTCCTCCAGATCACAAAGGCCAGGTAAGCAAATAAGAGACAGAAAACAATGACCACCAGGGATAAAATACGCTGATGATCCAATTTCCGTTGTGAAATCTGATCCTTGATTTCCTGCTCTTTTTGTAGCTCAAGCTCTGCTTTTTCATATTCAAATTTCAAAGACTGCGCTATAGTCGCTTTCTGAGTTTCTGAATTATTAAGACTATCACGCATTTCGACAAAGAGAGTATAGAATTCATACCTCTTTTTCCAATCACCCTTTTGTTCATAGATAATTCCAAGCGTCTTTGCAGAGTTTCGGATCAAATTCAAATAATCATTCTCCTGAGCTATTCCGAGTGCTGTCAGTGATTTCTCTTCAGCGGCATTGAGATTTCCCTTTTTCAGATCAAGTCTTGCCATCAAACCAAGTAAACTCGACTTACCATGCGGGTCATCGATTCCATCGGTTATTTCCCAGGCCTCGGATAAATATTGATCAGCACAATCCCAATCCTCCTGATCCATGCATATGGCACCCAGATTGTGAAGGGCAAAAGCCTGACCGGCTTTATCATCAACCTCTCTATAAATCTCTAGAGATTTTAGATAATGAGAATTTGCCTCTTCAAATTCCTTCACCTGTTTGTGACTGTATCCCAGGTTTGCAAGAACCAATGCAATACCGCGCCTGTCTCCTAACCTTTCACGTATCTCCAAAGCCTGATTGTAATAGGCAATTGCCTTGTCACGATTGCCTTGCTCAAGATTGATGACGGCCAGATTATTGAAGGACTGCGCCATTCCGGCCTCATCACCCAAGGCCTCCGCTATCTCCAGGGACCTTTCATGACATTCGATGCTCTTGATCACATCACCAATTCGATCATAAACAAATCCAAGATTATTCAAGCTGCGTGCTATGCCTGTTGAATCCTCGAGTAGCTCAAATTCATGCAGAGCACTTTCATAGAATTGACGTGACATAAGCACATCTCCTTTCCGGCTATATGATATGCCGAGATTTATAAAATCATAGGCAATGCTCTTTTTGTCATTCAGCTCCTTGTTCAGTTCAAGAGACTTATTGATCATCTCAATGGCTTCATCATATTCTCCGGTCTCATTTAGAATTACACCTTTGTTACCCAACGTGCTTGCATACATTTCGCGATATATGGCTTTTTCCTGATCAGTTATATCCTTTGATTCAATTAGTCCTTCTAACTCATTGAAAATCCATTCGTTATAAACTTGCCAGTCTCCGCTATACAGTCCTTCAACCAGAGAAAATATAGCTCTATATCGACTCGTATCTGCTTGGGCATTTGCAAAGTCATCTCTGGCCTTTTGAACCAATTCCTGATCCACCTGAGAATAAACCGAAGACCTTTCTTCATCAAAGAATTCAGGAGGCCAGTGATCATGAGCCCCGGCAATTAATGGTAATGAGAATGTTATTAGAAATAAAAAGCGGTGCGTAAGATTCACGCTATGAATATAGCAAAAGGCAAGATGATTGATGTATGATGAAAGATGTTTGATGTTTGATGTTCATAGCAGAGAACCAACATCAGACACCGGACATCAAACATCCATAAGTACGGGAATTCAGACCAACTCGTAATTCTTAAGATATGCAGCTCGAATATTCAGGACCTTTCGAATAAAATCCTCCGTAGACCTTCCTTTGTTTTCAAACTTAACCCTATGACCATCTCCGTAGAGCACAAATTGATTTCCTTCGACTTTATACAGCGACATCTGAAAGAATGGAATAACAACAGCATAAACCTCTAGTTTCACCGTGAAGTACATAATGATACCGTTGGGTCGGATCTCAAGGTTAAACGTGTTTAAACTGTTGTTCCGATCATAGATCTCCTGGATCTCCTGACTGGCTTCTTTGAGCCATAATTTCGGTGAGCCCACCCCTTTCAGACTGAATCTTTTCATCACCCCAAAAGAGCGACCAACCTTATTATTGATCTCATCCCGAATCTCTATGTCGTTATGTGAAATGTTTCGTAACACATCATAGAAACAAGATGAAAGAGGAAATGTTTGTATTTCCAATTACCGAGCCCCAATCACCGATCTTTGCAACTCGGAAATATTCGTGTGAAGTTCTACGAGGATAAGAATAGGGAAAGATGAAAGAAAACTGACGACTGAAGACTTCCTTTTGACTTTTGACTTTTGACTTTTTTCCTCGGACTTCTGACTTTACCCCATCCCTATTTTTGACATCTTAGGGAGATCATCGCTATCGTTCTTTCACAAACCGCAACCTCACAACCTTACCATCAGCTTCGATCTGAACGAAGTACATGCCACTCGAAAGCTCAGATACATCAAGCACACTTCTTCTTCCATTCAATTCAGTCTGAATAAAGACCGTGCTTCCATCAAGGGAATAAACCTGAATATTGCCATTAAGATTCTCTTCTGATTCGAGAATGAGATCAGATTTGGTCGGATTAGGATACATCTTAATGTTACTGCTTTGATTTTCTAAGATTCCATCAAAGCAATTCTTTACTTCTAATTCTATCTCGTCGGAGCCAATGCAATTATTATTGTCGGTCACAGCAGCGGTGATGATGTGCTTTCCTGATCCCAGGACAGATGCTTTGACCCAAATGGTCTGAGTCGTATCTCCGGTAGACCACAAATAGTGATTCCAAATACCTGCATCCAGAAGAATAGAGTCATTCGTTTCCAAACACAATACACTGTCGTTGCCCAAGTCGAATTGGGGTCTGTCGAATACTGTTGCGCTTATCTGATTTGATCCGGCTTCACAACCCAGCGTATCAAAAACATTCACACTGTAAGACTGGTCATTAAAGATCCAAATCTTTTGACTGGTTTTGCCATTCGACCACAGATATGAATTGGCCTTCGTACTTGTGATTTCAACGCTATCGCCGTCACAGAAATTATCTGAGCCCACAAAACTGACCACAGCATTCTGAATGGCATTCTCTTCTATGTTCAGATAAAACAGTCCTGAATCTGCTGTACCGTGGACCAAAATGAAATAGGTTGTTGTGTCTGAGCACCAGCCCACGTAGGACTGAGTGGAACATGAATCATCGTTGCCTGTTACACAGGTGAAATTATTACAGGCCCCCTCATAAACGCGAATTCTGGTATCATAAGTCGAGCCACACAATGAAGCCGTTACATATCCTCCATTGGCATCATATTCATACCAAACACCGCTTGAAGAGTTACCTAGAACACAAGTTGGTGCGAAATCCGCCATGGCATTCTTCGTATTTCCCACGGTTAGACCTGTATCGACAAGAATCGCCCCAGAGCAAAAATCATTTGGCACACTTCCTCCAGAAAATTCTATGGCTCCCGGGTCCGGATTACTTGCAGGACGACTGGTTCCAAATATATCGTCGGAAACTTCACTCAATGGCAAGGCTATCCCTTCCGCAATTGGGTTCTGAGGCAAATAATCATCAAAAGGTATGCTCACAAACTGTGGATCCACATCGGCTGAAAATTGATCATAGACACTGTTGTTCGCTGCTCTCCAGTCACTGTATCGAGTATAATCTGTTCCATTGTAATGACCGTAGTGATTCGAGCCGCCGCCATTTATATAGAATACATTGTGTTCCGACAATATATCGGCCGCTGTATCTTCTATATAAATACCATAATTGGTAGCGCTCCCTCCTCTTGTAATCGAAGCAATGTTATTTTTTGCATCAATTCGATTCGCATATTGAGTAACCATCACTCCTGCTGCAATTCTGGTTGATGAGGCGTTGGCCGATGTATCATCAATGGAAAATGTGTTGTTGTAAACCTTTGCTCCGGCACAGATATTATTGTAAACACCATATACATGTCCGGTTCCATTGACCTTGTAGAGTATGTTATTCGTGATTATATTTTCCTGTCCAACCGGAGCAGTGGCAGCATTTCTCACGCCATAGACCCACATGAACAAAGACGACGGACCTGAGGTGTGATGCCAACGATTTTTCTCAATTCTACTATTGATGTTTCCAACACCCAAACTAACTCCAACAAAGAAGGAATGCGATTGTCTCGTTGGTCTGCTCACATCATTACCACTGATAAGAGTGGAGTCACACCAAACAATCTCCACACCACCATAATATTGATCGGTAATAATGTTGTCTTTGATTACATTGCCTTTGGCATAACCATTAAAAGGACCTTTGAATGAGATTCCATAATATGGTCCTCCGGTTGAAGTTCCTTTAACGATGTTATTCTGAACTGTCGTGTAATTCGCATTATCCCCAATTTCCGACAAATCATAATTCGGATTTGATGATGAACAAATACCGCATGCATTGAAAGCATACTGAGAATTGGCATAGATTTCAACTACGTTCCCTTCTATTAAATTGTGATCAGCTCGATCAGATAAGATGATCCCACCTCCATAAGAAGAACCAGATGCGAGGATATTGAAATCCCGAATCGTCGTATAATCAACACCATTCAGAAGCATTACGTATCGCTGAGAACTGGTTGTAGCATGAGATACAACGGCCCCATTTCCATTGAAGGTAATGGTGTTTATGTTGTCATTTCCTGCTACAGGTCCGAGAATATGTCTTCCTGTATACGGACCTGATGTCGAATCCACATTGACAACAACGGCCCCACAAACTCCCCTGGAATTCAAGGCATCCATAATGGATCTGACCGTTGAATAGTTACCCGTAGTTCCAACTATGTATGTGCCTGTCATTGAAGAATATCTGTTCAAATCCTTGATGGTATCATTGAATGGTTTGGAGTCTGGATTACCACTTGGCTCGGATGTCCAAACTACAATGTCATACGACGACGTATTATTCATCATGAAACTGCCAAAAGAAATATCGGCCGTGTCGGCCGAAGGGATTGGCGACGTGTAATTAAATGTGGTCTGAGCTACGCCATTCACCGTCCAGTTGACCTTCAGGCTCTGAATGGTGTCAATGCCATTGTTCACGACTCTGACAACCAGAGGAATGTTGCCAGGACATGGATTTTCAAGTCCGAACAGATCAAGAACCTCAGCTTCATTGAAAGACCGTGGGAATTCTACAAAACCGGGATCCGGTGTATTCGGATCTCTTGTCCTTCCGTAATAGTCATCAGTAATACCGGATATTGGTGTACACATATTATTGATGGCCAATGAAGTTGGTACATACAGGTCGATGCTGGCCGTATCAAAAACAGGATCATCATCCTCAGAATTCTGATCAAAACTACCGGAATTCGCTGATTGCCAATTAGTTAAGCTTGAGTAGTTGCTAGACCCCCATTTCCCTACTTGTCCATTTACAATGTGTAATACATTTCGATCGCTGGTTATGGTGGAAGAATTTGAGTTGAATTCAAGTCCTATTCTGGAAGACCCACCTGACATGGTGAAAATGTTGTTATGGAACTGGTTTCCGGCCACGGCTCCAATTATCCTTATTCCGCGCAAGATCCCTGACGGTCCATTGTGATTTATCACAACGGTATTGTGATAATAATGGCAGTTGTCGGCACCGTTATTCAGGAATCCATAAGACGATGACGAACCACCATTCTCATCCACAATTAGATTATTCTCAATTCTGTTCGGAGAGGATGAAGGAGCATCTCCCCCTGTGATTGCAATACCCCAGGAAGAGTTAGAAGCCGTGAAAGGAAAGAAATCGTGGAGGTAATTCTTCTGGATAATTACGTTCAATGATTTATTACGAACGTAAATCCCATAGGCGCCGGTAAAAGAAGACGTTCTGTATTCTCGATAAATTTCATTGTTTTCAATGTTTAGTCCATTCTGATCATATACAGTGATTCCGCAATAAAAGAAGTCCTCGATGCGGTTATTGCGGATTATGTTGTCATAAGCATCAAGTCCATTCGCAGAACCGTATAGTTTTATTCCATTATATGGGCCGGCAGATCCACTTCCAGGTCCATGAATGAAATTGTTCTCAAAAGTGCAATAACTGGCATGATTTCCTCCTGAATACATACTGCTATGGCTAGCCGCAATGATTCCGGCGGATAATTCAAACTGATCCGATTGCCGTAACTCAATATCACAATTCGAAATAACATTGTAATCAGACGAATCACTCAAATAGAATCCAATACTATAACCTGAAGAATTGGCAATGACATTGAAATTATCAATGGTACAATAACGAACGTATCTCAGGCTCCATACTGATTTGAAAGAAGTATTGGTGTTGTAAATGGTCGTAGCACCATTTCCATTGAATGTGATTGTTGCCGTGTCATTATTGCCTGAAATATCCTGCATTCGAATCTGCCCATAATAAGGGCCGGAAGCAGAATCCACATTGAAAACAACAGATCCACACATTCCTCTATCCATCAAGGCCTGTGCTGCCTGTGAAGGTGAGCTGAAATCTCCACTGCTCCCAATTGTATATGTTCCCACAAGACCGGCACCGCGACCAAATACTTCCATGGTATCATTTAACGGATTCTGGTCCGCCAGGCCATTGGGTTGAGACGTCCAGGCCTTCAGGTCATAATCGACACCTCCCGCAACAGAAACATTTCCTAAAAGCACATTTGCCGTATCATTCGTGTTCAAGGCACCGACATAGGTCACTGGACTCTGAAGAGTACCATTTACTGTCCAATTGATCTGAACGGAATCCAGTGTGGAATCTCCCACATTCACGATTCTGGCTGAAACGGGAGAGCTGGACGGACAAATGTTAACCAGTCCATAGATATTGGTCAAGGCTGCATCCAATCCGGCAGCGCTGAATTCAATCGCTCCTGCATCCGGTGTCAGAGCATCTCGAGTCGATGAGTAAAAATCGGTGCTTATTCCCGAAACAGGTGGACATGTATTATCCGCTAAGGCACTCGACGGTGTTGGATCTAGGTAAATATCGGTCAGAAACGGGTCAATGGAAATCGTATTTTGATCATAGGCATTACTATTCACAGCCTGCCATCCGCCTAATCCATAAGTATTGGAAACATATCTTCCTACCCATTGATCTGTATTCGTCGTATCAACCCAAATTATGTTGTCCTCTGATACAATATTCGAAGCCGCTGTTGTAAAGTAGATGCCATATTTCGTCCCGGAGCTTCGGTGGTCCATGGAAATAAGATTGTTCCTGAAAACAATATTTGATGCTGTACCATTTTGCATAAAACCTCGACCTATCTTGCCTGTTTCGGTGTTCACATCGGGGATGGAAATAGTGTTGTAATAGTAATGTGCTCCACTCGACTGATAATTGTAAATACCATAAATGCTCTGATCCGACTGCAGATTGTAGATGAGATTATTGATTATGATGTTCTCGCTACCCGTATCGGCACTGCAATTCACAATTGAGATTCCATCAATTGTAGAGGTTAGTCCACCTCCATGGGAGTTGTGAATCCTGTTCCTTTCTATTCTGTTGGCAACACTTCCGTTATTAAAAGAGATGAAATAAACCGTTGAAGTACTGACAATATTGGGGCGGTGAAATTCATTATTGCGAATGAGAGATGAATCTATATACCTGAAATACAGACTCCTGTGATGGATATCCCTGAATTCATTGTTCTCTATTACGAAGCCTTTATTGTGACTGCTTGGATTTCCATTCAGGTATATCCCATAAAGACTACCATTTGTATTTCCGAGAATTCGATTGTTCGTAAAGGTTCCAAAGCTACCCGTATTGCCGTTGTAGTTCATGTTGTCCTCTGACATGGAATAAACAATGGCTGCCGAGGAATAATTTAAAAAAGAGGTGAAATTAGATACATCAAAGAGACAGTTATTGACGGTCAAATGATCTGAGCCATTCATAACATGAAATCCGGATCCATATGCCGGTCCGAGCAGCTGTATTGTCAAACTATCGAACGTGACATAGTCAGCACCGCGAATTAAATACAGGTAATACAATGTGGATGTACCCGAATCTGCAAAGACATTTCCATTTCCATTGAAGGTTACCGTATTCGAAGAAGAAGTGCCGGGAATGGTATCCAAAATGGCTCTACCATAATATGGACCGCTATTTGCGACCACATTCATGGTAACCGACGAATTCACACCATATGCACTCAATGCTTTGAATGCACTGTCCATGCTTTGAAAATTGGTGGATGAAGCAGCGCTGTTACGATCAATTGTATAGTTACCGGAAAGCTGAGCATTGGACACACCAATTGCCAGAAGAAAAGTGGCTAGAGCGAGGCGAAATTTCATGCGATTAAATTAAGCAAAAGAGCTTATTGCTTCACGAAACGCAGTCTTGATACACTGCCTTCATATTCAATTTCGATGAAATAGAGACCGTTTGGAAGCTCAGAAACATCAAGAGCTTGTTGTCTTCCATGAATTTCGGATGTCATAAATATCGCACTTCCATCTATGGAAATAATACTGGCCTGACCTCTTGTTTCTCTTTCAAATTCAATGGTCAAATGATCCCTTGTTGGATTCGGATAAATCTTGATGTCTTTAGCATCAGGCTCTTTAATACCAGAACTGATCGCTCTATAGCAACCGGACATCACTGAACATCCATTTTTGGTGACCTCAACAGCGAATTCTCCAATGTCGCTGGCAACATACCTCCTATTCGTAGCATTTGGAATAATTGTAAAGCTACCTCCTGAATCGCATTTAAACCACTGATAACTACCATTACTTTCAACGGCTTCAAATTCATTGTGCCATACCGTAACAGAATCATTAATAAAAGTAACGGTCAAATCCAATCGAACCACGCTATCACATCCTGCTGTGCTTTGCAAGGATACCAGTGGTGTATCAGTGCTGTTGTAATAGGTATTACCATCCAGCCATACCAACGAATCGCAGGCTAACTGAACATCTGTGGTCTGGGTGGATTGGTGTACGATCAGATCCAATTGAATCAATGAATCGCAGCCAAAACTGTTTGTGAAATAAACCGAAGGTGTATCTGTGGAATTCGTGTAGGTCACACTGTCCATCCAGGTATATGAATCACAGGCCTGTTGATTATCAATAGTAAAAGAAGAATAATTTACCTGAAGACGAAGGTCGATCACAGAATCGCAACCGAATTGATTTTTAAAGGTAACTGAAGCCGTACTATCATCTGCATAATAGGTATTTCCATCAAGCCAGGTTATGGAATCACAGGTCATCAAAGTATCTACCTCCTGATCAAACTGATTACATGGACTCATTCGATGCACAAAATAGTCCCATGAGCCAATGGATGTGATATTGAACGTATCCACACCGGGGTCAAAGTCAACTGTATTCTGAAAATATCCTGTGGTATATACATAACCGTCGGCAGTGGATGTTATACCCATTCCCTGCTCCCAGCTGCTTCCTCCAAAGCCAAATGCCTCCACGAAATCCCCTAGTTTATCCAGTTTATTGATGTAAACGTCACCACCACCAACCGTAGTAATGTTGTTTGTTCCCGAACCCGGATCGAAGTCGACCGTTCCCTGGAACAATCCGGTAATATAGCAACTGCCCGAATCGTCTGCTGATATGGATGTTGCTGTTTCATTGCTATTTCCGCCAAAGGTTTTTCCCCAATTGAGCTCTCCGCTAGGTTTGAATGACAAAACATAAGCATCCCAGTCGAAGATAGACGTGAATTCCATGGTATCCGGACCGGGATCAAAGTCGATGATGCCTTTATAACTTCCAGTGAAGTATATGATACTATCCACTACATCAACTGAATTGCCCCATTCATTATTCCCACTCCCGAAATGATGAGCCCATTGAAAGGCTCCGTTGGAATCGAGTTTCTGGATATAAATATCTCTTCCTCCTTTCGAGCTGAATTCGGTCACCCCTGTACCCGGATCAAAGTCGACCGTATCATGAAATTCTCCAATGGCATATACATTACCCATGTTGTCGGCAGATACGGACCTCGTCGCATCCACGAAAACGGAGCCAAAAGTTCGAACCCATTTCAGCGCTCCTCCTGAAGTGAACTTAGCGGTAAATGCGTCGGTATTTCCTGATGATACACGCTGAGTCACTCCAATGCCCGGATCGAAGTCAACTGTATCCTGAAACTCTCCTCCGATCAAAACGCTTTGATCGGGTGCAACACTCACTCCATGTCCATATTCAAAATCATTGCCTCCAATTGATCGGGCCCAGACCAGTTGTCCGAGAGAATTGTATTTAATAAGAAAGACATCCTGATCTCCCTGAGAAGTCAGGGTAGTCGTTCCACTTCCAGGATCCACATCCATGGAGTTATGATAATATCCTGTTATGTATACATTTCCGCTGGAATCAACATCCAGGGAATTGCCATAATCTTCCCCACTTCCTCCCATTGAAATAGCCCAGATCAGATTACCGGTCGAACTAAGTTTTTGCAAGTAGATATCAGCATCTCCATTTGATGTTAAATTAAAGGTACTGGTGTCTGGATTGAAGTCGACCGTATTATAGAAAAACCCGGTCGTGTATACATTTCCTTGTGCATCTGTCGCAATCCCATGACCGCTTTCAGGCGCACTTGAACTCCCCCCGGTTTTGGCCCAAGTGAAATTAAGGTTTTGAGCATTCACAGTGAAACTCAATAAAATGCAAATAGCACAGAATAGAGATTTATGCTTGAATCCTTTTTTAATTTCTGAATGCGTCATAGAACAAAAGTAAGAATGCTATCTGCTTAAAATCAATCTTTGAGTATAATTGTACTGATTAGATTCAATATGAATGAAATACAGACCTGACCTAAATTGGGACGGAATATCCAAAGTGACTTCACTCAAATTCGAAATTTCTTCTTGCACGACAAGCTGACCATATTGATTCATTATTGAGATCATGGTTTTATCTTCATCCAAATTGGCAATTGATATGTAGCCATTACTAGGATTCGGATAAATTCTGATTTGACGCACTGACCCCTGATTATAAATGCCAACCGGATCCTCTACTACATCTACACCCACATCTGGATCATGAAATTTTCTCACAAATATCCAGTCTACATCAACCCTGGGTGTATGATTGTTCCACGAGAATACTGCAATTCCCATCCAATCATTATTGTGAGTATTAGAATCACTGTAAGCCACAACAGTATCCAGAATAGACCACTTTTCTGTCCCCGAGAACCAGGCTTCTCCCTTATACCACTCATTCAACTGATAGGTGAATTTCGAACCCACATCTCCCCTGTTTGTCCCGGAAGAATTGATCTGACCGACATATACGCGATTCCATGCCCTTATAAATTCGTGATTGTTACCGCTTTTTAGATGCCATATTCCTTCTTCGTCCGTAATTCCGTGTTGAATATTGAAATTGGATACGGAATCCATCAGGCGGAACCTGCTTTTGATCTTATACGAACTCATGTTTTTAATATCGTCTGTGATTACACCTTTGTCCCAGTTTCCTGAAGATTGTAATAATCTGATGTAAGAATCCTGCAGACTAATACTCCCATATCCAAATTCTTTCCATTTGGTGGTATCCAGACTGCTTCCATCAAAGTGATCGAAGAAATCAAATGTTGCTTCACCGTCCGATATGTCAGTTGCGGAAGAATTTCCATAATGAAGATAGAATACTGTATCACCTGTTGCGGGAATGTCTGGAATTTTGACCCAGATCTTGAGTTCATCGCCAAACTCATATTCTTCTGTCCAGTGTGATAGCTCACCACTACCTGAATAAGTATCACTCATAGAAAAACGAATATCCGAACCGGTCAAATTTGATGAATTGAAATCAAAGGTGGTATCGTTCAACTCAACCAATACTTGAAAATCCGTCAATTGACTTCCCACCGAATGGGCCTTTAACTGGATACTTTGTGTCCATTGACCATATATTACAATAGGCAATAAGGAGAGGAGTGTAATACTGAGGAAGCTTTTCATATTTAAAGATTTTATGAGGACCATCTAAGGTAAATCATTGAAATTGAAAGAACAAACACGACGAAAGCGATTTAGGTATTCCGATCTCCAAAATCTGATGCAGTCTATTCTCTGGCAAAAAAGGCAGGCACACCCTTATCCAATCCTCACCCCAATCACACAAACATCATCCACCTGCTCCATCTCCCCTTTCCATTCGTCAAATTTGGCTAACAATGTTTCTGCTTGTTCCGGTAGTGAATTGTTTTGTAATTCCAGCAAGAGCTGCTTGAATGGTTTGTACATGAATTTCCGGCCTTTCGGTCCACCGAACTGATCGGCATAACCGTCTGAGCTAATGTACAGCGTATCTCCTGCATTCAGCTTCATGTTGTGCTGATTAAATGCTTTCATCGTTCGATGCTTTCCAATCGGCATTTTATCGGCTTTGTATTCATTTAATATAAAGCCATTGTGAGTAATAATCCGATTCCCCGATTCCTCACTCTCCTGAATATCGACTGTCGACTGTCGACTTACTACATACAAAGGATTGTGCGCCCCTGAATACACCAATTCCTTTGTCTTCAAGTTCAACCGGCAAAGAGCAATATCCATCCCATCTTTCACATCATGCTCACTGGATTCAAAGGTTTCCACTACCATTTCACGAACCTTATCAAGAATTTCACCCGGTTCGGTTAAGTTCATTTCCCGAACAGCTCTTTTCAAGGCATTCGAACATACCACGGATACCATGGCGCCAGGAACTCCATGACCAGTGCAATCGGCTGATGCGAAATAAACCTCATCCCCTTTCTCTTCAAAGAAATAGAAGTCGCCAGCTACAATATCTTTTGGAAGATACAGGATGAAAGAGTCCTTGAGAAAACTTTGTACGAGGGAGCGTGGTGGCAAAATGGCTTCCTGAATCCTCTTGGCGTAGTTGATACTGCTTTCAATCTCTTCATTCTTTTCTTCAACCAGAATCTTTTGCTCTTCGATGATCTGCTTTTGCTGAGACGTCAGTTTGAATCGATTGTAAAGAGATACAGTAAATACGATCAAACCCAGAAGAGCGACAAAGATGTAGGCAATGAAGTTTCTCTGTCTCAGCGACTCCTGTTCAGCCAGGAGGTCTCTTTTTTCTTGTTCTTTCTGATACGCAATCTCCTTCTTTTCAAATTCATACTGCATTTCTTTCTTAAGAGTCGATTCACGAATAGCTTGATTTTCGATGCTATCCTTTAATGAACTATATTCTTTATGAAGTTGGTATGCAACCTTGTAATTGCCTTGCATCTCGTTCAATTCAGAAAGTAGCAATACAGATAATTTCACGTTGTCAGGAAAATTCAGTTTCAAGGCTAATTCGTGACATTCTTCAGCCATTTGCATGGCTTGAGAAATCATGCCCTTTTCTTTATAATATACACCGTATTGATACTTAAGGCCCCATATTCCTTCTATAAATTCAATTTCTTCGGCAATCTGCATTCCTTTTTTCAATGTTTCAAAGGCCTCAGCTTCATCGCCGACTTCAAATCTGATCTGAGCAATATTGATCAAGGTTAGAACCAAAGACGGCTTGTTTCCCAAGTCCTCTTTGATCTTCATACTTTTTTCAAAATATTCTAGCGCCTTGTCATTATCACCGCGCTGATCATATATTTTGCCCAGATTATTAATTGCCGTAGCCCTTCCCGCCAGATCGCCAGATTTTTCAGTTGTTTCCAGGCCTTTGATAAAATACTCTTCGGCTTTATCCAGGTCGTGCTGAGAATAATAGATGAATCCGAGATTAATATATGCTGCATCAAGACCGTCGTATTCATTAAGCTCTTCCCTTACTCTAATGCTTTCCAGAATCTTTTCAGTTGCCCTTTCAACATCACCAATATGCTCGTAAACATATCCCATGTTGTTCAAGGTCGTGCCGACCCGATTCCTTTCACCCGATTCGATGGCCAGATCGTAGGCCTTCTGATAATATTCAAGTGACTTAATCATTTCACCTTTGTGCATAACAGCATAGCCTTTGTTATTATAGGAATTAGATAATAAACCGAGAAGTATATTTTTCTCATCCTGACTTAACGAATTCTGCTTTATAGATTCTAATCCGCTCAGCATAAACTCATTATAGTTCACCCAGTCTTCGTGCCAGAGATTATCACAAAGCACTTCCAGGATAGCAAATTTGTCCAGAACATCTTCCTTGGAATGATAATCACTCAGAATGGAGTCGACAAGATGTTTGTCCTTGTCCGAATAATCATTGTAGTGTGAATCCTTAATCAGATAGTCGATCTGAGTAAAGCCAATAAAAGGGATGAATAGACAAAAGAGGATAATTATCCGGCGAAACATGTCTAAAGATAGAAGGGAAAGTCAGAAGTCAAAAGAAAAAGGTCAGAAGAAAAAGAGAAATACCTTCCTCAACAGTCTTTTCTAAAATTAGACAGCAAGCCTGCCCGACGGAGTACAGGCCCGTGCGCCAGCTTGCGGGAAATAAGGAGTTATGGCTCAAAGTGATAATGAACCTTTCCAATGAGCCAATAAATCAATTAACGAATAAACCCAGTGGATAAGATGATAAGGGAATAAGGCAATGGACAATTCTGTCGACTGACGACTGACGACTTACTGACTTTCTAAATTAAAAAGCGAGAAACAAGGAGCTTTAGATCAAAGTGTAAATGACCCCTTCAAATGAATCAATGAACCAATAAATCAATTAACCAATTAACAGATTAACCACTTAGCATATTAACCATTCCCACTCTTTCCTTTTGTCTTATCCAATACCGTCATGCTGGTTGCGATCAGACTGGAAACATCCGACATATCGGAAGGAATGATGAGCGTATTGTTCTTCTGAGCCAGGTTACCGAATTCTTTGATGTATTGCTCGGCAACACGAAGATTAACGGCATCCATTCCGCCTTCTTCGTTGATGGCATTGGCGATTTCTCGGATTCCCTTGGCAGTTGCACTTGCCACCCTTTCAATTTCCTGGGCCTTACCCTCGGCTTCGTTGATTCTTTTCTGCTTCTCCCCTTCTGATGTAGCAATCATCTCCTGCTTCACACCATCGGCGATGTTGATCTTGGCCTGCTGCTCACCCTGTGACTCAGCAATGGTCGCTCTCTTTTCACGCTCTGCCCTCATTTGTTTCTCCATGGCATCCTTGATACTCTGGGGTGGAATGATGTTTTTCACTTCGTAACGAGTAACCTTCACACCCCAAGGATCTGAAGCCTCGTCAACGGCAGTTACAATAGTTGCATTGATATTATCCCTCTCTTCAAAGGTCTTGTCCAACTGCATCTTACCAATCACAGAACGCATGGTCGTTTGAGCGATCTGAGTAGCAGCAAATTGGTAGTTGTCGATTCCATATGAGGCTCTCTGAGGATCCATAACCTGCAGATAAAGAATACCATCCACCTCTACGGCGATGTTGTCCTGCGTAATACATTGCTGAGATTCTACATCCATGGCCTGTTCTTTCAGGGAATGTTTGTAAGCTACTCTTTCAATGAATGGTATGATGATATGGAATCCGGCTGTCAACGTCCCCTTATATTTCCCAAGTCTTTCCACGATAAATGCCGATTTCTGCGGCACAATCTTGATCATGGAGATGAAGATGAAAAGGAAGAATACGGCTAAGCCGATCAATATGATGGTTGAGAAATTCATGTGTTTATATTAAATAGGTTTTACAATTAGTCTTATGCTATCCACTTCTGTGATGATCAGTGAATCGCCTTTTTTCACTTCTTCGTCGCTCTTTGCTTCCCAAAGGGCTCCCTTAAAAGTAACTTTTCCAGTACCGTTCTTAAAATCTGCTTCCGACACACATTTCTTACCCACATATTCCTCAAGCACAGATTCGCTCTTGGTGCCTTGCCTTTCATCGATCCATTTTTTCAGGGACCTTCTTAAAAGAGCCAGGGACAGCAACGAACTGATAATGAATATGAGTAGTTGAGTATTGAGTGAAATATCAGGGGCGAATAATAACATCAAGGATACGATCCAGCCGCCAATGCCAAAGAACAATACAATTAGTCCGGGAAGAACAAGCTCCCCCAACAACAATGCCAGTCCGATGATAAACCATACCACGGCCGGATTTGAGAACATTTCAGAAATATTTTCCATAGTTTTTAATGAGTCCACTAATATTAACCATTTTTCTTGAATCTAGCGCTATTATTGTGTTAGACGACAGAAAATAATTATAAATGGTAAATTTTAAGTTAGGAAATGATTTGAGACTTAGCTTTATTCGTAATTCATCGTTTATAATCTATCATTGATGTTTTGCTAAAGCAAAACATCAGCTTCCTTCCTCTCCTTCTTCCTCAATTTAAAGTCACTCTTCACTCGAAGGATTTCGTAAACATTCTCTCTGATCGTATCACTCATCAGTGAAGTTGGAAGGTCATTCGCATCCGTACCAAATGGATGTTCGATTTCTTCTGATATAATCTCTACACCAAACATAGCGAAGCCCATCAGGCATACAGCAGGTATGGTGAGCCATGAGAAGTAATGCACAAGACCAAAAGGCAGGACCAATATGTACAAGAGCGCAAATACCTTGATGAATGTGGAATGTGAAAAAGGAATGGGTGTTCGATGTATTCTTTCACAGGTAGTCATTAGGTCGATCATACCACGCAAATGATCTTTCAATTGTGTCTTATCCCTGTCGGTGATGATCTCATTATGACCCATAGCATGTATTTCTCTCGACATGAGATTGATAATAGTATTGGGCACATGCTCGGAATTCTCGAGGGTTCGCTGATAAGCCATGTTTACAAAGATGAATCTGTCTCTTGCGTCCTCATCCCGCAAATGACCTTGAAGAGCCAAAGCGTAGTTGGAAATGCTCTTGACAAAGAAATTGCGACGTTGCGTATCATCTTCCGGGAGGAGTCCGTCCAGACTCATGGCCAGTGTTCTGCTGTCACTGAGCAACTTGTGCCATGCAATGCTTCCCTCCCACCATCTGTCGTATGCCGTATTGATACGAAAGACAAGGAACAAGGATAGAATAACCCCAACGATGGTGAAGAAAATGGTGTTGATCTCAAACTCCGCCCACCAGAATTTGATATTCATGTAAGTCATGATACTGGAATACACCAGCGTCAGGAACATGAAGAGCATGATCTTTTTCACGTTGTAGGCCGTTTTCATGGTCTTCAACATGGTGATGAATAAACTATGCCATTTCTTTGAATCGTATACGATCATTGCTTCCTGGGGAATTTTGAAAGAAGCCGAATTTATGAATTTTTGTTCTTTTCTCCGGACAATCCAAGTATTCGAAGACTAGATCAGAATTAAGAATTAAAAACAGAGGACCGCTCTCATTGAACGATTCCCCATTGAGCCAGACAAATATTAGGACTGGTTCAACATGGTCTCAACCCTTATGTCACCATGCAAAGTCTTATGAACCGGACACTTATCGGCGATCTCCAACATGCGCTTTTCCTGTTTTTCGTCGAGTGAACCATCAATCTGAATAGAACGCTCTATCTTATCGATGATGGCCTTTGGATTGTCGGGATTCTCACAATCCTCTATGTATTCTTTGTTGTAGCTTAGATGAACATTGATCTCATCCACTGCCCACTGCTTTCGGTCGGCATACATTCTGAGTGTCATGGCTGTACAGGCCCCCAAGGAGGATAATAAGAGATCATAAGGTGTAGGACCAAAGTCATTCCCACCTACCTCCTCCGGTTCATCGGCCCGAAGATGATGCTTACCTGCAAGGATTTCAGTTGTATATCCATCCTTACCTATTCTCACCGCTACTTGCTTTTCCAGCTTTAACTTTTGCTGGTCGGGTATGTCGACATATCGATTCGCCCATGAAGCAATTACATCTCCAACGTATATGGAATCATCTTTGTTCGACAACAGATGATCGGCTCCGTTGAGACTGATAAAGCTCTTTGGATGCCAAGCGGCATTGTATATCTTTCGAGCATTTTCAATCTCAACCGTCTCATCCTGGGGAGAATGCAGAATTAGAATAGGTTTGCGGAAATCTTCCAATAAGTCCTTCAGATTCTTTTCACTAATATCTTCCAGGAATTGCTTTTTGATCGTAAATGGTCGACCGGATAATTGAACCTGCGCATGACCTTCTTTCTTGATCTCTTCAGTGCTATCCGCAAATAGGTGATTTACATGTTTGGGATCTGAAGGAGCTCCTATACTGGCGACGGCCTGTACAGAATCCAAACGGGATGCAGCGAAATAAGCAGCGGCTCCTCCGAGAGAATGACCCACGATCATGCTGGGCGCCTGGTATTCTTTTGTAAGAAAATCATCTGCACATAGAAGATCCTCGATGTTAGATGAGAAGTTGGTGTCGGCAAATTCCCCTTCGCTTTCCCCCAAACCGGTAAAATCGAAACGAAGCACACCGAAACCGTTTCCGGTTAAGGAAGATGAAATATTTCTCACAGCGCGCAGGTCTTTGCTACAGGTAAAGCAATGTGCGAAGAGTACAAAGGCCTTGGCGCTTTGATTCACGGGTAGATCGAGAACAGCTGATAACTGCTCTCCATCCGAATTATCGAAGAATACTTTCATAATAGTTTGCTATTCAATCCAAAGATAAAGGGTCAGGCAAAACTAATCTGTCGTATTCTTGACTTCCATTTAAATGCTTTCAATCTTTTTCCATACTTCTTCAGCTTCGGCTTTTTTCGCATCACTTTTCGTACGATCGATTGTTGACAGAAGATGTGACTCTTTTAAAAGCTGATTGTATTTGATCTCAAGCTTCTCCTTTTCAGTTTTTCTTTTAAAAAATTTCATAACGGCATTTTAAATTGAAACAAGCCCGAATCAAAAAGGTTCATTCTAATAGAAATATAAGAAATGACGATAAGAGGAAAGCTAATCGCGGCTAGATAGAATTTCAAGAATAAATTAGGTTGTTGAATTTCTTTATTTTTTTAATGAAATTTTTATTCATCCTAACCTATTGTTTTACTGCATGTTAAATGTATAATTGAAACAATTTTGAACATCTTGTTGAATATTTTTTGGGCAAATTTTAAACCTTTTACAGAAGCCCTTGTTTAGCTTTTGTTGAACTTTTACAACATATCGTTAAACAAAATGATTAAATTATGAAAACAAGAATTACAAGTTTGTTAATTGCGATGATCGCATTCACGTCTGTTTCACAGGCACAAATGATGGCCAGAGTACAGGCTATCCACAATTGTCCGGACCCAGGTGCGGCTACGGTTGACGTCTACATAGGCGCTACCCTACTTCTCAATGACTTTGCCTATAAAGAAGCTTCTCCATATATAGATGCTCCTGCAGGGTCAGCTTTTACTTTGTCTATTTGTCCTCCGAATTCAACAGACACAACTACTGCCATCTTTAAGAAAGATTTTACATTGATGGCCGGAAATGCCTACACGGTGGTTGCCAGTGGTGGTTTGGCTGAGATGGGTAACACAGCTTTCGATTTGAGAGCCTACGATGGAAAGGAAATGGCTACTATGTCTGGTGGTATTTCTGCCAACATCATTCACTCTTCATACGACGCTCCTATGGTAGACATCTATGAAGTTCAGATTCCAGCAGGAGAACTTGCTAATGATGTAAGTTTCCCATCAGCTACAGGTTATGTTGATCTACCAGCTGCTGATTTTGATGTTCAGGTAAGAACTCAGACAGGAGTTGTTGCAGGTGAATTTGACATCGATGCTTCAGGTATTGGTGACAGCGCTATCACAATCCTAGCAACAGGTTATATTGATCCAGCTAATGCTGTAGGAACAGAGCCTTTTGGTTTGATCGGTGTATTCCCTAATGGAACGGTAGTTTCATTCCCAACGAAATCAATTACTCCAGCAAGATTGCAAGTGATACACAACTGCGCAGCAACAGATGCAGGTACAGTTGATGTATGGTTGAACGGAAGTGTATTGGTTGACGACTTCGAATTTAGAACTGCTGCAGGTTTCATTGACGCTCCAGCTGGTGAATTCTTCGATGTATCTATTACAGGTCCAATGGCCTCTGATACAGCCGGTGCCTTGCACAAGCAAACATTCATCCTTGAAAGTAACATGAAGTATATTGTTGTTGCCAGCGGAACAATAGGATCAGGAAACTACGACCCGGCTACTCCATTTACATTGGAAGTGATTGCTGACGCAAGAGAAGCTTCAATGACTTCTGGTAACGTAGATGTGATAGTATGGCATGGTTCAACTGATGCTCCAACGGTAGACGTAGTTGAAACTGCTCAGGGTGCAGGTACTATTGTTGACGACATTTCATACGGAGAAGCTCAGGGATATCTTGATCTTGCTGCTACTTCATATGCGTTGGAGATCAGAGATGAAACAGGTGCTACTACTGTAGCTAAGTATTTCGTTGATCTTTCTTCTTTCGGAGATGCTGCCTTGACTGTTGTAGCTTCAGGATTCTTGAATCCAACAAACAACAACAATGGTCCTGCTTTCGGCCTTTGGGCTGCTGGTCCAGCTGGTGGTGATTTGATCGAATTGAGCGTGATCACAGGAATCGAAGAAGAAAAAGAAGACATTCTTAATGTGAATCTATTCCCAAATCCAGCACAGGACATCGTGAACATCACATTCGATGCTGAAGAAGCAGGAATCACGAACATCATGGTAATGGATATCAGAGGACAGGTAATGATCTCACAACAACTGAATTTGAATAAAGGTGCAAACCAGTTTGACCTGGATGTATCAAGACTTCAGTCAGGAAACTATTTCGTACTGATGGGCGAAAACGATTTATCTTCTGCCATTCAACTCATCAAACAATAATTGCAAACTACTTTTGAATGGACAGAGCGGGCCTTCGGGCCCGCTTTTTTTTGCCATAAACCCATCCCCTTATCACCTCATCACCTTATCCCCTTATCCCCTTATCACCTTATCACCTCATCACATATCCCCTTATCACCTAATCCTCTTATCCCCTTTCTCAACTCACTCAATCCTCAATCCTATCCTCCAATTCCCCAAATTCAGATATCATCACTCATCATTCGTCTTTCATCTTTCATCTTTCATTTTTCATCTCTTCGTTAAGTCTGTGATGAAATCCAACACCGAACCCGTTGGACAAAGTAGCCTACACCATATCATCGGATAACGCATTGATGCTAGAATAGTAACGAGAGCCAGAACAAAATACCATGTGGTGAAATCCATGCCAAAGAGGTCAGGGAACAACTCAAAATTGCTCCAATTCCTAAGCCCCAGCAACACTCCGGCAATCAAAACCAAGGTCAGACCATCCCTGAAGCGTTTAACCCACTTGTTCGCCATAAAGAATTTTTTTCGCGTCTTCTTTGGTGAGATTTGCAAAAGCAGTCTTTGCGCATTTCCAAAAGGACATATGTATTTACAATAGGTATTCTTTCCCCAGATTGAACCTAATAGCGTGAATAAGGCATACAAAGCGACCAGAGACGACACCGATGTGCCAATAAATGGATGCAAGATTGATATGTACGTGAAAGAATTGTTCATGAAGAATCCGATGTAAAGCATCGAAAGCAAGCTCAGAACGATAATTCCTTTTTTACTCTTTCGCCATTTTTTCTGAAAAGCGTACATGAACATTAGAAATATCACACTGATGTGTACAATCCACCAATATGACAACTCTGCCACAACGCTGTAGGGATCTACTTCACTGGCATTTGCAAAGTCAACCACTGGATCGGGCATCGATTTTTCTATCAGCTTCGATGCCGTAAAAGCTATGGCCTCTGTTGTGAGGGTGGCACCTGAAACCGCATCTACTCTGTGATCTCCTTTCAGAACCATCTTTTCAAACTGATCGTAAAAGGATGATTTCCGGATGTCCTTTAGATAACTCTCCGTTTCGTGTGATGAAATGTGGTGGATGGAGTGGATTATTCCTTCATTTGAAATAAACAGACCGATATTGACCTCTCCGGCATAGCCTCTCACCCCTTCAACAATACCAGTGCTTTCCAGGTAGATCAGCCCTTCGCCTTCATAAACCAGGTAAAAAAGGTTTTCATTGTAGGCTATTTCAGGTTTTGCAAGCTCGGGATATATGGCCATGCTGTGATCCTTCAATGATTGAATGAATGCTTCGGCCCCTTCCTCTATTTCCTGAGAACTTGAAATCAGTCCCGAGGAATGCTTTTGTTCTTTATTCTTGGTCATGAGGCCATGACCCCAGCCGTGACTTTCAGCATCATCTATAGTGCCATGAGAACTCGATTCGCTCTTCTCACCTACCACTTTAGGTATAGAGTACTCAGTGCTTTTTTTATCGAGCTGAATAATTTCCTGAATCTGCCGGAAAGGTCCTTCGATCCAGAAATAAAGGAAAAATCCCAGCAACAATGTCGTTGCCAGGATCTTCTTCCATTCGTCCTGTAAAAAGGTTGTGATTGTCAAACTCTACAAGCTTTCCACCGTGCTCTTCGTAATATCGAGCACCCATTGATTTAAGTTATCATCCGGTAAAATAGCATCCTGAACATAAGCCACGTTTGAAGAGTTGTCCACTTCATTTACTGCTGTTTGAATGATATCGTTCTGAAAATACTCATCGTTAGCTACAAGCAGAGGAATCACAATAACCCTGTCTTCCAGCTCGAATAACTTAGCAATTCCGTCCTTCGTTGGTTGTGTGCTGTAATTCACCAGGTGTCCGCACCATGAATACGCAATACTCTCATGGCCTGTCTTCATCTTCAAGTATTTACCAATTTCTTCGACTAATTCTTCCCATTGTTGATTGTATTCTGCATCGCCATAAGCAACAAGCAGCACCCCTTCACTTTTTCCTTCTTCAGACAAGGCCATTACCCTGCGTTCCACATTTTTCTTTAAGATGGTCGTGTAATCAAGCGGTGGAGTGATGGTCACCTTTGCATTGGGTTTGTAGACCTCTATTTTCTCCTTGGCAAGTTGCTCCTTGATCTTTGGATCGGCCGAAAGCCCACATATAACTGGTATATCATGAGAATAATGAGAACTTACCGTCAAGAATATTGGTACAACAACAACTTCGTCATAACCTTCCTCATCATATTCTTTAAGTCTGGTAGCAATGGACGGCTCGTTGTACTCCATGTAAGCCGTTTTAACCTGCGAGATCTTTTCATTGGCGAGAATTCCTTCTTCCACCCTGTCCTCAAGATCCATTAGCATATCTCTCCACACTTCAGAGTGAGATCCGTGATTAACCAATAACACACCGATTTTATGCTCCGCCGAAGCATTCTCAACATTCGTATCGCTGCATGAATAAAATGAAATCGATATTAACACTACACCGACTGCAACAAGTATTCCTTTCAAGGCTTTCATTCTTCTTTTTCTATTCTTATTTAGAACAATTCTTAATAAGGCAAATGTACATGAGACATATAAAATGGAAATACCCTGTCAAGGGTATTAATAGGGTATTTTGACAGGGTATAAACGAAAAAACCGGTTAGAGTGACTAGTCTATCTAACCGGTTTAAATCAATGAAATAGAGCTACTTATCTCTTTACAAGCTTCTGCGAACTGATTTTCGCTTCATTATTGTTCAAGATAGTAACATTGTATATACCGTTAGGTAAATTCGAGAGATCAAGTTCCTGATTGTTGGCGTTGATGAATCCTCTTTCCACTATCGAACCCAATGAATTCGTCACGATGAATTGTCCTGCTTCGAAGTCATTTGAAAATTCAATTCGAACGACGTCTGAAGTTGGGTTTGGATACATTTTGAAAGCAGATTCATTCGTTGCTTCTTCAATTCCCTCATAATTATCCACGATCTCATAAATTGTAGTCGTCCCGGATACTTCGTTGCTAACGATCAACATGTGCATTCCGTTGTGGCTATCATCTTTATGAACGAAAACGAGACCTTCAGGAGCAATGTCATCCATGGTTCCATTTACCTCATCTAGCTCTTCGATGTAGGTATCAAATACTGGGTTCATTGGATCTGTGATATTGTAAACCATCACACCCCCTTGTCTTTCCAAACCAACGAATGCAAAGTAAGTGTTTCGCAGCCTTCCAATAGTAACAGCTTCAGGTTCAGGACCTTTGTCATCACTTCGGTCATCAAATTCAGAAGCCAATCCATCGTTGCAGTTAAAGAATGTTTCGTGATTGTCTTTGATATAGTTTTCAATTTCATCACCGCTGTCGTATACAAGATTTCCACCATCATCCCAGATACTAAAAGATCTCGCACCATAAGAGTATAACTCATCTACGTATCCATCACCATCAGAATCTCCGATAACATCCGGTGTAAATGTCTTCAGTCTACCCAAATTTGAATCCTCCTGAAGGAAGGCATAGTTTGTGAAAACGGTAGAGTCCAACATCAGGTCTTTGATCCTTGTTTCAGAACTGTAACCTGCATAATCTCTTCCATCACCTTCATTGGCTGTCACTATGTACGTGTTTCCTCCCACCTCGTATGATGCGATTGCATCGGGCTGATAAACACCATGCACGTCCCAGCTGGCAATGTTTATGCCATTGTCTCTGTTCGAAGGGTCCAATTGATTTCCTGCTGTGCTGTGATCTTTGAAACCGAGACCAACATAACCCGCTACTGAATTATCAGAAAGATCAATTACAACAAGAACATTGGCTTCCTGGCAGATTACAAAGGCTTTTGAGTCATCACCGGCTACTGTAATGTATTCTGGCTCAAGATCAATGTTCCAGGTCGTTCCAGGCTTTCTCAATCCACCGGAAATATCAGAAGAATCATTTTTGAAAGTTATTTCTGTTACATCGTTTTGAGTAATTCCAGATACTCCGCCACTAATGTCGATAACACTTACCGAACCTTCAGGGTCTGTAAGATAATCATCACTTGGTTCACCTTCATTGGCCACAATGACGGTATTTCCATCGTGAGTTACGGTCAGCATGTCCGGTAGTGCTCCAACTGTTACTTCAGCCACAAATGTTCCGGACGTGTCATAAAAGACAACAACACCATCATTTTGCTTGTTATCATCTTCAATTGCGGCGGCTATAAATCCATTTCCAAGGGCAACCACGGAATTAACTCCCCCACCATAAGTAAGAACATCAATCTGACCTACTTTGGTCGGATTGGTAGCATCAGATATGTCAACGATGTCGATTGAATCAGCAACAGCATTAGTAACATAGATCTGTTGAGACTCAGCATCGTATGCCGAAATTTCACACGCCCCATCTCTTCCATCGGTATATCTACCAAGCAGGTTGGCCTGAATAGTCTGCGCAAAACTGGAAGAAGCGGCAAAGGTTAAAGCAATTAGTAATGTTTTTTTCATGATTTACGTTTTTAGATTTCCGCAAATCAATAAAACCCTTATGGCCTCTTTATTAAGTGCCGGTCAATTAAAGGTTAAATGGTAAGTCCACAGTTTAACTTATAATTAGTTAAACCTTTCGTCTTTGATAAAGATCACTCTTTAAGCCCGTACTTTCTGGCCAGAGCAAGATAATGAGTGGCACTGTCCATATTTTCCTGTCGGGCATGGATCATAGCCTTGTAATAGAACATATCCGGATTTTCAGGCTCTAGATAGGCAAAGGCACGCGCCAATGTTTGCTTTTGGTCATCATAACCATCAGTCATTACAAGAACTTTTAACTGAGAATAAAACAAAACCCCCATATATCCAACCACTCTATTGGCGTGATGAATCTCCCAGGTATTACTTGAATACATGGATTTCTCTTTGTAATGCTGAATCTCTTTCTTCCAAAACTCAAAATCCTCGCTTCTTGTAGCCTCCAAGAACTGAGATCTGAGATTTAATTCGAGACGCAAATAGTTTTCCAGCTTACTGACTGACAGGCGGAAGGTCTCATTCTCCAATAAGTCCTCTGCATTCGCCTTTATCCTCTTCTTTTTCTCTGGATCAGAAGAAAGCTTGTAAGCCTTGTCTAGATGATCCCACGCCCTCATAGCCTGACCTGCCATAACCAAAGTATCTACTCTATCAAGAATCTTTTGAGACCTGACCTCGCTTCGCTTCGTCATATCTTCATTCATATTCTTCAAGTGGAAATACATTGCATCCCTAAGCTCATTCCCTCTGGGCCATTCATGTTTTCCGTAAAAATGATCGAAACACACACTTTCCTCCGTTATCATTTCAATAATGGGTCTGCGATAGATCTCAATAAAATTGAAGTCACCCGTTCCGCACATTGAATAGGTGGTCACATCCGGAAGTTCAGCTCCGGGACCGGCTCCGATCATCACTACTCCGGTCACAGGATACTCCTTCGAAAAAAACTGGGCCATTCTCGCACCACCTGAAAATCCAACGAGAATTATATTCTTCTCATCAATAGAATACTTTTCTACACAATCCTGTATGATCTCAGTGATGGTGGATTGATAATCTGGATACCCATTCCTTATGATCTTCGATGCTGCTATTATGGCTGGAAAGTCCACACATGCTTTCTGAATAGATGTTGCAGCCAATTCGGCATCTCCTTGTGCATCGAGTCCAATGATCAATGGCATTCCCTCACTTTCCTCCAAAGGTTTTGATACAACATAGATGTTGTTAGCATTCGACGAAACACTGGTTTCTTCTATTTCGGAATACAATATCTGCACAGTGCTGTCAGGAGAATTAGCACAAGAAAACAGCACGAAGAGAGATAAAAACAAGAGGAGATTTTTCATGGCGCCAAATTTATGAAAACTGCCTTACTCCTTTTTCAAACCTTCCATGAATGAGGTTGTTAAGAATACATGAAAAATTACCTTGTTATCGGCGGTTCAAGCGGAATCGGAAAGTCAATTGCAGATACCTTGAGGGAAAGAAATGATTACGTCATCTCTACCTATAACGCCAACGAAGATTTTGAGAATGAAACGAATTATTTTTACCTTGATGTGAATGATGAAGAAATAGATCTCTCTCATCTGCCGGAAGTTTTAGATGGTTTGGTCTATTGTCCTGGTGCCATAGACTTAAAACCTTTCCACCGAATGAAACCGGAAGATTTTCTCAAGGATTTTCAACTGCAGACAATGGGTGCCATTAAAGTCATTCAGGCCTGTTTACCAATGCTCAAGAACAGTGAATCTGCAAGTATTGTGTTGTTCTCAACGGTCGCTGTTAAGCTTGGATTTCCATTCCACGCCAAAGTAGCGGTCTCAAAAGGAGCCATTGAGGGCTTGTGCAAATCCCTTGCGGCCGAATATGCTCCTAAGATCCGAGTAAACTGCATTGCGCCTTCACTGACGAATACTCCGCTCGCTTCTAAACTTCTCAGTAGTGATGATAAGATCAATGCCAATGCCGAACGTCATCCATTGAAACGAGTTGGAGAAAGTAAGGATATTGCAGAAATGGCCATATTTTTACTTGATACAAAATCTTCTTGGGTCACCGGACAGGTTATCGGAGTTGATGGAGGAATGTCTTCCATTAGATAATGAAAATACTTCTCACAGGAGTTACAGGATACATTGGTCATCGCTTGTTGCCCGTTTTGATACGCGAAGGACATGAGATCTATTGCTGTTTAAGGGATATATCCCGAATGGATGATTCATTCTCAGGTGTTGAAAACCTTCATCTTCTTGAAGTAAACTTCCTTGAACCGGAAAGTTTAAAAGCCATTCCGAAAGACATTGATGCTGCTTATTATCTGATTCATTCCATGTCTGCCTCAACAGACGACTTCGAAGAACTTGAAGCAAAATGCGCCAGAAACTTTGTAGAATCCCTTAACGATACGAATGTCAGACAGGTGATCTACCTGAGTGGAATTGTAAATGAAAAAGAGCTCTCAAAACACCTTGGGTCAAGGTTTGCAGTAGAGACCATCCTGTCAGAAGGAAAATTTGAACTTACCACTTTGCGCGCAGGTATCATTGTTGGTTCAGGAAGTGCTTCCTTTGAAATCATACGAGATTTGGTGGAAAAACTTCCTGTCATGGTCACCCCTCGATGGCTGAATACCCGTTCTCAGCCCATCGCAATTCGAAACGTAATACAATACTTGGTGGGTGTTCTTGGTAAAGAAGAATCATATGGGAACAGTTATGATATTGGTGGGCCGGAGATTCTGACTTATAAAGAAATGCTGTTGGAAATGGCACGCATCCGGGGCTTAAAGAGATTCATTTTCACTTTGCCTGTAATGACCCCCCGACTGTCCTCCTATTGGCTCTATTTTGTCACGGCCACTTCATATAAGCTTGCCGTAAACCTGGTTAATAGTATGAAGATCGAGGTGATTTGTAGCAACGACAACATTAAAGACATCGTGGACATAGAGCTCATATCGTACTCAGACGCCATACGATTAGCTTTTGATAAGATTGAACAGGAAGATGTTTTATCTAGCTGGACGGATGCTTTGAGCACGGATGAATTAGAACAAGGCATGGACAGACTTCTAAAAGTACCTCAGCATGGTTGCTTAACAGATAAGAAAAGTCTGAAAATCGCAGATGAAAATTCATCTTTAAAAAAAATCTGGTCTATAGGTGGGAAAAATGGCTGGTATTATGCCGACTGGTTATGGGAAATCAGAGGTTTCCTCGATAAAGTTTTTGGTGGTGTTGGACTCAGACGTGGTCGAAAGAACCCTGCAAACATCAAAAGTGGTGAGACCCTTGATTTCTGGCGAGTAATTGTTGCATCTAAAAAAGAAAAAAGACTGTTGCTTTATGCAGAAATGAAACTACCGGGAGAAGCCTGGTTGGAATTTCAAATTGTAGATGACAAACTCAATCAAACAGCTACCTTCCGTCCAAAAGGAGTCTGGGGAAGAGTTTATTGGTTTACCATGCTTCCTTTCCATCATTTCATCTTTAACGGCATGATCAGAAGTTTGGCTCATGCACAATAAAGCCCTGAGATTCTCGTAACTTTACCATATGAGTTTGAAGAGATCTCTTTTTGCAATCTTTGTTTTCCTTTCACTTTCTTTCACAGCAAATGCTCAGTTTGGGAACAGTATTCATGTGGGTAATGACTCCGGACTTGAAAAGGAATTCTCTGAATTGATCAACGATCTTGAACTCAGAAACGACCAAAAACTGGCCCTTGGCATCATAGTACTCAAATACACCGCTTCCTTTGATTTCAATGAGTTTGAGGATGCTTCCAAATCCAAGCAATATGCCATGGCTCGCTCCACTATAAGGGATCTCGATAAAGATCTGAAGGAGATTCTGGATAAGAGACAGTTCAAGGTTTACAAGAAGCATAAAAAGAAGATCAAAAAAGAGCTGATGAATTCCGTTTAGTGAACGGATAATTTTACTTTCGCTCCTTCATGCTCAGATATCTCTCTTCAGGATTATTCATTCTATTCCTTTCATTGAATGCGCGGTCTCAGGACTTCGATAATTTGAGATCAATGAATTACAGCCTTGATTTTCTACAGATCAAGGATGATCTTAATTACGGGTTGGTATTTTCGGGTCCACAGCATAGATTCATCTACAAAAGATCATGGGAGCTTAATGGCAAAAACCTGATGTATCAGGGTGAAGTTGGTTTCGGCACTTTGTTCTCGCGTGGTATGACCGGACTTCAATGGAAAGTCAAACCCATTGATGTTCTCTACAACTATTACGAACTAATAAGGAAGGTTTCCATCCATGCAGGTCCGTGGCTGAAAATGGAATACAATTATCAATTATATCCTGAATTACAGAGTGGTTATAGTTTTCATTTTACAAACTACACAATGGGATTCGCTGCTTCAGCGAAATATGAAAACGACGATGTATACCTGAGACTCAGATGGAAAAACTCCCTGGTCGGACTGATTTCAAGAACTGAAGAAGATCGTGATCCTTACTTCTTTGATCTCTCTCTGGGAACATACTTTAAAGATCAGCATCGGAATTTTAAGGGAGGAAGTTTTGGTACTTATAATAATACCTGGATTGAGCTACTTTTCATAAGTATGCGTCATCCCAGATTGGGATATGCGTATAATTTCGAATATTTCTCCTACAGTGATAGTCCTGGCGTAAGGGCCATGACCCATGGCTTTTCATTATTCTTTTATCCAAAAACATGAAACAAGGAATTTATCTAGTCTTGACCATTTCACTTTTGTCTTGTCTGAAGGAAGCACCACTCAGCAAGTCTTATGAAGGTTATTCTCCGCGGGATATTGGCGACGGATGGAGCATTGGATCAAGTCTGCACAACGACATCGACTCCAATGCATTGAATTCTGTGTTTAGATCGGTTCATGATGAGGATGATTATTGGCCAATGAGAAGTTTATCGGTTTTTCGAAATGGAGAGCTTATCGCCGAGACCTATCTAAAAAGTGAAGGTGATCGCACAAGGCCAAGAGCAATCTGGTCGTGCACAAAACAAGTAATGGCTCTTCTGGCAGGCACACACATTGACAACAACCAAATATTCCTGACAGATCGAATTGAGCAATTCATTCCCCGCTATACCGATCAAAACAGAAATAAAAAGGATATTCTGATCAGTGATCTGTTGACCATGAAGAGTGGCATTGGATTTCACAACGACGAACACTCGGATGTATATAGAAAAAGAGAGACGGACAACAGTGTGACTTTTGCTCTAGGACTGGATCTCGAAGCTACGCCTGGTACTAGATTTAATTACAACGATGGTGATCCTCAGATCTTGTCGGCAGTTTTCCAGGACATCAATCGTGAAAAATCAGACCAACTGGCAAAGGAGAGGATTTTTGATGTGATCGGTTTTAACAACTACGAATGGCGCAGATATCCAAACGATGGCGTGACTATGGGAGGTTTTGGAATATTGACTACACCCAGAGAATTAGCCAAGATCGGTCAGCTTGTATTGAATAAGGGCAGTTGGGATACAACGCAAGTTATCTCGGAGGCATACATAAACGACATGTTAACCGAACATAGCAAACTCTCTACCTACCCCGAATTGAGATTTGGTTACTACTGGTGGATTCATCCGGAGAAAGAGTATTATTTCATGTGGGGCCACGGCGGACAATACGTATTTCTCATCCCGGAAAAGAATGCAATGGTCGTAATCACAAGCCTGGAGCAAATCGAATCTGATTCAAGAATCGATGTGCGCGAAGCAACTTCTCTCGTCGACCGGATCAAAGCAACGATGAACTAACAAATCTCCAATCGTTAATCGTTAATCTTCAATCGTTAATCGTTAATCGTTAATCTTCAATCTCTATTCCGTATCTTTGCGCACCTTTTAAAAATCACATTTACAATTAATTATGACAATATCAGATAACAAGGTTGTTCACATGCATTACGAGCTGAAAAATGACAATGGAGACATCCTTGATTCATCAAAAGGAAGAGAGCCACTGGCATACATCCACGGCAAGGGAAATATCATCCCGGGTCTTGAAAAACAATTAAACGAAAAGTCAATTGGAGACAAGATCAAAGCCACTGTTGCTCCGGAAGAAGCTTATGGCGTAGTTGACAGTCAAAAAGTATTTAAAGTTGGTAAAAACCAGTTTCAAGGCGGAGGAGACATCCAGGTTGGTATGCAGATCCAGGCTGAAGCCAATGGAAGAATGGAAGTGGGTATTGTAGAAAACATTGAAGGAGAAGAAGTTACATTGAACTTCAATCACCCCCTTGCTGGTCAGACTCTTCATTTCGACGTTGAAGTGATGGAGATCAGAGAAGCGACTGACGAAGAATTAGATCACGGTCATGTACATGGACCAGGTGGACACGAACACTAAAAAGATCATGAGGAAGGGCTTTTTAGCCCTTTCTTTTTTTACTCTCCTTTCCTCCTGTAAAGAAGAGCTTCCATCCTCTGCATCATTTGAGGACTTTCGAGTAGCTATTTATAACGGCAGCAATAAACTTTGGTCGCACAGAGCAAACATCCCTGATACGGCCTTCAAACGCCTCACAGAATTCCCGGGCATTGAAATAGATGTATTCTTTGATACAAATTCGAAGAAATTCTTTGTTAAGCATGATGATAACGAAGATCATCATGGAGAACTTAGTGCATTCCTGAAGAAAACCGATTCTGTGAATGCCAGCGCATTCTACTGGATTGATTTCAAGAACCTGAATAATCAGAATCTGAACGAAGCTTCAATCGCTCTTATACAAATCACTTCAGAGAGGGAACTGCATAAAAGAATGATCGTCGAGTCGTTTATGGCGAATGAAATCATCGCTCTCAATAAAGAAAATATCTACACATCCTTTTGGGTGCCTCACTTGTACAACGAATCAACGGCAGAAGATACACTTAAGGCCTTGAACCTGATACAAGAAGTATTGGAAAGTCAAAGAGTCAACGCCCTTTCTGCCCACTACCCTATGTATGATTTCCTAAATGAGCACTTTCCCGAGTCAAACATTCATCTCTGGACCAACGGACTGCATACAGAGCAGGACAAAAGTGTCATAAGTGACCTGGCAAGTAAGGAGAATATCAAAGTCATACTCGTCGACTATCAAAAGAACTTTCTCGATTAGCTTATTCTGGCTATTATTGTCCATTCAGCATTTTTAAGCTTTGACTACCAGAGACTTGATTATCGATTCATTATCAGAATATGCAATTCTGACACTCAAATTGATCCTTGTATATGCATTAATCAGGTTTGCTGAACACTTTTATTTCAGCACAATTTTTCCTGAACAAACAAGCGCTTCCCTCCTTTTCAATCGAAGTATCAACTATGATACACTGGTTCTCATATTTATTTCGGTCTTATTGGCACCGATTCAAATCCTGCTTTCGCTTTTTACCACGAAATCTTCAGTCATCATGGGTGCAATTTTCTTCTTGTTGGCCATAATTAATTTGTTTCTGACCGATTTCTTTATCCTGAGTAATTTTCTTGTCCCGTCACTTTTCTTTGAACTTTCGTTAAAAGACCTATTGCTTATAAGTGAAACTGAAGGAGGAAGTAGCAATCTGGTGTTATGGATTGTAAACATTCCTTCAATTCTGGCCATTTTCTACATCCTTGTTTTAAGAAGACCACCGAAAAGATTAAATCAAAAAATAAAGTACGGACTAATAGGGATCTATATCCTGGCATGTGGTATCTCACTCTCAAGCACCGACTTCTTTTATAAATCACAGGATTCCTTTGAAACATCATTTCAATATTACCTGGCGAACTCCAAGCCGTATCATTTCTATAAATCATACAAGGAATGGAAAATAACAAGGGAACTTGCTTTTGGTGAAGAAGGCAGATTGATTGAATACATTCGTGACTTCCAATCATTTTATCCCAACAGAGAGTTTATTTCTGAATTCTATCCATTGCTCAAAAGGAAATCTGCAGAAAGTGCATTGTCCGAATTCTTTCCCAAGAAATCTGTAAAGCCAACAATAGTTTTTGTTCTTTCAGAAGGTCTATCGTCCTCCATCAGTGGGACCCAAACTGTGAATGGTTCGTTAACTCCATTTACCGACAGTCTTCGACAACATTCTCTTTATTGGGAAAATTTCATGAGTAATGTGGATCGCTCTTTTAGTGCCCTTCCAAATCTTCTGGGATCCTTGCCATATGGAACTATTGAACGTGGCTTTATCAATAAGACCTATGGCTATGGAGAAAACATTACTTATCCCGATCACTGGAATCTCATCACTTTTCTGAAAAATCAGGATTATCAGTGTAACTTCTATTATGGAGGATATTCAGGATTCGATAATATCATTCATTACACCAAATTCAGTGGATTTGATAAAATCATCGATGAGCTAAAATTTGGAATAAAGAAAGAAGATAAAGAAGGATGGGGATTTGACGATGGAGAATTGTATCGACGTTCGTTTATTGATGTTGACTCAATTCCGGAAGGTCATCCAGCCATGCATTTTTATATGACCCTTACATACCATCATCCATATGTTTTGGCAAATGAATTATACCTCGATTTAGATTTTCAGGATTCTCTTATGAAGGAATATGGGATTTCTGAGAAGATGCTGGGGCAAATGTCCAGAAGTGAATTTGGAACCATTTTATATGCCGATCAATCCTTAAAACATCTGTTTCGTCATTTCAAGAAAAGAAAAGACTTTGAGAATACTATTTTCATTGTCCTTGGTGATCACGGAAGCGGATTTTATTTCCATTCAGATCGTTTCAACAACTACAGGGTGCCCTTACTTATTTACAGTCCAATGCTTGAAAAAGGAGAAGTTTTCAAAGGAACTTCATCACATATAGATGTACTTCCCAGTTTAACAGCACTTCTTGGAAATAATTTCGGGATGCCCTTGCCGGCAATGGAAGCTTATCTGGGACAGGGTTTGAGTGGCAGTCATACCTTTGAAGCAAAGAGAATGATACCGCTCAACATATTCAACTATGATAAATTCAAATTCATTCTGGACGACCTGGTGCTTTTCGATGATAAAGTCTATCGATTCGACGATCAATTTAAAATGAAAGAATGCACTATAGATTCGGATATAGAAAGAATCAAAAAAGCTTACAAGAGTTATATGATCATCAACAACTACGTCCTAAACGAGAATAAAATTTGGCTTAGTCGGGAAAATTAAGACCTCACTCCTTCCTCAAGCTCATCAATTTCCTCTTCCAGTCTTTCCAACTCTTCCTGAATCTCTTCAATCTCGTCTGAAGTCGTACCTTCAATGTCCGGGCAATCCACACATGTTAATCCTCTCTCAAGCATGATCCATTTTTGACCGATCATGTCATCGTCATGAGTACCTGTAACATTGTCAATATCATAGATCATTTCTCTAAGACTCTCATCCAGATATACAGTCTTTCCAACAGGAAGCAACAAGGTCAGCTCAACTTCCTGTCCGCGGATCTTTTGCTGTCTGTCAAAACTCATGTAGGAATCGAGGGTAATGAGCTCACCTTGCTGCAATAGTTCATAACTGATGTCTTCGGCCTTTCTCAATGAAGTTCTTTTCGAAGGACCACGTGAATACTTCTGGACCCTAAGTCTGATGCTGTCTTCATTGCTTTTGACTATGTTAAGTCTCGGCAAACCCTGGTAAACACTTCCTTTGTCAATGCTCAGCATGAAATTTTCATCAAAGAGATTGATGATCTGTTCACCGGGAGCATCATTGAGATCCATCTCCAGCGTATAGACATCATATGAAGATTCTACATCAATATAATCTATCACCTTGGAGGACGATTTAAACTGTGAACCAAGTTGAAGTCCAACGATTACTGAACCTCCAAGTGCGATCAACCACAATATCCCAAGGGCTGTGCCTACACCATAAGACTTCCTTATTCCAACAAGTAGCATGATTCCGCCATAAAGCAAACCCAGTATAGGAATGCCAATTAGGCCAAAGAAGAGATACTTGGCCATGTTGTATTGAGATTCAGATTCAAAAAGCGTCATTGCCAATGAGGGAGATTCCAGAGTGAAAAGCGTAGTTGGAGAAATGATTTCAACAACCGCATTTGTACTCAACATCCCTGTAAGCAGAGAAAAGACAAGAAGAACGCCGAAGACGAGCAATGCCACCCCTACTATTTTGACAATAAAGCGCAACAATCCTCCCAGAATGGAGCCTAAAGCATGGAAAAGCTGTTCAAAGAAGTCCTCGAGCTTTTGTCCAAAATCGCTCCTTTCCATGTCCTTGAACTTCTCATTAACCTTTTTTGCGCCGTCCTCAAAAGCTTTTCCAATGGTATCAAATGTAACTGGCTCGCCCTTCATCTGCAGTTTCTCGGCAGCCGTTTTTGCCTCCGGCATTACGACCCACAGGATTATGTATATCAACAAACCTGATCCACCCGCAAGGAAGATAATAACGAATAGCAGACGCAACCAGATTGGGTCCATGCCAACATAATGTCCTATTCCACTACATACACCACCTAATATTCGATCATCGGGATCTCTGAATAAACGCTTCTTGGTTCTGGCATATGAGCTGCTTCTGTCTTCTTGTCTCCTGTTTTCATTTCTATCCTCGTCTTCCTGAATATATTGCTCAGGTTTTCCCATGACTTCAATTACCTCATCTACGTCTTTTTCAACCACAACCTGGTTCTGGTCGTTGATCTTTGGACTAAGCAATTCGGCGATACGGGCTTCAATATCCGACATGATCTCTTCCCTCTCATCGGAGTTTTGGAAGTAACTGCGGATCTTATTGAGGTATGAATTCAGCTTTTCATAAGCATCTACCTCAATGTGGAAAACCATTCCACTAATATTGGCTGTTACTGTTTTATTCATTTCTTTCTTCTTTTTCTCGTGAGTTCTACGGCGCTGACCAGTTCATTCCAGGTCTTTTCTAATTCTTTGAGGAAGTCTTCCCCAATTTTTGTGAGTGCATAATATTTTCTGGGTGGTCCCGACTTACTTTCTTCCCACCTATAGGTCAGAAGACCTGTGTTCTTCAAACGTGTGAGCAAAGGATACAATGTTCCTTCCACAACAATAAGCTTCCCTTCTTTCAATTGATCAATAATCTCTGAAGGGTAAGCTTCTCCAGCCTGAAGAATGGAAAGTATACAGTACTCGAGTACTCCCTTTCTCATTTGCGCCTGTGTGTTTTCGATATTCATCAAGGCATTTTATTAATATCCATCGCAAAGATATATACAAAACATTGTATTATGCAATACATAGTACTGTAAAAAATTAATAAATGCTCTTAAATAACTGTTTTACAGCTATTTAAAAATTAAAGAAATATTCGACGTCTTAAATTATTGGAGAATAAAGTCCCTCGATTCAGATGTCTCTAGCATTTTATCGAGGTCTTTTTTCGGCTTTGTCTCAAATTTGAGGGGGATACCAAGAATAATTTCTAACTCAATCTTGAGTTCATCTGCCATGTCTTCAAGGCAGTAGAAAACTGCGAACTCTTTCATTTCCAATTTGGGATAAACCTGATAATACTTGTACATAGCCGAGGTAAGCATTATTTCATACATAGACGCATAGAATCTTAAAAGTGTTGCGTGACCTGGGTAAATTTTTATTGAAACTGTGACAAATAGATGAATACATGTAATATCTGAATACCTGTTACTATTAACATGAACAGCAGAATTGATAAGTGATTTCGGATTTTCATAGATGATAAATATCAAAGCTATGAAGGCTGACTGAGAGAAAAAAAGAGAAATGATGTGTACTGTAGACGTTGAAGCCGAAAGACTAGTGAACGACCTTAAAAGTATATAGTTCCCTGTCGACTTTGATTACGTATAGTAAAAATTCTGAAGATGGGTATTCCTGCTTGTTTACTGTAATAGTATACGAATCAGAGTCAGGTATGATTATTTGACTTTTTATCATTCTTCCTGACAAGTCGAACATATTGAATTCCACACTTTCTCCTGAATGATTATTGATTTGAAGAATGGCATGTCGGTTTTCAACATCATTAAAAACAGTAACTTCTTCTTTTTGCTCCGAATCAAAATTCACCGCTTTCCAGTCACTGACAGTAAAAGCTCCATCAAAATCAACCTGTTTTAATCTGTAATAAGAAATGCCACTTGTGGGATTTGCGTCATAATGCTCATAGCTCTCTTCTACTCTGCTGTTTCCGGCCCCGTTAATTGAAGCTATATCCTCAATGTTATTGAAATCGGTAGTACGCTGAATGAGAAAAATGTCGTTGTTGATCTCCGACAAGGTGGTCCAAAAAATTCTTACCCTATCATTCATTTTCCTGACCTGAAAACTCTTGAGCGTTATTGGTAAGCCATTACCTGTAATGATAAAAGGTCCACTTACATCACCATCTCCAGCATTCCATACCGTTGTTTGACAAACATCAATTACATTGGAATTTCCTCCTCCATTTCCTTTTGTAACTGAACCACCATCCGCGACTTGAACCGAGCTCCCACAGGGCAGATACAATTTCTTACCCGTGCTGAAGTTCAATTCTCCTTCTATGTAAATGAACATTGCAGTTGAACAGGCAGGAGACGAGGTTTCATCCAATTCAACGTGATCCGTCACATCAACAGTAACGTTACTATCAATCCACACCGTATCTCCACAAGAAGGAATGCCGTTATCCCATGTTGAACCGGAATCCCAATCGCCATCACTAGTTGCTGTAGTAATGGTTGCATGTATTGAATTAACTGGAATTGCCAGGCATAAAACAATCCAAATAAGAAGAATAGAAATCTTTTTCAATTCGGCTACGGCTATACGGCTCAAGCAAAGTTAGGTATTGGAGTCGATATCAAAAAATAAAAAGAAAGAATGTATTAACATAACGTTAATAACTTGATTAGTCTAGAATCACTTTGAAACTCTCCACATGCTGTCTTGAAGACAGTTTAACAATTAAAATTCCTTTTAATGGAGATATGAAATCCAAAACTGTGCTACCCTCTGATGCAACGAATTCACCTTCCTGAAACACCCTGCCGGTCAGGTCTAGTAATTGGTAGGTTACTAATTCTTCATTCAATCCAGTGATATCAATGTACAGTTTTGAATCGTGACCAAATACTTTGAAATGTTCATTGTTCAAAGAACTCCTTGTTGAATTGACAGACATCCAGTCAAACGTTTCTGAACTCCCATTGTAATCTGTTTGTCTAAGTCTGTAATAGGTGACTCCTTCTTTCAATTCCGGGTCAACAAAGTTGTAGTTGATTTCCTTATTTGAATTTCCGGCTCCAATCACAATACCAACGGTTTCAATCTCATTAAGGTCATAAGACTTCTCGATGGTATAATAATCATTATTTAATTCGCTCAAACTCGACCATTCTATCAGAGCTTTGCCGTCTTCAATTCTCGCACTTGTATACTTCAGTTTAATGGGTAAGGGCGCTCCTACCCACTGTGGACCTGTTATAGGACCATCACTTGCCTGCCAAATAGTTGAACCACAAACATCTATGATATTAGACGCTCCACCTCCTGAACCTTCAGACAAATATCCTCCATCTGCAACATAAACAGCAGATCCGCAGGCCAAGTAAATCTTCTTACCGGTTTGGAAAAACAAGGTTCCCCTAACTTCTATATACATTGCTGTCGAGCACGGAGGAGTAGAAGTCTCATCTAACTCTATGTGCTGGTTCACAATAACAGTATCTCCTGCCTGTATTATTACTGAATCCCCACATTCAGGATATCCATTTGCCCATGAAGTTGTATCCTGCCATGAACCCCTGTCTGGTACATCAGACAATCTAGTCTGCGACAAGGTTAAGCTTGTAGTGAAAACGAATAAAATGAATAATAAACTTCTCAAATCCTTATCCAAAAAAGGACATCAAATTTAAGAAAAGAATAGGCTCGAAACGTAAGAAACTACTGGTTGTCAGAATGGAAGGTCATCATCCTCCTCTGCCGGTACATCGATATATTGGTTTTGGTCTTCTTGAGGTGCCTGACTTCCCGCCTTCTCAACCTTCCAGGCTCTTACCTCGGTATACCATCTGCCATTGTATTCCCGACTGGAAATATCGATCATGGCCTTTACTTCCTCTCCCTCCCTCAAATGGGCATTATCGATGTTATCACCCCATAGTGAAATACAAACAGACTTTGGGTATTTACCTTCCGTTTCCAAAATGAATTCCTGTTTTCTCCATTCTCCATTTCTTCCCTGACCGGTTACCAAGGGTAATATCTGTTGTACTTTTCCTGCGATTTCCATGTGATGATTGATTTTGTGTAAAATTAGATATAAAGGCTTTGAGCCATGATTTCTCGCTGATTAGTTATTCACAATGTGTTCATATTCTTCTTAAATTCGTTCGTTCATTTTTGACATAACGGTGAGAAAGAAATATAAAGTCCGCAACAGGATCTGGATCGACGGTGAGCATGGCACATTTCTTGGTAACGGTAGAATTGAGCTCCTTGAAAATATTGCCAAAAATGGCTCCATTAATGATGCTGCCAAAGAGCTTAAAATGTCATACAGAAAAGCCTGGTCACTATTGGAATCCATGAATAATGAAGCACCAACTCCGTTTATAGAGAAATCTACAGGTGGAAGTGGCGGTGGAGGAACCAGGGTTACTGAGGCCGGACTACAGGCTATTGAGAAGTTTCACAAGTTAAATGAGAAGTGCCACAAATTCCTGGAGAAGGAAGTGAATAAAATAAACTTTTAATGGACTTGCCTCTTCTCTTCTACTTCTCATTATTAATGATCTCAATACTCTACTCTTCTGTCGGACATGGCGGTGCAAGTGGATATCTGGCGCTAATGGCTTTGTTCGGTGTTGAGACCATCTTGATGAGACCAACAGCCCTTATTTTGAATTTATTCGTGGCAGGCATAAGTTTCTATATGTACTGGAAACAAGGACATTTTAAATGGAAACTCTTCTTTCCTTTTGCTTTTGCTTCAGTACCAGCTTCCTTCATCGGAGGTTATATGCAACTTGATCCAACCATTTACAAAAGAATACTTGCCATACTCCTGGTCTTCTCTGTCATTAAAATGATGGGGTGGAATGGAAAAGTCTCGAAGGAAATCAAAGACAACAATTTATACCTAAGCCTTCTTGTTGGATTGTTGATTGGATTTTTCAGCGGTCTGATTGGAATCGGTGGTGGCGTAATCCTAAGTCCGGTCATCCTTTTATTGCACTGGGCTGATATGAAAACTACCGCAGCTGTGAGTGCTTTATTCATTTGGATCAATTCATTTGCAGCCTTAATGGGCATAATGAGTCATGGTTGGTCCATAGATTGGGATGTGAGTATTTTAGTTGTTCTGGCGGTGATCGGTGGACTCACCGGGGCCTATTTGGGCAGTACTCGACTCAATAATATTATATTGCAGAGAATTTTAGGTGTGGTGGTATTTATTGCCAGTATTAAATTATTCTTGACGTAATGGAAGTGCAAAGTATTATTCTAGCCGGTGGCAAGAGCAGCAGAATGGGAAGTGACAAAGGCCTGGTGACTTTCAAAGGAAAACCCTTCGTTCTTCGTGTCATAGAGGCTGCTAGAGGAATAAGCAACAGGATCATGATTGTATCCTCGAATGACGAATACAAGAGATTCGGAATACCTGTTTTCGAAGATGAAATGAAAGGTAAAGGTCCGGCCGCCGGAATCTATACCGGATTAAAGAACAGCAAGTATGAAACCAATGTGGTATTAAGCTGTGATCTGCCATTTGTTGAACCTTCGTTGATTTCAGTCCTGGTTAGCAGATCCGGAAAAGAAGATGTCCTTATCTATAAAGACAAAGACCACAAACATCCGCTAATTGGCGTATACAAGAAGAAACTATCCTCTCATTTTAAAGAATGTATCGACAAGAATATATTGAAAATGGAAGACATCCTGGCGCCACTGGATGTGAAGGAACTTGACATTCCTGAGCCCATGTTGAAGCAGGCAAAGAATATTAACACCAAAAAAGATTTGGAAAAGTACAGATGACCATTAATATTAAATACTTCGGTGAACTGGCCGAGATCACAGGGAAGAGTGAAGAGTCTATTGAAGTAAATGATAACATCGATTCGAAATTGTTAATTGAAAACATCGAAAAACGATTCGATTTTTCAAAAGTTGATTATAAATTAGCAATCAATAAACAAATAAGTCATAATCCTATAGCCATAAAAAGTGGAGATGAAATTGCTCTGCTACCCCCATTTGCAGGAGGTTAATGAATAAGTCCCGATACACTCGACAGGTAAAGCTACCTGAAATTGGACCTGAAGGACAGGCCATTCTTGAAAACGCATCCGTTTGTATTATTGGAGCCGGTGGACTTGGGATTCCAGCCGCTTTGTATCTCGCGGGAGCTGGTATCGGTCGACTGGACATAATAGACAACGACCGAATTGACCTCAGTAATCTGCACCGACAGGTTATATACACTGAAGAGAATATTGGAGAGAAAAAAGCATTTGTCCTGGCCAATCATCTGCGAAAACTGAATTCACAATGCGAGGCATTTCCGGTGAATGAAAGATTAGGAGAAAGCAACGCATTAGACCTTTTGGCGGAATTTGATCTTGTCATTGATTGCTCTGATAATATCGACACTCGATTTGTTATCAATGATGCTTGCATAATTCTCAATAAACCATTTGTGTCGGCTTCTATTTTCAAACACGAAGGACAACTGGGCGTGTTCAATTTTAACGGAGGTCCCAGCTATCGATGCCTATATGAAAGACCTTCGAAAACGACCGAATTTCAATCCTGTGAAGAGACCGGAGTGCTTGGGACTTTGACCGGAATGCTCGGGGCAATGCAAGCTCAAGAAGCAATTAAATGCCTTTTAAATCGTCCAGAAACTCTAAGTGGTAAAGTATTAGTAACCAGTATTATGGATTATTCTACCTCAATCATTAATATAGAGAGGAATGAATTGAAAATTGCGGAAGTAAAAAACAAAGGACTTTCATTCGATCATAAAGTTGAAAGTGATGAAATCGACATAGATCACGAGAAAATGAGTCGGTTGATTTCAGAAGGAAATACTATTCTGTTAGACGTGCGTGAAACCTTTGAACTTCCGAAAATAAGCTTCGAAAAATTGATTGAGATGCCCCAAAGTGGAGGCCTGGATGAATCACGACTGGACAAGGAAAACATCGTTGTCTGCGTTTGTAAAAGTGGAATCCGCTCTCAGTTTGCGGCCATTGAATTGAGAACTAGAGGTTATAGAGCCTATAACCTGGTTAATGGACTGAGTGAATTGGACAAATCAAGACTCATCAATCTTAATTACCAACTCTCTTAATGAAGAATATTTTCCGTCAAGGTGCCATCAGTGCTGAATTCATTGGTGAATCTATTGCCAAGCATCAATCAAAGACCAATATTGGAGCACACGAAATCTTTTTGGGTCAGGTAAGAGCTGATGACATTGATGGCAAGATCGTTAGCTCTATTGAATACAGCGCATATGAAGATATGGCTAATGAGAAAGCCCATGAGATCAGGGAGAATGCCTTTGAGAAATATGATCTGACTTGCATGCATATTTATCATAGTCTGGGCAATGTCAACACAGGAGAGATCTGTTTCTTTGTTTTTGCTTCTTCGGGTCACAGAAAAAACGCCAGGGAAGCTGTTGCATTCCTTGTTGACTCTATAAAAGAAGAATTACCCATATTCGGAAAGGAGATCTTCGCCGACTCAGATCATCAGTGGAAAGTGAATACACCGTAATGATCGATATATCACATAAAGGAAATACATTCCGGGAGGCTGTGGCTAGCGCTATCCTGAAGGTCAGCAAACAGGAGACCATCGATGCAATTAACAATAATCAGGTTCCCAAAGGAGATGTTTTTGAAATGTCGAAAGCAGCCGGTTTACTTGGTGTAAAGAATACACCACTCATTCTCCCCGATTGCCACCCATTGCCAATAGAAAAAGCTCAGATCAGTTATAGGATTGAAGGACTGGAGATTCATATTGAAATGTCTGTTGCTACAATATATAAGACCGGTGTGGAAGTAGAAGCAATGCACGGAGCATCCGTTGTTGCATTGAACATGTACGATATGCTCAAACCTATTGACAAAGGCATTGAAATTAAAGACATAAAACTCTTGAGAAAAAAGGGTGGTAAATCAGATTACAAAGACAATTTTAAAAACCCTATTAAATCTGCAGTAATTGTATGCTCAGATACCATTACGGCCGGACAAAAAGAAGATAAGGCAGGCAAGGTGATCATAGAAAAACTGGAATCATTTGGCGTCATAAATCAGCATTATGACATTATTCCGGATGAACCCGAGCAAATAATCTCCAAGCTTCAGGAATACTCCGCTGGAGATATAGATCTCATCATATACACAGGAGGCACCGGTTTATCGGTTCGCGACGTAACACCTGAAAGCATCAAACCCCTTCTCGATCGGGATATACCGGGAATAGAAGAAGTAATCCGCAAATATGGTCAGGATCGCATGCCATATGCCATGTTATCAAGAAGTGTAGCTGGTATCAAGAATAAGAGCCTTGTCCTTGCCTTGCCCGGCTCAACGGGAGGTGCCAGGGAATCCATGGAAGCCATTTTCCCTCATGTTCTGCATATCTTTAAGATTATTGGAGGAGGACAGCACTGAGATCTATGAGTTATGATCTATGATCTATGACTTTTGACTCCTGCCCGACGGCGCACTGGCCTGAGCTCCGGTAGGCGGGTTTTTCCTCTGACCTCTGACTTTTAAAGACCTCATTTCACCATTTTATTATCTTTAATCCATGTTCATCGTTGTTCTTGCTGTAGCCATTTTCATTATCACCGTTGCCTTGTCAACCATCATTTTACCGGCAACACTAAGAAAGAGTCTCAATAACTTTCTTAACAAGAACTGGATCTGGCCAGTATCTGCCATAAGGTTAATGCTGGGTGCAGCATTTCTGCTCGCCGCAGATGAATGTTCTGAGCCGATGGTCATCAATATAATGGGAGGCATTTTGATCTTTGCCGGCATCAGCGTGCCAATCTTAGGTAGAACCAGAGTTCATAAAATGGCGCATTGGTGGATGAATCAGAAAGACTGGATGATCCGTATCTGGGGATTCTTTGCCATGTTATTTGGTATTTTCATTGCTATTTCAGGTCTGCCGGGCTGATCAGAATTTTTTACCTATTGCCAAACCGAAGGTGATCGTGTGATAAATGTCTGAAATCTGATCATAGGTCACTTCAGGTGAGATGTCCCAATTGTTCTGAATTGGAATTCCGTATTCGAATCCAATTTTGAATATGGTGAAGTTGTGTATAGAAGCAATTTCATAACCTGGACCAAATAAAAAATACAGATGTTTTATAGGTGTTTTTACCGCGGCAATAATGGTTCCAACATAGATAAATGATCGGTTAATCTCCTCCCCTTCAGAAGTTGTTATAATATAATTCTGTAATTCTATTTCATTCATTACGCCTAAGGCCAACCAGGAAGTAATTCTGTGTTCGTATTCTATACCGTATGTCGGTACAAATATTATGTCTGTGGAATTTCCTCCCTCTAGCATGGTTGGTGCCAGACTTGTACCGGTAAAGAATGCAATTCTGTTTTTATGATCATGACTGTCTGATTCATGATTCTGGGCAAATACCATATTCGCTGAAATTATAGTCAACAGAATTATTGAGCCGTGAATCAAGCGTGGCATTTATCTGAAAATAATTTACACTTGGTCTAAAAGTACGATGTCTAAATTCTTCCTTATTGAACATTTGTCACACAACTGGGCCAAAACAAATTTTATAATTCAGCAAGATTTATACGTCCCGGAGTCTAGTACATCAGCGGCTGATTCAGTCCAATCTGGAAATAAAGCCGTGAAGGTCTTACCTTTTCTTTTTCCCTGAATAAGTAAGCATTTCCTTCTTTATTGATCATCGGGTAATGGGGATTTTTTGATTTCACAAATCGTCCCGAGAATCCATCATGGATGAATTTATTTTGAAATGCATGCCTGATTCTTTCCGCATCAACACCTATCTCCCCTCTTCCTACTTGTTTATATTCAAGGAGAGCATCAACACGAAATGCCAGAATTCCATGGCTGTGGTTCCCGTATTTAGCTTTGGAAACGTCACGGTATCCGTGCTTACCGGGATATTGAGGGTCATCGATTTTTGGAGCATCAACTGATTTTCCTGTCCACAATGTATTTTGAATTCCAAAGAGCACACTATCTACCTGATATGCCAGATAGAAGCCTCCCGTTCTAAATTTATCATCTATCTGATTTAAACCAAAGGCATCATTATTCAAAGAAAACAGAAAGGAATCAAAAGCTCCATACAATGAACCTGTTGTTTGAGATGTCTGATTTTCAGAAACATACCAATAGAATGAGTAACCAATAGAATTGAGAAATGGAGACATATTTGAGGTCTCATTTAACAAATACTTCTGATTATCTGTGCTTATCCATTGTCCTTGAATTCCAAAATGGAATTGCATCTCAGCATGTGAGCCGGGAGGCCCGAGATTTTTGACATTAAAATGAGCATAGATTCCATTTGAAACCTGAACATGATTCTTGTAATAGTAGATCTGATACATGAGACCAAAGCGCTGAATATGTGTCCCAAACTGAATGTTCACACCCAGCTTACCACCAAATTCCTCCTGCCCATTTAGCCGCGAACAAAATAAGGTCGAGATGGTTAGTATGACAACTCTGAAAATCTTCATTTAATCCTCAAATATGAGCATTCACGCAGGAATTTCAAGCCTTTGAATAATTTAACAAATACCTCCTGCTGTAATCACTAAATTTGTGCTGTGAAAAAGCTAGCCATCTTCACGCTGCTCATTTTAAGCGTTTTATTTTCATTTTCTCAAAGGGGCAATAATAAGTCCCAAAAGAAAGGAGACGGAATAATATACGGCAATGTGATCTCAGAAACAGGTGAGCTTCCATTTGCGAGCGTCTCTTTATACAGGGTCAAGGACTCATCACTCGTAAATGGTGTCATTGCAGATGACAACGGGAAATTCGAATTCAATGAAATCAAATACGGCAGATATTACCTGAGTATAACCTTTGTTGGATTTGAACCACTGACTGTTAAAGACATTCAGATCAACTCCAGTCATCACATTGTCAAATTGCAAAACCTCAATTTGACCCAGGATATAAAAGCACTCAATGAGGTTGAAGTCACTTCCAGCGCACCAGCACTTGATTATCAGATAGATAAGAAAGTTGTGAACGTTGACAAACAAATTACAGCCACTTCAGGAAGTGCAGTTGATGTGTTGGCAAATGTTCCTTCTGTGCAAGTGGATGTTACAGGCGAAGTTACTCTTAGGGGATCTTCAGGATTCATGGTTTTTATTGATGGCAAACCAAGTGTTCTATCCGGCAGTGAAGCATTGAACCAGATCCCGGCAAGTACAATTGACAAAATTGAATTGATAACAAATCCGTCAGCAAAGTATGATCCTGATGGCACTTCAGGTATTATCAACATTGTTACGAAAAAGAATATGCTAGAAGGTTTTAGTGGTGTAGTGAATGGCAATATCGGAATCGATGATAAATACGGTGGCGACTTCCTTTTTTACTACAGAAAAAAGAAATTCAACTACTTCGTTGGCGCGGATTACAATCACCGATACTTCCCGGGCATAGAAAGCAGCAAAAGATTGACCACAGCAAATGATACGGTCTATGCTGTAGTAGCTGATGGAGACAATCAAAGAACAAGCACCAGATATAGTTTTAAGGGTGGCATAGAATCTCAGTTCACCGTGAGAGACTATATCAGTTTCAATGCCAGTATAGGGAAAAGAGCCTACGACTGGTCTTCGGAGCTTGATTATCGGGAAACAACTACACCTTTTACTTCAGTTAATCAGTATACAAGTGTAAATACTCATGTACGAGGTGGACCTTTTTACAGTCTTAATTCGGATTACGAGCATAAATTCAGAAAGGAGAATCACAAATTGAGTGCACAGATCGTTTACAACTATCGCCTCAATAATGAAACCAATGACAACGAACTCATTTTACCCGGTGGCGAAGTCCAAAGCGGACAAAAATCAACTGAAAATGGGCCTTCCAATGAATTCAGAGTAAGGCTGGACTATGAATTGCCCCTGGCCGACAAAATGAAGATGGAAGCAGGAAGCCAATACAGGAAAGAAATTTCGAATGACACGAATAAGGTTTATAACCTGAATGACGTTTCGAATGAATATGAGTTTCAGCCATTGTACAGTAACAGTGTCCGGTACGACAGAGATATTTATGCCTTGTACGGGATCTACAGAAACGAAAAACACAAACTTGGGTATCAGGTAGGAGTCAGAACGGAATACACCGGCAGATTCATCGAAAAGCTTGACGGAGATTCTTCTGTGTCTTTGTATCGATGGGACTTCTTCCCTTCTATTCACATTTCATACAAATTGCCCAAGGATCATCAGATCATGTTGAATTACTCCAGGCGTATTAACAGACCGAGAGGCTGGTATTTCGAACCATTTATTACATGGGTGGATGCCTTTAATGTGAGACAGGGCAATCCTGAATTATTACCTGAATATGTGGACTCATACGAGCTTGGGTATTCGAAAAGAATCAAGAAAAGCATGTTCTCTATTGAATCCTACTACCGTCAGGTTCACAATAAAATTGAACGAATTCGAAGTGTTTATGAAGAGAATATTATCATGACCACATTTGACAATGTTGGTACCGACCATTCCCTGGGTGTTGAAGGGTTGATAAGCACTGACATCTTCAAGTGGTGGAACATTGACCTAATGGGGAATCTTTATTATTTCAGGGGAGATTACAATATTCCAACTTTGAATAATGAGAGTACGAACTGGAACACCAGATTCAACAATACCTTCTACATTTCCAAGACTTTGCAATTCCAGGTCAACTCGATGTATGCAAGCGCTATGATCTCTGCACAGGGAAGAATTGAGGATAACTACATGGTAAACGCGGCCATAAAAAAGACTTTTTACAACAGGAAGCTTAGCGCCACATTACAAGGCTCTGATATATTTCAGACTTCGCGAAGACAATATACATCAGCAGGTCCTGATTTCGTAACAGAAAATTTCAGAAGAAGATTATCTCCTATTGTAATGCTGAATGTTTCATACAGGATCAATAATTACAAGATGACTGAAAGAGGTCGATCAGGAGAATTCAACGGAGGAGACGACTTCTGAATTTGACTCAAGTATTTCTTGCTTAAGTCGCACATATTCCTTCACTTTGTAAGAAACCGCATCATGAAATCAACGGCATTTACCCTAATCCTTTTTTGTTTCAGCACATTTCTGGCAGCACAAAGTGTGAAAGACTATGATCTTCGCGATTTCGAATCTGTGGATGTTGGAGGAGCTTTTTACGTTGAAATAAAGCAGGATATAAACTTCAAGGTTCAATTGGAATGTGATGAAAAGTATATGGATAAGATCGATATACACATGCATGGAAATGATCTAAAGATCAAGTCCAAATCCATGAATATTTCTTCCGGTGATGTGATCAAAGTATTTGTTAATCTTCCAATTCTTAAAAATCTGGAATGCAGTGGTGCAAGTGACATGAAGTTGATTGGCATGGAACAGGACAAAATGAATGTCGAAACTTCCGGTGCATCCAGTTTACGTGGAGATCTGGACGTAAAAGAAATTCAGATCGACGCTTCGGGGGCTTCATCTGTCGGATTGAGTGGAAGAGCCCAAAAGATGAGTTTATATCTTTCTGGCGCTTCAGAGTTCCTTGGCAAGGGATTTCTAATCAGCGATGAATTCCTGGCGGATTTTTCCGGAGCCAGTTCAGCTAATTGCCAGGTTGAAGGAGATATGTTTGTTAAATTGTCTGGTGCCAGCAAGCTGGAATACCATGGAAGTGGAGACATTATCAAACAGGAAACATCAGGAGCTTCCAGTATAATCAAAGACTGATTACCAGGCTGGACACATGTACTTCTTGTAGTGTCCCCTGCCCTTTTTATCCTTGTTCTTCTTGAATCGGCATTCCGGACTAACGAAAATCGGAATCTTAATGTAGGCGTAGACATCTGCTGCATATAGGTCTTGCTTTCTGAAGAATGGCAGGATTTGATCCGTACCCAGGACAAGAAACCAAAGTCTGAGATTTAAACCTAACTGAGGATATCTGTATTCATGTAGGCTTAATGGCACTGCAACAGAAAACTTTTTGGTTTCAAATCTCAATGATGCTGATAACAAATTTGCTCGTTCTGCTCCTCTGAATGAAGGAAGAGAAAGTCGCTGTATTAATGCAAGATGACCGTAGACATAATCATTGAAATTATGATCGTATTGAATTGATAAAGCCATTGGAAGCCATGTCATGTATTCAAAGCCATCGGCCTCAGCCAAGGCCCTTTCTGTAATTTCTGTCCAGTTTTTCAGACTGTCAATCGGTGTGTCCTCATCGAAATTATTATACAAAGCTCCCCGGTCGAATCTAATTGCACCTATATCCAGCAAAGACAGGCCCAATTTATATTTGTATTCAGGAAACTGACAACTCCCAAAAACAGAATGTGGCACGTAATTTGAGATGTCTTTCTTCATTTTCTTAAATGTCATTCCCAAACTTCCACTCCATCCCCTTCCTGAAAGCCTGGCCGGTTCATTATACCAATAATTGCCATCTTCAATGTTGATAAAAGAACCATTCTGATTATCAACTTCCAGGTCCGCACTTCTCATGTACATACCGGCAGAGTGAAATCCCAATAATCTGTTTACCGTAATCGCCCCAGTAATCATATTGTTATCCTTTCGCTGAAGAATTCTACCATAGGTCAGGCCATATTCTTCCCAAGTCAGTTCTTTTACACGCAGCCTGTCTGCATTATAAATTCCATCAGCCACCTCCAGTGTTATGCTATCCTCTATGAATGCTGCTGTTTCCTTAGGAAGGTTTCTCGAAAAAACATAAGATCTGGCGGCTGAATGAAAAGAAATGGAATGTTGGTGTATTACCAGGGAGGCGCTGGGTCCGAGCACCATATCAGAGGAATAAGCATAAAGGTTCTGATTTGGCTCCTTGACAATGGGATCCTGATAGGTTTCAGGATTTAAAAGATATGCGTCGGGTAAAAAAGCGAAGTTATTTCTGACATATGCACTTACACCAACCAGATTAATATCCAGCCAGGTGCCTGCGTCAACGATAGATGAAGGATTCAGAAATCGACTATTTACCGGTGCGTAGTTATCCTGTTCAATCCCGATATTCTCTTGACATTGAGAGTCTTGGTAAGAAAAAATCAGTACCAAGAAAAGCAGGCCAAGCCCAAGGACACTTCCTCTTCTAGACATTTTCACTTATCAAAGTAAGTCTATGTCGCCTTACTTTTCCTTTAGAATAAATCGATTTATAAAAGGAGAATTGTTGAAAGACTTTGAGATTCAGGTGATTCTGATACCCATAATACAGACATCATCGATTTGATCTTCCTCTCCCTTCCACTTTTCAAAGAAGTCATCGATCAACTTCTTATGCTCATGAATTTCTTCGAGCTGAATTGAAAGTAAGAACTCTTTTAATCTGCTCGGTAAAAGTTTTTTACCATTTTCACCACCAAATTGATCTGTGAGTCCGTCAGAAAATAAATAAATGGTATCACCGCTCTTCAAATCAATTTCATGAGCGGTAAATGGAGATAAGGTACTGTGCATTCCAATAGGTTGTCTGTCACCTTTCAATTCGATTACCTCTCCTTTCCTAATTATGTATGCGGGTCTCTGCGCGCCGGCAAATTTTAAACTAAGACCTTCGATAGAACATAATCCAATGTCCATTCCATCCTGAACCTCGTCATCACTCTTCTCAAATTCACGAATTACAATATCTCTAGTGCTTGCGAGAATATCGTGAGGATTACTCATATCATATTCACGAACCGATCGGTTCAAAGCACTATGGCACATTACCGAAATCATAGCACCCGGAACACCATGACCTGTGCAGTCCGCAACAGCAAAAAGTAAAGCATTATCTTTTTTATCCATCCAGTAAAAATCTCCTGCTACAATTGCTTTCGGTTTATATAAAATGAAAGAATCCCGGACGTATTCTTTAACTAATCGATCAGGAGGTAATATGGCAGCCTGAATTCGTCTTGCGTAAGTCATGCTGGCCTGAATATCTTTATGTGCTTTTTCAATTCTCTCTTTCTGGTCCTGAATTTGTTTATAGCTAACCTCAAGGTCGGCCGCCATTTGATTGAAAGAATTTGCCAAATCTCTGACTTCCCTGCTCCCAATGACAGGAACTCGCTGCTCAAGATTACCCTCCCCCAGCCTCTTTGAACCTTCAGACAGGTTTCTGATAGGATTGGTTATTAGATTGGCGTTGATTATGAGCACGATAAAAAGAATAAAAAGTCCAAGAGCGAATAGACCAACTTTTCTAAAAAAATTGTTTCTCAGAACAACATCTTCTAGGCTCTTATCTTTAATTATCCTGACCACAACAGATTCGTATAGATTTGACCCCGGTCTTTCACTAAATAGATACTCAGTTAAGATTGATTTCCCTTTCTCTTCTGATTCAATTCTCCGGCTTCTGCGGTCGGAAAATATTGAACGAATCATGTCCTTTTCTTCTTCGGTCAGTTCCAAATCGCTCGCAAATGAAAATGGACGATCTTGATTTACGAAAATATCGACCGAAATCAGAGACTCTCTATTTTGCGACATAGCCACTATCGATTTTCTGACCTGTTCTGCTACCTTACTACCCTCTTCAGATTTCACACCTATCTGAATAAGATACTCTTTGTCCTTCGTTGGCTGATATGACCATTTATTCAGAATACGATACTTGGGATTCAATTCAAATTTATCCTTATAAAAATCCTCTTCTTCAAATCTCTCCTTGATAAAACGCACAAAGTCTTCACCAAAAAATGACAAATCAAGATTGCGATTGCGCTTTGAAGAGGTGTTGACAACCAGAGCATCTCTATTAATGACATTTACAAATTCCTTTGTTGAATCAAGGTTTAATTCGGGCATCATTCGGAGTAAATTTGCCGATTCTATACTGTCCGTTTCGAAAAAATATAGTTCTGTCATTTCCCATGATGCCAATTCCAATCTTTTATCAAGGTTTCTTTCTATAGAACTTAGATTGAAATCCTGGAAATTCAGGAGACCTGCAATCTCCTTGTTTAATGCTTCGTTTTGCTGATCATTATTATTAACAAGAATTTGCTTGACATTGAAATAAGAAAATGCACCAACCACCAGAAATATGATCAGCTCTGAGATTGCAACACTCCAAAATAATCTAGAGAATAATGTCCGGCTCTTTTTCAATATGAAAGCAAAATTATACCTTTATATATTAATCTGATTATCAGAATTATATGAACAATCTCTTTCGTTGTCTACATTTTTCTTCTGCTCTTCTTCTGATAGTGCTTTCAGGTTACACCAGTGCGCAGGAAGAAGCAGCTGTTTTTCCCAAATGGAAATTCAGTGAACTTACTATCGATGTTGGTGTTCAGAGCGATCATTACCCTTCAATGAGTCTGGAAGAAATGATGGCCTTTGCGCGTGATCCCGAACAAATGGAAAGAGATCTTCAGGGATTGCAAGAAGATGCCAGAACGATTACAGCGGGTGGTATTATTTTCTTTCAGTTTGGATTGAATCCAAGACTAAGAAATGGTCTAGGCATGAATGAAAATCGTCAGTTTCAAGTTGGACTGGCTTTTCACACACCGAAAGAAGCCATGTTAAGTTACAAGAATGAGGATATCGATACTTCCATTGTGTATTGCAACCTGCAAAGCGAAATAAATTTCGATCTGTCCTACGTATTTAAAGGAAGGTGGGGTAAAAGAGATAAATGGAAGTGGTATGCCGGTATTGGAAGTAACCTCGGAATCACCTATAATAATGCAATGATTCTGATTTCAGGCAAATACTTCGGACCTGATGAACATCCATCCGAGCAAGAAGCTTCCGAGCAGAATATGGAAACCTATGATGCCAATCAGGTTTATTATCTCAGAGCTTATGTACCCTATGGAATACATTATTTGTTGGGTAATGACCGATCTTCTATCGGACTTGATTTTAGGCTGGGTATAGGCGTTCAGATGATCGAGGGACAAGATTCTAATCCCATATCCAAGACCAATGCCTTTATGATCGGATATAAATACATTTTGGGACGCTGATCGCATTCTTCTCTCTTTTTTCCGCTGCTTGACATAAAACGGGTAATTTGGGCAAATCAAAATTTGCACCATGATATTACGTCAAGTATTTCCGTTTTTAATTCTATTAACCCTGTTATCTTCATGTACAACCAGTCGAATGAAAGGGCTTTGGGAGGTTGATCGCGTATATACAGGAAGCAGCGAAGTAACACCTCAGGCCAGATGGGTTCGTTTTGATAAAAAAGACAAACAGGAATCAGGCAATGGATGGTACAAGCATTCTTATGGAACCTGGGAGGTTAAAAAGAAAATGCTGACCATAGAGAACGAAAATGGCTACAAGGATGAATTTGACGCTTTTAAAGTGAAGTTTATAAAGAAAGGAATGATCTGGTCGCGACAAGAAGGTGGTCACATGGTTAAAGTGACACTCAGAAAAGTCAAGGAAATTCCCCGTTCGAACATGGACAACCTTTTAGGTGTATGGAAATTTAAGACTGCACTTGTAAATGGAAAAGATGAAAGCAAGTCATACAATCCAGAAGGCAAAAGATATATGCACGTTAAGTGGGATAAGATGTTTGTTCATCACTTTACACCTCAAGGCAGTGTAAGCGGATTTTACAGAGCCGATGTGCATGTGGATGAGATAGAATTTATCTACAATACACAGGATAGAGATCGCGTGAATTGGAGTTACGAACTCAAGAAGAATCGTCTTGTCATGACTTCACGAAATACCAAAGACGAAGTGATTCTGGAATTTATCAGAATCCATGAATTACCGGAATAATCAGACGTTGGTCAGATGTTCAAGTGAGGAAATATCAAGGATGGTAATTTTTTGTCCATCCGTTTCTATGATACCATCTGATTTTAACTCAGAAAGAGTCCTTATCAATGATTCTTTAGCCGTACCCACTATACAGGCCAGATCTTCTCTAGATATCACAAAACTGGGCTTCGAATCCTCTTCGCTCATATAGGATCTGAGAATCAACAATGCATTAGCCAGTCTTTCTCTAACCGGAGCGTATGCGAGCAGCAATAGTCGTTCTTCCCTCTTCCTCAGCTCAAATAGTATTTGTTTAGTAAATAGACTGGATACATCGCGATTTTGGTTGTAAACCTCAAGAAAATCATTCTTTGGGATAACCAATACCTCACATTCTTCGAGTGCTTTCACCGTTTCCTTGTAATCACCATCTTCAATGACGGAACCAAAGCCAATGTATTCACCTACACCGTGAATGTCAACAATGAATTCTTTGCTATATGGATCTGTTATGATGCTTTTAACTTTTCCCTTGGTGATATAATACACGTAGTTAGCAAAATCATCAAATCGATAGATTGTATCCTTCTTTTTATATTTTTTACTTTTTCTATCCTTAAGCAGATTCTCAAGATCTCCCAAACCTCTTCTCTCTGGCAATAATTCAGAAATATCAAATTCGGCCGAAGATGACGTATCTTCCAGTCGTTTTTTTCTGGCTTCAATGGCTTCAATCAACTCAGCCTCTTCAAAAGGTTTGGTGATATAGTCGTCAGCACCCAGATTCATTCCCTTTCTCATATCAGACTTCTCAGCTCTGGCAGTAAGGAATATGAATGGAATATTTGCCGTATCAGGATGCTTCTTTAATATGGTTAGAATCGTATAACCATCCAGATCAGGCATAGACACATCACAGAAGATAAGATCCGGTCTCTCCTTCTTGATCAGCTCGATTCCCTTCCTTCCATTTTCCGCCGTCACAATTTCATAATCGGCTAATTCCAGAATTTCTTTTGTCGATTCCAGAACATCATTATTGTCTTCTATTAATGCAATCTTTTTCATCATTTCTTAAATGTTGGATATTTCTACACTTGTTATTTCAAGCGGAATTTCTACGGTGAATTTTGTGCCCTTTCCAGGCCTACTCTCAAAAGCAACATCACCATTTACCATTTCCATGTATTTTTTTACAATGTTCAGTCCAAGACCTGTTCCCTGCCTGTTCACGGTATTCTTCGCCCTGAAGAATCTCTCGAAAATATGGCCTTGCTCATCGAATGGAATACCGATGCCCTGGTCTTCCACTTCCAGTTTGAACTGATTCTTATCGATGCTGGTGCGCACATCTATTCTTTGTCCCACCTCAGAATACTTGATCGCATTTGAAATCAGATTGTGATAGATGTTTTTTAGCATGTTGTAATCAAGAAATGCCAGACTTGGCCCATTATGGGCATATTCAATTTTCTGACCAACCTTGGCAATGTCCCTCATTTCCTCCAGCACTGAGTCAGTAAATTGTGGAAGATCAACTTCGGAAAAATGTACTTCCAGTTTTCCTTCTTCAAGTTGTTGCAGCGAAAGCACATCCTCTAACATCTTATTTAAAAGATTAATGGTGGATTTGATTCTTTTTATCTGCTTACTTCCTTTATCACCGGATTCTTCATTCTGCAAGAGCTTTGACAAAACAGTTGTTGAATTCAATATTGTAGTTAGAGGAGTCTTGAATTCATGAGAAGCCATCGACACAAATCTCGATTTAACCTCATTCAGCTCTTTTTCTTTTTTAAGTGAAACCAGAATCTCTTTCTGAGCTTTCTTCAGGCTTGAAATATTCTGTGCGACAATCAGGATTCGCTGCTCTTCAAGTTCTGTTTCTTCAAGACCCACAGCATTTACCATAAAAGTTTGACGGCCTACTTTCAACTCAAAATTCGACTGCTGACCTTGCAAAGCCGAAAGAAGTCTTCTCTTGATCTCAAATCTCTTTTCACGATCAATCTTTTTCAAGAAGTTGTCACCATGAAGCAATCTTGAAGCAAGATCATTTCGATGCAATTCCATACCATCCAGGTAGACAAAATTGAGGTCCTTATCAAGGATACAAATCAGACCATTTGGAAAGTTTCTTGCAATCATTCTGAACATATGCTCGCTCTTAAAAGCAGCTTTTGAAGATTTTTCAATCTGTCTCTCGAGTTGAGCATTTATACTCATTAGTTCCATCTCCTTTCGTCTTGTCTCTGTGAGGTTGGTGATAAGGATCATTACAAGATCAGCACCTTCTGCATCAAAGTGGTTGCAAGAAAACTTGATTGGAAATTTTTCAAAATCTTTCTTTATTCCCTGAATTTCGCGAGTATTGACAGAGAAGGTCGACTTTTTAGTTGGATCAAAACAATCAGCCTCCATTATCAATTCAGGAATAAGCATCAGAATGTTCTTGTTCTTCAACTCCTTCTTTGAGTACCCAAACATATTCTCCACACTTGGATTTACTGTCTGAATAACTCCTTTTCGGTTGACAACAAAAACACCTTCAGAGGAGGCCTTATATAATACCTGACCTACATTCTTCTCCCGGAGGTTCTTAGTCTTACCTGACTTAATACTATTGTCTTGTTCTCTAATCAAAATGATCAGTCGTTTTTTCCAATTCTATTGGCAGCTCATTAAGAAATCCGATCTTCCCTGCATTTGCAAAATATCCCGGCCAGGATATTGCAACCAATCATTCTGAGTTTGGAGTGTAGACCCCAAATTGCTTGAAAAAGGGGTCAAATGCAATTTATACTTTCCAAACGAATCTGCCAATGAATCAGATGATTTTTTCATTACTTATCAATTGCTTCGGTCAATGCTTTCAATAACATTGATCACCGCTTTGGTCACCTTATACTCCATTCATCGAAGCTTTGTTACATTTAATCGAAAAAAAAATGTCCCCCATCTCAAAAAATGACTATTTCATCTTTCGAAATAATAGGGATAGCAACGATAACAATTGTTATTCCAAGTCGAGATAAAAGTTATTAGTAGTTATTCACACGAAAGAATATGGCATAAAAAAAGCCGGCAAAAGCCGGCTTTTTTCTTGATTCGATTTGTGCATTATTGCCAATCGGGCATTTCTGCATTTTCAAACAATCGTTCTCTTCCTGAACCATCCAGATTCATGGTCCATATTTCTTTATTACCAGAATTGTCATTACTCTGGTTAATAAAAATAACCTTGGCACCATCTGGTGAAAATCTCGGCTGAAGGTCATTCGTGCCCGCAGGTTTATTAGCTGAAATATCAATTATATCGTTCGTATCATTAATATTCATAGAATAGATATGAGCATTTAATTGCCTTCCATCTGGTGACTCAAATCCAGAAACATCGTGAGTGAATAGAATTCGCTGGCCGTCAATGCTAAACGTCGGACTTGCAATATTTCCAGGCCAGTCTCCTACCAATTTCTGCATACCTGTTCCATTCGAATTCATGATATAGATCTCCGACTTATATACCGTTGAACTCACTGTTTCAACAACAATTTTATTTCCTTGTGCTGTCCAGTCACTCTGTCTGAAATGTCTGTCGGTTGGAGCTTGAGCAATCCATGTTAAATTCAACCCATTCTTATCTACTCTGTATAGGTTATCGTAATGAGGGAATACAATATATCCTCCTCCCGGTGACCAACAGATGCCATATCCTGAATTGTGATAGCCTTCAACAGACAAATTCGATATCTGTTTTCTATCTGTTCCATTTGGCTTGACCGTATAGATATAAGTCTTCGTTTGATTTGAAGTAAATGCAATTACATCCTTAGTCGGACTCCAAAGTGGATTCCAGTCACGGTTAAAACTATTGGTGAGTCTTATTTCATCATTTCCTGAGCTATCACTTGAATAGATCTCATAATTACCATCTTTTAAGCTTGCAAATAAAAATCTATTCTCAGGCAAGTTTGTGGTTCTGAACGACCATACTTCTCCAAACACAACGCTTCCACTTTCAAGTGTGGTGTTGACCTGCCATAAATAGGTGGTCTCGTAATCCACGCTCACAGCCTGGACAGATGTATCTGAAGTTTCTGTGGCAATTTCGTTCTTCAATACGCTTCCTTCTTCATAAAGAAGAACAGTGTACTTAAGATCATTCTCACCTGAAATAACCGGTGGTCTCCAAGTCAATGTAACTTCATTAGGCCATTCAGAAGACTCATTCCCTGGTGAGGGATCATATGGAAGCGATAGGTCTATGCCACTTTCATCTTCTTTCATAAGGATTGAAACATTGGTAGTCTCGTCCTTACTTACAGAGATAGAAACCGACTCAGTGCCAAATCCTTCTTTCCTTGCAACCACTGTATAAGTTCCCGTTCTCACATTCGTAATATCAAAGTTTCCGTTTGCATCCGTAATTAATGCATCAGAAGACGGATTAGTGGTAATACTCACATTTTCGATTGCCTGATTCGTTTCTGAATTAAGTACCTGGCCTGAAATCGAACCAAAGAATTCCGGTTCGATTTTCTCATCCCTGCAGGAATAAGCAGAGATTGCTATGAGAATCACCAACCCAATTTTCCCTAAAATATTTCCTTTTCCTTTCATTGCCTTCACAACTCTCATTATTTAAGTTTTCTTCCGAAATAAAAATTAAACCCAGCGGTTGTTTTCCAGTAAGAATCAAAGTATTCACCGTACTCAGCACCGTCTATCCTGTCGTTCATCAAATAATTATATTGAAAGCCAAGGTTGAATCCCCAGCGATCCTTATGCATGAATTCAAATCCCATACCCATGATGAACTTCGGGTAGAGATGATCGTAAATATTATCAACTTCCTGATCGCCCAGATCTTCAAGCAATACACCAACTCCACCTAATAATGAAGGTGTGAACATGGCTTGCGGAAAGACTCTCCAGCTTCCAATGATATCACCAGAATAGTATGTATTCTCATAAAAGTTCTTATTGGCCAGCTCACCAATTCCCAGGCGGAATGAAACCGAGGTGGCGGAATTGAAAGAAAAGTCCACATTTGCCTCAGCTGTTGGCTTGGCTATTCCATCGGCATAATCTCCATCATAGAGTTGCGCTCCTACGCTACCTCCAATTCCAAATCTTCTTCTTCTATCAAGACTATATCTGCCATAAAAATTAGTCACTTCATTATTTTCTTTCTCCTCTATATAGTCCCTGAACATCTTCGAATCCTTCTGCGCGGGATCCTGAAGTCCCCAAAGACCATCCAGAACACCTTCAATGATCAAACTTTGTACAGCCTTTTCAATGGCCTCTGTAACAGCCATTTGCGTTGGTTCGTTGTGAGTATATCCCGTTTCAACTTCAAGAAGGCGACTAAATTTCACGAATCGGAAGAAACCGATATCGATCATCTGAGATAAGATGGTTTTGGACGTGTATACCGTCTTGAGTACTCTTCCATTACTTGTTGAAATAGCTCTTAAGTAGACAGTAATATTATCTTCTCGATATTGACCGGATGCTCCTGCACCAAAATATCGCAATCCGGCACCACCTGTCACTACATTCGCATCATAACTGATAATTCCGCCTTCGAGAATCACACCAGCGAAGAGAAGCGGCGGCAACAATGGGTCATCAGTATTCCCTTGATCCTTGTTGTATTGTGCCCTACTTGAACGAATGATCTTACGCTCATTCAAAAGGTTATTGAGGTTTTCCCTTTCAATAACCATAAACCAATCTGATTCCTCCAAAGCTCGGAGCAAAATAGATGTAGCTCCCTGTGTTACAGCGGTCGAGAAATTCTGCCCGACCTCAGAAGGTTTGTATTGACCCGTCTGATCTCTGAATTTGTATACTGCCGCAGCAATTTTTTCCTGTGGCGCCGGCAGACTCGTCAACCCTTTGTAACTTTTCGTTTCCGGCCCTAGTCGAGCCTCCGTAACCTGATATGGAGAATACTGTGGTGCAGCACAACCCATATATATCATCATTGCAATCAGCGCAACATATATCCCTACTATCTTTCTTCTGGTTCCCACGTTAACTTAATTACTTGAAATAGATACGATTAAAAATATGGAATCAGCACGGTCGTCTGATTTCCTGTGGATTCATCGAGAATAACCACTTCTATCCCCTCTCCACCTTCCGTGACATCAATCTTATAATCACCCAGCACATAACTCCCGGGTTGAATTCCTTCCTCTCCGAACTGGTCTGAAACAAGTGATCTCGACAACTGACTTAAGATCTGTCTGTTCAAACTTTCTTCAAAGTCCTGAAGCGGATCTCTGCCAAATCTGTCTTCAATATCAGAAGCATTTGGATCTTCCAATGTATTTTGTGCTTGAGCACTTGACAAAAGTTGTTGATACATGAACGTATCATCACCACCTAACATTGGATTTATTGGTCTGTAGATAAAATCCTGGGCGTAAATAAAACTAGGGGCCAAAAAGAATAGCCCCCCAAACAACAATAATTTTACATAACTCACCTTCATCCCCTACACATTTTGATCGATCAATAGATCGAAACATTCTCTATCCTCACAGAAATGCCAGTTCCTCTCTGCCAAATCGTATAATCCGGCATTTCAGGATTATTTTCAATTTGAATTAATTCGTTGTTTAAACCTTGCTGAACTACTGTATAATCCACTCCGTCGGCATTGATATACTGCTCAACAGTATTTCCTGCACCCTGCTGAAGTAGATTGGTCGTATTGTCATCTCCCTCCAACTCTAATTCATAATCATTAGAAATTCCTTGTTGAAGAACTCGAGACGTATTTCCCGATCCGGCTTGAAGAATAAAAACTTCGTTATTAATACCGTGCTGGAAAGCCGTAACCACGTTGGGAAGACTATGACTGCTATTATTCTGATCTGTTACAGCTGAATTATTATGACCCAATTGAAGAAGTTTCACTTTATTCGCTTCATCAGCTGAAAAGCCTTCATCAACCATATCCATATCTCTTTCGAGATCATACAGCAATAAACTTTCAGAATCTACTTCCTGAGCGCTCAAAGAAAGAGCGATAACCATAGAAGTAAGCAATGTTAAAATTCGGTTGTTCATTGAATTGGCGAAATTACTCATTTATATATTTCCTATCTCATTCTTTATCAGGTCTGCTCTACAAGGCTTTCCCAATTGGCTACACGAATATAAGATATTTCCCTTGTTTCGTCAATGATTAGTGATACGTTTAAAAATGATTTATGTTTCGCCTATTTGGTAATATTTTAAGCCCAAAAAAAATTAATAAATTCCACTTCCCATCTGGTCTGTTTCTTCCATTAATTGACGTTGAAGATCATCTTGATTTAACAGGAAGTTGTGGGCCCTTTTTACAGCCTGATCAGCTCTTTGCTCAATTTCAGATGTTCTCAACTGAATGAAATTTCTAAATATCTCAGTTTCGTTGACATACACACTTACCTGAGACACAGAACCCCGGACTGGTCTTTCAGCGATGGTAATGGTATATTGCTCGTTCGGTCTACTTGATGAATTCCATTGAGTGAAGAATGAGTCATAAAAATCCCTTCCAATTTTTGAACGTGTATCGTCCATGATCAGACCAGAGATTTCAATATCTCTCGATATTTTTCTCTCTTCCTCCATCTGCCTTCGTTCTTCTTCCTTGAGTCTTTCCAATTCAGCCTGGGAAAGGGCCAAATCAGTGCTATCATCTTTGGGCTTGGCTTTGGTTTCAGGAGTAAGCACTGGCATAACCATCTCGGCCTGCGCCATCTTTTCTAAAGCCGTCTCAGTTGAATCAAGCTCTGCCTGTATTTCTTCCAAAATCTCAGGATCAACATCCTCGTTAACTACGAGAATTTTTTGCTCTTCCTCAACCTGAGGTTCATTTTTTTGAATTTCTCCCACAGGAAAGGCAAAACTCTGCTCTGTACCTACCTCCCTGTTCTCGTCAACCACAACTTCTGTGGCTTTTGGAGGATCCTTGGCGACCTTCGCCTCCGGTTCATCCTCAAAAAGATTTACCACTCCCACTCCGAGTGTTGAAATCAAATAAAATATTTTCTTCACCTTCCTTTACTCTTCCATGCGAAATTACAACTCATTTGCCATGCAGACAAAAAAGGCCATAAAAAAGAAACGCCTCACAAGGAGGCGTTTCAAATATTATTTGGAAAAGCTTATCAGCTACCAGCGGACTGGTTAATCACTGAATAGTTGCCACTTCCTGTCTGAGTTGTGTAGGCACCGTTAGAGTCGCCCGACTGCCATACATCACTCATATTGTTTGAACCGTTTTGAGTTGTAAAAGCCTCATTGTAAGAACCTTCAGAATCGATATCTGACCAGTTGCTGTTTCCACCATATTGGTCAACATCAGCTTCATTATAGTCGCCAGTTTGGTCGATGTAAGAATCATGCCATGAGTATCTCTGATATGTATTGGCAATGTTGTTATCACCAGTCTGCTCAACATCACTTTCGTTTCTGCTTCCCTTTTGGAATGTAATACCAGTGTTCCAGTCTCCTGTTTGATCCATGTCAGACCAGTTATAATTACCGTTCTTTTGATCAATGTCAGCAGTGTTGTTATCACCAACCTGATCAACCCAGCTGTCATGCTCCATACTATATTGAAGAACGTCAGCGCTGTTGTTGTCGCCATTTTGGTAAATATCAGACATGTTATTTGTTCCACACTGGTCTACTTTAGCATAGTTCCAGTCGCCATACTGATCTACATCAGACCAATCATTGTTTCCAAGATACTGATCAACGTCAACCGTATTGTTGTCTCCATAAGAGTGAGAAGAACTTGTATGATCATTACCAGACTGATATACATTCGTGTTGTTGTAATCACCATGCTGTCTTACATGACTATAGTTATCATCACCATTTTGACTTACAACAGCAACGTTATTATCTGAATTGTCTGATCCATAATAAGTATAAGACTTATACTGATCAGTATGAGAATGGTTGTCATCACCTATCTGAGAGGTTGAAGAACTGTTGTTATCACCAGTTTGATGGTCATATGCATTGTTATCATCTCCCAATTGAGTTACAGTGATTGTATTGCTGGCTCCCAAAGATCTGTTATGACTCCAGTTAAGGTCTCCGTCCTGGTCTACCGTAGCACTGTTGTAACCAGCTCCGATCTGATAAACACTAGCGTAGTTATCATCTCCTGTCTGGTCAACATCAGAAGTATTATCATCAGAACCATTCAGCGTGTTTACTTGATCAACATCCGAATAGTTACTGTAGCCTACTTGATCAACCGTTGACGAATTAGATCCGGCACCGCTTTGATTCGTATAAGCTTCATTAGATTGAGCGAAGGCCAATGACACGGCTACTGTGAAGGCACTCGCTAACAATATTTGCTTTTTCATAATGCGAATTATAGTTTAAAAATGGTTTTGCTCACTAAATCGTTCAGGAATCTTCTGCCTAATATTCGATTCAGATATTCAAATCTATAACCATTCCTTTTCTTGTGCGATGACCTTAATTTCCGAAGACAATGATTATTGTCATCGAAATAAATGAAACCTTCATCGAAGAAAAACGTTGACTTGTCGAAATAAAAAAGGCGCCGAAAATTCGGCGCCTTTTTTTATTGTGTTATAGATAAGATTACTCTCCTCCACCAGCTGATTGAGTGATAGTAGAATAGTTACCATTTCCAGTTTGAGTAGTATATGCTGCATTCCAATCATCAGACTGATCAACATAACTCTCGTTCATGTTTCCAGTTTGAGTAGTAATGGCATAGTTGTCATCTCCATACTGCATAGCAGAAGAAATGTTTTCATTTCCAACCTGGTCAATATCGGCTTCGTTATCGTCACCATACTGATCAACATCGCTATCATTTTCATTACCATTCTGTACCGCAACAGCAAGGTTTGTTTCACCATCTTGAAGAATCAAACCGTCATTGTCGTTTCCAACTTGAACAGCAACACCAATATTCAAATAACCGTCTTGGTCAATTGCACTAACGTTGTCATTTCCAACTTGATTAGAATTTGCTTGATTCAATGTTCCATTTTGGTCATGATCTCCAGAGTTTCCATCTCCAATTTGGTCTACATCAGAATCGTTCAAATTACCGTTTTGATCAACATCAGCAACATTATCGTCACCAATTTGATCTACATCAGAATCGTTCAAATCACCAGTTTGGTCAGCATCAGACGTGTTGTCATCACCAACTTGAGTTGAGCTAGACATATTGATGTTTCCAGTTTGATCAGCATCAGCATCGTTTCCGTTACCTAGTTGAACTGCTGTAGCTACGTTGGTGTTTCCATCCTGATAAACATAGCTATTGTTCATGTCACCTGTCTGAACCACAACTGCAGTGTTTGTATTACCATACTGATTGTTAGAAGAAATGTTATCATCACCAGTTTGGTCAACATCAGAATTGTTGTAGTCTCCTTCTTGCCAAACTACACTAGAGTTGCCATTTCCATCTTGGTCAACAGTAGAAGTGTTATCGTCAGAAGCTGGAGTTACACCATAGTATCCTGGATAGTAATACTGGTGAACTTCACTAGAGTTATCATCACCTGTTTGGTTTGTAATAGATGAGTTTGTTGTTCCAACTTGATAATCAACAGAACTGTTTCCGTCACCAATCTGTGAAACGGCGATTTCGTTATCATCACCCCAGCTTGCTGCCCAGTCCATGTTACCATCTCCCTCCTGAGAAACAGAGGCATCGTTACCGTAACCTCTCTGAGTTACTCTGTAAACAGTGTTGTTATCTCCAGTCTGGTCAACATCAGAGTTGTTGTTTCCACCATTTTGAACCATTCCATTCCAGAATGTAGAAGCACCCATTGTTGTTCCAACTCGGTTATTATCACCTGTTTGGTCAACATCAGATACGTTGTTCGCATTGGAAGAATTGTCGTTATACTGATCTACATTGGACAGGTTACCCATTCCAGTCTGATCAACGTTAGAAGTGTTAGATCCACTTCCAGCCTGATCAGTGTAGGCCGTATTAGATTGCGCAAAGACCATTCCAACAACGAAAGTCAATGCACTCGCTAGTATTAATTGTTTTTTCATAAAGCGAAATTTGTTAATAATAATTTGGTTTTGCTACTGAATTCTTCTAGAATCTTCTGCCCGGAATTTTTCAGCTATTCAAATCTATTATTAGTAGTGTTCATATCCGATGATGTTTACACATGATAGGGGTGATAATTATCATCGATTAACGAAACCTTAGCTTCGACGAATTCTCAATTTTTGGGGATAAAAAAAGCCCCGAATTTCTTCGAGGCTTTGAATTCTAGTTAACTACGGATTAGTTAGCCGGTGCTCCTGATTGATTAATTGAAGACCAGTTACCATTTCCATTTTGTGTGGTGTAAGCAGAATTGCTGTCATCCGTTTGGTAAACTTCACTGTAGTTGTAGTTTCCATTCTGGTATGTATCAGCGTGGTTTGAATCACCATATTCCTGATTTACATAAGAATCGTTCTCATTACCCATTTGATCTACCTCAGCATAGTTAAGATCTCCCTGATACTGAATGATGCTTGAATAGTTCAAGTCACCTGATTGATACAAGTCAGCGGTGTTCTCATCACCTGTTTGGTAAGTCCATGCGTCATTCTTGTATACGTTCTGATCAACTTTGATGTTGTTGTCATTTCCAGAAGAAGTAGCATGAGACCTGTTCCAGTCACCATTCTGATCGATATCAGCAGTATTGTCATCACCGTTAGCTCGGTCAATACTTCTGTTCTTATAACCAGTTTGGTCTACAGTTGAAACGTTTCTCTCAGCTGGCCCGGCAGGAGCCCAGAACATTCTCTGCTGAGTTGTAGAAACATTTGAGTTACCTGTCTGAACAGTTGTTGCATCGTTATCATCACCGTCCTGGATTACATCAATCTCATTGTTGTTACCCCAAGATTCAACATCACTCAAGTTACCTGTTCCAATCTGATCGATGTCAGCGTCGTTAAAGTCTCCTGCCTGACGAACCCAAGATTTGTTCTTTGGTCCCCAGATTGATGTCGTAGTTTGATCAACTGTAGCGATGTTTCCATCTGACTTATCTGTATTCCATGTTGTGATGTACTGCTTGATCCAAGACTGGTTTGATCCAACTTGGTTCGTAGTCGCAGAGTTTCCATCACCAACCTGGTGAGTGAAAGCAAGGTTGTACCTTCCATCCTGATTAGCTACCACATCATTATCAGCACCATAAGTCATGGTGTTGTTGTTGTTATGGAATCCAACCTGATCGATATCGGCAGTATTGTAACCTGCCCCATCCTGAATAACTGAAGATGAGTTTTCATCTCCGTTCTGATCAACATCCGATACGTTATTATCTGATCCATTCAAGGTGTTGATCTGCTCAACTTCAGAATAGTTCAAATAACCAACCTGATCAACCGTAGAGGTATTCGAACCTGCTCCACTCTGATCAGTATAAGCCGTATTAGATTGAGCAACCGCCATTCCCATTGTGAAAAGCATTGCTCCAGCAAACATGATTTGTTTTTTCATTAGCGAATTATAAATTGGTTTTGATTAAAATCTGATAAAAAAGAGGTGGTTTTGTCCACTTTCCCATCTTTCGAACAAACTTAATAATGGAATATTTTTTTGTCGGAAACAATAGTCATTATTGACCAATGATTTTTGTTATTCATGAGATTAATCACAAAAAAAAAGGCCCGCTAAAAGCGAGCCTTTATATATTGAGAATAATTGTTTTTATTCAGACTGATTGATCCAAGAATAGTTGCTATCTCCAGTTTGAGTTGTGTAAGCACCATTTGAATCACCTGATTGGTAAACATCGCTACCGTTAGAGTCTCCTGTTTGAGTTGTCTCAGCAATGTTCATGTCTCCCATTTGGTCAATGTCTGACCAGTTCATGTCACCATCTTGAGTAACATCAGCAGAGTTGTCATCACCAAAAGTCCAAACATCACTGTCATTGTCATCACCAGTTTGTGAAGTCATAGCAGTATTGTCGTCTCCAGTTTGGATAACATCAGAGTGGTTGTCATCACCTGTCTGATCAGTCTCAGAAGTGTTTCCATCATATCTCTGACGAGTGTAGCTCCAGTTCTCATCTCCATCCTGAGTTGTAGCAGCAGAGTTTCCATCGCCGTACTGGATAGAAATGTTATCGTTGTCAGTTCCGTCCTGATCAACAGTTGAACTGTTCTCGTTACCTCTCTGTTGCATGTTGTTGTAGTTGGAAGTTCCGTCCTGCAAAACATCAGAATAGTTGTCATCAGCAGCAGCACCATATTGGTATACATTCACCCATGACCAGTTATTACTACCAGTTTGGTCAACATAACTTGAGTTATCGCTACCGGCATCAGCAACATTGGTAAATAATCTTTGGCTTGAGAAGTTACCATATCCTGCCTGAGAAGCCGTGAAATAGTTATTAGCTCCAATTGCTTGAGATGTATAACTAATATATCCCACCATTCTTTGCTGAGCGTTGTTTGATGTACCTACCTGATCAATACTAACTTCGTTGTTAGAACCAAATACATACTGATACGCATAGTTATCCAATCCATCCTGATCAACACTTGAAGTGTTACCAGTTTTACGCAGGATAGACCAAGCATCATTATCCGTTCCATCCTGAACTACTGTAGAAGAGTGCGAACCACTTCCCCATTCGTTCTGTGAAACTCTTGCGAAGTTGTCAGTGCCGGTCTGATCAACATCTGATGTGTTGTCCGTAGACCCATCACCAGTATTAATTTGATCTACATCACTGTAGTTTGAATAACCTGTCTGATCAACTGTAGAAGAGTTACTAGCAGTTCCGCTACCGTCATCATACTGATAGGTATTCGCGTAATTACTTTGGGCGATTGCACTTCCGGCTAAGAATGCAAAAGCAGCCCCCATAATTAATTGCTTTTTCATTTGTTTAAAGTTTAAGTTTAGTTTGTTCAATTATTCTCCTGATTAAACTAATTTCTAACCTGGTTTTGTTTTTCGTCGAAGGGAAAATCACTTTCGCAGTGCATATTTGTCCGCTCAACGATTCAAAGTTAACGGAGAAAGCGTTTTATATCCGATGATATAAGATGCGATTAGCAATGATATTTATCACCGACGCTTAATTTCACAGTCCAATGAAGCAAATGACTAATTATTAATTGGTTAGGCAACGTATTTGACGAGGAATCAATTCCAAGAATAGTCAAATGTTAATAACTAACGTACAATGTTAATATCCTTAAAGCTCGGGAGGATGTCAAAAATCAATTTCTATTTCTATTTCATTTCAAAAGAAGCTGCGTATTTTGCAGCACTTTTTCGATCATGAAGCTGAATATTAAATACATCCTGCTCTTAGAAAAAATAGGTGCAATAATCTATTTGTTCTTGCCTGAAGCTCTTTTACGTGGACTAAAGAAACTTATTCGAAATGATGAAAAACGTTCTCAGGTATTAAGTAATACCAAAGGCTACTTCGATATGCGTATTAAAAAGGCCATGAACAATTTCGATATGTGTCAAAAGACTGCGGAATTCAGACCTCAAGGCAAAACTGCTCTTGAATTTGGAACCGGAGGTCATGGTATTGACTTGGTCATGTTATATCTGCTCGGAGTGAAGAAAATTTATACTGTAGACATAGCATTCTTTGGACTATTCAATATGCCCCAGGCCATCGAGGACTTTGAACCATTCCTGGGTCTAATTGCAAAACAATTTGATCTGGAAGAAAACACATTGAAAGAAAAACATAACATTATAAAAGGAGAAACTGATACAAGGATTATCCTGGATAAAATGAATGTTCAATTCATAACATTTAAACAACTGCTAAAAAGAAGAGGAATAATCTCAGATAAAGTTGATTTCTTCTTCTCTGAATCGGCCTTGCAAAGAGTCCCACTGAAACAACTCACTCCTTTGCTCGACAATATTCATTTTTCTTCTGATGCCATAATGTTCCATAAAATCAATTGTAGTGATATCAATATTCTGAAAAGTCGTGTTTTCCGCGACCCAAAACTATGGAGATTCGATTATTTGAAATACAGTGATGCCCGATGGAACTTAATCACTACTAAGAGATTCGGTAGTCAGAACAGACTTAGACAAGCACATTACATTGAGTTTTTCAAGCGTTATGGATTTACGACTTGTTACGTTGAGAATTATTACGCTGAGGAAGAAGATATTGACAAATGCAGAAGTGCTGATTTCAACTACAGATTTAGCATGATGGATCCGGAAAATGTTGCCATTGCCAATTTCAGGATTGTTTCAAAAGTTGGTTTCGACACAAATAAAAGTGTTGAAGAAAAGATTATGCTTGAATCAGGATCATCCAAGGAAATTGAAATGACCTGGCAAGCCTAAACAAGGCTACTTCTCAAATTGAATTTCCAATTCCACCTTGTCGTCAATTTCTAAACCATCTTCCGTAGCGGGTTCCCACTTTGGACCTTCTTTTATCAATCTTATGGCCTCTTCGTCGCAACCAAAGCCAATTCCGTCAATAATTCTGAATTGACTTAGTTTGCCATCAGCTCCCACACTGAAAGACACTCTCACAGAACCTTCTACTCCATTTTCTGAGGCTTCAGATGGGTACCGGATATTCTTCCTGACATATCGATCAAACTTGTTTTGACCGCCTTCAGGTCTAGCTGGAATAACCCGCGGAAGCGCCGGCTCTGCTTCTATATATCGCGCTTCAGACGCAGATCTACTTCCTCTTATTTCGGTTCTTTTGTTATCTGCTTTGCCAGATTCTACAAAGATCTCGTCGGCAGATGAATCTTCCATAAAATTCTCCGAATCCTCGCTTTTAGCTAATTGAGTGGTAGTATCGGGTGCTACTGTTCCTGGCACTATCATTGTAGCAGCAGCATCCTTTTCTAAGAGCTCTTTCTTGTATTCTACCACATTCACTTCCTCGAGTTGTTGCTCTTCTCGAATTTCCTCTTGGAAATCTGCTTCTGCCTCGTATCTATTCTCTTTTATCGCATTCTCTTTAAACGATTCGATTGATTCTATCGCGGAAGAATCAGATATCCCGATCTGAGATTGGATTGAAGGAGTAACCTCGATCTGATTTGGGTTGCTGTTGACTTTTTCTGTTGGTTCTTCATCTAATTCAACCTCTGCAATATTTTCATTTTGAATTGAAGACTTATCCCAGATCATGAAAATAGATGCAACACCCAGAATCGCTATAATAGAAGCGGCTATCCCGACATAACGATACGAAATTGCAAAGGACTTTGAATTCGACTTTTCTTGTGAGATTCTATGTTTCAAAAGATCTACATCTGTCACGAATCCGCCCTTGCCCGTAAAATTCTCCAAACCTTCCATTGCTTCCCTGCATAGATCACATTCAAGAAGATGTCTTTCAATCTTATTGGCATCTTTAGGAAGCAATAATCCCTGAGCATAATTCTGCATCTGTTCAGGTGATAAATGATTCGATATGTCCTTTAATTCACTCAATTTTATTCTCCATACAGTTTTTCAAATTCCTTTTACCATTTTGAATATGACTTTTTACTTTTTTCAATTCAAGGTCTTCAATCCTTACAATTTCTTTATAAGATTTCTCTTGAAGGTAAAACAATTGAACACATTTCTTTTGCTCTTCTGATAAGCGCTCAATACATTTTTCCAGCTTTTGAAGATCGTCTTCTACCGACCATTCATCAATATGATGCGGGATCACTTGAATTTCCATATCATTTGCTGATGAAAATTCCTCTTGAAATTCAGTCTTCGACTTAAAGCGTCTGAGACTCATCAGACAATAGTTTCTGGATATGACGTTCAACCAGCTTCCAAAGTTTCTTACTTCAAATCGAGGCAACTCTTTGTTCAACAATTCATATATCTGCATGACTGCATCTTGCGAATCATCTTTGTTGCGCAAATATTTCAGGCAAATTCCATAAACCAGATGCACGTATCTCTGGTAAAGCACAGCCAGTGCATCATTGTCATTTTTTTCAACAAACAGATGGATAAGATCCTGATCGGACTTATCCTCTAATACCTCCTGAGGCTTGAAAAAGTTGAAGTAACTCACCCAGCCTAAATTAAATATTTAGAAATGATTTATGGAATTAAGAATATGAATGCATCATATAAGTAAAAACCAAAATCATGAAAAATTTAAAATTCATATTAATATCAATAATTAGCCTCGCCTTTTTTACACAGATATCTAATGCAAAAAAAGTTACAGGCACAATCACCGATGTTACTAGTGGTAAACCAATACCAAATGTTCTTATTGAATTGAAGAACTCGAGTTCAAAAACCTATTCGGATGCTGATGGCAACTATGTTATTCAAGTGACGAGCGAAAGCAGCATTCTCGTCTTTTCACACCCTACTTATGAAAAAGTAGAAAAAAAAGTAGGGTCCAAAAGTCAGATCAACATACAAATGATTCTCATAACTCCTGAGGTAGAATACGATGCTGTTGAAGTTATTGAATACAAAAAAGAAGCCGTATCAGAAGATATGGCTGTCATTCCTGGAACTGTAACAAATATCAGAGGGTCACGATCTATGGCCACGGGATTCTATGATGCAGATGCTTATGAACCTAATTATCACAACACAGAAGAATATGATGTAATCATTGAAAATGGATTCAGAAATCCAGTTAATGAACCTCTCAGCACATTCTCAATTGACGTAGATGCAGCTTCATATAGCAATCTTCGAAGAATGATCAACAACGGAACAAAACCTCATAAAGATGTTGTCAGAATTGAAGAAATGATCAATTATTTCAATTATGATTATGATAATCCAAATGGACAAGATCCTTTTTCAATAAACACTGAGGTTTCTACTGCTCCATGGAATAATGATCATTATCTGGTTCACATCGGACTTCAGGGAAAAATGATCGATTACGAAGATTTGAACCCGTCCAACTTAGTCTTCTTAATCGATGTCTCAGGTTCAATGAATTCTCCAAATAAATTGTCATTGTTGCGTTCCTCAATGAAATTGTTGGTGAATTCTTTACAACCAAATGACAGAGTAGCAATTGTGGTTTATGCAGGAGCTGCGGGACTCGTTCTGCCTTCAACCCCAGTATCAGAAAAAGAGAAAATAATATCTTCTCTCGATCAGCTTCAGGCCGGAGGATCAACTGCAGGTGGTGCGGGAATAAAACTGGCCTATAAGGTAGCCCAGGAAAATTTGATTGAAGGAGGAAATAACAGAGTGATTCTCGCTACAGATGGTGACTTCAATGTTGGCCCCTCCTCTACTGCAGAAATGGTCAGATTGATACAAGAGAAAAGAGATCTGGGAATTTTCTTGACTATTACTGGTTTTGGAATGGGCAATTACAAAGATGGAAGAATGGAACAAATTTCGAACGCAGGAAATGGAAATTACTTCTATATCGACAATATAGGTGAGGCCCGGAAAGTCTTCGTTCGAGAAATGAGAGCTACCCTTTTCACAATCGCAAAAGATGTCAAAATTCAAGTTGAGTTTAATCCAAATATTGTTCAGTCATACAGACTTATAGGTTATGAAAATAGAAAACTCAATAATGAAGACTTCAACAACGACAAAATAGATGCCGGTGAATTAGGAGCCGGGCATACAGTTACAGCTTTGTATGAAATTATTCCAGTTGGAATTAAATCTGATTTTCTACCGGATGTAGACCCTTTAAAATATCAGGTCGAAAAACCTGTTACAAAAGATTTAGATGATGAAATCTTGACGGTTAAATTCAGATATAAGGAGCCTAACGGAACTAAAAGTAAATTGATTGTTCATAATCTTAATAATGAGCTTATTGACCTGGAAAAAACTTCGGACAATTTCAGATTCAGTGCAGCAGTGGCAGAATTTGGTATGCTGCTAAGAGACTCAGATTATAAATCATCTTCTTCTTATCATGGTGTTATAGAATTGGCAAAATCTGCTCAGGGAAAAGATGAAAATGGCTATCGATTTGAATTCATAAAACTTGTTGATTCCTGCCAAATGATGGCTGTTAAATAAGAGTCATCAATTCATGGAAAGTCCGTCCTATTTTGAGGCGGACTTTTTTTATTTCTAATGTGTACGAATTGAAACTAATTGTATTTTTCCTTTTATATGGAAGAATCTAAAACTATTCTGATTACAGGTGCTGGCTCCGGCATAGGCAAAGATGCATCAATTGCTTTATCAAAAAGAGGTCACAAGGTAATTGCCACAACAGAGACCAAAGATCAGGCCGACAAACTTCTTGAAGAATTCAGTTCATTGGGATTAATTATGGAAGTTGAGAAGTTAGATGTTACTTATACTGAGGATCGTCAGTTCATTCGACATCGAGAATTGGATGTCTTGATTAATAATGCTGGAATTGGAGAAAGTGGTCCCCTTTCTGAAATAGATTTTGATCGTGTTCGAAATAACTTTGAAATAAATGTTTTTGGAGCATTTGAGTTAAGCCAATTAGCATTAAAAAACATGATGAAAAATAATCGAGGAATTGTCCTATTCATCAGCTCACTTTTTGGCCGTGTTACATCTCCTTTTCTTGGTCCATACTGTATGACAAAATTCGCTCTTGCAGGGGGTGTAGAAGCAATGAGGGCAGAAATTCATCGGGTAAGAAAAAATGTACATGTTAGCTTAATTGAACCGGGAGGATACCATACAGGATTCAATCAAAAAAATGTGGCAAGAAAATATGAATGGCTTAATGAAGATTCCGAATATTTTAACATCATACAAAATCTTAAAAAAGAAGAAGAGCGACAATTCAATTTCGTAGAATTGAAATCAACAAAGAGTATCGTGAATCAAATTGTGAAAGCAGCTGAAGCCAAAAAACCAAGATTGCGATATACCTCACCAAAATGGCAGAGTATTGGAATACAGTTTATGAGGGCCTTTGGGAAATAACTTGCCTTTTCTCAGAACTGTCCGTAAAAGGCGAAGAAGGAAAAGAAAATAATGAGGCAAGCATACAAGTGCATGGAAAACCTGAAACTTCCCCTGACTTCAATTCTCTGCCAAATCATGTGCATAAAGAAGGCAATAATGAACCACGCAACATAATTTTGAAGAGGTGCGACACCTCCGTTAAATTCCCAATAATCGACCAGAGGGGCGACAACTTCTATGATAAAATCGAGCCCTAACATCAATCCTGCTCCGATCAATGCCTTGTAAATTCTCGGTAGTTTGAAGTAATTGCTCATGGTACCTGTGATAAGAACCAGAACGACCCAATTCAAACCAATAGTTAATGGCACACCTAGCAATTTCAAACCAAGATTTTCACCGTACTCATATTCACCGAACAAAAAGCCGAAGTTGACTCCAAGTATTTCTGAAGTCATTCCCATGGCAAAAATGGCGGCGATGGAATACCATTTCTTCGCTTCGTCAATTTTAAAAACCCAAACCAATAAAGAAAAAACTAATACTAGGTTTAGGGCGGTTTTCGTAATAAAGAATTCCTTAAAGCCAATTACAGCTCCTACAATGGCAGTTAGATGAAATAACCATATCATTGATACTCCTGCAGCTTCTCTAGGCATATGCGACTTGATTAATGGTTTGATCTTTAACTTGCGGAATGATATCTCCAACAATCTTTGCAGATGACAGGCAAAGTGGAATTCCTCCACCCGGATGAACTGATCCTCCCACGAAGTATAGATTTTTGAGTTTTGACGAGAAATTTGGATGACGTAAAAAGGCCGAAAACTTAGAATTACTGGCCGTACCGTAAAGTGATCCTTGATAGGAACTTGTTTTTTCCTCAATCATAATTGGATCTAAAACATCTTCTTCAACAATTAATTTTGAAATATCAGTTTTCAAAATGCGGCTTAGTTTCCGAATCGTATTACCTCTGCTTTCTTCAATTATTTTTTGCCAATCTTGTCCTGAATTGGCTGGGGCGTTAAGCATCACGAACCAGTTCTCCATTCCCTCAGGGGCGTCGTCTTTTTTCTCCTTACTTGAAATGTTTATATAGACCGTAGGATCATTGTAGATTTCTTTTTTCCTGAAGAGATAGTCAAATTCTTTTTCATACTGCTCGCTGAAGAAAATATTGTGAAGATCGAGTTCCGGAAAATTTTTGGATATACCCCAATAGAAAATCAAAGCAGAACTAGAACGTTCTTGACTCAATGTACGCTTGGGTGCTTGAATGTCTGATAATAAATACTTGTATGTCGGATAAACATCCATATTGGATACAACAACATCCGCATGACAATCACCTTTGGGCGTTCTGACACCAAGAACATTCTTTCCATCGTGTAAAATCTTTTCAACTTTTTCCTGAAAATAGAAATCAATCTGTTGCTCTCTGGCCAGGTCGTATAAACTATATGCAATGTCTTTCATGCCATATTTTGGGAAATATGTCCCGCCATTCATCTCAAGATGTGGAATCATTGACATAATACCAGGTGTACTGTATGGTGAAGAGCCATTATAAGTTGCATATCGATTGAATAGCTGGACCAGCTTTTCGTTTGAAAAATACTTTCTGTTCAATTCATCCAAACTTCCAAAAAGATCGAGTTTGGCACTTTCAATTACGGTTCTCAATGCATCCACCGATATATAAGAAGACAATGAATGCAAAGATTTCTGAAGGAAAGTTGATGCAGTAAGTTCATATTTCTCCTTACTGCGTTGAATATAATTCTGAATATTCTCCTGGTCTTCTTTGAATGTTTTAGCTGCATCGCTGGCAAAATCAGAAGTGTCAGCACTTGCTGAAAATCGAGTTCCATCTTCCCAGAAATAATTGCAGATCACATCCTTCTTTGAGTACTGAAAACGTGAAGAAGGTTTGTAGTTAAAAAGTTCAAAAAGCTCATCTACCAGCTGCGGCAGCGTGAACAGGGATGGTCCTGAATCCCACCTGAAACCACCTTTTCTGATCTCATGCATTTTACCTCCCACATGAGAACTGGCCTCAAAAACGGTAACGTCATATCCCTTCGACTTTAAACGTAAAGCGGAAGCTAATCCACCAATTCCCGATCCTATGACAACAGCTTTTCTCATTGATTCCTTTCATAAAGAACAATGAAGAGTAAGAAAAGTTGGGATCTCGTTTAATTAGGGCGAGTATGATTTTAAATCCTTAACCAATCTAAGAGAGAATTCTTCAGCACCTAGGGCATTCAGATGATCAAAGTTTTTAAATTTTTGATCTTCAATTTCCATGTTGGAATAATCCAATACCAATACTCCATTTTGTCGATACTGATTTTGTAATAGACTGTACCTCGATTTAATTTTTTGCGGAATCCTGTTATAATAATCATTGTGTACCGGAGTGGCTATCAATACAAGATCAATATTAAGATCAGAACACAACTGAATGATAGAATCAAAATACATAACTGATACCTCAGAAATTTCGTCATTCATATAATGGCGCTCTATGGTTTTGTTGAGATACTTCAATTCATTTCGTGCTGAAGGATTAAAACTTCCTTCATAGGCTTTATGGAGAGAAGGATTTGGCAAAAGCAACATCCTGCGGAAGCACGTTTTCCAATACTTTTTTTTATCAAATTCAAAAATGTAATCCTTACCTCCTATACCCTTTAATGGAAATAATCTTTTCATCATTTCACCAGACCAGGTTTCATCTATGAACTTCAGGTCATTGAAATAGGCAATGCTATGGTGCGTAAACCCCAGGAGAATGGTGTCTGGCACATGAGATTCAGTAATTTTCTTGAGTTTAATGAATGAAATGAATGCATTCTCAGCGCCTTGAGATAGGTTTCTTGCTGATTCGAATTTTGATGGATCAACTGAACTCTCGGTGAATGAGTCGCCCAGAATGAATAGTCTTGTTGGTGAGAATTCTGAGGAAGAATTCTTTAACACCCAATAATTGAATGCACCATTGAATAGCATTATGCCAATCAAGATCAACATGAAAATAACGGTTCTTCGTAGAAAAGCCTTCATGTCATACAAATGAAAATAAAAAGCACAATCTATGCTTCATTCTCCTCATATTTCTTAATTATGTTGCTTCAGTAAATTCTGGTTCATTATGAAAAACTCTGTAAAAACTTTCATTATTTCTTTTATCCTGACAATCACAATCAACTCTTGTAAGGAAGAATCAAAACCTCAAAAAATGGAAAATTTTCTACTCAAAGAATGGGAAGGCCCTTATGGTGGAGTACCTGCTTTCGATAAAATTAGTATTGCGGATGTTAAAGCCGGTATGATCGAAGGAATGGATATCAATTTGAAAGAGATCGAAGCAATTGCAAACAATACGGAGGAAGCCACATTCGAGAATACAATTGTTGAGATGGAACGTTCAGGATCAGCCTTAGATAGGGCCTTTACCTATTACGGTATTTTAAGCAGTAATATGTCCACACCTGAATTCAGAGATATTCAAAGTGAACTGGCACCACTGTTTTCAGAATTTCGGTCGAAGATTACTCAAAACGAAAAATTATTCAACCGAATTAAAGAAGTCTACGAAAAAGCTCAGACTGAACCTCTTGAAATGGATCAACAAAGAGTCTTAGAATTAATTTACACCCGATTCGCAATGAATGGAGCTGAACTTGATGCCGATAAAAAAGAAAAATACGCGGCAATCAACAAAGAGTTATCAAGCCTCTATACAACCTTCTCTAATAATGTCTTACACGACGAAGAAAACTACATTACTTACTTGAATGAAGGACAATTGGGTGGACTTTCAGAAGGTTTTATAAAATCGGCAGCCAAAATCGCCTCTGATAAAGGTCATGAAGGTGAATACGCCATAACCAATACCCGATCTTCAATGGATCCTTTTCTTACATACTCGACTGAAAGAGAATTGAGGAAACAGGTATGGACAAATTATTATTCACGTGGAGACAACAATGACGAATACGACAATAAGGAATTGATCGCCGAGATTTTGAAATTACGAAGGCAAAAGGTGGAAATTCTAGGATACAGTAATTACGCTGAGTGGCGACTTCAAGATAGAATGGCTAAAACGCCTGAAAATGCAATGAACTTAATGGAAGCGGTATGGCCAGCATCAATTGCACGAGTTTCTGAAGAAGTGGCAGATATGCAAGCCGTTGCGGATAAAAATGGTGATGGAATTACGATTGAACCCTGGGATTATCGCTTTTACGCAGAACAGGTTAGAAAAGAAAAGTATGACCTGAATTCAGATCTAGTGAAAGAATATCTTCAATTGGACAGACTTACGGAAGCTATGCACTACGTGGCCGGCAGATTGTTCAATTATTCTTTTTCTCCTGTCGCGGAAGGAAGCGTGCCAGTCTTTCATGAGGATGTCAGAGTTTGGGAAGTAACCGATAAATCATCTGGAGAAAATGTCGGACTTTGGTATTTAGACCCTTATGCCCGAGAAGGAAAGAGATCCGGTGCATGGGCTACGACATACAGAAGTCATACAACTTTCGATGGAAAGAAAAACGTGCTTGCTTCTAATAATTCGAATTTTGTGAAGCCTGCCCCGGGTGAAGCTATTCTCGTATCATGGGACGATGCGACAACATTTTTTCATGAATTTGGTCATGCATTGCATTTCTTCTCCTCAAATGTGAAATATCCAACCCTAAATAGCGGAGTAAGAGACTATACGGAATTCCAATCCCAACTTCTCGAAAGATGGCTTTCAACTGATGAAGTCATCAATAATTATCTCGTCCATTATGAAACTGGAGAAGCAATGCCTGAAGAACTGATCGCTAAGATTAAGAAATCTTCCAAGTTCAATCAGGGATTTGCTACCACAGAATATTTGGCTTCGGCAATTATGGACATGAAGCTTCATTTAGCTGATCCCGAAGGGATTGACATCGGCGAATTCGAGAGAGTTACATTACAAGATTTAAATATGCCAAATGAATTACCGATGAGACACAGAACACCTCATTTCGGTCATGTCTTTTCTGGTGAAGGTTATGCAACAGCTTATTATGGTTATATGTGGGCTGACGTTCTTACTGCCGATGCAGCAGAAGCTTTTGCAGAAGCTCCCGGAGGATTCTATGACCAGGAACTCGCCTCTAAGTTGGTTGAATATCTTTTCGCGCCTCGCAACTCCATTGATCCGGCTGAAGCTTATAGATTATTCAGGGGAAGAGATGCCAAAATTGAGGCTCTGATGCGCGACAGAGGATTTCCTGTGGCTAATTAATTTCTTTTCATCTAAGCCTCTCACAGAGAACATGGTGATATTAACGTTAATAGCTACTCCTTGTAAATAGCTGTGGCTTTCGTGATCAGACCCCTCATTGACCTCATATATCATGATAATCTCCCTCATTTCTGCACTACCTCTGCTGCCTACAATGTGCTCATGATCGATTACGGAATTTCCTATTTCCATTCTTTTAATAACATCAGAATGTAATTCGGGGGACTCTTTGAAATAGGAATCAAACTTTTCTTTGATATCCATTTTTCCTTTCATTCGAATTTCGCCAGTTTTAAAATCGACGAATATGGCGGTGTCATGAAATGTCTCGATGAAAGCTTCTATATCTCTTTCATTGTAAGCCTCCAATTGTCTCTGCACTACATCGACAGGGGCTGCTTGAGCCATTAATATACCTGGTAATAGCGCGAAAATGAAAGTTGTCAATAAATGAGTCATACTTTGATTTTATAAAGGAAACATCGATCATACGAATATGTTTCAAGAAATTGATATACTCCCTATAAAGCGCTTTAAATAAGATTAAACAAAAGCGAGCTATTTAAGATTATGTCTCTTCGCTCCATGATCCAGGATTCTCCGAGGACCTCATCAAAATTTCTTCGCTTCGCTCAGATGAATTCAGGCACTCGCTTAAAACAAAAGCGAGCTTAAATAAAAGCTCGCTTTGAATTCAATGTGCAATTTTGATGCTCTAGTGATCGCGATAGGATTCGAACCTATGACCGTCTGCTTAGAAGGCAGATGCTCTATCCAGCTGAGCTACGCGACCTCTTTTTTTGGGGAGTGCAAAATAAATCAATTCTCACTGAATATCCCGCATAATTTCTCAGGTTTTTCAAATTTGATTCTAACTTTAAATTTTATAAAATCACGGTTAGCGAATATACATGTCAAAAGAAGAAAAGATCTCAAAAGGAATTGAAAGCATCAAGAATAATCTGATTTACTCTATAGCTAACCCAATCTTCATTAAAGACAATGAGCACAAATGGATTATGTTCAATGATTCATTCTGTGAAATGATCGATATTCCCAGAGAGGAATTATTGGGAAAATCAGATTATGATTTCTTTCCCAAAGAGGAAGCCGATGTTTTCTGGGAAAAAGACGATGTAGTGCTTAGCACGGGTCAGAGCAATATAAATGAAGAAGTGCTTACCACCAAAGGAGGTGAAACCAGGACCATCCTTACTTCTAAAGTCAGGATTAAGGACGAGTTTGGAAATTTCTACATACTTGGTACCATTACAGACATTACTGAGAAGAAATTCGAAGAAATTCAGTTAGAACGCAAAAATCTTCAGATCAATGCACAGAAAAATGCGATTCAACATGCGGTAGCCGACCTGCATCAACACACTGAGCAGAATCTCCGAATAATTAGCAACTTAATTTCTGGTTTGAGCCAAAGAATTGCGGAGGAAAAATCGTCTGAAATTCTAAATGACTTGAGTAAATGGTTGAATTCAATGATTCTTGTCCATAAATTCTTCAGCGAATCAGTCAATATAAAAAGGATCTCCTTGCCTGAATACATTGATCGATTATCCCAAAGAGTTCCAGATCTTGAAGAGCAGGTTCATCTTCTTGTAAGTGGAGAGCCTGTCATTCTACATATGAAAGACATGGTGCCTATAGGTCTTATGGTTACAGAATTATTGGAAGCATGCAAGATTGCAGGACGTGTGAATGATGCCCGAATAGAGGTAACGCATACAAATACCAACTTGGAATTGCAATTCGCTTCGTCCTACCCTATTATCACCAAGGAAGATATTGAAGACAATGAATTTGGTCTTTACGATCTTCTCGTCATTCTAGCCGGACAGATTAACGGAAAGATCACCTATTCCAAAGATCTGACTAAGATCTACCTGAATATTGAAAACATTCAATTACTTAAACGAGGAATTTTCGATTGATCACATTAATACTCCGTTCTCATCTGGAGTCATTTTTTCCGGGACCTCTGTCTCTCGAATCATTTGAAGAATATTAATTTCTATTGTGTTACTCAAGGTAGACATTGGAGTATCCGATCTTCTATTTTCAAAGGGATCCTGCAAAAAGTAAGCAATGGCTTCAATCATGTTAAAAAAGAAAGCCACAAGAGTAGAAATTAATATTACGAACGGACCTGTTGATTCCAGCATACCAAAAGGCAACATCAATACGAATAATGTGATTCCATGACTGGTGTATCTTCTATACTGCACCGGGAATACAGTATTCTTAATTCTTTCACACATGCCCATTTCATCACAAAGTCTTTTCAAAGTGCTGTCCATAGCCACATATTGATAAGTGTCTATTGCACCACTCTCTTTAAGTCTGGCAAGTTTTTCCTCCATGATCTTGAGAATACCATTAGGCACATTGGAATGTTTGCTTAGCTCTTCTTTTTCATCATCAGTTAGGTATTTCTCAATACCTTCTGTAGGGTTCAGTTTTCTCAGACTACTTCTGAGAGCATAACACCAAGCAATCATCAGATGAGAAAGATTCTTCACCTCATTATGCACCTCTTTCCCACTGGTAAAACCGATCAATTGTCGAACGAAGGTTCTGCTGTCATTCACAATTCCACCCCATACTTTTCTTGCTTCCCACCAGCGATCATAGGCAGCACTTGTCCTGAAACCGAGCAGCAAAGAGACAGAAACACCCAATACAGTGGAAATCGACATAGGCAAGTCAATTTGCTCTATATCAAGATGATTATACAAATAATAGATGGCGCTTACATAGAGGATATAAAGTATTAAGGCCTTTCCAAGCCTTGACGCAAAAAATCCAAGAGTATGATAGGGTCTTGTATACATGAATTCACATTTGTTTCAAAATTAATGATGAATCCATCTCTTAGAAAAAAATCACAAAAAAAAGCCAGATCAATTTGATCTGGCTTCTGTCGGGGTGGCAGGATTCGAACCTGCGACCTCCTGCTCCCAAAGCAGGCGCGATAACCGGGCTACGCTACACCCCGAAAATGTTTTCAGGAAATCTTGCGGAGAGAGGGGGATTCGAACCCCCGGTACCCCGTTAAAGAGTACGACAGTTTAGCAAACTGTTGGTTTCAGCCACTCACCCACCTCTCCTAAATGGTCGACAAAAGTAGTAATTTCCTCTTATTAAATTCATGTTCAATTACATTTTTAAAAGACTATTTCTCACTCAAGTCGCATTACTCCTTTTCGTAAATTTGCAGGCCAGTTTAGAATTTAGAATCCAAATGAAAGAAGTATATATAATATCAGCTGTCAGAACCCCAATGGGCTCGTTTAATGGCAGTTTATCAAGTGTGCCAGCACCAAAACTTGGAGCAACAGCAATAAAAGGAGCCTTGGAAAAGGCCGGTGTGAATGCCGAGCACGTTCAAGAAGTATTTATGGGAAATGTTTTGCAAGCAGGATTAGGCCAAGCACCGGCTAGGCAAGCCGCCATTTTTGCAGGAATTTCTGAAAACACTCCATGTACGACTGTCAACAAAGTTTGCGCCTCTGGCATGAAGGCTATTTCTCTTGCAGCTCAGAGTATTATTGCGGGTGATAATGATGTTGTTGTTGCCGGTGGTATGGAAAATATGTCAGCTGTCCCTCATTACCTCCCTGGATCAAGGAATGGTTACAGGTTGGGTGATGTCAAGATCAAGGACGGAATGGTCCTTGACGGTTTGACAGATGTGTACAACCAATACCACATGGGAAATGCGGCTGAATTATGTGCTAAAGAATGCAACATCACCAGGAAAGATCAGGATGATTTCGCTATTGAATCATATAATCGATCGACCAATGCATGGTCAAATGGTAAGTTTAATGATGAGATCGTGCCGGTTGAGGTTCCTCAAAGAAAAGGTGACCCGATTGTAGTGAGTGAGGACGAAGAATACAAGAATGTAAAAATGGATAAAATCCCTAACCTGCGTCCTGTATTCCAGAAAGAAGGAACGGTTACTGCAGCGAATGCTTCGACCATTAACGACGGTGCATCTGCATTGGTACTCATGAGTGGTGAAAAAATGAATGAATTGGGACTTAAGCCTGTCGCAAAGATTGTCTCATATGCAGATGCTGCTCAGGCGCCCGAGTGGTTCACAACGGCTCCTTCTAAAGCACTGCCTAAAGCTCTGGATAAAGCTGGAATGTCTAAAGACGATATAGATTATTGGGAATTGAATGAGGCTTTTGCCGTTGTCGGGCTTGCAAATATTCAGGAAATGGGATTGGATCCATCCAAAGTGGATGTGAACGGAGGTGCCGTATCTTTGGGACACCCTCTGGGTTCTTCCGGATCTAGAATTATCGTAACATTGATCAATGTGCTCAAGCAAAACGGTGGTAAGCTCGGTGCTGCCGGTATTTGTAATGGTGGTGGCGGAGCTTCTGCCATGATCATTGAAAACATTGATTAGTTAACACTAAGAGGTTAATAAAAGGCCTTGGAAATACTCTGAAAATGAGTATCTAAGGCCTTTTTTTGTTGCATTGGAGAAGATGAAGTTTGGAATTTGCCTTTTGAGCATAGTGCCGGGTCGAGCTGAGGCCAGCGATAAAAGTGAGATGGTTACCCAATTGCTTTTTGGTGATCTTGTTAAGATTCAAAGCCTTAAAGAAAAATGGGTCAAGGTTAAAATAATAAACGATTCCTATGTTTGTTGGGTCGACAGACAGCAAATCGTGCCTCTTAGCGAAAAAGATTTTAATGCGCTTTCTTCCTCTGCCCCGCTTATCAGTGAAGATATTCTGACTCCGGTAAATTATCTCAATAAAAATCAACTAATTCCAATCGTACTCGGGTCAAAGATTTATCACTTCGACGAAAAAGATTCAAAAAGTAAGGCCGGGGAATTTAATTACGAAATTAATGGTCACCTGAGAAAGATCCCGACCGAGGTGGACAGACACAAACTTGTAGAGGATGCATTTCTATATCTCAATGCTCCATATCTCTGGGGAGGTAAGTCTCCATTGGGCATAGATTGCTCCGGATTTGTTCAAATGGTTTATGCATTGAATGGAATTCAATTACCCAGAGATGCATATCGGCAGGCTGAATTAGGTCAACCTTTAAGCTTTATTGAAGAAGCTGAGGAGGGGGATCTTGCTTTTTTCGATAATGAAGAAGGTCGAATTACGCACGTTGGCATTATACTTAAAGATCATCGCATCATTCATGCCTCTGGGAAAGTTCGGGTAGATCGTATGGATCATCAGGGAATTTATCGCAATGAATCAAAAGACTATTCCCATAAACTTAGAATCATCAAGAAGATTTTCTAAGTCCAATTAATCCAAGGTACTTATCAATTTCTCTGCTCAGGTCTTCAGAAATATTGAGCAATCTGATAAGAGGAATGAATACAAGTGCAATTATTATTGACCTATATGCAATAAGAATGACGGGATTATTTGAAATCTCCGGTAGCAGAGTGCTGCCGAAGTAAATTCCAGCCATAAGAAGAACAGCCAAAATCGTCTTAAAAGTGAAAGGTTGCATTCTAAACTTGACAATTAAAAGAATGTACTTATAGGTTTGATAAGAAACCACAGAAATCAAAGTGGCCAACGCCGCACCTTCCAATCCCATGATCGGAATGAAGATCAGATTGGTGACCACCGTTAAAATTCCCAAAGTAATTGAGGCAAAAGTGTCATATCTAAAATATTTGGTGATCATAACAATTACATTATTGATTCCCATGCTCATGTTAAATAAAACACTCACAGACAGAATGAAGACAATCCATTTACCATTTGCATAATCTTTGGGAAGAAAAGAATATAGTTCATCTATATTGGTCCAAATTACAAGAAAGGCAAGACCTCCAACTAGAATCTGATTAATGCTCGACTTCCTATATAGAGAAAGCATCTCTTTCATGTCTTTTTTCTTCCACTGCTCAGCTACCACTGGCATAGATATTCGATAAAGGGCTGTTGAAGGAACCAGAATAACGGTACTGACATAATAGGCAATGGAATATACTGCTGTTGAATTCAGTTCAAGTAGAAAAGTAATCATGATGATGTCGATCCTATTTACTATGAGGTTGGAAATTCCGGTGACAATTGAAAACAATCCATAATTAACAACAACTTTAAATACTCTTTTCCTCATATTCAGGAATTCAAAGCTTACTTTGAATTCACCTTTATAAACAAGATAGGCAAGCATCACCAGGAAGTTTAAAAGGTACGTGCCAACAAAGAATAACATGAAGGTGTCGAAATCAAACCAGCCAAAATGATACATGTATATTTCGGCGAGCCATACCAGACGAATAAAAATGCTCTTCATGAAATATGGAATCACCGTCCTTTTCATGGCAATTAGGAAATTCTCAAGAATACTTGAGTAAAGCATCAAAAAGGCAAGAACGATAATCAGATAATAATTATCTGTAAAAAGAGGTGTGGTTTCAGCATAGTGTCCAGTTATATAGCCTTTCAGCGACAAATAAATGAGTGTAGTAAAAACAAAACCCACGGCACACATGCTTGCAGAAAAGAAAAGAAAGCCATTATGTTTTTTTGATTCTGTCCTGAAATAAGGGAAGAATCGAATAAGCATTTTGGGTGCGCCGAATGAGCTAAAATTCACATAGAGTACTGAAATGGCCATAAAAACACGGGTCAGACCATACTGATCCATATCGAGAAATCTCGTGAACAACCACACCGAGTTATAATATCCCAGCGCGATACCCAGGTACTGGATTATGGAATTACGAATTGTTTGCCTTCTAACTACACCCATGGCTTATGAATCTCGCAAAGTTGTAAAAAAACTAATCACAGATAATATTTCCCAAGAAAATAGGTTTGTTGCAATGGTACAAAGACTTACATTTGACCACCTTACTCAACGACAGAATGAAAGAAATATTTGAGACCGTAAAACCTCATTTGCTGGCACTGGTAATTGGCCTGGCGGTAATTTTTGCTTATTTCCCACAGACTTTTCAAGGAAAAGTCATCGATATGGGTGATATCAATCGCTCATCGGCTACTTCGAAACAAACCAGAGATTTTAGAGAAGATACAGGTATTGAGCCTCTTTGGACAAATAGTCAATTCAGTGGAATGCCAACTTTCCAAATGAATATAAAGTTTCCAAACAACTTGATTGCTCACCTGGAAAGTCTCACGAAAGGATTCTTACCTTCCAAGTTGGGACTGTTATTTACCATATTTATAGGTTTCTATTTTATTTCAGCATTTCTAGGAATAAATACCTGTCTCTCCATCGCAGGGTCCTTCATTTTTGCTTTTTCCACGTATTTCATAATTTCCATGGAAGCGGGTCACACGGGTAAATTGAGGGCTATTGGATACATTGCCCCAGTCATGGTTGGAATAATAATGACCATGAGGGGAAAGTATTTACTCGGGGGGGCATTGACAACACTATTTCTAGCCTTTTCGATTAACGCAAACCACTTTCAGATCACTTATTACATGGGATTGATGATCCTTGTTTATTTGATCATAGAAGGAATTTCTCATTTCAGAAATGGATCGGTGAAAAACCTTATTGTGAAGGGAGGTATTCTTATTGCTGCAGCATTGTTGGCAATCGGGCCGAATTTTTCAAGGATGTGGACTACTTATGATTATTCGAAAGAAACTATGCGTGGCGGCAGCAGTGAGCTGAGTGATTATAAAGATGCCGATGGTGGCGGATTGGAAAAAGATTATGCTTTTAGCTGGAGTTATGGCATTTCTGAGACATTTACTCTTTTAATACCGAATTTCAATGGTGGTGCATCTTCATTCAACCAATTAACGTCTAAAGAAGTAGGTGAACTTCAAAATGAAGCGGCCAGAGAATTATACAATAAAGGAATCCCACAAGAACAACTGGGTTCTATTCTGCAGAGATCATTCAGATCTTACTGGGGAGAGCAGCCATTCACGTCCGGACCCGTCTATTTAGGTGCCATTATAATCTTCTTATTTGTACTTGGCTTTTTTGTCCTTGATGGAAACCTTAAAATTTGGTTAATAAGCTGCACAATCCTTTCTATTATGCTTAGTTGGGGAAGACATTTTCCAACATTCAATAATTTGATGTTTGATTACTTTCCGTTCTACAATAAATTCAGAACACCATCTATGATCTTGTCTATTGCCAGTCTGACCATTCCGCTAATGGGAATACTTGCATTGAATAAGGTACTTATTTCAGATGAAAAGGGCAAATATCTGCCGGCCATTAAAAAGTCGTTTTACATTGTAGGTGGTCTTACTCTGTTGCTTGCCCTTCTCGGAGGATCTATGCTGTCATTTACTTCCAGCAGTGAGGACATTCTAATCGAAACTTTAGTAGATTATCGCAAAAGCATTTTTACCAGCAGCGCCTGGAAATCATTCCTTATGATCACAATTTCATTTGCCCTACTCTTTGCTTTTGTCAAGGATAAAATAAAACTTAATTATATGATAGCCGGTCTTGTCTTGCTGATTGGATTTGACCTTTGGGTAGAAGATAAAAAATACCTTAATGAAACTCATTTAAAGAGAAGGAAGGACAGAGACGCCTTTTATGTTGACTCCCCTGCCGATCGCCAAATTTTACAAGATAAGAGTCCCAACTACAGGGTTTTCAATGTTAGCGTGAATCCATTTACCGATGCGATGACTTCATTTCATCATAAGTCCATTGGAGGTTATCATGGAGCAAAACTGATTAGGTACCAGGATCTGATTGACAGGCATTTAAGTCAGAATAACATCAAGGTCATTGACATGCTCAACACAAGATACTACATCACTAGAAACAATCAGACCGGACAAACCGAAGCAAGAGGGAATCCAAATGCTATGGGCAATGCCTGGTTCGTTGACAATGTGATATGGGCTGAAAATGCTGATCAGGAAATTGATATGTTGAATGAATTTGAGCCTTCCTCAGACGTCGTAATTGACAAGCGTTATCAGGAAAAGATGGCTATTCCAGAGAGTTTGAATAAATCAGGTTCACAGATCAACCTTGTTCAATACCAGCCAAATAATCTTGTGTATGAGGCAAGTGTAACGGGAGGCGAACAGTTTGCGGTATTTTCAGAGATTTATTATGAGGGTACCGACAATGACTGGAAGGTTTATATTGATGGTGAACCTGCTTCTCATATCCGAGTGAATTACGTTTTAAGGGGAATGACTATTCCAGAAGGGAATCACACGATTGAATTTAGTTTTGAGCCAGTCTCCTACTTCGCAGGTGAAAAAATTTCCCTTGCACTTTCAATACTTGTTTTACTATTGGTTGTTGGAGCGCTTTATATAGAGTTCAGAAAAAATAAAGAAGAACCTATCATCGAGTCGTAATGTCGTCTAGGAGTTTTGCATAATCTCCTGCAAGAGTCTTTCTGCTGAATTTATCAGGAGCATTTTGATTTAAATTCAAGGATCCACTTGTTTTCTGCTCGTATAAGGTTTTAATCTGAGTTCGAATTCCCGACCCATCGTCAAAATCAAAAGTCTTCCCTGCTCCTGCTTCCTTAATTATTCTTGCTGAATCACCGGTGGGTTTGCCAATGCATAATATAGGTCTCTTACTTGCAAGATACTCGTACAGTTTACCTGGTATTACCCCATCAATGTTTGGAGTATCATTTAAAGGCAGTAACAAAACATCTGAATTAACCAGTTCTTGTAATACCTTCCCATGTGGCATGTGCTGAACATGTTCAAGAATGGATTTCAGATTGTTCTTTTCGATCTCATCAAATACAGTTATGTCAGTTGGACCAATGAGCTTTACCTTTATGTTTAAATCAGAATTTTCAGATTTCAACTCACCAAGAGCTTTCCAAAAAGAATGCGGATTTCTGTCCTGATTCAATGAACCAATATGAGTAAAAACAAGGCTTTCAGAATTCGACTGACTAGTCAATTTATTAAAATCTTCAGGGTCATATCCGTTGGTTATCACTTGAGGCAGAATTCCACAGGACTTCTCGAAATCTCTAGCCCAGCTCCAACTTACGGTCACAACTTTATCAGCATTTTCAAGAACCTTCCTCTCAAGTTTTCTATGTTTCCGATCTGCCCATGACGTCAACATAAGCTTGTCGTAATAGTCTATGTTGGTCCAAGGATCCCTGAAATCCGCAATCCACTTGATACCAAGACGTTCTTTCAACCTCATGGCGATTAGATGATTACTATGAGGAGGACCGGTTGAAATTATGGCCTCAACTTTTTTCTTTTTAAGCATTTTAGTTAAATGCCTTACACTGGTGTTAATCCAATACCTTTTAGCATCAGGAATGAATAAATTACCCCTCACCCAGACCGATAGTTTCTGCAGACCTGCTTTGGAATCGCTTTCCTGCAAAAATCCGGGCTGAATCTTTTCATCCTTTGATTTCCCGATAAACTTCTTGTACAAATCAAAAGGTTCCCAAATTGGATGTTTCCACACGACCTGATCCTTTCTGACTTCAGAAAGTAAACTGGCATCCTCATTTGATACATCTGCGTTTTCCGGAGTATAAATCACTGGTTCCCAACCAAATTCCGGCAAATACTTACTGAACTTCAACCAGCGCTGCACTCCACCTCCTCCCATGGGAGGCCAGTAATATGTTATAATCAGAACCTTTTTCATGATTCTAGCTTTCCATACCCGTTTGAAAATACAATATCCGGAAATTGATTCACCTTGAATTCCTTATTACAAGAATCAATCACCCGCACTCTGTCTTTTTGAATAAAGACTTCTCTTATATGCACGGTACCGGAATACTCTGCTTTCAGTGCCAAAGAATTGATTGATGACTTAATGTAGGTCACTTTACTACCAGGAATTGTTCTGAAAATGCCCTTACTTCCTTCTTCCCAGGTGTTTTGCTGCTCGCTGTCAAAGATAATGCCCGCATGGGCTTTTGCACTTCGATACTCATTTCTGATCGCGCTATCAGCCGTATATACGAAGGATCCTGGGTCCCTTACCACGGCCTGATTATTTATCCATAACTCCAATGAAAGCTTATCGTTGTGTGTATGGGGCCAATATTGCCTTACATGGCGATTTGTACCACAGACAGATAGGTATATATTCTTTCCTTTAAAAATGTAAAGTCCGAACTTATCGAAAAACTTAAATTCCATTGATTCCAAAAGATCGGTGTCAGAGGGGTTTTTGTATTCGGTTTCTTTCTTGAAAGGCAAATCTGAAACATGCACTGTTCTTGCCTTGGACTCATACATTTCAGGAAGATCAAAGTCAGATTGCATAAACAAAGAAGTAAAGCTTGAATGCAAATTCAAATCCTCTTCTGGTTTGAAAAATCCTTTAATTAAAAAGAAGGTCGATCTGTAATTCAATAAGTCTGGTTCAGGTTCAGAGGCATTCCCACCTTCTAAATACCAATAAAACATGCGCGCGCTATCATTATCACCAATCTGCGGAATCTTTTCTTCATTCATACTGAATTCGCACAATTCAAAAGCCCTTGAAATTTTCACAAAAGCTTTTCGAAAATCTTTCGATTTCGTTTTGGCATTATCCCTGGAAATAATTGATAGACCCAAAACGGCAATTTCAGTTGAGAAAAAATGATAAGGTAAACTCGATTCAAAATTTCCACCGTCATCAAGAAACTGTTTGTCAATCTCATGAAGAAAATCCTTGATAACGATATTCCCTATGTCAGCGTTCTTTGCATGCTTTGGCAAACATGATGTTCCCATAATTAGCCCCAGAAGATTGGCCAGATAATGATTGTTCGCTAGTCCATCTTTATGTTCTCTGAATTCCCAACAAAAGTCAATGTGCTCTTGTATTGAACTCACTACAATTTGAGCAAATAAATCGTCCTTATCTTCTGATTCTTGCAAGAGGTCGAAACTCACACACAAATTGAACAATCGAATGGCCGCATCCATTGCAGAGGACCATTGGACTCCCCATCTCGGGGGATTGGCCATAATGAAATCAAGTATCTGACATTTTACCTCATTCAATAGTTCTTCTTCACCAGACTCTAATGCGAAAAGCGTAAAGCCAGGCAAATAATTCATTCGACCAAATTCCCAAGGGATTTTAATATCCACTCCTTTAAGGTGCGAGGGAATGCTTATTTGACTGAAGTGTGTCTTAAAGCCGAAATTGTAACCACTTTTCAAATCTTTAACCCAGATTATCGGCTCATAATCTGAATTGATTTCCTTAATGTGAGACCAAATCCTATTGGATTCTTCAAAATTAGCTTGGTTCACAACATTCGCTAACCAATTGCCGTCAGAATCAATGTCGAAATTATGATCTGATTCTATCTTTTGACCAAGAAATCCAATGGCTTCGCTCTTATAGGACCATGACAACCAATCACTTCCTAAAATATTGAAATAGTGATTCGTATGCCTTTCTGAATAGGCTTTTAGAATAGAGATCTCGTCTCCCGTAGGATTCAATTGATTTGAAGAAAGGATAGAATTCCAGACAAAGCTCCTTTCCTTAATAAAGGATGAGCTTTGAATATCTTCATGAGCATATCGAACTCTTTTGTTTCTCAACTTAAACTGAGTCCGGATTTTCGGAAGAACGTACTGAAAAGGGGTGTTGAGAATATCTGAGATTGTAGTTTTCAAACTCATGAATTCATTCTTCTCTCGCTGATTTCGTCGGTAAGTATGTGAAGCAAAAGAGCATGACCAATTTCCACTTTACCATAATTGCTCGAATTAAGCCAATAATTATAGTCTCCTAAGTTTCTCAATGGATTGTCTTCCTTAAAACCTGAGAAAGTGATAACCTTCCCTCCTTTTTCGCGAGCATGATTTGCAGCATTTCGGATATTCATGGATGAACCGGAACTACTGACTGCAATGAGAAGATCTTTATCCGTAAACAAAGTTTTCAGACCTTCTGAAAAAACATTTTCATATCCGTAATCATTCGCTAAACAAGTCAGTACACTATTGTCTGTCATGGCCACAGCTCTTAATTTACATGCATTTATGAAATCAATAGAGGAATGACTTACTATTCCGGAACTTCCTCCGTTACCTACAAGATAAATCGTCCCACCAATATCGTGTGTTTGCTCGCAAAGATCGGCCATCTCTTTTATGGATGCTGAATGATCTATAACCTGGCCTTGTAGGTCGGTAATTATTGTACCTGAAATGATTTCTGAAAACTTACTAATGTATGAGCTGATCATTTTACGAAAGTAATGTCTTTATGTATTTTAAAAGTGCTGTTTTCTCGATATATGACTTATTACCAAGTATTTTAACGGCCATTGCACCTACAGCATTGCCTATGAATGCAATTTCCTCTGTGGCGGCCCCTTGTTTGGCGAGCAATGATGTCACAGACAAATAAGCATCTCCAGCACCTATAGTATCAATTACTTCTCTGCTCAGTGCCGGACAAGTTGATGCATTGCCTTCATTATCCATCACGGCTGAACCATGCACGCCTAATGTTATGGATCCAAGTGAGGCATTTGTTTCTTTCATCAGATCTCTGTGAATATGAGTTATATCGGCATATCGGTCATGAGTAGCCAACCTGGCTTCAAGTTTATCAATTGAAAAATAATCGCAATTCTGATATTTAGTCAGCAAATTAAATCCTTTGTTCGCACTGTTTGTTTGCGCATTTACGGCAAGATAAATGTCGCTGTCTTCAAGCTGTTTGATTATGTCCTTATCAATCAAACCATGACCAAAATCGGCAACAACGATCAAATCAAATTTATTCTTGAGTTCGTCAACGGCTTTGGTAACCAATTCTTTCTCTTCAACAGAATATTCAGAATCATCTATTTCAATGACTTCAAAAAGCTTGTGTTTGAATACATTATCAACCAGTCTTCTTTTGAGCACAGTAGGTCTTTCAGGAAGGAAGACTCCTTCAAATTCAACGTTTTTCATCAAGTGTGACTCGATAAATTCTTGGTAATTATGACCTTTATTTAAGCCATAAGTGCTGAGCAACGTAACCGAATCGACGAAATCCGCAATATGATTTGCCACGGCTAAACTTCCACCGGCATATAACTCCGACTCCAAACTCTTGGCTGTGATATTTGCAGCTTTAGAAGATTTCCCTAGAGGAGCCACAAACTGGTATTCATCGAGAATAATATCTCCGATTACCAAAACTCTATAATTCTTTATTTCATCAAATTTCTTGACGAAATCATCATAATTAAACTTACCTCGTAAAGTTTCTAAATAAGAATTGAGGTGATCATCTTTAATATCTATATATCGATTGATGAGCTTTGATGAAGAAAATTGAATTTCTTCCGTGAAAACCAACTCTCCTCCTTCCTTCTCAACTGCTTCTTTTTCTTCTAATATTCCTCCGGTGAAGTCCTCATCGGGGTCTTTATAATCCTGACCTTTTACATAATAATCTGGCTTGATTGCAGCAATAGCAGGGGTGGCTTTGGGATGATGGTTGATGGTAACATAATCAATGTATTCAATTGCTGCCAAATTTTCGGCTCTGACTTGTTCCGTAAATATTGGGCGGTCCGGGCCTTTGTTGACATAAATGTCTTCGGTAATTGAAACAACCAATACATCACCGAAATTCTTTGCTGCTTTAAAATGCATTACATGACCTGGATGCAGCAGATCAAAGCATCCATGACATTGTACGATCTTTTTACCTTCCTTCCTTAACTTGGCACTTACTTCGCCAAGCTCATCCATTTCTAAAATCTTCCTACTCATTATGACAAATACTTAAACCAATCTTTAGTGGCCACTTCAATGCTGTCCTTGTCCCAAAGAGGAGCTTCTCTCCAGTAATCTATGTGATCGAGCATTATTTTAACACCTTCTTCAAAGCTTATTTCCGGTTTCCAATCTAATATTTGCGAAATCTCTGTTGTGTCAGCAAATGTACAGTCAGGTTCTCCAGGTCTTTTTGGTATATATTCAATTTCACCACCAAGCAATTCAACAAGACGATTGATACTGTAAGTATTGCCTGAGCCCACATTCATAATCCTTCCTATGGCTTTATCACTTTCCGAGGCTTTGATACAGGCCTTGGCGACGTCAGTTACAAAGGTAAAATCTCTTGTCTGCTTGCCATCACCAACTACTGTATATGGCTTTCCATTTAACTTTTGAGCCAAGAAAACGCCAAAAACCGCGCCATATGTACCTGAAGTCCTAGACCTCGGACCATAGACGTTAAAAAAGCGCAAGGAGGTTGCCTTCAGTCCATAAATCTGGTGCCAGTGTTTAACATATTCTTCCCCCAGATATTTTGTCAGTGCATAAGGGTATTGAGGCCTAATCTCTGCATCTTCTTTGGTTGGATATTCATCGGGAATGCCATAACACGAAGAAGAAGCTGCGTAAACGAATCGATCTACTCCTGCTTCCCTGCTTGCCTCAAGAACATTAAAGGTTCCAATGACATTTGACGTATGATAATCACCGGGTCTCTCTATGGATGGCACTATATCGGCAAGGGCCGCGATATGAAACACTTTATTGATGCCATTAAAATGCTCTCGAATAGCTGAATAGTTGGCTATATCACATTCAACAAACTTTAAGTTGGGATTTGACTTAAAATCATTGAGGTTTTGAATATGACCGGTGGAAAGATTATCCAGGATCGTCACCTTATGGCCTTGCTCCAATAAAATTTCCGAAATGTGGCTGCCTATAAAACCACAACCACCTGTAACAAGAATATTATCCATTGTCAATTTCCCTTTACGAGTTTCTTGAGTTTTCCTTTTGTCAGAGCATCGATGTCGAGCATCAGCTCATTTGCTCTTTGTTTCATTGTAATTTCTTGAGATTTGAGCACTTCCGGATCTGTTTTCCTCCATATTCTGGGGATGCCATGCAAATCTCTTTTATGTTGCAAATGACCGCGATATTCAAGTGTGAAACCACTATCTGATATCAATTTATTGGTATCCAATCGATGAGCCGGTCTGAATTGCGAATCATTGTCTCTTATGTACAAGCTTCCTCCAGGCTTAAGCACCCGGTGGAAGGTTTTAATCATTTTTCTGGCTAGTTTGGAGTTCATTTCCTGTAAGACTTGAACAAGAATTATTTTGTCGAAATACCCATCAGGTAGAAGATCCCATCTCCATGTGGGAAGATGATGAATGCCTGACTCGGCATTTTCCAGTGTAAAAGATTCAGGATCAACAATATAATCCTGTCTTAAATTCCCACCGGAAGCATAATAATAATGCTGAAGGCAATAGGATTTTGGAATTGCGTCCATGCCCACATAAATGGTATTTTTATTGTAGCCCGTCCAAAGATTTGACTGACGACCAAAACCTGCACCAAAATCCAGAACTTTTAAAGAATCATTATCGCCCGGGTAAGGGATCAGGTTAGCAAAGAAGTAATCCTGAGCATTGTATAAGCCAAGACCTTTCCTATATATTTCTTCGCTTGTTTCGTAATTCGTATTCTTGAAAATTTTCTGGTCGTACTTGTAACAATGGTCAGTCCATGCACGGAATTGCTCATTGTCCAAGAAATTACTTTTCTCAACATTGAGCATCCAGTTTACCCATTGGTGAATGTCGGATGGATTGTCGTAAGTATAGAATTCCTCCGGTAAACCTTCTCCGTAATTTACCTTCCTCTTTTTTCTTTTTTCCTGGTATTCCCAGGAAACAATCCAATCATCAATAAAGGATTCGTCCTTGTCAAATGTCTTCTTAAAAAGATCGAGGATATCTTGTCGATAAGAGATTGTATTCATTATTAAGCACTAAAGAACTGAGAAACGGCTTGAATCACATGATCGACCTGTTCGTCAGTTAATTCCGGAAATATCGGCAAACTTAATATCTCTTTCGACTGTTTTTCGGTTTTTGGGTAAGAAATTCTATCAGGAGCGTAGTCTTTCCACGCTTGTTGCTCATGAATTGGTATTGGATAATGAATTTTGGAGTCTACATTCTTAGATGTCAAAAATTCTTTCAATTCATCTCTACGTTCAGTTTGTATAATGTACGTATGGAAGACGCTATATTCGTTTTCGGCAATAACCGGCACACGAAAGAAGTCAGCAAATGCCTCATTATATCTCTTGGCTATACTTCTTCTTCTTTCATTCCATTTGGGCAAATGGTTCAATTTTACACTTAGGATTTCTGCTTGCAAAGAATCTAATCTGGAATTAAGGCTAAAAAATTCACATTCATCTCTACTTTTCAAACCATGATTTCTCGCGACGATCAGGTAATTATAAAGGTCCTGGTTGTTCGTTGTGATTATTCCGGCATCTCCACAGGCCGATAAATTCTTCAAAGGATGTAAACTGAAACATCCCAAATCACCCAATCCACCAACCATAGTGCCTTCGTAGCTGGCTCCTACGGCCTGTGCAGAATCCTCAACTATAAACAAATCATGCTTGTCTGCAACAGCCTTGATCGCCTTCATATTAGCCGGTTTACCGGTTAGATGTACAGGAATAATTGCCTTGGTTTGAGCTGTGATAGTCTTTTCCAAACTTTCGGGATCCATGTTCATATCATCATCAACATCACAAAAAACTGCCTTAAAACCAGCTAGAACAATTGAAGAGGCAGAAGCCAGATATGAATTTGGACAAGTAATGATTTCATCTCCTTCGTTGAGTCCAAGAGCTTTCAAAGCAAGAATCAATGCATCCGTTCCGTTAGCGACGCCAACGGCAAATTTTACTTTATGGAGTTCAGCGAAGGATTTTTCAAAATTTTCAACGGACTTTCCCAAAATGAATTGTCCGGATCGAATGACAGACTCTACTTTAGGCATTACCTCGTCTGCGATTTCCTCATGCTGGACTTTAAGATTGATGTAAGGGACGCTCAGGGACATTATTTCAAATGGATCTCATTCATTAGTTTCACATTGAAGTATTTGATATCGGACATTGAATTGGGTATTTGTCCGTCATCAAATGCTTCCTTTAAATCTCTAACAGCGTCTTCGATAGTATGTTCAGGCTCGAAGCCTAATTCATCTTTGATCTTTTGAGATGAAATATGATAAGACCTCAGATCATCAGTTGGCGATGTTACAATCTCAATATCATCTCCAACTACATTCTTAACCATTTGAGCAATGTCGGCCACTTTGTGATTCTCATAACCAACATTGTAAATTTTCCCTGCAATTTTTTCTTTTGGGAGTCTAAGCATTAACAAGTAGGCTGAACACATATCTTCTATATGAATGTTAGGCCTCTTTTGACTTCCTCCAAATACAGTGATTTTCCTGTTGTTTATAGCGTGATTGGTAAGTATGTTCACTGTAAGATCAAGTCTCAGTCTCCTTCCGTATCCACAAACCGTCGCTGGTCTTATGGTTGTGGTAGTGAATTCTTCAGTCTGGTACTGATTTAATATTTCTTCACACTGAGCCTTAAACTTAGAATAATCTGTAAGAGGTTCCAAGCTCATATCCTCTGTGACGTTTGGCTCGTCTTTGATTCCATATACGCTCGAAGAAGAGGCATAAATAAACCGCTTAACACCAGAATCACTGGCTATTTTAACCATTGGCTCAAATGCATCAAGATTAATGGATTTTCCAAGCGACGGATCCAATTCAAAACTAGGATCATTTGAAATGCAAGCCAGATGAATTACTGCGTCGTGACCTGGTATTGTTTTGCTTAAAAGTTCGGCATCCCTGATATCACCTTTGATGATTGTTAAATTCTCGTGTTCTTCAAGAACATTTTCTCCGTAGAGAAATAAATCGAGAACCGTCACCTCATATCCTTCATTTAAAAGCTTGGGCGTCAATACAGAACCGACGTATCCGGCCCCTCCAGTTATGTATATTTTGTTCATTTTTTCTTTTTTAATAACATTAGATTATTTTCCGGAAGTTTGAGATTGTTGTTCCTAACCGACCTTTTAATTCTGAGGATATCTAATCCATTCTTGTCACAATTTTCCTCCCACATATTAAAAGATCTAATTCTTTTATTTACAAATACTTCCTCATTCTCATCATTATTGAAATTATCCCAAGCTTCTTGTCTTTCCTTCCAAGTATTGAAAGAATTAGTCTTGTTGAATTGAACATCTTGAGTTTGGTCTCCAAAACTACCACCAATTACGATGACACCATTGTCCTCTAATAAATCACTTAGGTTTTTTATTGCTCTTGACCATTTCTTATCTGAAATGATATGAAACATTACGCCTATGGCATTGATTATGTCGAATTTCTCACCGGACTTGAATGCATTGCTTGAAATATCTCCTTGGGTAATGCTGACTAAGTTATTGTCTTTATATTTTTTCTGTAAATGATCGCAACATATGTCAGAAAGCTCAACTCCTAATACATTTTTAGCACCAAAAACCGACATATAAAAATCAATCCAATGTCCAGCACCTGACCCAATGTCCAACAGTGATTTTGGCTTTTTAATTTGCAAATCAATAAATGATTCGATTATGTTGATTTCCAAAAGGTTGTAATGATATCTCGAGATTAATTTACTAGCAGCTGGAGATATTGTAACTCTATCCGAAAACTCATTGTCAAAAACTGATCTGTGCCAAGATTCAAAATATTCCTTAGCATTATATTCTTTTCTTTTCGCTTTAATTAACATCTTATCCAATTTGAGCCTTTTCTAATTACTGATAAACAATCTTGAATTCCGCAATGAAATAGTAAATCTACAATACTCATATATGGCTTGAAATTAAATCCAGAACCATTATAAGTCGGGTGAATATAATCTTGTTTATAAATTTCTATATTCTTTTTTCTAAAGTTATCGGGATTATAAATTCCTAAATCTAGACCTGCCTTGAAGTTGTAATACTTTTCGATTCCGGTAATTTTACATAAATCAATTATCTTCTGTTCAGGGGACTCGAATTCAACTTGATCATGATATTTGGACGAATAATCAACATTTAATGTAATGCCTATTGATTTAGCAATTTCAATATTTACACGAGTATTGTATTCTGAAACAGTATATTCATTCTCTTTCACATGTAAAATTCTATTCAGCAGTGCAATAGTCTCATCAAAATACTTACTCTTCCTGTAATATGAATTTAAAATGTTTAGATGCTCAACAACAAAGCTCGAGTCAACAAAAGATTGTCTAATCTGATCCTTTTGGCCGCCTTTTTTTACCCTCAAAGTTAGCCACGACTCTTTATCGTTTTCATTTTTAACTTTATTCCTAACGATGAATGACCTCTTTACGATCTGAACATCATCAAGCACGATCCACTTGTCGACTTTATCCAATAGCTCAAAATAACCCAACCAAGGCAAATAATTTGGTTGAGTAATTGCTCCTTTAACCAAAATCTTCAAATTTTAATTTTGACTCTATTTCTTTAAAGTCATTTCTTTTTATCACATTTTTCGGACTAGGTATAGCAATAGAAGATGGGATAGGACCATTTATTACAAATGCCAGTAATTTCTCAACAATTTCCTTTTTATCTAAATCAAGATAATTTAGTTCAAATATATCTTCTCGCTTAATGTTTTTTAGCTGAGATTCTACTTCATTAATAATAAAAGTCAATTGAGAAATTACTTGATCAATTGCAGGCTTTGAGTAAAGTAACTTATAGTTGGGTATTCGAGTACTCCACCAAGCATTTTGATTGCCATATTGCAATTCTCTTGCCGTAAGGATAGATTGAACAACAAACCTTGGGTCACGTCTGATGAAAATAAATTTACTATTTGGTATATGCTTTTTAATCGAAGTTATTTTTAACGAATTATAGTTTAAATTCTTGACGAGTAAATTTTTTTTATGATATCCTGCATACCCTTTTAATTCATCGTTCAATCCTGTCCAATTAATATTATTTAGATCCTTTTCATTCAAATAGTCACTATTTCGATGATTCATCCAATGTTGCCAGAAAAAACCGAATTCATGAGGGCTATGATCCCCGGAGGTTAAGCCTAGCTCTGAGTTATATTTTATTTTTTCTTTATCATTTGAAATGCTCTTAAAAACTTTTGCACCGTAAATTGGAGCCATCCAATATTTCGAAATGAAATTATTGAAGTAGCAAACCATATTAGTACTGCAGATTAATTGAGTCAGAAGTGTTGACCCAGATCTTGGAACACCAACAATAAAAAATACATTGTATTCTTCAGAAAAGTTTTCTACAATCAGTTTTCGTTCTTCGGACAAATATGATTCATTCTTATGATAAAGTTCGATATCCTTAACTAAATTTCTTTTCCTATGAATTCGATATTCATTATCCCAATAAACAGCTTCGAAGAAATCTGTTGGATTACCCATCTTTGGAAAATATAATTGGTTTATTCTCTGTCTTTTTACCCTTTAAAACTTCAGAGTAAAAGTCAAATAATCGAGCTGAATTATTCTGCAAACTTTGACTTTGAGCGAATTCTTTGACATTTTTTATAAGACCATGGTAATCGCAATTCAATAATTTAATTCTTAAATTACTAATGTCCTCTTTATTGATTTTAAGTCCTATTGACATATCTGATATTATTTTGCCTCCATAAGTATTGTGATCACCTATTATGGTCGGAATACCTGCTTCCAGATATGTAAAAAGCTTATTCCCAATTCCAACTTTTCTTTTCTCATGATAAACTCGCTTCTCCCCTGTAGGCTCATGCCACCATAGACCCCAATTATATTTGGAAATTTCTTTGGCCATCTTCTTGTATGGCACAGGAGAATGAAAGTGAAAATATTTTTCGCGGGAAGCCAGCGCTTTATAAGCTTTGGCAAACTGAAATTGATAAGGATTTGGATAAATATGGAAATGAATTTTTTGTCTCGCTAACTCTTTAGCAAATTCGAGATAGTATATGTATTTAATATTTGGATTTGATGAAATTGCTCCTGTATAAACTATATGAATTTCGTCATTGTTCTTTTTCGGCTCAATCGTTGGACTTAGATCATAATCACAATGATCATACCATGTAATTTCAGGACAACTTATATTGAATCCATGATTTATGTAATAATCGATTTCATATTTAGGTCCTTTGTGCACAATTCCTGAAACTTTTTCAAAACAATATTTCTCAACTTCAAAAGTCCTCCTTTCAAGATTTTGAATACCATTAGAAATACCCGTAAAATCTGCCCCATCAGACATGATCACCGGGAATTTCGTTTTCCTGAGAATGTATTCAATGTGATTGTAAGGTTCTGCAAAACAATGAACTATATCAGGATTTATTTCTTCAATAATTCTTTTCATTTTTCTGAAGCCAAATCCGATTTTCTCATTAAGCCTTCTGTAAATCTTTTCCGCTTTAGGAAGCTTGAACAAGATACTTTTTCGGGTAAAAAAATGTACTTCATCAAATATACCTTCGAAAAGATCCTCATCATAAAAAGATTCCTCACAAACCAAAATGAGTTTAACCTTATGCGTGTACTTGAGAGCCTTGGCCATTTTATAAGGCCTGATCCTGGATCTTCTTGGTACAAAAACAACGGTCAATTCATCCTCCATTTTTCATTAGATATTTATCATGAAAACCTGACAAAGTTTCAAATTCGGCCTTGCCACCTTCATTGATCCAAGATAAATATTGATCGAAGGATTTGTTATAACCATAAGTCTTAGGATGGGAAATGGCAACAATTGGAATGCTTTGGTCTGGTTCTTTATCAATTGAAGCAAATTTCCGGAATATTTTTTCTGTGATGAACTTCATTTCTGAAAAAGTCGAAGCATCAGAAAAATTCAACATTCTGACGGATTTATCACTCAATCGTTTGGTCTTTTTGATCACCGCATTAATCTTTCCTTTTTCGCACCTTTCAGGATAGAATTTCTTAAAATTTGGCAGTTTTAATAGCTTGAAATAAATTGATTTAGATCTACCTATTTCAACGGTGCTAATAGGGATTTCAGTTATTTCACCTTCATCATCTTTTAAGCTATTTCTCATTTTCCATAAAGGTCTACTTGGACAGTCTGTAAAATCATATCTTGTCAAACCGTCATCAAAATATTTTCCAGGCGCGACTGTGGAATCAATTTTGATTCCATATTTATTCAGCGCATCAAGAATTTGATTTTCAGGCTGAATGGACCATGCGCCAGCTCTGAAGGCTTTGCAAGAATAATCAGGTTTCACCTCTCTAAACATTGAATTCAATGTGTCAACTCCTTTCAATATCAACTTATCAAGATTCCATTCGTCATTATGATAATTTACAACTTTGGGCAGGGCCCAATAACGATAGTCTAACTTCCATTTTTGATTCGAAATAAATTCAAAATTTAACCACTGAGGATGAAAATGCAGTTGAACATCGTGGCCTTTTTTAATCGCATCTTGAAGCTGACTTTTCATCAAAGTTGCTGGTCGATAATCTCCAATGAATCTTCCTTCTTTTTCAACCTGTTCAAAGGCCCAATACTCACATACATCAAAGAAAAATGTGATTCTGGCTCCTTGTGATTCTGCAACTTTCATCATCTCATCTGCAGGTGAAATGACGCAATTTTCAACGCAACCGCTTCCGTCACCCCAGACTTCATAATCTGATGTCAGTATTATTTTAAACCTCGACATTATCTGAATTTGGCTTTAAATAATAGTCCAATAAAATAAGCCTTGAATCTAGTCCAAGCGAATAGTGATCTCTTGGGTAGATTGCTCACTGAAAAAGATAGTAAGTCAAACTCTTTTTTTAGTAAGGTTTCGATTTTTATCACTTCGGTGTTTGACAAGGTTTTTTTCCATTTACCAACATTGCCTTTATCAATTGGTTTCAATGCATTGCTTTTCCAGGAAAGCTCATTCTCTTTTATCAGACTTCCGGCGCTATCTCTGTGATCCAACATTCTATTTTCAAACTCTAATTCTAAAAAAGCGCAAACTTCTTTAAGAATTGATTCAGGGTTCTCCAAAAGAGACTCATACTTCAATTCCATATAATCTATTAGTCTTTATTTGGCGCTTGTCCTTCAAAGCTTTATTCAGACTAAATTTATACTCCGCCGTATGCCAAACCAAACCATGCTTCTTTCCCCATTCCGACTTCATTCTTGAAGTAATAACATCGCGCGGATCACGTATTATGTGAATGAAATATGGATTATCAAATGATCCTTGGATCTCAGGTAAGAAGTTGATATTCATTGGATCTTTGTCTCCGATGTATTCAATTCCATTCAGACTATTTAGTGAGTTATATGCATCCGCAATCCTGTATTCTCTTGTAGGCTCTTGCAATATCCGCCTGAATTCTTCGAGCGCTATTCCATCAAGCTCACCCTCTTCTTTGGCCGTAAGATCTGAAATCAATATGCTTTCCGAAATGTCTTCGGATTTTACTTCCTTTGATTTCAGGAATTAAATATCGCTTTACAAAATGCGTTTCAGGAGGAAAATATATCTTGGAATGTGCATGAAGCATGCTTTGAAGCAGTGTTGTTCCAGATCTGCCCACTCCGACAATAAAAATATTCCCCTTCAATATTACTAGTCCTTAATTTCCTCGTAATCCACGTACTTCCCAAGCTTGTCTTTGGATGAATTCCTTTTTTCGCTCCTGTTCTTTTTTGACGAAAAACCTTGCTTATTAGTTGCCTTGGAAGAAAAAATTAAAGGCAATAAGACCCTTGTTATAAATCGAAAAGAATAAAACGCAAGCAAAATGATCGCCAGCGTCTTAAAGAAATTTACTACACCGGCTTCAATGATCATTTACTCAAATAAAGGTTTCTTTCAGAGAATACCTCTCTAAAATATGGGTCTCTGAGGTCTTCAATAAACCTGATGGCCTCACCCGTTGATTTCATCTCAGGCCCCAACTCCTTATTAACATGTGGGAATTTGTCAAATGAGAACACCGGAATTTTAATTGCATAACCTTCCTTTCTAGGTTGGAAATTGAAAATCTTTCAGTGTCCTTCTCACCCCAACATTATCTCCGTCGCATATTTTACATAGGGCTCATCGTAAGCTTTCGCAATGAATGGCACGGTTCTGGAGGCGCGAGGGTTTGCCTCAATGACATAAACCTGATCATCCTTAATGGCAAACTGGATATTCAACAATCCAACCGTTTCCAAAGCCAGAGCAATTTTCTTTGTGTAGTCTTCGATTTGCTGAATAATATAATCTCCTAAGTTATAGGGAGGAAGCACTGCGTAAGAATCACCAGAGTGAATTCCCGCCGGCTCGATATGCTGCATTATGCCAATTATGTACACATCCTTTCCATCGGAAATTGCATCTGCTTCAGCCTCAATTGCTCCTGATAGGAATGATCAAGCAATACCTTGTTACCGGGCATGTGCCTCCAGATTTCCACCACCCTGCTTTTCCATTTCTTCCTCATTAAGCACGATTTTCATGCTTTGGCCTCCAAGGACATACGACGGTCTGACAAGCATAGGGAAGCCAATTTCACGGCTTAATTCAAGAGCCTCATCGGCATCCTGAATAGATCCGTATTTCGGAAAGGGATTTTATTCTCTTTTAAGAGATCACTAAAACGTCCTCTATCCTCTGCAAGATCAAGAGCTGAAAAGCTCGTGCCTATGATTTTTATACCATATCGATGTAATTTTGCGGCGAGCTTTAAAGCAGTCTGTCCCCCAACTGAACGATTACAC
>CBDDFS010000004.1:0-299252 GCA_965227255.1 Vicingaceae bacterium
ATATTGATAAGCACAACAATCTATGGGTAGGAACGATAGACGGATTGCTCTATTATGAGATCGAAAGCGGAAGGATGAGCCGACTTACCAATGTTCACGGACTTCCGGGAAATGATATATCTGAGGTTTATGGTGACAAAGAAGGACAGGTCTGGGTAGGTTGCAAGGGAAGGGGACTGGCCAAAATTGTGGACACCACGGTGACTGTTATGGATCTAGGAGGTGATATCACACCGAGCATTATTCGGGAAGACAGACAGAAGAACCTATGGGTTGGTACAGATGGTCAGGGACTTTTCATTAGTAAAGACAGAGAGTCGATTACAGAGCAATTTACAATTGAAGATGGCTTGCTTGCCAATCTGATAAATCTCCTTGAAGTTGATGAGGACAATAACATTTGGATCGGAACGAATAAAGGCTTGAATAAATTTGATCGGGAAAATACTCGATTTGTAGCCTACACAGAGCAAGACGGTTTTACCGGAATTGAAACCAAACCAAAGGCATCATTTCTTGATGCAAGCGGATCACTCTGGTTCGGTACAGTTAATGGCTTAATTAAATACGATCCTTCCAAGGATAAAACGAATAGTCTGCTTCCAGTAATCAGGATTACCGACATCAGTGTAAATCTAAACGATTACAAATGGAGCCAGGGAGATGAATTCAGTTATACAGAAAAAAGTTTCTACTTCAATTTCAAGGGAATATATCTTACAAATCCGAAATCGGTGAGATACAGATATATGTTGGAAGGAATTGACCCTGACTGGAGTGCTCCCACAGATCTCACTTTTGCCAATTATCCTGCTCTTCCTGATGGAAAGTATACATTCAAAGTAATGGCGTCTAACAACTCCGGTAAGTGGAGTGAAGTTCCGGCCACCTATACATTTCAAATTAATCCTCCTTTCTGGAAAACTTGGTACTTCTATGTATTCTGTGTGATTTTCTTTGGTAGTTGGATCGTTTTTCTAATCAAGAAAAGGGAGGAAAATCTTCAGCGTGAAAAGAAAATTCTGGAAGAAAAGGTAGCCGAAAGAACGGCAGAAATTCAAGAGAAAAACAAGGAACTTGCATCCAAGAACAAGGATATTACCGATAGTATCCGATATGCGGAAAGAATTCAAAGGGCGATTCTACCACCCGATGATCTCGTGCAAGATCTATTTCCGGACTCTTTTGTCTTTTATCGTCCCAAGGATATTGTTTCAGGTGACTTCTATTGGGTTTCTTCGTCGGAAGGTCAGCATATGTTCTCTGCTGTAGATTGCACCGGCCATGGAGTGCCAGGAGCTTTCATGTCTATCGTAGGGCATAATTTGCTCGACAAGATTGTCAAGGAAGAGAAGATTCTACAGCCATCATTGATCCTGGATCATTTGAATAATGCCGTTTCTGATACTCTTCGACAACGAAGTGATAGCAACGAAGTGAAGGATGGAATGGACCTGGGTCTTGTTAGCATTAATGCTAAGCAAATGAAGATGCAATATTCCGGGGCTCACAATCCAATGTATATCTGTAGAAAGGGCGAATTAATAGAAACCAAGGCCGATAAATTTGCCATTGGAAGTTTTATTAGGGGTGAAAAGAGAATATTCACGAATCACGAATACGATCTGGAAAAGGGTGATGTTATTTACGTATTTTCGGACGGATTTCCAGATCAGTTTGGCGGTCCCAATGGAAAGAAATACAAGTACAGACCGTTCAAAGAATTCATACTTGCCAATAGCGAAAAGCCCATGCAGGAGCAGATGAAACTATTGGAAGAAGAATTCATCCGATGGCTCGGAAATCATGAGCAAATTGATGATGTAATCATTTTTGGAGTCAGAGTCTAACTATGTCTATAGAATTAAGAGAAGTTAAGGATAAGAAGGGTGCAAAGAAGTTTGTAGACCTTCAGTTCGAAATATACAAGAACAATAATTTCTGGGTTCCGCCTATTAAAAAGGACGAGATAAAAGCCCTTCTTCCTGAAAGTAATCCCGCTTATAAATTCTGCGATGCCAAATTCTGGATCGCATACAGGGATGGTAAAGCTGTCGGAAGAATTGGAGCCATCGTAAATCATCAGTACAACCAAAAGGTTGATAAGAAATACGGTAGGGTAAACAGGATTGAATTCATTGATGATGCGGAAGTTTTTGATGCATTAATTGATAAGGCTGAGTCATGGATCAAGGAGCAGGGAATGGAACTTGTTCATGGGCCTTTGGGATTTTCAAATCTCGACACCCAGGGATTACAAGTGGAAGGCTTTGACCGGCTGCAAGTGATAGCCTCTGTATACCATCATGAGTATTACATGAGGCATTTTGAAAGAAAGGGATATGAGAAGGAGAACGATTGGGTAGAATTCCGGCTTAAGTTAAGTGAGCAAGCCGTGAATAAAGGAAGTAGAGGCGCTGCGATAATTTCCAAAAGGTTTGGTTTTGAGTTGGTGGAAATTCCGGGAAAGAAGGAATTGAAACAATATTCTCACAGAATATTCGAAATCCTCAATGAAGCATTTGTCGAATTGCCATATGTGGCTGAGTTGAATGATGACATGATTGAGGATTACACCAAAAAGTATTTTGAAATCCTGGATCCTTATTTCATAACACTTGTAAAGAAGGAGGAAGAAATAATTGGATTCTTTATCGGATTACCTAATCTCTCAGAGGCCATGCAGAAAGCTAAAGGCAAACTATTCCCATTTGGCTTTACGCATGTTATGAAGGCGCTCAAGAAACCAAAAGTAATTGACATGATGTTGACAGGTGTTCTTCCTGAGCATCAATCTTCGGGAGTTGCGGTGATTTTGGTAGGTGAATTGCAGAGGAGAATGCTGGAGAGAGGTATTGATACTTTAGAGACTACAGGTGTCTTTGAAACGAATCATAACGTAATTTCTAATTGGAAGAACTACGACGGTGATCAGTACAAAAGGCGGCGCTGTTACGTAAAATCGATATAAAAAAAGTCCCGTCAATCGACGGGACTTTTTCTTTAACCGTGTTCTTTGCTTAGTTAACTACGATCTTTTTGCTCACAACTCCATGAGAAGTTTCAATTCTCACAAAGTAGAGTCCTTTTTCATAATTCGTCACATCAATGGCGAACTTCCTGTTTCTTTCGTTCTGATCAAAGAATACTTGTTTTCCAGAAACATTGAATACAGAAACTGAATTCACGTCCAAACTTGAAGCAATATTGATCACATCCTGAGCAGGGTTTGGATAAGCATTTACAAACTCTTCCAGTTTTTCCTGATCCTGAACACCTACAGTATTTCCAGGTAGAAGGAGAACCTGAACGGCTCGTGGACAGAAATATCCCATGATGGTATCGATGTAGGCTAAAGCCTTTGGTTTATTGGCACATGGATTGGCCGCTGAACCAAAACCAGTACATGTAGTATCGATACATGGACTATTCTCATTATACCAAGCCCATGGCTCATATCCATTCACAGCACCAGGGAAAGGATAAAGTCCGCTGTGAGGCGTTCTTGCAGCAGCTTCCTGACTGATCGCATCTGAGAAGAACTGATCGCTCAAATCTTGATTACCAAGAGCGGTTGCATACCTTGAAAGATCATGACTTCCACTTACTTCAATTACAGGTTGCCCCGTGGCCGCTACAATTACAACATCGGTACCGTATGGTGTTAAGGCATCGTCGACCCCATGGAAGGAAACGATAGGAATTTCTCCGGCTTCCTGCCAACTTGTGTCGGCCATTGCACCACCAAGGTTAAGTGCCATATGTGCGTCAGATGAAGGTCCGGCATTTCCGTAATAATTCAAGCTTCCGCCTCGACCATTCCAGTCACCCATAATATCCATATCAATGAAAGGATCCAGGGTTTGAGAATTTCTGAATTTTAACAATTGTGTTTCTGCGGTGTCATTTAAGGCGCTGTAAGCCAAAGCAAGATAACCTCCGGAATTAGATCCACCTACAATTACCCTGTTCGTATCAACGCCGTATGTAGACTGGTTTACTTTAAAGTATCTTACACAAGCCTTCATGTCCTGAAGTGCTCTGTACACTGCCTGCATGATGGTTCCTGCCCTTACATCGGCATCTGTTGATAGTGGATTCCAGCCAAGGCGGTAGTCCATAGCAACAGCTACATATCCTCGCTTAGCAAACTGATTGCACATTTCAACGATCGCACTGTCTTTGCGATCTCCTAGAGGCAATGTATTAGCTACACACTTGGGAAGGAAACTTCCTGCATGAGAAAGTATTACAATAGGCCTTTCCGTCTCTGTATCACCATTGGGTTCATAGACATCGCAGTAAAGTTTAATGACATCCGGTGTCCCGGTTAAAACAGAATAATTAGAGTCATATTCCACGTCTGTTGTTACATCAACATCCGTAAAGACTTCATCAATATAACGCACCTGTGACATCAGCATGGTTGCTGTGGCACACATGGCTATAACCATAGTAAATATTCGTTTCATGAAAATTGATTTTAGTTTACCTAAAGGTAAAAAAAAATCGATATGACGCTAATTAAATGAATTCAGCTCGTAGAGGATGGAGAAGTAGGCCAGTCGTCCTATTCGAGGTCCACCATAGGTTTGATAACTGCGATTATCAGTCAGGTTGGAAGCGCCTAATTTGAAGGTTGTATTCCATCTTTTATGATTGTAACTGACCTGAGCATCAAGCATGTAATAGGTAGGAATTCTTCCTGTGAATTGAGGTGACCCCTCAAATAAGAAGCCCTCGATCCATTTGTAATTCACGCTAAAACCAAGACCGTGGATGTAGTTTTCTCCTAGCCTGACCCTGATGTCTCTTCCATTCAATCCAATGTTGTATTTGTGTTCAGGCGTATTGTAGGCAGGTACGATGGGATCATCAATACTGAGTTTGTTCAATACATTCCATGAGTAATTACCATTAAATGCGAGGTACTTTGCAAAGTAATAATTGAAACCAATACTGAAACCCTGCGTCGTTACTCTTGTTTCAGAGTTAGCCGAAACCCTGTAGACCTGGTCGATCAGACCTATATTGAGTGAATCATTTATTGTAATGTCGGCTCCTACGAGAAAACCGAGGAAATCTCTGTAAACACTGTAATAATAGCTGGCATCCAGAAAGAGCCTGTTATTCATAAGTGAACCTTTGTATCCAAGTTCAATGGTTCGAACCTTTTCCGGTCGCACAGGGTCAACATTGAAATACTCAAGTGTATCCCTGTTGAAAAATTGACCCGAATAGGCATCAAAGAACGAAGGTACAGTAACCAATGAATCATAACCTTCCAGATTCCCAATGAGAATGGCTCTACCAACATTGTAGTACAAGTATTGATCAGCAAGAGTAGGATTTCGAATGGCTGAAGAGAAAGATGTTCTGAAGGTATGATTAGGCTTAGGAGAATACACCACGGAAGCAGCAGGGGAGGTGACAGGATCAAAGTTTTCATTCTTATCCACTCGACCTGTGACGGAGATGAGCATCCTTTCCTGTAAAATTCTGATCTGGAAGCCGACATAGGATCCAACTTCTGAATTGGTGATGACTCTGCCATTGGTATCGCTGAAAATGGTACCCTTTGAATCGGGTTGATACATTCTGGCGCTGACCCCTAGTTTTATCTTTAACCAATTGTTATTAAGCTCTTTATGGTCGAAAGTGTATTCTACAACACCGTGATTCAAAGCCGATTTGTCATAGAAGGCAGAACCGCCTTCCAGAAAGGTTCTTTTGGAGGTTATGGAAGCGAAAGCAGAATCAAACTCCGGTGTTCCTGGAACGAATCTCGAACGGTTGAACGAAAAGTTACCTTCGCCATCAGCGAAATTTCTTGTGTCGGCATGCCATGCGTTCAGTGAGTCAATATTTTCTGCCAAAACCATGTCAACCACATTGTCAATACTGTCGCGGTTATTCAGCCAATCAAAGAAGTATTCGGGATCATTGGGATCAGGATATCCCGGTAGATCCTGAACCTTCTGTGCATAATTCCTTTGCCAGTATCCGGCATATTCCTGACTCCAGAAGTTATTGTCTTTAACTTCCGATTGAAGTAGCAAAGCCGTGAATACGGCATCATAAGATTTACCGGCGTCTTCCTGGGTTCTATACACTCGAACAGAGAACTTATCTTTCTTTTTGTATTCACCGATAAACTGATGAATCTGCAAGTCTTTCAAACTATATCGGTTGTCACCCTGGTATACAGTCGTCCCTGTTCCGTAGTTGTACGCCAACTTAATCTCCGACTGATTTTTAAATTTATAATGCAGAGAAGGGGAGAACTTGATATTCTTCGTGTTATAATCAACCAGATCCACTTCTTCATAGCCCGTCCTGTAGATCACCCCCAAACCCGGATTGATCAACCTTCCTCTTGAATCATCAAAGTCGTTTTGCCCGGGAATCAGATTCTCGTCACCATATCTGTTTACGGCATCATAACCACCAGGATTCGTTTCTCCTTTTTCTGACTGGTCGGTAGGTGACATATTATCGGCTTCCCAATCATAGGCCTCCATATAGTGGAAATTCACCTTGTAGGCGAAATTCTCATAATCGGCTTTAAATATCTTGTGGGCATTGGCAAATCTGAAGCCAAGTTCCCGAAGATCTCTTTCACCAACCTTTCCCATGACACTAAGACCCTTGTGGATAAAAGGACTTTTTGTCTCCATGTTTATAACGCCGTTGAAGGCATTCGGACCATAGAGCGCTGAATTGGCCCCGACAATGAGCTCTACGCGTTGAACATCCAGATCATTAGCGCCGGCAAAATTTCCGACCGAAAAGTTTAGTCCAGGAGCCTGATTGTCAATTCCGTCAATGAGCTGTAATGTTCTAACCGGACTCGTGCTGTTGAAACCACGAGTGTTAACGATCTTAAAACCCATGCTGGCAGAAGTAAGATCCACTCCTTTCAAATGACCAAGGCCATCATAGAAATTAACAGCAGGTGTTTCTTTTACGGCCAGGGCATCCATGGATTCCACCGTTACAGGCGACTCTTTTTCTTTTTCTGTGATGCGACTGTCAATTACCGAAACGGCCTCGAGAGCAACATTATCAGTATTCAGCTTAACCTTGAGATCTTTTTTCGGCTCCTGCACATTTATCTCCTGACTTTCATAGCCTACGTAAGAGACGACAAGAACAGCCGGAAAGCCATTGCTGATTTCAAGAGTGAATTTTCCGTCAAAATCTGTCGTTGTACCGTTGGAAGTTCCTTTTTCGAGGATTGCTGCGCCGAAAAGCTTTTCTCCTGTCTGTGGGTCTTCAATAACCCCCGAGACCTCTTGAGCCTGAGATAATAAAGAAAAGACGATTCCCGTCAACAACAACGCAAACGCACGCATCTAAACTTGAAAAATGGTAAGGTTTGATAAAGAAACGAAATTATCTTCTAATCAAAGAAGCTATTCATTTCGATAGAATTCATTAACAATGGTTTCTCTGCATTGTTCTATGACTCCGGGTAATTCGCTCTCGGATACACCGTTCAGCGAAAAGGGTTTGTGTACCACAAGTTCAGCTTTTCCCGGTAACAGATTGAAACTGCCACTGGGGAGAATTTTCCGTGTTCCTTTTACGGTCATGGGCAGGATGGGTAGATTCAGGTCCATGGCAACTTTGAATGCTCCTTTCTTAAAGCGACCAATTTCTCCGTTTTTGCTTCGTGTTCCTTCCGGGAAGAACATAATGGATGTGCCATTGACGATCTTGCTTTTTGCTGCATTGATTGATTCAATGGCTTTCTGGTTGTCACTTCTGTCAACATAGATAAAATCCAGTTTATCGCAGGCCCAACCAATGAATGGCACTTTTCGAAGCTCCTGCTTCATCACCCATTTAAGGTCCATAAATAACCAACCGTAAACTACGAATATGTCAAAGTGACTTTGATGATTGGAAACGACCACATAGGATTGCTTTCGGTCTATATTTTCAAGTCCATGGGTTTTCACCCACATGGGCGTAAGGGCGCTACACAATCTCGACCAGGATATCCCACCAACAAGACTTCCCGTGCGGGCATTAATAAGTACTCCTAATGTAACAGCAAGAATTGAAAAGAAAGCCGCCGACAGTCCGAGGATAGGAACGAAAATCAGCCATTTATAAGGTTGATAGAGAAGCCACAATATCTTCTTCATTTAAACTCCTGAGATCTTGATCTTAAATCCTTCATTCTTCAGGTAATCGGATACTTTATCAATGAAATTTCCCTGAAGAAGTATATCACCATCTTTACTCGTTCCGCCACAACCGCACAGACCTTTTAATTTCTTCTCAAGATTTTTCAGGTCGTCATTGGAACCCACGAAACCTGTAATTACCGTAACTGTTTTCCCCTTGCGGTTTTTTCGGTCCGGATAGATTTTCAAATTTTGCTGTGTATTTGGCAGCGTATCCAGTTCGTCATTTCCCTCAAATTCAAATTCGAAATCAGGATTGGTGGAATAGACCACGTTTTTCTTCTTTGATTTTTTCATACTCAACAGATTACATTCAGGGACTTCGGTTTCATTTCAACTTTTACGGTCTTATTGATTTCGATCGGATCTCCATCGATATGCGCCAATCCATCAGTGCCTTCAATGGTAAAAGATTGGGCTTTGAAAATATCAAATTTCTTATTCTTTCGAACTGTGCCTGTCATCACTTTTAGAAGAAATATAATGGAACCGAAGAAACTGATAGGCCTCAGAACACAAACATCGGCCATTCCATCGGCAATATCCGCTTTTGGAGCAATTTTAGCATTGTTTCCATATTGGGCAGAATTTGCAACACTGAGCATTATACTGTCATATTCTTTATTTCCATCCTCAGTTTTGACCATGAAGTGGAACTTTTCAATGTTGCGGCCGAGACGCAGAATGATCTTGAGGTAGTTAAACCAACCTCTTCTGGTGCTTTCTGAAAAGGCCTTACTCACATGAGCGTCAAAACCTATTCCAGCCATATTCAAAAAGATGTGCCCGTCTAATTCTCCCGTATCTATAATTACTTTTCTGCCCTGGATCACTCTTCTCAGAGATGCTGATGTACTCATTGGGATTCCCAGATGTCGCGCCAGTCCGTTGCCTGATCCCTTTGGGATAATACCAAGTTTCACATCTGTTCCCACCAATTCTCGTCCCACTTCATTCACTGTGCCATCACCGCCAACAGCAACAATGGTGTCAAAACCACATGCAACACCTTTTCGTGACAGAGCAGATCCATCACCGACCTGATAAGTTTCATGAAAAGCATACCTCAGACCTTTTTTCTCACAGAGTTTTCGGATTTGCCTGATCGCCTTCGTGCCACTTCCGTGACCAGAAACGGGATTAATAATGAAGAAAACTCCACCCTTTTTTTCATTCTCCATCGTAGGTCAATTCATTTTCTATCATTCGAAGATTGTATTGTTGGATTATTGCTTGCAGTTTCTCCAGAGATTTGTCTAAGTCTTTATTGCTCATTGATTTTAGATTGTTTCTCATCAATGGATCATCATGATAATCATAGATGGCCGTTACAGTTTTTCCGTTGTAGTGCAGGCAATAATTTTCATCGATGTATTGATAATAATTATTGATGAAACTCACAGCAAAACCAGATGAGTTCTCGTCAAGCACATTTTCGCCAAAGAAAACCCCTTCATAAGGTAATCCAATGTAAGATAAAATTGTGGGGGTGATATCTGACTGCTGACAAACTGTTGCGATCTCCAATCCTTCACTACGGGTGGGATCAAAAATAACGATCGGAATAGAATATATACCCATGGGTGTACCATATATTTCGGACTTATTTTGTGCCGTATGATCAGCAGTGATCACGAATAGGGTATTTTGATACCAGTCTTCATTCTTTATCACCGAAAAGTATTTTCTCAATGCAATGTCACTGTAACAAACCATGGGATGAATTTGCAATTCACCTTTGGGACAAGCCTCTTTAAACTCTTTCGGAAGTTTGTAAGGATGATGAGCAGATAGAGAAAATATCGATGAAAGGAATGGCTCTTTCATTTTACCTTGCTCTTGAGCGAAATATTGAAAATAAGGCAGATCATAAATTCCCCAAGAACCATCATAATCTTCTTCATTCGGGTATTCATTCATACCCAAATAGTCATTGAATCCGGCTAGATTAATATAGGAGTCGAATCCCATAGTGCCGTTTTTCCCTCCGTGATAGAAAGCCGAATAATATCCATGTTCTCCCAATATTGCAGCCAATGAAGAAAGCTGGTTTTCGGCATATATCGATGTTCCGTGAGCTTCAGTCATTAAATTGGGGAGTCCGGAAAAAATCGCAGGAAGTGCTTCTATGGATCTTTTTCCATTAGCAAATGCATTCGTAAAGACGATGGATTTTTCCATAAGTGAGTCGAGAAAAGGAGTGAAACCCTGTCCATTGTTATGAAATCCAACATATTCCTTAGATAGACTCTCCATAATGATGACAACAACATTCTTTTTGATGGCCGAGTCGATTCCTTGTGACTTTTGTTCAGGATTGAAGCGCTCAAGACTTATCTCTTCAGATGTATATTCAATTAATTCAAGTTGATTTCTTCCCATTGATTTCATCATCGCGAATGGAGTGCTTAAAACCAATGAGGCATTTTGAGGTAGAGTGTACCTAGAAGCGTCGATAATATTTAGCGGTTTTAATTGCATTCCTCCGCGCATACCAACAAAGACCAAGGCCAGGATTAAGATGCAAGATAAGACCCTCATTCTTAAGTCTTTGCTGTAATTATTATATCCATCAATAAATTTCCGAATGGCCCAAATTGAAACAATGGAGATCAATAGAAAAATAAAGATCATATACCAATAATCCCTGAGAAATTGGGGGAGAAGAGAGCCGAAATCGTCACCGGCTCCGAGATATCGAAATATATCCCAAGTCGTCCTTTTCAGTGTAAACCGGTAGTAAATGATGTCAATGCAATTCACTAAAGTGAAAAGAACAATGACCAATGAAGAATATATTCTCACGAATTTAAGATAGCCTCTGCTGCTGTGATTGAAAGGCACGAGAAGGCTTAAAAATACCGGTAATAGGCCATAGGAAATGCTTACAAGATCAAAGCGCAAGCCTTGTAGGAAGTCGCGGAATCCCGGATTAGAGAAATATTCCCGGTTAAAAAGAAAAAATGCCAATCGGCATAATGTGGCTGAGGCAAGGAATATGACGCTTACACGAAAAAACAGGATAAATGACCTCGTGAACTTGAACATGGCGCAAAAGTATCAATAAGGTGAATAAATATTGAATTAAGCTTGCTTCGAACTTAACATAGTGCTCAATTTTCATCTAAATTTACCGGCAATTATATCATGGAATTTTTCAGGAAAGGGGAGAGTAATGAGGATTTGATCAGGCTGTACAAGGCCCTGATCATGCCACGCCTTATAGAAGAGAAAATGCTGGTTTTACTCAGACAGGGAAAGATCAGTAAATGGTTTTCAGGTTATGGCCAGGAAGCTATTTCAGTGGGTGCTACACTTGCAATGGACGAGGATGAATTCATCCTTCCTATGCACAGGAATCTGGGAGTCTTCACATCCCGACACGTTTCGCTTCAAAGGCTTTTTAGCCAGTTCCAGGGAAAAGATGGTGGTTTTTCAAGAGGAAGAGACCGTTCATTTCATTTTGGATCCAAGGAGAATCATATTGTTGGCATGATCAGTCATCTGGGTTCTCAAATGGGTGTGGCTGATGGAATTGGATTGGCTGAAAAACTGCTTAATTCTGGTAAAATGACCATGGTTTTCACAGGCGATGGAGGAGCCAGTGAAGGGGATTTCCATGAAGCCCTGAACGTAGCAGCCGTCTGGGACCTGCCTGTATTATTCGTGATTGAGAATAATGGTTGGGGATTGTCAACTCCATCCTCTGAACAATTCAAGTTCAAGAATTTCGTCGACAAAGGTCCGGGATATGGAATTGAAGCTCACATTGTTGATGGTAATAATGTTTTAGAAGTGAATCAGAAGGTTAAAGAGATTCTTCCTGTGATCAGGAAAGAATCAAGACCTATGATACTTGAATGCATGACATTCAGAATGAGAGGACATGAGGAAGCTTCAGGAACGAAATACTATCCAGCCGGTTTGCAGGATGAATGGGCTGTTCATGATCCAGTGACAAACTATGAAGCTTTTCTGATCAATAATGGCATCTTAAATGCTTCTGCAGTAGAGGCCATGAAATCGGAATTGAAGGACGTCATCAGTGAGGCATGGAAATGGGCGGACGAGCAGGACGAGGTTGAATTCAGTGAAGAAGATGAATTGAAGGATGTTTACTTCGAATATGAATTTGATGAGGTTCCTGTTCAAGGGAATTCATCCGAAATGCGTTTTGTTGATGCTGTGTCCAGTGCTTTGGATCTGGCCATGCAAAAGCATTCAAATCTTGTTCTGATGGGACAGGATATTGCGGAATACGGCGGAGTATTTAAGGTCACGGAAGGTCTTTTAGAGAAATACGGTCGTTCGAGGGTCAGAAACACACCACTGTGTGAGGCCGCTATCATTGGTACCTCTCTAGGAATGTCTGTCAAAGGATTTAAGTCCATGGTTGAAATGCAATTTGCCGACTTCGTTACGGAAGGATTCAATCAGATCGTAAACAACCTGGCCAAATCACACTGGCGATGGGGACAGAATTCCGACGTTGTTGTGAGGATGCCGACAGGTGCGGGGGTGACTGCCGGACCATTTCATTCTCAGAGTAATGAAGCCTGGTTTTTCCATGTGCCAGGATTGAAAATTGCCTATCCTGCTTTTCCGGAAGATGCTAAAGGCTTGTTGCTGAGCGCCTTTGAGGATCCGAATCCTGTCATGTTTTTTGAGCATAAGGCATTGTACCGAAGTATTAAAAGTGACGTACCGGAAGGATATTACAACACTGAATTCGGGAAGGCAAGACGAATTCAAGAAGGAAATCGACTTTCCATTATTACCTATGGTATGGGTGTGCATTGGGCTTTGGATTTTATCAATGAAAATGAAGAAGCCGATATCGACCTGATTGATCTAAGAACACTGGTTCCTTTGGATACTGAAGCCATATATAGTTCTGTGAAAAAAACCGGAAGAGCCTTGGTTTTGCACGAAGACAATCTGACAGGAGGAATAGGGGGTGAGATTGCATCTTTGATCAATGAGAATTGCTTTGAATTTCTCGACGCTCCGGTCAAGAGGTTGGGAAGTCTGGATACGGCTGTTCCATTTGCGAAAAATCTCGAGGACGGTTATCTGGCCAAGTCAAAGCTCAAAAAGACACTTGAAGACCTCCTGGATTATTAAGTTAATCCTCTATCAACTCCGCAATGGCGTTGTTCTCTTCGATTAGAATTGACTTCAGGTGATTCAATATCTCCTTGTTTTCTTTCAGATCGAGGGATTCCATGATCCTTTTCTTTTCAATATTGGTCAAATGCCAGCTCAGACTGATTTTCTGTGTCGGATCGTTTTTTAACTGAAATGGAATGACTTCCAGTTTCCCATCAAACCAGGCACTGGCATACTGCAGAAGCTGATCCTGTTCAAAGGTCTGTACGTTGGTCCAGTTGTTATAGAAGTTGTCTAGTGGAGATGTAAGGCTGCGCAACAATGATTCACTGTTTCTTCGCTTCGCTTCATATCTTTTGAACTTATCTCTCATCTGAAGGATGACAACACCACTAGTATTCTCATTGATCCAATCGCGGAATGAATACAGGTATTTTAGACTTGATGTCAAGCCATAATTGTCCCGTATCCCGCTATCCATAATCTTGATCTGTGGTTTGCTTGGTAAACTCACAGCGGGCAGGATATAAGGGAAGGTAGCTGTCATCCTCAGCACCGAAGTAAAGCGAATATTGGCTGCGTCCTGATCATTGAAGAACTTTTGGTATTCAATGTATTCCAAAAGGGGAGTGGATTCCAGATTGGATGTCGGTAAATTATCTGTCATATATGACACAGGCTGAGCCGATATAATGAGTCTTCTTGCATCATTGATGATGGTCGGCGCAAAGATCATAAGCGGTGTCCTGGCCTCAAATTCATCTTGCTGGTAATCCTGCAATCTTTTGTTAAAAAGCCCACCCACATTCTCGTTCAGCGTCTGCTCAAAGGCATAAGCTCTGTCCTTGGGGTATTTATAATCACCATCGTAAAACTTCTGATACTTAGGGAAAATGTCATTTGTTACGAGATTGAGAGCTACTGCGTTCAGAATATCTCTTGAAATACCGGCCGAAATGCTATCCATTTCCTTTCTGAAATCCTCTGGTTGCAATGAATTCAGATAAAGTTCTCTGACATATGCTGCGCCGATCATTCCACCCGATGAACCCGTGATCAGATGAGTGTGATTCATCAAATTACCCTCCAATTCATTATCAAGATGCAAAATTCCCAGAGTGGTCCAAAGCATACTTCTCAAGCCGCCGCCTGAAGCATTAATGATGACCATTTTCGGTTTAACACTCTCAGGTAAATTCAACGATTCTTTCCAATTTTCCAGGATTCTCAGTCCATTCTCATGATCTTCAAGATTGCTGTATTTATCCCGGGCCAATTCCAGAAGGAATTCTTCTGAATAATTGGCTTTTATGCCCTCATATTGCAGTCCGTAGGCTTTGTTCTCAAAATTTATCCAGTCTTTGACAGTTGCAAAATGTAGTCCAAAGAAGATCAGGATGAATATGGTAAAAGACCAGCCTTTGACCCATGAATGCAGCGCACTGGCAAGCATCAAAATAATTGAGAACATCAATAGCAAACTGGCACTGGCAGGAATTAAGAAGATTTCATAGTCCTTGAAGAAGCCAATTGTGGCAATGGCCAGAATACAGGCAATTTCAAAGAATGAAGCATTAATATGATTTTGCGATAAGACCTTGTAAATGGTTTCTTTCTTATAATGCTCACTTGATCTTGCAAGGGATATTTTGAAAGGATGTGAAAAATAAGTCTCAATTCTCCATGTCGATTTGCGATCAAGCACCTTATCCCAGCGTGTTGGACGATGGATGAAATCGTGCATGGCACTCTGTCCGGACTTCTCTTTTTTGCGTTTCCTTGGAAAGCTGAAGATGTTCTTATTGGTTGAAATAAAGTAAAGGGTGGAAATAGCGATAAAGGCAAAATTTCCAAACAAGAAACCCAGAATATGCATGAATATTTTCATGTTGCTTTCCAGCTCTATTCCGCTTTGATATTTGTATAAATTGAATATATATACTATAGTGAATATCCACGGAATCAGACTGTTATTGTAACAGAACTTAAGAAAAGGTCGAGATAAAGTCGCAATAAAAGGAAAACGCCTTCCATTGATGATGTAAGTGGAAATATTGTAGGCCATGATGAAGACGCCACAACTGAATCCGAGGATGGCATGAGACAGAAAATTTACTTCTCCCAGATATTCAGGATAGAGTAAAAGATGAGGAATGCCATAATTGTATGCCAGGTTTCCTGTGACATAGGCAAAGAGAATTAACCAGAATAGCAGAACGGTCTGGTTCTTTTTAAATTGAACCCAGAGAAGTTGAAATGGAAAAAATAATAGAACCCTCGAAATCCTCTCCTTGAACAGAGCTGTCATATTCTGTGCCTCCTTTAATAAGTAAACGTAAAATATTATCCCTTAGTTGCCTTCTTTTCTCTTATTCTTTTTGATTTTTATGATGAAGCGGTGCAAACGACTCATTGATTATAGATCATTACTCATAGAGAAAATGGCATTTCCATAAATTCTTACCTTAGCATTAAGATACTAATACGCCCGAATAGTTAGTTTGAGCTTGCATATCATAAGATCGTTTTTTGTTAGATATATCGTTATTTATTGGATTGTGGGAGGAGTTCTCATTACAGGTTGCTCCAAGGATGATTCTTTAAATCAAGTTTATGAGAAATGTCCTGATTTAATAGAAACTAAAAAGCTCAAATCGAGGCTTCTGAACTACTCTGAAAGTAATCCTGTGCTGTGTACATGGGAATATAATTCGAAAGGCTGGGAAATGGGATATACAGAAGAGGGTGGTGTTTTGATTGAACATCGTAATTATCAACATGACAACAGGGGGAATGTTGTATTCTACGAAAGATATACTGATGGTATATTAAGAAACACAAAGAAAAGGACATTCAATGAATATAAATTGGTTACCAGCGATTCCCTATTCAATGAATTGAATGAAGCAATACAAATTGAATTGTGGGGTTACGATGGTCAGAATCTTACGAATTACAAATGGTTAGTACCTCAGAATTCTGGTGAAGATCATGTGCATTTGGAACATAAGAATTATAAGTATGATGAGAATAATAGACTATTAAGCTATGATGTATATAAATCAAAGACTCATGATTTAACAACAACTTATCATTATGATCCAAGAGGTATACTCTATTCAATAAAGTCCGAAAGAGTTTGGGATGAATATGTTTTGGAAGAGCTAATGATGTACAACGAAGATTGCCTGACCTCCGATCTTAAAATTATGATAAGAGGAGAATTGCGTTATCATTTTACTAACTACGCGTATAACGAGAATGGTAGCTATGTCTACCGCGAATTTTACGCTAATGGATCATTGAGTTACACAGAAGAAAGAACTTTCGAATAGATGTCCGATAAATCGCTGTTTCAAACTAATAATTAGATGATTTAATTAGGTCTTGCCTTGGAAAGAAAATCATCGGTTCCAAGTGTATCGAAGGTCCTGAAAATAAAATGAAGAAATACATAACGACAGCCAATAGCAAGAAAAGCATTTCTACTTATCACTAGAACTACTTACTCCTTGATCTCTAATTTCAGACCTTTCAGCTAATTTTGGATTCCGACAACTCCATTATGTCCGTCTCAAGCTTCTTTGCCTCATCAACCAAGGACTGAGCATCGGCAATGATCTTATCAGCAAATGCCTTGTCATTCAAACCCACGGCATTGATCTTGACATTGAGATATGCGCCAATCACCGCAGTTCTGGCACATAAACTTCCAACTGCAGCGTCAGTGATGCTGTTCGGATTTCCTATTTCCGCCATTTTGCCAATTACTTCCATGGTTTGCAGACTCTTTTGCATCACACTGAAAGGCACTTCTGTGGCATATTTCGTGGCTTCCTCGATGGCATTTTTTCGTTCTTCTTTTTCCTGATCCGTCGATTTTGGTAGTCCAAATGCATTCATTATTCGGTTAAAAGCATTTGTATCCTCATCAACTAAAGCAAGCAATTCCTTCTGCAGAGTCATTCCTTTTTCGGCCCATTCAGAGAACTCTTCCCATCTGTCGTCCCATCCTCTTTTGTGCGAGGATAGATTCGCTACCATGGTTCCAAGGGAAATACCCAGAGCTCCTACGTAGGCAGAAATGGATCCACCACCGGGCGCAGGAGATTCAGAAGCAGTTTCGTTTGCAAATTCGACCAGATTCATGCTCACAAGTCTTCCGGGCTCGTTGAATCCAAGTTTGTATTCAATGATCTTTTCTTCCGCATTAAAAGGAGCCAGATCGTCAAGGCCAAGAGATTTAACCGCGATCTTGATCTTTTCGCTTTCGCTGATGCCGAGAGACCTATTTTGTTTTTTCAAATAATGATCGGCAGCGTCGAGCATGGCTTGCAGTGGAACCAGGCCAACTATTTCAGAACCAGTTACTCGAATACCCTTTTCTGTGGCACTTTTAACCGCCTCGTCAAAGGCAATGTGCATAGGTGTGATAGAAATGTTCGTAAGGTTAAGTGAAAGCTGCGCAATACCATATTCCTCTATATACCAACCTATACCTTTAACGGCTTTCAGTGTGCCCGGGATTCTTATCGGTTCACCTTTTTCATCCTCAATGATTTTCCCGGTTAAAGGATTTCCTTCTCTTTTCACCCTGCCTGCCTCTCTAATGTCAAAGGCTATGGCATTGGCTCTTCTTGTTGAAGTAGTGTTGAGGTTTACATTATAGGCAACGAGGAAGTCCCTGGCGCCTACGGCCGTCACACCTGTCTTTTTAACATGTTCATTGAATTCGTTCGGACCAAAATCGGGAGTCCATTTGTCCTCCGAAATTTTTGTCATGCCTTCATATTCGCCACTTCTGCAATAGGCAAGATTTCTTCTTTCTTCTTTGAATGCGGCGTTTTCGTAACAGTAGATAGGGATATTTAGCTCTTTTCCGATTCTTTCAGCAAGCTTATGGGCATATTCAACTGTTTCTTCCATTGTGATGCCAGAGATTGGCACGAGTGGACATACATCGGTGGCACCCATCCTGGGGTGTTCGCCTTGATGCTTCGACATATCTATCAATTCTGAGGCTTTTTTGATAAGGAGGAAGGCCGCATCGATAACTTTCTCAGGTTCACCAACGAAGGTGATAACGGTTCGGTTTGTGGCTTTTCCTGGATCGATATCAAGGAGTTTAACTCCTTCAACCTGTTCAACAACATGGGCAATTTCTTTAATCTTGTTGCTGTCTCTTCCCTCAGAGATGTTTGGAACACATTCTATTAGCTGCTTCATTACTCAGAAATGATTTTGTCTATTCTTTTGATTATTAGTTTGTAGTCTTCATATGAAAACCACTCTATTTCCGGATATCTTTTGAACCATGTGATCTGTCTTTTCGCGTACCTGCGCGAATTCACTTTGATCTTTTCGATGGCCTCGTCCACTGTTATTTCACCGGCAAAATACCGGAATAATTCCTGATATCCCACGGTTTTCAGTGCATTTTTATCCTTGTATTTATAAAGACTCTTAGCTTCATCTTCGAGTCCATTATTGATCATTTGATCAACCCTGTCGTTAATGCGCTGGTAAAGCATTTCACGATCCATTTCAAGGCCGATGATAAGTTGCTCAAAAGGCCGCTCTTTTGCTTCCGCATTTTTGAATTCAGACAGAGGTTTTTGACTTTGGTGAACGATCTCAATAGCCCTCATAATTCGCACAGGATTGTTCTCATCAATCGAATTGAGGGCGTCGGGATCTATTTGATTCAATTCATCCTGCAATGCTTCTATACCGTGTTCTTCAAAAAGTTTGTTCAGTCTGTTCCTGAGCTCTTCATCTTGACCTGGCAAGTCACCGGAAAAGCCATGCCATAATGAGTGCAGATAAAGGCCACTTCCCCCGGTAACAAAAACCACATCCTTCTTCTGAAACAATTCATCAATTATATGCAATGCATCATTTTCATATTCCGAGACATTGTATTCTTCCTTGATGCTGTGCGAATTGATAAAATGATGAATAACCCGACTCAATTCCTCTTCAGAAGGTTTCGCTGTTCCGATGTTCATTTCCCGATAGAATTGCCTTGAATCAGCTGAAAGGATCTCTGATTTATAATATTCAGCAAGTTTAATAGTGAGTCCTGTCTTGCCAATGGCAGTTGGACCTACAACGTATACAAGTAATTTATCCTTACTCATCAACGGGTTTCAAACCGAGTTTAATTCCTTCTTCGATCATCAGTTTTTTTGCTGATTCGAAGTCATTGGGTATCACGCCGTCGAGAATGGAATCTTTGATGATGTTCTTGATCTTTCCGACTTCTCTTCCCGGACCTATCTTAAAAGCATCCATGATCATCTGACCACTGATCGGCGGTTGCCAGTTCTTCAGATGGTCTTTCTCTTCGACCTCTTTCAGTTTTTGACGAACTTTCTTGAAGTTTGACAGATACCTTTTCAGTTTGTCCTTGTTTTTAGTGGTAATGTCAGCTTCGCAGAGGATCATCAGATCGTCCAGATCATCCCCACCTTCAAATAATAGTCGCCTGATGGCTGCATCGGTCACAATGTCTTTTACCAGTGCAATAGGACGCAGATGAAGTCGAACTAATTTCTGAACATATTTCATCTGAGAATCGAGTGGAAGCTTTAGTTTCCTGAAGATATTCGGAACCATTCTTGCCCCCAGATCCTCATGACCGTGAAATGTCCAGCCAACTTTAGAGTCAAATCTTTTTGTAGGTGGTTTAGCAATATCATGCATGATGGCCGCCCATCTCAGCCATAGATTGTCTGATTTCTTCGCAACATTATCAAGGACCTGCAATGTGTGCAGGAAATTATCCTTGTGCGCCTTTCCTTCTCGTACATCTACACCACTCAGCTCTGTCATTTCAGGGAAGATGATATGGAGTAAACCGGTTTCGAACAACATCATAAAACCCTTGGATGGAACAGGGGACAGAATGATCTTGTTCAATTCATCGATGATTCTTTCCTGAGACACGATCTCAATGCGCTGACAAGCTTTTTTAATTGATCGGTATGAATTCTCCTCAATATTAAAGTCGAGCTGACTGGCAAAGCGAATTGCCCTCATCATTCGCAGAGGATCGTCTGAATAAGTTTTGATTGGTTCCAGAGGAGTTTTAATCTCTTTGTACTCCAGGGCTAGAATACCACCGTGGGGATCGATCAGATCGCCGTAGTTTGCCACATTCAGTGAAAAAGCCATGCTGTTGATAGTAAAATCTCTTCTGTCCTGGTCATCTTTTAAGGTACCTTCTTCTACAATGGGCTTCCGACTCGACCTGCGATATGACTCCTTTCTGGCACCAACAAACTCGACTTCATAATCCTTATGTTTCACCAAAGCGGTTCCAAAGTTCTTGTATTCACTTACTTTGGTGCCTTTACCGAGTTTTTGTGCCACTTTTCTGGCCAGATCAATTCCATGACCGATGGTAACCACGTCTATGTCCTTGGTTTCGCGTTTGAGTATGCAATCTCTGACGTAACCTCCAACCACATAAGTATCCTGGTTAAGGTCCTGACCAGCTTCGCTGATGATCTTAAAAATAGGATCAGATAGATGTTTGAGGTATTCCGACATTAGGGCCAAAATTAGCTATTGAATAAGGCTTTGCAAAACAACGAAAATGCTTTAATTGAAAACATTCAGTCGTCGACTACTTTACCGAAGTATCGGATAACAGCATACATCAGCCCTATGCCGATCAATAAGCTTGCGTAAAAAGGAAATCCGAAGGAGGAAGGAATAGTGCCGATCAGAATAGCTATAATTCCCACACTAAGAGCATAAGGCAATTGAGTCCTGACATGATCGATGTGATTACAAGATGAAGCCAGAGAGCTCAAAATTGTCGTATCTGAAATGGGGGAGCAGTGGTCACCCAAGACCGATCCGGCAAGTACGCATGACGTGACATTGTAGAATATATGCAGTGACTCAGCCTGCTCAAAACCGGCTCCACTGCTGATGCTCCATGAAAGTGGCAGTATCATTGGATACAAAATGGCCATGGTTCCCCAGGAGGACCCGGTTGCGAATGAGATGAATCCCGCGAGAATGAATGTGGCTACCGGAAGAGCGTAAGGTGATAATGCACCCGAGATGCTTCCGGTTAAAAAGTCGGCCGTATGAAGATCTTCGGTTATTGCTGAGAGCGACCAGGCCAGGATCAGTATAATCATGGCCGTTAACATGGTTTTAAATCCCTTGAGAATACTGCCGACCGTTTCCTGTACATTGAGTAGTTTTTGGGTGAGTGTGAGAATGGCGGCAATAACAAGTCCACTGAGACTCGACCAGAGTAATGCCTTATACGGATCGGCCAGCCCTATTGTCGTGGAGAGCTTTTTAAAGAATCCGATTGACTGGTCACTCCAAACACTATCGTCATGGCCAGTGCTCAAAAGTCCGATAACGGTGATAACGATAATAGATAAAACAGGAATGACAGCATTAAAGGACCTTTGAGGTGTTTTTTCATCAGGTTCAAAGTCCTTCATTTCCTGATCCGACACATTTACGGTCAGGTCATCACCGCTTTTGCGGCTGATTGCCGTTCGCTCAGCGCCGAGCATTGGTCCAAAATCTCTTTTCATCCAGACAAGCATGGCAATGAAGATCAATGTAAAGACCGGATAAAATGAGAACTGAAGAGAATTGAGGAAGATTCCGTAAACGCTCGCATCTAGTCCTGGAATAGCATTCACTCCGTCCTGGATGTAGCCCAATTCCGCACCGATCCACGTAGTAATAAACGCAATGGCCGCAATAGGCGCCGCCGTCGAGTCGACGATATAGGCCAGCTTCTCTCTCGAAATTCGAAGTTTATCAGTCACCGGGCGCATCGTATTACCTACGATCAATGTGTTGGCGTAATCGTCAAAGAATATGGCGATTCCCAAAAACCATGTAGCCATTTGTCCGGAGCGCCTGCTTTTGGCAAAAACAGAGATTCGGTTCACAACACCCGAACATTCCTCCGTTTTTAGAAATAAGGCTTACCGTAGCGCCAATGATCATGGAAAAAACGATTACCGATAGATGGCCTTTATCATTCAGAGCATCAATAACATATGTATCTATAATTCTGAGGAAGGCTGTGAAGAAGCCAATCAGCCCCTGGGCATAGAGGGCAGGAATAAGACATCCAACAAAAATTCCGAGGAAAAGGGACAGTATAACTTCTCTGAATACCAGTGCAAGTAATATTGCGAGAAGGGGAGGGAGTATCGACAACCAGAGCGGAATAGGCGCAATGTCTTTCACATCGATAACATCGCCGTCTGCTCTGATTTCTATTTTACTCGACTCCTTTAATTTCAGGCCAATATATTTTCTGTCGGATCTGCCAAGAAGCTCCATTTTTTCAGAATTGACAAATAACTCGATATTCAGGTCGGCATCATGCTCAATAACGAGTTCTGATTCTATTCCGCTCAAAAAGGTTTCTGGCCATAATACAAAGACTTCAATATCCTCATTCGCTGAAGTCGACAGACTTAAAAGGAGAAACGTAAAAAAACCTACAGATGGCCAATGACAACCATCGTCCGGCTTTACTCAAATCAGATCAGGTTTGGTGTAAAGTTGGAATCATACAGATGAATGAAGCTATTCTTTTCTTCACTCCAGATATAAATGGAATTGTTCCCCGGACTTCTATCAAAGACAAAGTATCCTTCATAATTGACCAGGTATTCATGAAATTCTGATTGATACATGGAAGCAATATCAAGTCCTGTGTCTTTTTGATAATATCTACTTAACATTTTAGTGCGTTCATCAAAGGAAGAGTTCTTTTCCAATTTTTGCACAAATGCCGAACGAGCGATGCCTAAATAGAATAATGCATAATCCTGCAAACCTTCTTCCGACATATCCTTGCCGAAGTGCCAGTCGACCAGGTCGGCAGTGAGTACATATTCATTCTTCCAAATCTCTGCACCACCTTTCAGTATTACATTCTTCACAATGCATTTGGAATTCTCGACATAGACCTCTTCAATCACGGTTTCGGTTTGTCCGTCACCCGTAGTATCATATTGATGTTTGGAGACTTTATGCAAGGGTTTTTCGCCCAGACCGAAGAGGAAATCTTCAAAGTCTTCGAAATCAACAAAACTTTCACATGTCACAATCTCTTCATCTTCTCCGAGATCATTAATGTCTGTTTCTTCATCGTGCCAGAATACATTTGTTGAACCATCATCAATTGAGATATTCCTGATGAAAAATAGATTCAAAAGAACCAGGGTTGCAATACCGGGAAGCCAAAACTTTTTCTTCATAATACTTGGAGACGAATTCCTGTCATGTAAAAATAATAAATGCTGATGATTCTTTAATTTAGCTCCTCATTCACGAATATGAGCAAGGAAGAAATAAGAGACTTAGTAGAAGCACACTTCCCACAATTGATGGAAGAGGAGTTGAAAGAAGAGATCAGTAAGGTGGGACAGGTGCGAGTTGTTGACCAGGGGGAGATTGTTATAGACCTCGATGAGATCATATCATATTTACCATTGATTTATGAGGGGACAATCAAGGTTCATCGCGAGGATGACGAAGGAAGAGAAATTCTGCTTTATTATGTTGAAGCCGGAAATACCTGTGCTTCTTCATTAACCTGCTGCATGGCGGATAAAAGAAGTACGATCCGAGCCGAAGCTGAGGAAGAAACGCATTTCATTGCCATACCTATAGATTATATAGATGAATGGCTGGTTAAATACAAGTCCTGGAAGGAATTTATCATGAATACTTATTCATTTAGATTCGAGGAACTTCTGCATACCGTGGATGAACTGGCATTCAAGAAACTGGATGAAAGACTGCTGACTTACCTTGAAGACAAGGCTAAAGTTTCTGGAAACAATATTCTTAAAGTCTCTCATCGTGAAATTGCCTACGATCTGAATTCCTCAAGGGAAGTAATCAGTCGCTTGCTGAAACAGCTTGAAAAGATGGGTGAGATCAAGCTAGGAAGAGGTAAGATAGAGCTTTACGACAGCGCCGGAGTAGGTTAATCTCTTTATGTAATATTTATTACGTTTTCACCGCACAAGCCTTCCGAACTTTGCGGAAAATTTCATTAAAATTTCTTTCCGCGAATGGATCTCATGCTTGTTATCGGATACGTTTCTGCTCTTATAATTGGTATTTCACTGGGTTTGATCGGAGGAGGAGGATCCATCCTAACTGTTCCTGCACTGGTGTATCTTTTGGGTGTTGAAGCCATCACTTCTACAGCTTATTCCTTATTTATTGTGGGCATAACTGCTCTTGTTGGGGCGGTGCGGAGTTATTTTGCGCATGACATTGATGTTAAAACCGGGATCATTTTTGCCATCCCTTCTCTTATTGCCGTCTGGTTCACTCGAGCCTTTCTGATTCCCACACTGCCTGACACCTTCTATGTCTTTTCTTTTGAAATGAGCAAAGATGTGGCCCTACTCTTGTTTTTTGCTGTTATCATGATCATGTCTTCAATTACAATGATCCGATCGAAGAACGGAGAAGAGGAGAGTAATGGAAAAAAGATATTGAGTCAAAGAGATGTCATGTTGATCATTATCGAAGGAACCGTGGTGGGCACTGTGACAGGAATTGTAGGTGCCGGAGGGGGATTTCTTATCATTCCTGCTCTTGTTTTATTTGCCAAGATCCCAATGAAACAAGCCATTGGAACATCGCTAATGATCATTGCCATAAAGTCGCTGATCGGATTTACAGGTGACATGATGAATCCTGGTATGGTATTTGATTGGACTCTATTGATGGTTTTTTCAGTATTGTCCATTATAGGAATGTTTATCGGAACCAGAATGAGACGGATAGTATCAGGAAAAAGCCTGAAGAAAGGCTTTGGATATTTTCTACTCATCATGGGACTGTATATGATTATTGAACGTATGTCGCACATGCTCTAGCATAGTGACAATCATCACTTTATTGATTAAATTTATTTCGAACTTTGTATAAAAATTACCAGACATGAAGATTGAACAGATATATACATCATGCATCGCCGAAGCAGCTTATTATATTGAGTCCTGAAGGTGAAGCAGCTATTATTGATCCTCTGAGAGAAACAGAACCTTATATCAACAGGGCGGATGAGGACAATGCCAAGATCAAGTACATTTTTGAGACTCACTTCCATGCAGATTTTGTATCAGGTCATATCGACTTAGCGAAGAAATCAGGAGCCAAGATTGTTTACGGTCCAACGGCACAAGCAGGCTTTGATATTGTTGTTGCCGAGGATAATCAGGAATTTGAGATTGGAAAAGTTAAAATCAGAGTTCTTCATACACCAGGACACACAATGGAATCTTCAACCTATCTGTTGATTGATGAAAATGGAAAAGAACATGCGATTTTTACCGGAGACACTTTATTCCTGGGTGATGTAGGAAGGCCGGATCTAGCCGTTAAGACTGATCTTACCCGAGAACAACTGGCTGGTCATTTGTTTGAGTCTTTGAGAAATAAAATAATGCCTTTGGCCGATGATGTAATTGTTTATCCTGGTCATGGCGCAGGATCTTCATGTGGTAAAAACCTTGCCAAAGAGACTGTTGATACGCTTGGAAATCAGAAGAAGACAAATTATGCCTTGAGACCAGACATGTCTAAAGAAGAATTTGTTGCGGAAGTAACGGAAGGAATTCTTCCTCCACCTCAATATTTCCCGAAAAATGCTGTGATGAACAAAACTGGTTATGACAGCATAGACGAAGTAATGCACAGGGGAGATGTGCCCTCTAATGGTTGATGAGTTTGAAGCCAAAATGAAGGAAGGTGCTTTGGTTCTTGACGTAAGAACGAAAGATGAATTCAGAGAGGGTCACATACCAGGCGCCATGTTTATCGGCATCGATGGTAACTTCGCTATGTGGGTGGGAGCTTTGATTGAAGATCTGAATTCTCAGATTTTAATTGTTGCTCCGGAAGAAAGACATGCTGAAGTTGTGATGCGACTTGCAAGAGTGGGTTACGATCATGCCTGTGGATACCTGAACGGTGGAATGAAGGCCTGGATAGATGCAGGTAAAGAAATTAAAACAGTTGATTCAGTAAGTGTTTGCTGAATTGAGCGACTTGATGAAGAATGGTGGTGTGAATGTGCTCGATGTCAGAAAGAATGGGGAGTATGATGCAGAGCATGTTGAAGATGCCACTCATTTTCCGCTGGATTACATCAATGACAATATTGACTCATTGGATAAGTCGAAAAAATATCATGTACACTGTAAAAGTGGTTACAGATCTATAGCGGCCATTTCCATTATGGAAGAAGCTGGCTTCGATGTGGTGGATGTTAAGGGAGGTATGGATGCCATCCTTGAATCTGACATTCCTGTAACTGATTTTGCGTGTCAGGATTAGTTTGATATGTTGGTTAGGCGAACCCCGGCAATTATTGTCGGGGTTTTTTTATGCCCTTTGTCGTGCTTCCGACATTAACTCACGACCCAAGGATATACTTTTACACCTGAATTTTCCAACTGCATCAGTCTTCTTACATTTGAGAAAAAAAGAAGATGTCAGATAAGACGAAACTGTGGTATTTGGAAAATTTCAATCTCTTTAAGGAGTTGAAGATGAATGAGTTAATGACCCTCGAGAAACAGACCACTATGCGTACGGTAAAGAAAGGAGATTATATTTATTTCCCGGAAGATCCATCTACTCAGGTCTTTTTTCTCAAGGAAGGGAGAATTAAACTCGGCACTTATTCCGACGATGGTAAAGAAAGTATCCGTGCTGTTTTAAATCCGGGAGAGATCTTTGGAGAATTATCGCTCGTGGGCGAAGAAAAACGCAATGATTTTGCCCAGGCCATGGATAATGAGGTTCTGATTTGCGCTATGAGTATGAAAGATATGGAATTCATGATGGAGCAAAGCAATCACCTGAGCATTAAAGTCACCAAGCTCATAGGTTTAAGATTGCGGAAAACAGAGACCAAGCTAAACGATCTTCTTTTTAAGGACGCACGCCAGAGAATTATTGATTTCGTGAAGACCCTTGCCAAGGAAGAAGGCAAACAAATAGGGGATGAGATCATGGTCAAACATCCATTTACCCATCAGGATATAGCGAACCTTACAGCTTCTTCAAGACAAACGGTTACTACGGTGTTAAATGAGCTCCGTGATAAGGACCTTCTTTATATGGAACGTAAGAAGTTTCTGATCAGGGATCTATCCAAATTAAATTAGAATGTCTGCATGCGTTTACATTTGTTATAATTGCCCATCCTGTGATCGGGTTGTTGAAAAACTCGAAGAAGAACACCCGGAAGTCAAAATTGTAAACGTTCAGGCCGAAAGGCCAAATATTCCAAGGGTACAGATATTTCCTGCCCTCTATGTCGACCAAAAGCTTATTGCTTACGGAGACGATATTATAACCAAGCTGAGCGCCTGATAGTAGATATGATCTATGAAACAAAAATCATTCCCTTTCCATGGGAATGATCAGTGTGTAATTGCCATTTTCATCTTTTTTGGCAATGAGCTCACCCTCTTCGATTTCTTCGGATTGGAAATATGGTGAATCTGCAAAAACAAATTCACTGTTAAAATCATAAAATTTTTCTTTCCGCAGATTGAAATGCATATGTTCCGCTTCAATCATGCCTTCATCATCTTCGTATGAACCAGGCCTGATCGTTTCAACAAGGAATTCACCATTCTCATTGCTTTTTAAATAGGCAAATAACCTAGGATTCCACTGTGATTTCTCTTCGAAATAAAGACCATTTTCATCGGTCTGAATTAATTCAATGCTCACATCAGGCAGAGCATCGCCCGACTCACTGTCTATTATTAGACCCTTAATCTTAATACGCACACCCGGTTCATTTTCATGCACCATGACGGCTTCACTTTGATCACTATAGCGCTGTAAAATTCTTCTGACCTCCGGTCTGGTTTCAGGATTATCAATTAAAGGCCTGAAATAACTATTTCCGACTATTCCCATTTTATTTTGGTATCCTTTTTCAAAAGCCATTACCAAAACTTTAAAGGCCGTGTCAGCTTTATTGTCTCCTGCAAGCTTACCGGCTATGATGAAGAGCTCTTCACTGGTGGGTATATGTTCATTCTTAGGCGGTTTTTCGCTCTTAAGTTCACAAGAATTGATAGAAACCAATAATACGACAACGAAGGCGAAATTTTTCATAGAGAATAATTGATAGCGAAAACTAAAGATACAATATTGATTGGTAACTACCTATTCCACAAGGATAAAGGCTCCCCAAAAATAGGGCTGGCTATACTTTTCTTTCGTCTCAATTTGAGCTTTTCTGAAGGCCTCATGAACATCCTTGTCCTGTTCCCAGTTTGAATAGAATGAGATCATTAATTCCTTGGTAGCTATGTCATCCACGGCCCAGTTCGATGCAATTACATTATGTGCCCCGGCAGATAAAAATGCGCTCAACATTCCAAAGTATCCTTCATTATCATTGATCTTGGCATCACCTACGCTGGTCAGGCAAGCGCTTAATACAACCAGATCTGTTTCTTCCAAATTCAGATTAGATGCTTCAAAACCATTGAGAACTCCATCTTCGAACTCCTCCAGAAAAGGCACGTTGTCTTTCACAAGGTTGAGGGAATAAGCAGAACCAGCCATCATAATACCAGATCTTAATAGGGGTCTGGATATATTCATGGATCTGTTGAGTGTGGAGTTATCATTTTGAAGCTGAGGAAGGTCAAATTCAAAGAAACCATGGGTCGCTATGTGCAGAACACATGGTGATTGCAGTGATTTGATATTGGTTTCTGTAGCCTCTCTGTCGAGATACACTTTGGGTTGGTAGCCTTTCGAAACTAAAATGTCATTGATGCTTTCTACTTCTTCTTTAGTACCCGGCAATTCAGAGATAAACATCAATTCTGCATCAATTTGTCGGCCTGTGGTAGAAGACTGACTCGCCACATCAGTTGAGGCAATCAGGTCTGTTGCTTCTCCCAGGTAATAATTCGGATAGCCGAATAGATGAATCCTATCTATGCATGAAACCTTTTCATAAAGTCTGAGAGGATTTTTCTTTTCAAAGATGCGTGCGGTGCTTGTAACGTAGTGAACATCCCATTTGTCCACAACATATTCATCGCTTCCAAAGATCTTAAGCGCATTGACATTGACGATGTTATAGATTCCGGATCTCGAAAGGAAAACCGTTGAATATCCATCGATCTGGTCGGCAATATCCTTCCAAAAAAGATGATAGGAATTTTCATCCGTCTTCTTGCTAAAAATGTTATCGAAGAACAAATCTGAGACCTCATTGTCGAGTCTTTCGCCGTCTTTGATCACGACGGATTTCATCTTATTTTCTCCTTTAGGATACACGATAAGAGCAACATAGTCGACATCCAGTTTGTCAGTGTTTTTTCCATAATGTGGTACACGAATAATCTCAACAGCTACCTGGCCTTCATCTAAACTTTTCTCAATCATATCCAGATCTACTTTGCGATTTTCGTTGAGTCTGGAAACCGAGGCGTATAGCTCTTTCTCTAAGCCTGTTGTCTTCCTTTCAATGGAGTCGATATTTACTTTGGCCATTTTGAGTTCATTTTTTGGCACCTGGTATAGTTTATTCAGATACTCCCGATTTGACTTCCATTCATTGTATTTTGAATTTAGCGAAGATTGGCCTGAATTCGCCATCAATTCTTTTTGATGTCGAGTGGAAATGAGATTAATATTCTTGAACTGGATATTATAGTTGAACATTTGATTCCAAATTGATGGATCTGAGTCTGACGCTTCAAGAGCAAAAGAGTTATAGAGTGCATGATGCAGTCTCATCTTGTCATAAAAGGAGGTTTTTTCAGTGACGGACATGAACATGAAATCTTCTCTCAGAATTTCTGAATATGTGTCCATGGCCTGAGAATAAAGAGGTTTGGCAGTATTGTATTGTTTAAGTCTTCGTCTCGCTTCCCCTAAATTGATCAAAGTATTCAAATACAATTCATTCTTTTCATTCAGGTTTTTTCTAGCTTCTTCTAAGACAAATTCCAGTATATTTATACAAGGCTCAAGCATATCCGCTTCCATGTATGATATGCCGAGCTGATAGTTGATAGTCAGATAGTCCATACTCTTATCGTGTCCCAGATTTTCTAGGGTAGTCAATGATTCCCTCAAAAGATCGATTGAACCATTTGGATTGTTTTTCCTTCTGCTAATCTCTGCCGTATTGTTCAGCAGCATGGCCCATTCATGATTATTATTGAGTCCCAACTCTCTGTACATCTCGTATAGCTCATTTTGAAGTGATTCAGCTTTGTCTATCTCATTGGATTGCAGATATAAAACCACAAGGTTTTGCGCATAGGTTGTGAAAGCATATGGATCTGAACTCTTCTCTACTCTTGTTTTTTCTACTAAATCTTCCAGTGTTGTTCTGGCCGAATTCAAATTGCCATAATTCATGTATAAGACAGCCAGGTTATTTCGAGTTCGATTGTATGACTGAGACCTTGAGCCGGCAACTTCCAATTTAATGTCGAGGCTGGTTCGGTACATTTCTTCACTTTTAATATAATCACCCAAGTGATTCTCTGTGTAGGCCAGATCATTCAAACTTCGAGCATATTCCATGCTTTTCTCTCCAAAAACATTTTTGTTGATCTCAAGGCTTTCAAGGATCAATTCCTTTGCTTCGTCATATCGACCCATTTCCCCATACAAATTGGCAAGATTCTGAACACCTGTGGCATAACTGGGAGATTCCTTGCCATCTGTTTTTGCATAGAGTTTATTTGCTGAACCGTAGTATTCTTCTGCATCCAGATAATTGCCCATACTATGATAGAGATTTGCCAGGTTGTTCAAAATAGATGCGAATTCTACAGATTTTGACATGCCTTTTGCCTCAAAGATTCTTCTGCATTCTTTCAGATTTTTTTCCGCCTGTATATAGTTTGCAAGATTGGTCTGTACCAGTCCCAGTTTGTTTAATTCATAAGCCAGATCTACACTCCCAGGTTTCTTTTTTCGCTGAGCGTTAACCGTATTTATAAATACTTGTTCGGCTTTAAGATTTTCACCATTCATGTAATAGAGGGATCCAAGATCGCTATAGGACAAAAGGTAATTCTCATCACTTTCACCCAGCAATTCTTTTTTCAAAATACAGGCGTCTTCTACGTGCTGAATTCCTTCTTCATATTGATAATTGTAATATTTATAAATACCCAGATCACCCAAGAGATCGGCGTATTCTACTGACTTCTTTCCGACCTCTATCTCAGCCAGCAAAAGAGCGTCACCGGCCCAGGTAGCCGCATTCTGAAAATCATAGCTATTGAATGCTTCTTCAGCCTTTTCTTTCATTTTTAGGTATCCCTGTGAAAATGAAGAAAATGCAATGGAAAAAAGGACAAAAAAGGTAAACAGTCTATGCATAAAGGCAATATACAACTCTTGGATGTCTAATTGAAATGAATCTAAATAAAGATCAAAATGGACTGAGCTATTTTTTTTTTACAAGGCATTTTTTATTTTTAGCCAAGCCGCTGAATTTTATCACCATAGCCCTCAACATAGAATCAGCGTCATTTCGAGTTTAATTTTTTTAGGTTGACTTAGACATGACAAGAACACTAAATATTGGAATCATTCATGGATTCCTGATCCTACTATTATCTTCCGGACTATTTGCTCAGAAGAAACCTCATTTGAGCGATAAGGAAACTGTAATTGAATATGCTTATCTGGAACTGGATGAGTCTATGAAAAACGGTGACTTTTTTGAATGGGGACAAGAAACCGGTGTTAAAGGGGAATTCACTTTTGACATTACCATACGGGACAAAGGCGAGGTAGCCACTGTCTTTGCCGTTGACCGGAAGGGTGAAGTAAAGGATCAAAATGATCTGAAAGATTTCTTGAAAGACTATCGTTTCAACTTTAAAATGCCGAAAACCAAGAGTTACAAATTTCAATACACATTTCAATTCCAATAACAAAACAACACTACTATGAAGAAGATAATTATCACCTTAATTACAGGCGTAATCCTGATGCCGGCCTTCGGACAGGAAGAGATGCCGAATGTTTATACAGTCGATCTGGAGCACAAAGCTGAAATAGTTGGTACCGGACTGGAAGGAGAATACAGCTATGCCGCAGATCGGAAGGTTATGACTGTATTTAAAACCGACGATGGAAGTATTGTCTGGTCTAAACCCTTCAAGGAAATTGCTCCTGAATTAAAGAAGATTGATGAACTTATCCCATTTTGGGAATCTAAAACCGTATTCCTTTTTGAAAAGAAAGGGGGAAAAGATCAGATTGCAGTAATTGACCTTAAAACGGGTGAGCATATGTGGGGGACAGAGAAGTACTCTAATGTATACGAAGACAATGTGGTTTACATTCCTGAAGAGGAGGGATTCGCCATTTCTCTTAAAAAATCCCTTGTTTTTATCAAAACCAAAACCGGAGAAGAAATCTGGGAAACTGACAAATTTAAAGGTGTTGTTGGAAGATATGTCTACGAAGGTGGCAAAATGACGACCGTGAATTTTGTTCCCAGTGGATTGGGCCATTTGTTTACAGGCTTCAAAAATCAGATCGCACAGATCAATTTAAGCAATGGCGAGATCATTTGGGAAGCTACCTATATCGGAAGAGCTCAGAGAAAGGTGATCACCGGAGAGTTCATTTTTGATATGACGAAGGAGGATGATAAGATCATTCTTTATCTGAATGGAATTCAGACCTATGATTATAAAACAGGGGCGAAACTGTGGGCAGCTGCATACAATGAGACCCCTGAGGTTGTTAAACCACCGAAGGACGCAAAGAAATTTGGTGTTTATGAAGCTGTCGCAGATCCTATTATTGACGGTAACGATGTTTATGTTCTTGAGACAACAGATAAGAAGAATCAGATTGTAAAGAAGTATGATTTCAATTCAGGAAAACTTCTTTGGTCATCCCCTGAAATAGAAAAAGCCCGAGCTATTCCAAATATGAAACTCGTAGATGATGTCATCGTTCTTCAGATTGGTGGAATCGTAGAATGCCAGGCTTATATAGTGTCGAAAGATTCTGAAGGAAATGTTACAAAAGAATGGAAGGTTTGGTACCCCAATGTAAAACCAATGGGTCTGCAGGGATTTAGTGCCAAGGATGGATCTTCACTGTGGTCTTCTGAAAAATTCAAAAAAGGAATTACCAATATTCACTCTGATTCTAAGTTTGTTTACGCTTGCTCAGGAAAAGCCTTGTATTCAATGGATTATAAAACAGGAGCAGAGAATTATGAGATGGATGTGAAAGGAGATGGTGTAGGGCTTGCAGCGGGTATTATGGATTATAAAGATATGTTGATCGTAGTTGGGCAGAAAGGACTGGCCTCTCATAAAAAGATTGATGGTTCTTTGGTTCATTCAAATAAGTATAAGGCATCAACATTCCAAAGAAGAATCGGAAACATTGCGTTGATGAAGACGGAGAAGGCCGACATCGCTGCTTTCGACCTCGATAATAACATGAGTTATCTTGAATTCAATGCGAAGAAAGATGCTCAATCGGAGCTTTCAAGCGATGGGGATTATGTTTATGTCTATCAAAAGAAGAATGTCTTCAAGCTAAAGACACACTAGTCAACGATCCACATATCATTTATGAACTAAATTCTTTGTTATGAAAAGAACGGTTCTCTTATTGGCCATGGTTTTGTCATGTACATTGATCTTTGGTCAGGCCCAAATGGCCAAATACTATTACACAGAAGGAAAAGCATATTATGATGATGGCGAATACGAAGCGGCCATAGATTACTTCAAAAAGGCCATGGAAAAGGACGAGTCCTATACAGATGCCCTTTATTATCTGGGTTTGGCTCATAAATACAGCGGAAATGATGCCGATGCAATTGAGGTATTCGACAAGCTGGAAAGTGTAAATCCCGATTATTGGGGATGGTTTTATTACGAAAGAGGAAAGGCCCATGAAAACCTCGAGCAATGGGACGATGCAAAGGCTTCTTACGGCAAGTTCGTGAATCGTTATGATCCTTCTCCTTCGAATATGTATTATTTCCATCAGGCCTATTATAGAACGAAGTATTCTGAGCTATCTCCTGAAGTACGGGCTCGACCCAAGAAAATGAAAGAGCCTGTTAATCTTGGGCCTACTGTCAACAGTATTTCCTGGGACATGATGCCTCAGGTCAACCCAACAGGTGATCGTCTTTACTTCACTTCACAGAGGAAGGGAGGACTCGATGATAAACAGGATGAAGCAAACAACTGGGGTGATGATATTTGGTATTCTGAGAAAGATGCAAGTGGAAACTGGGGTCCGCCAGTCTTGCTTCCTGAGCCTATAAACACATACAACAACGATGGTACTTCTACATTCACCGCAGATGGTCAGACCATGATCTATGTGAAATGTGGCGAAAATGATGGGATTGGAAGTTGTGACCTTTATCAAGCAACATTGGAGGGGAAGGAATGGACCAATCCTGTGAATCTGGGTAATGTGGTGAATTCCGACGACTGGGATTCTCAACCCACTCTATCCTCAGATGGTAATACCCTGATTTTTACTTCAACCAGAGACTATGGCTATGGGAACGAAGACCTATATATTTCCAGAAGGAATGAATTTGGAGAATGGGGTATTCCTGTGAATATGGGGGAGAAGATCAATACTCCTTTTCAGGACAAGAGTCCATACCTGGCGCCTGATGGGAAGTCACTTTACTTTGCGTCCGATGGTCACCCTGGTTTTGGTGACTTCGACCTATTTCTAAGTGTTTACGAAGATGGAGAATGGTCAACTCCGAAGAATTTAGGCGCTCCGTTGAATTCTTCAGGTGAGGACACCTATTTCACTATTTCCGCTTCTGGCGAAGAAGCATTTTTCGCTTCTACACGTGGGAAGGAGGATGCTGATCTCTACAAAATTGAAGTGCCGGAAGAATTGCGACCCAAGCCAAGTGTGGTGGTCAAAGGTATTGTAACCGACGCCAAAACCGGAAATATAACCGAAGCATGGGTTTTGGTTGAAGACATTCATTCAGGTGAATTGATTGCTACAGCGAAGAGTAATTCAGCAACAGGACAATATTTGGTTGTATTACCATCTGGAAGAGACTATTCTGTTTCGGCCAACAAAGAAGGTTACTTTTTCTATTCCAATAAGTTCGATGTACCCGATGATGCCATGTATCAGGAGATCACGAAGGATATTGAGTTAAAACCGATTGAGGTAGGGACCAAGGTTGTATTGAACAACATCTTTTTTGAAACAGGAAAAGCTACACTTACAGAGGAATCATACATTGAGCTTAGTAAGGCCGTTGAATTGATGAAGGCCAATTCTAAGATGAAGATTGAAGTAGGAGGGCACACGGATAATGTAGGCGCTGATGATGCCAACATGACGCTCTCTCATGAAAGAGCCAAATCCGTCCGAAACTTCATGGTGAAATCCGGGATAACCTCCGAACGAATTCAAGCCAAGGGATATGGTGAGACTGAACCTATTGCCGACAACGAAACAGAAGAGGGTAGAGCAGCAAATCGAAGAACGGAGTTTGTGATACTTGAAAACTAAGTTGAAGATCTATGATCTATGAGCTATGATCTTTGATCAAATTGGAGATTGGATATCGGAAATCATTCCCTTGCTTCTTCTTTTTTCAATTTGGCGAAGTAATTGCCCAGATCCATGAGAAGAACTTCATTCGAGAAATTACCGGAGCCCAGAAAATCATCCGGCAAGGCAGACTTCACGAATTTCGAAAATTCGAGACTATAGCATTTGAAATAAACACCATCAATCTCAATGGTCCAGGGTAGATTCCATGCAAAATTTGAATGGTAGTAATGATTCTGAAAGACAATGCTGTCTTTATTACTATTCATGATGTTCACGTAGAAATGGTTACTTGTGGTGCTTCGAATTCCTTCAGGGTCATTAATAGCAAGATCCAGCGTAGTGGAGTCAATGTCTTTCAGTCTGGTGGGGATCGAATAATAAACTTCTTCATAAAACGGACCACGCCAATCGTCATGGTCTTTTTTGCGTTGCTTGACATTGTTATTGAAAGCTTCAATATCTGATTTACTTATATTGAAATCTTCTATTGATGGCAGATACATAGGATCCCGGTCAATATTGAACAGGAGGTCCCGTACCTTTTTTTCACTCAGGATTCCATAGTATTCTTCAAACTCACTGCCCATGCCTTCTCTCCAGGCCTTTGTTATCTCATCTTCATCTTCAATAACTTCAACGGGCATTTTTTCTTTTACCAGGGCCGTGTCGCCATCAAAAAGATATGTGACATTATCTTTTGTATAATGAAAACAACCACTTGAATATGAGATTATTTCAAATTTTTTAATGTTGTAATCGAAGAAATCACCAAAAGGATTTTTTGGTACAAAGACCGAATAGCTATGATCTTTCAGACTATAAGAGTATGAGTATCGATCGCCCGTCCAGATGAGTACAGTGCTGTCATTAAGTAATTTCAGTTCTCGGACATTAATATCCAATTTCTTCTCTCGAAACCAGGTCTGGCCTTTATCATCACTGATATAAAGATGATCTTTCCAGCTCGCCCCCCACCAGAGATTTTCGCCTTCTACAACAATTCTTGGCTCAGGTATTGGCTCGTCTTCGGTATAAGGCACGCTTATCTTTTTTACTCCCTCCGAAAATTCAGCAACACTATAATCCGATAATAAAACATAAAATTTCCCATTGGCAGCTTTGCAATGATTGAATCTTTTTCCTGTTAAATCGCCTACTTCCTTGAATGTCTGAGGCTCGGTGAATTTCAAAACTTTCATGTCCTTGCCGATACCAAAAATTACATTGTTTCTTTCATCAAGGTCGAAATCAATAAGTTTTTCAGGAAACTTTTTCCATTTGATGTCGTCAGTTTTAGTGTAGAAAATGTGACCATTTTGGTCAATAACGTAATAATCATTCCAAATTCTAATTTTTTCTATACGATCATCTCCATCGTAATCCACTGATTTGTAGGCTTTTTGATCCAGCGGTGTCCGCAACTTTTTAAATGATTTCCAATTGTTTTCAGTTTGATATATGTAATTGTGCAAAGCACCGGAAATTCCAACATTCTCAGATATCATATGAATAGAATGCATGCGGCTGCTTCCGTTATAAGGTGTGTTCAAAGTCTTGAAACTTTGTCCCAAGTCATCAGAAAACAGAATGTTGCCATCAGATCCACCCATCCAGGCATATTTTCCATTCAATATATAGGTATCATAGATCCACTGGGGAGAACCAAATTTCTTTGGCACCCATGATTTACCACCATCGGTTGTCAAATAATATCCATCCTTAGGTCCATATTGAACTGAGGGGTCTGAAGTAATATACCCGGTTGCGATAGCGATATCATTGTCGAAAAAAGCGATGCGATCTACGCCTGGTTGTCCAAATGAATACCCGTTTTCGTCTGCAAGATTGTTTTTAAGAGAGGAATCTGCATGCCAGAGAGAATTAATGTCTTCAGTGAAATAGAAATAACCCTGATTGCCTGCCAACCAGATTCGTCCGTCGGGTGATATGGAAACCTCTGAAATGCGCCCGTCAATATCCAATTCTGCTCTTCGGTCCCTCTTGTCCTCAGTGTCAGTCTGAATAGAGGTAAGTGATAAAAAGCTGAGGCAGAATGCAATCAGCAATAAAAAACGTGTCATTCCTTAAAGTTAGCAATTATGATGTGATATACTAACGTTGAATGCTTATGGATGTTATTTTGATGTTTGATGTTTGATGTTTGATGTGAAGTGTTAAAGAGAATTTTGAAAAGAGTCAGGTTAATTTTTCTCTTTTTCTGCTTTCAAAATCGTTTCGATATTTCTCTTTTCGATTTCGGTGAGGAAGGTGCTTACATCATTGTACTGCGGATGATACCAGTCCTGCTTCGAGAAGTACGAATGCATTTCACCACCTTCTTTGAATATGTAACCGTATCTGGCGAAAATTTCATTTCTCATGTATTTAAGATCTTTTGACGTGTATGCTTCGAGATCTTTACTATACAATACCTTCTTGGACGCCTCCGTATGCCAACCCATCAGGTCAGGTCCATTTTCTTCTGGAAGCATTGGACCATATTCACCTCCTTCATGAAAGGCATGAAAGAAAGGAGGTTTAAGAAGTATGCCGTGACTGATTCCTTTTTGATGTTCCCGTCTTACGAATTCACCTTGATGATCATCCAACTTGAGTTTATTACCCTCGATATGCACGTTAGAAAATACCCTGAAGGTGTCTGTGAAGCCTTGACCTTCTTCCCACTTGTAATAACGCATTTGAGCCACGGTGATTTCTCCATCTGAAATGATGCGTAATTCACACTCTGATTCAGAAAATCCGAATAAGTAGGCGCCATTGTATTCCTTTACTGTAGCTGCTCTCCAATCTTTCAGCTCATTCTGATCAAATTTCTCGTCAGAAAAGAATTGAGCCACGGATGTATTGCCGTAAGTAAGAAAAACAATGAGAAAAAGGGTATAGCTAAATAAACCGGTATGCAAACGAACAAAGGTCAATCGCATCCGTCTGACTTCTCAATCGTGAGTTCATTCAGCTCCCAGTCGAAAGAACCTGCTTCGAGTTTTTCGTTATTACCTTCTGTGATGAGCCAGCATAATCCCAGTTTCTTACCCTTGGCTTCTTTGCCGGGTTTGATGCAAACTTCCATTGGTGCACTCTCTTCAACGGCGAATCCATCTTCCATAAAAGCCAGTGTGAATTTGGCCACTACGGCTTCTTCCTTCGTGTTCAAGAGAAAAATGCAGAGTTCTTTTGGGCCTTCTTCTGCTCGTTTTCCTTTTAGTTCGCTGAATTCATACGTGATCTTAACGCCATCTTTTTCAATCTTAACCGATCTTTCCTGGGCTAAAAGTTGAAGTGAAAATATGGACAAGCTTAGTATTAACAGGTATTTCATTTTATCAAATTTTAAATACGGCATCGCCGCTGTTTATCTTTCCTTCTTTCGTGACTCGTGCATTCACCCCTCTGAAGTTGTTTTCCTTGCCATATGCTGAGTTGATGAATTTGAGCGCATCACTTCCAAATCTTTCTTTGAATTTACCACAACCCGTATGAGGTTGTTCTGTGATCATAAGCTCCGCATCACCGATCTTGAGTTTAGAACCCGGAGGAAGGTTGTCCGGACTTAGATCAATGTCAATGTATAACTGATCTCCTGCCAGTGCCCATCTCGACTCATCTTTGGCGATCAATTCAATAATACGGGCATTCATAATATTTATTTGCATATCGGGGTGAGAAGATCCGTCTTCAGTTCTGCGACTTCCCCTGTATTTCCAGGAATCTCCTTCGAGACCATCTGAAAATGATAGCTCACCACTTTGTAAGACCTCTCTTTGATCAATATCGGGTCGTCGGACAATTTGTTTTAGAATACCCTCAGATTTCGGAGAATTAAGAATGTAATTCAGTTTGTCTTCGAGCTCGGACAGGCTTGCGTGATCCATAGTTTTGATCTGGGATAGCGAAGATAAAGAATGAAGCTGAATTAGGAATCAGGATTTGAGAAAACGAATATTTCTCACATTGGTCTCAGTTTGAATCCTGAGTATGTACATGCCTTTTTGAAGGTCGGAAGGTAATTGGATTCGGCCATCAGATAAGTCAGATCCATTAAAGCGAATACTCTGTTTGCCATCAATGGACAGTACATCTACAAATTGAATGCTATTCAAATTCTGCATTTCAATTTGAATAAAATCACTTACCGGATTAGGCCAGATCCTGAAATTCGGTTGAGATTCTACCCAAACAGAATTCGGTTGTTCCTGTTCTTTGTAAATGAAAGTAACCACATTTGAACTACCCTGGCAGAAATTATCGAGATTGATGAAATCTATTTGATAAGAGATCGTGTCTGTTTGAGTCAATGTACTGTCTGTAAAGGACATCGGTCCTATAATCATAGGCAAAGTCCGGATGGAATCCCAATGAGTGGCAGATCGGCTTTTCCTGTTCACGATCATCATCATGTTCTGCGAAACTCCATCATAGTTCCATGACAATTCAACATGATTTTGCGCATTTATATTATGTGTGAGCAGAATGCTTTGCACCATTTCAGAATTTGGCAATGCATAATTCGTTACAGTATCACAATAACCAACAATTCTGTAATAACCGCTCTGCAATTGTGCATTGGCATTCACATGAGTCAATGTTAGCGGGAAGTTCCACTTATTTCCAACAGGCATTGATGCTACTGCGTTGAAAAAGCTGCCATCGAGACTGTATTCCAGTTCGAATCGATCAATAAACTCGGCCTTGGGATTTGGCCCCATTGTTCCAGGAGAAACTCTTACTTCAACGTCACCATTTTCCAGAACTTTAACGCACTGAGCCTTTGGCGAATCTAATTTCCAGCATTGGGCTTCGAGACTTTGCACGATAAAAAGGGAGAATAAAACTAGTAATGACCTGAGCATCATTGTTAAAGGTATCTATTTCTATAACAATACCTATCAAATAAAGTTTCAAAATTGCTCCTGAATATAAAAGCTAAAAGCCCTTGAAGTTTCTTTCGAAGAGGGTATAAATAGCCAGATCGAGATAGGCATCCTTGAAATGGATGAATTCCTTAAGGTGGCCTTCTTTTTCGAAGCCCAGTTTTTCCATAAGGAAAATTGCCCCTCTGTTTTTAGGATTCACCCTGGCTTCAATGGAATGCAGTTGCATTTCTTTGAATCCGAATTCCACAATGGCACTTACTGCTTCAATAGCAATATGCTTTCCCCAGAAATCAGAATTTAATTCTCCTCCCAGTTCAGCTCTGTTATTCATATGGTCGATTCTCATTAAACCGCAAGTTCCAACAATCTCATTTCCATCACGCAGAATTCCGGCCCAGCCAATACCTTGTTTTTCTGAAAAGGCCTTATTCGTTCTTTGAACCAGTTCTTCGGCACTTTCAACATCTGTCATCGCATCTCTGGCAATAAAGCGATTAACGGCTCTGCTGGACCTCATTTTAAATATTGCCCGTGCATCGTCAATCAATATTTCACGAAGAGTTAGTCGTGGTGTCTTCAGTATAGGGAAGGTGTCAGATTCAAATACTTGATTCATTCAATTACAATTTTTTCAAACCGTCCCATTTCTAGCGTGGCAGTGAAGAATCCCTTTTTTATCAGTTTCTTGAATTCGCCTTTGCTTGGTCTGATGAGATATACGTTATCTTCAATTTTTTCGAAATCCGTGATTTTCTGAAATTCTTCCAGACTTCCATCAAAATCCTCCTCTTCTCCCATATCCCCAATCTCTTGAAGTCGACCTGGCATGAATATCTTTAGACTATCATTTTCAAAGCTGAACAGGAAGACAGACCAATATGTTTCACCCTTGTCTAGCTCACTCAGAACGTAATAATTCATAGCTTTTTTTAAAACCAATGAATCACGCAATATTTTATAACCTCGAATTCTCTTAGTGTAGTGAACGGAATCATTCCTTACCTCAAATTCGATTCCCTTCTTTACAGGAATGTTTTGATCATAGAGCAGGCCGTCTTTTATCTCCAGTTTCGGACTAATCTTTACCTCGATAAGAGAATATGAATTCTCATAGACGACGGGAAATGAATACTGATTTAACTCTATGCTGAACGTGTCGCCATCCATCAAATACTGTCCTCGAATCTCTTCCGGAAACATGGCCAGGGATATGGTCTTTGCCGGTTGAGGCTCTTCATAATAGATGGTTGTGCAGGAGGCTGACAGTAACAGCAAGGACAGGTATAAAAGAATTCTCATTTGACTCACGAATGTAAATCAAATACGTCAGCACTAATTCTTTATTGTATTAAAATTCAACGATGACTCCAACGGTTGGTAGCACGGTACCGTTTTCGTTTCGAATGAAATAGGGGATGTAGAAGTCTGGATCCACAGGATTCTCAATCGGATTGCCAGCTTCATCCCGCCTCATGTTCAAGATAGGAGCCGTAACGGTTTTGAAGTTGTAGATGTTCTGGATATCCACATAAACATCGAGCCCCCAGTTTTTGAAGAAGTACTTTTTATCCACACGAACATCTAATCCGTGTGATACCTGTGTTCTTTCCTGATTTAATCTATTGTAATCAAATACACCTGAACCATTTACGTCCCAAACTTCTCTTCTCGAAGAAGTGACAACATCATAAGGTGTATACGGCGTTTGTCCGGTAAATCTCCACCTCATTCCCAATTCCCAATTCTTCTTGAATTTCTTTCCCCCTGTCAAACTTACAATGTGTCCGAAATCCCAGGATGAAGGTACAAAGGCACCATTCTTGTCTTGAAATTCACTGACTACGAATGTGTAGGCAAGAATTCCATAAAAGCCTTTCTGAAGTTTCTGCTGTAGTAAAAACTCAACTCCATACGACCTTCCGTCAGAAATCGACCTGACAGGTTCGTTCCCGATGACGCCAAAATCTGCTCCAAGATTTGCAAGTGAAATTGAGTCTGCCAGTAGAAATGGATATTGAGAGTATTCTTTCAGGAATCCTTCAACTCCAATCTTTGTGTAAGACGTGGGATAATAAGTAATTCCCGCTACGTAGTGCTGAGCTCGAATGTATTTCAAGCCGAGTTCTTTGTTTAGCAATTCATCATTCTGATCTCTATATCCCAAGGTAGTGTAAGGAGGTAATTGATAATAGACACCTGTATTTGCGTTAAGACTGAGTTTCTCGTTTACAGAGTAGGAAGCAGAAATTCTTGGTGAAAGTTGATCCATCGGATTACTCATCTCGTCATTGTAGTCGGAGAAGTCTGTTCTCAAACCCAGAGAAACTGTAAATCGATTACCAAAGAATGCCTTACTGCTTTGAATGAAAGCCCCATACTTATTCAAATTCAATTCCGAATCAAAATCAAGCACAACCACATTACCTGCCCTGACGGTTCGGTTGAATGTATTTGTCAAGTAAGTCGCATATTCATAACTCAATCCATAACTGACCTTCCAACCGTTCTTTCGATAATGGTTCTCCAACCTGAATTTGTTCTCAATTTCCTGTGAAGCATAATCCAATAAAAGATTGTCATCAGAACTTTCGTCATTCTTGTAGTACTTCTCAGCTGTGTTCTTGAGATGATTTCTACTTGCGACAAAGGTCAGGTAAGAATTCTCGAAGAAATGTTTGTAATTCATACCTACTGCATAATTCCACTGTTCGTTGACAGCCAGGTTGTCGAGAATAAACGTGTTTCTTTCAATGGTTTCTTCATCTGTCACTCCTTCATTCACATCCTTATTCAACTCAAATTCATCCAGAGCTCCAAGTCCGATAATTGAGATCTGGTCTTTCGGACTAATGTCCCATTTGTACTTGAATTGAGCATCGGTATAGGTTGGTAAGAAGGGCAGTTTAAGTGCGGAGAAAAGGAATTGCAGATAAGACCTGCGCACCGAAACTACAAAGCTCTGATTCTTGCTGATAGGACCATTTAGCGAGAGGGCAAGATCACTTGATCCAAGAGTAGCTCTTCCAGAGAGTTTTTCCCTGTTTCCTTCAATCATCTTTATCTCCATCACAGAAGACAGCGTATTGTAACGATTGGTAGGAAAAGCACCAGTAAATAAGTCAACCTCACGGATAAGGTCTACGTTCAGCATTCCAACAGGACCTCCCGATGAACCTTGGGTTGCAAAATGGTTAATGTTAGGAACTTCAATTCCATCAAGGAAAAATCGATTTTCGTTTGGAGCCCCTCCTCTGATGATGATATCATTTCTGAACGAGATACTTGTGGCAACACCGGGCAAAGACTGAATTACTTTTGAGATATCTCTGTTTCCTCCTGGATTTCGCTGAATTTCTGTTTGATTGATGGTCTGCATGGAGACCGGACTCTCTTCTGTTTTGTTAAAGGGTGAGGCTTTGATCTCCACCGTTTCGAGTTGCTCCGTACTAGCCTCCAGTCTGATCTCCAAGTATTTTGGATTTACCGTTGTTGCCTCATATTCGAAGATGATCTTCTTTAAATAACCGACATAAGAAACCGAAATGTTGTACGTTCCCGGTTCAATGTTCTCCATCAGGAAATTCCCGTCGAAATCGGTTGACACTCCAATGGAAGTGCCTTCTATGGCAACAGAAGCAAAAGGAATGGCTTCATTGCTGGTATTGTCTACAACTTTACCCTTAATAATAGCAGTTTGCCCAACACTTACCAGTGGAAGGCATATCAAAATAATCGATACGATTAGTCGTTCTCTTCTCCTCATCACCTCACATTAACAACCCAAATGCCAAATAGTTTTGAATAAATTGGTTCATTTACAAAGTGTCTCTGCGATTGTCGCAAAAGGCAAAAGTACGAGCATTAAGAGAAATGACTGGAATTAATACACTTATTTCGAAACTGGGACTGAAATTCGTCATTCCGTTCTACCATGCGGTTTCTGATCAGCCGCTCACACATCTAAAGCATCTTTACCGACACTTGTCAGTGGATGAATTTCGAGTTCAGCTTGAGTTCCTCCTAAAGCACATTGAATTCTATACTCCGGATGATTTTAGAAGAAATATTCAGAATCCAAAGACTTCAGATAAAGTTCCGGGACTATTAACATTCGATGATGGTCTGATCGAATGCCAAAATATCATTCGTCCCATATTAAAAGAGTTATCAATTCCGGCTGTATTTTTTATCAATCCCGGACTTATTGAGAAAGAAGAAATATTTCACCGATACAAGGTTTCTCTCATTCTGGAAGAGGTGGAGAAAGCCGATGAGATAAAAGAAATTGTGAGCCAGTACAATGAGATTTTCAGCTCTGATCTCAAAGATGAAATGGAGTTTCGTAAGGCTCTTCTTGGATTAGATTATGGTCAAAAAAATAATATAGATTCATTGTTTAGATCACTTGATTTAAATATCAGATTTACAGATATATACATGGATATTAATATGATTCAGGATCTAATCACTGATGGCCATTTTATCGGTGGTCACAGCATGGATCATCCGGAATTTTCTCTATTAACATCAGGTGAAAAGATTAGACAGATCAAAGACAGTTTAGACTATGTAGAAATGCACTTTAATCAGAGCATGAAGCTTTTTGCATTTCCGTTCCACGATTATCTGGAAAAGTCTGATTTCTATCAGAAAATGTTCGACGATACGAATGTCGATATGAGTTTCGGTACATCTGCCTTCAATAAAGATCCCATTAAGAACAGTTTTCAAAGATTGGATATGGAAATTTCGGTTGACGCTGAGGCGTATCTTCGTAAAAAGTTGATGTCTTATCTTGCAAAAAAAAGCCTGGGCCGGCATAAAATGAAACGTTGAAATGGAGATTCGCTTTCTCAGTCACAACGAAATCGACAAAACTAAATGGGATAAATGCCTCAGGGAGTCCGTCAATTCCAGAATTTATGCGCTATCCGATTACCTCGATATAACTTCTCCTAATTGGTCGGCATTGGTCTACAAAGATTACGAGGCCATATTTCCAATTCCGGAAAAATCCAAAATGGGCATTCCATATGTCGCACATCCACTATTCACTCAGCAACTGGGGACATTCTCTCCAAATCCAAGCGAAGTGGTGAATAAAGAATTCATTCGACAAATGATGAAGAAATTCAGGAGAGTGAATCTCCAAACCAATTATCATTTTGAGTTGACAGGCAAAGAGGTAAGCAGCAGACTGAATATGGTACTTGATATGTCTGCCAGTGATATCAAGTCAGGATATAATCAAAACACAAAACGAAACGTAAAAAAATTCGGGACTTTTGATCTCGACGTATCTGATAAACTTGAAATTGACGACTTTATTCAACTCAAGAAAACGTCTACCGGAGCAAGGTTGAAAGATGAAGAATGGCACAGAATGAAAGACTTGATAAATCGTCTGTATTCAAAAGAATTGGGATTTTTCAGGTGCACCTATGACGAAAATGTTTTAATGTCCGCTGTGTTTTTTGCTCAATGGAAAGACCGTCTTTATTATTTATTCTCTGCCACGAATTCTGAGGGAATGGAAAAGCGGGCTAGTTTTGGGATTATAGACACGGTAATAGAAGAATTCATGGATAAAATGAGATTTCTCGACTTTGAGGGAAGCGTGAATGAAAACATTGCCCGTTTCTTTCGTGGATTTGGTGCCACCGAAGAATACTATTATTCCATAAAAAGAAAATTCTAGTGTCCGACCTGGATTTCGTCATAAAAAAATTTACAAAAAGCACCCTGCTTGAATACCTCGATTCTGAAGAATACGCTAAAAGCATCATTTGGCCTATAAGTAAGCACAGAGCGCTTTCTCATATCAATAATCCCCGCCTTTCGGACGATGATGTTATATTGACCATGGCCGTCAAAGAAAATGGGCAAATTATCGGTTACCGAACCGTAATGGCCGATTGGATCTATAATGAAGAGAAAAAAGTAAAAGTTGGATGGATAAGTGGGACATGGGTAGATCCGGAATACAGGAGGAAGGGGCTTGCTACAATTCTATTCGATGAGATTTACAAGGATTGGGATGGTCGATTAATGTATACGAATTATGCGCCGGTCTCAAAAAAGGTATACGATAAAACCGGAGCCTTTGATGAATATGCCAGTCACGTTGGTGCGCGTTTTCATATGAAAAGCAACCTGGCGGAAATTCTCCCGGGTCGTTTTCCAATTACCCGATTTTTCCGACGATTATTGCCTTCTGCTGATAGCTTCTTCAATTATTACATTCTTCCATTTCTTACCGAACCGGGTATGAAAACTCGCCTGTCGTATAACTTTGTTATAAAAAAGAAACTGACAAGCGAGGAATTAAATCTTATGCTGAAAGACAATTTGAGTCGTAGGAGTGATAATGAGATGAACTGGATCATGAATTTTCCATGGGTCAAGAACATCGATGAGATTGATAAGGAAGTATTGGATAAATATTTCTTCAGTGCCGCAGCTGACATGTTCAAGCAATACTTTATTCTGGTCTACCGAAGAGGAGTACTAGTCTGTATTGTGATGTTTACACTGAAAAACAGCCAGATGAAAGTACCTTATTATTATACTCAGGACCTCGACCTGGCTTTGATTTCCGACCTGATTTTTACTGAGTCGTGGAAGAATGGAGTGTCACATATTGATGTTTATGATGAAGATCTCTGCAAGGAGATGAAGTTGAAGACTGCCTATTTTGCTTTCAGCAAGAACCGAGAGAGGAAGTATATGGTTTCGAAGAAGATTCTTAATGAATTCCCGGATCGCGAGGGCATCAGACTTTCCGATGGGGAAGGAGATGTTGTATTTGTGTAAATCGTAATGATAGATTAACGATTAACGATTAGCGAATTTTGGGGCACTTTAGAGTCTTTCAGAATGCATTAGCCAGTTGACTAAAATTACGCTATTAACATGTTGCTTTGAGATGTTGAAAAGTATACATGATTTTTGAGCTGTAAGCTGCGCTGCATAAGGAAAAAAATACATAATCTTGCTTCTCTCAATCTATCCTTAAAACCCACGATTCATGTCAGCAAATTCTGATCTTTTAGAAAGAAGAAAAAAAGTAGTGCCAAATGGAGTAGGCATCTTCAATACTGCCACTGCCGTTTCAGCAAATAACGCCACTGTTTTAGATGCCGAAGGCAAGGAACTAATTGATTTTGCCGGAGGAATTGGAGTGCTGAATTCGGGGCATTGTCCGGAACCGGTTGTCAAAGCTATCCAGGATCAAGCCTCTAAGTTGATTCATACATGTTTCAATGTGGCTACTTATGACCTTTACATGGAGTTGGCGGAAGAATTGATCGACCTGTTCCCACATGGAGATGCAACGAAGGTCATGTTGACTACAACTGGAGCGGAGTCAGTTGAGAATGCGATAAAAATTGCTCGTCAATACACGAAAAGAAAAGCAGTTATCGCTTTTACAGATGGATTCCATGGTCGAACTATGATGGCCATGACACTGACCTCGAAAACATCCTATAAATTCAATTGTGGTCCCTTCGCCCCGGAAGTATATAGAATTCAGTATCCGAATTATTTCAGGTACAATGATGGATTGAGTAAGGATGAATTCATTGAAAGGGAAACAAAAAGATTACGTGAAAGCCTCATTAATGTGGTGGATCCGAATAATGTAGCTGCCATAATTCTTGAATTGGTTCAGGGTGAAGGGGGATTTGTTCCGGCTCCTGTTGAATATGTTAAAGAATTGAGAAAAGTAGCCGATGAATTTGGTATCGTCTTGATCTTTGATGAAGTTCAAACGGGCTTTGGAAGAACCGGTAAATGGGCTGCTTATGAACATTATGGTGTTACACCTGACCTATCAACCTGGGCCAAGTCGATGGGAGGAGGGATGCCGATCGGATGTGTAATGGGACGTGCTGAGGTAATGGATGGTGCTGCTCCCGGCACGATAGGAGGAACTTATCTGGGTAATCCGGTTTGTGCAGCAGCTGCCCTTGCCAATATCAGGTACATGAGAGAGATTGATATCAATGCAAAAGCAGAGCATGTGGGTGGTATAATCAGAAAAAGATTTGAAGAAATGCAGGCGAAGCACGACTGCATTGGAGAAGTGCGGGGGCTTGGGGCCATGCTAGCCATTGCTCTGGTTAAAAATAAAAATGCCTGGGAGCCTGAAGATGAATTGACAGGCAAACTGATCAAAGCGTGCTCGGAAAGAGGATTGATCCTTCTGAGTGCCGGAACGTACAAGAATATAATTCGTATTTTGAGTCCACTTACCATTTCAGACGAACAGCTCAATCGTGGACTGGATATTTTGGATGAAGAGTTAACTCGCCTGACCAATTCGTAGACCTATGAAGCCATTCTCTATTGCCGCAGTGCAGATGCATGTATCGGCCACACATAGTAATGTGGAGCTGATGAAAACTAAGATCGACCTAACCATGGCCATTTACCCTTGGGTGGAGATGATCGTATTTAGTGAACTTGCTCCCTATGGACCCTTGACTCATAATGCTCAGTCGATACCCGGACCATTTGAGGATATCATGTCGAAAATGGCTCAAAAACATAAGGTTTGGCTACTTCCAGGATCAATTTTTGAAAAGACTGAAGATGGGAAGATATACAATACTGCCTCTGTATTTAACCCTGATGGTGAGGTAGTTACGAGATACAGAAAGATGTTTCCTTTCCTTCCTTACGAAGAAAATGTCACGTCGGGAAATGACTTCTGCGTATTTGATGTACCGGATGTTGGTCGATTCGGTGTTTCGATCTGTTACGACATGTGGTTCCCGGAGACGAGCAGAACCCTTGCTACCATGGGAGCAGAGGTAATTCTTCATCCTTCGCTTACGGGAACTATTGACCGCGATATCGAATTGGCAATCGCCCGATCGACTGCTGCTATAAACCAATGTTTCATGTTTGATGTAAACGGACTTGGAGCAGGAGGATTTGGTAAGTCAATTGTTTGCGGACCGGAGGGTAGAGTTCTCTATCAGGCTGAGAACAATGAAGAGATCATTCCTATAGAAATTGACCTTGAGAGAGTGAGGCGATCCAGAGAAAGAGGCGTTCTCAGACTGGGACAACCGCTAAAGAGCTTCCGTGATCATTTGGGATATTTCTCTATTTATGATCCGAATGCAAGTCATGAGTATCTTGATTCACTCGGTCCTTTGATTAAACCTAGCAGGATTGAAGAGCTAAGTCAATTGATAGAAGAGGGAGATCTTCCTGAGAACAAGTAGTTGTTGAAAGCTTGTGACTTTGGTCGCAACAAAACACTCGTCTTATACGTAATATTGCCATCCAGATTGAGCCTCGGATGAGATTGAAATATTACCTAAGCATTTTAATCCTGTTATCAGGATTTCTTGAGTCTTTTGCCCAAACCAGAATAAGTCAGTCTAATGGGTCATTCAGTGATCCCGGAACCTGGACTTGTGCTTGTATTCCTGCATCCACTGATGACATAATAATATCAAGCGGTGATACTGTGTTGTTGGCAGGTGCTACTACCATGGCTAACCTGGAAATTCAAAGTAACGGTCAGTTAGATAATAATGGAAGCAGGTCAACAATAACCGGAAATTATACTGTGAATGGCAGTCATACCGGAGCGGGACAAATTTGGTTAACAGGGTTTCAAGCAGAGTTGAATGGTACTGGTTCAATATCAAATGGCACGAACGTGGATATTCGCAATGACAGCATGCGTATTATGCCAACAGCCTCTTTGACTAAAGATGGAGGAGGATCTTTTCGTATCAGAGGCGCCAGAACCCTGATCAATGATGGAATTTTCACTACTTCAAGGAATATAACGGGCAATAATGCTGCCTCGACACTTCACAATCGCACCGGGGCAGTGCTCAATGCCGGCCGAGCTTTGTTGAACACAGGGGTATTGATAGCCAATGATTCGGGAAACACAGTTAATTATAACAGGAGCGGAGGCCAAACAATAAAAGTTCCTCAATCATCTACCTATTACAACCTTTATTTTGGAGGAACAGGAAACAAGAATCAAAACGCCGCACTGATCATTGCAAATGACCTCATTCTTACAGGAGGAAACTACAGATGTCTTGGCAACGCCATTGATCTACAAGGAGATTATAGCAATAGCGGTGGTCTTTTTATTGAATCAACAGGTGCTATAACATTTTCAGGAGATGAAGACCAAAGCATCTCGGGTGATGCAGAAGAGACATTTTATGATGTGATTGTCAACAAATCATCTGGAACTTTAATCCTCAATCAAAAATTAATTGCTTCCAATTCTCTTACTATGACCTCTGGAAATATTGATGCCAGAAGCGCTGTTTTAACATTGGGGAGTGGAACAGGCAATATAGGATCCTTCTCGAGAACGGGTGGCAATATTTTAGGGACATTCAGTAGGTGGGTTAATGCCGGAACCACAACTTATTCATTTCCACTGGGTAATGGATTGAACGACCTCTCTGCGAACTTCAGTTTTTCTGCCCTGTCAGATGGAAGGCTCAACGGCAGATTTGTGTCTTCGTTCCCGGGAAGTTCAGGTTTACCTTTGGGAGATGGGGTGGATACGGTGTATAACACCTTTTCTGAAGGCTACTGGAAATTTACGGATTCAGCCGGATTAGGGACCTCAAATTACGACATTCAAGTTAGTGCCAATGGATTTGGCTCTTACACTTTAAATCCGTCAAGCAGATTGGTATCCAGAACCAATAATGCTTCAAATTGGTCGGTCAACGGGAGTCATCAGGCTGCTGTTGCGCCAGATGTGTTTAGAGATGGCCTTACTTCACTGCCACTGGAATTCGCGATTGGGGACACAACAAAATGCACTCTTCCAACTCCTTCAACCTCAGCAATAATAGGTGTGAATAAAGTCTGCAAAGGGGATAATGCTGTTTCTTATAAGGTTACGAATACTCCGGGAGCAACCTATTTCTGGACAATCTCAGGAGGGCTTCAGGCGAGCGGAGGAAATACGGATTCCATAACGGTAGACTGGGGCAACTCGGGTGTAGCAGGTTCGGTGCAGGTTATTGAATACAATGGATGTGAATATGGCAGTCCGGTAAGTCTCGATGTTGACATCCAACCATATGATCCACTGGTTATCAATGGTCAGGATATTGGTTATGAAAATACGAGTAATAATGTCTATTATCTTGATGAGACTCCAGGATACACTTATAACTGGAGTGTGGGAAGTCCTGGTGTCCTGAGTGGTCCTGGAAGCAACGACAGCATCCTGGTAAACTTCGTTTCATCAGGTACATCTACAATTGAAGTATTCCTAAGCAATGCCTGTGGTAATTCGGATACAATCTCAAAATCGATCACTGTTGTAACTCCAATAAAGAGTATTACAAGTGGTAATTGGACAAGTACCACTACCTGGGATTGCTCGTGCAATCCTCAGAACTCTACAACGGTTCAAATCTCGCCAGGACATACGGTGACCTCGAATGCTACCAATGAGACAATTTTCAGTGTTATCGTGGATTCAAATGCGACATTGAGTATTGCAGGAACAAGTCTTAGAATTAATTCCGCCCTTTACAACAACGGCTCTATTAGTGGTAGCGGTCAGGTCCGAATGAATCAGTCGGGAGGAATTATTGGCGGAATCGGAAGTTGGAATGCACATACAGGCAGTCTGAGGTTTCGACAAGGAACGCATAATATTCTTGCTGAAGCCAATATTGCGAAAACAGGAGGTAATATCCAGTTGGATGCGAATGCCATTGTGTTCAATGAAGGTCTTGTAGAGACTACAGCAAACATGACAGGCAATTCCACATCGACTTGGGAGCAGAGAACCAATAGTACTTTACAGACCCAGAACATCAATTGGACAACCGGCACTTTCAGTGCATCTGCAACAGGGAATCGAGTGATTTATGCGGGGACTGGAACATTTACGAGAAATGTCAGATTTCCAGTAAATGGCCAATATTATGACCTTATAATTGATGGTGACAATGTGAACGGTGTTTACAGAATCAATGCCGGGGATTTGACCATACTGAATGATCTCGAGTTGGTTGGTGGAACATTTGATGCCAGAAACACCAATTTTAACCTGAGCATTTCGGGTAATTGGAACAATACTGGAGGCGAGTTTAATGAGCGCGCTGCTAGAGTCACATTCAATGGGACCGGTCAAGAGATCAATAACGCCACACGTGAAACTTTCTTTGACCTTAGCATATCCGGATCATCTGTGAATTCAAATACAGCCCTTACTATTGAGAATGATCTAAATATAGCTGCTTCGTCAACGCTGGATATGAATTCTTCCAATAATTATGAACTGAATATTCAGGGAGATCTGATAAACAGCGGAAGCATCAATTTCCACTCGAATTTACTTCTGATGGATGGTGCTACAACTCAAAGTATTAACGGATCTATTAGTCCTTATGATTGGACTATTGACAACACCAACGGTGTTCAAATATCTTCTGGTTCAGCTGATCTCAGAAATGTGTTGGACATGGATAATGGGGCATTGACGACAAATAACAATCTTACTTTTATTTCGGATGCAAGTGGAACGGCTTCCATTGCTGATCTGACTGGTGGCGGAAGTGTATCAGGTAATGTAACGGTACAGCGTTTTCTTAATGAAAACGCTTCTGCATTCTGGTATATGATTGGGTCTCCTGTTTCAGGAAGCACCCTCGCCGATTGGAATTCAGAATTGTACATGGGTGGATTTCCTGGCTCCAATAATCCGGGATGGGGCCCTACGGTTTACAAATACGACGTTGATTCTGTTCCTGTTGGAGGTGATTACAGCCTTGGCTATGTTGCTCCTTCATCCATTTCAGATGCGCTGAATCCAAGTGAAGGCTGGTTGGTATGGTTAGGAAGTAGTCCGCAGACTGCAGATGTGACCGGTCCCTTAAATACCGGTACTATTGCAACGGGAACGTTGAACTATACTTCAAATCCAACCGGGGGTCCAAGTAAAAGAGGTTGGCACTTAAGGTCAAATCCATATGCAAGTCCAGTAAGATGGTCGAACGTCACGAAGTCAAATATCTCAAATGGAGGAGAGGCCTATGTCTCAAAGGCTGATGGAAACTATTTTTCAGTGAATGCTGACAATGTGAATCATATCTATTCCGGTGAAGCGTTTTGGGTAAAAGTGGATAGTGGAGGGGGTTCGCTGACTTTTAATGAAAATGACAAGTCTCTGGTTTCAGATTCATTCAACTTCAGAGCGGCAGCGCCGAATCCATTTTTACATCCGCTAAAAATGATGCTCACTTATAATCGCAACGCTACATATTCTGATTATTCCGTCCTCAGATTCGGTGGAGATTCGAATACCATAGGTTTCGACAATGTTTACGGTGAAGCTTACAAGGTGCCAAACTCATTTGGTACATACCCAAATATTTCATCTTATGACCTAGCCGGAAAGACAGATGTTTATTACAATTCATTAAATCCATTGGATTCGTCAATGACTATTCCATTGAGGGTTTGGAAGTCTTATCCGGCAAACAGAACAGAGAATTATAACATCGAATTCGAAGGAATTCATGACTGGTCTGAAAATAATCATTGCCTGGTTATATCTGACACATTGAATAATATCACACAGTCAATCAATGCCACCACCAATTCATATTCCTGGTCGGCAAGAGATAATATGAAAAATCCTTATCTCTTCCTGGATTATATGATGCCAATACAATCTGTGGTAGAAAACATTAGCTGTTACGGTGCACATGATGCATCCATTTTTGTAAATGGAAGCGGATCTGCAAATGGCGTGCATAACTACACATGGTATGATGCAAACCTCAGTCTGATTCAATCTGATTCTTCGTCGAATTCAGGCAGTGTCATTAGTGACTTGTCGCCGGGTACATATTTTGTAAAGGTCAGCGATAATGGTGCTTGCGGTGAAATGGGCCAGTGGTTCACTCTTGTTGATCCCGAACCTATCATTGCTGATTTTGATGCACCTTTGGAAGTAGATCTCAATAGTGGCCCAGTCCTTTTCGAGAACAGAAGTATTAATGCGAATTCATATGACTGGAATTTTGGTGATGGCGAAACTTCCGAACTCGAGTCTCCTTCACATGAATATTCGCTCGCAGGAGAATACCTTGTGGAACTTAAAGCGAATCAAGGCGAGGATTGCTCAGAGAGTAAAACCCAGCTGATAAGCGTTGTTGATTACACAGGACTTTCACAAATCGATTCAGAATATATTAAGGTCTATAGTTCTGATGATGAAATCTTCATTCAACTCGATTTGACACAAAGTGAAGATGTCAGATTTGAGGTAATGTCTGTGCTTGGAAGCATGGTTATAGATAGGCAATATCTAGGTGTAAGAACCTTGAATGATAGAGTATCATTGGAAGGTGAAAATGGCATCTACATTTTGCGTCTATTCTATGGTGAAAGCGTAAGATCTTTCAAATTACTTCTGCACTAGGGAATCGCTGCGGATTTATTCACATCCACGTCACAAATATTTTATATTTACATCAGAAGTTTTAGGATGGACTGCTGATGAGCGCTTCGATACTCAACCCCGACGAATATTTCAATATTTCCCAATTCAGACTCGATTACTGGAATCATCTGAAATCACAGGCTGATCTATTGCACAATTCAGCACAGGAAGGCAAGGTGGATCCAGAACTTGTGGATACCATTGAAAAGATCCTTGATCAGTTAAATCTGCTTGAGCAATTCTGGGCTTTCCCCGGTGTAATCCGACTGGCTGAATTACGATCCCTTTTTGATAAAAAGGAATATGCAGCGCTTGCTCATAAAGTAGCTGAAATAGTGCGAGCAACTGTGAGCCGACTGTTTTTTTATAAAGATTTTCAGGTAAACGAAGACAAGAACGAAACGCTCAGCGAGATTGAGATCAGCGAGATGCGCAATCATTACTTTGAAGTCTTGGTTGTTGACACGATGACTCAGGACGAAGAAGAAGAATTGAGGCATGAATTTGCTGAGTTGACCAAGGATATGGAAAAATTCCGCTATGAACTAGTGGTTGCAAGGACTTTCCAGGATGCACTCATAGCAATACTTTTCAATCCATATATACAGAGTTGTGTAATAAGATATGGCTTTCCGTATAAGTCGCATTTTGATCTTACTTCCATAAAGAAGTTCATAGCCCATCTCGATAAGGTAAAATGTGATCAAGTTCTGGAATCCCAGATGGGACCTAATTGTGGTAAAGTCTTTAAAGACTTCCGTCCCGAACTGGATCTCTTCCTTGTTACAGACACTGCCCTGGATGATATTACTGACGACATTCACGAGAAATTCAGAAGAATATTTTATCGTCAGGAGGACCTTCAGGACCTGCATCTGAGTATCATGAAAGGAATCATGGATCGTTACGAGACGCCATTCTTTACTGCTTTGAAAAGCTATAGTCAACGACCTACCGGTGTTTTCCATGCTATGCCCATTTCAAGAGGTAATTCAATATTCAAATCGAATTGGATTCAGGAAATGAGCGATTTCTATGGTCGGAACATATTTCTAGCTGAAACTTCAGCAACAACAGGTGGACTGGATAGCTTGTTACAGCCAACAGGCCCTTTGAAAAAGGCTCAGGAAAATGCTGCCAGAGCTTTTGGATCGAAGAAGACCTTCTTTGTGACCAATGGAACTTCCACAGCCAATAAGATCGTTTTACAGGCTCTCGTTCAACCTGATGATATTGTGCTGATCGACAGAGACTGTCATAAGTCACATCACTATGCTCTTGTTCTTTCAGGCGCTCATGTAGTATATCTGGATTCCTATCCTATTGAAGACTTCAGTATGTATGGAGGAGTGAGACTGGAAGATATCAAAGAGAAGTTACTACGATTTAAAAAAGAAGGCAAGCTCGATAGGGTTAAGATGCTGATCCTTACGAATTGCACCTTTGATGGTATTGTCTACAATACAGAGAAGATCATGTCAGAGATCCTCGAAATCAAAAAAGACATGATTTTCCTTTGGGACGAGGCTTGGTTTGGTTTTGCCTATTTCAATAAAACCTACCGACAAAGAACTGGAATGGGAGCCGCAAACAAACTCAGAAGACAGTTCAGTGCGGAGGGAAGTGATAAGAAAGTCAGGGTTTATGTGACCCAGAGTACCCATAAGACTTTGACGAGCCTTAGACAGGGCTCTATGATTCATATCTATGATGAAGAGTTTAACAGAAGAGTTGAAGATGCATTTCACGAAGCCTATATGACTCACACTTCGACTTCTCCTTCCTATCAAATCCTCGCTTCTTTGGACGTGGGCCGCAGACAAGTTGAGCTGGAAGGTAATGACATGGTAGGCAAGGCCATTGAAAGAGCAATGATATTAAGATCGAAGATCACTGACCATCCATTGCTTGCCAGATACTTTGACGTGACAACCATTGAAGATTTTATTCCTCCTGAATACAGGGAATCCGGATTGGCAATGTATTACAATACAGATACGGGCTGGAACAATATGGAGTCGGCCTGGGAGTCTGATCAATTCGTGCTAGATCCTACGAAGATCAATTTATTCATTGGTAGGACTGGAATTGACGGAGATACATTCAAGAAAGAATTCCTCATGGATCAATTTGGAATCCAGGTGAATAAGACCACTCGAAATACGGTCTTGTTCATGACAAACATCGGAACCACGAGAAGTTCAGCTGTCCACCTGGTTGGTGTTCTCATCAAAATTGCAAAGCAGATTGAAGCCAGGGAGCAAGCATTCAATAACGAAGAGTTAAAACTTCATGAACTGACGGTAAAATCTCTAACGGAAGAACTACCTCCATTGCCCGATTTCAGCTATTTCCATAAATCTTTCAAGGGAAATGAAAATGACATTGAAGGAAAGATTCGAACAGCTTTCTTCATGGCATACAAAGAAGAAAACTTTAAGTATCTCAAGATCGATGATTGTGTAAAGGAAGTTTCAGAAGGAAAAGAAATTGTGGCGGCTACATTTGTTATCCCTTATCCACCGGGATTTCCAATTCTGGTACCCGGTCAGGTAGTAACATCAGAAATCCTCGAATTTATGAAGGCTCTGGAAGTAAAAGAAATTCACTCGTATAATCCAAAACTTGGATTCAAAGTGTTCAAAGACGAAGCTCTTAAATAAACATGTGACATGGCAGATAAAAAGAAAAAAGGCAAGGTTCTAACCAGAAAACAGAAGATCAGAAAACTTCGCGGTATTTCAGACATAAGACGGTATTTCTACATGAATAAAGAACCGATCTATTTTATCAGCGCCACAAATTTTAATCTTCTAGGCGCAGATGAATGGGTAAGAGGTTTCAAATTCATATCCTACATAGAATGTTTTGATGGAGAGCACCCGAATGTATTCTCTCCCAAGATCACGGAAAGTCCTGAATTTGAGAGTATTGAACAGATCAATAACTACATGCTTGAACATAAGGACGTGGTGGATTTCATACAAAGCAGAGGAAAGAAAGGAAAGGCTATGTTCCTCATGTTTGACGAGGAAACCGAAAAATTGGCAAAGCAACTTGGTCTGCAAGTGATCTTCCCGAAAGCCAAACTCAGAAATCATCTGGACAATAAAGTCGTTACCAACAGGGTAGCTGAGAAAGCCGGCGTTCCTTGTGTTCCTTATGTGCTTTCCAAGGTTGATAGTTACGAACACCTGGGCAAGGTGGCCAAGAAGTTAGGCAATGATCTGGTGATCCAAACTCCATATGGAGATTCTGGGCATACTACATTTTTTATCAAGTCAGAAGAAGAATTCAATAAATACAAGGATGAGATCACTTCTGAAAAAGAAGTGAAGGTGATGAAAAGAATTAATTGTCGCGGTGCAGCCATTGAGGCCTGTGTTACCCGAAATGGAACAGTCGTTGCACCACTGATGACTGAGCTGGTTGGCTTTGAAGAACTTACTCCCTACAAAGGAGGATGGTGCGGAAATGAGATTTATGCAGATGTTTTCAACCAGGGAATCAGGGATAAGGCCAGAAAGTACACACAGATGTTTGGCGACCAGCTTAAAAAAGAGGGATATAAAGGGTATTTCGAACTTGACTTTCTGATCGATGAGGATACCGGTAAGATATATCTGGGTGAACTAAATCCACGTATCACCGGTGCAAGCTCAATTACGAACCATGCTGTCTTTGCCCTTTCCGATATTCCACTATTCCTGTTCCATATCCTGCAATGGATGGATGTCGATTCCAAATTCAACGTAAAGGAAATTAATAAGAGATGGTCTCTTCCGGAGAACATTGATAATTGGGGCCAACTTGTGATCAAACACACTTCGAACGATATCAAGCAGATCACACAAGCTCCGAAGAGTGGTATCTATAAAATGGATGAAAAAGGAAAGATATTCTACAGCAGGATGGATACGCACAGAAGGGCTGTGGACCGTGAGAACGAGGCATTCTTCCTTAGAATTCTGCGCAAAGGTGACTACTGGTATGAAGGTGCAGATATGGGTATTCTGGTTGTCAGGGGTCGTTTGATGACTGATGACTTCCAGTTGACCGATAGAGCCAAGAATTGGATTTCAGCGATCAGAAGTAAATACAGAGCAAAGGTTCCGGACAATCTTCCTCAAATAGAGAAAAAGGCTGCAGAGATCGGAGGTTTTAAAATGATGTGATCTCCTTTGGTAAATTTGCCTTGCCTTTAGCCTATGTTCATCATTAACCGATCCGTTTCCGAGAAAAAACCTGGTCCGAAATGGCTTTCCAGATTCGAAAGCAATTGGCCCTTCTATAAACAATGGTTTCTTTCAGAGGGTATTGATTCCCGTCCGGGTTATCTTTCATCAGCCAGGATGCTCAAAGAGTACATGCCTGAGTTGGTTCCGATATATGATAAGCTATGTGACCTGACAGGAGGAGGAGATCTTGAGGCAAGATACCTTTCACATTGGTGCCCACCACCTTATATGTCAGGTTGCTCACAGATCGCCTGGGTCAAAGATGGACCATCTTTGATCCGTAATTACGATTATGGCATAGAGTACTTTGAAGGTGTTGTTATGAACACAGAATGGCTCAAGCCGGTAATAGGAATGACGGATTCAAGCTGGGGTTTATTGGACGGAATAAACAGCGATGGATTAATTGCATCACTCACTTTCGGTGGACGAAAGATTTCAGGTGAAGGAATTGGAATTCCGCTGATCATTCGATATGTACTTGAGACATGTTCCAATGTGCATGAAGCAATAGAAGTCTTGGTCAGGATTCCTGTCCATATGTCTTACAACGTAACACTGATAGATAAGTCATCTCAGTTTTTTACCGTATTCCTGTCTCCTGATCGTTCGGCAGATGTGACACCATGGGCCGTAGGAACGAATCATCAGCATACGATAGAATGGCCTGATTATGCAGCCATTACGAAGACACTCGAAAGAAAAGAATTTCTTGATCAGTGCTGGCTCAACGAAGAAGAAACAAGAGATTCTCTTATACATAAGTTTCTTCACCCGCCTCTTTATAACACGAATTACAAGAAACGATTTGGTACGCTTTACACGGCGGCATATGACGCTATTGAGGGAAGCCTGAGCCTGTATTGGCCCCATTTTAGTCTCAAGCAGAGTTTTGATCACTTTGAAGAAAGAAAGGATATGATTCAAATTTCGAATCTTGTAAGTCAAAAATTGACATTCTGATCATGGAAGAGGTTCTGGTAACATATCTTGGTGAGAAAGCCTATAATCCTGTATTGCAGAAGCAGGAAGAAGTGTTTCAACATTTGATCTCTGAAAAAGTAGAAAAAGGAGAAAGCCATTCCGACATGGAATTGATCCTCTGTCAGCACAAACCAGTCTACACCCTTGGCAAGAACGGTAAAATTGAAAATCTGTTGCAATCGGCCAGATCGTCCGGTGCTGAATTCGTTCATACGAACAGGGGAGGAGACATTACCTTTCATGGACCCGGACAATTGGTTGGATATCCCATTCTCGATCTTGAAAGACTTGGCATTGGACTTGCAAAGTACATAGAACTGCTCGAGGACAGTATCATTAAAACGATAGAGTCATACGGCTTGGCAGGCGGTCGAGAGCAAGGCGCATCGGGTGTTTGGCTTCATGACGATAAAACTCCTTTTCCCAGAAAAATTTGTGCTCTTGGAATTCGTTCTTCCAGGTTTGTTACAATGCATGGTTTTGCATTCAACATCAATACCGACCTAAAATATTTCGACCTGATCAATCCTTGCGGTTACACCGACAAAGGTGTTACTTCATTGAGCAAGGAGTTGGATGAAGAAATGGACTTTGAAAAGGTCATGAATGAATTTATCGGTCATTTCTCGTCCGTATTCAATGTCAATTGCAAGAGTGTTGAGTATTCGGAATAGCAGATACCAACAAGTCTTCAGCAATTCGAGAGGAATCATACTATTCGTTCTTTTTCTTCTTTGCTTCCATTTAAGTTTTGCCCAAAAACCTAAACTCGGACTTGTTCTCAGTGGTGGAGGTGCAAAAGGTATTGCTCATGTTACTGTATTAAAGGAAATGGAAGCAGCCGGTCTGAAGCCAGATTATATCACTGGTACCAGTATGGGTAGTATTATTGGTGGTCTCTATGCCATAGGTTATTCCGCCGATCAGATCGAAGACATCATATTGGAAATAGATTGGGACCAGATTCTTTCCAACAATATTCCGATGAACTACATTTCATATGAGGAAAAAGAATATTACAATCGGTTCCTGATTGAATTGCCGGTTGAAAAAGGAAAGATCAATCTCCCATCCGGTGTGATCGAAGGACAAATGTTGTCTGAGGCTCTGAATCATTATACCTGGCCGGCAATGAAATACTCTCATTTTGATGAACTCCCGATTCCTTTTCGCTGCATTGGGACAGACGTAAGTACGGGTGAGCAGATCATTTTTGAAGATGGTTCTCTGGCCGAGGCTATGAGGGCGAGTATGGCTATTCCTACGGCATTTTCCGCTGCGGATCTGGATTCAACCCTGGCGGTAGACGGTGGTGTGGTGAATAACTTCCCTGCGGATGTGTTAAAAGACATGGGTGCGGATATAATCATTGGTGTCAACGTAACAAAGGGATTTAAAAGTGCCGAAGAGGTGCACAGTATGACAGGTATTCTTATGCAAATGGCTATGCTTTCATCGAATCAGAAACTTCCGGAACAAGAAAAGCTCTGCGATGTATATATCCAGCCTGACATGACGGGATTTAGCAATGCCAGTTTCAGCAAATACATGGAAATTTTGGATAGAGGCAGGGTGGCTGCTGAAGACAAAAGAAAAGAGCTCAATTCTGTCGCTCAAATCACCGGTGTCTCTAAGAATTTTCCAGGGATCACCGTGGTGAATGATTCTGTGGTCTTGTCCGATATCAGTTTTACCGGGAATGACTTGTTTAATGATGACGTTGTCAATGGTAAGCTAAATCTGGAAAAAGGAGATACGGTTAGTCTTGAGGAAGTGGAGGAAGGAGTTCGGACTGTTTTTGGAATTAATGGATTCTACAAGGTTGAGTATCGATTGAAGCAAAATAAAGAAGGTACAGATCTAAAGTTAAAGATGAAGGAGAAACCACCAATGACGCTGCGTTCTTCATTTCATTACGACAATACTTTTTCAGCCGGCATAGTATTGAATATTCAAATGAGAGATCTTTTATTTAAATCCTCAAGGACCATATTAGCCGGTGATGTATCCGAGCATCCTCGTTTTCGCTTCGATTACTACAAGTACATTGGAGTTAGAAAAAGAGCCGCGTTGAATGTGAGATACGACTATCATAAAGAACAGATTCCGATTTACCAGAAAGGGAATAAGAGTGACATCCAGACCGACATAGAGAATTCAATTTCGGTGAATATCCTTACAACTCAATCCTTGAAAAGCAGCTACTTTCTTGGAATTAATTATGAAACGAACCGGTTCAAATCAGAGTTTAACGGACTATTTCCCTCGGGACTAGATTATGGGGATTTTACATTTACACGCCTCAGATTGGGATTCAATAGGAATACTTTGAACAATCAGAATTATCCAACGAAGGGCACGGAAACACTGCTGATGCTCAATGGATACTATAACAATTATTACAAGGTAAAATTTATCAATTCGGAAGATAGTCTTCCTTTCATATTCCGAAAGGATCCAGATGCACCGGTTTATTTTTCAGAAAATTCGGCCAACGAATATCTGAATTCGGTGACTCCAGGACTTTATGGAACTGCATATGTGCGTAGTACTGATTTTATACAGGTGAATAAAAAACTGCAGGTGATTCCCGTTTTTGCGGCAGGCCTGATCCTGGGTTCTGATTCCGTAAATACACTTTTTAATGATTTCGTTGTTGGGGGACATCAGCAAGTGAAGATGACGGATACAAAGTTCATCGGACTGAATTATGCAGAAAGATTCCTTGAGAATTTCGCCATAGGCGGTTTATTCCTTCAGAATGTAATCCTCAAGAATTTCTATTTACAATATGGTGCAAATGTCTTGTTCTATCATGATTATGTGCCAATTGATCAGCCTTCCGACTTCGACTTGAATAAAGTCTGGAATGAGCAGACTATTTTGGGTTATGGGGGAGAATTGACCTACAAGAGTTTTATAGGCCCCATATCACTGGGAGTTACCGGAAATACGAATGACGGATACGTGCGCTTTTATTTCGCACTAGGATATTCCTTCAATTACAGCGATTAGTCATTCATGACATCATGCTGATTCCGCATGGATTCGTCGTGAATGTTATTCAGAATGCCCTGCAGAAAATGCTCACTTAGACCGAGGGATTTACCTTCAGACATGTAATGATCAACAATCTTCTTCCAACGATTCACCTGGAGAATTGTGATCTGATTATCTTTTTTCAAATGTCCGATCCTCTTGATGACCTCCATTCGTTTGAAAAACTGCTCAATCAATTGCTGATCCACCTCGTCAATTTCTTTTCGCAGATTTTCCAGTACCTCATGATAATCGGGATCATCTGTGCTAAGTTCTCTGAACTCAATGCCATTGATAAGCTGATTCAGCTGTGACGGTGTGATTTGCTGCTTTGCATCGCTTAAGGCTTTTTCTGGTTGTGGGTGAACTTCCACGTGAAGTCCGGCCATATTGAGATCCATTGCTTTCTGAGCGATAGAAGGGAAAAGGGAAGGGTCTCCTCCTATATGACTGATATCACAGATTACGGGAATCTCAGGTCTACGGGCCATCAATTCAATAGGAATCTCCCATTGAGGTGAATTTCGGAACGGCTTACTCGAGTAATTCTGAAATCCACGATGAATGGCCACTACCTCTTTGATGTCCGATTGTTCAATTCTTTCAATTGCTCCAATCCAAAGGTTAATATCAGGTGAAACAGGATTTTTTATGTATACAGGAACGTCTACTCCCTTCAGGGCTTCTGCAATTTCCTGGACGTAGAACGGATTTACGGTAGTTCTGGCTCCGATCCAAAGAATATCAATGCCATGTTTTAGACAAAGCTCGACATGAGATGTGTTGGCCACTTCCGTAGCAACCTTCATTCCGGTCTCTTTCTGAACCTGCTGCAACCAGGGAAGTCCGATCTCACCTATTCCTTCAAAATTATTTGGACGTGTACGCGGTTTCCAAATGCCTGAGCGAAATATGGCGTCGGGAAATTGAGATGAAATGTCACGAGCAACGCTCAAGACCTGGTCTTCACTTTCCGCACTGCATGGCCCGAAAATGAACGTGAGGTCCTTTTTCAAATCCTTCTTATTCCTTAGTGTTTCTGTCTCCTGTTGCATTTGACCACAAAAATACTCTTAAAAATCACCTAACACTGCATCAATAAACCAATAAACCAAAGTCCTTCAGTGGATAAGTGGATAAGTCGATAAGTGTATGAGTTAATGAGTGGAAAGTTTTCATCGATTCTTATCTTACATTATAAATCCACCGTCATTCCTTGCATTGCCACATGGAACCCTTTCTTTTCCAACTTTTTCTTCACTTTTTCATCCCATAGAAGGGGATTTGTATGATTCATATGAATGAAATGCACTTTCCCTTTTTCTTTAACATCAATATCCTTTAAAAGTTCCATGGTTTCAACCACAAAAGGATGAGGGATTTCGCTCATATCTCTGCCGGGCAACTCGTCGTCATCATAAAATGTGGCATCTATGAAGGCATAATCAACATCTTTCAATACCAGCTTCAGGTTCAGATCCCATTTTTCCCATTTGTCAATATCCGGTAGGTAAAGGACCTTCTTGTTTGGACCGTATATCATAAAAGCCACGGTTTCTGAAAACTCATCTCTGTGAGGAACAATGGCCGGTACTATGCTAAATCCTCTTTGCACCTGGATCAATTTTTGGTTTTCCAGGTCTTCGATTTTGATATTGCCCAATTCGACCAACTGAGACCACGGACCATTGTTTTCCAAAAACTCTTTCATCCGTGGCATACAATAAATCGGCACACTGTCAGCTCCAATTACTTCGCGTCCCAGCTGTGCCAGTCCAAGGTAATGACCTATGTGAGCATGTGTCAGAAAAATTCCTTGTAGTCTCAATGGATTCCTTTGAAATACTTTCTTTCCAACTCCTGATTGCACACCCCGATTAAGGTGATTGGCAAAATCCGGGCCGCAGTCGAAAAACCAGGCATCATGGTTTTCTTTGTCGTAAACCATTAGACTCGAAACAAATGTCATAACGTGATTCGAATCAAAGAGAATTGAACAGCATTCTTTTTCGCAACCCGCCTGAGGGTAACCACCGTCTTGTGCGACGCCCATTACTTCCAACCGATAGGAAGATTGTGCCATGCAGAAATATGAGGAAAAGCAGAGAAGAAAGGAAATGAAGGCGTTCTTGAGCATTGAATAAATATAGTATTTACGCGTTGTCCTTGTGGATTTTAGAGAGCAATTATTCATCTATTAATAAACTAAAAACGGAATTACTTGCCATTTGTAGCTCTAATTGCTTATTTCTTGCTCTCTATTTTTAGCGCTTGATTAGAACATATGACAGCTGAGTTATGAGTGATGACTTATGACATATGAAGGAGTTTGAATTACTTGTGTAGAAATTATTGATACTCGAAAAATACATGAAACAGGGATGAGGCTTTCTTCAGCTCAGTTTAGAAAACGAATGATTGCACAACTAGGCTCTCGATTTCTCCTTTTTCACTCATGACGAAATAAATATCATAACCGCTTGTTCCTTCGTCAACAAATACTCTGAACCGTACGTAATTCTTATGGTTTACGACAAGGTTTTGATAAATGACAATTTTTAAAACTTTGTTCGTATTGGAATTCTTTAGATCTTTTTTGATTAAAAGTTTCTCCGATTTGGTTTCTAGTGGGAAAGAAGCTTTCTTGTTTTTCTTCCAGAATTCATTGTCTTCAAATCTCGAGTTGTATGAGTCTTTCAATTGAACATCATCGGGATATGCCCTTATCAGAGTCTGATCAACCCATGTAATTCCTGAGTCCACTTCACCACTGAAATGAATCTCATTATAGTTCTTGAATGGACTTTTAGCCTGGAATAGACTATCAGTGAAATAATTCAACGCTATTTGTTCGAATACAATTGCATTCTGACATATCGCAATTTGTGTCCAAACCAAGGCAATCAAAATAAAGAAATATCGAAGAGGCAAATTAAATAGCTTCAGCAGATTATAACTGCAATAAAGGTAAGTTTCTGCTAAGAATTATCATTTATAACATGCGATTTATGAGTGATGACTTATGAATTGAACTTGAAATAATTCACACTTAACACTCACTATTCCTTGCTTTTTACTCAACCTCTTTTTTTTGAGTTTGAAATTAGAACAAGGAGGGAAGAGATGAAAGATGAAAGATTGATTGTGGTCAGCCTAAATCCTTCTACTTTATTCCTTCGACCGAGATTAAATGAGCAAGTCCCTGGTGATACGGTCCTTCGTTTAATTCGCTAAAATGGTTTTCCGCCTGAAAGGAAGACAGATTTCTGAAGTCACCTTCGAGTTCTTCAATGGAGAAGAGAAGGTCTGTATTTTGAGGGCCACCTGAAGTGTGGCCGAGTTGTTCTTTGTTAAAAACCTGCATGATAAGAGTGCCACCATCTTTCAGGAATCCTTCATATTTCTGATGAACCATTCTTCTCATGACTGAAGGCATGTGAGTGAAGATCAATGCAATTGCGTCGAATTTTTCACTGCTCTGGTAATTCAGATAATCATTGATCTCATAATTGATCGAAACACTGTGCTCTTCGGCCAGTTTTAAGGCTTTTTCGCGACCAACCATGCTTGAGTCAAAGGCGTATACATCCCAGTCTTTCTTAGCGGCGTATAAAGCATTTCTGCCTTCTCCTTCTCCGGGAATCAATATTTTGCCGGGTGCAAGCCCATCCAGAACTTCTTTGAAATATGCATTGGGTTGATTGCCGTAGACGAATTTCTCGCTCGAGAATCTTTTATCCCACATGTTGCCAGACATCAGAGAATGTGTTTTTCTGCATGGTAGGATGATCTGACCATTGGACCACTTTCAACGTGAATGAAGCCTTTTGAGCGAGCAATTTCTCCCAGTCGATCAAATTTCTCAGGAGTCACATATTCAACCACCTCGAGGTGTTTCTTGCTGGGTTGAAGATATTGACCAAGTGTAATAACATCGCATCCAACGGATCTAAGGTCATCCATGGCTTCAATGATTTCTTCTTCGCTTTCACCCAGACCTAACATAATACCAGATTTGGTTCTGTTAATGCCACCATCCTTTAGTCTTTTCAGCACCTCCAAACTTCGCTCATATTTGGCTTGAACTCTGACCTGTCGACTCAATCGCTTAACAGTTTCCAGGTTGTGACTTACAACTTCCGGAGCCACATCGATAACGCGTTGCAGGTTATGCCATTTGCCTTGAAAGTCAGGGATAAGAGTTTCCAAAGTGATTCCTGGATTTTTCTTCCTGATCATTTCAACCGTTTTGGCCCAGATCTCAGAACCACCATCTTTCAGGTCATCTCTGTCAACAGAGGTGATTACGGCATGCTTAAGTCCCATGATCTGAACAGACCTGGCTACACGCGCTGGTTCAAATGGGTCGGCTTCTTCGGGTCGGCCAGTAGCTACATTGCAGAACTGACAAGAACGGGTGCATATGTTACCCAGGATCATCAGGGTAGCTGTGCCGGCTCCCCAGCATTCTTCCTGATTCGGACATTTCCCGCTCTGACAAATGGTGTGAAGTTCGTTTTCCTCAATATTCTTCTTTACCTTCCGGAAGTCCTCACCACTTGGAAGTTTGATCTTCAACCAATCGGGCTTTGTTCTTTTATTCTGTTTTGTATCCTGCATGGGGCACAAATTTAAATATTAGTCGATTGTCGTCAGTCGACAGTGAATAGATTTTTATCAATGAAAAATAAATCATCCATTTTTCATTCTTCATCCTTCATCCCTCATCCTTCATCTTTCATTTAGCCGCAGGCTAACTATTCCAGATTTCCCACGAAAGTTCGGCTTGCCTCACCAACATATCATATCCATTCTTAACCGTGCATCCCTGAGACTTTCCTTTTTGCATAAAAGATGTCACGTCCGGATTGTAAGTCAAATCATAAAGAACATGATGACCGTCGAGGAATTCATATGGGATAGGAGGAAATTCTTGGATTTCCGGGAAATTCCCTAAAGGAGTTGTATTGATAATGAGGTTGAATTCTTCCATTATCTCCAGGCTAAGATCTTCGTATGTGAAATCTCCAACATCACTTGATCTTGAAACCACCTTATATTCAATTTCCCACTTTCTCAACGCATGTTTAATCGCTTTAGAAGCTCCTCCCGTGCCAAGGATCAAAGCCTTGCAATGCGCTGCATCAATAAGAGGGGAGACGCTCTGCATGAAGGCAATATAGTCGGTATTATATCCTTTAAACTTTCCCTCTTTGAATTGAATTACATTGACGGCGCCTATCTTTTCTGCTTCACCTTCAATGCTATTGAGCTGTTCAATAATGTCAGTTTTGTAGGGAATGGTCACATTCAATCCCTTCAGTTCGGGATAATCAGATGAAAGATTGTTCAATGAAGGAATGGGGTCCAGATCAAATGCTCTGTATTCTGCATTTGCTTTAATTCTCTTGAATTTCTCTTTAAAGTAGTCAGGTGAGAATGAATGGGAGAGAGGGTGTCCGATCAAGCCATACAGATCTTTACTCATCGTCGGGAGCAAATCTGTACATGACGATAATAAGCATGATTCCCAAAATCATGAGGATCAGTGCCGGTAAAAGTTTGGCATCTGTGCCAGGGACAATGCTGAGTCCAAGTTCAATCTCATTCAGATTGCCATAATTCCATGGAAATACATTATCCTGAATAAAGGGCACCACGGCTTCATTTGCTTTGCCTTCGTGTGCAATCCTCGACATAATGGTCGTCTTCCAGGGCCATACCTTATTCAATGAACCGATCATGAAACCGGTCAATAGTGCCAACGTTGTATTCTTGTGATGTTTGAACATCCAGGATAACACACGGCTGAAAGCCATCAGCCCTCCTACACAGCCTAATGCGAAAATCCCCAGTTTGCTTCCATTCATTAGAATTACTTCTGAATTGAAATCTGACAAACCTTCCCTGAAATCATTAATGGTGCCAATTACAGTGCCATATGCGCCCATTAGAAGAAGGATGAATGCTCCTGAAATACCAGGAAGGATCATAGCGATAATGGCCAGAAAACCGGCTAAAAAGAGGAATAAGTATGAATCCGGACTCTCACTAGGGGTGGCAATAGTGATGTAATAAGAAACAACACTACCCACGACTATGGCGATGTAGGATCTCATTTTCCATTCTTTAACTTCCCTGGCGATCAAGAATATGGAAGCCAGAATAAGACCAAAAAAGAAGGCCCAGATTAAAATCGGATGGTTGTCGAGAAGATAGGAGATTAATTTGGCCAAACTTAAGACACTAATGAAAATTCCGGCAAATACCTTTACGAGAAAGCTTCCGTTTATGTAAGACCAGAATGACTTAAGTCCTTCTTTAAATAGAATTTGTATGGCTCTGAAATTGAGCGATTTGAGGGATTCAATTAATTCCTCGTAGATGCCTGTAATGAAAGCGATGGTTCCACCGGAAACACCGGGAACCACATCTGCAGCACCCATGGCCATTCCTTTCAGAATAACCAGCAATCCCTTTAATTTCATTGCTTGAGATTGAGAAATGCTTCCACACCACCTTCCAGGGTGTGAAGATTTTGCATACCGTATTTTCTTTCCAGTGTCATGGTCATTGCGGCAGCTCTCTTACCGGTTTGACAACAGAAAATTACGGGCTTAACGGTGTCAATCTTGTCTTTTTGATCGAGGATATCGTTCAACGGAATGTTGATGCCTCCGATGTTTTCATCTTCGTATTCATAAGACTCTCGAACATCAATAAGTTGAAAATCACTATTATCGGAGATCATCTTATCGAGTTCCCCGGCACTTATATATTTCATAGCACTATAGCTTTTTATCCTTTAAGTCGTCTGGAAGAAAAGTAAAGAAAGTATCTCCTCTTAACCCAAGTCGCAGGGTCTCCAGGGGAATAACTTCAAAATGATTAATGTTTCCAAGGTTCACATTGGCACCGAGAAGTTTGATGAACCATACTTGCTGAGCCTTTAGAGGTGCTTCCCACAGAATCTTTTCGGCGGGTACCTTGGTGAGGATTTTATTGACCAGAGCAACGTGGGCCGTTCCACTAGGCCTGTAGATTCCAACGTTTCCGCTTTCCCTTGCTTCAGCAATTACCTTCCATGAGCCGGCTTCAAGCTCCGTTTGCATCATGTTGATCCATTTACCCGGACTGATAAGAATACCTTCTTCTTTAGAACCTACTTCGGAAAGCACGGTGTAATCCTTGGCCAGTTCCGAAATGATCTCACATTTCCTGTCGTGATTCAATTCAATGGATCCATCTGAGACTTCAACAGTATCGAGTCCCAGTTTATCTATGAGCCTTCTGTAATCGTCGTACATATCGCGTATCAGAAAGGCCTCAAAAAGAGTTCCTCCCAAATACACCTTTGCGCCACCTTCTTTGTATACCTTGATCTTGGTTTCAAGATCTTTTGTCATGTATGACGTTCCAAAACCAAGTTTGACAATGTCAATATACCTTCCGCCCACATTCATAAAGTTCTCAGCCTGCCTTACGCTGATCCCTTTGTCCATCACCATGGTCACACCCGCTTCCCTAGGTTTTTCAGTCCGTTCGGGAAGAAAGGGTAAGTCAAAATTCATTTCTTATTGTATTTAGCGATCAATTCGAGAACTTCAAGATCATTCTCAGCATCTTCATTGAAAACGAAAAACTTAGGACTTTGGCTTTCGTCAACACAAAGACCATTCTCCAATTCTTCCATGCCTTCATTTCGTCTGCCTTCTTTGAAATTCATGGCTGCAAAGATGTAATAATTTAATGCATTATTGGGATAAAGTTCAATCGCTTTTCGAACTAATTTGTAGGCATTCACTTTATCACCGCTCATATACAAACCATGAGTATACATGCTCCAGACCTCTTTATGATCCTCCTGCAATTTAATGATCTCCTCAAAAGCCTGAAAAGCCTCCGTAAAGAATCCCATTCTGATCTGAAGATTTCCATAGGCAAGGAGGTAATCCGTTTGTCGTGGATCAAGTTCCATGGCTTTCTTGATGTAGTGAATTCCTTCGTTAAGTCTGCCCAGCTCTTCGTAGAGAAACCCCAGATTTAAGAAAGCATCCGCAAAATATGGATCTGAAGAAATCGATTTGTGATAGTAATTCAATGCATCATTTAAACGGTCGAGTTCCTCAAAACACTGTGCAATCTGAAAGAAGGTTGTCCCATCACTATCGTCAATATCGATAGTCATTTTATAAGCCTCGATGGCCTGCACAAAATCTCCCATTTTATGAAAGCAATTCGCTTTATTGAACCATGCTGAAGCAAAGTCTTCTTTGATGACAAGAGTGTAATCAAAGCAATCAATGGCTTTCTCGTATAAATTTTGCTTGCTGTAAAGCAGTCCCATATTATACCATGCGGCGTGGGAATAAGGAAAATCATTGATAAATGCTTTGAAGAAATCAACTCCTTCTGCGAAGTGATCTTCTATTTCGTAGCAAAAACCAATTTCATAGAGAGCAGTTTCGTTTTCCGGATTAAGATCTAGTACCTTTCTCAGGTACTTAATCGAAAGATTATACTCATCGAGATTCTCAAATTCGAAAGCCATACTGAGATAGATGTCCTCTTTTTCCATACTGCTGGCCATTGGAATGGCCATGCGATAACAGTCGATGGCTTTTCTATATTCTCTCAGTTGACTATAAACCGTTCCTTTGATCAGAAGTACATCAATGTTATTCGGTTCAATATTCTCAACTTCATTCAGAACCTCAAGAGCTTTATGTGCCTTGTGTGTGCTTGCCAGTATTTGGGCCTTGTAGAGAAGAAGAGAAGATGAGGATGGATGTTGCTCGCAGCCCATTTCGACTGCCTTCAAAGCCTGGGCAGGATTGCCGGCCTCCATGTAATGATCAATCAGGTCTTCAAATTCTTCGACATCAAAAAAGTAGAATTCATTGTTTTTGAGCATCTGCTCGAATCGCTGAACGGGTTGGTTTTCACCGGTATGTTCATTAGCGCCTTCATGAGATTCGTTCATGTACTTCTGGTTTACTCAAATTTATAATATCTAAAAGCCGTTTGACCCTTTGTCGATTTTATTTTTCACAAAGAAATAAACAGAAAATTGGAAGGATCAGAAAGACTTTGATTGAGCAGAGATTATAAATTTGCACAAAACTACGCAGAATTTCATGACCCTTATTAAATCAATTTCCGGATTCCGAGGCACTATCGGAGGACAAAGTGGTGAAAATCTAACACCAGAAGATATTGTTTTGTTCACGGCTGCCTATGGCACATGGCTGAAGGAAGCTTCAGGTAAGAACGAATTAAAGGCCGTCATCGGCCGAGATGCAAGAGTATCAGGTGAAATGCTTTCAGGTCTTGTTGTCTCTACACTAACAGCTTTAGGAATCGATGTGGTTGATCTGGGTCTTTCTACCACACCTACAGTAGAAGTAGCTGTGCCTCTTGAAAATGCGGATGGTGGGATCATACTTACCGCAAGTCACAACCCCTTTGAATGGAATGCGCTGAAACTTCTTAATTCCAAAGGAGAATTTATCAGTGGAGCAGAAGGCGAGAAGATTGTTCAGCTAGCGGAAAATGCTTCTTTCACTTATGCTGATGCAGGTGATATAGGCAAAATAAGTCGTACGGATAAGTACCTGAAAGAACACATCGAATTGATCAAAAAGCTTGATTTGGTTGATGTGAATGCCATTTCGAAGAGGGGCTTCAAGGTGGTAGTTGACGGAGTCAATTCTACGGGCGGGATCTTTGTGCCGGCCTTGCTCCGAGAATTAGGTGTTAATGATGTCGTAGAATTGTATTGCGAGCCTACTGGGCATTTTCCCCACAACCCGGAGCCGCTTAAAGAGAACCTGGTTGATCTGTCAAATAAAGTCATTGAGACTGGCGCTGATCTGGGAATTGCCGTTGATCCTGATGTAGACAGGCTGGTCTTTGTTTCTGAAAACGGCGAGTTGTTCGGCGAAGAATACACCCTTGTGGCAGTTTCCGATTATATACTGCAACACACTCCGGGCAATACGGTTTCTAACCTTTCATCCACGAGAGCTTTAAGAGATGTAACGGAAAAACATGGCGGGCAATATACAGCCGCAGCAGTAGGAGAGGTGAATGTGGTGACTACAATGAAGGCACAAAACGCCATTATTGGAGGAGAAGGCAATGGAGGAATAATCTATCCTGAACTTCATTTTGGAAGGGATGCCCTGGTCGGAATTGCATTGTTTCTGTCTCATCTGGCCAAATGGAAAGACGGGAATCAAAAAGTATCTGATCTCAGAAACTCATATCCCGATTACTTCATGTCAAAGAATAAACTGAGTTTGTCGGCTGGCATGGATGTACAGGGTTTGCTTGATAAAGTAGCCGATCTTCATAAGGACGATCAGGTAAATACCATAGACGGAGTTAAGATAGATTTTGAAAGCGAATGGGTACATTTGCGGAAGTCAAACACGGAGCCCATCATTCGTGTATATACAGAAGGCCAGAGTCAGCAAGCAGCAGATGCACTGGCTGAAAAAGTTATGAATAAGATCGAATCATTGATTTAAGATATGCGAGTATACTTTGATAATGCAGCAACAACACCGATCGATCCACAGGTAGCGGATCTAATGTGTGATCTTTTGAAAGAAAATTTTGGTAATCCGAGTTCCATCCATAGTTATGGTAGAGAAACAAGGGCGTTGATTGAAAGAGCCAGGAAACAGGTAGCCGGATTTCTGAATGTTACTCCTTCGGAAATCTACTTTACTGGAGGAGGTACAGAGGCGGATAACATGGCTATTAAGTGTTCTGTGAGAGATCTTGGTGTAACAAGAATCATTACTTCACCGATCGAGCATCATGCAGTTCTGCATACGGTTGAGGAATTAGATGAAGAAGGAAAGATCCAGTTGGACCTCTTGAATGTCAGCAGGGATGGTTACGTTGATATCGATCAATTGGAAGAACTGTTGTCGTCTTCTGATAAAAAGACTCTTGTTTCGCTCATGCATGCCAACAATGAGATCGGTAATATGATCGATCTGAAGCAAGTAGGAGAGCTCTGTGAGAAATATGGAGCTTATTTCCATTCTGATACTGTTCAGACCATGTCGCATTATCGTTTCGACTTCTCTGATCTAAATATTCACTTCGCTACTTGTTCGGCACATAAATTTCATGGGCCAAAAGGGACAGGCTTTCTATACATCGACAAGGATGTTCAGCTGAAACCCATGATTGTTGGAGGTTCGCAGGAAAGAAATATGCGTGCCGGCACGGAAAATGTTTACGGAATTTGTGCCCTGGCCAAGGCCATGGAGATTGCGAATCACGACATGGAAGGTCATCAGGAGCATGTTCAGGGAATTAAATCATACATGATAGAACGTCTTCAGGAGAATTTCTCTGAAATAGAATTCAATGGTGATCCAAAGAACAGTGATAGGTCTCTTTACACGGTATTAAATGTCTCATTTCCAACAAGTGAAATGGATGAGATGTTCCTGTATAATCTTGATATCGAAGGTATTGCCGCTTCTGGTGGTTCTGCTTGCTCTTCAGGGAGTAATGTTGGTTCACATGTACTTAATTCTTTGGGTAAGAATACGGAAGGACCTTCAATTCGCTTTTCGTTCAGCAGATTCAATACGAGAGAAGATGTGGATTACGCCATGTCTGTTTTGAAGGAGCTTTATCAGGTTCCAGCTTAAATGTCGCTCGAAATAACTTTTCTTGGAACCGGCACCTCTCAAGGCGTTCCGGTGATCGCATGTCACTGTGATATCTGTGAATCACGGGATCTGAAGGATAAAAGATTAAGATCTTCGGTATTGGTCAAATCGGGAGATACCTCTATCGTAATTGATACGGGTCCGGATTTTAGACAGCAGATGCTGCGCGCCGGACAGGATAATCTGGATGCTGTTCTTTTTACGCATGAGCACAAAGACCATGTTGCTGGTCTGGATGATATCAGAGCCTACAATTATGTTCAAAAGAATTCCATGGAGGTCTATAGCACAGACCGAGTTGCTGTGGCATTGAAAAGAGAATTCCATTATGTGTTTTCCGGTGATAATTATCCCGGCATTCCAAAGATCAATTTGAATGAGATCAGAAATGAGAAATTCTCAGTTAAAGGTCTTGAAATTACACCTGTTGAAGTTCTACACTATAAGTTGCCAGTCTTTGGGTATAGAATAGGGGACTTCACTTATATTACCGACGCGAAAACCATCGCTGAAGAAGAAAAAGAAAAGATCAGGGGTAGTAAAGTCATTGTATTGAATGCCCTTCGTCCTTTTGACCATATTTCACATTTCACGTTGAATGAAGCCATTGCCATGATGGAAGAATTGCAGCCCGAGGTCGGATATTTTACGCATATCAGTCATTATCTTGGGAAGCATGAAGATGTGGAAAAGGATCTTCCTGAGAATATGCATCTGGCTTACGACGGCTTGAAGATTAAGATTTGACGATCATCATAGGTGCGCGATTCAAGTGTGCGCTTTACTTTCTTAAGTCACCTTATAATGGTAATGTCTAGCAGGCCCTTTTCACCATAATAGTCTCCAGCACTGCTATAAATATAATCTTCGGGTCTATGCACTATTCTTGCTTTCACAGGATTATTATGGATGTAATTGATCTTTTGATCGATCATTTTGTTACTACACAATTGGATGGGCATATTGTCATGCCTCCAAAATTGATAATAATTCACATTTGAGACATTCTTACCTGCTTCCCTGAATAGGTCAAGAAGCCAATATTTGCGCTGCTCATTAGGATTTTCCATAATCGATTTCACAATTTGCTTGCTCGTGAATCTTTTGAAATCACCAAGAATCTGCCCGGGAGGTATTTTGTCCTTGCTTCTGTATACGAAGTGTAAATGATTGGACATGATGACCCAGGCGTAGATTTCCATTCCTTTATTCCTCTGACAATACTTAAGGCTTTTTATAATAATTTCCCTATATCTATTCTTCGTGAAAACTCCAGCAAATCCAACTGTAGCGAAACTCACAAAGTATACACCTTCGGGATCATGAAACTTGTAATTTCGACTCATTAGGTGAAAATTACTCTTGAACAATAGGATATAAAATGAAAAATGAATGTTGAATTAGACATTCAAAATCTATATTATTATTTCCGCGCGATTCAATCGCGCGGGATGTGTGTATTAAATAGAAAAATCCCGCACAATTCTCTCGCACGGGATTCTTCATCTTAACCAAGTGTTATGATCAATCTACAATCTCAGCTTCTTGTATTTCGTTTTCATCTCTGCCATTGATCTCTTTTTCAATGGGTTTTCTGAATACAAATTTTCCATCAAACATATCCAGAACCAATTCGTCGCCTTCGTTGACTTTACCGGCAAGTAATTCCTTAGAAAGTTCATTCAAAACGTTTTTCTGGACAATTCTTTTAACCGGTCTGGCTCCGAATTGCGGATCGTAACCGAGCTCAGCAATGTGATCCAGAGCTTCTGGACTTGCTGATAAAGAAATGTTTCTCTTTTGGAGCAGTTTGCCCAGGTCTCCAATCTGAATGTTGATGATGTCTCTTAAATTGTCCTGTGTCAATGGCAGGAACATGATCGTTTCATCGATTCTGTTCAGGAATTCCGGTCGAATTGTTTTTCTGAGCATGCCCAGTAATTCAACTTTGGTTTTTTCAATTACACCACTTCGATCTCCTTTATCGAGGTCCTCAAAATTCTGCTGAATGATGTCCGAACCTATATTGCTTGTCATAATGATGATTGTGTTCTTGAAATTCACCATTCGACCTTTGTTGTCGGTGAGTCGACCATCATCCAGAACCTGCAGAAGGATGTTGAAGACATCGGGGTGAGCTTTTTCGATTTCATCCAATAAGACAACAGAGTAGGGCTTGCGCCTGACAGCTTCTGTAAGTTGTCCGCTTTCTTCATAACCAACATATCCCGGAGGTGCGCCTACCAATCTGGAAACACTGTGTCTTTCCTGGTATTCACTCATGTCTATCCTCGTCATGGCATTTTCATCGTTAAAAAGGAATTCACTCAAGGTCTTGGCTAATTCTGTCTTACCCACACCTGTGGTTCCGATAAAAAGGAATGATCCAATAGGACGCTTTTCATCCTGTAAGCCTGCTTTTCCTCTTCGAACTGCATCGGCGACTGCTGTGATAGCCTCATCTTGTCCTACAACCCTTTTGTGAAGCACGTCTTCAAGTCTAAGCAGTTTCATCTTATCACTTTCCAGCATTTTCTGGACGGGTATGCCGGTCCATTTGGCAACGACTTCTGCGATTTCTTCAGAGCTTACCTCTTCCTTAATCATCTTCGAATTGGATTGAATTTCTGCAAGCTGATTCTTGAGGTTTTCCAATTCCTTTTCGGTTTCCTGAATCTTTCCATACCTTATCTCAGCAACTCTTCCATAATCACCGGAGCGCTCAGCTTGTTCGGCTTCGAATTTATAGGCCTCAATACTTTCTTTCGATTTCTGGATACCTTCTACCACATCTTTTTCATGCTGCCATTTGCTTTGTAGCTCATTCCGCTCATCGCTGAGATTGGCAATTTCTTCTTCCAGTTTCTTGAGTCTCTTTGTATCTTTTTCCCTTTTGATTGCTTCCCTTTCAATCTCAAGCTGCATGATCTTTCTTTCAATCTCATCCAGTTTTTCAGGTTTTGAGTTGATTTCCATCCTCAACTTCGAGGCTGCTTCATCCACTAGGTCAATGGCCTTGTCCGGTAGAAATCTGTCTGTGATATACCTGTTCGACAATTCCGCAGCCGCAATGATGGCTTCGTCTTTGATCTCAACCTTATGATGGGCTTCATATTTTTCCTTTATTCCTCTCAGAATGGAAATGGCATCTTCAACACTTGGTTCGTCCACCACGACCTTCTGGAATCTTCTTTCAAGGGCTTTGTCTTTTTCGAAATATTTCTGGTATTCGTTCAATGTTGTTGCTCCGATTGCTTTGAGCTCACCTCGGGCCAGGGCAGGTTTCAATATATTGGCTGCGTCCATAGCTCCTTCGCCACCTCCGGCTCCAACCAACGTATGGATCTCGTCAATAAATAAGACAATCTCACCTTCGGCTGCAATGACCTCTTTGATCACGGCCTTTAGTCTTTCCTCAAATTCTCCTTTATACTTGGCGCCGGCTATCAAGGCTCCCATATCAAGAGAGAAAATCCTCTTACTCTTTAGGTTTTCGGGTACGTCACCGCTTATTATTCTGTGAGCCAAGCCTTCTGCAATGGCTGTTTTACCAACACCTGGCTCTCCAATTAGAATGGGGTTGTTCTTAGTTCGTCTTGAAAGAATCTGTAATACTCTTCTGATTTCTTCATCTCGGCCGATAACGGGATCAAGTTTTCCTTCTTCAGCTAATTGGTTAAGATTTCTCGCATATTTATCGAGAGATTGATAGGTCTCTTCCTGGCTGGCAGAAGTGACCCTTGAGCCACCTCTTAATTCTTCTATAGCCTTTAGAAAGGCGTTCTCGCTAATGCCTGCATCCTTGATCATGTCAGATACAGGATCCTTAATTCTAAGAATCCCTAGAATCAAATGCTCTATGGAAACAAATTCATCCTTTAATTCTTTGATTGATTGAATGGCCTTTTGAATGGCTTCGTTGGCCTTCTTTGATAAATAAATGTCGGCTCCCGATACCTTAGGATAGGAGTTCAGAATGCTTTCAAGCGTTTGCTCGAATCTTTCCTTATTTACATCAAGTTTTTTGAGGATGTAGGGCGTAACATGCTGATCGCTTGTCATTATTCCCTTCATCACATGGCCGGTTTCAATGGCCTGATTCTCCATTCCCATGGCAAGCTGTTGGGCTTGCTGTATCGCTTCTTGCGACTTTATCGTAAATTGATTGAGGTTCATGTTTCGCTGTTTTTCCTTTTATGAAAGAATCAACAAAAACCTGACCACCTCGAAAAAGGAGACTTAAACTGCTATTTTGTCAGTAATTATTGAAAAATGAATGTCAAAATGACTGAAAATCAATCAATTGAGAATTGATTGGAATGAACCAATTCTCCGTTTTGCACGATCTTGATGATGTAAACACCGGCATTCAGTGAATTCAGGTCGATAACACCTTTTTTCTTATCGGCATCTATTTCTTGCTGTAACACCTGTCTGCCAGACATATCAAAGATAAAGACGGAGCTGCCTCCCGATTTTAAATTCTTAAGATAGAGTTCTGATTCAAATTCATAAGACTCAATTACATTCGACTCCAGTTCGTTTACGCTGGTCCAGTCATATGCATAAAAGACCTGGCAATATTCATCATTACCTGTATTCTGGTCATCAGGGCGGTTTACTAGGGTTGCGCAAATTTGGAATGGACCCGGATTCGACTGCACTTTCGGTTGTTGTCCACCAGCTGTAATACTAAATGTTTCTCCATTAGCGAGTGCAGTAGATGTGAGCTTGTAGAAAGGTCCTTTGGTTTGATTGTACATTCTTGTTTCAACTGTAATGGTATCTTCTCTTGGAAGCGTTACGGTACCGAAGTTCGTAACTTCAATTTCCATCAGGTATATATTCTCACCAGGAGTGATTACGCTGTCAACATCCGGCACTTTGATATCAATGAAAGATGGACCCAGATCTACATTATTATCTACAGAGAATCCAAGTGTATTGCAGATAGAATCGTTGGTTTTTGAAATGTCGTTGGCATAAATAACAACCACACAAACGTCGATGGTAGGATTTGGTGTGCTGAAGGATTGATTTCCAATGGTGATTTCCAGACTGTCACCGGGATCCATTTTCGGATGAGTATTCATTACGAAATTTCCCTGAAGAACACCATCAAACGATAGCTCGAAAGACATACCGGCATTCTTGGGAACAGCCGAGGTTGAACTTGCCATATTCTTTACGATAAAGACAATATCATAGGTGTATTGCAGGTGTACCTGCTGATTGGGCACGGGATATACCATTCTGGTCAGACCAACATCCTGTCCGGTCTGAGCGTTACCATTAAATATGGAAAAGGAGAGAAGAAATAGTGAGAAGTATTTTAAGGCTTTCATAAACCTAAATTACAAAAAAAGGGCCGACAATGCCGGCCCCTTAATTTCTTGAGAGTGAATACTCTTAGTTCACCATGAATCTGTAAGGCATAACTTTTCCATTCACTGAAATATTAGCAATGTAAACACCTCTTTCAAGGTTGTTCAAATCAATGCTATATTCTTTTGTATGGTCAAGGTTAACCTTGTGAGAAGCAACAGCTCTACCAGAAGCATCAAAGACGTGAATGTCAGAGATACCGTTTCCTACCTGGTTGTATATAACTTTCAGTTCAGAACCATTATAAAATACTTCACCGAAAATCAAACCATTATTCTCAACAATTCCATCCGGGTTACCCATGATGTATCTTCCACAGTCAGAATCATTCGTGTTATCCTGGTCATCAGAATTTGGAGTTACATCAAAGCAAATTTCGAATTCTCCTGGAGTCAATGGAAGTGTACCTGAGAATCCTACATTGTGAGGCTCAGAACCACCTGGAGAAAGTCCATTGAAAGAAGACGCGTTAATTGGAGCACCTGAAGGCGCGCCAGCTACCGTGATCTGATAAGTATAAGGTATTCCAGCTGGAATTTGGTTGGCACCTTTATTGTGAAGATCATATGTCAACTGACTTGGGAAAGTCGGGATTGGAAGATAAGATCCTGTGTCAAAAGCAGGAGTGCTAATTCTAGCATACTCGATGGCAATGTCATACGTAAGCGGGTTATTATCACCGGCATATGTCACGGTTACACATGATTGGTCATTTGTATTATCCGTGTCAACGTTGCTACCATTTTTTACCAGTCGACTTTCAGCACATACATCAACTGTACCGGCTGACATACCTAAGGTTGACCAGTCTGTAGCTTGATTGTTCGTTAGATCGATGCTAGAATTTCCAGGAAGAATGTTCGCTCCGTCAGGTGTGGCAAATGAAGTCTGAACAACCGTTTGGTTACCTCCAATTGTTACACTAAGATCAACGTATACAGTATCAACATTAGAAGGAGTGATACCTGTACTTCCGAAATTTTGCAATGTAAAGTTCAAATTGGTAGTGATATTTGGATATATGGTAGTTCCGCCTGCCGGATCAAGAACAGCCGATACTCCAGCATCCTGAGCGCTCAATTGACTGGCACCACCAATGAGCATAGAAACAGCAATACCAAGCTTAGTAAAATTTTTCATGTTAAAACGTTTATAGTAATTATCTCCCGGCTAAAATAAGATTTATATTATAAGAAAGTATAATTTAACCTTCCTAATTATCAAGTAAAGCTTGCTTTGTCTATAGTTGTTGCAGATAGCGGATCTACCAAAACTCACTGGGTTATTATTAAGGATGACCTAACGGAAGCTGAGTATTACGGAAATGGAATCAATCCATATGTCCATTCGAGTGATGAAATTTATTCGACGATCGAAAGGTTCAAAATGGATTCTAAGGAGGATGTTGAATCTGTATTTTTCTACGGCGCAGGATGTTCCAGTCAGGATGTTATTAAAAAGGTAAAAACGGAATTCGAAAAGAATTCATTTATCAATGTTCAGGTTTCTCATGATCTTCTGGCTGCATCCAGAGCATTGTTCGGTGAAAGACCCGGGATTGCTTGCATTCTGGGAACAGGGTCAAATTCTGCCTTGTATGATGGAAATAACATCATCGATAACCTCCCAGCTCTAGGCTATATCGCAGGAGATGAAGGGGGTGGAGTTGATCTTGGTAAAAGACTGCTTTCAGGAATCTTTAAACGAAGGGCTCCGCAAACATTAATCGATAAATTCCAGTCTGCGTACGATCTCACTCCTTCAAAGGTGCTCAATGCTATACATTTTGGAGAAAGTCCCAATCGATTCCTGGCATCATTTTCTCCATTCATAAAGGATAATCTGGCAACTGATTACATGTATGACCTCGTCAGGTCTTCGTTTCAAAGCTTTATGGATTGCAATGTTATTCCTTACCAGAACAGGTCAGATTTGGAAATCGGATTTGTTGGGTCCATTTCATTTCATTTTCAGGAAATACTAAGAGAAGTGATCAAAGAGAATAATCTGAATGCTGGCAGGGTATTGCAGAGGCCTATGTCCGGACTAATTCAATACCATAAAAATTTATTAGCGTAGGATTTTCACGCGTCCATCCATTTCGATCAGAATAACTTTTGATGACTTTCCAGTCATTTCATAAGGTAAGTCAGGATTGGCAATACAGTCAACCTGGTTGATTATCTCATCCGGAATATCATTGAATGACCCCGATGTTGTTTGTCCGCTAATATTTGCAGAAGTCGAGATAAGAGGCTTTCTAGTTTTTTCAATTAAATAATTTGGAAAACCTTTTTCGACCAGTCGAACACCAATTTTTCCATCTTCAGAACAGAGATGCTGGAATTTTGTATTTGCAGCTGGGTAAATTATAGTCACGGCGTCATCGCTCATTTCAATGATCTCTTCTGCCATTGAAGGTATTTGAGATACCACATTTTGAAGCATTCTGTAAGAAGAAACCAGGGTGATCAATGACTTGTTGTCTGGTCTTTTTTTAATCTCCTTGATTCTTTCCACAGATTTTATGTCTTCAGCAATACAGCCCAAACCCCATAGCGTTTCAGCAGGGTAGAGGATGCTGCCTCCTTCAGAGATCTCCAAAGCACAGCGCTTCGCTTCTTCCAGCAAGGATGGATCAATTGTCTCTCTTCTCAAAAGTCTCCTCTTTTTTCTCTTTGATCCGATTGTGGATCAGGTAAAAAACAATGATGACGAATATGATGATTGCGATCGGATACATCATGAATAGAGCCATTGCCCAATATGCCACGGAAACCGCATGTTCTGTTCCCATTATTTGAGTCTGACGGCCGTACCATAAGCAAGGATTTCAGCAGAACCTTGCATCACCGCAGATGTAGTGAACCTTACATTGACTATTGCGTCGGCTCCGAGGTTTTGAGCATCCTGGACCATCCTTTGGATGGCTTGCTCTCTGGAGTCGGCCAACAATTGTGTGTATTCAGAGATTTCACCTCCGACAATGTTTTTGAGACCGGCAAATATGTCCCGACCTACATTTCTGGCTCTGACCGTGCTTCCCCGGACCAATCCAAGGCTAGTGTCAATTTCCCTTCCTTCTACGTGTAGTGTGTTTACTATGATCATGATGTTATTTGTATTTATTCCAACGGATTTTTAAAAATTCTTTCATTTGATTTTCTTTCTGATTACTCCCTGGTTCGTAGAAGAGTTTATCTTTTATTTCTTCAGGTACATAATCCTGATCCACAAAGCCCTCCTCATAGTTATGGGCGTATTTATATTCCTTTCCGTAACCCAGATCTTTCATCAATTTTGTAGGTGCATTTCGAATATGCAAGGGAACCGGAAGGTCACCACTCTTCCTTACTTCTTCCTGAGCGGCTCCAATTGCCTTGTATGCTGAATTACTTTTAGCCGAATTTGCCAGATAAATGGTAGCCTCCGACAAAATGATCCTTGATTCCGGCCAGCCGATATTCTCTACAGCCTGAAAGCATGAATTCGCAAGTACCAGAGCGTTGGGATTGGCCAGGCCTATATCTTCTGCAGCCAGAATAACCAAACGACGAGCAATGAATTTTGGATCTTCACCTCCTTCAACCATTCGTGCAAGCCAATATACAGCTGCATTTGGATCACTTCCTCTAACAGACTTGATAAAGGCTGAAATGATGTCGTAATGCATTTCACCGCCCTTGTCATAAGCAGTAATATTCTTCTGCGCAATCTTTTTTACCACCTCATTTGTGATAATGACCTTTCCGTTTTTTTCAGCCTGCAGACAAATAATTTCGAGCAAATTCAACATTTTCCTCGCATCTCCTCCCGAAAGCAGGAATAACTGATCCTTTTCCTTTATATCAATTTTGAGTTTTTTGAGGTACTCATCTTTTTTTAATGCATGTTGCAGTAATTTTTCAAGTGCCTCTATATCAAGTGATTTCAAGGTATAAACCTGGCATCTTGACAAAAGGGCGCTGATCACCTCAAAAGAAGGATTCTCCGTAGTGGCGCCTATCAAGGTTATGACACCTTTTTCCACAGCGTTTAACAACGAATCTTGCTGCGATTTACTGAAACGATGAATTTCATCTATGAATAGAATCGGACTGTTTCCGGCAAATAAACCCTGATTTGATGCCTTTTCTATTACTTCCCTTACATCTTTAACTCCACTGCTAACAGCACTGAGCGTGAAGAATCTGCGATCACAGATTTGGGAGATCAGATGGGCCAATGTAGTCTTGCCAACACCAGGAGGCCCCCAAAAAATCATGGATGGGACCATTCCTTTCTCCAGTAAATTCCTTAGGGCTGTATCCTTGGAAATAAGATGCTCCTGACCAATATAATCGTCAAAGGTATTGGGGCGTACTCTTTCTGCTAATGGTATGTTAGCCAATTATTTACAAAGTTTATGTGAACTACTCAATTAATTCACCAGCCTTTCTTAAGTGTGTCTTTCTGGCTTTGCGGATATCAACTGAAACCACCTTGTATTCAGGACAAAGTGCTTCGCTGTCTGTAACACCAGATGTCAGAATATTCACTAACACTTCCGGAAAGTGGAAGGTAGTGCTCAATACACCCGGTTTTACATCATTTGTAATTCTCGATTTCAGATCGACCTTTCCTCTGGCAGAAGACACACAGACCATGTCACCATCCTGGATGTCGATCTTCGATGCGTCTTCCGGATTGATGAGTAATACATCTTCTGTTAATATGTCAACATTGGCCGTTCTTCGGGTCATGGCACCACAGTTGTAATGCTCCAGTTCTCTATTCGTAGTTAATATGTAAGGATATTCCTTACCATGGTCAACGATCTCCTGAGACTCCCTGAAATCGTGGAATTGAATGTTTCCAAGACCTCTCTTGAATTCTTTGGTATGAATAATTTCTGTGGATTTCTTGTCCTCAAATACAGGCCATTGTTTCCCGTTTTCGCCCAATTCATCCCAATCAATTCCTTTGAAGAAAGGCACGATTTGGGAGATTTCATCCAAAGTGGTTTTAGGATGGAAATCTGGCTGGTCGTAACCCATTCTTCTCATTACTTCAACAATAATGTCTCCATCAGACTTGGTTCCTTCCAGTGGTTCAACGACTTTATTTACTCTCTGTACTCTTCTTTCACCATTAGTGAAGGTTCCACTTTTTTCCAGGAAAGAAGCCGCAGGGAAGACGACATCGGCCATTTTAGCCGTTTCGGTCATAAATAACTCATTTACAATAAATAGATCCAAGCTATTGATGGCCTTCTTCACGTGATTCGTATTTGGATCGGTCTGAACGACATCTTCTCCTATGATCCAGAGTGCTTTCAACTTACCATCGATGGCGGCATCAAACATTTCCGGAATCTTATATCCGATTTCCGGACTGAGTTTTCTGCCATAGAAATCCTCGTATTTAGAATGTACCTCAGGATTGTCAATAGCCATGTAACCGGCCCCCTGATGGGGCTGAACCCCCCATATCTGCCATTCCCTGAACATTGTTTTGTCCTCTCAATGGATTTACACCTACACCACGTCTTCCTATGTTTCCGGTGATCATGGCAAGATCAGCAATCAATGTTACGGTAAAGGTTCCTTGTGAATGCTCAGTTACTCCCAGGCCATGGAAAGACATGGCATTTTCCGCTGTGGCATAAGCGATGGCAGCTTCCCTAACGAGGTTTTTATCCACTCCGGTAATCTTTTCCATTTCATCCATGTCGAGCTGAAGAATACTTTCCTTAAACACTTCATATCCTTCTGTTCGTTTACTGATGAATTCCTGATCAGCCAGACCCTCTTTCACAATGTAATGCATCATCATGTTCAGAATGGCCACGTTGGTTCCCGGACGCAATTGAAGGTGATAGTCAGCATATTTCGTCAATTCGATCTTCCTTGGATCAATAACGATCGTTGGAATTCCTTTCATTGCCTTCTGCTTGATCTTGGCTCCGGTTACAGGGTGTGCATCTGTTGGATTTGCTCCGATGACGAGCATACAGCTCGTATGTTCAATGTCAATAATAGAATTTGTAGCTGCACCCGTTCCAAATGTGCGCTGCATTCCAAGGGCAGTAGGAGAGTGGCATACTCTTGCACATCCATCGATATTGTTTGTTCCAACTACAGCCCTGATGAATTTCTGCATCAGGTAATTTTCTTCATTCGTGGCCCTTGCACAACTTATACCCGCAATTGAATCAGGACCATTTTCCTCTCGAATGTTCTTGAATTTGTCGACGACAAAGTCGAAAGCTTCGTCCCAGGAAACTTCTTCGAATTCGCCATTGCGCTTGATCATAGGACTCCTCAACCTATCGACATGATCATAGAATTTAAAGGCATACCTTCCTTTTAGACACGTATGTCCCTGATTCACTTCAGCGTCATATGGTGCAAGAATAGATTTGATCTCTCCGTCAATAGTGGATACTTCAAGATTGCAACCTACGCCGCAGTAGGTACACACGGTACGTGTAACCTCATCGGCAACGGTCATCTTAGAATCGAAAATGTCGGAGATTGCTTGTGTTGGACAAGCTTGAGCACAGGCTCCACAGGAAACACAGTCGGATCCATTGAAGCCATCATTGGCACCCATGGTGATGGTGTTATCAAAACCTCGTCCACTCATGGTAAGTACCAGTTCTCCCTGGACTTCGTCACAGGCCCTGACACATCGGTAACAATTGATACAGGTTGAAAGATCAGCCCTCATATAAGGATGGCTGGTATCCGGAACTCGATCAAAGTGGTTCTTTCCTTCAGGATATCTGATGTCGTCAGGTGTGATTCCAAGTGCATTGGCTACATTCTGAAGCTCATTCTTACCTGACTTGTTCTCGTAAAGTCTATCCAATGGATAGTCGGTTAGAACAAGCTCTACAATATTTTTCCTCAGTCTGTTAAGTCTTTCGTTATTCGTATATATGAATGACTTGTCCATTACTGGGGTATGGCATGAAGCAACGGCCTTTGCTCGACCATTTTCTTCAAGAGCAACATCAACACTACAAACTCTACATGAGCCAAAAGGCTTGAGGTTAGGTGCATCACAAAGGGTAGGTACATATTCGTCAGGAGCATTTCGCTGAATAAAATTCAGTATCGATTCTCCGGGCACAAATTCGTAGGCCTTGCCATTTATAAAGGCCGTATTCTTAACGGCTGTTTCTTTCTTCGTTTCGGTCAGTACTTCACTCATCAGGTCAGGTTTAGTTGAAGTATTCTTTTAATTCATCATCAAAATATTGTAGGGCATTCTTGATTCCCAAAGGAAGTCCACCGCCCAAGGCACATAGTGAGCCAATTTCAAGCGTCTCCAGGAGATCATCCATCAGTTGCCTGTCAATTTTAAAATCTTCTTTTTGAGCCTTGGTAAGCATTTCTTTCCCTCTTGTTGAACCAATGCTGCATGGGAAACACTTTCCACAGGATTCAACAGCAGTGAATTCAAATAAATGCTCCAGATATTGAACCATAGGAAAGGATTGAGGAATAGAAATTATACTGGCATGTCCTAAGAGGAATCCATTATTGGCAAAGGATTCAAAATCCAGGGTCAGATCCTCTATTTTCTCGACGGGAACAATACCGCCAAGCGGGCCACCAACGTGGATGGCCTTGATGTCTTCCTTAAATCCTCCTCCCATTTCATTGATCACTTCATTCATAGGTGTGGCCATTACCACTTCCAACATGCCTGGTTTGTTGAAATAAGAGTCAAGACAAACCAATTTTGTACCGGTTGACCTTCCATTGCCAAGCTTTGCGTAATTATCCCCGCCTTTCTTAAGAATGTAATAAACACTGGCAGAAGTCTCAACATTATTCACGACTGTTGGCTTGTTGAATAAGCCTTCCTGGGTAGGGAAGGGTGGACGAACTCTAACTTCAGGTCTTTGTCCTTCAATTGAAGACAGGAGTGCCGTTTCTTCACCGCAGATGTATGCCCCGGCTCCTTCAATGATCTTAAATTCAAAATCAAATCCTTTACCATTGATGTTCTCTCCAAGCAGACCGAAGTCTCGGAATTTCTCTATTTCTTCTCCAATGACTTTAATCGATTCGGGATACTCACCTCTGATGTAAAGAACTCCTCTGGATGCGCCAATTATGTAGCCGGCAATCATCATTCCAAAGAGAAGCAGATGAGGCTGTTCTTCCATGATATAGCGATCGCTGTAGGCTCCCGGATCACCTTCATCGGCATTACATACCACGAACTTCAGGTCAGCGTCGGTATTCTTACAAGATTCAAGTTTCAGTCCCATAGGAAAACCGGCACCACCTCGACCCCGAAGATTGGATTTCTTGATCTCATCCAACAAGTGGTCTCTGTCACCTGAAATACATTCCTTTAAAAAGCCGAAGAAGTCATCGAGATTTGGACGATCTGCAGTCAGGATTGCCTCCGGCGCATTGCATGAAACAGCATAATTGTCCTTATTGTCTTTTGATTTTCCCGAAAGTATATCGGCAATCTCGCCGTCAGACTTGGCTGAATAATTCTGTCCATCGTAGTGAAAAGCTCCATTTTCATGACACCTTCCAAGACAGCACATGTGACCGATCTCCTCTTCCTTAAATTTCTTTGATAATTCATCATGAACCTTTTCCTGAGTGCCAGCGAGCAAGCATGCACTTCCATTACAGACATAGGTCTTAATACCTTCATTCTCTTTTTAAGAAAATCATAAAAGCTTACTGTACCGTGAACGTTGGCATCACCGACAAGGAAATCTTTGGCTAATTCCCTTGCCTTATCTGTTCCAACTGTCCCACTCTCTTTTGCGAGCTGCACGAGCTGCTCAAACAATGGATTTTCCAGGCCCTTCCTTCCGGCCAGCTTACTCAGGTTCTCTGACATCTTCCAATAAAATCTATGAAAAATCTAAAGTACTAAAAATTCAAAGTGAGAAAGACAGAGAAAGAATCTTCATGGTTTCAGGAGAGGAAGAAGTACGATGGCATCTTCCTGTGAAATTGATTCTGATTCCGTGTAGCTTTTTACAATGTCGTAAGCTGTTCTTCCCTTTGAATCTGTTAATGTTTTATCAGCTCCTTTGTCCAGCAGTATTTTCACTTTATCAATTTCCGCATTTGATGCAGCGTACATGAGTGCAGAATATCCGCTTTTTAATTCCCGTTTGTTGAGATCATTATTGTATTGAAGTATTTCATTGAAGATTTCAAGGCTTGAATGGGAAGCGCAACTCATGAGTAAAGTAAACCCGTAATCATTTAGGTCTGTATTCGGGTCAGCGCCATATTCAATCATGAGTGTCACTATTTCAAGTGATTCGTAGGCCGTGGCAGTGAAAAGAAAGTCGGTGTATTCTACTTTATCGCTCTCCAATAGATATTTGACGGCTCCGGAATTCTGACTTCTTACGGCAACTGCCAGTGCAGAGAGAGAATATCTGCAGGGATCACCTGAAGTAAAGTAGTTGACATCTGCACCGTTTTCCACAAGCTTCTTATACTTTCTAACCTTGTTTTTGTATATCGCCAGCATCAATTCTGACCAATCCTCTTTGCAATCGTCGTATCGCTGCTTATGACCAAAACTTTGTAGTGTTAAAAAACTGGCAATGAGTACGATCAAATACCTATTCATTAGATGAAAGTCAGAAAATTGGTTATTTCTTCTTTAAAACGTAGATATAGAACTCTGAGTATAAGGCCAGAGCAAAAATCAGGGCGCCAAAGTACTGGGTGTATATTCCAATTTCTACATCAAAGTAGTCTGGACCAAAGTATGTATAGAATAGCCATGCCCACAATACCCACCACAGGATTCGGCTGTATTTTCTTACTCGGCTGGATCTCGATCCATTGTACCAGTTCTTATATCGATCATTGTCGGGATATTTTTCAAGTAAGGTTCCAAAAACCTTTATGGCTTCATCGTATTCCTCGGTGTCATGCAATGCAGTCCCATATGTCCACAATAAATGTTCTTTAAGGTCTATACTCATACAAGAATCGAGACCGCCGTTTTTTTCGGCAAGATCCATTGCTTCTCTGATAATCTTCTTTCCACGACTTAAACTCCCGTTCAGGACCAAAGAGATGCCAAATTCGCTCAGCATGGTCGTCTTGATTCGTCCTTCTTCACCTTCGCTGGGAATATTCATAACAAAAATGATATTGTCATCCATGAATTCTGTGAAAAGGCGATGACTGGAATTGATCTTTTCCGTGTAATCATCGAAGAATTCTTCAAGGTTCTTGTATGTCTTTTGTGCATTCAATAGACTACTACTTAACGTGAATTTCTTTCCAAAAAGGAAATTGAAGTGTAGTGACACCTGGCACCTTATAGTATAATATTCCCGAAATCATCTTTTTACCCGGTGAATTGAATTTCTTGTCGACAGCAAAACAATCCTTCTCAGTATCATATTGAATTGTGTCTGTGTCACCTGAGAATGTATAGGCATAGTATCCCGATTCATTTTCATTTTCTGTTAGTTCGCCCAGAACTACGAAGTTATTTGAAATAGTATCAGACGCAGCCATTACTATTCTGACCTCCATTTCTTGATTTTTTGTGATTTCAGATTTCTCAGTCAGAACTACGGCTTCCATTTTATTGGATCGAAAAGCTCCGGCTGTCCAATAGTTCCGCCATAGATCGAGCATGAAGGATTCGATCTGTAGAATGACATTTTTCCATTGTGTTCGAGTGTAGTCAGAAACATACATGAAATCATCTTTATTGGCTTCATAGGACATCAATTCTTTGATGATATCGGATGGATATTGAGTTGTCCAGCTTTGGTCACTTTTAAGCTTGTCTAAAAATCGCTGGTAATATGCGTTCACAGTTTCGTATTCACTTTCTGTATTATCCAGTTCATTTACCAACTCCGTTGTCAGCAATCTATATGATTCTAGCGTTGCAAACTGATCTTTCATTCCAGGATGCACAATATCTTCAGAATATCTTTTTGCCCATTCAAAGGAATTTTTATTGGCCTCGGTCAGGTAATCATTGTACTTCTTTTGGAAGGCTGAATTATATTCGATGCTCCGATCATAAGGATATTCACAGCCATTGTGGATCAGAGCCAGCATTGAAATCAAGCATATCAGAGGTATTGTCTTCATAGGTTTGGCCGTAGGGTTTTGTGTAAATATAAGTAAGCGTATAAACATAAAGCATATGCCAAGTCAAGATGGTTTAAACTGCTTTATTAGTCGCTCATTTAATTTCATTTAGTCCTACCTTTATCCCACCAAAGTAAGATGAAGCAGGCCGTAACTCCAGCAGATGTAGAGAAGTATTCCGGTAAGTCGATTGAAGACGAGAAGGATCTTGTGGTCACCGAAGAACCATTGGAGATCAGATTGAAGTACTTCGATGGGATTGATTTCCGTGAACGCAGATTGGCCGTAACCATGCGTACTCCGGGTCATGATTTCGAACTGGCTTATGGATTTCTTTTAAGCGAAGGAATTGTCTCTGGTCCCGATGAAGTTCATAAGATCTTTTACTGTGAAGAGATCAAAGATGAGATGGAGGAAGGTAATGTAGTAATAGTCCATCTGGACAAAAAGAAGATATACGGAGATGACCTCTTTAATCGAAATTTCTATATGAACTCCTCATGTGGTGTATGTGGTAAATCATCCATTGAATCAATTGAGGCCATGTGTGATCTGACCAAACTAGGGTCGGGTCCAAATGTGAAAGTAGAAACCATATCCAAATTACCGGATATTGCCGCTCAGGATCAATCGGTATTTAAATTTACCGGAGGTATTCACGCATCCGCATTATTTAATGAAGACGGAGATCTGGAAATCATTCGGGAGGATGTTGGCAGGCATAACGCCCTCGACAAACTGATCGGTGCCAGGACGATTGAAGGCAAGTCGAATGAAAATTCTATTCTCTTTATCAGCGGACGAGCCGGCTTTGAATTGGTTCAGAAAACCGTTATGGCGGGTATACCTGTTCTCGTTGCTGTTGGCGCTCCGAGCAGTCTGGCCGTGGACCTGGCTAGACAATTTAATCTGACGCTTATCGGTTTCGCCCGAGGAGGTAAATTCAATGTTTATTCAGCAGGAAAGAGGATCATTAACTAGTCAGACTTCACAACACGAAGACTTTGAATCAATTCTCCCTTATCATTGATTATCTGAACAACGAACAATCCAGCAGGCCAGTCTGTGACATTCAAATTGACAGGGGACTTATTTAATCTCCCCTGTGCATAGACCTTTCCATTGAGATCTCTGATTCGGTAAAGGTTGCTGGAAGCTTGTTTTGATTGAATAGTTAGTTGGTCTGATACGGGATTGGGGAACACCTTCCAATCGGATTCATTCGAGTATTTAACTATTGAAAGAATATCTCTGACCACAATCTTGAAATTTGTGCTGTCTGCACAGCCATTTGTGTCGGTGCCTACAACACGGAAGGTTGATGTTGAGTCAGGCCAGGCAAGAATTGTATCTCCTGTATTTGCAGAGAATGGGCCTGTGCTTGGTTTCCAATTATAAGTGAATGCACCGCTAGCTGCAATTCGTAAGGTGTCATCAGGAGTGATGGTATCTTCCGACAAAGAAACAGCAATTGTCGGGTAGTTAAAAACATTCAAATATGCTTTAACACTGTCAGAGAAACTGCAGTATGGATCAGAATAAAAATAAGTGATCTCATGCTGGCCAACGCCTGCATTGAAAGGATCAAAAGTCATTGAATCGTTAATGGTTACACCTCTATACCATCCTCCTGTTGGGATTCCAGAATTCAATACCACCGGATCATCTCTCCAGCACAAGCTAGGGAGTGGGTCCATGGTGACTGAAGAAGGTGAGTGTGCCGTCACAATTACACTGTCTGTTGCCGATCGACCATTGGCATCTGTGATATGCAGATAATACTTTGTTGTGACAGCAGGCCAGACGTAAGGCTGCGCAATGGTATTGTTGGAAATGTTCGTATTTGGAGTCCACGTTATTGTCAGCGGAGGCATGGCAAAACTGGAAATCGGATTGTCGCCGATCTGCACGCTGTCATTCGGACAAACTGCCGTATCAGGACCTGCATGAGCCTGAATGCCTAATTGAGCCTTTGCAGAGAAAAAGGAAAGATGAAAAATGAAAAATGAAAGAACGGTGATAAAAAGTGATCTCATGATATCAAATGTAAAGAATATCAGGAATTTATAATTCCATACTAATTCTTCACAATGCATAGTTTATATAATGTAAACGTGAGCTTTCCGTTTTCCGGGAAAACCCTTAAGTTTGTGTAGATGCCGAGAATTCTAATCCTTTTCACCTTAACAGGACTTGCTTTAATATCAGCTGTACCTAAAAAAACAGTTGAAAAAAGTAATGAAGTGCTCAGTATTGTCAATATCGACGAGAACAGGTGGCAGAGCTTCATCTACGATGCTCAGCTATACGAACAGAGGGTAGATACCTTTGCTAAGATCCAATTTTGGTCAATGATCATGTCAACAAGCGACGACTGGATGATCATTAATCAAGCTCAGAACAGACGAGTACTTGATATGGTGACCTTCGATGATTGGGACAAATTAGAGGAAGATCAGAAAGAAGATTACAGGAAGCTATTAAGAGAGGAATATTGCCTTCCGGAAGATGAGCGAATTTATGTGACACGGGGCAAATCTCAATTTTACCAATTCAGAAAGGCCATGCCCTCCATTGACAGAGGAATAGAGGTTTTCATTGATGAAGAAGTGGATCCCTGGTATGCGCAAAGCATTTTACTGATTGAAAGTCCGGGAAAACTCATGAAATCACCGGATGGAGCATTAGGTTCCTTCCAGCTTATGAGCAAGGTGGCCAGAAAGTTCGGGTTGAGAGTCGATAGTGAAGTGGATGAAAGAGAAGATTTCGATCGTTCAGCATATGGTGCCTCTCAATTAATCAAAACAATATGTCTTCCATATGCAAGGGAAATGATGGCCGACAGGGGAGTGGAGTACGAAGAAACTGAGCTATGGTTCAGACTCCTTGTTCTGCATATTTATCATGCCGGAGCTTATAATGTCAAGAGTGCACTGAAAGAAATTGATGATTCATATGCAGGAATGGATATGATCAAGAAGCTCTGGGAAACGGAATCGAAAGGTTTTAAGAATGCATCACAGAATTACAGTCAGGTATGTCTGGCCTCCTTGCTTCAGCTCGACAATCTCATTCATGAGTCGTGCGTCATCTATCATTCTTCAGATGTACCCGTGATATCGGATAAAGCCTATCCTGAAGGCTCGGTTTACAGCTCTGTCGCTGAGAAATCAAATCCCTGATAGATCTCCGATTTCCGATCTCCGATTTTCAAAGTTCAAATTTGAACAAATTTCGTTAATCGTTAATCGTTAATCGTTAATCGTCAATCACCATTCTTCCTCTTCTTCATAATCCTTCCTGTCTTTTGGACGATAGATTACAAAAGAACGGTATAGATTGAAGGCAAGACGAACATCTCCTTCTGACCATTTACCTATGGTTTCAGCCATAAAGTATGGTTCTTGTATTGCCTGGGCATTCGTGACATAGAGTTGAAAAACATGACCTCCGGTTTCAATGTCGAATCCAATGTTCAGTGCGTCTTCGAAGTTCTCCGATGTATGTCCTGGAACAAGCCAGAAATATTCAAAGTTGAACGACACCCTGTTGCTTATCTTCACTCTTCCGGCCGGGGCAATAGTAATCACGTCATGCTCTTCTTCTGAGGTAGCCACCAAGTTACGATGAACTAAGGATGACGTCAATTGAATTGATATACGTTCCGAAAATTTTCTGGCCATGATGACCTGATTCAGGTAGGAAAACCGACTGCTTTCATGATTATCCCGATCGGGTTCGCTCCATTTGGTTGAATTGTAAAAGACGCCTCCGTTGTAGGTTAGGGTCAAAGGCATTTTCTTCTTGCCTTTGCTTTGTCTTAGGATCCTGATCTTGGTAGTACCATCAAAGGTCTTTTTGTAAGAAGCTCTTCCAATTCCAATGGTCCACCATTCTTTTAAACCATAGTCAAACCCAAGTCGAATATTCGCCTGATCCAAGCCCCAAAGTTCATATGCTCCACCATTTACCGGTCCAAATTGATGCTGAACCATGAAGGCCAGGTTTCCCACCTTTGTCTGCTCCACAGATTGTCCCAGAATGACCTTAGTAGCCTTGAATGTCGCAGTGGTATAATCAGTGGTTTCTTCTTCGTCAAACATCGACAGCAAATCATCCTGCGCATAGTTGCCTAATGAAATTGAAAGAAAGACGAGAAGGAAGGTGTAAAATTTCAGCATTAATTGAGTTTTGAAAGTTTGACATCAACACTTACCTCAATTTCATCCGCAATATTGTCTGCCACGGCATTCGGAATTTTAATTTCATAATCCTCCGGTTTCACCATAATTGTTGCCAATCCCTGAATACCCTTATCCGAAACAATAAACTTTCCATTTTCACTTACTTCCTTACTCACTCCATGAATGGTAAGTGTTCCGGACAATTTCACATCGTATTCACCATTCTTTTTTAAGTTCAGATCCCCCAGATTTTCCACCTTTCCAGAAAATGTTGCATTCGGAATTTTGTCAGATTCCATGTAGTTCTCGTTGAAATGCTCCTGCATCAATGCCTTTTCAAACTGAAAAGATTTGATGAGCACTTTAAATACCATATTGCCGTTCGACGCATCAAATGCGCTATTTACTTGTTTGTTGTGAGCTTCAATGTCCTCCATGGGTGTTGAGGAATAGAATTTGATGTGTCCATTTTTCGTAACATATTTCTGTCCAAAGCTTAACGCTGAGACACTGAGAAATAGAGAAAGAAGAGTTAGTCTGATCATTTATTCGTTTGTTAATGTACATTGTTCAAGGATTACGTCCACGTCATTGTATCCGGCGCAATATCCTTTTATTTTTTTACCCTTAATTTCATCAATCGACTTGATATTGTTATTTAAAAACGTACATCTTACGCCTTCATTGCCAAACATACCCTCATTGAATACATAAACGGCAATAACCAGGCTATCCTGAATCTCAAGGCCATTGATCTCTCCCGAAAGCTCAATCATCTTTCCATTGTACTTGGAAGATGACTCTTCAGTGTTTGAAGTGAATGCGGCATAAAGCTCTGAGGCGGGCATTGAAAAGTCTGCCTGTAGCTCTGCATAATCGGGGTGAGCCTTGTTCCAGACAAAGAAATAAACATAACCTCCTGAAATTAGGCCTATTAGTAGTACAACAATTAATATTTTACGAGCATTCATATCAGTTATCCGGATATCCTTGTTCTATCCATTGTTTAATGAGTTTAATTTCGAGACAGCTCAATTCGCCACCATCAGGCATTCTATTGCCACATTCAAAACCTTCTATTCGACAAACTAAGACATTATCCGGATTGTCAAGATAGTTGCTTAGATTGTTGTATCCATCCAGAGCTATGTTACCACTGTTCGCATTATGACAAAAATTACATTCCCCAATGAAAATTGGATCTATGTCCATTGAAAAAGATATAATATCATTTTCATCAAGAGCGCAGTTATCGGGATACAGCTCTTCTTCCACATCATAATAACATGAGGAAAAAGAAGTCACAAAAGCTGTGATCAATGCAATAATAAATACTTTCTTATTCATCCAGGTTATAATCTTTTACTCCAATTTCTAATTGCATCTACTTCGCACTTGTAAAGTCTTCCAATATGCTTTGGCATTGGATTGTCATATTTTTCCATATAGTTCAGGATCTGTCCAACGTTGTTCACAATGGCCATTGAATCTGCGTAGGTTTCATTCTCAGGAAGAGCCTTAAAAAATGACGCGATTCCACTATTATTTTTAGCCAGACCATCATTGTGACATCCACTGCAATTCCGATATAAAATTCTTCGAACATCCAAGTAGGAGCTATCCTTCACTTCTTCGCAAGGATCACATGAATTGTCTGGAGTGTTATTTTCGACCCACCACTGAAGCATAGTTAATTCATCAGAATTTAATTGAGCCGAAATTGCACTAGGCGGCATATCATCTTTATCGATAATGTGATCATAAAATTCGGTTTTGACCCATTCTTCGTCATCTGCCAGTGCTTTAATACCGGCATGATTGTCAAGCACTACACCATGCTGTGCGTCAGATGAACTGTGACAACCGCTGTACGTCTCATTATTGCTATCATCATCATCCAGCTCATAGTTATCCAGTCGCTCTATTGCGCATTTTGTAACCATAAGCTTCAGAATATCATTTTCGAAGTAAAACTGACCTGATTGCCTTGGATTTGAAGGCGGGTCAGCCCATTCAACAATCTTGGGCTTTGGCATTTCTCCCTCATCATGTTTGCAAGCTACATATGACATTATGGTCAAAGTAAAAAGAAATAACACGGAAGTCAGTCTCATGTTCAAGAGTTTCTCGAATACAATATGTTGTAAATTTAATTCCTTCATGGGTACAATACCCATGACTTTGGTCACAATCTACACTCTATTATACGTGTGGTATTGGTTTAGAGATACTTAGCTCTCTTAATTTCTCGTTATAAATTGGATTTCTAATTAATTTTTTATAACTATGAAGGATTATCCCATGCTTTTCGGGATATTTTAAGTCGAAACAGACATGAAATCAACACACCTGGTGTCGAAAATTCCGGTCTCTTTTCTCTTGCTTTTTTTATTGACATTTTCCTCTTGTCGTCATGAACAAGATGAGATTTCTCCTTCTACTGGATTTGATGAATCGGAAACGAGTAGTCGTTTGTCTGTAATGGTATACCCAAACGGTGATACGCACGAATATTTTTATGACGAAAATGGAAATGTAAATTCTGAAGTGGTGAAATCAGGAGGTGTTGTGCAAGGTGTTTTCAAGAATTTTGAATGCCAAAATGGAAAGGTGTTATACAAAGAGTACTTTGAACAGGACATCAGGAAGTATTTTGTTCAGTATTCATATGAAAGTGAGCTTTTGGTTTTGATCTCTAGATTTTCGGTCAACGGTTCGGAGTTGATCGGACAGTCAAAACAAGAATATGAATATACGAATGGACTTCTTACATCCTATGTAGATTCATACAAGGATCCTGTGAGTGGTATATTCAAAATTCAGGAGAGACATACGGATTATCAATATTATAACGATGATAATTTGAAGTCATATATCATTGAAATGGAAATGGCAGATGGTATCAGTGAGTTTTGTCGGGTTGAATTCACCTATGATAAGTCAGGTAATCGAATTACAGAAACCGATATTTATACTTATCAGGATTACAGAACTTTTGAAAAGAACTGGACTTATGATAGCCATCACAGAGTGACCAATGAAGCTGTGTATTTGAAAGATCAGTCAGGAAATGACAGATTGGTCAGCTACAAAGAGAACTTTCAATACGATCACTGCAGTAACCTCTTGTACTATGATGACTGCAGCAATGGAATGTGCAGAGCCTATCAGTACATTTACGAATACTTCTGATCAGTTTTTTGCCGGGATTTTTTCGAGTGTGTCGATAAGTAACGACCAGAACTTCTGAACCGAAGATACCTGGACCTTTTCGTCAGGTGAATGTGCACCTCGTATATTGGGTCCGAATGAGATCATATCCATGTCCGGATAGTTTTGTCCAAGGATACCACATTCCAGTCCCGCATGACAAGCATTAACCACGGGATCATCGTTGAATTTTTCCTTGAATATATTTTTCATCAAATGCACAATATCTGCATCCGGTTTTGGTGTCCATCCCGGATAAGATCCTTCGAAAACAACGTCAGCTCCAATAAGGCTGAAAGCCGATTTCAAGGACTCTGCAAGATCCATTTTTTCTGAATCCACAGAACTTCTTGTGAGGCACTGAATCAGGTATTTTCCGTCTTTCACTAACACTCTGGCCAAATTGTTAGAAGTCTGAACAAGATCTCCCATTCCCGGAGTCATACGGTAAATGCCTACATGACAAGAGTATACAGACATCAATAGTCCTTTTGCAAATCCCTTACTAAGCGCTTTTGTGTTTCCACTTGTCTCCGACCATTCAAGATCCAGATCCGGGTCTGTTGGTGCATATTCTGCTTTCAGGGTTGAACGCCATTTTTCCAAACTGGATTTAATTGCGTCGGTTTGATTGGATGAAACTGCCACATTTGCAAAGGACTCTCGTGGAATAGCGTTACGAAGGCCACCCCCATCAATGTCAAGTATTTGAATTTCAAAATCTTCATTGATGGAATGAAGAATCCTGTTCATGAGTTTGTTGGCATTTCCTCGACCAAGATGAATATCCATTCCACTATGGCCGCCGGTCAATCCACTTAACTTAATTCTCAGCTGCTGAAAGGATTCGTCTACCGCTGTTTCTTCATATTCACCCGAAGCTGTGACATCAACGCCACCAGCGCATCCAATGCATAATTCCCTGTCATCTTCTGTGTCGAGATTCAATAGGATATCGCCATGAAGTAATCCACCCTTTAGATGGTTAGCACCTGTCATTCCTGTCTCCTCATCAATTGTAAATAGGGCTTCAAGTTCCGGATGTGCAATATCGTTGGAAGCCAGGATGGCCATGATTGATGCAACACCAATTCCGTTGTCCGCACCCAGCGTGGTGCCTTCTGCTTTTACCCAATCTCCGTCAACATACATCTTTATCCCCTCAGAATCAAAGTCGAAGTTGGTATCGGCATTCTTTTGATGCACCATGTCGAGATGACTTTGCAAAACGATCTTCTTTCGATCCTCCAAACCCGGAGTTGCACCTTTGCGGATAATCACGTTACCGATTTCATCTACAATCGTTTCCAGCCCCAGGCTTTCACCAAAATTTTTGGCAAATTCAATTACCCTTTCTTCTTTCTTTGATGGTCGAGGTACGGCGTTCAGGTCGGCAAAATGCTTCCAGAGAGCCTTAGGTTGTAGATCTAATATATCGGACATGCTAAAATTTTGCTCAAATATAAGAGAGCAAGGTCAATTATTTTCAAAGGCCTCAATTTAACTCAGATTCCTGTCTCTGATATATTCATTATCAGCTTTACCTTCAGCTGCCATGTCTTCAAAGGACTTATAGGAATATGGATTATTCATGATTGAATATTCTTTGATGAATTGATGCAAGTCCGGTAAGAGATTGTAAACATTATTATTAGCAAAGTCGTCTTGAGAGCCATTAATAAGAACACCTTTAGTAGACTTTCTTATACTTTCATAAAGACTTCTATGAATTATGGAATCCCGAAGCTCATCATTCCTGAATACAAATCTTCTCAGGTTTTCAAGACGGTCATGAGCAAGATCTTCCTCATCAATATGCAGAAGGCATAGAATTTCAAGAATTCTGTTCTGGAAGTCTGTAAAAGAACAATCAGATTTGACCATTTCCTGCTGATTTAAAATTTTTAAGACTGATTTATACGACTTCATTGCATATAAATGCATGATCCTTATCCTATTCAGACTATGAATAAATGGGATGAATTGGCGATAAGAATCCTCAGAGTCGATAATATCTATAAGTGAGTTGAGTAATCCTGACATTCTTCGTTTAAATAGAAAATGCAGAAAGAAATTCATGAGTGGTATACGATTATACAAGGGCAACCTGTTCAGCGTGAATACCTTATGAGCCTGCCTTGTTAAAATCACATACTTTTTAAGGCGATAGAGATCCTCAAAGGCAAATTTGAGCACAACCACCCTGAATTCTTTGGGAAATACACCGGGATGCCTTTTAATGATCCGATAAAGTCTGTTGAACTCAACCAATGACTCGTGTGAGCTTGTCTCATTTCGATTTGCATTTAACATAAGAACTTCCGACATCCACTTTGTTTTCATGGTTGCGCCGTTAAATGAGATGTTGGTATACGGATTGGACAACTTGGCATGCTCAATGCAGCAGTTTACTTTGTTCAATGAATTCTCAAAAATGTTTCTTAAGCGGTTGTATTCTGAAAGTTCATGATTTAGCTGACCCGAGATCTCATACCAGTACTCGGATTGCTTTAAGTCACCAGTGAGTCTGTAATATTGAGAAAGATTATCTGAACAATCTTTCTGTATCTGGAGGAAGTCGAATTTTTTTGCCTTTTTGAAAGCAAGAATCATGTGATTAATGCTTGAAGCATATGCGTCTCTTTCAGTCAGCATTTGTGCGACAATAAATTCTTTCTTCAATTCAATTTCAAGAAACATATGGATGTCTTCTTTCTTGAAATACTTGATTCGTCGTGATGAAATCTCATATTCAAATAGGAGATTCTTCAGCTGAAGAAAAAGCCGATAGTCTGTGCCATCTGGCAAAACGATGATTCGTTTGATGACTCCCTGAGCTTCTCTATTCAATTGACATTTTTCAAATGCACGAAACATTCGAATCAGAGCTTCCTCATTTTTCCTTTCAATGATGAAGCGCTTGAATTCAGCTTTTTCTGAATCTCTCATCTTTTGAACGAAAAAGACGAGATCATAAACCAGATCTTTCTTTGAAGTCAAACTAAAACATTAAGGACGCCAACGGCCGCAGGGGAAAGGAGGGAATAAAGGTATGCCAAGAATACCAATAATTCTAGTTATGAAGCTCTTACTTTCTTAAGGAGCAAATATGGTTATGAACAGGCCAAAATGGAAGATAAATCAGGAAAGTCGTATACCGATGACGCAAACATCGTCCACTTGAGTTTCTTCACCCTTCCATGAATCAAATTCCTTGTCCAGTCGAGATCTTTGAGCTGACACCTCATCACCACTCATATCAAGTAGCAGTCGCTTAAAGGGCTTATACATGAATTTTCGTCCATCCGGGCCTCCAAACTGATCTGCAAATCCATCCGTGAAAAGATAAATGACATCGCCCTTTTCATAATTGATCCTAGTCTCTGTGAATGGGTTGTACGAAGTGAAAACTCCAATGGGTTGCTTGTCTGCCTTGTATTCCAAAAGCATAAGATCGTTAGTAGATACGCTTTTTGGTGTCATTTCCTCTTCATTCAATCGTGTTATCCTATAAAGTGAGTTTTGTGCTCCAGAATAAACGACTTCTTTTTTCTTCGTGTTGACTCTAACCAGGCAAATATCCATTCCATCTTTAACTTCGAGGTCACTTTTTTCGAATGTTTCAATCACAAGATCCCTGACTGCATCGAGTATTTTTGCCGGATCCCGAAGATCTAACTCATTAACAGCTCGATTTAATGAATTCGAACAAACAACACTTACCATAGCTCCCGGCACTCCATGTCCTGTGCAATCTGCTGCTGCGATAAACACTTCGTCATCTTTCTGTTCGTACCAATAGAAATCACCGGCCACAATATCCTTTGGCCTGTAGTAAATGAAATGATCATTAAGCCCTTGTGCCAAAAGGGAGTCTGAGGGAAGAATGGCTTCCTGAATCCTTTTAGCATAAGTAATACTGGAAAGGATTTCTTTGTTCTTCTTTGTGATCTCAAGGTGTGATTTCTCCAGGTTTTCAGCCATATGATTGAATGACTCTGAAAGAAAGACCATTTCTTTGGTTCCTTCACTTTCGGCCCTTGCGTCGAGGTGACCATCACCAAGCTTTCTGGCGGCATTAGAAAGCATGTGAATCGGACGAATGATAATTCGAACATTAAAAAGAAGAATTGCAAAAAGCAGGATCATACCAAATCCGAATAAGGAAATTTTTTGAACCAGACTTCCGATCAATGTTGCTCTTTCACGTTCTTTATCATAAGTAACTCTTAAAAGGCCTTTCCAGGAAATAGTAGATTTATCGGCCATGTCGAAATACAGATAAGAAATCGAATAATCATCATGATCTACAACGGAGTCTTTTCTGGCATTGAATATTGACTGAATAACCTCGACTTCATCACTTTTTACATCACTTCCCTTATACAGACTAAAGGGTTTCCATGGAGCCAGGATGAGATCAATGCTTGAGATATCATTTGGACTTGATTCAATTTCCCTGAACCTTCTTGCAATGACTTCATTGAATTTATCTGCTTCAGTAGAATAGAGTCCGAGCTGAATGATATAATTCTCGTCTTTACTTCTCTGATAAATGTATTTTTTAAATTTCCGTGTATTGGTTTCCAGCGACATGGCTGCCGGAGTGTAGTAGTCATGCGCAAATAATCCTTCCAAAAATGATTTGAATTCAGGACCAATGCTGAACAGGTCAAAATTAAGATCGCTTTCAAGCGTGGTATTCACCACAATGCCATCCTTGTTTATGATATAGATATCATTGCTCTGTTTCATTCCGATCTCCTTCCTGATTCTCTCCAAATCTGCAGTTTCGATGGAATCAGAATTCAGGAAATAATTGAAGCGCAATTGCTTCATTTTATCCTGAGCCTGTTTATCAAGGTTTTGACTGATCTGGCTCAGAGAAACATCTTGAAATTTGATAATGGAAATAAGCTCTTCTTCAATGTTTTCTATCCTTTCCTTTGACAGATCATGAAAAAGATCCTTCAGTTGAATATAGGAGATTACAGCGATCGTGGAGAATATAATGATCTCAGGCAGGGCCACTGAGACCATGAGTCTGGAAAAAAGAGACCTTCTGTTTTTCTTCGCCATTTCGCGAATTTATAATAAAGACAGCGACTTCACTTTTAATCAATGAATTTATTGAATAATTCATCTCTTTGCATCATACTCTTTAATCTACTTTTAGGATTATTGTAAAATGAATCTCACGCCGAGCAAGAAATTTTCAGGCTTACAAATAGTTCAGTGGACTTTGATCACGGTTCTCACTGCTTTTGCATTCTTTTCTTCTTACAAGGATTACAACTCGAAAACAGAGTGGAGGAGTGGGGTTCGAATAACCCATATTAATAACTATTACATTTTTACCCAGGCCTTTCACACACTTAAAGAAAAAGGTCATTTGTATAAATATCACAGGGAGGTACACTACGACTATTATAAATACAGTCCCACTTTTGCTTTACTAATGGCGCCAATTGCACTGCTGCCTGATTTTCCGGGACTGCTGACCTGGAATTATCTCAATCTGTTCGTTTTTATTCTGGGAATATTCTCTTTACCGGGAATTAATCGAAAATCGGCTTTGATCATGCTTTTATTATGTAGTCTGGAATTATTGGGTTCCATACAAAATGATCAGAGCAACGGACTGATGGCCGGACTCATTTTGTTGTTTCTGTCATTTATGGAAAAGGGAAATTCCAGACTTGCCATTCTCTTTCTCTGTTTATCGGTTTACATAAAGCTGTTCTCATTGGTCTTCTTTGTGCTGCTACTATTCTATCCCAACGTTATCAGAAACTCCATCATTTCGCTCTTATGGATGTCCCTATTGTTCATTTTGCCTGCCATTCTGAGTGGTTTTGATTATCTACTCCAATCATATAAGGAATGGATGGTGCTCTTAGGTTCTGATCACGATTCATCCTGGGGATATTCACTTATGGGCGTGTTGAATTCCTGGTTTTCTCTTGAATTGAATAAGATTCTTCTGGTCATGATAGGATTGACTTTGTCTTTGTTACCTCTGATCAACTACAAAAATTTAATAGCCAGGGAAAGCCGTTATGTATATACTGGTCTTTGGCTGATCTGGGTTGTCATATTCAATCACAAGGCAGAGTCTCCTCTTTTTGTAATTGCCATGGCCGGCATAGTTCTGTGGTTTTTCAATTCAGATCAATCGAAAGCAGATAAGATACTCCTGATTGCATCATTGGTTATGGTATCACTTGCCTTCAGCGATTTAGTGCCTTTATCACTCAAAGAAAATATTCTGTACAAATACAGTCTGAAAGCAATTCTGCCCATTATTGTTTGGGGAAAAATTATTTTTGACCTCACCACGAAAAGATTATTGAATGATACTGAGTGATTGGATGCGAAACCTGTTGGGAACTCATTCTGAAATTCCTGCTAAAGAGTTTAATTCTCCCGTATTCGTTACTGGATGCATGAGAAGTGGCACTACAATGCTGGTGAACAAATTATCACAGCACCCTCAGTTATTGAAAATAGGGGGAGAGCTCAATACCATCTGGACAGAAATAGGTGGAGGGCCGGTTTATCCCAATAACGAATATCGTGGGAAGGAAGATGTAGATCTCAGGTACCTGAGCAATATGACAAGTTACTATGCGCGAAGCATTGAGGATGCGAAGAGCTTCAAGCGTCATGTTATGAGGTTTGTATACAAAAGAAAGACGGGTGGTGGTAGAGTAAAATATGATTGGGACAAGATCAAGGTTTTGAATAAATCACCACATCTGATCAATAAAACAGGCTACCTGAAAGGTATGTATCCCGGTTCGAAGTTAATTCTCATCATCCGGCCAATTCATGAACAAGTGGCAAGTATGAAGATGCATTATTTAAAATCTGGTCAGGTCCGTGCTTTGCCCGTAAATGAAAAAGAGAGCTGGAGGAATCCCTCTGGCAATAATGCTGAGGATCTGGCAGTATTTCCGGGAGATTTTAAAGTTTTACCATTAATGTGGCTTCGTTTGAATGCCATTGCTCTCAGAGACCTATCAAGTTTTGACAAGAGTGAATACCATATTGTTAAATATGAAGACCTTGCAGGGAATCAAGCTCAGTGCATGAAAGATCTTTTCGAATTTCTGCAATTGGATGCAAGTCATAAAACGGAGGAAGAGAAGATCATTAATGAAAGTATAAAGATCTTCAATACATCAACAGAAGGTGATCCTCGAAAGAAATGGGAGAAACACCTGACGGACGAAGAAAAAACAGAACTGGAAAGTATTCTTTCTGTACGATCCGAGGATTACAATTTCATACAGACTTTCCTGAAATAGAATTTTTACATTGCCGTGAACAATTCGTTTGCTTGATTTTTTATATTTAGGCAAACCAAATTCTATTACTATGAAAATGAAAAAATCACTCTCTATTTTCCTTTCGGCCTGTGTATTGTGGGTTATGACCTTCCAAACGAGCTGTATTGGGTCTTTTAATCTTACCAAAGCATACTGGGACTGGAATCTTGGACTTAACAAATGGTTAGGTGCTGTATTGTTCTTTATAATTGGTGGATTTGTAACCAGTATTACATTTTTCGTTGATGTTGTTATCCTTAACTTGATCGAGTTCTGGAGCGGAAGCAATCCAATGTCTATGAATGAAGGTGACATGGAACAGCAAGTTGTTATGGGTGAAGATGGAAATACATATGAAGTTACGGCGACTAAAAACCGTTTCGACATAGTTCAGTTGTCAGGAGAGAATGCCGGCGAAGTTCAGGCCATGATCTACGATCCTGAAACCAAGTCATGGAATCATGAGATGGGTTGTGAGACGAATAAAGTATTCCAATTCTCAGAAAATGGTGAATTCGTAAGTCTATATGCCAAAGACGGAAGAGTAGCAACAATTCCAACTGATATTAGCGATAAAGCTCTTGCTGCCCAAATGATCGAAGAGCAGCTTGAAAGCCAAACTTGCATGAACTAAGATATTCTTCTTAGAAAAGAAAAAGTCCCGAAAACTTCGGGACTTTTTTTATTTACCAGGTTGAACTCTTTAAATCGAGCACAGCCTTCATAATGTCTTTCTGACTGATCTGTCCAACCAGCTTCCCATCCTGTATAACTGGAAATCTTCTAATGCGGGAATTTAGAAATTGAGAAGCAGCATCAAATATGTCCATGTTGCTATCAATCGTCTTTACCTCTCTCGTCATATATTGCTCTACATTACCCTCTGTAAGCGGCAGGTTGTGATACCTACTTTCGGCAATTTGCTTCAGACAATTTCCTTCAGAAATCATACCACATAGCTCTCCATTATCGTCAATTACAGGAGCTCCGCTAATTTTATTTTTAAGAAGAATGGCTGTAGCCTCATGCATAGATTGTCCGGGACTGAATGTAATCAGTTTGGTCGCCATGTAATCAGAAACTAGAAAAGGGGAGGAGTCCTTGGTTTCTTCAGCTCTCTTGCCTTGATAGTTGTTGACAAATTTCATCGATCAGGATTTTATCTCCTTAAGATACCAATTGCCTGGATAAAAAGCAAGGGAAAAGGGATTCTAGAATTCGGAATTCGGAATTCGGAATTCGGAAATTTATTTCAGATATCTGAAATCATCTATACATCAAACATCAAACATCAAACATCAAGCATCACACATCATGACAGCCCGGTAATCACACCATCATCATCAATATCCATGCCTTCAGCGGCCGGTATTGCTGGTAATCCGGGCATACGCATCATATTTCCTGTAATCGGAATGATAAAGCCAGCTCCGGCAGCGATCTCGATTTCTCGCACTGTAATAGTGAATCCTTCAGGCCGCCCCACTAACTTTTCATTGTCTGAAAATGACTTTTGGGTTTTGGCAATACAAACCGGAAGTCCGTCTAGTCCAAGGTCTTTAATCTGCTTCAATTGATTTCTGGCTTTCCCAATGAATTCAACTCGATCAGCACCATATACATTTTTGGCAATGGTTTCTATCTTACTCATAGGTCGACTATTCCAGTTATATAATCTTGTGAAATTGTTATTCTCACCCGAATCAATAACATCAACCACGGCCTGTGCAAGGTCTGTTGTTCCGTCTCCACCTTTTTCCCATCCTTTCGACAGAACTGCCTGTGCACCGAGTTTTTTGCATCTTTTCTGAATCACCTCAACTTCTTCATCGCTGTCGGTCACAAAATGGTTAATGGCAACTACCGGTGTTAACTTATAGAGTTTTGAATTCTCAATATGCTTCTCAAGATTGACAAGTCCTTTCTTTACTGCCTCAGGATTCGGTGTGTTAATATCGGCAGCTTCCACACCACCATGATGTCTCAGCGCTCTGATCGTTGCAACAATCACCAATGCCTTTGGTTTCAAACCACTGTAACCACACTTAATATTCAGGAACTTCTCAGCACCCAGATCTGAACCGAAACCGGCTTCGGTTACGACGTAATCGGAAAGAGATAATCCCATTTTTGTGGCGATCACAGAATTCGTACCCTGTGCAATATTGGCAAATGGTCCACCATGAATAATGGCAGGATTTCCTTCCAGCGTTTGAACAAGGTTTGGTTTGATGGCATCTTTCAGCAGGACGGCCATTGGACCTTCTGCATTGATGTCTTTGGCGTATACCGGACTCTTATCGTATTTAAATCCAATCAGTATGTTTCCGATCTTCTTTTTAAGGTCTTCTATATCGTTCGAAAGGCACAATATGGCCATGATTTCAGAAGCTGCAGTAATGTTGAAGCCATCTTCACGAGGCACACCATTGGCCGTTCCTCCCAAACCAATTGTAATTTGACGCAGAGCTCTGTCGTTCATGTCCATCACCCTTTTCCACAAAATGGTTCTTGGATCAATACCAATATTTCTTGTTTTGCTTTGAATGTTATTGTCTATCAGAGCAGCCAGTAAGTTATTGGCCTTTTCAATAGCAGAGAAGTCACCCGTAAAATGCAGGTTAATATCTTCCATAGGCACTACCTGACTGTAACCGCCTCCTGCAGCACCTCCCTTAATTCCGAATACAGGTCCCAAACTTGGTTCCCTTAATACAACTGTCGCCTGCTTACCGATCTTGTTCAGACCTTCGGTCAGACCTATGGAAACCGTAGTTTTTCCCTCTCCGGCGGGAGTAGGAGTCATGGCCGTTACAAGAATCAGGTTATTCTTTTTTATCTTTTTTTCGTCGATCAGGTTTAAAGGCATTTTGGCTTTGTACTTACCATAATGCTCAAGTTTGTCTTCACCGACTCCCAGCTTCTCAGCTATTTCATTGATATGTTTCAGTTTTGCCGCCTGGGCAATCTTAAGGTCTATGTTGACTTTCTGTGCCATGAAATAAGTTTTAACAGTGGCCGAATATAGTAAAAATGGATGTTGTGAAATCTAAATAATTGGCTAGTCTGTGAAGTGCAACTGAACCTTATCCAGCATCATTTTGTGGATCAGTTTGTTGCTGGCAAGCATTTGTTTCCCAAAAAGATGGTTTTGTCCTCCTTTGAAGTCACTGAGCATACCTCCGGCTTCTTCTATAATGATGCAGCCCGCTGCAACATCCCAGGGATGCAGACTATATTCAAAAAAAGCATCAAATCTGCCGCATGCCACATAAGCCATATCTAATGCCGCAGTTCCAATTCTTCGGATTCCCCTTGTCTGATTCATTAGATCTTTCAATAATGCCAGGTATTGGTCATTATAATCGTAATCATAGTAGGGAAAACCTGTGGCGAGTAAAGAATCATCCAGGTTTCCTGTCGGACTCACAGAGATTCTTTTCCCATTGAGAAAGGATCCATGCCCTTTGGCTCCCTCAAAGTATTCACCCGAATTGAATTCGAGGATGCCTCCAAGAATAATCTCTTTGCCTTCCAATAAGGCAATACTGCAGCAATAGGCCGGAATACCATGAATGAAGTTTGTGGTGCCGTCTAGTGGATCGATGATCCAGTTGAAGTCGCTTCCTCTTTTGTCTGAAGTTCCTTCCTCGGCAATGAAACCGGCTTCCGGAAGCAAAGTTGAAAGCTCATCTACAAAATATTTTTCGAGGTTTTTATCGATTTCGGTAACGAGACTGTTTTTGGATTTGACTTCGATATCCTCGAATCCTTCATTGTTCAGAGGAATAAGTTCTCTTGAATTCAGAATAATTTTTTTGAGCGAAGTGGAGAGTGAGGTCAATTCCATTTTTTTATTGAGCTTTATCCGCGATATTAATTAAACGAAAGGGACTTGTCTGACATATATCAAAAATATTTTCCAGAAATGAAAGAGGAATGTCATGAGAAATTGAAAATGATGAAGGACCTCTATATTGAGTGGAACGACAAGATCAATGTAATATCGAGGAAGGATATCGATCAATTTGAGATAAACCATGCCTTACATTCATTATCAATTGCAAAAGTCTTCTCTTTCAAAGCAGGCACAGAAATTCTGGATTTTGGTACGGGAGGCGGCTTTCCCGGCATCCCTCTGGCCATATTTTATCCTGAGGTCAGATTCACACTTGTGGATAGCATAGGAAAGAAAATGAAAGTGGTTGAGGCCATTTCGAAAGAATTGAATCTGGATAATGTGGAAGTTGTCAATGACCGAGTGGAGAATATTCACCGGAAATTTGATTTCATTACCTGCAGAGCCGTTGGTAGAATAGGTAAGATCATGCCCTGGGTTAGAAACTATGTAAAAGCTGAATCAAATAACTCAAAACCCAATGGGTTCATCTTCTTGAAAGGTGGTGATCTGGATGAAGAATTGAAAGAGACCAAGCTGAATTATCAGAGAATAAAGATCGCCAACCTTTATGACGAAGATTTTTTCGAGACCAAGGAGATCATTTATTTATCAAAGTATATCAAGTGAAGGATAAATCCGTGCGAAATTGACACGACTCTAAAGATCGACGAGACTTTTCCCTTCTTTTTGGTATATATCCGTGACAGGGGCCAGGATATAAAAATGGACTCTTGACTCCTTGAGTTTCTTGTGTTTTAAAGCCATTTTATCGTTGTAAAGTTCGGGGACTTTAAATTCCTCAATTTGTTTAAAGTCTATAAATATTAAACAGGCATGTCTCCATTTGGCATTCCTTTTCATCCATCGAATTTGTCTTTTACTTAATTCTGAAATGGAATTGCCAATATTTTTCTTTTTAAAATGCCCTGTAAGGACAACCACAAACCCATCAGGTAAACTATCACCGGTTATGATGTCCATGTCTTGCTTCTTACAATAATCGAAATGTACTCTCTGAACCTGGGCTGAAGAAAAATCCGGCTTGAGCAGGAGCGTCAGAGACAGAAGACATATGTATTTGATCACTTGCATCTTAACTATATAACAGTTTATTAATGAATAGGTTTTAGAAGTGTAAAAGATCAGAATAAGCAGATCAATAAAATGGGCTTAAACAATTAAATCGTTTATTTGTCTTTCTATCAAAATCAATGAAAATGAAGTTATCTACGAAAAGTTTTACGCTGGGCCTAGCTGTCCTTCTAAGTACATCAATTTTTGCGCAGGACCTACCTAAACCGAGTCCTACTGCCACAACCACAGAAAGAGTTGGATTAACCGATGTTGAAATTGTGTACTCTCGCCCTGGTGTGAAAGACAGGAAAATCTTTGGAGATTTAGTGCCTTACGGAGAAATGTGGAGAACCGGAGCCAATAAAGCTACGGCAATTACTTTTTCAACGGATGTGAAAATAAATGGAAACGATCTTGGAGCCGGTACCTATGCTATATTCACTGTGCCTGGGGAAAGTGAGTGGGAAATCATTTTCAATAACAATACTGAACAGTGGGGAACCTATGCGCACAAAGACGAAGAGGATGTGCTGAAAGTAAAAGTGGCGTCAAAGAAGGCTGAATTCAGAGAAAGCATGTTAATGTTTGTTGATGATATTCGTGATGAAAGCGCCAGTATCAACCTTCACTGGGAGAACACGCTGGTTTCCATTCCTTTTAGTGTAGAAGTGAAAGATGTTGCCAAGATGAATATTGATGCAGCCATCAAAGAAGCAGAAGGAAGATACAGCACGTATAATTCGTCGGCAAGGTATTATCTCGACAATAATATGGACGCTGCCAAAGCTTTGGAATGGGCTCAGAAGTCGGTTGATATGCAGAAAAAATACTGGAACCTAACCACATTAAGTCGCGCCCAAGCCGCAAATGGTGATTACAAGACAGCAATTAAAACTTCTGAGGAAGCCGAAAAACTTGCGACTGAAGCAAACAGCAAGGGTTATATCAAACAAAACGTTGATAATAGAGCAGCCTGGGAGAAGATGAAGTGACATCAATTCTGATATATGATAGATGATATCTGATAAATGATATCTGATAGATTTAAGATTTACAAGTTGGTGGATTTTCGATTTCAGACAATTGACCGGCGGCGGTCATTCTTTTAGTTCATCACTCGTTCTCATCACAAAATGTAATAGCCATGCCAGGGTAATTACTCCAAGACAGGCTATTAGATTATACCACAAATAGGCAATTTCATCTCTTTTGAAGAAATAGAGTAAGAGTATGCTGCATTGAATGCTTAGTGCTGCAATAAAGATGGACTTTGAGTCAATTATCTTATTGAAAAGTCCAACCATAAAAACACCCAGTATGGTTCCATAGAACAATGAACCAAGAATGTTGACCGCTTCGATCAGATTCTCTGCAAGGTGTGCAAAAAGAGCGAAAAGAATAGCAAATACTCCCCAGAGAAGGGTGAAGGCCTTCGACATCAATAGAGCTCTTTTGGGTCTGATTTCTTCTTTGCTCAAACGCTGATAATAGTCTATCGTGGTTGTAGCCGCCAGTGCATTTATTTCGCCAGCTGTGGATGACATGGCCGCAGAAATTATCACACATAGTAATAAGCCAATGATGCCATGTGGCAAATAATTGAGGATGAAGTAAAGAAATACATAGTCGGACTCCCTTGCACTAGCACCGTCTTCCAGTACTTCTTTCGATAATTCTTCCAGATGAGTTCTCTGTTCTTTTTGCTTTCCATCAATGTGTTGTGCCTTGTACAGCGCTTTCAGATCGTCATTTTTAAGATAATCTGTATAGTATGCCATTTTTTCGTCCTTTAATCTCTTATGCTCTTCTTCAAGTTTTTGTATCTCACTGGCTTTGCTTTTGCTCAATTCCCCATAGGCAGTCTGATTGTACATGAGCGGACTATCATTGAATTCAAAAAAGAGAAATACCAATACTCCGGTCAAAAGAATGAAGAACTGCATTGGTATTTTGAACAAGGCATTGAACATCAGTCCGAGTCGACTTTCACGAATTCCCTTTCCTGAAAGATACCGCTGAACCTGAGATTGATCGGTGCCGAAATAGGAGAGAGCCAGAAAAAACCCACCTGTGATTCCAGTCCAAAATGTGTAGCGTTCAGATGTATCAAATGAAAAACTCACTACTTCCATCTTTCCCATTTTTCCCGCAAGCAGAAGATTCTGATCAAAAGAAAAGTTCCTCGTAAGGAGATAAATCAGATATATAAATACACCTGCCATTCCAAGTAAAATGATGGACATTTGCCATTTCTGCGTAACACTTACGGCCCGGGTTCCACCACTGACCGTGTATATGATAACAAGAATTCCAACGGCAAGAATGGTCTGATTCAAGTCCCAGCCTAAGGCCGTATGCAGAATGATAGCGGGAGCATAAATTGTGATTCCAGCTGCAAGGCCTCTTTGTAACAGGAATAGAAATGAAGTGAATAATCGCATTCTCAGATCAAATCGATGTTCGAGATACTCATAAGCTGTGTAAACCTTGAGTTTGTAATAAATCGGAATGAAAAATGCCGATACAACGATAAGTGCAAGAGGCAGGCCAAAATAATTCTGAACAAAGGCCATTCCCTTGTCGAAAGCGAGTCCGGGTGTACTGATAAAAGTGATGGCACTGGCCTGAGTAGCCATGACGGAAAGTCCGATCGTAAACCACGACATACCTTTACCACCTTTGATGTAGTCGTCGAGTGAAGAGACATTCCTGGTTTTGTAAGTGCCATAAAGCACAATGAATGCCAGGGTAAGCACAAGAACGATCCAGTCGATGTGATTCATGTATAACGCAGGCTAATCAGGTAAAACAGAACGACCAGAAATATAAAAAACAGAAATACCAACAGATATGCTTTTGTCCACTTTGTCATAACTCATTCAAGAGGACGTTAAAATAAGCAAATGAAGATTATTTGTTGATGGGGTGGCCCTGTAAACTTACTTCGAAGTCAGGAGTTCTGACCTGGGATTCAGGTTTTTGATAGGCATAAATGGCATCTGAGACAGGGTCGTAGATACTGATCTCTTCAACAACAAATTTCTCAAGTTCATTGAAGGTAATCTGCTGACCATCGTATTTAATTCGATTGAAATGCTCTTTGAAAGTTTCAATCTGAGAGATAGGCACTTCAACCTCGAATGGCTCGAAACCGGAAAAGTGTATTTCAAATTTCAATTCTTCGGCAATAAAATATAATTCGGGCGTGCTTTTCGACATCATTTCCACTCCAACCGAGTTAATTACAAGAGGCTTTAGAATCTCGATCTGCTCGCGTACTTTCTCTTCAAAGTTATCTTCATCCCTATACTGACTTCCGATTTCTTCGTACCAGGACTCAATCTCAAATTCGAGTTTCTCTACGATACGCGTTTTAAATGGAAGAATCTTGAAGGCATACTGATCTGAACTGGATTCAAAATTGATCATCTTATCAATCTGGAATCGATAAGGTCTGCTTTCCGCCTCAATCATCTGGCAGAAACAGGGCAGTGTAAAAAACACTGCAATCAATATGTGAAATATTCTATTCAACATCTCTTGCTAATCTAAAACCCAGGTCATCGTATTTTCCACCGAGAACACTATAACTCCTATTTGTGTTTCTGATGGCATCCTGAGGGTTATTCCAGCTGCCTCCACGGATCACTTTGTGCGTTCCATTGCTAGGCCCATCCGGATTCTTGAACGGAGCTTCATTATAATAAGTGTTTCTGTACCAATCATTACACCATTCCATTACGTTTCCACTCATGTCATAAAGTCCCAGTTCATTTGGCTTCTTTAATCCCGGTTTTCTAGTATGCTGCTTATTATTCTTTGAGAACCAGGCTACTTCATCTGGATTGTCACTGCCACTGAAAACATAACCCATAGACTTATTTCCTCCTCTTGCAGCATATTCCCATTCTGCCTCACTAGGTAGACGATAATTCATATTCGTTAGTCTGTTCAATTCTTCCACGAATCGTTGAACGTCTTTCCAAGATACGTTTTCTACAGGACATTCATCGCAATAATCGAAAAAACTTGGATTGTTTCCCATCACCCTACGCCACTGACGCTGAGTGATTTCGTACTTACCAATAAAGAAATCATTGATGTGAACAGAGTGAAGAGGTTTTTCATCATGCTCTTTGTGACTTCCCTGAATATATTCACCTCCTTCGATGTATACCATCTCAATCACCTTCGCGTCATAAATCCTTCCTATGACTTTGAATTCAACTGAATTGCTTTTTAATTCTTCTCTTTCTTCGAGGACATTCCAGACGATCTTTCGATTTCGTCCTCCGGTAACATCATTTCCAACGTGACCTGAAACGCTTCGCAGTGGGCCTTCGAAGTCTTTTCCATCAAGAGCCATGTAAACCGAAACATCATAGAAGTGATCACTGGGAGTTCCGATGAGATCATAGAAGATCAATATATTATTTCCATCTTGCTCTGCTCTGACATTTCCGATCTGTTGTGCGCTAGCACTGATCGAATATAATGCCAGAAAGAATAATACTACCTTCTGCCTCATGTGATATAGACGTTGCTTAGGAGGAAAGCGTTGCTTTATTTGTTGAATTTTTTCAGGTCATAACCTGTAACGCCCAACGGAGCTGTACTGCTCACAGATCTGTCATACGACTTCAGTGTTTCTCCTTTATCTGCGCTATAAATTCGGTAATAAGCCGTTTGACCTCCCCAGTTTCTTGCCGGTCCTACAATGCTGAGAAATGCAACTGTACTGTCCTGGGTTACAATGGCATCCGTCATTACATCTCTTGTGACAAGCGTAACATCGTGTTTGTAGAACTTCTCGATTTTTTCCAGATCCTTGATCTTGGTGGTTAAATGCTCGTTTAGGATGAAGAGCTTTTTTGAATGCAATAGGTTCGAACTTTTGGCGTAATAATCCTGAAAGTCTGATTCGCTTTCGAACTTTTTGTTCTTCACCATTTTCACCTTCCATTGAATATTCTGAACCAACGTAGGTAATTTGTACAGAAAATCCTCATCTTTTTCCGTGTAGTGCTTGAGCTTTACATTGGCAAGTAACTTTCCCTTGGTGTCCATATATCGTTGTCCGCCCATGAACAGACTCATCGAGATAAGATTTTCATCACCAGCAATAAATTCTCTTGTTAGAAAAGATTTGGTTTTGTCTTTTTGGTATTCCCTATAAGTTGCGCGATCGATGATCTCATAAGGAGTTACCTTCCAATATTCTTCTGCCACTTTTGTTATTGCAAGACTGTAATCTGATTCTTTATGCTGGTCCAAAACGATGTAGGTCGTGGATTTCATGAATTTATCTATGGTTTTCATATCATAGATTACCATGTCGTCAATTTTGATATCCTGAGCTTGAACAAGCAATGGAAATAGTACGATTGAAAAAAGTAGTTTTGCTGCTTTCATATCTTCTGTCTTGAGCCGCTATATTAATAAAAATTGAGGTAAGAAAGGCAGAAGAAGGACCGTGGGATTTTTGATTAACGATTACCGATTAACGATTAACGATTTGCGGTTGACGATTTTCGTGTTTATAAAATCCAAGACCTAATTATCTGCCACCAGTAACAGTCATCGGTGAATTGTAAAATATGACATTGTTTAATCAGTTTTATAGATAAATCTGAATAATTATGATAAGAACCAGCTTGGCACTTCTCTTTACAATACTCATTTCCGGATATGGCTTTTCTCAAAATGGCATTCCAACTTTTCATGGAATGGACCTTAATGATGGATCGGTGAACATGCCTGAAGATGCCTTGGGTAAAAAGACACTTATCGGTTTTGCCTTTTCGCCAAAGGCTCAGGAGGACCTGGAATCATGGGCTCAGCCTGTTTATGATGAATTCATCGACAAGGAATCTCTTGCGGCTATGGTATATGATGCGAATGTTTATCTGGTCATTGTATTTAATAAGATAAACTCCAGCGTTCGAAAGAAGGCCATTAAAGAGATGAAAGAAAATATTTTACCTGAATTCTATGGAAACATTATTCTTTCAGATGTTTTAGCTAAAGAAATCAAGAAAGAATTGGAGATTAAGAACAACGACGTTCCGGCAATTTATACCCTCGATGAGAACGGAAAAATAACATCTACCTCATCGGGAAGGTATTCCAGTAAGAAATTGGAAAACCTTTCTAACTATCTTGAAAAAGAATAATATACAGACTCAAAACAACTTATTAAGATAAAATAATCATGATCTCATTACTGTCCCCTGCAAAGAATATGGACTTCTCATCAAATGGAAATGGAATGCAAACTTCCATGCCTTCCTTTCTGGATGATTCTGATTACCTGATGGGCAAATTGAAAAAGAAGAGCGCCCGGCAATTGGGTAAGATGATGAGCATTAATGCAGAATTATCAGACCTTAATTTTGAGAGAAATCAAAAGTGGAATAAGGAATTCCAAGACAATGATCAAAGAATAGCACTGCAAGCTTTCAGTGGAGAAGTATATCGAGGACTAAATGCATCTGACTTTTCAGGCGATGACTTGGATTTTGCGAATGATCATATTGGCATACTGTCTGGATTGTACGGACTTCTGAGAGCAAAAGACCTGATTCAACCATACAGACTGGAAATGGGTACTTCCTGGAAGATCACACCCAAAGTGACAAATCTTTATAAATATTGGGGCGGTAGGATAAGTGAGAAACTGGATGAGATTCTGGAAGGTCATTCCGAAAAAGTGATTGTGAATCTTGCAAGTAATGAATATTGGAAAGCCGTAGACCGAAAGAAATTGAAAGCAAGAGTCATAACATGTAATTTTCTTGATTTAAAGAATGGAGAATACAAAGCAGTTATGACATGGGCCAAACAGGCCAGGGGAATGATGGCAAGAGAAATAGTGAAGAACAGGGTGGATGAAGCTGAGCAACTAAAGACGTTGACTTTTGGGAATTATTATTTTAATCCCGACATGAGTGATGAAAATACATTGTCTTTTACCAGAGACAAGGCTGTAATGCTGTGATTTGAATGAGGTTCAAATACCTTTTTTTTCTTCTGTTATTTTGTTTTTCGTTTCGATCCGAAGCTCAATTTCTGCAATTGATAGATGAGGAGACGAATTTCCCCATTCCAAATGTACTTGTCTACAATGAAGGAATGAGCATTTCTGTGCTTACCAATGACAATGGATATGCCGCCATTTCAGCATTTCCCAATGACAGCATCGTTTATATTCAACACCCTTCTTATCACACCTCTGTGGTCAGGATCAATCATGATCCGGCTTATGGAAATACCATTGTGGCCCTCAAAGCGAAGAAAATCGAATTAGGCGAGGTGGTTATTTCAGCTTCCAAGAACTATGAATTGAAAAAATTGGTTCCTCGCAGAATCACTAGCATTTCGGAATCTGAAATCCACTTCAGTGCTCCGCAGTCGTCGGCTGATGTTCTTGAATCAAATGGTGAGGTTTTTGTGCAAAGAAGTCAAATGGGAGGTGGAAGTCCAATGATCAGAGGATTTTCAGCAAACCGAATTCTTCTGGTTTACGACGGAATCAGAATGAACAACGCCATATCAAGAGGAGGAAATCTGCATAATATTATTTCAGCCGATCCTTTGTTTATGGAGCGTATTGAAGTGCTATATGGTCCAGGCACGGTTAATTATGGCAGTGACGCCCTGGGAGGTGTTGTTGATATGCAGAGTAAAGAAATATTTCTGGGCTTTAAAGATTTCTTTGCCGATGCCTCATTGAATTTCAGTTCGGCAAACATGGGTAGAGTTTTGCATGCTGAAGCAGGTGAGAGCCGAAAGAAATTCGGGTGGTATGCCAGTGCATCATTCAGTCAGTTCGAAGATCTGAGAATGGGTAGGAATACACTGTCAAACAACTACCTTAGACCATTTTACGTGGATGGAGAAGATGGCAAGAATGATATTGTTGAGAATGATGACGAACTGATTCAAATGCCAAGCGCTTACTCTCAATTCTCAACAGCCTTAAAATTGAAATATGCCATAAAACCTCAAAAAGAAATTGAATTTTTTGCAAACTATTCACGAACGAGTGATATCCCACGCTACGATCGACTCACAGAGTTGGACCAAGATGGTTTGCCTAAAAATTCAGAGTGGTTTTACGGTCCGCAGTCGTGGCTCTTAACAGGAATAAGATATTCGGATAAAACATCGCGCAGATTGTCGGATCTCATTAAAATAACCGCAAGCGCTCAAATATGGGAGGAAAGCAGAAATTCTCGAAGGTTCATGGATAGTATTCGCAATGAACGGACTGAGCAAGTCAATGTATTTGGTTTTGATGTGGATATGACAAAAAATATCAATGAGAGATCTAGTCTGCAATATGGATTGTCGTCTTATTTTAACCAGGTTGAATCGAAAGCAGAAGGGATCAATGTTATTGGTGGTGAGAATACCGACATATCCACCAGATACCCCAATGGAGGATCGACATTGTGGTTGTCTGGACTTTATGCCTCCTATAAACAGAAATTCGGCAAGAGGCTCAATACTACATTTGGCTTTCGATATACCTATCAGATGCTGGACTCACGTTATGATGACGACACACCCGGACAGGCACTTTTTAATGAAATTCAACTAAATACCGGTGCCTTAACTGCAAGTGCAGGAGCCACTTACTTCCTTTCGTCAAAATCTCTCTTGAAGGCTAATATTAATTCGGGTTTCAGAGCTCCCAATGTTGATGATATTGCTAAACTCTTTGATTCTGAACCCGGTTTTGTAATGGTGCCGAATCCGACATTAGATGCCGAATACTCTTATAATGCAGAGATCGGTTATGAGATCAGCGATTCTTCGGTTTACAGCTTCAATATCTCAGGATTTTACACCTATTTAGACAATGCTATTGTGAGGGACGATTACTTACTAAACGGTCAGGATTCGATCTTTTATGAAGGAGAGAAGAGAAAGGTGCAATCATTGGTGAATGGGGAGTATGCCAATATTTATGGCTTCCACATCGGCTTTATGTTGGCTTTCACAAAGGACTTGCGATTTAAGGTCAACTATACTCATACTGAGGGAAGAGATAATAAAGACCGACCTCTGCGACATGTTTCTCCAAATTTCGGAGGGATTCACCTGATCTTTCAAAAGAAAAAGCTGATGATGGATCTTTATTCCAGATATAATTTTGGGTTTGAAAATGAAGAAATAGCATCATCCGAGCAAAGCAAAACTCATATGTATGCTTTAGATGGGAATGGCAATGTGTATGTTCCAGCTTTTATGACACTTAATTTTATGGCCAATTACAGGATGAATAAAACCTTTGAATTTACCGGTGGAGTAGAGAATATAACGGATGTTGGTTACCGGACTTATTCATCCGGAATATCCGCCCCGGGGATTAATTTTAAATTGGGCATAAAAAGTCATTTTTAAAACATGCCATGTAATATTATAGTCCTAAAATTGTGTGCCCGAAAAAATCAGGTAACAATTTTTCCGATTATTCGTTATATTAGAACAACGCCGAAGTTAAGATGACAAAAGTTGCTCCATCGCCGAAGAGAAAGGCACTGTCAATCAACCTTGACTCTAACATTTATGGAACCTTCGCCGAGATCGGCGCAGGACAAGAAGTGGTGAGACACTTTTTCAGAGCCGGAGGTGCTTCCGGCACCATCGCCAAGGCCATGTCGGCCTACGACAAAGACTTCTCTGACGCCATTTACGGGAAAGAAGATACGGCGCAATATGTCTGCAAATCAAGATTGATCAAAATGATCACTCATGAGTATCACCTCATGGAGGAGAGATTGAGAAGAGAAGATCATCCCAACACGAAGTTCTTTTCATTCGCAGACACAGTTACCACGATCAATTACGAAAAGACGAATAAAGGACATGGCTGGATGGGTATACGTTACCAGTTATCACCAGACTCTGAGCCTAACGATCTTACCTTACACTTTAACTTAAGAGATAACGATACAATGCTTCAGCAGGAGGCCATAGGCCTTCTTGGACTGAATGTGGTTTATGCCTGCTATCATTATTACGATCCAATTGAGATGATCCTGTCGCTTTATGACAACCTCGACAGAGATAGATTGGAAATCGATATGATCAATCTTGATGGTCCGGATTTCAAAGATGTAGATAACAGACTGCTCAGCCTTCAACTTGTAAAGCATGGTATGACAGATGCCGTGATTTTTGGTCCGGATGGCAATAATCTTCACCCTTCAGAGCTGTTGTACAAGAAAAACATTCTTGCTCTGAGAGGTAGCTTCAGACCTGTAACCAAGGTCAATCTTGATATGCTTGAAACCGGCTATCAGAAATTTGCGGCAGAATCGAAAGTAGACGAAGACAAAGTTGTTAAGCTTTTTGAGATTACACTTAACAATCTGAAAGCTGAAGGAGATATTGATGAGCAGGACTTCCTGGACAGGGCTGAATTGCTTTGCTCCCTGGGTTATACTGTATTGATCAGTAATTATCAATTATACTATCGATTGATAGAGTACTTCTCAAGATATACCAAAGCCAGAATGGGCTTAATACTTGGTGTGAATAGTGTACTGGATATTTTCAATGACAAATATTATCGTCATTTGAATGGAGGAATACTTGAAGCATTCGGAATTCTATTCACCAGGGATCTGAAAATGTATTTATATCCGTCGCAAAACGAGCAAGGTGAGAATGTATATAATAGCGGTAACCTTGATGTGCATCCTCGTCTGAAACCATTATATGATTATTTGGTCCAGAATAACAGGATGGTGGATATCGATAATTTCAATTCCAAATACCTGAACATATTTTCAAGAGAAGTTTTGAGAATGATCAGGGAAGGAGATCCGGAATGGAAAGAAATGGTTCCGGAAAAAGCCAAATCCATAATCGAAGATAAAATGCTCTTTGGTTATGATGACTCCATGGAAGAAATCAGAGTCAAAGCTGATTCTTAAGAGATCCTAAGAAATTTCTTGACAAATTGGTAGAAGTCTTTTCGTTCTTCCTTTGAGCGAAAAACAGCAAACATTTGGGAAACCAAGCTTCTAACTTGCTTTTCTTCTTCCTTAACATGAATATCCAGTTCTTCAAGTAGATCCTTTACTACTTCGTCTCGTTCGCGAATGCTATTGAGATCGTCTACAAGATCTTCTTCAGTTAGCTTATCCGCAATTTTAAAACGCTTCTGAGCACGTTCTATATAGCCGAGTTTTTCTTCCAGCATACCCAGATTATTCTGAGAGACAGCATTTTCCGGTTCAAGTTCCAAGGCCTTCCTGTAATCCTCAACGGCTCCCCGGGTATCACCTGCGCGGTCTCTAATATATGCTCTGCTTGCGTATCGATATGGATTCTCCGGTTCAAGTTCCAGAGCCTTATTCAGATCTTCCAGTGAACCTGCCAGATCATTGAGATGATATTTAGCCACACCTCGGTCGCTATATGCATCAGCAAAATTGGGATCTTGCTTGATGATTTTGTCAAACTCGGATACGGCTTTGGCATATTCACCTTTGCTGCTAAGTTTGACAGCCTGAGTATAATGAGATTTAATGTCCATATCTACCAGTTAAGCTTCCAGTTTTGGGACTTATGAAATTACACATAATTTCTACCAAAAAATTAAATTGGTAACTTTAGTGTATATAAACAAGTTGTGCGTATGAAAGTTAGATTTTACCTCCTTAACATTTTTGTGCTTTTCTCTTTCTTCAGCTTCGGTCAGCTGGTTGAAGCAACGTTCCCTCCTCTGAATAATGCACCAGTGCCGAAAATGCTTTTCAAAGATGCACTGAATCAGAAAAAGCAAGATAAATCAACTCCATGTGGAGTGGATACCTTGTACTACGCACGATACAACAATACTTATGTATTGGGATATCAAAGATTAACCATAGGTTCGAACAGTGGAGCGGGTCTCTTTTTCAATGTTGATGATACAGTATGGTTGCATGGTTTTAACTTCAATGCCTATGCTTACCTGGGATTTGGTCTGGTATCTCAGAACGTGACATGTCGAGTTTATTATGCCAATTCAAACGGAACCCCTGCGGGTGTGGCTCTGGCCTCTACTACACACCAGATCAATGCGACGAGTATCTCTATCAATGGCACCAGACAAAGAGTTTCGTTTGCTAATCCCGTTATGCTTTTGTCAGATTTCGTTGTAACGGTGGAAGTGCCGAACACGAATAACAGTGTGGTTGTGTTTAGCAACGACTGGAGAAATAATGATGGACTTGGAATGAATTACAGCTGTGTGAAACTATCCAATGGCTGGTCGAATAACCTGGTCATTCAATCAACAGATACAGTCCCATTTGATGCTGATTTCTACCTGGAGCCTGTTGTTGAGTACAAGATGAGTGCACAATATGATCATGGATTGAATTCTTGCCTTGGAAATGGGAAGCCTTTCAAATTTGTGAATACCACAACATTTGCTTTAAATCCTCAATTCTCGAAAGAAGTTCTGGACTCGACACTTGATGATAATTTTATTTGGGATTATGGTGATGGATCGAATCTGGATACTGTGGTACATGGTGAAAATACCTTCCCACATACTCTTGGTTTCTTTGTTAATCTTGACGGGGAATTCACTACCTGGACCGGAAGTACTTGTCGTGATGATTCCACCATTTTTCTGGAAGCCGGAGATGTGCAGGCAGCATTTGATGTATCGAACAACGGATTGGTCGTAAGTTTTAAAGATAAATCCTTGAATCCTAAATTCTGGGAATGGGATTTTGGAGATGGCACTCCAACTTCAAATGCCCAAAACCCGAATCACGTCTATCAGGCCAATGGTGTTTATCCGGTTAAACTAAAGGTTCGAAACAGAGGTTGTGTGGACTCTCTCACCATCGCTTTGAATCTGGAATTCATTGGAATTGATGAAAACGCTAAACCAGAGATAAGTATTTCGCCTAATCCTGCCAGAGAATTTCTCGACGTGAATATTGAATATTCCGGACAGGAAAGGATGACCTATGAGATATACGGAATTGATGGCAGTCTAAAAGAAAGTGGACGAATACAGAATAAGCAAAGATTACCACTTGATTCATACTCTCAAGGAGTGTACTTTCTGAAAGTATTATTGCCTCAGGATGTGATTACCAAGAGATTTGTCGTGGAATAAAAGATAGTAGGTGTCGTTTAATCGACTTTGTATTTATAACCTACTCCTTTGACCGTCTTTATTCTCTTTTCTCCGATCTTTTCACGGATCTTTCGAATCTGAACATCGATATTACGCTCGCTCACATAAATATCATCGCCCCAGATCTTTCTCATAAGATTGTTTCTTCGAACAACTTTACCTGCGTTCTCAACGAGAAGAGCTAGAATATTGAATTGTTTTCGCGGAAGATGGATCTCTTCGCCATCTTTTACAACGACAAATTTCCCATGATCTATTGAAATGTCTCCTATCTCGATGACCTGATTTGTGGGTTGAAATTCTTTTTTCCTTCTTAATAAGGCCTTAGCTCTTGATACAAGCAGCCTGGGTTTTATAGGTTTTGAAATGTAGTCGTCTCCTCCAGCTTCCAGACCGGCAATCTGAGAATAATCCTCACTTCGTGCAGTGAGAAATGCTATGATAGGTTGATGCCCATCTTTATCTTCCCGAATCTTCATACAAACCTCAACACCATCGAAGTCGGGCAGCATCACATCCAACAAAACAAGATCGGGGTTAAATGATTTAATTTTTTCCAGGGCTTCTTTACCTGTGCTGGCCATATCAACCTTGAAGTCTTCTTTTTCAAGATTATATTTTACAAATTCCAGGATGTCTGGATCGTCGTCTACAATAAGAATATTGTCCATTAGTGTTGAGTTTTCACAAATCTAAATGCAGTCTTTTAAGCCATTGTTTTGGCTTTGTTAAATAATTATGAAGGGATGGGTGAAGAGCGAATTGAATGCTTAATAATAAATTAACATTGGCTTCATTATGATGACACATAAGCCATGTTTTTTTGCCGGCTGAATTAAGAATCTAATTCCTAAATGTTAATTCAAGATTAATTATTGAGTTAAAAAATTCGAAATGATGAAGATTAAGTTAATAGACAATTCACGAACATTTAATTTCTTGTTGACTAAGTCTTAACAAAGTCCTTCTACTTTCGCCTCGAATTCAAATCAATAATTTAAAATGAAAATTCAAACTATGAAAACAAGCAAACTACTTGCAGTATTATTTCTTGCAGGAGCTACTGTATTCACTTCGTGTTCAGAAGATGAAGATGAGCCAGTAAAGAAGTCAACCAAAGAGATAGAGGTTACTTCTAACATTACAGAGAACACAACTTGGAGTTATCCAAATGTTTATGTTCTTAGAAGTAGAATTTCAGTTGAGGCTGGAGCTACTTTAACTATTGAGCCAGGTGTTGTTGTTAAAGGTGGAGAAGGACAGGAAGCTGCTTCAAAAGCCTTGGTTATTGCCAGAGATGCTAAATTGATGGCTGTTGGTACTGCTGCCAGACCAATCGTATTTACATCTGTTCTTGATCAAATCACTCCAAGTGATATTAATGCCGGCAACATGGCTTCTCCAAACCTTTTGACTACTGATAAAGGACTTTGGGGTGGAGTTATTGTTTGTGGTAACGCTACAATCTCTGCTGGTGGTGATGTTGAAGAACTTCAAATTGAAGGTATTCCAACTTCAGATCTAAACGGTCTATATGGTGGTACAAATGATGCCGATAACTCAGGTATGATCAGTTATATTTCAATCCGCCATGGTGGTACCTTGATTGGTGCCGGTAATGAGATCAATGGACTTACATTGGCTGGTGTTGGTTCTGGCACGCAGATTTCAAATGTAGAAATCGTTGCTAACCTTGATGATGGTATCGAATGGTTCGGTGGAACTGTTAATGTTACTAATGCTGTTGTATGGGGTGTTGGTGATGATGGTATGGATACTGACCAGTCTTGGGGTGGTACAATGGATAACTATTATGTAGTTGCTCCTGAAGGTCACTGCCACGAGTTGGATGGACCAGAAGGAACTGTTCACCACAGATCACACACATTCACAAATGGTACAATCTACTCTTTCGATGGAACGACTACTTCTAAGGATCTTTTGAATGTAGATGACAACTCTTTGATTGACGCTGTGAATATCAACTTCAACAATCCTCAAACTGGTCAATTGATCAGAGAAGACGACGACATCGATCTTAACAATGTTGCTGGTGTTACTTTCACTGGTGTTACTGTTAATGCTACTGATGTGTCTGCTCACGTGGGTGCCGACCCAGTTCCAGCCGGAATTACTTCTGGTTCAACTGGAAACGCTAACCTTGCTCCATTCGCTGACTGGACTTGGGCTGAAGAAGCTGGTGCAATTGAATAAGCTGGAATCTTAATGATTCAAACAACATTATAAATTAGACAACATCCCCGGCTCACAAGTCGGGGGTGTTTTTATTTAAATAGAATGAAAAGATTAATTTCCATACTGAGCCTAACACTAATTACAAACATCATTGCAGCTCAAACCGCTATCCGTGGTAAACTAATTGATGATGCTACGGGAGAGCCGATGTTATTTGCCAATGTGGGAATTAAAGGTACAACCATCGGTGCCATTTCCGATTTCGATGGAAATTTCTCACTCGAGAGTTCTTCCTTAACAACTGGTTCATACGATATTCAGGTGTCTTTCGTATCATATAATACAAAGGTGATTGAAGGGGTAAAAGTAACCGAGGGTGAAGTAACTCTTCTAGGTGAGATCAGAATGGAACCTGCCTCAGAACAACTGCAGAAAGTTGTGATTTCTGCTGAAGCTGTGAAGAATTCTGAAACAGCTATGCTGACCATGAAGAAGAAATCCGCAACCATGATTGATGGTATTTCCAGTGAGGAAATGAAATTGATCGGTGACGGTACAGCAAGTGAAGCTGCTACTCGTGTAACAGGTGTAACCGTTGAAGGAGGTAAGTATGTATATGTAAGGGGTTTAGGAGATAGATATTCTAAAACAACCCTAAATGGTGTGGATATTCCCGGTCTGGATCCCGACAGGAATACTTTGCAAATGGATATATTCCCTACAAATCTGATCGATAACATTACGATCAGTAAGAACTTTACAGCCGACAAACCGGCTGATTTTACAGGAGGATTGGTCAATATTGATATCAAAGACCTACCTGAAAAAAGAATTTTTGATGTATCTGCCAAGATTGGCTATAACCCACAATATCATTTGACTGACAATTATATTCAGTATGAAGGTGGAGCAACTGATTTTCTGGGTTTTGATGATGGAACCAGAGCATTGCCAAATGGTGCCAAATCACAAAATTTTCCAACTCCCTTCAATCCCGACTACTCAACTGAAGAAGTAAATGCCTTTAATCGTTCCTTTAATCCAACCCTTGGCGCAGAGAATAGAATGAGCGGATTGGATTTTGATCTAGGTATTACTTTTGGAAATCAGAAAAGTCTTGGGAAAGATAAAGAGGAAGGTGAGATCACGAATTCAAAAGACCCAAAGCTGGGTTATATTCTTTCCGCTTCGTATAAATCGGATTATGCTTTTTACGATGAGGTGATCTACGCAGAATTTCAAAGAGATCCAAACCCGGATAATTATGAATTGATTCCGGCTAACTACCAGGAGGGAGAAGTAGCAGAAAGATCTTTTCTTGTTGGTCTTCTTGGTGGAATCGCATATAAAACCAATTTATCAAAGATTCGCCTGATGGCAATGCACCTTCAAAGTGGTGAGAGCAGATCGGGTAAATTTATATTAGATAACAATGCCGGTGCTGCCGGACAATCAGGATATCAGGCTTCTGTAGACAACCTGGAATACAATCAAAGATCGTTGTCGAACCTCCTTATTAACGGTAAACATGTTCTTCATGAATCAGGATGGGAGATCGATTGGAGGGTTTCTCCAACTCTTTCGATCTCAAAGGATCCTGATATCAGGAAAACTGCTTTTACACTTGATTTCAGAGGACCATGGTTTTCGCCGGGTGATGGAGGACTTCCTTCCAGAATTTGGAGAGACCTCTTTGAAATCAACGTAGTTTCAAAAATTGACCTTACAAAGAAATATGTGCTGTCGGGAAGAAATGCCAAATTGAAATTCGGTGCGGTTCATACGTACAAGTACAGAGATTATGAAATCCTTTCTTATGGCCTTAGGTCAAGATCATCACAATATTTCTGGCCTGAAGCTGATGCCAATATCGTACTGCTACCTGAGAACATTTATCCCAATGAACCCAATCTTTGGTACAATACCGGAAACATTCAACCAAACCCCAATGAATATCAATCTACAGTCAACAACATAGGTATTTATGTGTCGAATGAATGGAAATTGACGGAAAGATTGAATACCATCCTTGGTGTAAGAATGGAGAATTATGTTCAGACACATACGGGTAGAGACATAAAATATGCAGGTGGTGACTTTGAAAATGGAAACAATCTAGACAATGCAGAGGTACTCAATTCAACAGATTTCTTTCCATCTGTGAGTTTAATTTATCAGCTTAAAGAAGATATGAACCTGAGGGGATCGTATACACAAACGATTGCCAGGCCTTCGTTTAAGGAACTTTCATTTGCTCAGATCATTGACCCGTTTACAAACAGGATCTTTAATGGTTCGCTTTTTGAGTACAACGATTGGGATGGAAACCTTGTTGAAACGAGAATACAAAACGTTGACCTAAGATGGGAATGGTTCTTCAAAGGAGATCAAACATTCTCAGTCAGTGGTTTTGCCAAGATCTTCGATCAACCTATAGAATTGGTGAGGATACCTGAGCAACAAACCAGCACGGAATATCAGGCAAGAAACGTAGGAAGTGGACAACTTGCCGGAATCGAAATTGAATTCAGAAAAAACTTCAAATTCATTTCAGACAAGCTGAAGAATTTTAAATTGAATGGTAATGTCACCTTGGTTCAATCAAGAATCGATATGACGGACAGGGAATTCAACTGGAGGACTTCTTTTGCCAGAACAGGAGAGACCATTGAGAATACAAGACAAATGGCCGGTCAGGCACCTTGGGTGGTTAATGCAGGATTGGTCTATGGTAATCTGGCTTATGGCTTTGATGCCGGACTATTCTACAATGTTAAAGGGCCAACACTTACCATCGTAGGACTTGGACTTTATCCTGATATTTACTCTGAGCCTTTCCATAGCTTAAACTTCAGCTTCAATAAGACACTTGGGGTAGAAAGAAACACCAAGTTGGCATTTAGAATTGAAAACCTTCTTAACGATAGAAGGGAAGAGTTCTTTCAGTCTTACCCGAATGAGAGTGCGTATTTCACAACATTCAATCCAGGTGTGACTTTCAGCCTCGGTGTTACGCACAAGTTCTAAGATTTGGTATAAGAAAATGGGAGGCGGCTTCGGTCGCCTTTTTTTATACCGTTAAGCGAATATTTGAATTCGTCTATGATATTTGGCAATTCGTCGAAATTTAATGTCAATTCTGTGGGTAGAAATCGACAATTTAACTGCCAAAAACACTCATTCGTCTAAAACTTGATTCGAAATTTTTAAATCAGATTTCTTTGATGGAAATTTATACCGGTTTTGTTCATTAAAATCGTTTTATAAAACATCAATTTATCGGTCGGCCAGCCTTCTCTGTTACAATGGCTATGGAACGGAGTTTCGGCGAAATTTTCTGGCTGGTCGCCACCGATAAATTGTTTTCTATTATAGAGCGTCCAGGCGGGAATGAAGGCGAATTCGGAGGTAGAGGAAATATCGTGGTTTAGCGACCCTTTTCGAACAGACATCAGAAAATCAGTACACAAGTTGATCCGGTTTACCGGATTTTTTTATTTAAGATCTTTGCTGATTCATAGCGGATTATATACAAAAACCACTTTTTGAACTGGAAATGTCGATTCTGAATCAATATAGTTTCAAACCTGAGATCATACTGCCTGAAAATGAATCCGGTCTAAGCAGATTACATTCCCTGCTGCATGAAGTATCCAATGAGAATATCCATGATCTGTATTCTTCTGTTCTGGAAGAAATTGTGCAATTGGATAACCCCAGAAAACAATACACACAGGATGAACTTAAAAGCGAAGTAGATTCCAGACTGGAAGGTATAGGTTTATATCAGGGTTGCTGGGTTTATTACCCCTGGAATAAAAAGCTTGTTCATCTTCCTGAAGAACATGATTTCATCAAAGTAAGAACGTCAAGAAATCTTTATAAAATAACTTCTGAAGAAAGAGATCTTCTGGCATCAAAGAAAGTCGGGATCATTGGTCTGTCGGTGGGTCATGCCGTCGCCATGAATCTCGCTCTTGAAAGAAGTGTTGGAGAATTGAGGCTGGCTGACTTCGATTCAATGGAATTGTCGAACCTGAACAGGATTCGAAGTAATATATTCAATATAAAGCTTCCCAAGATCATTGTGGCCGCCAGAGAGATTGCCGAGATAGATCCTTTTATAGAGGTGAAAATATTTCCGGATGGGATTAATGAAGACAACATTGAAGATTTCATTGGAGGAGAAGATAAGTTGGATGCCCTTGTTGAAGAATGTGACAGCCTTGATATTAAAGTTTTGGCCAGGAAAAAGGCTAAAGAGTATGGAATTCCGGTTCTTATGGAGACCAGTGATCGCGGAATGTTAGATGTGGAGCGCTTTGACCTCGAGCCAGATCGTCCGGTCTTGCATGGTATGATAGATCATTTGGACCAGGGTAATTTAAAGGAGCTTAAAACCAGTGAAGAAAAGATACCTTATTTAATGCCAATGGTCGGACTGGAAACCATGTCGCACCGACTAAAGGCCTCTGCATTGGAGGTTGGCAATAGCATTACAACATGGCCACAGCTTGGCACTTCCGTGCTACTGGGAGGAGCTATTCTTTCAGATACATATCGCAGAATTATTCTGGGGGATTTTAAAGGATCTGGCAGGTTTATTGTTGATCCGGCTAAAATTATCACTGAAGATGTTAATTCAGAGAATAATGAAAATTCAGCCAGACCAAGAGGTATTCTCTCTAAAAAGGATATGCTTGGTATCGTGAGTGAGTATTCTTTCGAATCAGGAGATGACATAAGCAAAAAAGAAATTGAAGCACTTGTTGAAGCAGCCAGCAAGGCACCATCAGGAGGAAATGCACAGCCATGGAAGTTTCTATTTAAAAAAGGGGGGTTACATTTATTTCTGGATAGGTCCAGCTCTGAATCCTTTATGGATTTCAAATATTCAGCCTCTTATATGGCACTGGGTGCTGCATTGGAAAATATCAAGATCAAGTCTGAAGCTTTGGGTTATAAGACGAATGTCAAATCATTCCCAATAAATGAAAATTCAGATCTCATTGCCAGCCTTTCTTTTCTTAAGTCAGAATCCTCTCAAAGTGATCTTGAGGATCAGATAGATAAGAGATATACCGATCGCAGAATGTCAGGGCATGAAGAAATTCCCGCTCAAAGTATAGATGATTTAAAAGCCATTGCCTCGAATTTCGGTGATATCGAAGTCGATTTTATTCATGACAAAACACAAATCGAAAGTCTGGCGGAGGTTGTATCGGAAGGGGACTGGCTGAGAATCATGAATCCTGTTTCGCATCATGACTTCATTTCAGAAGAGATGAGATGGAATAAAGATGAGCTGGAGAAGATGAAAGATGGAATTCACGTGGAAGAACTGAATCTTTCTCCAAACGATCTTGCTGGCCTCTATTTAGTGAAGGACGAAAAGGTTGTTTCTTTCATGAATGAGAATGGCTATGGTAAAGGACTGAAACATATCTCTAAAAGACTTATTGCATCGGCCCCATTGCTCCTTACAAGTTTTTCAAAGGCCTGGACCAATGAGTCCTTTCTCAATGCTGGAATGCTTATGGAAAGATTGTGGCTTTACTGCACGAAAAATGAAATTGGATTCCAGGTAGTCAATGTTCCACTGGCATTTCTATTGAGATGGAAACAGGGTGATATGACTGACCTGAGCAAGGAATTTCATAAGGAAGTTGATAAGATGGTTGATAAAATGATGACATATCGGTCTGATTATAAGGATTTGACCGATTTATTTATGGTCAGATTATTTGTAGCCAAACCAATCGAACCAACATCTGTAAGAAAAGGAGTTGAACAAATTTTAGAATTTGACAACGAGTGATGAAATAAAGTCAATTAGGTTCCGCGTTTTTCGGGCCGTGGACAATGAGCGTATTTGCCAAAAGTACATTGAAGGGCACATTCACGTTCTCAAGGTCTATGGTATTACACAGATCACATCAGCCAATATTGAATGGATTCTGAATCCGAATGCCTATGTAGTTGTTGCAGAAGATCCGGAGAACGATGAGGTTCTTGCCGGCGCACGTCTTCATGTAGCTGACGGAAAGCACAGTCTTCCCATCGAAGATGCCATAGGTCATAAAGATCCGAACGTTTATCCATTTATAGAGAAACTCCACACAGAAGGTGGGACTGGAGAATTTTGCGGCTTATGGAATTCCCGAAAGATCGCAGGTTATGGTATAGGAAGTATGTTCCTCGGACTTACTTCCGTGGCTGTGGCTTCTCAATTAGGAGTCAAAACACTGACAGGCCTGTGCGCTCCAATAACGAAGCAACGAAGTTTTAAACTTGGATTTCTTCAGGAGACTTCCTTGGGAGACAATGGTGAATTCATATACCCTAAGGAGGATCTGGTTGCTACGGCTTTATTAATTCCGGATCTGGAATATCTCAGTCATGCCACCGAAGAGGAGCGCTCATTCATGTTAAGTTTGAGGGAAAATTGGAAGCAAGAACGTGTTGAAAATACCAGGAGAGGTGAAGTAATGGCCTATTATGACCTTGAAATTCCTAATATTACCACTTCAGACTCGGTCTCAATATAGGTCATGAAGAAATTCGGTGTTCTATTCTTTCTGGTATCCTTCTACTTTCAGGCATTTGCTTCAAATGTGCTGGTCATTGAAGATAAAGAAGTCCTGATTGATGCCAGCAATTTCCTTTGTTACATTGAAGATGAATACTGTGATTATGAATTTGAGAATATTAAGAATTTCGAAACCTTTATTGAAGGCGAAGGGCTTCTCAATTTTGGAGTATCACAATCCTGTTTTTGGGCCAGAATTGATATTCTGAACAAATCGGATGAAAGTGATTTTCAAATATCACTAGATCATCCAATTCTTGATAATGTTGCATTTTATGGGGAAAATGGACTCATTGGAAAGATAGATCAGGGACAGTCATTTTACAACCGTAAATACGACGATCCAAACTTCGTATTTGATATGCAAATACCTCAGGGGGAGAGTCGCAGCTTCTATTTCAAGGTTTCGTCAAGTGAACTTATAATTTTACCCCTTACTGTTGCACCGCCTGATAAACTATTGTCGGTTTCGAACCTGCGGGAAATGCTTTTCGGGCTATATGCCGGAATCATCCTTGTAATGTTTATTTATAACCTCTTTGTTTACTTTTCTGTAAGAGACAAATCTTACTTGTATTATGTGGTTTACATACTACTGATTGGTCTCACACAGGCTTCACTTAAAGGTTATACGACAAAATATCTCTGGCCAGATTCAATTCACCTGAATCATTACAGCGTTACAATTCTTTCATGTCTAGCAGGAATCTTTGCTCTTGAATTCCTGAAAGATTTCTTGCATACCAAGGAAAATGACCCAAAAATGCACAAGTTATCGTGGGTCATTCTCGGCTTATTTGGAATCAGCATGCTAATGAACCTGATCGGTTTTGATCAGGATGCTTTCACTCTAATGCAACTGACCACAGCTCTGGGATCAGTTTATGCACTTGCAGTTGCTATCAGAATTCTAAGAATGGGATTCCGTCCGGCTAAGTTCTTTTTGATAGCATGGTCAATATTGTTGGTTGGAGCTATCATATTTGTACTCAAGGATTTCCAGGTTCTTCCTTATAATATATTCACCAACTATAGCCTCCAGGTAGCGTCAATACTTGAAGTTGTTTTACTTTCTTTCGCCCTGGCCGATAAGATCAACATTTTCAGAAAGGAGAAAGAGCAATCTCAATTACAGGCATTGAGGGCTCTTGAAGAGAATGAAAGGATTGTGAGGGAACAAAATGTTATTCTGGAAGCAAAAGTAGAAGAGAGGACGGCTGCCTTGAAAAAGGCCAATGAAGATCTGAACATTGCCATGGAAGACCTGAAAAATGCTCAATCCAAATTGGTAAGTGCTGAGAAAATGGCCAGCTTGGGTCAGCTGACCGCAGGGATCGCACATGAGATCAACAATCCTATAAATTATGTGAAATCAAGCATTCTGCCGCTCAAGAATAATGTAGCCGAACTTTTGGAGCTAATTGATGAATATGAAAGCAGCTTGAATGAGGCAGGGGTTGAGAACGCAAAGAAAGCAGTTGAAGAATTCAAACAAAAAATTGAGTTCGACTATTTGTTGGAAGAGACTCAGGATGTGATTAATAATATTGAAGAAGGTGCAAACAGGACAGTCGAGATTGTCTCGGGTCTGAGAACCTTTTCACATGTTGATGATATCGGAATCAAATCGAATGATCTGAATAAAGGCATTAAGTCAACGCTGAATCTTCTATCCGGCGAAATTCCTCATGAATATGATATCAAACTCGGTCTGGGCGACATCCCTGAAATAGAGTGTTATGGAGGAAAAATTAATCAGGTATTCATGAATATCCTGAATAATGCGATCCAGGCCATTAAGGTGAAGGGAGACATGAATGGTGAATTGAAAATTGAAACAGAAGATACCGGAGAAGGAGTTAAAATTTCTATTTCCGATAACGGAACTGGTATGGACGAAGAAACCGTTGAAAAGATTTTTGATCCATTCTTCACCACAAAGGATGTAGGTGAAGGTACAGGATTAGGACTTTCGGTTGTTTATGGGATAATTGAGAGTCATAATGGTAGTATTAATGTCGAGTCTGAATTGGGAAAGGGCACGACATTTATAATAAATTTACCGTATATTCAACCGAAATAATAGAGAATTGAGCGCCGAAACAACAGATAGAACGGAGAGTGAAGAGACGAATAAGTCGAAGTACGATACGAAGAGTATCAACGTACTTTATGTGGATGATGAAGTTGTAAACCTTAAAGCATTTCAAGCTAATTTTCGTCGAATTTTCACAGTTTTTATTGCCCGATCAGCACAGGAAGGAGAGGAGATCCTTGATCAGAATGAAATTCATGTAGTGCTATCCGATCAGCGAATGCCGGAAGTAACCGGTGTTGAATTCCTTGGTAAGATCATTAAGAAACACCCGGATACAATAAGGATCCTGATCACAGCTTTCAGTAATATTCAGGCCGTGATCGATGCTATTAATAAAGGGAATGTATACCGATACGTTACAAAACCCTGGGATCTGGAAGAATTAAAATCCATTATAGAAAATGCTTACGAAGTACATGCTCTTCGTGAAGAAAATAAAATTCTTACCGAGAGCCTGATCCAAGCAAATAAACAATTGGAATTTATGCTTCGACAAAAGCTGCTTGATTAATCTCGTTGCATCTCCAGTTGAGAATTTAATTTGTCTCAATCCCGTCAAATCTGAAAATATATCAAAGCGCCAGCTTATGCTGGCGCTTTTTTTACCTCTTATTGCTTGGGATTAAGCATTAAGAGTTCATTTACAACAACCTCAGTGATGTATTTTTTCTCACCACCATCGGTTTCGTACTGACGATTGTTCAACCGACCTTCTATAGCAACTTTACTACCCTTTTTCAAGTACTTCTCTGCAATCTCGGCAGTCTTTCCCCAAGCAACCACATTGTGCCATTGAGCTTCATTAACCTTCTCGCCCTGAGCATTTTTATAAACGCTGCTGGTCGCGACTGAAAAACGAGCCAATGTTTTTCCACTTTCCAATGATTTGACTTCAGGATCCATTCCTAGATTTCCTATGAGATTTACTTTATTGTTTATGCGATTCATAACCTAATAATTAATTAAACAAATTGTCGCTTGAAAATCGACACATCAAATATGATCGCAAAGAAGGGCTGAAGTCGGTTGTTAAATGTTTACTTGCGTTTATAAGCATTTAAAAACACATCAAATTGATTTCAAATTCACTTGATTGGCCTTTATAATCGATAAATTTGGATTGAATCATGAGAATTATACTTATCATATTCAGTTTAGTTCTAATTCACCTTTCTGCTGGAGCTCAGGAGGAATACCCACGGGAAAATCCCAATGAGTATGATCCGCTAAAGATGAAATTGGTTCTGGGAACAGGAGCGGTGGTTTACACGGGTACACTCATTGGATTGTCCCAAATCTGGTATGCCGATCAGAATGCCACCGACTTTCATTGGTTTAATGATAATGAAGGCTGGATGCAGATCGATAAATTCGGACATATGTATACCGCATACATGTTTGGTAAGGCCGGATATAGGTCTATGATGTGGGCAGGAGCAAAAAGGAAAACAGCTATCTGGCTTGGTGGTTCATACGGTTTTATCTTCCTCACTTCAGTTGAGATCCTGGATGGACATTACAAAGAATGGGGAGCTTCTGCGACGGACATGCTGGCAAATGCAATGGGAGCTGGATTGCTAATTGGACAGGAACTGGGCTTCCGTCATCAACCTGTCACCATGAAGTTTTCATATAATCCATCTCCTTTGGCAGAACTGCGTCCTGAAATGTTAGGAGAGAATCATATTGAGAGGGTAGTGAAAGATTACAATGGTCAAACGTATTGGTTTTCAGTTAATTATAGATCGGTTTTCCGTAATCAAACCATAATACCAAAGTGGTTCAATGTGGCCGGAGGTTATGGAGCATATGGTATGCTGGGAGGGAATGAAAATCCCGAATGGCTTCCGCAGGTTGAAAGGTACCGACGTTATTTTTTCAGTCTGGATATCGACTGGGACCGGATTAAAACGAAGTCAAAATTCATGAAGTCGGTTTATTTCTTCCTTAACCTTGTCAAACTTCCATTCCCGACGATTGAATTCAATTCGAAAGGAGAAGTGATCTTCCATCCAATTTATTTCTAAATAAGTCCTTTTTCTAACATGATGTGGGCCTTGAATATAGCATTCAAGGCAAGGCCGTCCGTAATTTCTCCTTTCATGGCCATATCGAATAATTCACTGAAAGGCAGTTTTCTTATTTCAAGATCTTCATCTTCATCCGGTTCCGGTTCAGTGAATTCAAGATCTCTTGCTATATATGCGTATCCGATCTCATCAGTGACACTATTACTTAGATCCATCTGTAAAATTTCAGTCCAGTTTTTGGCAATAATTCCAGTTTCTTCCTTTAGCTCCCTTTTGGCCGACTCGAGTGGATCCACATCCAGTTTTCCGCCTCCTTCAGGTATTTCCCAGCTATACCTGTCCAGTGTATAACGATACTGACCCACGATCCAAGTGTTATTGTCTTCATCCAATGGGATAATTCCTGTAGCCAGGGTCTTGAAATGAACCACACCGTAGATTCCATCTTTTCCTCCGGGATGAATGACCTGATACTCTGTTACATTGATCCAGGGATTGTCGTATATGTCTTTTTGTGATTTCGTTGTCCACGGATTTACCTTTGTCATGAGATCTTAATTAATTTTATCACAAATCTATCAGAATGCCTTTTAAGATAGGAGATAAAGTCAAATTTCTGAATGAAGAAGGAGGAGGGGAAGTGACACGCATTGTGGATGAAAACAATGTGGAGATTACGGATGATCATGGTTTCGAATATGTGGTGAGAAAATCAGAATTGGTTTCTGAAGGTAAAAGTGCCATCGATCATGGAGAAATCAGAGAAAGACTCAAGGAAAAAGGAGGTCCCGGTTCAGCAATGGAAAAAAGTGGGATGTCGGGACCTGGAAGACAAAAAATGAAGGATTATTTGATGGAGTCCAGAAAATACTGGACAAGCAAAGACAAAGATTTTATTGAGATCGACCTTCACATTGAAGAGCTGATCGATAAACCGGGTCACATGACGGACGGTCAGAAATTACAGTTCCAGCTTGACCATGCCCGCTTTTGTCTGGAAGAAGCCATTTCAATGAGAATGAAACGCCTGGTATTCATACATGGCGTGGGAAGTGGTGTGCTGCGCCATGAACTTCGTCAATGGCTGACTACTCTGACTTATGTACATCTCGAAAATGCGAATTACAGGCGATATGGTATCGGAGCCACAGAGGTGTGTATTCACAATGACGTATTTAATACTTAATTTTGCAGTGCAAACCGTTCTATCGCCTTAATGTTAATTGGGGAGGAAAGTCCGGGCAGCCAAGGGTACCCCACCTCGCGAAAGCGGGGGCATTTGTTCCGAGAGGAAGAAGTGACAGAAAGTGTTACAGAAACAAACCGTCCTGATTTTGGTTGGGATAAGGGTGAAAAGGTGAGGTAAGAGCTCACCGCGATGAAGGGTAACTTTCATTGGCGGAAAAACCTTGGGGGCTGAAAGACCAAATAAACCGGGATGCCGTAAAGCAAAAAGCTACCCGCTTTTCCCGGAGGGTAGGTCGATAACGAAATGTCACTTGTTGACACTTCAGATAAATGATAGAAAGCGTTTACGCTACAGAACCCGGCTTACAGGTTTGCTTATTTTATAATATTGATCATGCCCCTTTCGATGTGTTCTTCTCTATCGAAAGGGTCATTTGATCTATATCGAAGCAGATAGAAATAAACGCCAATCGGCACTGCTTGACCGATGGCATTCCCATCCCATTCAAATTCCGGATAATTGGCGCGAACGATGATCTCATCCCATCGATTGTAGATCTCTAATTCAAATTCCAGGAATTCACACGTGTGCATGACCTTTAGTTTGTCGTTCTTTCCGTCGGAATTCGGCGTAAATGAATTGGGCAAATAAACGAAGCACCGGCAATCCTTCGTAAGTACATAAATCTCATCACCACTTGCGCCACACTCATTCGTTACCCTGACCCGATATGAACCTTCTACATCTGCTTCAATAAAAGGCTCGACACTGTTGTCATTCCAGAGATAGGTAGAATTTGGATAAGAGGCATCCAGAGTTAAGGTAGTTCCTTCACAGATGACCGTGTCATTACCAAGATAGACGCTTGGTTTCAGTTTAGTTCCAACCTCAACGGTATCACTTTGCTGATAACAAAGGTCTGTAACCTGAACCCAGTATTTACCCGGACTCAATATCACGAATTGATCGCCCATTGAGGAATCACTCCAAAGAAACTCGGCATTACTCTGTTGAAGGTTGTAAGTAATGAATCCGCCTTCACAAATAGCCGTATCTGGTCCCAGATCAGAATATAGAGTGGAGTTGAAAAATCTTATGTCCACTGTATCTGACAGACTTCCACATTCATTGGTTGCTTTTACCCAGAAATCACCTTCCGCGCTTACGTAAATTTCAGAATCAGTGCTGCCCGTGCTCCATTCATATTGGGGTTCAATACCATTGGTCCACAAATGCACTGTATCACCCTCACAAATGATTGTATCCTCACCCAGGTCAACTTCAGGGACCGGACGATCAATAATGTGTACGATTTGCTCAACTGTATCGATCCTTGTAATTCCACATTTAATGGAAAAAGCTAGAACCCTCACATTGTATTGTCCTGTGTCACCATATAAATGGGTCGGATTCCTGAGTCTTGAGGTATTATTTCCACTGCCCGGGTCACCGAAATTCCACCGAACAGAGTCTATCTTTCTTTCGCTGAATAATTCAAATTCCGTTCTTATGCCAAGACATATTCCTTCAGCTTCAAAGCTTAAAGGGGCGAAATAACTCTGCATGAAAGTTGGCAATCCGGAGTTGGCAAATCGACTGGAAAGGCTTATTGCCTGAGAGCTATAGTTACAATTGAATCCCGCCAGATTAGGCTTATTTATGGCACCCAGATGGAAGCGTTCATTACAGTATATTTTTCCGTCTGGTCCGAGTTGAATGGCAACGGTAGGGTCTACACCCAGGAAGGTTGAATCTCCAAATGGCTTGCCGGTTGCAGCAGTTGATAGATCGTATTGGTATAATCCCTGAGCTGAAGTCACGTATAACTTGCTGCCATCCGGAGAGAATTCCACACCGTAGGCAAAATTATAGGAGGGACCTGTGCTCCTTGGATTTGATACGGCTCCCGTGGAATTATTGAAATCGAGAAGGTTGTATTTCTTGTCTCCTTGCAAAGCAAGCGCAATAAGGTCACCGCGAGGAGAAGCCTTCATGTAGCCTATCTGACTTCCAGCTCCGTAGGTTTGACCTACACTTGATACAACCGGTGTTGTATTCAAAGATGTTCCGGTTAACAAGAATGCGTAAAACTCATCAGAATTGAATTTATGCGTGATGATCCAAACATCTTTTTTATTTGCATGCTTTACGGCTGTTACTTTCTCAACGGTTGGATTTACTAGAGCGATATTCTTTTTATTGTTGACTACGCCGCCCAAACCTCCGGCGAGATTCATGTCAACCACGCTGTATTTTAGTCCGTTACTTCTTTCAACCGTAAAGACATAGTATTCACCGGTTGAACCATCCGGACTTGGCACGATGATGGCAGATTGAGTTGAACCACTACTTCCATCCAGATTCGTGCCATTGAGCATGGTCTGATGATTTCTGTTGATAATGGAATCACCATTGGTATAAAAGTAGAGCTGTCCCGTACATGAATCGGAAATGGCGGCACATCCTTTTCCTGAGCTCATTACGGAATTAGTAACTGTGGATGGGTTGCCGTTAGGGTTAAATGTAATTCCGGCCTTATTTCCAAAATACCAGTTATAGCTCTCTTTTTGAGCATAAATGGAGGTATTAAGAATCAGAAGGAGGAAAAGTAACCTGGCGACCATTACTGCAAAGATACCGTAAAGCTTTCAGGCATAGTTTTGAAATAAACTGAATTATTGGACTTATAGGCAGGCATGGCTTCCATCGCAAAATGGTTTCGCTCCGGAATTCTTGCAACCACAGAGAGTCACGGTCTTAGATTGCTGAACCTCAAAAACGATGGGTTTTTTGTCTGTTGATTTGTGCGAACCATCACAAAATGGTTGATTTTCACTAAGTCCGCATGCACACCAAGCATGATGGCCTTTTTCAAGCCGAACCATGTGAGGTTTTCCGGTGATTTTTTTGACTTCGTTCATAATACTGCTTCAAATCATTTATTAGGTAACAAAAAATATTTTTCTTTGTTCAAAAGAATCTAGAATGAAAAAGAATAAACTGATCGCTTACCTCATTATCCTTATAACACTTTTGATTCCTGTGAACTTTGGTCTATTGCAGATCGATGAAACCCAGGGAGTTTTATCATTGATAATGATGATCCTTATTCAATTTGCCATGCTGGCAGCCCTTCTTATCGGAATCGATAAGAAGTAAAAGACATTCATAACTGACATATTATGGCCTACGGGAAATGGATCGGAGGTGGCCTTGGCTGGGCTTTCGGCGGGATCATCGGTGGTATGATCGGTTTTGCCATTGGCTCAATGTTCGACAATGCCAATAGGGTTGAATACGAACGCATTTATGAATCACCCGATGCCAAAAACCGAACGGAATCAGGTGATTTTAGTGCAGCATTGCTGATTCTTGCAGCGGCTGTAATGAAGGCCGATGGAAGAGTTCTTAAATCGGAGCTCAATTATGTAAAATCTTTCATGGTGCAGCAGTTTGGTGTGGAAAAGACCAAACAGCAGATGAAAGTTTTTCAGGAGATCCTTAAACAGGATATTCCTTTGCGTCAGGTCTGTCTTCAGATCAAACACTTTACCCGACACTCAGATCGATTGCAACTGGTTCATTTCTTATTTGGAATTTCCGGTGCTGACAAGCATTATGATCATCAGGAGATTGTTGTTATTGAGCGTATTTCGAAACTTCTTGGAATATCAGACATGGATTTCGATTCCATCAAGGCCATGTTTATCAAAGAAAGTGATGCCGATTATAGAATCCTTGAGATAAATAAGAGCGCCACGAATGAAGAGTTAAAGAAAGCGTATAGAAAAATGGCCGTAAAATATCATCCCGATAAAGTGGGACACCTGGGAGAAGACTTCCAGCAAATGGCTAAAGAGAAATTTCAGAAAGTTCAGGAGGCCTATGAAAACATCAAAAAGGCTAGAGGTCTGAATTGAGCTTTTCTTTCAATTCCTGTCTGACAGGAGTTGCTTTCACATTAACCGAATCTGTCTTGGTTTCCTGTTCTTGGGGTTTGAAGAATGTGAAAAGAGTAAATGTATACTTGCTCTTCTTTTTGTCTTCAACGTTGGATTTACCATTATTTGTATTCAGCTCAGTGTGAAGGTCTGGATCGTCTGTATTACCTGCAAATGCTGAAGTTGAGGCCAACATTCCGGCGAAAAATAAAGCGACTACAACAATCTTTTTCATTTATGTCAGGGTGTTTACAGTTCTAAAGGTAAGAAATTCTCAATTTTGATGTATGGATAAAAAGGAAGTGTCCAGATTTTTTAAAGCAGCCACTTATCCGGTCCTTTTTGTGATCATTTTATGGCTGATCAAAGTAATTGAGATCGAAATTCATAGAAATTTCGTGAATTATGGTCTCTATCCAAGAGATATTAATGGACTAAGGGGAATTCTACTGGCGGTTTTCATTCACAGCGATTGGAAGCACTTATTTAATAATTCAGTACCTCTCCTTATCCTTGGATGGGCTGTGTTCTACTTTTATCGGGAGGTAGCCTGGAGAGTTATCTTATGGGTAATTCTGATGGGTGGATTCTGGACCTGGATTTCTGCACGCGAATCATTTCATATTGGTGCCAGTGGTCTTCTTTATGGTCTTTTTGCCTTCCTTTTATTCAGTGGATTTATTCGAAGAAATACACAGCTTTTATCCATTTCGTTTCTCGTAGCCTTTCTGTACGGTAGCCTGGTATGGGGATTACTGCCTATCGATTATAAGACTTCATGGGAATCTCATCTGTGGGGTTTCATTGCCGGTGCGGCTCTTGCTATTTATTACAGGAAAATAGGCAAGCAAAGAGAAAAACATGTTTGGAACGAAGAAGAAGAGGAGATTCTTGAACACCTTGACTACTGGAAAAAAGAAGAAGATAAAGGTGGTGGGATCAATATAATCTACAAGCCGAAGAAGGAAGATTAAACGACCGACTTTTCCAGTTCGATCACGGTGATCTCTGGTAAAATGCCCAGTCTGCCAGGATAACCCAGGAATCCAAGTCCACGATTTACATAGATCATTTGTTTATCCTGCTGATACAGACCGGCCCATTGCTCATAAATGTATTGCGAAGGACTCCATTTTATATATCCAGGAATTTCAATTCCCATCTGCATTCCATGTGTATGACCCGACAATGTCAAATCTATACTCGGTTGCTCTTTGAGAACTACATTACTCCAATGCGAAGGATCATGGGACAAAAGGATGTTGAAGTCATGTTTTTTCATTTCCGACATGGCAAGACTCAGATCGCCGTATTTCTGGAAACGTGCGCTGTGTCCCCAGTTCTCAACGCCTGCTATACCAATGGACTGACCATCAATTTCCAAAGATCTGCTTTCATTTAGCAGAATATCCCAATTCATTCGGTGATGAATATCGGTGATCAGAGCTTTGTTATGTCTCTTACCCTCAATATCATCTCTTTGATAGAAGTAATCTCCATAATCATGATTCCCAAGAACAGAGTACACTCCATGTTTGGCCTGAATGTCCTTCAGAACATCTACAAAGGGAAGTGCTTCTTCTGCAACATCATTTACGAGGTCACCTGTGAAGAAAACCACGTCAGCTTCCTGCTCGTTGATGATAGATACTGCATCCTTTAAAGGACTATCCGATATAAAGCTTCCGGTATGGATGTCTGAAATCTGGACAATTCGCAAACCGTTAAAGTTGTCGGGGATCTTGGCTGACTTGATCTTCACTTTTATCACATTGTAATCAAAGGCAGACTTTACCACACCGTACATCATTGTAACAAAAGGAACAGCTGAAGCAATGAGTCCGCTTTGTTTCAAAAACATTCCCCGACTAATTTTTTTACCTCCTGTTTCAAGGTCGGCTTTGGGAGGGAAGATGAGTTTCTTGATATAGATCAGGCCTCGTCGAATGTCATCAAGAAGAAAGAATACGATCCCGATGATCTTGGAAAGGAGAACGATGAAAATAAAACCGGAAATGTAAATCCTGGCAAACTTGGGTGGTGGGGTTTTGTCGGAAAAGTAATAAACCGCAACAAAAAAGAATACAATAGAGAAGAGAGTAAAACCCCAATAAACAAGTCTGGCCCAATTTGGAACCATCTTCTTTCTTTCCGGTCCTTTTACCACCTGCCGCATGGAATAATAAAAGTACAGATCGACCGTAAGGATCAACCCAATTGATATGAGCATGAAATAGATATACATATCAGTTCTTTTGACTGGCCCGGAAGAGAATATCTTTTTCTTCCTTGGAAAGACTATCGTAGCCTGATTTTGAGATCTTATCAAGGATCTTATCTACCATTTCCTGTTCGTTCACGTTAGAGCTGGTTTTCTTTTTACCTTCATTGTTCTTGTAAACAACCTTGATCTTCTTTTTGTTGCTTGGCCTGAAAACTTCTTTGATGGCACCTGTCCATTTATAATACCACATACTCCAGTCGCGGCCTTTTTCCATTTGTCGTATATACATAAAGCCAAAGAATGCTCCACCCAGGTGAGCGAGATGGCCTCCCGCATTTCCATCATGAAATGAAATTAGATCGAGAACCACAAGCACTAGTGCGATGTATTTAAGTTTAACCGGTCCGAGAAAAACCAGATGAAGTTGATAATTCGGAACCTTGGTAGCAATAGCTGCTATGATCGATAATACGGCAGCTGATGCACCCAATGCAGGTAATTTCAGTCCGTCCTGAAAGACGGGTAGAACATTATACATGAAAATGTAGAAAAATGCTCCGAATAGTCCACCCATGATGTAAAGACTTATCAGCCTTTTTTCGCCCAACAGATCTTGAAATATTCGTCCGGCGAAATACAGATACAGCATATTGAATAGAATATGCAAAAAGCCTTCATGATAAAACATATAGGTTATCAATGTCCAAGGCTTTGTGACCAAAGTAGGAAGATCCGCAACCGTAGCGAGGTAGGGCGTTATGCTGAATGTGGCTCCACCCAAACTCGAAAAGCTGAGAATGAGCCTGCCTAACACAAATACACCAAGGTTGATGTAAATGATTCTTGTTAGAGCACTTCCGTCTGTAAAGCTTCTTTTTATGTCGTCTGCAATACTTGCCATTACATATAGGTCTGACCTGTTTTTCTCCAGTATCGTATCAATAGATAACCAAACAACATTCCGCCCAAATGAGCAAAGTGCGCCACATTGTCAGCCGGATTATTATTGAATCCTGCATACAACTCAAAGACTCCATAACCGATCACAAAGTATTTTGCTTTGATAGGGACCGGGAAGAAAAGAAGCATTAATTCTGTATTAGGGAATAACATTCCAAAGGCCAGAAGTATACCAAAGACCGATCCGCTGGCTCCTACAGTACCCATGTTGGTTTTGAGTTCCAGAAATATGTTGGCAATGTTCATGGCATCGGCCTTCCAGTGCATTGCATCCGGATTTTCTGCTGTTATCCAGTCACCAAGAAAGCGGCGACTAACCCTTGTGATGTCTCGCGCCGTAGCCTGGTCAGACGGCTTTGGAATGTACTCTTCAACAAAGGCACTGAAAGCTTCAGGTGTGATATTCTGACCCAGTTGGCGAATTACTTCTTGCAGATTGTTAAGTTCGAAGGTCATAACGATCAACTGCAGTACTCCGGCACCTATGCCGGTGACCATATAATAGATCAGAAATTTTTTACCTCCCCAAACCTGTTCAAGTATTCGTCCGAACATGAAAAGAGCGAACATGTTGAAAAAGAGGTGAAAGAATCCTCCATGAAGGAACATGTAAGTAACTCCCTGGTGAGGCATGAAGAGATCTGATGACCAATGATGCAGGCCAAAGAGATGAGAAGTATAAAGACTTATTTCTTCAGTGAAGGTGGTGGCAAACAGGATCAGTACATTAATGATCAGCAGATTCTTTACTACCGGGGGAAGGGTCAACATTAAGCTTGAAACTTTTTAGATAATTCGTCCAGTGTGATGGTTACAATAATAGGTTTTCCATTTGGAAGTGTGTTTGGACTCTCACAGGCAAACAATTGATCGATCAATGATTCCATTTCCTGTACATCCAGTTTTTGACCGCCTTTAATGGCCATGTTCCTTGCGAGAATAACAGAAAGTTTGTCGACTTTGTTTTCAAAATCCTTCATGCCACTAACTCTGTAATCTTCAATTACTTTGAGAAAGATTAATTTAATATCCTGTTCCTGAATTCCGGGAGGAACGCCATTTATTGAAACGCTGTCTTTTCCAAATTCTTCAATTGAATATCCTATGTCTTCGAGTTCTTGCTGTATTTCTTTCACCAGCTCATGATCTTCGTTACTCATTTCCACTAAAATGGGAAATAGGATCTTCTGACTTGGAAATTCATTCTTCTCGCTTAGTATAAATCGTTCATACAAAACTCTTTGGTGCGCTCTGTGTTGGTCGATCAGCATCAATCCACTCTTGATATGCGTGAGGATGTATTTGTTGTGCAGCTGAAATATTTTCTTGCCCTCTTCTTTTTCAGCGCCTTCGATATTCAATTGAGATTCTCTGCTGGTGGCATGACTTTGATCTGGTTGAAAACTGCCTTCAACATTGATCAAATCCAGTGCCTTCTGAAGATCTTCTTTTCTCTCATCAGATGAGTCGGGACGATAGGAGGTAGTAGTTTTAAAAGGATCGTAAGATTTATCCACCTGAATCTCAGGCATTTTGATCTCTTTGTTTTTGTCGAAAGGCATATTGTCGAATGCCGTTTCTCTTTCAAAGTCCAGACTTGGCGCTACATTGAACTTGCCCAAACTCTGGCGGATACTGGTCCTGATGATGGCATAGATCGATCTTTCCTCCAAGAATTTAATCTCAGTTTTGGTCGGATGTATATTGATATCGATCTGCTCAGGATTAATTTCAAGTTTTATAAAATATTGTGGATGGGCATCTTTTTGAATCAAGTCTTCATAGGCAGCCATTATAGCGTGATGCAGATAAGGGCTTTTGATGAACCGACCATTTACAAGGAAGAATTGTTCGCCCTTCTTCAATGTTGCATATTCAGGTTTAGAGACAAATCCGCTAACCTTTACGATCTCAGTCTCCTCTTCAATCGGGATGAGCCTTTCATTGAATCGCTTCCCAAATAACTGAATGATTCTTTTCTTGAAATTTCCTTTCTCCAGATGATAGATCTGTTCCTCATTATTGAAATAAGAAAAAGAGAGATCGGGTCTGCTCAAGGCGACTTGCTGAAAGACTTCGTTGATATGTCGGCTTTCAACATTATTCGATTTTAGGAAGTTCCTTCTGGCAGGAATGTTGAAGAATAGATTCTTTACGGATATTGACGTTCCGCGATTACCGGCCTCTAACTTTTGGGAGGTGATGTCATTCCCCTCCATTTTTAAGCTTGTGGCCAATTCATCCTCATCTGTTTTAGTTTTGATCTCCATCTGAGATACGGCACTAATAGAAGCCATGGCTTCACCACGAAAGCCCATGGTTGTTACATGGAAAATATCATCGATCTCAGAAATCTTGGATGTTGCATGTCTTTCAATACACAAACGTGCATCGATTTCCGACATTCCAGTGCCGTTGTCGATTACCTGAATAAGTGATTTTCCGGCATCTTTGATATTAAGGGTAATGTGGTCTGCTCCGGCATCAATGGCATTTTCAAGCAATTCCTTCACAGCACTAGCTGGTCGCTGTACCACTTCTCCCGCCGCAATCTGATTCGCTACAGATTCAGGCAAAACTTTAATGTTATTCTCCATAAAAGGTCTGAGCCCTTATTTCAATAAATAATAAGCAATCAAGAAAAGAAGACCGATGATAACGATCAGCCGGAGGTTTGACCTGGACCTTTGTCTTGCTCCTGAATGAGACTCCCTCCATTTATCGTGTAAACTAGATCTGAAATCCATTCGGTGTTCAGAATCACTGCCAACACCTTTCTTTTCAGAGCGAATCAGCCTGTTTCTTCTCTCTCTTTCTTCTTTATCGGCATCGTAGAACCATGGACGATAATTAAATTGTTTAGGTCCACGTTGTTTAAATAAAGAAGGTAGTCTGGGTGCGTCCAAGCTTTTTGCTTCAAATTTAATCATTTCTCATGGGCATTTTCATTCCTCAAACATTTAATACACACCTGTTCAAAAGTTCATCTTTTGCCTCAATTCAGGCCTTGCTTAATCCTTACTTTTACGCCATGATGACTTTCTTTCGAAGATATTCTCTGGAATTCTTTATCCTGTTGGCTATAATCCTGTACAGCTTTAAAGCCGGAAATGAGGCGGAAATCCTCTCAGATCAGGATCCCCCATTTAATAGTGTTGAAAGTCCGTGGGCAGATTCTCTCATCAAGACCTTGTCGGACGAACAAAAAATTGCCCAGTTATTTATGGTGGCTGCTTATTCGAATCGAAATGGGGAGCATGAGGAAGAATTATCAAATCTGATTGATAATTATGGGATTGGCGGACTGATCTTTTTTCAGGGAGGTCCGAAACGTCAAGCGATTTTATGTAACAAACTTCAGGAAAAGTCGGAAGTGCCATTACTCATAGGTATGGATGCAGAGTGGGGTCTGGCTATGCGTCTCGATAGCACAGTAAAGTATCCCTGGCAAATGACCTTAGGCGCAATTCAGGACGAAACGCTGATTTACGAGATGGGTCGACAAATAGGTGAGCAAATGAATCGATTGGGTGTTCATGTGAATTTTGCACCCGTTGTGGATGTGAATGTAAATCCGAACAATCCTGTGATCAATGCCAGGTCCTTCGGTGAGGACAGGAATAATGTGAGTAGTAAAGGGATTGCCTATATGAAAGGATTGCAGTCCATGCATGTTCTGGCCAATGCCAAGCATTTTCCCGGCCATGGTGATACCGACAAGGATTCACATAAAACCCTTCCAATCGTAAACCACAAATACAATCGACTCGATTCAGTGGAGATCTATCCATTCCGTCAATTGATGGATCAGGGTCTGAGCAGTGTTATGGTGGCCCATTTATACATTCCGGAACTAGTAAAAGAATTCAACAAACCTTCAACCTTATCACCTGAGATTGTCAATGGTCTGCTCAAGGATAGTCTGAAATTCGAAGGATTGATCTTTACCGACGCTCTCAATATGAAGGGCGTTAGCAGTTTTTATAAACCCGGTGAAGTAGATCTTCTTGCTTTGCTGGCGGGGAATGATGTAATGTTGTTTTCAGAAGATGTTCCAAAGGCCATTACTGAGATTAAAAAGGCAATAAAGGAAGAGCGCATCAGCATGGAAGAGATTGAAAAGAGGTGTTTAAAGGTGCTAAGAGCCAAAGAATGGGCAGGTCTCGACAAATATGCTCCTGTTGAAATCAATAATCTCTATGAAGATCTGAACCAGCCGACTTATGAATTACTGAATAGAAAACTTACCGAATCTTCAATAACCTTACTACAGAACAATGATGATTTGCTACCGGTAAAAACACTTGACACCTTTAGAATTGCGGCTCTGGCTGTGGGAGATGAGGGATTTAAAACCTTTCATCATTATCTTTCTCTCTACACGCAGGTAGATACTTTTCACATAGGCATTGATCATGAAGTGAAGGATCAGAAAGAACTCCTGGAGAAACTCGAAAAGTATAATCTGATCATTGCCAGTGTGCATACGGGAAACCGAAATCCGTACAGCAGAAAAAAGATCAATGGCAATGCAGCCGATCTGCTAAATGCAATCCGACTTAAAAAAGACGTCGTACTCTCGGCTTTTTGCAATCCTTATGCCTTAAATGAATTCCACGGCCTTGATCATTTTGAGTCCTTCATCATGGCATACCAGAACAATGCTTACGCCAATGAGATGGCCGCCAAGCTTATTTTCGGCGGAGGTATTGTCAATGGAAAACTACCCGTTAGCATCAATCCACAATTTCAAGGTGGTTCAGGTCTTGAACTCAATGAGGTGATCAGGTTAAACTATGTATGGCCAGAAGAGATCGGAATTGAGCGCAATTGGTTGGATCAGATAGATAGTATTGCTATTGAAGGGTTAATTGAGCAGGCTTATCCCGGATGTCAGATCGTTGTGGCGAGTCAGGGAAAGGTATTCTATAACAAGACTTTTGGCTATCACACTTACGATTCTGCCCGTCTGGTTTTGTCACAGGATATATATGATCTGGCTTCGGTAACCAAAATCTCCGCCACACTTTTGGGAATTATGAAACTGGTGGAAGAAGGAGAGGTTGATCTCGATTATTCTCTGTGTGATTATTTACCAGACCTTGTTGATACAACTGATTATGCGAATCTCAGTATCAGGGAGATACTTGCTCACCAGGCAGGCTTAAAAGCCTGGATTCCTTTCTACAAAAAATCTTTGTCAGGGGGTAAACCTCGATACGATGTGTACAGCCTCGATTCAACCTCATTATATCGATATAGGGTTGCCAACAATCTATATATAAACTACACATACAGGGATTCAATTTTTGATCAAATTCTGAAAACCCCTGTGAATGAATCGGGAGAATACAAGTATTCGGATATCGGTTATTATTTCCTCAAAGAGATTGTAGAGACAAAGACCGGACAGGAACTGGATAAATATGTAGAAAAGGAATTCTATCAGCCCCTGGGAATGAGTCGAACCGGATTTAAGCCTCTCTATCATTTCAGGAAGGAAGAGATCGTACCAACGGAAAATGATAAGATGTTTCGTGGACAACTGATTCATGGTGATGTGCACGATCCGGGTGCAGCTATGCTAGGAGGAGTTGGAGGTCATGCCGGATTATTCGGTAATGCCAATGACATAGCTAAACTCATGCAGATGTATGTTTCTTCCGGCAGCTATGCTGGTCGGGAGTATTTGAATTCAGAGACGGTTAAAGAATTTACATCATGTCAATACTGTGAGAATGAAAACAGGAGAGGGGCAGGATTCGACAAACCAATGATCAACGGTGAGGAAGGCGGGCCTACATGCACCTGTGTCAGTTACATGAGTTTTGGTCATTCGGGTTTTACCGGCACCTATGCCTGGGCTGATCCTGAAGATGAAATCGTATATGTTTTCCTTTCTAATCGCATTCATCCTGATGCAAGCAATAAAAAATTGATATCATTGAGTATTCGAACCAGAATACAGGAGGTGATTTATGATGCAATTGCGAAAAGGCACAGCAAAGAATTGCTCTCCGATACCATAAAGCATTAAAATGAACATAGGAATCGTATTGTACCCAACTTTCGGTGGAAGCGGAGTTGTGGCCACAGAACTAGGTAAAGCTCTTGCGCGTCAGGGCAATAAGGTACATTTCATAACATACAAACAACCTGTTAAACTGGATAAGTTTCATCAGAATATCTATTATCACGAGGTAAGGGTTTCTGATTATCCTTTGTTCGAATATCAGCCCTATGAATTTGTATTGAGCAGTAAACTGGTTGACGTCGTAAAATTTGAAAAGCTTGATCTGCTTCATGTTCATTATGCAATCCCACACGCTTCTGCAGCCTACATGGCAAAACAAATCCTGAAGACTGAAGGCATTGATTTACCGGTGATAACCACGCTGCACGGAACAGATATTACCCTTGTAGGCAAGGATTCTAGCTTTGAACCGGTTATTACTTTCGCTATTAATCAGTCGGACGCGGTTACGGCAGTTTCTGAGGACCTCAAGAATGAAACATATAAGCATTTTCATATTGATAAGGATATCCATGTAGTCCCGAACTTTATATGCTTTGATGACTACAAAGAGGCGGATTTAAATCTTAAAAAAGAACTCGCCCCAAATGGAGAAAAGATCCTGATTCACATATCGAACTTCAGAAAGGTGAAAAGGGTAGAAGATGTGGTGAAAATATTTGCGAGAGTTAAAGAGAGAATCCCGAGCACTCTCCTGCTTGTGGGCGACGGTCCGGAAAGACATAATATCGAAGAGATGTGCAGGAACAGTGCAAATTGTGATAAGATCCGATTTATAGGGAAATTGAAGGAGACCGAGCGAATGCTTGCTATCTCGGATCTTTTCCTTCTTACCTCTGAGTTTGAAAGCTTTGGGCTTGCTGCACTGGAATCCATGGCCAACAGAGTGCCAGTAATTTCAACGAACAGGGGAGGAATTCCTGAAGTTATGGTCGATGGCAAGACTGGTTATATGTTTGACGTCGGTGATGTGGAAAGCATGGCTGATAAGGCTGTAGAGATTCTATCGGATGAAAACGCCCTTCTTTCTTTGAGGAAATCTTCTTACGAGCGCGCCACAGACTTCGAATTGACAAAAATCCTTCCTCGTTACATCGAGGTTTATAAAAGTGTAATCAGATGAAAATAAGCGTAGAAATGAGTCTTTATCCATTATCTGAGGACTACAGACAAAGGATCATTGATTTCATTCTTGATCTGAAAAAGAACGATCAGATTGAGGTCATCACCAATGGTATGTCGACTCAAATTTATGGTGACTACGACGTAGTGATGAATGTCTTGAAGAAAGACTTAAAAGGAGAGCTCGAAAAACACCGAAGTATGTTCGTTTTGAAGATCGGTGCCGGTGAAATGAAGGCGGAAAGCATTGCTGAAGAATTGAAGTAATAGATTCTTTTTCAGTATTTTAATTAAGGTCACCTCAAGTAGATTAGTTGATCTATTATCCAAAAGCAAAAATTAATATTGGACTGTCGGTTCAGGAAAAAAGAACCGATAATTATCACAATATAGATTCATTCATTTATTGTATTCCATTCTGTGATATTCTTGAAATTATTCCTTCAGAGAATAACTTGATTACTTACTCAGGTTTAAAAATTGAAGCCGACACAGAGTTTATATCCGAAGTCCTTGATCTCCTCTCGAAAAGCCCTGATTCACCTAAATTCAAAGTTCATTTACATAAACGCATACCTTCAGGTGCGGGTCTTGGAGGCGGATCATCAGACCTTGCCTGCTTCGTGGAGCATATAATGTCTCTCATCAATGACTCGGATTTGAAGGACGAAGTCCTCGAGCTTATGATACGATTGAGTAGTGACGCTAATTTCTTTTATAATTCATGCAGTGCGCTGGTTTCGGGAAAAGGCGATTTGGTGAGGGATGTGCATGTTGATCTGAAAGGCTACCAACTTCTTTTATTCCTTCCCGATAAGATGGTGGATACGGCTAATTACTATGATAGAATTGATGTCCGTAAAGCAGAAATGAACTGGAGTCTTCTCTCAAAAGGTCCGAGTGAATGGAAGAGTAATCTATTCAATTCTTTTGAGTCGATTTATTCTGACGATAATCCTGAATACCAGGAATACCGGGAGATTCTTTATTCGCTTTGTGCTGAATTTGTTTCATTATCGGGAACCGGATCATCCTTCTACGCCATATTCAGGCAACAACAAGAAATACCTGTTGAATTAAAAGGTATTCCTTCAATGTGGTTTGATCTGTAATTACTTGGGTGCTTTGATAAGCAGATAAATAGCCAGAATCCCGAATAGAATGTTGGGAATCCAGGTGGCGACGAGGGGAGGAGCTCCTCCGTTAATAGCAAATGTCCGACTGAATTCCATGAAAACGATGAAGCTGAAGGAGATTAAAAAGCCGAACATAATATGGATTCCAATTCCCCCACGTACTTTTCTACTGGCAATAGACACACCGATCAGCGTTAAAACGATGGTAGCGAAAGGAAATACCATCCTTTTGTATTTTTCAAAAAGATAATAAACGATCTTCTCGGAACCTTTGCTGCGTGCATCTTCTATGGCTTCATTGAGTTCGTAGTAGTTATACATCTCTACCACGGTTTCCCTTTGACTGAATTCTTCCGGACGAAAGGAAAGCACTGTATCAATGACTTTTCCGGTCTTCAAGGTTTCTTTGTCTCCATCAAACTCTCTGATCTGATAGTTATGGATCTTCCATTCATTGATCACGGTATCCCATTTGATAAAGTCTGATATCAGTTTATACTTCAATTCACTGTCTTCAAAGCGTTCCAGAGAGAATTTAAATCCAACATTGGTTAGGTTATTAAAGTTCTCGAAATAGATGAAGGTACCCGGTGCGATCTGACTGTGAATATTCTGAGCCCTGTTTCGATATGGATCCTTGATGTACAATTCTTCAAATTCCATTCGGTTCTTATTCGCCTTTGGAATGACAAAGTTGTTCAGATAGAATGAAAGAGCTACAAGAAGAATGGCGGAAACCATATAGGGTACAAGCATTCTGTAAAAACTGATTCCACCCGCCAGAATGGCCACGATCTCTGTTTTAGCGGCCATGTTCGCCGTGAAAATAATGACTGAAATAAAGACAAAGAGGGCGCTGAAGAGGTTTACGAAATAGGGAATGAAGTTCAGATAGTAGCCAAATACGATCTCCTTGATAGGGGCCTGCTTTTCAATGAAATCATCCAGTCGTTCTGTAATGTCGAAGATGATTACAATGATCACAATGAGTCCCAGGCTGAAGAAAAATGTTCCCAGAAACTTACGAATGATATACAGGTCAATCTTCTTAAACCACATTACAGTCTTCTGTCAAGTTTCTTTACCATAGCATCTTTCCAGGTGGAAAAGTCGCCATTTTCGATATGAGCCCGGCTTTCCTTCATCAGCCAAAGGTAAAAACTGAGATTATGTAAAGAAGCAATTTGAGCGCCTAGCATTTCATTGGAAATCGTCAGGTGTCTTAAATAGGCCTTCGAGTAGTCGTGATCTACATAAGCTGTGCCATTCGGATCTATGGAAGAAAAGTCGTCTTTCCATTTTTCATTTCGAATGTTGATGATGCCTTCACTCGTGAAGAGCATTCCGTTTCTGCCATTTCTGGTTGGCATTACGCAATCGAACATATCAACACCCAGACTAATACATTCAAGCAAGTTCACCGGAGTTCCTACGCCCATTAAATATCGTGGTTTGTCTTTAGGCAGGATTCGACAAACTGCATCCGTCATAGCGTACATGTCTTCATGTGGCTCCCCTACAGACAATCCCCCAATGGCATTGGCCACACAATCGAAGGAAGCAATGGCTTCGGCAGATTTCTCTCTGAGGTCTTTGTAAGTGGATCCCTGGACAATAGGAAAAAGACTTTGTTCGTAGTCGTAGACAGGCTCTGTACTATTAAAATGGTCAATGCATCGCTTCAGCCACCTATGTGTCATTTCCATCGAGTCCTTGGCATATTGATAATCACATGGGTAAGGTGTGCATTCGTCGAATGCCATAATGATATCGGCTCCAATCACTCGCTGTATGTCAATGGCATATTCCGGTGTGAAGAAATGTTTGCTGCCATCGATGTGTGATGAGAATTTCACTCCTTCTTCCTGAATCTTTCGACGATCCGAAAGGGAATAAACCTGATATCCTCCGCTGTCGGTTAGTATTGGACCGCTCCAATTAATGAATTTATGGAGTCCGCCAGCCTTTTGAATTATATCCAGTCCGGGCCGCAAGAAAAGATGATAGGTATTACCCAGAATGATCTCGGCTTTGATATCATTTTCCAATTCACGCTGATGAATACCCTTTACGGTTCCCGCCGTACCAACTGGCATGAAGATAGGAGTCTGGAATGTGCCGTGAGCAGTTGTAAAACTTCCGCTTCTTGCCGCACTCTTCTCATCGGTCTTACTTATTTCAAACTGCTTCAATGGCTATCAATAGAGCACACAAAGATATTAAAGACAGAAAACATTTTACTTTTACGCACTTCGCTTTTTTATGGAAGTTCTGATCTGGTACATATTGGTCATTTTACTCTTTATACAGGCTTATTTCCTGTTCTGGGTATTTATTCCCTTAACCAAAGACCGAATCAGGCCTGGTAGGAAATCATTGCCTGTATCGGTAATTATCTGCGCTAAGAACGACTTACACAGTCTCCAGGAAAATCTTGAATATGTACTTAATCAGAATTACCCTGACTTTGAGGTTATTGTGATGGACGACCATAGTACGGATGATACGGCGAAGTATCTGCAGTCTCTCATGAAATCGAAAGACAATCTGAAGTATATGAAGGCTTCAGAAGACATAAAGGACAAGGTGGGCAAGAAGTGGGCGTTAGCCGAAGCTATTAAAAAATCCAGTCATAACTATGTATTACTCACCGATGCCGACTGCCGACCAAATAGTCTCAAATGGATTGAGCACATGATGACTTACTTTACCGGTAAGACCTCTCTAGTTCTGGGTATTGGAAGATATCAGAATATAAAAAAGTGGTACAGTTCATTAATTCAGTTTGAAACCATGTTCACAGCTTTCTCTTACCTGGGTTACGCGCTGATGGGAAAACCCTACATGGGTGTAGGCCGGAATCTCGCTTATAAAAAATCGGTATTCAAAGATGAGGCCATGCTCAACGAAAAAACGGCTAGTGGTGATGACGACCTTTTTGTACAAGCTGTTTCGAATTTTGAGAATACGGATATCTGCACAATACCGACAGCGCACACGGTATCAACACCTCCTTTGACCTATTCAGAATGGCTGACGCAGAAGAAAAGGCATTATTCAACGGCTTTTGAATATAAGTCCTTGAATAAAATCAGGCTAACAATACTCAAGGCATCTTTTTATTTACCTAATCTGCTGATCTTTTGCCTTCTTTTTTTGGGATTCTATTCAAATATCATACTTTTCATTTTCCTTTTAAGATGGCTCGTGGAATTCGTGGTAATGAACAGAATTGCCAGAAAGCTGGGTTTCACGCAGGCAATTTATTTGGTACCTTGGTTTGAAATATATTTCGCTTTTTTCGATTTATGGATGATGCTGGTGAGCAAAAAGAGCAGCCGGAGAGACTGGAAGTAAACGATAATCTCTCTGAGAAGGCTCAGTATGATGTTCGACTTGTTCGACGTGCTCTTGAGAAGAGTGATCAGCAGGCTTATGCTGAACTTTTGGAGAAGTATCGCGATTCCATTTATTTCATGATGCTCAAAATGGTGCAGAATGCGAATGATGCTGAAGACCTCACCATTGAAGCCTTTGGGAAAGCTTTCAAACGCCTAGATCAATACGCACCTTCATATGCCTTCAGCACCTGGTTATTTCGAATCGCAACCAATAATTGCATTGATTTCATTCGTAAAAAGAAACTTCAGACACTTTCGATAGACAAGCCCTATGGCGAAGAAGGGGATGAAAAGGTTATTTCGATCAAATCCAAGGGTCTTGACCCTGAAGAAACTTTCATCAAGGAGCAGAAGATCAAACATATGCGCAAGATCGTCGACAAATTAAAACCCAGGTACAAAGACCTGGTCGTATTGCGCTATTTTGAAGAATTGTCGTACGAAGAGATCGCCGAAGAGCTAAACCTACCATTGGGAACCGTAAAAGCTCAGTTATTCAGGGCCAGGGAATTCCTGTTTCAGCTGATGAAAGACAGCAAAGACAAGATATAGATGTTTAAGTCTTATCTCGCCTGGACGGCTAAATCATTCGCCGTGATCTTATTTTTCATGATTGTTGGTACCCTCGATACTTTTTTCGACGAAGACAGCAAACCACTTGATTGGGAGAAAGGATTGATGTTTTTATTCGGACTTTCATTTGTTCTGGGATTGGCCTTATTTCTATTTGAACATAAATTGATTCCATGGGATAAAAAGCGAATGATTCGAAGGCTTGCATTCAAATTTAATGGGATGGCAAAGGCCGACAACATAATCAAGTTTACTTTGAGAAATTTTGAAGTCTATGCAGAAGTGACATATGACTTGAATACAGCATTGACAATAGGGGGTACTTCACAGGAAATCAGGTATCACATTCCAAGAAAACAGATCGATCGTTTACAAAATGTTAACAATGAAAAACTACAGGCCTCTTTTGTTCTAGACATACCCACCTATGTAGTCTATAAATCAGGACCTTACCGATATCGGAGAGTGCCTAAAAAGATACTTTCGAAGCTCGGTATACCGGAATTTTAGATTGATCAGAGAGAGCTTTGTCACAGAATCGTAAAGTATAAAACTTTATCTTTGCCGAAATTCAAAAATATTTCATGGCAGCGAATACAAGTATTAAGTTTCCAAGAGAGGAGAAAGGGGAGTTCTTTACAGAAGTTAGAAGCAGGGTAAATAAATACTTTAAAGACAATAACATTACCAGATATGGTGATTGGAGAATGCATTTGAAGACGGTGGTAATGCTATCTTCCTATGTTTTGTTCTTCACCTTGATCATAACACGGGTAAGTGATATTTTCTGGGTTAATCTGGGTCTGTGGATGGGACTTGGAATGGCTATTGCAGGCATAGGATTGAGTGTAATGCATGACGCTTCTCACGGCGCCTATTCGAAAAACAAAAGACTTAATAAGTTTCTTGCCGACACGATGGTAATTATTGGTGGAAGTGCTTTCACCTGGAATATTCAACACAACCAGAAGCATCATAGTTTTACCAATGTAGAAGGAGTTGATGAAGACATCGATCCAGGCGCAATTATGCGTTTTTCGCCGCATGCAAAGAGATACTGGATTCATAGATTTCAGCATATATATGCTTGGTTCTTTTATGGATTAATGACAATGTCTTGGTCTACAAATAAGGACTTCAGACAGATCATGGAGTATAAGAAGACGAATGCATTTAAAGTAAACAATCTTAGTTTTCTTTCCAGATTCACAAGATTGGTAGCGGCCAAGATTGTATTTCATACCATCACCTTGGTCATGCCCATTATTCTTCTTCCAGATCCTTGGTATATCACCTTATCTTTTAATCTGGTCATGCACTTTGTAGCCGGTTTTGTCCTGGCATGTGTCTTTCAGCCTGCTCACGTAATGCCTACGAGCGAGTATCCATTGCCAAACGACGAAGGAAGCATGGAAAACTCCTGGGCCATTCATCAGATGCTTACAACAGCTAATTTTGCGCCAAAGAGTAGAATTTTCTCTTGGTATGTAGGAGGATTGAATTTCCAGATAGAACATCACTTATTCCCGAATATCTGTCATGTACACCATAAAAAGATCTCAGAGATCGTGAAGCAGACAGCAGAGGAGTACAATCTTCCATACAATGTTCAGCCGAATTTCATGAAGGCTTTGTGGGAGCACGGTAAAATGCTGAGAATATTAGGAAGGCAGGATTATCAGCCTGCTTAGGAATTTAGAATTCCCTCTTTATCTTCCTGTCCGAACTTATATTTAAGTGTATCGAATAGCGCCTTGACGCCACCATTGTTCTTGGTGATGTTCAATTCTTCTGCTCTTTCCAACAGATACTTTGCATCCTCAATACGAAGGGTTCTTTTGGTATTATCGAAATAGAATTTCCTGATGTCTTCCAGGTCAAGTCGATTTGATAGAGCTGAATATTCTCTGTCCAATGGCATGAATCAAATTTCTAAATTGAAACGAAGAAATTCAATCCAAATTTTTAACAATCGGTTATTTCGATAGGGCAAATTTCTCTATTCGCTTGATTGAAAGGAGGTATTGAGAAATTCTATTGTTAATAATTAATCCTACGCAGCCCGTTTTCTGGCCAGAAATACGCCTGCAATACCTGCAATGACCAGCACAACAGATATGATCTCGGCCTGTGTTGCCTCGATGCCGAAGATGTGATAAGGTGGATTGATTCGGATCTTCTCAATAAAGAAACGCTCCGTTCCTGTCATGATCAGATAAACTGAAAACATCATGCCCGGAATATTCGTTCTTTTCCTGAATGCCCAAAGTATCAGAAAGAAAAGTATGGATACAGTGGATTCATAGAATGGAGTAGGCCAGGCCTTGCCCGTGATGCTTTCATATCCCATGGATATAAAATTTGACTTTAGATCAATACCCAGAACATTGTTCGGATAGTCATAGGCCCACATCCATTCAGGTAAGAAGGACAACGCCGATGGCATCGGAGCATCATTCGGAATTCCCCAGTCGCCGTCACCGGCAAGTTGACAACCGATTCTACCAACCCCATAAGCGAGGAGCAGTCCGGGAGCACAGGCATCAACAACATGTACAACCGTTAATCCCTGTTTTCTGGCGTAATAGACTACAGAAAATCCTCCAATTAGCAATCCGCCCAAAACACTCAAACCACTGAAAGAAACAAGGGCTTCAATCGGATCTGCCATGAATTCATCTATGTTCTCCAGGTTATGAAATAGTTTGGCGCCAAGAATACCTGCAATGGCAGCAATCAGCGTCATGTTTCCAACAAACTGGTATGGATGGACATTTTCGGTAATTTCTTTGGGCTCTGGTAATTCTTCTTTCTTAACCTCCCTGTATTTAAGGTAGATGCTTAGAGCTGCTCCGAGAATACCACCCAGCATGTTTCCTTCGGATGAAAAAATGAATCCCGGAGGATTATCTACCAGGGCCTCGTACTCGAAAAAGGCATGTAGAATCTTGAATCCGATCAGAAAGCCAATGACACCATTAACAATGTAATCGCTTGTCGACATTTTTTCACCGATGATTCTTTTTCTGGGTTGAGAAGCAAGAAGTCCCAAGCCTTCTTTTCTCTTCATTTCAAGAACAAAAACATAGTGTGCCGCCATGAATGCAAGTGCCACCCATACACCGAACATAGGGAAAGGCAGTTTCAGGTTGGTGCCAAAAAGGTCGTTTATAAAATCGTGTAGGTAAGGATACATAGGTTATACAGGAGCCTCCATTAATTGTGCCACTTTTTCGGATGTGATAACATCATCGCTATTGAGTCGTGACAATTCAACTGATCTTAATTGGTTTTCCATCCCCTTCAAATATGGAACTTTTACGCGTATGTAATTTGGTGTGAAACCGGAAATAAAACCATCTTCTTCTTTTTCAAAAAGAACTTCCATTTCCTGTCCAATGTAATTTGAATAGAACTGTCTCTTCAATTTCCTTGAGATCTCCTGAAGCTTTCTGCTGCGATCTCTGCGCACATCAACCGGGACCACTCCATCTTTTCTGGGTGCTACCGTATTAGCGCGCTCAGAATAGGTAAAAACGTGCAGATACGAAACGTCAAGACTCATGATGAAGTCAACGCTATCGAGGAAAAGTTCATCGCTTTCACCCGGATAACCCGTGATCACATCTACACCAATACAGGCATTTGGAATCTTTTCCTTGATCCGCTCAATTCTGTCGCGGTATAAGGCTGTATCGTATCTTCTTCTCATGGATTTGAGCATTTCATCATTCCCGGACTGAAGTGGAATATGAAAGTGAGGAACAAATCTTTTGGAAGCAGCCACAAAATCGATGATCTCGTTATTGAGAAGGTTGGGTTCAATACTAGATATTCTGAATCTGTCAATTCCTTGTATTTCATCCAGCTCTTTGATCAGATCAATGAATTTATCTTCTTTGCCGGCTCCAAAATCACCAATATTTACTCCGGTTAATACAATCTCTTTAATACCACTGGCAGCTATTTCTCTCGCCTGATCAAGAATCACACTGATCTCTGGCGATCTGCTTCTGCCTCTGGCGAGCGGTATGGTGCAGAAGGAACAGAAATAGTCACATCCGTCCTGTACTTTTAAGAATGAACGCGTTCGGTCTCCCATTGAATAGGAGGGAATGAACTCTTTTACTTCCTTGATGTGTCCACCCTCAACTGAGCTAACCTCGCTGTTGAAATTCTTCTCTATGTGTTCTATGATGTTAAACTTCTCAGAAGCTCCCAGGACAAGATTAACACCCTCAATTTCTGAGATCTCTTCTGGTTTGAGTTGGGCATAGCAGCCGATTACAGCGACATATAGTTTGTCGTTGGCCTTCCTTGCTTTTCTAATGATAGCCCTGCATTTCTTATCTGCATTTTCCGTTACGGAACAAGTGTTCAATACAAGGATGTCGGCATTTTCGCCTTCATCAACCCTTGCATATCCAGCATCCTGAAGTTGTCGGGCTATTCCAGAACTCTCTGAAAAATTGAGCTTGCAGCCCAATGTCTGTATGGTGAATCGAAGTCCCTCTTGCATGCGGCGGCAAAGTTAATTAAAGTATTGTCTGTTCTTATTTTTGCGATATTCTTCTTGCACTGAAAAAGTCATCGCGGGATTTCCTATTTTCGGGCTGGGAGAAATGATCCAATTTCATGAAGGGTAAAAGTCTATTTATTGTTCTGATCTCAATGATCAGTTTTTTGTCTTCTTGCGGAGATGAGAAGAATCGTAAAGACGGGAACAGACTGGTTTTTCGCTATAATGAATCAGCCGGCATAACATCCCTTGATCCGGCTTTTGCCAGAAACCTTGAGAACATTTCTGCCGTGAACCATCTTTTCAATGGTCTTGTTCAGATGGATGAGAAAATGAATATCAAACCTTGCATTGCAAAGGATTGGGAAGTTTCGGAGGATGGTCTTATTTATACCTTCTTTCTGAGAAGAGATGTGCATTTCCATGATCACAAAATCTTTCCGGGAGGTGAAGGACGAAAAGTTACTGCCAAGGACTTCGTTTACAGCTTTCAGCGCATTATGGAATCTGAGACCGCTTCTCCGGGTGCATGGATATTTTCCAACATTGACCGAGAGCAGGCTAACAACATAGGAATTGAGGCCCTTGACAGATATACCCTCCGAATATTCCTGAAGGAGGCGTTTCAGCCTTTCCTTGGCCTCCTTACCATGAAGTATTGCTCTGTTATTCCACATGAAATAGTGGAAGAATTAGGGGTCGATTTCAGAAAACAACCCATTGGAACGGGTCCGTTTAAGTTCCAGATGTGGAAAGAAGGAACAAAGCTTGTCTTACTTAAGAATGAGAAGTATTTCGAAAAAGATGCTAACGGTAAAAAATTACCCTACGTGGATGCCGTGGCAATTACATTTATCAATGATGAGGAAGTGGAATACCTCGAATTTCTGAAAGGGAATCTCGACTTTCTATCGGGCACCAATGCAAGTAATCAGGAATTTCTTGAATACAATGGCCAGATCAAGGAAAAGCATCAGGGTAAATTCAAATACCTGAATCAAGCGTATTTGAATACGGAATATCTGGGAATAATGATGGATAGTACTCTTCCCGTCATGAAGAAGAGTCCGCTTAATAATAAACTGGTCAGGAAGGCCATGAATCTTGGATTCGATCGTTCAGCCATGGTTAAGTATCTGAAAAATGGAGTAGGTTACCCAGCGAATGAAGGCTTCATTCCGCGTGGATTACCACCCTACAGAGAAAACTGGATCAAAGGCTACAGGTATGATCCCGATTCGGCAAGAGCACTTTTAAAACTTGCCGGTTATCCAAGCGGAAGTGGAATGCCCGAGATAAAATTAACGACCATAAGCCAGTATCTTACTTTGTGCGAATACGTTCAAAGTCAATGGGGTGAGCTTGGAATAAAAGTACAGATTGAAGTTAATCCGGCGGCCACGAACAGAGAATTGGTAGCGCTTTCCAGAGTTCCGTTTTTCAGAAAATCATGGGTTGCAGATTATCCGGATGCCGAGAATTATCTGGCTCTTTTCTACAGCAAGAATTTCTCACCCAATGGCCCTAATTACACTCATTTCATCAGTGAAAAATATGATGCCTTGTATGAGTCATCCAAAACTGAATTAAATGACTCCACCCGTTTTGAATTATATCGTAAGATGGAATTGATCCTATTGGAAGAAAGTCCTGTTATTCCGCTATTTTATGATGAAGTTACCCGCTTCATAGGTAACAATGTGGAAGGCCTTACAGGGAATCCAATGAATCTTATCGATCTGAAGAAGGTAAGATTGAACTGATCAGATATTCTTGTAAACCGAGGTCTTGACCCAACCCTCGTTTCCGTTCATAAGTGAAATTTCACTCCATTCGCCTTCGACATCCAGAATCTCAACCTTGGTGCCTTCGTGGATCACAAAGAGTTTTGTTCCGTCGTCTTCAGGAGCAGATCTTACTGTCACTGAACCGCTGAAAATAATGGCATGCTTGCTGTCACTTCGAATGTTCTTTTGCTGCATGCCAAGAAAGAAGAATACAATGGATATGAAAAGAGCTATCAGCGAGGTGAAGAAGCTGACTTTCTTAAGGATGCCCTTCGCGAACAGGAATAAGATCATTAAAAACAAACCGATATAAGCCAGATAAATACTCTTATTGGCCCATTCATCGATCAAGTTTGTGTTTAGGATATCTGTCCACCATTCGCTAAACGGCAATTCGGGTTTCGCCTCGACCTTATCAACGGTCTTCAAATTGGCCATTTCCAGATTATTCTTGATGTCCTCATCTCTTGGATCAAGCATCTTGGCCTTTTCATAATAAAGAATGGCATGGGCGATATCACCCATTTTGAAGTATGAATTGCCAATGTTGAAGTAGACCTCAGCTGATTCCTGGCCTTTATCAACGATGGACTGATAGCTGGTAATTGCCTCCTCAAATTTTTCGTCCTGATAATGCCTGTTTCCTTCTTCAAAAAGCACATCCACGCTCATTTCCGTGAATGATGTGTTTAGGGTATCGTCGGCAAATGCCTGAATGGAAATGAAGAGAAGACTAAGAATATGTATCGCTATCTTTTTCATTTCAATCCTTTTTGAAGTTCAGACAAGACATTTACAGATTCACCATATACTTCTTCATGACTAACGGTGCTTAGCGGTGCGAAACGAGCCATTTCACACTTATCAAGAATTTCAAGTGTTCTTGAAATCATATCACTTGGAATGCCAGACTCACTGAGAGTTTCGGATATCTTTTCTTTATTGATCTCAGATGTAGGAATGTTGAACTTGTCGCTAAAGAAGCCATACAAAGCCTTGAAGATTTCTTCGTAAAATCTCTTATCATCGCCATCTGTAATATGTTTTTTGGCTTCCGAGAGTCGTTTTACGGCCATTCTGTTTGCCTTCGACTTTCTCATATAAACGAGATCACTTCTTCTTTCATCTGACTTTCTTTTGAAAAGTGCAGCTATAATGAACAGGGGAAGAGGCAATAACCAAAGAATATAATGCCAGAGTGAACCAAAAAATCCATAACCAACAGGTGTCAGCAGTGTGTCGGTCTTGATAAATCGGATATCGCTGCCCAGCAGTTTGATATCTTCTTTATTGGTTCCGCCAAAATTGACTGAAGCGGTCGATTCGTCTTCTCCTTTGGCCACATCGAAATCAATTGAATTTGGACTTAAGGTGATGTACTGACTCTTTCGGGTGTCGAAGTAGGTGAAATTCTCAGGACTCACCGTAAACTGACCTTTGTGACGCGGGATGGCAAGAAAGGAGTACTCCCGACTACCTGACATTCCGGAGCTGGTAACTGTAATGTTCTCTTTCAGCTTGGGGATCGTAGACCTCAAAATCACTCGGGAATTCAATTTTTGGTTCGTTTAACAGTTTCAGATTTCCTTTCCCGCTAATCTTATAGGTGAAGTTGATGGCTTCATTGGAGCGGACATCCATTCGGTCGGATTTAAAGTCGACCTTGAATTCACCCACGGCACCATTAAAGCCGGTTGGTTTGTTTGATGGAAGGGGCTTCACATTGATTTTAATTGCCTCACTAAGCACATTTACCGGTAACCTGTTTGTAGGTTCCCATGATCTGGTCAAATATTCCACGAGATCTGCTTTGAACAGCCTGGCGGATAATTAAGTCCATTCCAAATTCATCTACCACCAATTCTCCTGATCTTTGTGGCACCAGAATACTTTTCTTCAGAGTGGCAGTATTATATCTAACTCCATTAACTACTTCGACATCACGTCCTGAGTTTTCGAAATCAATATCCTCACTCCAGAAGCCATTCAGACTTGGAATCAGTGTGATCTCTGAATTGAGAATTCCAAGATTGTAATACAATTTGTAGGTAACTGACATTTGTTCACCAACGTAAGGAGAGGTCTTTGATACCTGCGCTCTAATAAAAATGCTGTTTCCCACATCCGGACCCTGATCATTCCTTTGATCCGGGGGTCTGCCTTTGGTTACCTCAATGGCGACTTCATTAGAGCTGTAAGTATTTCCTCCTGACTTGATCGTTGCCGCACCAATGGTATATTTTCCTTCTTTCAAGGCCATCAATACATATGAGTAAGAGATCGATTGAGACATGTTGCCATTGACGATCTGTGTGCTTTGCGACTGCTGAGGGCCACTAATTATTCGAAAACCTGTAAAACTTGGTGGGGTAAAGGATGAACCCGATGTGCTCAACCGAAATTCGATCCTGAATTTTTGTCCTTCGGCAACCTTATTGTTGGAAACCATGGCCTGAAACAGAGAATTCTGAGCATTCAGCGTCATCGCACTGAATGCAAACATCAGCACAAGTGAAACAATTGCCTTATGTGTGAACCTACCAGTCATTCTCTATTTTAACCTTCGAAGTTTTTCTTTTTTGCAATTGTACCTTTTCCTTTGTTTTCTCCTCTTCATTCTCCAGATTTTCTAACAACCTTTCTGCATCCTGCTTCGAAATTTCATCCTGCTTAGGTTGTTGCTGTTCTTGCTCCTGTTGCTGTTGATCCTGATTTTGTTCCTGCTGGTCCTGCTGGTCTTGTTTGTCCTGCTGATCTTGTTTGTCCTGTTGATCCTGCTGATCTTGTTGATCTTGTTTGTCCTGTTGATCCTGCTGATCTTTATTTTGGTCTTGTTTTTGATCCTGATTCTGATCTTGGTTCTGATCCTGCTGATCTTCCTGTTGTTGTTTCATCTTCAGGGCATAACTCAAATTATATCTGGTTTCTTCATCAGTGGGATTATTCCGAAGTGCATTTTTATATGCTTCGATGCTCTCATCAAGTTTATTGGCTTTCAGATATGAATTTCCAAGGTTATGGTAGGCTTCAGCTTTGTCAGCTTTAATTTCGCTCTGAGAAGCCACAGCGTTGAACAATTTGGCTGCCTCCTCATATTTCTTTTGCTTGTAAAGAGAGTTGGCCTTGTTGAAATTAGCAGCTTCAGAAGGAGCGAGGTTGTTCGACTTCTCATATAATGCCTGAGCTTCACTGTATTTCCTGTCCTTGTAAAGTCTGTTTCCCTTCCAAAGATTGTTCTCATCCTGCGAAAAGGAGGATTGACTCACAACGATGGTAAGCAAGAGAAATGATATTTGCAGGCTTCTACGCATCAAATAATGAAATTTTCTCGACCCATTTGCTTTTTCTCTCTGAGATAAAGAATTCCAAAACCAGACATATAAGAGCCAGGATGATAAAAGGTTGGAATCGGTCTTCAAAGTTCGTGTATTGTTTTGCTTCGTATTCGGTCTTCTCCATTTTATTGATCTCGTCAAATATGGAACTTAATCCGGTACTTGAATTTGTTGCACGCACATAAACACCACTGCCTTCTGCCGCGATCTGTTGCAGAAAGGTCTCGTCGAGTTTACTAACCACGGTATTGCCTTCATTGTCTGTTCTGTAACCGACTTGATTCCTGCCTCGGTAGATAGGAATTGGAGCACCGCCAACAGATCCCATTCCAATGGTGTGTACGAATATTCCCTTTTCTCTTGCCTCTCTTGCGGCATCCAGAGCATCTTCCTCATGATTCTCACCATCACTGATGACGATGATAGCCCTGTTCTTTCCTTCGTCATGACTCAAGGCGCTTATGCATTTCTCGATGGCCGTTCCTACATGTGTTCCCTGTGTTGGCACGATGTCGGTCGAAATTGTAGAGGAATACAATTTAGCGGCAGAGTAATCCGATGTGATCGGCAATTGAATAAAGGCATCTCCGGCAAAGACCACGATACCAACCCGGTCACTTTTAAGATTGTCAACCAGTTTTTCAATGGCTCTTTTCGCTCTTTCCAATCTATTTGGGGTATAGTCTTCTGCCATCATGCTGTTTGATACATCCAGGGCCAGTATGATGTCAACTCCTTCGCGTTTTACTTCTTCCAGTTTCGTTCCCATCTGTGGATTTGCCAATGCAATAACCATGAAGAAGAAGGCCATGCCGTACAAAATAAACTTGGTAAGAGGTTTTCGCTTAGAGATCCTAGGAATCATACTTCCAACCTGCAATCCGGCATATTTTTCCCTCGCCTTCCTTTGCCACCTTGTATGTAAAATATATACGATTACAAAAACAGGCAGCAGAAGCAGCAAATAGAGCATATATGGATTTCCAAGTTGGATCATACGATACTTCTGAATAATGTGTGTTTCAAACTGAATTCAATTAGGAGGAATATCATTCCGAGGCTTGCCCAGGACAAATATTTCTCGGATTTCTTCCTGTATTGAGTGACCTCAATCTTTGTTTTTTCCATTTGATCGATCTCCTCATAGATATCTTCCAGTTTCTTGTTGTCAGTTGCACGGAAATAGGCTCCACCTGTAGCATTTGCGATCTCCTTTAAGGTGGTTTCGTCGATTTTCACAGGAATATTCTGATACTGTACCGTCCCAAAAGGAGTTTTAAAAGGGTAGGGGGCTTCTCCAATGCTTCCAACACCTATGGTATATACTCTGACGTCGAATTTCTTGGCAATTTCACCGGCCGTTTGTGGTGGAATAGATCCAGCGGTTTGCTGTCCATCTGTGAGCAGAATAACGACCTTACTCTTTGCTTCGCTATCTTTCAATCTGTTTACGGCCGTTGCCAGTCCATCACCTATAGCTGTTCCATCTTCAATCATTCCATTTCTCACTTCCTGAAACAGATTCAATAGAATGTCATGGTCGATGGTCAATGGACACTGGGTAAAACTTTCTCCGGAGTAAACAACCAAGCCGATTCTGTCGTTAGGTCTTCCTTTCACAAAGTCCATGGCTACTCTCTTAGCCGCCTTGAGTCGATTGGGTTTGAAATCCTCAGCCAGCATTGAACCTGAGATATCCAGGGCAATAACGATATCAATTCCTTCTGTAGTGATGTCTTCAAAGCTCATGGATGATTGTGGGCGAGCAAGAGCAACAACGAAAAGAGCAAAAGCCAAACTCCGTGTCAACACCGGGTAATGCCTCAGCCAGATCATGGCATTGAATCCCTTTAGTGAAAGCCTTTCTGTATTAGGATGACTCAATACAGCTTTGGACCTGTTAATCTGGAATATATACCACAGGATGAATAGGGGAATAAGGCAAAGCAGCCAGAAGTATTCCGGATTGGCAAATTCTATGTTTGTGAGATCAAACATTTTCCTCATTCATATTAACGATCAATTCTTCTTCTTCCTTACTCATATCAATAAAACGATAAGAGAATTCCATACATTTTTCGTTTTCACTTTGCACCGGCACATACTTTGCAAATTTCACCAGATCAGACAGTTCGAGCGAAGAACGCAGGTCGGTCAGGGCCATATCTTTCACTTTATCATTGAGGTCCTCAAGTATTTCCGGTGTTGTGGATTCCAGAGCCGGAATCAGATATCTGTTTTCAATGTATTCACGGAGAATCTCAGATAATTCAATATGGTATTCCTTGAACTTGCCGCTCTGCCATAGCTTTCTGTCCTCCAATTCCTTTAGCTTTCTCTTGGCAATCTTATCTGCCGGAATCTCAAAGTTGGGAATGACACCTGTTAGATTCTGATCGAGTAACCTCGGCTGAATGTATTTGAAATAAGCCCATATCGCCGCGATGAGCAGTATGATACCAATGATCCAATACTTGTACATTTTGATCCATTCCCACAGAGAGAATGGTGCGTCTTTGATATCCTTAATGTCTTTAATAGCAATTTCCGGTTGTTGACCTTGCTGCGTGGCCTCGGGCATTTCCACCTCCACATCCATCACAGAGATCAGAAGAGGGTCACTGAGAACCATAGTTTCTCCTGTGCCCGAAAAAATCGGGTGTATAGCATGATATCCCGTATCGAAGCTGGTGATCAATAATACCTGACTGTAAACCTTTGTTTCCAGATTGCTTCCTTCGAATGAGGTGTCGATCTCGCTGCGCTCAACAACTTCAACCTTGGCGGAAAGAGTGTCTGCGATGACCGGAAACTCAAGTGATCCATCGGCAGGTTGCTGAAACCGCACAAGGGCTTTGATCTGCTCACCCAGCCTGATTTCACTTCGATCCAGATCGATGTCAATCCTTGGCTTCTGAGCTGAGACTACCGATGAGATCATCAGAAATGAAAGAATCAATATGTGAAACCAGCTTTTCATCTTCGACTTTCTCTGACTTTAAATAGATTGATCAAAGGCCTTACAAAAGAACGTGCAGTATTGATGTCTGCCACATCCACACCTGAACGGGCAAAAGTATCCTTGAGCCATGCATCATGTTCCAGGGCTCTCTTTCTATAGGTATTTCTCAGCTCTTTGTTGGAGGAATTCACCCATTTGATTTCACCTGTCTCATTATCCTTCAAAGGAATAATGCCAATTTTCGGGAGTTCCGCTTCTCTTTCGTCAAAAACCCTCAGTGCGACTACGTCATGTTTCTTATTGGCAATCTTCAGAGCATTCTCGAAATTCTTATCCATGAAATCGGAAATCAAAAAAGCCGTGCATCTTTTTTTGATCACACCGGTAAAATACTTCATTGCTTCTCCGATGTTGGTTCCTTTACTTTCTGGTTTGAAATCGATCAATTCGCGTATAATGGTAAGGATATGTGAACTTCCTTTTTTTGGTGCAATGAATTTTTCAATTCTGTCACTGAAGAAGATCACACCGACTTTATCATTGTTCTTAATGGCCGAAAAAGCCAGTACGGCGGCCATTTCCAGAATGACCTGTTGCTTTAATTTTCGCTGAGAACCAAAATTCTCCGATCCACTCACATCGATAAGCAGCATGACCGTCATTTCACGCTCTTCTTCAAAAACCTTAACAAATGGATGATTGAAACGGGCCGTTACATTCCAGTCGATGGTTCTGATTTCATCTCCCGGTTGATATTCGCGCACCTCAGAAAAAGCCATACCACGTCCCTTGAATGCACTATGGTATTCCCCGGCAAAGATCTGATTTGTCAGACCCCTGCTCTTGATCTCAATCTTCCTAACTTCCTTCAGCAGGCTCTGCGTCTCCATGAAAAGGTTTTATGGAACTTCTACAGTATTCAGTATACCGTTAACAATGTCCTCAGATGTTGTATTTTCCGCTTCGGCTTCATACGTAAGTCCAATTCTGTGTCTCATCACATCCTGAGCAACGGCTCTTACATCTTCCGGAATAACATATCCTCTTCGTTTGATAAAGGCATATGCCTTCGACGCCAAAGCCAGGTTGATACTGGCCCTTGGTGAGCCACCAAAACTGATCATTTCCTTGAACTGTGGCAATCCGTATTTCTCTGGGTACCGGCTGGCAAATACAATGTCGACGATGTATTGCTCAATTTTTTCATCCATGTATACCTCACGAACTACATTCCGGGCGTTGATGATATCGGCCGGTTTGATGATCTGTTTTACATCGGCCAATCCGTCTTTCGATAGATTTGAGCGGATAATGAGTTTTTCTTCTTCCTTTTTCGGATAATCCAGAACGACCTTCAGCATGAATCGGTCGACCTGTGCTTCGGGCAGGGGATAGGTGCCTTCCTGCTCAACCGGGTTCTGTGTGGCCAGAACGAGGAAAGGCTTGGGAAGATCATGGGTGGTCTCACCAATAGTAACCTGTTTTTCCTGCATAGCTTCTAGCAAGGCACTCTGCACCTTTGCCGGAGCCCGGTTGATCTCATCAGCAAGGATGAAGTTGGCAAAAACCGGACCTTTTTTTACAGTGAATTCTTCTTTCTTCTGACTATATATCATGGTACCCAGCAAGTCGGCAGGTAGTAGATCCGGTGTAAACTGAATTCGACTGTAAGAAGCATCTACCGTACTTGACAGCGTTTTAATTGCCAGCGTCTTCGCCAGTCCGGGCACACCCTCCAGAAGAATGTGTCCATCGGAAAGCAATCCGATCAAAAGTCGTTCAACCATGTATTTTTGTCCGACAATGACCTTGTTCATTTCCAGGGTGATCAGGTCGACGAAGGAACTCTCTTTTTGAATCTTCTCATTCAGCTCCTTGATGTCGATGCTGCTTCCACTTTGCGCAGCTACTTCAGTTCCAGATTTGTTTTCCTCCATTAATCCTTGTTTTAGGTTGTAAAGCGAGCAAATTTATGAATATTGACCTCCCATAATAATATGGTCTGATTCATTTTAGTGTTAAAATTTGTTAAGGGTTGAAGACAGTGGGTTGTAGACAATTTCACGGAGTGGTTGATCTTAAGAATTATTCTCAATTTCAGTGTTTGGTGAATCGGTGAGCCGGTGAATCGGTTTAAGCCGAAGGTGTTATTTCAAATCTTGGGAGTCGGCCTTGTGCGATAGTTGGACTTGAGGCTGTATGTCGCTAACTAGTAAAAGTAGCGAGCAAGAATTAAGCATTGATAGTTGCTAATGGAAAGTCACTTCCGGTTTTCTATTTTAACTACGTAATTCTTGCTGTCTAATTTTAATCCCCACCCTCCTTCGTCGTAAGACTTGCGTGAGCTGGGATGTTATTCTATTTTTATGATCGAGCGCTCAGGATTCTTTAGCCAATATTCAACATTAAAATTATCACCTTCTTTTAAGTCTGGAAATTGATGTTTGAATTGGGGAGGAAGAGATTGATCCTTAGTAAACGAAGAGCCATTTGCGTTGTATTGAAATTCAACTCCATAATTAGAAATGTATTTGTTTTCAGACCAATTGAATTGATAAATTCTTGTGATTTTACCTATTGTAATTTTTGTTTCTTCATCAATATTGAATATTGGCTGAAATATTAGAACAATTGAATTCGATGGGTTTAATGAATCAAATACAACATTATATTTTTCTCCTTTTATATTGGCACGATACTTAGAAGATCTTATCCTTTTGGTAAAACTATCATCTTGGTACTTGTAAATAATCATTGCGTCTTTGCCAGAAGATTTTGTGCCTTGTTCAATACCTACAATAGTTCCTACTGTGGTTTTACTGTTCATTATGTTTTCGGGTGGTTGATCATATTTCCAAATCCAAATTAATCCAATAATAATCGATGTGATTATTGCTAAAAGAGGTAGGTACGTTTTTATGGCCCTATATAATTAAGTGCACGCTAACGCTCCTCGGCCCTGCCTGCCGGTTTACATGCCGCAGGTATGAAGGCAGGTAACGGCCGTGAGCGATTTTTTAGTTTTGAGTAAATATAAAAAAGATTGGGCTGGGCACTTCGACCAACGCACATGCCTGCTCGCCGCAGGATGGGCTGTTAGGTGGAGTTACCTAGCGTTCAATTTTTTCACAGAATTGAATGGCGCTTTTGCATTCAATATCAATATAAGGTTCCAATTTGTAAAAACGATCATCTAAGGACCACAAGAAACGGTATTCAGCTTGAGCCTGATATTTATCTTCTTTCAAAAACAGTAGGTCAATACCTTTTTGAATCATTTCTTGATTTCTCTTGTTCATCGTTGGCCCTCCTATTATCAATTCTCCTGATTCATTAGTAAAAATCACTGGTTGAAAAATTCTCAAGTTCTCTTTTTATAATCCTGTGAGGTTGATAATTACAAAAACCAAGAAATGCTTCAGAAAACCCGATTAAAGCATTAGAGACTGCAATTGAAAATTCCAAAGGCTTATGAATCTTTAGGCATCCTTTTGTTTCGAATGTATCATTCAATTCTGAGTCATTAATGAGACTACTGCACAAAACATATTCTCGACTTCCAACATTTGTCATTACAAGATATTGCATTCCTTCTTTTGTCTTTGCTTCAAATGTTCAACCTCCTTCTTTTTTATCACCTCTTATTTCATCGGGGTATTCCCTGAATTTTTTGAAGGAACTTAAACGAAGTTTGCCGGCAGATAAGAAGTCTTCTATGTACTTATCTTCCATGTATCTATAGACAGGTGCGAAAGTAACGTTGTATGGTTTCGACTGATTAATAGTAATCATAAAAGAATGGTGGGTAACGCTCCTCGGCTAACAGCTGTAGCGTATTATTAGTTTAGAGAACTAAGATAAAGTATTTTCTGTGGGAAATGAGCTCAAAGAGCGAATTCACGAACACCTTTGAGAATTTACGAGAAAGTGAGTAAAACAACCTCGCTATGGCTGTTAGGTGGAGTTAGAGCACGTAGAGAGAATTCTAGCCAACAATGCTCAGAACTATCAAGATAACTAAAGGTATTCCCACAAAGACAAGCAAGCCGAGTTTCATATATTTCCAAGCGTCTTTATACTTTTTAGTATAGCCATTGTTCATAAATGTGCCTGCCATAGCCCAAGGAATTACACCCCAGAAGAAAATGAAAAACAAAAATTTCTGGCCAAAGTCAAGAGGTTCATTTTCTTTTTCGATTTGCTTCGCATCTTTGATTTCTAGCTCTTTTTCAGCTTGAGATATATCATCAGCTGAGAGGTTTCTTCGTTCAATTTCAGCTTTAGCGGCTTCGACCGCTTCTGGCTGATAATCATCTTTGAGTTTAGTCACAATTTCTAGCAAATCACTATCAGATTTGGCTGCCATGACGCTAGTAAAATCTTTGGACATATTAATTGAATGTGCTCTAACTGGTTATATCAGACATAAAAGTACTGTTATCCGGGAAATAGCCGCTCGTATCACCCATAAGTGAGAGCAAAATGAGAATATTTGAGACCGCAAGTCGCCTTTGTTGTAAAAGCAGCGAGCAAGAATTAAGCATTGATAGTAGTTAACGGAAAGTCACTTCCTGTTTTCTATTTTAACTAAGTAATTTTTGCTGACTAATTTTAATCCCTGCCCTCCTTTGGAGGAAGACCTGCCTTTGCCGGTAGGCAGGCTTACGGAAACCATGCAGTTTATCAGTTATTACTTTTATTCTTTACCAGTCGGAAATAAGCCAGCATCCATACGAACAGGGTCGATATCCAGAATAAGGTAATGACTGCGTCATTGGAATACCGGTCGATATAGGAAAGAACAAGACTTATTAAAATAAAGACTCCATAGATCCATCTGTATTTTCCTTTCAGAGCAAATAGTCGTGAAATGGGATAAAATGAATTCCCATATATGATTAGAAGGGAAATAGGAATCAACCAGGCATATACATAGAAAAATCCAAGAACTAGCTGAGCAGGATGAGGCGTTACTTGTGGGAAAGTAATTAGTACGTAGAATGTAAGACTGATGAGGAAAGAGATGAAGTATGCTTTTCTCTTTGTCATATCATAATGAAATTATCTCAAATTCGAGGTCTAATGGAATTTCAACTATTTCATTGAATTTCTTCAGAATCGAATCAATGCAATTCAAAGTGCAGTAATAGTTTCGGAACTTCATGATTCCCTATACTTATTCATTTGTGCACAAAACTGCTTCAAATTGTCCATTAAGTTCTGAATCTCCAAAATGAGGCTCTGTCATTCTTGCTACCAGTTGTCCCTTGACAATATTTGTCTTGTGATTAAAAGAAAGAATTTCAATTATACCTTCACTGAAATAATTCGTCCTTAACTTTTCATTTATCCCAGATTCGTAGCTTACCGTTTCAATAGTTAATCCGCCAGCAAATTGATAATGATCAAAGAAAGATTTTAGTTTCACGGGCTGCAGTAGACTGTCATAAGATGAAATCTCAAAGGTGATATATGCCTCCTTATATGAGTAGGGTTGGAATAGTAATGAATCAGAAATACAAGTGTCGGGGATTAGTTTGCCACTGATTGCAAAGACGTAGGTTGATCTGATCGACGAATGAATGTAGCGTTTGATTCTACCGCTCTCATATTTCCAGCTTTCTCCATCAATTGAGCCTTGTAATTCCTGATTTTTAAATTTCAATCCATTCACATCTTGATTTTCTTCTTCTTTTGAGCAAGAGATTAAAAGAATTACAGCTATGAAAAAGAGTTTGTTCTTCATTTGTGTATAAATTGATGACCGTGTATAGATAAGTTATAGACGATTCAATGTTGTAGTTAAAAGAGAATCACAATTTACATATCTTGAATTTTTTTAACGCAATTGTTAACCCCAATCTTTATATAATCAATGCAAGTAATTCGATTTATTCATTCTGATAAGAAAAACCTGGAAAGAGCATTTATTATCCGGGAAAAGGTATTTATTGTCGAGCAGGAAGTAGACCGAGAAGAGGAATTCGATGAATTCGAAAAAAGCTCCGTTCATTTTCTTGCCATTGAAAATGATAAAGCCCTGGGAACAGCCAGATGGCGTATCAGTGAGAATGGTATTAAACTGGAGCGTTTTGCTGTATTGTCTGAAGAAAGAGGCAAAGGAATTGGAGATCTACTTGTAAAGGCCGTCTTAAAAGACATACCATTGGGTTATCCGGTATACATGCACGCCCAGGTGAATGTTTTGCCTTTTTATGAAAAGAATCACTTTGTTAAATCAGGTGATATGTTCAGTGAATGCAACATTGATCATTATAAGATGGTATTGGATCAGGAAAAGTACCATCGACTGAGCTTACAGGATAGCATTAATTACGTGAAGGATTTTCATGAGTCATTCAAATTGCCGGTCTTCCAAGAACCGGTGACTGAGCTGGATGAAGATTTGATTGCACTCAGGCATCGACTAATGCATGAGGAAAATGAAGAATACCTTCATGCTGCCAGAGAAAAGGACCTTGTTGAGGTGGCAGATGCGCTGGGGGATATGTTATACATCCTTTGCGGAACCATCATTACTCATGGTATGCAACACAAGATAGAAGAAGTATACAGCGAGATTCAACGCAGTAATATGTCGAAACTGGACAAAGATGGAAATCCCATCTACCGGGAAGATGGAAAGGTGATGAAGTCGGATCTGTATTTCAAACCCGACATTGAGGGAATTCTTAATTCTTAAGGATTACTCTTCTTGATCGACCTGTATAGCTTTACCATCGTCTTCCTTTAGGCCGAATTCTCTGGCCAGAAAATCATCGAGTTGTTTGTCCTCGATACGCTTAGCCACAATCTTCTTGTCTTTGTCAAGTAGATAGATCTTAGGTGTGCTATAGACGTCGTAGTTGTTACGAAAATTCAAAGGATAATCCTTGATGTTGTTCGGGTGTTCAGGACTATCACTGACATTGATCCAGGTGAGATTGTGTTGCCGTATGTATTTCTTCCATTCAACGTTCTCAAACTCTGTGCAGACGGCAAAAACCTCAAAGTTGTACTCCTTGTACTTTTCATACAGGTCGTGCATTTTCGGTGTTACCTTTTTACAGTGCCCACATGTAGGAGACCATATATAAACGAGGGTGAAGTCGGCTTCAACCTTGTGCAGATTATACCAGGTGGTTTGCGCTGTATCAGCCAATACAATATTGGGCGCTACCTTGCCCAATAGAAGTGGTTTGAGCTTTTTATATCTTTCTCGAATCTTCTTTTTCTGAGTGGAGTCTACCCAATCTACTTCATCCGTCATGTAATAGTTCTCGGCCATGTGCACGAAAATGGCGTCCATACCCATGATCTTTGATTTCTCGTAGGTGTTAGTGATCCACGATACCGTATAACGGAAGAGCTCTACGTTAGCTCTGGACTTATCTACAACAAAATCAATGGCAGGATAGAGTGAATCCGGAACCTGATACGTGTATCGTTGAATGTATGAGCTCAACATCTGATGATATACAGGAGTTCTAAGGAATCTCGCATCGGAGAAGTCCAGGTTGTCGAAGTAGTGCTCTCTGAAATATCTGTATTGGAATAGTGAATCGGTGATGTTGCCGTCGGCATCCTTTGGTGGATCCGGCACTTCAACCTCTCGCATCGCTTTCAGGAACTTGGCCACAAAATATTCACTGTTTTCATCAATGAAGGTGAGGATGTAATCATTCACTTCTTTATCAAGTTCTTCGAGTTTAGCTTTGGCCGCCTTTTTCTCTTCCTCATTTTCACTTTTCAGTTTCTTCTGGATGGGTTTTACCTCTTTCTCCTTTTCACCAAGGAATTTCATGTATTCATAAAACAGTGCATTTTCTTTACTACCCTTAACAACCATTTTTTCGACAGTCTGAATCGTATCCGTCTCAAATGACATGAATTTCTCAACGACGAATAGATCGAAGATCTTTCTGTTACCAACCACAATGCTGTACATTCCTTCTTCCAATTCTTCATCACCGGAAAAGACAGCATATCCCTTCGAATCGGTGGTAGCTGTGTCTTTGTAATAATTGTTTCGCGCATAGAAATTGGACAGATACATGGTGGTATCGGGAAGGGTCTTGATCTTGACCTTTATCTCATATTTCTTTTCTTTTTGAGCTTCAACTGTGAGCGAAGTCAGGCAAAAAGCGGCGATCAACAGGCTTGAGAGAATTTTATTCATCGATTTCACGGTTAGATATAAGTCGGCAAAAGTACAATATTACATAAGTAGACGTGTGGTTTGTTTGAAGGGGTGTTAAAGAGTTGTTAAAAGATAGAAGATTCCTAATTGTAAGTTATAAATGGTAAATTATGAAATTGCTTAGTGTGATAGAGTCAGCCTATGTATTCTGATTAAAAGCTTTTCAATTTATAATCTATCATTTACAATTTACCATTTGAAACTTACCATTCGGTGAGCTCGTCAATGTCGTATCTGTATTCCTCCAGACGTTTTTCCAAAGCGCTTTTCGCATCTTCAAGTCCTTTGTTATAGATCTCCCCGCCGGTGGATTCGAGGAAGAAATTCAGCAATTGTTCTGCTGCAACAACTCCTATGCTTTCATCACGTTCATTTTTGAAGTAAAGAATGAGCTGGTCGATTACTTCTTTTCTTTTTTCATCGCTTATGCGATCCCATTTGCGCTTTGCTGTTGACATATTCTATTATCTATAATTTGAATTACCAATTGTTTCTACTCATATTATGTCATCATCTTCATTATGTCATATACGTTGGCAGCAATTAGGCTGAGAAAAAGCAAGACTGAAAAAGAATTCAATATCAGTCCAATAACTTTCTTTTTTGTCCTGGGCTCTTTGATTCCTCGCATGGCATTCACAAATCCGACCAAACCAGAAATGGCGCTGACAAGGATCAGAAAAGATCCAATATTGATCATGTTTCTATGTCCGATAATACTCTGAGTCTGCGTTGAAAGTAGTGCCAGTGCGAATACTGTAATACTGATCACTCCGTATCGATATGATTTATCCGACCTCATTTAGAATAATAGTGAGTGCTTTAATCCCACCAAAGAAAGAATTTTTTTGATTGAGTTATTTCTCTTTCCAGTTCAGCTACCGAACCAACACCCTGATCTACAATGTCCGGACAAAACTCATAAAGCTCCTTGGCATGTTTCTCCATATTCTTGGGGCTGTTCACATAATTGCCATCAACGAAGTCGTAACCGATGCCGATAAATTCAAGGCCAAAATCTTTATCCCATTTGCTTAATTGCTTTGCAACGTCTTCGACGTAAATGTCAAAATTGACACCGTTACAACCTTCAAAACGAATGAGGTCAAATTTGTCTTCCGTCTTTAATACGCATACTACATCTGGATCGAAGCCATAGTTTTCCTGGCTGATGTAAATAAAATATCCCTCTTCTTTAAAAGACTCCTTTAATGTTGAGACAATTTTGAAGGCTTGATTTTCGGTATCACTGAATTTTAAACCAACAAGTCCTTTTTTCCTGAACTTAACGTAGTTAGATGAATCTCTGAAATTGATACTTTCATTTGGATTGCCGGTGGCTTTTACAAATTCACTGGCCGTCATTTTTCGAATCTCCGCAATCAATTCCTTCTTGAAATTCAATTCATTGATAAGGTCAATGTCTGATTGAGATAATTCATTAGGTTGTCCACAGGCCGGAAGAATGCATACCAGTATGGCGTATAGAATTAATGGGAGGAATTTATTCATGTTTTTACTAAAAGAAATGCTGAGCACACTTGCTAATTACAATCAGGCCCGTCGTCGGTAACTGTGCCATATGTTCTGAAATATCTGTATCCGTTCAGCAAAGTTTTGCCTTCTGATTCGGTGATGACATATTCTTTCACACTGCCATCCAGGAAGTTGAGTTGTAGAACGGCTTCTCCTTGAGCATTCGCAATCACTTTCCAATCGCCGTTGCCCTGATCATTTCCGTGACTTGAACCATAGGCACCGCCTTCGTCAACAGACATAGAAGAGCTGGAGTAGAAGTTGAAGAAGCCCTGGGCACAGAGATCAATTCTTTCTTCTGAGCTGTAACCGCCACCTGTTGTGTAATCACCAGAGTAATCATAAGATGAATATGAGTCCATATAGGTCAGTCTTGCGTTCTGCAGGTCTTTCTTCCATTTATCGACAGAACTTGGCATAACCGCTTTCGAGAAAACCACTGACTTGGCAAGCTCTACTGCGGCTTTCTTATTTTCATCAGTGAATGCCTCTGTTGTTGTGGCCGAGAAAATACTTATTCCATAACCATCTTCTGGATTTACCATGCCAATGATGTAGGCTTTTGCGGAATGCCCTTCAATGGAACCGGTGAATATAGCTCCGACTGAATTTGGGGTCACACTTTCATATTCCCCTGATTTATTTAATATCGTTGTGCCATCAACAAATCCCCCGCTCGCATCATTCTTCAATTGTTCGAGTGATTTGGTGGTATGGGTAGTAATAAGGATAAAGCCAGGTACAGTTTCAGAACCTAAATAATAACCTTCGCCACCTTCCTGTCCAGCCCACATTGGAGGAATTACAAATGAAATTCCAAGCTCGGGATAATCCACTTTCCCTGTTTGCTGGGCATTCAGAGAAGTATATAAAAAAGTGCCTATGAAAAGCAGAATGAAATTTAATAAGCGCATCATCATTCAAATTTAAAATTTCACTCGAAAAGAATGGTTAAATTTAACTAAGCGCTGCACAGGATGAATTGGATCAAGATCGGAACTTATACCGTAATAATAGTACCTACCTTATTTATTGGCATTGTCCTGGGATTCTACCTGATACAGGATTACATGATCTTCCTTGGAGAAAAATTGCCCAAAAAGCATGAATACAAATTCAACCTTGACTATGAGGAATATAATGTAGAAGTGGGTGATGGTGAAGTAATAAATGCTTTGATGTTCAGGACGCCGAATTCAAAAGGATTGGTTTATTATCATCACGGAAATGCTGGAAATTTACAGGGTTGGGGTAAGTATGCCTACCATTTCACATCCCTTGGTTATGATGTGCTTTTCTATGATTACAGAGGTTATGGTAAGAGTACGGGTAAAATTAATCGTCAACATCTGTTGATCGATGATGCCAAGGCACTGCTTGAAAAATTCCGGGGACAATACGATGACAAAATCATCATTTATTATGGGATATCACTTGGGTCTGGTGTTGCCGCCAAATTGGCCACCATAGAGTCACCCAATGCACTCATTCTTGAAACACCTTATTACAATTTCTGTGAATTGGTGAATCATCATTATCCTTACCTGCCGGCCAAACTAATGACGAAGTACAAACTACGGACCAATAAATTCCTCGAAGAGATTTATTGTCCGGTCTTAATAATTCATGGAACTGATGACGAATTGGTTCCATATGATCACGGTAGACGCTTGTCTGAAATTAAGGATGACATTGAGCTCGTTACCATTGATTCAGGTGTTCACAATAACCTGACCGACTTTAAAAAGTATCATTCTGAATTATCATCTTTTCTCAGCAGGTTTTAATCATTGCCTTAATTCTATATCTTGCGGAATAGATTCTAAATAAAGAAATCATGAAGCCGAGATATTTAGCCATTGGAATTGCTCTTGGAGCAGCTGTAGGATGCGCCATGGGTGTGAGCATGGATAACATGGGCATGGGTGTTGCTGTTGGAATAGGCATGGGTGTTGCCATAGGCATTGGATTAGGACAGATGATGGATGAGGAAAATGAGGAGAAGGAAGATGAAAAGAAAGGGGACTGAGATCATCGTATTGATCCTTTCCATTTTTTTGGCTTCATGCCAAAGCTCGCCTGAAGAAAGAATTCAAATTAAAGTAAACCACTTTGGTGCTCTGAAGGATATAATGCACAAAGGTGATGTCTCTGCCAAAGCAGATCTCAGCGATCTTAGGAAAGAGAATCATATATATGCCATTGGGGCCTGTGAAAACCTGAAAGGGGAGATACTGATTCTTGACAGTAATCCTTACATATCGCGTGTTGAAAATGATGAATCAGTCATTGATCAGAGTTTCAATTCAAAAGCCGCACTCCTTGTGTATGCTAAGGTTGCCAGTTGGAAGTCGGTTTCTATTCCTGAAAATATAAAGAGCTATTCAGAGCTTGAAAGATTTGTAGCTGAATCGGCTTTTAAAAGCAACATCGACACGAACGAAGCTTTTCCATTCATGATCTCGGGAATAGCACATGGATTGTCCTATCATATTATCGACTGGGAGGAAGGTGATTCGGTGCATACTCATGAGAAGCATGTTAAATCGGGCATACATGCTTCCATGTTACGGCCTGAAGTGGATGTACTTGGATTCTATTCGAACAAACATCATCGAATATTCACTCATCATTCCACGAATATTCATGCCCATATGAGGACTACGGATGGCCAGATTGCTGCTCACCTTGATGATATGGTATTAGGTGAAGGAATGAAACTGATGATTCCACAGAAAAACTGAAAGTAGAAAGCAAAACATTGAATCATGGACAATTTCATGCCTTCCTTCATCATCTTTTTGGTTCTGATCCTGGTTTCAAGAGTGATCAATGAAAAAGCCAATAAGAAACTGACACAGGAAAAGAAGGCGGAACTCATTGATCTCTTTTCAAAGAATAGAATTACGACCTACGCTTTTATCATTGTCATCTTCGCAGCCTATTATTTGATCCTTGAATACGATCTTTTTGATCTGTATATATCGTTAGCGATTTACGTGTTGCTCTTAGTTTCGCTGCTGATATTCAATGCGCGGTCTGCCATGGTGAAGCTGAAAACAAATGATTTCCCAAAATCCTATATCAAATCCTATGTATTGGCTTCTATGATTCGATTCATTGCCATTTTTGTATTCTTAGGACTGCTGTTCATGTGATTAATACCGCTTAACTAATAATCCAATCCAATGCTTCCTTAAAAGTTGAACCAACAAACAATTCTGCTATTTTTGAGGAAACAAAACCAAACGAATGAAAAAGATATTAGGATTATTAGCAGTGGCATTCTTGATCGGTACCGGTTGTGGTCCGAAAGTAGCAAGGGTAGCGGCCGACGAACAAATTGACTTGAGTGGAAGATGGAATGAGACCGACTCCAGGATGGTTGCTGAAGAGATGGTGAAAGATGTATTGTCGAGACCATGGGCCATGGAATGGATTGCCGATAATGATGGAAAGCCGGCCATCGTGGTTGGTCTGGTAAGAAACCTCAGTCATGAACACATCAGTTCTGGAACCTTCATTAAAGACATTGAAAGGGAATTATTGAACTCGGGAAGAGTAAAACTGGTTCAGGCCGGTGATGCAAGAGATGAATTGCGCGATGAAAGAGCTGAGCAGCAAGAATTTGCAAGTAAGGAAACTGCGAAGAAATGGGGACAAGAATTAGGTGCCGATTTCATGTTGCAGGGAACCATCAATTCTATTGTAGATCAGGACAAAAAGCAAAAAGTGATCTTTTATCAGGTTGATATGGAGCTCACCAACGTTGAGACCAATGAAAAGGTCTGGATCGGTGACAAAAAGATCAAAAAGCTGGTCAACAAGTAAACTACTTACTACATAGTCTTCAATCATGCTGAAGCGCGGCCTGGCTCTGCTCCTGGGGCTATTCGTACTCAATTCCTGTATGACATACTATGAGAGAAATCTGCTTTATCATCAGCAGTTTGCTTCTCATGAGTATGAAAAGGCCAATGAAACCCTCGACAAGAACAAGAACATTCAGAAGTCGAAGAATATGCTTCTGTATTACCTGGAAAAGGGCGTAACCCTCCAGATGATGGAGCAATACGACTCGAGTAATGCATATTTCGAAAAGGCATACATTTTTGTCGATGACTTCAGTCATAATGTCGGACGAGATGCCCTGAGTCTGGTTACCAATGATATGGTTCGGAACTATGGTGGAGAGGACTTTGAACGAATATACATTCATTATTACAAGGCGCTGAATTATATAATGCTCCGTGATCTTGAAGCAGCCATGGTAGAGGCCAGGCGGATCAACATCAAGTTGAATGAGATCAATGATAAGTATAAAGGCGAGAACAAATTCAAGCGCGACGCTTTTGCTCACGTTTTAATGGGCCTGCTTTATGAAGCTTCGGGAAACGAGAATGATGCCTTTATAGCCTACAGAAATGCTTACGATGTCTATAAGGAGGATTACGCTGAGTTCTTTGATATGAAGCCACCAGAGCAATTAAAGAAGGATCTTATCAGGACTGCCGCATTAAATGGTTTCTACGATTCCCAGGAATTCTACGAACGGGAATTCAAAATGAATTATAAGGATATGCCAAAGCGGGAGAAAGAGCTGATTTTCTTTTGGCACAAAGGAATGGGACCCATCAAGGATGAATGGAGCATCAACTTTGTTGTGGTAAGAGGAAGCGGCGGACTGGTTGTATTCTCTAATAAGGAATTGGGACTGAGCTTTACGTTTTACACGCGCTCTCAAGATGAATACAACTCTCTTGGAGACCTAAAAGTGGTTCGTGTAGCCTTCCCAAAATACAGTACAAGGAAAGAAGTAATCACCAGAGGAATTGTTGATTGCAATGGTGAAGAGTATGATGTTGAACTACTGGAAGATGTCGATAAAGTAGCTATTAAATCATTGAATGACAGAATGATGCGAGAGTTAGCTAAAACATTACTTAGGGTAGCTTTAAAGCAAGCCGCTGAACAAAGAGCACGTCAGGAAGATGAAGGATTTGGCGCCATGGTGTCAGTGCTGAATGCCGTGACTGAAAAAGCCGATACCAGAAACTGGCAGACTCTTCCGGCTAAGATCTATTATGCCCGGATTCCAATTGAAAAAGATTCAAACGATGTGAATATCATCACTTACAAAGCCGGTGGCAAGATCGAAGAGAAGGTAGAAGGAATTCAGAGTAAGGGAAAGTTTGATTTTGGTTTATATCACTCCATTTCTCCGGAGTCCATTGTGCTGAATAATCCTTATTGATTGGTTAATTGGTTAAGTGGTTAATTTGGTAAGTGATTTTCAATTTAGCAATTGACCAATTCCACATTTAACAACTTACAACACAAATTCAGAGGTAAACCTAAACTGAATATCCGGGTAATTACTCATTGTAATATCCAGCACGGCTCTTGATTGGGCCAAGAAGACCAGATTCTTCTGCTTATCGTATACAATGTATTGTTCCTTGTGTCGGCAGAATTCATCCAGCTTGGCTTGTGATTCACTGCTTATCCAACAGGCCTTGTAGAAGTTCATGTTATGGAATGTACAGCTCGCACTGTATTCATTCTTCAGTCTGTATTGAATTACCTCAAACTGAAGTTCTCCCACAGTACCAATGTATTTCTTATTCCCAAATCGTTGTGTAAACAACTGAGCAAGTCCTTCTTCGGTTAATTGTTGAATGCCTTTTTCCAACTGTTTCGACTTCAATGGATCCGCATTCACTACTTCTTTGAAGATCTCCGGAGAAAAGGAAGGAATGCCCTTAAAATGGATGTTTTCTCCTTCTGTGAGTCCATCACCGATCTTGAAGTTCCCTGTGTCATAAAGACCAATCACATCTCCCGGGTAGGCTTTTTCCACCACACTTTTGCTTTGAGCAAGGAAAGTGGCCGGATTCGAGAATTTGAGCTTCTTGCCCAATCGAACATGATGAAAGAACTTATTTCTTTCGAATTCACCGGAGCAAACTCGGAGGAAAGCCATTCTGTTTCGGTGATTGGGATCCAGGTTTGCGTGAATCTTGAATACAAATCCACTGAAATTATCTTCGCCAGGAAGGATTTCACGATCTTCAGAATATCGACTGATAGGAGGTGGAGCAATGTTTACAAAGGTGTTCAGCATCTCCTGCACACCGAAGTTATTAAGGGCACTGCCAAAAAATACAGGAGCCAGTTCAGCTTTCAGGTATGCTTCCTTAGAGAACTCCTCATATACGCCTTCCACCAGTTCCACATCTTCTCGCAACAGGGCTGCGGCATCACCAATGTTTTCATCAAGAACCGGGTCACTCAGATCTTTGATCTCAACGATATCTTCTTCCTTTTTAGTCTTTCCTGATTCAAAGAGATTCAGGCTTGAATTGAACAGATTGTAAACTCCCTGAAAATCCTCTCCATTGCCAATAGGCCAGGATAGAGGTCGGACCTTGATATTCAACTTTTCCTCTAGCTCATCCAATAGTTCGAAAGGATCTCTACCGGGTCGATCCAGTTTGTTGATGAAGATGATAACAGGTGTATGGCGCATTCGACAGACCTCCATGAGCTTTTCCGTCTGTTCCTCAACGCCTTTTACGCAATCGATAACAAGAATAACGCTGTCGACGGCTGTCAATGTTCTGTATGTGTCTTCCGCAAAATCCTTGTGGCCCGGAGTATCGAGCAGATTGATCAGTTTATTCCTGTATTCAAACGTCATTACGGACGTCGCAACGGAGATACCTCTTTGTCGCTCTATTTCCATGAAGTCGGAAGAAGCCGTTTTCTTGATCTTATTTGACTTTACGGCGCCGGCTGTTTGAATCGCTCCTCCGTAGAGAAGAAACTTTTCGGTGAGTGTGGTTTTACCTGCATCAGGGTGACTGATAATGGCAAATGTTCGCCTCTTATCAATTTCCTCGAGAATCTTAGAAGACATTTATTTCAATACTTTTTTAGTGACCCAAAGACGATAGGCTATTATAGCCTTATCAAAAGAATTCAGCTTCGTCAGGTCCTTTCTTGCATAGCTGGGTAAAACAGCTTTATTGATTTTGGCCAGTATTTTAAACAGCATTCTTTCCGGTTGGGCGGCAAAAGTACGAATTGAGCCTTAAATTGATAAATTTGATTGGTACGAACTAACCAAATCTTATGAGAAAATTTTTACCTTTTTTATTTATTTCTTCATTGTTTTCAGTTGGCATCATTCTGATGAATCAGAATATGGCCAATTCAAACACCGGTGGTCCCGGTGGTGGATACTCCGGAGCACCAAATGAGAACACATGCAGAACCTGTCATTCAGGGGCCTCCCTGAACGGAGGTTTAGCTATTGATTCTATTTCTTCCAACATTCCTTCAACTGGATTTGTAGGAGGAGAGACCTATACGATTACAGCTCACATAAACCAACCAACAGGAGCCAGCAAATTTGGCTTCCAGATCAGTGCTGAGAATTCTTCGAATAGCAATATTGGTTCTTGGGTAATCACGAATTCCACAACGACTAAAATTGTCAACTCGAATTATGTGACACATAAATCTGGTGGAACTTCTGGCAGTGGTGGAAGATCATGGAGTATGAACTGGAAGGCACCATGCGCTGGACAGGATACGGTCATTTTCTACGCCTGCTTTAATGTTACAAACAGCAATGGACAAAATAGTGGTGACACTATCTATACTGAAGTCAGAGGTTATTCTGAAAATGTAGTCAATGTTGCTGATACCATCGACAACCTCGCCGCTTCTGATTTCGGAAATAACTATGACGGTCGCGACTTAAGAGTAACATTCCGAACGTCACCGTGTGAAACCAGGACTCAGGAGTATCGTCTGATGGCCGTGAAGCAGGCTCAGGCTGGTTCCTGGACAATTTCTGACGCCCAGGCTGTTTCGTCTTCGAATTATGTCGTTGTGAATACCGGCACACCCAATACCAACAAGTCAAGAATCTTTGGGATGAATGGGACCGATACAGACGGTGATCCAATTCAAAACAATGAGCCTTATACCGTATTTCTACTTTCCGTAGGGAATTCAGCTTTGGTGAGCAATGATACAATGTTTGAGAGCAATTCAATCACACTTACATCTCCGATGGTGACTGTGGACAGCATTTCGGGTGCCGATATAGGCAATACGGGAAATGCATCAGACCTGGAAGCTTACTTTCATACACCTGCAGATGAAGTACCGGTTGGTGAATACAGAACCATTATTGTAAAAGAATCTGCGGCAGCGAATTTTACGAAAAGCGATGCGGATATGCTTGCCAGCAATCTGTATAAGACAACAAGTCCTGGAAGCGCCAGTACTAAGATCTCAGTTTCATACCAGGCCGGTGACATGGATTCAGACGGAGATACCCTTGAGCCAAATGTTGACTATCGTGTCTTTGTATTCACCAAAGCAGATGGCCAGGTCTCTCTTGAGGATACCCTTCAACAAAGTGATTCAACAGTTTCCTTCGATGAACCAGTTGGAATCGCAGAAAGAGAATGGGGAGAAGAAGTCAGTATTCGGAGCTTTGATGGACAGTTGATCATAAGTCTGCCTGATAATCTCAATTCAGCTGTATCTTATCGAATTTACTCTTTGAATGGTCAAATACTGACAGAAGGATTGTTTAGAAATCGGGTGAATACCATCGAACTTGGAGATGAAATACCGGAGATCGGAATTATTCAATTGACTTCGGAAGTCTTTGTGATCAGTAAAAAGTTTGTGAAATAAAGAGCTTTGATTTTACGTAATATAATAACAGATAATGGAACTGGAGAAAGGTAAAAGGAATATCATCAATCTGCTGGACAAAGCAGCAGAGAAATATGGAGATCTAAACTATGCTTCCAATAAAACGGATGAAGGCTGGAAATCATATTCCTATCGACAGATTAGGGATAATGTCAATGCCATTTCTGCCTCATTGTTGAAACATGGTTTTAAGAAAGGAGAAAATGCCGCCATCCTCTCTGAGGGTAGTCCGATGTGGATCATGGCCGAATTCTCTTTATTAAACATTGGAATGGTTTCTGTTCCGTTGTCTGTTAAATTATTACCCGAAGAGCTTCCTTTTAGATTGGATCATTCTGAAAGCAAGGCAATTTTCACTTCCAAGAATCATCTCGACAAGGTATTGAGCATTCTTGACCAACTTGGCAACAAGAATATGTTCATCGTTTACCTGGATGAAGATGCAGAGCATTTCAGAAGTCAACTGAAGTCGAGGAGTATTGATGATAACAGGGGACTTGTGCTCTGGGAATTGCTTGAGGAAGGGAAAAAGCTTTACACCAAAGACCCTTCAGAGGTTGACAAAATAAGAGATGCCATACAGGAAGATGACGTAGTGAATATCAGCTACACATCGGGCACGACAGGTAATCCAAAAGGAATCATGCTCACTCATCTCAATTATTATAGCAATACGAAGGATGGGATAAGTATTTTTAAGATCAAAGAAAAGTTCAGAACGCTAGTAATATTGCCGGTTGACCATTCATTTGCTCATACTGTAGCATTATATGGTGCCCTGTTTAAGGCGCTGGATCTCTATTTTCTTGATGCCAGAGGCGGAGTGGCTAATGCATTGAAGAACATTCCAATAAATCTGGGAGAGATCAAACCCGAATTTCTTCTGACCGTTCCGGCTCTATCCGGAAACTTCATGAATAAGATGAAGGATGGGGTGAAAGAGAAGGGAAACTTTATTGATTCAATTTTCCAGAATGCGCTCAAGGCGGGCATGAAACGAAATGGAGACGGATACCATAAACCGGGATTCATGGGTCAGTTGGGTACATTATTGCCTTATAAACTTGGTTCAGCCCTGATCTTCAAAAAACTGAGAAATGTATTCGGCGGAGAAATAAATTACATGGTAGGAGGTGGAGCCTTGTTAGACATCAAACAACAGCAGTTCTATTACGCTATTGGTGCTCCGGTTTTTCAAGGTTATGGACTTACAGAGGCTGCACCGATAATCTCTGCCAATACGCCATATCGACATAAAATGGGTACTTCAGGTTCCATTATGCCTGGGGTTACATGCAAGATAATGAAAGATGAGACCACGGAAGCGGGTCAAGGAGAGAGCGGTGAAATTGTGATCCAGGGAGATAATGTTATGAAGGGTTATTTTAAGAATCCAGAAGCTACGGCGGAGACCATCAAGAATGGATGGCTTTGGACAGGTGACCTTGGACATTTTGATGAAGACGGATTCCTTGTGGTGACAGGACGAAATAAAGCCCTTCTTATATCTGAAGATGGAGAAAAGTATTCACCTGAAAGCATTGAGGAAGCCATTATTAATTCCTCCGAAATGATCCAGCAGGCCATGATCTATAACGATCATAAAAAGTACACGACAGCCGTTGTTACACTGGATCCAATGAAAGTATCAAAACTGAAAGGTGTGAAAAGCGAAGAAGCTCTTGAATTGATAAGCAGAGATTTGAATTCGTTCAAAAAGGATCCGGCTTATGCCAATCAATTCCCTTCCAAATGGACTCCAACACACTTTTTTGTGGCCCCTGAGCCATTTTCGGAAGACAATAAGATGGTGAATTCAACCATGAAAATGGTTCGATATAAGATCGTTGAGAGTCATAAAGAGGAGATTGACAAGATGTATGAGCCTAACGCAGCTGACAAAACAAAAGAGCTGAACGAGAAGTCATTGAATTCCATTCTCAATTAGCTGATTACCCGGAAATCGGGAAATTCCTGAAGATCTACTTCTTCGACAATTACATTCTCCACCTTTGCTGCCGGTGGACCGATCTTGCAGAAAGTTAGGAACATTTCAAGGTTCCCCTGACTGCCTGTTGCTGATATAAAAACACTTCCATCGGCCTCATTCATGACTACACCTCGTAATCCCAGACTTACGGCTTTGTCTTTGGTGCTTTGTCTGAAGTAAACGCCCTGTACACGTCCGAAAACTTTTATCTGGAGATGTTTTTCCATGGAGTAAAGATATTGGATAAAAGATTAACCCGTCCGAATGGACATTCGTCCGGGCGGGCGATTAACGATTTGAGATTTAAGGGAGAGAGTTTTCTTCAATATTTTATATTCATCAACGTTAGTTTATAAACTCAATCCATATGAAGGCAATCCTATCTGTTTTTGCAATAATCCTATTGATTTCTTGCAAACAAGAACCTGAGTACAATTCGAATCTGCGCAGTTTGGTACATGAAAACATGACGACCATGAACATCATGTATCACGTCCAAATGACTCATCTCCAAAAAGCATATCTCGAGAATAAGGTAAAAGCAGGACCTTATTGGAAAAGAGCACAGCATATTGAAAGAATTTCTCTAAGATTCTTGAGAGTGTGTAACTCACATTTAAGAGGTGAGGGTGCTTCGGCGGAGGAAGTGAAAAGCGAATACATAGTCGCTTGCGATTCATTGGAATACCTGAGGGAGACTTACATGTCGGAATTAAAGGATACAAGCATCAATATCACCTACAACGAATCACTGGAGAGTTTTGAATTGATGAAATTCCATATTCTGAGATCAAGAATGTATCTGACAAGAATGCTCACCCTTGACGTTGACGCTTCAGACAGGTGGTGGCTTCCCTTGAGTGTTGGGAATAGCTCAGTTGACGCTTCTTCGTATTCATCCATTATTAATTTCAGGGCTGCAGGCAAGAATTATAACACAGATTATGCGATTAAAGTTGGTAGTGTGGTCCATAACGGAGTGAGTAAAGAAATCAGCTTCAAAGACTCTCTGATCCTGGGTTACCGAATTTATACCGAATCTCTAGATCCGGGAGAATATTGGATCAAAGGAAGAGTTTTTCTGGTGGAATCACCGAGCACATTCTGGGATCAGGATTTTGAAGATTCCTTTACGATTAACGATTGAAGATTAACGATTTAAGATTAACGATTTAAAATATGAGAAGGGTATTTGGTTTATTGATTGTTGTAATGTTTTTGACATCATGCGAAACGAATGAATCGGAATTGAGAGGACTTATTAAGGAGAGCAATTATTGGATCGAGGACTGTGGTGATGATACAGAAGCTCAAATCCTTAAAACGTATTTCGAAAGAATTAAAAATAAAAGTTACTATGTCTTATTCAAAAAGGCCGATAGTGTTTACTATAATTTTATGAGAGCATATGATTCTCACTTAGACTCGAATGTTTCATTTTCAACACTTCAAGACATATATCAAACAGCTCATGATAGTATAGTCGATATAATATCGTTTACAAGAGGCTACGACTGGATTGACTCTTGTGCGATAAAATACCCTCAAATGAACTCTAACTTGGATCATTCTTTTGTATCAACACATATGAGATTGCTAAGAAATTATTGTTTGAGGAATATTTACGTGCACATGGTTCCTGTTCGATCAGGGCCTAGTTACGACCCGTACATTAGTGATGAGGTGATTGAAGGTCAGGATGTTTCTTTCAATCTGAATTCCTTTTTCCTCGAGACAAACAAGAAAAAACGAATCAGGATTGATACGGTCCTTCATAATGGAAAATTGGTAAAGCTAGAACACACAGATAGCCTGATTGACTGCTATAATATCAAATATGATGGTCTTGATGAGGGAAAATATGATTTGAGGGGCAAATTAGTTTTTTACGGACCGGGTGGTCACAGAATAGAAGAAAGGTTCACCCATTCATTTAAGGTAGAATAGTATTCGCAGTTGAATAGCCAGCCAAGAATCACACATAAGGAATTTCATTTTCTCTTTCCAATAATTTATATTTATAGGAGTATCTCATTGTTAAATGTGCTAGCGACTTTCGACTAGCGACTATCGACTAATCATGAAAGAAGACTTACTCCAATACATGAGTCAGCGGACTCAAAAGGGCAAGACCCGGTTGACTGCCGGCGGACCTGTAGTAACTATTTCAAGAGAAAAAGGCTGTCCGGCCAACTCAATTGCACGCAAACTGGCCAGAAAAATTTCATCTGGGAGTTCGGATAAATGGCGCTCGGTAAACAAAGAGATCATTGAGAAATCAGCCAAAGATCTTCATGTAAACCCATCGAAGATCAATCATGTGATCTACTCGGAAGACAAAGGATTCTTTCGTGACCTCATGCTTTCTTTTGGAGAGAAGTACTACGAAAGTGATGTGGCCGTGAAGCGTTCGCTTGCGGAATTAATAACACAATCCGCCAGTAAGGGAAATGTAATCATTGTAGGAATAGGAGGGGTGGCCATTACGAAGAATATCAAGAAATCACTTCACATAAAATTAACAGCGCCGTATAAATACCGGTTGAAAATTGTAGAGAAGAAGGAAGGCTTTTCCTCAGAACGGGCCAGGGAATATATGGACGAGACAGATGTGAACAGAAAACTGCTTATTGATTATTATAACGGAATCAAGGCGGGAGACGACCTTTTTCACGCTCAATATAATTGCTCTTTGATGAAGGAGGATGAGATCGTTGATGCCATTTATTCTCTTATGAAGACAAGGAATTTGATCTAATCTTTGTCGACTTCGATTAAGGCGCTATATTTAGTGCGCCAAATTCTTAAAACTATAGCCATGGATGAAAAACAGATTTCTAATCTACTATTCGTTGGATGCACAATTCTTGGTGTGGGAGTCGGAATGTTTCTGCATATGATAGCTATTGGTGCAGTCATTGGCGTAGGATTAGGCTTTATCATTAAAGCAATTTATTTACACGGAAGAAACAACCAAACATGAAAAAAGCTTTCTCTCTCTTGCTGGTTCTTGGATTTTGTAATACAATCGTCAAGTCCCAGGAAGGAGAGGCCGTTAAAGATACCACCTGGAAAGCAGGAGGTGTGGCCTCTATAAACATGACCCAGGCATATTATGAAAACTGGACCGCTGGTGGTGTGCCATCGGTAGCCGGTGTTGCATTCCTTAAGGCATATATTGATTACAATAAAGGCAAATGGAAATGGGAAAACGACATCGATCTGGCGTACGGGCTAATCAACGAACGTGAAAAGCTAATGAGAAAAACAGATGATAAGATCCAGTTTGACTCAAAGTTAGGATACAACATGAAGAATGCCTGGTATGCCAGTGCTTTGCTTTCATTCAGAACTCAGTTCACCGAAGGTTGGCAGGATCCGGAATTGCAACAGGTAAAGATCTCCGACTTCATGTCGCCGGCCTATCTGATATTCTCTCTGGGTTTTGATTTCAATCCAAATGAGAAATTCTCTTTTTTCATCTCTCCAATAGCATCAAAAACAACCATAGTCCTGGATCAGGATCTGGCCGATAAGGGAGCTTTTGGAGTGGAAGGAAAGGAAGTGACCTATGTTCTCGATGACACCACTGTGGTTGATTCCGTTGTAACACCGGGAAAGAATTACCGTCCTGAATTAGGGGCTCAGCTGAAACTGAGATATAAAACAAAAGTTTGGACCAATGTAGATTTCATGACACGTCTTGAACTTTTCACCAACTACTTTGAGAACTTCGGAAACATCGATGTGAACTGGGAAGGTTTGCTTGAAATGAAGGTGAATGATTATCTGTCTGCGAACATTCGGGTAGAGTTGATTTACGACGACGACATTGACATCCTCACAGGCGTTGATGATGAAGGAGTAGAGCAGTTCGGACCAAGATTGCAGGTGAAACAATTATTCGGTCTCGGTCTGTCTTATAAATTCTAGGTGTTAATAACTTACTGCTCAGGTATTTAGAATTGACTGAGCTTTTCATTAGGTTCGGGTATACTTAAAACTTAGCCTATGAAAATGTTGACAACAAAAGTAGCGCGAATCATATTCGCAATACCTATGCTCATGTTCGGATTCGGACATTTTGCAAATGCAGATATGTTGGCATCAGCCATATATCATGTGGGAGGAATGCCTGCCTTAATTCTGAACTATATTGCCGGTGCCGGACTCTTATTAGCAGGAATTGCCCTTATAATCAATAAAAAAGTAAGGTTGGCATCTTTACTGCTGGCCCTTGAACTTTTCTTATTCATAGTTATCCTTCATATACCTAAAATGATGGGAGTAGGGCCGGTAGAGTTCTTTGGTGACGAGGAAAGAATGGCCATGGAAGGAATGGTACACACCTTTAAAGATATGGGTTTGATGGCAGGAGCCCTTATTCTTGCCGGAACTGCAGAAGAGTAAACTCTTTTTAAATAAGGTAGAAAGCGGGTCATGCCCGCTTTTTTTATTCACAAACGTCCGAACAACCTTTGTTTGGTGGTAAATTTGCAGCCACTTTTTATGGATTCACCACCGCAACCAACCGGAAAACCAGCCATCTCTTCTCTCTATCCTTTCCAAAAAAGATTGGTCTACAGGATATTTGAACGCCTTAAAGAGGTGGATGAGGATAGAAACATCCTTTTTCAGCTTCCTACAGGTGGTGGAAAGACCATTATATTTTCCGAAATAACAAGAAGATACCTCGAGGATCACGATAAGAAAGTTTTGATTCTGACTCACAGAATTGAACTTCTCGGTCAGACTTCAAGAGTCCTGAACTCAATTGGAGTAAAAACCAAGGTGATCAGCTCTGATGTACATGAGATTCCTGATCAGGATGAATATCGCTGTTTTGTAGCCATGGTAGAGACGTTGAATAATCGTCTGATGGACAACGAGTGTTATCTCGAGAATGTAGGTCTGGTTATCGTGGATGAGGCGCACTACAATTCATTCAGAAAGATATTCCAGTATTTTAAGAAAACGAATATTCTAGGGGTTACGGCAACACCATTAAGCTCAAACAAGAACCTGCCACTGAATGAGAACTATGATGAACTTATCATTGGAGAGTCCATTGCCGATCTGATCGATCAGGGTTACCTGTGTCATGCCACAACATATACCTACAGTGTGAACTTGAACTCACTGACCGTAGGTATCAGTGGGGATTATACAGTTAGTTCATCCGAAAGGGTCTATGGCAGGGATCACATGCAGCAGATCCTGGTCAATGCTTATGAAGAGAAGTGCAAGGGAAAGAAAACCTTGATATTCAATGCCGGTATCGCGACATCAATCAAGGTTTATGAGCTTTTCAAGGCGCATGGATATAATCAGATCAGGCACCTCGATAGCACATTCAGTAAGCAGGAAAGACAAGATGTATTGATATGGTTTAAGAACACACCCGATGCCATTCTAACTTCCGTTGGTATCCTCACAACAGGATTTGACGAGCCCACTGTAGAATCAATCATTCTGAACAGAGCTACCCGATCGTTGACGTTGTATCATCAGATGATCGGAAGGGGAAGTCGGGTTTTACCTAAGAAAGATCACTTCAGCATTGTGGATTTGGGTAATAATGCGCTCAGACTGGGTTACTGGCAAGATTATATCGACTGGATGGATGTATTCCGAAGTCCGGTTAAATACATTGAGAGAGACTACGAAAAAGACCTCGAAGAACGTGTTTATGTTCTACCCGATGAGATCAAAGAGAGATTCGGTAAATCAGAGGATAAAGAATTTGACGTAAAAGCCATTTACAAATACTGTGTAAAAAATGGCATGAAACCGAAGTGGGTGGTAGAGGAGTCAATGGAAAATCATTTCCAGATGATCATGGACAATACCATGCATTACAACGAGGCTCTTGAGCTTCTCACGCTTTTAAAAGAAGAAGTCGCACATCGCCTCAAGGTCTATACGAAGTGCATCAATGGCTCCGACAACTACGCCACCTGGCTTATTGAGGAATACACTGACAAGCTAAGACGTAAGATCTGGCTGGCGCTTAATGGGGTGCTGTAGATTTAAGATTCCTGATTCCAGATTCCAGATTCCAGAATGTGATTTTGAGATGTTTGTGTTGATAGAAGATCAAGCCTTTAAATAAGGTAGCAGAATATTTTTTCTTTTTTCTTCTGACTTATAAACTACTCATTGAGCAAATTGAGATCAAAACCTTTATAAAAATCCAAATCCTTATTGTTATAAAGCTTGGTTATAAAGGCAATCTGCCCGGTGTGATAGGAGTAATGCTCTGTGACATGAATAAGTACCTCCATTCCCGTCATGTCGAATCCCTGAACGGATCGAGATCGGCTTAATTCATTGGGATCAAGATTCCGAATGACACCTATGGCATTGTTAATAACTGCATCATGCAAAGCAAGCAGATCGGATTTATTGATATTGGGCCGTTCCTTGAATTCAGATTCCCGGTTTCTTTCATCTTTCTGTCCTCCCAAGGAAGACAAGACATATTGACTTATGTTGCCATTCAGATGCAGAATGAGGTTACCAACAGAGTTAAGATTTTCATTCTCAATCCGCCAAAGCTGTCCTTCGTTCAATTGTTGAAAACAATGATGAACTCTCTTTTTGTTTTCTTGTATGTAGGATATGCAAGAGTCTGTAAATAAAGAGTTTATATCGTTCATTTGAAGTGCGAATTTATAAGGGCGATCTGCCCGGTATGCCACATTCTATGCTTGAAATTCCAGGCAAGTGCTTCTTCTTTTGTAGAGGCGACAGGATTCTTCATGATTGGCTCTTCGGCAAGTTCTTCTTCTTTCAATTCATCCAGGATCAATAGATTCTTTTGATCAATTAGATCCATGGCAAATAAGAGTTCATCTTTGTCGGGCTTTTCGTCCAGATTTTCCAGTGGATTGGAGCCCATGCCGTATAGTGCCGCTAATCTGCGCGGATTAACCTTTTCCTTGATCTCAGCATCTGATCCCTTAATGCAGATCACACCATGGAAGTAGGCTGATGTGCACAAGTGACCCATTTGCCAGTTGATGTTTGTTTTTAAGCCGGATGGACTTTCTTTCCAATCATGATCCACGCCGTTCAGTATTCGATCCAGCCACTGTCTGCTAAGAATGATCTCTTTTTTCAGGTATTCAATCATATATTCTCCTGTTCATTATTGGTTATTTCAGATTCTGTATTGCCTGTGTGTAAGGTGCTCTTGGGCTCAAAAAGCATGATCCATGTTTCCTCTTCACAATGCGGTCTGTGCTCAACTCCTTTCGGTATGACTGTCATTTCTCCTTCATTCAATTCAAGGGTGTCATCCTTCAGGTCGATGTATAACTTGCCTTTTACAACATAGAACAACTCATCTTCTTCTTCGTGATGGTGCCAGACAAATTCACCTTCAACTTTAGCGATCTTGACAAGCTGATCATTGCATTCGGCTATGATCCTTGGCGACCACTTATCGCTGAATAAAGAATACTTCTCTTTAAGGTTGATAACCTTCATGATGCTTTTTAGGTGAATTTACGAAAAGAAGGTCTTCGTAAGTCAGTCTACAACTTCTATTGGATTCGTCCGCTTTCCTGTTGTGATCGGGAAAAGTTGTTTCGGATAAAGATGCATACCAATGGTATACTTCTTTGGAGGTAAGGTAGAATAGAAATAGGCTTCGACCTCCGTTGTTGAGTTTGCCTTCAAGTAATCTGTCCCACCTTTCACAATGCGGGCAAAATCTGCTCTTTCTTTATCGAGGTAAAAGAAGTAGACCCTCCAGGTCAATTGCAATTCTTCGAAATCCAGATCATCATCGTAAGGATTCGTAACCTTGAATTTGACCCAGAACTCGCTTTTTTCCTTGATTTTTTTATCATAGTCGAGGATCTCAACCTTTACGTTATTCACGAAAGGAATATTATCAACGAACTTGTAATAAAGGGGCTTGCTGTCTTGAATTATGGTGTCTTCATATCCAACTACATCGTGGAAGGTTGTGAACAGAACATTCTTTTTATGCCAGACATTGTGATATTTCCATAAGTCGTATTGATTCTTTCGGAAACTTACATTGTTGTATGAAAAGGATGAATCTCCGGTGTAAAAACTGTAACGAGAGGCATGGGTGTAGGAATTGACAAAAATGACAGGTTTGTCGTCTGACATGTTCTTTATTGTCTCATAATACGTCCTATTGGGTTTATGGAACTCAGAATTAACATCAAATGGAATCATGATAAGTGATCGGGCAATCAATACCAGAACAACACTTATAGTGGCCAGAGGATAGAATATTCTTTTCGTTTTATCGTTTGAAGTGATATAGGTGTGCAGATATATTGTCATTGGAATGACGACCACTACAATCCACTGCGGTTCAACATGACCCCGGAATGAAGTAAAGGCAAAGAATCCCAGGAATACCCATAATACAGCATTGAGAGTTCGATTGTGTGCGGCGTTGCCCGAATTTCTGAAATAAGTGATCAGAAATAAAGGCAACAGAAATGGGTTTAGAACGAGAATTACATTGATAAAGTACATGTAAACGTTCTTCATATAGAACTGCACGCTTCGGTAGGAGAGATGGTACTCAAAGGAGATGAAGTCATGCTCGTATTGCCAATAAAGATGAGGAAGATATAGAATTACACCTGATAGCCCAGCAATATATATGTGAGGACGAAGAAATAACCTTGGTTGAGCAAGAACCGTGATCAGGATCAATAATAGACCATGGTATTTGGAATAGATAAGGCAGGCCATGACCAAACCCAGCAGAGCAGAATTCTTAAAATTTGCTTCTTTCAGGAACTTTTTAAAGAGCAGGAGGTATAGAGCAGAAAAGAAGATCAGGGGTACATCCGGAGTAGTAATGAAACTGTATATGTTGATCAGGGGATTTGCAAGAATCAGCAAGAGGAAGATAAATGCTGAAGATTTCTTGTTTCTACTTTCTTCCGGAATCATCTTCCAGATCAAATAATACGTCCCAAGAGAAAGAAGTATGGTCATCAACCTCACACCAATGGTGCCGGGCAGAAAAGAGTTTCCTATGGCTATCATCAATGCCACCATGGGAGGGTGGTCGAAATATCCCCAGTCAAGATCCTGGGCAAATCGCCAGTAATAGGACTCATCGAGACCAATGTTGGTGAATATGGACTGCACCAGACCTATGACAAGCAGCACAATTAATGCCGCCTTTAAAGATGTTGATTGTTTGAATTCCCGGAATCGATTCATTTCCATGGCGAATATAAAAAGGATGTTCGACCCCTTTTCAGATTGTTCGTAAGATATTTCCTGTTTAAGGTATTTCTAGTGGAAGCTGTCAAGTTCCTTCTTGATGCTGTCAATTTGAACGGACAGATTCATTTGAAAGTCTGTTGAGTCCTTTAGCTTGTCTTCCAGAAGTATTAAACTGACTTCGAGGGCTCTTTTCCTTGCATTTCCGGTATAGCAGAGAAGAATCAGCTCTGCAAGTTGCTCAAAAGAAGAGTTGGAATATTTAAGTTCCTCTTTTAGATGTTGAAGTATTTGTGAATCATCCATACTCAGGACTTCATCGAGGTTCAGATTTGTTTCATCTGACAATTGCTGTTTCCTTTCTTCAATACTCAATGCGGCATTACCATGTCCCAATCCTGTCATTTCTGACAGCATAGCGGCAAGTACTTTTCCTAATTGATCAATATGTCTTTGAAAGTAATCCCGATACTCCATGACTGTCTAATTTACAATTACTTTCTCCGTACAAAAAGAATGCCAGTGAAATTAAGCTTGGTAAATTGTCATGTTATGAATAGAAGATTTTGCATCGAATGCGGTGATCCGTACAATGGAAGGTCGGATAAGAAATTCTGTTGTGATCAGTGTCGCAATGCTTTCCACAATAGGCGAAATACCGGCAGGGATCGAATAATTCGAAGAACAAACAAGATTCTAAGAGATAATTACAGAATTCTTCGAAGTATTGATTCGTCAGAAGATGAGCCAATAAAAAGGGCAGATCTGCTGGAGCTTGGACTCAAGTTTGATTACATCACTTCAATCGAAAAGGATATGAAGGGATTGAAAACATTTTACTGTTACGATGCCGGTTACAGGCAGCAGTCGGAAGATGACTTTGTGGTAGTCAGAAGAGAAGTACTCGGTTAGCGACGTAAATGTCTCTGAAGAATTGCCATTTTAACGGCTGTAACGGCCGCTTCTTCGCCTTTGTTTCCGTGAATTCCGCCTGATCTCGCAATGGATTGCTCTTTGGTATCATCGGTTAAAACACCGAATATCACGGGAACATTGTATTTGAGTGATACGTCTTTAATGCCTTGGGATACGGCCTGACATACATAGTCGAAATGACTTGTTTCACCTCTGATTACACTACCCAGACAAATTACAGCTCCCGGCAGGGGATCACATTCTTCAAGTAGCATTTGGGCGCCCATGGGTAATTCATAACTACCGGGCACTTCGATTACACGGATGTGTTTCTCAGTCACTCCCATTTTTTCGAGTGATTCAAGAGCTCCTTTCAAAAGGTTGTTGGTAATGTCTTCATTCCATTCGGAACGGACAATAGCAATTCTGAGATCAGCGGTTTCGCCGTCGATATTATAATCTAAGTCGGAAAGATTTTTGTCTGAGCTAGACATCTTAGTTTACAAAGGCACTGGATCTCGAAATGTACTTCTCGATTTCTCTGCCTTCATTGGAGTCGGGATATTCATCTTTGATCTCAGTGTAAGCATCCAAAGCACCTTCGTAATCACCCTGGTATTCCAGCGCCTTGCCGGCCTTCATCAGGAACATAGGTGAAGTGAAGTTATTTGGTTGCACATGAGCTGCATCCTTGTATAGGCTGATTGCCTTATCGATCTCGTCGATCTCCATATAGGCGTCTCCTTTGGCACCAAGGGCCATTGAGCTCAGCATCACATCAGAAGATGAAAATTGATCAAGTTCGTCGATGGCTTCTTCAAAATATCCTTTCTTCAGGTAACATATACCGAGATAATAATGAGCAAGGTTGGCTGATTTAGTTCCACCGTAGTAATCTACGATATAAGTAAATCCTTTGTGCTCTTCGCCAAATCCATCAATGGCTTTGTCGATAGAGTCCATTTCAAAATATCTCTGCGCATGGAACATTTCAGCTCGGGCTTCTTCCTCAAGCGGATTTAACCATAAATAGATGTAACCGAAGTATCCGAAAAGAATGGCAACAATACTTCCTACTACAATAAGGATCTGTTTTTTGTTCGTATCTACGAACTTCTCGGTTTTCGAATAAACCTCCTCAATGTCAACAATTACTTCGTCCTGATTATCTTTCTTAGCCATTAATGCAAAATTTGAAGTGTGCAAAAATAGTGTTTTTTTGAGTGCTTCAAAGATTTCGTAAAGATTCCTTTTCTTGCATTAATCTGTACATTTGAATTGTGTACCTCTCCGAACTTCATATTCTCAATTTCAAGAACTACGAAAGTGCCGATCTGAGCCTTGATGAAAAGGTGAATTGTCTGGTGGGATCAAATGGTTCAGGCAAAACAAATCTTCTCGATTCTATCTATTACCTGGCTTTTTCGAAAAGCTTTTTTAATCCAAGTGATTCACAGAATATTCTTGAAAATGAAGCATTTTTTTCCATCCAGGGAATATTCATGAATGATGAAAGAAAGGATAAGATCAATTGCTCTATTAAAAAAGGTCAGAAGAAGGTGGTTGGAAGAAACGGAAAGAACTACGAAAGATTTGCCGATCACATTGGTGTGATTCCGCTGGTTATGATATCTCCAATTGATATTCTCCTCATCATTGAGGGAAGTGAAGGAAGAAGAAAGTGGATGGATGGCCTTATTTCCCAATTTGACAAGGCTTACCTGGATCATCTTATAGCCTATAACAAAGCATTATTTCAGCGTAATTCACTGTTGAAACAGATCAGGCAGCAAGGCGGTGACCGATCTTTGCTCGACCTTTACAATGATCATCTGATCGAACATGGCTCCTATATCCATGAGAAAAGAACAGAGATCATGAAGGACCTCATTGAGAATTTCAACGAATATTACAGGTTTATCAGCGGGGAAAGAGAAGTAGTAAGTATCGATTATCGATCTCATCTGCAATCTGAAGTAAGTTTTGAGGAACAACTGAAATCTTCTATTGAGAAGGATTTGAGATTGCAATACACTTCTGTGGGAATCCACAAGGATGATCTTGACTTTCTTATCGATGGTCGGTCGGTGAAGAAGTTTGCATCGCAGGGACAACAGAAGACGGTTTTATTAGCCCTCAGATTGGCTCAAGCAAAGTTGATCAGTGAGCGAAAGAAGATGAAACCCCTGATGCTTCTGGATGACATATATGACAAACTGGATTCATTCCGTATGTCGAGACTACTGGAAGTGCTGAATACGGATCAATTCGGACAGTTATTCATTACGGACACCAATGAAGACCACATGAAAGAGCTTCTGCGATCCTGCAATATGAATGGTAAATTCTTTGGAGTGACTTCGGGTGAGGTGACTGAAAGTGAAAATGTAATGGCATAATGGATCACAATACAAATTCCATAGGAGATCTGATCAATCAATATTTCAAGTCTAGAGGCCTTGATGAAAGGAGGGAAGAGTTTGATCTGAATGAGCAATGGCAAGAGATCGTTGGTCCAATGATCGCCAAACACACAAGTCAAATTCGTTTAAGGGACAGGGTTTTGAGCCTGAAGCTCAATTCGGCACCCCTGCGCCACAGCCTTTCATTGTCGAAGACCGATCTCATCAATAAAATAAATGAAGCAGCCGGAAAAGAATTGGTTGTGGAAGTCGTCCTAAAATAAAGGAATGACGTACTTTTGCCGTCACAATTGATATGGCAATTTTTGTTCCCTTTCGTCTTCGAATTTCAAACTACCTCCTGAAAAGGAAGTTGAAGCATTTTGAGCGCAAGGTTGAGATCAAAAATATTCAGGAATGTAAGACAGTCCTCGTAATATCAGAATTATCGCAGGACGATCAAGCATCAGAATTATCAAGGTTGGTAAACTATTTTCGGCAGATGAATGCCAAGACAAAAGGACTCTTTTTTATCGGAAAAACTAAAGATTTTTCAGGAATTCAAGATGCTGATATAGAAGTGTTTGGGTCTGATGATCTAAACTTGTTTTTCACACCTAATTCCAATGAGGTCAATGCTGTCCTGGGAGAAGAATATGACCTGTGTATCGATCTTACATTGGATGAGAAATTTCCACTCAAGTATGCATTTGCACTGAGCAATGCAAAGCTAAGGGTGGGAGCAGCCATCAATTACAAAAAGAAATTTGCTGATCTGACAATTGATGTAAGCAAGAAACCTGAAATATCATATTTAATCACACAGATAAAGCATTATTTGTCCATTTTAAACCAAAAAGAAGATGTCGCATAAATTCAAAGGCACAGGTGTAGCCATTGTTACTCCATTCAATAGCAATAAAGAAGTTGATCTGGCTTCCTTGGATAAGCTTGTACGATTTATCACCGAAGGTGGGGTAGAATTTATCGTTGTGTTGGGAACCACCGGTGAGTCGGTAACGCTGACAAAAGACGAAAAGAGAGCTGTATTGGATCAGGTTTTGGAAACAAATGCAGGCAAACTACCTGTAGTTCTTGGTATCGGAAGTAATAATACGGCCGAAGTGATCAGTTCGTTTAAATCCACGGACCTGAATGGAGTAGATGGAATTCTTTCTGTGAGTCCATATTACAACAAACCAACGCAGGAAGGTATATACCAGCACTACAGAGCCCTGAACGAGGAAACAGATAAGCCCATTATTCTTTACAATGTTCCTTCGAGAACAGGTTCGAACGTATTGCCCGATACGGTTCTCAGAGTTGCGCATGATTGTAAAAATGTTGTAGCGGTGAAAGAAGCTTCAGGAGATGTCACGCAATCAATGGCTATAGTGAAAGACAGGCCGGAAGGATTCCTTGTGCTTTCTGGAGACGACGCACTTACGCTTCCCATCATGTCATCCGGTGGTGATGGTGTGATATCTGTGGTGGCCAATGCATTCCCGAGAGAATTCTCTGACATGGTAAGGCAGGCAGTAGCCAATGATTATGATGCAGCCAGAGAGAATCATTATAAAGTTCTTGAGATCATCGACTACTTGTTTGCCGAAGGTAATCCGGGAGGCATCAAGGCGGCACTGAAAATTTTAGGCGTAACAGGCGACGATATGAGATTACCACTTGTTAATGTAAGTGATGCCACTTTCAACAAATTGGAATCTCTGATCAAAGCTCTTTAAATAAAAAAGTCCCGAATTTCTTCGGGACTTTAATTCATTTCAGTTTCTCAGGAATCTTATTCATCAAGAGCTGCCAAGAGTTCTTTTGATTCATATTCCCCTGCCTTCAGCTTGGCACCAACTTCTTCGAAGCATTTCAAGGTGTATTCCACATCTTCCAGTGAATGCATGGCCGTTGGAATTAATCTAAGCATGATAACATCCTTCGGTACAACCGGATATGCTACGATAGAGCAGAAGATGCTGTAATTCTCGCGAAGATCAAAAGTAATGTTAACAGCTTCAAGCACTCCTCCTTTGAGGAATACGGGTGTTACTTGTGTATTTGAAGAACCCAGATTGAATCCTCTTTCTTTTAGTCCATTCTGAAGAGCTGTAGCGATCGACCACATTTTCTCTCTCAATTCAGGTTTGGTTCTGAGAAGCTCAAGTCTTTTCAAAGCACCAACAACCAACGGCATTGGAAGTGACTTGGCAAAGATCTGTGAACGCATGTTATATCTCAGGAATTCGATCATATTCTCATTTCCTGCAATGAAACCACCAATACTGGCCATGGCCTTGGCGAATGTTCCGAAATAAACATCGATCTCATCCTGCACGCCCTGAGCTTCACCGGTACCGGCACCAGTTTCACCCATGGTTCCAAATCCGTGAGCATCGTCGACAAACAATCGGAAGCTATATTTCTTCTTTAGTTCAACAATTCCTTTCAAATCGCCCTGATTTCCCGACATACCGAAAACACCTTCCGTGATGACAAGTATTCCACCTCCGGTGTTCTGAACCATGTTGGTCGCTCTCTCAAGCTGCTTTTCAAGGTTTTCCATGTTGTTGTGCTGGAAAACAAATCGTTTTCCCTGGTGCAGCCTGGCACCATCTATAATACAGGCATGCGACTCAGCATCGTAAACGATGACATCCTGTCGGTCTACAAGGGCATCAATGGCCGAAACCATTCCCTGATATCCGTAATTCAATAAGATTGCATCTTCTTTCCCTTCAAAATCAGCAAGCTCTTTTTCAAGCTGCTCGTGATTGTTTGAGTTCCCAGACATCATTCTGGCTCCCATAGGGTAGGCCATGCCATAATGCAAAGCCGCATCAGCATCGGCTTTCTTTACCTCGGGGTGATTTCCCAGACCAAGGTAATTGTTGAGGCTCCACTGCAATACCTTCTTGCCTCTAAATTCCATATGACTAGCCAACTCTCCTTCAAATTTTGGAAAGGTGAAATAGCCATGTGACATCTTTGAATATTGACCCAAAGGACCTCTATTCACTTTCAACTTCTCGAATATGTCTCTCATTAAAAAGTAGGATTAATTTTGTTGTGGCAAAATTAGAATTTTTTACCATTCCTGATTAAAACATTTGTTCACAATCGGCGTTAACTCAAGGATTGGAATATGATACGAAACGTGGCAAAATCCTATATTTGCGGCTTGAAAAAATCCCATCTTATACTGTTCATACTTTTTGCCGTCACGGCCTTCTCGTGCAGCAAATACAACCGAGTTGTCAAGTCAAGTGATGTTGAGTTGAAAGAAGAGTGGGCGAATAAGCTCTATGAAAAAGGGGACTACAATAAAGCTTATCCCTTATACGACGAGATCATACCGCTTTACAGAGGCACGAAAAAGTCGGAAATGCTCAACTACAGATATGCGAAATGTAATTACTATTTGAGTGATTACATTCTTTCCGGTTACCTGTTTCAAAAGTTCTACAATCTTTTCCCGACAAGTGAATATGCCGAGGAAGCCATGTTTCTGAGTGCATATTGTTATTACCTGACATCACCTGTATTTTCATTGGATCAAACAAATACGATAGATGGTATTGATGAATTCACCCGATTCAGGAATACTTATCCTACAAGTCCATTGGTAGACAGTGCCATTTCATTATCCAATCAGCTAAGGGCCAAGCTCGACAAAAAGGCATACGAAAATGCTAAGTTGTACTACAGAACAGAGAATTACAAGGCTTCCATCGTAGCCTTGCAGAACTTTTTAAGGGATCATCCGGGCACGGAATATGAAAAAGAAGTGAATTTTTTAATCCTGAAATCCTCTTATATGCTGGCTATGAACAGTATATTGAAGAAAAAAGAAGAACGTATTAACAACACAATAGACGCTTATTACAATTTTGTGGATAACTTTGACGACGAAAAGTATCTCAAGGAGTCGGAGAACATGTACGATTCCATTCTCAAAGAAAGAGACAAACTACTGAAAGAAGACAAAAAGAAGAATAAATGAATTTCAAGAAGACAAACGCCGAGATCACAACCATAACAAGGGATACCAATAATTTGGCAAGCAAGACAGGGAATATTTACGAAGCAACATCTGTTCTTTCTAAAAGAGCGAATCAGATCAGCGATACCCTGAAAGAAGAGTTGATTTCCAAGATCAATGAATTTGCCAGTCAGGCGGATAACCTTGAAGAAGTATTTGAGAACCGCGAGCAGATCGAGATCTCAAAGTTCTATGAGTCTCTTCCGAAGCCAACTGCCATTGCCATCGAAGAATTGATGTCAGACAAGATCTACATCAGAAAGGTGGAAAAAACGGAAGAATCAGAAGAAGAGAAGGACGCAGGTACAGAATCCTAATCCCAAATGTTACAGGGTAAACATGTGCTGTTAGGAGTAACAGCCAGTATTGCCGCATACAAAACCGCCGCTTTGACACGATTGCTTGTCAAGGCAGGTGCTGAAGTACAGATTATTCTGACTCCTTCGGCCAAGGACTTCGTAACGCCCCTCACTTTATCAACCCTTTCAAAGAAACCTGTTTACACGGAGTATTTCGATGGTAAAACAGGCGAATGGAACAGTCATATCGAGCTCGCAGAATGGGCTGATATGTTTGTTATTGCTCCTTTGTCGGCCAACACGATGGCCAAAATGACCTGGGGTATCTGTGATAACCTTTTACTCGCCACCTATCTTTCTGCAAGATGTCAGGTCTTCTTTGCACCCGCCATGGACCTCGAAATGTTTCAGCAGGCTTCGGTTCAGGAAAACATTGAAAATCTCCAGTCTTTGGGTCACATTCTTATTCCACCTGGTAAAGGTGAACTTGCCAGTGGACTTGTGGGTGAAGGACGGATGGAAGAGCCAGAACATATTCTGGAAGTTCTTGACAAATGGGAGGGAAGCACAAGGGATCTTGAAGGAAAGAAAGTAATGGTAAGTGCCGGTCCAACACAGGAACACATTGATCCGGTTCGATACATCACCAATCACTCCAGTGGTAAAATGGGTTTGGCCATTGCCCTGGAAGCAAGCAAAAGAGGTGCGGATGTGACTTTGGTACACGGTCCTTTGCAAGTTAAAGTTCCGGACATCGTGGAAGCGCACAAAGTAGTATCTGCCGCCGAGATGCATGATGCTTGTGTTGAGAAATCAAAAGATGCCGATATCATCATCATGAGTGCTGCTGTTTCCGATTATACTCCGGTTACCGTGGCGGATCAGAAGATCAAAAAGAAAGCGAATGATATGATCATCGAGATGAAAAAGACTCGTGATATCCTTAAGGACCTTGGCGCTGCAAAGAAAAAAGGTCAGTTTCTCACGGGATTTGCCCTGGAGACTGAAAATGAAGAAAGTCATGCCCTTAAAAAACTCGAAGAAAAGAATCTTGATCTCATCGTATTGAATAGTTTGCGCGATAAGGGTGCAGGATTTGGAGGAGAAACGAATAAGGTTACTTTGATCAGTAAGGACAAGAAAAGCCAAACTTTTCCGTTGAAAAGCAAGAGAGAAGTCGCCAGAGACATTTTAAACCATATCGTATCGCAAATTTCATGAGAGGTTTTTTCATTGCCATTTTAGCCTTGTTTTCTGTTTACCAGCTTGATGCACAGGAATTGAACTGTGTTGTCAAGGTGAATTACCAGCAAATCCAAGGTACAGAGACCCGAGTGTTTGAGGCTATGGAGAAGGATATCTATAACTTCATGAATAATACGAAGTGGACGAAGGATGTATTCTCGAACGAAGAAAGGATCGAATGTTCCATATTCATCACTTTGGGGACAAGGAATCAGAATCAATACGACGCGACCATTCAGGTTTCGTCGAGACGGCCGGTTTACAATTCTTCTTATTATTCAACCTTGCTTAATCACCTGGATGAAGATTTCAGTTTTATGTATTCGGAATTTGCTCCCCTCGAATTCAATAAGAATTCACACATAACGAATTTGACTTCTGTATTGGCCTTTTATGCATACATCATCATAGGCCTTGACTATGATTCTTTCTCTCAGAAAGGAGGCAATCCTTATCTGGACCAGGCCCTGAAGATCGTAAACAACGCCCAATCGGAGATCTCAGAAGGGTGGAAGGCATTTCAATCTGACCGAAACCGATACTGGCTGGCCAATGCCCTCAATGATAACTTTTATGATCCTTTGAGAGATTGTTACTATACGTATCACATGCAGGGTCTTGATATGATGCAACAGAATCCCGATCAGGGAAGAAAGAACATCGTTTCAGCCTTGAATGGTTTGAATAAGATCCACCAGGCTCGTCCGAGTTCATTCATCATGAAAGTTTTCTTCAACGCTAAGGTGGATGAGGTAGTGAACATCTTCTCTGAAGGCACACCTCAAGAGAAAAATCAGATGTCTGTCCTATGCACAACGCTGGATCCGGGTAATTCCCAGAAATACGACAAGATCACCCAGCAATAACTACTTGCGAATTCTTATTCACAATTTTTCGACAAGGCTTCTGTCAGTGCAATAAGAATCTATTTTTGTATATCCCCAATGCTGACCAGTCTTAACATAAAGAACTATGCCCTGATCGAAGATATTGAGATCGATCTGCGAAATGGGCTTACCACCATCACAGGAGAAACGGGCGCTGGTAAATCAATTATTCTTGGAGCTATTTCCCTTTTAGCTGGCAATCGAGCCGATCGTTCCATGATCAAGAATGAAGACAAAAAATGCATTATTGAAGCCGACTTCAGCATAGGTCATTTGAATCTGCAGTCCTTATTCGAAAAACTCGATATCGACTACGACGATCACACCATCATCCGCAGAGAGTTTAGCAAAGAAGGAAAGTCCAGGGTTTTTATCAATGATAGTCCGGCCATATTGACCAACCTTAAGATGGTGATGAACAGGCTGCTGGATGTGCACTCCCAACATGAGAATTTATCCTTGAATGACAGACAATTTCAACTCAATACTCTGGATGATCTGGCTGATAACGCTGACTTATTAAAGGAGTATAGATTCGCATATGGTGAATATGAAGAAGCAGGACAACGCCTGAATGAACTTGTAGCAGCCGCGGATCGACTGAAAGAGAATACAGACATATTGAACTTTCAGTTCAATGAACTGGATCAGGCGAATCTTCATGAGGATGAACAGGAGGGACTTGAAAGTGAGCTCGATAAACTCAACAATTCAGAAGAAATAAAAGGAAACTTTCATGCCATTGAGAACCTTTTCAACGACATGGAGTCGGACCCTTTGTCCCAATTGAATCGAATTCATTCTCTTCTCGATCAATTAAAAAGCCATTTTTCTGAAGTCGAAGAGTTGGCATCAAGGCTGAAGGCCTCAATTATAGAGATCGATGACATCAGAAGTGAGGTAGAAGGTCATTCAGAGCACTTTTCTTATGATCCCGAAAGACTGCAGATCGTGCAGGACAGGATCAGTTTGATCTATCAGTTGCAGCAGAAATACCGTGTAGGTAATGTTTCTGAATTGATAGAGCTGAAGAATAAGATATCAGAGGAATTGTTGGACATCGAAAATTATGACGAAAGACTTGAGCAGGCCGAGAAGACCTTTGCATTGAAAAAGAAAGAGGCGGAGAGGCTGGCCCTTCAATTGAGCGAAAGAAGGAAGGCAGTGGTGCCCTATCTTCAGGATGGCATCTTAAAGCGACTTGATATGCTGGGTATGAGCAATTCAAGGTTTGACGTTGAGTTCAATCAGGGAGAATTGAATCAAAGTGGATATGATCGCATCGAATTCATGTTCAGCGCGAACAAAGGCATGGAAGCCAAGCCTATTGGAAAGGTAGCGTCGGGAGGGGAATTATCGAGACTGATGCTATCGATAAAGGCCATACTTACCGAAAAGACAGCCTTGCCCACCATCATTTTTGATGAGATAGATACAGGAATATCCGGACCAGTGGCCGATAAAATGGGTAGGATCATTCGGGATATGTCGAATGGATGTCAGGTTGTATGTATAACTCACCTTCCTCAAATAGCTGCAGCAGGACACCAGCATTTGGTTGTATATAAGAATGATGAAGGCGAAATCAGTCGAACCATGATAAGAGAATTGGAGGTGGAAGAAAGGACTACAGAAGTAGCCAGGTTGCTCAGTGGTGAAGAATTGAGCCAGGAGGCGCTGGACAATGCCAAAGTATTACTTTCAGCATCAAACTGAGATAGACCTTTTTATATATTTGTCGGGTAATTAAATCACAAAGAACATGTCGAATAATTTATTAGCAGGAAAGAAAGGAATCATTTTTGGAGCGTTGAACGACCAGTCCATCGCTTGGAAGGTAGCAGAAAGATGTCATGAAGAAGGAGCATCCTTTGTATTGACGAATGCGCCTATAGCCATGAGAATGGGAGAGATCAATAATCTGGCTGAGAAAACGAATTCTGAGATCATTCCTGCCGATGCTACTTCTATGGATGACTTGAAAAATCTATTTGAAGGAGCCATGGATAAATTGGGAGGAAAACTTGATTTCGTATTGCATTCAATCGGCATGTCGCCCAATGTGAGAAAAGGCAAATCTTATACCGACCTGAACCACGACTGGTTTCAGAAGACCCTGGATGTTTCCGGACTTTCATTACACAAGACCCTTCAAACGGCCTACGAACTGGATGCTTTAAATGAATGGTCTTCAGTGATCGGACTGACATATATTGCTGCTCAGAGAACCTTCCCTGATTACAGCGACATGGCAGAAGCCAAATCATTGCTCGAATCCATTGCAAGAAGCTTCGGTTACCATTACGGAAAAGCCAAAAAAGTAAGGGTGAATACTATTTCTCAATCACCAACTGTCACAACGGCCGGTAGTGGAGTAGGAGGATTTGATGCCTTCATCAACTACGCTGATAAGATGTCGCCACTAGGAAATGCTTCTGCCATGGACTGCGCCAATTATTGCGTAGCTATGTTCTCTGATCTCACTAAATATGTAACCATGCAGAATCTGATGCATGACGGTGGATTCTCTTCTACCGGGGTGAGTAAGGAGATTATGGATATGATGTAGGTCTTTGATATATGACATATGAGTTATGACTTCTGACTTATGATTTAGAGTAAGAGTGAGTGTCAGAGCGAGATGCGAGATTAGTTCTCAGAATTATTAAAAAAAAAGCCCCAATCTCTTGAGGCTCTCTTATTCATTTCAGATATCAGATATCAGATATCATTTATCAGCTATCCTTGGGTTCTTCACTCTTCTTCTTCCTGGGCTTCGTGAATTTCACCTGGATTTGATCATCCTTTAGAGTCACACTGATCGTTGAGCCTTCTTCGGCCTTGGTTTTGATCAGTTCTTCAGCCAATGGATCTTCTAGATACTTTTGGATGGCTCTTGAAAGCGGACGAGCACCAAAATCAGGATCATATCCCTTTTCGGCAATGTAGTCCTTGGCATCGTTACTGATCTTGATCTTGTAACCAAGGTCATCAACTCTCTTGTAAAGACCTTCCAGTTCAATATCGATTATCTTGAAGATGTTTTCCTTATTCAGATGGTTGAAGATGATGACATCGTCAATTCTATTAAGGAATTCAGGGGCAAAGGTTTTCTTCAATGCATTTTCGATCACACCTTTCGAATGCTCTTCAGCTGCCGCTTTCTTGGCTGTCGTTGAGAATCCAACTCCCTGACCAAAGTCTTTCAGCTGTCTGGCACCAATGTTCGATGTCATGATAATGATGGTATTCTTAAAGCTAACCTTTCTTCCCAGGCTATCCGTGATCTGTCCATCATCCAATACCTGTAGCAGAATGTTATACACATCGTGGTGAGCCTTTTCAATCTCATCGAGCAATACAATAGAGTAGGGCTTCCTTCTTACTTTCTCAGTGAGCTGTCCACCTTCTTCATAACCAACATATCCCGGAGGTGCTCCGATCAATCTTGATACGGCAAATTTCTCCATGTATTCACTCATGTCGATTCGGATGATGGAATCATCATTATCGAAAAGATAGCGACCAAGCACTTTAGCCAATTGCGTTTTACCAACACCTGTTGGACCAAGGAAAATGAACGATCCAATCGGTTTGTTCGGATCTTTCAGTCCCGCACGATTTCTCTGAATGGCCTTCACAACCTTCACAATAGCGTCATCCTGTCCGATCAGTTTATCATGCATGTCATCATACATGGTCAAAAGCTTTTCGCTTTCTTTCTGAGCTACTCTCTGAACAGGAATACCTGTCATCATGGCAACGACTTCAGCCACGTTTTCATCATCAACAGTTTCCCGGTGAGAACGTGTTTGCTCTTCCCATTCTTTCTTGGCAGCTTCCAGTTTCTCCTGTAGTTGTCGTTCAGAATCCCTCAGTCTGGCAGCCTCTTCATATTTCTGAGACCTTACCACCTGATTCTTCTGATCCTTCACATCTTCAATAGCCTTTTCAATGTCAATGATGTTCTTAGGCACCTTGATGTTGGTTATATGAACTCTTGATCCGGCTTCATCCAGGGCATCAATAGCCTTGTCTGGAAGATGTCTGTCAGATATATATCGATTTGTCAGGTTCACACATGCCACAATGGCCTCATCTGTGTAATTCACATTGTGGTGATCCTCATACTTCGACTTGATGTTGTTCAGGATCTCGATGGTTTCTTCTTCTGTTGTTGGATCTACATGAACTTTCTGGAATCTTCTTTCAAGGGCACCATCCTTTTCAATATACTGTCTGTATTCATCCAGTGTAGTGGCGCCGATGCATTGAATTTCACCCCTGGCCAGAGCAGGTTTGAACATATTCGAGGCATCCAGGCTTCCTGAAGCACCACCGGCTCCAACGATCGTGTGGATCTCATCAATGAATAGAATGATATCCGGACTCTTTTCCAGCTCATTCATCACAGCCTTCATTCGCTCTTCAAACTGTCCTCTGTATTTCGTTCCTGCAACCAAAGAGGCAAGATCAAGGGTTACAATTCTCTTGTTGAATAGGAGTCTTGATACTTTCTTCTGGATGATCCTTAATGCAAGTCCTTCAGCTATGGCCGATTTACCAACACCAGGTTCTCCAATAAGCACAGGGTTGTTCTTTTTCCTTCTGCTAAGAATCTGTGATACCCTTTCAATTTCTTTTTCTCTACCTACGATAGGATCAAGTTTGCCGTCTTCTGCTAAAGAGGTGAGATCCCTTCCGAAATTGTCGAGAACAGGAGTCTTGGATTTTCCTTCAGATCTGCGTGTGGTTCCGCCGCCACTGAATTCCTTTCCTGCATCATCTTCATCGTCATCATCGGGGGTAGAAGAACCAGGAATATTGGCCTGCACATCAGGTCCGGATAAATTCATTAGTTCTAATTCATCCTTAACACTTTCATAGTCCACATTGAATCTGTGTAAGGATTTGGTTGCTATGTTGTCTTCGTCTTTCAAAATAGATAGTAGTAAATGTTCGGTTCCTATTAAGTTGCTCTTAAATAATTTGGCTTCGAGGTAAGTAATTTTCAACACCTTTTCTGCCTGTTTTACCAATGGGATGTTCTGCAACTGATTCGTTTGTCCAGTTCCCAATTTGGCAGATTGTTCAATGGTTTTTCTCAGGTCGACCAGGTTAACCTTTAAAGATTTGAGGATCTTGACGGCCAGTCCGTCACCCTCCCTGATTATACCGAGAAGAAGATGTTCAATACCTATATAGTTGTGACCCAGGCGCAAAGCCTCTTCACGACTATATGATATTACATCCTTTACACGTGGTGAAAAATTAGCTTCCATATATATACTCTATCAAATACCGGGCCAAAATAAAATTAGGCAGGCATATAGGCTAAGTTAGTCTTAAAGAGCTTAAATCAAAAATATTCTTTTGGGCTTTGCGTGGACTTTTAAAATAGGGTCATTTTTTTAACAAAAATTTGTTCGTAAAAGCGCTATAAAAAAAGACGTTCAGGCCCGTTTATTTACGTAAATTCGACCACTTTTTAGGAAGAAATTCTATTCAATAATTTCACTTTATGGCGGAAGATCGCATTATTCAGATAGACATTGAAGAAGAGATGAAATCAGCCTACATCGATTACTCGATGTCGGTCATCGTTTCAAGGGCTTTGCCGGATGTCAGGGATGGTTTAAAACCTGTTCACAGACGCATTCTTTATGGCATGATGGACCTTGGAGTTCTTCACAACAGACCTTATAAAAAATCAGCCAGAATTGTCGGGGAAGTCCTCGGTAAATATCACCCTCATGGTGATACAGCTGTTTATGATACCATGGTGCGTATGGCCCAGGAATGGTCTTTGCGTTATCAACTGGTTGAAGGACAAGGAAACTTTGGTTCTGTTGATGGTGATAGTCCGGCCGCAATGCGATATACAGAAGCAAGACTCCGAAGAGTATCGGAGGACATGTTGAGTGATATCGAAAAAGAAACGGTCGATTTCCGATTGAACTTTGACGATACCATTGAAGAGCCTACTGTACTTCCAACGAGGATCCCAAATCTTCTTGTCAACGGCTCATCGGGTATTGCCGTGGGTATGGCTACAAACATGGCTCCACATAACCTAAGTGAGATTATTGATGGGACCATCATGTACATCGACAACAACGATGTAGAGATGGACGAACTTTTAAAGGTCATTAAGGCACCTGACTTCCCAACGGGTGGAATCATCTATGGTTACGAAGGTGTGAAAAGTGCATTTGAGACGGGTAGGGGCAGGATCGTACTTCGAGGTAAAACGACATTTGAAGAGACCAAGACCGGAAGGGAGATGATCATTGCTACAGAAATTCCTTACCTGGTCAACAAGGCCGATATGATCAAGAGGACGGCCGACCTTATTAACGAAAAGAAACTGGAAGGCATATCAGATATCCGTGATGAATCGGATAGAAATGGTATGCGAGTGGTTTACGAATTGAAAAAAGATGCCATACCAAATGTGGTACTCAACAATTTGTACAAACACACGGCCCTTCAGTCATCATTCAGTGTGAACAATATCGCACTGGTCAACGGAAAGCCGGAATTACTCAACTTGAAAGACCTGATCTCTAATTTTGTTGATTTCAGGCATGAAGTAGTTGTACGAAGGACTGAATACGACCTGAGAAAAGCAGAAGAAAGAGCTCACATTCTGGAAGGACTGATCATTGCCATCAACAACCTTGATGATGTGATCGCTTTGATCAGGGGGTCGAGAACACCGGAAGATGCTAGAAATGGTCTGATCGAGAAATTCGAACTGACAGAAATTCAAGCTAAAGCAATACTTGAATTAAGACTACAGAAACTTACTGGACTTGAGATAGATAAGCTACGTGAAGAGCATGCTGAAGTTATGGCCTTGATCGAGAAATTGAAAGAGATTCTTGAGAAGAAAGAGCTTAGAATGAACATCATCAAGGATGAGTTGATGGAAGTGAAAGATAAGTTTGGTGATGAAAGAAGATCTGAGATCGAGTATGCCGCTGAAGACTTCAAGATTGAAGATATGATTCCGGACGAAGAAGTGGTTGTTACCATTTCTCACATGGGATACATCAAGAGGACTCCACTTAACGAATACAGAAGACAGGGTAGGGGTGGTAAAGGTTCCAAAGCAAGTTCTACCAGGGATGAAGACTTCCTGGAACACTTGTTTGTGGCCACAACACACAATTACCTGCTCATATTTACCGAGAAGGGTAAATGTTTCTGGATGCGGGTATTTGAGATACCGGAAGGACAGAAGAATTCGAAAGGAAGGCCGATACAGAACCTTATTAATATAGAATCTGATGACAAGGTCAGGGCATACATCAACGTTAAGAATCTGAAAGACGAAGAATACGTTGAGAACAACTACATTGTAATGGCCACGAAGAAAGGTGTGATCAAGAAGACCACGCTGGAAGCTTATTCCAGACCGAGGTCGAACGGTATCAACGCCATTAACATTCGGGAAGGAGATGAATTGCTGGAAGCCAAATTGACAGGTGGAACGGATGAAATAATCCTTGCATTGAAATCCGGAAGAGCGATCCGATTCAATGAGGAGAAAGTCAGATCCATGGGTCGAACGGCATCCGGTGTAAGAGGAATTACACTTGGTGGTGAGAAGGACGAAGTTGTTGGAATGATCACCAGCAGCAGTGAAGAATCTACCATCATGGTAGTATCTGAGAACGGCTATGGTAAAAGATCTGCTCTTGAAGACTATCGAGTAACCAACCGTGGTGGAAAAGGAGTGAAGACCTTGAACGTTACCGACAAGACAGGAGAATTGATCTCTATTCGAAATGTATCAGATGGAGATGATTTGATGATCATCAACAAATCAGGTATCCTGATCAGGATCTCAGTTGCGGATATCCGTGTTATGGGCCGCGCCACTCAGGGTGTAAGATTGATCAATATCAAAGATGGTGATTCAATTGCCGCTGTGGCCAAGGTAGAGAAGGACATGGTTGGCGATGAAGAAGATGAAGAATCATTGGATCAGAATAACGAAGAAATCGATAATCAAACAGAAGAATCTTCAGAGGAATAAATGAAGCATAAGTTTATCCTTGCCGTTGCCATAAGCCTCAGTGGCAGTGCAATGGCTCAAAAGTCAAAAGTACTTTCAGCTTACAATCTTCAACAGGCCTACTATCAAAGTCAGGACTGTCAGGATCTGAGCAAGGCGAGAGATGCTATCGAATTGGCCTTGACCGATGAGAAGAGCTCCATCTGGGCGAAAACCTGGCTCTACAGGGGCGATATCTATTATGACATCGCTTATCCATCGGCGGCAGATTGCAAAACGCTGGATGATCAAGCCTTATTCAAATCCCACGAATCTTACATGCAGGCTCTTGAATACGACGAAAAGGATAAATACAAGAAGCAGATCGATCCAAAATTGTCGAATGTAGCAAAGCTTTTCACCATGAGCGGTATCAACAACTTCAACGTGAAGAATTACGAAGGGGCGCTGAGTGATTTTGAGAAGGCCATTCAGATCGGTGACTATTTTGGTGCGAAGGACAGTATTGCATTATACAATGCCTGTTTATCAGCTGAAAAGATCGGTGCTTACAGCAAGGCAGCTTTGTATTATGAAGGTCTGATCGATATTGGTTATAAAGCCGATGGCGGAGTGAGTCTTTATCACCAGCTCGCTATGACATATTATAAGTTGGAGGACAGTACAAAGGCATTTCAGGCTATCAAGGCAGGTCGATTGGCGGAACCGTCAAACCAGGATCTAATCATTGATGAATTGAACTATTACCTTGAGAACGATCAGGATGAACTGGCTTTGAAGAACCTGAATGTTGCGATCGAATCCATGCCAAATGATGCTCAGTTGTATTTTGCCAAAGGGACTTTGCTTGATACGCAAGGGAAGATCGAAGAAGCTGAAGAACAGTATTTGAAAGCGATTGAGATTGACTCTGAAAACGAAAGTGCCATCTTCAATCTGGGTACGATGTACTTCAACAAAGGAGTGGAGCTTGCCAATAAATCTGGTGAGTTTGGAGAGAATCAAAAAGCTGAATACGAGAAATACAAAAATGAATCAGAAGAGTATTTCAAGAAAGCTCTGCCTTATTTTGAGAGAGCCTTTGAAATAAATCCATACGATCCCGCTACTCAGTCGTCATTGAAAAATCTTTACAGCATGATGGGCGACGAAGAAGGGTACAAGCGGGTTTCTGATATTCTCGACAACTAATTCCACTTACCGTTCGTGGTATTTTTTTGAGCGCTCATGTAATAATGAGGCAATTAATTTAGATTTTCTTTGTCTCAAAAGGGGCTTTCGATATCTTTGAGCCCCGAAAATCAAAAGAACATTAAAATGAAAATCAAATCGTTGACTTTACTGGCTTCGGTATTCGCTTTAACATCTCTGCTGGCTCAGCCAACTCTTGTAGAGACAGTTGAAAAGCAAGAAGGCAAGCTGGTAATTCCATATGAGAAATATGAATTGAACAATGGACTTACCATTATTCTACATGAAGATAAGTCTGATCCGATCGTACACGTAAACGTTACGTATCACGTAGGTTCTGCAAGAGAAACTCCGGGTAGATCCGGTTTTGCGCACTTCTTCGAACACATGATGTTCCAGGGAAGTGATAACGTAGGTGATGACCAGCACTTCAAAATTGTACAGAAGGCCGGTGGTAACATGAACGGTACAACAAACCGTGACAGAACGAATTACTTCGAAACATTGCCATCTAACTACCTTGAAACTGCTCTGTGGTTGGAAGCTGACAGAATGGGATTCCTTCTTGATGCTGTGACCAAGGAAGCTTTTGAAAACCAGCGTTCGACTGTAAAGAATGAGAAGGGACAGAACTACCTGAGTCAACCTTACGGGACAGTAGGGGAGGTTACGGATCAGAATCTTTATCCTTTGAACCACCCATACAGCTGGCCAACTATTGGTTTTACAGATGACCTTGACGCTGCCACGGAGGAGGATCTTAAGAACTTCTTCCTAAGATGGTATGGTCCGAACAATGCGGTATTGACGATTGCGGGTGACTTCGAAAAAGAAACCACACTGCAAATGGTTGAGAAGTATTTCGGTCCGATCAAGCAAGGACCTGCTGTTAAGAAGCAGAGAGTGCAAAGACCGGTATTGGCCAACGACAGATATTCTACAATTGAAGATCAGATCTTCCTTCCAATGACGCAAATGGTATATCCATCTGTGCCAAACTATCACAGAGATGAAGCTCCGCTCGACATGTTGGCTTCTATTATGGGACAGGGTAACAACTCAATTTTCTATAAGAACTTCGTAAAATCAGAAAAAGCCATTCAGGCTCAGGTATTCCATCCATGTTTCGAGCTTGCTGGTGAATTTACGATCATGGTAGTTGCGTATCCTGATCAAACTTTGGAGGATACAGAGCAATTAATCAGAAAGAGTCTTGAGGACTTCGAAACGACTGTTTTGAAAGGTGAGAACATCAATGAATTGTTGTTGCAAGCAAAGGCTGACCAGAGGACTGGAATCATCAGTGGTATGGAAAGCATTGGAGGTAAAGCAGATCAGCTTTCAAGCTGGCACAGACTGCTTCCTGCAGGAAGAGCATTCAATGTTCAGGATGATCTTGACAGATACGAGAATGTAACGGTTGAAGACCTGAACAGGGTTTTTGCGAAATACATTAAAGGAAAGAAAGCCGTAATCACCAATGTGGTAAGATATCAGCCTAAGCAAGGTGAGAACATGGAAGATTGGGAAAAGGTAAGTTTCAATCCGTATGCCGGAAAACAAGACCAAATGCCACTTCCTGAGGAGTATAAAGGTTTGACATATGTAAAAGCAGAGGATACTTTCGACAGGTCAGTTCAGCCAACTCCGGGTGAGCCACGGCCAGCTGTTGTTCCTACTTTCTACAGAACAAAACTTGATAATGGAATCAACATCATAGGAACAAGAACTACAGAAGTTCCTATGGTTGGTGTATCTATCAATATCAAAGGTGGTCACATCATGGACGACAATGGATTTGAGGATGGAACAGCTGTCCTTACGGCCATGTTGATGAATGAGGGTACTGAGAACTATACTACAGAAGAATTCGGTGCTGCTTTGAAGAAACTTGGAACTTTCATGAACATTGGAGCGGGTCCAAAATCAACAAGCATTAATATGCAGTGTACTGTTGAAAACATGGATGCTTCATTAAAGTTGATGGAAGAAGCCTTGACGAAGCCAAGATTCGCAGAGGAAGACTTCAAAAGGGTTAAGAAGCAATTGTTGGAGAGTATCAAGAACCAGCGTACAAATCCTAGTTTGATTGCCAGCAAGGCTTATACAAACCTTCTTTATGGAAACACTGTATTGGGTAGATACTACACTGGTACATACAGTTCTGTTGACAAGATCAAGCTTGATGATGTCAAAGCTTTCTATGAGAAACACTTTTCTCCAAACCTTACCAATGTTATCATAGTAGGGGATGTTGAGGAGAAGAAAGCTCTTGAAAGTCTTGCCTTCCTGAACAACTGGAAAGACAAGGGTGTAGAGATGCCAGAAATCACTGGATTCCCTACATATGAAGGTCCACAGATTCTTTTGATCGACAAAAAGGCAGCGCCTCAGTCGCAGATCAGAATCGGATACCTTGCTCACAAGTATGACTACAATGGAATCTTCTACAAGTCGAACATCATGAACTTTGCCTTGGGTGGAAACTTCAGTAGTCGTATCAATATGAATTTGAGAGAGGAAAAAGGTTTCACTTATGGTGCCAGATCTGGCTTTAGTGGAGACGCTTATCCAGGTGCTTTTACAGCAGGCGCCAGTGTCAGAGCTTCAGCAACTGACAGTTCTATTACAGAATTCATGAAGGAGATCAACAATTACAAAGAGAACGGAATTACCGACGAAGAGCTGGAATTCACAAAGAGCTCTTTGATCTTGAGCGACATCCTGAGCTATGAATCTTCATGGCAAAAAGGTTCATTCCTTAACAGAATTGTTCAATACGATCTTCCTGATAACTTCATTGAAGAGCAGGAGACCATCGTTAAGAACATTACGAAGGATGAGATCAATCAATTAGCGAAGGAGCAGCTGCAGACAGACAAGATGATCATTCTTGTAGTAGGAAACTCCTGGAAGATCAAAAAGAGCCTGAATGAACTGGGTTATGGTAAAGTCAGAGAGATTGACGGAACCGATATCAAATTGAAGGAATTCAAGATGTGATGGTTTAAAACCACCCTTAAAATAAAGAGCACCCGCTTGGTTTGATACTGAGCGGGTGTTTTTTTGTTGGTTACACGGTTATTCGGTGATTTGGAATTATAGGAAAAGCAAACCGATTAGCCAGTTCACCAATTCACCAGTTACATTTTTATCAATTTGAGCCTGGGGAAAATTTCGTCAATAGGAAATAAGACCTAGATAAATAGCGTTAAAAACCTATCTTTGCCGCTCGAAAATCTATCGAATTTTAATTAGAAAGGAAGATAAATGAAGTATTTGAAGAATATCTCAATGCTGGCGCTAACTGTTTTATTGTCAGTTGGTTTGCAAGCGCAGAAGGCAAATTTGGAGACGGTAACCATCGCTCTGAAGACATATAATAAAAAGACAGAGAAGAAGGATAAAAGAATTCACTATTTGAATGAGGCCAAGAAAAAGATTGATGCCGCTTCGAAGAATTCAACTACAGCCAATGATCCAAGGATGTACCTTCTATATGCAAGAACATACCTTGCCATTCACGAAGATAAGTTGGGTGAGAATGGTGGACCTGTAATTGTAGACGAGCAGGCCATTGAAAAAGCATCTGAAGCTCTTATAAATTGTCATAAAACAGACGATGCAAAGGCCAAGTGGTCTGGAAGTAATGAAGCAAACCAGGCAATTGTTGGTATTGCTTACAATGCCCAGAACATTGCTCTAGACGCTGATGCCAAAGAAGATTATCCAAGAGCTGTCAAGTATTATCAGATCTCCATCGATCTGATTCCTTATGACAAAGAGAATAATATTAAAAGGAATAACATCACCATTGATGGAAACCTGAACAGTATTGCTTATGCAGAGTACAAGGCAGGAATGTACGATGAATCGAAAAAACACTATCATGAATTGATCGACAGAGGATATAATGATCCGAATGTTTACATCGATTTGTACAATCTGTATTTGCAGATCGACAAGGATACAGTGAAGGCAATTGAAACCATTGACAGAGGTAGAATGTCATTCGATGAGAACAAGACCTTGAAATATATCCAGATCGACATTTATAGTAAAGCAAACAAAAGTGAAGAGCTCTTTACGATTTTGACAGACAACATAGATTTAGATCCATATAACTCGGAAAACTACCTCATGAGAGGTAAACTACACCGAAGTGTTGGTGCAAAACTGAAGCTGGACGCAGATACATTGAAGAAACAGAAGAAAACTGAGGAGGCTGCCAAGAAAATGGAAGCTTCAAAGAAACACGTAGAAGAAGCTGTTGCTGATTATACAAAAGCTCTGGAAATGGATGATCAGAACCTGGAAGCTCATTCTGAAATCGGGGAGATGTATTATCTGCAAGGAGCAGATATCTACGATGAAGCCAACGAATTAGGATTTAATGAGCAGGATAAATTCGACAAACTCATGGTTGAAGCCAAGGAAGCATTTAATAAAGCCATTCCAAGCTATGAGACCATTTATGAATTATCGACTGATGAAGCGGAAAGTGGAAAAGCTGCTCAGTTCTTAATGGAGCTTTATTTGCGAACCGAACAAATGGATAAGTACAATAAGATCAAAGCTGAGAATTAAGATTGTGAAACATTAAGATAGAAGGGAGGCCATGCCTCCCTTTTTTTGTATAGTCATTCTTCGTTATATTTATATGATCTATCAATGAAGCTATCGCCTTTATCATTCCTTGTGCTAATACTCTTGTTTCATGTCTCATGCAACAAAGAAGAAGTCGAAAATTCGTGTCAGGGACCGCAAACTCCGGTTTCCATTGAATATGATCAATTGAATGAATTGAGAATAGGGAATGTGGATTACAGGGAGGAAATTCGCATCAATTCAAGTGTGATAAAAGATAATGGCGATATCATACTCTCAGCAGCTTCATATGATCCGGATAATTGGGGCAGCTACCTGATTATGGCGAATTCAAAACAGGGGCTGGTTTGCGGACAAAAATTAGATACTGAATACAGGCCACATTTTGTAATAGACCGAAATGCAGAAGGGGAAATATTTACCTCATATGGTTTCAATTACGGGGGAAAAACGCTCAGGAAGTATGCGGGACTGGATTGTAAAACAAATTGGGATTTTGAATATGAAAGCATTGTTCGTGATTCATGGACAATTCATGAACACGTGAGCATAGGCATGCCTTACAAACATGGGAATGAGATACTTGTTACCGGTGTGTTGGAATATCCCAATAATAACTATAACACCTGGTTTTTAAGACTAAATGAGAATAAGCAGGTAATTGAAAAAACAATTTTTGAGAATAGTCTATTAGGTTTCTGGGCGTTGGATGATCGAGTGCATATGGTTGGACAAAAGGAGATCCCAAATTCTATTGACAACCGTCTTTACATTATTGAAATAGATCCTGGCAACTTCGATATACTTAAAAGCAAAGAAATGAGCATCAAGAATAATTATGGTGTTCATAAATTAATTTCCAACGACTACGGATATTTTTTCAGCGTAGGATGGCCTAGAAGCAATCATATCAGTTTTAGCAGATATGATTATGAAGGTAAATGGATCTATACGCAAAAAGGACTGGTATTGCAGAGTTCAGAAGGTAGTCAAAATGTTTTTGATTCAGGAAAAGGAGGTATACTCACAGTAGGAGCATTGAAAGATTCTACGGAGTTTTTAGTCCATGAGATTGGAGGCTGGAGTGGAATTATTCAGAATAAATGGATTTATAATGGACTTCAGGCTAAGATCATGTCTATTGATAATGCAAGGATTCTTCCAAATGGTGATCTCGTGATTCTGTGTACTTATTCAGATGGCAAGCACAGGAAGATAGGGTTTTTTAAAACGAAGTTATAGGTGAGTGCGACATAAATAGCTATTTCAAACTAAATAACCTATTTAACATAATATTAATTATGGGACAATGTGAGATATAATCAAATAATACCAATATTACGTGTAAACGGCCATTACCATTGAAATACCGCAGATTTGATTATTCTATTATTCTCCTGCCCATACATCGATCAATGCTTCTTCCTCTGTAGTAATTTGGAACACACCATTCTTTAAATTCTTCTTGCTCATAATACAATACTTTGTACTGAATAAAATCCTCGCCGTATTTAACAGGATATTCATTCAAGGTTAAATAATGACTCCTGATGAGATTCACTGTTTCCTGAGGCAATCTGATTTTGTAATACCAAGTTCCGATCAATAAACCTCGATCGAATTTTCCTTTTTCCATTAACTCACCGTCGTTGTAAAATCTTTCGACTTCAATATTCTCATCAAATTCTGTCTGATATTTCATGTATACCTGAGAGTTCGATTCATAATAATTGATTTGTTCTCCTGTGAGATATCCTTCTTTATAATTGCGTATGGCCTTTAAATTGCCATTTTCGTGATAGAAACTGAATTTTCCTTCGCACAATCCGTCTTTCATTTTGCCTTCAAAAGATACATTGCCATTGTCCCAGTATTCCCTGACCTTGCCATTCGCTGTTCCTTCTTTATAGCTCAATTCCAACTTCTTAAGTCCATATCTAGACGAATGTGTCGTTTTCCCTTTGTTATTTTCTTTTTGATAATAAGCATCAGTTTCTTCCTGCATCTTCAATGATATCAGTGGATCGAGCTTGACTGCAAAGGATCCGTCTTCCTTCTCTTTACTGTATGAATATCCTTGTTCGTAGGAGTCTAATCTGCCTTCAAACAAATGTTGATCAAGCAGGTATTCATAGTCTGTCAAGGAATCCCGCAAATACGTGTAGTTATAATGTATGGCATACCTCAGTTCTGGATAGTACAACCAAAAAAGTTCATTACCTGGCACTGTATCTGTACCAATGGCCCCTATTCCCATGATGGTAGACATTAATTTACCGCTGAGCGGATCAATATGCCAGTACTCTTTTATACGGATTCCTTTTATTCCATCTATAATTTCATCTGCGATCTTATAATTTGCGCGGGAATACTTTCTTGGCCTGCGCATTGGGTCAAAGGCCGTGTCGATAACAGCTATAAATTCATTCCTTGTCCATGGCCATTTGTAGTCAGAATCTTCATATGGTGTGGCATAGCCTTCTATTACTGATCTAAGAAGCATCTCAACAAAGGGTATTGTCCTGAATCTTAGAACCCTTATATCATCATTTTCCCTTATTACACCGGTTTCATCCTGATAGATATAGTTGATTTCAGTGCCCATTTCAATCATATGCTCCAGGCTTTCTAAAGCATGTTGTTTATAGGTATACCTGGCTGAATCATTTTCTATCTCTTTCAAATTCAATCCAACGGCCCTTCTCAATTCTCTTGGTAATTGAAAGTTTAAAAATGATAATTCTTCTTTCCCCAACATCTTCCTGCTGCCTTTATAGTAGGTGTCGTATGCCTCATAGGCCGTGCTGTCAGAATTCAGCTCATAATAAACTTTGGGTATGCTTGACGAAAATTGTTCGTTATCCTTCAGCCTGAATGAACGCATTACCTTCACCATGTAATACTCTGGTTCCATATAGATGTAGGAACTTTTGTAAAGAAGGTTCCCGTATTCGAAAAGTTCAGAATGCTTTTTGAATTTCTCCGGACTCATGTCGAACATTTCATATTCCAGATGATTGAGACTTGTAGGTTCCGGACTGTGCATTGCTTCTTTTTGAAGTATGTATGGAGCGTCCAACACAAATTGAGCGGAAGTTTCATTCAGATAAAGTGTCATCAGAATGAATAAAAAAGCAGATGCAATTCTCATACATCTGCTAAAGTATAGATTTGACAACAAGGTCAACCCTTTAATCAATCATAGCTGTTTTGGTTTCTGTGATATCTTCAAGAATGCCCTTTAGATCGCTGAATCTGGTTTCAGTGAAATGCATTTCGATATTCTTTTCATCTTCCTTGACTTTATGAAAGAATATATGTGGTCTTCCATCTACAACCTTTAAGGCAAATACGATCATTTCTTCATCACCCGGAATCTGGTAGTTCAAATTATAGAAATCGTCACCATTCAGTCTCGTTAAATTCATCAAACCATTTCGTGCCGGAAATAACAGTCGCACTATCTCATCGCTTTCATCATTATCCCAAACGGCCAATATCCTCTCTTCCGTTTTAATAAATCGATCGCAGTTAATGTAGCCCATTCTGGTCACGGCAAAAGTATATCTGTCTGCATTGCTCAAGGAAGCACTTCCCAGATCATCCATTTGCTGGGCTCTTGCCTTGAGATATTTTTGTCGATATAAGTCCTGATCTTGCTTGAATAATTCCCGTCTACGCTGATTCTCCGCTATTTCATCGGCATAAGCAACTTCATACTTTTTTACCTGCTCGCTGTAATCTATATCAGCCAGTCTTCTTTGCTCTTCCAGCCAAACATTATATTCTTTCTTGTAAGCTTCCATCCGATCATCGTATCTTTCTTTGGAATGAAGGTAGTTTGCCATTCTAACCTCATATTTACCCACTTTATCGAGGTATTTATCCATAGCTTCCAGATATCTCTCATTCGCTTTTTCCTGAGCCCTTTTAGGGAATAGAAAAGTCCAGAAGTTATCCCGGGACTGATAACTTTCCATCCTTGGTTCATGAGGATTCCGAGGGATCACAGGTTTTTTAGGTGGCTTAGGCATGGTCTTTTTGTCCACTACAAATTTCTTGTAAGTGAAATCCGGAATACTGATCAGTGAAATTTTGGGTGGAGATAATTTTATTCTTGCACTTGTTTGAACAATTGGACCTGTGCTGTTCCAGTTCTGGCCATCTTCAGAAACAAACAATTCCATGTTTGATTTCATCTCTCCTGTTTCCAGGGAAGCTTGGATCGGCATGCCTTCATCAAGCTGCAGCTCTTCCCCATTCATTGATTCTGCTGAGATATAAAACATGCCGTCACTTTCTATCATTCGATCATCTGAAAGTGTCATGAGATCGTGTGCTATAAAGGAATTAAAGTCACTCCCCTGCTCCACTTTGATTTTTACGTCCGACTCTACCAATTCCCCATTGTCATTAACAAAGCTCATTGGATCAATATTTAGGGTGAGGCCATGATCGGTATGAAGTTCATTGAAATCAGATGGATCAATAATGAATTCGTCTTTATAACCGAAAGACAGACTATCCAGAAGGTCATTTTCATTTTCGAAGTAGTACGTTGAATACGTCACTTCTACTCTTCTGTTTTTTCTCATTTTTTCAGCCCCATCATTCTTTTCTATTGGTTTTCTTTCCCCGTGATAGTCGAAGGAAATTGATTCGGGTCCAATACCTTCCGTTATAAGATAGGCCTTAACCTCTTCTGCTCTTTTTAGAGAGAGGACATCATTATAAGTATGTGTGCCGGAATTATCGGTGTGACCTGAAAGTCTGATCTGATAGTCATTCAAGAGGTCAACCTGTTCAACCAGTTCTTGAAGTTTTGATTTTTCTTTTTCAGTTAATTCATGCTGATCATGTCCGAAGTTGACAACAACGGACTTCTTTTCTTCGCCGGCCCATGAATGTGTAGATAGGATTATGCACAGCGCCAAAAGTGTTTTTCTCATCTGCCTTGTTTTTGGGATTATACTAAAATGAACGCCTGTGACTATGCCCTTAGTATGTAAAGGACTTATTTTCAATACAAAAACAAAAAAAAGCCCTTCGAAGAAGAGCTTCTGAATTCAAAGAATTTAAGTGACTAATTCATATTAAAGAAGAAATTTTCTTTGACAATCTTGCCATCTTTGACTTCGTATACGGCAACTTCATTCATTTGCATCCGGCCCATTCCTTTAAAGGTAAGGTCCATTTCCATGGAGCATGAAAAGTGATCACCACTTACGATAGGGTCAGAAACGCTACTGGAATGCATTTCCTCCACTGATTCAAAGAATCCAGCTTCTTTGGCTTTAACATTATCCAGTCCTTCGGTGTAAGGAGCTTGCGAACCGTCGGGTTCAATACTGACAATGTTGTCGGCATATAACTCCTCGATGGCTTGAAAATTTTTTCCTTCTCTGCAAAGAGATACTAATCTGTTGGCTACTTCTTGTGTGTTCATGTGTTTGAAATTTTGAGGTTTGAATATAGCTTCTCCACACGAACTTAACTTTAAGCTTTTATTAAAACTTACTTAAAGCTTTCAAAAAGAAAGTGAATTATTGCAATCCCAACTACAACTTCTTGGACTTCAGAACAATCTTTCCGGGTTTGGAGACCTGGCTGTCATTCTCAGCGCTGATATAGATCTTAACCACTTCATATGGTGATTCAGTAGATAACTTGCCGTTCATTTCTTCATCCATGCTCAATCGACCGATGTTGTATTTTCCTTCTTTGCCGACATTCCAAACGACATATACTTCTCTTGATGGTGAAAGTTTCTCTGGAGAAGCCAGATTCATGACACTGACATCAATGCTATAATTTCCATTTTTAAGTTCCTTTACTCTTACCTCTCCTTCAGCTGCCGGAACCACCTTGGAGGTCTTAAATACTGTCTTTGATGCACAAGCACTTAAAAAGGCAGTGACTATTATGATTTGAATGAATCTTGTTATTCTCATGCTTAGTCTAAAATAAGCATTTCACTAACATCAATTCCTATTTTTGTCGGCATGAAAAAGCTTTTGCACATTTCAATCTCCATCCTTCTATTGGCTTGCTCAGAGCCAATGAAAGAGAATGAAGAAAGCCCGGTCAAAAAAGAGGTTGCACCGGTAATTGAAAAAAAAGAGGTGGTGAAAGCGGCAGAAGAGAAAAAAGTTGAGCCCATTCGAAATAAAGATGTGGTTGAGCGATTAACCCAGTATGGCAAAGAAAACCCTGAGACCATTTGTCTTATTAAAACGGATTTCGGCGACATAAAAGTGAGACTGTTCAAAGACACTCCTTTACACAGGGCCAGTTTCATCATGTTGGCAAAAACGGGCTGTTTCAACAATATTGTCTTTACCCGGGTTTCACCTCAATTCATGGCTCAAGCAGGTGGAACATATGACGAGAATACGGTGGCCAAAAGAAAGGAAATAGCGCGTTATAGTATTCCGGCGGAAATTCTAAGTCATCATTACCATAAACAAGGTGCACTAGGCGCTGCCAGATCATATAATAACAATCCTAAAAAGCGCTCAGATGCTTTTAACTTTTACTTTGTTGAGGGCTCTATTTATAATGACATGACCCTCGATAAATACGAAGAAGAAAACAAGTATAAATATCCTGCGGCACACAGGGAATACTACAAACAGAATGCGGGTGCTGCGCATATCGATGGGCAACATACTGTTTTCGGAGAGATCATCGAAGGTTATTCTGTTGTTCCCAAGCTCACTTCGGTAAAAAGGAGTTCAAGTGACTGGCCTGTCACCGACATTTATATTAAAGAGGTTATTGTGCTAAATTAATTCTGCACCAGGAGTTTTCCCGAAATCCTATCGCTTGAACTGCGAGAAGTGATCACAAATACATAGAGACCTGCATTTAATTCTTCTTTTGGAACGGTGAACTGCTCAGTCCTTGCCGTCATTTTTCTCACCAATCGACCCTGTATATCAAAGATCTCCAGGTCATGTATTGACTGATCATCATTACGAAAAAAGATATTGGTTTCGATATAGAAGGGATTAGGCATAGCGAGATATCCATTGTCGCCATAGTCAAGGACCCTTATGGAAAGAATTTCTGAGGTCTCCACCACACCGAGTTGTAGTCGATAGTATATTTCTTTATTCCTTGGAGGATTCTCATCATTGAATGTATAACTCACAGCAATTGCTGAATCTCCACAAACCCCTTCGATATCACCTATTACATTGAAGTTCAGGCTATCTGTACTTCTCAAAATATCAATTCCGTTACAGGTCTGTCCTTTACCAATGGTCCATGAAACGAGCACCCCTCCTCTACTCTCCTGCACAGCAAAAGCATCAAGAATGGTCTGCGAAAGACCAACCTGAATGAAAAATAGGAAAGAAATGAGGAAAACTAGCCTTGTTTGGATCATTACGATTTAAAGAACTATAAAAAGAGTGATTTATTATGTGTTTTGATCAATTCTCCAGAACTCGTATTCGATTATCCTGGTAATGCAGATTAAAGAAACCATATCCGTTCTCAACATTGGTCGGGTAATTGTATGGTTCCGTTATAAGACTTGGCCCCAGGAAGCCATTATTCACGCGATCCAGGTAATCATAGTATTCGAAGCTAATGTGAGAAAACGAGACCAGTAAGGTATCTTGAAATGATACCTGTCTGAAAAGTGCGATGAACTCGTCCTCGACCAGACTTCCATCTACTATATCCTGGTCGTTGACAAGGTGTGTATATACTCGATTGCTGACTACGTCTTCGGCGCTTCTTATTCTTTGAGAAGCCTTTTGAATATTAACCATGTAGTAATTTTCCCCCGGTATGTCCTGAAAACTGTATTTGACCCTGATCAATGTATCCAGACTTCCTGTTTCCATTTCCACTTCCACATCATTAAACCTGACTGATTCCTTCACTCTTGCTGCAGACCGGGCTGTTTCATTTGTCTCGGGGTTGTAAACCTCTAATTCATAAGTTTCGTTATCGTTCAGAAAAACCTGATTCGAGACATAGAATCCCGGAGTCAGTTCTTCCATGAAATAATCTACATTATCATGACTTACTTTGACCTCAGCATCTGTTACAAGGTAATTATTGATCAATGAGTTGTCTTCTTCCAGATCACCAGCCAAAGCACCATAGGAATTGGTTACAATAACACTAAGGGCAGTTTGCGTAACAAGAACGGAAGAAACCGCCATCTTTTTGGGAGCTTGGGGGACATCATCAACAATGAGAGGTTCCGGCTGACAAGCTGCCAAAAGAGTAAATAATGATATGTATAATAACTTTCTCATCAGAACCTGAAATGATATGAAACAAAAGGCAGGGCACCGAACAATCCCGGCTGGATGTACTGATAATTCCCACTTTCATCAATGCCTACATACATTTGAACTGGTGTGGCTCTGTTATATACATTGTAAACTCCAGCTCTCCACTCACCCTGGACCCGTCTTTTTTCTTTGCTCTTTAAAATGATCATGAGGTCAAGTCTGTGTGAATTCGACAGGATGTAAGCATTCCGATCCGAGTAAATGTTTACCACATCTATACCTGTATTGACGGGGTTTGTGACGGCATATTGGCCAATAACGGGTGTAAACCTCGACCCTGAAATGTATTCCCATACTCCTGAAACAGCCCACCTCCTGTAAAAGTTATACTGAAGCACAATAGCACCATTATGTCTTCTGTCGTACGTAGAGTTAAAAGGTCTTCCTTCGTTCAATGCATCAAACTGGCGGAATGCCCATCCAAGACTGTAACTCAGCCAGCCATAAAACTTCTCTCCTTCTTTCCTTACCAACAATTCAAATCCATAGCTCTCTCCTGTTCCCTGCAGAAGAGCATCTTCAAAATCAGCATTGAATAATAATGTAGTGCCAGCTTCATACTCAGTTAGATTTCGCATGTCTTTATAATAGATATCCGATTCAACGACATACAAACGATTTGGACTTCTCCATGCATATCCAATCGTGTATTGATCTGCACTTTGAGGTCTGATGTTGTCTGTTATGGTGTACCAGAAATCAACCGGCAAGGTCAAGGACGAGCTGGAAACACGATGCAGAAACTGCGACATTCTGGAATAACTAAGCTTGAAAGAGGAGCTTTCGTTAAGAAGGTATCTGACTGCAAGTCTTGGTTCAAATCCTGGATAGATCTTATTCTTGTATATTCCATAAGATTGACGGTATCCTACCCTGGCCCGCAGTCTTTCGTTTACATCGTAAGCAACCTCTCCATACACCGAACCTTCTGTAATGTTACTCCCTTCACTCCTGCTGCTTGGCAGAATACTATTCAGAACTCCGGTAGTTGTAAATTCTATGGGACTTACCTGATGATTAATGGCATTGGCACCAAGATAAAGTGTGGTTTTTTCGTTAAGTGAATTTTGGAAATTGATACTGATACCATAATCTTCAATTCCTGAATTGGCTTCAATTTTCTCAGTGACAAAGGAATTCAGAATATCATATTTGAAGACTGCATGATGCATTTCAACATCAAGTTTTGATGTTGCACTCGTTCTATATGACCAACCCAGACTTTGTGAGTGATTGTATATGTTATTGTTTGACCTGAAGACCGATCCATCATCCCTGTTTTCTGCTTCCTGTTCAAATTTCAGAACATCAGCTCCGAAGTATGATGAAAAATATAAAGAGTGTCTCTCGTTGATCTGAAAATCTATGCGTCCATTAAGGTCGTAGAAGTAATATGGCAACTGGAATTCATTGGTCAGGGTGCGCACAACCTGGTCTATGTAAGTCCTTCTTCCAGAGATCATAATACCTACTTTGTTCTTTACAATAGGTGTTTTCACCATTAGTTTGGAAGAAATCAGACCTATAGAACCCTCCCCAACAGTAGAGTCAGATATTGTTGATTGAGTTCTAACGTCAAGTATGGAAGAAAGTCGACCCCCATAGTAAGAAGGGAAAGCACCTTTAAGCACGGTAGCATTTCCAATAATGTCTGGATTGAAGACCGATACGAAGCCAAAAAGGTGACCGGTATTGTATATCGTGGCTCCATCCAACAAAAGAAGGTTCTGGTCGGCATCTCCTCCCCTTACAAAGAAATCTCCCGTACCTTCTATTCCTTTATTCACTCCGGGAAGCAACTGAACCACTTTTATGATGTCATTCTCCCCTGCTACTGTTGGAACCATCTCAATGTCTTTCTGATCCAGATATACGGCACTGGATTGAGCACTTCTGACAGGATCGGCATTATTTTCCTGGAATTCGACGACTTCAACCTCTTTCAGCGTTTTGTCAATTCTTTTGAGATTGATTCGGATGATCGTGTCACGAGTGAGGTTGAATTCTATGCTGAAATTTCGATACCCAACGTAAGACGTCTGAATTTTGTGTTTGCCTTTGGGAAGTTTAACAGAAAACTCTCCATTTTCATCCGATGACATTCCTCCCTCACCATCGTTGATTGAAATATTAGCAAGAATCAGTGATTCGCCGCTATTGTCATCTATAATCTGTCCCTTTACCTTATAGAGTTTTTGGGCAGACAAGATGCCGGAATAACCTAAAAATAATAGGCCGCAAAGGAAAAATGGAAGTATGCGTTGATTAGGCATAAAGGTATAACAGTCAGGCTTCTTTGAAGTTACGAATAAAGAAGCGAATTATTGTAAATACCTACGGCGAGAAAGTCGTTGAGACTCTTTAGGATTTCAAGATAAGACTAACGTACGATCAGTTTTTTGAAGTCGCTTGTCCTATCGGTGGTCAATCTGACGAAATAGGTTCCTGAAGGAAGTGTATAATCGTTGATTGTGTTTTCCCTGATCAATTGGGCTTCGATATATTTTCGTCCGTCGGCGCCAAATATGCTAAGCTCTGCTTTGGCTGGACTTTGAATACTTATTTGACCACTTGATGGATTCGGCCACATTCCGAATTCGATTTTACGCTCGACAGATTCTGCAATTCCAATAGGTTTGTCGATTCTCCACAATTCAACTCCGTCATAAACCATACTTCTCTGAAGACACTGATCTGTCAGCAATGTGATGGTAAGGGTATCATTAGCCACTGTATAGAGGTACATACCTGTATCTTCTGAAGGACATGCCAGTAAACCCGAAACGTCATACAAGGTAACAGTGTCATTAACTTCAGTATACCAACTTTTAACAAGAATTGTATCGGGGTGAACGTACTGCTCAATCGTGTCAACTCCAATTACGACAGTAACAGTATCAGTCAGACCAGCATTAAAAGTTTGCCATTTTGTATTCTGAATGCCTTGGGCATTAGAGCATAGGTATGACATCAGAATAAAAGAAATAAGGAGTAAACGATTCATAAGCGGCTATATATCATGAAGTTACTTAAAATAAATGACTTACGTCGAAATATTCTCGCAATGAATTGATTTACAGCGCGGTACAAAAGGTAGTATGAATTATTGAAGGAAGAACTATTCAGAGGGCCTGGTATTCGAACTTGGGGTAGCCCTTTTCACCCGAGTCGTTGTAGAAGTCTGTAAACCTTAGCTTATAGTATTTACCGTTGTAACTTCGGATAATATAGATCTTGTTTGAAAGAACGGTATAAACTGAATTGTCAAAATCGAAATACTTCCAGTCGTAACCCGGACGATCAATTCTATCCTCAAATTCATAGTCCAGAACGTCTTCCAGCTCTATTTCTTCAAAGGATCTTTCTTCTTCTACAGCAACCATCATCTGGTTTCTGTTTATCTGTGTGCCTGTCACGAGATATGGGATATATTCTGTGCCATCGAAGAGTGTCTCGGTATATTGAGTGAATACCAGATCCCAGTTGTTTTTGTCCGGTTCAATGGCTATTTGCTTCCCACCTTCATCAAAGCTGAATGAAATAAAGTTCAGGTCGGCATTCTTCAAAACACTCATTGGATTCGCTTTATTTTCTTCCAGATCTGAAAATTGAATATTGAATTCATTTTCATCAAAAGAGATCACACTTAACTTGCTAAAGCCCTGATGCCTTCCTCTCTCGTCTACTCCTCTGTCAATAATGCAATAACTTGGACCTTCACTCCAGTCTCCAATGGCCGTGGAATCAAGGTGTCCGGTCACACCGTCATAAATCCAGTTTGTTATACCTGCTGTATCCGTTCTTTCCCAGAATGTGCCGTCAACCCATGCTGCCTTCATTAATTTTGAGGAGTTCAAAATGATATGCCAGCCTTCCGGACTGCATTCAAATCCAAGGTCCCATTCTGTCTTAAAGTTTTGCGATACGTTTTCTCCTAATTCCAGGTTGAAATAAACCTGGTATTTGTAGTCCCCATCCATTCCAACCTGTGCAGTATTGAGCTCACCCGGGTCAGGAATTGAAACCGGAATTTCTTCCTTAAGACAGGAAGCTAATAGTAAGGAGATCGATATGCTGAATAAAATCTTCTTCATCACCAGCCCATATTAAAACGTATGGATGTAAAGAAACTTCTTCCCCAGGCCACCGGTACGGAAGAACCTCCCGAAGAATGAATTCCACCGGATGAATTAGCCGTGGCAATATTCTGTACATCAAGAAGGTTTTTCACACCGAATGTCCAATTGATTCTTTTTTTCCAGATGTATTTTGTGGCTGCAATATCCACGATCTGGTATTCTTCGGCAAAATTCTGTTCTGTTGTTCCCACATCATCCACACTATAGATAGGTATCTCTCCATTGTATTTATAAAAGAGTGCGCAATTACCTCCAATCTTCTTGAATTCATAGGTCAGATTCGCCCTGAATTCCGGACTATAAAAAATATTGGAACTTACCTCTTCGGTGGTAATATCAGATCGTCCTGTGTAAACGAATCCCAAGGCCATTTTCCAATGATCAATAGATTGATTGACATTTAACTCAAGTCCCTGGGTTCGATATCTACCTATATTGATATAGGTATAAGTGAGAGCATTATCAACCTGAGCCAGAGAGATCATGTCATAAACATCATTGAAGAATAATCCGGCTTCCAGCTGGGTGATGCGTTGCTTTTTAATGATCTTATATGTTGCATCGAACTGAATATTATTGGAAGATTCGGCATCGAGCTCTGAATTTCCATAAATGTTGTGGTTTACATCAACGAATTCGAAGTACAATTCTTTGAGTGATGGAGCTCTGAATCCTCTGGCATAGGAGGCTCTCATGGATAATTTATTCCTGCTGAATCTGAAATTTAAAGATGGAATCAGAGGTGCACTATACGCAGTGTTATAAGCATAACGCAAACCCGGTTTGATGGTTAAGGTCTTGGTCGGTCTCCACTCAGCTGAGGAGAATAAGGCATAATCTCCGATGCTTTGTTGCCCATCTTCAATCCTTTTTCCAAAGGCTGTTTCAACATTTATATCATAACCAACCTCACCATTCAGTTTGGCATTTTTTGGCAGAAATCGAATGCTTCCCCTACTCATTGCACTGTGAATGCGCGTGGTGTCATGATCTTCGGGATTGTCTGTAAGCTCTTCGTCTAGATCTGTCAGATTCTTGAAATAGGTATATCGAGTTCTTCTGAAGTTATTGTATGATGCAAGAACATTCCAATATGTATTTGCAGAGATCTGACCATTAAAATCAAATCCGACATTATATCTGTAAGTGTGGAAGTATTCATCGAATGCAGTGAGGTGATAAGGCTCTCTCGGTCTGCCCCTGCTGATAATACTTTCCCTGAAATAGTCGCCAAAAAATCGATACGTCGTCAGATCATTGCGGAGTGAATATTGAACATTTCCGAATACCTGTTCTTTTGGTTTCCATTGAAGGAATCTGCTTGTATCAGCCGGTTTTGATTGCGGTAGTATACTGTATTCTTCATCCGGCGACCATCCGTCAAAGAAGTTCCTTCCAATATTTGCACTTACCCGGTGTTTTCCGAAGTTTGAGCTGATTCCTGCATCAATATTATACTGACCAACACTTTCATAATAAGTATTTACAGATGCGTCATACTTCTTTTTACTATCCTTTTTCGTGATCAGATTGATCGTTCCCGCCAGGGCATTGCTTCCATAATTCACTGATAGTGGTCCTTCAACAATTTCAATCCTTTCAATATTGTTCATATTGATCTGATTCAGGTCGATGTTGCCATCCTGACGGCCAATTACCGGAACACCGTCGATCATGATCTTTACGTTCTCCCCTGATAAGCCTTGAATGCTCGCAGAACTGCCTAAAACATTATCCTGTCCAATTCTCAAATTTGTTTCGAATTGAAGCGCATCATTTAGATTTACAACGCCCCTTTTCTCCATCTCTTCTTTTTGGATCACTTTGATCTTATGAATTGATTTCTCAGGGTTGCCCGGTGAATATTGACCTGTGATCACAACCTGATTTAAAGTTATGTCATCTACCTTCATGCGAAAAGCAAGTTGTTCACCTGCTTTAAGCGTGTCTAATCGATTCAAGTATCCTATATAAGCCGATTCAACGTAATAGACTTCAGCTTCATCTGTAAATTGAACCTTGCCGCTGAGGTCCGATAGAACTGTCTGTTTTTTGGAATTCTGATCAGTGCTGTAAGTAATGTGAGCACCGGGTAAAGCATTCCCATCTTCATCCAAAATCTCAATACTTGTTTGAGAAATTGAGATAAAAGGCAATAATAAAAAAGCCAAGGTCGATAAAATCAACCTCGACTTTCTTATTTGAAACATTTTACTGATCAGATTCAAGCTATTGAGTTAAGAGCAATTTATCGAATGATCACTTTTTTAGAAACCCTATTTCCATCGGTTGACAAAACCAGAATGTACAATCCTGGATTCAGGTTGCTTACATCCACATTTGTTGTCAACTGATTAGGATTTAATTGCTGAGTTAATACGGCTCTACCAGTTTGATCAAATACATTCATCAGTGCTTCGGATTTCGAATTGTAAGCAATAGTCATTACATCCGAAGCTGGATTTGGATATATTTCGAATATCTCGATCGCCTCTTCTTCGGCAACACTTGCAAAATGTACATGCTCTTTCGTGAAAACTACTTCTCCTGTAGCCTGGAACATACTGCCATCCCATCCGTACAATTTGAATACCATCTTGAAGACATCACCACCTTCATTTCTCACAAAATATACTGTGCTATCCGCGACATTGTATATGTTGTTGTTAAAGTCATAACTCTTCCAGTCGTAGCCAACTGAGTTGATCTCGGTCATTTGAGAGTGAGCTTGCCAATCAGTGTAGTTATCCGGGTCGTTTACAGGATAAGCCTTACTTGCTGTAACATTGAAGTTTTGTAGAACACCTGTTACATTGTATGCCGATGGCACAAAGGCTGTGTACTTTCCAAAAACCAGATCCCAATCACCTGTGTCGGGTTCTCTGTCTTTTTCACCATGTGTCTGTAATGAAAAGTAACCGAAGTTCTTTCCGGAAAAATCATCCTTTTTCAAAGAATGAGTCATATCCATGGAATTATCCAGGCTGGCATGACGGAATTCATATACTCCGGCAATCAAATGTTTGATCCATACTTTCTGATAAACTCCATTTCCCAGTTTGATCACGAAAATTCGATCGCCTATAATCTCATGTGTAAACTCGTTGTAGGTCCCCCAACCTATGTCAAAACCACTTTGATCCTGTGAGAAAGCACCATAGGTCCAATTTGTATCTGAATTATATCTCTGAGTCCAGTTAGAAATACCTGTTGTGTCTGTCAAAGTTGCCCAATCATTGGTATCACCGGGATGAAGCCAAAGCTCGGTTCCGTTTGCAGGGTTGATCATCACACATGTGGCAAATGCTGAATTTACCTGAAATGCAATATCCCAATCGTCGTTATCTACATTGGCCTGACTTCCGTTCAGCAGACTATAGAAGTCCTGCTTCTGAATATTGCTACCAAGGAATACAGTATCGGTCACTTGTTGTGCACTAACACTAGTTAGAAGACCAACACTGAATAAAATTGTAAAAAGCTGTTTCATTCTTTTCAAATTGATAATTAAAATTTCAGGGACAAAAATACAAGCTATTTAAGCTCAACATCTTACCATTTATATGGTATTTTACATGACCTATGGTAGGTTAGGCCTCGATCAAACCTATGCTCAATGCATAGATCGTGAGCTCAGATGCGGAACGAACACCTAGTTTTTTCATGATGTTCTTTCTGTGGGTGTGGACGGTATGAGGACTTAGGTGAATCTGATCAGCCACCTCCTTGTTAGTCAGTCCTTTAGCTAACATTACTGCTATCTCGGTTTCACGAATTGTCAGGCTGGTAGGATCGCAGTTCAACGACTCCTTCTTGTATAAATGCTTGTTAAATACAATATCCAATACCTTATTGCAATAGAATTTCTCTCCTTTTGCTATGGCGAAAATGGCATGAATGATCTCATCGTCGTCGCACGAGTAAGTCAAATAACCCTGAACTCCTTTTTCGAGGATCTGCAGTACCTGAGATTCATTGTTTACACCTGATACAACCAGGACTTTTAGATCCTGTTTTTCCTCAAGAATTTTTAGCAGAAGGTCGATTCCAAATACACTCTCTGATTTTGGATCAATAATGAGAAGGTCATATTCTTTCTCCTCAAGCTTACGGGTGAGTTCCTGTCCGTCAGTAACCTGATCAATTCTTTCAATGCCGCCTCCTGTTGCACAGATTCGTTGTAAACCATAGTGCATGAGATGGTTTGCGTTTGCATGAAGTATGTTAATATTTTGAGTGTTCAAGGTCATCTCGCATTCTAACTCTACCCTTCTGAGGGTAGTGAGCTGACAAAATTCGGTTTTATTCTTTTATATAAAAACTTCGCACAAAAATTATCACGTCCACCTTCATTTTTACACTGCAAAATATACTTCCTTTGTAACAGAAATTCGATGCAATGAAAAAATACAATTTACTTCTCTTAATCATACCATTTCTAATCACTTCATGTGCTGAGCAACCTGCTGACAAACAGAGTCATCAAGAATCACATTCCCTTGAGGATGTAGAATTGGTCGCAGAATACGATACAGTGAAAGTAGCTACCTTATATATGAAGGTTGTGGGCAAAGAGAATATGATACAAGCGAATTACTCCGAAGGCATGAGCAATGAGGATATTGCCGCCAATGCACTTTATGACAACCTTGTTTATGTAGAAGTTGCAGGAAGTTTATATGCCGACAATAGTGAAGAAGGATACGTAGCGGATGAATCGGGCACCGTTAAATCAAAAATGACCGTTTATGATATGCTGCATATGGACATGGAGGATGTTCATCAACCATTCAGAGTTTCAGTCATAACAAACATCACAAATTTCGATTCCTGGAAGAAAGCATTTGATGAAGAAGAATTAAATCGGCAAAATGCAGGCATGAGGTCTCTTCAAATTGGTGTGAATCCGAAAGATCCTCAGGAAGTTTTCATGCTCATCGCCATTGAAGATATTGCCAAAGCCCGTCAGATGATGGAGCACGACGGCTTAAGAAAGAAAATGAAAGATGCTGGAGTTGTGGGAGATCCTAAAGTCAAATTTTGGAGGCCTGCAGGTCCTCAGACCGAAGAACTCTAATCAAACCACTTTCATCATTCCTTCTAGTTCTGCTACTCTTTCTTCTATATTGGGGGTAATTCCCTCTACGTGAACTTCTTTCAGTAAGTTCATGATTTCGCTCGCGTGTTCAACTGCCCTGCCCGTTTTAGCGTCAATTGGAATGAAGACCGATCTCATGATTGATTTAAGTTGGCTTTCTGATTTGTCATACATCACCATCTCAACTTCAATGTGCTTTATGCTATAATTATTCACCTGTGTTTTTATCAATACTTCTTCCATAAGCCAGGCAGGCTTTCTGTATATAATCTCACTCTTTCCAACTACCCAGCCTCTTCCATCTGTTCTGAGTCTTTCATATACATTGATGCCATAATATTGTAATAGATGATCTTCTCTGGCATTCATAAAATAATCGAGGTATCTGCCATTGTTCAAATGACTTAACGGGTCACAATCCTGATATCGGATCTGTGTAATTGATTGAGGATGTTTTTCCATTTTTAAAGATTAACGTATGAGACTTTCTATTTCTTTTTTAACCAGTCTGAGCGGGCGATCAGATTTCTGAACCCTTGATAACATGATGGCTCCTTCAAGCATAATGAGGAATTTCTCGGATTTATCTACCGCTTCGATGACCACGCCCTTGTAAATAAGATATGATGTAATGGCTTCCTTCCAGAAATCAAATAATCTGGAGCAGGTCGCTCTAAGTGCTTCATTTCCTGCCGTTACATCATGTGAGACAGACGCCAAAGGACAACCATATTTTAACATGTCGTTCTTATAATCTTTGAGATACAGATCAACAATGGCTGACAACCCTTGGGCTGCTGTCCTTTTACCCTTCATTGCATTCTTGAATACAAGAGCCATTTCCATGGCTGCTTCCTCAAGAGCAGTTTCAATGATCTCATCTTTTCCTCCGGGAAAATGATGATATAAAGATCCCTTAGGTAATTCCGTATCTCTTAGCAGATCATTAATTCCTGTACCGTAGTACCCTGATTTTCTGATCTGTTTTTTAGCGGCTATAATGATATTATCTCTGGTACTCATAACGCAAAGATATAAATTATACAGACCGGTCGGTCTAGAATGCTAAAAAAGACTGATACTCAAGGTTGAAAAAGACGAGCTTTATTGTTTACGGAAGTCTGGATTCCAACTAAGAGCTAGTTGAAAATACCACTTGTCGAAATCTGGAGTGAGCTGATTCAACATACCCATCTGAAGATTTGTGCTCTTGTTGAATTGATATCCTCCGGCAAAATACAGACGATTCCGGTCGAGATAAGATTCCTTTTCTCCCATTGGAACTGTATGAAGAAAAACTTCGTCGTATACGGCGGCGAACCACGTGTCGGGCTCCATGTCCTTCTTGCCTATTGGAATTGTCAGGAATAACCTGTATCTCACCCTATTTAAATAAACACCATTTTTCCATCGTTGTTCCACCCTGAACCTGTGCTCAAATAAAAGATTTGGGATCTTATGTTTTAGCATGTATTGTTCGAATATCCTACCCTCCTCAGCATCTGGGTTGTTGATGTCGGTTTCGAACGAGTAGTCGGCTATATAGGCATAACCCAGTGCGAAAGACGAAGATTTAGAGACGTTGTACATAGGAGCAACCCTCAATAACAGTTGTTCGATATTCTCACCATGATCGTGTGAACGATATTGAGCTTCGTTCCATAAAGTCCATTTATCCGTGAGCTTCATTCCACTGAAATACATCCACCAGCTGCCTACTTCCTGGGATTTCATTTTATTGGGTAATAACACTGAGGACAGGATCAGAATGAGTGTTATTTTCTTCATGTTGGAAATATAAGGATATCTGATAGATGATATCTGACTTATGATATATGATATTGTGTGAAGGTGAGAGTCAGAGTCAGAGTGAGAGTGAGTTGAAATTCCTACTGTCGACTGACGACTTTAAGCTTTAACGCTGCCCCAGAACATTTCGAAGGCTTGCTTCATGAATTCGGGTGTTCTGTATTTGACAGGATTGTTTTCTAAGTACTCGATCATGCCATAAACGGAAGCATTCATGGTGTCGTAAACAAAATCATCTGGCAAATATCTCAATTGCTTCTGTTGTATTCCTTTTTCAACAATGTCTGAGAATTTGGTCTTGAATTGCTCGAACTTGCCTTTGTGCTTCTTTCGATAAGGTGAATACTTATAGACATGCAGGAAATGATACTTCTCTTTGTTTTTCATGGCCCAGTCGATCGCATTCCTCCATATAAGTTTGCATTGATCTTTTGGATTTGTCTCTTCGTCGAGTCCTTGCATTATTGCCTCAATCTGTTCTTCTTTGATCCAGGCATGCAATTTCTGCACAAGTGAATCCTTTGATCTATAATAATGGAACAAGGTTCCGTTACTCACATCCGCATTGTTGGCAATTGATGCTGTTGATGTGCCATGAAAGCCTTTGCTTACAAAGAGTGATAGGGCCGAATTCAGGATGTCTTCTTCTTTCTTGATCATTTCAGACTGACTAATCAGTCAACAATGATAACTAATTGAGACTTAAAAAGAAAGGATTGATGCAAATTTAAGGAGGACCTAATTTGAAATCATCACTTGGTGTTCCTACTACACATCTGGGTATGCCTGGGAATTCATCGGTGATTACATAGTAATAGGTTCCGCCTGGAAATTCAGGGGTCACTCCTTCCCTCCCATTGCATTCATCAAGACTCCCCAATCCTGCTACATATTCATAATCCTGGACATACTTTCCATTGTAATCATCACATGGTGCCGTAATCCCGTCTCCCGGTCTTTGTCCTGACTTGAGGCGATATGAAGATGTCATCTCTGTCAAAGCTGAGTTGCCGTCGTTTGCATCGCTGTAGGCATATTTATAATAAACCGGAAATCCATCCGAAGCCCAGCCGGCCAATACCATTTGAAAGCCATCTGCATTAAGCTGTTCCAGATATAATTCTGGTGCTCCATGATAATGATATTCTCCCGTGGGCTGTACATGTGCCAGGTTGCAATCGAAACCAAGGTCATTATTCATTGCCTCCAGGTTCCAGGCCCAGTTCTGTTCTGCCGTACCCTTTCCCCATGGTTCAGCCGCAACCGGATCGAATTCAACTCCATTCAAGGCAATACCAAAAACATATTGTGGACCTGTCACTGTACTTTGCATCTCGGTAATCGAAGATGCTTTTTGAGGTGTCAGGTCTACTTCCATCACTTCATTTACTTCTTTAATGGAATTAGGATTGCCGCTATTGGGAAATGGACCCACTTTGTGATCAGGAATATGATTCACATTAAATATCCTCTTGTCTGTTCCGGTATTGGTGGATTCTGAATAACTGCTCGTAAACGTGAGGCTTTCTGAGCAGTCTAGTCTTTCCTGACTAATGGTATTGTCGATTGTGCAGTTGTTTCCTTTGCCGCCTGTTTGCTCATCTTCCTTAGTGCAAGAAAAATTACATGCGGCGATTGCAATGCTTAGGATAATAGTTTTTTTCATTTTGAGAATTTTATTCTTCTTTTGGACTATCTGGAATCACACCAAACTTTATAGGAATCATGATTCCCAATTGCCAGACTTCGTTGTAGCCATTCCCTTTACTTCCATCTTTAAGCAGTTCGGCCAGACCTCTGGTATACGTAAGCTGGATCTGAGAACCGGGTTCTCCATCAAAATGATAGTGCAGGCCTGCCATCACACCATAATCCAGTCGATTCAGATTCGACATTATACTGCGACGGTGTGTAATGTCTCCATCATCTGTAGATAATTCGTAATAGTCGTGTGCATTTGTCATATATGAGATGTAGCCGCCAACACCGAGGCCAATTCTGTCGTAGGCTCTGTATTCGATCATTACGGGAAATTCGAAGTAATTGAGTTCCCGCAATGTGTTTGATCCGACCCAAAGTGAATCGGTGAGATTATACAATGGATCCTTGTCATTAAAGTTCTTTTCGCCTTTGGGAGAAGCAAAAAATAAAGAGCCGGATAATATCAGATTGTTACTGAATTTATAATCCATGTATAGTCCGAAGCCCAATCTCGAGTTTGGTTCCGAACCATTATCTATGGTCGTCATACTCCGATTAATAATGAGATCAAGTCCGAATTCAATTGGACCTTTATTCAGTTTGTCACCAAATAATAAACCGATCAATACCTGAGAGTCTGCCTGCTTTGCAAATCCCATCAGAGCTATAAGAAAGATTGGAATGATCTTTTTGGCCATAGAGCCATAAATCTATGAAAAAAGGTGATTCGAGAATATTACAATTCAGAATCACAGAAGTAGATCAAATGTTGAATACTAAGAATTAGGGGTTTTCCCTCAGATAAATTGAATATCCTCCCTTAAAACTGTAGTTCTTGAATGTGCGAATTTTGAACAACTACCATTAAAAAAACCATCATGGGATATAATAAGACATATAATACTAATTGGATTAAATTAGACTTCATGAAAAGATTAGGCTTAGCTCTTTTCTTGATCATTCTTTGCAATCAGTCGTCCAAAGCACAAGAGATTGTTGCTTATATGTCGCTGGAAAGAGGCGGTCACAAGGCGGTAATTTTTCAAGACAGCCTTTTTGTATTTGGTGGTGCTGATGAAAACAGGGATGTTATTCCTTTTATGGAACATGTAGACCTCGAATCAAATATTGTGACAAGAATTGAAGATACTTCAAGCAGGTTGCTTTCTACAAAGGTGGTGGGTGAATATGGCATATACGCCTTTGGCGGCATTGATGACATTTTTACTCCGACTGCTTCAACTTTCTCCCAGGTCTATAAAAATGGTAAATGGTCACCTATCGAACCTCTTCCAGGCCCATTCGCCAGTGGCAAGGCAGTAAAGGTCGGCAACAAGATTGTTTTGGCTGGTGGAAATGTAAGACCGGACAGTATTAATAAACACGTATACATATATGACGAGCTAAACGATACCTGGGAAATTGATTTTTTATCAGTACCCAGAAGTTTCATATCCATGGCGACCGATGGCTCCGCAGTCTGGATTATAGGAGGTCAGGATGACTCCAATATATATGACAGAATTGATATTTATGATCCTGTTGCGAAATCGTGGAGTACCGATACTTTGCCGCACGGGGTGGCTTACTCTTCAGCTATTTTTCACAATGATAAATTCTATGTTGCCGGAGGTTACAATGTGTTGGCAAATATTGCAACAGGAACTCCGTGGCTTCAGATTTTCGATGGTAATTCGTGGAAGGTTGATACTCTTAATGATATAAAGGCAGGAATTGAAAGTGTGGCATTAGGAGATGAGATTTACTTCATAGGAGGCGGCCCTTTTATTCCGGTTAAAAAAACGTTTTATGACACCTATCTGAGTATTGATATTTATAATTCAACTACAGGAGTGTTAAATTCAAACAACCTTTCCGTGCCCCGTGTATATCATTCTTCTCTGGTATATAATAATTGCGTGTACACCTTTGGTGGCTTGAGCATTCCCAATACAGGTAATGGGGTGCATGTTGCCAAGGCATCCATTGAATCTCTTTGTCCATATGTTGGCATTGAAGATCTTTCCGAGATTGACTTTAGCTTTTATCCTAATCCTTGCAACTCAATTATAAATGTAGAAGGACTTCACGGAATTACTTCTTTCGAGATTTATGACAACATTGGCATGTTAGTACTTTCAGGTGAGCTAATTCCCGGACAAAATCAGCTGGATGTTTCTGCTCTGAATAGTGGTATTCATTTTCTGAGAGTTGGAGATAAGGTGGAGAGATTGCTTGTTGAATGAATATCTTAAACCGTTCTTTTAAAGCCTTATATTTTCACTGCCTTCTATTAGCCAGTAAGGGAGGTGGTTCACCGTTGAATGGATTCCATCTGCTGATGCTTCTGGCATTCATACCCGATGCACGGATCACAGCCCTGTCACCATAGCGTTCCCGCATGCGATCCATGGCACTGTACAATTTGATAATACGGGGAGAGTCTTCAAAGAGATTGATCTGATGACCTCCTTCCACCAGATGACTGTACCTCACTCCCACCAGTCTGACCAGCAAGCGTCTGTTGTATAACTTCTCAAAGAGCTCCATCACTATGGGAATGATGGCATGGTCGGAAGCACTGTAGGGTATTCTGCGCTGCTGAGTATAGGTTTGGAAGTCGGAATAACGGATCTTGAAGGTCACACAGGCTGTTAGTTTATTCCCCCTTCTCAGTTGGTAGATCAGATTCTCAGCCATGGCCATGATGATGCCTTTGAGTTTATCAACATCGGTGGTGTCACGGTCGAAGGTGCGTTCAGTGGATATCGACTTCCTTTCATGGTATTGAACCACGGGTGTATTATCAATTCCATTGGCTTTCTTCCACATAACAATACCATTCTTGCCAAATACCCTTTCCATCATCTCCAGAGGCATCTCCTGGATAGAGCGGATTCTTCTCACACCCAGGTCACACAGTGATTTGTAGGTCTTTTCTCCGATCATGGGAATTTTGCTTACCGATAATGGAGCCAGAAAATTCTTTTCACTTCCATTCTCAATCATGATCTGGTTGTTGGGTTTGGCTTCTCCTGTGGCGATCTTCGATACGGTCTTGTTCTTCGATAAACCAAAGGATATGGGTAATCCGGTTTCTCTGATGATTCGCTGCCTCAGTTCAGATGCCAGCTTGAGGCAGCCAAAAAACTTGTCCATACCGGTAAGATCAATATAGAACTCATCAATGGATGACTTCTCATAAAGCGGCACCATTTCCTTGATCACTTCCGTTACCTGTTCGGAGAACTTGCTGTACACACCGGAGTTGCCTCGCAATACTACAGCTTCCGGACAAAGTTGACGGGCCAGCTTCATCGGCATGGCCGAATGAATGCCAAACTGTCGGGCTTCATAACTGCATGAAGCCACAACACCCCGGTCACTTACCCCGCCGATAAGCACAGGTCTGCCTTCCAGCTTACTATCTATAAGACGCTCACAGGATACAAAGAAGGTATCCAGGTCCATGTGTACTACGGAACGATTTATGATTCCTGATTCCTGATTCCTGATTCCAGAGCTTGTTTTTGATCTCATATGCATCTAGAATCTGGATTCTGGAGTCTGGAATCTGGATTCCGCATAAGCAGCACCTTTTCGGTTCGGTGTTTCAGGTTCTGCATATCGGGGATCTTCTACAATGGGGGACTTTTCCATGCTCTCTACTTCGATGTTGATGCAGTCGAATTCTTCCATAACCTTGCCTGTGATCTTGTACACGCCCCAGCCACGAAATGGATAAGCCCTGGCTACAGGCGGAAAATGTACCGTGTCCAGAAAATCTCCTTTCAGGTCGAGGAAATTTCCGAAGTACATGCTGTCGCCCTTAACCGTTCTTGTTGTTTTCGAGGTGATATGATAGCCATAGACCGTCACCTTCTCTCCCACTTTATTCCTTAGCTCCTTTGCCATTGGATGCTCTGGTAAAGGCTCTTTAAGCAGATTGAAGGGGTTGCAGAGCGGGAAACCCAGGTATTCCATCTCATCAAAGGCATCTTCCAGATCAACACCGGGCAGATTTGGTGTCTTAAACAGCCTTCTTTCCACCTTGAAAAGGTCGTTCACATGCATTTCCATATCCACCTTATTGATCTTCATGTGCGCTTCCCAGAGTAATTCACGCTTATTTCTTCCTGTAAAACGAAGGGCGTTCACCTTGATGAGTATACATATCTGTTCCACGCTGATGGGCACACGATCAATGAAATCATCAAGACTCTCAAATTCACCATTGTCCATGCGTTCATACACGATCTTCTTTGCCACTTTGGTTTCAAGTGACTTGATCAGGATGAAACCCAGATAAATGTCCTTGCCATGAATAACGCTCTCATAACTTCCCCTGTTTACACAGGGTGCACAGATCTTCGCACCACCCATTCGTGCTTCATGCACATAGAGTTCAGTTCGGTAAAAACCACCGAAGTTGTTGATGGTGGCCACCATGTACTCCAGAGGATAATATGCCTTGAGAAACAGACTCTGATAACTCTCCACGGCATAAGAAGCCGAATGTCCCTTGGCAAAAGCATAACCGGCAAAGCTTTCAATCTGTCGCCAGATCTCAGCCGTCAATTCCTTACTGTGGCCTTGTTGCTCGCAATTATCGAAGAATCGATTCTTCACCTTCATGAATTCCTCGCGTGAACGAAACTTGCCCGACATACCCCTTCTGAGCATATCGGCCTCTCCAAGGGTAAGTCCGCCAAAGTAATGCGCCACCTTGATCACATCTTCCTGGTAGACCATCACACCAAAGGTTTCCGGCATAATGTCAAGCATGACCTCCGGAGCATCCTTTCGTTTTTCAGGGTATCGATAGCGCAGAATGTATTCACGCATCATGCCGGAACGTGCCACACCCGGACGAATTACCGAACTGGCAGCCACCAATCCCAGATAGTTGTCCACCTGCAGCTTCGTCATCAGCATACGCATGGCAGGTGATTCCACATAGAAACAGCCAATGGCCTTGGCATTCCGAAGCAATACCCTGATGCGGGGATCTTTCTTGAAACCCTTAATGTCGTGAATGTCTATGTCCTTGACTTTCGGGTGGTTATACTTTATCACCTCAAGTGTGTCTTTGATTTTTCCAAGACCTCGCTGACTGAGAATATCGAACTTATACAGACCGATGTCTTCAGCCACAACCATATCAAACTGTGTAGTGGGAAATCCTTTGGGCGGCATAAAGGTAGGCGTGTAATAGTGGATGGGCTTATCGGAAATGATTATGCCGCCCGCATGGATTCCAAGGTAATTGGGAAAGTCCTGAATCATCTCACCATAGATGAGTACAAGTTTGGAAAGATGATCGAGGTCGTTGAAGTTGAACTTACCCCGACTCAAAAAGTCCATTTCCTCTTTTGGCAGGCCAAATACCTTTCCCAGTTCCCGGACAGCGGCCCTGTACTGGAAAGTGTTGTATACAGTGATCAGGGCCACGTGAGGAAAGGTATTGAAGATGAAGTGTGTGATGTCATCACGGTCTGTCCAGGAAAAGTCAATATCAAAATCCGGAGGATTCTTCCGGTATAAGTTGATAAAACGCTCGAAGTAAAGGTCGAGTTCAATGGGGTCAACATCGGTGATGCGAAGTAAGTAGGCAACAATACTGTTCGCACCACTTCCCCTTCCCACATAGAAATAACCCTTACTCCGTGCGTATTTCAGGATCTTCCAGTTGATCAGGAAGTAAGACACAAAGCCTTTCTCCCGAATGATCTGCAATTCTTTTTCAAGCCTCGAAAAGATGCGCTTTCCCGGCTTTTTGTATCGATAGTGAAGACCACTGTAACACAGCTTTCGCATCAAGCGAAAATCCAGATCCTCATTATTGGTGTAACACTTTTGATTGTTGGGAACCTCTCCCGAGAAGTCGAAATTAATGCTGCATTTATTGAGCATACGAAATGTATTCTTGATGATATCGGGAAAGTCCTCAAAGGCCACCCTGATATCCTCGTATGAAAGCATAAGGTCGCTTTCCCGTCCCTGCTCTTCAGGCGCAAGCTTGCTGAGCAATACGTTTTTGTCGATGGACCGCAACAAACGATGCGCATTGAAGTCCTTTTTATTGCGAAATGAGACTGTTTGAAGCACAACAAGTTTCTCCGTCTTCTTTCTCCAGGGTGAGAATTTCAGCTTGTTTATGTCGGAAGGATTAACACCCACATACTCATCCCTTCTCAAACGGGTGTCGGGAGCCTTTTCAAAAGGATAGACCACCAAAACATGATCGAGTTTAGGCGCGCGATCAGGAATGGCATAACTACTGCGATGCAGGAAGGTCGATAAATACGAATTGATATTGTGAAAGCCCTGATTATTTCTGGCAAGCATCACAAATTGCTGTGTGGCACTATTGCGGAAGTCGATACCCAGAACAGGTTTTATGTCATACCTGGAAGAAAGCCGAACGAAGTCCATGCAGGCTGAAGTATTGTTGATGTCGGTTAAGGCCATCTTCTTCACGCCATATTTCTGGGCCATCTCGAGCAATTCCTTCGGTTTTATGGTTCCGTATTTGAGACTGTAGTATGTGTGAGTGTTGATGTACAACGGAGAGAGGGATTGGTTAAGTGGTTAAGTGATTAATTGGCGAAATGGTTAATTGATGTGGTCTTTAGTCTGAGAAAGGGATTGATTTATGGGCTCGTTTATTTATTGGTTTATTTATTCTTAATCAAAAACCTTTCATTTTTCATTCTTCATCTTTCATTATCCATTATACTCCTCCAAAAAACAATCGGTACTGCTGACCTCCCCTCCTGCAGGCATAATCCTCAATCTCTTTGAGCACGGCGTCGATGTCCTGCATCACCTCGGCATAACTAAACCTCATGAGCCTGATTCCCAGTTTCTGAAGCTGGTAGTCCTTCAATACATTCTTTCTTCTACTGGCCTCCATGTCGTCGGCATGGTTCGATAATTCGATAGCCAACTTGAGCTCACCGCAATAGAAATCGACAATGAAACGATCGAGCACCCTTTGCTGATCGAATTCAAAACCCATGACCTGCCCTTCCTTTAAAAAGGACCAAAGACATATTTCGGCGATGTTGGATGTACTTCTGAAACGAGTGGTATGTTTTCTGTTAGTTACTGTTGTATTCATAGGGTGGAAATTATTGTGATGCATATTTGGTTATTTGGTGGTCTGGTGATGGCATTTTCATAACCGAATAACCGCATCACCAAAAAACCAATTAGCGGGAGTTTTACTTTTTTATCTGATCTTGAATTCATTTCGATTTTCTCTCGTCAAACGACAAAATAAAATTAGCTACATTTTTAAGTAATTATTGCTTATATTTGTAGCAATATGAAAAAAATATCAAAAAACCTTCAGTATCTGCGCAAACAGCGCGGTCTGAGCCAGGAAGCAATGGCAGATGAACTGGGGCTTACACGGTCAAGAATCGGATCTTATGAAGAAAATCGTTCAGAGCCACCCATTGAAACACTTATACAGTTGTCGCAATATTTTGAATTACCCATCGATGTTCTGGTAAAACACGATCTGAGTTTGAGCCAGGAAAAAAGCTTCATAGAACTGGGCAATCATCGGGTTCTCTTCCCTATTGTGGTAAACGATGAGAATGAAGACATCATTGAAGTGGTACCGGTAAAGGCATCAGCAGGTTATCTGAATGGATATGCCGATCCGGAATACATTGAGCAGTTGGAACAGATCAAGTTGCCCTTCATTCCCACGGGAAAACACAGAGCCTTTCCGATCAAAGGAGATTCCATGCTACCTATAAAAGAAGGATCATGGGTTATTGGTAAATACATGGAAGACATGAGGGATGTCAAAGACGGAAGAACCTATATCCTATTGACCAAGGACGAAGGAATTGTATACAAGAGAGTATACCGCAGTCTGAACGATGAAAGTGGAAATGAAAGCAGTGATGTACTTATTCTTAAGTCAGATAACAAAGTATACGATCCCTACCCTGTTCATCTTAAAGACATTCTCGAGATCTGGGAATTCACATGCAGCATCCGTACTGAAGAATATGATGAAGGTGAATTGAAAGTGGAAAGTATAATGAGGATGCTTAGAGAGCTTCAGGTGGAATTGGAACCATTAAAAAAGAGTTAAAAGGTAATTCACCTTAAAAGGGTAATGCATAACCGACTTTCCTATCTTTAGGAGAAAATCGAGATATGCGTTCTTTTATCACAGCCTGTCTGTTAATCATAGTTTCTCAAATTCATAGTCAAACAGACAAAGGAGATCGAATTCTGGCTTGGCAAATAGATATGGCCGAAAATGCCAATTATGACTCAGCTTTTGCTTATGCCAAAACAGCATGTATGGAGTCTGTTCATTTATTTTTCCCTTGGTCTGATCTCGAGCCCGACACTGGTAATTTTGATGCAACCTTCATCTCTTCATTTCTCGATGTAATAAACCTTTACTATCCGGCAAATGGAACTAAAGTTGAATTGCAAATGGCAACAATGAACACGGTTGCCAAGGAAGTGCCATCTGAATTGGCAGGTGTAGACTTTAGCGATGCGAGTATGATTCGAATATTCAAAAGAGCTCTTGATACGGTATTTGAGCACATTCCTGATGTTAAACTCGCCGCTTTGAATATCGGAAATGAAAGCGATATTTTCATGGGTACGGATGCCAGTCAATACAGTGCGTATAAGGTATTTCTTGATTCTGTCATTCCTTACGCAAAACAGTTATACTTCAATATACATGGTGATGAACTCAAAGTTGGAACCACCTTTACACATGCCGGAATAACTGATGATAATCGCAAAAATTTGTGTGCTTCTGTAAACTTAGGACTCGATATTGTGAGCGTTACTTATTATCCACTTGAATCAAATTTCACTATGAAAGATCCCGTAGTGGTCAGTCAGGATTTTGACGAAATCGTTTCTATTTATCCAGACACCAATCAGCCTATTTATTTCGTTGAATGTGGCTACAGTTCAAGTGTAGTCTGCAACAGCTCAGACAGTCTGCAGGCCGAGTTTTATCAACAAGTATTTGTTGCATGGGATGCAAATCAAGAAAATATCAAATACCTGACGATTTTTAAATCCACTGATTGGTCCTTGCAGACTGTGCAAGACCTCGGAGTGTACTATGGTATTTCTGATACTGTATTTCTTGAATATCTCCGTTCACTTGGGGTCAGGACCTGGCCAAATAATGGAAATAACAAACAAGCTTATTACGAGATTTTATGCCAACTCGAAGCGCGCAATTGGTGTTCTTCAGCTAACTGCCTCTGGTCGGGAGTTGAGAATAATGCTATCGAAAACGAATTAAACATCTACCCCAATCCTAATAATGGTCACTTTTCTATTGAAACGAGGGAATCGAATAAGGAAGAAATAAAAGTGTTTGATGCAAGTGGAAATAAAATTCCATTTGAATCAATCCAATATGAAGATCATTTGGAGATTAAAATGAATACCCCTCCTGGAATTTACATCATTCAATATTTTGATCTAAAACGATTCCATACCCAACGATTCATAGTTAAATAGAATTGAAAGCTTTTCGTGTTTAGCTGTTTTTTATATTTGATCAAAACCAAATCAAATATGAGACGAATTCTCTTTCTGGCAGGACTCATCTTACCTCTTTTCGGAATAGGTCAGGTAGTTCACGATGCCGAATACTACATAATCGAAGCGCAGAATGGCGAGAAATGGTCGGCCGAAGACAAAGACATCCAGCAAAAGCTGGCTGATCTGAAAAAGAAACACGGAACACCACCCAATATAGTTTACATCCTTTGGGATGATCAGCCTTACGGAGTAGTTGGCTTTCCACATTTGCAAAAGAACATGGGCTTGAGCACGCCCAATATCAATAAAGTTGCAGATGAAGGAATCAACTTCACAAGAATGTACACTGAACCTTCGTGCACACCAACGAGAGTTGCTTTTCTTACCGGCAGACATCCCGTAAGAAACGGAATGGGTGTGGTTGGAATGCCTCATGACTTTGCCGGACTTGCCGATGAAGAAGTAACAATTGCCGAAGTCCTTTCTCAGGCCGGATATGCCACCGCTCATTTTGGAAAAGGTCACTTAGGGGACATTGAAGAAAGTTATCTACACAATCAAGGTTTTGATGAAGCTTTGTTCACTCCCATGAACCAAATAACTTCCTTGTATGATCCTGCAGGTACAGCGGTAAACGCTGTTCTTGGATTTTCAGATCAAATCTACATGAAGGATCCCTATCAATTAGATGATCCAGGCTTACTTCCTAAAGGTTGGGTTCAAATTATTGAAGGAAAAAAAGGTGAATTAGGAGCCGAATGGTGTGGAAATTCCAATGAATGCTTTGAGAAAATGGAAGCCGAATCGGAAAAGAGAACGATCGAATTCATTAGAAAGAATGCTCAGGCTAATAAACCATTCTTCGTTGAATACTGGCCAAACTTCTTGAATTTCCTGGCGCCAGAAGCACCTAAAAAATCAGTTAATGGAGGGAAGGTTGCCGGAGCTTATGGCCGAGTTGATGCCTTTGTTGGTCAAGTTATGGATGTACTGAAAGAAGAGGGAATTGAAGAGAATACTTTGTTCTTGATCATGGCAGATAACGGCCCGATGATTCACAATCCACCACCGGGATGGGGAATGACAGAGACTTTTTACAGAGGCGGAAAGGGAGATTTCACAGAAGGAGGAGTTCGAGTTCCTGCAATGGCAAGGTGGCCTGGTGTTATTGAAGAAGGGCAACTTGTGGGTGATATAGTTCATGTTTCCGATCTATTTACAACATTCGCAACGCTGGCAGGAGCTGAAAAATATATACCTCAGGATCGTGTAATTGATGGCCTTAATCAAACATCTATCATTTTCAATGGTGATACCTATGGTAGAAGAGATTACGTATTTATATACCAGGGGCATACGTTAGGTGCCATTGTAAAAGGCAGGTATAAAAGGCATATGATAAGCTCTGATTCGGAGGGTTCAGCAGGTATATCATCCGATTTCTATGATCTATATCAGGATCCAAGGGAAATGAATGGAATGCTGGTTCCGCTTATTCATACCCAGGGACAATTCAACCGTATCTACATTAGGCATATGCTGACCAAAGAAAAGTATCCAGACAAGTCTAATGCCAAGGGTGTTCCATTAACCGGGCTGTCAAATGCAAGACCAGAAACAAAAGCTATAAAAGAGACCGTAGAACGCAATATGAAAAATATGCCGTTCGAAGTTGATGATTACATTGAATATGACGACCCAAAAATCAAATTAGATGGTGATTGGGGAGATTGATTTTAATTATGAATGATGAATTATAGATTATAAATGTGGGGCTTCGGCCCCTTTTTTCATGGTATCAGAAACTTAAAATTTATAATCTATCATCTATCATTTTAATCCTTCCCACCAAGGATCATTAGGTACATAGGCAGGTATAATCACCTCTTCTCCTATCACAGGTGTCAGCAATGGCATTCCCAATTCTTTAGCCTTTTTCGAGACCCGAATGGCGGGCTCATCCCAATCATGAAGGGCAAGGTTGAATGCTCCCCAGTGAATTGGCATCATCAAACGACCATTTAGATCTACTGCTGCCTGAGCACTTTCTTCGGGCATACAATGTATGGCACTCCACTTTTCGTTATAAGCGCCACATTCCATCAGACAAAGGTCGAAAGGTCCTTCTTTCTCCCCTATTCTCTTGAATCCATCCCAGTATCCACCATCTCCACTGAAGAAAACTTTGTGATTTTCTCCCTGAATCACCCAGGAAGTCCAGAGTGTGGAGTTTCGATCTGTCAGGGCTCTTCCGCTAAAATGCCTGGCCGGAGTGGATACCAACCTTAAACCTTCAAATTCTTTCTCGTCCCACCACTGCAGGACGTTTATCTTCTCTCTTTCAACGCCCCATTTGACCAAATGACTCTCCAAACCCATTGGCACAAACCAAGCTTTTACTTTACCCTTGATCTTCACAACAGTTGGATGATCCAGGTGATCATAATGATCATGAGAAAACAAGACAGCATCAATTTCCGGTAGGTCGTCCAGGTCAATAGGTAGTTTAGAATTAAACCTTCCCGGTCCTAATCTTTTATGCGGAGCTGCAGCTTCTCCCAACATTGGATCCAACAGTAATCTTTTTCCATCAATTTCGAGGTAAATGGCAGAATGACCAAACCATCTCATATATAAATTAGAATCATTATGTATCGCAAGGTCATTATTAGAAAAATCTTTCTGAGGCAAAGTCTTTTCCGGCTCTTTCCTTCCTTTTACAAAGTAGAATTCCTTCATGAGTGACGGAATGTCTTTCATATTGATATCCATTAAGGTCTCAACGGCATTTTCGAATTTCATGCCATCAAAATATTGGAATGATTTATAGCTCTCTCTTGACTCTGCTGTGGGTTTCTTTCCGAATTGCGGAGCTGTGTATACCCAGATCAGACCAAGCACACCAATAAGCACCAACAATTCAATGATTATCCATACCATTTGCTTGAAGGTTTTGAGAATAATTTTCATAGTCGTCTAAAGTAGACAAAAACCAATGCGCATTTGTTATCTTGTTGATTCGAAATGCAGGCAATGAATAAAAAGGAGCTCGAAGAAGTACGAAGTCAAATCGAAAAGGAAATTATCAAAACTGAGGAAACGATTTCTGAGTACAAAGAAATGACTCAACCCATAGCTCCTGAAAATGCCATTGGCAGACTCTCCAGAATGGATGCCATAAATAATAAAAGTGTTACTGAAGCAGCACTCAGAAAGGCCGAAGAAAAACTTAAGAATCTGAAGTTTCTTGTCACGAAGGTCGACGATGCCGACTTCGGATTATGCAGAAGATGCAAGAATCAAATTCCACTTCCCAGACTTCTATTTATGCCTCAGTCTCCTTTTTGTGTGAACTGCGCAGCGTAACATTTTGGTAAATTTTCGTTACATATACATCGAAAGCTACAATATGCGTCTTTCTTTAAGCCTATTCTTCATCGTTTTATTGAATTCTGGCCTTTATTGTCAGGAAGATGTGTGCGCCTGCGCTTCCTATAATTCATTTGATAATAAAGAATCTTTTGAAAAACTATTCCCTGTTGATCTAATGAAGCAGCATGGAATAAAGGAGATAATGGTATACAACACGGTTAATAAAGTGCATACTGAAGACAACGGAAATGAAAGCACAAACGAAATTGGCATGAAATATCGTGAGACCAAATACAGCCTTTCATCTGATGGTCTCATCACATCCCGAATTTCTTTTAATCGCATGGGCCAGTACCACTCACTCTATTGAATACGAAAGAAATCAACTGGGGCAATATCACAAAGCAGAGTTTCAACTATCTGGACAGTCTCGGCCGAAAAATTCTAAATTGGAATCCACAGATCATTGACTATGAATACGATTCCAAAGGCAGGATGATCAAGTCAAAAAACAGGGACAGCAATAGGGAATGTAGTTGACGATGATAAGACTAATTATGTCACTATCACTTATGATGAGATGGATAGAAGGCTTTCATACACTGTGGTTTTTCTATTACGATTGGACAGAGCCCTCCAAAAGCATTAGAACATATAAATATTCGGATAGTGATTTAACAGGGAGCTCGAAAACGTTTAGGAATGGTGAGCTGGGAAACCGATCCGAAATGAAGTTCAACGATTCCTGGACCATACTGTCTGAAAAAAGCTACAATGTGAAAGCAGAAGCCTTTAGTTTTAGTTATCGCTATAACTACGATGTTGAGGGTCGTTTAGTTGAGTTTGAACTAAAAGCTGGTCAGGGAGGCGGTAGTGAATGTCCTGATGGCGGGACATTCAAGGAGAAATATATTTACAAAGACGGTCTACTTGTTGAATTATTACATCGATTCGATGACAACCTGTGCAGGTTGACAATTGAAGACAAATAAACTCAGTATAACCGCATCATCTTTCAGCGACTGGTATACTGATTGCGAAATTGTAATTGATTTAAGCTACTTTTTTAGCTCCTGTTTCCGTTTCTGAATTATGCTTTCTGATGACACCCCCACTTTCCTGGCCATTCATCTGCCTGCCAATACTTATGCCTAGCCAGAATAATGTAACCAGCATGGGTCCACCATGAAGAACTAAATCGAACCAATCCATCGGTTGCATTCCAACAGCACCTCCCATTACCCACCTTATCTTACCGAACAAATGTGGTTCCGGATAGAATGGAGCCAATGCAAGAGCAAGTGAAAGCACTCCAAACATCCTGATACTGCGGTCGATTTTCATAATAGCGAATTTTATACCAAGTAACGAACAAAATGTAATCTAGGTTACATTTTCAGGGAAAATCTCAATATTAATTTTACACTATCAAATGTTTAAAAATGGCTAAAGCGAGTTTTAAGGATATAATAAATGATGATAAACCAGTCCTGATTGATTTTTCAGCTGAATGGTGTGGGCCTTGTCAAATACTTAAACCCATACTGGAGGACGTGAAAGCTAAGGTTGGAGATAAGGCAAAAATCGTGAAGATTGATGTAGACAAGAATCCTACCATTGCCAGTCAATTCAGAATTTCAAGGTGTTCCTACCCTGATGATATTCAGGAATGGAAAGAGCGAATGGCGACAATCAGGAGTTTTACCTGCGGATCAAATTGTTGGTCTACTGGAACAGTATGGAGCAGCTTAAACCCAACTGATCTTCCTCATCCGGATATTCTGAGGAGTCACTTCAAGGTATTCGTCTTCTCTGATGTATTCCATAGCTTCCTCCAGTGAGAATTCGATCTTCGGTGCAATTTTCATTGCTTCATCCGATCCTGATTTTCTCATGTTGGTCAGCTGCTTTCCTTTCACCAGGTTCACACCAAGGTCATTATCTCTTGAATTTTCTCCCACAACCTGTCCTTTGTAAATCACATCTCCGGGAGCTACAAAAAAATCTACCCCTGTCCTGAAGTTTGTTAAGAGCAAATCCCGTGGCAGGACCTTGTTCAATTGAAACTAAAGCACCTTTCAATCTGGGTGGCATTTCTGGTATAACCGGTAGGTATTCTCTGAATCTGTGAGTCATTATAGCATGACCGGAAGTGGCCGTAAGAATGTTATTTCTCAAGCCAATAATTCCTCTTGCAGGAATATTGAATTCAAGATGTTGAAGATCTCCTTTTGGCTCCATAATAAGCAGGTTACCTTTTTTCTGTGTAACCAATTCTATGGCTTTTCCTGAGAACTCCTCCGGAACATCAATTACCAAGGTTTCAAAAGGTTCATATTTCTTACCATCAATCTCTTTTATGATAACCTTGGGCATTCCCACCTGCAATTCATATCCTTCCCTTCTCATATTCTCTATCAGAACAGATAAATGCATGATCCCTCGACCAAATACGTTGAATTTATCTTCTGTGTCGGTCGGTTCGACCCTCAGAGCCAGGTTTTTCTCCATTTCTTTTTCCAGCCTGTCTCGAAGATGTCTCGAAGTCACAAACTTCCCTTCTTTTCCGAAAAATGGTGAGGTGTTGATCGTGAACAACATACTCATGGTAGGTTCATCCACCTTGATTCTGGGCAAAGCCTCCGGGTTTTCAAAATCCGCTAGTGTGTCTCCGATATCAAAGGAATCTACTCCTACAATGGCACAAATGTCGCCGCTTCTAACCTTTTCCACTGACATTTTACCTAGCCCCTCAAATACATCAAGTTCCTTGATCCTGATCTTTTTTTGGCCTTCATTCTGCATCAACATATAGTCCTTCCCTACTTCAAGATCTCCTCTGTATACCCTTCCAATGGCAATCTTTCCGACAAAATTTGAAAAATCCAGGCTGGTGATCTGCATTTGTGGACTACCCTCGTTGTACGGTGCCTCCGGAATCACTTCCAAAATGGTATCGAGCAAGGGAAAAATGTTTTCTGTTTGCTCTTTCCAGTCGGGTGACATCCAACCGTGTTTAGAAGATCCGTAAAGCGTCTGGAAATCAAGCTGTTCTTCTGTTGCGTCCAGACTGAACATAAGGTCAAAGACTGCCTCATGAACTTCATCCGGCCGACAATTTTCCTTATCCACTTTATTAATCACAACAATTGGTTTAAGACCTAATTCAATGGCCTTGCTCAACACAAACCTTGTTTGAGGCATCGGACCTTCAAAGGCATCAACCAGTAATAAAACACCATCGGCCATTTTCAATACCCTCTCTACTTCACCACCAAAATCGGCGTGACCCGGTGTGTCGATGATATTGATCTTAACATCCTTGTACGTTACAGATACATTTTTAGAGAGAATGGTAATTCCTCGCTCTTTTTCCTGATCGTTATTATCAAGAATCAATTCACCCGTTTCCTTACGTTGATCTATGGCATTACAGGCATGAATAATCTTATCAACCAGGGTTGTTTTGCCGTGGTTCGACGTGTGCTATGATGGCTATGTTCCGAATTGATTTCATTTCTTTCTCTGATGGCGATTTACGCGAAGGGCTCTGCCCTTATGAAATATATTTTTAAAATGATTTGCTACGTTTTTGGAATGTTTCTTATCGACCTCAAAGAAGGAATGCAATCGATCCATAGTGACCAATCCAATGAATTTAGGGTCTAATCCGCTTTCCTTGCTTATGATTTTAATCAAGTCGTTCTTTTCAAGCTTATCCTTCTTGCCTAAATTGATAATGAACTTATCACCCTTGAAATTTTTCAGGGCCATTTTTTCCTTGATCGAATGCTTCACATTCAGGTCTTCATTCGATTCATTCAAATACGTTGAAAGCTCCCTGGACATCATTCTCTTGATCAATTCATCCTTTGGCATTGACATCAAAGAAGCTTCTGCATCCTGGAATAATCCTCTGGAGATATCTGAATGATTTCTGTCTCAAATACTTCCTTCATCCATGCATAGAGCCTTCCCTCTCTAACTTCTCCAGACTTGGGATCTTGGTTACTTCAAAGCGGATCTTCAGCATTTTTCAAGCTGACTGATTCTTCTTACGTCTCCTTGTTGTATGAGGGCGATAGACAGACCTTTCTTTCCCGCCCTTGCAGTCCTGCCACTGCGGTGTGTGTAATATTCCTTGTCATCTGGCAAGGAATGATGCAGAACATGGCTCAAATCATCGACATCCAGACCTCGGGCTGCAACATCTGTTGCCACAAGCAAGCTTATGGCCTTCGATTTGAACTTGCGAATTACACGATCTCTTTGCTGCTGTGATAAATCACCATGAAGAGATTCTGCCTTATATCCTCTGGCCTGAAGCTCATCGCTAATCTCTGAGTATCAATTCTTGTCCTGCAGAAAACAATACCGTACATATCGGGATTTGCCTCAATAAACCGCGCTACTGCCTTTGTTTTGTTTTCTCTTTGGATCACAGCATATAAATGCTCAATATTTCGATTGACCTTCTCCTTTCATTGATCTTGATCTCCATTGGATCGACATGAAGGTCTTTGCGATCTTTCGAATTTCTTTAGGCATTGTAGCGCTATAGAGCCATATCCTTTTATCATCAGGTGTATAAGATAGAATCTCATAGATATCTTCCTTGAAACCCATATTCAGCATTTCGTCGGCCTCGTCCAAGACAACACGCTGAACTTCATCGATTCGGATCACATTTCGCTTGAGCAAGTCAATGATCCTACCGGGAGTTCCACCACAATGTGAGGAACTTTCTTTCTAATGTCCTTGATCTGAGCTGATACAGAAGTTCCACCGTAAACTGTTTCAATGTGGATATTCTCTTTAGATCCGGCTAATTCGTTTAAGTCCTGGCTAATCTGACGCGCAAGTTCTCTCGTGGGAGCGACAATGATGCTTTGGGTATTCTTCATATCTCCCAAAGTGAGCTCCAATACAGGAATGCCAAAGGCGAATGTCTTACCGGTACCCGTTTGAGCAAGACCGATCATATCGTTTGAATCCTGGAGTAAAAGAGGAATGCTTTGATTTTGAATATCGGTAGGTTTAACGATATTCTTCTTTTCTAGTGAGGCTGAAATTTCGGGAGATACTCCCAATGAAATTGAATGACATAATAATTTGAGCCTCAGCTTATTTTAAGGCGGCGCGAAGTTACTCATTAAAAACCGTGTAAAATTTATAGTTGATGAAAAACTAAATCCAACATGGAAATGTCTATTTTCGGTTTATGCATAAAGCAAAGCGAATCTCAGTATTCATCCTTCTTTCATTAGTATCAATTCCACTTTTAAGTCAATATAAATACACAGCTGGTCTGGGTGGAAGTCATGAAAGATTATTCAATGCATACGGCAATCACCTCCGTCTTCAATATAATTTCTATGATAATTTCAGGATGACGGGAGAATTTGTGCGTTATTATGAAGTGACAGAAAAAAAAGGCGATGAAGCATTTGCCTATGACTATCGGGAGATCAATCTCGGTGTAAACTATATCATTTTATTTGGCGAAAAGGAAAAACTCGGCGTATACTTCCTTTTGGCTTTCAGCTATAATTACGGTCGACAAAAGAACATTACTCCCAGTGACACCAATGAACGTTTATTGAAAATGCGGGCATGACCTTTGGAATCGGAGCCCAATACAAGATCGGACATTTTATGCCTTACATAGAATCCAGAAACATTACCGCCGGAGTGAACAACTATCTGGTTCATTCAGTTGGCGTTGCCTATATGTTTGGTAAGCGGAGGACTGATCAGTTTACAAATTCCACATCATAACGTGTGTATCTTGGAGGATATACGTCAGGCAAGTCTTCATTCAGCATATGTCGAAGGTCTCTTTCAATGGTATTGCAAATAGCCGTCAGAGGCGTATCTGATGCCCTATTTTCGAAAGGATCCTCAGTGATCTTTCCCGACTTATCCAGAATAAAGAATACGAAGGATATGGCAACGCTGGTTGACAAACTAACGGTAAAGCTCATATGAATCGTATGCACCAGTGAGAAAGGAAGAAGGATGATAAATAACCAAAGAAAGACCTCAGTGAAATAAGTGTAATAGAAAGGGAAAACGGTCTTTTTAATTCGTTCCGATTTTCCCTGATGATCATAAAAATCACCGATCTCTTTCATCAGTGAAATATGACGAAATTCTTCAACATATCCCTGGTCAAGAGCATATCGAATGTCCTTTCCTTGCTCGTGCGTTAGAAAAGTAGCTTTGTTCGGAGATTTGAGCATTCTATTGAATTCGTCCTCACTCATCAAACTTTTCAGGTCATCCCATTTATCCTTGTTTCTCAGTTGATGTCTGAGAGCATTGATGTATGCAATATGACGATGAATCAAGCGCTTATGCAATGCTTTCACATCTTCTTTCTTTGAAGGATCATCTGTAGAAATGAAGGTCAAGACCTTTGTACCAAAACTCCTGCTTGAATTCACCATGGCTCCCCAGATCTTTCGAGCCTCCCACCATCGGTCGTAGGCGGCATTATTTCGGAAACCAAGAAATATTGCGAGTCCACCACCCAGAATCGTCACAGGAACAACCGGCAATTTAGCTTCCTGAACCTCCAGGACATCAATAACTATATAGGCAATGGTCGCCAGTAGAAAGAAGATAATTATTGGCCTGTAATTGAAACGCAATACATTGCCAATCTGTTTGGCGAGATTATTGGGATATTTCGTGATCATGAATTAGTGTTTAAGAATAACTGCCAATAGGCAACATCGATCCAGCGATCAAATTTATGGCCAACTTCCTTAAAATGCGCGACTTTTTCAAATCCAATTCTCTCGTGAAATTTAACACTCACATCATTCGGCAAGGAGACTCCGGCTATCACCACATGTATACCCATTTCTTGAAGTCTATCGAATAAGCCTTTATATAATGATTTCCCTCTGCCTCCTCCTGTCTTTTCTGAATCAAAATAAATCGAAACTTCTACCGTGTTGTCATAAGCCTTTCGTCCCTTCCACCGCATGGCGTAGGCATAACCAATCACCAAGCTCTCTTCTTCCAATACTAGAAATGGATAGTCTTTGGCTTTGCCCATAACATTCTCGGTCATATCTGCAACGGTCCACTCTTGCAGATCGAATGTGGTGATGGTATTGCGCACGAAATAGTTATAAATCTCGGTGATCCTGGCGCAGTCTTTCGGTCTAACATCCCGTATTTCGAATGTTGAATTCATTAAGGTGATAAATATAAAGGGAATGGAGGAATTCAGAATTCGGAATTGTGAATTTCCAATTGAAATTAACCAATTACAAGATTAACAACTTAACCACTCCCCCAACCGCTACTCTCTTCTGCCAAACTTGATACTGTCCCTTTTACAGAACCATTTGGGATCACAATAAGATATCTTGCAACCCGCGAAATAGTATTTGTTCCAATCCCTTTCTCCAACGGGCAATCCGTATACGATGGGTATCACTTCATCTTTCTTTCTACAGGCCGGACATTTTTTATTTCCCTTCTTGTATTTGCATGTCCATTCTTCTTCATGGCTCTTTAGCTGAACATTCAAAAATGTCACTACATGATCTCTCACCTTTATACCTTGCATCATATGAGGAACGTAACCAACATTTACAATTTTCACATTGTATGTTCCTACCGGCACCTGATCAATTCTGCATTTCCCTTCATTGTTCGTGTATGACTCATACTTTTTGCCATCTTCAAATACGGAATCAATACTTACCATCGCAAAGGATAGCTTTTCACCACTGGAGTCTGTGATTGTACCAACAATATTGCCAATTTGCGCGCTAAGCAATGTTGAAATAAACAAAGTCAGTAGAAAGCACAATGCAGCAACACCTTTCATTCCATTATATTTACCTGATTTCTGACATATTCTTCAATTTCCTCATCGGAAGGAATTCTGTAATTCAATTCACATTCCCAGACCTCAAGTTCACCCTTATAATAGAATAGCTCAAGTCTGATAATAAAATCACGGTGAGAATCGATAAAATGCAAGGTGAGCTCTTTTATCGCCTTCCTAATTTGTCGTGAGCACTTTGAATTTGCCCTGTATTCAAATATCTTATCCCCCAATGTAGAATTTGAATCGATGTAATTAGTTCCCAGTTCCACATGACTTAGCTTACCATCCCGACTGTATTCAAGCAGATAAAAATCGTCACACATAAAATAAGTGTCATCCAATTTTTCCCAGTTTATGTTTTTTGAAATATAGTACTTCAATGTATCACTCAGATCTTGAATTTTTTCATTCAATTTCTTTTCCATGATTTGATATTGAATCCAATCTACATTGGAATGTATGTCTTTGCCGATAAGCTTTCCGGATTCAATATGCAATCTTTCTTCGTACTCATAGGTCGCATTATAACCCATATCTGCGTAGTCCCAAATCTCTCCTCTGGGAATCCTCAACGTTCCATTATACCACGACGCAAAAACTATTTTCTTTCCAAACATAGCCTTTAAGTCCCCTTCTGTAGGCCCATCCGGGTAATTACAACAGGACGTGATTCGAACCAGGAAAAGAGAGTCGTTTTGAAGCAACCATGTGGCCTGGTATCCTCTCCAGCAAGCGCTTGAATGGCAATCGTTTTTAACTCCAGGAATATCCCGTTTGCCAAATTTTTCAAAATATTGAGTTAATGGATTATTGAATAAATCGAGGGTGTCTTTTTCATAGAGTAATAGATCAGGGATCTGCCCGGTAGAATGTGATTTGTTCACAAAAAATGTCAATCCAACAAGTAGAAAGAGGAGCCTCATACTTATATAACGGCGATATCTATGCATTATGACCGTAAATTTACTTTTCTGTATCATTACCCTATCAAATAAATCTATTCGTGTTAAGAAATAAAAGCGTCTCCAGTGTAATTCGCAGAGGTCATCTGATGAGCACTGTACCAATCATGATCATCATGTTCGGTAGTTTTGGACTCGGCTTTTACTTTGGGATCAACAACAAGTATATCCCTGCTATTCCAATTGGAATTGTTGCCGGTATTGTGCTTCCATGGCTCTATTGGTCAATGATCACTCCCAGATGGAAGGTCTGGTCGTTGCAGAACGTCGACAATGTACATGAATGGCAGCGAAGAGCTATTCGCGAGAGACTAATTTGGCCAGAGGATAATTTCTTTAACAGAACCGAGATCTGGTCATATCGCCTTCGGCAAGACTATAACGCTGCTGCGAAACGACTCTCGCAAAGAGAACGTTTTGATCCTTCTGAGGTGGATGACAGCATCCCGGCTGAGACCATCATTTATTTTTCAAAAACAAAGAATCTGATTCAACTATCCTTTACATCTTTTCTGACCATTATTTTCTTCATCATATTCTTTCAGGAATTTAAATTTATTAGCCTGTTCTTTATCGGACTCTTCTTATACAATACAATTAGAGAGTACTTGAAATTCAGGAATAGAGAACCGCAATTAATTCTGAGTGAAGTGGGTATCATTGTGGCTGGTGATGAGCTGTATACCTGGGACAGGATCCGAAAAGAAGAGGTCAAAAGCACCGGGTTTTCAAATAGTCCCGTTAGCCTTGTTTTTGAAGCAAGAGTCTTAGAGAATTATGAAGATGATGAGCTAGTTCTGGAAGAATATTATTATCCGGTAGACATAGAAATTGATAGCTTTAATAAAAGCGTGAAAGAGCTAAGAAACCTGTTAAAGACATACAGAATTCGATATGAGACAAAGCAGAAGTATCATAATCCAAGTAAATTATAAGTATGACATGCGAACACTGCTTAGGGGCCGATGAGATTTTTGACGAAAAAGGTGCCAAAAAGAATTTGAAGAAGTACCGGAAGAAAGGACTGACGGGAGCAAGCAAGCATTTATTCGAAGGCATTAAAGCTCATTCCAACGGATCACTAACTGTCCTGGATATAGGTGGTGGCATTGGCGGCATTCACCTTGAACTTATTAAAATGGGTTTTCAAAAAGCAACGGATGTTGATGCTTCATCAGGTTACATCAAGATGGCCAAAGATGAAAGTCAAAGACAAGATCAGCAGGATAAAGTGAGCTATTTCTTTGGTGATTTCGTTGATCATCATACTCAACTGGAAAATCACGATGTAGTAGTCATGGACAAGGTGGTTTGCTGTTACCCTCATTTCAATGACCTGCTCACCAATGCCATGGATAAATCGAATGAAATCCTTGCTCTCTCCTATCCCAAGAGCAATTTACCTGGAAGATTGCTTGTTTCACTTGGGAATTTCTTCTTCAAATTCAAAGGCAGCAAATTCAGAGCTTTTATGCATCCGAATGCAGAAATCAGAGCTGTAATTAAAAGTGGAGGTTTTGAACGTCTGTATTACAAATCGACCATTCCGTGGAATATTGAGGTTTATCGCAAGCGAAAGCTTGTCGATAGATGATAGATGATATCTGATATCAGATAGATGATATATATATATATGTGATTTTTGAAGGATGAGGTGTGATTTTCGATGTCACAAATGATTGCATTTTTTACCTTTTTATTCCAAGTTGATTTAATGACATTTGGTCCATGAATTCAAATCAACTGGAAGACAGACTGATCTCTTTTGCTTCAGAAATTTATAAAGTTAGTGTGGCAACATCTAAGAATGATTATGCTCGAAACATATCAAATCAGTTGTCAAGATCTGCAACCTCTGCCGCATTGAATTATGCAGAATCCAGAGGAGCGCAATCCAGAAAGGACTTCATTCACAAGCAACGAATTGCTCTGAAAGAATTAAGAGAAAGTTATGTCTCGCTCAAAATCATAAATATGACCAACATTTGTGCGAAACAGGAAAAACTGAACAAGAGCTTAGATGAATGCAATCAGCTAATATCCATTTTTGTTGCAAGCATCCGAAGTGCTGAAAAAAACCTCGCAAATCTGAAATCAGATTTCTGATTTCTCATATATATCAGCTATCATCTATCATTTATCAGATATCAGATATCAAAAACGCTTCCTTCATCGCCTGAAAATCTTCAATGCTATTGTATACATGCGGTGAAATCCGATAAAAATCTCCACGCTTAGAAACGAAAACTTTTGAATCAGCTAGGGACTGATCGATCAAATTTTTATCCACGCCTTTAGGTGGTAAGACGCCAAATAAATGAGAAGCTCGTTTTCCAAGATCGTCTATCTGAAATCCACTCGCTCTCAACTCTGAAACTGCACCCTCACTCACCTCCTGGCAGTATTCCTGAATATTATCAACTCCCCAATCCAGAATTTGATGCAGTGATTCTCTGAGCATCGCAATGTATATGAAATTACTGCTCTCTCCTACGTTATATCGCCAAGCATACGGACGATGTTTTTCCTGATATTCGGTCAGACCGGAGAATTCATCACTTTTGATCTTGGGAAGCCAATTCTCTTCTATCGGTATTCCGTTATCAAATCTTTCTCCATAATAGGCCAACCCAATTCCATACGGACCAAGGAGCCACTTATACCCCGCACATATAACGGCATCCGCTTCTATTTCACCCATGTCAAAAGGAAAAGCTCCAATACTTTGAGTGCCATCAACAATGAACATGGCTTCACATTCTCGAGTCTTTGAACCAATTTTTTGGAGATCGAAGATTGTTCCATCGGCCCAATGAACCTGTGGAAGAACAACAGCTGCAGTATCTTTCGATATTTTATCTAAAATTGATTCTGTCCAGTCATTCGACTTGGATACAACTTCAACTTTCATTCCATTCTCATCACATTTTCTTTTCCAGATGTAATAATTACTGGGGAATTGACCTTCACAGATAATTACATTGCCTGATTTCTTCACAGGTATGTTTTGCGCTGCATTGGCTAAACCATAAGATACCGATGGAATAATGGCAATTCGTTCGGAGTTAGAAACATTGATTAGTTCCGAGAACATTTTCTTGACATCCTGAACCGGTTTGAAGAAATCATCAAGTGAATAATGCTGTGGATTTCTCTTTCTCAGCATCTCTTTGACACCCACCTCCTCAACATTTTTAAGCAAGGGTGACATATATGCGCAATTCAGATAATGAACATCCCTTTCAAGGGAGAATTTTTCAGATTGATTCGTTAATGACATGGGGCTAAGTTAGCTTTTAGATTCAAAGATGATTTGAGTAAACCAATTCCATCATACTTTGTTAAATTTGAGTATGTCTGAATTCAGAACAGTTGAAAAAATCGTAAAGGCCCAGGGCTTCCAAATGGGGAATATATGGGTAAAGCAAAGTTTACCTGCGAAGGGCATCAATCAGATCGATCCATTTTTACTTCTGCATCATGCCGGTCCATTTGAGATCAAAGCCGGTTCTGATCACACGAAAATGGGTGTAGGTCCACATCCACACCGTGGCTTTGAACCTGTATCCTTCATATTTGAAGGGTCATTGCAGCACAGAGATTCACTTGGTAACAATGATATCCTTGACGGAGGTGATATTCAATGGATGACATCCGGAAAAGGCATTATTCACAGTGAAAGACCTCCGAAAAAAGTGACAGATAAAGGTGGGAAACAAGAGTTTATCCAGCTTTGGGTAAATATCCCTTCTTCGGCCAAGATGAGCGAGCCTAAATACCAGAATCTTAGAAAAAAAGACTTCCCTGTGATTAAAACCGACAAGGGAAATGGTTCCATTCGACTCATTAGTGGTGAAATGGAAAAAAAGAAAGGAATCGCCGACACCTTCACTCCTATTCTGGCCGTCAAAGCGGAATTCGATACCGGTGCTGAAAAAACTTTCAACATTCCGGAATCTTACAATGCCTTTATCTATGTATTAAAAGGAAATGTGAAAGTCAATGATTCGGCTGTCGTTGGTACTGAAAACATGGTAATTCTTGGTAAAACAGGAGAAAAAGTCAAAATAACGGCTACCTCAGATACATGGTTTCTTGTTTTAGCCGGAGAACCTATCCGTGAATCAGTTTCTACTTATGGTCCATTCGTGATGAATAACAACAAAGAGATCATGGAAGCTATACGAGATTATCAGGATGGCAAGATGGGGAAATTGGTTGAAAATTTTGACGAATGAAAAGGAAGGACTTTATAACATTATCGGCCTTGACATTGGGAGGAATTTCCTTGATTCCCGTACGTGCGTTTTCGTTGAATCCATCTTCTTTTTATTTGTCAAAACTGAAGATGAATCGACACAATAGGCACGGTTATTATGGAACAGAATTCATTACAAACACTTTTGGGGATGAATATTTAAAAAGTATCCGATTGGATGTCTTTGACAATCCGGATGGAGATATGTCATTATTGGATATTAATTACCGTGGTAAACGCCTTTTTATTTCCATTCTCTCGGATGAATTGATCATTTCTACTGAAAATGACACAAGAGAATTTACCTTCAATAATTCATCTGATTTTCAACTTGCATCAGGTCTGCAACTACTTGGAAAGTCCTTAGAAATAGAAGGCAAAAACGAAAGATTCATTATTGATCTCTCCAAGGGTCATCAAAAGCCTAGTATCCGACTGGCTTAATTTGCATTCTTACATACTTCTCTCCTCCCATATTGATTAATATGGCATTTACTTTATTTTTACCTCAGGGTGGAAATAAGTCTGGGAAAATATAAGCTGTCGCGAAGAAATCTTATCATTTCATTCTTTTTTCTTCTACTCATTTCGAATCATCTTTTCGGTTATCTCGGTCATTATGGATACGACGATCTTCATTATGCTGAACTGTCTTACAACCTGACTAAGGGACAATTTGATTCAGGAGATCATTATTCTCATCGCATTACCATACTTTTTGCCACGGCAATTTCTTATGTGATTTTTGGAGTCAACGATTTTGCCTCTTCATTGCCAGCACTGGTGTTAACCATTGGAATTATGATGATCTTAATTAACATCCTCAAAAATGAAAGTGATGAGATGCTTTTTCTAGCGCTCTCATTCACCCTTTTGAGTGGTTGGTTTCTATTCTACTCCGATAAATTAATGCCCGACATCTATGTGGCCTTCGGTGTAATGCTAGCTTTATTTGCGTACTTCAAAGTGCGATTCACGAAAAGTAAGAATCAATCTTTTTATTCTTTTTTATTTGCAATTGCTCTGCTGTTCGGCTTTTTATCCAAAGGAACCATCATTCTGGTCCTTCCGTTGATCATTTATTTGTTCCTGACTGATACTGTCCTTAAAAGGCAGCGAAAATTTTGGATTATGAGTGTTCTATGGGGATTGGTGCTTTTCATAACTTATCTTTTACTGACCTGGATTTTTACAGGAAGCCCATTTTCCAGGTTTCAAGCCATTGAAGACAATGCTTACATCAGTCTATGCAGTTATGGAGATCAGCCATTGGGAATGCTGACTGATCGGATTTTAATTGGTTTTTACAAACTAATTGCACATCAAGCTGTGGTATTCTCTTTTGTATTCATAGTTATCTTTCTCATCAATAGAATGGGATTGGATATCTGGAGGGTCGACACCTCTTTTTCATTCTTCCTAACATCTTCGGTCGTATTGCTACTGTCTGCAAACTTCATGAGCATATCACTTACTTCATATAGTCCGATGTGCCTTGATATCCGCCACTACCTCTACTTAATACCAATTCTAGCCATTCCTGCATCCCGGATCGTTTTTCACTTTAGTCTTCGCAGGCATCTGGGAGTCACAAGCCTCGTGGTAATTGTTGCAGTCATTATTATTTCAGAGATACTGAATAATACAAGACATGTGGAATTATATGCACTCATTCTTTTGTTATTCGCAATCAAATTCTTTATTCCAACATTGATCAAGAGTCCAATGCGTTTTGCTGTGTTATTTTCAGTCATATTGATATTCCCCATAATTCAAAGCTGGAATTATGCAGGTATGGTGAACTATCGGGGACAAAAGGCAGATGTGAAAAAATTGATCAATCAATACGACAACACCATTTTTGTGACCGATGATATCCAGCAAAGACTGGCAAGTTATTTTATGGGCTACCAAAACGTGAATGGGAATGAATTCAGATCCTTTAAAGACTTTATATGGGACGACTCAGGCAAACAGAAGAAGATTCTTTACAATCCATACACAAGTTACTACGGCAAAACCGAATATCCCCATTATGCAGAAGTTCTCATGGAAGAGGAATATTTGATTTTACAGAATCCGAGGACCGGTATTGCCTTGTATTCTTTCGATTATTACCCATACTATTCGGTGATTTATCAATTCAATAATGACTTTGAGGGTGAATCTGAAAAGTACTGGGACCATGTAGTGACAGCGGAAGCTATGGGGAAGAATGATAGCTTGACCATGGTCAATAAATTCAATGTTTTCTCAGGAATTTTCCATCTCGACACACTTGTCAATGACAAATTGCAAAGAGACGCCATTATACAATGCAAATTCGATATCAAGATCGAGGAGTTATGCTCTCCTCGCTTGGTCGTTTTACTCGAGCATGAAGGTGCGGAGTATCACCGGGATGAGCGCCTTTTTGATCAGCATTTGAAATCTGTAGGTTCCTGGTACAGTATTACACAACAGATTCATGTGTCGAATGATCTGCTAAGAGATCAAAGTGAACTCAGCATTTATATCTGGAACCCAATGGACAAAGAAATTCTTCTCGACAATTTCAAGATCGAATTGATGACTCTTAAGATAGATTGAATGAAAGAAAAGTGGACTTGCGAAGAGTGCGGACAGAAATTTCTCTACGCCAATGCACAACACTCTTGCAATGAAAGAAGTCTTGAAGATTTTCTGAATGGAAAATCGGAATTAACGCAATCCTTGTTTTGGCATTTTGTGAATGAATACAAAAAGATTGGTGAGATTGTGCTCCATCCGGCTAAATCGAGGATAGCATTCGCCTCAGATATTCGCTTCGCATATATACATCGACTGGGAAAGAATTATGTGGACGTCGTATTTATGTTCAACGAGGCTTTTCACGACAATTATTGCTTCTACAAGATCGCTCAGGTTCCCGGAGCTAAACAATGTAATCACTACTTTAGATTGGAAAGAATTGAAGACCTGAATGATGAAGTCAAGGGATATATGCAATTGGCTTATGAAAGATCGCTTAGGGATAAAGATTAACGATTAACGATTAACGAAGTTCGATTTATTGTGGTTTAACTATTGTTTCCTATTAATTTATATGGAATTTAACGGATAAAAGTGCGTCCTTCATCTTTTCCGGGAAATCTGTTTTCTTTTCATTTATCCTTTGAAAGATAAGGTGAATCGCTTCACCCTTAAGTATGGTATAGAATTCAGCCACTTCGTTTACATTAACCCCATCGCCGGTGCGATAAACAAGTATGGCATTTTCTCTGGTGTCATCAAAATCAAGCTGATCGAATATTAGTTCAGCATTAAGGTCTTCCTGTCTTACTTTAATGCGCATGTTGTTGAGCATTTCTTGAACACTCATTCCATCACTATCCGAACAACCGGTACATTTTGGTTGAGAAACAAGGAATTGATATGTAAGAGAACCTTTTTCAAGATGCAGGCAGTTATTAATTGTATCTACCGGAGAATAATTCTGAAGTTCCGAGCTATAATAGACAGTTGATAATTGGGCGCAGCAGCATCCACAATCGCTGAATCTGACCTGAACCTTGCTTCTGTCGAATTCCTGAGGTAATTCAATGGTCAAATACCCAAGATCATTAAAAAGAGCTATCTCGGTTGTCTGAGAATTACTGAAGCTACAAACAGAAACGAGAAACACGAAAACACCCCACCTCATAAATCATAAATCATCGATCATAGATCATAGATCATTCAGGGTACCAATTAAGCTGAGCACAACGAATGCCATTCGCTTTCATTTGCTGACAAAAATGCTCTATATCCGCAAGGGTCTTGTCGCCATTGCGATAATGATAAGGAATGACTTTTTTAGGCTTCATGACTTTACACAAAGCGATAGCTTCGTCTACTGACATCGTATAAGGCAAATTCATGCAAACGAAAGCTACATCAATGTTTTCAAGGGCTTGCGACTCCGGAGTATTCTCGGTATCACCTGAGATATAAATTTGAAATCCATCGATATCAAAAACATAGCCATTGCCCCTTCCCTTTTGATGCGGCTGAGATGGTCCTTCGGGAATGTTATACATTGGAATGGCAGTAATCATTAGTCGTATATCCTTGAAGTTATTCTGCTCACCATTTCTTAATACAGAACATCTTTGCTTCCATTCATCAGACATCTTCTCATATACAGCTGGTGGTACTATGAAAAACGTATTATCGTTGATTATTCTCTCTATATTCTCCACGGAATAATGATCGGGATGAATATCTGTAATCACTATTGCATCAGCCTCTGGGAGGTCCTTATAAAGTTTTTCCTCACCCCATGGATCAACGTAAATGTTCTTTCCATTGATCTGAAAATAGATGCTGGCATGAATCAACTCTTTCCAACTGACTGAGTTGCCTGGAACATCGATTTTCCTCAGCATATTTTCCTGAGACATACCTGTTAAATAGCCACATATAAAGGCTAAAGCGAGAAATACTTTCTTCATAATACTGATTGGATTAAAGGCTGAAATTAAAATAAAGATTGTGAATGAAACATCCCGGAAAGCGAAAATGTTGACGAATATCATATTCACAATCCACGAAAGTCAGTTCAGAATTATCACAGTGAAATACATTTGAACAGTCTAACATCTTATCAAATTAATATCATGAAAAGGAAGATTTTTATACTTGGTCTAGGAGTTTTCACTGCATTTCTCTTCTCTGGTTGTCAGGGTGGAAACATGGATGCCAATACTGATTCTGCAGGAGATAGCGGAAGTGCAGTAGAACAGGAAGAAATAGAAAGAACAGGTCAGGCCAATGTGGTTGATGACGTGAGTGCTAATAACGTTGTCGACGTTGCCGTTGGATCACCGGATCACACTACACTGGTAGCGGCTGTTCAAGCTGGAGATCTCGTGCAGGACCTATCTAACAACGGTCCTTTTACTGTATTTGCTCCAACAAATGCTGCCTTTGAAGCCCTTCCCGAAGGTACAGTAGAAAATTTATTGAAACCTGAGAATATAGATGCTCTGAAGAATATTCTGAAGTATCATGTGGCAGCACCTGCCTACAAACTTGAATACCTGTCCGATGGCTACGAAATGACACAAGCTCAAATGGACAAGGTGACATTAAACAAAAAAGAAGACGGAAGCTGGACTGTCAATGGAGCCAACATTTTGGCTACTGTTGAAGCTTCGAATGGAATTGTCTATGTAATAGACGCTGTTCTTCTTCCACCGGAAGAATGAATTATAGTTTGAATGGGATAAAGGCGGTTCTATATTGAATCGCCTTTTTTTTATCTTCACTTTGCCATGATTCGAAGACTATTTTTAGTTTCTATTCTCTGTATCGTTCTATCCGCTGATGTTTCAGCCCAATTACTCTATGATTCAAGCATTACCAATACGCGAAGGAATATTGTGCGGATCAATCCAACTCCGGCAACCATTGTGGGCCTTGAAAGTTTCGCCTTCGGATATGAAAGAGTGATTGCAGAACATCAAAGTCTTTCGCTCAACATCGGCTCTTTGAAATTCAGAAACTTTGCCAATCTTCCAGTTGAGCAATATGGCATAGAAAAGAACAGGACAAGTGGTGGATTTTCGATAGCAATTGATTACAGACGATATTTCAAGAAAAGAAATAGAGGCTTCGCTCCGGATGGTTTGTATTGGGGCCCATTTTTCACTTATTACTATTACTACCATGAATTGGGTCTCAGTTATACCGATCCCGCAAGTCTCTCCAAAACCAGTGTATCCTTATCCGGAACATTTCAGGTCAGGCATATAGGAATTCAATTAGGTTATCAATTTATCATTTTAAAGAGGCTTTCAATTGACCTCATTTTACTTGGCCCAAGCTTCGGTAAATATGTTGCTGATTTCGAGGCTGGAGGAAATTTGAATATTGACCAGGAAAATGAACTATATCAGGCTTTCTATGAGTTAATAACAGATCGAGTACCAGGTGTTGCAGCACTGCTTGAAAATAAATCTCTTTCAAAAACAGGCCATTTCTCTACCAACAATATAGGAATGAGGTATGTATTCCAAATCGGTTTTCTTTTCTGATCTTTTGTTGAGTAAATCCCATTTCCATTGGTGATAATTATCACGTTCAATTTCAGGTCATTAATTACTTTCATCAAGTAATTAATAAGCACATATAGAAATGACAAAAAAACATCAAATAGTTATCGTTGGAGGTGGCACAGGAGGTATAATGACAGCCGCTCAGTTGATCAGAAAAAGCAAGAGTAAACTTGATGTTGCTATTATAGATCCTTCAGAAGTGCATGCTTATCAACCTGCATGGACCCTTGTTGGCGCAGGAACCTTCGAGATGGATAAGACAAAAAGACCCGAGAAAAAGCAAATTCCAAAGGGTGTGACATGGATCAAAGACAAAGTTGTAGAACTTGACCCGGACAATAACCTTGTCAAAACAGAATCTGAAGGTGATGTTTCATATGAATTCCTTGTTCTGGCACCTGGTGTAGTTTACGACCTTGATATGGTGGAAGGTCTGAGAGATGCAATGGGTAAAAACGACGTTTGCAGTAACTATATCGACCCAGAATACACATGGAAAGTTGTACAGAATTTTAAAGGAGGAAATGCCCTTTACACTCAACCGACAACTCCTATTAAATGCGGTGGAGCACCACAAAAAGCAATGTACCTAGGTGAGGATTATTGGAGAAAGAACAAAAGTTTGAGAGAGAAAACTAATGTTGTTTATGCCTTTCCGGGAAGTGTTGTTTTTGGTGTGGAGGTATTCAAGAACAGGCTATTAGAAATTTGTGACTCTAGAGACTTGATCCTTAAGAATTTTCATCAATTATATAAAGTCGATGGCGAGAATAAAAAGGCCTACTTTAAGTACCCGGCAGATAAGGATTATGCTTCTCTGACAAGAAATGATCCCGATAATAAATTAGGTGTTGTTGAGAAGGATGGAATCATTGAAATCAGCTATGACATGATGCACCTTGCTCCTCCACAGAAAGCTCCTGATTTTTTGAGTAAAAGTAAATTGGCAATAACAGAAGGTGGTCCTATTGGTTTTGGTAAGGTTGACAAATTCACCATGCAGAGTCCGGATTACAAGAATGTCTTTGGACTTGGAGATGCTATGGGAATCCCTGCTGCAAAAACCGGAGCGGCCATTCGAAAACAGACTCCTGTACTCGTGGATCATTTGCTGGCTGAATTGGAAAACAGAACATCAGGTGAAGAGTATCATGGATATTCATCATGCCCTATTGTTACAGGTTATGGAAAGATGCTGCTTTGTGAATTTGACTACGAAAACAATCGCGACTCTGATCCTCTGTTGACCAAATTTTTCGATACTACGAAAGACTCTTATCCAATGTGGGTACTTAAAAAATACGGACTACCCTATCTCTATTGGAATCAAATGTTAAAAGGTAAAATGTAAGAAAATGAAAAGAATTCTGGTACCTGTAAGTTGTGATGAACCTTCGGAAAGGGCGCTAAAATTAGCTACTTCTATTTCCAAGAAGAATAATTCACGAGTTTATGTGCTGAGAGTGATCCAAACTCACGGCGGTGCTACCTTCGATCATGAAGGTGATCCTATTGGCGATATGGGCACAGATCTCGGAGCATACGCTGAGCAAAAGAGACTTCAATCTGAGAATTTGGATAAATGGACAAAAGCCATTAATCCGGAGGCCTATCAGGTGGTAAAATACGGAGGCGTCGCAGACGTCATTCTGGAAACTATGTCAAAGTATAAGGTTGGACTCGTTATCCTGGGTAACAGATACGGCGAGGAGGAAAAATTTCAGTTTTTCGGTGACCTCACCTCCTATTTGATCAATAAATCTCCTGTACCGATACTATCTCTAAAAACGGAAATGACAGGTGATAACCTCAAACAGATCGTATTTGCCAATGAATTTGATCACAAGCTCTCATATTATGATGCGCTTCAGGATTTACATCTCTTTTTCGATACAAAAGTGGATTTTTTAAATATAGTCAATAAGAAAAGTCTTCCAAGAGAAGAAATCGAAGAGAATATGGAATACTTCGCGAGAATTAATATGATCAAGTATTACGAAAAGCATTTCCATGAAGCCGACAATGTAGAGGAAGGGATAATTGAATGGATTTCTAAAAATCCCTGTGATCTTCTCGCTGTAAAGAATATTCGAAAAGCAGGTGGTTCTCCCCTGTTTAAATCAAAACTGAGTAAGAAATTTCTCAGAAATACGAACGCCTCAACCTTAGTTTACAATGATTGAATTTATTAGTCAACCTTGGCCATGGTATGTAGCCGGGCCAATAATAGCCGTGGTTTACGTGGCTTTGTTATACTTCGGAAGAAGTTTTGGTATCTCCGCCTCCTTAAGAGCAATGTGCAGTGCTCTGGGTGCAGGAAAGACTGCGAAGTTTTTCGATTTTGACTGGAAAGGTCAAATGTGGAATTTCATGTTCATTCTTGGAGCAGTAATTGGTGGATTTATTGCCAATCGGTATCTCATGAATGGCGAAGCCATGGGCTTGAATCCTGCCACAACAGAAAACTTGGCTCAATACGGATTGACTTCCTGGACGGAAGGAATTGCACCAACTGAGTTATTCAACTGGTCACAAGTATTTACTCTCAAAGGCTTTCTACTGATGATTGTAGGTGGCTTCTGTGTTGGTTTTGGTTCTCGCTATGGTGGTGGTTGCACCAGTGGCCATGCAATCAGCGGATTGTCCAACTTACAACTCCCTTCTCTGGTAGCAGTTATGGGATTCTTTATAGGAGGTCTTATCATGACCTGGTTTATTTTACCTCACATTTTAACTCTGTAACATGAAACATTTGAAATTTATACTTGTAGGAATTGTCTTTGGCATCATGTTTGTCAAGGCAGAAGTCGTTTCCTGGTACAGGATTCACGAAATGTTCCGATTCGAAAGCTTCCATATGTATGGAGTTATTGGCTCTGCCGTGGTTCTGGGAGCTCTTTTGACCTATCTGATCAAAAAGGTAAGAGCCCGGGATATGCATGGAAATGAAATCTTATTCGCGGATAAGGCAAAAACCTGGCCCAGATATATCATTGGAGGTACATTCTTTGGTCTTGGCTGGGCTATGACAGGTGCATGTCCGGGTCCAATGTTCACTCTTGTTGGTGCAGGCTTACCTGTCATGTTGGTTGTCATTGCCAGCGCATTGGTGGGAACATGGGTATATGGACTTCTTAAAGACAAGCTGCCACATTAATTGACCAATCGATTGGCATCATTCTATACTTTATAAGACAACTGCATTCATTGCCGGTCGTAAAGGATTTTTGTTCATTTTTATGAAATCTTATTCTCCATGGCAATGAACAGAATTTCGCTAAGTATCCTTTATACAATTGCTGCACTTGTTTTCATTTCATGCAATGACGATGGTGCACAGCAAGCACAACAAATCCCGAAGGTCAAAGTAGTTGATATAATCAAAAAAGATGTTCCCGTTTACAGGGAGTTTGTAGGTGAAGTATCGGGTTTGTTCGATATACCCATTCGAGCAAGAGTTGATGGATACCTGCTCGAGCGTCATTTTACGGAAGGCTCCAAAGTAAAGAAGGGACAATTGCTCTATGTTATAGATGCGCAACCCTACATTGCCGAAGTGGCCAGCAAGAAAAGTGAAGTGGCCGAGGCTCAAACTCTGTTGGTAAACGCCGAAAATGAGCTGAATCGAATTGAACCTCTCGCAAAAAAGAATGCTGTCAGCCAGAGTGACTTGGATGCCGCCATCGCTGAAAAGGGTGCTGCTGAGGCCTCACTCGATGCTGCCAAGGCCCGCCTGGAATTGGCTGAGATAAATCTCGGATATACGAGGATCTCATCACCTATTAATGGTGTAATAGGAAAGACAAAGGCGAAAAGAGGTGAATATGTAGGAAAAGATCCAAACCCGGTTATCCTCAATACGGTTTCGAGAATTGATACAGTGTTGGTCCAGTTTTTCTTGACTGAATCGACATACCTTACCATTGCTAGAGAGTATCTTATGTCTCACGATTCCATTCGTTATGATAATTCCGGAAGAGAAAGAGAAGATAATCTGGAATTGATTCTCACAGATGGTTCGGTGCATGAGTATAAAGGAAATGTTGATTTCATAGACAGAAACATCGATCCTACAACTGGTTCTATCCTGCTTCAGGCTTCGTTTCCAAATCCGAAAGGTATCATCAGACCTGGACAGTTCAGTAAGGTGAAAATTGAGATGCGGGTTGAAAAAGATGCCATGCTTGTTCCTGTTCGATGCATCATGGATCTGCAGGGAAAGACAAACGTATATGTTGTAAAAGACGACGGTTTCGTTGAATTGAGAGAAGTAAAAACTGTTGCGAGATATGGAGATCTTGCTCTGGTCGAATCAGGCATCAGTCATGGTGAGAAAATACTGATTGAAGGCATACAGTTTGTCAGGAGTGGTGTTCAGGTTGAAATGGAAACCATCAAGTTCGAAAGTCAATCTCCTAATTCAATTTAATGGCTTCCCAGGAAAAAGGTAATTTCTTTGTCGGCCGACCTATTGTTGCAATGGTAATTGCCATTGTAACCGTTATCATTGGTGTTGTTTTCATGATCGGCCTTCCGGTTGAGCAATATCCCGACATCACCCCTCCTATGGTTCGGGTTTCAACCACATATACAGGGGCAAATTCATTAAATATTGAAAACTCCGTTGCAACTCCCCTTGAACAGGAAGTAAATGGTGTGGAGAACATGATTTACATGAAGTCCGTCAACTCCAATGATGGCACGTTGAAACTTGATGTTTCATTCGACATTGGAACTGATCCGGATATGAACACTGTTTTTACCCAGAACAGAGTGTCTGCCGGACTGCCAAAACTTCCACCAGAGGTAAAACAGTTTGGAGTTAAAACCGAAAAGTCGTTTTCATTCCCATTCATGATCGTATCGCTCACTTCTCCGGGTGACATCTATGATCAGAAATTTCTGGGTAATTATTCTATTATTAATGTAAAGGACGTACTAGCCAGAATACCCGGCATGGGGCAGGTTACAGTTATTGGAGCCAGCGACTATTCTATGAGAATATGGGTCAAACCTGATAAACTGGCCGTCATGAATATATCAATTCCTGAGATTGTGGATGCCATAAAAAGTCAGAGTGTTATTGTTCCGGGAGGTCGATTTGGTGCTGAACCTGCTCCACCTGGAACCGAATTCACATTCAGTGTTCAATTACCTGACCGTCTGCAAACGGAAGATGAATTTGGAGATATCCTTGTTAGGACAAATCCAGACGGTTCTCAGGTTAAAATCAAAGATATAGCCAGAGTAGAATTGGGAATTGAAACTTATAATGCCTTCACAAGACTGAATGGAAAAACATGTGCGGCTCTGACATTGTATCAGACACCGGGTTCCAATGCTGTTGATCTTGCCGATCAAGTGCGTAAAACTATGGCTGATCTTCAAGGAAGTTTTCCGGAGGGAGTGGATTACGCTGTTTCTCTTGATACTACAACAGCCATCACGGCAGGTATTGAAGAGATCATAGAGACCCTGATCATTGCCTTGCTTCTTGTAATTCTTGTCGTTTTCATCTTCATACAGGACTGGAGAGCGAGTTTAATTCCAACCATTGCTATTCCCGTTTCCTTAGTTGGAGCCTTTATTCTCTTCCCTGTTCTGGGTTTTTCCATCAATGTATTGTCCCTGCTCGGTCTCGTTTTGGCCATCGGTATTGTTGTGGATGACGCCATTGTGGTTGTTGAAGCTGTTCAGGTAAATATTGCAAAAGGCATGAATGCCAAGGATGCAACCAATCAGGCCATGAAAGAAGTGACGGCACCGGTTATTGCCACCACTCTGGTCTTAGTTGCTGTATTCATTCCGGTGGCGGCCATGGGAGGTATAACGGGTCGGCTATACCAACAATTTGCCATAACCATTGCTGTTTCTGTTGTCTTCTCCTCTTTCAATGCACTTTCTTTGAGTCCGGCGCTATGTGGTATTTTACTCAAAGAAAACAAACCTTACAAAGGTCTTCTCGGTAAATTCTTTGGGGGATTTAATAAAGGATTCGACAAAACCACGGATTCTTATATGTCATTCACCAATGTGGTTGCAAGGAAGATTACGAGGGGTGTCATTTTCATCCTCATCATTTCCGGTGCAATTTTCGTTGTTAGTAGTCAGGTTCCGGGCGGTTTTATCCCTGAAGAAGATCAGGGTTATTTATTCTCCAACGCACAGTTGCCAGAGGCTTCCTCTCTTCAGAGGTCAGATGAAGTGTCAAAACAAATGGAAGATATCTTGAGCAAGTATCCTGAAATCGAATACACAACAACACTTACAGGATTTAGCCTTTTGACTGGAGGTTTTTCAACGAACAACTCTTTCATCTTTATCGCCTTAAGGGACTGGGCCGAAAGAGATCTAACAGCAAAGGAACTTGCGAGAAGAATCAATGCTGATTTCCGCTCCATCGGAAGTGCCATTTCTTTTTCTTTCGGTCCGCCAGCCATACCCGGACTGGGAAGCGGATCGGGATTTACTTTCTTTTTACAGGATAAAAGAGGAAATACACCTGCTTATCTGGCCGAGATTACCCGAAAGTTTATGGTAGAATGTGGTAAAAGACCGGAGATAGGACAGGTTTTCACAACATTCCAGGCCAATGTTCCGCAAAAATTCATGAATATCAACAAAGAGAAAGCGTTGAAGGCCGGTGTATCCCTGTCGGATATATATACCACAGTGGGAGCTTTTCTGGGAGGTACATATGTGAATGATTTCAACAGATTTGGTCGACAGTACAAGGCATATGTTCAGGCTGAACCGGAATACAGGCAAGACGAAAGTAGAATGGGTATGTTTTTTGTCAAGAACAGCACAGGAAAAAATGTGCCTTTGTCGGCTTTTGCGGTAATCGAAAACATTCAGGGACCTGAATTCACCAATCGGTTCAATCTGGCACGGGCGGCTGAGATCAGCGGTGCACCGGCGCCGGGTTATAGTTCTGATCAAGCGTTGACCGCTCTGGAAGAAGTCGCTGAAGAAATTCTTCCCGATGGCATGAGTTATGAATGGGGCAACATGTCTTATCAGGAGAAAAAGGCATCAGGTTCAGGTAACATAGTCTTTGTTTTCTCTTTGATCTTTGTCTTTCTCATTCTTGCGGCCCAATATGAAAGCTGGTCCCTCCCACTTTCCATCCTTCTTGGAACACCATTTGCGGTGTTTGGGGCTTTCCTCGCATTGTATCTGGCGAGGATTTTCTCGGAAAGCTATGAGTCCAATGTATTTGCTCAGATCTCACTTGTAATGCTTATCGCTATGGCGGCCAAGAATGCCATTCTGATCGTAGAATTTGCGAATCAGAAATTTGAGAGCGGACTTTCTCTTTATGATTCTGCTATCGAAGCCGCAAAACTCAGATTCAGACCTATCCTGATGACGGCCTTCTCGTTTATTTTGGGGGTATTTCCGCTTATTGTAGCCACTGGCTCTGGTTCGGAAGCGAGAAAGGTTATGGGAATGGCGTTGCTCGGTGGAATGTCGATGGCAACACTATTAGGTGTTTTTCTAACACCTATGCTATTTATCTTCATCGGTCGTATTGCGGGTTACGAAAAGAAAAGAGATCAAAAACTTCAGAATAAAGCACTTGAGTAATTTGAGGGACATATTGAAGAAGACACTCGTATTGACGATGATGGCTTTCATCGTAGCCTGTGCAGTAGGTCCGAAATACGAGAGGCCGGAAATCACTTCTCCTGATCGTTACAGAACAGATACCCTTGCAGAAGCCGATTCCATTTTAAACTTAAAATGGTGGGAAATGTTCAATGATCCAATTCTGGATTCACTGATTAAAGAGGCACTGGAGAATAATAAAGACTTATTGACAGCCGCCTCAAGGGTTGAACAATCCAGAGCGTATTTGGGAATAAATCGTGCTGATTTCTTCCCTCAATTTCAGGTAGGTGCAGGTGTTGCATCAGGAAACTTTGGAGGTGGTCTTTTTGTCTTTGATGATCCGATTGAAGCTTTCAATGCCACAGGACAACTTTCTTGGGAACTTGATTTCTGGGGGCGAGTCAGACGTTCCACCGAAGCTGCAAAAGCAGAGATCCTGGCATCCGAATTTGGCATGAGAACAATTCAGATCAATCTTGTCACGGAGGTTGCCCGAACATATTTCCAGCTTCTGGACTTTCACATGAGATATGAGATCTCGAAACGTACCTATGCATCCCGCGACAGCGGTCATAAGATCATTGTGGCACGATTCGAAGGAGGATTGGTCCCGGAGATCGATGTGAATCAATCAGAAATCCAACTGGCGATCTCAGCAGCTGCAATTCCTAGTTATGAAAGACGAATTGTTCTTGCCGAAAATAATCTCAACGTACTGCTTGGTAAGAATCCAGACACACTTTCTTATGGCAGTCCTCTCTATGAGCAAAGCGTTAATCCTGAAATTCCACCCGGTATTCCTTCCAGTATTCTTAACCGTCGCCCCGACCTTTTAGAGGCTGAGGCTAAACTTCATGCTCAAACTGCCAGAATTGGTATTGCTCAGGCCAACAGATTACCAAAGATCAGTCTAACCGGTTTATTGGGAGTTGTCTCCAGAGATCTCTCCGATCTTGCTTCCGGTAAAGTGGGGTGGAATGTAAGTGCCGGTCTTTTTGGACCACTCTTCGAATGGGGAAAGAACAAGAGAATGGTTGAAGTAGAAAGAGAGAAAACAGAACAGGTACTTCTTCAATATGAGCAATCAGTTCTAATCGCTTTTAGTGAAGTTGAAGTTGCGTTGAAGAACATAGAAACCTTGCGTGATGAACTGGATGCAAGAGAAAGACAATATCTTGCTGCCGCTAATGCAGAAAATCTGGCTTTTGAACGATACAATGGCGGTGTTACCTCTTATTTGGAGGTTCTGGAAAACCAACGCTCCAGCTTTGAAGCTGAGCTCCTTTATTCCCAAACATATCAGGAGTATTTAAATGCCCATGTAGGTCTTTATAAAGCCTTGGGTGGTGGCTGGATATCAGAAGAAGAAATGAATGCTGCAGAACAGGCGGCACAAGAAGAAAACCAGGAATAATATTCCCGTGAACATATCCCTATACTGCTTGTTAAGATCATATGGGAAAATTATTCAGAAAAACCATCCTTAAAACGAATTCGGAAGACTGTTGGGATTTCTTCAGTTCACCTGAGAATCTTGCTTTGATCACTCCGGGTGAAATGGATTTCACCATCACGGAATTTGATGGAAAGAAAATGTATGAAGGCCAAAGGATTTCATACACTTTAAGGCCTTTAAAAGGGCTTAAAGTCAAATGGACTACGGAGATCAAAAGTGTAAAGGACGGTAGAGAATTCGTTGATACTCAACTTGTAGGACCTTACAAATTATGGCATCATCGTCATATTTTCAAAGAAGTCGAAAATGGAATTGAAATGATAGATGTTGTGCACTACGAATTACCTTTCGGATTTCTGGGACGCTTGGCAGAAAAAATGATCGTCAGAAAAAAGGTTGAAGCGATTTTCGACTACCGAAGTACGGTTATTGACGGCCTTTTCGCAAAGAAAAAGGATCATCAGGTAGAATACATGACCTGATCAAGAACATACTCCATGGCTTTGATTCTTGCATGGTAAGCGCTGTTAGCGTCGATCTTGATCCATGGTGAATTATTGCGATCGGTTACTTCAAACATCTTTTCCTTATACTCAGTGTATTTGTCGTACAGGTCTAAAGAATTCAGATCAACTTCTGAAATTTTCCACTTTTTCAATGGGTCTTTCTTTACTTCTTTTAATCTTTTCGCCTGTTCCTCCTTATCTATGGAAAAATAGAATTTGATCAGCTGAATGCCATCATTCATGATCATTTCCTCAAATGGATTTACTTCAGACATGAATCGGTTGTATTTGCTTCTGGAGCAAAATCCGTTCACAGGCTCAACAATTGCCCTGTTATACCAGCTTCTGTCAAAGAAAACAATTTCACCCGGTAGTGGAAAAGCCTGTATGTATCTTCTGAAATACCATTGTCTTTTTTGAATGGGCGTGGGTGCGGGCAAAGCCACAATGCGCATATTTCTTGGATTCAGGTGCTGGGCAAATGTTAGAATGGCACTACCCTTACCAGCCATTTCTCGCCCTTCAAAAATGATCATGATCCTCTTATTCCTGCGCACGACCCAGCTTTGCATCTTGATCAATTCTATTTGTAATTCTTTCTTACGTCGCTCATACCGCAAGAATTCCAATACTTTTTCAATGTCAGGATTTTTCTGGGATATTAGCAAGCGATAGGCTTTATTAGTATTCAATAAAGCAAGATCATCCTGTGATAATTTCTCTTTAATATCCATCAGTCCTTTGATTGAATTAATGCCCTGTGATACCTTTGAACAACATTGGGATCGGGATAGATCCGAATTCCGTTTTCTGTTTTGCCATCATATTCAAACAGACTCAACACATAGCGAATACTTTCGAGTCTCATGTTCAATTTATTGTTTGCTTCCACAATGATCCATGGACTAAAACTGGTATGGCTTCCGGAAAACATTTTTTCCTTGTAGAGTGTGTATTTATCCCACTTACTTCTGGATTTTTCGTCAACTGGACTCAGTTTCCACTGCTTCACGGGGTTGGTTTTTCTTGAAGCAAATCTTTTCTCCTGTTCCTTCTGTGTTATATCCAGCCAGAATTTTACAATAATGACTCCATCTTCATATAACATGTGTTCAAATTCGGGAACCTGACGCATGAACTTCTTGTATTCCTGCTTTGTACAAAATCCCATAACCGGCTCTACGACAGCCCTGTTATACCAACTTCGATCAAAAAAGACGATCTCTCCAGGATTCGGTAATTCCTTAACATATCTTCTGAAATACCATTGTCCTTTTTCGACTTCCGAAGGTTTGGCCAAAGCTACCACTCTCATTGAACGCGGATTGAGATATTCCTTAAAACGTCTAATGGTCCCTCCTTTCCCGGCAGAATCTCTTCCTTCAAATATAATGGCAAGTCTCATGTTGTTCTTTCGAATCCATTTCTGAAGCTTGACCAGTTCAATTTGAAGAAAATTCAGTTCTTTTTCATATCTAAGTTGATTCCGGAGTGATTTTACATTCACCCCGGATTTTTTCAGCAACTGCTCAACTTCCTTCTTGCTATTTAGCTCAGATAGAGTCTTTTCTGTCAGTATGTTTTCCTTCCCCGCCAATCAGTATATTATTAAGAGCTAGCAATAGATGGAACTTCACCTGTCAGGCTATTCAAAAAGACCTCAATGCTTTGAACATCTTCATCACTCAAATCCTTATTCAACTGCAGTTTCCCCATAATTCTAATTACCTCATTTAGCTCTGCCACGCTACCGTCGTGAAAATATGGTCCGGTCTTTTCAATATTTCTCAAGGTTGGTACTTTAAACATGTATTTATCTCCCTCATTGCCGGTCTCTTTGAATCGACCCTCGTCAACATGCTCAGAGCCGGTCACTTCCCAATAATCCCCGTAAACACCAAATTTCTGGAACATATTCCCTCCCATTGCAGGACCTGTATGGCACGTAACACATCCTGTTTCAATGAATAATTTTAGTCCATTTTTCTCTGCTGAAGTCAAGGCTTCTTCGTCACCATTAAGGAAATCATCAAATCTTCCCGGTGTCATGAGCGTCCGCTCGAATGCTCCTATGGCCATTCTGAGGTTCGAATACGAAATCGGGTCTGTATCTTCAGGGAAGGCAGCTGCGAACATATCCTTATACTCATCAATTCCTTTCAATCTTTCCACAAGAAAAGCTTCATCGGGAATGTTCATTTCTACTGGATTCATGATGGGCATGCCAGCCTGTTCCTCAACATCGGCAGCTCGACCATCCCAAAATTGAGTAGTGTGCAGGGCAGCATTAAAGGTGGTTGGACTATTCCTGTCACCATTTTTTCCAAGATCACCCAGAGAAGTAGGAAGATTATCAACACCAAATGATTCAAGTTTATGACATGAGTTACAGCTGTTATTTCCATCCTTCGACAATCTTGTATCGAGGTAAAGAACCTTTCCAAGATTAATTTTTTCTTTTGTCAATGGATTTGTTTCGCTTTCAGCTCTGTCAGGTAATGGCTGAAAAAATCTCTTTGCAGAGATCAGTAATTCCTTGTCTTCATTCGAAGCATAAAAATCTGAAACATTTTGCTTCTCTTCATTGCCTGCTTTTTCCTCATTTCCACCACAGGCCATCAGGGCCAGAAGTATGCCGGCAAATAAATACGTTCTTTTCATATGTATATAGATTTAGACCTCTAAAATGCAATATAAAAATTAATGCTTAGTAACAATAATCACAGTTTATCGAGGATATCGATCTGCATAAATTCAGGTAAAGTTCCTCTAATATGTTGCATTACTAGATCCGGTTCAATATGCCTGATCATAAAACCAACTTCTTCAAGTTTGTTTCCGCTGGCATAATTCCCGTCGACGAGCAGAGAAGACATCTCACCCATGCTAAGTTTTAAGAACCACTTTGGCAGTGTAATACGTATTACCTGATCACCAATTTGACTGTAGATGAAATCCTGTAATTCACCCCAGGGCGTGGATTTTACAGTAATGTTGAATATACCTTGAAAGTCCATATACAAACAAGCACTAATGAATCTAACCACGTCATCAATATGAATCCATGAAAAATAATTTTGATGATTACTGAGCTTGATTTTTAGACCATATTTACTGAGCATAAAAAAGGGCTGAACGAAACCTCCGTTTTTGGCAAAGACATTTGAAATTCTGGCTATGACAAAGTGCTCACTTAATTCCTCGAATTTCTTGTGTTCAATTTCCCAATCCCTGCATACTTCAGCAAGAAAACCTTCTCCAGGTGGATCATCCTCAGTTTTCGCAGTATTTGTATTGTTCGGACCATAAAATCCAATCGCCGAAGCACCGATGTAGAACATGAGATTTTTATTCAATTTCCTCAGTGTATTATTGATCAATCTGGTTCCCAATACACGACTGTCATAGATCTCCTTTTTTCTATCTTTGGTCCATAGACCGCCTGCTATATTGGCGCCAGCAAGATTAACGATCACCTCCACATCCTGGAATGCCTTTTCATCAATGACTTGCTCTTCCACGTTCCAGTAAAATGTATTTTCATTCTTGGAAACAAAATCTTTGTTGGTCGACAATATCCGTATGGTATGCCCTTCCCAATTGAACAATTTGATCAAATGGGAGCCTATCAATCCGGTAGCACCTGCAATCAGTATATTTCTTTTTTCGAAGTAATATTTATCTAACATTCAAAACTTTTATTTGACCGGAAGGGGCTCTATTCGAAAGATAAAACTTTTTAAGAGTATTTAGTTAATTACTTTCTGAACACCCACTTTCAGCGCTTTAAAATTCACTTACATTTATCAAAAAGGAAACTCAATATGCCACGAGCCAAAAAACAGAGAAAGATCTTTGTCTTCGACACATCAGTTATTCTTCATGATCACAATTCCATTAACAACTTTGAGGAGCATGATGTTGCAATTCCTATAACAGTTCTTGAAGAACTGGATAATTTCAAGCGTGGTAATGACACCAAGAACTTCGAAGCGAGGGAGTTTATCAGGATCATTGATAAACTTTCTGGAGATGCTACGCTCAATGATTGGATCCCACTTGAAGGCAAGGGAAAGGGGCAATTCAAAATAGTAATGCAGAATAAGGTCAAGGGAGATGATGCAGAAATTGTCTTTAACGATCATAAAGCAGATCACAGAATTCTCAATAGTGCCCTTACACTGAAAGAAGAAGAACAGTGTCGAGTTATTTTGGTTACAAAGGATATTAACCTGAGAATTAAGGCAAAAGCTTTGAATATTGAGGCTCAGGACTATGAAACGGGCAAGATCAAGGACCTTAAGAATCTGAACACGGGGATTTGCAATAAAGAAAACATTGAAAGTGATGTGATTAGAAGAATATTCACGGATGGTCACACTACTCAAATGGATTTCCTTGGAAATGATAAGGTGGCCAATCAATTCTACATCCTGAAAAATGGACGTTCATCCGCATTGGCATTCTACAATCCCTTTAAAGAGGTGGTTGAGCGTGTTGAAAAACTTTACACCTATGGCATTAAACCAAAGAACGCCGAGCAAACATTCGCCCTTCATGCCATCATGAATCCCGACATTAAACTCGTAAGTCTTCAGGGTGTAGCCGGAACAGGAAAAACCTTGCTCGCTCTTGCAGGCTCTCTCGAACAGAGAAAACAATACAAACAGATCATTCTTGCTCGACCTATTGTACCACTTAGCAATAAAGACATAGGTTATCTTCCGGGGGATGTAAATGAGAAGATCAATCCATATATGGAACCACTATGGGATAATCTGAAATTTATAAAGAATCAATTCTCGGAGAATGAGAAAAGACACAAACAGATCGTCGAGATGGAGCAGGATGAAAAGATCATTATTACACCTCTTGCCTTCATTCGTGGAAGAAGTTTATCTGACATCATATTTATCGTCGATGAGGCACAAAACCTGACACCTCATGAGGTTAAGACCATAATTACAAGAGCTGGGGAGAATTCCAAGATCATTTTTACGGGAGACATTAACCAGATCGATACACCTTACCTCGATGAGCAGAGCAACGGACTTTCATATCTGATAGACAGATTACAAGGACACAAGTTATTTGCGCACATAACTCTGGAGAAAGGAGAACGTTCTGAATTGGCCAACCTGGCCAACGAAATGCTCTAAAAACGCTGAATGCGGTAAACGATTCCTACCGTTGAATTGGTCATACTCATGTTCTGAGTATAGGTAAACGAATCCCTTCTACCGTTGTCGTAGTCGACATCTACAATGAATTCAGGACTGGTTGCATAGAAGTCTAAAGCAAAACGAATGGCAAAGGCTTCGGATAGATTCAGACGTAAGCCAATTCCCAGATCATATGAAATGGAGTTTGCAAAGGCTGATCCTTGGCGTATATAATTAAAATTCACTCCGTCATCCCGAGTTACGTAAATGGAAGGAATACTTGAATAAGCATAGCCCACCAGAGCATGTATGTCAAGGAAACCATTTTCAAATGGTATTGTAAGAATGATACCACCCATAAAGGAAGAAGAGGTATACCAACCAGATTCCACCGTATGTCGTGCTCTTGGATCAGTCTGCATGAGATTATCAAGGATGACTTGCGAATTGAGTCTGTGGCTGGTGAATATTCCCTTAGCCATAAAACCTATAGAATAGTTCACATAATAGGCGTAATTCGCGTCAATTACATAACCGGTTCTGGCTAAACCCGCATAGTAATTACTCAGGCTCTGATCTCCATAGTCGCCATTAGGAGAGGATAAACCAACATTAATGGAAAGGTGATCTTCTCTGGAAAGCTGAACTTCCAATTCTTCTTCCTCTACATATTGAGCATGAGATTGCTGGATAATCAGCAGAAAGAGTGCGACACATATAGATGTCGCCCGAAAAGAAAGATCAATCATGAAATGCAAGCCTGTTCAGGTCAGTGAAAACAGGATCTTCATCACACAATGGATAAATAGAATCGGTAAACTCGGTACAATAACTTGAACTGCGGTGCTGTTCTTCGGCATATTCATCTTCAAAACTCATGAAATGAATAAACTTTGTGGGATCATCTTTTTGTTGCAAAGCTCTGTAGAGTAGCGTATCCTCCTCATTTAGTTTGATGCTTTCAACAAATTCCCGCACCAACATTTTCGCTTCGTCCAAAGATTCGGTCTTTACCTTATAGGTGACCATTTTATTGATCATCTGTGAGAAATTTAAGTTTAGTTAAGTTGGGGTTCTTTTAAAATTAACAATGGAATCTCCGTATGCTGTAACATTCTAAAAGTAAAATTCTTTCCGAATATTCTCTCAAAAATGTGATGATTTCTTCTGACCATCACAACCATGTCATTATCTCCTTTTTTCCTGATGTAGGAGCTTATTCCATCAATTACGTCATCGCTCTTGATCAGCTTGTAAGAATATTTAACTTCCGGTTCAAAAAAGGCACCTTCCATCCTACTGTTCTCTACATGCTCCTGATTTGGTTTGCCACCATGTGTTTTTACATGAGCTACCCTTACCTCCGAATTGTAATGACTGGCAAAGAATTTGACTATTTGAAGAGGTTCAACGGAAGATAATTCTTCATAAGAGGAACAATAAAGAATACGCTCAAGGCTGCCCAGGTTGCCTTCTGAAGGTATAACCAATACCGGACTATCAGATTCATTGATCACCCGTACCACCTTCTCTCTTTTGGCATTTCCGGAATTGATCCGCCCACCACCAGCTATGATAAGATCAGCGTCTGTGATAAGATTTTCATACAATTCGCCACCAGGGAAATCTTCCGATGCAATAATGATTCTCACAGAAGATTCATCGACCTGATCCAAATTAATTTGGTTGATTTCCGATTTTATAGATTCTCTTAGATCATGCACCTGTTCGTCACCAATCGTGTTGGGACTGGCGTGATATACAATGATCTTGGAATTGAATTTGCCGGAGAATTTCAAGGCACAGTCGAGAACCGACTGCATATTCGCTGAAAGATCAACCAGGGCCAGAATATTGTTTATTCCTGTCATAGACCAGGCCGGTCAGCTCATTTCTTCTCCGGTAGAGTTTTGTTCTTTCAGGGACCAGGAATCTGTGGCCGATGTTTCCAGCCACAGATCTCCCGATTTCCTAAAAACCTGTATGTGAATTCCGAAAAGATCCTCAAAATCATTTTCCAGGTCACTCACCTTCATTTCACTGTGAATTGTGATGCTTCCTTGTTTATGATTCGTCCTCACCTCTCCCAACTTGTGATTTTCTGTAATCATTTCCGACTTGGGAGAAGCATCTCCCTCGGCATGGGCCTTTGAGAAAAACTCCAGTTTCAGAAATGGATACTTCGCGGAGAACTCTTCCTGCAGATCCTGAAGAGTTCTGTTGTCATCAATTAATATCTCCATTTATTCTCTTACATCCACTTAGACAAGAAAGACATGAATTCTGTTTTAAGATCTCCATAGATCTTTTTGAATTGATCAACCTGATCTCTCAATTCAGTGTGATCCTCAAACAATACATGATCTATAGCTACCGGATTATCCTTGGCTTCTTTTTCAAGGGCGTTTTCGTGTTGCTTGACTTCGTGCCTCAATTCGTCCACTACTTCAATTTGACGGATGTACTGATTTTGAAAATGCTCAACTTCCCTCATTACTTCCATAGCTGTATTTCTGCTAACTATGTCCTCCAGCCTGTGATTGAAAATTGCGATTTCGTCTTTATAGAATTTGAACTCATTCAGCCATAAGTTGAGCTCAAAATGAAGGTCTCCAATGTGAACTTTTTTTTCTGCTACTACTGTCATGATTTGATGTTTACGTGTTAATACTTAGGTTTAATAGTTTCTCTTTTTATATACAGCAGTTTGAAACCACTGCGTTTAACTCTTCGGTATCCGAGTAAGTGGAATATTTCTCTTGATAAATATCTGGCAATGCGGATATCAACGGCAAGGGTCTTGTAATCTTTGTCGTACCTTTTAACGCCTGGTAATGCCAACAACAAATAGTCAAAATTGATTCTCCTAAGAAAGGAAGAAAATCTAAGCCAAAATTTAGGAATTAATTTTATTATATAAAAGCCCTCACTGCCTTTATTTTGGTACAAAGGCATGAATAAATATCCAGACTCAAGTGATTTGATCTCACCATCCTGATTTCTTGCAAGAAGCTGATGCGCCCTTATCTTGGAAAAATTTGCATATCCATCAAGCATTTTAAACTGCTCTCCTTCTTTAATCTGATAACGATGCCGTACTTCAAAGAATGAATGCGAATATGGAAGTTTACTCCTGGATCTGATCAATTCTTCATAAAGCTTCTTGTCCTTCATAAATCCGGTGATCATAAAAGTCTGAAGGATGAAGGTCTTGTTTATCTCAAGGGTAAGTGGATCGTCGTGTTGTCCGGCCTCAAAACCCATGGAAATATAACCCTGATCATTGATGTAACTCAACATCGGACCCTGAAGATATTCTTCAATCCCCAGAATAACACGCATAGGATATTTCTCAGCGAGTTTTCTGTTTATCATGGTGTCATTGATCAGAACAAAAGGAACAGAGGCCGAAGATGTAGTGTGAAGGTCGAAAAACATAAAGGGTCCACTCTCTTCCGTAATGATCTGCATAAATTCATTGAACAAGTCGATCTGTTCCGCGACATCCGGATGATCTTCAACATTTTCAAAACCATTCTCAATCTTATCGATCTGATCGTCATGCCACATACGGTTCAGATCTTCCTTTAGATATCTTTGACGCTCTGCAAGAGCTTTGAGGTTCCCCGTAAAAGCAAAGGCCTTGCCTCTGAATTCAGAATCTCTTCCTTTGAATTTTTCGAATATTTCTTCCAGAGCCAATACACCGGAAGGTTCATTTCCGTGAACTCCTCCTATAAAAATCAAAACAGATCCCTTGTTGACTCCACCCAACTCTCCAATTTTTCTCCGGTATGTCGTCAAATGCGGTTTTTCTATCTCAATTTCCTCTTGTGTATTCAAGCTTTATCATCTTTATGAGTCAACTCATCGAAGAGTTGTTCTCCAAATTTTATGTAGTCTCTTTCAGTAAATAAACCAACCAACTTTCCATTGTTAACGACTGGTAAGCAAGAAAATTCATTTCTTCTCATGATCTTGATGGCATCTACCGTATGCGTTTCGGGAGATATGGTAATCGGGTCTTTTTCCATGATTTCAGCAGCTTCCACTTCTTCCCATCTTTGCCTGTTCTCACTACCATAGAAATTAAGTAAGGTATCCGAACTGATCATACCTACCAATTCACCGTTTTCATTTTCAACTGGCACATGCCTAATATTACTCCAGAGCATTATGTTTCTAACAAGGTCAATCAACTCTCCCGGATTCACCGTGATCAGATCCGTAGTCATAACCTGTCCAATCTTTTGGTATTTACTCTTCCAATTTCCGCCTTCGCTCAAACTTGCCAGTTTCCATCTGTGAACAGGTAATCCTTTTTTCTGTCTGGCATAAATACCTTCTGTTATGGTTGAAAGACATTCCTGATTGTGGCAATCTTTTTTCAGTTCATTATAGCTATCCAGCATCCATTGTGAACCCGTTCTTTCCGATTTCACCCTGTTTTTTATTATTCCCAGGTATTTATCAATGTCGGCCTGATCAACTTTTGCTTTTTTCAGTCCTTCTTCGGCTATTGGAATCATTTCATTTAGAATCAGATCCTGGGCTGGAACAAGTTTATCCGACATCCATTTAAACTGTGTGCTAATTCCAAACTGAGCGGCCTTGACAAAATTGCTTTTGGCATCATCGAAATGCAATTGCTCATGAATGTTTTCATATTTCTCCGGCATACCATACATCAAACCGGTCCAGAATGCCGTATTTGCTATTTCATCTACGATACTTGGACCCGCCGGCACATACCTCGCTTCAATTCGGATGTGAGGCTTTCCATCTGTCAAGCCATAGCAAGCCCTGTTCCACTTGTAAACGGTTCCGTTGTGCAGAGCTAAAGCTTTCAGGTCAGGCACTTTTCCTTCCTTCAAGTCATCTACCGAGCTTTTTTCTATTTCCCGTGTCAGCAAGATTTTAAACCTACTTACATTCTCCTGATAGTGATCAAGAATGCTTCCTTCCTCCCATTTATTACCAAAGAATACTCGGGGCCTTTCTTCTCTGAACGTCGATTCAGATTTCCGAATATCAGTTGATTGCTGAAATAGAGCAATTCTGGTTTCTTTCCAAAGTCTGCGCCCCAGGAACATAGGGGAATTTACGCAACAGGCAAGTACCGGTCCCGATATAGCTTTCGACCAGTTGTAGTATTCCTTGAATTTATCGGGATTGATCTGAAAGTGTATCTGAAAGCTCGTATTACAGGATTCGAATAAAACACTATCTGTCTTTGTGATCAATTCATCAATGCCCTGTATATTAAACTCGAAATCCTTACCTCTGGCCTTCGACATAACTTCATTCAGGGCGAGGTAGCGCTGAATTGGTGTGATCTTATCAATGCCTATATCACCTTCCTTAATTGTAGGTAAAATACCGGTTAGAATAACTTTCCCTCCGATCTTGTGGGCCTGCTTATTGGCTTTGGTTAGCAAACGAACCAGATCGTTTTCGTATTTGGAAAAGCATTTATTCCTGAATACTCTGGGTTCAAGATTGATCTCTAAATTGAATTTGGCCAATTCCGTGGTGAAATGATCATCCCGCAGTCTTTTCAGTAATTCGAGATTCTTCATTAATGGCCTCAGAGAGTAATCCATTATACAGAACTCCTGCTCCAGTCCGATTCGCGTAGAATCTTTCTCGAACATGTCCTGTTCGAGCATCATTTTTAATGCTTCCAGGTCTTCAAGGAGGTGTTTGGAATACTCCTTCCTTTTGACCGGATCTTTATAGTCTAATTCTTCTAAAGATATTCCCAAAGCAAATCGAAAGTATAATAATAAGCAACCACCAGGTCTTTATCATGGCCTTCATCAATTCGTACCATGATATTAGTCAATCTAAATTTAAAAAGATTTGGGAAACTTCTTATAAACGGAAGGCTGTCAATAATTTAGATAATGCATCTTTTCGTAATTGAATTAATTCATTTTCTTTGTAGAAAGTCGAAAAGCCGTTTTGAAGAAATTAATACTCTTAACACTTGGGATTATACTGAGCGCTGGCCTTCTGAAAGCCCAGAGTCCACTCGGACAGGAGGGAAATCAGTTTAAGCTGGCATCAGGTTATAACACAAATGGTATTCCCATCTTCATTTCTTATGAATTGGCTATTCCCGACATTAAAAGTGATATAACCTTCGGACTTGAAGGTGCCGTGCGCACATTCAGTGAGAATACGGATACTGCCACTTTGAGTCATACCATTGTAGGATTTTCGTTCTTCAGCAATTATTATTTCAATAGTCTGCTGAATATGGATCCCAGAAGAGGATGGTTTACTTATGGTGGTGTAACTCTTGGATATTACAAGTGGTTCTCTCCTGAGAACTATTTTGAACTTGGACAATCCTCGAGCACTCTGGCTGTAGGATTACAAGTAGGTGGTCAATACTACTTCAAAGACTGGGGGATTTATCTTGAATTCGCCGGAAGCACTGAGACGGCTGGCGGCAAGCTAGGAGTGCTTTATCGATTCGACTACTAATATTGCTTAGTCAATAAATACAATTCGGTTTATTAAAAGTCTGTGAGATTCTTTATCCGGGAATCTAATCATGAAGAGCCAGCATCGGAATGTGAGTGTGCATGGCCATTTCTTTGGTAAGACTCTTGTGAAAGATGCTATCGATAAAATTCAACTGGCGCAGAATCATAGCCAGTATTTTGATGTCATGTTTCTGAATAAATTCTTCAATTCCTTCAATGATGTCATTGTTGATCACATCGTGATAAGAATGGTTCGATCCTTCGAGTAGCTCTTCCAGGCCTGAAGAAATCTTTGCCTTTTCAATATCGAGGTTCGTTCCTTCCTTATGCACATTCAAGACCATGATCTCCGAATCAATGTTCGAAGCAAAATCCCTAAGGCGTTCGATTTGCAAATCTCTTCTGATAGGCTTAAAATCGGATGTTAACAGAATTTTATCGGGAATGACATATTTGGCCTCATGTGGCACAATGAGAATAGGTTTCTTGATCTTCTTGACAACTTCGCTAGTGCTGCTCCCCAAAAGTAATTTGTTGATGCTACTACCCGCCCCAAGCGTTCCCATGACAATCAAATTATAGTCTTCTCTTTTTAAAATCTGTTCAATCACTGCAGCAAGATTACCATGCATCGACAAAGTGTTGATGTTATGACTTTGTCCATCCTGATTGATCTTATCCAATACTTTTTTCAATCCTATCTCGGAATCCCTTTTTAGGATATCCGTAATAGATACCAGCATGGTGGCAGACCCTCCATGCGGGACATCATAGGCATTCAGCAAGGTAAACTCGGTATCTTCATGCTCTTTGAACAGATCAAAGGCATACTGAACAGCGTTCAGGGAATTATCAGAGAAATCTG
>CBDDFS010000005.1:0-175765 GCA_965227255.1 Vicingaceae bacterium
GCGTAGGTGTAGGAAAGACCATTCTTCTTTTCTATTGAAATACCAATGTCTGCCTGTCTGGTGTATGCCGACAATTTTGAAAAAGGAATTCTTCCGGTGAAATGCACCTTACTTTCTAAATTCTCCTTCTGAACTTTTTCCCTCAAGTCACTCAGCACATCACCATCTCCAATGATGACAAGTTTTGTATTTTCAAGATACTTCATTGATGAGATCATTTCTTCCAGTCCACGATCCATATTCACGCTTCCCTGATACAAAATGATCCTTTCATCATTGGATTTCAATTTTTCAACATTCGAATCCATTTCGTTTTAACCTTCTCTGGCAGATTCCTAACCACACAAAATTCAATTCCATATTTATCAAAATAGGCCTTTCCAATAGGATCGGAAACAGTGATAGCCCGATTTACTCTTTAATGAATCTTTTCTCCAATATTCTCCACACTCTTCTGACAAATGGTCTTGCCTGAAGTTCAGGCACTTCAGTGAAATACTCATGACTGTCATAAACCAAGGGGCATTTTAACAACTTGCTTGCCAATGCGTTGGCCGGAAGAGAGTCAAGATCATTTGAAATTAAAAGATCGGCTCCGGATTTACGGAGATAAAAGAAAAGCGGATGTTATATTCGGCGTAAAATAAGGGGCCTTTATGAAAGGTCATTTTAAGCCTGTCGGCTTCATACTCTCGTTTATCCAGATCAGGCGAATCAGGTTTCTTGCGTCCAACTGCCTTGACATCAAATCCCATTTCTCTAAGAGACTTACATATACGATGCACACGCTGATCAGAAAAGAGATCAGATGTTGCGCTTGACACAATTTTCACCTTCGACATTGGCGGCTAAAATAGAAAATGGAGAATATAAAATGACAAAAAGATTTTGATTTGAATTTTTAGAATGGGCATTTGATCAAATTCTTTTCATCAGGGCTTCATATGTTAAGACCAGATATTTATTTCCAAACAATGATGACTTTTTGCAGGACCGTATGTATTGAAGTTCCTCTCCTTTTTTAAGCTTAATTTCTGTTAGGTAATAAAGTGTGTCAAGCTTGAATCCGTGTGATCTCGGGAGTTCTTCTTTTTCAACGTTTTGATTCGACTTGCTTTCCAGGTTTAAGATCTGACCATCATAGGTATATTGACCCTCATCCAGAATGTTGGTACCCGACCAGCTCCCAACATGCTTCAATACCTAAGTGTCATTTTTACTCAGTTCCAAATACCACCAATTATCTGGAAGCACGTTCATTAGAAAAGATGCCTTTACACTTTGAGCATTAACATCATGACTAGTTGTCATAAAAAGAGCAAAGAATACACAGCACAGTATATAAAAAGGCTTGTCAAAAAAGCTCATAATCATAACCTAAAGAAAGAAAAAGAATCTCACAGGAAAAACTATTTTTGGCCATTATTTAGTGTCTTGAATATTTCAGAAAACACCTCCCTTCTTCCCTACAATACCTTTGGTATAAACGTAAGCGCACGCTATTTTATTGATGTAGATTCCGTTGAGGATCTTCAGGCACACATCAATTCGAAAGCACATCCTGAGCTTCCGACCTTAGTTCTTGGTGGAGGAAGCAACGTGCTCTTTACTGAGGATTTTGACGGTGTGGTGCTCAAGAATAATATTTCCGGAATAGAAGAATGCATCGAAGATGATGAAGTGCATTTAAGGGTAGGCGCGGGAGAAAACTGCATAAATTTGTAATGCATTGTGTTCAAAAGGGGTATGGAGGTATCGAGAATCTATCGCTGATCCCGGGAAATGTTGGAGCCAGTCCGATGCAGAATATTGGCGCTTATGGTGTTGAAGTAAAGGATGTTGTGACCTCTGTGGAATTCGCAGACATCCATACAGGAGAAATAGAAAGACTAAAGGCTGAAGAATGTGAATTCGGTTATCGTACCAGTGTTTTTAAAACCTCTCTGAAAAATAAGAAGTTCATCAGCCATGTGAATTTTAAAACTTTCAAAGGCGCCAAGATTAAACACCAGCTACGGAGCCATAGAAAAGGAATTAGAACGCTTGGGACTTGAACCAAGTATTCAAAATGTCAGCCGGGCCGTGATCAATATCCGACAAAGCAAATTGCCGGATCCAAAAGAAATAGGAAATGCAGGCAGTTTCTTCAAGAATCCAGTTGTGGATGAGGAACTTGCTTCCAGGCTTTCTTCAGAAAATGAAAATATGCCTATGTATCCTGCGGGACAGGGAAAAGTCAAACTTGCTGCCGGTTGGCTGATCGAGCAGGCCGGTTGGAAAGGGAAACGAATCGACAATTACGGTGTTCATGTGAACCAGGCTCTTGTTCTGGTGAATTATGGAGGTGCGCATGGATCAGATATCAATAATCTTTCAGAAGAAATTCGCAATGACATCCATTCAAAATTCGGTATACTTCTGGAAAAAGAGGTGAACATAATCTGACGAAAATCAGTTCTATTTTATTGATAATCAAGGTGAATTGACTTACTTTAGAAGACTAAAGTCAAGTCGTATGAAACGTTCAATAATACTTTTCAGCCTTTTAACTTTCCTATTCTCGAACATACAATCGGCAAATCTGAAGGCCGATGAAAAAGTTACCATAACAGAAGTCCAGAACGATGATTGTTACATCGGTGGTGGAGAGATCAAAGTAAATGCACCCGTTTTTGGTGATCTTGTTGTTGGTGGTGGAGAAATAGACGTAGATGACAGTGTTTCAATGGATATCCTGGCAGCTGGAGGACAAATCGAATTAAATGGCGCCGTTGGAGATGATGTTCGCGTTTCTGGTGGTCAAGTTGATATCAGCAGTCATGTGAAAGGTGACCTAATTGCCTTTGGAGGACAACTGACATTAAGTAAAAATGCCAGAATTGATGGTGATGTAATTGTCATGGGCGGAGAGCTGGAATTAATTGGTGATGTCGGTGGCGATGTAATGGTATATGGGGGAAAAGTTACGCTGGAAAACACTGTTTTTGGGAATGTGGAAATGAAGGCAGGAGAAGTCGAGGTTTAATGGTGTGGTTAAGGGCAACATGCTGATATCTGCTGACGACATTGAATTAGGCGAAAATGCGAGCTGTGAAGGAGAGATTCGATATTGGACATCGGATGGTGAAATGGACTTTAGCGCGGTTTGTGACAATGCAAGCTATGATGAGAGTCTTGCATTCACAGATGAAAATGTGGAGAAATCGGTTCTCATCGGCTTATTCGGCATGGGCATTATATCCTATTGGATATTTGTCATTCTTAGTGTCATCCTGATGCTTATCATCCTTGAATACTTCTTCAGTGGATATTTTGATCAGGCTGTTCAAAGAGTAAGATCCTCTTTTGTTACATGCTTTGGTTATGGTATGCTTTATACCCTTGGAATGCCTGTGCTGATCCTGATTTCATTCATAATCATTATCGGAATACCTATTGGCCTTTTTGGTCTGGGAGTGTACCTTACCAGCCTGGTCATTGCAACAACGGCCATTGGATTGAGCATTGCTCATCACTTTAACAACAAATCGGGCAAGAAATGGTCTAAGTTTCAACTTATTCTTTACGCTACTCTGACGGTAGTTATTCTAAAAGTAATCTTTTGGATTCCTGCCCTCGGACAACTTCTTAAAACGGTGGCCATTGCCGCAGTTTATGGAGCATTCTTAATGATGGCCGTGGAAAGAAGAAGACAAAAGAAAGCTGCGGCTTAAGAGAGCTTGTCGAGCTCTGACTTGACAAAAGTCATTAGGTCACGAACGTATTCCCTACTGAAGTCAAATGAAATTCCCGCAGTTTCATAGATCTCGCCAATTGACTTAGTGTATCCCAGACTCAAGGCATCCTTGTATTGCTGAATGGCCTTCTCAGGATTTTCTTTGAAGGTTTTCCAGATGGCAATCGCACCAAGCTGAGCCATTCCATATTCTATGTAGTAAAAATGGCACTTCATAAAGGTGAAGTTGTTTCTGCCACAAGTATTTGCGAGAATTTTCCTGACCTTTCCAGCTAATCACCGGACTGTTGAATTCTTCCATCAATTGCAGCCAGTACTCTTCTCTTTCTGTGATGGTATGGACCGGATTCTCATAAATCCAATGCTGGAACTTATCAATCTGAGCTACCCACGGGAGCGTATCAACCACCTGCTGTAACTGTTCTCTTTTTGCTCTTTTGAGTTCGTCTGAATCACTGAAAAATACATCCCAGTGCTCCATGGACATTAATTCCATTGACATGGAAGCGAGCTCGGCCACCTCCGAAGTAAGGTCTTTATAATCCGTTAATTCCAAATCTCTGGAGAGAAATGAATGCACGGCATGTCCGCCTTCATGCATCATGGTAACCATGTCTCTGACCGTCCCGGCAGAATTCATGTAAATAAAAGGAACACCAATTTCATACAAGGGATAATTGAATCCACCGGGTGCTTTTCCATCTCGTGAGTCAAGATCGAGGTATTTCAATTCAGACATGATCTCGATGCAACGTCCGAAATAAGGATCAAGTCGATTGAAGCATTCAATAGTTTTACTCACCAGTTCTTCTGTATTCTCAAATGGTTTGAGAGGTGCTTTTCCAAGGGGATCAACCGACATATCCCAGGGCTTCAACTCCTCCAAGCCCAGCTTCGATTTACGATCCTCATCAAAGGAGGCGATCAATGGAACAGCCTCATGGGCAATGGACTCATGAAAATTAAAACAGTCTTCTTTCGTATAATCGAAACGATTTAAACTAACGAACTTGTAATCCCTGAAATTCTCAAGATCTGCATTCTTTGCCAGCTCAGTTCGCATTTCGATTAACTCTGTAAACAGATCATTCAGTGCCTCTTTGTCTTGTAAACGTCGACTCTGAATCATGTTGTAGACCTCTTCTCTCTTTGTTCTGTCCGTCTCTTTGAGTAAAACAGATGCCTGTTGCAAAGTGAGTTTCTTTCCCTCCCACTCTATGGACATCTCAGACGAAATCGAACCAAATTCCTGTGCCTTTGCTTGAAGCTTGGTTTGAATAGGAATATTCTCTTCCCTGAACAGCTTTATCCTATTACCTGCTTTCTTTAGGATCATGGCCATGGCAGGATCTTCGTCCATTTCAGGTACGTCGACAGCTTTCAATTTTCGATCAAACTTATCCTGATACGGGGCAATGTTTGGCTCAATCTTTTCGACGAAAAAATGAAAGAGATCCGAGGCTTCCTTATCTCTTGTGTTGATGCTCATGCGAATATACCTCCATGCCATGTCCTCTTCGAGAACAGCATCCAATTCGCTCTTTTTTTGAAGCCATGAATTCAGGTCAGACTTGCTTTCAATTCTGGCTTCTTCCAATTCCTTAAAGTAAGGCTCAAGTTTATCCCACGAATCTATTACCAGGTTATCAGGAAGAAATGTCCTGCCGGGTTTTTGTGGTGTTTCAAGAATACTCATTTGAAGAAAGAATCAGGATTTTGATTTCTCTTCGGTCGACTTCTTCGCTGCTGGTTTCTTAGCGGTCTTTTTCGTTGCAGCCTTCTTCGATTCCTTTTTTTCCTCTGCAACTTCTTCTTTCTTCTCTTCCTCAGCCTCTTCTTCATCGAAATTCAGAAGATCATTCTTTACAAGCATATTGTACCATTGGAACAACTTAGCTATGTCTGAATTATACACCTTGTCATGATCAACATCTTCAATGATACCGGTAAGGTAATCTCTCAATTCCTGAGGCTCAGACTTGTGACTTGGACCTTCTTTTCCTCCCTCTTTGTCAGACATTTTCTTGAATACATCTACCAAAGGAATATCATCTTCAATGGTGTATATACTGATGTCTTCAAGTGAAGAAACTTTTTGAGTTGAGTAAATGGGTCGTCTTCTGTTGTCAGAAATAGACTCGACGATGAGACCATTTTTTGTTTGAGATAATACTTTGTGAAGACCGGGTAGTCCGGATACTGAAATAATTCCGCTTAAAGACATATTAAAATTTTATTGAGCGCAAATATATAAATGACTTGTCTTGGTTGTGTTTTAATTCGAAATACTTTTAAAGACGATTTCCAACGAATTCCTGTCTTACGGTATCCCCATTTTCAATGTAATAGATGAAATACTGAAGGGAATTCTCGTCGTAATAATAAATACCGTTAAGCGGCAGCGTTGAGCTAAAGATACTGTCGTATCCAATGCTATCGGCCATGCTTTCAATGATGAAGGACATGTAGCCCCTTTCGAGATTGAATCTATACAATACTGCCTGGGCATCGCTCTGAACATCGCTGGAAATATCACTGAGAAAAACATTGTCGAAATCAAGTTCTGATACCGTCACAGAATGAGATTTTGCATTGAATCTGGCGTATTCTATATTGCTAATAAATTCCACCTGATACATTGTTCCTTCATATACCCCTGAAATGTCTTTGTAGGAAACATGGGTGATCGTGTCCTTCACAGAATCCTGGAATGGAACGTTTTCTTCCTTAGAACAGGAAAAAAATGCGAGAACCATTATCGATATGATTACGAAATACTTCAAAAGCTCTGAATCTTGGCAAATTTACGGAAATGTACAGGAAGCCTTATCTCGAACTTTTGTAATCAATAGCCAATATGGTAAATTCCGTTCGCCGATTTCGGGAATGAAGTATCTCCCTCTCTTCTTCGCTTTCAAGTGACATTATGGTCTGATCTGTAAATAATGGTTCCATCTCACCGTATCCCACCGCTCGAAGTCGGTCAGGTTCAACTCCCCTATTTATCAAATAATCAGCAATTGATTTTGCTCTCTGTTGGGTAAGGTTTGAACAAGAGTATTGGGATCCTCGACTATCCCGGTGCTGTCCTATTTCAATTACTAGGTTTGGCTTTCTCTTCAAGAATTCAACTACGGTATCCAGTCGGATGGAATCTTCCGGAATCAATTCTTTTTTTCCCAGTTTAAAAAGATAAGTTGTCCGGTAATAATCCCCGACAGAAAAAACTGTATCCTGAAATGTGAAGGTTTGAGCTTTGCCTAATTGCTGAATAAGGGCTACCAATAAAAAGACAAGAAAAGTCCTGCGTATGTTATTCATTTCGTTTGAACTTGGAATATATCAATCCTTTGTTCTGTTTTTTATAAACGGAAACCATTCTTGACCTGTTCGGATTGTTCAATGCAAACTTGACTTTGACCAGGCCTCCAACTTCCTGCATTCCCAGGTATTTGCCTGCTTCAAACGAACCCAAATATTTCTCTCCTTCATATTCAAATTCATAAACAACGGTCTGCATATAATAGCCATTGCCTATATGATGCATCTGTGTCTTTATTATTTCAGCCTTCGTCATCTCGGTCCTTTGTCCAAAAAATTTGAGGTCTCCCTTATATCCATAATAAGCTGTTATTGTGGACACAATCAAAACCAAGACAGCTAATACAGCCCTTTTTATAAAAATTGATTTCTGTTTCCTTCTACCTTCTTCAAATCGCTCCTTCCATTTCTTGTATTTTATTGGGTCAACTTCTCGGACTATTGATTGCCTTCCATCCAAAATACCCGGTCTTTGCAATCTTTCTGATTTAGACAACTCATATTTCGCAAGGAAATTGTCGTCATTGTTAAAGTGCGAAAGCAGGAATTCCTTTATCTCAGCTGTATTTTCAGGAAACTTTTCAGAGAAATATAGATCTTCTCCTTTTCTTTCACAATAGGTCCATGCCAATCCATCATTTATGCTTCCACTGACGTCTACCCATTGTTCAGCGTTTCCCAATGATATAACATGAAACCTGTTCCAATCAATGTTGTCAACTATATTCTTGATCTTTTCTTCAGTCAATTCAACGATCTTATTTTCATCGTTAGAACCTCCGGGTGTTATTTCTACATATATCAAGTCCATAGTCGATGGCCATGTAAATTGTTTCACAAGGTCGACAAAGTTTCGATTATTTCGTGCTTCGTATCTTTGTGCCAGTTTGAAACTAGCGAAAATATATTTCCCGCTTGTTGCGGTCTTAATGTCTGCAGGTCTTTCATGCTCTAAACAAGAGGGTTGTATTGATCCCAATGCATCCAATTATGTTTACGAAGCTCAGAAAAACGATGGCTCCTGTCTTTATGATATGAGTTTTTACATGCATTCCGGGAAACATTTGCCGGTCACCATTTGGGTGAATGGAGTTCCCAGAGATACGCTTAGATGTGCCATTCCGGGTTGGAACCCAAGATGTGGAGTTGATACCACGGTATATGATAATTTGGGCAGACCCTATAGCTGTTTGGCTGAAGTGACATTAAAACCCGGTAAATATGACGTTCAAATTCGTTCAGTAGATGGAACAGTCTGGGAAGATACCTATACCCTTCCTGAAAATTGTCTGCTGATTCACATTGAGGATGTGAATTAATTGAAGATCAAACGGCCTCTCGAAATTTCCTTTGATTCTGTATACAGTCTGTAATGATACATTCCTTTGAAAGGAATGTTGAATCTTCGGTCATTAGACAAGCTCTCCACAAGAACAACTTTACCATTCAGGTCGTAGACTTCAATATGCAATTCTTGACCTGAAGTGCATTCTTTGCAATCAATATTGAATTCACCGTTACTTGAAGGATTTGGATAGAGCACCACGGTATTTTCCGTGATTATTTCCCCGACATTCAAATAAGAGAAAACAGAATCAGAATGTGTTTTACAATCATTTGCATCGGCAACTTCCACACTGTAATGTCCTCCAACAAAAATATTGAGTTGTTGAGACGTTTCAGTGGCCATGGCAAATCCATCTAGATGCCACAAATACTTAAATGCTGCTGATGATTCCAGCGTATTATCATCGATAACAGTGATTGTCGGCTTTGCAGGATTTGTCCATTTTCTCATTTCAACCGTTTCCGTTGAACCCAGGCAAGCTGATGTATCAACCACAGTCAGGGAATAAAATCCAACACTATCTATGATTATGGATTGAGTTGTGTCACCTGTCGACCATGTATATGAGGCCATTCCTTGTGGACCGCTGATCACAACCTCATCAAATTCACAAACCTGAATCACTCCTCCAGGGGTGATAGCTGAACTGAAATACAGATCCGGCATGGAAGCTGAAGCGTCCACTTTCCCATATCCATAACCGTAATTTGGCAAACTGCCGGTTAGAGAATCCGAATAAGTATTCTGTAAAAGGTTAGCTTTGATCTGGCCGAAGTCAAGATCGCTACATTCTTCCATCATTAAGGCTGCAATTCCCGAAACCACCGGAGCCGCCATAGATGTTCCACCATTTCTTTTGTGCATCCCTCCCAATCCGATTCTGTCAGCCTGATTATTCGCAATATGAAGCGGAATACTTGCCAATCGATTTGCAGTCATGGTGTAGTCACCAGAAGCGATGACATCCGGTTTTTGAAGCCCTCTTCGATTGGGCCCAAAGCTTGAATTATCGGCTTTCTTACCTACAGTCACGTTGAAGGTCTGAGTGGTATTATTTACGTCTACATATGAATCACGGTTCACATAATTTCCAACGCTTATTACAGAAGGCAGACAGGTGAAACTGCTGACCATGGTCTGCAGAGAATCCGGTCTTTTATAAAAAACGATCTCGGGCAGCGTTGTATCGGCTGGAAGAGAATCATTGTAAATATTGGAAGTTCCTAGCCACGAAGCCGACCAGATATCAAATCGACCATCGCCTGTTGCGATGAAACTGAACAAATAGTTTGCTGAATCAGGCTGATCAATTTTAACTTCCATCATATACTTATCACCCAAATCCTGCACTACTGTTTCCACAATTCCCAATACATTGGTGTCGGCGAATAGCGTATCGCGTCTCGTACCAGTCAATCTGGAGCTGATATTATAAAATGGGGATTGTACTTTTTTTCCGAAAGAAGGTGAAGGAAGATTGGCGCCGAAAGCAAATTCAACATTTTTAAAATCTCCGGTATCAGCCCAAAGCTGATAATATACGGCAGGTGTGCCCAAGGTTGATGACGGATTTAATTCAAACCATGTAAATGATGTATCAGAATCTACATCATATCCAAGATGAAACTTCTGAGTTCCGGCATTTCCATTCGCGGCAACCACTACCCTGCCTTTCGATGCCTTGAGCATACTATCGATTCGCAAAGCTGCCAGATCTGTTCCATCGTGAGAGCCCAGATAGACACCGGCACTGATATTCACGACAGCTGGTCTGTCTGCTGTATCCGCTAGTTCAAAAATGTATTCCACTCCATCAGCCACTGTCTGAAGCCAGTTACTCGCATTGAAATCTGATGCAACCATGGCAATATCACTTTCCGGCGCAACGCCTTTATACATTCCAACAGCATTCCCATTTCCGCAAGCTATGCCCACTACATTCGTACCGTGACTTAAAATGTCATCGTCGTGAGAAGTGTTGCCGGCATTAATATCAGTGGAATCAAAAACACGTCCGTAATTCCATCTCGGAACCCTGTTCGTATTGGCCGTGTCCATGGTTTGGTCCCAAATCCCAATAATTCTTGTATTACCCAAAGTATCCTGAAAATCGGGATGTGTAAAATCAATTCCAGTATCGATAAAACCAATTAACACACCATTACCTGAATACGCCTTTTTCAATCCGGCTGCACCTTTGTGCAGATCTTCTATCCTGTTGTTGGATATCATGGAATCATTCATCAGGTAAGCCCTGTGAAATGTCGGTTCAACATATGATATTCCTTCTAACGCATAAAGTGATTGGGCTTGATTTTTGTCCACCTTGATTCGGTAGAAATTGTTGAAATATCTTTTGGAAGGTATTCCCTCATTTTTAAGTAAATCCCCAAAGCCCGGATCCTTGGAATTTATAACCAATTCAAGGCTTTCGGCTTCATCCATCTGATCAATGGCGGCGTCGACACTGAAACCCAGTGAAACCTCCTGAGCGGAAAGCACACCGGACAACAACACTGTTCCAACAACTAAAATTCGGCGAAGTATCATATGCTCTAAAAGTAAGTAATATCAAAGGTCGGTAAAATCAGGGATTTGCGGTAAATATTTTACAATTCCTGTTTCAGTATTTATATGCGCACAATAATGTTGAATCCCATTTGAGAGGATTAAATACGGAACCTGGAGTTTTTTGTTATACATGGCAGCCTGGAAAAATACTTCCTCATCAATTTTCACAGAAGGTGCTTTGAATTCAACTATGACGATTGGCTTTGCCTCTTTCGAATAAACGACAAGATCAGGTCTTCTCTTCAAACCGTGAAGTTTGATCTCTTTTTCAATTAACAAGAGTCCGTTGGGATATGACTTTTCATTCAACAGATATGAAATGAAGTTTTGTCTTACCCATTCTTCCGGATTGAGTTTGAGATACTTCTTCCTGATATTATCGAATATCTCCTTGTATCCGTCAGTTTCTCTTATTTTAAAAGAATATTCCGGAAGATTTAATTTTTCCATTTATTGCACTGAAAGATTGGCAAAGTATTAATTTTTATGAATTTTACTTCGTGACTTTCGAACAGATCAGCAAGGATATAAGAGATAGGAAATTCAAACCGGTCTATTTGTTTTCCGGGGAAGAACCGTACTTCATCGATAAGCTTACAAATCAGCTTATTGACACGGTGCTTACTGAAGATGAGAAAGAATTTAATCAGACTATATTTTACGGTCTCGATTCCGATGTTTTAAATGTGGAATCCGAGGCAAGAAAGTTTCCAATGATGTCGGAATACAATCTGGTTGTTGTAAAAGAGGCACAATTGCTTTCGAACATAGAACATTTGGAGAACTACATGAAAAATCCTGCACCAAGCACGATTTTAGTTCTGTCCTACAAGAAAAAGGCCGACAAAAGAAAGAATTTCTTCAAATCCTTTTCATCAAAAGGGGTGCACTTTGTCTCAGATAAACTTTATGATAACAAGGTGCCCGACTGGATCATAAGTCACGTGAGTCATGCAGGTTATCACATATCAGTTCGAAATGCCACATTGATCACAGATTTTCTTGGTAACGACTTGTCGCACATTTCCAACGAGCTGGGTAAGGTAATTCTAAATCTACCCGAGGGAACAAACATTTCAGGTGACATCATTGAAGAATATATCGGTATCAACAAGGAATACAACTCGTTTGAATTCAACAATGCTATAGGCCACAAGAATATTGTAAAGACCTTCAGAATTGTGCAGTATTTCGGACAAAATGAAAAAAAGTTCCCGATTCAAATGGTCATAGCCAACCTTTATAATTTTTTCACCAAACTTCTGAAACTACACTATGCAAGGGGTTTATCAGGCAAGGAGCTCGGCGGATTCCTGGGAGTCCACCCGTTCTTCGTCAAGGATTACCAAATGGCGGCAAGGCACTATAATCGATCGAAGATCGTTAGTATCATTGGAATATTACAAGAATATGATCTGAGGTCAAAAGGTATTGGAGACGCGGGCACATCAGATGGAGAACTCCTGAAGGAATTAGCCTATAAAATTCTTCACTGAGTTCTCTTGGTAAAAAGGCTTTTCGCCTGCTTCCAAAATTTTGATAATTTCGACCCATCTCTATTTTAAATCAAAGAAAGAAATATGAAGGCAAAGGCATTGATTCTAATTGTATTTGTAAGTGTATCCTCTTTATTGAACGCCCAAAACCTCATTGTTAATGGAAGTTTTGAGGAATTGACCAAAAAACCTAAGGACAGGGGTGAGATTTATCTGGCGGCTCCGTGGGTTGCCGGAACCAAGGCAATGCCCGACATATACAGCTCAAAAGCTAAGAATGATGACATAAAGGTTCCTGAAAACATGTATGGAGACGAGGAGCCCAAAGATGGCGAAAACTACGCTGGTCTTTTGCTATATAGTGATAGAGAGAAAATGCCAAGGACCTACTTGACTGCAAAACTAAAGCACAAAATGCTTGCCGGAGAGTATTACTGCGTGAAATTTCACATTTCTTTCGCCGATCTTTCGAAATATGCCGTGAACAACATTGGAGCCTTAATATCACATGACAGCATAGCGAATATCAACGAACTTATCCTTGACTACGAACCTCAGATTATCAATAGCACAAACAGAGTTTTTGAAAAACAATGGCATTGGGAAGATATCTGCAGAATTTATGTGGCCGATGGTGGTGAAGAATATATCACCATAGGAAACTTTGCGAAACAAGTTGATGTGCAAAAGAAGGGTGTGAAAAGACCTTCAGGTTATACAAGTTCTCAGTTCAGAGATGGTTACTATTACATTGATGATATTTCAGTCATTCCAAATGCCACTCCTGAAAACTGCAAGTGTGAGCCGGGGAATTTTGCCTTTGCCAACCTGAACAAAGATGAAGCAGAATTTGCAACGCATGAGAAGGACGTGCCAGATCAGGTCATAATTAGCACAACTGGTCAGGTTCACGGCGAAATGCCAAAAGAAGAAGCAATTCATGAAGATGTAGTGATTCAATTTGCAACGGCGAAATATAACCTAACCTCAGCTGAGAATACAAAACTCAACGAAGTGGTCAGCTTCATGCAAGAGAATAGTGATGTAAAAGCCCAGTTGATCAGTCATAACGACAAAAGTGAAAATGTGGTAAACGGACTTTCAAAAAAACGTCTCGACCAGGTTGGAAAATATTTAGTATCCAAAGGAGTTGCCGATAGCCGAATTTCATCTGAAGATGCCGCTGATGGCAAACCAATAGACACTTCTGGAATAAAAGAAAACAGAAGTCAGAATATGGTAGTGGAAATCAAGTTTTCCAAATAAACCCTTCTTGTCAATCTTTTTCCTTTATAATTTTTAAGGGCTGTGAATTATTTTTACTTTGAGCTCTGAGGTCGACCTATGCATCAAAGTAATCTATTCTTAATTCTTTTATTTCTGTTTCCATTTCTGTCGTCCGGACAGAATCCGGATACCAAAGTCGATCTGGAGAATTTCAATTCTAAATATGCCTCTGAGCTTCTGATTGGCAAACTGAACGAGATCAGAACGGAAAAGAAGCTTCATTCATTTAAATACAATGGCATTCTCGAAACCACAGCCGTGGATCAAGCTGAATACAACCGCAAGACAAACGAAGTAGGAACGGAACAGGACAATAAAAAGATGTCTACACCATTCTATCGTGCGTTAATGAACGGCGGAACTTTCAGTGAAGTAGATGAATACGATCTTGCCTTCGAAATTCAGGTAAAAGCTTTATTAAAGCAGGGAAGAAGAAAAAAGAAACCTTCCACTTATGGTGAAGTTGTAAACTACATAGCCGAAGAATGGGTCGACGAAAGGCGTTTGGATGAAATTCTCTATGGTGAAAAATACTACCAGATTGGTTTTGGTTTTGCACCGAATAAATTTGATGGCACATTGTTCGTAACCATAGTGCTCGCTACAGAGCCTTATGAGAAATATCCCGGATTCAAGTATCATCCTAAATCCTACAAGATCGCTGAATACGACAGAAATATCTGCAAGTCAGTTGAGAGGGACTTTCAATATCTGGCGGAATTATTCTCCGACAATCTGATCATCAAAGATGGAGCCGTTTATTTCCATTACCACGACTTAAGCCTGATTGAAGCCTTGCTCAAATCAAATAAAGATGCTTTGGCACTGGATATCATTTTGAATGAGCAATACTCTTGTGATCATGGAAACGCTGTACATCCATCTCCTGTATACGATGGTATGATGCTGAAACCTGTCAAGAAAAGCAAGTTATTGAAAGGTAATCCCCTGAAAGAACAGAAAGAATTTAAAGCAAAGTTGGGCACTTTACCGAAAGGGGTCGATTCGAACGATATTACCATGAGTCTGATCGTCATTAAAGACAAATGTGCCTGTATGAAGATTGCATACAACAACCTGGATGGAAGAAATCTAAGACTTCTTGATGTCAACATGGTTGTAGATACCATTTCAATTGCAGAGAGCGTAGATTCCAACTCCAGGTATTTACAATTCACCGTACCATTTGAAAAAGGAAAGTATGAATACCAGGTTGAGGATATAAAACCATTCCTGGATTCAATTCAACTCAATCGATTCAACATAAAGGAAATTGATATTGAAGCCTATTCATCAATTGAAGGAAATCCTATCAGCAATAAAGAACTGGCCGAAAGACGCTCTCAAAGTATTCTCGAGGCCATAGGAGAATATCAGTTGCAAGAGGTCAAGACTAAGATTGAAACTCAGGAAAACTGGGATGGATTCTTTGAATCGATTAAAACTTCTCCTTATTCCGACGATTATCCAAGAAATGACCACAATGCCGTAAGAGCCATCGTGAATTCAGATACGTTGAAATACGACCTCGAACCTTACTTGAAAGACCAGAGAAAGGCCGAGATCAAGATCTTCGTTGAGTCAATCTACATCGACTCGCTCAACGCTGAGAATCTTCCGGGGAAATTTGAACGGGCAATAAAAAATGAGGATTTCATTCGTGCAAAAGCGTTGCAGACCCTTATGTACAGAGCCGTGAAGCATGGCGAGTTAAGCAATGAAGTATTATTCGAAGGTGAAATTCCTCAATTCAAAGACTATGTTCCCCTTCTGAACAATCGACTCGCTTTTCAAATGGAGTATCGTAATAAGAATGATGATGATAGTCTGATCTACGCTATGAAAATGCAATTGGAAGCCTTGAATGGCATTAATCCTTCCTACGGTCATGTAAATTACAATAAGCAGGTTGTAAAACTCTATTACTGGTCAAAAGATCTGAATATGCTAGTGATTGACGAAGAGAATCGCATCAATGAAGTCAAAGACTTCTATCGGGACATCAAGAAGCTGTATAACACAAAGATTGATAACTACTTTGTGAACAGATTGCTGCTCAACTACAACATCATAGCCGCAGACTATTATTACGAACGACAGGATTATCGTAGTCGGGTGAGGGCATTGAAAGAAGTCAGAAAATATGTCAAAAAGGCAAAGCTGGATAGGGAACAAACACTAACCATGTCGAGGTATTTCATTTTTCAAATGCAGATCGACTGGGCTGTACAGATAATGATGCCATACATTCGAAAAGGAGATTACGATGAAACTTTCCTTCGCACATTTCTAAGCATCGCGGTTTATGATGAAAAGCATGTGAAAGAAAATATGCTCCATAAATACTTTGACGAAATGGCAACAAAGTTTCCGGGAGAGTATTGCAAAATGTTTGGAAGTGGTGGTATGAGTGTGGAATATTTAAGCGATATTCGGATTAAATCAACGTATTGCGAAACCTGTCATTAAACCATGTTAGTAAAAGGTGATAAGAAAATAATCAATGGCTGGGCCATGTATGATTGGGCCAATTCTGTTTATTCTCTGGTTATCACTTCCACCATTTTTCCCATATTCTTTTATAACGTAACGGTTACTACTAACTTCGATGGAGACTATGTAACGGATCGTATAAATTTTCTGGGATTTGACTTCCCAAATACTGTTCTCTACTCTTACGCAATTTCTTTTTCCTTCTTACTAGTTGCCTTTATGACGCCACTCTTGTCGGGTATTGCAGATTACTCTGACAGTAAAAAGAAATTCATGCAATTTTTCTGTTATCTGGGTGCCATATCTTGTTCGGCTCTTTATTTTTTCGATCCAAATCACCTTGTCTTGGGAATGACCTTTGTTGTCCTGGCCAGTGTAGGTTTCTCCGGCAGCCTTGTCTTTTACAATGCCTTCCTCCCGGAAATTGCCGAACCAGAAGATCAAGATAAAGTAAGTGCCAAAGGATATGCACTGGGATACGTAGGAAGCGTGATACTGCTTCTGTTCAATCTGCATATGATCATGAAGCCAGAATTTTATGGGATCAATGATCCGCAGCTTCCCGCGAGAATATCTTTCCTTACCGTAGGTGTTTGGTGGGCCGGATTTGCACAGATCACTTTTGCAAGACTTCCCAAGAAGAGTTTCGACATTAAAGTGAAGGGAGAATACCTGATCAAAGGTTACCATGAATTATTGCATGTCTATAACGACCTAAAAAAGAATCTGAGGTTAAAAAAATACCTGGTTGCATTCTTTGTGTTCAACATGGGTGTTCAGACCGTTATGTATCTGGCCGTGACTTTCGGAAAAGATGAGATTGTAGATATGCCTGATTCCGGACTGATTGTGAGCATTCTGATCATTCAGCTCATCGCCATTGGTGGGGCTTATTTCTGTTCTTTCCTTTCTGCTCTTTTTGGTAACATCCGAACCCTGCTCTATATAATTGTTGTATGGATCCTGATTTGTATCCTGGCATACTTTACCTATACGGCAATTGAATTTTATTTGCTCGCCGCCCTGGTTGGTTTTGTAATGGGAGGTGTTCAGTCATTGTCCAGGTCAACCTATTCAAAGATCTTACCGGATACTGTAGACCACACTTCATATTTCAGCTTTTTTGATGTTTGTCAGAAAGTAGGCGTTGTAATTGGAACATTCATATTTGGTTTTGTTACAGATCTGGCCGGTTCTTCACGATACGCCATCATCGCTCTCACTGTAATATTCGTTTTTGGTCTTCTGTTACTAACAGCCGTTCCGGAGGTAAAACAGAAAAAGATCAAAAGCGATTTAGCCGACTGATCTATCCATTGATTCCGTATTTTTGCCGCTCGTTATGAGTGAATCCAGCAATGAACAGATATACGATTTTGCCATTGTAGGTGGTGGAATTGTAGGTGCAGCTACGGCATATAAACTTCAAAAAAAGTATCCTGATCTCAGCATTCTGCTGATTGAGAAAGAAGACCATCTGGCCGATCACCAGACAGGAAATAATTCTGGTGTGATCCATTCAGGACTTTATTACAAACCTGGGTCGGCCAAGGCTGAAACTTGTGTTGATGGAAGGCATCAGCTGGTAAAGTTTGCTCAAGAACACAATATTCCACATGATGTTTGCGGCAAAGTTGTTGTGGCAACAGATTCAAGTGAACTGCTTTTTCTAGATAAAATATTCAATAATGGTATTGCGAACAATACCGAAGGAATTGAAAAGATCGATGGAAAAAGAGTGAAGGAAATAGAACCCTATGTAGAAGGAATTGCTGGTATTTGGGTTCCTTGTACAGGTATCATCGACTTCCGTGCAGCGACAAATAAAATGGTGGAGCTGGCAATGTATGTTCAAGAAAAGAGTAGCCTTAAAATGGGGGAAGAAGTAACTTCTTTCAAAGACGATGGTGAAAAATATCATATCACCACTTCAAAATCCAGCTATAAAGCCAAAAAAATGATTTTCTGTGCTGGTCTGCAATCAGACAGAATGGCAAAAAAAGACAAGATCTCACTTGACATGAGGATTGTCGGTTTCCGAGGTGATTACTACGACTTAACCGAAAAAGGCAAGGAAAAAGTAAAAAACCTGATCTATCCGGTTCCGAATCCTGCCTTCCCTTTCCTCGGAGTTCATTTCACCAGAATGACAGATGGTGAAATTGAATGTGGCCCGAATGCCGTGTTTACTTTTAAAAGAGAAGGTTATGGTAAAACTGATTTCGATCTGAAGGACAGCATGGATGCTCTGAGCTACTCGGGAACATGGAATCTTTTTATGAAACATTGGAAGTTCGGACTGGACGAGTATCGAAGAGCTTTCTCTAAGAAGCTATTCCTTTCGAGACTTCAAAAGCTCATTCCCAGCCTTGAAATGGACGACATTAAACCCGGCAGATCAGGAGTTCGGGCTATGGCACTGGGAACTGATGGAAATATGATTGAAGATTTCAAAATTGAATACAAGAACAGAAGTATTCACGTTTTGAATGCTCCTTCACCAGCAGCGACAGCCTGCCTGTCAATCGGAGATAAGATCGTGGAAATGGCAGAAAGCCATTTTAGTCTTCCGAATTAGTTGCTCTTGAATTCATCCCACTCCCACATGAAATGAATCATGGCCTCATCCAGTCTTTTTAAGAATATCGGATTTGGACTGTTCACATTTTTAAAGTATTCTTCCTGAAAATCATTTAGGTTGTATTTGTGAAAGAAGGCCTTTGACATACCATATACCAGGTTTTTCGAAGGGTGATTCACCCTTGAAATAAATCCCTGATTCTTTCCTATGGTATTAGACAAAGCCACATAATCAACGTCACACAACTCTGAGACTTTCTCGAGAATCTTTCTTGACAGCACCTGATCAGTATGCGCAGGGACACTACGTTGCATCTCTTTCAGGTTGGCTGCCAGTGCGATTAAAAGAAAACGATCCGAGTCATTCGGATCGATGTTTGGGCAATGGATAAATTCAGGCGACTCGTTGACAAGAGCCGCCACTTCCGGAAATCCGTTGTCAATGGTCGACAGGAAATGGTCCACAAAAATTGTGGCAACCTTGTCTTCTTTTATTTTAGTCTTTCTGAATAACTTTAACATAACGTAAGCTTTACCTTACGCAAAACAAAGCTATATCAAATCAAAGGGGCTTCAGGAAATAGAAAAAGTGCTTATCAACAAAGTTATTAACTCCTGTAATCGCTGATATTATAGCCAATGTAGTTCTGAGGAGTGATTACCTTCAGCTCTTTTTTAACAGCGTCTGACACTTTCAAGGTATCGATGAAATCGTGAATCTCCTTCTTACCTATCTGCTGATTGGTTCTCGTAAGATCCTTCAGCATTTCATAAGGATTCTTGATTCCTTCTCTTCTAAGAATGGATTGTATTGCTTCAGAGACCACTACCCAATTCTCTTCGAGATCGCGATTCAGTCTTTCTTCATTGACAAGCAATTTATTCATTCCTGCAAGAATGGCTTTGAAGGCAATGGCGCTGTGAGCCATAGGCACGCCAATATTCCTGATTACTGTTGAATCAGTCAGGTCTCTTTGTAATCTTGAAATCGGAAGTTTTGCCGATAAATGCTCAAAGGCAGCATTGGCAATGCCAAGATTTCCTTCTGCATTTTCGAAATCGATTGGATTCACTTTATGAGGCATAGCTGATGAGCCAACCTCACCTTCTTTGATTTTTTGCTTGAAATAGCCAAATGAAATATAAGTCCAAACGTCTCTGGAGAAATCGATAAGTATTGTGTTTATGCGGCTAAGTGCATCGAATACCGCAGCCAGATTGTCGTAATGTTCGATCTGTGTCGTTGTTTGCTGTCGGGTCAATCCAAGAGAGTTATAGACATACTCATTGGCGAAAGTAATCCAGTCAATATCCGGATAAGTCACTTTATGAGCATTCATATTACCCGTTGCACCACCGAATTTGCAACCTATCTTAATATCATTCAATCTGAATAACTGTGTGTGCAGCCTTTCCGCAAAAACCTGGAATTCTTTACCCAACGTAGTCGGTGAAGCGGGTTGACCGTGTGTATGAGCCAACATAGGGATGTTTTCCCATTCAGTTGAAAGACTCTCAATCTTAGTAATCACCTCTAGAAGCAGTGGATTTACATAATCGAAAAGAGATCTTGAAACACCGTAAGGAACAGCCGTGTTATTGACGTCCTGAGATGTCAATCCAAAATGGATGAATTCTTTGTATTCTCCGAGTCCAAACTCTTCAAATTTTTCTTTGAGATAGTATTCAACAGCCTTTACATCGTGATTGGTGACTTTTTCTATCTCCTTTACTCTAAAGGCGGCATGAGCATCAAAGGTTTCATAAAGAGATCTTACTTTGGGGAACAATGAACGATCCACACCTTCAAGCTGAGGTAATGGAAGTTCAGCCAGCGCAATAAAATATTCAACTTCCACAAGTATCCTGAAACGGATCAGAGCATATTCTGAATAATAGTTTGAAAGATCTTTTACCTTACTTCTGTACCTTCCATCAACGGGAGATATACTGGTCAACTCACTTAATTCCATTCTATCGCTATTAAAGTGCGAAGTTAGGAAAACCAACGACTTTTTTGACTTAATTTAGAAGCTTTGTCGGTCTATTTATGAGCATTACAGAGCAAATCTCAAAGAGTCTTTCAGGCTTCAGAAAAGCCTTCGGTCTTATCTCTAAATACAAATTGCGCTGGATCTATATTCTTCCTTTTCTAATCTACCTACTTATATTCACTCTTGGCTTCACCTTGACCAATGGCTTTCATGATTATTTGATGGCAATAGTTGAATCGTGGACCTCAGAATGGGTGGAAGAATATGCATTCCTCGATACTTTACTCAGTGTATTTTCAGTTTTATTCTGGCTTATAATAAAAATCACCCTATTTATACTCTTGGGTACAATCAGTGGATATATTACCTTGATCGTTCTGTCGCCTGTATACGCCTGGATCTCTGAGAAAATAGAAGAAGAAGTAAGTGGTGTCTCCTACCCCTCTAACCTTTCAAAGTTTATCAAAGATGTGCTCAGAGCCATAATCATTGCTTTGAGAAATGGAGGGATTGAATTGGTTTGGACTGTCATTCTTTTCTTCCTGAGCTTCATCCCATTTGTAAATCTCTTTACTGCTCCGCTTCTATTTATTATCACGGCTTATTTCTATGGATTCTCCTTTCTTGATTACAGTCATGAACGATTAGGCCTGAGTATGGGAGAAAGCATAAGGGAAGTCAGGTCGAAGAAGTTTGCCGCAGTTAGCCTGGGGAGCATTTTCCTTTTTCTGAATATGATTCCCTGGATCGGACCGCTTATAGCTAGTCTGATATCTTTTCACCTGATTATATCAGGAACACTTCTAGTATTGGAGAAAGACAGAACTATTTAGTCCTTCGTAGTAGGAGGTGCCGGAGGATTTGGCATTTCCATGCTCGTTTCCTTCCACTCTAGATTCAGCAGAATTCCATCTAAAAATTTACCGAAATCAACCAATTCTTTAGGCGTGTTGAATCGGGCATGCACACTTTTCATCTCTTCATTGTTGGCCAACTGGAATGTCATGGACGGGACATCAGTAACACCCGGATCATCGTAAACTTCATCCATCTCATAGTAGCCTATTTTACTGGCTTCATCCGTGATCATTTTGGCCTGTTCCGGACTTAATTTGGCCTCATAAGTTCCAATCAGATCAACAAATTTTCTACCTTCATAATAGGCTTCACCATTTCTCTTTACCACCACTTTAAACGAAGGACAAGTTCCGTAACAAAGGCTGCGTTCGAAGGTCAGAAAATATTCGGTAATTGATAGAGCTGGTCTTCCCTGAGGCACAGTGCTACTTTCTTCCTGTGTCTTTTTTGTACTGTTGCACGCAAGCAATATCGTGACCGAAAGAAGATAAATCCACTTCATTTTTTTATTTTTTTGGTGGCTCATAGCCCCTTTGTTTCGCCATTTCTTCAAGTCGTTTTTGAAACCTCGACTTTTTCTGACTCGCCGGTTTAGCCTTATTCATCTGAATCTGCTTGTGAATTTTATCCTCATCAATAAACCAGTTCTTAATAGCTAGCATTTGGCCCATTGACATCAGGTTCGCAACAAAGTAATAATAACTCAAACCAGATGAGTATTTATTGAAGAAGACAAGCATCATTACCGGCATGAGATACATCATGATCTTCATTTGAGTTGCCATCATTTCACTGGTCCCTCCACCGGCATCCATTCCCATTTGCCCACTATTAATCCTTGTGTAGAAGACCATGGAAATAGCCATCAAAAGAGTAAAACCACTCACATGTTGACCGTAGAGAGGAATTTCAAACGGCAAATAGAATAATACATCATAACTCGAAAGGTCGGTTGCCCATAAGAAAGCCTGTTGCCTCAATTCAATGGATGCTGGAAAGAATCGGAACATAGCAAGAAGAATTGGCATCTGTATCAGCATTGGTACACAACCCGCCAATGGATTTACACCCGCTGATCTGTATAGTGCCATAGTAGCTTGCTGCTTTTTCATTGCATCGTTACTATGCTTGTCTGAGATCTCTTTAATCTCCGGCTTAAGCACCTTCATTTTAGCGCTACTCAGGTAGGTCTTCCACGTTACAGGGAATAGCAACATCTTAATAAAGATTGTCATCAGCAAAATGATAATCCCATAATTCAAGTCAAATCCATCCAGGAAATTGAACGTTGGAATTACCAGCCATTCGTTTACCCAACCAAATATCCCCCATCCGAGAGGAATAAGAGATTCCAAACCTATATCAAGATCTTCAAGGGTTTGAAAGTGATTCGGTCCAAAGAAAAATGACATGGCAAAATTCTCATCCTTCATATGACTGAAAGGAATTGATACAGAAGCTGACATGTTTCCAACGTAATCTGAATTCTCATCTACAGAGGTCTCAACGCTGGCATTATACTTATCAAAATTATCCTTAGCTATGATGGTCGAGTTAAAATACTGCTGTTTGAATGAGATCCATTCTATCGAAGCAACCAGATCCTCCTTTTCATTTCCGGTCAAACTGAGATCGTCGGCATCCTCATCAGTGTATTTGTAGAACACATTCGAATAGTTTCTCTGATTCTCAAGGTTATTTTCCTGAGAAGGAGTCTTCATATTCCAGTTAAGCGCAAGCTCATCACCTCTGTGATCAATGACCTGATCCATGTTCGTCAATCGTATATCAAGATTAACTATAAATCCACTGGCTTCTATCTTATAAATGAATGAAAGCGATTGGCTCCGGTCATTTGTTTTCAATGTATAGATAAGGGTGTAGCTGTCACCACCGGTCAACACCCTGCTCTCTCCTTCTTCTTCAAAATAGAGCTCATCGGTAAAGATGTTCTTATTCGAATTCGTAAAGAAATTCAGATTGAAATTGCTAGACTCGGCTTCAAACAATACCAGAGGAGTGCTGTCAGAACGCTTGTAATTCTTCAGGTTGGTTGAAACGATCTTACCACCCTTGTTGGAAAAGGTCAGTATCAGGTCATCTGTTTCTATGGTAGTGAGTTTTTCTTCACCTTCCGAAGCATTAGAAAATTCTCCAAATAGTTGGTTTTGCTGAATGTTTTTTAATGAATCGTTTAAAACGCTGTGCGTCTCAATAATAGGCTCGGGATCAGGAATGGCCTCAATGGCTTCCTTTAATTGCTGCGTTTCCTGCGCTGCCTCCACCTTTGCGATAGAGTCCTGTTTCGCTTTGGCGGCATCTAGTTCTTCCTGAGAAGGAGAGGTCATGATACTATAAGTGATCAAAATTGCTCCGATCAGTATCAGACCTATAAATGAATTTTTATCCATGTAAAGAGGAAAATTATTAAGTGCGCAAAGATAGATTTACTAAGTGAAATAGAATCGAAAAGTGCCCAGAAATCAGGGTGCTACTTCAACTTTCTCTTTTAGAGCTGCCTTGACGAAAGAAACGAAGAGCGGGTGCGGATGGTAAACCGTGCTTTTATATTCGGGGTGAAACTGAACCCCGATAAACCAAGGATGGTCCTTGATCTCCATTACCTCAACCAAATTAGCATTTGGATTTTTTCCTGCGGCAATCATACCATTCGCCTCATATTGTTCAAGGTAAGAGTTATTGAACTCGTACCGATGCCTGTGACGTTCTGAAACATCTTCAGCACCGTATACATCAAAAGTTTTGGTGTTCTTTTCAACGTGACATGGATAAGCCCCCAACCTCATAGTTCCACCCATGTCGGTAATACTTTTCTGATCTTCCATCAGATCGATCACAGGATGAGCTGTAGACTCATCAACTTCAGTGGAATTAGCCCCATCTAATCCGAGAACGTTTCTCCCAAATTCGATCACTGCACACTGCATTCCAAGACAAATACCCAGGAATGGTACCTTATTGGTTCTGGCATATTTCACCGTACATATTTTTCCTTCGATGCCTCTTTTACCAAAACCAGGCGCTACAAGAATTCCATTGAGATCTCCAAGCAATTCTTCCGCTGTTTCTTCATTCACACTCTCAGAGTGAATCCATTTGATATTCACCTTGCAGTTATTGGCAGCACCGGCGTGAACAAAAGATTCAGCAATCGATTTGTAAGAGTCCTTTAACTCTATATACTTTCCAACCAAGCCAATAGTTGTTTCTGAAACAGGCTTTTTCAGCTGGTCCACGAAGTTCTTCCATGGTTCCATATTTCGTGCTTCTTCATAAGGAAGGCCCAATTTCTTCAATACTGCTGTATCCAGATTCTCTTTGGCCATTAGTAATGGCACCTCATAGATGGTACTTACGTCTCTTGACTCAATAACAGCATCCGGAGTAATGTTACAGAATAGTGCAACTTTCTCTCTGATAGACTGATTCAACTTTCTTTCAGTTCTAAGGACAAGGATATCGGGCTGTACTCCCAACTCAAGCAATGCCTTAACACTATGCTGAGTGGGCTTCGTTTTTAATTCACCTGAAGCCGCCAGATAAGGCACAAGAGTCAGGTGAATTCCAATACAGTTCGCACCCATTTCCCATTTCATCTGTCGAAATGCTTCCACAAAAGGCAGGGATTCAATATCACCAACAGTTCCACCTATTTCAGTGATCACAAAGTCATAATCACCCGTATTACCTAAGATTTTTATTCTCTCCTTGATCTCATCAGTAATGTGAGGAATGATCTGAACAGTCTTGCCAAGATATTCACCTTCTCTTTCCTTATTGATGACACTCTGATAGATTCTTCCTGTTGTGACATTGTTTGCCTGAGAAGTAGGCGTATCAAGAAATCTTTCGTAATGTCCCAGATCCAGATCAGTCTCAGCACCGTCGTCTGTTACAAAGCATTCTCCATGCTCATAAGGATTTAATGTACCCGGATCCACATTGATATATGGATCAAGTTTTTGAATAGTAACACGATAACCCCTCGCCTGAAGGAGTCTGGCGAGAGATGCGGCAATAATTCCCTTCCCTAAAGAAGAGGTTACACCACCTGTGACAAAAATGTATTTTACCTGCTGAGACAAACTAGATTTACATCCGATTTTTCAGCCTTCAAAACTAAAAATATTAATCCGTTTTCGGGGACTATTGTTGAAAAGAATACTTAGAAAGTCAGGCTGAGTCCTATACTGGGCATGATAGGAAGCTGATTTACACGCTCCTGAGACACTCTGTCGAGATAAAAAATGTTCTCACGATTGAAAACATTGGTGCAAGACACGTTGGCCGTAAGAATACTGTTTTCGGCCAAAACGAATTTTCGTTTTACAGAAATATCAAATCTGCTGTACCAAGGAAGTCGGTTACTATTCAGGTCACCATATTGGATGCTTACGTCATCCGGATTGTAAGTTGTGTAGTCAACATTCACATCGTTGAAGTCGACATCTCCATAATATCCCTGAGTTGGAGTAAATGGGAAACCACTTCCCAAATTCCACCTTGCTCCTGCTTCCCAAAGAAGGTCTTTTCCAAATGTATATGAACCTACAAGATTGACATTATGTCGTCTGTCGAATGTAGCCCAGTATTCCTGAACCCCATCCCATCTGGTTACAAAACCTAAAGAGTAAACTCCCCAAACGGTAAATTCGCGGTTTCTATATTTAAGCAGGAAGTCTACACCGTATGCATCTCCTATCTCAACAATAAAATCATTTGTCAACAATGGGTTGGCATCATTCGCATCCGATTCATCGGCAACTTTATATGGATTAATGTTGGTCAACTGATTGAACCACTTGTAATAACCTTCCACATTTAAATTCCATCGGTCTGTGATATCCCACTCAAAACCGGCAAGTGCATGCGTGGCTTTCTGAAGTTTCGTATTCACATCAACAATCTCTCCGTCACGAGTTCTGAATTGATCCTGCAAATTTTCAGGACCTGTAAGGAAACTATAGAAAAGGTTGACTACATCTCTGTCTGAAGTACCACTGATAAGGTTCTGTGAATACATACCTGCAGCACCCTTTAATCTAAAATTATTATTTACGTTATACTTTGCACCGATCCTTGGCTCAGGACTGAATTCGCTTAGTGAAGAATAATATTGTAGTCGAATACTTGGTTCAACAACCCATTTTCCGGCATTGATCCTGTAGGTGAAATAACCACCAAGTTCCGTCGTATTCTGATCCTGCTCAATTTTTCGACCAACCTGATTCACGAAATTGTAGGCTGTGGCCATACCAATTATTTCAAAACCGTATTTAAGCTGATCATCTCCGATGTAATTCGTGAAATTCATACCGGCGTTGAATGCATTGATGGAAGAAAATCTATTCTGGTCGGGCCTGCTCACATCAGCAGCTTCATCATTGGTCTGAATTTCATAAGAAGAATATGCCACAATGATGTCTATCAATACATTCGATTGAGCCGGAATAATGATCGGATTGACACCAAATCCCCATTGATTCCATTCAATCTGAGAGATGTTTGTGAAATTGGCCTGATCACGATAGTTGAATCCGAAAAGGTTCAATTTGTTACCATTTCCACCATAAATCGAATACTTTCCATATAGATCCAGGAAGCTGTAAGGCAACTCTTGATCGACATATGAATAGATCGATTCTGACGTGCGATCGAGATAAAGATTCTTAGCAGAAATTAAGAGTGACGAACCTCCTGCTCCTTCTTCCTTGGGTTTTACAATAGGAATGTCAAGCAAGGCTTTTGCTCCAAATGTGCTAAGGCCGACCTGACCTCCAAGTCTGTTTCTGGCACCATCTCTGGTTTTGATATCTATAACGGAAGAAATTCTACCACCATAATTCGCATTAAATCCTCCTGTATAAACATCAGCAGTCTTTATTATATCAGTCTCAAAAACTGAAAACAATCCAATGGTATGAAAAGGATTATATACGATCATACCATCAAGCAGGACCTTATTCTGTATTGGAGAACCTCCACGAATAAATAGCTGACCACCCTGGTCCCCTGTAAAAACCACACCCGGCTGAACCTGCAATGCCTGAGCAAGATCCGGTTCACCTCCAATGGCCGGAACCTTGGTAATTTCTTTCGGAGTTAGCTTAACTACGGACATCTTTACTTCCGTTTGCGCTTCCTGTTTTTCGGCTGATATATTAACGGCCGACAACTTTACTGTAGCTGGCTCCAAATAAATATTCCTTGAAATAATATCGCCACCTTCAAGGGTAATGCTTTCGCTGTATTTCTCATATCCAACGCTACTCACAACCAGATTGTAAGTACCAGGCTCGACTTTCGACAATGAATAGAAGCCATTGACATCGGTAGCAAGACCATATTTTGTACCCTCCAGTGCCACATTCACGAAAATCACAGGTTCTTTAGTATCCTTATCGTAAACAATTCCTTTTACGATAGCACTTTGTCCAAACAGACCGAAAGAGGTAAAAAGCAAAGCAAGGGAGAATAGTCCCGTGAGTATATGGCTAGGCAGTTTCATTTTGCGAGGCGCTAAAATAGGATTATTTGATGAACGATTTTTAACCGTTCATCACAAATATAGGAGCGCCTTGTATTGCCATTTAAAGGTGGGTTTTTTAAGCATGATTATTTTATCATTTAGGCATAAAGCTCGATAAATCAGATAAATGGACTTAAATAAAAAAGAGCGTTCAAACTTTGAACGCTCTCTTCTTAAAATAGAAATATCCTTTCTATTGATTCATCTTTATAAGATTTAGAGCCGAACCGGCTTTAAACCATTCGATCTGTGAATCATTATATGAATGATTGAGCATGATCGTATCCTTGCTGCCGTCTGTATGCTCAACCTCCAGGGTAAGTTGTCTTCCCGGAGCAAACTGATCAAGATCTGTAAGGTTGAACGTATCATCTTCTTGTATCAGATCGTAGTCATTTTCATTGGCAAATGTAGTGGCCAACATACCTTGCTTTTTCAGGTTTGTTTCATGAATTCTCGCGAATGACTTTGTAAGAACCATTTTTACACCTAAATGACGTGGTTCCATGGCAGCATGTTCACGGGAAGAACCCTCTCCATAATTATGGTCACCTACTACAATACTTGGAATACCTGCGGCCTTATAAGCTCTGGCTGTATCGGGTACTTTGTCATATTCACCAGTGATCTGATTCTTAACATAATCCGTCTCTTTGTTATAGGCATTCACCGCGCCGATCAGGCAGTTATTAGAGATGTTATCCAGATGACCTCTGTATCTCAACCATGGACCAGCCATAGAAATATGATCGGTTGTACACTTGCCATAAGCTTTGATCAAAAGCTTCATCCCGGAAATGTTATTACCATCCCATGCTTCAAATGGAGTCAAGAGCTGAAGTCTTTCGCTATCCGGTTTCACAACCACTTCAACCCCACTTCCGTCTTCTGCCGGCGCCTGATATCCATTATCTTCAACCGCAAAACCCTTGTCCGGCAATTCAAATCCGCTCGGTTCGTCAAGTTTTACCGCTTCTCCACTTTCGTTGGTCAGTGAGTCAGAAATTGGGTTGAAATCAAGTCGACCTGCAATTGCAATTGCTGCAACCATTTCAGGTGAAGTAACAAAGGCATGTGTATTGGGATTACCATCTGCACGCTTGGCGAAATTTCTATTGAAAGAATGAACGATAGAGTTCTTCTCTTGTTTATCAGCGCCCTCTCGATCCCATTGTCCAATACAAGGTCCACAGGCATTGGTAAATATTCTTGCCGATTCGAATTTGTTGAAAGTATCGAACAAACCATCTCGTTCAGCAGTGAATCTAACCTGCTCTGAGCCCGGATTAATTCCCAAAATTGCCTTTGGCTTAACTCCTTTACTCACAGCATCCTCTACAATCGAAGCAGCACGAGTAAGATCTTCATAAGATGAGTTGGTGCATGATCCAATCAATGCCCATTCGATTTCTGTAGGCCAGTCATTGGCTGCCGCCTTTTCTTTCATTTCAGCAACAGGTGTGGCTAAATCCGGAGTAAAGGGTCCATTCAAATGAGGACTGAGTGTTGACAGATCAATCTCAATTACCTGATCAAAATACTTTTCCGGATCAGCATAAACTTCTGGGTCAGCTGTCAGATGCTCTCTGATTCCATTGGCCATATCAGCAACCTCTGCCCTACCAGTAGCTCTGAGATACCTCTCCATCGAATCATCATATCCGAATGTAGATGTTGTCGCACCAATTTCAGCACCCATGTTACAAATTGTACCTTTTCCTGTACATGAAAGCGACTCTGCACCCGGACCAAAGTACTCTACTACACTTCCGGTACCTCCCTTAACAGTCAAAATTCCTGCTACTTTCAAGATTACATCCTTGGCCGATGTCCAGCCATTTAATTCTCCTGTAAGCTTAACACCGATCAACTTCGGGAATTTTAATTCCCATGCCATTCCGGCCATTACATCCACAGCATCTGCTCCACCAACTCCAATGGCGATCATACCTAATCCACCGGCATTCACTGTATGTGAATCTGTTCCGATCATCATCCCACCGGGAAATGCATAATTTTCAAGAACGACCTGATGAATAATTCCAGCTCCTGGCTTCCAGAATCCGATTCCATATTTATTGGAAACTGACTCCAGGAAGTTGAAGACCTCATTGTTTTTATTCAGCGCATCCTGCAGATCCTTATCCGCTCCTATTCTGGCCTGAATTAAATGGTCGGCATGAACCGTGCTTGGAACGGCAGCCTTTGATTTTCCTGCCTGCATGAATTGCAATAGTGCCATCTGCGCTGTTGCATCCTGCATGGCAACACGGTCTGGAGCAAAGTCAACATAGGATGAACCTCTTTCATAAGATTCATTTGGCTCTGCTTTATATAAATGAGAATAAAGGATTTTCTCTGTTAGACTCAGGGGTCGACCGACAATTTCCCTGGCCTTTTGTACTCTCCCTGGAAGACTTTGGTAAACCTTCCGGATCATATCAATATCGAATACCATATCTTTTATTTAAAGATGAATAATTAATAATTGACTACGACCAAAGGATAAATACTCTTACCAACGACTAAACCACACTTAGATACCCACACGGATCGAAACCTGCAGCTCGCAGGCCGCGGCAAAATTACAGAAATTGGAGGGGAAAATCAACTGCATAAAAGGCATAAAAAAAGGGCCGCCTCAGGCGACCCTTCCTAAACTTATGAAAACAAATATTATTCTGTTTCGGCAATCACTTCGAAATCAACCGTTGTTTCGATATTCTTATGCAGACGAATGTTTGCCTGATAAGAACCCAGTTGTTTGATGTTTTCTTCTTTCAACTGGATATTTTTTCGATCGATTGTGAATCCCTGATCCTTTAAAGCAGCAGCAAGTTGAATATTATTAACAGAACCGAAGATCTTTCCTTTCTCACCGGCTTTCGCAGTGACAGTCAATTTGATCTTGTTCAGCTTTTCAATTTGCGCTTCAGCTTCCTGAACCAGTTTCTCTTCTTTATGAGCTCTCTGACGAATTGTCTCTTCAAGCATTTTTTTGGTGCTCGCAGTAGCAATTTCAGCCATTCCTCTTGGGATAAGGAAATTTCTACCATAACCATCTCTAACGGTTACGATTTCATCCTTGAAACCCAATTTTTCAATATCTTCTTTCAGTATTACTTCCATGATTCAAACTTCTTATTTAAGCAAGTCACCAACGTATGGCATCAAAGCCAAATGTCTGGCACGCTTAATTGCTTGTGAAACTTTTCTTTGATACTTGAGCGATGTTCCGGTAATTCTTCTTGGAAGAATTTTACCCTGCTCATTTACAAAAGACAAAAGATAGTCTGGATCTTTATAGTCGATAAACTTAATTCGATTCTTTCTGAATCGACAGTATTTGTTCTTAACGATCTCAATTGAAGGAGGTGTTAAGTACCTGATCTCTGATGAATTTTCTGCCATGACGATTAAGCTTTAGTTCCTTTAATTCTCTCTTTTCTTTTCTCAGCATACGCAACAGCATCTTTATCCAATGCTACGGTAAGAAATCGCATAACGCGTTCATCTCTTCTAAAAGCGATGTCAAGTTTTCCAATTACTTCCCCATCCGCTTCAAACTCAAACAGGTTATAAAAACCAGTTGATTTCTTTTGGATTGGATAAGCAAGTTTCTTCATCCCCCAGAATTCATCGTGAAGGATTTTTGCTCCGGCATCCTTGAGCAACTTTCCAAATTTGCCGACTGTTTCCTTTGCCTGTGCCTCAGACAAAACGGGAGTTAAAATGAAAACAGTCTCATACCTTTTTTTCATGGTGTATTAAACTTATTATTTTACAAAATTGTCCCCACTAAAAATTAGCGGGCCGCAAAAATAGGAAGATTCTTTCAAACGTACAATAGAAAGCAGATTCAATGTAAAATAGATTAAACCCGGAACTAAATCCTACATATTCTGGAATCTGGAATCAGGAATCTGAAATCTCAACACCTCATCCTCTCATCCAAACCTTTTATCACATTTTCCGCACTCAATATCATCCTTTCTCTATATTTGCTTCTCTTCTGTCTATGGATCAATTTATCGTATCAGCCCGCAAGTATCGTCCCGACACTTTTGAGAGTGTTGTAGGTCAAAGTCATGTCACCGAGACTTTAAAAAATGCCATTCGCAGCAATCACCTTGCTCAGGCATTCCTTTTCAGCGGTCCCAGAGGTGTGGGTAAAACCACCTGCGCAAGGATACTGGCTAAAACGGTAAACTGCTTTAACCGAAGTGAAGAAATTGAAGCGTGCAATGAGTGCGAATCTTGCGAGTCTTTTAATGAAGGTCACAGCCTGAACATTTATGAATTGGATGCCGCATCTAATAATGGTGTAGACGACATTCGTAACTTAATTGAACAAGTGCGATTTGCACCTCAGATCGGAACGAAGAAGGTTTACATTATTGATGAGGTTCACATGTTGTCACCCGCTGCCTTCAATGCTTTCCTCAAGACTCTTGAAGAACCACCTTCTCACGCTATGTTTATTCTGGCCACTACAGAAAAGCACAAGATCATTCCAACCGTTTTATCGAGATGTCAGATTTTCGATTTCAACAGGATTGATAATCAGGACATGGTTCGAAGTCTTGAAAAAATTGCACAAAAAGAAAATGTCAGTGCTGAAAACGATGCATTGCATCTTATAGCTCAGAAATCAGATGGAAGCCTGAGGGATGCACTTTCTATGTTCGATCAGATGGTGACCTATTCCGGGAACAGTCTGACCTATGCTTCCGTGGTTCAAAACCTGAGCATATTGGGTACCGACTATTTCTTCGATGCTACCGACCATTTGGTTTCAGGTGATATTTCTTCAGCCTTGAATCTGTTTAATGATATTCTGCAGAAGGGATTTGATGGACACAATTTCATTCTTGGTCTTGCCGAACATATGAGAAATCTATTGGTCGCTCAAGATCACCGAACTCTGGACCTTTTGAATGTTGGTCCACAGATAAAAGAAAAATATTCGGAGCAAACATTAAGGGTTTCAGCAGGCTTTCTTTTAAAGGCCCTGAATCTGCTGAGTAAAGCAGATCTGAATTACAAATCGGCAAAGAATCAAAGACTACTGGTTGAGATTTGTCTTATCAATCTTGCAAACCTCTCATCAAAGACTGCAAGTTCAGAGCAAGCCCCTGTTCAAAAATCTCAGGTACAGGAAAAGCCTCAGGAAGTAAAAAAAAAACTAACTGAAAATACTGAAGAAGCGCCGAAATCAGAAGTTGTTCAAAAAGATGAATTAGTTCAGGTCAAAGTCGAGGAAAAAGAACCGGAGCCAACACCTCCTGTAAAATCGTCTGAAATTGTTGAGAAGGAAGTTGAGAAAGTTATTCGCAACAAAGAGGTCAAAAAAGACGAAATACAGGAAGTAAAGACGACGCCTTCAATTGAAGATTCCGCTGAAAAAGAAATTCAGAAAACTGATGTCAAATCAGAAGAGCCTCTTGAGAAATCTGAAGAGCCTCTTGAGAAATCTGAAGAGCCTCTTGAGAAATCAAAAGAACCTGTTAAACAGCATGTCACAAGTGAGACCCCAAACTCTGATTTCAGTCAGGGAATAGCTACTGGTTCACTTTCTATAAGCTCCTTCACTGAAGAAGAAGAAATAATCGAAACTAATGAGGAAGAAGAAGGAGAAACCATAGTTCGGTTCAAAGAAGCGGTCAATGCCGACAAACTGACCTCAAGTTGGAACAAGCTCAAAAAGAAATATCAATCAGAGGGAAGGATGAACCTGTATACAACCCTCTCAACTTATGAAGCACAGGTTGTAGATGACGATCATGTTGTGGTGACATATGACAATGAATCTCAGGCTGAGATCATATCTAGGGAAAAACAGAATATTCTGGATTTCCTTCGACAGGATCTTAAAAATGATCTGCTTCAACTTAAGCTCAGCATATCTGACAAGCCATACCAAAAGGCTTTTACGGATGCTGAAAAGTTGAAAAAAATGATTGAGAAAAATCCAAATATCAACGAATTGAAAGATCGACTTGATCTCGATCTTATGTAAATGTTATAACCAATCACTATTATGAAAGCCAACATCAAACTCATTGCGAGCATCGCAATGTTCTTTCCACTTTTATTCACTTCTTGCGACACGACAGAGAAGGAAACATCCAAATATCCTTTTCAGGAAGTTGAAAATGATCCACTTCAAACAAGGATATACACACTGAACAACGGATTGACCGTCTATTTATCTGTTAATAAGGACGAGCCACGCGTGCAAACGAACATTGCCGTTCGTGCAGGAAGTAAGTATGATCCTGCAGAAACAACAGGACTTGCTCACTATTTGGAACATATGCTCTTCAAGGGGAATTCGAAAATCGCTTCGCTTGACTGGGAGGCTGAAAAGGTCTTATTAAAGCAGATCTCTGACCTGTATGAAGCTCATAGAAAGACCGATGACCCTGAAGAAAAAAACAGGATCTATGGTCAGATCGACAGCATTTCTCAGGTTGCCGCTCAGTATGTAGTACCAAATGAATATGATAAGATGATTTCATCCCTTGGAGCAAAGGGAACCAATGCATATACATCATTTGAAAGAACAGTTTATGTCAACGACATTCCGTCCAATGAGCTGGAAAAATGGATGACGCTGGAATCAGAAAGATTTAAGGAATTGACTTTGAGATTATTTCACACGGAATTGGAGGCTGTTTATGAAGAATTCAACAGAAGTCAGGACAATGATTACAGAAAGCAATTCTTTGGTCTACTGGAATTACTTTTTCCAACGCACCAATATGGAACACAAACTACGATTGGAGAAGGAGAACACCTGAAGAATCCTTCAATGGAGAATATTCATGACTATTTTGACAAGTATTATGTACCAAACAATATGGCCATTATTCTTGCCGGAGACATCGATTATGATGAGACCATCGAAATGATCGACAGACATTTTGGAAATTGGGTTTCGAAAGATGTGCCTTCTTACACACCACCGGTCGAAGAACCGATTGCAGAAGTAAAAAGTCTGGAGGTTTTTGGACCAAACACGGAAAGATTAAGTATGGCATTTCGCCTGGGTGGGATAGATACTAAAGATGCTCTTTATCTGAAGTTGATGGATGGACTCCTTTCCAATGGAAAAGCCGGTCTGATCGACATCAACCTTATGCAGAAACAGGAAGTTCTGGAGGCATATAGTAATCCAATGATATTGAAGGATTACAGCATGTTCTATCTGATGGCTACACCGAAAAACGGACAAAGCCTGGATGAAGCCAAAGAACTATTACTGGCTCAGATCGAAAAGATCAAAAAAGGTGAATTTGAAGATTGGCTTCCTGAAGCCGTGGTTAATAACTTCAAATTGAGTGAAACCAGATATGCTCAAAGCAACTCATATCGAGGATACATGCTAACAGATGCTTTTATTCTGGAGCAAGATTGGGCCAAGGTGGTGAATACCAATAATGAGTTGGCCAAAATTTCCAAAGAAGACATCATGGCATTTGCCAATGAGAACCTAAAAGATAACTATGTAGTTGTCTATAAAAGAAATGGAATTGACACAACGGTTTATAAGGTTGACAAACCGGCCATTACACCAGTTGACATAAACAGGGACAATCAATCTGAATTTGCAATGGCCTTCGATACATTGCCAGAAATGAGACTCAAACCATTGTTCCTCGATTTCGAAAAAGACATTAACAAAGACAAAGTTCGAAGTGATATCGATTACTACAGTATCAGAAACACGGAGAATGGATTGTTCGAGCTGGAATACGTACTTGAAATGGGAAGAAATCATGATCTGGAAATGGCCATGGCCATTGATTACCTTCCATTCCTGGGATCTAGTCAATACAACGCTGAAGAGCTGACTAAAGAATTCTTCAAGCTTGGTGTGGACTTTGATGTATTCACTTCAAGCGACAAGATCTATGTAACACTTTCAGGATTGCAGGAATCATTTGAACCTGGACTTAAGTTATTTGAAAGCCTTCTTGCCGATCCGGTTGCAGATGAAGAAGCCCTTGCAAAAATGATCAGCAACACATGGAAAGAAAGAGAGGATAACAAAAAGGAAAAATATTACATCCATAGGGCAGGTATGGGAAGCTATGCCAAATATGGTCCCGACAATCCTTTCAAACACAAATTGTCGATTGAGGAAATGGAAGCGATCAAAGCGGATGAATTGATAAACAAGATCAAGCAGCTTACAAGCTACGAGCATTTTGTCTTCTATTATGGACCTGCGGAAGATGACGTCATCCTTTCAGCTTTGAAAGAGCATCATAAATGTCCTGACGCACTCATGGCCTTGCCGGAAGAAAAGCAATTTCCTGAGTTGGAAACCGGCGACAATCTGGTATACTTTGTTGATTATGATATGGTTCAGACGGAACTGTTGATGATCAATAAATCACAATTGTTTAACAAGGATCTAATGCCATATGCCAATATATTCAACGAATACTTTGGAGCCGGACTATCTTCTATTGTATTCCAGGAAATCAGGGAGTCTAAGGCTCTTGCTTACTCGGCCTACAGTTACTATTCAACACCGGGTAGAAAGGATAAAAGTCATTATTTACAGGCTTATATAGGAACACAGACAAACAAACTTGGACAGGCAACTGACGCAATCAGGGAACTGCTCAATAACATGCCGGAAGCTGAAGGCCAATTTCAGGATGCGAAAACAGCAGCTCTCAAGAAAATAGAAACAGACAGGGTTACAAGGAGCTCAATTTTCTGGACATACTATACGGCCAAACAAAGAGGATTAAGTGAAGACATTAGAAAGAGTCTTTATTCAGAAATTGGTCAGATGGAAATGAGTGATCTCAAGAATTTCTTCGACTCAAACATTAAGGGCAGAAACTTCACCTACTGTGTGATCGGTAAGCGAGATGAAGTTGATTTCGAGGCACTTAAAAAACTAGGAACTGTCAAAGAATTAAGTCTGGAAGAAGTATTCGGATATTGATGTTGATTTGGCCAAAATGGCCATCATATTTTTTCTAATTTCGCAGTCCCAAACAGGCAAGTAATTATCATGGAAAAAATCAAAGTAGCAAATCCCGTAGTTGAGCTCGACGGAGATGAAATGACAAGAATTATCTGGGCTTTTATTAAGGATAAACTTATCCATCCTTATCTCGATCTTGACATTAAGTATTATGACCTTGGTGTTGAAAGTAGGGATGCTACTGATGATCAGATTACTGTAGATGCAGCTGAAGCCATCAAAAAATACAATGTCGGTATTAAATGTGCCACAATCACTCCAGACGAGAACAGAGTTGAGGAATTCGGACTGAAACAAATGTGGAGATCTCCAAATGGCACAATCCGTAACATACTTGGAGGAACTGTTTTCAGAGAACCAATTCTAATCTCAAATGTACCGAGGTTGGTTCCGGGTTGGACTAAACCGATCTGCATCGGTCGACACGCTTTCGGTGATCAATACAGAGCTACAGATATGGTAGTTAAGGGAAGAGGTAAATTGACTATGACCTTCACTCCGGAAAATGGTGAGCCTGAGACTCATGAGGTTTACGAGTTTGAAGGAGGTGGTGTAGCACTTTCTATGTATAATACTGATGAATCGATTTACGGATTTGCAAGATCTTGTTTCAATCAGGCAATTAATAAAGGATGGCCGTTGTACATGTCTACCAAGAATACTATCCTGAAAAAATATGACGGAAGGTTCAAAGACATCTTTGAAGAAGTATATCAGAATGAGTTCAAGTCTATCATGGATGAAAAAGGACTGACTTATGAGCACAGACTGATTGATGATATGGTTGCAGCAGCTTTGAAATGGAATGGCGGATATGTCTGGGCTTGTAAAAATTACGACGGTGATGTACAGTCAGATACAGTTGCTCAGGGATTTGGCTCACTTGGACTGATGACATCAACTTTGGTTACTCCTGATGGTAAAACTATGGAAGCTGAAGCTGCTCACGGAACGGTTACAAGACACTACAGAGCGCATCAGCAAGGCAAAAAAACGTCAACAAATCCAATTGCCTCTATCTATGCATGGACAAGGGGACTCGCTTTCAGAGGTAAATTAGATAACAATCAGGAATTGATCGACTTCTGTCAGACTCTTGAAGACGTTTGTATTGAAACGGTTGAAGGAGGTGTGATGACAAAAGATCTTGCTCTTTGCATTCATGGAAGGGATTTGAATGAAAGTCATTACGTATCGACCGAAGAGTTTCTCGACGCTCTTGACAAAGGTCTTCAAGCAAAATTCTCCTGAGAATGTACACGACTCTGGAGCATTTTAAAGAAAGATTCAAACACTTAGAAAAGAAGGGACTCAGAATCCTTGGTATTAAGCTCATTGATCCTGAGAAAAAATCTCATGCGATTGAGATTTCCCGTCCATTGATTTTTGATAGCCGAGTTATTCCTGACAGATACGAAGGACTCAGGATAAAAAGAAGAATTCACGGGCCACTTCCGGAAGAATTTCAGATAGATCGTGAAGCCGTCGACTGGCATAAAAGAGAATATGTCTGGGCTCCGGAAAGATTTGAGAAATATGTTGATCGTGAAGGAGATCGAATCAGGAAAGAACTCGGTGATACGGAAATGACTCGGGAAGATATGCTTGACGCCTTATGCTTTGGAAATTTCCAGGCTCACAAGGAAAAAGTAGACCGTTTGATCTCAGAAGGCAAACTACCACCCTATACTGAAAATTAGGAGATTCTATTATTCCTCTTTTCTTTTCGTTGGTTCTGATAGCCTAAATGTAACTTTAGTCTTTGCAAAGGCAGATCAATGATTATCTTTGTGTGAAATAACTCCCCTGACATGAAGAAAATTTTTGTCGCCATCTTAATGGCCTTGTCCTTTTTAGCCCAGAAATCTCAGGCCCAATGTGCCATGTATCCGGTAAGCCTGGATGACAGAATTGACAATTCTGAAGTCATTATTGAAGGTCAGGTAATCCAAAGAGAAGGTTTTAGAGATCCCAGTAATGGAAAAATATATACGACCAATGTGATTGAAATTCACAAGATCTTCAAAGGAACTATAACTGACGAAGAACTGGTGGTGATCAGTCCGGGGGGCGTAATAGAGGATCACGCCGAAAAGGTTACTCCATCCATTCAATTGGAATATGGAACTACTGCCCTTTTCTTTCTTTTTGAGTCGGATATCACCGGTGATGTTTCTTATGAAAATTTTAAACCATACAGCGGACCTCAGGGATGCATCTATCTAAAAGCGGACGGAAGTGCAGCAGATGTTTTTAAATCCTATGCTTCAATACAGGAATTATACGCTCTTTTGGAAAATGACCTGGGCCGGAAACAGGTTATAAAAAAGGACGAGATCGAAAAGCAGGTGCAGAACAAATCTTTAATTGACATAACATCGGTAACACCTGACACAACCATTGCAGGAATAAAAGAAGAGATTGAAATCAGAGGTTCAGAATTTGGAGCGAATCGAGGTAGCGGTCAGGTAGAATTTACGAATGCTTCTACAGGTCTTCAATTTGTCAAACCTACTTCCAGCGATTACAGATTTTGGTCGGATACTTTAATCGTGGTGCGAGTACCTTCCGGTGCGGGAACAGGACCGATAAAAGTGAGTGGAGCTGGGGGTATTGGTATCCAAAACAGTCCTTTTATAAAATTCGCCCAGTTGAACTACATTATCACTACTCCAAAACAACCATTTCATAAAGATGATAATCAAAGTGGAGGATTCACCTGGAGACTTTCAACCGGATTCGACAATGACAATGCTGCTAAGGATGTATTCCTCAGAGCAATGAATAATTGGCGAGACAATACCTGCATCAACTGGGACAATGGAAGTGTTACCAGTTCAAATCAAGCCATTGACGATGGAATTAATATCGTGCGCTATGCCAATTCCAATGAACTTCCGAATGGTGTCTTAGGTGTAACCAGAAGTTATTACAGAACCTGCGGACCTCAGACATGTTATGTTTATGAGATTGATTTGAGTTACAGTCCAACGGTTAACTGGTACAAAGGAACGGGCAATCCAAGTTTCAATCAACATGATATGGAAAGTGTTATTGTTCATGAATTAGGTCATGCTCATCAATTGGGTCATGTGAACGACGAAGATGATTTTATGTTTGCGACTTTGGGACAGGGAAGAAAGAAAAGAGATTTGATCGACAACAATATTGAGGCCGGTCTTTATGTGATGAAGAATAGTGTTATTACCTATGATTGTGGTCCTGATCCGATGGTAGGTGTTCAAGGATGCAGCATACCAGTGGGGATTACAAGTGTAGAAAAACCTTCTTTAAAAATTTATCCTAACCCGGCTTCAAGCCATGTTATTTTTGAAGGAATGGGTCTTGAAAGCAGGAATGTAAGTCTGATTGATCTGGAGGGCAAAGTGGTTCATGAATTTAGAATTGAGTCTACAAGCACTTCGTATCAATGGCAAATTCCGAGCGATCTGAATGACGGAATCTACGTTTTGAGAGATCAGTTAAATGGAGACATGCTGGGTAAGATTAGCATTCAACGATAGTTTTAAAGTCTGATTTTCAGGTTCAAGCAATTCGAATTGCTTGCTTTCTCAAAATGATTGATTATTTTTAATAGCATCAATCAACATGCTATGAAAAAATTTTCACTCTTTACTGCGCTGTTTTTCACATTCATAACCGTTTCCATGGGACAATTGACCCAGACGGTAGAAACATGTTATAATGTTCAAGGGACTTATACCGACCTGGGAAATTCAGGTACCGTAATTAACACAGCGAATTACGACGATGCCAATTCGGCTGCACAACCTATTGGTTTTAATTTTGATTTCAATGGATCGACATTCAGTTATTTTGTTCTGAATACCAACGGTTTCATCAAACTTGGACCCAATTCCTCCATGTCAGCTCCGTCAGCTGCAAATTTGGCTTACACCTATTTCAACCAGAATAATCCAGGTGGAGTATTTAGTAGCTCGAACGTGAATGACAGAAATATCCTGGCTGCGTTTAATCACGATCTCGATTCATCGTCTACAGCACAGACAGAATATAGATACAGCACTACTGGTAGTGCCGGAAGCAGAATCCTTACGGTTCAGTTCAAAAATGTAACCGACAAGAATATCACGGATACAGCTTCAGGTGCTACACCACAGGTACAATTTAGCAGCATGAACTTCCAGATCAAATTGTACGAAGCCAATGATATGATTGAATTTGTATACGGAGATTTTATTCCCACTTCGGATACCAGTCTTTTCAAGTTAGCCGGAGTTGGAATCAAAGGAAGCAGCAACACCCAGATTATAAACGTTTCAAAATCGTCTTCATACGAATGGCATGTAGCAGGATTTAATGCAGGAAATTACACAGGTGGAGTTGGTGTTGGATTCAATTTTGGTAATAACAATACAACAATCGGAAAAGTTATTCCTACCTGTGTTATCAGGCCTTTGGTTGATAATGGAAGAACTTTCCGATTCTTGCCACAAATAGCAAATGACGCAGAGGTCACAAATGTTATCAGAAAGCATGCAACCGTCATTCCATGGGGCGATCCTCATCCGATTTCGGTTCGAGTGACCAATGTTGGAACGGCTTCTAAAACCGGTACATGGGTTAAAGTAAAGATCACTGGAGCAAACTCATATCAGGACTCTTCTATAATTAATGCTATGAGTGCTGGTGTTGCTTCAACCGTAAACTTTACTGGATATACTCCTCAAAACATAGGTACCGATATTATTAATGTTTCACTTTCTTCTGATGGTGAGAATTCGAATAATGAAAAAGAATATATACAACTGGTTGGAAGAGAATTGATCGGTTACTCAGACAGCACTGGTAATGTCAGCAACTTCGGTTGGGGTTCAGGAAATGGAATTTTTGCCGCAAGGTATAGAGTGACAGGCAAGAGAAAAATCTCCAGGATTCAAATGAAAATCGGCTTTAATACGGCCAGCGTTGGACAAAGTATTTATGGTGTCGTGGTAGATAACGGCAATAATATTGTAGGAAGAACGCCTAACTATGTCATCCAGTGTGGAGATATGGGTAAGTGGGTAGACCTTGAAGTTTTTGATGGAAATACAACCAACTTTGACCGCCCGCCACCTACCATTGCGAATAACCAATATTATGTGGGCATGGCTATATTGACAGCCGGTCATTACCCAATGGCCCTTCAAAGTGAAGATCCAACTCCATCTGGCGCTTATTATTATCATGGTGGACTAGCCTCTGGAGGAACTTATACCGACCTAGCGACAACAACTCTTAATGTATATCGGCTACCGGTGAATTCAACCATGGATGGAGTAAGTTTAAAACTTGAACCGGTCACCTCTTTGAATGATCCTTCATGTGCTATTTCGAATCAGACCGTTGAGGTAACTGTAACAAATCAGGATTCAATTACCGTGGATTTTGCCATTGACACCTTGCATCTTGAGGTGAGTTCAACGGGTGCAATAAATCAGACGTACAGTCGATTGATAAATTCAGGTACACTTGATCCGGATTCGTCTACAACATTTGTGATTACCAACAATTTTGATTTGAGTGTTGGAGGACAATACGATGTTGTTATTGAGGCCCGACAATGGCTTGAGGTAGATACAGCAAACAATTACCAAACTTTTACGGTCAACGTAGTAGACACACCAGATGTGACTCTTGACGTGGTTCCTGATAGTGTAATTTGTTATGGAGTTCCATTTACATTCATCGCTAACCCTTATACAGCGGGTAGTGCAATGTATCAATGGAAAGTCAATGGATTGAATCAGGGGAATGTCACCTCTGATAGCTCATTTAGTCCGTCAATCGACTGGGGGGATACAGTGAGCGTTGATCTCATTACGGATCATTGTACCACAGGTACATTTACCATACCATCAAATCAAATCGTGATGCAGATCAATCCAAAACCGAAATTTATAAATGGTATAACCGGAATTGATAGCGTGGTTCGATTTACTGATAAGAACTACAGTGCCGGTATACAACCGGGACATACTTACCTATGGAAGGTATCAGGTGGAACAATTGTGACAGATAGCACAGGTGCTGCCGTTAAAATTGAATGGGGAGATGCAAATCTGAATGCTAGTGTATCATTGGAAGAAAAGGATGCAAATGGCTGTGAAAGAACTCATGTTCTTCCGGTACACGTTCTTAATGTTGACGGAATCAATGAATTGAGTGGACTTACAATAGGTGACGCATTCCCTAATCCGGCTGATAACACTGTGAACATTCCGGTGAAATCCAATAAAGCTGAACAAATTAGCATTGCCCTCTATGACCTGACAGGTAAAAAAGTAAGAGACATTTTCGAAGGTCAGATCAATGGAGAGAAAACGTTCAGAATAGATGTGTCAGACCTGAAAGAAGGAATGTACATTTATAAAGTGAGGACAACGGCGGGTTACGAACAAGTAAACCGATTGACGATCAGGCACTGATCAGAATAAACTAGACTAGAATTTGGCGCAGGGAACAATAAATGCTTTCCTGCGCTTTTTCTTTTTATGAGTCCATTCCCTGATAAAGGATATCTCAAATGATCCTGCAGCTTGTCCGATACCTAATTTAGAAACCGTGATATCATAACTGAAGCCAAATTTATATTCGGGTCGATAAATACCGAATAAAAAAGTAATAGCATCTCCATTGTGGCTGCCATTGTAATTCTTCTTAACTGGAAGTCCTCGATACCAGACACCCCAAACCACAGGATTTGTATTCAAATAACCCCCTATATCGAGCTGATCGAATTTGCCCTGAGCTTTATAATGAAGAGCAAAAGTCAAATCTTTTCCATCAATCTTGGCATCACTGGCATTGTCAAGAGGAATTTTAGCTCCTCCATGGAACGAATACTTTCTTGGTAAAGGATCTGCTTCTCCATTTTCAAGCAAGGACTGGTCAGGCTGATTCAGATGGTTGATCGAGAGTCCTGCCCAGTAAAGATCATATAACGCAAGAAATCCGAAGGAGAAGTCTGTATAGAATCTGTTCGACCTAATCTTCGTTTCAGTCGTAACAGTGCCGGATTCCAATTGATCATTAAAGACAAGGCGGTTTTTGTTTACTCCTATGCTGTTAAATCCCACTTTGATTGCAGGTCTGATCACGACAAGTTCTTTAATGATGGCCTGATAAGAATACGTTGGAGCAATCTCGGCTCTCCAGAGTCTTCCACTACCCTGCAATTCACCATTGGCGATAATCCCTATCCCGCTGTTAAATTCCTCAACCCATCTGTCGTATGATACAGAGGTTGAAAGAAAGTCGTTGGGTAATCCAGGCCATTGGTCACGTGCATTGACAACAATTCTGTGCTGTTCAGTTAGTCCGGTAAACGCCGGATTAATATAGAGAGGCGCAGCATAAAATTGGCTGTACTGAAAATCCTGTGCAAAAGCACTTGCAGGAATACATAGAAACAATATGAATTTGAGAAATTTAGTCATTCGAGCTAACCTGCAGTGGTATTAATTTAAATTCCTCAATTTGCGATCCAAAACCAACCTGATCATCAAAGAATACTTCACCAGAATAGGTATGATAACCCTCTGCTTCAACTACAACCTGATAACTGCTTCCCGGTGAAACAACCATAATAAATCGACCTGTAGACGCATTGGATTTGTATTCACCCTGAACGGCTTTGGTTCTTTTATCAATTAATGTGATAACAGCTTCAATTGGAATGTGAGAGGTATCATTAGAAGCCACTCCTCCTTTTACTACAGAAAGTATTTCGGCATCCAGTTTAAAATTGATCTTATATAGATCCTGTCCACCGTAACCACCGGCTGCCGAAGAAGAATAATAGCCGGTTAGCTTATCGGCCGACATAACAAAATTTAAATCATTGGCAAGGGTGTTGACCGGATATCCCAGATTGACAGGCTTCGACCATTTCCCTTCATCATCAACCTTGGTGTGGAAAATATCATATCCGCCCATTGATTTATGTCCTTTCGAAATAAAGTACAGAGTCTTGCCATCAGCATGGATAAATGGAGAATCCTCATCAAACTCTGTATTAATTACCGAGCCCAGATTTTGTGCCTTGCTCCACTCACCTGTTGGAAGTTTTTTAACTCTCCAGATGTCCATTCCGCCATAACCACCTTCTCGATTGCTCGAAAAGTACACAGTATGCTCATCATTACTAATCGAGGCGCTTGTCTCAATAGCATCCGAATTGATTTCACCGGGCAAGAGCTCAGGTTCAGACCAACCCAGCATTGATTTTTTTACCGAATAGAGATCACCTGTAACCAGATCTGGCTGGTTCGGAAGAAATATAAAATCTGACCATCACTGGAGATTCCAACACAGGCATCATGAGTTTCTGTATTGATCGGACTTGGCAATTGCTCAGGTTGCTGCCAGAAACCATATACGTGTTGTGAATAATAGATATCTTCAAAATGGTCTCCTCTGTGATCCAATTGTTCACCTGTGCTACCGGGTCTTCTCGAAGTGAAATAAATCTCATCCTCAGAACCATAAACCAGGGGCACATATTCATGAAACTCCGAATTAATGGACGATCCCATGTTCTCTAGATCCGCATTGATTGGATTTTCCATGAGATCTCTTGCCGTCTCCGCCTGTTCAATAAGATGATTTATTTCTGACCGACTGTGTAAAGGATCTTCATTTTTAGCAAGATATTCATGGTAGAGATCGATCTCTTCTTCTATTTTTCCCTCAAGATGATAGGTCTGACCCAGATAGTAATTAGCCTCAAAAGCCTGCATTTCTCGCGCCTTTGAAAGATGACTTTCAGCATTCTCATACTTCCTCAAATAGAAATAGCAAATACCCGCTTTAAGTTGTATCTCATCATCTTCCGGATGAGACTTTAGCAGCTCACTGTAAACATTTACAGCACTTAGAAAGTCGCCAATTTCATAATCGATATCGGCATCTTCGATCTTCTTTAACTCCTGCCTAGAATAATCCTGTGCAAATAATTGGCCCAGGCTAAAGGCAAAAACGGCGAACAATATTTTTTTCATCTCAATAAAGTTACATCTCCGGCTAACACAACCTCTGAATTGTCTATTAAGGTAGCATTTACTCTGAACACATAGACATCTTGTTGACATAACTGATCTCTATACCAACCCGTCCAACCAACTGTTTCCCTGTCTGTTCTGAAGAGTAATTCTCCCCATTTATTAAAAATCATGAATTCGTATTTCTTAATCTCTCCTACAATCACAGGATAGAAAACGTTGTTACTTGTTCTATCGTAACCCGGCGTTGAGAAATCATAAGCACCATTGATTCCGGGATCAGAACCCGTGTTTGGTGTGAATGCATTCGGTGTTGTAACACTGCCACTCGGTTTAGCCAATACAGGTGAAATAGACTCCTTGGTATCCTCGCAAAATCCGTTTGACGCAACAAGAGTGACTATGTATTCACCTTCAGCTTTGTAGTAATGCTCTGGATTTTCCGCAGAGGACGTATTACCGTCACCGAAATTCCAGCTATAAGATAAATTATCACCTCTTGAATTATTAAAGAATACGACAGCCTCATTTGGAATAAAGACTTCTTCAGGAGCAAAGGTGAAATCGGCCTGAGGTTGTTCGTAAACCTGGATGTAACCAAACTTGGTCTTTTCATCCTCCCCTCCTTCTCCACTCACGGTAAGTTCAACGTTGTAAAATCCGGGGTCTGTAAATGTGATTGTCGGATCCTTTTCTGCACTGCTTTGAGCGGCATTCGTTGTGGAGTTCACAAATCTCCAGAAATATGTATCAGCATATTTGGATTTATTTACAAATTCAACCGTTAGATCTTCACAACCTGCTGTAGAATCACCAAAATCAGCGATAGGAACAGGAGGTAGTATAGTTACCAATTGTGTCATGGTATCGGAGCAGAACTCATTGAAAGCAACGAGGTTAACATTGAATTCACCCCAACCCGTATATGCCTTCTCAGTAATCGTGGAATCCGATGAGGTAGTGCTGTCACCAAAATCCCACAAATAATCCCAGCCGAATTCAAGATTATTAAAACCAAATATTGTATCTGGATAAGTGAGTGTATTTGTAGGTGGATTGACGGCAAAATTGGCATTGGGTTGTGGATACACAGTGAGCTCTGAGGCAATGGAATCTCGACAACCCTGGCTTGTGCTTGCCACAAGAGAAACTGTATAGGTTTCAGGAATTTTCGTGTTATTGATATAGGCCTTGGCCGGATTTTTCTGAGCAGATGTCGTTCCATCTCCAAAATGCCATCCATACAGGCTTGCGCCAATTGATTGGTTAATAAATAAAACACCAAAAACGCTGCATCCGGCGGTGTCATGCTCAAAACCTGCAAAGACCTCGGGATGTATAGTTACATCAAGAAAGGCCGTATCATAACAACCAAAAGCATTTTCAGTAACCAATCTGACCGTGTAGGTCGTGTCAACACCTGATGTGTTTTCAAATATGTGCGTGACAATGGTATCTGTCGTATCTATAGAAACTCCATCTCCAAAGTCCCAGTAATATCGACTTGCACCCACCGATTGACTGGTGAATTCTACTTCAGCCGGAGCACAGGCATTGAACAAGTTTGTGGTGAATTGGGCCTGGGTGACGGGCCGAACCCGCACCAGACTATAGCTCGTATCCTTGCAACCGTTGGAGGTATTCGTGGCTACGCTTGCTACGAAATCCTGTGCCGTCACATAAAGATGATTCGGAGCAGAAGAAGTGCTTGTCTGTCCATCACCAAAAAACCAAATCTGCGTGGCTGAATTGGCAAGAGGTGGGAACTGAACAGGTAAGGGAACACATCCCGAATCCATTGTATCGGGCAAGGATGCAGCAGTAGGCCAGACGAAGTAAGTCTCTATAGCCGTATCCGAACATCCATTTGCCGAGAAAGCCACAAGTGAAACAAAGAAAGTATCAGTAAAGAGAGAATTATTGATCAGGCTGTCACTGGGATTCACCTGAGTGGATGTATTGCCATTGTCGAAGTCCCAGAAATAAGATGTCGCTCCATTGGTCGACTGATTCGAAAAAGTTATTACAGCCGGTGTACAGGTAAACTGAAATACATTATCGTCGAATTGAGCCACAGGATTAGGGAAAACAGTAACTGATTCTGTTGCCGTGTCTGTGCAACCAAAGGAGGTATAGGCAATCAGATTAATATAATAGTTGGTATCTATTCCAAAATTATTATTGAATACAAATTGAGGATTAACCTGAGTGCTCGTATCCTGATCGCTGAACTGCCACAGATATGTCACTGCATTTGCCGATGAATTATTGGTAAAATTCACCAAAAGAGGTGAACATCCCTGGGTTGTATCCATTGAAAAAGCAGCCGTTGGTAATTGCTCAGCCACCACTTGAATCGTGTCCTGAGCAGAGCAGTTGGCTGTCGACACAGAAAGAATCACATCATAGGTGCCGGCCAGCGCATAAATATGAGTCGGATTCTGCAGATTTGAATTGGGTGAACCGTCACCAAAATTCCAGTCCCAACTAATGATCGGATCGCCTGAAGCATGAGAAGATGAATCTACAAACTGAGATACTGCACCTGCACAAACCGCTGTTGGAGAAAAAAGCGGAACAGGAGTTTGATAAACATTCACCATTTCAACAATGGAATCTGTGCAACCAAATGAATTCGATACGGTCAGACTTACAGCATAATTGGCCGGAAAACCATAAAATTCCTGTCCTGGATTTTGATTTGTACTTGTATTGCCATTATCAAAATCCCAAAACCAATTCACTGGATTGCCCAGTGATGAATCGGCAAAAGTTACTGTGAGACTATCACAAGCTGAGGCCGGTGAAAAACTAATCAATGCCGTCGGACTTGGATTGACAACCACTGTCCAAAATGCTGTGTCAACGCAATTCGAGCCCGCAATACCTATTGCCAGACGAACAGTATAAGTGCCTGAATCAACATAAAGATGGGTCTGATTCCCTCCTCCCGTTGTAATGAATCCTGTCCCATCTCCAAAATCCCAGGCAAATACATTGGCTCCGCCGGTCGACAAGTTCTGAAACGTAACCACTTCTCCCACACAGATTGTATCATCTCCGCTCATGTCGGCCTGCGGTGGTGGTACAATTTGAATAACTATGCTCGCCGGTTCCTGTCCGCACAGATTACTATCAATCATATTAACTGTGTACGTTCCTATTCCGGGAAAGGCAATCGGAATTGGATTTGGATTTGGTGTTCCCAACGGAGGACCGGATGGTCGCCAATCCACAATGGAATCATAACCAAGGCCCCAATAATTTCCAAAATTCCAACGTTCATATCGCTGATCCGTATTTCCCTGCGCATAACAATTGAAATTGGAACCATTGGCAAAATTTACCACAGTATCAGGATAACACAAAACTGTAGCAGAAGCTGCAATGGCGGCATCATCCAGATCGTAAATCAAGACAGGTGATTGAGAATTAACGGAAGGTGAGAGATTACAAGGATTTGTAGCTGTTAAATCGACCTGTGTTACGCAATTGACTGTCTGTCTCTGGTATGTATGAAGAACCGTATCACCGGCATTGGTATAGTTGAAAACTTCAAGCGGAGAGCCATCACCCCAGTCCCATGTAAAAACAGTTCCGGGCATAACAGGTAAACCGCTGGCTCCATTGGAGTTATTAATAAATTCCAATGTTCCTGGAGCACAGGTCAGTTGAGTTAGACCTCCCGGTACTTCAATATTTGCTGTAACAGGATAACCACTCACTACAATTCCGGGAATCGTGCAGGTTCCTGATACAAAGGTAAAATTGAAGGTATCTGCAAAAACAGTTCCATTATTAGTAACCGAAATATATGTGTGATTTATGGTCGCAGGAGGATTTAATGATGCTCCAGAAGACGTTGTGCCGTCACCCCAGTTCATGGTCCATGCGCCGAAGTTATTTGACGGTGTAATTACAATTATAAATGAAGTATCGTTGGCAGAGGTAACCTGGCTACATCCGATATATATTGGATTGGCCGATGGATTTCCATCACCATCATCCAATTGACACTGAGATTTTACTTCCGTGTTAAAGAGCAACAGACCCAGAATAAAAAGAGCGATATATCTCAAAACATACATGTTTTTCAGAAATATGATATAAACGATTTCATTTTTCTAAGGTTGCCGATTTTCGACAGAATTCGATGAATTAGCCATTTCCTTCGACGCATCTACTATCAAAAATAGAATATTTAATCTCTAATCTTAATAGCTCTTATCATTTCACGTTTTCCCGGTGGACCAGGAAGTCTCTCAACACGCATTCCTGACTCCTGTAAATTCCTTCTGAATTGCCCTTGCGCGCAGTATGAGACCAGAATTCCATCTTCTGCAAGCAATGAACATACTTTGTTTATAATATCTTTTCCCCACATTTCCGGTTGGTAAGTCGGGCCAAATGCATCGTAATAGACAAGGTTAAATCCCGACTCCAGATCACATTCCTGTAAGGATTGTCTGATCTTCTTTAGATCCATTCTAGCGGTCTCCTTTACTTGATTCCATTCAGCTCCATGCATTTCGTCAAAGAATTCTTTTAACTCAGGATTCTCCAGAGCTCTGAATTTCAATTCCTTGATGATCTCTCTTTCCACGGGAATCGGTTCCAATGCGGTGTACAGGACTCCCTTCATGTCATAATCAATCAGATATTGGTAAGTGAGTAAACAATTCAGGCCGGTTCCCAATCCGACTTCCAGAATGTTTGGTTTTATTGTTGCATCATTAAAAAGGGCTAAACCTTTTTCTATAAAAACATATTGAGACTCTGTTTCGGCTCCATGAAAAGAGTGAAAATTATCTCCGGTTGCCGGATCGTAGAGAGAAGAACTTCCATCGCCCGTATCTATGATTTTCCTTTCCATGGCCATATTGTCGAAAATACAACAAAGCGTACATAATATACAATAAGCTTCTTTCCTCGCCGTATTGTATCTGTATATTTGCGCGATGCTTCAACGCCTATTGATCATATTATTCCTATCACTCACGCTAGTACAATGTCGGCGCGACCGCGTTGATGAAGGAAATGTATCAAACGACCCATCCATTCAGCTCAGCTTTTCAGACGGAACCGTGGTTTTCGATACGATCTTCACTTCCGTTGGAAGCACCACTCGCTGGCTCAAGGTTTATAACAATAACAACAGCTCAGTTAAGGTCAGCAGCATTCGATTAACAGGACCAAACAATGCCTTCTTCAGAATGAATGTGGATGGAGAGCCCGGAACAGAAATCAAAGATGTATTCATTCCCGGAAAAGACAGCCTCTTCATCTTCGTTGATGTTACTATTGATCCAAATAGCGGAGAAACACTACCCTTTCTCGTGGAAGGAAATATAGAATTCGTGACCAACGGGAACGTTCAGAACGTAAATCTTCTGGCTTACGGTCAGGAAGCATATTTCATTACTCCGAATCGCTTTCCTCAGGGATTGCCCGACTACAAAATCATCAACAACGGATATGACACAATGTGGGATAATACACTTCCAATCGTGATATATGGGTATGCTGTTGTCGATTCAACTCAATTTTTGCAGATCAAAGAAGGCACTCAGATCCATTTTCACGCTAATTCAGGCTTATGGGTCTACAGATATGGTCAGATTGAAGCCATAGGCAGCACAGACAATCCTATTGTTTTTCAGGGCGACAGACTCGACAACTACAAAGATGTCTCAGGATCATGGGATAGGATATGGATAAATGATGGTCCGACAGGACAGGATCAGATTTTTGATAACGTCATCATAAAAAACTCATTTATTGGTATACAGGCGGAATACAATCCCTTCCAGGGAAATAAGACAGGATTGGTAAGTCAAAGCAGAATTTTTCTGAGAAATACAGTCATTGAGAACACCAAATTCGCAGGGATATTTGCTACAAATCATGTTGTCATCGGACAGAATCTTCTTGTAAACAATAGTGGTAATAGCAACCTCATTGTATCAGGAGGAGGACAATATAGATTTATCCATTCGACTTTTGCGAATTACTGGAGAGGAAGTATTCGAAACACTCCGGCTGTTTATCTAACCCAGATTTACACTGACAGATTCGAAAACGTGCTGCGAGAAGACTCCATGCTTGCCTTCTTTGAAAACTCCATAATTTATGGTGACATAAAAAGTGAATTCAATATAGAAGACGAATACGAGCCGGGTGAAAAGATCAATTTCACCATGCACAATACTCTTTTCAAGTCAGACATCGACACAGAGAAATACGGCACGTACATCGACACCATTCATAATCCCGGCAATCAGAACATATTTAATGATCCATATTTTGATGATTTCTCGCTAAACTCATCCTCACCTGCCCTCGACAACGGAGCATCCGAATTTGTTTCTGATCAATTAGGCACATCAACCGATTTGGAAGGCAAGACAAGAAATGCTTCTATGCCGGATATGGGCGCTATTGAATTTGAGTAACTTCTAAAATTAGAAAGCAAGAAGTACTCAGCTAAAGTTCAAAATTAAATTCCCTGTCTCCCTAGACCAAGAAATCTCTTTGCCGTAACCAATTATTCGGTCCAATTTAGTTTTATGAAATATGCAACACTTGAAGACCGAATAATAAAGTTTTCAGCCGAAGCAATGAAATTGACATTCAAATTGCCAAATAAACCACAGGGGAGGCACATCTCAAATCAACTTATGAGGTCGTCATCATCAATTTCGCTGAATTATGGCGAGGCTTCAGCCAGTGAATCCAGAAAAGATTTTATTCATAAAATCAAAGTTTCGCTAAAAGAACTGAGAGAAACTCATATCTGTCTGAAGTTAATAATAGAAAGCGAACTTTGTAAAAAGTGTGAAATGGAAGACCTTGAAAAAGAAGCAGGAGAGCTCACCGCTATACTTATAACTAGTATTAAGACAGCTCAATTGAATTCAACAAAAAATTCTAACTAGTAATTGCAACTCCATATTTTGGACTATCTATTTTTACAAAGAAGTTAAAAATTTCATCGTATCAACTCCATCAGCATAATCATCTACAGAGGGGAATTGCGACTTCCCAAATGGAACAGCGTTTTCAATCACTTCACTTTTTGAGACTACACATTGAATATTCTCTTTTTCAATTTCAATGTATTCTTTAATATCATTTTCGTTCTGATAGCGCTGATAAAAGAGCATTGAAACCGGTGAATGTAGTGTTGAGTCTTCCTTTACCAGCAGAAATCCATTTTCAATAAGGTCTGCCTTGTTCAATAAATATAGAGCCTTATAATAGTCGTAGTTGTTGGCGTATTTTTTGTTCATGGCCACTTCATTAAAGTCTAAAATGGCTCCAAACAATCTGTCCAGATCAAAGTCCTCGGGAATAAGGATCTTGGATACGTTTCTGCATCCCAGACCGTAATAAGAAAATATGTCCTTGCCGAGCTCTCGAAGTTCTTCTTCAGTTTCATCACCTTTCAAGACAGCGATAGAATTTCGATTCTTGCGGATGATGTGTGGTTTGTTGCGGAAATAATATTCGAAATACCTGGCACTATTATTACTGCCAGTTGCAATTACGGCATCGTAGTCGCTTAGTTTTTGAACGAAATTGATCTGATCTTTAAACTCAGGTTCAATTTCTACAAGCCTTTCCAGAATACCGGGTAAAAGTGATTTGTCAGAAGATGACATCTTGATCTGAGCCGTATTCTCTGAGAGCAGCACACATAATAGGTCGTGAAATCCGACAAGAGGAATGTTCCCGGCCATAATAAGACCAACCTTTTTTCTTTCAGGACTGATCTCATATAGTTTCTTCCATTGCTGAAGAGTATCTTCATTCAACCAAGACGAAATCCCATGCAATGACATCAGAACGGCTTCTTTGGTAAACCATCCGTTTTCGTGATATGCTTCTCCTATCTTGTCAGAAATTTTTCGACCTAAATCGTTTGTTCCGAAATCATCCGACGAAACCGTTTCTTCGATTTCCCGACCTAGTTTGCTAAGTGCAATAATTTTATTCTCCACTAAACGTTATTTAGATTTGCAAAAGTAAGACCAGCGAATAGAAAAGTGACAAGGAAAATATTATTTGTTTTTATCATCTGCTTCACGTGTGTCTTTGAGGTAAAACCTCAAAGACCGACTTCTGCATCAGCTTCCCTGGCTTTATCCATGGAAGACCATCAGGCATATCTCGTGAATATCATTGAAATGATGAAGGAATCAGGGAAAGGACGGACCCGTGATTCTTTGAATAATAGACTGGGGCATGAATTGATTTTGGCCATGTCTAAAGATGAGAAGATGGAGTATTCTTTCGACACACTTGACCTGATATCAAAACTGAGAAGTGAAGATGCTTATTTGAGAGTTTTTACTTGGGAACTGGAGAACGAAAACGACGAGATCAAATATTACGGTGTGATTCAATATACCGAGAATGGGGAGCATAAGCTGTCAAGACTTAGTGATTCAAGCAACCTTGAATTCGAGGATGCGAAATTTTTGGAAATGAGTCCCAGAAAATGGTATGGTGCCCTTTATTACGACCTGAAAGTATTCAATTACAAGGGTAAGCGGCATGCAGTGTTGCTAGGGATAAACAGAAATTCCGCCCTGACGAAGAAAAAAGTAATTGAAATCGTTTCGGTGGAAGAGGACATTCTTTTTGGAAAAGAAGTATTCGATATTGAAAAAACGGGTGAGATAAAAAGAAATATTTTCGAATACTCTGTGGATGCCGATATGTCCATTTGGTTTGAAGAAGGAAAAGATGACCTCATTGTAATGGATCATTTATCTCCTCTTAAACCGATGTATCAGGACAAGGCGGAATATTATGTTCCAGATCTTAGCTTTGATGCCCTTGAATTCAAAAAAGGAAAATGGATCCTTATCGAGGATTATGACGCCAAAAGGGGAAAACGACTAAATGATAGATTCTATGAAATGGATCTGCCTGAGCAAAAAAAGGTCTATTGAATCACATCAATAACTGAGACATTATGTCTTCCATGCTTACTCTGTCGGCTTCTGCTTTGTAATTTCTTACCAATCTGTGTCTGAATATTGGAAGAGCAACGGCCTTGACATCTTCAATATCCGGTGAATATTTGCCATTCAAAGCGGCATGACATTTTGCACCAATAATAAGGTATTGACTGGCTCTCGGGCCTGCACCCCAGTTCAGATATTGATTTGTAATCTCAGCGGCCGAAGGATTACCCGGTCTTGTAGATGCAGCTAATTTCACCGCGTATTCAATTACCGCATCTGTAACAGGTAACTTTCTAATGGCAGACTGATAAGCCATGATCTGCTCACCATTTAAAATCTTGTCGAGGTTCAGGTTAAGATCAGCCGTGGTATTCTTAACAATATTGACTTCTTCTTCAGTGCTTGGATAATCGAGCCAAAGGTTAAACATAAACCTGTCGAGTTGAGCCTCCGGCAAAGGATATGTTCCCTCCTGCTCAATCGGGTTCTGTGTTGCCAAAACAAAAAACGGTTTTTCCAGATCATATTGATGTCCACCCGTGGTTACAGATACTTCCTGCATTGCTTCCAACAAGGCAGACTGTGTTTTCGGAGGTGTTCTGTTGATCTCATCAGCAAGGATGATATTGGCAAACAAGGGACCTTTTATGAACTTAAAATTTCTGTTTTCATCAAGAATGTCAGACCCGATGATGTCAGAAGGCATTAAATCGGGTGTAAACTGAATTCGATTGAATGAAAGACCAAGAACATCTGCTATCGTATTGACAAGCAATGTTTTAGCAAGTCCCGGCACACCTACTAGCAAGCAATGTCCTCGACTGAATATTGAGATTAAAACCTGCTCTATGATCTCTTCCTGTCCAACGATGACCTTACCGATCTCCGATTTCATTCTTCCGAAATCAGAAACAAATTGATCAATTAAGGCTACCTCAGATCCGGGATTTGATTCACTCATATTAGTTTACTTTATTCCAGTCGTTGTCGAAATTACAATTTTGAAGTTCACCTTTTAAGTCGATGTGTGTTTCCTTCAATTTTTTACCAATCCAATCTCTCACCACCTGAGCTTCTTTCTGGGCCATGGCTGCTTCCTGGATTATCTGGTAGTCCTGTTTGATATTAGCTCGGTGTGATTCAACCTTCTTTAACACCAGATAAAGACTGTATCCTTTTTTTCCTTCTCTTGTTGCGAAAGCCGTTGGTTCTGATATTTCTCCTTCATTCAGATTTTCTACTGCCAGATACACAGAAGGATCAAGCTGGTCGTATTCGAATAATGAAGAACCCGTATATGGATTTACCATTAATCCACCATTATTCTTGCTTGCCTTGTCATCTGAATGTCTCTGAGCGGCCATTTCAAACGATAATGAATCATAAGAGTTGATTGCTTCGTAAAGACTATCACAGATAGCCTTTGAATTCAGAATTTCTGTCCCTTCAATTTTCGGTTTGATCAGGATGTGTCGAACGTTCACCTTCTCTCCATCTTTTTCAATCAATTGAATGATGTGCAGCCCAAATTCAGATTTAACAATCCTGGAGACTTCATTTCCTTTTAGTTTGAATGCCGCTTCCGCAAAGGCCGGATCAACCTCTGCTTTTCCAACAAAGCCAAGCTCACCGCCCTGGGTGGCAGTTCCCGGATCCTCGGAGGTAAAGAATGGCAAGAGTGGCAAAATCCTCTCCGGAGATTACCCTTTCACGCAATTCATTCAATCTTGTTCTTGATTCCTCAACCTGCTTTCTGCTTGGTGGAGCATATACTACAAGTTGAGCTACTTCGATTTGAGCATTGATAAATGGCAAGCTGTCTTGAGGTATGTCTTTATAATACTGCTTAATTTCAGATGGGGTGATGTTCATTCCGGTTGTAACCGTGCCTTGCATTTGTTGAATTATCATCTGATCACGAAGATTAGCTCGCAATTCATTCTTAATCTCCTCCATCGACTTTTTATAATACTCTTCAAGTGCTCTCTCTGACCCGATCTGAGAAATAAAATAACTGATCCTTCGATCCAATTCGCCTTCAACCTGTTGATCAGAAACAACAACACTATCCAGTTTTGCCTGGTTCAAGAGAAGTTTTGAATATAGAAGTTCTTCCATCACCCGGCACCTGTCATCATCTTCGAATTGAATACCTTGTGATTTGTATTGAATGATCTGTTTTTCAACATCTGATTTTAGCAGAATCTCTGATCCGACTACAGCAACAACCTCGTCAACAACAGCACCATCCTGGCCCAAAGCCACGATGGGAATCATGATCATAGATAGAAGATATGTCACAAAATTCTTCAAGGGGTGTAAATTTCCGCATTTCCTTTTTGAAAAGCCGATTCAAAAAGATTACTCTTCATTTTATCCATCAACTCAAGCTTACGCTGATTCACTATAATATTTCGGATTTTATCGTGTTCAAAACTCAACGGAGAAATGGCCTTCTTTATTTTGTATTCATCGATATAAAGGAAGTACAGATTCAAACTGTCTTGTACATTCACAAATTTGTTCCTCTTTAAAAATGATTCATCATTCTCTTCTACAATAGGAATAAGCATCTTGATTCTGTCAAAAGGAATCCAGGTAGAATCATTATCACTGTAATTGACGGCATACTGAACACAGTATTCCTTGAATTCAGCTTTGGACTCAGCATCGGTTTTCTGTATTAGATTTTGAAGATCATTGATCTTTGGCGCATTCTTTGCCACCTGGGCGTATCGGACTTTGACAATATTCTCTTTCAGTTCAAAGTTGGCCTGATTTTGTTCATAGTAATTTGAAATCTCCTCATCAGACACAATGGTGTCGAGTTTTTGCCGGATATACTCTTTCTGAAAGGCATAAATGATTAATGAGCGACGGTAATCCTCCAGTAGCTTTTGAAAATCCTTCTGATCATCATTCAGGTTCAATTCTGCCTTTTCCAGCAGCAATTCCTGCTGAATCCAGTTATTGATGTAGTTCGTGATGATAACGGCACTATCTTTCTCTCCTGTCATTTTTTGCAAGAGGTCTTCGATATCCTCAGCATACAAATACTTGTCATACACCCTGGCCAAGGCATCATCACCCTGGTCCTTCTCGAGCAGATTACAAGAAAAAAAAGAGATTGTTAAAAGAAGAATAACAAAGCCTTGCTTCAAAATTTGTTATTTGATCAGAGAAAGGTTTTCCCGATAGATCTTAACCGGATATTTCGTTCGAAGCTCCTCAATCCACTCCTCTTCCAAAGCGTTTTGATAGGCTGATGTCATCAATCCTTTCACTTCATCTAATTGCTTTGCCTGTTCGGGCAAGACATCGATTACCTCGACAAAATAGATCCTGTTATTCTTTTCAATGTTATCGCTAATTCCAGTTTCCCATGAGATCTGATCGATGATCTCACTATCACCTTTTGAGAATTTGCCTCTTTCGAGTTCCATACTCAACTGAGATTCTGTATTGACCATTTTTAGAATGTCATCATCCTTATATGACTTCTTATTTCTTGCTTTAACATGCTTTCTAGTCTCTTTTGCAACGGCCTCATCCTCGCAACTATAAATCACAGCCTCCAATCTTTCTCCCCACATGTATTCATTTTTGTGAGCTTGGTAAAATTCAGCCAAGCCGGCACTGTCCTTCACCGCCTTTGACCAGACCTTCTCATCCGTTAGATCAAACAACAAGATTCCGTCGTGATATTCCTGCATTATGGCTTTGAACTTCGGATATTTCATTTCCAGCCGAACATCTTCATATGCCGTAATGTAATCCTCCTCAAATCCATCATAAAGTCTGTCGATGTAAGCATTGATATTTCCCGGTCTTCTTCTTGTTCTGTTCTTCTCCAGGTATTTAGCAAAGCTTTTCTGATTCGCTGAGCTATCTCCGAGCACGAACATGGTCTTGTTCAATTGAGAGATTGAAGAGGCCTTCCATTCATTAGCATGAAAGAAATTTGAATCTATTACTGTATAGAAATCAGCCAGCCTTTTTGGGTATTCCTTGAATCCATATTCTTTCTTCATTCTGTTGAGGAATGAAACTTTACTCTTGTGTGATCTTCTTTGTCGACCCATTTCATACTTGAGTTGAGCCTGAACTTCATCAAACGAACCAAGTGTTTTGAGCGATATTCTTTTTATAATGTGATATCCAAATTCTGTCTCGATAGGTTTGGAATAATCACCATCATTTTCAAGGGCAAAGGCTGTTGATTCGAAAACTGCAACCATTCTTCCCGATTTGAAAGGGGGAAGTTGTCCACCGTTGTTTGCCGACCCTTTATCATCTGAAAACTCGGCTGCTAATTCTTCGAACTTGGCGCCATCCTGAAGTTTTTGATAGATCTCATCAATTTTCATTCTGGCCACTTCTTTGTCAGCCTCCGTCGCATTCTGAGGAATCCTTTTCATGATGTGAGCCGTCGTGATCTCTCCTCTATTAGGTATTCTATCTTCAACACGGATGATATGATAGCCAAATTGCGTTCTGACAGGTCCAACTACCTCATTTACTTTTGCATTATAACATGCCGTCTCAAAAGGATACACCATGTACAGAGCAGAAAAATATCCAAGATCACCACCATTATTCCTGGCATTTTTATCCACTTCTCTCGCCACTTGAGCCATATCCGCACCATTCTGAATTCTTTTCTTAATGCGCATAGCTTCCTCATATTTCTCCAATGTATCTTTCGGGGCTGCGGCCGGTCCGATCTCAACCAAAATATGTCTGGCCTTCAATTCATACTGCATTCTGTCATACGCCTCCCTAACAAGAGCTTCCGTTACGGCAGTATCATTCAAGTATGGTTGAGACAATTGTTTTCGATAACCTGCCAATTCTTTTTTGAATTTTGGCATCGTATCCAGTCCCTGTGCTTCAGCATCCGCAACTTTTAATCTGAATTTCACATAGAGATCAAGATATTCCTCCAGAGCTTCCGGGCCAGTTTCCTGATTATTCTTTTTATAAACGGCCTCAAATTCAGCAACAGATATTTTCTTCTGACCTATTTCCATTAAAATGGGATTGGGTGCAACACTGAATCCTTGCGGTTCCTGCTGAATTTGCTGTCCCTCCTGGGCTTTTGCGTTTAAACTAAGGCCAAAAATGACCAGGCTAAAAAGTGCTTTTACTGTTTTAGACATAATGAAAAAATGAAACTTTTATCTTCTACTGTAATTCGGAGCTTCTCTGGTAATACTCACATTGTGCGGATGACTTTCCGAAATACCAGAGCTGGTAATCTGAATGAACTTCGCTTTTTTAAGATCTTCGATATCCGATGCTCCGCAATATCCCATTCCAGCCCTTAATCCTCCGATCATTTGATATATAACTTCTGACAATTGACCTTTAAAAGGTACCCTACCCGATATTCCTTCTGGGACCAATTTACTGATATCATCTTCCATATCCTGGAAATATCTGTCCTTTGATCCTTTTTGCATGGCTTCAATGGAACCCATTCCTCGATATGCTTTGAATTTTCTTCCCTCGTAAATAATGGTTTCACCTGGTGATTCTTCAACGCCTGCAAATAATGAACCTAGCATCACCGTATCTGCACCCGCTGCAAGAGCCTTCACTATATCACCTGTAAATCGAATTCCTCCATCCCCAATTACCGGCACCCCTGATCCTTTGATTTTCTCATAAACGGTGAGAATGGCTGATAATTGTGGGACACCCACACCGGCAATTACTCTAGTGGTACAAATTGAACCAGGACCAATTCCTACCTTCACTGCATCTGCGCCCGCCTTGACAAGGGCTTCTGCCGCTTCACCTGTGGCTATATTACCAACAACCACATCAATGTTGGGAAATTTCTTTTTAATCTTTTTTAAGGTCTCAATTACTCTTGAAGTGTGTCCATGAGCTGTGTCAATTACAATGGCATCAGCACCGGCATCTGAAAGCATTTGAATCCTGTCTTCTACATCGGCTGTAAAACCCACAGCTGCAGCGACTCTCAATCGGCCGTATTCATCCTTACATGCATTCGGCTTTAGTTTGAGTTTGATAATATCTTTATATGTGATCAGGCCAATTAGAAAGTTCTTGTCGTCAACTACCGGCAATTTTTCGATCTTATGAGCCTGTAGGATCTCTTCTGCTTTTTTGAGACTGGTTCCCGCTGTAGTGGTTATAATATTGTCTTTGGTCATTACATCGGCTACAGCTTTATCCATAGATTTCTCAAATCTCAGATCTCTGTTTGTAATGATGCCAACCAACTTATTTGATTCATCTACAACCGGTATACCTCCGATCTTGTATTCTCTCATTATGTCGAGCGCATCACCAACTTTAGCCCCTACAGACAAAGTAACAGGATCCTGGATCATTCCACTTTCATATCTTTTTACAGTCCTTACCTGAGCGGCTTGATCCTCAATGCTCATATTTTTATGAAGAACACCAATTCCTCCTTCCTGAGCAATGGCAATGGCAAGAGAAGATTCTGTTACCGTATCCATGGCTGCGGATACGATGGGTGTATTTAAACGAATGTTGCGGGAAAACTGGCTGGAAATATTCACTTCCCTGGGAAGAACCTCCGAATAGGCAGGCACAAGCAATACGTCATCGTAGGTTAATCCTTTTTCAACAAATTTATCGCTGGCTGCACTCATAATCGTCTGAAAAAAATTTCGTCAAAATTAATGAATAAAAACGCACGTTTTGAGAAGTGAAATGAAAGATGAAAAAAGCAATGGATATGTGGAATTCAAACCTTCATTTTGGTGTAAAAAATAAGCCCCAAAACTCTTTGGGGCTCATTCTGTATTTTATAGTTCTAAAGGATCTATCTGGCAAGAGTAACAGTTCCTTTCTTCTCGTATTCCTGTCCGTCTGCAGCCTGATACTTCACTACGTATACATAGGCGCCATTCGGTGCAGGTTTGCCATTGAAGCTTCCATCCCATCCTGCATCATCACTTGTGTAATCATCGCTCTCGAAGATCATCTCTCCCCAGCGGTTGTAGATCTGCAGGTTGTAACTCTTGATGTCATGGAAGGCTCCCAGTGGTAAGAATCGATCGTTCTTGCCATCTCCGTTCGGTGTAAAGGCCGTTGGCACATAGAACAATGGATACTGTATTGTACATACCACATTCGATCTACTTGTTGCCGGCTTAGTTCCCGGGAAGACATCCGATCCTTCCTTGGCCAGGATGTAGTAGCAGAACTGTCCGTTGCCTGAGCTGGCCTGTCCTGATACATCATCCACAAAGGTGATCTCCTCGCCTCGTTGGCTCACATCCGGATCCGTACCAAAGTCTCTCACGATCAAGCTTCTTACCAGTTTCATGGTCTGATCGCTTGTTCCTCTGTAAACCTCGTACTCATTCACACCACCATTCCATTCTTCATACTGGTTCCATTTCAGAACATTTCGATGTGTCTCATTGTCGGCATCCACACTCAAGACCATCGTTCTTGCATGGTTTGATGTGATTCCTACCGTTCCACAAGGATCCACTACATCGATCTTATAGAAGTATGATGTGGCTTCGGTTCTCACCTGGTTGTCCTCATAACAGAATACACTATCCGATGGAGTCAATGGATCCGGGATCGGAATGGTTGCAATGATCTTATATCCCTGATCTCTGCGAGTACTTCTCTTCACCCAGTATTCTCCGATGTTGCTCTCTAGGTCTACCTTCATACAAAGTCTCACCTGATCCGAGTCGTGTACCGTGGCATACTGCATGTAAGCAAAGTCTGGCTTGTCGATGAACAGGGCATCCACACATTCCACGGCCGTGGATGAACTGAATGGTCCTTGTCCGTCATTATCCCAGGCCTGTACATAGAAACAGTAGTTGTTGCCATTGACTATGTCCTTGTACTTGAACTTCGGATCGTTCGTTCTGCCTACCTCCAGGTATGGACCTCCATTGGAAGATGCATACACCACGTATTCAACCGTCGCTCCACTGGCAAAGTCCGTGTAAGGATTCCAGTTCAAACGTATGCTCTGGTCGCAGAAGTCCATGATCACATCCAACTTCATGGTTGAATGACAATCAAAGTTCAATTGAGCCAAAGTATGGTTGTCGCACGAGTCGATGGCCATTACACTATACTGTGTAATGTCTTTCAACGGTGCATTCAAGAAGTCGTTGTAGAATAGAGGTGAAGTCGCCTGTACCGTATCAAGGATCTGATAACTACCAGGTGTACAATACATCACATAGTATCGCGTCACATCTTTCGATGGATTCTTGCTCCAACCCACCATACCTGTGTACGTTGTATCTGGAAGCATCGATACACTATCCAAAAACTGCTTGGCAGGGGGTGTCACATCCTTGAAGTTGCCGTCCATCTCTTTTGATGATGCAATACAACCTCCTATTAGATTCGCATCCCCAGGATATGTATATTCTACATTGTAAATTACATTCTGATCACATACTACCAATTTGTCGTTCGTAGATTCTGTTCCCCAATTCGTGCTTGCAATAGGCCCACCATCGCGGAATGCATCATAAACACTAGCCAAAGGAGTCGCACTAGGTCTGTTCCAAGACAAATTGTTGGTGGAGTCATCTACCGTTGTAATTGTCAGATTCAATGCACTGATCTGATTCGGTGTTGTACCACCAACTTGCTGACCATCGCATCCTGACATACTCTCAACATAATACGTGTTGATCTCTCCTGATACTCCAACATGGACATATTCATTCGTATCCCAGGCCTGGTTATTTGAAGTAGTCGCTCCACGTATACTATCGATGGCCGTGAATATTCCACTTGAATCCGCATGCCAAATTCGGTACTGGTTGAAGTTATTGAATGGGTTATTTGGTTTTGACCAAGTCAAACGAATGGTTGAGTCATTCTCCCAGCTAACGCATCTCAATTCAGGATTATCTAAGATATATCCAGGAATAAAATCTCCAACACTAACGGAATCCCATGCACTCCAAGCACCTCTTTGCATTCCATTCTCCCAACTTCTGATTCTGTATCGGTAGAATGTATTCTGCTGGATGCTTGTGTCTTCATAGTTGGTCACAACCGGACTAACTGAGTCGATCATCACCCATGGTCCGTTGTTATCACTTCGATAAATACGTACCCACTGTGATCCACTCAACCAGGTTGGTGAATAGTTATTCCATTGAATAATGGCCTTTTTGTTCGTATCACATAATATGACGTCTACAACATCTGTTCTCATTGAGATCTGTTCCGGACCTGGTGTATTGAAGTTGCCGCAGGTATCGATGGCTGAGATGGAGAAGTCGATCTCCCATGGATCAGCACCTACTCTTGTGTAACTGTAGGTGTTAATATTACCCGCGACGGAATCAACGAAGACCAGACCACCGCCAATATCCTTAAAGACCACAAAGGCACCGATGTCAGGATCCTGATCACTCCAGCCTAGTTGAATATCGTTATTCACATCATAACTCACACTATCCAACAAGATCGTAGCCGGTGCTATGTTATCACCTACTGTATCCACATCGGTGAGATCTGAGTTAGAAACACATCCCCAAGGAGATGAAGTATCCACCACGGTCACAAAGTATTGAACATAACTTGGGTAGCACAAGTTAATGGACAATGAATCCCAACTCTCCGTTACCGTGTCGATCAATGTTGTATCTGTACCAATAACCTGGTGAACATAGTATTCACCTGTTGTTTTCGCACCCCAGCGATTGCCAGGATTATAATCGTTCCAGTCCAGAGCCACACCATTACCCAAGTTGTATACCTGTGAGGTAATGTGCATCCCTGAGATCGTATCCCCAAGAATAGAGTCACCCTGATCGTTACAAGAGCTGATACCTCTGACAAAGTAATATTTTGCTCCCTGTCCTATGTTGGCCGTAAGATCCGTGTATTCCAATGAGTCAATATCATACACAGAATGCAATGAATCATAAACTACACCTGGTCCGAAACCGGCACTGTCAGAACGCATGATCAAATATCTTCTGAATGACTGCAAAGTGTCCTCGGTAGCAGTCACAGGCTGAGTCCACTTCAAAGTAGTACTACCCGTTGTCATATCAACCTGGGCACATTTCATTTGAGGTGGCTCAAGGGCCGGTGGTGCCAATACGGTTACGGCAAAAGTCTGGAAGTTCATACCCGGTGCAGGACACCAGTCATCAAGTACCTTAAATACGAAGTTGTATGTATTACTTCGAATGAAACATGCATTTACCTGGGCAAGGTGGTTACAGTCTGTTGTCCAGTTAAATCGTGTGGCAATACCAAATTGGCCTTCCCACCAATTTTCAACAGGATTATAAAAAGTAGATGACGTGTCAAGTGTTGCACACGGAGGATATTTACATCCGGCTGCAGGATCAGCAAAAAGGTTTCCAAATTGTGATCCACTTGGCAACAAGAAATTTGTTTGGCCTACAAAACCTGGAAGGAATTGAATATCTGTCGACGTTACATAGAATTCAACAGAGTCTCCAGCCCAAACCGTATCACCGGCAGGCAATGGAATACTTGTTGGATCATTTGGTGCCCACTTGAACGTAACCTGAGGTGGTGTGTTTGTAATCGGCGGAATGGTTGGCGTTGGAGGACATGTAACAATAATTACAGGAATATCTCTGTAGATCTCTGCTACCTTTTGACGACACTTATAAGAGCTAACTTTTACTGCCGTAGAGTGATATCCATCTCCAGGAGTAACATTCGCAGTAAAACAAATTTCACCAGTTAGTCCATCTAAGGTTATTGGTCCATTGGATCCATTGTAATTTGGCCCTGGCAATTGATTTGTTGTATTATATCCTGTTTTCCATAATACACCATTCGTAGCTGATTGCATTGGAATTGTCCATTCATAGTGCAATGAATCCAATTCACTATCCGTGGCATTGTGATTATAGCAAAACTTGTATCCGGAACAGATAACTGTAGCCGGTCTTTCAGCAAATTTTGGTGAGGAGTCATAACAAGTGGCTCCACCAGTGGTAGAACCCATTGAAAGCGTGACGCCCGAGCCAGGATCTGTGTATGGAAACATTACGGCTCTGAGCCAATAACCTGAACCTGTGAGGTTCAGCTGAGTGGGTCTACAACACGAAGACCATGTGAATGCAGAACCTGTTGTGGCTGGTGTACCGTTGATCTGAACCGGAGAAGAAACATAGACGTGTTCTTCCATTGCACGGTTACCACCGGAATTAAACGGTATTCCACAAGATAATTGTAAGGTTGAATCATAGCACACTGGAGAAAGGTCCAAAACTGATATTCTTGAACATGGAATAGAGGCTGCACCTCCATTTGCAGCATATAACGGATTGGAAACGGTGGCCGTTGCCGGTAATCCCGCTGCTCCCTGGTAACATGCACGATACAGTTTGACGGTAAAGATCAATTTACCGGCATTCGTTGCCCTGGGTAATACATTCCCAGGTAATCTCTCCACCTAAAAGGTGAGTTGCTTTTGCTTGCGTGTTACCGAGAATTAACGCTACAATTAAAACTATTAAACGTTTCATACCATTATCATTTATTAATAAGACGCATCAGCCCTGTTTGGTTGCCTTTTTTAAGAATCTTTTAAGAAAACAGCTATAGGCCCTTAAAGTTATAAAATATGCGGCATCAGAAAAATTATTGAAGCTGAGAATGATAGGTCTAAATCCCGGAAATAAAAAACCCCGGAGACTAGTCCGGGGTTTCGCTTAAAGTTTTATTCGGTTTATCTGGCAAGAGTAACAGTTCCTTTCTTCTCGTATTCCTGTCCGTCTGCAGCCTGATACTTCACTACGTATACATAGGCGCCATTCGGTGCAGGTTTGCCATTGAAGCTTCCATCCCATCCTGCATCATCACTTGTGTAATCATCGCTCTCGAAGATCATCTCTCCCCAGCGGTTGTAGATCTGCAGGTTGTAACTCTTGATGTCATGGAAGGCTCCCAGTGGTAAGAATCGATCGTTCTTGCCATCTCCGTTCGGTGTAAAGGCCGTTGGCACATAGAACAATGGATACTGTATTGTACATACCACATTCGATCTACTTGTTGCCGGCTTAGTTCCCGGGAAGACATCCGATCCTTCCTTGGCCAGGATGTAGTAGCAGAACTGTCCGTTGCCTGAGCTGGCCTGTCCTGATACATCATCCACAAAGGTGATCTCCTCGCCTCGTTGGCTCACATCCGGATCCGTACCAAAGTCTCTCACGATCAAGCTTCTTACCAGTTTCATGGTCTGATCGCTTGTTCCTCTGTAAACCTCGTACTCATTCACACCACCATTCCATTCTTCATACTGGTTCCATTTCAGAACATTTCGATGTGTCTCATTGTCGGCATCCACACTCAAGACCATCGTTCTTGCATGGTTTGATGTGATTCCTACCGTTCCACAAGGATCCACTACATCGATCTTATAGAAGTATGATGTGGCTTCGGTTCTCACCTGGTTGTCCTCATAACAGAATACACTATCCGATGGAGTCAATGGATCCGGGATCGGAATGGTTGCAATGATCTTATATCCCTGATCTCTGCGAGTACTTCTCTTCACCCAGTATTCTCCGATGTTGCTCTCTAGGTCTACCTTCATACAAAGTCTCACCTGATCCGAGTCGTGTACCGTGGCATACTGCATGTAAGCAAAGTCTGGCTTGTCGATGAACAGGGCATCCACACATTCCACGGCCGTGGATGAACTGAATGGTCCTTGTCCGTCATTATCCCAGGCCTGTACATAGAAACAGTAGTTGTTGCCATTGACTATGTCCTTGTACTTGAACTTCGGATCGTTCGTTCTGCCTACCTCCAGGTATGGACCTCCATTGGAAGATGCATACACCACGTATTCAACCGTCGCTCCACTGGCAAAGTCCGTGTAAGGATTCCAGTTCAAACGTATGCTCTGGTCGCAGAAGTCCATGATCACATCCAACTTCATGGTTGAATGACAATCAAAGTTCAATTGAGCCAAAGTATGGTTGTCGCACGAGTCGATGGCCATTACACTATACTGTGTAATGTCTTTCAACGGTGCATTCAAGAAGTCGTTGTAGAATAGAGGTGAAGTCGCCTGTACCGTATCAAGGATCTGATAACTACCAGGTGTACAATACATCACATAGTATCGCGTCACATCTTTCGATGGATTCTTGCTCCAACCCACCATACCTGTGTACGTTGTATCTGGAAGCATCGATACACTATCCAAAAACTGCTTGGCAGGGGGTGTCACATCCTTGAAGTTGCCGTCCATCTCTTTTGATGTACTCGAACATCCAACCAAACTATTCGGATTCGGATAATCAACAAGATAAATTACATTCTGATCACATACTACCAATTTGTCATTGGCCGTTTCAGTTCCATAATTTGGATTTGCTATGGTCATTCCATCTCTTTGAACATCGTATATAGGTCCTTGTTGCGGATTCATAATGCGATTCCAACTAATGTTGTTCGTAGAGTCATCAACTGTAGTAATGGTGACAATAAGAGCACTTACTTGATTTGGAATGTTACTTCCAATCTGTTGACCGTCACATCCTGACATACTCTCAACGTAGTAAGTGTGCTCCTCACCACTAACCCCCACATGATCATATTCATTGAAACCCCATGCCGTATTATCACTTGTTTGTGCTCCACGGATGCTATCGATGGCCGTGAATGTGCCACTTGAATCGGCATGCCAGATTCGGTACTGGTTGAAGTTATTGAATGGATTTGTAGCTGGATCCCATTGAATCTTAATTGTCGAGTCATTCTCCCAGCTTACGCAACGGAGCATTGGATTATCCAGAATATAACCAGGAATGAAGGTTCCTACGGTCACAGAATCCCATGCACTCCATGCGCCTCTTTGCATTCCATTCTCCCAGCTTCTGATTCTGTATCGGTAGAATGTATTCTGCTGGATGCTTGTGTCTTCATAGTTGGTCACAACCGGACTAACTGAGTCGATCATCACCCATGGTCCGTTGTTATCACTTCGATAAATACGTACCCATTGTGAACCACTCAACCACGTCGGTGAATAGTTATTCCACTGAATAATGGCTTTTTTGTTGGTGTCGCAACGAATCACATCAACCACCTCGGTTCTCATCGAGATCTGTTCCGGACCTGGTGTATTGAAGTTACCGCAGGTATCGATGGCTGAGATGGAGAAGTCGATCTCCCATGGATCAGCACCTACTCTTGTGTAGCTGTAAGTATTCAGATTACCGGCCACTGAGTCTACAAAGACCAGTCCAGCACCAACATCCTTGAATATGATGAAGGATCCAATGTCAGGATCCTGATCACTCCAGCCTAGTTGAATATCGTTATTCACATCATAACTCACACTATCCAACAAGATCGTAGCCGGTGCTATGTTATCACCTACTGTATCCACATCGGTGAGATCTGAGTTAGAAACACATCCCCAAGGTGATGAAGTATCTACCACGGTCACAAAGTATTGAACATAACTTGGGTAACACAGGTTGATGGAAAGTGAATCCCAACTCTCCGTTACCGTGTCGATCAATGTTGTATCTGTACCAATCACCTGGTGTACATAATATTCACCTGTTGTTTTTGCACCCCAGCGATTGCCAGGATTATAATCGTTCCAGTCCAGAGCCACACCATTACCCAAGTTGTATACCTGAGAGGTAATGTGCATGGCAGAGATCGTATCACCAAGAACAGAATCACCCTGATCGTTACAAGAGCTGATACCTCTGACAAAGTAGTACTTGGCTCCCTGTCCAACATTGGCCGTAAGATCCGTGTATTCCAATGAGTCCATGTCATACACGGAATGCAATGAGTCATATACCACACCCGGACCAAATCCTGCACTATCTGAACGCATTACAAGGTATCGTCGGAATGAGGTAAGGGTATCTTCAACCTTTGTTACCGGTTGTGTCCATTTCAACGTTACACTTCCATTGGTCATATCAACCTGGGCACATTTCATTTGAGGTGGCTCAAGGGCCGGTGGTGCCAATACGGTTACGGCAAAAGTCTGGAAGTTCATACCTGGTGCAGGACACCAGTCATCAAGTACCTTAAATACGAAGTTGTATGTGTTACTTCGAATGAAACATGCATTCACCCTGGGCAAGGTGATTACAATCCGTCGTCCAGTTAAATCGTGTAGCAATACCGAATTGTCCTTCCCACCAGTTTTCCTGTGGATTATAGAATACAGAAGATGTATCCAATCTGGCACAAGGCGGATATTTACATCCATTTAGTGTATCAGAGAAAAGGTTTCCAAACTGTGAGCCATTCGGAAGCAAGTAGTTTGTTTGTCCAACAAATCCCGGCAGGAATTGAATATCCGTTGAGGTAACATAAAATTCAACTTTATCTCCTGCCCAAACGGTATCACCTGCTGGAAGTGGTATACTGGTTGGATCATTCGGCGCCCACTTAAACGTAACCTGAGGAGGTGTGTTTGTAATTGGTGGAATGGTTGGTGTTGGAGGACAAGCCAAAAGCACAACCGGAATATCTCTATAGATCTCGGCTACTTTCTGACGACATTTATAAGAAGTTACTTTTACTGCCGTAGAGTGATAGTTTCCAGTTGGAGCGTAAGCGGTAAAGCTAATTTCACCCGTCAAAGGATCTATCGTAGCAGGCACATTATTCGGATGGTGAGTAGTTCCAGGAAGCTGACTTGTAGTAGAATATCCGGTTTTCCAGAGCACACCATTCGAAGAAGATGTCATAGGAAGCGTCCAGTCATAATGAAGAGAATCTAGTTCACTATCTGCGGCGTTATGGTTGTATGTAAACGGATAACCTGTACAGATGATTGTCGCCGGTTTTTCGGCAAAATAAGGTGAGGAATCATAACACGTTGCACCACCCGTGGTAGAGCCCAATGAAAGAGTTACGCCAGTCGCAGGGTCTGTATAAGGAAACATGGTAGCTCTTAACCAGTAACCTGACCCTGTAATATTTCCTCATATAAATGGTTGAAGGTCTGCAGCAAGAAGAGTACCAGAAGGCCGAACCAGTTGTAGCTGGCGTACCATTGATCTGTACGGCGCCAGAAACATAAACGTGCTCTTCCATTACGTTAGCCCTTTGGCTACCTGTGGCACAATCCATCTGAAGCGTTGAATCATAACAATCTGGTGCAAGGTCATTTTGTTCTGTTCTAGAACAAACAATCGTTGCAGCACCACCGTTTGCCTGATACAATGGATTGTTTATTGTAGCAGAAGCTGGTAGCTGAATACCAACACAAGCCCGATACAACTTGATCGTAAATATCAATTTTCCTGCATTCGTACCCTGCGTAATACATTCCCAGGATACTTCTCCCCCTAACAAGTGAGAGGCCTTAACCGGCTTCTGAACTGCACTAAAAAGGATAACCGTAAATAGTAATAATAACCGCTTCATATAAGTGTATTTTAAGGAAGACATAAAATAAGGCTCAGGGTTGCCTATTATGTAAAACTTTTTATCGCAATAAAGAAATGGTGCCCTTTTCTTCAAATTGCTCTCCGGTGGAAGCCCGATATTTTACAGAATAAACATAAACTCCCTGTGGCGCCGGATTGCCCTTGAACGTTCCATCCCAGGCTGCTTTGACATTATTTGTTTGATATACTATTTCACCATGACGGTTCATCACGTAGAACTCATAATAGGAGAAATCATGATAAGTGACTACAGGTCGGAATTTTTCATTTCTTCCATCTCCATTTGGAGTAAAGGCATTGGGAGAAGAGAAATATGGTTGTTGAACAACGCATACTTCGTTTGAATAGGATAATGCAGGCGGCACACCCTTGAAAGTCGGTTCATTCTCGATGGCCTCAATGTAGTAGCAGAATTCTCCCTGTGATGGATTTCCCTGGGTGATATTATCATTGATCAGAAGAAGAGAGTCATAATAAACAGTAGTCACCGCTGAATCCGGGAATTTCGTGATTGGCTCCTGATCGAGGAGTTCTCCATCTAAGAATCGATAGACTTTATAGGCAAAAGTTCCTCCTGCCCAACCTTCTACATTGGTCCATTCAAGTCTGTTAACTCTTCTTACATTATCCACTGTCACATCCAACAACATAGTGGAAGCGTAATTACTCGTTGACATATAATTGCCACAACTATCATAAATATCTACCTCATAATAATATCTATAGTTATCTGTCAGAGCACTTAGATCAGAAAGTGTTGTTATCGAATCTCCCGGAAGTTTCGGTTCGGGAGCGTAAAAAATGTTTACAGTATTGAATACGTCCGTTGTATCTCTCGCCCTTTTTAGGTGATAAGAATAGGCATCATTCTTCGTATCTGTATAGAGTTCTAAACGCACATCATTCTGATCATGAACTGTTGCATATCTCAAATATTCGAAATCCGGATTTTTCAGGAATTGTGCATCAACAGGAACCCTATTTGACGAAGTCGTCTTTGGCCCGGCGCCGCCATTTTCAATGGCTACAATTTTATAAGTGAGAATTTGATTTACAATTGGATCTTCATGGAGGTAGGCGTTTGAAGTTGTCTGATCAACAAAAACAAAGGCTGAACCAGAAATACTCACAAAGATCTTGTATAAAACGTTTGTTCCCGACTGAAATCCAGTGTAAGGAGTCCAGGTCAGACTAACAGATTGCGCGCACATATCCAGGGCGGTAGAGAGCTGCATTGACGAAACACAATTTGATTTCTGAGAAATACTGAATGGTCCTGGCACACAATTATCAAAAGCATAAACTGCATATTGCCCTGGATTAATTCCGTTATACCAGAGATTATCAATTGTCTTGGTTGTATTGAAAGGAACCGTATCAACTACCCTAGTATTCTGGCAGTCATTATTCGGATGAAATAATACGACATATCCCAAAACATCTTGAGCTGCATTACGATCCCATGTAATGAGCGGTCTGTTCGAGACCGGGTCAAATGAAACCGTATCAATTACAGGAATCTCAGGCGGTGTTTGGTCTTGTACTACAAGAGGTAACTCATTTGATTCTGAAACACAAACATTTCCAGGATCGTCAAGATTCGTATAATAGAGCTTATATGTGGCCGTATCACCACAAGAAACTATAGTATCCGTAAAACCCTTTACACCATTCCTCGGTGTAAATGAAACCGTGGTTCTCGGATTTAAGCCTGATCCGAAAGGCAATTCCCTTTGAAGATCATAAAAGGGTGAACTTATAGTGAGTGAATCCCAATTCCAATTCAAATTGACGATCTGATCATTTACGACATTTCCCGTAAGCCTTACAGCCCTTATCGTATCAGAATTTGCTAATCTCACTCCGTTACAGACTGTAACAATGAAATACCAGTTGTCGTCATTTGCTCCATCAGCTCCTACATGATTGAACTCAACTGGCCATGGACCCGTTCCTGGAACTGGAACTGAAACCGTAGGACTTCCTGGTGTTGGGAAGGAAAAACCATTCTTACTATTATATAATTCAAAGGCATCAATATCGGTCAAGGTGCCGTTTGAAGTAAGCGGATTAAATTTCACCGTAATATCACCGTTGGCAGCCACTTCAATACAAGTGGGACTTGGAGATATTACCCCGGCAGGACACTGTGCTGATACCCAGTTAGTTGAAACAATAAAAGTTAGGAGCAAACTCCCAAGGAATTTCTTCATATCCATTTTCTCTTCATCTGTCCGTTATACGGACGCTTCCATTCTATATTGGTTGCCTATTCAGCTTGAATTTTTCAAAAATAAGAAAAGATACGCTATTAATAGGAAGGGGATATGGCTATAAGGTTAAATGAGCTCCTTCAATTGTCTGAAATGCCTATCCTATTTATTCGCTTTTACCAGCAATTACGGTAAGCAAATCTTCTGATTTCAACCATTGATTTGCCAAATCTCTCAATTCTGTTGCACTGACGTCTTTAATTCCCTGCACAATTCGTTCAAAATCTTCTTTACTCTGATCAAACAAATTAAGCGTTCTGAATCTATTCATCAATGCGAAAACCCCATCGGTGCTTTTCAGGGTCTGCCCCAACAAGTAGTTTTTCACCAGCTCCAATTCCTGATCGGGTATCAGTTCTTCACGGATCCTCTTCAATTCATTTTGAATTTCCTTTTCTGCCTGTAATGTTACATCAGCTCCAACTTCAGTTGAAATAAAGAAATACGCATCGTTTACCATGGAAACAAGTCCAGATCCAACACCATAGGTATACCCTTTGTCTTCTCGAAGATTACTCATTAATCGTGAACCAAAATATCCTCCAAAAACAGTGTTCAGGACTTGCATTTTCGGGTAATCTTCATGAGTTCGATTAAACATCCTTCTACCAATTCTTATGGCACTTTGAACAGCCTCCTTTTTATCAAGAACAATCCTGTCTTTGATTGCATTACCTTGAGAATTAAATTGGTTACTCCCAGGAGTTTGACCAAAAGATTTACCGAATAAATTCTCAACACTTTTGATCAGATCATCGTCTATATTTCCAGCCAACATTATGACGGCGTCTGATTTGTAACAAGAATGATGAAAAGAAGTAAGGTCGTCACGACTCAATTCGTCAAAATGATTGAGTTCTGTTATTCCTCCATAGGCATGATCATCCCCAAAGAGAGAGCGAATAAACTCTCTTCTGGCCAAAAAATTCACCTTCTCTGTATTGACAAGGAATTTTTGTTTTTTGATATTTCTTAGCGTTTCAAGTTCGTGCTCTGGAAAAATGGGATCATTCAGAATTTCAGCAACGATGTCGAGTACTTCGCGTGCATATTTTTTCAAAGAGTAAATTGAAAAAGAGGCTTCATCACTTCCAAGATGTTTTTCGAAATAAGCACCATAAAAATCAATCTTCTCCGAAATCTCTTTTTCCGTCATTTCTGATGTTCCAGAAGCTATCAATTGATTGGCAAAAGAAGAATCAAGTCGCTTCAAAGATCTCGCCGAGCCGGCATTGAATTGAAACTCTATTCTGAACACCTCAGTTGAGTTATCTCTGTGAACATATAATTTCTGTCCGCCGGACAATTCAATTTCTTCGGGAAGAATAAAAGGAATATGTTCAACAGATTTTACTGCAGGGCTTTGCTTTCTGTCCAAAATCATTTCACTCATGCTTTATTATAGATTAAGGTGGAACAATTCTCTTTTACCAGGATTCTATTGGCCATTTTCAAAATATCTTTTTCGGAAACCCTTTCGAATCTTTCAAACTCTGTATTAACAAGTTCTGCATCTTCCAAATGCTCGGCCATACAAAGTCCCATTGCTTTGTTCAAAACACCCATTTCACCAAACCTCAGACTTGATTCAATTTTATTCTTGACCTTCTTCAATTCATTTTCCTGGATTGTCGAGTTCTTGAAATCTTCAATTTCTTTCCAAATTGCATCTTCCGCTTCTTGTGGGCTTATATCATCTTTAAATTTTCCCTGAAACATGAAGAGGCCTTTATCCATATCACCGGTCACATATGCGTCTATTTCGGTGAAAATCTGTTTATCCTTCACAAGATTTTGGAGCAATCTGCTGGACTCGCCTCTGGAAAGAATATCGGAGATCATATCGGTTGGATAGAAATCAGGAGAGCGTCTATCCGTCATGTGGAATGCCATATAAATTGCTTGCTGCGGAACAGGTCTAGTAATTTCCTTTCTTCTGTATTCAGTTTGCTTTGGTTCTTTGGGAAGATCTCTTTCCGGAATCATTCCAGCAGGAATAGGCGCAAACCATTTATCACATAGTCTTTTTACCTCCTCCAAAGTGATACTTCCTGCTACACAGAGAATGGCGTTGTTCGGCTTATAGAATTTTTCAAAAAAATCCTTGACATCTTTCATGGTGGCCTCTTCAATGTGTTTTATTTCCTTTCCGATCGTAGCCCACCTGTATGGATGCTTTTTATATGCCAAAGGCCTTAGTTCAAGCCAGGCTTCTCCAAAAGGTTGATTAAGATATCGTTGTTTAAACTCTTCGATTACAACTTGTCGTTGCACTTCGAGAGATTTTGGCGTGAAAGCAAGGTCAAGCATTCTATCCGATTCCAGCCAAAAGCCTATTTCTGCATTTTCGGTTGGGATGGTCAAATAGTAATTGGTGATATCGTTATTCGTGAATGCATTGTTGTCGCCGCCTGCATTCTCCAATGGTTCATCATAGGATGGAATATTGGCAGATCCACCGAACATCAAATGTTCAAACAAATGAGCGAATCCTGTTCTTTCGGGATCTTCGTCTCGGGCACCAACATCATAGAGAATATTGATTGCCGTTACGGGAGTTTTCGCGTCGTGGTGATAGATCACCTTGAGCCCATTCTCCAGGGTAAATTTTTCGTATTGAATCATTGTGAAAAATAAGGGAGCAAATGTAAAGAGTTAAGAAATACGAAAGTCAGTGGAAATGAATTATCCGTAGGATTCCCGACAATTAAATGTCCTGAGTCAGGTCGAACTGAGACGACATTAGATTTTGCCGGGCGTAGTAATATTCTACAAGTAGATCTTTCACGATCTCATCGGTAGATTTGACTTCATCAAAAAGAGCGGCAACCTGACCAATCTCCAATTCTCCTTCATTCAAGTCACCCTCGAACATTCCCTTTTTGGCTCTACCTCGTCCCAATAATTCGGTCAATTCTTCAATTGACGCTCCTCTTTTTTCAGCTTCCATTACATCTTCGAAGAACTTATTCTTCATTAAGCGTACAGGGGTTAATTTTTTTAGTGAAAGTTGGGTTCCTCCTTCCGGACTTTCAACGATCATCTTTTTAAAATTTTCATGACCAGAAGACTCTTTGGAAGCGGCAAATCTACTGCCGATCTGAACACCTGAAGCACCTAATGAGAAAGCCGCGAGCATTTGTTTTCCATTGCCAATTCCTCCTGCCGCGATTAATGGAATATCAACAGCCTTTTTGACCAAAGGCAAAAGAACCATACTTGTTGTTTCTTCTCTACCATTGTGACCTCCAGCCTCAAATCCCTCTGCTACTACTGCATCACAACCGGCATCCTGAGCTTTTGCTGCAAATTTCGCACTTGAAACCACGTGGACTACCTTAATACCTCTTTCTTTGAGATGCTGAGTCCAGGTTTTAGGATTACCAGCTGATGTAAATACAATGGGTACCTCTTCCTCGATGATAATTTCCATATGCTTGTCTATATCCGGGTATAACAATGGAACATTGACGCCAAAAGGATTCTTCGTGTTTTTCTTGCATTTTTGAATGTGATCTCTGAGAACATCAGGGTACATTGAACCGGAACCAATTAATCCAAGAATTCCAGCATTACTGGCAGCTGAAGCCAATTCCCAACCACTGCACCAGATCATCCCCGCCTGGATGATTGGATAATCAATTTTGAATAATCTTGTGATCGGATTTACTTCTTTCATAGAGGTACAAACATAACAAAGCAACTAATAATTCTTATCTTTAGGTACATTGTATATGTCGGCGAATAGTTTTAATATTGCCATTATGAGAAAAGCCTTGCTTTTAGGAGGATTTATTTTGGCCATGCTTAGTGCAGATGCCCAGTACTACGATGATTGGGGTTTCCAATTAGGCGTAGCTACACACCGAGGTGATGTAAGCAAAAGCAAGGGAAGTAACCCAACCAAGGGCTCTAAGCCCAACATTTCCTTTGGTGGATACTACCGACATAGCTTCAGTAATTTACTAAGTGGAAAGGTTTCATTGCAATGGGGAAGAATTTCTGGAGCCGACTCTGATGCAGAAGATCCTGAAAGGGTGGCAAGAAATTTGAGCTTTAGAACTGACCTATTTGAACTGGCCGGTATTGTTGAGGTTCATTTCATTAATATCCGGGATTTCGGACGAACGGGAAGATATAAAGTTTGGTTTAACACCTATGTCTTTACTGGTTTCGCCCTTACATATTTCAACCCAAAGGCCCAACGAGATAATGGAGAATGGGTAAATCTAGCACCCCTTCAAACAGAGGGCGAAAAGTATAGTCAAATTACACCGGCCATTCCATTGGGTATTGGTGCTCACTTTACCTTTAACCGTAAGTGGAGGCTCGGTGCAGAATTGGGTTACAGGTTCACATTTACGGATTATCTTGATGATGTTCATGATAGATATATGACCGACGAACAATTGGCAACAATCAACGACGAAGTCAGATTGGAGATGCAGAACAGGTCAGATCAGGACTTTATTGATGCCAACCCACAAATCTTTGGTGAAGGATACAGAATGGGCGACGGCGGAATTAGAGGTGGTCCGGACGTAAACGACGCGTATTTCTTCGGAACTGTGAATGTTGGTTTTATGATCAGAGGTAAGAGTAACTTCTATCGTGCCAAATACATGTACACGAAAGGAAGAAGACACAAGAAACGAAAATCAAGAGCGAAATTCTAATAGAAGAGCCCCGAAAATTCGGGGTTTTTTTATGACCAAAGTTGAGACACCTTGCTCAGCGGCTTGCGAATCAGAGTATACCATTTGGGTTTAAGATCATTTACCTTCCAAGCTTTTCTATCTTCCAAATTTGCCTTAATTCTGTTCAATAGGGATTTATTGCTTTGTCCACCCACCTTCATTTTTATGCACTCTTCAGGAAGGTAAGCTAATTGAATCTTGTGTTTGTGAATTACTCTAAGCATCCATTCATAATCAGCGGCTGATTTGAATCTAAGGTCGAATCCACCATACTTTTCGAACATCGATTTTTTAAAGAATAAGGTTGTATGAGGAGGCATCCAACCTTCCAGAAAATCACCATCCTTATATTTTCCCGCCTTCCACCTTCGAACTACTTTCTCAGGATCATTTCTGTCTACATAGATTAAGTCGGTATAAACCGCATCGCAATTCTCCACTTGAAACAGGCCAACAACTCTGGAAATCACATCAGATGATGCATAAAAATCATCGCTATGCAATAATCCTATAATATCTCCTTGTGATCTCTCGATTCCTTTATTGAGCGCATCATATAAGCCAAGATCCGAAGCACTTTCTATTAGACTTGACAAATGATATCTTTTTACTATTTCAAGGGTGTTATCGGTTGACATTCCATCCTGCACGATATGTTCTATATCTTCATAGTCTTGACTTGCAAGAGATTTCATTGAGTCCTCAATGGTATCTTCGTTATTAAGGCAAGCGGTAACAACGGAAACTTTCATTCGATAATGCGGTCTTTGACCTTCTTGGCAGGATTACCGTGATATATGGAATAGTCTTCAAGATCTGAGTATGCGCTGGAATTGGCAAGTAGAACAGAATGCGTTTTACACCTACAACCTGGGCCGACAAATGATCTGGCTGAGATCCAGACTCCATCTTCAAGGTTGATTTCCTTTACTTCCAGATCGAAGGTTGATTTTTTGTAATTGTGATTTCCACACAAAAGCATAGCACCTTGAGAAAGACAAACATTTTTACCAATTCTTACGTGGGCAAGATTATCTATCCAAACCCCCTCACCTATCCAACTATGATCGCCGATCTCAATCTTCCATGGATATTTTATATTCACTTTGGGCTTGATCACAACACCTCTTCCTATCCGAGCACCGAAGAGTCTCAAGATTAAGATCTTTATTCCGGATATTGGCAGCAGATATGAATTGATCAAAGTGAAATTGACAATGTACCAGAGCATCCTCTTCAGAGAATTACCCGGTTTGTACCATGCATTATCGTACTGATCTAGTCTCGTAGATTTCACTTTAATCAATTATGCACCGAAAATACGTAAAGAAAAGGACTAGCCGAACAATTCGGAATAAGCCTTAAGAGCGTTTCTATCCGTCATGATTTCTCTGGAATACTTCACTGCACCATGAGACCAGATTTTGAAATGCTCTTCGTCCATTGATTTGAAGAATTTTATTGATTCAAGCCATTTGTCCTTCATATCCAAGGGTATATCCATACCCGCATAAAATGATTCCAACTTCTGCCATGGAGTCTTGTCAGAAATGAGAGCCGGCATTCCTGATGACATGGCCTCTACAATGGCATGACCGAAATTTTCACTTCCAGAAGGGCTAAAAAGAAGATGATACTTATCCATTACGGATTGAAGATCTTGTGGATTGATCGCGCCATGATATTCGATGTTCATTCCCGGAGAGTTCTTTTCAATGCGCTCAATTTCATTTTTACAATCACTCCAATATTTGCCATCTTCCAAAGGTCCATAGATGTGTAAACTAACATTATTGAGATTCAAGTTTCCGAGAATTTTCAAACCACCCAGAAGATTCTTCTCCACGCTTATCCGACCATAAAACATCATTTGCAAAGTACCTGACTTCTTCGAGAAATTATTTCTGGGCTGAAGCATGGCTGCAAGGTTCGGAATGACACTTACATCAGATTTTTGACCGAATTCTTCAACGATTCTTTCCTTTTCCTTTTCACTTGTTGCGTGCCAAATCACATTATCATAAAGATTGATCATCTTGGCAAGACGAAGGAATATTCGCTTCTTAAATTTCTTTTTACTCAGTGCACTTCTATGGAGCATTCCCCTGGGTGCCAAGACTATTTTACTGTTCCCGAATATTTTCTTCGATCTAAACAGAGGTAAAACTGTAAACGCTCCCGAGAATAACGAATTGAGATAAATGATGTTCGGTTCAAACTGCAGAATCAATTCAGATATATCTGTCGATGATCTTCTTTCCTTTGTTAGATAAATGACCTTGAAATTGTCTTTTGCAATTACCTCATTTATTTTTTCGTCAGAAAAACTTACTGAATCGCCCAGATCTCTGTCGCCAGTGACCACCATAATTTCGTAATGATCCTTCAGCTGATCCACAAGATTAGAAACGGATCGGACCGGGCCTCCAGCTTTGTATGCCGGTGGATAATAGTCGGTAAGAATTAAAAGTTTTTTCAAATCAACTAGAGCAAATATGATTCGAAAATAACAGGATTTTCAATTGGACGATGTTAGTTTATTGTGTTGTTTCAGAATTCGGAAGAACTCTTTTATGCTCGGTGTTGTATATTTTTTTCCTCCCTTTTGAGGCGTAGCTTTGGATTTGTATTTATAATAATCACCAAGTACTCGTCCTAATCCATGTGCAGATTTTTCCAGAAGCATTTTGGAAGTCAATGCAACGGTATCCTTTAGTTTTTTGCCAAATTCTAATGGAAAAGTCTCTTGCAGGATAATTGCACCTTCATCTATCTTCTTATTTATTTCGTGTATAGTATAACCTGTATTTTTTTTCCCTTCATATATTGACCAAATTACGCTCTGAGCATTCTGGAAATCAGGTAAAATTTCATGATGTATGTTGATCATACCTAATTCCGGTATTGAAAAAATTCTTTCCGAGATATAAGGGTTTCCGAGACTGATTCCAATGTCGGCATTGCTCTTCATAATTTCTGATCGGCTTAGATCAGAATTTAATGAATCTACCTCAGTTAGGGGAATATCGTATTCTGAACATACTTCATGAATAGATTTAGTCTGAAAGCCAATTCTGGACAAATCATACCAAGAGCGTATTCGGATACCATTCAGTGCTCCTAAAAGTCCTATCTGAAAGACTTTTTTCAACTTATTGGACAAAAATCCTTTCTTCTTTTTGCCCTTATTCAGGTTATAAATAACAAGCACCACATTCACATTGTACTTCTCAATTAATATCGGAAGATGATGTGAGGCAGTTCCTTTCAATGAACTTGTGAGAACAACACACTTCATGATTCCCCATATTTTAGGGTCTCTGCCATTCCTTTGCGTGCATTATTCATTGAAAAAAACCGAATGTGCTTTGGATCCCAATCGAAAATGACATGATCTCTGAAAAGTATAAGGTCTTCATTTGGTTTTTCATTTGCCATTGGAAAATGACATCCTCTTATAGCTGAAGCACAGCTCTTATACCCAGCTCGACTCACCAACTTTCTTGCCGCGAGATTGAAATTTTGTTCCCGACCATAAGGAAAGGCAAAATGATCCACACGTCCAAAATGACTTTCTATTAAATCTTTTGATTTAAATATTTCATCTTCAAGTTCGTGCCCTGAAATTCTGGCAAGATCCGTATGACTCAATGCATGAGATCCAATTTCATGACCCTGTTTTAATAGAAATTCCATATCACTCCAATCAAGAAACTCAATGGCGGGAGAATTCAATTTAGAATTACAATGAGCAGAGATTTTTTGGAAGTCCTTCTCTCCTGCTATTGATGGATTAATAAAATGACAAACACTGGCTCCGTATTTTTCAAAGACCTGACTTGCTTCGAGATTATTCTTCAGACCATCGTCTGAACTAAAGGCCATATAAGGAGCATCGATATTGTTGGACGATATTCTTTCAACTGCTTCCAAATAAGAGATGAATTTGAAGTCCTTGGACAAAACCTCCAATGTCTTGTTTAATCCGTATAACTCATCTTTAAAGACGTGGTGATAATAGATAAATTGAATCCGTGGAATGGAAAGGTTTTTTTCAAGCTGAGATTTGTAAAAAGTGCTTCCCGAGTTTAGAATCATACTTTTCAAGCCTGATCTTAATTTATCTTTCAGACCTTTTTTCGTGTATGATTGGAAATCGCTGTATTGAGTTACAAAATTCATATTTTGAACGCTTTCCATTAACTGATAACTTCTTTATATAAATCAAGATACTGAGTGGAAATATTATCGGAAGAAAACCTTTCGGTATTCATAATTCCTTTCTTGATCAAATCATTTCTCAAATCACTTTCCGTCATCAATCTATTCAAACCTTTTCTGATGTCACTCACATCAAAGGGATCAACAAAATAAGCCCCTTCTCCTGCTACTTCCATCATAGGTTCAAGTTTTGAGGTGAGAACTGCTCTTTGGAAAGACTGGGCCTCTATTATGGGCATGCCAAAGCCTTCATATGTTGAGACGAAAGTGACAATATCGGCCTGTTCGTAGCAATTGACCATTTCTGAATATTCCAGGTTCACTTTATTCTCAAATTCAATTTCAAATTTCTCAAGAAAATGTAAAGTTTCATCATCAAGTTTTCCTACAATAATTATTCTGCAATCAAGGCCATGTATCGATTCTATCAATCGATGAAGATTCTTGTTCTTCTTTGTTCCAATTTGTAAAAGAGTGATTTTACTGGATTCAGAATTTGTCTTAACACTGTCACTCGATGCCGGTACAGGATTGTAAATCACCCTTATTCTTTCCGAGTCAATTCCACAGATCTCCTGGATCTGGTTTTTTGAAAATTCTGAAATAGCTGTAACATATTTAACCCGATTCAAGGGGTACTTCAGCCAGATCATTTTTTTGATCCATCTTTTTATTCCACTACCCTGAAGGAATGATTCGACATCATGAATAGTAATTATCGTTCTTTCGGGAGGCAGTAACATTGCTGCATAAGTAATGTCACCGGTAATGTGGTATACCTCTGATTTTGTAGAACGAGCGTAGAAAATGTTCTTAATAATGGAGGTCAAATCCTTTGACTCAAATGGTAAATAAGTATTGGTGAAATCAACCTTTTCCTTTAGAGCTTGACTAACCAATTCGAATACCCGTTCTATACTGAATTTTTGATTCGTTCTTTTACGGAAAATCAGCTGTACTTTCATAAAACTTTTGAAATCTAGACTTGCAGAACAAATTTTGGTTTTCTCGCTCTCAAATAGTACCTGTACATTACAAAGAGTAAAAAACTCGCCTTTGTGAGGTGGTTAAAAACCGGCACGAATGAGTTTTCCGGTCGAATTATGAGAAGGAAGATGAAAGGCAGCCAAAAAAGTAACTGAGGATCTTTCATGACCTGTTGGAAAAAGTAAAAAATCACCAGAGCATAACCCAGACCTAAAATGAAAGCAAAAATTCTCCCCCTAACCGGACCGAAATTCGCATAGATCTCACCCATAATACCTATATCCATGCTTGTTCCTTTGTACAAGATATAGCCCGTAAAGCGAGTATACAATCCACCCTCACCTCCTACTTTTGCTTTATTTGGATCAAGAAAACGAGGCACGATGGATGAATATATAGCTTCAAGTATCGTACTTCCTTCAGCATAAGGTTCGTAAAAAGGGGTGTAGTCCATTACCCTACTGATAATATAACCTTGATTAAATCGGACGAAGTTTTCACTTGCCCTCTCTTCACTGAAAGTGCTCTCATTCTGGATCGAGTTATAATAATTCTGTGTAAGAACATCGGTTTTTTCCATGAGAGAAACCTTTTCTTCCTTTTGCCAGATCACTTCTCTATAGCCTTTTTTAATGCTTTGAAGCACATAAATTCCGATTGCTGCAACTACAACCGTGCCTACTTTTAGAATCATTTTTGGTTGGTGCCTGAAGAACAGGTACAGTGTAACAAAAACCATCCAGCCCAAGAGGTTCTGGAACATTCCAGCCGTCACTGCTTGAATCATTAATGGAACAAAGGCCACAAATGCCCAAATGTATTTTCTTCTGTCGCCAGAAAATAACATGTATATGGCCCCGATATATTTCGTGTAAGAGGCGAGGACCATAACAAAGGCGAGACTACCAGGTGTAACTCTCACGAGAACTTCGGCGATCAAGCCACCAATGATGAGTATCTGGCCAATTTGACCATAATTCTTTTTATCGGAGTACCAGCTGAGAACTGGCAAATCGTCCCTAATGGCATACAATCCCAAAGAAAAGGCACAGAAACTAGGCACAATGAAATTGAAATACTCAAGCTGAGGAACTGCCATATCATAAATGTCTGACGTCTCCAAATTATTATAGTAGAGATAAGGTGTCAACATGCATTGCAATCCCAACATGGAAAGTGTTAACTCTTTTATTGGAATAGTTTCGCCGGCACGAAATAAGAAGGAAACAAAGTAAAAAATCGGCAAGAAAAGAGCAATCATCGGTAAAAGTGAATCCACTGTCACCGAAAGCACAAACAATATCGCATATATCAATAGATATGTACTTCTACTTTTCAATTTTCGCGTAGATATTTGAAGAATAGGTATCACCCACAGACAACAAATCCACTTCTTTTAGACCGAATGGTTGAATTGAAAAAGTGGTGTATCCGATATTCTTCAAAAAATTTATCAAATCAGATTCTAACGTCTTGTTCTCTTGCTCATGATAATAATTGGAGAACTCAAAAATGATGGCCGGTTTAAATTTCTCAATGCTCCTTCGGAGCCCATCCAAAGCAAAGATTTCATAGCCTTCAATATCCATCTTTATCAAATCGATCCTTTCTAAGCCATGTTCTAAAATAACATCATCACCTTTATTAATCTGGATCTTTTGATTCGTATTTTGAAATTCCCAAGTCAAAGAAAACATACCCTGATTGTGCCTATCTGCATCAAAGAATATTTCTTTTTCTTCAATCGTATTGGACAAAGCCCTCTGATCAATAATTACATTTTTAAAATTATTCAAATCGAGATTCTTTGTCAATCTTTTTCGAATTGATTCCAGAGGTTCAAAGGCAATTACTTTTCCAGTATCGCCTACACATTTGGCCATCAGAATAGTATGTATACCAACATTTGCACCTATGTCAAGAGCAACATCGCCTTCTTTTAAGACCGATCGGATAATAGAGGCTACTTCTTTTTCATAATACCCTAATGTAAAAACTGAATACTCGATGTAACTATTCGTGTTGATCTGGAATTTCAGGTCATCTTGAGTATCAACTACGCCTTCGTAAATAGGCTTTTCTCTGGGTTCCTTTGGAATCAGCAAAGCAGCAAGTCGAATCTTATTGTTGAAAGGCCAGGCTCGAATAACAGATCTGGACCACCGTAATGTTCTTTTCATTCAATGTCTTCAATTGGCAAAATGAAACACGAAGTATTATGCCACTTTGCCGAGTGTAAAGTTAAGAAAGTCAATTTTCATCTAAGGAATCAACGACCAGATATGGCAGCAGATCTTTGTAAACCGATTCAGCAAAGAATTCAATATTTCTCTGAGGAAGACCCTTTTTTGATAGCAATTCCGGTAGATTATAAGTTTCGAGCTTCTCGAAATCAAGTGATAAAACTTTCGGAATATAGTCCACACTTTCAAATCCCTCCATGCTCTTTATTTTATCGGGATACCAAACATCCAAACCGCAGCACAGGTATTCGAAATATTTATTCGGAACCACATATTTATAATTATCGATGGTTCCTTTGTAAAGTATCAGACCCACCTTATATTCTCTCAAGATCTCAGGAACCTCATTATATTCAACGGCTCCATGAAAAAATATGTTCGGTGCATTTAATTCTGAAATAAATTCTTTCGATTTTTTGTCCATTTGATCAGAATAGAAATGCAACTCAACCTGATTAATTCTTGACTTCACCCAGCTGCAAATTTCCTGAGTATACATCGTATCAAATCCGACTGAACCGAGATAAACCAATTTAATTATGCTGCTTTCATTTTGTGAGTCGGAGTGTTCCAGTTTCCATGAAGAAGGCGGATAATTGGGGAGCTCATGGATAATTATACTCTCCGGTATCTGAAAATTTTCTTTAAATAATTGAATCCTTTGCGCATTTGTGTGTGATATCCATTTGAACCTGTCATAGTTGCGACGCTCGAAGAAAAATGAAATGCGATTGAATATCATTCCCTTTGAATAGTCGGAAGGACTGGTATACTCATGATAATGCACCAAAATTTTCGTATTTGGTCTCATTTTGGCATACAAAATGACAGGCATCGCTGATAACGATTCGTAATAGAGGATCGATTCCGGCCTTGTTCTCAGAAGTCTGAAAAACGTATTAAACGTAAAAGATATGTACGAAAATATTCGGAAGATTTTACCTCGGGTCTGAACATGTCCAAGACGGTAAATCTTGTCGCTATCTTCAGAGGAGAATGTCTTTTTATTTGAAGGTGGTGCTTGTGTGTGAATGAATAATACAAATCCCTGACTCTTCAGGAAACCGATCATATTCAAGACCGGAGGATATTTCTCAATCGGCGCGAAGTGAACTATGCTTAGTTCTTTGCTCATCGTAGTATTCGAATTATAACTTGAGTTTATCCTTTACAATTTCCAAAAACAGCTTTGTTCTATCCCGATAAGAATACTTTGACTTTTGAGAACGCAGAATGGCGGCTTCCCTGATAGCCTTGGCCTCTTCATAATCGAGTGAAAGAATCGACTTAATCTTTGATATCAATTCTTCATTGCTTTTATAAAAAAATGCTTCTTTTCCATCTTCAAAAAATTCGTTGTGTTCGTCACTTTCCGGAGCAAGCATGATTCCTCCTAAACCAGGCATATCAAAAGTTCTCATGTTGTGAGAGTTCTCATTGTGAGTTCTGAAAATGTTTAGTTGGATTCTGTACTTCGAACCAATTTCTCGAAATTCCTCTTGAAAAATGGGTCCGTTAATGTCAAGAAGGGGAAATGACAAAAAATCATTCGCTTGCCAACTATTACCGTAGACATCTATGGGTATATTCTTCGAGAGGATAAATTTTAATATTTCCTTCCTTTTGCTATCTGCATTTCCAACAAAACAAACCTTTATTATCTCCTCATTTTCCTTCGGCAGCCTTGTTTCAACCTGCTCATATCCAAAAGGGAAATAGGCGGCTTCCACTTTATATTTTTCCTCAAGAGCATGAGCAATACTCTTGCTATATGTCAAATACAGATCGTATTTATTTATTGAACTTAATACTCTGTTATTTCCACTTCCTTTCCCAACATATTCGAATGGATGATCGGTATTGTAATTAACCAGTTTCGCTCCTGTTTTATTCAGTTTATCCAGCGTAGAAGGAAACACTTCCATTCCTTTAAAAACCCATATAATATCATATGATGAATTATTCGCTTCATAAAGAATGTTCTCATTTAACTTTCTGAGGATTCCGCTTATTGACAATCGAATTTTAATCTTGTTGAAGATAGATCTGAAAAAATAATCGTGAAAATCATCATGAATTGGCATGAGTTTGACTTCATGACCCAGGTCTGAGAGATTCTTTTCAAAGATTCTCTCCAGAGAATAGATTTTAGCAGAACCCAGGATTAAAATCTTCATGATTTCGAATTATATTCTTTCATAATTGATCTAATGGTTTCGCCGTGCGCGAGATTCTGGAATTCAACAGACTTCTCATGCGATCTTTTGGAGAAAGCGAGCCTTAGATCACGATCCTTCGACAATTTTTTAATCTTCGAAGAAAGGTCATTCAGATCATTCCATTTGTAAACAAGACCGTTTTCGTTCTCAGTTACATCGTCATGTACACCATAACTTCCACAACGATCGCTAATAATTATTGGACAAGACATGTAAATAGCTTCACTGATGGCCAAGGAATGGGGTTCAATCTTGGCAGGGTGAACGTAAATATCCGTTGAGGCATAAATGGCGGGCAATTCTTCAGGCTTGACAAAACCAGCCAAAATGACCCTATTCTTTTTCAATTTTTTGGCCTCTTTTTGAATAATCTCCATATCAGGACCTGTCCCTGCTACGACATAGACGTACGTCTGATCGGGATATTCTTCTTCCAAAATTGAAAGAGTCTTTACCACATCAATCTGACTCTTCCAGGAAACTAATTTTCCTACACTCGACAAAACAATTTCGCTCTCTCGTATCTCCAGTTCTTTTCTTTTGTTATCTCGTAACTCGCCTCTATGTTCAAAAGCTGATTTGTATGCGGTGATATCTATTGGAAAACAATTTCGGCGAATTTTATTCTCTGGAACCCCATAATAGCGGTAATAATCTTCATTGGAATTTCCCACAGAAAGAAAATAATCAACTGATCTAAAATATTTGCGGAGGAAAGGCCATTTCAAGACTTTCTTCCAAACCGGCCTTTTTTGTTTAACTTCAGAATCGGAAATGTATGCGATCGAAACTCCATTTTTCTTTGCCCAGTCATATGCCCTTCTCTGATACTTCTGAAAATAACCGTATACAATTACCATGTCAGGTCCGAACTCACGTAGATTTTCACCCAATTCAGGAGCATCAAGGTTTGGTGTAGATTTCAGGTTTTTCTTGTCATTGAGAAACTGATGGTTGAACTTTTCCAATTGCAAGTTTCCCCATTTAATCTCCTGTTTAAAATTAGGATCAAAGTAAGTCTGCATTCCCAGACTTGATGCAAAGAAGACTTTTACATCCAAATTTTCGATTTGCGCGTAACTGGCATATTGCGGACAAAAATGCTGTATTGGATGAGATATGATAATGGCCAGTTTCATTTTGGAAAAATACAGATTCAGTAGATTTTAAAAATCAATATATCCAAGGGATTTATTTGAATTTATTGCGGATTGAAATAGCAGAAGGAAAGCCCAAAAGTCTTGTTAAAAAGCGGAAAGCCATGCCTCCAATATAGACCTTATGAGACCCTAAATTTTCTAACCTTTTGTAGGCTTTTTTAACCTCTTCCTGAAACTTTGGTGAATACTGATAAATGAAATTACAGTAATTATAACTCAGGGCTTTTCTCAATTCAGTATTGTCCTTTTTTTGCAATACATCTTCATACGTGATATAAGTCTTCAATAAGGAATTAGCTCTACTCTCTCTTTTGCTAATGCTCTTGTAATCACCTCGTCGATAGTAATAAGTTCCTTCGGAGCAGAATACTATCCCGCTTGATTTCATCAGAACTCTGAAAAAGAATTCGCCATCCTGATTGATTTCGACATTCTCATCCCATGGTCCAGCTTCTTCTATCAAATTCCTCGGACACATCCAGGTCCCAATGGCCGCCATGGCTCCATATTGCCATGCGTTAATAAACCATTCTGTAACATCGGTAAAGTCCCGATAATTTTCATTGACTATATCCTTAGCCTTCAGTATATTATCATCATAAACAGACCATCTACTAGAAGAAATACTGCCTTTATCACTTTTAATTAAAAGTTCTATCTGACGCTCAATTTTGTTTTCTGATATGGCATCGTCGGCATCTAAATAACAGATATAATCCCCTGTTGAAATCCGAAAACCATGATTCCTTGCTGAGCAAGCACCTTGGTTTTGTTGTTCAACGATAATCAGTCTCGAATCTTCAAATCCCTTGGCCTTTTTCACACTGTCATCTTGAGATCCATCGTCTACGATCACACATTCAATGTTTTCATAAGACTGTCTCAGAACCGACTTGATGGTCTCTTCAATCCATTCCTCTGAATTAAAAGAGGGAATGATTATGGACACTTTTGGATTATTCATTCTTCAAGACATTATAAAGATCATTCCATTGCTCTAGAATAAGGTCCTTAGAATAGTTTTCCACTACAAATTTCCGAGCTTCCACCCCCATTTTTCTTCTGAGGTTTGCATCCAACACAAGTTTCTCAATATTGGCCGCCATACCTTCGACATCATTCTCTTCAGACAAAAAACCTGTAACACCTTCCTTCATTGTATACGGCACGCCACCACTTCTGAATCCGATTACGGGCAAACCACAGGCCTGAGCTTCACCTGTTACCACACCCTGGGTTTCTCTTCTCCCCGTATCGTCATGTGTTGAAGGAATAATGAAGATATCAGATGTCTGTAATAAATCCTTGATCTCACTTTGATTCTTTGATCCCAAAAGAACCACCTGTTCATTGAGTGCAAGCTCCGAAATCAGGTCTTGTAGTTTCTGTCTTTCACTTCCTTCACCAATTATGAGATATTTAATTTCCAGACCAGAATCAACGAGAATTTTAATCGCTCGAATTGCATATCGATGACCTTTCCAGGGAATCAATCGCCCAACAGAAATTGCCACAGGAATTTGATTTTCATCACGCTCTTCTTGGATATTGAAATAATCAGTGTTTATAGGCAATGGGATAATTTTGAGCTTTTCTTCTTTGCAATTTAACTCGAGGGCCTGATCTGCCAGATATTTTGTTATTGCAGTGAACAAATCACCTATTTCAAAATACTCTTTGAATTCGTTGACTTTATCCCCTATAGTTAATTCGTTGTAATGTATATCATAACCAAGGAAGGTTGTCACAATTTTACCTTGTATCCAAGAGTGTTTTTTGAATTGATCAAAGGGCCATGAATTATTCGCAAAAGTGACATGATAAATGTCTCCATCCAGAGTTGTCCTGAGCTTTATCAATTGAGCAAGAATATTGCCTTTTGGTCCATCTGGACCATATTTTGCAGGATTCAATGTCTTCAAATATTTCCAGAAGGCAGGTGTAATTAAAGCACGTAAAATCCTGGAAGCCCTCTTTAATAAACCACCCGGTTTTGATAGAACAAGTGTTTTTTCAAGCAGATTGAATTTCTTGATCAACTCTGGTTGTGAAGAATCTTGTATAGAATTTTTCTTACCTGTAACAATTTGAATCTCATATCCTAATTGGATGGCAAGGACTATTTGATTGGTGACAAAAGTCTCTGATTTCGTAGGAAATTCACCTACCCGAAAAACGATCTTTCCCTTGCTCAAAATTCAGAAAGGGTTAAGATTAGCATACCAGTTCTCAATAAATTTTCGGTCATTGTAGTATTCTTCATATCCCGACCACAAGTACCTCAGATTTCTGAAATAATCTTTGGCCAATTCTGATTTGGCAGGATTGGTCGAGACTCTGTAGACAGAATATTTAATCAATCCAGATGACAGATTTCCCCAGAATCTATTCTTGAAATTCCTGGGCAAGACTTGGCGCTTATTGATCATATCAAGATATGGAGCCAGACTCTTATTCGATTCAAACATTGCCTTTCGGAGCTTTTTAACATAAGCCATATTGAGTCGGCCTGAATTCATGAAATGCCTGAAATACAAATCTTCATCGTACCATATCTCGAAGCCCATTAATCGGAGAGCGTAGCAATATTCCGTGTCACCTCCCGAACTCAATGTATCGCCTTTTCTGCATGTCAGTAAAGGATCAAATCCTGCTGACTTCAACTTTTGATAATGACTTTTCCTAACCACCATTCCTGCGCCGTAGAGACAGCCTTTCTCATTAGAAATGTTACCACTTTTATTTCCCTGTTTAGAAACCGCATATAGCGTATTGAACTGATCGAACCACCTGGGTTTTGATGATTCAAAAACTGGTTCACACCAACCGCCAAGAGCTCCAATTTTTGGATTTGATTCCATTAACTCGAAGGACTTTTGGACGTAATTAGGAGAAAACCAGTTGTCATCATCACAGGTGATTAACAGCTCATACTTAGCCTTGGAGTATCCCAATTCCTGAGCATAGGATTTTCCCGGTGTTGGTTGAGAAAAAGTGTGAAATTCAATTTCAGGATTTCCATGATCCTTCCACCATTTCTCCGCATATTCTTTGCTCCCATCCGTAGAAGCATTGTCAACAAGGATGATCTCGAAAGGAATGTCAAATTCCTGGTTTCTTAAATGTTCTAAAGTTGGGCCTAACTTGGAAGAACCATTATAAGTGCAGATTACGACTGATACCCCCTTTTCAATATTCTCTTCCATCCTTACTTGATTCAGCTGTCAGTTTTTGTTCGCATTATCAGGGAATTTAATTTGAGAGCCCACTTCATAAATCGACCTTTCTTTAAATTCTGATGTTCTCTGAACAAGGAATTATATTCATCTACAAAACCCGTAATAAAGTCTTCACTGTGTTCATTAAAAAATCTATGTCGCTCTTCTTTTTTCAAAGTCTCATTTTCCGATTGAGAGCTCAATCCATCCATAGAATAGTCTGAAATGATCATATCAATATGTCTGTATGAAGCTCCTTCAACATGAATAGCGGCTGCATAGAAAACCCAATCAGCCAGGATCTTATATGAAAGATCATATCGTTTATTGTCAAAAAGAGATTTCTTTAGAAATGTGCTCTGATGATTTAATGTTCTCATCATCAGCGTTCTGGATGTCATTTTCGATGGCATTTCTTTAAGGGTATGTCGACCATCGGGTCTAATGAAAATCGTATTTCCGTATACAATATCCTCAGCAGTTTTAAGACCGACAAACTTTGAAAGAACATCATTGTTATGAAAAGTATCTCCGGAATTCAGGAATATTATATAATCGCCCGTTGCATGATCGATACCTTTGTTCATGGCATCATAAATTCCTTTGTCTTTTTCAGAGACCCAATAATGTAAGTGTTCGGAATTATCTTGAATCAATTTCTTGCTGCCATCAGTTGATCCTCCGTCAATAACAATATATTCGAAAGAATCCAGCGTCTGTTCAAAGACCGAATTCACTGTCTTTTCGAGACCTGTTTCGTTATTATAGTTCACTGTAATGACCGTTACCACAATTTTTTCTTTTATTCCCCACACTGAAATCTATACCACTTCAATTTCAACTCTCTTTTCATTCCATATTTACCTCGGAAATTTTGATGCTCTCCTATCTGCATGAAATAGTTGAAATATTTGGAATTACCTGTTTTGTCATAGGAATATGCACCGAATTCATTTAGAAATTCTTTTCCCAAGTAATTGGCGTATCCCCTAAGGAAATCTTCAAACTTGGGACTCATTTTTTTCTCTTGTTTTTCTTTGATCTCTGATGATTGATTCTTATTCAAATTGGGATCGCCATACTTCCCTTTGAATTTTTCATTCCTGCCCAGATCCAACACAGATTGATCAAAAGGAAGATTTAACCGGGCATATAGCTTTTCAACAACATTCTCGGTATCGGTGACCAGATCTTCATATTTAAGAACCAAGAGATTGGGATCATTCGAATGTTCTTGCGCATATTCATGCAATAGTCGCGGGGCAATCAACAGATCACGATGATGTCTGGCAAGTTTCGTCATTGATTTAATGTTCCATGTAGATATCATAGATCTTGCGACATTGATAGGATTTCTTTTAAGCAGGATTATTTTTGATTGAGGAAACAGGGACCTGATTTCAGAAATAATTTCATAATACCTGGGAGTCTTATCTATGATATACTTGGTTTCCTCTTGCCTGAGAGGTTCATATATCTTTTTAATTAACGCCGCAATGACCTCATGAACCGGTTCTTGATTGAACTTTTTTAAATATTCTGTAAAAGCATCCACTGCTATATGAGAATCAAATTTAGATTCCATTAGGTCGGGCCGGAGTACCTGAATAAAATTTAGAAGGATCCAGGGTTCACTTACCGTATTTACCGCATTATTGTTAGACAATAAATTCTGTAGCAAGGTAGAACCGCTTCTGGGCTGTGACACGATAAAGATCATTTGACCATCCTCCATTTTATTCGATTTGGTGTATATAATCCAAAGCACAAAGGGTCTTCCTTCTATTCCTCAAAAAATTGATCAACTGAGTGTAATAAAGATCATCATCGTATTCATTTTCGCGCAAAAAATCGGACAGGTTTTTTATATTCTCTCTTTCGTGATTAATTAAATTCTGCCCACTTGTATTAGGAACCATTTCAGGACCAAAGAGATCTGAGCTAAACAAGTAACTTGAATTCTTCCAGTAGATCACTTTTTTGACCAAATCTTTGGTCGTCTCTGAAACTTTTCCTTTGAATTTAATGCCACTTAGTACCTTTATGTAATCATTTTCATTCGCACAGTTTTTGGAAAAACCTAAGTCCATATAATATGAATCTCCTGCTAAAATTGTAGCCGCATCAAACAATTGACACTCCAATCCAATAGTTCCTCTTACCGTAATAACAGCATCCGAAATTTTTAAAACTGAGTCTGTTTTAACATCGGGAGGACATAGAGAAACATGATCACTTTTTTCAAAAATTTCCTCGACCACTCCATCTTCCGAGAATATTTCAGCCGCGGGATGAGGTTTAATTATCCAATTCACATGTGGAATTTTTTGTATTATCTCCAGTGTCTTGAAAAACCAGATATAATAGTCACTGTAGATCATATTTCGATCTGAATGCGGAGCATCACTGAAGGCGTGACCTGCAATAAGTCCAATAGCTTGTTTCTTCTTGAAGCCGAGGGAATCTAATAATTCGTTTTCAGCCATATCTGATTTACTGGCAAAAGCATATTTTACATCGTTTTGCATAAATCGTCCGTTAAAACGATCTTCCATATATTTTTCTGCCAGTTTAAGGTCAATTCTTAAGATTCTTGACTTTATTTTTTCATTGATGTAATAGTTATTGGTCAAAATTTCCGATAACGAATCTACATGATTCAAGTGTGCTCTACTCTTTGAAATGTAAGGCACTCCGTTTTCGATTGACATTCTTGACATTAACCCAAAGTCAACATAAAATTTGTGACTAAATGTAGTCAGACCAATGTTTTTACTTTTGAATAAATTATCCAGAATAAAGAACTCCTTGACGGCCCTGTAGAAGTATGATTTTACAATGTCTTTTTTAAAGAATGTCGATGAGAAGCATTTCTTTTCAAATCGGACGATTGAATCATAAATTAGATCTCCCAATACAATTTTCCCCATGCGGGCCTGCAGAATCTTATTTTGGAAGATTTTTGTTTTAAAGTGATATTTCCATTTAAACTGAATTCTTTTCCAGCGAGAAAAACTCTCCCAAACGTCAGCTTTGTACCACACTTCTGCTTGTATCGAATCCGCTAATTTCTCTAGAAAAAATGATTTCTTTTCAGCATAAAAAACAGGTTTATAGCCAAATACTTGATTCGCAGCTCTTGCTATTAGAGTATTAATAAATAAATTATGTGTTGTTAGCAATATGCCGTCAAGAATTACATATTCATTATTATGATTGCAGTCTTCAAAAGCCTTCTTTAAACGATCCAGCAAATGAATGTAGTCAGGGTCTTCTGATAAATCTTCCAGTTTCATAATTCACAATGAGCTGTGCTACTTTTATCTAGCGTGCCGATGTCAATATGGCATTATCAGGATTTAAACATGGAATTCCTCCTACAATTGGATAGGATAGAAGACTAGATTCAGAAAAATAACTGTCACCCATTTTATTTAATCTGTGTTTCGTTACAGGACAGGCATAAAAACTCTTCTTGTCTTGTTTTTGAGCCTGTAATTTTTCGATCAGAATGTAACTTGTAGGATTTGAAGGAACTATTGGTTTTTCGAATTTTTCGTGAACCTGAATCTTGTAGCCCAACTTTTCCGCATGAATATGAAGGTTTTTGACATATCCATGGCGGTCGATTCGTGACTTCCCTTCATCATCCGCAAAGTGATAAGAAGGTTCATTTATCACTATGTACTTTGCAGAAACTCTATATAATTCTTTAAGCGCTTCAATTTCCTTGCCACCATTTGGCTCAAGAGAATGGTTGGTCATTACTAAGTCAATAGAATCGTTCAGGAATGGAGTGTCGAAAAGATTTCCGGTACACAATTCAACATTGTCTATATCAAAACGCTCCAAAAACTTTTTACCAAAATAAACACGAGACCATGAAAGATCGAATCCAAATACATGATTTGGTTTGTTCTTCATTCTGGAAACAACATTTCCGAGTGTAATGGCCTCTCCAACTCCAACCAGTAAAAACGAGTCAATGGGTCCAAGTTTATCTAATTTCGCAACCAGCTCTTCACAGTAATCTATCTTTCTTTGAGATTTCTCATCAAAAATCTGGGTATAAGTTCCCGCTTGCAGATCATAGCTGACCTTGATATAGTCTTCTTTCGACAAGGCATTGCCATATTCCGATTGCAATAATTGAATAATATTAACTCCATTTTCATATTCCCTTCTAATTCTCTGAAGGTTTGAAAATAATTTTACTTTTTCTTCTGACATGGCAACCGCAATTAAAGTAAGAAATCAATAGAATGAATCTCCCCAATAGAGTAAGGGAATTGTATAAATCTGGAAACTTTTTGTTCAGGATTCCACACGACTACTCCACAGTCAATAGAAATATTATTCGACAGACCCAATACTTTCGAATAATTCCGGTTTTTACTTTGTCCTATATAATAATGACCATGGAACTGAGCTAATCCTCTAGTGAAGGCGGGAAATGTTCCTTGAATTGATAGATTATTAAAACGAATATGACCTGGAAGAGAATCCAGAATGTGAATTGAGCCATCTATAACCTTTACATTATGAGGCATGTACAAGTCTGAAAAAATATCACTTAGCCTTTGTCCTGTTTCTATATTGAATTCGGCAATACAACCATCGAATCGATCTCTTTTCCATGATCCAGTGGATGAAAACATAGAAACATATAAACTATTTCCTATAGCATAATTGTCATTGCAGTGGTGCATAGGTTCGCTCGTCTTATCAATTTTGTCTGTCAATTTGAATTCCCTTTCTACCTTATAATTTTTACCATTAATTTCTAAAACTGCATCCAGATATGAACAAGTCACATAAAAATTTCCGGTATCTTGATTAAAAGAAATTCCATGTGCACGTGAACCTTGTGGAAGTGTGCCATGATGCTCGACTTTTTCCATCGAGTCTATGGAATGAATTCCTTTATCTGTATCTATAAAAAAGATCTTATCATCAACCCTGACCGTTCCATAACATGGTCCGGAATAGATTTTTTCAAGTTTAACGTCCAGACCATCTACTTGGCATTTATATAAACCTCCACCCTTCAAGGGACTATCAGTAGGGATGCTGCCACTTGTAAAATAAAAAGTCGATTTTAAGGATTCCAATTCGCTGATGGCAAGTAGGTCATTTAAAATTGGAGAAATACAATAGTCACGATTTGCTTTAAATCCTAATTTTTCCAATTGTTCAGAAATCTCTCGTATTGCTGTACTGCAAATAATGATAAAGTGTTCTTCACGCAATTCAGCTGGATTCTTAACATCATAGCCATCATATTGCGTATTCTGTAAGTTTTCAGAATTATCTGCAATAAACTCAACTTTTCCCCGGCCGATTCTTCGGATTGTCTTTGTTGCTATATTTCCTGAACCAAACAGTATAAAATTTCTCTTTCCTACTTTGGTTAGTTGCAAGAATGTCGTCTTTTCCAACATAATTATTCGCTGTAATATTTTCTCTGTTGTTCGGAATTCAAATTCACCTTACCATAAATTCGCTCTTGTCCGTCAATATCATGTTTGCACCATTGACCTTTATTTATCCACCAAACATGAGGATCCCGAAATGAATCGGCAATTAGATCAAACTTTTCTTCGGACCAGCCAACATAAGGTAGCCATCTGTTAATGTCATTTGATTTGATGTGATCTCTTTCCAAGCATATTTTCATGGCTTCATCGCGGCTTATTTTGCCACTTCTTATGTCTTTTGAAGTGTGATCTGTTGCCCTGCCGTATCCGAACTTAACCCATTTCATATAGTCGTGAATGCCATTTTCGTGCATATCATCCAAATTTGACATTTTCCGATATGTCCTTTCAAATTCTACTTCTGACTCTTGAAATCCATATTTTTCCACCATCATTGGTCCATGAACATTGGCATCCCAATTAAAGAAATTCGAAATAAAAACACCCCTCACTCCCACTTTTTCTATTTCTACATCATTAGGATATTTCCATTGAAGCAATTCATGTTCAAATATTTCATCATCGTACTTTTTCGAGGCATCTATTATATCATTCCATTCATATCCTCTCAAACTGTGTTCATGTCTGAATCGATACGTAAATTCAACTAAATCCTTATAAGAATGCATACCCCCGAGGTCCATAAATCCGTGTTCTCCCCAGATCATTAGGGGAACCTTTTTTTCAACTGCCACACGAATCGGATAAGTGAAAATACCGGCATGCGCATGCCAATTCATATCACCCATTAATTTCTGACAAACCCTATTCATCTTTTTTAGCAATGAAATGCTGGGTGTATAGAATATGTGATCGGCATTAAATACCTCCCTCATATTTAGGAGGTTTTTCATCCCTGTTTCCGTGTAATTGTATCCATGATATGTGACAAGCAAGGGATTCAATCCATATTCTTTAATGATGTGAATCTGCCAATAACTATCCTTACCACCTGAAACAGGAATAATGCAATCATATCCATTATCATTCGACTTATAATCATCGATCAGATTTTCAAACATTTTCCGACGTCTCTCCCAGTTGATCTCTACTCTTTCCTCACTGGTCTTGCAGCCTGAACAAATTCCCTCTTCATCAAATTCTAAAGGCACAGCCGAACTCGAAGGATATGTACACTTTTTGCAATATTTTACTCTTGGTTTTTCCACCATTATCTAAAATTTAATTCTTTATCCCTCAATTTGTTTTTACTTCTCGGATATACATTTTCAGTAAAATGAAACATATTTCCCGCAGCAATACCTGACAATTCCCTAATAGAAGATGCCTCAATAAAATCAAATGTCTCCATGGCTCCGCCGCAAGCTATGACGGGCAAGTCGGTCATTTCAACCAATTTTTGAATATTGGATAAATCGTATCCTTCCCCACTCCCATCCCGATCGATTGAGTTAAAAAATATCTCACCACATCCAAGATTTTCAACAAATCGAACAATTTCACTCATGTTCTTATATGGAAGTCTCTTTGTGCCAAATTCACTGTAAAATGTTGGCTCGTTGTTTTCAATCTTATAGTCCAGGGATGCTATGATGGCTTGAGAGCCAAAAACGGAAACCGCCTTTTCAACTACCTTTGGATTGGTGTGAATTATGGTGTTCAAAACAACCTTATCCGCTCCTTTCATCAAATACTTCTGGATAGTTTCAAAATCACGAATTCCTCCTCCAAACGAAAGAGGCATAAAGCATTCTTTTGATACAAGTTCAAGAATCTCGTCAATTGACTTTACCCTTTTAATTTTATGATCGTCTCGTCCACTATTATAGATTCTTTCCCTGGATATGTCTATATAGATAAGCTCGTCTATATCCCATTCATTATATCTGCGAACCTCATTTACGACATTTCCAATGATCTTGTGCGAAACAAATCCTTCGCTTCGCACAATGAGTCCGTTCTTAATAAATAATACAGGTATAAGCCTCTGTTTAAGCACTGTGTTGAATTATGTGATTTAAAAGTTTGAGGCCAGGTTCCTGACTTTTCTCAGGATGAAATTGAAGACCGAAAATCTGATTGTCTCGAATCACGCCAGAACAGAATTCCATTCCGTAATCAGACTTGAAAAGAATGTCATTTTCATCTTCAACTTTGCAGTAATATGAGTGAACAAAGTAAAAATCACTCTCGTGGCTTTTATATTCCTTAATATTCGTGGATACATTATTCCATCCCATATGTGGGATAATTAGCTGAATCTCTTTTTTCATTGGAAGAACCTCTCCCTTTATAAGGTCGAGACCTTCATTTTCGCCAAACTCATAGCTTTTAGTAAACAATAATTGCATACCTAAACAAATACCAAGCAATATTGATCCTTCTGATAATTTGGACTTAATACTTTGATCCAGACCTAAATTTTTAAGTCTGCTCATGGCCTCTGGAAATGCACCAACGCCAGGTAGTATCATGAAGTCAGCTTTCCCTAGGTCATCTGAATTTTTTGCAAGAAAAGGCTGATAACCTAACTTTTCAAGGGCATTCTTTACCGATGCAATATTTCCCATTTCTATGTCTATGACACCTATATTCATATCACCAGTCTATATATTCATTAGATAGGGAAGTCCCTCTTTCCAAATCACATCTAGCTATTTTGCCAAGAACTTCCTCAAAATATTTAGGATGCATTCCAAAACCCGGACGAATACTTCTGATATTTTCAGTACTAAATGCGTCACCTTTCCTAATATCCTGCACTACATACAAAGAGCGACTAAAACTTCGACTCTTTATTTGTTTTTCACTTAGGTCATAGTTTACTTTTCCCATCGCTTTTTCAGCGGATCGTATCGAATGTACAAGTTGGGAAAATTCATTCTCATCCAATGAAAAAGATGCATCAGGGCCCCCGATGCTTTTATCAAGTATGAAATGCTTTTCAATAATTTTTGCACCCAAGGCAACCGCAACGGTGGGAACAACAGTCCCCATAGTATGATCAGAGAGACCAACTTCCACACCAAATTCTTTCTTGTACTCCTTGATCATTCTCAAATTAGCCTCTTCTATTGGAGCCGGATAACTCGAGGTACATTTTAGTATGGCGATATCATTGTTTTTATTCTCACGACATGCATTCACTGCCAATTCAATATCCTCCTTAGTGGCAATGCCGGTAGAAAGAATAACGGGTTTGCCTGTTTTAGCCACTCTTTTGATGAGTGGAATATCTGTTATCTCGAATGATGCAATTTTATACGCAGGACAATTTAGACTTTCCAATAAGTCGACCGCTGTTTCATCGAAAGGGGAACTAAAACATATTAATGATTCTTCTTGTGCAACCTCAAATAATCTTTGATGCCATTCAAATGGAGTGTGCGCTTCTTTATATAAATCGTAATAAGTACGTCCATCCCAAATAGAATTTGATTTGACAATAAAATCATCTTTTTCAGAATTAATTGTAATGGTATCCGGTGTGTATGTCTGTAACTTAATTGCATCAGCTCCGGTTCTTTTTGCTGCACGTATTGTCTCTTCAGCTATTTTAAGACTTCCATTGTGATTTGCTGATAATTCAGCAACAATTAACACCTGTGAGTCGCTCGTGACTTCCCTGTGATCAATGAACATAACTTTTCAATATTTGGCCAATTTCTAATTTATGAGACCCATTTCTTATCAATTCCAGGCGAACCAGGCCGTTCGGAGTCTTGACTCGGATTGGATCAAGACTAATTACACTGCCATTGGGCAGGTCTCCATGATAACCGCAATCATCAAAAGATATGCGATCGATTATTATTTTTTCGTCTCCCGCAAAAGTATATGCTCCCGGATAAGGTTGACATTGAGCCCGCACCCAATTATAGATTCTTCTTTTCTGCCAATTCCAGTTGATCAAACCATCTTCAGGAATCCTTTTCCCAAACTCAGTAGCAACTTTATTGTTCTGCTTAAGAAGATCATAATTCTTTTCTGAAATAAGACGCAGAGTCTCGAGAAGCATATTAGGATATATTTCTGCAAATCTTTCAAGTATATCAGCACCGGTATCATTAGGGTCAATTGGAATCCTTTTTTGAAGAATTATGTCTCCGGCATCACACTCTTTGACCATTTTATGTACTGTGACTCCAGTCATTTCTTCATCATTGATAATTGCCCATACATGGGGAGTCCTGCCCCGGTATTTTGGAAGTAATGAACCGTGAATGTTTATGGCTATCTTATCAGGAGCGTGTAAGATATCTTCATTAACTATGAATAGATAATTAATTGAGACCAAAACATCAATTCGTTCTTTCAACAAGACCTGATAACCATCTTTTTTTCTTGGGTTTCCAGAAAAAATGGGGATTGAATCCTTGAAGCAATAATGGTGAATTTCCTCTGAGGCCGAATTTGTCATAACGAAACAAATTTCATGCTCTTGGTGTAATTGCTTTAGACAAACCAATCCAAGATTACCACTCGCCAAAACTCCGAGCTTCATTGATTCTTAAACGTTGAATGAATAACTACATTTTTAAACTCACCATTGTGCAGACAATGATCTCTGAGTATAGCGTCCTCGAAGAAATCATTCTTCTTTAATACATCATATAAATACGGTCTCAGGTCAAATGCATAAACAAAGACTTTATGAAGGTCCAGTTCTTCAAAAGCCACGGCTTTTATCATTTTTAAAAATTGGGTCCAATGCAATTCGAACTCACCCTTCTCCAATTCAGTGTTCATGATGAATGATATTTCTGCGTGCTTATCCATCCAATTTATATGAACCAATCCTCCATAACCAATACATATTTCATTTTTCAAATAAGAAAAAAGGATTTGTTCAGGTTTTTCCTTTTCAAATAAAAATGCAATGACATTCTCAAAGTATTGGTCTTGACCTTCTTTTGTCAGCAATGAATGCTGTCGTAAATGATACATCTGCTCATTTCTCCATTGCATAATGGAATATCGATCCTCATCTCTGATCGGCACAATTTTAAATTCATCCGAGACGTAGACCTGACGTTTTAGAATATTGTATGTTCTGGATTTATCCAATTTCAATTAATTATTTACTGCTATGTGATGGTTTCTCCATTAGAAACCAGGTTATATCATCCTGAGGGAAAGACCGGTCATTTTTGTAACAAAAACCATAATCGATTAATTCAAGATCAGAATACCTCTCCATTAATTCTCCAGCAAAATCTCTTTTGAACAGCCTGTCTTGGTTGCCGCGATATGAAATGGTCATTGGACTGGGGTTATAATACTCACATACCAAAATATACCTTGAACTCATTTCATATAACTTCTCATAAACCAATGGCAACATATCCGGATTTATATGAATAAGGACTCCTTTGGTAAAAGTCAATTCATACTTTTTTTCGCTTTTATAATCAAAAATAGAACCATGGAATAAATTGGCTCCCTCAAGATTGCTCTTTAGAATATTGAAAGCATTTTCATTAATCTCAACTCCACCTATGATTGTATTTGGATAGAGTTTCTTAATCGCTAGCAAATTCATACCGATGTTGGCGCCGAATTCGATCACAGACTCAGGCCTTCCGACCCTGGCCATCGCCTTTGAAAAAAAGTTAAGATTGGACGCCAGATACTCAATGCTTTTATTTCTGTCTATGTATTCCGTGCCGAAGTCACCGGCCCAAAACTCTTCTTGTTCTGTTTTATAATTCATTCCTTTGATTTATTTATCATTTTATATTTTAATTCAGCCATGATCCAGTCATCTTCTGTATCAATATCCTGTGTTTCCAGTGGGTCTAATACCAAGGCTGAAGAATTCTCTCCAAATAATTTTGGTTCTCGTAGAAAATGCTCGGTTCTTAACCAATAAAACTGACCAGCATCATGATACATGGCCTCGAGATCCTGCGATCGAGCATTTAGGTTCTCAGGCCAATTCATTAATACTTTATTTTCCTTAAAACGAAGAGATCGCTGGATTGGGTAAGAAAATTCTGTTACCGAAAATACAGTGCTTAAAGCCTCCTGCTGCATCTTCTCGTAACCTTCTTTTAATCTCCCTCTTTTTAACAAGGGCGAAGTCGGATAAAGCAGACAAATTGATTCAAATTTCATTCCTATGGATCCATACTCTTGAACGACTTCAAGAATGACATCGGCTGTAGTTGCATAATCGTCTGAATTCTTCATACTCCTCAAAAAAGGGACAGATGCACCTAATAATTTCGCCATATCCGCAATCTTAGGACTATCCGTAGAAACCATGACTTCAGAAAACAGATCACTTGCAAGAGCATTTTTTATTGCGTATGCAATTATCGGTTCACCTAAAAACGATCGAATGTTTTTGTTGGGAATCCGCTTGCTCCCTGACCGAGCCGGTATGATACAAAGGTCTGCCATATGTTAAATTCACTGAACAGTAAATTCGGGATCGACGTGTTTTTTTATCAATTCTCTCAATTCGTCAACAGACACCCAATCCTTGTTTATTCCTGAATTGTAGGAAAAACCTTCTTCGACTTTTTGAGCTGAGAACTCTTTGACAAATTCACCCAGATCCCAATGTAACTCTTGAGGTAGGATGGTGTAATATTTCCCAACATCGTAGGTAGAAAAAGAATCAGATTTGGTAATCATTTCCTCATGAATTTTTTCTCCGGGACGAATTCCGATAACTTCATGTTTACATTCTGGACCAATGGCTTCAGCCAAATCGAGAATTTTAAATGATGGGATTTTTGGCACAAATATTTCTCCTCCCCAGGCATGTTTCATTGCATGCAATACCATATCCACTCCTTCTTCTAAAGAAATATTGAATCTGGTCATCTCTGGATCAGTGATCGGAAGCCTTCCTTCTTTTCTTTTATTGAGAAAAAATGGAATAACACTGCCATTCGATCCCATAACATTTCCATATCTAACAACAGAAAACTTGATCTTCTTCTTTCCTCTTATGTTGTTGGCCGCAATAAATAGCTTGTCAGAACAAAGCTTGGTAGCCCCATAAAGATTAATAGGAGCTGCAGCTTTATCCGTTGAAAGCGCCACTACATCAGTCACTGTTTCACTTTCAATACAGGCATTTATGATATTCTCAGCGCCAAAAATATTGGTTTTGACGCACTCCATTGGATTGTATTCTGCAATGGGTACATGCTTCATGGCCGCAGCATGAATCACGCAATCTATCCCTTTTAGAGCTCTTTTAATTCGATCATAATCTCTAACATCTCCAATAAAATATCGAAGAAATGGGTAATCTTTTGGTGAAAACTTCTGAGCCATCTGAAACTGTTTTTGTTCATCCCTGGAGAAAACCACTAGTCTCTCAATGCCATGATGATTCTCTATGATAGTCTCAACAAGTTTTTGCCCCAGAGAACCAGTTCCACCAGTAATTAATATGGATCTAAATTTTTGCATTCTTTTCCTGTTTTGATATTGTCCATTGGTAAATAGGTCTTGTCAATGCGTTTCCGAAGTCACCGTAGATGTAATTTTCGTTTTCGTATTTGACATTGAAGTGAATGATGCCATTCAGCTTGTAATGCTCCCTCTTTGGACTAATTATTTGAAGAGAAATCAAATAATCATTGGTTCCAAAAGTGTTTTTCGGGATTTCACAAATAGCTTCATAAGAACCACTTTGTCTTGATTCAGAAGGATTCAAGTCTGTAAGTTGAGTTGTCAGAAAAGGTGAATCTGTTCCCGCAGAGACCGAGATGACCAACCTTAAATCAGGTGTTATCGTAGTAAGATGAAAGTCTATTTTGATCAGTATCTTTTCATTTGATTTAAATGCGCTGCGAGCTTGATGATTTTCATCCATTATGGTCAATCGATCAATTTCTAAAAAGGAAGATGCGCCATCAACTTTACCTTCTAAACTTCTATAAATGTCTGCCTTTTCAATAATGCTTTTACTTTCAAATTGATTTGAAAAATTCAGATACTGACGAATGGCATCTTCTGTATTTCCTATCATCTCAATCTTCCCCTTTTCTAGGACCAAAGCACTGTGACACAACGTCTTAATTGAATTCATATTATGACTTACAAACAAGACAGTTCTCCCCTGGTTAGAACTTACATCCTTCATTTTTCCCACAGCCTTTTTCTGAAAGTCGGCATCTCCAACGGCCAGAACCTCATCAACAACCAGAATTTCGGGCTCCAGAAAAGCCGCAACGGCAAATCCCAGCCGAACCGTCATTCCGCTTGAGTATCGCTTGGTAGGTGTATCAAGATATTTAGCAACTCCAGCAAAGTCGACGATCTCATCAAGTTTTCTGTCAATTTCACCTTTGCGCATTCCCATGATGGTTCCGTTCATATAAATATTTTCCCTGCCAGTAAGTTCTGGATGAAAGCCAGTGCCCACCTCAAGTAGAGAAGCCAGTCGCCCTTGAACTCTAATTTCCCCATTGGTGGGAGAAGTAACACGAGACAATAATTTGAGTAGTGTAGATTTTCCGGCACCATTTTTCCCAATGATACCCATGACCTCTCCTTTTTTCACTTCAAAATTAATATCCTTTAATGCCCAGACCACTTCACCACGTTCTGCTTTTTGACTTCTATCATTTGATTGACCAACTTTTTGAAATGGATCTTCCTTTCCTCTGATCTTAGCATAAAATCGATTCAAATCGTGAGAAATAGTCCCGGTTCCTATTTCTCCCAATCGATACAATTTGGCAACCTGTTCAAATTCTATTGCATTTTTAATCATATCAGATCGTATCAATGAATTGTTTTTCGGTCTTATTGAATACCAAAATTCCAGTGAATAATGCAACTATGGTGAAGGAGATAGTATAGAACAAGGAATTCCAGCTAAAATACCCGGTACCTAGAAAGGCATATTTCACACCTTCCAATATTGGAGTCAATGGATTTGATTCAATAAGGAATCTATACTTATCCGGAATAATACTGAGAGGATAAATAACTGGGGAGGCATACATAAGCAGCTGAATTCCAAATTGAATTAAAAAATTGAGATCACGATATTTTGTAGTCAAAGAAGTAAATAAGAGTCCAAAACCCAATCCCATGCCAGCCATTAATATCATATATAATGGGAAGAGCAGCAGGTTTAAATTTGGTTGAATATCTGCGCCTTTTATTATGAAATAAATATATACGCTCAAAAAAAGCAACATCTGAATGCCAAACTTGATCAAAGCAGATACAATTTTGGAGAATGGCATTATAAGTCTTGGAAAATATACTTTTCCGAAAATCATTGCATTTACCGAAAAAGTCTTTGACGTTGTATTAAAACACTCAGCGAAATAATTCCAAATGGTGATGCCTGATAAATAGAACAAAACTTGTGGTAGTCCATCCGTTGATATATTGGCAATTCTTCCAAAGACCAACATATATATCAAAGTGGTCAAAATTGGCTGCACCACAAACCAGATCGGACCGAGAATGGTTTGTTTGTATACAGTTATTACGTCCCTTTTAATGAACATGACCAGCAAATCCCGATAACGCCATATATCCAACCAAGGTACCGACCATATTGAAGTCTGTGGACGAATAATGAGATCCCAATTTTTATTCCCAGATGTCATTTAAATAGTTTGGCAAGTATATAATTGATTTCAATCGTGTGTTTTAAGTTTCTTTTTCCTTCCAGATTAGCAAAAGATCGCTTTTATATTCTGTAGATAACGTATCAAACTCTTCTTCCGAATAAATAATATATCTAATCTTTCTGTGAAGCAGTTTTTCGGATTTCCCAATCAGTGAAACAAGGAATGAATGATCGATATCTCCTACAAAAACCAAATCAATTAAACCATCATCCTTTCCTTTCGCAATGTTGCCCGTAATATACACTTCCAACAAATTGCCTAACTTCTTTACCACATATTCGATGACAAGATCAAGCTGATAATGCTTTTTTATAATTCCATTGATCTCATTATATAAAGGATGTTTCTCATTTACTTTAAAGAGTTTTTTATTGCCCTTCAAGGATGACGTAAGCATTTCAGCTTCTTCTAATCGGTTCAGTTCCAATCGAATGGCATTACTGCTTTCATTGAATTCAGATTCCAATTCGCGCAGGTAAGAAGAAAGTGTGGGGTTCAGAAAGAACTTGAGCAGTAATTTGAGACGAGTCTTTGAAGTAACTAAAGTTTGTAACACTTTGAGTAGTTTTTCTACTCAAAAATACATTAATCTATGACAACTTCCAACTTCTTTTTATTTTCTTTATAGAGACACCATTATTACTTTTTGACTCATTTTCAGCACTGTAGCCATATCCATAGCCATATCCATAGCCATATCCATAGTAGCCACCATATCCTATTTTCCTTTGTTTTACATCATTTACGATGATTCCGATATTTCGAATCTTATCTTCCTTAAAATATTGATTGATCAATTCTAATTGAGATTTCTTCGTATATCGCTGTCGAACCACAAAGAGATTAACATCCACTAAATCTTGCAATAATAAAGCATCCGAAACCAGACCAACTGGTGGTGTGTCAATTATTACGACATCATAACTTTCTTTAAGGTCAGATAATAATGCATTCATTCTTTCACTTCCCATAAGTTCAGCCGGGTTAGGGGGAATTGGACCTGATGTGATTACATCTATATTTTCGAATTGAGTACGGTTCACCACTTCACTCCAGCTTTTTTGACCTATAAGTATGTTAGCCAATCCACTCTTGTTATCTATATCAAAGTCGCCGTAGATCTTAGGCTTACGTAAATCCGCCCCAATTAAGAGAGTCTTTTTACCCAAAGTAGCATAAGCAGAAGCAATATTCATCGAACAGAACGTCTTCCCTTCCCCACTTATGGATGAAGTGAGCAATATTATTTGTCCCTTATTATGTTTACTTAAAAAATTTATTTGAGTACGAATCGTCCTAAAAGCCTCTGATATCAATGACGTCGACGATTTAAAAACAACGAGATTGTGGTGCTCATTGCTGTGTCCAACAACGCCGATAATAGGAATATCCGTAATGCCTTCCAGATCCTTTTTATCTACGATTCGATTATTCATAAGGTCAAGAAGGAAGACTATTCCAAGTGGTATTGCCAGTCCCATAAGAATTGAAATAAAATAAACATTGGTGGGATTTTGACCATTATACCTTACTCTAAGAGGTCCTGCAAAATCAATGACCTGAACTTTCGTAATATTCGCTGCTTTTGCTATCCCTGCTTCTGATTTCTTTTGCAAGAGATAAACATAGAGATCACTGTTTAACTTATAACTTCTTTGAAGTTTCACAAAGTCTCTTTCAGCTCTCGGGATGCTGCCCAATTTAGATTCTTCGGCCTCAACTCTTTTAACGAGTTCCTGGTATTTTGCTTCCTCTACGTCAAGCTCCAAATTCAAAGCCTCTTTCACCTGCCTTCTTGATCTGTCTATTCTTTCTTTTGATCTGGACAAAAGCTCATTGTCTTTAGAAAGAACATATTCAGATTCCCTAACCGTTCTCAATTCTTCATTATATGACCTGATATTCGCAACTAAAACCGGAGAAGAGATGAAATTTGGTATGATGATTTCACTGTATTCATCTTTTTCTAAAAGTTCTTTCGTTCTATTGAAGAACTTTAACTTGAGTTCAATATTCAGTTTTTCCTGCTCCAACATGGTGAGATTAGAAATTAATTCCTCCTCTTGTAAAGGGACTCGATCAAGGTTTATATCGGATTTAAACTCTTGCAATTGTTGTTCAGAAGTGATTAAAGAATCGAGTATATTTTTAATCTGTTCATCCACAAATTCTATGGTGTTCGAAGCAATTTGGTTACTCCTCTCCAGATCATTCAATTGAATGATCTTGATTAATTGATTTATAAAGTCAATTTCTTTGTCAATTGTAGTCCCACCTTTGCTAATCAATAATATTGAAGAGCTCTTTTCTTCTGGCTCGATCGAAATACTATTTGTATACGACATTGCCATTCGATCAAGATTGTTCACCGAAAAGCTAAACGTTTTATCAAGTAATCCCTCATTGTAAACATGGTTGAGAGTAATCCAAACTTCGCCTTTTAAAATCGGTATTGGTTGGCCAATTTTTACTTCTGTTGTTTCAAGAAAATCTTCTGTAAAGGAAAAAACATATTTATCAGGACCTGTAAATCTCAAATAAAATCGTTTCCCCATGTTTTCTTCATGTCCAAGATTATTGTATTTCACCTTAAAGGGAGAAGATTTATAAAGTTGGGTGGTTTTAATGTTACCGTGATCGAAATAGAATACCTCGAAAGATTTTAAACTGTCAATGGTTCTTCGGATTATTGGAAACGATTTTATAACACCAATTTCATTGACAAGTCTATTTCTGGAACTGATCAGCTCCATCCCGGGAAGAAAATATTCTTGTCCCCAGGATGAATATTCGTCTTTTAGTAAAATCCTGGCATCTACACTATAGGTAGGTACATAATACCGAACATTGAAATAAGCCACTGATGTACCTATCAGCACTCCGATCAAAAAGAGATACCAATAATTGAGCGATTTAAACAAAAAAGATTTGATATCAAACCGCTTTCCCGCTTCCTCTTCCTTAGCCTGCATGGAATAAATTCCAATTGTTAATTTTGGCTAAAATACACAAGGCTAGTGAATAGTCTGAAGAAATATTGAAAAATCCCTTATCTGCAGAATGAAAGATGAAAGATCTAAAAGCCTTTTAATATTTGGAATTAAGGCTGCTTCACTCTTGTTGATATGGGTTATACTCGACACATCCGGAGCTCTTGACAAATGGCAAATTAATCGGACCATCATCCATAATCTGGTTATCTCGTGTGATCTGATTATGTCTTCTTTTGGATTTGATATGGTGATTGAAGGAAGCAGAGTAGGCATATTGGATGGTTCAAGAGTAAATATTGGAAGTCCATGTAACGCCTTGGATTTGATGTATTTATTTACCGCCCTTATTTCGATACTTCCCGGCAAAGTATTGAATAAGATAATCTATATAATTTTTGGTCTGGTCTTAATTCACCTACTCAATATTATCAGAGTATGTGCCCTTTTATACATGGCAAACTTCTATCCCACAAGCCTTGAATTTAACCATGTATATACATTTACGCTCATAATTTATGTTGTGATTTTCTCACTTTGGATAGGTTGGAATAAAAAATTCGCTTTTTACCCTGAGAAATTGTGAGAAAAAACGCGTATATACTTTTTATGATGTTTGGACTGTTTATGCTCAGTTATATTAGAGAATACACCTTTCTGAACATTAATGCCATTATCAACAACGAATCACCCTATAAAACAAATTCTGAAATTCCTTCAATTTTACTCGACTTCTCTCATTCTTCTTTATATGCAGGCAAATATGTATTGAGTGTATTGTTCGTTTTAATCTCTCTCGCGGTGACATTAGGCATAATTCGAATTAAGAAATATGATAAATCTCTACTTAAAATCGCCATCTTTTCTTATACAATAATTGCTCTTTTCTGCATCGTATTAACGATCTTGACCAGAGTATTCTCCTTTGATTTCTACATCGCATCCTTGTTTTTCTTGAAAGTCCTGTTGTTACCAGCCTTTCCTTTATTATTTGTCGTACTTGGAGAAATCTTTTTCCATAAAGGAAACCTAAGGAAATATTCTACGTAGAATCAATAGTTAAATGGTACCAATGCCTTATATTTGCGTAAAGGGAAGGGTATATTCATGTGTGAGTATTGCCGCCCTTTAATTTTTACGAAGTGAAATGAAGAATTACTACTCCCTCTTTGTCAGTCTGGTCTTGTTGATTACCCCAATTTTCATAAATGCACAGATTCTTTCGGCTGGATCTGGGAACTGGACAAGTGGATCGACTTGGGTTGGTGGTGTACCTCCAGGATCAAGTGATATTGCACAGATTCAAGACAACCACCAGGTAACAGTGAATGGAAACATAACTGTTTCTGAATTACGGATGAACTTTGCGTCAAATTCATCCGGTTCGGCCTGTTTATTGACAGTGAGTACAGGAAACTCATTAACAGTCACAAACGATTTTAATATTCTCGCACCGGCGAATTCTGGAAGAACCTGTAACGTAACGGTAGTTGGTGATTTGGACATTGGAGGTGATTTAGATCTTCAATTTGGATCTACACTGCAAAATAATACGACCGTCAATATACAAGTAGATGGCACAGTGGATATTACCGGTGCTTTTACGCATGCCTCAAGTGCTTCCTGTACAAATAATCAAATAAACCTCGATATTAATACCGGTGCTCAATTTGATTGCGGGAATTTTACCATAGATTTTAATGGAACTGATTCCAGGTTTGTGGCTGATGTAGACGACAATTGGAATCTGGGCACTTTGACAGGGCACCTGAGAAAAGCAACTTCCAGGTTCATTTTGAATGTAAATTCCGGTGGTGATATTGATCCTTCTGCAATTAATATTACAAGTTACTCCACCATGGATAATATTATTTTCAATGTTGCCAGTGGTGGACGAATCGGATCAGGAACAGAACAAATGTTCATTGACGCTCGAGGATCGAATAGCAACATAACAGTTAACAATTCGGGTACTTTCTTCTTGGGTCAAAACACATACTTGATCAGGGAGTCAACTGATACACTTGACTTTAACCTAAATACTGGCTCAACTTATTACCTAAATGGAGTTCTTAGGCTCAGAGGTTTTGGTTCATTCAAAAATTATGTTGATATGGATCAAGCGCAAAATTCTGTCCTTCGATGCTTCCCATACATTGATCTTGAAACAAGTGGTAATGGAAATTTAGATTTAGATGTTGATGGGACTTACTCCACAGGGTACTTCGATTGTGATTTTAGAAATAATTCAACCGTGAACATGACATTCGGTTCAAATTCAGTTGTAGTTACACCTTCGGTTTCTATTAATGAGAGTTCGGGGAACTCAACCGTGAATGTCACTTTTAATGGAACGTTTACCACAACGGGAAATATTGGCCTTACAGCTAGAGCTAATAGTCAGTATAACGTTAACGTAAATTCCAGCACTAGTGTCGGAGGAAATTACACTCAGAGGACTGTTGGTTCTGGTGCAGGTATTGCTACAGATATTTCGGGCACACTGGCTGTTACAAATCTAGTAGTGGATGTTACAAGTGGAGCCACAGGTAGTGATAACACAGTCGATTTTGATAATTCCGGAGCTATTTTGCAGGTTGAACGAATAGACGACACTTTTGATGGAATTATAACATCTGGAACAACAAATAATAGCACGTTTATATATTCAGGAAGTGGATCAGGAGACTCGATCTTAACAAGGCCGAATATTTCTTACGATAATCTTACTATCAATAAGAGCGCCGGTATCGTCTTAAATGGCACCCTAGATGCTAGTAATTTTAATGGTGACCTTACCATTAACGGAGCAGGGTCCATGTTACTGGCAGGTACTTCAAGTCTCACAGTCAGTGGAGATTTAACGAATAATGGAATTTTAAACTCACAGGGAAATAGTTTTACACTCCTTGGAGATTTTGATAATCAAGGTTCTTATGTATCCTTGTCTAACGACACCCTCTATTTCAGGGGAACGGGCTCAAGTCAATCCATTTCAGGAACCAATGTGTTTCAGCATATGCTTCTGGATAACTCAAATGGAGCAAGTATAGCTTCAGGTTCAGTGTCTATCCAGAACTCAGTCACTTTGGAAACAGGAACTTTGACCACAAACGGAAGTCTTACTTTCTTATCAAATTCAACGAATACAGGTGCTCTTGCCCCTGTTCCAGCTTCGGGTGCAGGAATCAGTGGTACGGCCACTGTTGAACGATTCTTAAATGAATCGGCTTCGGCCTTTTGGTATATGATCGGAACGCCAACAACTGGTACTACCCTTGCCGATTGGAATAACGAATTATATATGGCTGGTTTCCCTAATTCAAACAATCCTGGATGGGGACCGACGGTTTACCGATTCGACAACGCATCTATCTCCACTAATGGTGATTATACTGAAGGTTATACTGCCCCTACCGACATTTCCAATACGGTAAGTAATGGCCAGGGATGGATGGTCTGGGTTGGAAGTAGTCCTAAGACTGTGAATTCAGTTGGCACCTTGAATACTGGAAATACGGCAGTGGCATTGGATTTTAATACGAATCCAGCTTTGGCAGCAGAGAGAGGATGGAATCTTGTAGCGAATCCATATCCTGCCAGAGTGCATTGGCCTTCTGTAGGAAAAACAAATGTCCCTACCGGAGAAGCATTTATCTCAAGAGCAGATGGTAATTATTTTGCTGTCGTTGCCGATGGAGTGTTTAACATTAATTCTTCAGAGGCTTTCTGGGTTCAGACCACAACAGGAGGTGGCAGTCTTTCATTTACAGAAAGTAACAAGATCATGTTGCCAGATAGTTTCAATGTTCGCCAGCAAGCACCTCAATACACAAAACCTCTTAAAATGAAGCTTTCGTATGCGAGCAATTCAACATACGAAGATTATAGCGTTCTGCGTTTCGGAGATGCATCATTCTCAGAAGAATTCGATGCGATTCCGGGTGAAGCATCAAAAGTGCCAAATGCTTACGGGACTTTGCCAAATATTGCTTCTTACTCTGTTGCAGATCAAAGAAATGTCTACTACAATACTTTGAATCCGGAAGACAGCAATATGATCATTCCACTAAAGGTTTGGACTACCTATCCCGCGAATCAAAACGAAACTTATACAATCGACTTTGAGAATATAATTACCTGGTCGAATGATAATCATTGTATTATTCTCAGAGATTCTTTGAACAACAGATCTCAAAAAATAGATGACGTTCAACATGATTACTCATGGACGGCAAGAGATACTAACCAGCAAGTTTACCTCTACCTAGAGCACAGCATTCCACTTCAGATATCGTCCAGTGATGCCACATGCTATGGCTATGCAGACGGTTCGGCTTCGGTAAAAGGTTTGGACGGACTAAGCCATACATATGTTTGGTTCGATGAAAACGATAATATTCTGAAGAGAGAAAACGGAATAAGCACAACAAGTACTATGGACAATCTACCAGCTGGAACTTATCTGGTTATGGTAGACAATAATGGTGATTGTGGAATTATGGGTGTAACAATTGAAATTGGTCAGCCTGAACCGATCATTGCGAGCTTTGAAGCGAGTAAGGATACACTATACATGAATTCGAGCACCGATGTTACATTCACCAACAACTCTGTCAATGCTGTTGAATATTCATGGAATTTTGGTGATGGTAACACGTCCGATGCAGTAGATCCAAGTCATACTTATTCAGGCGCCGGTTCATATGAGGTTCAACTTGTTGCTTCTGACAATCCTTGTTCAGATACATTGAGTAAAACGATCACAGTTATCGATAATGTTGGAATAGAATCAGAAATTCAGAAAAAGGCAGATATTCGTATCTATCAATTAAATGGTGAAGTCTTCGTTGAATTTGACCTAAATATTAGTATGGATGCTCAAATCAACGTCTATGATATTATGGGAAGAAAAGTTATTCCGGGAGAGACAGTCCTAAATGCTAGAGATCAAAAAATTCGATTGAACCTACCCGGAAATCTCAATGGGGTGTACACCGTCAATGTAAATACGGATGATTCTAACGTTTCTGAGAAGTTGTACCTGAACGATTAATGACGGAATTGAACCTTAAATTTTTAATATATTCGCAGCGATTTTTAAGCAATGAGTAAGAAGTGGAAAAAAATTAGAAGCAATCCGGGATTCCAATTTGGAATGAAGGTAGCTGTTATCTTAGTCATTGCGCTGTTTTCAGTGGACTTGCTTTATGCCCCACCTCCACGTCCAGACCCAAATATTCCGGTGGACGGAGGTATAACCTGGCTTATTGCCGCAGGTGCCGCTTATGGTGCTAAAAAGACCTGGGACTTTCGCAAGAAGAAATAATTAAGTTTTTTATTCTTAGAAATTTCTGAAAGGAATCTTTGATTTACCTATTAATTCTTTCAGATTCTTCACGTCCTCTGCATAAATTTCTATTAGCTTATATTTAAGAGATTCTGGCATTTGTCCTTTCTTGACGCTTCGATAGATCAGTTTTTGAACCATGGGGTTTGATTTGATTGTACCTTTTATACCCTTTCCGAGAATAGAAGATACTCTCTTTCCGGCCGGATTCTTAAGAACTTTCTGTAAGAACTTTCCTTCCGTGAATTTTTGTGAAGATACATTAGATTGAAAATCAAATCTTGTTGGATCTTGAATCCTCGATAGTCCCAGAAACTCGAAGACCTCATTCATAGTTTTGACCCTGTCCTGAAGCAAATCTTCAAGAAATAAAACCATGATCTCATCTTTGTCGAAATGCTCCAAATAAGCCTTAATATGTTTTGCGTAAAAACCGGTTTGAACTATCAAATCTTTGCTCAATTTCTCCCGGTCCAAATCCTCATAAGACTTAACACTCCCTTCAAAGGCGGACCCATACTGAATCTCACTAATATTGGATAAGAATCGTTCAACCGGATCGCGCAGTATATATATCAATTTGACTTCTTGTAGATGCTTTCTGAGCATAACAGGACTTGAAGGAAATTTGTGGGTCTTACTATAATTCTGAGAGGATTCACCTCGAATCTTAAAGCCTTGATCGAAGTGTAATTTGTACCAATTCATTCCTCTTGAAAAAGTGGATTGACCACTCCTTTCCTCTTCTTCCGGATTAATAAAGAAATCCAATTCTTTTGGTTCTGACATTTGAATATCAGGATGTATATTCAAATAATCATGCAAACTAGTCGTACCCGATTTCATCGCTCCAATTACAATCAGATTTGGCAGAGCACCTTCCATGTTTCGCAATTTAGTCTTTTAAGTTATTTGAATTGGCTTCTTTGAAATTTGAGCTGATCAATTCAAAGCAGCAAGCAAGATTCGTAATTCTTACAAGAAGGTGGCGCAATTCTGCTTAAGAATCGACTTATATTTCATTATTTTGCCCATCCAATCATTTCAGGACGGACCTGACTTGTTTCCAGTTATGATTTACAGATGACAATCACATGAAAAAGCTAATCAAGGAAATACTCTGCTCTAATTTCATCGTTGCTTTATTCATGTTGGTATTCAGAAAGCGAATACCTAATCTGAGATATTTTCAAAAGTTCAATTTTCCCAGGAATAAAGAAAACCGAAGGGTCATTGGCACCCTTATCTGGGGTTTCTATGAAGCTGCGGAAATCCGGCTGATAAATAAATTCATGCGCAATGATTTACCTGTTATCGAGCTTGGGAGCAGCTCAGGTATTGTATCTTCATTCGCCTCGTCGAAGATTAGAAATCAAAAAATGATTTGTGTTGAAGGAAACCCGGAACTAATATCATTTATTGAAAAAAATGTTACTTCAGTCAACGACCAGATTGACTTGAAGGTTTTGAATCGTGTTATAGCTTATGGAGAAGACGAAATAGATTTTCAAGTCAGCAAGAATACAACAAGTTCTTCTTTGGTAGGGAATTCCAGCCAGGAACATGTTGATAATCAAATCGTTCGAGTCAAAACCACCACGCTTAAAAATATCACGGAGGAAAACGATATCCGAGAATATGTGCTGATCTCCGACATCGAAGGAGCCGAGTATATGGTTCTTAATAATGACAAAGAAGCATTATCAAAGTGCAGACAAATAATTATTGAACTGCATGATGCTTCTAATGGCAAGGACTATTCTATCAATTCATTGCAGTCTCTGATCATTGATTTAGGCTTTAAACAAAGCCAGAAAGATGGGAATGCTTTCGTTTTCGTAAAGAACTGATCGATAAGAGATTAATTCAGCTTAGATTTCATTTCAGTCATTGAAGAATGAACAAAGACATATTCACACAAATTCAGATCTGAATGAATTTCAATACCATCAATCCTCTCAAAACCAATAAGTTGGGATTCATCCTTTCGAACTCTATAAATATCATATTGATTTCGCTTTAGAAGGTCAAGTATTTTATTTTGATTTTTCAGCCTGTTTGTGTTTTCAGATGAGTAGACAGGAAGAATCTCCATAAGAATGACTGGATTATGTTCTGAGATGACCGTCTCAAATGATTTTAAAACTTCCCATTCAGCTCCCTCTACATCAATTTTGAGAATTTGCGGACCGCCATTTAGATTGAAATCAATCCCGGAATCGGGAAGACTGAAAACAGAAATATGGTCTTTTCTGTACACTTTTTGATCAGGCCTGAAATCTTCAACAATAGAGGCCCTGCTGTCAACCTTTCCATCATCATAAAAATTAAGATCCAAGACAGACGTCTTAGCACTCAATCCAATGGGATATATGTCCATTTGCTCAAAATTGTTGGCTCTTTGCAAAGCATTGATATAATTTACGCAATATGGATTGGGTTCAAATCCGATGTAAGACATATTCGGATGCACTGACTTTATCTTAAGCAAGGTCTGACCAGTATTCACCCCAACATCAACAAAGCTTCCTTTCACCTCAGGAAGAATCAACTTTAGCAGGTCGATCATCCATTTTTCACTTAAAAACAGATTTGAAAAGCCAATTCCTTCATTTACAGGGATGATCATTTCTTTCCCATTCAAGTCAATTTTGCCCATCAGGTTAAACTTTGAAAGCAAATCGACTTTTTTCAAAAAACGAATCCAAAAATTCTTCATCCAGCTCTTAAACTATATTGAATTCAAAGAACTAAATAATTTTTGATTTTTATTTAATTCAACCTTCTGAAAGGAGAATTTCTTTTACATGATATGTCCTCAGCATGTGTCGATTCTCCTATATTTGGACAAAAATTTTTACCGATGAAAGATCAGCAAATCAGGGACCTAATTAAGAAAGAAACAAAGAGGCAAGTTGAAGGAATCGAGCTCATTGCATCCGAAAATTATGTGAGCAAGGAAGTAATGAAAGCTGCCGGATCAGTGCTGACAAATAAATACGCAGAAGGACTTCCGGGGAAAAGATATTATGGCGGTTGCGAAGTAGTCGATGAAGTTGAAAATCTAGCCAGAGATCGGGCGAAAGCTCTTTTTAATGCCGAATGGGTGAATGTGCAACCACATTCAGGAGCGACGGCAAATGCCGCTGTAATGCTTGCCACTCTTTTCGCAGGCGATACGATACTCGGCTTTGATCTTTCACACGGTGGACACCTTACTCATGGTTCACCGGTTAATTTTTCTGGAAAACTATATCGTCCCGTTTTTTACGGCGTGCACCCTGATACCGGCATGATCGATATGGACCAGGTCAGAGATGTAGCCCTGAGAGAAAGACCTAAAATGATCATCGTTGGAGCTTCTGCGTACAGCCGCGACTGGGATTATGTTACTTTCAGACAAATTGCAGATGAGGTTGGAGCCTTATTGTTGGCTGATATCTCCCACCCTTCTGGCCTTATAGCCAAAGGACTTCTAAACGATCCCCTACCTCACTGCCATATTGTTACTACAACAACTCATAAAACGCTCAGAGGACCAAGAGGTGGAATGATCTTATTGGGGAAAGATTTCGAGAATCCATGGGGATTAAAAACACCGAAAGGTGTCACCAGAAAAATGTCTGCAATCCTCGACTCAGGAGTATTCCCTGGTACACAGGGTGGACCGCTGGAACACATTATTGCGGCCAAAGCTGTCGCTTTTGGCGAGGCACTTGAAGATGACTACCTGAAATACGTCATACAAGTTCAAAGTAATGCCAGAGTATTGGCTGAAGAACTTGTTAAAAAGGGTTATTTCATCATTTCAGGAGGAACTGACAACCATTCTATGCTTATCGACCTGAGATCAAAAGATATCAGCGGGAAGGATGCGGAAAAAGTTCTGGGTGACTGCCATATCACAGTTAACAAGAATATGGTTCCTTTCGATGATAAGTCACCTTTTGTGACTTCTGGTATTAGAATCGGATCAGCTGCGGTAACCACCAGAGGACTAGTTGAGAAAGACATGATTGAAATTGCTTATTACATCGATAAAGCAATTACCTCTTCAGGCGATGAGAAGAAGATCAAGTCTATCGGCTCAGATATTAAATCTAAAATGAAAGAATTCCCTTTGTTTAAGGATGACGAATAGATCTATGCAATAATCAATCATTGATTCAAGCTGCTTCATCTTTCTTCTCCACTCTGTTTTGAATTCCTTTCTTAAAAGATATCAGAATTACCGAGATTTCATTGATATCCTTTCTTAGTTCATTATAGACTGTTTCTTCGATCAGATCGAGGTCTTTGGCCACGATGATCAAGCTGAGAAGTTCCATGAGATGACCATGTGCATTCTCGATGGTTTTAAGGCTCTTTTCCGGTCCATTCTTCCAATTTCCTTCCGACAAAGCCGTAGTGAATTCTACAGCCGTATTTCTAAGGGAGAAATCCATTCCCGATTTATCTTTCTGCGAAAACTTTGCCGCAACGGAATAAATTTCCACTGCTAGTTGCCGACCTTTATTCCAGACCTTCAATTTCTCAAATGGGTATTCATACATATTCAAAATTTTTGAGTTATACCCACAGAGTTCCTCAGAAACTATTTTCTATGCAATCCGATTTATAGTCTTCTGTTGACATTGGCTTTTGGTTTGTGCTTTGATTCCATTTCCGGGCATGAAAGAAAAGTAGGGACATAAAAAAGCCCCAAGAAGACTTGAGGCTTTTTATGATTTATATTCTTAGATTATTTCTCAACAACGAACTTGTCAATCAATCTTTCTCCATTGAATTCCAGACTGTAATAGTACAATCCTTGTGACCATGCAGACACATCTACATTGATCATCTGAATTCCTCGTTGCTGGTTATCTAATTCAAATCTTTGCATTTCCTGACCCAGTGTGCTTGTAATGATGATCACTACGTTTCCATCATCCGGCAACTGATATCTGATCAGAGTCTCATCAATTGCAGGGTTAGGAATAGCCTGTCCAAGGAATAGCTTGTTAGGATCTAATTCGTCAACACCTAACCAACATGGATCACAACCTGCTGCAGTACCACAGTCAATACCATCTTCCCAGACTTTCTGTCCACCTACCCAGTTCTGAGTTCTGATGCCATCGAAACAAGATGGACAAGCCGGACATTCAGGACCACCGCAATCGATCTCTGTTTCCTGACCATTCTGAACGTTGTCTACACAACTTGGACATGGAGGACAAACTCCACCGCAGTCTACGTCATCTTCATTCTGATTCAGAAGTCCATCACTACATGTCTCACAAGGATCACATAGTGGTCCACCGCAGTCTACGCCAGTTTCCTGTCCATTCATAATTCCATCCGTACAACTGTAGAATATACATACTCCATTATCTGTCAAACAGAAGTCATCGATCAACCAACCTTCATTCTCAACAGAGGCATCTGATCCAAAACGGAATCTGAATACAACCTTCATTGGGTTTTGACCCTGATGAGGCAATTTGAAGTCTCTGAATGAATGAGTCCAAACTGACTGAGAAGTAGCGGTCCATCCCGGAGGATGAGGTTGACCAGCCAATCCAGTTACATATGGCGTGTTAAACCAGTTCTTCGTTGATTGGTCGTACGCTGTATCTACTGGGTCCAATGGACCTCCAACCGTACTCCAGGTTTTACCACTATCAGCTGAGAACTCAACAGTTCCACCATCAAATGCATGTTCTGTCTTCCATTTATGATAGAAATCTATGTTATAACAATTCGAAGTATCAAGGGTAAACTCAGGTGAATAAACAGCAGAACTATCAAGTATTGGATAATTCGTCGTAGTATCCGTCATCCATCCCCTAGGAGCCGACCTTGCAGAACTCAGATGAGTCTGGTTTGGTCTTCCTCTTTCAAAGATACTCTGAACATCAAAGGACGTTTTACTCATCGACCCCCAAGGATTCGTAGAATCACTGTCGAAGTCGTTGCAATACGGAAGTGTGCTCACTGTATCAAGAACTACGAACTCTGTACAGACCGTATCATCATAAGTCGCAGAATCAGCATTACCGTTTGGAAGGAATGTCCATGAGCAAACGTCATACCTGCCAGGTTGAGCTACCCAAATGGAATCATGAAGATTCAATCTCGGGAATAAAATTGGGTCACCTATTACTCCATAGTAGAAAGAGTCAGTGGCTGAATAAACAAGATTTCCTCTAAACTGTATCGGGGTGTGATATCTGATTTCAGTTCTTATCCATACGTAGTTCAATTTCACTGAACCACGGTTTCTTGATCTGACACTCACTTCATAATCCTGAGGAATAGGCAGCGCAGACGCACCTTCAATTATTATTTGCTCAGCCGAAGCACTCAATAGCGGAGGACATTCCCAATGGAAGTATTGAGAATCCGGATCGAATCCTATCAGAACTGTCGAGTCACCAAACGGATCTCTTAATCTCCAGAAGTCGATCATTGTGGTATCCGTAGAAGTGATCTTGAACAGATAAGAACCTTTCTCATTAAGACAAACATCAGCGGCCCATTGTATCACGTTTGGACCAATAGCTGAAAACGGGTATATCCATAGTGTATCCAGCGTAGTAGAATCCTGGAAGACTATTTCTCCGTCTGGAGTCGTACCTCCGGTAGTCACTTTAAGATCAATTTCACAACCTCTAACGTTCTCTACAATATGACTGAAAATGGTATCATTTGTCTGATTATTATCATCAGGGTGAGTAACCCACTGACGGAATTCATAACACCCAAAAACCGACATGTTTACACTATCCTGGTGATAGAAAGTAACATCTACCCCCGGTAGAATAGGAGTTGTAATCGTATCTGTTTTCGTACTTGTCCATGGTCCCCAGGTACCGGTACAAGTCGGGTCGAATCTGTACTGATAATGAATCAAAACATCTTCAATCGTATCTTTACCGGTATTCTTAACAACAACTGCGTAAGGCTCATTAATTCCAAGTACGCAACCTCTGTTTGGTTCTATGACGTCAAATAATTCAGCATCATACAAGTCAGGATTGACAATTCTGAAATCGTCTATGGACACACCATCAAGTGGTGTTGCAGCAAGGATCGATCTGAAAACAAATCTGAACTGAACTTCAGGTTTTCCTCTAAACGGACTATTGTTAAGCGGAATCTGAGAATACTCCCATGCATTGGTTAATCCGTTCCAACCTCTTCCTAGAGATCCGCCAAGTGGCAGATAATCCTCAATCCAGTTAATTTTTCTACCAACAGGTTGAGAAGCAGAAGTCAACCTGGCAAACGAGGAGAATCTATTGAATGAATAATCTATATAATATCCATCTTCACCGGCCGTGGTGTTTCTGTTGTGCCAGAAGCTCATGAATGCCGAGTCAGCTTTCGTCATATCAAAGAAATTCGTGTATAGAACTTCAAAGTCATTCTGACTGTAACCTGTATCAATATTGATGTCCCATGCATTTGGTGCTGAATAAGCGCCTGTTGTTACATTGTAATTCGGTGTTCCTCTTTCCCAAATTGTAGGTCTGTCAGGCGGAGGATTACCACAAGTTCCGGGTTCTACCAAAGTGGTCGCCCATTTTGGTTTCTGCGCATCAAAATTCTGCGAGTGGGAGATCGTATCTGATGTAAAGCCGAAGTGGCCTTTTGAATTAGTTGTATCGTTTGTGGCATCAGCATCACCAGACAGACTAGGATAAGCCCAGATCTGATAAAGACCCCTTGGAATGCTAAACTTGCCCGTAAAGTCAATTACGTCTATACCAAGTGGTGGCAGACCATTCGGATAATTACCATGAGGATATGTAATAGTCTCACAAATTTGGGTGTCAATAGACGCTCCGTAAACGCTATCCATTAACCTGATTTGGAAGCAAACCGGTATTGAAGTCAACGTATCAATACCAATATTTCGAACCTTAATTCTCACACTATCCTGCTCACCTTCACGCTTGATGTAATCAATGAATGGACGGACGACCTCGATAACACTTACATCTCTATTTGGAGGGTTTTGAATACACCAGTCATCCATTGAAACACCATATCCTCTCTGAGCATTTCCATCTGCTCTGAAGGCAAATCTGAACTGCACTTGATTCTGACCAGTAAAAGTTGCAGGCAATTGATAGAATGCCTCTCTCCAGATGTTATTGTGGAATCTTCCGGAAAATCCATTTGATTGGTCATACCATGTACTAGGACATTGGGGGGCATTCAATAATTTACCCAAGGTATCGAAGGAACCTCCTAGTTGTTGCCATGGGTTACCGTTGATCGAATACTCCAAACTATACCTATCCTGATCTAGTGTACTTGTAGGCATATTTCTTCTATGCCAGAAACTAATCCGCGGCGTAATGGCCGTGGTAAAGTCGAATATTGGTGAATTCAGGAAGACCGTATCATTTGCCGCATAATTACCCGACAGTACAGTAGTCCACGTATTGGTTCCCGAGTAGGCATTATACCCACCACCGGCAAAAGGATTTCCTCTCTCCCATCCTACCAGTCCATTGGCTATGGTTGTATCCCAGAAGTTTGCCTGAGATGCATTTTCAAAGTCGTCACAGTAAGGTATTTGTCTACCGTTCGTTATGTAGAACTGGTTACATGTCCTGCTGGTCACATTTGGCATGTAATACGAGTTTCTACATGGAATAGAACGGTCATATACTATAGTCCAGTAACAAACACTATCCCCGGCCTTGAAAGAATCCACGCCGTTATACACTTTTGGTATAATGGCCCTGTAGATTGAATCTGCAGAAGTTGTAATAATTGAGTCATACTTCACACTATCAACGGCTCCTCCATTCACAGAATAGAATAACCATGCTTCCTGATATCCTGTATAAGCAACAGGATCATCATACATCTTTGCATAAATCGAATAAGGCCCTAAGGAGTATACCAGACTACCATGATAGATAATCGGTTGAGCAAATTCACCATATGGTTTAATATTTTCACAAGGGGCGGATTTCACCCTGATAGAGTCAATGATCCAGCCATAAGAGTTGGCCGGTCCGGGAGGGAATGTACCATCGGCAAGAGAGAAACGCAACATACAGTTAGCCGAGCTATTTACACCTCCCAAGAATGATGAAGCATTAAAGTATTCATATTCCCACCAGGAATTGGTTGGGATGGAATCGAACGGAGAACGCCATCTGTTCAATCCGCCCACGATTACGTGAGCATAAGAGTTTTCAGAAAAATACCCATATCCCAAAGAAGAGTTCCAAAGTGGCTGCTGAGCTCCTTTGGTATTGATGTATTCATTTTGCCCCAGCGTATTCCAGGTCTGTCCACTGTCATTGGAAACTTCTACCTTTCCACCATCGAGAAGGTCGACTTTACAAATGTGGTTGAATTCAACGGTTACGAAGGTATCTCCAAGTGTGCTGAAAGCACAAGTTGTAAACCATAAGGTATCACCGGCTGAAACCTGGGCTGAATCGGCATAAGCACCATTGTAATGGTAATTACTCGTAATACCCCAGTCTCTTCCGTGAACCGTTGTACAACCAGATGTTACAGAACACGGGAATCGAGTGGAATCTCGATAGTTCGAGGTATCAGAACAGGGTTCTGGCAATCCACCATACTCAAAATCCGTTGCCCACACAGTTTTAATTACCTGTGACATAGCAAAATTACTCCCCCCTAGAAACAGGAGGATCAATAATATCTTCTTCATATCGAGAAAAACGTTGCGTTCAAAAGCTACAAACATACTAAAAAACGTTGGTTAACCACATACATAAACGGGCCCTGAAGCGAGCCTTTTTATTCAGACGACGAGAGGTGAAAAATGGTTGCACCAGAGTTTTAAGAAAATATTAAGGTTCTTTAAAGAAGCCACATTCTTCATCTAACCATTTTAATAATCTGATTATTGATTTATTGCTAAATTTTTTCATTTGGAACAAGAAAATGATTTAGTGTTCTGCAGCTACCAAATTCCTCTAAATAAGTATTTTTGCCGCCTTATTTATTCTAAATCAGAAATCCATGGCTTGGTTAGAAATACCATCAAATACAGACTTTTCAATTCAAAATTTTCCTTTTGGGGTAGCCCGACTTGGTAATCGCACTTTTGTAGCCACCAGATTAGGTGATCATGTGATCAATTTAAGTGAACTCTTCGATAAGAATTATCTCAACAATACCGGTTTGGATAAAAATGTATTTGCGACCGATAAGCTAAACGATTTCATTTTACAGGGAAAGAAGACATGTTCTTCCGTAAGGAATGAGTTGATCAACCTGTTTTCTAATTCTTCTTCTCTTTCAAATAACGCTGATGACCAGGCGGCTATTCTGAACAATATTGAAGAAGTAGAAATGCTGATGCCCTTAGAAGTAGGTGATTACACGGATTTTTACTCCAGTATTGAACATGCAACCAATGTGGGTAAAATGTTCAGGGATCCTGAAAACGCTTTACTTCCCAATTGGAAACATATTCCGGTAGGTTATCATGGAAGATCTTCTTCAATAATTGTTTCAGGCGAGGAGATTCATCGTCCAAAGGGACAAACCCGGCCAAATCCGGATGAAGCACCTGTTTACGGTCCTTGTCGACTACTGGATTTCGAACTTGAAATGGCTTTCATCACATACCAGGGTAAAGAATTGGGAGATTCGATCAGCACCTCAGAAGCAGATGATTACATCTTCGGAATGTGCTTGTTCAATGACTGGTCGGCACGTGATATTCAAAAATGGGAATATGTACCACTTGGACCATTCCTAGCCAAAAACTTCGCCTCTTCAATTTCACCCTGGATCGTTATGCTTGAAGCTCTGGAGCCATTCAGGCTGAAAGGACCGGAGCAAGAGCCAAAAGTGTTGCCTTACCTCGAGTATTCAGGAGAAAAGAATATAGATATCAACCTCGAAGTATTCATTCAACCAGAAGGTAAAGATGAATCCAGAATCTGTACTTCCAATTACAAATACATGTACTGGAACATGAATCAACAATTGGCTCATCAAACGGTGAATGGTTGTAATGTGAACGCTGGTGACATGTATGCTTCAGGTACCATTAGTGGCCCAACTGAAGACTCTTTTGGATCAATGCTTGAACTGAGCTGGAGCGGTCAGAAAACTGTTAAACTGAGCGACGGAGAGGAAAGGAAGTTCATTCAGGATAATGACACCGTAATTATGCGTGGATTCTGTGAAAAAGATGAAATACGAGTGGGTTTTGGTGAAGTAAGTTGTAAGGTCTTACCGGCTAAGTAGACTTACAACCCCAACATAGACAAAACATGATACTCATCATGTTTATAAAATCTTACGGCTTCAATGCACTTCTTTCGTAATTTTATATCAGGTCATGAAGAGTGATATTCCAGCGAACGTAGTAGAAGTAGACGAGATAGAGAAGGAAAAGAAAGAAATTCTGAAACGCTATCGGAGTTTGATACGCGCCACTGCTCGTGTCAGATCTGTTCGTGATAAAAAACTGATCCGTAAAGCCTTTGATGTCGCGAACGAAGCGCACAAAGGTGTTAGACGAAAATCGGGCGAGCCATACATTTACCACCCTATTGCGGTGGCTCAGATCGTAACTAGTGAAATCGGATTGGGAGTCACATCCGTAGTATGTGCCCTGCTTCATGATACCGTAGAAGATACCGATATCAGTCTGGAGGATGTTGAAGGAATGTTCGGCAAAAAAGTTGCCAGGATCATTGAAGGACTCACTAAGATATCTGAAGTGGTATATGATCAGTCCGCATCACTACAAGCTGAGAATTACCGTAAAATATTACTTACGCTTTCGGATGACATCCGAGTGATCTTGATCAAAATTGCCGATCGTCTTCACAACATGAGAACGCTTGAGCATATGAGTCGAAAGAATCAGCTGAAGATCGCATATGAAACGCTGTATTTATATGCTCCCCTGGCCCATCGTCTCGGTTTGCACTCAATAAAGAATGAGTTGGAAGACCTTGGTTTGAAGTACACGGAACCAAAGCAATACAAAGAAATCGAAGCGAAGCTTCAAAAGACCAAGGCTGTCAGAACCCGATTTATAAATCAATTCATGGTTCCGATCAAAAAGTCGCTTGACGAATTGGGCTTTAACTACGAAATAAAAGGGCGAACCAAATCGATCTACGCCATCTTGAATAAGATGAGATCCAAAAAGGTCAATTTCGAAGAGGTATATGATCTTTTTGCTATCCGGATCATTATAAAAAGTACTCCCGAAACGGAAAAGGCTGACTGTTGGAAGGTATATAGTGCGGTAACGGATTACTACCATCCAAATCCAGACAGATTGCGCGATTGGATCTCAACACCTAAAATTAATGGTTACGAATCGCTGCACACGACTGTGATGAGTCCTTCAGGGAAATGGGTGGAGGTTCAGATCAGGTCGGATCGGATGGACAATATCGCAGAAAAAGGTCTTGCCGCTCACTGGAAATACAAAAACGGTGAGTTTGATAAATTATATGATCAATGGTTAACAAAAATCCAAGACCTGCTTCAAAATAAGGAATCTGATGCACTCGATTTCATTGACGATTTCAAGTTGAATCTTTTCTCTTCAGAAGTGCATGTTTTTACCCCACAAGGTGAATTGAAATCACTACCAAGAGGAGCGACGGCACTGGATTTCGCTTTTGAGATTCACACAGAATTAGGTCAAAGATGCTTGGGTGCAAAAGTCAATCATGAATTAGTACCTCTTAGTTATGTACTTAATAATGGAGATCAGGTTGAGATCATCACATCTTCCAAGCAAAGGCCAAAAGAAGAATGGTTGAATTTTGTTGTTACAGCCAAGGCTAAATCGGGCATCAAGCAAGACCTGAAAGGCAACAAAAAGAAGTTTTCTGCATTGGGTAAAACTGCACTGGAGAAGAAATTCAAACAGCTAAAAGTGACTTTCAATTCTTCGAATCTGAACGAATTGATGGATATCTTCAATGTGAAGAATCTCGATGAGTTATACTATCAGATTGGAAAGGAGAAGATCAATCTGAGCATTCTGAATAATGTCAAAGTGCAAAAGGACCGATTTATTCTACAGAGCAGTAAGACTAAGAAATCAGGAATCCGGCGAATCTGGCCTTTCACAAGTCGAGAAAAAGGCAAGCTGGTTTTTGAAGACGAAACTGGTGTGCTGGATTATGTCTTATCAGATTGTTGTCACCCAATCCCGGGAGATGAGATATTTGGTTATGCCACGGGAAATGGTCCTGTACAGATTCACAAGACCACCTGTCCGAAGTCTGTGAATATTATGTCAAAGCACGCCAAAAAGGTATTGAGAACCAGATGGGTAGAAGGTGAAAAGATTGCCTTTGTCACCCATATTAACTTGCAGGGCATCGACGATATTGGTGTGGTCAATGGGATAACAAAAATCATATCTGAAGAATTGAATGTGAATATGCAAAGCTTGTCCTTTGCCAGTCATGATGGGATTTTTGACGGGAAAATCTCTGTTTATGTGCAGAATACAGTGCATTTAAATGAATTGATGGCCAAATTGGCCAACGTGAAGGGTATAATCTCAATCAACAGAATTGAAAGCCTTGAGAATGACAGTGTTAATTAAACCGAGATATCTTACTTTTGCAAGCCTTCTATGACTGGTGAACAAGAAATACAGGACTCTGTAAAACTTATTTTTTCAAAGTACCTCGAAGAAAAGGGACACAGAAAAACCCCTGAGCGCTTTGCTATACTGAGCGAAATATATCAGTATAAGAATCATTTCGACATTGAAATGCTCTATGTTTCAATGAAGAACAAAAAATATCGCGTGAGCAGGGCTACCTTATACAATACTATCGAACTCCTGTTGGATTGCAATTTGGTAAGGAAGCATCAATTTGGAAACAACATTTCACAATTTGAAAGAGCTTACGCCTTCAGGCAACATGATCATCTGATATGTTCTTCATGCAACAAAGTTATGGAATTCTGTGACCCGAGGATTCAAAATATCAAGGATACTGCGCAGGAATTATTAGGATTTCACGTAGATTCGCACTCCTTAAATTTATACGGCATTTGCCGAGACTGCTTTCAAAAAAATGCCGGAAACTTAAAGAATTCAGGAGCCAAGGTGGCTCAATCATAAACCTTTATCAATTTAGAAATGAAAGTCGATGTATTATTGGGTTTGCAATGGGGTGACGAAGGAAAAGGAAAAGTCGTAGACGTCCTGACTCCAAATTATGATGTCATTGCAAGATTTCAGGGTGGACCCAATGCAGGACATACTCTTGAATTTGAAGGAGTAAAGCATGTATTGCACACCATTCCTTCCGGAATCTTCAGAGAGAATACGATCAACGTTGTTGGAAATGGCGTGGTAATTGATCCAGTGGTCTTCAAAAAAGAAGTTGACGCTCTTGAAGAAATGGGAGTTGATGTTCATTCAAGATTGAGAATTTCCAGGAAAGCCCACCTCATTCTTCCGACACATAGAATTCTTGATGCTGCTTCAGAACAGGCAAAAGGAAAGAATAAGATCGGCTCTACGTTAAGAGGTATTGGTCCAACTTACATGGATAAAACAGGCAGAAATGGGCTGAGAGTTGGTGACATCGAAAGTGCGGAATTCAAAAAAAGATACGATCAATTGGTTGCCAAACATGAGCAATTACTGGGTTTTTACAAGTTTGATTACAATCTTTCTGAGTTAGAGGGAGACTGGTTCGAAGGTGTGGAGAAACTACGATCTCTTCAATTAATTGATAGCGAGCAATACATCAATGATTGTTTGAAAGAAGGAAAGAAAATTCTTGCTGAAGGGGCTCAAGGTTCCTTGCTCGACATTGACTTTGGCTCCTACCCTTTTGTTACGAGTAGCAATACAATTACGGCTGGTGCCTGCACCGGACTTGGCATTGCACCGAATAAAATCGGGGAAGTATATGGTATCTTCAAAGCATATTGTACAAGAGTAGGATCGGGTCCGTTTCCAACAGAATTAAATGATGCAACCGGAGAAGAGTTGAGAAAGGCCGGAAATGAATTCGGAGCTACCACAGGAAGACCCAGAAGATGTGGATGGCTGGATCTTCCGGCACTGAAATACACAACCATGATCAATGGTGTGACCCAGCTCATTATGACCAAGGCTGATGTTCTGACTTCATTTAAGGACATTCTCGTTTGCACGCAATATGAAGTTGATGGTGAAAACTATAAGTATCCTCCATATGATATCAATGCAAAGATCACACCGGTTTATGAAAACAGACCGGGTTGGATGGATGACCTCACCGGGATATCCACTACTGAAGAATTCCCGGATTCTTTGAACGACTACCTGGACTACGTAGAAGGAGAGATCGAAATTCCTATTACCATTCTTTCGGTTGGTCCGAACAGAAATCAAACCATTATCAGGGACGAGGATAAGGTTCCGGTAAGCGCATGAAATGGTTTTTAAAGTATTTGTCGAAACCATTATTATTGGTTTTGGCTTTATGTGCTTTAAACCCACTTGCGGCCCAAAAAAAATCCAAGGTAAAATTTAAGGCCGATAACATTGAGTATGATGAAAGTCTGGGTAAAAAAGCCCGCAGACTTTTGGATAATGTTGTATTTGAACACAAAGGAGTGTTCATGTATTGCGACAGTGCCTATCAGTATCCGGAGACCAATAGCCTTGATGCCTTTGGTCGTGTTCATATCGAAGATAAAGACAGCCTCAATCTCTGGAGTGACTTCCTTCATTACGATGGTGACAATGAGTTATTTGAGTGTCGAGGCAATGTTATTCTTGACAACAAGAACATCCATCTTGAAACGGACTTTCTTTTTTATGATAAGTCAAAAGATTTTGGCTATTATTTGGATGGCGGTGAAATCACCAATCGGGATGATCAGTCTAAACTGACCAGTCAGAAGGGGTATTACTACACGAAAATTGACGAATTCTATTTCAAACAGGACGTCGTCTATAATCATCCTGAATTTAAGATTGAAGCCGATACTTTATTGTATAATGCCGAGATCAAAAAAACAACATTTTTAGGTCCAACCTATATTCACGCGGACTCAAGTTTGATCTATTGTGAAAGAGGCTTCTTTGATTCTCAAACACAGAAATCAGAATATCATCAGAACGCCTACATATTATCCGAAACAAGACGAATCAGTGGCGACAGTATATATTATGATACGGATAAAGGCATTGGAAGAATTGTAGGAAATGCGAATATTCTGGACACAGCTGAAAATATAGCTGTGATGGGTGAAAGGGCGTGGATCTACGAAGCGAAAGACAGTGCTATTGTTACTGAGAAAACTGAGCTACAGCAATACTTCGAAGAGGACACACTCTTTCTTCATGCAGATACTTTCAAGGTTTTTCAGGATGACGACAGCTCGAGAATTTTGAAAGCCTATTGGCATGTCAGATTTTTCAAATCCGACCTTCAGGGCAAGTGTGATTCAATGGTCTATTCCTTCGGAGATTCGGCAATTAAAATGTATTCGGATCCAATTTTGTGGTCTCAGGATAATCAGATCACAGGCGAATACATTCAATTGAACACAGCAAACGGACAAATGCATTCAATGGAGATCCAGAGCAATGCCTTTGTTGTGTCTATGGTTGATGCGGTCAAGTACAATCAGATCAGAGGGAAAGAAATGACCGGATATTTTGTTAATAATAGCCTGGACGTCATTTACGTAACAGGGAATGGTCAGACAGTTTATTATGCCCAGGATGAAGAGGATAAGTTTGTTGGAGTAAACCGGGGTGAGAGTAGTGACTTGAAAATACAATTGATCAATAACGAGATAGATGAGATCGCCTATATTAATGATGGTAATGCCACTTTCTATCCTATGGGTGAGTTAACGGCGCAAGAATTGAGACTCAGAGGTTTTTCATGGAGGGATTACATCAGACCTAAACAAAGAGAAGATATTTTCTTTTGGGTGGACTGAAAGAATTCGGATTAGTGAATTCGGAATTGTGAATTTGGAAGCATAAGTAGACAGGTTTTAGGTACGTTGCTTTGCGGTTTTTATACTCACCACAAAAATCGATATCAATTCGTTGTTCTCATCAATCGCATCTTGTATGACGTCCATTTTCAAGCAAAGATTATTCCGGTCAATCAATTTCAGACAGACATAGGTTTCTCGTAATTCTTTTAATGATATTCCAAGTTTGTGAATAAAATCCTTTCTGCTTTCTGCACCTTGAGCTTCTCCATAATTTAAAGAAACAGAGGTGCCGGATCTTGCAAGTTGTTTGGATAATTGAATTGCTGCATGGGACTTGGTCAAATTATCAGAAATGTAGATCATCTGTGAAGAAAAATCTATGAGCCTTTTTTCCAGTTCTTTTTTTCTCATTTCTCAAAATGAGCAAAAACTATTTGCAGAACAAAAGAGAAATGCCACTTTACAGCGACATCCAAAAAGATCAGATCCAAATTCCGAATTCACTATTCCGAATTCAATAGAATCTCTCTGACGTTTTCCCCAATTTTCACAGCCAGTTCATCGGTAGGAAGATCATTTTCATCTTTGCCAAAAGGCTCTTCAATTTCTTCGGCGATAAGTTCGACAGTAACAAGGAAATAGAATACAAATAGAGTTACGGCAATTGTCCAATAGTGAAAGGTTGATACCAATCCAAATGGAAGGGTAACGCTATAAATGAAGATGAACTTCTTTATGTACATACTATAGGAATAAGGAATGGGAGTGTTCTTTATTCTTTCGCACGCGCCAACATGATCAGTCAGTCCCTTAATCTCCTTATCCAAAATAAACATTTGATCTCCACTTATCTTTTCTTCCCTGAAAAGCCTGTTCAAGACTTCATAAAGTTTTGATGCAACAAAGTTTGGTTTGTGATTCCAGGCACTTCCTTCCTTCTTCAGGTCTGCAGATAATTCGGTAAACTCAAGATTGCCTTCATCTCTTAAATGATCCTTCATGGTTACTACATAGGCAGCCTGCAATTCAGCGATGTATTTTTTAAGATCTCTTTCACCCTTTCCGATAAAAGCATTAAACTTCAAAGCGAGGTTTCGACTATCATTAACCAGAGCTCCCCAAATCTTCCTTCCTTCCCACCATTTATCATAAGCCGTGTTGGTTCTGAAAACCAGAAATAAACCGAGTACGATACCCAGCAATGAGTGGACTACCGGACTTACGTCATAATGTTCACGAAAGAATAGCTCATAAATCACCGAAAATACGCTGGTGTATATGACAATGGAAATGGTGTTTGGAAGAGTCTTCTTATATGTCTTCCGTGAATAACGATTGAAGATGAGCGTAGCCCAACGATTTGGATCATACTTGATCATGCAGTAAATATACTATTGAAGTCAAATTAATAGACAAAACCCTTATAATTGAAATGCGACTCACAAGATTTATGTAAATCAAAATGGAGAATGAAGAAATTTATATGGACTCCAGGATATCTATATCCTTAAATCAAATCAAAACAGCGAATGAGGTAATTCCAATAAATTCCATAGAGAATGTGAATATTTTTTCACCCAATGAAACAGACTTCAGGAATTGGGGTTTCAAATTTATCATCCTGGGCATTGGCATATTTTTTTTGAGCTTTTTGATTGCTGACATGCTTGTCTTTCTCCTGAGTATAATACTTAGTATAATTGGCGCTAGTATGATCTACTTTCATTGGAGATTATGGGCCACATATTCTCTTGAAATTCAAACATCCAGTAAAACATTCAAAATTCTAAGAACCAGAGACAGAGAGTATCTGAAAAAAATTTTAAGTGTAATTAAGTATACAAGGAAAAAGGCAGAAGCTCAGACTTAAGGGAGTGTCAGTTGTTCATTCTGGGAGGCAGTTTCAACTCACCCCTTTTAAGCTTATTGAATGATTCGGCTAGATATGCCATCAGTGCGCTGATTTCTTTCATGGCTTTCTCCGTATCAGGTGAAATTTCACTTCCCGACATTTTTAGCATCAGGTATCCATACAAACCTACAAGACAGACTTCCGTTTCCGGCATAGTATGACTTCCTGCTTTTCTTCTCAATTCCTGAATATGATCGGCTGCTCTTTGGTGAATCTCCAAGTATTCGGTATCCTGATAAACCGTCACCAGGGAATGATGAAGACTGTCAATGGATTTCATGTAAGTGCGCACACCTTTAATGTGTCCATTGTTCTGCAAACCTTCATTGTTCATCTCTGTGACAAGGTCTGCAAACCATCTGGTATATTCTTCTTTTTGCTCATCTGATGTAGCGCCTGGAAAAACTCTCCTAAGAATGGTATCGAGATTCATTCCACTCCCGCGAACCAGATCTTCCATCTGCCACATGTAGAGAATGTACTCAACAATATTCTGTTCTTCTTTTTCTTTGGCTATCAGCATTTATTCCTGAATTTCTGATTGTTCGGCATCATATTGCCTATTCAAACCCTCTACGATTTCGTCGGTAAGATCAAGACTGTCATTTGCAAGAACAATAGCAGAAGTAATATCTGAATAACTTAAAATGAAATCATAGGATCTGTCCTTCGTGGCATCATCAATATAGTTTACAATCTTATCTCTCAATTTTTCGTTCCATTCCTGCTCTTCCTGAATAAACCTCATTTCAAGTTCTTCACCCATTTTCTGAAGTTCAGCCTCCCTGCTCATCAATTCTCTTTGCTTGATCTGTAACTCCATATCACCCATGGTAGCTGCTTTCTGGCGAAGATCATTGACCTGCATTTCAAAATCTCGCACCTGTCTCTCTACCTGAGCTGTGTACTGAGCCTTCTTGCCTTCCATCATATCTGTAATCTCCTGCACATATTTGTATTTACCCCAAACACTGTCTGTGTTCACATAATATATCCTACCTGTTTTCTCACCTTTCGTTTGGCTAATTAAGGTATCCGAAGACATATCATCTTTAACAGGATCACCTGAAGGCGATGAGAATTGAATAATATAAAGTCCTACCATTCCAATGAGCAAGACATATAAAAGAATTTTTTCTACTTGTTTCAATACACAAAAATTAAGGGCACAAGTTTACTAAAATGCATATGATTTTAGCTCTTGTGCCCCAGAGTTTTATAGGTAACCGATTCTATTCCTTCATAAAGAGAGATCGATATACAACATTTTGTCCAGACACTAATTGCACGGAATAAGTTCCTGCTTTCAGCGAAGAGACATCAATACTTCTGTTCAGTTGATACTTGTCTTCAAAACTTACACGACCATTAATATCATAGATTACTATCTTATCAATAAGAACATCATTTTCAGATTGAATCGTGATTTTATTCACCGCTGGATTCGGGAATAACTTAATGTTCTGTTCAGCGATGGAGTCTTCAACTCCAAGAGGCTGACCATTCGCGCAACTTGGCGTTGCCCCTTGCATATTATCACAAATAAAATTCTTCCAAGTTGGGCCATTCTTCATCACTCCATTATTGCCATTTCCTGAACAGTCATAAACGGTTTGTCCCCAATTCTCGTTAAGTCTCCAATAGGCTACCAACCCAGGCTCATTTCCGGTCAGGTGAACATTTGCATTATCCTTAATTTCATCTTGAGTTCTCGTAACGTTCCAAATTCTAACCTCTTTTATTTCTCCGAACCATTGATATTTATCTGCTGTGACAGTATCGTCTTCTGACCAACCAATCCAAAGGTTCTCAGCTACAGAAAGATTACAAGGATTACCGTCCAAATTTTTAGCTGACTGCCTTGTTTTACGGACTAAAAGACCATCCTGATAAGCCTGAACAGTATCCGCTGCTCCTCCTTTTTCTCGAACCCAAGCTATGTGGTGACAAATACCATCCCGCAAGTCAGCTGCTTTTACTGTGTTTGAAGGGCCATTATTTCCACCCCATCCCGGACGAAAATACACACCTTCCATTTCCATTGCCACCTTACCTCCATCGGTCAACCCGAAAAGAAAACCTTCCCGAGCAGGACCAGTAAATCCTTTCTTCGACAAAATCATAGGATTATTGACCGTAGCTGTCGGTGGTATAGTAATCCATGCCTCGATCGTAAAAGCACCAGTGCCCAGATTTAACGCAGGATCATCTGCAATCTTTATATAGTCATCGACCCCGTCAAAATTAACTGAGGCCTTTTTGTCTTGAGAGAAGACAAGTGAAGTAGTCAGGAGCAAAGCTCCCGCTAAAAAGTAGTTTTTTAACATAGACATTTAATTTGCCTATGAAGGTACAAAAAATAACTATCGGTGATACCTATGTACTCTGAATCAGGAAGCTAGCTGAACAGCGGGCACATAGGTCTTCGAAGGCACCATGGTCAATGGTACGTCGAAATTCTCAGAAAGGTCCTCTCCAAATTCCTTCATGAATTCGTCGTCTTTGAAGAATCTCCATTCGATCTGAACCAAACAACCTCTCATTCTCATCTTGCTCAATAAATAAATAATGAACATGAATCTTTTTGCTGATGAAAGGTTATAATAGTTTAGTCCGAATTTGAATTTCAGACTTTCCCCAGGGTTGTCCGCAAACTCGTCCAACCAGGATATTACAGGCGCATAAAAATCCTGAACTTCTGTCAGAATTGATTGTCCTTCGATAATAAATTCTCTCTTCTCAAGATCAAAACTGATCTCAGGAGAGTTTAAAGTGGCTTTGATGTAGAGTGATTCCATAACAGCAGTAGTTTTCCATATTAAAGTTTGAATTTTTTATTCACTTCAAAAAAAAAATTATACGACTTCGCCATTTGAATAGACGAAATCGCTTTTTCTGCTGATAAACTACAAAGACATCATGTCTTTAAGGCGGGAAGATTGCCTTCTGCTAATCTCAACTTGCTTGTCATTTTCAAGGGTAACAAGAAGTCCACCGTTAAACCAACTCTCTATATCCTTTACCCAGTCAAGATTGATGATGAATTTTCTGTTGGCACGGAAGAATTTCTTATTGTCCAACCTTTTTTCGAGATTATTTAAAGATCGTAGAATTAAAGGCTTAAAATCTTTGAAGTACACTCGTACGTAATTTCCTTCAGATTCCAACAAAGCAATTTCTTCAAGTTTGACAAACCAACATTTGTCGCCATCTTTTACAAAAACCTTGTCTTCAGGTCCCAATACCTCTTCGTGATTATCGGCCACCTTTTCCTTCATGTGATTAGACAGGTATTTATGCATGGCATCACTAAAACGTCTCTCATCAACCGGTTTTAAGAGATAATCTAGTGCATTAAAATCAAAGGCTTTGATGGCATATTCATCGTATGCTGTCACAAAGATCACTCTTGGCACCACGGTAAGTTCCTCCAATAGATCGAAGCCATTCTTACCAGGCATGTTGATATCGAGAAATAAAAGATCGACAACATTCTGCTCCAGAAATTCTTTGGCCTCCTTTGCAGATTCCGCCTCAAATACCTCTTCTACTTCGGGATATGAATTAAGAAGGCTCAATATTTCTCTTCGCGCCAGTCTCTCGTCGTCAACGATCAATACTTTCATATTCTTTCTTTTTTTCTCTTTCTTTTGGAATAGTCAAAGCTGCTTCCACGCTTCCTTCTTTTTCTTCAATAGAAAGGTTTGCGTTTTCACCATAAAGCAATTTCAGTCTTTCATGTGATATTTTAAGACCAATACCCTTTCTTCCATTCCGATTTTCAGTGAAACTTCCTGTATTCTTAATCAAAATGTGCAGAACATCTCCTTCGCATGATGCCTTCAAAAGCAATTTACCTCCCCTTTCTAATTTGCTGATTCCATGTTTTATGCCATTCTCAACCAGTGTTTGAACCAGTAATGGAGGCACATTAAATTCACCACACTTTTCACCCAGCTCAATGTTATAATCAAGACGTTCCTCTAACCTTGCTTTTTCAAGTTCGAGATAATCACGAACCAAAGACAACTCTTCCTCAAAAGGGATGGTTGGTTTCCTTTCAAGATACAGACTGCTTCTCAGAATATTTGATAACTGAGTAATGGCATTTTTTGCCTTTATCGGATTTTCGTCAACAAGAGCACGAATGCTATTCATTGAATTAAAAATGAAATGAGGGTTCAATTGAGATTTGATCTTATTCAATTCCATCTCATTAATGGTAGCTTGCCATTTCAGATTTTTGATCTCTTCTTTTCTGTAATTCTGGATAAAGTGGAAGGACCAGTATAGAAGAGTCCATAAGATAAAGAGAGCCGACAGGTTAATTAGCTGGAATAGAACATCCAAAGGATCGAATGAGATGGACTCACCCAGAATAATTACATCTGAAATGTAGGTGTGACTGATGAAAAATATTGAAGCCAGGATCGCCGAAGCCAGTATCACCAGAGGTATGAGCACCGGAAGTTTGAACTTCAACCAGTTAAATCGAATGATAAAATTTCTATACAAATGAGAGGTAATGAGACCGATGAAGAAAGTAATGGCAAAATTGGAGTAGGTGATTGCATCGAACTCGAGGCCACTCATGCCATTAAATATGGCCATGAGGAATACATAAGCTCCCCATCCAATGAGCTGGCATGACCAATACAATCGCTTTTTTCTCATTTTATCTTAAGAGAACAGTGAATTTACCGATAATTCCTTCTTTTTAGAAAATGCCAAGTACCAAAGAGAGGCTTGTTGTGCGCTGAACAGGTAAAACCTCTCTTTGATATGAATAATGAACTTTCGCTGTCAATCATGTGTTACTATGAAGAAGTAGTACTTGGCAATTCAAATATAAAATCAATTGAAAGGGCTCTGGCCATTATTACATCAATGGTCATATCTTTACACAAAAGGAAGTCTTGAATTATTTGGCTCATTTCTATCTTGCTGATAACGACGATGGATTGATCGTTGGCAATCTGCTCGCCGATTATGTTCGTGGGAAGAAATATCTTGAGTTGGATGAAGATTTTCAAAGGGGTGTGATACTGCATCGAAGTATTGATGACTTTACCGATAATCATCCTGAAGTTGAAAAAACCAAAGCGCGCCTTCGAGCCAAGTATCGTAAATATGCTCCTGTAATTTCAGATGTATTTTATGATTATTTTTTGGGAAGTGATTGGCAGGAATACAGCGATGTTGGACTTAAAAATTTCACCCAGGAAATCTATTCCCGATTGAAAAAACATCAGCATTCATTTCCACTTCAAGCTCAAATGACTGTGGGATATATGTCGAAGAATGACTGGCTCTTTCACTACTCTACCTATTGGGGAATTGAAATGGCATTGAAAGGACTGAGCAGGAGAGCAAGTTTCGATACAAATATGTATGAGGCCATTCAGGACTTGAAAGATTCAGAAGAAGAAATTCGAATTGAGTTTAAAAACTTCTTCAAGGACCTTAGAAATCATGTCAAAGAAAAAATCAAAGAATTGTAGATGTTTACCACCGGACGATTAATCTTCACAAGTATTTTTATCCTTGTTTTCATTCTCGGAATGATATGGGCTTATAGAAAAGACCTGAAACAAATCAAAAAATGGTTTCCCAAACCAGGCGTTGTTCTGCTAAGTATTTTGGTAATACTTTTTATCTATTACGTATTCAGTAAAATGGTCTAGGTTTATACTGAAACGACTCTAAAATCAAGAATCTAAGACTTCATTGACCAACCATTTGAATTCATTGAGAATCATGGCTGTTGCACCCCAAATGGTATGACCTGAGTAAATTATGGCAGGCACTTCTTTCATCAAATATTTTGAAGTCACAACCTCGGTGTTTTGGAAGTATTTGTCCTCAAACATCTCAAAAAGATCGGCTTCAATAAGTTCCTGCACTTCTCTTCCATCAAGCACAAAATCAGGTCGATTTTCTGTATAAGCAAGAACAGGTGTAACCAGGGCCTTGCTCGGAGGAATATATAATTCACTCAGTTGTCCCAAGACATTTACATTCTCTGGCAAAATGCCCATTTCTTCGTTGGCTTCTCTCAATGCCGTGTATAGAATATCGGGATCGTCATCCTCTTTTCTTCCTCCTGGAAAACTGACCTGCGCGCTATGGACACCTCCATAGTCTGGTCGAAGCATCAAGGCTGTGTGCACTTTATCCTGGTGAGGGTACATCAGGACCAATACACCTGAATACTTTGTATCATTCCATTTTCTTGCCTCTTGAGGGAGCGGCCGATGTATCGGAGCCATTTGAACATGAGCTCTTTCACCAGGAAGAGACTGCTGCAACCTTTGTTCCAGCCTGGAAGCTAAATCGATAATCACTGGCGCATAGGTTTTGAGGACCATATAAATTTCTTTTCAAAAGGATCATACCAGGCCATGTCTTTTTCATTGACCAATTGAATCAAAGGACCGGAACAGGGATAGATGTTCTCAAATCTTGGCTCAACCAAAACCTGATTATTTTCATCAACCAAGCCATATAAACTATCTCTTTTCATCATATAACATCCACAGTCCAGTTTTTCGAGTTCCTGATAAAAGAATGGAATGACCATCTCATTTTCTGTATTGATCACACCGTACAATCCATCAAATGCTACAATGGCCAGGCTATCAGAAAACTCCTTGACCTCGTCATAATCATAAGGTATTTTCAATTTGACGTTCTGATCACAATAACCCCATTTACCTCTTCTTTTCACAGGGATCAAATCATTATAAACGGGCTTTACATCTTCAAAAATGGCTGGTAATAACTTCTTCCCAAGAGTATCGATCATACCAAATAGATTGTGCTTTTTAACAATAGCAACTCCATTTTCAAAATGTCCCCAATTCATCACGTCATGAGAGTAGTCCATCTGAATAGGAATTTTCTCACTTCCATTGTGGTCGAAATAACCATATTTCTCTCCTCTGACCACCAGACATCTATCTGAATTCAAAGGACCGATGTTATCGTATTCAACAGGAATTATCAGATTTCCTTTGTTATTGAACATACCAAATTTCCAGTCCTTTCTAACTCTTGCTCTTCCTTGTACAAAGTTTTCCAGCCAATCATATTCTACCGGCACAATTTCGATTCCATATTTATCAATAATGCCTTTGTATCCATCTTTTTCAACATAAGCGAAGCCATCTTCAAAATCTCCTGCGTAATCAAATTTGGGTTCAATGATCAGTCTTCCTTTCAAATCCACATAACCATATTTGTCGCCAAGTTTAACAGACGCCAGTCCCTGGCTGAAGCCATTGATTTCTTCATAGGTAATCGGAATCTCCAGTAAATCGGCCTTATTGATCATACCGTATTTGTCGTTCAAAGAAACTATGGCATAACCCTGGTAAAACTGCTCTGCTTCATCATATTTAAGAGGGATTACCATTTTCCCTGCTTTGTTAATGAAGCCAACTTTAAAATCTTTGCCAACCATAGCCAGACCATCCTGAAATTCTTCAACCCAGTCGAACTGAGGTTTGATCATCATGCTTCCTTCGTCATTAACAAATCCCCAGAGCCCATTGTCGCGGATTGGCAGGTAACGAACCTCTGATAACTCGTAGTCAACCATGATATCTTCCTGGAAAGGATAATCCGGAAAATCAATGCGAAATTCGACAATCAGCTCCCTGGAATAATCCCGGTTATACAGTCGGTATAATTTCAACCAGGCATCACTAATATTTTTGTTTTCGGGATAATTCTTAATGAATGCATAATAATTTTCTACCGTATTCTCAGTAATAAAGATGTCGTAGATACTGTCCATGCATATTGATACATACGGATTCTTTGGAAATTGTCGAACGAACTTTTCATAAGATTCAAGACTGGCATCTTGCGTTTTCTGTTCAAAAAGTCGACGTTCATACCTGGCCAATGCTTCCGGTCGCAAAGCTGACTTAGGATAGGTCTTCATGAATTCTGAATACGACCTGTACGTATTTTCACTTACAGCTATATCAAAAGCAATGCTATCGCGAATGGTTATTGCCTCATCCACTTTATCACTGTACGAATACAATTCGATATAATGATTCATTCTGACCAGATCTGGATTTAAAATAGCTTCCTCATAAGCCATGCGACCAACTAAAATTTTTTGTTCCAGTATGGTTTTTAAATCGATATCGAATTCCTTTAGTTTCTCCTTTTCCTTGTCAGATTCAAACTCATAGGTTTGTTCTGCAAGAAGAATATATGAAAGAGATGTATCGAGACTGTAAAATGGATTTTTCTTATTCGATCGGATAAGGCTAAGACCATATGCCGCGGCTGTCGGATCCGACTTCATTGATTTTTCAAAGAGCCGTTTCGCTTCAAAATAATTATGGACTTTCAGAGCTTCAAAGGCTTTGTCGATCTTGCCTGCAAAAACCAATGCCGACAAACAAAGAATAAGAAGCAAAGTGCCTGCTTTCAGAAATGATCCTTTCAATTGCATTTCTGCAAAAGTACGAGATGTAAATCGGTTTAAATAATTGGAAACGGAGAATTAATTCTCTACTTGCTTATAGAAATTGACTGAGATCAGATCTTCCATGAAGATTCTTTCTCCATCATAGAATGGAATTACCCATGCATCGTCAGTTCCGGCAGCTCTGATCTTCTGTCGAAGAGCGTCTGCTTCGTTCAGGGTAGTGAATAGCCCCATCGTGAATCTTGTAATTCCATCAGGATAATCTCTAATAAGCGCATCACCAAAAGAAGCAAGATGAGGGTATTTGAAATTCTGAGGGAATCTGTACGCTCCGATCTGAACTCTGTATTCTAGCTCATCGGCACAGTATTCACCTATTTCACCTTTCAAATTATTGTAGTTCTGTACAATATTCAGGTCTTTTCCAATGAAAACTGAAAGATCAGGCACGTCACCACATGGATCTTCTGCCGGTGGTGGCGGAGGCGGTGGAACAACAACCACTTCTTCTTTCGGTGGTGGCGGAGGCGGAGGAACAACAACCACTTCTTCTTTCGGTGGTGGAGGTGGTGGCGGAGCTACGGCAGCCACAACTGCGGTTTCAATTGGTGTATTTTCTACTATTTCGTTTGCTTCAGCATATTCTTCAGTGTAGAGATATATGTTATTTGAAACTTCAATATATTCCTTCAATGTTGTCAGGTCAATTTCATCCTTATGGACCGGGTAATTTTCATTCTCCACTTCGATCGAATATTTTGACCCAGGTAACAAAGCAATTCGATATTCTCCGGAGGCAGAGTTTGAATAAAAGGTTCCGGCAGTTTTGTCATTGGTTTCATCCCAAATCCTGATTTCTGCTTTCACAGGCACATCGTCACCGTAAATAATTCCCAAAACAAGGGCAGCAATTGGTTGCAGATCTAGTTTACCCACATCCGGTGTAACCAAATAAATGTCTTGTTTACCATGAGAATTTGGACCATATGCTGTAGAGTAATATCCTCTTCCTCCATCTGCGTTTGGCACATAAAACAGATCATCCTCTGTAGTATTCACTGGTGCACCCATATTCACAGGAACCGACCATTCACCATCTTCAAATTGAGAAAAATAAACATCATATCCTCCCATGGAATTATGACCCTGAGAACTAAAATACAAGGTCTTTCTATCTAAGTGAAGATATGGCGAGTCATCATTTAGAGGTGTATTAATCACTGGTCCGAGGTTCGAAACATTCCCCCATGTACCATCTTCCTGCATTTCTGCTCTGTAAAGGTCTCTACCTCCCATTCCTCCGGGTTTGTCACTCGAGAAATATAATACCTGACCATCACTGGCAATGGTCATACTTCCTTCCCAATGCTTGGTATTCACATCACCTTCCAAAGCTTTTAGTTCACCCCATACCTTACCATCAAGGTGGGAATAAAAGATATCACCACCATTTTCCTGATCGAATTTGTAAAGGAATATAGTCTGGGCATCCAACGAGAGCGCAATACTTGCATCATCGAGATCAGAGTTGATTGAGATGCTCGTTGGTTCCAGCCACACATCCTCATCATACATCCAATCATCAGGAGACTTAAATGAGATGTAGATATCTTCCGTATACCTTCCATGTTCGTCAGGTTCTCCTTTATCATTCAGCTTACCTCCAATACTCTTCTCCCCCCTATATGTAAATACCATTCTAGATTCATCAGGAGTTACAATAGGGGAATATTCATCATCTTTTGAGTTGATAACCGGACCAAGATTAATTACCCTTACATTTTGCAGGGTATCTTCAGTAAATTCTATTGAGTTCTTGCAATAACCGAGTAATTCATTGGCATCATCAATTCCCTGGTTGTCAATTTCACCATCTCTTAGAATCTGATTCAGAATCTCAATTGCCTTTTCAAATTCGAGATTCTTGTAATACGCACGAGCTATATATAAGTCGATGAGCTTATTACTCGGATTGAGTTCTTTCGATTTCTCAAGATATTGAAGTGCTTCACCTGACTGATCGGGATCGTAAGTGTAGCAGATACCTACAACAAGGTTATAATATGAATCATTTGGTTTGTTGGCGAGCAGTTGACTGAAATAAACAAGTGCCCCTTCATAGTCTTCCTTTTCAAAGAAAAATTCGCCGTCTTTCTCTAATTGCTTGACTTCTTTTTTAGAGAGTTGTCCCTCCTGTGCGTTAAGATTCAGACTTAACACAGTGACTATGAGCACAAAGAGAGAGAGATGTTTCAGCAAATCAATTTTCTTTGCGACTAAACTATTATAAATGAAAGGGGAGATTTATTAACACATTTTCAAGTTATTAACGTGGTTTTTAACATGGTTATCAAAAGCCTGCTCAAAATCCAGGATGAATATTTGCAAGGAAGTTATCCTGAATAGTATTTTCCACTGAGAAGAAATCGACTGATTCCATTAAAAGCATACATTCGTTTTTCACTAAACTTTTTATCATGGAATTTCTGCCAGAAGACATTTCTAATTACGTAGACAATCACACAACCAAAGAATCAGATTTACTCAGTGAGCTGAATCGAGAGACATGGAGTAAGATGGTTCAGCCGAGAATGTTATCAGGACATCTTCAGGGTCGGGTTTTGAGTTTATTGAGTAAAATGATCAGACCAAAAAGAATCCTGGAGATCGGAACATTTACCGGTTACTCGGCTATTTGCCTGGCGGAAGGATTAGAATCAGATGGCAGGCTAATCACCATAGATATCAATGAGGAGTTTAAGGACATCATTGAGAGGTATCTACAACAATCGCCTAATAGGGATCAAATTGATTTGAAAATTGGAAATGCTCTAGACATAATACCGGAATTGAATGAAAATTTTGACCTGGTATTCATCGATGCTGATAAAGAGAATTACATGAACTATTACGAACTGGTCATTGATAAATTGAATCCCGGCGGCTTTGTTATTGCCGACAATGTTCTTTGGAGTGGAAAGGTACTTGATGATAAAAGTGACGCAGAAACAGAAGCGTTGAAAGCATACAATATCAAGATCCATAATGATGATCGCGTAGAAAATGTACTGTTCCCGATACGAGACGGATTAATGATCTGTAGAAAAAAATAAATAATGATCGACTTAAGAAGTGATACGGTTACCAGACCAACGAAAGAAATGCTTGAATACATGATGGAGGCAAAAGTTGGAGATGATGTTTTCAACGAGGACCCTTCCATTTTGGAACTTGAAAAAAAGGCAGCCAGGATCTTTAAGAAAGAAGCAGGCCTATTTTGCCCGTCAGGTACAATGACCAACCAAATAGGCATCAAGATCAATAGCAATCCACCCGGAGAATTAATCTGCGATGAACTCTCCCACATCTATCAGTATGAAGGTGGTGGCATTTCTTTTAATTCCGGACTATCGGTGAACCTGCTGGAAGGTGACAGAGGTAGAATAAATATGAATATGGTTGAATCAGCCATTAATCCTGATGATGTTCATAAGGCACAGAGTCAACTTGTGAGCATAGAGAATACTTGCAACAAAGGAGGCGGAAGCATTTATTCCTTTAAAGACATGCAGGCTATCTCAGATTTTTGCAGACAGAATCACCTGCGATTACATCTTGATGGAGCGCGAATCTTCAATGCACTGGCAGAATCTGATTATCATGCAGAAGACATTGGTCCATTGTTTGATACCATCTCTATTTGCCTCTCTAAAGGATTAGGTTGTCCTGTAGGTTCTGTTTTACTAGGTTCCAAAGAAGATATAAAGAAGGCAAGAAGAATTCGAAAAGTATTGGGTGGGGGCATGAGGCAGGCCGGATACCTGGCAGCAGCAGGCATCTATGCTCTCGATAATCATGTGAATAGATTAAAGGATGATCATAAAAAAGCCAGGGACATTGCTTCCCACCTGCAAGGTCTTTCTTATGTGAACGACGTTCTCCCTGCCGATACGAATATTGTGGTTTTCGAATTAGGAGGGAAATACACGACGAATGCATTTTTGGAAATATTGGAGGACAGAGGTGTCATGGCTGTGCCTTTTGGACCCCAATTAATTCGCTTTGTAACTCATCTGGATTTTAGCGAGGATGAATTAACGGAACTGAAAAAGATCCTTTCTTCCCTTTAATTATTTGCTGATCTTCTGAAACAGTGATTCAGAGGTACACATGGGAGGTCTCTGAATCTGAAGTAGATCCGACAGTGTGGCCGCAATCTGAGTAATTTCAACATTTTCAACGGACATACCTTTCTTGATTCCTTTTCCGTACCAGATCAGCGGCACATTTCTGTCATATCCATAAGGTGTGCCATGACCCGTTCCCTTTTGATATTCCTCCGATCTCATAAGGGGTCTGTAAACAAATAATACATCACCCGACCTGGAATGGTAATATGAATTCTGCATTTCCCTTTTGGGGTAATCAACATATTCCTTGAACAATAATTCTTTGGAAGATAATGCAACCTGAATATTCTCTTTCGAAACCAGATATTCGGTGATATACTTCAATATTTTAGAATAATCAGCTTTTTCTTTCTCTATCAATTGACGATCCAGGTATACCTGTTGGGATGATACTTTTTGCACAGGTGAAATATTGAATTCACTCATTAGTTTTTGGTTCAGCTCATTTTTCAAACTGTCTCCTGTTTCAAAGTGATTGGCAGGGAGTTTTCTGGACTTCATATAATTGATATTTGGCACCACGCCATGATCGGAAGTAAGAAAGATGGTATAATTATTATTACCCACCTTTTCATCCAGATAATACATGAATAAGGCCAGATCTCTATCCAGCTTCGTATAGGTATCTTCAACTTCATCAGAATATGGTCCGTATAAATGACCCACATAATCAGTGCTGGAAAGAGAAATGCACAAGAAATCCGTAAAATCATCCTGACCGAATTTTTCACTCTCAATCATTTTTTTGGCCAGGTCTAGCGTATATGAATTACCATAAGGTGTGAATTTCAATACCGAAATACCTTTTGATTCAGCGATTGCCTTCAAGTCATAAGGAAAATTTGCATCATCTTCCTTTCCTGCTATGCTCTGCTCAAACTCGTTGTGCATCATCATCTTAGTCTCAGGAATTGAGACATCTCCTTTTCTGCTGTACTCCCATTTTTCAAGAAATGATTCAGCTGGAGATTCAGATTCAAAAGAACTCACCCAAGAAGGCAGATCATCTCTGTAATAAGACGATGTGGTCCACATTCCTGTTTCTCCATTCCACCATAGAGCCAGATCAGCCATATGTCCACCGGGCAGAATAGCACCTCTGTCTTTGATCGCAACCGACATGATCTTCGACCTTCCGTTATCGGAGAGTGCAAGCATATCAGTAATCGTTGGACCATTGAGATTTGAAGGAGATTGCTCAGCATCATCACCGCTGTCAATTCCCGAATTCTGATCAGAAACGCAATTTACAAATTCACCGCTTTCCCTGTCCAACCAACGATTCTCAACGATACCGTGCATTGAAGGAGTAGTGCCAGTATAAATGCTGGCGTGCCCCGGTCCGGTTGAAGTGCGCATATAATTATAGAAGGTATTGGGGAAATAGAATCCACCATTAACGAGACGATTGAAACCATCATCTTCAAAATTGGCGTTGAACCGATAGAGATAATCATTTGTCATCTGATCAACCACGATACCAATTACAAGTTTCGGTCTGCTCTGACCAATAGCCAGTAGACTTCCTGAGCAGATTATTAAGGATAGAATTCTTTTAATCATTGAGGGGAATGTCTTTAAATAGAAGAAGCATAATTACAAATCCAAGCACCACGCTTACGAAAACATTGAGTAAAGAAATCATTAAATGATCACTTCGGAGCAAGGCATAATTTTCATAACTGAATGTAGAGAATGTGCTGAAGCCGCCACAAAAACCCGTAATCAGGAAAAAACGCCAAAGAGGTTGTTCCTGCAGTTTCTCTTTGAATACAACAATTGTGAGAGCAAGGGCCAGACATGCCAACATATTTGAAATAAAAGTACCCCAGGGAAAATTTGAAGCAATAAATTTTACCGAATAATGACTGATGATATAACGAATCACACTTCCAAGTCCACCCCCAAGAAATACAGCAATAACGGCATTCATTTCAATTGCAAGATATTATAATTCTTATCGAGATTTACCAGCCACGAGTACACCATAACGGCGATAAATATTCCCAGGCCGGCACCGACAAAAACATCCATGGGATAGTGCACACCAAGATATATTCTGCTGTATGAAACGACAGCAGCCCAAGTCAGAAGACCAAATAGCCATTTTGAATTTTTGGTACCCAACAAATTGCCGATCAGATAAGCAAGACCAAAGGAGTTAGCTGCGTGAGAAGACACGAAACCATATTGTCCACCACAATGATCATTCACAAGATGTACCAATGCCTGTAATTCCTGCTCATGACAAGGTCGCAAGCGTTGAAATAGGCTCTTAAACAGATGAACGGATATCTGATCGCAAAGAGTGATGACAACAATAACGGAAAGTATCAGATAGATTGAATTTTTGCCGTAATACCTGACCAGAAAGAACAGCAAAATGGCATAAAATGGAATCCAGATAAATCGATCAGAAATTCCTTCCATGATTACATCCATGAAAGGAGAATTCAGACTATTCAGAAAAAGGAAGAGTTTTTTATCGAGTTCTATTAAGAAATCCCACATAGTTCATTTTCAGCGAATGAAACTACTAAAATTCCTCATTCATCTTGATCCATAAAAGATCTTTGAGCTGGTCGATATTTTTCCCCGACACAGAGGAAATAAAGATATGATCGACATCTTCCGGCAATGTTTTTTCTATCTCACTTGTCAATTCCTCATCCAGCATATCGCTTTTAGTGATTGCCAGAATTCTGCCTTTAACAAGCATTTCCGGATTGTATTTTTCAAGTTCATTGAGAAGAGTATGATACTCAGCCTCGATATCATCGGCATCTGCCGGGACCATGAACAAAAGCACTGAATTTCGCTCTATATGTCTTAGGAATCGATGTCCAAGCCCTTTTCCTTCATGCGCTCCCTCAATGATTCCGGGTATATCAGCCATAACAAAGGACTTGTCTCCCCTATAACCGACCATACCCAGGTTGGGAACCAAAGTAGTAAAAGGGTAGTCTGCTATTTCCGGTTTTGCGGCCGACACGACAGATAACAGAGTGGATTTTCCGGCATTTGGAAAGCCAACCAGACCTACATCCCCCAATAATTTGAGTTCCAGAATCCTCCACCCTTCATCACCTTCTTCTCCAGGTTGCGCATATCGTGGTGCCTGATTCGTAGGACTCTTAAAATGATCATTTCCAAGTCCTCCTCTTCCACCTTTCATGAGGATCTTTTCTTCTCCGTGATTCTCTATCTCGAACAGAATTTCTCCAGTATCTGCATCCTTAGCCACCGTTCCTAAGGGAACTTCAACGATGGCGTCATTTCCATCAGCACCTGTTCTTCTGTTGGCTCCTCCTCCACCGCCATGCTCAGCTTTAATATGCTTCTGATACTTGAGGTGAAGAAGAGTCCAGAGTTGTTCATTACCGCGCACAACGATGTGCCCACCTCTGCCACCATCACCTCCATCAGGACCTCCTCTTGGATTTGTCCTGTCGCGATGAAAGTGAGCCGATCCGGCACCACCCTTACCTGATTCGCAATGAATCTTAACGTAATCGACGAAATTCGATTCCGCCATAATTCGAAAATTATTTAACTTTTTCTACCTCTTCAACAAGGTTCTGAAAGATGTCTTCAATGGCACCTACACCTTCGATAGCTCTGTACTTGTCCTGACCCTTGTAGTAATCGATCAAGGGAGCAGTTTTGTTATTGTACTCCTTAATTCTGGCCCCAATAACCTGTTGATCCTGATCGTCGGCCCTGCCGCTATCTTTTCCTCTTAACAAGAGCCTTCTCACTAATTCTTCATCATCCACTTCCAGCGATAACATTACGGAAATTGGCGCAGAAGATTTTTCAAGCATAGCATCCAATTCTTCCGCCTGGACCGTAGTTCTGGGAAATCCGTCGAAGATAAATCCCTTGGCGTCACCGTTTTCTCGCATCAGATTTTCAATCATACCGATTACCACTTCATCCGGGACCAACTTACCTGCATCCATGAATGTTTTAGCCTCCATTCCAAGTTTGCTTTCAGCCCTGATCTCAGATCTCAACAAATCACCGGTGGAAATATGAACGAGATTAAACTCTTCCTTCAACTTAAAGGCTTGAGTTCCTTTACCTGCTCCCGGAGGTCCAAACAATACAATATTGATCATAATTCAATCTTTAATTGGGGCGGCAAATCTAATGAATATTAAATAAGTCAATGTGAGCTAAGACACTGAAGGAAGTCAACACATGACGCTCAATCGGATTGCAATAGTGAAAGGGTCTGGTGAACTTTCAATTATGTGTATTCGAAATATTTTTTTCGTCGGTTTTACACTCCTTTCAAATTTGATTTGGGGGCAGTATTCCAACTCAATTGCAATGTCTGGCATTAAATCCTGCGACACTAAAAACTGGTCAGTTCTGAACAATCCGGCAGGAATGACAAGGAATCCGGTTAGCACTGCTCTCGCGTCCTATTCCTCTCGATTCAACATTCCTGAATTGGACGAAAAAACCTTGGCTTACACTCATGTCATGAATAATAAATCTCTGGGTGTATATTATTCTCAATTTGGCGACCAGCGCTTATCATTGAGCACAGTCTCATTTTCATTTGGTCAGGATTTTGGAGAACAACTTTCTCTGGGCGCAGGAGTCAATCTTCAGCACCTCCGACAAGAGTCTTTCTATGGAAACAAAACAAGTCTGTATAGTCATTTTGGTATATTAATCCGGCCCTCGGAAAAGGGTGAGCTGGGTTTTCTTCTGATCAACCCTGAGAAAAGGGATCTGAATAACGAATTGAATCATAAAATTCCGACTTCACTTTCTCTGTCTTACTCTCATCGGTTCTCAAAAGTTTTTAAGTGGATTAATGAAATGAGTCTGCTAAGCACAGGGAAGATTGATCTGGCGACGGCTTTCATGTACAGAATGAGACCAAATTTCGAAGTCGTTTCAACCATCAATTTTTATCGAAAACAATTCTCAATGGCAATGGAAGTCATTTTTCACCGCTTTTACCTTTCATTTGCCTGGGCCTATGAATCAAACTTGGGCCTGCAAAGTCGACTTGCACTAATCTTCAAGACTAATAAAGCAAGTTGAAATCCATTTATCCATGGTTAGTATTCACCCTTCTATGCAAAAGCATTTTGTCTCAAGAGTCCCATCAGGAAATTATCCAGGAAGTCCTTGAACGCAGAATCGAAAGTTCAACACAATTTGAAGAATCCGATTTTATCGGTCTGGACGAATTTGAACGGAGACTGGCAAGGTATTTAAACAGAAAAATCTTCCTCAATCTCAATGGAATAGAAGAAGTTGAACAACTTCAGATTCTGGAAAAAGCAGACTTATCAAGTATTGAAAAACATGTAAAGAATTATGGCAGCATTGTTCGACCGGAAGAATTATACATGATAGAGGGACTTGATCATGAGATAATTGATCTTCTTTCAAATTTTATCAAATATGAAAATGAATACCTACCCGAAGAACGAAACGAAATTGACAGAAAGACTTCGTTGAAAGTCAGAATGCGAACTGGCAGGCTTGTCCAAAAGTCGAGAGGATTTGAAGAGCAGGTTTTCAATGGAAATATTTGGAATCAAAACCTGCTGATAAAGCTTGATCATCTGCGTTGGTTAGATGCAGGCCTAAACATTGAAAAAGATGCCGGAGAAAGGCTAAAAATTGGAAATAATTCTCAAGTCGATCATGCTGTCGCTTATTTGAGAATAAGGACCAATTCAATAATCAAATCGCTGATCATTGGGGATTATGTTGTTGGATTCGGTCAGGGATTGACCTATTCCATGGGTATGTCGAATCGAAAATCAGAATATGTTCTTACCGTTCAACCAAATACGATCCACTCACGTCCATTCACCTCCAATAATGAGTTTTATTATTTGAGGGGGATTTGCAGTGAAATCGAGTTTGGGCATTTCAAATTCGTACCGTTCTATTCTCACAGAAAATTAAGCGCAAACAATGTTGACTCTGATCTTTCTTCATTCACTTCATTCTATTCTTCCGGACTTCATAGAAGTGATCAAGAAATATCGAAGAAGAAGGCTATCAGACTTAAGACCTTTGGCGCCTCTATTGAACGTGATTTAAAAAATTTCACTTTCGGTATTATTGGTATTAAAGAAAGACTATCTCATGTTTTATCACCCCCTCTACATTTCAATAATCAAAACGAAAAACCTCAGCTATTCCGAATAAAAAAAGGAGCATTCTTCAGGCAGGAAGGGGTGAATTATTCGGCTTTTGGTGAGACAAACTTTGACAAGAATCGGATTTCATGGCTCATTGGTTCAGTCATTATGCCTCATTCCACAATAGCCTTATCTGCGCTAATCAGAAAATATGAAGCAACTCCGACTTCAATTTCAAGATCTTCATTTGGAGAATCAAGCACGAATAGAAATGAACTTGGATTCTATCAGAGCATGAGGATAAAAATTCATTCCAGTTTCAAAATCTCTGCTTTTGTCGATTTCTCAGAAAATATTATTCCAGGGGAGACGAATACCACAAAGTTGACCACTAAAGACTATTTGTTGAGTCTGGCGCATAAAAAGAAAAAGGAAGAGTTCTCTGCGCGTATCAGATGGAAAGAGCAAGACAAGGAGATCGGACAACAATCACAGAAGTTATCGAAAGCCATGGCGCAAATAAGAAAAAACCTTAGATTACAGTATATCTCACATTCTCATGAAAACTGGAGGTTTAGAAGCCGAGCAGAATTCAGTGAATATACTTTGTCAGATACTGCACATCAGGGAGCTCTATTTTTTCAGGAGGTTAAGTTTAAAAAGATACAATTCCCTTTGTCATTTCTTATCCGTTTTACTTTGTTCAACACCGAAAACTACAACAGTCGGATCTATGCATATGAGCAGGATCTCGAAGGCATTTATAACATTTCACCCTTTTATGGAAAGGGAAGCAGAATCATGTTTTTATTCAATTATAAAATGACACGATTCGCCAAACTCAGCTTCAAAATCTCGCACACCGAATACGATGACAGAAGCAGCATTGGCAGTGGACTGGATGAGGTCAAAAGTTCTGAGAAAACCTATTATCGAATGCAACTTTTAATCAAAATTTGAGTAGTAAAAAATCAAGTAACTTTGTCGCTTCATGAATCGATTCCTGGCCGTCTTTCTTTTATCCGTCTGTACATTTATATTCTCTGAGTCCGATGCACAATACCTGAGGGCAAAAGTTGGAACGGATATACCCATGCAGTATTTGTTCGGCTTGAATTATCAGCAAGGAAAATTCGCTAGCGCCGATGTCAGCTTTGGTTATGTTGGATACCCGTATAACGGTGATTTGTACAGAGTAATTGATGTGCCTGAGAAATGGCAGGCCAGGAAGGAATTTCTGATGGAAACCACAGACTATGGATATGTATTTGGTGCTGGTCTGAATGGACATTATAAGAAGTGGTATGGTGGTGTATTTTTTCAACGTCTTGATCTCTATGCTTCAGCGTCGTATGAATACATTCTGGGATCTGAGCTATTCAGAGAAGAACTGACTCAAGACCAGAAGAATTTAGTTGATGCATTTTTGAGCGAAGAGAATACGGTAGGAAATTTCTCAGACCTTGATCTGTCGCAGACCATGAAACTGAATATGTTGGCATTTCAGGGTGGATTGAAAATTGGAAGAAGATTCTTCTTCAAGAATAAGAGATGGGAGTTCAGGGCAGAATTTGCTTTTAGCAAGAACTTCAGGACCACAACGGAAAGTGAATACGATGAAGAGTTATTCGACGATGTCATCTCCACATACAATACGATCAAATTACTTTCAGTCACCAATCCTGAACTGATCGAGCAACTTGAGGATGCCCTGGGAATGGAAATTCCGTTGGATGTCGACCTTGAAAATATTCTGAATCTGGAAAGGAAAGAAGATGAGATCTCAGAATGGTTTCATGAATACGGTTACATACCCACATTAAACTTTCATCTCACTTATTTGCTTTGGGTTCCAAATAAGTTGAAGAAACAGGAAGATAAAATAGAAGAGATCAAATCTCAGTTCCCGTAAGCCCGATTTTAGCTTTTAATGGTCAACTTCAGAGGTTTGGCCAATACTTCTCCGCTTGCATTCTCAATGCGGATATGTTCGAAACTCACTTTGGTTCCAATTTTGGCATTTTTGAGATGACCCAGGATCTGCTCATTCAATTCGGCACCTTCATTGTGAATGTTGGCCTCATAGCCCGACTTTTCACAGACATATTCAAAGCTGATTATTACCGCTTCTCTCTCATTCACTTCCAGTGACTTTGCTCTGGATAGATCCATTTTGGAAAGATAACCTCCACTCGCTGTTTTGGCCAGTTTGACTATCAGACTTTCATCAATTGGAATATCGTCACTTTGAGCGTTAACCGATTGATAACCAAGCAAAAAAACAAATAGAAGTGGAGTTAAAAATTTCATGACAATCACATTATTAATTACAATCAAACTTAATCAATTTCGACTACCTGTATTCCCAATTTCTTCATTTCTTGCCAGTAGTTTGGAAATGACTTTTTTACTGCCGAAATATCGTCGAGATAAAGTTTTTCAAAGGCCGGCAAAGTGGAGGCGATAGACATGGTTAATCGGTGATCGTTATAATCGCGCAGTATTCCCTTAAACTCATTTAAACCTACAGATTTCAATTGGAAAAAGGATTTACCAATCATTACTTGCCCTCCCAGTTTTTCAATGGTATTTCTGAGAGAATTTATCCGGTCACTTTCTTTCAAATGCAAATTATGCAGACCTATGGCTTTTAGCTTTATTCCCAATGCGAAACAAGTCATGGTGAAAGACTGAAACAGATCGGGTATTTCAGTAAAATCAACCTCCAGTTCCTCAGGGATGGTAGATTCTTTTCGAGAAATAACAATGCCTTTGAGATGTTCCTTGCTTTCCACTCCAACTTTACTGTAGAGATGAATGCAAGCTGCATCTCCCTGAAATGATACAAACTTCATATCATTCAGCAAGATTTTCGAATTCGAAGATAAAGCTGCAAACTGATATACAAAGGCAGCAGAAGACCAATCTCTTTCTATGATGAATTCTCTCGATTCAATTAGCTGTGGATCAATCTCAATCAGATTCTGATCAATCGAATATTCTACACCCATGGCTCCCATTACATCCAGGGTCATATCGATATAGGGTCTGGAAAGGATCTTCCCTGTCAGTTGTATTTTAACTTTGCCGGCACTTAATGGCGCAATCATCAATACAGCAGAAATAAACTGACTGCTGACATCTCCGGCAATTTTGAATTGGCCACCGTGTAATTTCCCACCTCTGATTTTCAAAGGAGGATATCCTTCTTTTTCGAGATATTCGATCTCGGCTCCCATATTTCTGAGCGTATCAACCAGGATTCCGATCGGTCTTTTATGCATTCTCTCGCTGCCTTTCAAAATCCTTTCCCCTTCGATTACGGAAAAGAAAGCTGTTGCAAAGCGCATGACGGTGCCTGCATCCTCAATATTTATCTCCTTCTCCTTAGAATTCAAAGTACGAATCATGAGATTTACATCATTAGGAAATGAGTCAGACTCATTTGGAATCTCCTTTCCCGCAAGCTTAGAAAGGATCAAATAACGATTGAGAATACTTTTACTGAAAGGAAGTTCTAAATCTACACGTCCTTCCACTTTTTCAAGAGAAATCCGGTATTTCATATTGTCACCAGACATTTTTTCAATGATTCTCGGATGATATCTGCGTCGGGAAAACAATCAAATTTGCCTTTGCCTATTTCCTCAAGCAAAGTGAAATTGTATTTACCGTCTTCATTTTTCTTATCAAAACGAAGAAAATCCATTAATTGCTTCAGGTCATCTTTTGACAGATCAGGCAAGTCGTAATGCCTTAATATGACTTCAGAAATCCGATCTTGATCTTCTTTTTTCAGCATGGAATAATGCACCGAAATTTCAGATTCAACAAGTATTCCTAATGCCACAGCATGACCATGACTGAGATGAAAAGACCTTCCCTGAAATAAACTTTCCAGTGCATGTCCAATGCTGTGTCCAAAATTGAGGAGTTTCCTTTCTTTCGATTCCAACGGATCAGCCTGAACTATTTCTTTTTTTATATCAATTGACTGTCTGATCAAATCCTCCCAATTATTAACCTCATTGATTGAGTGAATATGGTTCAAATCTTCCCAATGAGACTTGGAGGATATAAGGCCATGTTTAAGCATTTCGGCAAAAGCAGACCTAATCTCATTTTCGGGTAAAGTTTCAAGGTATTGATCATCGATGAGGCTGATCTCGGGGTGATAAAATGAACCGATCTGATTTTTAATCTCCTTATGATTCACACCAGTTTTCCCACCGACTGATGCATCTACCATACAAAGGAGGCTGGTAGGCACATTAAAATATTTGATGCCTCTTTTGAAGATTGAAGCTGCAAAACCACCCATGTCCGTTACAATACCTCCACCCAAATTCACAACGGCAGAATCTCTGTCCATACTATGCTCAAGCATAACATCAATAAGCTCTTCGACATGATTCAGAGACTTATTCGTTTCTCCGGTCAGGAAGGAATGAACTGCAATTGGTTTTAAATCAAGTTTGTCAAGAAAGATCGATTTGCACAGTCGATCCGTATTATCGTCGGTGATGAGAATGTATGAAGAACATTGGCCAATCTCCTCCTTAAGAACATTATACGCATTGTCTTGAGATGTGAACAGAATTTTCGTGAGCTCGGCCATGACTCAAAGATAAGAGTCATGTGAAAACATTTCATTAATCATTTTACGAAATGGTCTAAATCTTATTTTTGCCACCAAATCCAGCAAATTGATTTCATTCGAAAATACAGAGATTGCTTTTAAGAGCAAATCTAACCGCGACCTGAGATGGGCCTACTTGCTTTTTTCCATCATGAATTCAAATGGTATTGTGATGGTTGGAAAGTATCTATTGAATATTGCCATGTTCTTGCGTTTGCCTGTGCGTTTTATGATCAAAGGAACCATATTCAAACAATTCTGTGGTGGAGAAAGCATGGAAGAATCGAATGAAAAAACAGAGGAATTAGCTCAATATAAGGTCAAAACCATACTTGACTATTCTGTAGAAGGCAAGGAAAGAGAAAATGACTTCGACAATGCTGCTAAAATGATTTTGTCGACTGTTGAAAATGCATCGAGCCATAAGGATATTCCGTTCGCAGTTTTTAAAATGACAGGAATGGGCAGGTTTGCCTTATTGCAAAAAATCAATGAAAAGAAAGAACTGAGTGACGAAGAAGAACAGGAATACCAAAGAGTGATCGACAGGGTTACGATGATCTGTAAAAAGGGATTCGAATTGAATGTTCCAATCCTTATCGATGCTGAAGAAAGCTGGATCCAGGACGCTATTGACAACATTGTTGATCAGATGATGGAGAAATTCAATAAGCAAAGGGCTATTGTTTACAATACGGTTCAGCTGTATCGACACGATCGACTTCAGTATCTGATCGATTCCATTCAGAAAGCGCGTCAAAAGGAATTAAAATATGGTATCAAGTTAGTTCGCGGTGCATATATGGAGAAAGAAAGAGAGAGAGCCGAAAAGAAAAATTATCCTTCACCGATCAACGCCACCAAAGCTGACACCGACCGAGATTTCGATGGAGCTGTTAAGGTTTGTGTCGAAAATATTGATGTAGTTTCCACCTGCTGTGGTTCTCATAATGAAAGAAGCAGTCGATTACTTACAGAACTCATGGAAGAAAAAGGGATCAGCAAAGACGATGAAAGAATCTTTTTTGCTCAATTGCTGGGTATGAGTGATCACATCAGTTTCAATTTGAGTCATGCCGGTTACAATGTGGCCAAGTACGTACCTTTCGGACCCGTTTATGATGTGACACCTTATCTGATCAGAAGGACTGAAGAGAATACTTCAATTTCAGGTCAATCCAGCAGAGAACTCACGTTGATCAAAGAAGAGATTCAAAGAAGAAAAAAGTCCTGATCACTTCGAAACCACAAATTTTCCGCTAAACTGAAATTCGTTGTTTCTCATTATATAGATGAGGTAGCTTCCATTTCGCAATGCGGAAATGTCCATGTCGAGGCTTGAATGCATTTCTTCTTTGGCAACCACTCTGCCCTGAGTATTAAATACAATTACTTCTTTCAGTGAAGAATCGCCACTCGTATCATCTATTCGCAAAACATTACTCGCAGGATTCGGCGAAAGCTTGAAATCCTTATTTCTGAATTTTTTCTCTTCAATACCTATCGCGCTCACACCATTGCCAAAGGCATATTCACCGGGCAGTAAAGTATCCAGTTCCATTCTTCCAAATGGAACACTTCCGAATGAAACTTTGGTATAGTATTGATATTCCCACCAATCCTCTGAAGCATCTTTTCGATACAACAAAATGATGCTATCCGGTCCATTGACGAGAAGATCATTGTCGAGATTTCCTCCACCTCCACTCAATTGTCCCCGACCATCAAATTCAAGTGTGGCCTTCGCATCCAATGAGGAAGGGAAAATTCCATCAACACGCCAATAGCGATAATCTGAAATATGTGTGGGTACCTGCGTATTTTGAATTGCATCCGGACTAGCCCAGTGATGTTCCAATCGAAGCAGGAAAGAATCGCTTACACTTTCAACTTCAATCTTCATTTTTGAATTAACATATTCATAGCTTCCTGTTTCTGAAATGTATTCCTGATCAGCTGTTACTGCCATCAAAAGGTCATTGTCTTCATTCAGGACCATCATTTCCGGAACTGTGGGACTTTGAAATTGAATAACTGAAAATTCCCCTGATACAGTAATTTTCTCTTCTCCGCGATTGAAATTAGAATCGTAATAAGTCAACTTCAGTGGCACTCCATTAAAGAAATGATCACTCCCTCTTTTCTTTTGCCGTATATAGACTTTTACATCATTTAGAGCTGGTCCGGGTGTAACAACAAAGGAATCAACTGAGACGTGTGTGTAGCCGGGTCCGAATATCCAGTCATCAAAGAAGTCTGTAAGATCAATACCTGAAAAAGAAGAAAGATCATCTCGCAGCAACTGGCTGCTTACATCAGAAAATTTATTGTCGTCCATGAATTTCTGAATACCATTAAAAAACAGAGAATCTCCAAGATAGGCTCTAAGGTTATGAGCCATACTGGCTCCTTTGTCATAAACGTGTGTACCATAGGTGTATTCGTGTGGCACTCCTGACACGGCTCTGTACATTTCCTCTTTAAAATGTGCATACTGAATCACGTCTAAATGATTCGCCACCACTCCATCAATATAGGACTCTCGACCATAGACATGCTCAAGAAAAAGATGTTCTGAAAAAGATGCCCAACCCTCATTGATCCACATATCCTCTGCTCTTTCACAAGTCACGAGATCGCCCCACCAGTGGTGAGATAATTCATGGGCCATTAACAATTCACTTGAAGTGTTGCCATTGATTGCATATGCGGGATATGCAACATTTGAAGCGTGCTCCATGGCACCGGCATTGAAGGGTACAATGGAATAACCAACCTTATTGAACAAATACGGGCCATACTTGGCCTCGTAAACATCCATAGCGTCGTTGAGGTGAATAAATGAGTTTTTAAGTTTATTCGAATCAGAAGCTCTCACGGCAATCTGTACAGGTATGTTTGACTGAATTCCCTGATAATTCCATTTTACATCAACATAAGGACCTACGGCTACGCAAGCCAGATAAGTTGGGATATTTTCTTTCATTTCCCAGGATCGCATAACAGTATCGCCTGACAAGGTTGTCTCACCGGTAAATTCACCATTGCAATATGCCTTTCTGTTGTTTGAAGAAATGATCTCAAATGAGAAAGTAGACCTTTCAACAAAGTTGTCGAAACAAGGAAACCACACGCGACCATAATTATGCGGATCTGCCTCGAAACCTACACCAAGATTAAAAGCATGACCCGATTGAAAATAAAAACCACCCCAGTTGGAAGCATCTTTTTGCGGATTACCCCTGTAGTGAACCGTTATTTCAAATGTGTCACCAACATTATAGGTGTTACCCAATTGAATGGCGATCAAGGTATCGTTATATGCATAATTGAGATTGTTTGATCCAATTTCGATGCTATCGATATTCAGCTTCAAAAGGTCGAGATTCAGGTTTGCAATGGATGAGACTTTTGGTGTGCATCGCAAAGTTGAATAACCCTTAATGCTAGCACCCGATAAATCAGTGATGTCGAGGTGTATATGATAGTGAAGGATATCAATGGTATCACTTCTCAGGTCCTCAGCAGATTTAATATGAGTAGCAGAGAATATGAATATGAGTGCAAGGAATGATCTAAAACAATTCAAGATTTCAGCGGTTTTATTAAGAGAAGTAAAGGTATTCAGAAATTTAATTCTCCGGAATGTCATCTTCTTGACAAATGAAGTTGGGAATACAACATAACTTAGTAAAAATGAAACCACTTAATATCAATATTGGAATCCTACATGAGGATGCGTAACTTTGATATTAAGCTTGAATGACCTGATCTATGAAACCGTCGAAAGAACTTTTCCATCTCATCAAATCGCTGACAAAGTCAGAGAAAAGATATTTCAAGCTAACATCCTCCCTTCAACAAGGTGAAAAGAACTATGTCAAACTATTTGATGCGATTGAGGCTCAGTCGGATTATAATGAAGACGAAATTAAAGAGATGTTTGCGAACACCACCTTTATCCAGCATCTTCCCTCCGAAAAAAATCACCTCTATAACCTCATCCTCAAGAGTCTCCGAAGTTTTCATTCAGACAAATCTGTAGCAGCTGAACTTCAGGAGTATCTGAAAAATATTGAGATTCTTTACGATAAAGCTTTGTACAAAGAGTGCAACAAAATCTTGCGTAAAGCTAAAAAGATTGCCACCGATAATGAAGAATTCTACTTCTTGCTAGAGTTGATCAATTGGGAGCGAATCCTGATTGAAGAAGGGTACATGCGAGGTAAATTCAATAAAAACATTGACGAACTGGTGCATGATGAAGAAGAGGTACTTGAGAAACTGAGAAACCTGGCAGAATATCAGATCCTCTATTCAAAAATCAACTATGTGTTCAGGAAAGGTGGATTCACAAGGAATGAAAAAGAACGCGGCATCGTAGATGAGATCATGAATCACCATTTGATCAAAGGACAGGATACGGCCTTATCGGTCAAAGCTTCTACAGCCTGCTTCTACATTCAGGGCCTGTGTGCCTGGACGAACCACGATCTTGACCTTGCTTTTACCAACTTTAAGAAGGTCATGGACAGGTTTAAATTACATCCTGCTTTGATAAAAGAATTGCCGAAGCGTTACACTCGTGTGCTCTATCATCAGTTGTTGTATTACATTCAAAAAGGAATGTACGATCAATTGAATGAGTGTCTTGCTCATATGAAAGGTTTAAGAAAAAAACCTGCTTTCCGCAGTATCGATCTTCAGATAAGAATCTTCACATTCTCAACTATTGCCGAGTTACTTGCTTGTCAAGCAATGAATGATACGGAAAGAGGGAATAAAGTAGTTGAAGAAATTCTGGCTGGTATAGACAAGTACAGATTCAAGATCAGTAAAGAGGATATTATCGTTTATTACTACAATATCTCAAGGCATTACTTTGCCAGCGGAGATTATAAAAAAGCACTTGAATACATCAATAAGGTGCTGAATGACAACGAGGCTAATTTGCGTCAGGACATTTTTGTCTTTGCCCGATTATTTAACCTAATTGTTCATTTCGAATTGGGTAATTATGATCTGCTGGATTACATCATTAAGTCAACTGCCAGATTCCTCAAGAAGAAAAGCAGAGACTACGATTACGAGATGACGATCCTGAAGTATATGAAGAAATTGCTTCGTGTTGCTCAGAGTCATCAGGATACGCAGGAAGTATTTATTGAATTCAGAGATGAGATCAATAATATATATACGGATCCAAATCAGAGGATCACGCTCGATATTTTCGATATTCTGTCGTGGATCGATACCAAGATTGCAGATTCAAACTCAGTCTCAAGGAAAGAGGTAGCTTAATATAAGTCCGAATAGTTTCGCTTCTCTAATTGAGATGAAATCTTGACATCGCTCAACATCACTTCTTTTTTCCCGGGATTCCAGAAGTAGATATTGTAATTAAACATCCCGAAATACGGAAATGGAAATTCCTTGCAATGGATAAATATTTCGTTACCATGTTCGGCGAAATCTGAAAGACGATGACCTTCCCAATGCCCTGGATAATCTCCATTCTCTTTCACGGCAAAAACAAGATATACTTCATCAAGGTCAGCTCCTTCGAATACAGCACTGACATTTATGGAAATACCATTGCTTGACTTGTTCCCAAAAGATCCTTCTTTAACATCCAAAAACTCCATGTCAGAAAACAACCATACATCCGGATAAACTTCCAGCCATTCGACCTCACTCGATGCCGAGGACTTTGACATCGACCAGACGCCTCCATTGTAATACTTTCGATGATAATTTTCATGTGGAAAATATTCTCTGGCATATTCAACAATGGATGAGGGAGTTGCTTTACATGACCAAGAAAGTGAAAGATGCTGCGCATTAGAATTGCGAATTGCAGCCATAACTCTGGCTTGATTAGTATCTCCGGAAATATCGATTTCGTCAAATTCAACAGGTTCATTTTTTAGATAAAAATTGACGTATTCAGGAGAATTATAATTCCCTAGCATCAGCACATCCCCGTCATTCATTCTCGCTTCATTCAGATCATTTGCTATAGCAGAAAAGTTTTCTACATACTGTCGACTCAGGAAAGTTCGAGACATTAAAGTTGTGGTAATTGAGAGGAAGAGAATCAGCCCGGTTATTGGAATAGCAACTTTTTTCCTTACATCAGGCAATGCGGTGAAAGGCAAGAGATAAAAGAAAGGGCAAGAGAATAAAAGAACCCTATCCATCAAAGCGCTCCCAAATAAGACTGAATAAAGGTGACCAATGAAAATAGGTGTCAAAAAGAAAATGAGCGATATGAAAAATGGCCTTTTATCCTTAACCTTTCCGGTTGACAGAAAGTATATCCCCAATAAGAAAAATGCAGAATAGGCGACAACAAGTCCTTCGGACTTGTTCAACAGAAGCCATATATGCTTCCAGATAAAAGTCGGACCTGCGGGATCAATCCAATTGGTCAATGGACCTCGTGAGAGCTGATCAAGTGTAACTCCCAAATGAGGAAGAAATAAAAGCACCGATATTGAACTGAGAAGTAAATAGGTCTTCAGCGATTTACCACGATGGGCAAAAACCAATCCAAGTCCACCTACTACTGCGGTGAATAATGCAGCATAATAATGGATATAACAATTCAGAGCGCCAGAGACAATAAAAACGATTATGGCAATTCTGCTTTTTCTATTTTCTATCACCAATTCATTCCAGGACCAGAGATATAGTGACATTGAAAAAAGTCCAAAGGCATAGGGTCTTGCCAGTTGCGATTGAATAACAACAAATTCCATAAAGGCGAATAATGCAATGACCATTACAGCCTTATTCCGGCCAATCCAGTTTTTGAAAAGATGGAAGAAAACAAAAAGAGAAAGGGATGATAAAAGAACAAATGGCAATCTGATCATCAAAGGCGAATTGAAGATCTTCAAATAGTAGAATAGAAAGATCTGGACACCGGCCGGGTGCGGGTCTGTTGCAATCACTCCATTTTGGATCAAATCGATAAAAGAAGATTGGTCGGCTCTGACTATGGCACTCAATTCGTCATTTGATAACGAAAAGGAGCCGATCTCGAATAATCTGATAAAGGCAGCAGCGATCAGAATAACGACAAGAAGGATGTTGATCGGATCAAATCTTTCTGTCCTATTGTCCATTCAATCTTTGTTTATGAACCTCACCTAAAATTATACCTGTCGCGACACTCACATTCAACGACTCAACAGGACCTTCAATAGGGATTCTCAGAATCTCATCACTATTGTTTTGATGAGCCAGTGCAACACCTTTTTCTTCTGACCCCATTATTAAACCAACAGGTCCGTCAAGCTCCGATTCAAAAAAATTCTTGCTTCCTTTTTCAGAAATCGATGCAATTTTAATGCCACTGTCTTTGAGAAAATCAATGGTATGACTCAAAGATCTTACACGCGAAATTGCCAGATGGAAAATAGCCCCGGCACTTGATTTAACAGCATATTCATTGATAAGAGCTGAGCCGCGTGCCGGAACGACAATTGCGTCCACACCGAAACACGAAGCCGAGCGGCAGATTGCACCGAAATTCCGAACGTCTGTGACATGATCCAATATGAGAATGAATGGCATTTTACCTTCTTCGAAAAGTTTGGGAATTAATAGCTCGAGATCAACATACTGAACCGGAGAAACAATGGCCACCACTCCCTGATGAGCCTTATTTCCGTATTTAATAAATGCCTGAGGAGGAAGGTCCTTGGAGGGAATTCCCTTTTGTTTGAGCAGCTTTCGCAATTCAGTCAGACGTGGCGCCCTGGTATTTCTTTTCAGGTAAACGGCTTCAACATCCTTACCCGACTCCAACAATTCAATTACGGCATGAAAACCGTAAACATATTCCAGATCCTTTGATTTCATACTAAAATACCCTTCCCTGTCTCCAGCTGTCTATGGCTCTGTACCAGCTGCTTTTGTATCCGGTAGCCCTATTTAATTCGTAATGGTTATTGCTTAGAGGATGATCGACCTTGTGAAATACGAATTCCACAGTCATGATATTTGTCTTTTCATTATAAGACCAAGCCTCGTAGTTTTCAGTTTTGTAAACCACACTCGGTGGACCGTATATCATATACACCAATCCACGGTCAGTTTGCCATCCCTGAGCAAAGGAAGTGAATTTCATATTGGCTATCTCCACTCTTGTGTAGTACTCACGAATGATTTCACTTGCCCTTTCTGAATTTCCTGCAATCTTGTACCAAAATTCATCTACATCCTTCTTCAAATTCTCTGATTTAACCAGATTCTGATATTCCTGCTTCGTGGTGATAAAACGCATCGGTCTCACCATCGAGGGTACAGTTTTTATGTATGGATAATAACTGTGGAAGGCCAACATAGTAAGACCGCTTCCTTCGCCCGTTTCACTTGGAATGAAATAAATTCCAGCCTCACCTAATTCCAATTCAAAATGATTCGCATCCTTTCTACTCACTTCCATTTCACTTTTTCCCGAAAACTCATCGTTCTCAATATTCTGAGTCACGAAAGGCGGTGGTGGCAGGCTTTCAAACGGATCAAAGGTTTGCACTTTAATCTTTGATGGAAGTGATCTGCTGGTCTCAATCATCAATTTTGAGCCCGGATCGAAGGCATTGCCAAATAGAATATTGCCTTTTTCATCTTTGATCAGATAATTCTCTTCTGAGAACTCTGATGTTTTATCTATGTGTACCACGTCCTGAACATACTGCATGCGATACAGGTCGTCGAAAGTAACTTCAGCTATGTACCTCATTCCCGTGGGTAGGTTCAGATCGATATGTCCCATTAAAAACTTGTCCTTTCCCGGTCCACTTTTATCAATCAGATATACCGTGTCTGAAACAAGTGGCTTTCTTTCGTTCTCTTCATACACCTGAACCTGCATCACCATCTTTCCGTGAAACTCTTTCTGGGGGTTGTTCCTGGAATAAAGAATCTCCTTAGCGTTCACACGAACATAAAGCGTGGTCGTACTTTCATCCTGATGATACGCTTTATATTGAGGATGGATTATTGTCTCTTCGTCGAAATAGAGATAGGCCAGATTGGATTTAATGACCCTCTGATTTGACTTACACGTCAAAAGAAAAAGAGGCAAACACAATATGATCCAATGTCTGAACTTCATTATTCTTCCAATTGCGGCCTTTCCAATTCAATGGCCTCAAAATCACCACCCGATTCTCCGTCCGTGATCTTAACCACATCCTTGTCCACTTTTTTCAGCTCCTTACTGGCATTGTTGTAGCTTGAAACTGTGAGATTGATATTTTTCCCCAGCTTTCCCATATAATCTTCAAATACCTGCAAATGTTTACTAAGAATTCCTACTCTTTTGATGATTTCTTTTACCGACTCTTCAATCTTCAGTGCCTTAAGACCTTGCAGCACGGTTTCAAGGTATGCATAGAAGGATGTGGGAGAAACAATAATAACGTGCTTTTTAAAGGCATATTCGATCAGATCCTGAGTATTCAACTGCATCGTGCCCACATTATAAATCAGAAGATTATAATAAATGCCTTCTGCAGGAACAAACATGAATGCAAAATCGGTCGTGCCTTCAGAAGGTCGAATATATTTTGAAGTCTCGTCAATCCTTCTTTTCACATCTGCCTTGAATTCTCTTTCATAAGATTCTCGTTGAACAGGATCATCCGTCTCTACCATAAGATTATACTTCTCAAGTGAAAATTTTGAGTCGATGGGAATAATCTTCTTGTTAAAGAAAACGACGGCATCTACCAATTCTCCGGATTCGAACTGATATTGCATTTTGTATTGACCGGGAGCAAGAACATTGTTCAACAGACTTTCAAGAAAGTATTCTCCCAGCACACCTCTTTGCTTTGGATTCTTTAGGATATGCTCCAAACTTTTCATCTGCTGAGCAAAGCCGAGTACCTGTTTATTCGTACCACCTATTTCTGTGAGTTTCTCAGTTATATCACTGATCACCTTTTTACTGCTTTCAAACTGATTCTGCATGGTCACATTGGTCGACTTCTGAAAATCAAGCAATTCCTTATTGATCTTGTCCAACCTGTCTTGAACTTCTTCCCTGCTCTTACCGGTAGTTTCAGTAATCTCCTTTCTTACATTCTGAATTTCCTGACTCATTCTGCTGCTGAAATCCATAAATAACTGTTGCTGCTGCAATGCAATTCGGTCATCATTTCCATTGTTCTTCAACGAATAGATGAGATAAAGAAGGGCAACTAAAATCAGGCTGCAGAGAATGATCAAAAAAACGTTCATGGAAATCAGAATTGACGTAAAAATAAGATTATTCAGGCTAGCAATCCATTAGAAATAATTGAGGAATCCAAAATGCACTTTGGCTCCTCTCAGGTCGATTGGATTACCTTGCTGACTCCCAACAGCGTATGATATCGAGAAGATACCGGCACCGGTTTCAAACGTACTTCCCACACCAAAACCAAAAGGGCGATCTGCAAAAAAGTCTTCGTTGTAGAGTTTTCTTTCTATATAAGCATAGTCAAGAAAAACGTTGAGGTTTGAGTTCTTCTCCAAAATGAATCTGTACTCGAAAGTATTGATGGCATATAAGGAAACGAAAATGGTTTCTTCATCGAATCCTCTCAATGTTCTCAAACCACCTATTCGATATAACTCGTTGAAAAGGATCTGTTCGTTTTCTATGAATGCCGACTTATTACCAATGTAGAAAACATGTCTTTTGGCCAGCGGAATAAAATATTGAAATAGCAGCTCACCACGATAAACGACATTGTTCAGCTCAAATCCGTCATACAATGAATCCGGAATACCTGGATTCTTCTGTATACTTTTAAAACCAGCCCTGCCATTGATGTTCAAGTTCAATCCCTTTCTGGGATTCAGTAAGTAATCGAGTTTATTGAGGTTAATCTCTGCACCATAAAGATTGGTTCTGAAATCAAGGACCTGGGGAAGAGAAGTTGCATTTTCATACTGACTGGTAGACAAGAGATTTGACTGATGATTCTGATACAAAACCTTCAGATAATCTCTCGCATTGACAAAGTACTGGAGCCCAAAAGTTGATATGATATCCAGAAAGGTCGTATCTCTTCGATACAATTGAAATTGAACATCCGCACCAAAAGGAGTATTGAACAGGTAGGGATAATTGAAACGAAGATTGAGGTCTTGGGTATTGTTCGGCAATCCTCGCCAGTTCAAACCAATCGTTTCACCTCTTCGAAAAGCATTGGTAAGGTTGAGTTTTATGTCACCAGTGAACTGAACTACGCCGGTCTCTTCATCCTGCAACAGACCAATGATACCATCGAATCGACTGGCTCGTTTCTTTTTTAAGTTCAATTGGAGTTTGGTCTCATTGTCCGTGAATATCACCCTAGGTGGTTGAGCTTCACCAACAAAAGTCAGATCAGCCAGCCTGTCGGAGATCGCAGCGATGTTTTCTTCGTCGTAAGGTTTATGAGGTTTGACATTCAGGTAATTATACAGATAGTTCCTCGCAACCACATTGTCGCCATATATCTCAACCGTATCGATCTCGGTGTATTTATTCTTTTCGAGGTGCAGTGTAGCCTTGATTCCTTCATTTCTGAAATGCTCTATACTGTCAAGACGCAGGCTCACAAAAGGATATCCATTGTTCTCGTAATAGACCAATATACTCTCCATGAATCGACCAAATTGTCTGTAACGAAATCGGCGTTGTCTGTAGATCTTATCGCGATACCCTGTTTTGGAAAGGACCTCTTCTTCCATATTACCCGGATTCAGGCGGGCCCATTGGAGCAATTCACCCAGGTGAATAAAGGCATTGCATTTGCCATCAGTATCGCAAACAATTGAATCAGCTGAAGCGGAGAAATAGGATTTTTTGTAGAGAAAATCGAGCACGGCCCGAACTTCCCGCATCATGCTTAAGGAATCATTGAAATCGCTTTTATAATTCGTGCGTTTCAACCATTTGATATCTGAATCGTAAATAATATTCAGTTTCCAGTCTTTGCTGGCATTGTCACTTACCTTCTCCTGCTGACCTCTGGAATGAGACGTCAGAAAAGCAATCAAAGAAAATAAGATGACAAACCTTAAAATCATGGATCAATTCAAATTCCAGTCGATAGAAGCAATGGACTTAGCCTTCAAGTATTCATTGGCTCTTGAGAAATGTTTACAACCGAAGAAACCATTGTAGGCGGAAAAAGGTGAAGGATGAGCTGCCTTCAGGATGCAATGTTTAGCACCTTCAATCAAACCTTCCTTTGCCTGTGCAAACCTGCCCCAAAGAAGAAAGACAATATTTTCTTTCTCATCAGATATCTTTCTTATCACTGAGTCGGTAAACTCCTCCCAACCCTTTCCCTGATGAGATCCGGCCTGAGATGCCCTGACGGTCAATGTGGCATTGAGCAATAAGACACCCTGATCAGCCCATTTTTCCAGATTCCCATGATTTGGGACCTCATATCCGAGATCACTCCTGATTTCTTTGAATATATTGACCAGGCTGGGAGGCGGTTTAATCCCTTCCGGAACAGAAAAACAAAGTCCATGAGCCTGACCACTGCCGTGATAGGGATCCTGACCTAAGATTACAAGCTTCACATCTGAAAAAGGGGTTCTGTTGAAAGCTTCGAATATCTTTTGTCCGGGCGGATAAACAAGCTGATTTTTCTTCTCTTCCACAAGAAATTCTTTCAATTTCAGGAATGATTCTTTCTTGAAATCATCCTTCAATACTTCCTTCCAAGACGTTTCGATATCAGGATCCAGGCTTTTTGTCACTAGAATAGATTTTGAAAATTCACTCAATTTCATCGCAAGATATTCAGAATTCGATGTGAAAAAAAAGAAGGCAATTTTTTGAGGGCATTAGAGCAATTCATTAAAATTGTATAGTTTTGAATTAAATATTGGGACAAATAATGAAAAAAGCAGCTTCAATTCTACTCGTATTAGCCTTTGTGTGCGCAATGATCTCTTGCAAGAGTCACCATCGCTGTGCTGCTTATGGTAAGGTCGAGCACAAGCAGGTTGACAAGCCAATGTAATCTGGGCTTCCCACAATATCTCACTTTTAACATCTTTCCCACTACTGCCGTAAACACAAAGCCTGTTTATTGGTTATATTTGTGTATATGAAGAAACTCTTCGTACTGGGAATTATTGCGTTTTTTTTAACACCTCTTTCTGCACAGCAGACCATATTCGAGGAGTCTGAGACGGTTTATTCAAAGGAGAATGCTGGAGGTGTGACCATCCATACGAATTCCTGGGGTTTCAATTATTATCATGCCAGATTTCTAACAGGATTTACGAAAATTCAATATCACTTTGAATTTGTTGGTATGCGAAGTCAGCGGCAGACACGTGTAACCAATGCGAATTATTTCTACGGCAAACTGAACACAGTTTACGTGGGCCGAACCAGTGTTGGATTCATGAAAGTTTTTCTTCCAAAACAAAGTCTAAAAGGAGTTTCAATCAGTTATGTTTTGAATGCAGGGATTTCCCATGGTCTTGAAAAACCTGTATATGTTAAGGTCAGAAAAGAAAACACCAATTATGTAGATGAAAGGTATGATCCCGAAAAACACAATTCGAACAATATCGAAGGAAGATCGAATCCCTTCATTGGTTTAGATGAGTTGGATTACCACCCCGGACTATTCTTGAGAGCAGCCCTGAATTTTGATTATGGTGGCAAGAGTAACAATGTAAGAGCAATCGAAGTGGGCATAGCCGCAGACGTTTTTGTAGATCCCGTGGTAATCATGGCTTACGAGGACCCTCATCAATATTTCCTCACCGCATTTGTGGGTATAGAATTCGGTGGTCGTAAATACGACGGAGAAACCAAGGAAAACAGCATTAATTTGGAATAATGCTTCCCGAGCGGAGCAAAAAAAATCTTAATTTAGCAATCCCCTTTAGGGGATTCTACAATTTAATATTTATGAAAGGTAAATTTTACACAATCAGTATTGTGGGAATACTTGGCTTGGCCGTAGCCGGTTTTTTCGCATTTCAGGACAACTACAAAGCGAAATATCAATCGAAAGATTACTCAGACCTCTTGATTTCTCAGGGAGATGCTACAGGTGGAATGCTATACCGTCAGAAGTTACTTGCCAATGAAAATGGCGAAATCGACTTAAAGCAGGTTATGAAAGTCAGGGCTGCCGTGAATAATCACTACAACTCGAAAGACCCGGCCGAGTGGATCTTCTTTGAAGAATTGGGTCCTAATTTTGTAGGTGGACGAAGCCGTGCCATAATTCAAGACAATCGTGATGGTCGCGAATCCGTATTCTATGCTGGAGGTGTTTCCGGTGGAGTATTTATCAGTTATGATGGAGGAAACCAGTGGTTTACGTATTCTGGGAATATGGACAACTGGAATGTTTCGGATCTTGCTCAAACTGCCGATGGAAACCTGTGGGTTGCAACTGGTCCTTACCATGACAACGGACCTCCTTCAAGCAAAAGAGCCACGGGAGGTTTCATTGGAAATGGCTTGTATCGTCGAATTGGAGGAGATGCTGAAGAATACGAAAGGATTATTGGACCTGATGGAGAGTTTGTGACCAACGATTTGTGGACATGGACGAACAGAATCATTGGCCATCCGACAGATGCAAACAAACTATATGTAGGAACTTGGAGAGGCCTTCAGGTATCTGCAGATGCTGCAGCAGATCAGCCAACCTTTTTTAATGGAATCGAAATCAGCCCGGGAATATTTGCGAATGGGGTGATTCATGATATTGATATTGTTGATAACGGAGATGGAACAACTACCATCTACGCTACTTCAGGAACAAATATTGTTTACAAACTTCTTGACAAGGGTGGTGATGACATCACTTTGCTTTCTCAGATATCTCTACCTGCAGGAAATTCTGGTAGTCCACAGTGGCCTTCAATTTCAGTGGCTCCTAGTGACCCGAATTATATCTATGTTTCGCAGGGCTCAAGTGAACAAAACAATTGCACTCATGGTATCTTTCAGAGTAAAGATGCTGGTGAAACCTGGACAAATATTGCCAGAGGGGGTGCACCTACAAGTTTGTATCAATCCACTTTCTGCCAGGGATTCTTTGATAATGACATTGCCGTATATCCAAACGACCCAGGAAAGATTATTGTTGGCGGTGTAAGTATTTACAGATGGATCGAATCAAGCTCGAATCCTGGAACGGGAAGCTGGTATAAGATCGCTTTGATGCAGACTGAAGGAACACCTGGTGGTTTGACAGATACGAATTGGGTTCATGCTGATAAACACAGGGTATATTTTACCGATTCTATGACGGTATATGTTGCGACTGATGGTGGTATTCATAGATCAATAGACGGTGGTAACACATGGGGTATGAATAATAACGGATTCAATGCCTACCAGTGCTATAGTATTGCTGCGGCATTTGGGTCGAATCTTGACAGCATTGGTCTTGGCACCACTCAGCAAGTGATGGGCGGTTCACAAGACAATGGTACCGTCCTGATTGGTACCAATCCAAATCAACCGGATAGGGGTTTCGACCTTTCCAGTGGTGATGGAGGTGACTGCTATTTTTCAAACATTGCCAACCTTGCTTTTATCTCCTCTCAAAGAGGTTCATTGAGAAGAGCTTCGTTCACAGCAGGTGTTTCAGGCATGTTTGATGACGAAACTGCTTCTATCTGCGCCAGCAACTGTGGAAACTTCGTTACTACCTTGGGTTACTGGGAAACGGCATATGCCGATTACACCTATGATTCAATCCAGTTCAAAACGAAAAAGGGAGAGACTTATCAGAAAGGTGATTCTTTGATTTACATGTCTAGGACGAATTCTATTCCTATGTATTTCCCAGCACCAAGAGATATTGCTGCAAATGATTCGGTCTATGTTCCTGATTATGCTCAATCAAAACTTGCAATTGCTGCCGATGCTAATAGTGGAGCTTCAGGGGTATACATAACTCGAGAAGCACTTCATCTTGATGATATCACAACAAATTGGGACCTGGTTACTGATAACACATCCAAATCATATCCTGACAGAATCAGTGGAAATGTTTGGAAGATCAGATTCTCAGGTGACGGAAACCAGATGTTTGTGGGAACCAATAATGGACGAATCTACAGAGTCGACAACTTGAATCAGGGTTATGACTCATTGACCCTGGATATTAATTCACCGAGAAGTGTTGTTACAACAACATTGGTTCAAAATTTTGGAGGAGGAATTGTTTCAGGATTGTCCGTTGATCCGAATGATCCTGAAGTTTTGGTTGTTTCTTTCGCTGGATATGGTGGTAGCCAAAAAGTATTCAGAATCACGAATGCAGCCTCTTGTCTTTCAGGACAGGGAAATGGTGTCTCAATTCACGGAGATCTTCCAAGTGGTATTCCTGTTTACTCTTGCTTGATCGCAGATCACGACAATAGCACTGTAATGGTTGGTACGGAGTATGGAGTTTATACTTCAGACAATGCAACCAACAACGCTGCCTCATGGAGTCAGGCCTACGGACTTCCAAGAATTCCGACATACGCAATGGTTCAGCAAACGAATCAATATTTGTGGGGAGATAATGGTCCACAGTTCTATGAAAACGCCAATTACAGAAAAGTATACATTGGAACCCACGGAAGAGGTTACTGGACTAGCTCAAGTTTGGTTGGTATTGACGAAGAAGATGGAGAAGAAAAGATTATAGAAAGTCAGGAAGATCTTTCAAATCTTAAGATCTATCCGAACCCAATGAATGAAACCGGGTTTATAGAAGTTGAGTTGAAAGAGGATGCTCAGGTGAATATTCAAATCTTCGACTTGAGTGGAAAACTTGTTTCAAATATTGAAAACAGGAACCTCAGAAGAGGAAACAATAAGATACAATTCAATGCCGGAGACTTCAGAAATGGCACCTACATTGCGTCTGTTCAGACAGCGGATGAGGTGAAAGTTGCGAAGTTTGTGGTGATGAAGTAATTTTTAATATCTCAAAAGAAAAGGCTTCTCTCGGGAAGCCTTTTTTTTTCTCAAGCCATATGATCAGAGTAGGAATAAACGGTTTTGGAAGGATTGGTAAAATGCTGACCCGCATTTTACTCGACAGAGACGATGTAAAGATCATTGCCATCAATGATCTGGCAGATCTTGAGACCCAAGCTCATTTATTCAAATACGACTCAGTTCACGGTCGTTTTCCAGGCGATGTTTCTATTGATAATGGGAAATTAGTTTTGAATGGACAGGCAATTGAATATACCTCGACTGATCTGGATAATACGAAGTGGGACGTTGATATTGCAGTTGAAGCTACAGGTAAATTCACAGAAAAAAGCCTGGCTGAAAAACATCTCAAGAATGGAGCCAAAAAGGTTATCATTTCCGCCCCATCGAAACGGATTCTGTCAAAAGTATTCTGGTTGGCATCAATGATGACA
>CBDDFS010000006.1:0-293735 GCA_965227255.1 Vicingaceae bacterium
AGAATCACGAAGGTTTTCAGGATGCCATTGAACAGCAATTACAAAAGGGTGAGGATGATCTTCAATGAGTTCAATAGATTCAATAATACCATCCGGTGAAAAGGCAGCAGATTTGAATCCACTTCCAATTTTATCTACACATTGATGGTGCCGGCTGTTCACCCAATGACTTTTATATCCATAGTGATCAGATATCCATGAATTCGGTAATGGCGTTATGAGGTGGGCGCTGTCAGACTTACTTCTGTGTGCGATCGGACTCTCCGGCTTGGCTGTTGGAATATCAGGAATCAATGTTCCGCCATTTATGGCATTTATAATCTGCTGTCCACGACAAATACCCAGCATAGGCACTTCATTCTTCATGGCAAATCGAATCATCAGAGTCTCAAGGCTGTCCCTGTAATTATCCGGCTCCTCACACAGATCTCTGTTTTCTTTCAGGTCATATATATCGGGATTGATATCCTCACCTCCGGTCATAACAATACCATTGGCCTTGCTCAAATAGTACTTCAGTGAGTCGGGAGAGATGGTATAGAATTCCCTTATTTCCAGGGACGAATCCAAACTGAGCAACCAGGAAGTATAGGATAGAGTTGGATCTTTTGAAACCAAAACGAAATCCTTCTCCGTTGGATTTGAACAGGAGAGAATGATTGATAGGCAGAAGAAAAAGAAGAATCTCATTGGTCGAAAGTAGTTTATAAAGTCAGAAGAAAAAAGAAAAAAGTCAGTTGGGAATTCGGAATAGTGAATACGGAATTTGGAAATTTTCAATCTGCATTTAATGAGCGTAGCAATGACAGTATCAGCGCCCGCCCGGCTTACATCGGTCGGACGGGAGCCAGCGTTTGCGAGAGAAACGCCGGGAACGGGAAATGCGCTTGCCCGGCGGGTAAGGCGTTTCGGTGAGGGCAGATAGCTTTGATGCTGTCTAGATTCCCGCCTGCCAGCGCCTGGGTCTTGCGCTCTGGCGGGCAGGTTTTGCCTCTTTTTCATCATGGAAAAAGAAGGGAACGACCTTGGCTGAAGTGCGACCGCAGGCAGATTTATCAACGAATCTTATTCTGCGAACGCGGTCTCTAATAGATACCGATCCGTCTTAAGGACACCTAGATTCTAGCTTGGTAAGTATAAAGCTCAAAATACCTCCCTTTCTTCTCAATCAACTCATCATGACTTCCCTGTTCAACAATTTGTCCTGCTTCGATTACAAGGATCTGATCGGCCTGTCTGATCGTACTCAATCGGTGAGCGATGACAAAGGTTGTTCGTCCTTTCATCAGATCATTTAGGGATTGCTGTATAAAGGTCTCACTTTCGGTATCCAAATTTGATGTGGCTTCATCAAGGATCAGAATTTTTGGGTCGGCAAGTATGGCCCGTGCAATGGCTACCCTTTGACGCTGACCTCCGCTCAACTTCACTCCTCTTTCACCAATAACAGTCTCAAGTCCTTCTTCAAATCGATCTGTAAATTCATTCACAAATGCGGCCTTTACCGCGGCCATCAGTTCTTCCTCCGTTGCACCAGGTCTTGGGAATAGAATGTTTTCTCTTATCGTTCCTTCAAAAAGAAAATCATCCTGTAATACCACACCGAGGTGTTGGCGGAAAGTCTCAAGTGAAACTTTACTAAGGTCCTGACCATCTACAAGCACCTCTCCATTTACAGGCGTAAGATAGGAAGCTGCTAAACCGGCAATGGTAGTCTTTCCAGAACCAGAAGTACCTACAAGGGCCGTTACACTTCCTTCTCCGGCTTTGAAACTTATATTATTCAGAACCGGATGACCTTCTTCGTATGAGAAATCAACATTCTTAAACTCAACATTGCCCTTCACCAATTCCAAATTCACATCTCTCAGTTCCCTCAGATCTTCTTCTTCCATGTTCATGATCTCTTCCATTCGATCCAAACCGGCAAAGGCTTCGGTGAGCTGACTTCCAATGTTGCTCATCTGAACTATCGGTGTGATCATAAATCCCAGGTACAGAGTAAATGCCAAAAAGTCACCTACGGTAAGATCGTTTTCGATCATCATGTATCCTCCAATCCCCATAATTCCGGCTGATGCCAGGCCGAGAAGGAAAGTGGCTGAGCTCGTAACCAAGCTGGTTGTTGTCAGACTCTTCTTCACATTCAAAAACAATCTCTCTACACCATCCTCAAAAGTTTTGATCTCCTGTTTCTCCGCATTGAATCCCTTGATCACTCGCACACCGTTCAGAGTCTCAACAAGTCGACCCGTTACCTCTGCATTGATCTTACCTCTTTCCCGAAAAATTGGACGGATGTATCCGAAAGCCCGAAGTGAAATGAAACCAAAGATGGCAACCGGCACAAGGACGTATACTGTCATCATCGGACTGATATTGATAAGAAGGAATAGAGAAAGTATGGCCGTAAGTGTTCCACCAATTAACTGCACCAATCCAGTACCTACAATATTTCTTACTCCTTCTACATCCGTCATGATCCTCGACACCAGCTCTCCACTTTTATGCTCGTCGAAAAAACGAACGGGTAATTTGAGAATCTTCTTTTGAACCTGAGCCCTGAGAATAGAAATCAATCTTTGAGCCTCTACGCTTAATATTCTTGTCAAAAGAAAAGAAGTAGTAGCCTGTAAAATGATGGCTCCCACAACGGCATACAACAGCATCTTGAGCATATCAAAGTCCTTGTTAACAATGACTTCATCCATTAAATATTTAGAAGCTCCTGGAAGAACCAGTCCGGCCAGTCGACTAATGACGATCAAAATCAATCCTACGGCAATAATCTTTCTTCTTGGCCATACGATGGTTTTAAAGACATGACCAATGCTGATTTTATTTTTACTCATACACAGTAGTTTGCAACAACCGTGCCAAGTAAATTGCTCCTCAACTAATTTTTTATTTTTAAACTGTGAAAGTTTTTTGGTTCATCTGCTTTGTCTTTCTGATTTTCAATACAATTTCTTCGCAGAACAATGCCCCTGATTATGATATCAAAGAATTGGATGTTGCGGGTTACGACACCAATGCATACCACCCCTTGTTTATTCAAACCAAAGACGGTCTGTTTAAGCTGAATATTGGTTTTTACACACAAATCCGATACAACACTAATTTCAGATCAAACACACCTGACAGCGTACCTGAATTCACCAGAGGATGGAATATGGCACGAAGCAGAATATTCTTTGAGGGAGACCTTACTGAAAAATTTTACTATCATTTCCGAGTTAACGTGAATCCAGCCGGCGATTGGGAGTTGTTTGTGGCCTATCTCCAATGGAATTTTCATAAGAAGTGGAATATTCGAATGGGTAAACAATTCATGGCCCTGGGAAGAGAAGACTGGATGTATCCCCAAGATCTGGCGACCATGGAATTCTCTGCTCATGACTTCACTTTTGCCATATGGACTTCCTTCGGATTTCAAGTTCGGCACGTACCTTCCGATCATTTCAGATATTGGCTTGGGTTAGGAAACGGAGCCTATGGTAGTCGAAGAAAATTTCCCCAACCATTCGATTCCGATGTTGCCTTGACCACCCGACTAGAGTGGAATATTCTCGGCAGTCCTTGGATAAACTGGGATGACCTTACCAGTCGACCTGGTCAGGAATTTGGAATGTTGTTAGCCCTTGGTTTGGGTCATCAAAATCGTTTCGATAAAAACAAACTGACAGCATCGCCTGAACAAGGGCAACAAATAAATGTAGATTTTAGTCTGGCCGGAAATCGATATCACTGGTTTTCCCATGGAAGTGCCACTCAATACAACTTTAATCCAGAGTATAATTCCACTCCCAATTATTACAGTTGGGGCTTTTATTCAAGTTTTGGCTATTGGGTTACCAAAAAGCTTTTCCCGTATGTCAGATACGATCTGGTTTCCGCCGGAGACAGGCCTGGTGAATGGGAGGATTATTCCTCACCGGGAATAGGAATCAGCCTTTACCCTTTTCAATGGACTAGAAGAACACGGTTTTCATTGGAATACAATTTTTTAAGTGCTACATTGAACAATACGATAGTGGAGGCCGACGGACAGTTGGGATTGATTGAAAGCTCATACGGGTCGCAACAATCGATTCGATTCCAACTTCAATTTGGATTTTAATGGATAGACTGGAGTTTTTAAAAAAGACATCATTGGGATTGGGCGGTGTAATTCTGTTACCGGCTTGTCAGAAAAATCTAGAATTTTCTCCATACGAGAATGTCATCGACGACCCAAAATACAAGGACAATAATGCCAAGAATATTAGTCTTCTTTCAGACTTAGGAGGCAACCAGGAATTTTCATTTGCCATTGTGGCCGATACGCACAATTACTACGATGAATTCAATGATGCAGTTAAGCATATCAATGCGAACAGAGATGTCAAATTTGTGATCCATGCGGGAGATTTGACCAACAGGGGCTTTCAGAAAGAATACATCCTGACCCAGGACATTATGGCCAGATTCAATGTGCCTCAAATAGCCGTCATTGGAAATCATGAATACTTTGAGCAAAATGGCACTTCATTGTTCAGGACTGTATATGGTCCAAGGGATTTCAGCTTTGTAGTCGACAACAGAAAGTTCATTTTTTTCGACAACAACCTCGACGTGAATAGTGACATCACCTTTGGTTGGCTGGACAGGGAAATCAATGACGGAATTGAATACACTGCCATTTTTGTAATAACGCACGCACCTCCACATTCATTCACCTTTGGCGGTAAACCTCAGGAAAGAGAAGAATTTGAGGCCGTGGTTACACAACCGAGAGTGACTATGACCATCTATGGTCATGAACATTACTATTACTATGACGATGAGAAACGGTACTTGCTGGTGGATTATATAAAAAAGAAGAACTACAACATTGTTACTGCCAGAACTGACGGTACTTACGAAATGGAAAGAGTGTATTATTGATGAGCTATCTGCGAAATATCGTATTGTTTATTTGCTTGTTTTTCAGTCTCACTTCATTTGGCCAGAACGAATCACAGGCTCCTCAGGAAATCAATTCCTTCCTTAATCCTTTTTTCACTCAGTTGCAGTTCGGTGGCAACCTGGGAAGTATGTCTCTTGGCTTTGGGAAGTATTTCTATTCGGATAATTTTCTTCTTAGCCTTCACTATGGACGCACACCTTCCGATAATGAAGAAGGAAAGACAGTTCATTCTTTCTCATTGAAGAACTCTTATTTTTTGCGCGGACTGAATTGGGACTGGAAACTAAACTTTCTTCCTGAAATCGGATGGGCTATTTCTTATTCTGGCAATACTCCTTTTCCAATATTAATTCATGCTGGAATCAGAGCAGAAAAAGAATTTAACGAGGATTCGTTCATTTCAAGGGCATCCATATTTGGATTGATAGGCACGAATGGAATGTGGGTTACTTACAAGGTGGATAACAATACTGTACCCTTGACTGACATATTGAATTTGAGTTTTGGACTGCAGGTGGATTTTTAGGGAATCATTCGAATAAATGAAATTCTGGCCGTAAAAGAAGCAAGAATATCAACCTCCGGAATGTCATCCGGCACTACAACTTCATTTCCGTAACCGAACTTAAAATTTACTTCTCTGAATTTTTCTTTTTTATTCAGAAAACGATAGGAACCAACAAAGACCATTTGCCCCCATGATCCGTTTAAATAGGGCACCAATCTTTCTTCCTGATAAATCAACGGGCTCACCGTATATTCGTATCCGACTTTGACTGTATATCCATTTTTGGCTTCGAGGCCTCTTTGAGATCCAAGTCCTCGTTCAAATCCAAGTAGTATTGGAAGATTGAAAGTGCCGTTTCCCAACCTTTCCGGTTCAACAATTGCCGAATTATCTGAAGAGATGGCATCTACTTCCACATGACTTATGCTTAATGCCGGCACAAGGCTTATGGTCAGCGCTGAATTTGAAAAATTGTAAAGGTTGTAACGAATACGATAGATACCGGTTATTGCCGATATTCCGAATGCCTGTGAATAACCGGTAAATGTCTGTTCCTCGAGCTCACCATTTTCATTGGGAGCCAGATCAGTGTATGTAAATTCCTTTGCCTTAGAGCTATGAACATCCAGAAAATAGGTGAAACCGAAAGAGTGATATAAGTTGTCCTTGAAAGATTGGCCGAAAGTGGTTTCAAGAATAAAGATCAAACACAGAAGAAAGAGATATCGCATGGAATCGCTTTCCGAACAAGATAGTAATTAACGGAAACTTTCGTCCTTCTTCCTCAACGCAGCTTCTACATAGATGTCTATTATTTGAGAAGCACCTTCGCTTTTGTCAAAATTCTTCATATTCTCATAGGCTTCTATTGCCTCATCGAAATCTCCATTCTTTTCATGAATCCAGGCCATTAAAAAGAGACATCCTTTGTTCGCAGGATCCATTTTAAGGCACTGTTTGCAATCCGATTTTGCACTTTTCATGTTTTCCACCACGAAATAATAAGAAGCACGGTCTGCATATAAATTGGCATCAGGATTCTCCTTCATTTTTGTGTCAAGAGAATCGAGATAATTATCTGGCAATTCGCTGGCATATTGTTCCAATGGGAATGTCCGCATGAAATCGACGAAATGAAAATATGCATCACAATTCCAAATCAGTTTTTTCTGAACATCGTAGAAAGTCTGAGAGCGATAAGCCTCCATGTCAAAAGTATCTCCCTCCTTTTCCTTTCTTTCGGCCACGTATTCTTTCATTTTATCCGACTGACTTGCCAATCCATTGGAAATACATTCTGAGATCAGATCCGGATTCTCATTGACATTCTTTTCTGTGCACTCACAAACTTTGTCCGCAACAATATTCAGGATCTCTTCACCTTTATCTTGAGCAAATAAAGAGGTACCAAGCAAAATGAAAGAGATTAAAATCAGATTTTTCATGACGGTAGGATAAAAAGTGGAATGCATAGAGTTCAATCGCATCTGCCTAAATATTAAGTTTCTAGAGCCAAGCTACTTGAAATAATTGGAAAGTCGAATTAATGCGTCGAAATCCTTCAATACAATTCCATGTCCTTTGGAGGTGATAATGCCTTCTTCCTTGAACTCACTTAAGACTCTGACGAGGTTTTCCTTCACCGTTCCCACCATACTCGCGAGTTCTTCTCTCGACAAAGTGATGATGGCATCCAGGGAGCCTCCGCGCAAATACTTTTCATTCACAATCAATAAGGCCAGTGCCGTTCTCTCCCGCACATTATATTGAGCAAGGATTTTAGAGAAATGCACAAAGACACCAAATTCATGACTCAGATTTCTCATAAGGCGAACCTGAAAATCACGTGAAGCTCTGAGTGCCCGAAAGAAGTTTTTCTTTGGAATAAAGACTATCTCACTGTCCTCCAGTGCCGCGGCTGAATTCGGATTGGTCTCATCATTTAATAAACCATGATGACCCAGCAATTCTCTTTCTCCACAGATGTAGAATACATATTCCCTCCCATCCAATCCAACACTATACTTCTTCGCCATGCCCTTTCTAACGTAGTAAACGCCCTGCGGATGAATCCCTTCTCGAAATATGATCTCATCTTTTTTGAATTCAATCAATTCCTGCTCCTGAAGAAGAATATCAAGTACTTCATCCGACAGCTCATCGAGGATCACTTCATTGTTGAAACGATGCCGGCTGTATGGGAAGAGGGTTTTCATTGGTTTATTGGTTTATTGGTTTATTGATCTATTGGTTCATTGATTTATTGAATCATTCACTATTCACTTATCATCTTATTCACTTATGCACTTATACACTTCATTTATTGACATTTATCAATATAATCATTAATTTTTATCAACGGAAAAAATTGGCTTTAAATTTACTTTGTGAGCTCAATGTTGTTCAATTCAAAATCCAAATAAGTCATGAATGCATATAGCGCCACTGTAGGTCGAATATTGATAGCCATCGTTTTCATCATTGAAGGAGCACTGAAAGTTTTTGATTTTGAAGGGTTTTGGCATGCACTTGAAATCGACGATGGAATACCTGCAGCGCCGTTTGTGGCAATACTTGTTGTGATCATAGAATTGGGGGGTGGTATATCTCTTATTCTCGGATTTAATGCCCGTTTCTTTTCATTCGTAATGGCAATTTATCTGCTCATTGTAACCCTGGTTGAATATCACGCCTGGGTCAATGCCGATGGTAATTTTGATCAGGGTATGTTCGAACTATTTGTCAGGAATCTAGCCATAATTGGCGGACTTCTCATGGTGAATTCACATGGTGCCGGACCGAGCAGTGTGGATGAAAGTCACGTATTTGACGTATAGAATAGAATCGACAGTCATCAGAAGCAAGCTGAAAGAGCATAGATGTAGCAAAATCACTTTGTAGTCAACAAATTTCCTTCGACTGGGTTTATTCCAATAAATTCGTCATCGAAATTTTTGACCTTGAAGAAGCATTTTTTATTCCCAATATTTATAACAATTCTGAGTGCTCATTCCGGATTCGCACAATCGGAAGAAGCATATGAAATTGCTTTAGAAATGCTCGAATCATGCAGTAATATAGAGACGCTCTATTTCGACATGGAAAAAACGGAAAGAGTTGAAGACGAATATTTCACAGAAGAATTTCGCACCAAACTTCAATACAGTCCGTATTACATCTATTCTAAAAAAATAGAAGACGGAAAGACTCCTGAGCTATTGTTCCGAAAGGGAGACAATGATGATAAGGCTCTTATCAATCCGGATGGATTCCCCTGGTTTAATATCAGTCTTGATCCCATGGGAGATCTGATGCGAAAAAATCAGCACCATACACTTTACGAATCCGGCTACAGATATGCCCTTTCAATATTGCAACACCTCTTTGATAAATACGGCGACGAAGTCATTCAAATGGCCAGCCGCAAAAATGATACCCTTGTGAGAGGGGCTGAATGTTATTTACTGGAATTTGATAATTCGCATTTTACCTACATCAATTATAAAGTTGGAAAGGACGAAACTGTCCTTGATATTGCAGAAAAGTATATGCTCAGCGAGTTTATGATCGTAGAGATCAATGAAGAAATTGACGACTTTGATGATGTGGAAGAAGGTCAGGTAATTTTAATCACGAACGACTATTGCAAACGGCTTCGAATTGCCATTGAAAAAGATCGTTTGATACCACTTAGCATGAAGGTCTTTGACGACAAAGGTTTGTACGAACAATTGGAGTATTCAAACGTCGAAGTTAATCCTGTCTTTAAACCAGAAGAGTTTACTGAGGAGCAAGAAGGATATGGATTCTGATCCTTACACCATTTTGTATTTCATCTAAAATCAGGAGTCGAACTTATCCGTCAGATAAATGTTTAATTTTCTGATGATGAAAAACGACATCAGACGAGGTTATCTATTTCGACAATTCATTCCAGAAGCTCAGGACCCTTTTGATCGGTTATTCGATATTTTCAAAGAAGTTATAACCCATACAAGTGGTGATGTGGACGAAGCACTGGATTGGATGGAAGAGCTTGATAGGGAATACAATCTTACCTCAGATGAATACACCATGGATGACTTCGTGGAGGACCTGAAAAGAAAAGGATACTTGCGTGAAGAAGTTGAAGGTGGAGAAGGTGGAATGGCCATTACCGAAAAAACTGAACAAGCTATTCGCCAGCGGGCTCTTGAACAGATCTTCGGGAATTTGAAAAAGAGTGCTAGAGGAAATCACAAGACAAAACACACAGGCAATGGAGACGAAAGATCAGGTGAATTCCGTGATTATCGATTTGGTGATTCCCTGGAAAATATCAACATGACGGAAAGTTTGCGCAATGCTCACATTCATCATGGACCGGGAGAATTTACGCTGACTGAAGATGACCTCGTTGTTGAAGAAAGCCATTTCAAGGCTCAAATGAGCACTGTGCTCATGATCGATATAAGCCATAGCATGATCCTTTATGGTGAAGACCGAATTACACCAGCCAAAAAGGTAGCCATGGCTCTTGCTGAATTGATCACGACCCGTTATCCAAAAGACACACTGGATGTATTGGTCTTTGGAAATGATGCCTGGCCCATTGCGATAAAGGATCTGCCATATTTGAAAGTGGGGCCTTATCATACGAACACCGTCGCCGGATTGGAGCTTGCTCTCGATATGCTCAGACGAAAAAGAAATACAAACAAACAGATCTTCATGATCACCGATGGAAAGCCAAGTTGCATCCGGGAACGCGATGGCTCTTATTACAAGAATTCATTTGGTTTGGATGATTACATCGTTGGAAAGTGCTACACCATGGCAGCCCAGGCAAGAAAATTGCATGTACCCATCACGACCTTCATGATCGCTCGTGACCCATATCTTCAGCAATTCGTTGAGAATTTCACAGAGGCGAACAAGGGCAAGGCCTTCTATACCGGTTTAAAAGGATTGGGCGAAATGATATTTGAAGATTACGAACGAAACAGAAAAAAAAGAATCAAAGGATGAAATTCGATCACAGCAAAATAAAAACCTTCGGAGATCTTAAAAAAGCCGGCTATGTAAGTCGCGGTATTAAAGATGAATTAAGAGAAAACCTGAGGGAGAAAATCAAAAAGGGAGAAGACACTTTCTACGGAATCTGGGGGTATGAAGAGACTGTAATTCCGGAATTGGAAAGAGCCATCCTTTCAAAACACAATATCAATCTACTCGGTTTAAGAGGACAAGCCAAGACAAGATTGGCCAGGCTCATGGTGAACCTACTCGATGAGTGGATGCCAATCATTGCAGGAAGTGAAATTCACGACGATCCATTCTCTCCTATTTCAAGGACGGGAAAAGAAATTCTGAATGAACATGGTGATGACACGCCTATAGAATGGATTCATCGCAGTGAGCGATACTATGAGAAACTTGCAACACCAGATGTGACCATAGCAGATCTAATCGGAGATGTGGATCCGATCAAAGCCGCGAATCTGAAATTGAGTTATGCCGATGATCGTGTAATTCATTATGGAATGATTCCACGGGCAAATCGCTGTATATATGTGATCAATGAATTACCCGATCTTCAAGCACGAATTCAAGTTGCTCTTTTCAATATTCTCCAGGAAGGTGACATTCAGATCAGGGGATTTAAGGTACGTCTCCCACTGGACATTCAATTTGTATTCACCGCCAATCCTGAAGACTATACGAACAGAGGTAGTATTGTCACTCCTCTCAAAGACCGGATCGGTTCACAGATCCTGACACATTATCCGCAGAATATTGACCTTGCAAAGAAGATCACCGAGCAGGAAGCAAAACTTGAAAAAGAGCAGGAAAATATTGTAAGTATTCCCGAACTGGCCAGAAACTTGATTGAGCAGATCAGTATTCAGGCAAGGGAAAGTGAGTTCGTAGATGAAAAAAGCGGCGTAAGTGCAAGGATGAGTATTTCAGCGTTAGAAAATCTGGTGAGTACGGCCGAAAGAAGAGTTCTTGTCAATGATCTCAAAAACACTCGTGTAAGAATGAGCGACTTCGATGGAATCATTCCCGCCATAACAGGCAAGGTTGAATTGGTTTATGAAGGAGAACAGGAAGGAGCAGCCATTGTGGCTTCAAACCTGATTGGCGAGGCCATCAGAGCTGTTTTCAATGAATACTTCCCTGAAGTGGAAAAACTGAAAAGAAGTGACCAGGAAAATCCATATGCTGCAATCAGTGAATATTTCACAGGAAATGAATTCATGCTTCCAACCGATATAGATGACAAAAAATACGAGGCCACTTTGAAGGCAATTAAACCTTTGGAAGAACTACTCGACAAATACCAGTCAAATATTCCGAAAGATGAAAGAGCCTTCTATTTGGAATTCATCTTGTGGGGCATGGCCGAATGCAGTTTGCTCAGCAAGGCGAAGTTCCAGACTGGTTTCGAATTCAAGGATCTCTTTGATAGTTATTTGAGTGGAACGTTTGGGGATTCCTGATTCCAGATTCCAGATTCCAGATTAATTAAGTGTGGCTGGAAATGCTATTGTTAATTAAAAAGATTTTGCAACTTTAGGCAAATAACAGAGCCTTGCAAACTTTTCTGTACATAGCAGCCATTACCATAATAGTTGGCATGAATCTCGGTTTCATTGCCGATTTCATTTCTTCTTTCAGTCCGAAAAAGGCCAACACGGTAATTGGTCCAAGTCTCATGTTCACCCGACTCAAGAAGCGGTACAAATGGGCCATTGAGGATAACATGCCTTATTATCAGAAATTGAATGACAAAGACAAAGTTAGGTTTGAAAAAAGAGTACAACGATTTATTGATCTGAAAGAGTTTGTTCCTCGGGGAAATCTGGACTTCGTAACAGATGAAATGAAGGCCCTGGTTGCAGGAACGGCCATCAAGTTGACATTCGGATTTCCCTTTCTTTACCTCACTCATTTCTGGCGTGTTTTGCTGTATGACGACAATTATTACTCCAACATAACGAAGAAATATCACAAGGGTGAGGTCAACGGAAAAGGCCTGATCATTTTGTCATGGAATAATTTTCTGCATGGTCATGTCCATGCCGAAGATGGCATCAATCTTGGATTGCATGAAATGGCTCATGCTCTTCGGCTCGAAAATGCGATTCGAAATGAAGAATACAATTTTTTACATTTCGACTCCCTTTACCAATTCAATGAATTGGCGAAAAGAGAAATTGAATCGATGAGATCCGGCAGAACTTCAATGTTCCGCGATTACGCCAAAACAAATGAACACGAATTCTTTTCAATTGCTGTAGAAAATTTCTTTGAAAGACCAGGCCTCTTTATTCATACCCACCCGAACATGTATGAAGCAATGAGAAGAGTTTTACTTCAGGACCCCTTGGAAGGAAAAGTGATTCATTACTCCTGATCGTCAGCCACGATCCGAAATTGCCCATCTAAGAATTTATACCTCAATTCCGGACAATGAAATTCCTTTTTCTCTTCATCGGTTTTATCGTGTCCGTCTTCTTGGTATTGATGAGCCTTGTTAAAAGTGTAATCCGTTTTGTGAAAAACAATCTCGTCTTTGGTCAAAGTATATTCTCTTTTCAAAGCGTAATGAGTAATTCTTTCACCCATGCCTTGCATATCAGAAGATCTTGAAAACTGCCTGTAAAAGGAATAGAAATTAGCGACCCTGGTCAGGTTTCTAATATCCCAGATCTGAACTTCAGATGCGTAGTATGAACCCATTCCGGAGCCAAATTCATGACCATAATAAATAATGATCCATTCCGGTCGACCAATACTGTCAAGGGCGTGAATACCGATGCCAAACAAATTCCCAAGTTCCACCCGCCAGACCTTTCTCGTTTCATTCTCTTCCAGCACAAATTGCATGAATTCAGTGAATTCATTGCTGTCCGTATATATCTTCAACGACTTGTCTTCAAATTCTTGCCACAGCCTATTTTCTTTGTGATTTTGCCAGTCTTTTTCGTAATCGATATAAACATAAACCTGCCCCCTTCTGTCATACCAACCTCTTTCATTGTAATTCATCGAGTCCAAAGCCATGAAATTCAGGGAATCATTTAAGAAACAGTCTTCGCCCATTTGTGAAAAAGATGGGGATGCGAAAAATATGAGAAGAATGAAAATGATTCTTTGCATTAAACGAAGGTAGTGAATTGGAGGATGAGAAGATGGGAATTCGGAATTCGGAATTTGGAATTTGGAATTAGGATTTCGGAAGAATTCAATTATTAATTATTAACTATTAATTATTATTTCCTTCCTTCGCATGAATTAACGCCGAAACCAACATGCCTGAAGATCAAGCTGGTGATCAAGCCGTCACCCAAAAACCACCTTCCATTTGGAAAGAACTCGGTAACGCAATTCGCGGTACAGAGGCAGATTACACGAGTATAGGAATGCGGCGCGCCATCTTCCTACTGGCCGTTCCGATGATTCTGGAACTGGTAATGGAGTCGACTTTTGCCGTGGTCGATATATATTTTGTGGGGAAATTGGGGGCTTCGGCAGTAGCAACTGTAGGTTTGACCGAAACCTATCTATTCCTGCTTTACTCACTTGCCATGGGTTTGTCGACGGCCATAACAGCCCACGTGGCTCGTCGGGTTGGAGAGAAAGACAAAGAAGGAGCGGGTGATTCGGCCGTTCAATCCATCATTCTTGCCATCATTGCTTCCATTCCTTTTGCCATTGGTGGTATTTTCTATTCGAAAGAATTATTGGCCCTGATGGGTGGTGATGAATGGGCGCTTACGGAGGGATACAGATATACCCAGTGGTTGCTGGGTGGCAACGTGGTTATCACCTTGATCTTTGTAATCAACGCAATTTTCAGAGGTGCCGGGGATGCGGCCATTGCCATGCGCGTTCTTTGGATCGCAAACGGATTCAACATTGTTCTCGATCCTATCCTGATCTTCGGTTTGGGTCCTATTCCTGCTTTTGGAATCGAAGGGGCTGCCATGGCCACAACCATTGGACGTGGAATTGGGGTATTGGTTCAATTCTATTCGATGTTCAAAGGTGGCAAGCACATTAAAGTGTTGAAATCACAGCTTAAAATTCATGGTGAAATCATTTGGAATATTTTCAAAACCTCACTTGGAGGTATCGGTCAGATGCTGGTAGCCATGACATCCTGGATATTCCTAATGAGGATACTGGCAGACGTAGGTAGCGAGGCCGTAGCCGGTTCAACCATAGCTATCAGAATGATGATGTTCACCTTAATGCCGGCATGGGGATTGTCGAATGCCGCTGCAACGCTTGTGGGTCAAAACCTTGGTGCCGGACAACCTGAACGCGCGGAATCTTCGGTTTGGAAAATCGGGGTTTACAACATGATTTTCCTTATCGGAGTATCTGTAGTCTTCTTTACCTTCAACACAGAACTGATGAAGATTTTCACCTCTGATGCTCTGGTAATAGAAATTGGAGCAGAATGGATCAGAATTCTGTCCTATTCCTATTTCATTTATGGATGGTGGATGGTTTCTGTCCAGGCTTTTAACGGATCGGGTGACACCAAGACTCCAACCAAAATAAACATCGTTTTCTTCTGGTTAATTCAAATCCCATTGGCATGGTACTTTGCCCTTCATCTAAACTGGGCTCATTCAGGTGTTTTCTGGGCCGTATTCTGCTCTGAGACGGGTGTAGGACTGTTTACCCTTTGGCTCTTCAAAAGAGGTTCCTGGAAAAAAACGAAAGTTTAGATATCGAATACGAAATCATACACCCAATACGTTATGATTATTTTGCGTAATTTCATAATCGTTATTGGGAAAATGAGATTATTTCGTTTTATATCTCTTGCACTTATTCTGCTTCTATCAGCAGCCTCTTGCACAGATAAAGATCTGAGTGAACCGAGTAAAAAGTCGCAGTATATCAAAGCCACAATTGATGGCGAAGAATTTGCTGTTTACAATGAGGATGGCAACATACAAAAAGTTCAGGGCCAGGGACAGCTAGTCGTTCAGGCCTGGACCAAATACGACGAAGGTTACGACATCAGAATAAACAAAACAACAGTGCCTGCCACATATCCTCTATCATTGGATGACGGAACAGGACTAGCGGCATTCATCTTTATACGGGCCAGTATATTTTATCCGGATCAATGGGCGGAATTCGTCAGTGGGGAAATACATATTGAAGAAATGAGCCAAAACCCGCTTGTCTTAAAGGGGACATTCCATGGACGGGTTCGATATAGCCCGACCAACTCCTGGTCTGGACCTTATGACACTGTTGACGTCGTGAATGGCGTAATGAATGTGGAATTCTAGAATGAAATAATCACAAAAAGTACGGTTGGTGTATTAAACACCAATGCACTTTCTTCGAAATCATCTGTAGTGGTGGTTTGAGATTCATCGTTCACCAATGAAATAGTCTCTTCAATTCTTTGTTCTGTTGCACTCTTTAGGAAATAATAACTGGCCTCAGTTCCCAATAGCAGCCAGTTGTAAGGTCGCCAGGAAAGAAAAAGTCGCACTCCTCCACCCATACCATCTATAGAGTTCTCTACGATGGTTCGGGTGAATTGATTTGATTCGAAATTATTCGTGACCGTAGATTTATTGTATTCATCTTTCACCAGAAAATCCACTCCTACACCACTCTGAAATTTCTTACCCATGGTGAATTTTTTCTCCGGACCGATACGAAACGAAAGAGCGCTGATCTCATTTTCTACATCTGTAATTCCATCACCTTCTACTGTCTTTCCCAAATCATAACCGAAACCCGCATTCAATCCCCAACCATTATCATGAAAATTAATGGCATAATTGATGTAATAAGGATGCTGGAACTGCTGGCTCGTTACATTAAAAATCTGCCGAATGAATTCATTTACCTGAAGTCCTATGTAATGGTCAAACTTTTTGACTTTCTCATCCTGTGACTTGACCTCAATGCTGCCTGATAAGGCTAAAACCATTAAAAGGCAAATTCTTAATTTATTCTTCATTCAAAAGGATCGCTGAGATAAGGATTAGTTATAAAGTCAAAATCTGTCAAGGTATTTAAAAAAGCAACAAGAGCCTCTTTTTCCGTGTCAGTGATATTCATCTTCATAGGATGGCCATTTTCATCTTGAAGTCTTTTGTCGAGGGTCGGACTAGGCTGAATATTCACCGAATAATGATCGATCACATCACCCAACGTTTTCACACTACCGTCGTGCATGTACGGAGCAGTCAAGGCCACATTTCGCAATGAAGGAACTTTGAATTTTCCGGCATCATTTGCATTTCCTGTTACGAGCATTCTTCCTTCATCGCCATTATGATTATTCAATCCAATATTTGAGAATCGTGTTGTGACCGTATCATTACCACCGTAATATCCCGTTGGTACCGACAAACTATGACAATCGTCACAAGGATACTTTGTAAAGAATAATTCCCTTCCCACTAATTCCTGGGGAGTGAAATCACCCCGATCAAATTTAGAATCCAGTGAAACCATCCTCGAAACAAACCTAGATAGAGCATTTGAAATAGTTTGAGTGGATATTTCATCTGTACCAAAATAATCATTGAATAAAGGAGGATAATATTCAATGTCTTTCATTTTCTCAACCAGGTAGTCCATACTGGGCACTCCCATTTCCACATGATTTACAAATGGACGAAGAACCATTATAGAAAGGTCGGTCTCCCTTCCATCCCAAAATAAAGACGTTGCTCTGGAACCAGGAGGAGCAAATGGGTTGAAAAAGGAAGAACTCAGGTTCTGAATGGCCATGGAATTTCGGTTGGTTTCTTTTCCACCAAAACCATCACTTGTAGCTTTTCCATCGCTAAAGGCAAGGCTTTGTTTATGACAAGTGGCACATGACATGGTATTGTTTACCGATAATTTCTTGTCGTAAAAAATGACCCTCCCGAGTTCAATGCCACGAAGATCTTCATAAGTTGGTTCATCTGAATAGTTCGGAAGTTCAGATTCTTCTTTCTTTTCTTTTTGGCAGGATACTGCAAAAGCGATAATTAGACTCATTATCGCAAACAGGCTGATGGTGGATTTGTATTTCATAACGTTTTGGGATTATGCGTTATTAATAAACCGAATTTACGAATTTTTATTGTCTCATCAATATTCTTTTGATTTACAGTCTTTTAAATTATACGATGCTCCATTTGGAACTCTAATGAATCTATACAATACATGTCGTTTTGTTCAGTTATATTTATGAAGAGTTTCAGCTTACAAACCAAAACCAAAGGACATGAAGTATTACCCTATCATTCTTCTCTTCGCGCTATTCACAGGTCCACTTTTCAGTCAGAATGAATTTGTTACCAATGTTGAAGTAATCACCATTTATCATTCCGGTGCACTTGTTGAAAGAAGTGGTTCTAAAAATCTGAAGAATGGATTGAATGAGATCATGATCAAAAATGTATCTTCTAAGATGGTCATGAATTCTCTCAAGATCAGGAATCCTGAGATCACCGTGCTCAACAAGACCTTAATTCGCAAGTTGAGTACCGAAGAATACAGCCAGCTGCTGGATCAGAAAGAAGCATTGACCAATGAGCAAACCCTTATAGAGGCTAAATTCAAAGAAGAAGGTTTTGTCAGCAACGTAGAAGATCTGGAAAAGCTAACTCTTTTTTATTCAACCAGGATCGTGCAGATAAAAAAGGAACTGAGGGAAATAGAACTGCAGATTGAAGAAGCAGGTAAGCTAGATGAATATCATCTGGAAAATGAAAATGCTGCCATTCTGAAGTTATCAGTATCCGTAGACGGACCACTGAAAGAGAATTTTGGTCTGAGATATGTTTGCGGTGGAATTGGGTGGAGTCCGGCATATGATGTTATAGTGAAAAGTTCTAATGATAAGGAACTTGAATTAAAGTACATGGCAAAGGTTATGAGTCAGACCGGTGAAAACTGGGAAAATGTAAGCATTAGATTGTCATCATCCTTTCCATTGGAATCCCCAACCGATCTTCCAACACCCGGTTCTGCCTGGGTTCTGAATGAATCGGGCGGAAGCTTTAATGCAGGAAATAATTATGGTAAGAATTACGAGCAGGATCAGGAGCAAATGCAGGCCATCGATAAACTGGAAGGCGTTGAGTATCGTGAGATCAGGATCCCTTCCTTTCTCAAAACAAGAACTCTTTCTGAAAAATACAGCATCAAATCAAACAGCACTGTATTCACCTTTCCCATCATAAATGTATCTCTGCCCACACACTTTTATTATTTCGCCTTCCCAAGTCTCGATCCGGAAGTCTATCTCGTTGCCGAAGTAACTCAATGGGATACACTGGGTTTAATAGATGGAATCGCCGATATTTCATTCGAAGGAAATGATGTAGGTAAGTCTGTCATTGCATTCAGTGAGTCCAGAGATACTTTGCTATTGCCGGTAGGAAAAGACAACAGTGTTTATTTAAAAAGAAGTGAAATAGCCGATCAAAAGTACTTCAAGGAAAAAAACGATTGGTAAGAAAAAACTGACTACACTGGCGTATCAATTTCAGTTGAAGAATAACAACTCATTTCCAGTTGAATTTCTGCTGGCCGATCAGGTGCCGGTTTCTCAGACCAAGTCGGCAGAAGTTGATATTGAAAATTTAAGTGGTGCCTATCTCGACGAAGAAAGTGGTGAGGTATCCTGGTCGATGATTTTACAACCAGGTCAGAATGAAGACAAGAAACTGGTTTTCACTATCGAAAGTGAAGGCAGGTACAGATATTCATCGGGAATGAATCAGGTGAGATACAGAACGGTTTCATGCCCTAGTTTCTAAATGATTTCTATTCAAATTTTCATTCCTATGACACATACATCGTCGATCTGATTTTCATTTCCCTTCCATTCCGTAAAGACCTTATCCAGTTCTGACGCTTGTTGATCAAGAGGCAGAGCAACGAGATCGAGAAACTTCTTTTTGAACGCTTTATACATGAACTTTCTGCCTTTTGGTCCGCCGAATTGATCGGGATATCCATCGGTTGATGCAAATAAATAATCCCCTTCTTGCAGATCAATTTCCTTTTGAGTGAATGGTTTTGATTCACTAAATAGTCCAACAGGTTGTTTATCCCCTTTGTATTCGATCAAGTGATACTCATCATTCGACAGCACCTTTAAATCGGCTTCGATTGTATTGTCATTCTTTGTTCTGACCACATAAAGTGAATTATGAGCTCCTGCGAATGCTGCTTTTTTATTCTCAATGTTCAATCTGACAAATGAAATATCCATGCCATCCTTCACATCCTTGTCACTTTTGGCAAAGGATTCAATGACACTTTCTCTGACATTGTCGAGAATTTGAGCCGGTTCAATAAAACCCAATTCGTTGATGGCTCTATTTAATGCATTTGAGCAAACAACACTTACCATGGCTCCTGGGACTCCATGACCCGTACAATCGGCAACAGCCCAAAAAACGTAATTCCTGTGCTTTTCCAGCCAGTAAAAATCACCGGCAACTATGTCCTTTGGTTTATACAGGACCCATGCATTAGGCAATATGGAATGAAACAAAGTATCTGATGGTAAGAGAGCTTCCTGAATCCTTTTTGCGTAGGTAATGGAGTCGAGAATCTCCTGATTCTTCTCTTCCAACTCATTCTTGGATCTTTTCAGAAGGAGTCGCGATATAATTTCATCTTTTGTTAGTCGATACCTATTGTTCATGAGCACAATGGAAAAGAAGGCGACAGCTGCAGTCAGGGTACCGCCATTGGTCATGATTTCAGAAAATGACAGTTCGCTATAAAGCCAGAAGAAAAAGACATTAAAGACCAGGGAGAGGACAACAACTTTCGTAACCCAATGAGGCCTCCATAACAATAGCATGCCGGCTGCGATAAAAAGTGCCATATAGGAAAATGTGTGCATTCTCATTCCCTCTGCATCCATTACGCTCCACATATAGGCATTCAAAATTGAAATCGAAATGAATGGAATAAAAGCGAGCATGGTGTCCCATACGTTTATCCATTTGCGGGCTATTAAAGTAGCTCCCACGACCAAAGAGACCAGGAGTCGAAGGACCAAAAACTGTTCCCAGTAATCAGGAGCAATAAAAATATCGGATATGAAGAATGCCGGAGCGGCAATGATGGCAACCTTACATGCAATTACATGAATTGTTGTCGCTCTTTTTTCAAGCTCCTCCTGCCATGGAACACTATTTACATCCGTTTCTGCCATAGGTGGAAATACGAATGTAAGTACTTGACTTGTAAATGCCTGAGATAAAGTCTACTGAATTCTTTTACCCTGAGAACTGAAAGAAAGACCCTGTTGTCCGGATGTAGAGATCATGACCGATTCGAAAAAAGGCTCATTCTCTGCATCGGGACTCGACCAATCAAATACGAAGTTTGCCCCCGGACCACCTTCTTTCTGAGTTTCATTGATCACTATCTCAACCGTTTCCATTGGCTTGATAACAATGGATTCAGTCACAAATTTTTTCTCAACTTCTCCGCCAGAATTATAATAATCAGCTGCATGTATGTATACCGGGACACTTAAGCTCGTATTCCTCATGCTTATTGTAGCGGTAAGATTGTAAGTCCTTTGTCCTGTAAATTGATAGATCTGAGAATAGACAGACAGGTAAGTCTTTCCACCAGGCATGCTGTCATAATTCACCTCTCCTGCCTTATAATCTTCAGCATTGAAAAAATAATTATTAACTACAGTAGAGGAATTATCGGCACAGGCCATTAAGGTTGATATAAGAATTGTAGAAATGAATAGTCTCATTTTGTATGAATTTACATGCTAAAATATGTTTTTATACCTTCCAAAACATTGGAAACAGCAACAGCGGCCAAAATCAAACCCATTACTCTACTGACAATTGCGGATCTGCTGTTGCCGAGAAATTTGATAAAACTTCTTCTATCATTTATGCTCAGTATCCATTCACAAAATAAGAATTAGAAAGCTCATCCAAATCTTAAATCGTTAATCGTTAATCTTCAATCTTTAAACCTTCTTCTTTCTTTCTTCTCCTTCAGCACCTTCTTCTCCTTCAGTCTTTTCTCAACGGCTCCTTTGCTGGGTTTTGACTTCTTCCTCTTTTTCTCAATTATTAAGGACTCCTTTAAAAGCTCCACAAAACGAGTAGTTACTTTCTTCTTATTCGCCAGTTGACTTCGGGCAGATTGAGAAGAGAGAACAAGTTCGCCGGATTTTGTCAATCTTGAGGAGAGTTTTTTCATGATCCTTGATTTTTCAACTTCGGAAAGTGCTTTCGATTCCAAAAGCTTGAATCTGAGGATGACCTTTGAATCAATTTTATTCACATTCTGGCCACCTGGACCCGAGCTTCTTGAAAACTGGTAAGTGACCTCGGAAAGAAGTTCGACTTCATTCATGCTGTAAAGTTATACCAAGGACGAGAAATAAAGAAGCCTGAACATCCGTGACAGACATTCAGGCTTTCAAAAGAAAAGGCTATGGAATTATTGAATCTCGGTAATAAAGTCTACCTCAATGTCTGTCTCTCCTGGAGCGCAACTGCCATCTTTCACATCAGGCTGGTGTTTCAATGAAATCCGAACCGTTCCATTGCTCATTTTTCCTGTCCTCCATGTGCTTTCCAGACCTACCTCATATACTCCATCGGAATCTGTTCTTTCAATATCCACTTCTGCTCCGTTTGGTTCAAAACAAAATAAGTGCTCATCGGCTTCTTCAGCCACTTCATTTGAAATGGTATCCGGAGGTGTTTCGGTTTCATTGAGAAGTAAGATACTTGTGTAATAGATTGTATTTGGACTGAGTCGGACGGTATCAAACTGAACCGGTCCGTTCCCACCTTCACCATCAATATCTCTGAAGCTAAACACTTTGAGAATTTCAACACCAGCAGAATCCTGCATCAAAAGAGACATAGTTGTAATGACCTCTTCTTCATTATCAGGTTTCTTTTTTACATCGTCCTCATCCTTTTTACATGCGTTCAAAGCAACTCCAATTGCAAGAATTGCCATCAACATTATTCTTCTATTTTTCATTTTCTATATTCTATTTTCAATTTATTAATTCGATTGTCCGTTTTCAATTGGAACAATCTTATTCATAGGTTTAAAATTTAATGGTAGCGTGATGCTAAGCGAGACATTTCTACCCATATCGTCGGCGAAATATCTCCATCGATTCATATAGTCGCGGTACTTATGATTCAACATATTATCTATTCTTAATATCATCTGTAATCTCTGTCGGCCAATCATCACATCCATTCCAGCTCTCAATCCCAACAAGGCATATGCCGGTGGAGGCGGAACATAATCTGAATTTTCCGGCACTCGAATTTGTTCAAGAACCTGAGTAAGAGATAATCCTACGAAAGGCTCATAAATTTTCTTGCCTTCATTAAATGAATATCGGATTCCGTACTCAAAGCGATCAGGTGGAATCAGAACCAGATATTCATTTGCCGTGCGATTGAATGCTCTGACAATGGATGCTTTCAATGAAAAACTCAATCGAGTGCGAATGTTGTAACCCAGACTGGCATCAAGCCCTGAAATTGTGGCATCCACCTGACTGAACATGAAGGTCGGAAAGGCCCCTCGAATAGTCAGGGTTGGAGGCTGAATCGGTTTTAAATAGATATAATCTTCTATGTAGTTATAATACAAACTCAGATTCGCAAACCATCTCGTTCTTTCCATGTTGGCCGACACCGAGAAGTTATACGCCCTTTCCTCGGTCAACGATGTATCTCCAATTTCCACAGCAGCAGATCCATGATGAAGACCATTACTATACATCTCATTCACATTGGGTGGACGCCATGCAATACCCGCATTGGCTCTGAAATCGAATCCACGCATCACCTCATAGATGGCTCCAATATTTCCTGATACATTGTTATAGTTATGTATCGGCTCCTGAAGTTCATCACCTTTCCAGATAAATACTTCCTGTATGATGTAGTCATATCGAATTCCGGCTTCGAACTCCCATTTTGAACTTTCCGGAAGCCATCGTTCAAGTGCATAAACTCCCAATCCGTATTTATAAAAATTCGGAATGAAGAATCTTCCTTCATAGGTATTCACCTGATACAATCCGCTCATACCAGCCGTGAATCTCCATGGCTTAATACCACCTTGCTTATAAACAAGATCCGTTGTATGAGTTGTTATTTCAAACTGTAAGGCAGGCAGATCAAGACCCGCCAAACTATCATTCAATGGACGGTCCTTATCATATTCCTGACGAAGATTGTATTGTCGGGCATACGTCAGTTCAAGCTTGCTTGACTCATTGAAATGATAATAGGTTCTTGCCTTGAACATTTCGTGTTCAATGTGCTGCCAGGGTCTGCCGATTTCATAACTGAATTCAGCACTCTTCAGTGCCTCGTCAGACTTAAAAGCATTCTCGAGGTCGGTCAAATTACCAATGTGTGAACCCGAAAAGATCCCGATATCCGAATTGAACTGACTGTAAAATACCTCCGCACCAAACTGACTTTTTAGATATCCAAGGGCCCATGAAAAGTTATATTCTCCCACTCCGGTATTATCCAGATAATAATCCGGAGCACGGATATTTCCACCACGTTTCAAACTACCCTGCAATCTCCACCGCCAGGCTTCTGCGGCTCCGTGATTACCTTCCAACATGGCAGAAATATTACCCTGTCTTCCATTTGTAGCTCCTGTCATTGAAACCTCTCCGCCCACTCCATTATAATTTCTCAATGGTCTTGGATTCACCAGAATCACACCTGCTATGGCATCCGGACCGTACCTTAAGCTGTTCGCTCCTTTCACCACAGACATTTCACCGGCAATGGAAGGATCGATCTCCGGAGCATGTTCATTACCCCATTGTTGTCCTTCGTGGCGAATTCCATTGTTCAAAATCAGGACCCTGTTACTGTGCATTCCATGAATTACAGGTTTTGAGATATTGTTCCCTGTATTCAAGGAACTTACCCCTGGAATTTCCTTCAGACTGTTTCCAAGATTCTGACCCTTTAATTCTAGCAGATCATTGTATTCTAGTTTATCTACACTCTGACTTGTTTCCTCTTCTTTGTATTCACCCTGCACTACGGCACTGCTCAATTCTTCCAGATGATGTTCCGGATAAAAATTCCATTCAATATCACCTTCCACAACAAGTGTATCAATAACATCTTCGCAACCAAGATGAGAGCACCTTAGGGTATATCGACCTGCACACAGACCGCCGAGACTGTAATTCCCGTTGGCATCTGACACAGTTCCCATTCCATTCTCGAGAATATATATGGTGGCATATGACAATGCCGAGGCATCATGCTCATCAATGACTTTTCCGTTAATAGAATAGGTGCAATCATTTTGAGCAAAGACACTCAACACATGAAATATGAATACAAACAAGATTATGTTTCGCAATGGAAACATAGCAATACAATTAAATTCAGTGAATTTGATATAAACACGAATGGATCGGTATAACATACCGACCAATGGAAAAAGAGAGTGCAGAGAATCTGCTTAAACTTTCGCAGGTGGAGCGCGACCTGGATTTAAAGATACCGCGCTTTTAACAATGAATTCTGTTCTGTCAAAATCGAGAAAAACGACTTTGATATTTGATTCGAAAGCCTGTAAAAGAGGAAGATTGTATTTATGGCGTTTCGTAGTCAATAAAGAACACCAATCGCAATCATTGTCTTCTTCGGCATAATGCGAATTGTGCTCACAATGAATATCTTCTGCTTCTTCAGAGTGATATACACTTAGATGGCATGGGTCAACTTCGTAAAGTCCGGTGTCGTGGTGACAATGTCCTTCATCCTCATGATCATGATGAAATGAAAGCGGAAAACTGCCAAAGGCCAGGGCAGTGATCAGTAGAATAGAGGTAATTTTTGAAAGAAGTGCCTTCACGCCGCAAAAATAGTGCTTTTTGTCTAAGAAATTGTTCATGAGACCAACAGGAATGTAAATCTAATGGTGACGTGCAATCCAGAAATTGTGTTACCTCTTGAGTGATTTGTGTTTAAGTATTGAACTTGAATGTGTGAATTTTGATGTCTAAATTCGAAGTAACATGTCAGAAGAAATACTGAAAATAAAGTCAATCAGCCAGCTTCACGAAATGCTGGGATTTGATAAGCCAAAACACCCATTGATCAGTGTGATAGATGCAAAGCAACTTGTTATTACCGAGGACATGTTAAACGTGAAGGTGTCGGCCAATTTCTTCTACATCGGATTGAAAAGTTCTGATTGTGGCATGCGATACGGACGACATCATTACGACTTTGAAGAGGGAGTCCTGGCATTCTCCGCTCCCAATCAGGTTTATTCCGTTACCAGTACCAGCGATTTTGACGAAGATGAAGGCTGGCTCTTGTATTTCCATCCCGACCTGATCAGAAGCACACCTCTGGGTGAAAACATTGATGACTATTCATTCTTTTCCTATGATGTTCATGAAGCCCTTCATTTATCTGATAAGGAAAAACAGACCCTTCATGATGCTGTGGACAGAATTCGCGAAGAATACAATGAAAGAATTGACAATCATAGTCAACGTGTCATAGTCTCATCCCTTGAACTTCTACTCAATTATTGTCTGAGATTTTATGAAAGACAGTTCAACACAAGAACTGCCCAGAACAAGGATATTGTGACCAGGGTTGAGGATACTTTAAAGGACTACTATAAGACCGGTCAATTGATAGAATATGGCCCTCCATCTATTCATTATCTGGCAGAAAAGGTTCATCTGTCTCCTTCTTATCTGAGTGATCTTTTGAAGAAAGAAACCGGGAGAAGCGCAAAGGATCACATCAACGACTTCCTTATTGAAAAGGCAAAGAACATGTTGCTCAGCTCAGAGGATTCTGTCTCGGAAATTGCTTATAGTCTTGGATTCAATTATCCTCATTACTTCAGCAGACTCTTTAAAAATAAAACCGGATTCACTCCACAGAAATACAGGGAAGTCAAATAGAATAAGCCAGAAAACCCATTGAAGCAGAGGCCGTTAAGGCCTCTTTTTTTTGTCAATTAGTTGAAAAATCCAACACATCTGCGATTTGTGTGTTTCATTCAGTGATTGGTGCTCTGTAAGCAGTTTATTCGGGTGCAAATTTGAATAGTCAAATGAAATTAAAGCAAAGAAGAAATGAAAACTATAGATAAATCAAAACCTGTTATGGTAACCGGAGCCAACGGATACGTTGCAAGCTGGTTAGTAAAAAAGCTGCTCGAAGAAGGCATTACTGTTCATGCAGCTGTTAGAAATCCCGACAACGAGAAAAAAATTGGGCATTTGAAAGAAGCAGCAGCAAACTCAAAAGGATCAATCAAATTTTTCAAAGGTGATCTTCTTACAAAGGGATCTTACACTGAAGCCATGGAGGGATGTGAACTGGTTTATCATACCGCTTCACCATTCACAATTGATGTAAAAGACGCACAAAAAGAATTGATAGAGCCGGCCGTTCAGGGAACTGAAAACGTATTGAACTCGGCCAATGAAGTTGACTCTGTAAAAAGAGTGGTATTGACAAGCAGCTGTGCCGCCATCTATACGGATGCTATTGATACAGTAAACGCACCGGAAGGAAAACTGACAGAGCAGGTATGGAATGAAACGGCAAGTCTTGATTATCAACCTTATTCGCTGTCAAAGACCCTGGCCGAAAAGAGAGCCTGGGAATTGGCCGAAAAGCAGGAAAAATGGGATTTGGTTACCATGAACCCTCCGGGAATCTTTGGTCCACCTTTAAACCCTCATAACACTACATCTGAGAGTATGAACATTCTCAAAATGCTCGGCGGAGGGGATATGAAAATGGGTGCTCCAAAAATGGGAATAGGAATTGTAGATGTGAGAGATGTTGCTGAAGCGCACTACAAGGCCGGATTCACTCCTCAGGCAAAAGGAAGATATATTGCCGCAGCTCATGAAACAAACTTTTTGGAAATGGGAACTGTTCTCCTTGACAAATACGGGAAAGAATATCCTCTACCCAAAAAGGCCATTCCAAAATGGTTGTTAATGATCGTAGGGCCGATGACGAGCAAGTTCTTTACCAGAAGATTCATCCGAAACAATGTGGACATTCCCTGGAGGGCAGACAATTCAAAGATTAAGAAGGAACTTGACATGAATTTTCGTCCTTTGAAAGAGACAATGGAAGATTCATTTCAGGTCCTGATCGATGAAGGAATTCTTCAGGCCAAATAAGCGCTTTCAAGTCGATTTGTAATTGTGACGTGAATTTTCATACGAGCCCGGCTTTGTCTGGAACCATTTGACATAAAATATTGTTATTCGATGAGTAGCATATATTTTTAGAGTCAAATCGACACATGAAGTTTATCACCGGTGTAATTTTTCTTATTGTACTGACGGTGCAGGCCATAGGTCAGAACATAGATCCATACGAGATCACATCAGAAATGATCAAAACGGCCCTGGCCGTTGATGAGATGTATGTTGAAATGGAAAAAAACGAACGCATTGATGATGAGGTCATTATGGAGATATACAAAATGAAACTTCAATACGATCCGTTCAAACTGTATTCCATAAAAGTAGATGATCCCGATCGTCAGCCCGAATTACTTTTTATCGATGGTTGGAATTCAAACAAAGCATTTATTTATCCCGGTGGTTTTCCCTGGTTGAATATCAGCCTCGATCCTATGGGCAGCATAATGCGAAGAAATCAGCATCACACCCTGTTTGAATCGGGTTTCAGGTATGCCATAGGCATCCTCGACCACCTCTTTCGCAAATATGGGAATGATGTTAGAGACATGTCTTCCTACAAAGGATCGAAAGTTGTGAACAAGGTTGATTGCTATTTGGTCGAATTAGAGAACAATTATTTTAAAAAGGTCAGGTACACCGTGAAAGAAGGAGAAGATGTGCTGGATATCGCAGATAAGTTGAAGATCAGTGAATACAAGATTTTGGAATACAATGATGATGTTGATGACTTTGATGACGTCGAAGCCGGACAAGAGATCATGATCTCGAATGATTACAGCATGCGCACCCTCATAGCCATCGATAAAAAACGAATGATACCCATACAGGTGAAAGTCTACGATGAAATCGGTCTTTTTGAGCAGCTGGATTTTCGAAACGTAAAACTATATCCCGGTTTTGCGGAAGAAGAGTTCACCACGGACTATGAAGGTTACGGATTCTGAGCCTCAGAATTTACCTGAATTTACATCATTTTCAGGCACAGGCTCAACATTGTCCCAATGCTCTACGATCTTTCCATTCTCTATTCTGAACAGATCAACCTGGGCATAATCCTGATTTGTTATTCCATCATTCCAGTTGGCTTTGCAGAGGGTCGCAACAAAATTTCCCTGTCCAACCATTAGTACAATTTCCTCGTAATTCAATGGACGATCCGGAGCCGATGCTAGTTTCTGGAAATGCTCAAGTCCGTCAGGCACGTCCTTGTTGTGTTGAATGTATTTTTCAGAAGATATATATCTGGAAAGGTCATTCGGATTTCCGTTTTTCATCAGTGCATCCTTGATCAGGTTTCGCACCAGCTCTTTGTTTTCTTCTGTTTTAGACAAATCAGTAACTTCTGTCGGGCCGTCAATAGAAGAATGTCCGGATGGATTTGACTCATTATAAGCCGAAATAACATCCCAGTGTTCTACTATCCTGTCGTTTTCATCGTAGTCAAAAAAATCTGTGGTTACCCATTGCGCCTCACCATTATTGATATCCTGAAAGGCCATTAAAAAAGTATGTTGTTTGTCTTCGAGTTTTCGAATAATCTGAATATCCCTCACAGGATTTCTTTGTACAAAATCCTCAAAGAATTCAATGAATCCTTCCTGCCCGTCTTTTACCCCGGTGCTGTGTTGAGTATAACGATCTCCTGTGTACTTGTAAATGGCTTCGCGATAGTTCCCGTCACGGATCCCTTCCATGTAGAGATTGCATGCATTATCAAGCTTTTTACTCATGGATTAAGACTTAGTAGAGTATTCTATTCTATAACAACCTTGTAGATTCTCTTTACACCCTTTGATTCGTAAGAGACAAAATATATTCCAGAAGTAAGATTTGTCGTTTCAAATTCAATCTCCTTTCCCCTCTGAACAGCATTGAGAACAATTCTATTACCAAGGACATCAAACCATATGAAATCATTCTGGTTAAGATCGCTTTCAATAGATGAAATAAATACATTTTGGTTGCTTGGGTTCGGATAGATAAGAGGACGATCATCTTCCTCCAGGAATACGGTCACGATATCCGAATAATCAAAGGATCCATCGAAATCTGTTTGCTTTAATCTATAATAGGATCGACCAGCTAACGGATCTTCATCAAATGCCTCATAACTTAATATTTCTCTGCTGTTTCCAGCACCTTTTTTATGAAGGACTTCTGTCCAATTTCGAGCATCCACAGACCTTTCTATGGTAAAGAAATCATTATTGATCTCGCTGGCTGTTTTCCAATTTAGCCTTACAACAGAATTACCTTCTGCCTTAGCATCAAAACTCAACAGGTCAATAGGCAGTGCAATGCAGGTATTTTCTATTTCACTTCCAAGTGTAAAGAAAGTGCCGGGTGAATCTTGATTGTTAAATTCTGTCTCAATCCATGCGGCCGAGCGCTGAATTACAGACATTCTTGTTTCGTCAATGTCTCCAACCCAATTTTCAGCCCTGCTCGCCGCATAACCATTGTTGCCAATATCGAGGAATGTTTGAAGAGTGCCAAACGAAGCATAGGTTCCTGTGGCTTCTGAGTTACCATTCACATAGACAGTATAATTTGGGTTATCCCAAGTTAGAACAACATAATACCATTCAGATGTATTGAAATTATAAATATTCGTGTTCTCTGTATGACTACCACCAAAACCCAAATCCAAATTTCCAGCGGCATCATTCGTATACAGTTGAAGTCGATTCGCATATGGCGGTGTAGTTGTGTGGCCTATTATGTAATGATGAGCACCGGAAAAACTTGTTGAATAGGCCCAACTTGAAATTGTTCCTTCACCTGTGATCATATCCGAAGTTGGCACCTGTATGTAGTCTCCCGAACCAAAAGTTTGTCCGTCGGCAATCTTTGCACTTGTTTGATCTGCAGAACCTCCATTCGTACCATCATTGCCATAAGCTGAGGCATCATCAAAATCATCATGCAGATGGTATACGTTCACATAATCGAAATCAAAAGTTCCTGTACTGCTAAGATCCGATGTAAAATCATCAGAACCATAATACATGAATATTTCCGTGTTGGAAGAAGAACTTACAAATGGCACATTCACCCAGGCCACCAGGGTCCCGTTGGTTGCATTTGAAGAATAACTCTCAATCTGATGTTTTAAAATCTGCAGTGTCCCGCAATTATTGCTGGTTGAAAAGACAATGTCATATCCATTGGCACTTTCCACATGACCACCGTCTGATACGGTTCTAATATCCGGACTTGTAACAGAAATCAGAACAGGAAAATTTGTGAGATCACCGGCCACCTGTGAGCTCTGTATTGTTATGTACCTGTAATATGCCATGCTATCGAGGGCAAAAGTGAAATTTCCTGTGCCTGTTTGGGGAAATCCCGAGCAACCGCCACCGGGACCACAGGTTATTGAAAATCCGGAACAAAACTGGGCTATCGTGGCGCTATTATAATAAACTATTTGTGGTGTGTTGGGAGAACTGACTCCCACATTGACCGTACCTGAACCGCAAATGCGGGCATCGGTATGATCCAGGTAAATGTCGTCGTCAGAATTTATCGTTATGTCAACTTGAGTCTGACTATAACCAGTGCAAATAATATCGTCATCCGTCGAAAAAACACTGCCTGAAGCCATCACCATTTGTCCTACGTTGATCACATCCTGCGTGCTGGTAAATGTTCCTTCAATCAGGGTATATCCCTCGAACATAGTCCTGGCCGTCACCGTCATCGTTCCACCACTATTAATGCTGACATCTCCGGTATGATAAAAATTTGTTGATCCAGAATTTGTAAAGGTGCCTACATTGGGATAACCGAGGCCATTTGCCGAGACACCGGTTGATCCATTATCATTCGTTGCATCAATAGTAATTGTATGACCGCTGAGAATTACGACATCATCTGTACGACCCGGAATTCCGGCTGCTGCACCCGAACCATCACTATTGAAAGTCCATGAAGTGGCAGCATCCCAGTTACCACCTGAAGTCGCATTTCTGGAATAATATGTCTGTGCAGATAGAAACGAAATCAACACCAGACTGGCTATGGAAAAGGCGGCGAACTTTTTCATTTTCAAGTGTTCTAAAAGTACAGAAATTAATTTCGATACTTATTGGTTCGAATTTAAGCTATATTATACTCCTTGTTACAATATCACTCTTCATTATATCAGAAATGTTCTTTGGTTTAACATGATACGAGAAATCTAAGCAGAAGGTTTTTTTGACCTATATTCGGTAAAACCCAAAAATCGTGACTGAACATAACTCTTTGAACTCCTAAATAAATCTTCGACGCAATAGTGTGAAATATTTAGCAGCATGTTTACTCGTTCTTATGATTTCAATTTCCTCGAAATCTCAGGTGGATGAAGATTCTCTTAAACGCAAAAAACTAAGCATCACTCCACTCCCTATTGTCTCTGCCAACCCTGCGTTCGGAGTTATCTATGGTTTTGCCATTACGGGTAATAATTATTTCGGCAGTCAGGATAATACCTCTATGTCGAACTATCTGTTGAATGCTACGCACACAACGAAAGACCAGACCATTATTTCGCTTAGATCAACCATTTTTACCGATGGCAACAAATACAATTTAACAGGCGACTGGAGGTTATTGCTTTCATCTCAACCAACCTACGGACTCGGCACCGGTCCAAATTCTGGCATTCTGTCAAGTGACGGCTCGGAATATGATGAGCAAAAATCTGAGAATAATAATACAAGGGAGTACATGGACTTCGATCTTCTCAGGATCCATGAAACTGTTCTAAAAAGATTTGGCAAGTACATGTATTTGGGACTTGGATACCATTACGACCAATATGCCAACATCAAAGACAAGCTCTTGAGTCTTGACAGCGCGACATTAAATATCACGAATCATTATGCATACAGCATCAGACATGGATTTAATCCTGAAGGATATACAACATCAGGATTCTCGGCCAATGTCATGCACGACAGCCGGGATAACATTGCCAACCCATACGATGGAAGATTTGCATTTATCTCTTTTCGATATTTCGCAGAAGGCCTCGGCAGTACTCAGGATGCTTCTACCCTCTGGCTAGAATACAGGGATTATTTTAATATTTCCAAAGAGAATCCGAGAAACTTGATCGCCTTGTGGACTTTCGCCAGTTTGATGACGAGTGGTCAATTGCCATACATGACTTTGATGGCCAACGGCTGGGATCATATGGGTAGATCTGGAAGGCCTTATCCCCAGGGAAGATGGAGAGGTGAGAATTATTATTATGCTGAATTGGAATACCGCTTTCCTATCCCCATATTATCAAGGTGGCCAGATCGACTGGGAGGCGTGGTATTCGCGAACATGACTTCAGCTTCATCCCTCGATCGTGACATTCAAATGCTTGAATACTGGAAACCAGGTACGGGCATAGGTTTGAGAATTATGATTGATGAGGAATCTCGGGCCAACCTCACCATCGATTATGGCTGGGGGGCTAAGGGAGCTCAGGGTTTATTCCTTAATCTGAACGAATACTTTTGAAGTTATTTGCTTTTCTTTTTGAAATATGCTCCAAGTGGAATAACCATGAGCCATCCCAAGGTGTACCATAGAACATCGGTAAAGGCCAGTGGAATAGTGATCAGGGCAGTCAGAGCTTCAGGGTAGAATCCGAAACGGATCTTTCTCGCTTTACTTTCGGTCACTTCAGACAATAGAAATCCTCGCTTAGCGGCATAAGTCCAGAACCAGATCCCGAGGAATCCGGCGAATGCAAGACAGACACTTTGACTGAAAATAGCCAGAACATCAGCATCCGTTTCATTATCGAGTTTGATGAAATAAAGAAATAACATCAGAAAGAATAACTGAACAATTGACATGGAAGCCAGAGTTTTGTCGGCCGCTTTTAAATGACCGAACTGTGTGTTATTCTGCCCCCAATATATAATGATCCATACGATACCAATTACGACGGTAATAATATCCGGCCAACCTTCTGACCACCAAAGACCGAGACTGTCATTCTGTATCATTTCTTTGGTTGGCTTTGGCAACAGAACAAAGAGCTGGAAAAGAACAAGTGCGTATACTACATCAACCAGAGTCTGCAGTCTTCTTAAAATTCTTTCATTCAAAATAGAATTCAGTTTGGTCTCCTGCCCTTCATTTTCCATATGCTTGATTTGAAAATCAAGATACAAAATCAATATTTTATGATGCCGGAATTTTCTTATTCAATTGATTATTAGCAGTATATTTCAGGAGTGAATCGGCAATTCTTATTTCTTTCAGTATTTATTTATTCCATTTTAAGTTCTTTGACAAGTTCAGCTCAATACGCCGAAAACATCAGAAGCGGCAGACCCGGAGTTACCATTGGTCCTTATACAACCGGCAAGGGAGTTCTGCAAAATCAAAACGGATTCTACAATATAAATTCTAAAACTTCGGGTTTGATCAGCCAGGAGCGAAGCGGTAATTATTTCATCGCCGTATTCAGAATGGGAATTACGGAAACATTCGAATTAGGCGGAGGTATAGCCTATGCTGATTACCGACTGGACTTAAGAGATTCTGAAAGCGGTGAGGAGTTGGAATACCGCCAGGAAGGCGTCAGTATTGCTACCATAGCAATGAGATCAAATGTTTATGAAGGTGATGGACTGATTCCGGCCTTTGGTTACCAAGTGAATCTTGATCTCAACACGGTCTCAGATGAATTCAGGTCGAAATACGTTTCGCCCAGGATCACATTAATGACACGCCAGGCTTTTGAACATTTTCGTTTCATTACCAATTTCGTTGGACGCTGGAGTGGTGATGACGGAAAGGCAACAGGCTTGTATTCTTTGTTTCTCGACCGTGGATTTGGCAAAAGAATCAGAATTTATGTTGAGCACTATGGCATTGTCAATTCCGGGGATATCCGACCTAAATTTGATGCCGGAATATTGTATTTGGTCAATAAGGACATTCAACTCGACTTTCAATATGGTGTAGGCCCGGAACATCAAAAATAACAACGACCAGTTCATCTCCATAGGCATTGCTTGGAGAGCCAGACTAACGAAGCGTGAAATCAATTAAAAATCATTTTCTTTTTCCGGTTGTGTTGATCATGTTCTATGCATGTACAAGCTCAGAAAATAAAGTCGAAACGGAAGTCAGAAATCTCACAGCGGAAGAAATAGCCTTTATTGATTCAGCCGTTTCTCTCGATGAATTCACGGAATTAATGACGTGGAGCTTCCAGGCAGATTCCTGTGCATCATGCCTGTTTGATACAGGGTTATATTACTATCAAAAAGAAGACTGGTTGCTTTCATTTAAGGCCTTTTCAATATATATTTTGAAAGACTCTACCAATGCAGCCGCGTATGCGAACAGAGCCTCTGTATTTTATCAGCTCACCATGTATGAAGATGCGCTTGAGGATTATTTGAGAGCCAATGAGATTCAAGCCGTATTTCAAAATCAGATAAGTCACTGTATTTTGCTACCGGAGAAATGGAAAAGGCGTGTGAATACTTTCGGATCTCGATTGAAAACGGTGATGTGAGAGATGACTTCAATCCTGAATTATTCCGGTATTGTGATAGTCTTAGCTCCCTTTGACTTTGAGTTCCAATCCATATTCGCGAACAATCAATACCTATTTTAGTTTAATTTGAAACCAAGCTTCACCAACCAACATTTAAGCAAATGAGAATTCAAAACCTTGTATTTTATTCCATGATATTCCTTTTCCTCGCTTCTTGTGCTGAAAACAGGGATATCGAATCAACTCAAACTTCCTCCGGAGATGAGTCAACCGAAATATCAAATAAAATTTCGATTAACAATCCTCATGAATGGGACACGCTGAAAGAAGCCGTGGTAGGCAGGTGGGTTATAAATACCTTCAGAACTCCGAGTATAGATATGGGCATGAAGGAACAGTTCCCATACATTCCGGAGGCGGCCTGGACCTACCTTAAAAAATCTGAAAATCAGCTTCTTTCAGATGTGTATAAAGAAGATGATCTTCTCTATCACGAAGAACAGGAAAACCTGGTGAGGATCATGGAAGAAAACGGTGTTGTAGTGAGACGACCCGATGAAATTGAATTTCCAATTATTGCCACTTCCCAATGCTATTCCCGTGATCCGATCATCGCAATTGGTGATAAGTTCATCATTACCAATATGAATTTGAGGGTCGAAGACAGGAGACCGGAAATTACCGCAGAATTGCTCTGGATCTTGCCGCAAAATACGATGGTGAAGTGATCAGCATGCCTGCAAACAATCCGGGATATCCTGAAGAGAATGCTTACCTGGAAGGAGGAGATGTATTTGTAAATGGTAAGGAAATCTATGTTGGCATGACAGGAAATGCCACGAACGACAATGGCATTGAATGGTTGCGCGAAACCCTTGGAAATGAATATATCGTGCACAAAATTCCACTTCAACACCATGTACTTCATCTCGATTGTGCCATGATGCTGATCAATGAAAAACAAGCATCATTTGCAAAGATGACTTCATTGATTTCGAATCCTGTCCGGAAAGTCTGAAAAACAGAGAATGGGTGGAAGTGAAACCGGAAGAAGCCCAGATCATGGCCACAAATGGTGTTGCCTTGAATCCGGGCAAGATTATTATGGTAGATGCCTTCCCTCATGTGGCGGAAAAAGTCAGAGCCATGGGAGTTGAAGTCATTGAAGTTCCATTTAAAAAGGCCAATTACTTTGGAGGTGGATTGAGATGTAGTTATCAACCAATCGTTCGAAATTAAATTGGGGAATCACCCACTCACCTCGGAATCCGATTCTTGCTGGAACTAGTTGTTCTTGTAGTATATGGTATGTGGGGTTACCATCTGGTTGATACCTGGCCTAGGGTCGCTTTTGCCATCCTCTTTCCTCTGATAGCGGCTATCTTGTGGGAGTTTTTGCCGTTCCTGAGGACCCAAGCAGAAGTGGAAAAGCACCGGTTCCGACACCTGGATTTATCAGACTAATTATGGAATTGATATTTTTTGTCGCTGGAATTTTGGCCTTCTATGACCTTGGGTATAAAACGGCAGGTTTGCTATTGTGCGTGATCACCACGATCCACTATGCTCTTTCTTATGATAGGATAAAATGGCTCCTATCTAAATAGACTACTCTGCATTCAAAGGTCAAATTGTGTAATTTGTAAATTCAAAGTCAGGATATGTCAGAAGAAAACAAAGCCGCAGATTCAAAAATCAATTTAGAAGAATCTACAATCAAACGAATCGGTGGATACTTGCACAGGGTAATTCCTATAGCCGATGTTACAGGAGAGATCATCAGTTATACGATGAAACCTATAATGGTTGAATTTAAACCACGGATATTCTGCAGGTCATTGTAGGTGCCTCATTGCTCGCAATTCCATGCTTTTACTGAAGAAGTCTGGAATCTGGGTGAGAGTCTTTCTCTGAACAGGACAATTCTCCATGAGCATTTGTCATTTGTGTTTTATAGCTTCTTTCGTATTCTTTAATTTTTACCGATCCGAAATCAAAGGTCAATACTTCAACTTCTTCAAAAGATCTATTGGTACTTATCTGGTCTCTTTGATAGTTTCGTGGAATTATATTGACGGTCATTGATAAATGTCCCTGGACAACAGACTATATTCTGGCCATAAAAAGAGTGATTATTGTCGCCTTTCCCGCTTCCATGAGTGGAACATTGAGTGATACACTCAAATAAAAAGATTCTCACAATTCTTTAAAACTCATAGTGGCAGAACGATATGTTTCGAATAATTCTGTCTACATTCACAATAAAAATATACCGTGAAGAATTCCATTTATTTATTCGTTCTGTTGAACATCTTATGTGTCCAGATAGCCAATTCCCAGATCAATTCGGTTTCAGTCTCCCAGGGCACCGCAACTACATGCGACAGCATTACGGTGAGTTTGGCCGGAAATCATTTCTGTCCAAATGATGCATAACAGGAATATCGCATTCTGTTTCCGGCTCTTTTATCACCATAACTGTATCCATGTCATTCGGAATTTGCATTCCTCCAAATCCTCCGCCTTCCTTTTCTACATCTTATACCTTCTCTCTGTCTACGGTCCCAACAGGTTCATATACCGTTCGCGCATATTATGACACCCAGCTATCATCGAGTACAGCGCCCTTAAACGTTCAGGTATGTTGTCCGAATCTCGCCGATGCCGGTAATGACACCTCTCTCTGCGATCAAAGCTCATTACAACTAAATGCAAATACATTGACCGGAGCCGGCACAGGTTCATGGTCCATTTTAAGTGGAGGTGGCACGCTGAGCTCAACGACAATATCAAATCCAACTTTGACTTTCGGGCCATATGGTGTGAATGAATTGGTGTGGACAACCATCGATACTTTTTGTACAACCAGCGATACATTATTTGTTACCAATAGCCAGACTGCGACCACAGCCATTGCTGAAAGTGATCGAATCGCATGTGAGGACACTACAACCGTCCAGGGAAATACTCCGGCAATTGGAAATGCAAAATGGACATCAACGCAACTTGGAGTTCTTTTTCCAAACGGGAATGCCGGTCCAAACACTTTTGTGAAGTTTCTGGTACCGAATAGCTATAAGCTTTATTACACTATAGAAAACGGCGCATGTATTAGTAAGGATTCCGCGAATTTCAATTACACTTTGCTTGATTCGGCACCTGTAATTACAGAATCCAATTTCTTATTGACATCATCTTCAGCCCCACAATACCAATGGTATTTGGATGGTAATCCAATCAACGGAGCCACAAATCAGACACACCAGGCAACAGTTAATGGGGTTTACAAAGTTTTGGCTTCCCTTACCGGATGTACAACTGGATTATTTTCCAATGAGATTGAATTGACGAACGTTGGCTTTGAGGAATTTGCACGTCCTGAACGGATTAAGATCTTCCCTAATCCTGCACAGACTAGCTGCACAATAGATGGATTAAAGCAAAATGAAACGATTTCCCTGTTCACTTTCGATATGAGAAGAATTGAATTCTTTAATACTAACCGAAATTCGGTAAAACTTGATCTATCTGACCGACCTGCAGGCATATACTTTATTCAAATACAAAGCTCACAAGGAGTAATTACGAAGAAATTAATTGTCGAATAGACATACATCAAGAGGACTATTCTCATGGTTATCGATGACAAGGTGATTCAATACTTGCTGGTCTGGTAATCCTTTATTTAAAAAGAGTAGTTATTCTGCTCTTTATGTCGGGATGCATTAATGCTCTGATCAAGGATATCCACAGAGGGCTGACAAATAAAGTGACCGAAATAATTGAAATAATAAGGCTGTAGGTAAAATCGGTGACGATGCCATAGGTGAAACCAATAGAACCTAAAATAAAACTGAATTCACCAATTTGAGACAATACGGCTCCAGCATAGAAACTGTCCTTCCAATTCTGCTTGAATAACATAAAAATTGATGCATTGATCAGATTATTGATAACCAGAACACTGAGCACAAATATCAAGATCAACACAAAGTGTTCTTGCAGGAAATCAAGGTCTATTAGCATGCCAATAGAACTAAAAAAGAGTGCAACGAAGACTATTCGAAATGCATGAAGGCTGTCGTGCACCCATTGTGTGGCCCTGAAAGATGAGACCAGTATTCCGGCGACAAATGCACCAAGGGCTGATGATAAACCCAGCCAGGCTGTTGCCAGCGAAATGCCAAAACATATTACGATGGCCAAAAATACCTGAATCTCATGGTCTCTTCTTATCATTCCTTGAAAAGGAAGTGATAGTTTCCCCTTCTTTAAAACCAAATAAATAATTCCAATAATCAATATGGCACCGACTATTTGCCTTAGGAGCAATTCTGGTGGTGTTTTCTCTCCTCCCAGGTAATTCAATACAATGATCATTGGCACAATGATCACGTCCTGAGCGAGAAGGATTCCTACGACATTTTGTCCGACCTGACTATTTATTTCATTTCTGTCCTGGAGCAACTTGATCACAACAGCCGTGCTGCTGAGACTTATCACAAAACCAAGAATAATCACTCGCTTTAGAGACCATTCGAAGTAATAGCCAATGATGTATGTAACTAATATGCTTATGAGCACCTGAACCAACGTTCCCAGAACCGATATTTTCCAATTGGCAATGAGACTAGGCAGAGAAATCTCCATACCAATAAAAAAGAGTAATAAAATCAGACCAAATGATCCTAATCCTGAAATGACTTGTTCTTCGGGAATTAAATTCATTCCATGAGGACCCAATAAAATGCCTGCAACTATGTAAGCAATTATATATGGCTGATTCAGAGCCTTTAGAATGAAACCGGCCAATAGTATTCCACCGGTAAGTAGAACAATCTTAAGCAGAACAGGATCGGCTGTGTTTAATCCAAGAAGTATGTGCAAAAAAGGCATAACCTCAAATATTTACGTATACACGTTGATCACCTTCGTATTTGGATTCAAATCCTCTCCTGTCAAACCTTTTTGGGAATAGGGAATTTCATTGAGTACAAAACGAATGGCCTCTTTGCGCGCCACATCTTTGTCATTGCCCGTAATGACGATCCACGGTGACCTTTCCGTGCTTGTCTTTTTAAACATTCTTTCCTTATAGTAAGTATAATCATCCCATTTCAGCTGAGCTTGCATATCAACCGTACTTAATTTCCAATTGATCAGCGGATTTGTTTTTCTTTCATCGAGCCTCTTCTTTTGCTCTTCAGCACTGATTGAAAACCAAAACTTAAATAACATACAACCATCATCCAAAATCATGTCCTCGATTTTAACTACCTGATCAATAAACAAGTTGTATTGATCTTCGGTGCAAAATCCCATAACAGGTTCAACAACTGCTCGATTGTACCAACTTCTATCGAAGAAGACAATTTCACCGGGTTTTGGAAAATGTTGTATGTAACGTTGAAAATACCATTGACCTTTTTCTGCTTCACTTGGTTTATCCAAGGCAATCACCCTGTAGAACCTTGGATTTATATATCTAATAAACCTCATTATTGCACCACCTTTGCCCGCACTATCCCTTCCTTCAAAGATTATTATCAGTCTCTTCCGATTTTCAATGATCCAGTTTTGCAATCGAACCATTTCGATCTGCAAATTCATAAATTCCGGATCCTGTTCAAGACTATAAATGGATGTCATGTTTCAAGATTTAGTACTTATAAAGATATTCAAGATTCAAATCTCTTGTATACACGATTTTAATTTAAACACGGTTGTGGTATAATTCTTAAAAAAAAGGCCGCACATATTGCGCGGCCTCTCAATTCAATAGATAGGTGAACCTAATTTTAGGCTAGTAATTTCAGTACTTTATGAATTTAAATGTGCTCGCGTTCTCAGTGTCATAGAGCATCAAGATATAAAGTCCATTTTCGAAATCCGAAACATCAAGATCAAAGAAATTTCCTTCTCCTCGAAGATTCCAATCTCTTTTTACTCTGCCTTTAAGATCAAGAGCAACGGCTTGATTCAAACGATATTCACCTGAATTGCGAATTTTCAGAAGACCTTCAGTTGAATAAAATACCTGTATCTGATCAATTTTCTTTTCATCCAAACCAACGTAACAGTCTATGAAGCTCACGTCTATTGAATCGGTAGACGCACAATACTGATTGGTAACACGAAGGGAATAAGTACCTCCTGGCGCTGTTATCTCACGCATGAAATGTGTACTTCCGTTTTCCCATAAATAAGAACCGACCTGAGGATCATATACGTTCAACACCAGTGTATCATCATCGCACAGCGTGGTATCGTTTCCAAGATCTATCTCTGGATAATTGTGATAACGAGCTCGGGCTTCTGAAGAATCAAAACAAACACCATCGGAAACATGCAAAGTAACATCGTAATTACCTGCCGTATTCTCTACTATACTATATGAATTAGAAGAATCCACGATCACTCCATTTCTATACCAGTACTTTGAAGTTGCCGGAGCAAGATTTTCAAAGGTCACTGAATCTCCCAAACAAGGGTTCTTGTCTGAAATGTCTATGTTAACATCAACACCTCCGCCATTGATAAATTGGCCCAAACTATCATCCGATAGATTGTTATTGTAAATGGTCGTAGCATTTACCCAATATGGTCCACTTGGCATGCTGGGAAAAGTATAAGAGTATGAAAATGATTGAAGCAATGGGAAACCAAGACCTGTCCACCACGAATATTCGATCACAACATAAAGTGTATCACCGGATACCCATGAGGTATCTCCTTCAAATGTAAAGGTATTGGAGTACGATAAAAATCCCGATACCGTAATGCCCATTTGCGCTCCGCAATAATTGGAGTCAGGGGTGACTGCCGTGATATCGACCATTTGCGCTTTCAAAGCGAATGGCGCCATCAGGGATAGACAAATTAAAAAAGTGTAAAGTCTCTTCATTTCTAGATTTTATAATTGCAATGCAAATAACTTATGTTGTAGTGGATTAAAAAAGAATGAAGCGTGACATAACGTGACATGCCAGCAAAGCGTCTATTGAAAAGACTTCTATAAAGAATAGACCCGAAGATGATCCATCAAATCCTCGTGTTTTTTTAAGCCCAGTTTTTCGCGAATTCTTTGTTTTCTTTTCCTGACTGATTCAGGTGTGATACCAAGGTTTACTGCTATTTCTTTTGTATTCAGTCGTAGCAACAGATAAGCTAGAAAGCGGAGATCATTGGTGGTCAGATCAGGATGTTCTTCATGGATCTCTTTAAAAAAGTTTGCGTGGATCCTTTCGAAGAAAATCTGAAAATCCTGCCAATTCTTTTCTGCATTCTTTTCCATGAGTAATTGACTTTTCAATGTGCTAATCGGCCCCGTATCATTTCCTCCCGCATTTATTTCAAGATCATGAACTATATCTGAAATTGAAGAAATGATCTGGTTCTTGCTCTCAAGTAAAATGGACCTTGAGACAAGCTCATAATTGATGTTTTCAATTTTGCCCCTCAACTCCTCATTCTTGGCCCTCGATTTTTTTAGTTTCTCTTTCGCTTTGATCTGCTCAAGTTCATATTTTGCCTGCTTCAGTTTCCCCTGCTTTATTCTCAATCTTAATACGAAGAGCAGCAAAACAATAGCCAAAACCAAAAGAGCGAATAAAGCAAAGATGTACTTCTGTCTTTCTTCATTTTTCTCTTTAACGAGCCTGAACTCATTTTCCTTGGTTGTAAGCTCAAACAGCATTCTCGACCTTTCTATTTCATCACTTTTTTCATGGGCAATGATTGAATCCCTAAAAATCCTTGATTCTCTTGAGGTTATTAGTGCCTCTTCATAACTTCCCATTCTTGTATAAAGGGACGAGATGGAATCCAATACCTGGGTTGCCATTTTATAAAGCTTTATATCCACGGCAGATTTAAGGGACTTGTTATAATAAACCAAAGCTGAATCAATTGACCCATTTTGAATCTTGCACTTTGCAATCCCAAAATAGAATTGTGGTTTATCGATAGGGTGAATCTTGACATCCAGAAGATCTATGCCTTTGCGATAATTTGATTCAGCTTCCACGTAATCCTCTTTGTCAAAGGATAATTCTGCCAGCTGATAATAGGCGATGGACAGTCCGTAACTGTCTTCATTCTTGCTGAAATAATCCATGGCAGAGTGAAGCAGGGAATTTGCTTTTTCATAATTCCCAAGCGCCATATAATGCTCGCTCAGGTTGATTGAATTCAGGGCAATGCTATGCTTGTCACCTAGCTCCTGGCTGGTGTTCAAAGCTTGCTCCAGTATGTTTTTTGCTTCCTCGTCCTTTCCTGCAACACCATAGATCACACCGATGTTATTTAGCACTGTATTCTTCTGAGCTAGCAGATTTTTATCTTCCGCAATTCGCAATGCCTGGAAATAATAAAACAAGGCCGAATCGGTCTCATTCAAAAAATAATAGATATTACCTATGTTGTTTATGGATAAAAAGTAGTTGGTGTAGTCCTCTGATTTTTCTGATAGTTCAGAACAGGTTTTCAAATATTGAAAGGCATGTATATAATTACCATCAAGCATCAGTCCCACGCCATCTTCAAGCATTTTATCAAGGCTGTCCACACCCCAGTGTTTCAATTCCTGGAGAGGTAATTCACCCTCTTCAGAAAACTGACTTTGACTTATTCCGAAAAGCGGAATAATCAGCACAATGGTGAATAAAAACAACTTCTTTAAAGCTTGTATCATAAAATCATGGCTGTAGCGCGCACAATATATGAATAACAAAAAAGCCGCTCCAAAGAGCGGCTTGTGAACTAGGTGAATTAACTATTCTAGTACACGAATAGTTTCTTGGTAATTACCGAACCATCGCTGAATTGAATCAGGGTCAGGTAAGTTCCGGTATTCAAATTCGAAAGATTTTGATCAACAATGGTAGTGCCTTCATGCAAGGAGATATATTCATTCAATATCACCTTACCCACCATGTCTATTATTCTCAGTGAAGCCGTTTCTTTTTGTGAAACATTGTTCACTCGGATCGTGACAAAATCTTTTGCAGGAACTGGATATAAGTCAATTGTTACCGCATCACTTGTCGTAACCACATTATCTATTTCTTCCACACTCACATAATCATTCAATGTGTTTAAAGTGGTATTGGTGATTATCGGAGGATTAAAGTCGAAATAGATATTCGCAGTATTCGTGAACTCCGTTCCTTGCGGATTCGATGCTTTTCGTGAGATACTGTAATTGACCAATCCAGAGCTCAAGGCATCACCATACTGTGACTTCCATGGCAAATTGATATTCTCGAACGTAAATGTTACCAAACCGTCTTCGCTTATTCTTACTGTGTAATCGTAGTCTGAATAACCCGGCACGAATGTAGTCCAGTCGAGATCCTCATCAAGCTGATCTGTGATGTAAATATTTCTCGCAAAGTATGTTCCCTCATTTTGGAAGTGAATGGTGTAATCGAATTCGGTCACCTCACTTGGAATTGTACCCTCTTCACCCTCACCTTTTGGTGTCACTTCTTTATAGTTCGGATCATAAGAACCAACTACGGTTGTTTGGTAAGTATTCACATTATTCCATGGCGAATAATCGAGTAACCAGTTAACATCAATCGGGGCTGTATTAGCCACTGAATCATAAAAGACAACACCTGTATTAAGTGGAAGGTTGGCCGGTGTATTATAATTCATGAACATCACGGTTGATGCACTTGGCGCAAGCGTAGGGAAACCGGATTGAACACTATATGAATAGGGTGCATTCGTACTATTCAATTGTGTGAGACTCGATAAGGTTGAATTCGTAAAAGACAATTGTCCGTCGTGGACATAACCCATCTGAATACCTGACTCAGTTACCGTCCCCATGTTCTTTACCACTACTTTCTGCTGATAACTGTAGCCCGGAACAGGCGGAATGGTTGCATTCATCGTTGTGATCTTAAGATCATTGATGATATTCATATCATTGGCTATATCAACCACAGTGCTGCAATTAGAAGCAGCAACAACACTAACGGAAATTCCATTCGATTGACATGAAGCCAAAGGATAATAAGCATTTACCTGTTCAGTAATGGTATAGGAACCCGTAGGAACCTGGAAGCTATATTCTCCATTCGCATTCGTGAATGTGTAACCATAGCCTGAGCAATGAACCATGATGTTTTCTATACCGTTCTCACCTGCATCTTTAGTACAATTTGTATTTGCATCGAGATAAACGGTACCTGTAATAGTGCAATAGCAGTTATTTGTGGTCTTTGCATCTGCTATATAGAAATACCTTGAAGCACTGCATCCATTGGCATCAGTAACTGTTAACCAATACCTTCCCACGCCCAGATTGCTGGCATTTGGAGAAGTTGTCCCATTGGTATACGAATAAGTGTATGGAGCTGTTCCGCCTGTCACTCGTGATACGGCTGCCCCATCCGTGTTAAATATACAAGAAGCCGGTGTTGTTGTCACCGCCACATTGATCGGGGAATTTGTTTTAACGTATGCTCTTTTGGTCACAGAACAACCGGCTGCATCTGTAATTTCACATGTGTAAGAGCCTGCACTCAAACCCGTGATCTGGCTGGTTGTCGCGCCTGTGCTCCACAAATAAGTAAATGGTGGATTCGTTCCGGATACGATAGCTGTGGCTGTACCATTCGAATTAGGGCAAGTTGCATTGGATGCCTGAACATTGGCATAGATGGTACTGATCGGTGGAACATAGGCCGTCCCTGTTCGAATACAACCAACTGCGTCGGTTACCTTAAAGGAATACGTTCCCGGTGATACATTTGAGATCGTCATTCCGGTAGTATTTGGATTTGTATACCAGACAACGTTGTAAGGTGTGGTTCCTCCAGTGACAGTCAAGGTAGCTGAACCTGTAGGTGAAGTACATGAACTTTTTGTAGCCGTATATGTAACAGTAATCGGTGTATTTGTTCCGATGTATGCGTATCCTGTGCCAGTGCATCCATTCGCATCCGTAGCAATGACCGTTTCATAAGACCCTCCGGTAAGATTGGTTGCCGTCTGACTGGTTTGTCCATTGCTCCATGCGTAAGTATATGGATTTACACCTCCCGACCCAAAAGCAATGGCACTTCCATCAGACTGAAGGCAGGTTGCATTTGTGACAGTTGTATTCACGTAGATATTCGGATTCTGTTGTATCCATGCTCCGGTATATCCTTTACATCCTTGTGCATCTGTAATCTCGAGTGAATACCAACCTCGACTCAAACCACTGATTGAAGCTGTACTGGCTCCATTCGCCCATAAAAAGGTGTATGGAGCGACTCCACCAGATGGCGTTGCTGTTGCTGTTCCATTTGTACAACTCGCCGCTGTTGTGCTGATCGAAGCTGTAACATTTGACAATTGCTGGACCGATGCTGCAGAATCTAAAATCTCAAGAACACAACCGGTATTTTGATCTATAATTTCAACAGAATACTCACCAACGGGAACGGTGGCGTTATTGCCTGTGTAAGTTAACAAGGTCTGGGTGTTGGTCCAGGTAATTGAAAACGGACCCATACTTCCGCTTGTTCTTGTTGCTGTTAATGTTCCCATTGTGGCCGGACAAACCGGAGAGGTTGAAAACAATGCGAATGCAAAAGAAGGTGTATAATTATTTGAGGTCCAGGCCCAATTTGTTCCATCCGTCACATTGACTGAGATCCAGGCATTCACACCCATGCCAAAATTTGTTAGCTGATCCGAAGTGGAATTCACATTTGAATGTGTTATTGAGTTTCCATTCACATAATAAGTGAATGTTAGAGGAGGCGTAAGTCCTGTTGTAGAGACAGAATAAATACCGTCGTTATTACACGGCACCTGGGTTACTACACCCGTTGCCGTCTGGCTAATTGCGTTATGTGCTAAGGTAATTAGTACAAGAAGTAGAAAAGGGAAATTTTTCATTGTGCTAGTTTTGAGTGATTTTACTAATAGACGCCGGTAGTTAGAAATGGTTGTTACTCGCTCAACCAGTTTTTCAGAAAATGACCTCAAAGTCAATTAGCAAGAACATCGCTCTAATCCGCATTGCGTCTACAAAAATTATCGCAAGTTTTAAGTCTGAAAATTTTTTAGAAAAAATTAAGAATTGACGTAAACAGATGAGGGATTTATTAAAGTTTTGATTTTTCATGCAACGATGACATAACAATTTTCGTCTATACCATATGCTGAAAAGATTGTTGATCTGTCTACTGATTTATAGCTCGCAAGTGCATGCGCAAAAATTCCTAAATGGAGATTTTGAGAATACAGCTTTACCGAGAAGCATGACAGCTTTATCAAATGCTGCTTTCAACAATCTTATGTCAGACGCACACAGTTTTGGTTCGAAAGGGAGTATTTCCGTTTACACCACAGACTATTATCTTCCACCTCACAGTGGAAATCAATTCATCGTCATTCGTGGTAAAGACAACGACCTGTTGTCGTTGAAATTAAATAAGCCATTGGTGAAAGGGAATGATTATAAGATATCATTCTGGGACATGGCTATTTTAGATTTTCTGGCCGATACAATTGAAATTGGACTTTCCACTACCATGGATTCAATCGGAAGCCAAATACATAAGACCAAACGAAAGGCTACCACATGTGGATGGAGAAAACGATCTTTTCGGTTTATTGCTCCGAATAATGGTCAGTATATAACAATCTCTGTTCAGAATAATCGTCGATGGTCTATGGTTGCCCTTGACAATTTTTCATTTGAATGTCCGAAACCGAATCTGGGTCAAGATTTTTATGCTTGCACGGGAGAAGAGCATTTGCTGAAAGCCAATGTTAAAGGAGCGGATTATCTCTGGAGTGACAGTACATCTTCTTCGCAGTTGAATGTGACAAAATCCGGAAAATATTGGGTAAGTGTGACCAAATTCAGTTGTACAGTCACAGACACCATTGAAATTATTTTTAAGCGGACACCATCCTTTGATTTAGGCAAGGATACAGTGCTGTGCCAGGGAGAACCTTTAAACATTAAACCGGGAATTCAAGGAGATTATTTATGGAGCACGAACTCTACTGATTCTCTGATTGCCATTGAGAATTCGGGCTTATACTGGCTCGATGTTACAAGAGATAACTGCAAATTTCGAGATTCAATTCAGGTTACGTTTATAGGTCCACCAAGAATAAATCTAGACAAGGATGTAAGCATTTGTGAAGGTGAAGAATATGTCTTTCACAGTCCATATCGTCCCCATCTGAGTTATTTGTGGAGCAATGGATCTAAAGATCAACAGATCATTGCCAGATCACCAGGTCTCTATTGGCTTTCGGTAAGCGACAGTGTTTGCACCATTGTGGATTCGACTTATCTAAAAGTGGTGGAAAGACCCAGGATTGATCTGGGAAATGATACATCAATTTGTGCAAACCAGAGTTTAAAACTTGAAATTGAGGATAAATACGATAGTGTGCTGTGGTCAACCAACTCACAATCCAATTCGATTGAAGTAAGTATTGCAGGTATTTATTCTGTTGAAGTTTCTGAGAGTGTTTGTAAGGCATACGATACGATTCAAATAAAATCAAGACCCATGGCAAGCATAGAACTCGGAAATGACACTTCTTTTTGCAGGGGGAATAGCTTGAAATTCAATTTTTCCGAAGCAAATGTGTCTTACTACTGGATGAATGAAATAAGGTCAAATCGATTTGAAGCTCATGAGACAGGTGAATACTATGTTGAAGCCGTAATGGGACTTTGTTCCAGCTACGACACCATTCAAATCACAGTAAAAGAATACCCTGAAATAGATTTGGGTCCTGATACCCTGATTTGTCTGAATTCCTCTTATCAATTAGATATAGATAGAAGTCTGCTGGGAATTCTGTGGCAAGATGGACAAACTTCTGAAAGCGTTGAAATAAAAGGTAGCGGGAAGTATTGGGTACAGGGAAATCACAATGGATGCGTATCTTCCGATACCCTGATAGTTTCAACATATGATTGTGTCCCATCTCTCCAGATTCCAAACGTTTTCACTCCCAACAAAGATGGTGTAAACGATACCTGGCATCCCATTTATGAAAACCTGATCAATGACATTGATCTAAAAATATTCGATCGAAATGGGAATGTTGTTTATCGCTCCAATGATCTGGAATGGAATGGAAATGGAATAAATGGAGACATTGCTCCGAACGACACCTATTTTTTTGTGGTCAGTTACACCGAAAACAATGGACAGTCAAAAAGTCAAAATGGCAATGTTACCTTGTTGAGGTAGCGGAATACTAAGACTTATTTGATCGATGATATCGCTCCGGCACCGGTTTGATCAACAAATTACTTATCAATCCCAAAATCAGCACACCTGCCATAATGTACAGTGTTGTATCGTAGGCTTCTGAGGGAGGCCTTTCCAACACCTCGATCTGGTATTCTCGTGCATAATTAATGATGCTTGGGCCTACTAAAGCAGCCGTTGACCAGGCGAGTAAGAGTCGACCGTGAATAGCTCCTACCTGATAAGTTCCAAATACATCCCTGATGTATGCAGGGATTGTGGCAAAACCTCCACCGTACATACTCAATACGATGCAAAAGGCAGTAATGAAGAGGTAAAGCTTGTTGGCATGACTTAAATATGGAATGCTAAGAAAGAGGAGACAACCCAGTACAAAGAAAATGGTGTACGTATTCCTCCGACCAATGAAATCCGATAAGGATGACCAGAAAAATCGACCCAACATATTGAATAGACTTAAGATCCCGACAAAACCTGCGGCAAAGGCAACATCTACACTGTCAAAACTCTCCTGGATCATAAGTGATGCTTGTCCGAGGACTCCGATACCGGCTGTCACGTTCAACATTAACACGAAAAACAGAAAGTAAAACTGTGGTGTTTTTATGGCCATATCGGCTTCAACATCCGGAACCTTCACTACACGTCGCTTGGAATTGCCTTCATTCGAAACGTTAATTTGATAATCCTCCGATGGAATTCTCACATTAAAAACTCCAAATGCCATGATGAGAGCATAGGAAATACCCATGAAAACAAAGGTTTCTGCCACACCAACCGAGTTTGCTGAAGAAAAATATTCCATAAAGAAAACCGAAAGCGGGGAAGCAATCATGGCCCCACCTCCGAAACCCATTATGGCCATTCCGGTAGCCATGCCCGGTTTGTCGGGAAACCATTTTATCAGGGTTGAAACCGGACTGATGTAACCAAGACCAAGTCCCATCCCTCCTATCACACCTGATCCCAGATATACGATCCATATGTTATGTATTGAAACGCCGAATGCCGAAATGAAAAAGCCTCCGCTGAATAAAATGGTGGCATAGAACATCGTTTTTCTGGGTCCCACTCTTTCCACCCACTTTCCAAAGAGGGCTGCGGATGCACCTAGGCAAAACAGGGCAAGTGAAAATATCCAACCGATCTGGGTCAATTTCCAATCACCCTCCATAGTTTCTGAAACACCCAAAATTCTTGTCATAGGTTCATTGAAAACACTGAAGGCATAAATCTGTCCGATACAGAGATGAATCGAAAGGGCTACCGGAAGCAACTTGAATCGATTAAAATCCGATCCGGCAATGGTGTTTTCTTTATTCAGGAATTGAAACAAGACGATTATTTTTTTCCAAGATATGGATTAAAGTCAATTTTCACAGGGGCCTTAGGAATCATCATAAAGCCCTTGTGATGATTCTATGGTCTCAGATTGATTTCAGGTCATGGAAAAATCAAACAATTGAATTAAATGTTTGATTTAAACATTTGTTTAATATATTTGATGTCGAAAATGAAAAATCCAGAAGAAAAGATCATAGATGCTGCCAAAGACCTGTTCAAGGTAAAAGGCTTTGAAGGCACCAAGACGAGAGAGATCACAGACAAGGCCGGCGTAAATCTGGCCATGCTGAACTATTACTTCCGAAGTAAAGTCAAGTTGTTTGAACTTATCATGTTCGGTACCATGAGTAATTTCATTAACGACATGCTCACTACCTTCAAGGATGAAGAAACGAGCCTTGAGAATAAGGTTAAGAGGTTTGTCTCCAATTATATAGAACTTCTGAAAAAAGAACCTGAGCTTCCCATATTCCTCCTGAATGAAATGCATAGAAATCCGGAGAAGGTGCTACAAAGAATAAGTCCTGAAAGGAAGATAATCAACACACATTTCTTCGAACAATTATCGGAGTTGACGCGGCCTAAATCTGTTGCGATAACGGAAAAACAGTTCATCATCAACATGATCTCGATGACAATTTTTCCATTCATAGGGAAGCCCCTGATCAAGTCGATAACAGAAACAGAAGAAAAAGAATTCAATCAAATACTTGAGGAAAGGAAAGAATTGATTCCAAAATGGTTAATGTCCTTTCTTCAATGAAATTAAGAGATATGAGACGTGCAGTAACATTTCCATTTCTTGTCATCCTGCTGATGACCGCTCCCTTTTCGACTTTCAGCCAGGAAGAATTGGACCTCGAAAGTGTCAGGAAGCTTGCCAGGGAGAACTATCCCCTATTCATGCAATATGACTTGCTTGAACTTGCTGAAGAATACAACATTTCAAATGCCAACAAAGCGTATTATCCTCAGGTTAGTGCGAATATTATCGGTGGACTCATATTCGGATTACCAAGTTTTTCTCCTGGCTCCGAGGAGACCAGCACTGAAGCAAATCTTATCGGTATTGTTCAGATCAATCAGAACCTTTGGGATGGTGGAAGAACAAAGGCGAACAAAGAATTGATCCGTCTAGAGTCTGATATTCAGGAAAAGGACCTTGACATAAGCCTGAAATCCATTGAATCTTCGGTTGACGAAGTTTATTTCAGCATTTTGCTCCTGGATGGTCAGATTGAACAAAGCAAAATTTATACCGGAATCTTAGAGACCAATTTTGAGCATGTTCAGGCCCTTTATAAGAATGGAACAGCTTTCAAATCAGATCTCGATGAGATAGAAGTTGAAACCATCATCAACGATCAAAAACTCGACGAGCTGATCTACACCAGAAGTGCCTTCATGAATATGCTGGCATTGATGATAGGGCGTACGCTGGATACATCGATGAAGCTTGTTACACCGGACTTGAATCCCGTTGAGCTCGATCAAGAGTTGAAACGAATGGAACTGGAAAAATTTGCCATGAATCGGGAAATGACCGAAGCTCAATTAAAGATGCAAAAGTCTTCACTTTACCCTAGTGTTGGTCTTCTTGGATTCGGAACTTTCCTGTCACCCGGAATTGATTTCGGTCCAACAAAACTTACTGAAATTGGTGTCGTTGGCCTCAATCTATCCTGGAATATTGGTGGGCTTTATCAAAACAAGAACAATAAACGACTTGCACAAGTTCGTCTCGACCAGATCGATTTACAGGAGAAAACATTTCGTTATCATACCAGACTTAACATCATTCAATATCAGGACCAGATTCAAAGATTTGAAGATCTACTGGAGCAGGATGAGCGCATGATAGAGCTTCGAATGTCAATTCAGAATTCTTATCAGAAAAAGTACGACAATGGTGTTGTGACGATGTCACAATTATTGACCAAAGTGGATCAAACCAATTCAGCCAAACAAAATCTCGTATTGCATGAAGTTCAATACCTGAAGACACTCAACAAATTAAATTTTGAAATCGGAAACTAAAAAAGAAATGAGACTAGCTAAATCTATATTGATAATTGGAATTTCCGGAATTCTCGCATGCAACGGAAATGAAAAAGAATTCGATGCCTCCGGTTCTTTTGAGGCTGTTGAAACCACCATTTCGGCAGAAGGGTCGGGGATACTCACAGAATTTGAGCTTGCGGAAGGACAGCAGCTGGAAAAAGGACAGGTCCTCGGATTTATAGACACAACCCAGCTGCACTTGCGCAAAAAACAAATTGAAGCGCAAATGCAGGCATTGCTTAGTCGGAAACCCGATATCTCGGTGCAACTCGCCTCCTTGCAATCACAATTGGATAATGCAGAAAATGAAAAGAAGAGAATTGAAAATTTACTTGAGGACGATGCAGCCACCACGAAACAACTGGATGATATCCAGGCTCAGATCGATTATCTGAAAGGACAGATTCAGGCTCAAAGAGCCACGCTTAACACCAGCATCAACGGAATAGATCTGGATGCAAATACATTGGCCGTACAGATAGAACAACTTCTTGATCAGATCAACAAGAGTCGAATAACATCACCCATATCCGGAACGGTTTTGGCCAAATATGTTGAACCTCACGAAATGACTCAAACCGGTAAGCCACTATTCAAAATTGCCGATATATCAAAGCTGACTTTGAGAGCCTATTTTTCCGGTGATCAGCTATCTCAGATCAAATTAGGACAGGAAGTCACGGTGAGAATAGACGGACCCGAAGGAGAGATGAAAGAATACAAAGGATCCATCACATGGATCAGTGACAAAGCAGAATTCACACCCAAAACCATACAGACAAAAAATGAACGGGCAAATCTCGTTTACGCCACTAAAATCATCGTTGTGAATGACGGTCAGATCAAGATAGGCATGTATGGTGAAGTCTCCTTATAGTGTTGTGGCGGTAATCATCGAAAACATATCAAAAGAATACAACGATGGCAAAACCATTGCCCTTGACGACATTTCATTTGAGGTTTCGGAAGGGGAAATCTTCGGTCTAATCGGACCTGATGGAGCTGGAAAAACAAGCCTCTTCAGGATCCTCACAACATTGTTACTTCCCGATAAGGGAAGGGCCGAAGTTCTGGGATATGATGTTGTTAAGGACTACAAGTTGATTCGACATAAGGTGGGTTACATGCCTGGCAAGTTTTCTCTTTACCAGGATTTAAGTGTGCAGGAAAATCTGGACTTCTTCGCAACCCTTTTCAATACCACGGTCGAACAGAACTATCATTTGATCAAAGACATCTTTTCTCAACTTGAACCTTTCCGCAAAAGGCGAGCCGGTCAATTGTCGGGTGGAATGAAACAGAAACTGGCACTTTCCTGTGCCCTTATACATAAACCTGATATTCTATTTCTGGATGAACCCACCACAGGTGTTGATGCTGTGTCGAGAAAAGAATTTTGGGAAATGCTTCAAAAACTCCGAGAACAGGGAATAACCATTTTCGTTTCCACGCCATATATGGATGAAGCCAATTTATGCGATCGCATTGCCCTGATCCAAAATGGCAAGATTATGTCAATCGCAACTCCCGAAAAGATCATTGAACAATATCCCAATACTCTATTTCGTGCAAGATCCTCGGAAATGGGAAAACTGATCAAGGAACTGCGATCATCGCCTTATGTCTCCAGTTGCTTTGCTTTTGGAAGTTATCATCATTTCACCTTTAAAGAAGATCATGATTCCAGCGACGAATTGAAAACTGAATTGCGACATCATTCCGATCTGAGCATTGAACACATCCAACCGAGCATTGAAGACTGTTTTATTCATTTAATGCAAGCCAATGTCTGACATCGTTATTGAAGTGAAAGACCTTACAAAAGCATTTGGTGATTTCAAAGCTGTTGACAACATAAGTTTTGAAGTCTATAAAGGCGAGATATTCGGATTTCTCGGTGCCAATGGGGCTGGCAAGACCACTGCCATGCGCATGCTCTGTGGTTTATCGAAACCCACTTCCGGAAAAGCGAGTGTAGTGGGATTCAACATAAAGAATCAGGCTGAGTTGATCAAGGAACAAATTGGTTACATGAGTCAAAAATTCAGTCTGTATGAAGATTTGACTGTATCTGAGAATATTCAATTCTATGGTGGAATCTATGGACTTTCCATGGGAGAATTAAGGAGAAAAAAGTCTGAATTAATTGAGAAACTAGGTCTGGAGAATGCCCAGAATAGTCTGGTTGCCTCTCTTCCGCTTGGATGGAAGCAAAAACTCTCATTTTCGGTGGCCATTCTTCACGAACCCAAGGTGGTCTTTTTGGATGAACCAACTGGGGGTGTAGATCCTATTACAAGAAGACATTTTTGGGATCAGATCTACGAAGCAGCAGAACAAGGAATTACCATTTTCATTACAACCCATTATATGGATGAAGCAGAATATTGCGATCGTGTGTCCATAATGGTAGATGGAAAGATAGAAGCACTTGATTCTCCTGAGTCATTGAAAGACCAATACCATGCCCAGAGCATGAATGATGTATTTTTTGAATTGGCCAGGGGGGCTGTTAGGTCAGAGTAGAATTATGAAACAATTACTCTCATTCGTTAAGAAAGAATTTTACCATGTATTCAGGGATTCAAAAACCCTTTTGATCCTTTTCGGTCTACCCATTGCTCAGATCGTGCTTTTCGGTTTTGCCTTGACGAACGAGATTAAAAATGCACGCATCGGAATTGGGGATATGACCCGGGATCAGCATTCCATTGAACTGATAAATAAAATATCAGCCAGCAAATATTTCAACATAACAACTGAAATTAATAATGAGCAGGAATTGACCTCGGCATTTAAGAAAGGAGATATCAAACTGGCTGTAATGTTCCCGGCAGGATTTGGCAATGATCTCGCAAATGGAGAAAGTCCGAGAATTCAAATCATTGCGGATGCTACAGATCCGAACACTGCGAACACTTTGATCAATTATTTGCAAAACATCATTATTGAATATCAAGGCTCCTTAAAGCCAGAGAATGCCAGTGCTCAGCTCATAGATTTGCAAACCAGGATGATCTACAATCCGGAATTAAAGGGCGCAACCAACTATGTGCCCGGAGTCATGGCTCTGGTTCTCTTGCTGGTCTGTGTATTGATGACATCGGTTTCCATTGTGCGGGAAAAAGAATTGGGCACAATGGAAGTACTCCTCGTTTCTCCCGTAAGTCCCATACTTGTAATCATCTCCAAAGCCATACCCTATTTCATTTTATCCTTGGTCAATTTAACGGTCATTCTCATCCTTAGTGTCACCTTACTCGACATGCCAATCAATGGAAGCCTGCTTCTTCTGTTTTTGGAGAGTGGACTACTCATTCTCACCGCCCTTGCCCTGGGACTGTTGATATCAAACAGCACGAATTCTCAGCAATCGGCTATGCTGATCTCGCTTATGGGAATGCTGATACCAACAATGTTGTTTACCGGCTTCATGTTTCCTCTTGAAAATATGCCCATCGTACTTCAGGTAATTGCCAACATCGTGCCTTCCAAATGGTATTACATTATTGTCAAATCAATCATGATCAAGGGACTCGGAATTTCTGCCATCTGGAAAGAAACTTTGATTCTTGCTGGAATGACCGTCTTTCTTTTATCCATTAGTATTAAAAAGTATAAAACCAGGCTGGCATGAGAATATTGGCATTCTTGTTAAGGAAAGAATTCAAGCAGATTTTCAGGAATAGGGCTCTGTTGCCGATGATCTTCATTATGCCTCTAGTGCAGCTTTTAGTGATGCCCCTTGCTGCTGATTATGAAATAAAGAACATCAATATTTCCATTGTGGATCACGACCGAAGTGAAAAATCAAGAGAGATTTTAGAAAGAATCATTGCTTCGGGTTATTTTCAACTTCAGGACTACGATAATTCTTTCGATCACTCGCTCAGAAACCTGGAAAAGGACAGAACAGATCTGATCCTCGAGATCCCAAAGCATTTCGAAAAAGACCTTTTAACAAGAAGAAAATCTGATCTCTTTCTTGCCGTGAATGCCATCAACGGAACCAAGGCCAACTTAGGTGCGGCCTATGTGAGTCAGATCATAGGCCAGTATCAAAAAGAAATCGGAATTGAATTATCAGGCATGCCGAAAGAAGACCTTTCCAAACAGATCAGCGTGTACAGTGCCAACTGGTACAACACCCTTCAGAATTATAATTTATTCATGGTGCCTGGAATCCTGGTGGTGTTGGTAACCATGGTAGGTGCATACATGTGTGCACTGAATATTGTGAAAGAAAAAGAAATCGGTACCATAGAACAGATCAACGTTTCACCGATCAAAAAATATCATTTCATCCTTGGAAAAATGATTCCATTCTGGATCATAGGACAAGTAGTATTCTCGATAGGTCTCTTTGTTGTAGGCAATCTAATCTACGACATTCATATCGAAGGCAGCATCTGGGAATTGTATGGATTTTTGTCGCTTTACCTAGTTGCACTTCTCGGTCTGGGACTATTGATTTCGACCTATTCTGAAACCCAGCAACAGGCCATGTCCATTGCATTCTTTTTCATGATGATCTTTCTTTTAATGAGTGGTTTGTTTACTGCCATTGAAAGCATGCCGACCTGGTCACAGGTCATAGCTTATTCAAATCCTGTAACCTATTTCATCGATGTGATCCGCATGCTCATACTCAAGGGAAGCGGATTTTCGGACTTCACAAGGCAGTTTATTATCGTCCTTTTCTTTGCCCTCTTCTTCAACGTATGGGCCATCCTCAATTATCGAAAAACCAGTTGATTCAAAACGTATATCTTTTTTGAAGGAAGAGAGAGGTCTCATTCTTAGATCAATCCTGTAATTCTCAGGAATTATGAAGTAGGATATTTAAGAATTCTTTTAACTTTCCGTCATGGACATATTAAACACAGCCACCGACTGGGCAAAAGCTGAAGTCTTTTCTACAAAATTTTTCATCTTGTTTGGTATCGCATTTGAAATTGCTTGCATTGGATTCTGGCAGCTTGGAAAAACAGATCTGGCCAGGGCATACATCTACCCTACCTTGGTTGCAGGCATTTTGTTAATGACGGTAGGGATCGGTTTGCTTTATACCAACACAACAAGGATTACAACATTTGCAGCTGATCATGAAAAGGATGCTTCCGCATTTCTTAATTCTGAAATCAAACGAGGTGAAGCAACTTTAAAAGAATACGGAGTTGTATTTAAGGTCATCCCGCTTATCATTATTGCAGCAGCATTGATTGTCATTTTTGTCAACACCCCAATTTGGAGGGCCATTAGCATAACAACCATTGCCATGATGATCGTTATATTGTTGGTAGATGGCAATGCCCATGCGCGAATAAAAGATTATCACGAGAAATTAGTGGAAGCGGAAAAACGTTAAATGGATATCGAAATAAAACCCTTATCCAAAGAGTTGAAAGAAGACTATCTGTTCTTCTTTGACAACATCGTTTTCGAAGAAAATCTCGATCGACACAAATGTTATTGCATCGACTTCAATTTCCTCGGAGATGTAGAAACCTGTACACGTAAAATGAGCAGGTCGATGATCATTGATCGCATAGATAATAATAAGCACAAAGGATATTTGGCCTACGAAAATGAAAAAGTGGTTGGCTGGTGTAATGTCAATGAGAGATTGAATTACGAGAGACTGATCAGGGACTTTGATGTCATAGATAATCTTGATGACAAAGCATGTTCCATTGTATGTTTTTTAATCCATCCTAATTACAGAAGAAAAGGCATTTCGAATCAGATTCTGAAAAGAATCATAGAGGATTACTCGAATACAAATTTTGACTATCTGGAAGCCTATCCCAAAAAAGGAGATCTATCAAATGAAGGAAACTTCAAGGGTCCAAAGGAATTGTATAAAAGATTCGGATTTGAGGTTCACAAAGAGCATGACGAATATTATGTAATGCGTAAAGCCATCAATTAGGTTTGCAGAAAAGTTTCATATTATTCCGTGAATCACGATAAGACTAATAATATATGCGCTCAAGCAACGAAATTTGATCAACATGAATCAATTTAAATCTTTCATATTCTTATTACTAACCACACTCATATGGCACAACGAAGTGAAATGTCAAAAACTTGAGAGACCTTCTGAAGGGAATGCCATGGTGTATTTTGTGAGGTTTCGTGGTGCTGTTGCCGTGATCGATTTCAAATATTACGACGGCCAAAAGTATCTTGGAAAAGGAGGTGGCAATAACTACTATTATTATGAATGTGAGCCCGGTGAACATGTATTCTGGGTGTCTGCCGAAAACAGAGAATACGTGAAGGGAGATCTTAAACCAAACGGTATATATATTATTGAAGTAAGGCCATTTTTCCGTGCCGTATCAAGCGGAGTTGAACTCTACCCTGTTTCCCCTGAGGATAAGAAAACTGTCAAAAAAATTGAGAGTTTCATAGAGAAAAATGATCCTAAAACTTTGAAAAGATCTGATGATGACAAATCCAAACAGATCGAGGGCGGAATGGAGCGATTAAATTCAATTGAATCGAAAATAAAAGTAATTGATACGGAATGGGTATTTGACTTTTAACAGAGAAACGATTCGTTCAAAAAGGTTATGTAAGAAATAACATCTAAAAATCCAGCCTCAACACTTTTCGCAATTTCCTATAATTTGAAATGTCAGATACAGGTTCAAATATGAAAAAGCAGGAGTTGATCGAACGGGTAAGACAAATTGTTCCACTGAGACCTTTGCGGTCCCAAACGAATTCCAGTGTCGTGTATGCATGACTTTGGATTGGCCGAAAGTCTCCCATAACGGATAAGCACCAATAGGATTACCTATTACATGCACATTATCGAATATTTAGGATAATTTTAAGTCTATATGCGGAATTGCTGTGAATAAAGCCCTTTCGAATATTTTATTCATATCGACGTTCATTTGGACATTGCTTTTCGTGAGCTGTGCCCTAGCACCATGGGATAATACATTCAATGCCATAGGAAATCATCGAATGCATGGAAAGATGGAACTGGTTCAAGAAGCCCTTGACGGCTACTGGGAAATGTATCCTGAAAATCGAATCACTCGAAAGCACCTATCGAAAATGGAAAGGTTGTGGCCTAAGAGTTGTGAAATGGCCTATGATACGTCCCTGGATACAGCAATTTTGTTTGGTAATATCAGGAAGTACTATTACCCAAAGAAGGTTGGTAGAGTGACGACGAAAGGTGAAAAATTTTACGCTTTATTTTGGCATTCGATTTCCAGCAATGGGAATTACGAATACAGTTTTTCAATAAACAAATGGAAGAATCCAAGCAATCTCCGACTCGATTTCATCACTGAATTTGAGGATGACACCGCATATGTGCACTCCTGGCATAATTTATCATCAAAGGAAAGAAGATCAATGAGAAGAATGTTCAAATCAGATGTGGTCGATCCAGTGAATAAAATTGTACAAGAACTTGAGAGAAAAGGAAACGATAAATTAGAAAAAGAGAATCAATAGCTGAAGTTCGTGGAGTACCAAAAGATTCACTCCATGTGTACAAACGGCTTTCTAATCTCAATCCTGAAGGTAGCTTCTTACATCAATTCTCAGATACTTGCTTAAGCCATTTAAAAAAGATTTCAAGAGGGTGAAGGGACTCTTCTGGTTTTGCTTCTGTTAAAACAAATTCAGATCTTCTCAATATGATTACTTTAAAGGTGTAAACTAAGCTGCGATTTCGAGCATATATGGAGGATGGATTTTTCAAACCGATTGACTTAAGGCAATTCTTAAAGAACTCACCCTTCTTACATCCTTTCAAAGAGTCTTACACGGATTATCTATTTCAAATTCTCGAACAATCGATAAGATACTGGGATGAAGGGAATAATGAGAAGGCATTAGAGCAGATCAAAATTTTCAATTCGAATTTCGAGGAGTTTCAGTTTGGCAATTTAATGGAATTGGCAATCAATATCGAGAATACAGACCCAAGCAAGGCCATTTCATACTTGAATTCTGTTTCCACAGAATCATTGACATCCAAGGTATTGAGGTCCTGGTATCATTTCACTCTTGCAGTTTTTCATTTTATGAACCTGGATATTGACTTCGCGAAAGAAGAATGCGACAAAGCCATTAAATATGAGAAGAAGATTTGGTTGGTGTACTATCTGCGTGGCACCTGCCTTGCAATGAGAGAATTACATTATAGCGCCATACCGGATTTTAAGAAGGCTTTGAAAGACGGGTATAAAAGGAATGAGATATTAGCCTGCCTGGCCTATAGCTATCTCAGAACACGCCAGTACCGTAAATCATTTAAGGTTCACAAAAAGATCGTAGATCAATTCCCAGAAAACCACAAGGTGCAATACAACACCGGACTTTGCTACAAAAGGTATAAAAAATACAAAACAGCCATAAAGTACTTTTCAAAGGCTATTGAGCTTGATCCCTCTATTCCTGGTTACAGGTTAACCAGAGGACGAGTATTGATGAAGCTCAGGGATTACAATGAGGCTGCAAAAGACTTGAATCTTGCCTTCGAGTCGGGCAACCAAATAGCCGGAAAACTGCTCAGGGTGAATGAGGATGTCATGTCTAAAAAGTTAACTTCCAGACAAGCTGAAAGAATGGTCAGGAAAATTGCAACGGGAACTAAGTAGAGTTTATCGGGTAGCTCGTTCGAATGAATGATTCTCGGTCTCGGTTCTTAAGCTGAATAAACCTTCTCAATTTCATCATGCTTCTGGAATCTTAAATCAAAAAAGCCTGCTCGTTTGAGCAGGCATTTTTGCAGTCTCTAGGGAAAAAGTAAACACATTCATTTACAATGACATGCAAATAATGTCGGACATATACCGGATCATTCCCAAGTATAAATACTACAATATTGTATAAAACAGGACTTTGTACTATTTAATTTCTATATTAGAAATCCAATACTACGATACTTAAACCTTATGACTGGGAAAAATATCTTGGGAGATAGAAATGTTGATTTGCTAAATATTGGCGCAAGTAAATCTACATTGATAAGATATGCCCAAATTGCTGATAGCCTGGAAAACTTTAATGTAATAGATCATTTTTATCAAATTCGAAAATCTGATACAGGTGATGGATTGGCATTTGAGGTAATGATATTTAATCAAAGAATAATTCATGATATCGTCGTTACGAGTCATGAAATTGAATATATATCTGTTTTACTGAAAGCTGTGAACTCTACAATTTTCACAAGTTCCTTCGAATTAAGTAAAGAATTAGGTACAAAATCAGATAGTGCGAATCTTACGATTTCATATGGAGGTGATTTGAAAGAACTTCATTATGTCACCAATAATGAAAGATTTGACGATTTGTTGAGGGTAAAGAATACTTTAATGAAATTAATTTCTGAATGATGTTGCTACATGAGACTGTAGGAATAGAACAATGGAGAATATACCTTCACGATGCAAATGAGATTGCTCAAATTGTTGGTGCAATATTGGTTATGATATATGTGATATATACCTATAAGACATTCAGACAAATTAAGAAACAGACAGACTACCAACAAGATGCATATTTGAGAGTTGAGCCGACAATTGAAAAAGAAATTTCAAAAGGAGCGACTACAATTAAAGTCAAAGACGGGAGACCTGTTGTATTGTCTTCAAGGGAATCTGGGCTTACTTCAAAATATCTTGAAAAGACCATCCCTGATCAGATGAAAGCTACATTAAAACCTATTTTCTCACTTAAGGACAATTTATATGAGGGTAATTATTTCACACTCGAGTTGACTAATTTTGGGAATTCTGAAATTAATGAGATAAATGTCATAATGGACATGATAATTTCTAATTCTGATGAACTGGTTGAAAAAAGAATGCTAAAAAAAGAAGAAGAACATAATTTTGAATTTGAAATTAAAGAAGCAATTCAAGGTAGTAGAGGTAAAATTAAAATTCCATTAATTTCTACTGCTGCATTTCCAATTTATGAAATGTACATTACGGGGACTTATACAGACGTTCGCGGGAAAACATATCCAATCCACCCAATAAGTTTTACAGGTGAAAATGATCATTTTCACCAATTACCAAAAGTCTCTGGATCTGAAGAAGATTCAAAAGAGAAAGATAAGCCAGCATTTTAAATTGTCGAAACATTTGAGTTCCGAGAATCTATATCAATCTAATATTCAACTAGTTAACACTCTTTGTCGGAACAAAATAAAGGAATCTGTCGGAACAATAAAGGCCTGAATATCAGGCCTTTATGTCGATGGTAGCAGTCACTAGGGGAATAACTTGTTGTTTTTCCCCGTCCGTCCAATACTGAAAATACAAGAACGACCCTTAAAGATGTTTTACTTTAATGCTAGCTCTCTGAGGAATACCTTCTCTTTGACTTAAACAGGGGAATGCTCATACGCACAAGGCATGCCGCACTATCCCCTCGCGAACCTCGCAAACAAAGTTTGCATCGGTTTCGAACCCGGCCGGCGCTTCGTTCGATTCCCCAGGGCCTGGCATCCTTCCTCCATCATATCTCACAAATCACTTCAGCATTCCGAATTCAGTAATCAGTATTCTTAAATCAAAAAAGCCTGCTCGTTTGAGCAGGCTTTTTTGCAGTCCCTAGGGGACTACTTAATATTTTACATCTTTTTACGTACCTTTACAGAATCAATCGTTATATTCAATTTTAATAGGCTTTTCATGTATACCAATATAGTAAAGAATTCTCTTTTGTAAAATAAATGTTGGGTAATTTGTTGGGTAATTAGATAATAATGGGACAGGTTAGATTTAGATTAAATAAAGGTTTGACAATTAAAAATGACTCTGTTCCTGTACCAATCTATATTCGATTTACAGATGGTAGATCATTTGAATTTAGTGCCTCGACAAGATGCAAAGTCACAACGAAAGATTGGAACTTCAAGAAAGAGAGAGTCAAACCAACATCACCATTGCCCGAAAAAGGACGAATTAACTCTTTGCTTTCTCGTTTGGAAACCGAATTCACTCAAGCTGATGCTGAGGCAATGGCTAAGTCTCTACCATTTCGTCAGACAGAGGCTCGCAGACTATTCGACCAAATTGTTAAACCAAATAAAAAAAGCGGGAAAGGTGAGATCATGGATTTCTTGTATAACCTTCTTGAAAAGGCTCAAGATGAACCTCATTATAGGACTGGAAGACCTTTGAGACCAAGCACACTAAAAGGTTGGAAACAGTCAATAGATAAACTAGAAATGTTCTCAAAGCAATATAATCTGACCTGGGAAACACTGGGTACGATTAAATTTCATAAAGCGTATACCGGGTACTTATTTTCACAAGGGCTAAGAAAGAACTCGATAGGAAAAGAAATTAAAAATGTAAAGATGTTCTGTGGAAAAGCATTTGATTCTGGATTTGTGAAACACACTGAATTCAAACAAAAAGAGTTTAGCAAATTCAAGGAAAAAGTGGACGGTATTTCATTGAACTTAAAAGACATCACAAAATTATATGAATTGGATCTGACTGAATTGAAGTCTTTGGATAAGGCCAGAGACTTATTCATATTAGGTTGTTTCACAGGACTCAGAGTATCAGACTATTCAGCTATTGACAAAAAGGATATAATGAAAAAGAATGGCAAGCTATATATGAGAGTAAGAACAACCAAGATTAATGAAGATGTTTATTGCCCTCTCCACCCTTTCGCAAGTCAAATAGTTGAAAAATATGAATACAATCTACCTCGAATGGATAGAGGTCAGATAGGAACGAATATTAAAACTGTTGGTAAGTTGGCTGGTCTTAAAGACGAGGTCGTGATCAGAAAAGAAATAGGCGGCAAACTGGTCAAAGAAGTTCATCCCAAATATGAAGTTATAAAACCTCACACTGCTAGAATGTCATTTTGTACCAATGCCTATTTAAGTGGTATGCCTGTAACAGAAATAATGAACTTTTCAGGACACAGCACTGAACAAATATTCTATGACTACATAAGAATTGATCAAGAACAAAGGGCGATTAATGCGTCTGATCACCTATTTTTTAAAGGAAAATAAGTGAATGCATTTATGTTCAGTTTTACGATATTATCAACATCGCTAGAATCTAATAAATTCTTCTCTATACTATACTAACATTGAGAAAATCACTTTATACCTCTCCAGCAATTTTTTATTTAGACCATACTATATACCTAAATCTCTCAATTAATTTAGATCTCAATAAATGGGCTTTTTAAAATTAAATCCAAGCAAGACTATTTTGAAATAATCGCAAGTTCAATAAGTAAATACTCTACTAATTCTTTAAGACCATCAAGAATCTTAGTCGAAGTTTGAGACTGCTCAACAACATATTTAGCAAAATCTTTCTTATTTGAAACTTTGACTTTTTTCAAATAGACTTTTAAATCGTTGGATAGCCCTATTCTATCAAGAAATTCCGGAACGGTTTCGGACATAGGATTCATTTCTTTTGGAGGCTTAACAAACAAAGGATTTCTGTTCTCAAGCCAATCCTGACTTTCTGCATACTGAATAATTTCAAGAGGCAAAAGATTTTCAAGCTCGAATTCAATTTGCAAACCATTCTTATAAAATTCAAGAACGTTATCACAAAATTTAGGCTCGATAGTCAAAGTTTTTGTAGCGTTTTGTTGGTTACCTGTTGTGAGTTTTTTAAACGCATCATTCTTGGCCCTAATTCCTGCTTCATCTGAATCAAACAACCCAATTGCTCTAATAAGATTATTATCTGAATCACGTTTTAGTTGATGTCCCCATATGACTAATTGTTGAGCAACCCAATTCGCTCCTGCATTTTTTTGACTTCTAAGAATAAATTTATCACTGATTTCACTAAAGTATAGCTCAACTACTCTAGCCAGAATCATTAAATCAGTTTTACCTTCCAGAAATATTGTTGGCAAAACTTCCTCCTCAATTTTTTCGTCTTCATCCCTATGTTGGACATTTGAAATATGATTCAACATATTTACGATTGGGTTACACCAATTGGAATGAGTAGGAGAATATTCAATGATTTGCCAAATATTTGAGAACTCTATAGAGTTGTTGTAATACTGAGTTAGTCCAATAATATACTTCGGAGTATTTATACTCGACGCTTTTCGATTTATTTCATTCAGTAGATAATGCCCTCCATTTTCAATTATCTCTCCATTTTTGCCATCTCTTAGAGGTAAAAATTGGTCCAAAATGAGTAAATCAACTTTGTTTTCGGATAAAAAATTCATAGCTCCTTGAATATCTTCAACTGTATCAATTACAACATCATCAACACTTTCTATAAGGAGCTTAGATACTTCAGATAATTTATCTATGCTGTCATCGACAATTAAGATCTTCATAATGCCTTTAATGCATTAGTTAGTTCAATTTCCCATTTTTTTTCACTGGAACTATATTTAACATACCCTTTATAAAAATCTTCAAATTCAGACTTTAGATGTAAGTCTAAATCAATAAGATTCACAAAAGACTTTCCAATTCCAAACTCATTGAACATTGTAATTACTATAGTTGGAACTATAATGTTCTTCCTTTTCATCTCCCGCATTATCGTTTCACCACCAAATCGCTCAAAACCTTCTTGTTTTTTCACCCTATCACGTTCCCAGGTGGGCAAACTCATATCTAGCAAGAGTATATCATACTCTTGACTCATAATTTCTCTTAATCCTGATCTGAACGAATCTTTAGTTGTAACTGAAACCTTAGGCATTTCCTCATGTATTAGTTTGAGCACTGCCTCCGCCTTAATCATATTGTCTTCAATAAATAGGACCTTCTTATGCATCTATTTCGTAATTAAATGTAATTCCGACAGAAAAAATTACTTCAAGCGTATCATTTTCAATCTTATAGTCAAATGAGTGTTCAGGTGTCTTTACATCATAGGCTAATATTCTCTTAATTTTCTCATATCCACTTCCCCTTTCCCGATTTACTGAACTTGGATCCACATCATTTTTCCAATTTTCCTTGATCCTCCCAAATGTTGTTTCTAGATCTGAGACGATTAGTTGATCCCGATCAAAGTTGTTCTTAACACTAAAAATTAAATGATCATTTTCAAAAACAGACTTTACTTCAACCTCAAGTTCTTCATTTGGAAGTTTACTATAAATCCTAATGTTTTCTATTAAGTTAATTAGTATAAATATGTAATGTTTATAATCTTGTATGAAGAGCTTCTCATCAACATTTATTTTAGGTCTAATTATAGTGTGAGGGTGCTTCAGATTGCTAGACTCAAAACTGCACTCAATAATAGTTTTAATATCCATCGTCCTCTCAATTGAACTATCTGCAACAACAAACCAATTTGAGATATCTAATATTTCATTCTGAAATTCATTCTTGGCTCCAATAATACTTTGGTTAAGTTCTATCAGATCATTAGAAATCGCAAAAACACTATCTCGCAACCCATCTAACTTTTCATCGACAGCTCTTCTGAAATCGTCTTTTAAATAATCTCTTACTGTATTTAAGTTAGATTCTGTATGAGCCTTTAAAATGGAAAAAAGATAATCAAGGAATTCTTCAAAACTATCATGATTAAGTCTTGATTCTTCAAACAACAAATTCAGGTAACTGTCATTAAATCTATAATTAAACAATCCATGCCTCTTATCCGGATAATTCGCTGATAATACTTGGATATTTTCATCGACAAAATATTGAATCATTGAATCGACTTCTCCTGAAAATCTTTTCAAGGAAAGTTGAAGCCTCTCCATCTCATTTTCATCTAGCATTTCTTGGTATTGCTCCGTCCAATGCGTCAAATCTGCATATTCTCCGGAATCATCTTTCTTAGATATTAAATGTTTTCTATCGAATGCACTTCTAATCTGGTTTTCAAGTTCACCATGCCTAATTCGTGTACTCAGCTCTCCATCCAAACCATTTTTTTTATTAAAAAGGAAGCCATCTATAATCTCATTTACCAATGATTTAAATGAGAGAAATGATGGGTTTGAGGCAACACTCTTAGAATCTACAAAAGATTCAAGGTAGTTTCGTAATAATGTTTGTGAATCATAACTTTCGAGATCAACATTCTCAGAAAAATCGGTAAGAAGTTTATAGCGTTTGTAGCTATTCTGAATGTTAGCCTCGTCTATTGATTCTAACATGTTATTAGTCATATGAATTCTACCTGAATTAACCTCCTGAAGAATTGACTGAACCTTTTCTTTGTGAGTAATCGTGCTTAATTCATCTATAAATCTATTTGAATCTTCATCAGAATTGTTCTGAATCAAAACTGAAAGAACCTTTTTTCTTTCTTCTACTACATCTTCTTTTGTTTCATATTCAAAATAGAACTTCTCTAAAACATCTACATTACATCCATGTTCTAGAAGAAATAGATGTTTCATCATGTTAATTTCTCCGGAAGGTAATTGAACATCAGACGGTTTTTGTACACCATTGGATTCTAACCACATTTCCAAAGTGACGAAACAGTGATAACTGTCAAGATTATTTAGGTTAAAGAATATGGCTCCATCAATACTTGGTTCAAGAGGATAATTCCTCTTGACTATCTCCTCTATCATTCTAGATGCATTGATTCTTCTAATGAAGTTTTTATTCTCGAAATATGATGAAACATATAATTCTATGGCCTTATCTAACTGTCCATTATTTCCATAGGCATGAAACATCATAAAGATGATTTCCTCTATGAAAATGTTGTTTCGAATTTTGTCAAGGTTAAATCTTTCCCCCACCTTTATACACTCTTCAAAATCCTTTTGCCTAAATGATCTTCTGAGTTGATATAAATCAAACTTGAACTTACTAATGTTCTTTTCCAATACTTGTTGGTCCACAATTTTGCCTGCCATGAATTTTATACAAGAACTTGTCAACAGACCTGAATATTCTTGACTTGTTTTGCATTTATCAGATTGAAGTAGTGTTAATGGATTAGAGTAATTGGAATGAATGCAAAAATTATTTATAAAAATTTCTTTGTTTGAGTACAATCCAAGTGTGCTGCTTATTAATGCTAAAAGCTGCTTGGTAAATGATAGATCAGGTATCATTATCACGAGCTTTAGCAATTCCTCTGCTTCTTGATAAGATTCATCTACAATACTGTATGTTACGTATAGTTTATGAATTATAACATCTAAAAAAGTTGATACTTTGGTTTCGACAAAACTTTCTTTACTCTCGATTAAAGACTTCACGTATATGTCCCAGAGCTCAACTAATCCCGGAGATGTAGCTAGAATTTTCGGGATTTCAGAAATACACAATTCGTATTTCCCTAGAGTATAGTTTTCTAAAACTTGGATATAATTTTCAGAATCAACATCTATAACCTTTGTCCCACAGAATTCTCTTATCCTGTTTAACCTTACATCATTGATATCAGCAATTTCTTCTAATACATTTATTGCAAGGTGAACGTATTCTTCTTTCTTCGAAGAAACGAGTTCGGTGAGAATATTCAATAGAGATATATATCTATCAATAATTGAAGAAGAAGAATCTGCATATATGCTAAAGGCATAATTATTGTAATCTGGGATAGAATGATATGACAGTTTATAACTTAAATATTCAAAATCGTGCGGAGATGCCATCCTGATTTCATTGGAAAAGGAACGCTGGTAATCCGAAGCTGAAACTCCTTTTTCTGCTCTTTTACTTAATATTTGGTTAAAAAAAAGTGTGTAGGAATTTTTCACTTCAGAATTAACCATACCGTTATACTTCCAGTTTTCTTCGGTCCCTGACATTTCTTCAATCAAGAAATATCTTAATTCTAGCCCCCAATACGAAAAGCAAATCTCATTCTCAATTTGATCAAGAAGTCTTTGAGCATTTTCAAACTTCGCAAACAGAATTTCTTTTTCAAGCTGTAATTCTAACTGGATATAGGCGTTTAATTCACTTTTGGACAACGATATGCTCTCCAACAACCAGGCTATTTCGCCCTCAAGATTTCCAGAAAAAAAAGAGGGTCTACTCTCCCTTAGCTCCTTATAAGATTTAGGCTTGCTCTTTCCGAGAATAAGTGCATTAGTAATCGGATGTCTTCGAGCCTTTTTTACTTCTTTCTTGAATCCAGATAGTGAGTTGTCTTTTAACTCGCTGAGTATGGCAAGCTTGTTCTGACCACCTTGAAAAAGCCTCTTATCTATTGATAAACTGTTCTTGTTATATTTTCCCAATATTCAGTAAATGTAGTTAAGCATCCTCTTGATAATTTCAACACGGATTTCTAGATTTCAAATTCATCTTTCGACCTCGATATTTTTAACAAGAAAATTAGGTCCTTTTTAATAATAATTCCATCTTTATTCATCTCCGTCACTAAAATGAAAAGCCTATTTTTTACAATATCCTAAGTTCATTTGAGATGCATTCTATGCCTCGCAAGGTATTTTCTCATTCTTTTGGAAACTGGAATTATATCATCTTTGTTTACCCCTAATTGTTGAAGCTCAGCTGTACTTATTGAGCTCGACACAAGCATGCTACCGTCATCATCAAATGATATCAGATGCTTATCAAATAATGCATCTGCATTTGGTGATAACAATATCCCATTTTCTTCATCTAATCTTTCTTCTTCATTACATTCTTTCCAAGGAACTATGTGAGATGCTATTAAAATCTTCAGGTTCTTACAACCTGTCAAAGGGCAAGTCGCATTCCATTTATCGATGATCTGCTGCCTATAATAACCTTGTCCAACCCTAGATGTAACTAGACCTTTTCTCTCAGTTAAATCTGGTTTCTTGTATTTCTTCTTTCTCTCTGCACTTATTCTTCCCTCTTTGCTACTTTTCTTAGGAGCTTCTCCAATTGAATTTGGTTTCCAAGTATATATTTCTAGTAAATCTTCGTTCCCTGTCTCCTCATCTATATCTAAACTCCTGAAAACAATGTGCACAGGCTTTGATGTACCATGTACAAATTCCAAATACTCCAAAGCTCCACAGTAAATAAAGGGCTGTGTTACATTTTTTATTTTTTGATGCATTCTGACAAAGAGATGAGGAGTTCTCTCTCCTGAGATCATCTCTTGAATCTTGGGGCTATCTATGTGCTGTGTTGTTTGACTGTCCCAATGGAAATACTCCCCTTCAAAGAAATCATTGAAGTGAAACTTTTCCTCTTTATCTCTTTTAACTAGGTCAACAAAAAGCAAGGTCGTGAAGGTTTTTTTACAGTAGTATAATCCCTCTCTTACCACAGAAATTGTTTCTTCCTGAAGATGTTCCGCCAAGTCTTTCTTTGAATAATATTGACCAAGCTCAAGTGGATTAAGAATTGCATTCATAGGTTATCTCAAGATAGATAAATGAATTACAACATCCTAACGTTCAGAGGTTATTGAGTGTTTCTACTCAAACCAAATTGTCAAGAATCTTTTTTACTGAAGTCATATAAATACTCGAATAAGGATTCCTTCTCACTCTTACTATGCAATGGGAAGTGCTGTCCATGAATGTACTTTCTCTCTTGAATGTGTTCTGAAAAAATTCTCACAGCCACAGGTCTTGTATTAACCGTCACTGCAGAGTAATTAAAATCCGTTGCATATAGCTCATCAATAGAGGTAAAATCATCAGAGGGAAAATTGTGTTTATATTCAGTATTTAGTTCTGGTTTAAAGTAATTTATCAATGATGCTTCAAAAACGGTTATTTCTTGACCCTCCGTTAGTCGCATTCTAGACTTGAGCACTAAGTTTTCAATGTCCTTTGGTGTGGATACTTTCAAATTAGTATCTGCTGTAATCATTGATGTTGTAACATCACCTGTCTTAACTTTTAATCCGATTATTAAGACCTCTTCATTACTACCTTTATCGAGAATATCTAAGGCTATTTTCTGAACCTTTTCGTGATTTGATAATCTATAATCAATGGTCCTAGTTTTTGTTCTACCAAAAGCTTGACCTATATACATTACTTCTAAATCAGACATCAATGGCTTAGGTTCAGAAACTCCAATAAGATCATTTTCAAGAAAACAGAAATTTGTTATCATTAAAAAATCTCGAACTTCAATTCCTTTATTCCCTTTGAAATCTATATTGTAGTATCCATCATTTACACCATTGATAACTAATTCGCTGGAGTGTTTATATTTCAAATAAACTTTATCATGGTTCTCGTCAAGATAATATAATGTAGTATAGCAGAAATCACCATCTAATTTGCTATTATCGAAATAAACCTTCTTTCTTTTACATACAAGATAAATGTGATATTTATTCTGTTTAATGAGATTGGTTGTGTTCTCAATATCAAGATCCCTAGGGTTAAAAAGGATTGCTTCACCCGAATAAAAATTAAGTCCAAGATTCCAATTCATGTTTTTATAAATTGAGTAATTACGAAGATATGATTCGCCAAATTGAATGTCAATTAACTAATAACTCTAAGGCAACACGGCATGAAAGAAAAATTTACAAATGCTTTATGAAGCTCTATTTAATTCGTTGTTGTATTCATGAATAGTCACAAGTTTCATTTCGCTATTATCCTCTAATTCAATATCATCCAGTAATTTGCAATAACAAGATTCCATTTTTTTGTTTAGCTCTTTTAGTAGAGAGCTTTTTTCAGTAATTCCTTCCAGGTTCGCTAACCTCCTTATATCTCTTTTTCTATTTGATATATCTTCAGGACGAATATCTCGGTAATGAATTCTTGAATCTCCTATTAGATCACATACCTGAGTTTCACCACCAAGAGCCTCAATTCCAATTGAGGCAAGGTGATTAAGTAAATCACTCTTTTTCCTGCACTTTCCTAGATTCAGAATAGGTTTATTAACCTTGTTTATTTCATCATATTCAGTCTTCCAGAAATCAATAAGTCTCTTATAATAGTTTGGGTTAACCAGATCGTTAATTGTCAATTTTGATTTTCCCAATTTCTTTGAAACATTTCTAAGTCTTTGATATTTATACCTCATTTCAATCCTCAGTAGGTTCTGATGCCTCAAGTGCTCAGGTAATCTCACTTTCTGTGATCTAGCCTGCTTTTTTTTGTCATAAAAATTGATCTCTCTGCTACCATTTTTATAATAGAGTGAACCTTCAGGCAACTGGATTCTTTTATAATGATGTGCTGAACCAAGATATCTGAAGTAGGAAGAAGGGTCATGTTCTGTTTCAATTGTTCCATGTATGTCGATTCTACTAATAGTGCCTTCATAAATATCCTCACCAATAAGATATTTAAGGATTCGTATAGCCTCTTTAACTTCCTTAAATGAAAGAGTCTTGAGATTGTTTTTATATAACAGTGTAGAAAGACTTCCTCTTAACCTAAGTTTCCCTTGGATGGAAGTAATCTTCATTCCTCTCCAAGTAGATTTAAGACGAATCTCTTCACCCGTTTTAGGATGAGAGATTAGTCTCCAGTCGAGATCCGGGAGAATATCAGTTATGACAGTGATATGAATTGTATCAACAGCCATAATTGATCAAATCCATCAATAAATCAACCTTGCTATATAGGGGTAATTGAAACGACATGATTTCAATCAATGCTTACAGCGTTCCAGATAATTCATGACATCCTTCTTCCAATACCTTACAGCTTTACCTGTAATCTTCATTGGAGAAATGTCTCCTCTATTAGCTATCCTAGTGAGCGTCTGGCGAGTTATTCCTAGATAGTCTGAAGCCTGTTCTATGGACCACAATTCATCCATAGGATCAGAATTTAGTTGATCTTGTAAGGCCGTATTTACAGCCTCATGAATAATAGATTTAAAGTCTTGGATACTGAGTTTGATGCCAAGCAGTTGTACCTCTTCCATGATGGTAAGTCTTTACTTCCGATCTTTTATAGTTACAATCTGCTTTATTGCGCTAAGAGATATGAAACTTGCGCTCAGCTACTAAAATATACGAATAAATATCAGATTGTGCAACAGCGGGCAGCCTTTTAGTGCTTTATTTCACCTGAAGAATCCGAATATGTGATTTATCGTTGAGTATCACTTTGTTGGGTAATATGTTGGGTAAGTGCTAAACGAAAAAAGCGTCAAACCACCTTATACAGTAGCTTAACGCTTTTTATTTCGCAGTCCCTAGGGGAATCGAACCCCTGTTTCCAGGATGAAAACCTGGCGTCCTAACCCCTAGACGAAGGGACCGTTTATTTTTTGGCGTTTCTCGGTTTGAAACGGTCGGCAAAAATAATAGTTTTTTCTATTTCCGACCAAATGATTCTTAAAAAAATTATTTCACCTCGCCTTCGCTCTGGAAACGGAATCCAAGCCTTTTGCCTGTTTTCATTTTTCCCGCCTGGCTCACGGCATTCACTTCGTTCACTGAGACCTCCACTACAGCGTTGTATGGTGGTGTGAGCAGATCGAAATCAAGGCTATACAAGATCGAGCTATCAATAACGTTCCCGGCTTTTTCCGCATCAAAAGTCTGCTTGGCGAAATCATTATAAAGAAAACCCAATTGCCTCTTGCCTTCAACAAAGAAGTGATTCTCCTTATTGATGAAAACTCTTGCAATTAGGTAACCCAGATCTCTTTCCCTGTTGTATTTGAAGGAATCGGAAAGGAAATTATAGATGGATATCATTCCACAATATGCGCGGTATGGATCTTCCTTAACATAGGAACTACCCTGAATAATATGACCTTGATCAAAATCAAAAACATTGGTATGCATGAGGAAAATGATGATATCACCACCGAGTTTCAGACGAATTTCAAAGTCACCTCGGTCTTCATAACTAACCAATACCGACTTGTCAACCCCCTCCATTTTCACTTTGAGATCCTCTGCAAGGTCCTCGATATAATGTTTCATGTGTTGCACCCCGGCAAGTGTGTTTCGATACACTTTCTGCTTCATGCAGCCCTTGTCCTTCAGGACCTGAAAAATCTTTTCCCTGTTTTCACTCATATCAATATGCTTTAGCGAAGATCACCCTTTGAGATGAAGGATTTCCGGTAACCATGCACTTCCCTTCTTCTTTCTTTCCAGCCAATGGTATACATCGGATGGTAGCCTTTGTTTCATTCTTAATTTTTTCTTCGGTTTCGGCCGTTCCATCCCAATGAGCATAGATAAATCCTCCTTTTTCCTCCAGTACCGTTTTGAATTCATCATATGAATCAACCGAATGACTGCTATTATCCCTGAAATCGAGTGCTTTCTGATAAAGGTTCTGTTGAATGTTTTCCAAAAGGTGCTCTACCTTGTTGGCTATATCACTTTGCTGAAGTATCTCTTTTTCCTGAGTGTCTCTTCTTGCAACCTCTAATGGGTTCCGTTTTCAAGATCACGTGGTCCAAGTGCCAAGCGCACAGGCACTCCTTTGAATTCATATTCAGCGAATTTCCAGCCCGGCTTGTGCGTATCCCTGTCGTCGTATTTTACACTGAATCCTTTTGCTCTTAATTCATCAGCCATCTTATTAGCTACAACAGAGATCTGATCTCTTTGTTCTTCGCCTTTATAGATAGGCACGATCACTACCTGAGTAGGAGCGAGTTTTGGAGGCAAAACCAATCCCTGATCATCGGAATGAGCCATGACCAGAGCGCCCATAAGACGAGTACTGACTCCCCATGAAGTAGCCCAAACGTGATCCATCTTTCCAGTCTGATCGGCAAACTTCACATCAAAGGCCTTGGCAAAATTTTGACCCAGGAAATGAGAGGTTCCTGCCTGCAAGGCTTTTCCATCCTGCATCAAGGCTTCAATGCAATAGGTCTCCAGGGCACCCGCAAATCTTTCAGACTCTGTTTTCAATCCTTTGATCACAGGCACAGCCATCCAGTTCTCCGCAAAGTCGGCATAAACATCCAACATCTGCTCTGTTTCGGCAATGGCTTCATCTTTCGTGGCATGAGCTGTATGACCTTCCTGCCACAGGAATTCAGCTGTTCTTAAAAACAATCTTGTCCTCATTTCCCAGCGCACAACATTGGCCCACTGGTTCACAAGGATTGGAAGATCACGATACGATTGGATCCAGTTCTTGTAAGTATTCCAAATGATGGTCTCAGACGTTGGACGAATGATCAATTCTTCTTCCAGCTTGGCATCCGGATCTACGACAACACCACCATTCTCTTCATCATTCTTCAGTCGATAGTGAGTAACAACAGCACATTCCTTGGCAAAACCTTCCACATGATCGGCTTCCTTGCTCAGATAAGATTTCGGGATGAACAGAGGGAAATAGGCATTGGAATGACCGGTATCCTTGAACATTTTGTCCAAAGCACCCTGCATCTTTTCCCAAATGGCAAAACCGTATGGCTTGATAACCATGCAACCCCTTACGGCGCTATGCTCAGCAAGGTCAGCTTTGACAACTATGTCGTTATACCATTTCGAATAATCCTCTTCTCTCGTCGCGAAATCTTTTGGCATCTGTAACGTGATTTAAATGAGTGCCAAAATTAGTTTTTTGTTGGGTACGAGTGTATTGGATAAAAAGATATTTCGCGCAGAGGCACAGAGGCGAAGAGAGCTCATGATTCTGGAATCTGGATTCAGGAATCTGGAATCACTACTCCGGTTTATTCTTCCTCAGATAGATCAGTTGTCCCGGCTTGGGTTTCGTACCGGGTTCCATTCGGTTTCTTTTGTAGAGCTTGCTCAGCTTGATACCGTAAGACTGAGAAATCTGCCACATAGAATCGCCTTTTCGGAATACATGGGTTTCAGATGTTCCTTTTCCTTTTTTAGGTTGGAGATAAAGGATTTGTCCAGGTTCCAGGGCATCGCCTTTTTCCATGTCGTTGTATTTGTACAACTGCCACATACCCATGTCAAGATCATCGGCGATCTTGAAGAATGAGTCACCATCCCTCACCACCACATACTTAATGTTGTTCTGAAGCTGAATGGTGCGATCGTTGTATTGAAGCTTGTTCGTTTCTACAATCTCAGGTTCAATTTCTCTTTTCGGAAGTTTGTCGATCTTATCATATTGAGCCAATTCGTATGTCTCAATAAGATGAATAAGGATATTGGCATATTTCGGATTTGTGGCATATCCTGCTTTTTTCAAGCCCTTTGCCCAACCCTTATAATCAGTGATCTTCAGTTCAAACAAGGCAGCATATCGGGATCTTCCCGAGAGAAAGTCACTGTGATCGCGATATGAATCGAGCACGTCGTGGTACTTCCGGAAACATTCATTCTTTTCATCGTCATCCATAATGAAGGTTTCTCCATCCCAGCCTCTGTGACATTTAATTCCGAAATGATTATTGGCATAACGAGCAAGGGGTGAGTTCCCGTCGGCCGATTCCAATATTCCCTGAGCAAGCGTAATACTGGCCGGCACACCGGATCGGTGCATTTCCTTGATAGCCTGGTCTTTATACTTATCGATGTACTCCTGTCGGGACATCCGGTAATCAGACGGCTGCGCAACAACGTTTTGGGCAAGTACGCTACATACCATGCCCAGGATGAATAATGCCGTTAATCCTTTCTTCATTTTTCTAATCAACACTACCGGAAGGAACATAATTCTTCCAATTTCAAAAGTAAAATGGCTCTAAGTAGGTGTTACAAGGCTAATTACAAAGTTATTAACAATTTGGTGTTTTTGTTAATAAAGTAAAAAGATGTAAGATGTCTGATGTCAGACGCATGATGTTTGATGATGGGATGATGTGAGGATTGGATGATAAGGGTAATTGATCTCACGTGTCAGTTCGAGCCTGCCTGCGGTAGGCAGATGTTCCGACATTCGTCGGAACGTATCGAGAACAGTTACTATAAAAACTTTGTCAACTTCTCGATACAACTCTCCTTTCAGTCGAGTCACTCGAAGTGACAAATCTTCAGAGTCCAACATCGAAGGTGCTCCAGAAGGTATCATTGTTGACGTAATACACCTCTACAGTGGAGTTTTCCATCAATTCAAGGTTTTTCTTCACTTCCTTCACCAGTCTGCGGTTTCTGCCTCGGACCATTCGATTGAAATAACAGATAATGATGTAGTCGGAATTGGCATCCCACTTCACTGAATTGCCATCAAGTGTCTTGATATATCTGAATTGATCCTGAAGAGTGAATAAGCTATCGACAGGTGCAGCGGTCTCAGGGGGAAACTGATCAAAACTTCCAAAATAATTCCATTTCGTTCGAAATCCATGCGCATAGCAATTGATATGGAATGAGACCAACTCTCCTTTGCTGTTGTAATACAGAGCCTGAGCAGGCTGCAAGTGATTTTTAACCATAGCCTTGACCTTTTTGCTCGTATCCTCTGTGGGATAATGTGCCACAACGGCTGTATCCATGACAAACAATCGATCCTGAGGAATTTTTTGCATTCTGGCTTCTTTTTTTACGTCGGAAATAGTGTATTCCTTCGTCTGTCTCACACCCATTACAGCCATCACCATTTTACCGCAAGAGGTTAAAAAAATGGAGAGGAAAATAATCAGGATCAAAGGTGACTTCATCAATGGTGAAAGTACATTTTTCAGTTTACTTTGCATCATGCCAAAACCTGAAGAAATTCTGTGGAAATCAAGCAAGAATTGTTGTCTTGAAGCAGCTGAGCTAGCCAGTGAATCCGAAGAGTTTTATCAGGAATTGATCGAGCTCACCTTATCCGGGAAAAAGCCATTCGATCATCGTGCAGGCTGGACACTGGTTTATCTGGCTGAAAAACATCCGGCAAGAATAAGACCATCCCTCAGGTTCTTTGCGTCCAAACTGGATGAGATCGACAATCATTCCATTATTGCCAGCTTCCTTCGACTATTCGATGTTTTGATTTTTGATCTGGAGGACTTCGGTGAATTGCTGGATTATTGTTTTCACACTATCCGAATGCCGGTAAAAAGAGAGTATGTCAAGGTTATTGCCATGAACATCCTGTTGAAATTCGGCAAGACCTACCCAGAATTAATTCCCGAGATCATTGAGCAAATAGAATTGTCGAAGGAGAATTTTGAAATGAGTCATTGCAAGAGGAAGGCTGCGAATGTCGTGAAGGAATTAAGCAAGCGAGCAGAGAAGTAGTTGGGCTTGGAGTATTGGTTATTTGGTTATGAGGTTATGAGGTAATAAGGTGATGCGGTGATTTGGTGATATGGTTATGGGATTTCTGAAATCGTTAATCATCCTCCTGAACGGATCGGGTAATAAATGGAAAACCGCGCAATCGGTGAATCGGATCAAATCCTTTCTGGAATCAGGAATCTGGAATCTGGAATCTTTTAAGCATCGAAGCGTTCCCTTGTTGTCCACCCGTGTGTATGGCCAAAATACTCTGATCCTGACCTATCAGACCTTTCTCAATCATATCCCGCAAACCGAACATCATTTTGGATGTATAGATGAGGTCGAGTTCAATACCGGTTTCATTCAGAAAATTCTGATAGAATTCGATGAGTTCTTTATTTGCTTTGGCAAAACCTCCAAAATGATAATCATGAATCACCTCCCATTCATCATTTTTCATTTTACATCCTTCATTTATTTCAAACTCACTCAGCATATCTCTAATCTCACCCTCAATATACTCCCCTCCCTTCATGGATGAAAATCCCAAGACCATTTGATCTGCATCGGCCGATGAAATGATGCCGGCCAGTGTGGCTCCTGTTCCCACCGGACAGGCAATCACATCGTACTTCTTCTCAACATGTTTCAGAATTTCTGCACAACCTTTTACAGCCAAAACATTGGATCCTCCTTCAGGCAAAAGATAATAATTGGAGAAACCCAAATATTCATCCAGGTTCATCTCTCCCTGTTTCCATTCGCGATATGTTTGTCGGTCCACGAATCTGAATTCCATTCCATTTTCCTTGGCAAGACTCAAAGTTGGATTTGAAATGCTGCTTTCTTCCCCCCTGATAATTCCTGTCGTTTTCAGTCCAAACTTCTTACCTGCGGCAGCCACCGCAGCAATATGATTCGAAAAAGCCCCTCCAAACGTCACTATATGATCCAGACTATTCTCTTTCATATACTCCAGATTGCACTTCATTTTCCAGTACTTATTTCCGGGAACATCGGCATAGAACAAATCTGTCCTCAGGAGGTTTAAGTATTTATGACCGAGGATTTCGATGCGTTGGATCTTCAAATTGACAATTGGTTAAGTGGTTAATTTGTTAATTGACAGTCGAATTCTGTATTCAGGGATAAAATTATTATTCTTCCAAAGTATTCGCGCAAGGACGCCAAGACGCAAAGCTTCTTTGCTAAAACTCTCGCAGAGACGTAAATACGCAGTTGGAGGTTTTGAAGAGTTTTTGCCATTCATAATTTATAATCCATAATTTAAAATTGATGTTATCATCCTATCATCCAATCCACTTATCATCCAAAAATAATATCTTTGCAATCCTTACGGAATAGGGCAAATGAAGAAAATTAACAACATTGTTCTTGAAGAGGGCGACTATTACTATTCCGATGAGGGATATCTGGTTTTTACGGAACAATATCTCCTGAAAAGAGAGTATTGCTGTGAAAACGGATGCAGGCATTGTCCATACGGTTTCGATAAAAACAAGAATAAAAGAATCTCCAAGAATAAGAACACAGAATGAGTACGGCCACTGAGTTAAATTTCAAAGAAGCAATACAAGAAGGAATTCCTTCAAGCATTCCTGAAGCTAAATCATACGATCCTGACATTAATCATGCCCCAAAGAGGATCGATATTCTAAATGCCGAAGAAAAGAAACTCGCCATTGAAAACGCTCTCAGGTATTTTCCAAAGGATCAGCATGCCTTCCTGGCCAAAGAGTTTGCCCAGGAATTAAAAGATTTTGGTCGTATTTACATGTATCGCTATCGTCCCGATTATAAGATCCATGCCAGAAGCATCAAGGACTATCCTCATAAGTCGAAGCAGGCAGCGGCCATCATGTTAATGCTCAGCAACAATCTCGATTATGCTGTTGCTCAGCACCCTCATGAATTGATCACCTATGGTGGCAATGGTGCTGTTTTTCAGAATTGGGCTCAGTATAGATTGACCATGAAGTATTTGTCGGAAATGAACGACGAACAAACTCTGGTTCTTTATTCTGGCCATCCTCTTGGTTTATTTCCTTCTCACAAGGATGCTCCACGTGTTGTGGTTACCAATGGAATGGTTATTCCAAATTATTCCAAGCAGGAGCATTGGGAAAAGTTTAATGCGCTTGGTGTAAGTCAGTACGGACAAATGACAGCCGGATCCTTCATGTATATTGGTCCACAGGGCATTGTTCACGGCACAACGATCACCGTTTTGAACGCCGGAAGAAAGATAGCTGTTTCCGGAGAAGACCTTACAGGAAAAGTATTTGTTTCATCAGGTTTGGGTGGAATGTCGGGCGCTCAGCCCAAAGCCGGAAACATAGCTGGATGTATAAGTATTGTTGCAGAGATCAATCCAAAGGCTGTACATACAAGACATTCACAAAATTGGGTGGATGAGGTCATTGATGATCTGGACACATTGATAGAAAGAGTCAGAAAGGCAAAAGAGAACAAAGAAGTGGTTTCTATCGCCTACCAGGGAAATGTGGTAGATGTATGGGAAAAATTCGCTGATTCCGACATTAAGGTAGATCTCGGATCTGATCAGACCTCACTGCATAATCCATGGGCCGGAGGTTATTACCCTGCTGGAATGACATTCGAGGAATCGAATGAAATGATGGCCAATAATGTGGATGAATTCAAAGAAAAAGTAAAGGAATCGTTGAGAAGACATGTCGCTGCCGTCAATAAGTGTGTAGCCAAAGGCACCTATTTCTTTGATTACGGAAATGCCTTCTTGCTGGAATCGAGCCGTGCAGGAGCGGACATTCTTGATGAAAAAGGAAAATTCATCTATCCATCCTATGTTCAGGATATCATGGGACCTATGTGTTTCGACTATGGTTTTGGTCCTTTCCGATGGGTGTGTACTTCATCTGATCCAAAAGACCTGGAGACCACAGATCGAATTGCATGTGAAGTTCTGGAAGAGATCATGAAGTCTTCTCCAAAAGAAATTCAGCAACAAATGGCCGACAATATTCAATGGATCAAGGCAGCAGGTGAGAATAAAATGGTCGTAGGCTCTCAGGCAAGGATTTTGTATGCAGATGCCGAAGGAAGAATGAAGATCGCCAAGGCCTTCAACGATGCCATTGCTTCGGGAGAAATTTCAGAACCCGTTGTTTTGGGTAGGGATCATCATGATGTGAGCGGTACTGATTCTCCATTCAGGGAAACAAGCAACATCTACGACGGTTCAGCTTTCACAGCCGATATGGCCATACATAATGTCATCGGGGATTCCTTCAGGGGAGCGACCTGGGTGTCGATTCATAATGGTGGTGGCGTTGGCTGGGGTGAAGTTATGAATGGCGGATTCGGCATGGTTCTGGACGGAAGTTCCGATAGTGAAAGAAGACTAAAGTCTATGTTACACTGGGATGTCAATAATGGAATTGCGAGAAGAAACTGGGCCAGAAACGAAGGCGCCATTTTCGCCATAAAACGGGCCATGGAAAACGAACCAAACCTGAAGGTAACCGTCCCGAATCTCGTTGATATCGACCTGGACGGACTATTTGATTGACGATTAACGATTAACGATTGACGATTAACGAAGGTCGGCTCCCAATTCTTTTTTAAGTGAACCGACCAACTTGTCCATGATCTTATCAACCTGTTTGTCGGTCAAGGTCTTTTTCTCATCCATGAAAGTAAAGCTCACCGCATAGGATTTCTTGCCTTTTTCCACCCCTTTACCTTTGTAGACATCAAAAAGATTGACATCTCGGAGTAGATTCTTCTCAATTCCTCTGGCAATATTTTCAATAGATTCATAGGAAACCTCCTCACTGATGAGCAATGCGAGATCACGTCGCATAGAAGGGAATTTTGGCAATGCCTGGAACTTGGTTTTGTGCGCCTTTCTCAAGTCAAGCACTTTATCCCAAAAAATCTCTGCAGCCAATACGCCCTGTTTTACATCGAATGCTTTTAACCGAGCTTCCGGAACTTCTCCATACCAGGCGAGAATATCCTCTCCTGATTTCAATAACATACCCCCATCCGCTTCTGCAGCCGTCAATGTTGAAGTATCGATACCTAATCTGCTGAATACATTTTCGCAGACCTGTTTCAAGTCGAAGAAATCAACTTTACGTTGAGTTGTTTTCCATGATTCCTGAGACACATTTCCCGTCATCCAGACAGCCATTCTCATCTCCTCGTGATATTTGGTCTGTTTATCCAATCGATAAACCTTCCCAAATTCAAAGAATTTAAGATCCTCTTCTTTTCTGTTGATATTGTAAGCTATGCTTTGCATCCCGCCTTCAAAAAGCGAAGAACGCAAAACAGAAAGTTCATTGCTCAAAGGGTTTGTTATTCCAACAAGTTCATCTTCATTTTCATAATTCTTGGCAGCATTCAAAGAGTTATTCATGATCTCTCTGAAACCCAATGAAGCCATCATATTTGAAATGACAAGCTGGATCTTATCTGCGTCTACAGGAGGTCTGTTCGAGAATGAAGTACGCATTCTTTCCGGCAGGTCAATATTGTTGTAACCATATATTCTGAGAATCTCCTCTACTACGTCGATTTCTCTAGTAACATCCGTCCTGTAACCTGGAATCCTCAATTTGATGGACTCCTTTTCTTCCATCATGATGTCAATATCCAGAGAGGAAAGAATTCCTCTTACCTCATCTTTCAAAAGGTCTTTGCCTGCTATTGTATTCAGGTAAGACCAGCGCAATGAAACTTCGTTCTGCTCGATCTTGAAAGGGTAAACATCTACAATGTCAGAACTCACCTTTCCACCGGCAAGGTCTTTTAACAACAAGGCAAGCCTTTTCAATGCATAGATCGTCGCATCCGGATTCGCACCTCTTTCATATCGGTAAGAAGCATCTGTATTCAAACCATGTCGCCTTGCTGTCTTTCTAATTCCCGAGGGTGAGAAATAGGCACTTTCAATGAAAATAGACGTTGTTGATTCTTTCACTCCTGAGGTCAATCCACCGAAAACTCCTGCGATACACATAGGATCGGTAGCATTACAGATCATCAAGTCGGCAGAGTCAAGTTCCCTTTCTTCTTCATCCAGGGTTTTGAATTTATACCCCTGACTTTCCGGTCTAACGATTACTTTATTCCCGTTGATTTCAGCCGCATCAAAAACATGCATGGGTTGTCCTGTCTCATACATTACGAAATTGGCTGCATCTACAATGTTGTTGATGGGATTTAATCCAACAGACTTCAATTTGTTCTTCAGCCAATCCGGTGATTCTTTCACTTCAACTTCCGTCATGCTGATGCCACTGTAACGCGGACATGCCCCTTTGTTCAAGACATCTACAGCTATCTCAAGATCATGGTTATCTACTTCGAATGAAGCAACGGAAGGTATATTGATCTTCTCACGTTTGAATCCAGGCTGTAGATTTTTTACCGCAAGATAATCTCTGGCCACTCCAAAGTGTGATATGGCATCCGTTCTGTTTGGTGTGAGATCAATCTCAATAGCATAGTCTTCAGAAATTTTGAGGTAGTCTCGCAACAAACTTCCTACCGGAGCCGATTTTTTGAGGACCAAGATTCCATCATGAGATGTTCCCATGCCGATCTCATCTTCAGCACAGATCATTCCTTCAGACACCTCACCACGGATCTTTCCTTTTTTGATTTTGAACGGTTCTCCTTCGGTTGGGAAAAGGGTGGTTCCCACGGTGGCAACTACCACTTTTTGGCCTTTGGCCACATTAGGAGCTCCGCAGACAATTGATTTTTCTTCGCCATTGCCAACATCAACTTTTGTCAGACTTAATCTATCTGCGTTGGGATGTTTTTCAACCTTTTTTATTTCTCCAATGACCAGCCCCTGCAAGCCTCCTTTGTACTGTTCAACTTTTTCAACGCCACCTACTTCCAGACCAGTATTGGTAAGTATTTCAACGAGTTCTTTCAGGTCGACTTCAGAGGTGATATAATCTTTGAGCCAGTTGTAGGAGACTTTCATTTTATAAGTGCTGGGTAAGTGGCAAAAGTAATAAAATCAATGTCGATTTTGGATTCAAATTCTCCTGAAGAAAATGACTAAATTATTATCTCAAAACGTATTTTCGAAGGAAGCGAAGCGAACTGAGAAATCCCCTACTGCGCCTAAACCGTGTAGGGGACTCTTACGGCCAGCTTCGCTGACCTCAGAGAAACGTTCAAAAAGCTAAACGTATTTTCGAAGGAAGCGAAGCGAACTGAGAAATCCCCTACTGTGCTTGAACCGTGCAGGGGACTCTTACGGCCAGCTTCGCTGACCTCAGAGAAACGTTAAATACTATGGAAAGAGGAGGATTCACCTACGTAATCACGAACAGATACAACACTGTTCTCTATACGGGTTCGACTAGCGATTTAATAAACAGAATGTTTGAACACACAACGAAGGTTTACCCAAAATCATTCAGTGCCCGCACCTACTGTCATAAGTTGGTTTACTTCAAACATTTCTCAGCCGTTGAAGAAGCAATTGCCCATGAATATGAAATAAAGAAATGGAACCGCATGAAAAAAGAAAAACTAATAACTTCGAAAAACCGAAACTGGGAAGATTTACAAAAACACTTATGATCAAACTAATTACAAGCACCTTCCTTTTATTTCCATTATTGCTCCTCGCTCAAGTAGAAGAATTAAGGCATGAACAAATTCAGGAACAGGTGATCAAGGCAGAAGAATTCATAAATCATCAGAACGAAGAATTTCTGAATCCAGAAGAGAGCCCGTTGCATGAAGATTCCATAGGTTATTTCAAAGGCCTCGATTACTACCCCATCAATGAGCAATACATCGTGGTTGCGGAATTCAAGAGAATCAAGAAAGGCAAGGAGTTTGAGATGAAAACGTCGACGGATCGTTTGCCCATCTACCAAGATTATGCCATTTTAACGTTCAACCTGGATGGAAAGGAACATCAATTGCATGCATACAAGAACGTGGAATTATCTAAACAGGAAGAATACAAAGACTATCTGTTCCTGCCCTTCAATGATCATACCAATGGAATCGAAAGCTATGGAGGAGGACGATATCTCGACCTGACAGATACAGGCGAAGAACAGATCATCCTTAACTTCAATATGACCTATAATCCATATTGCGCTTACAACGACAAGTATTCATGTCCTATACCACCGGATGAAAACAAACTCGACTGCAGAATAGAAGCAGGAGTTAAAAAATTTCATTGAATTCAAAAATCTATCAGATATCAGATATCATTTATCATCTATCAGATATCCGAGAACAAAGCCTTTTTCCTGAAGTGACGTAATGAAATTCATAAGGTTTTCCATTGCACCTTCGGTTTCAGTCAGACCGAATTCTGAGAGGACAGAGGAAATTGCCTCATCCACTTTGCTCCCTTTTTTGAGTCTTTCAATCAAGTTATTATGCAGAACTGAAATTTCAAGAAAGTTGACCTTGAAATCCTGATTATTTCTCATAATCAATAGATAATAACTACCCTTTTTCGTAGAAATATTCTCCCAATCTCCCTTGTGGACTGGATAACTTAGTGTCAGAATTTCATGGTCTGGATTGAATGCCAGCCTTGAGTCAGAGTTGATCGAACCTTGCAAATGTGGATCTGAATTTTTCTCCTCCCTGTTGTACACTAGAATCTCCACCCACTCCATTTCCATCAGATCAAGGAGGAAAGGGTAATCTTCCAACAACAGCGGTGGATTTTCTCTGAAATAATTATAGAATTCACCGGGAACACGCCATACCTGAGGAACCTGGGCATTATGATTCGTCATATATACTTCTACCAGTTTTTTGAAATCTGCATCGGAAAGAAGTGAATTCATGATGGGAAAAGCATTCTCAACTATACCGTACATCACATTGAATACCAAACGACGATAGTGAGGCAGATTCTCGGCCCGACTTCCTTCGATCTCAACCTCTTTTCCATCGCGACAATATTGCGCAAGTTTGTTTTGAAGATCTATGGTTTTCTGATCAAGCATCGACCTTTTTCCAGTTTGATTGAACGATTTCTTTTAGCTTTTTTAACTCCCCTTGCAATTCAGGCAGCTCCGGAATATTGAAGTCTCTTTCCAGTAAAACCGGCACAGGATTGAGATGCGGCAATGTCCAGTTGAATAGGTTATAAACCGGATCGATAATTGGCTGACCATGTGTGTCAATGATAAGATCCTCTCTGACCTGCTCATGTCCGGCCATGTGTATGTAGGCAACCTGTTCAAGAGGCATGCTCAAAATGAACTCTTTTGCGTCGTATTTGTGGTTGAATGAGTTCACATAGACATTGTTGACGTCCAATAGCAATTTACATCCTGATTCTTTAACTATGGAAGCAACAAATTCGTGTTCTGTCATTTCCGGAGCAACCGGACTATAGTATGAGACATTCTCAAGTACAAGTGGTCGTTGTAGGATATCCTGAACCTTTTGAATCCGATCCACAATGTGTTCAACCGCATCACGACGGAATGGGATAGGTAGAAGATCGTACAGATGCGCATTGGCACACTTACTGTAACTGAGGTGTTCGGAATACAATTCGACATTATATCTGTCGAGAAATTCCTTCAGTTCTTTTATGAAATCGTTGTCGAGAGGATCAGGACTGCCAATGGAGAGTGACAATCCATGACAAACTATCGGATACTTTTCAGATGCTTCATCGAGTTTCTTTTTCCAAAATCCTCCCAAACGCATCCAGTTCTCCGGCGCGAATTCTATAAAATCCGGCTTATCCGTTTCTAAATGAATGAGATCGTAAGCAAGATCCCTTCGAAATCCTATTCCAACACCCTGTATCATAAAAAAGAGCGAAGCACCGAAGCACCTCGCTCAATTTTTAATAGTTAACCACTTAGTTTTTTGGCTTCTCAGTTTTCGTTGCAGCTTTCTCCTGCTCCTGAGTCGTTGGCTTCATTTGCATCGAATTATCGCTTGATTTTTCAGATGACTTTTCAGAAGACTTCATGCTGGCTTTATTGTCGTCCTTTTTCTCTTCTTTCTTGCCTTTCTCTCCGCATTTTCCTTCTCCGCATTTACCTTCACCACACTTACCTTCTCCGCATTTGCCTTCTCCGCACTCGAATTCAACATCCGTGTTTGATGTAAAAGCTGACATGGCATCGGCTGTGATCAAATTGCTTCTAAGCTCGGAGCCCGAACCTAGATCTTCAAAGTTCAATAGTTCAGCAGCATTTGCATTTGTGCCAAAAGCACCGATCATTACCGCACCCGAAGCAAGGGCAGCCAGTTTAACATTTTTATTTTCTTTTTTCATCTCTTTTAGTTTGAATGGGTTGATATCAAATTTATAATTATTAGTCGAAGTTCTTTTATTTCCCAGACCTATTTGGTCGCTGAGCGGACAAATACCAATTTTAGGAATCTTATCGAGACCATTTTTGGCGATCGAGAGATCTATACTGAATGGCCTCTGCAAGGTGTTGATTATGAATATCCTGACATCTGTCAAGATCGGCAATTGTACGTGAAATCCTCAATATTCTATCGTATGCACGAGCCGATAATGACAGTGTTTCTACAGCCTTTTTCAACAAATTCTGTCCTTCGTTATTCAATCTGCAAAATCTATGAAGAGCTTTTCCACGCAGTTCTGAATTCGTAATGTAGGCTTCATTATTGAGTCGTTGCTTTTGTATATTTCTTGCCTCCATCACTCGACTCAAAATGTCTTCAGAACATTCCTCTTGTGATTCTTTTGCGAGATCTTTAAATGGAATTGGCGTAACCTGAACATGCATGTCAATTCTATCCATTAGTGGTCCGGATATTTTGTGAAGATATCTCTGAACTGTAACAGGTGAACAAATGCATTCCTTCTCCGGGTGGGTATAATTACCACAAGGACAAGGATTCATGGAAGCAATGAGCATAAAGTTCGCTGGAAATTCTACAGCCATTCTGGCTCTGGACACATGTATTTTCCGTTCCTCCAGAGGCTGTCGCAAGACTTCAAGCACCGACCGCTTGAATTCCGGTAATTCATCAAGAAATAAAACACCGTTATGAGCCAGAGAAATTTCTCCTGGTTGTGGACTTCCTCCCCCACCTACCAGGGCTACATCTGATATGGTGTGATGAGGATTTCTAAATGGTCTATTCAGGATGATAGAGGCATTCTTATGCGTTAATCCGGCAACTGAATGAACCCTGGTTGTTTCGATTGCTTCTTCAACACTGAGTTCAGGTAAGATTGTCGGCACCCTTCTTGCAAGCATAGTCTTGCCCGCACCGGGTGGACCGATCAGAATCAGATTATGGTTTCCGGCGGCGGCAATCTCGAAGGCTCTCTTAATATTTTGCTGACCCTTCACATCTTCAAAGTCAATATCGGATCGAGAACGAATGTCCTTTTTCTTTATTGAGGATACTTTTCTTGCCAATTCATCAGAAGATATCCTTCCCTCTAAAAAATTAATTACATCACCTAATCCCTTGAATCCAAGAATCTCAATTCCTTCAACCAGAGAAGCTTCTGCTACATTTTCTTCCGGTAAAATGATACCTTTAAAACCATCCTTGCGAGCCCTCATTGCCATCGAAAGAGCTCCTTTTAATGGTTGAAGTCCACCGTCAAGCGACAATTCACCCATCATGACATAATCGCTCATATTACTTGACTCAATGTACCCTGCCGCTGCCAAAATACCGGTAGCAATGGCAAGATCAAATGCCGATCCTTCTTTTCTGAGATCGGCCGGAGCGAGATTTACAGTAATCCTTTTACCGGGCATTTTCAAGCCGATATTCTTCAGCGCTGCTTCTATCCTTCGCTGACTCTCCTTGATGGCATTATCGGGAAGTCCGACAAGAAAAAACTTATAGCCTTTATCAGTATTGACCTCAATTGTGATCGTAAGGGCATCCACCCCGATCAGGGTGCAGCCATACGTTTTTACAAGCATGTATTAAATGTGTTCTTCTATGGTTTGAATCAAAGAATGAATCACCTTGATGTGGATCTCCTGTGCCCGATCGGCATACTGACTATAGGGAGCTCTGATCTCAACATCACACAGATCTTTTAATATTCCTCCGTCTTTCCCTGTGAGAACAACGACCTTCATGCCTTTTTCACGAGCAACTTCTGCCGCCCTGACCACATTTTTGGATGTCCCACTGGTGCTAATACCTAACAAGACATCACCTTCTTTTCCAAGCCCTTCTATGTATCTTGAAAAAACGTATTCATAGCCGTAGTCGTTTCCGACACAGCTCAAATGTGAAGGGTCTGATATAGAAACAGCAGCTATTGAAGGTCTGTCATTTCGAAACCTACCGGTAAGTTCTTCCGCAAAATGCATGGCGTCACACATGGATCCACCATTACCGCATGAAATGATCTTGCCTCCATTCTTAAGGCATTGAATCATCAGGTCGGCTGCATTCTGAATATTTTGAATATTCTCCTCATTGCTGAGAAATGCATTCAATACATCCTGCGCTTCCTTAAAATTCTTTTTGATCAGATCACTCATAGATGGCAGAGATAGAGAAACTTTGAACCAAGTTTACTTCAAAATATCGGATTAACCTAATGAGAAAAATGGCAGATTGTAGACGAGGAAATTACTCGATGGAAGCTACATTGGTCGTATTGAAACGGTCGATACCTTCTCTCAGCCAGAGCCTGAATTTCTCAATATCCGGATCATAGGCTGCCGAGCCATTCATGGTGTTCTCATCGTGGTCGATGATGACATAATATGGCTGTGCGTTGGTCTCATATTTCACGGCTTGCATGTAAGCCCATTTATTACCAACCGTCCTTAACTTTTTCATCTTATCGCCGATCTGAACCGTCTTTTGCTCCTCTTCCGGTAATGGAATTTTCTCATCCACATACAAAGAGATCAGAACCACATCTTCACGCAGAATCTTCAGAATACCCGGGTCAGACCAAACCTGCTCTTCCATTTTTCTACAGTTCACACAGGCCCAACCGGTAAAGTCAAGCATTACAGGCTTTCCTATTTCTTTTGCATAGGCCAGGCCTTCTTCGTAATCATGGAAACAATTGAGCTGATGCGGACAGTGTTCAGGTTCACCTACCACTTCTGCGACTTCGCCATTTGTGCTTGGAGCAGCTGCTATGACTTTAGATCCTCCAAGTCCTTGCGGCGATTCACTGTAGAACATAGGTGGAGGGAAACCGGCAATCATTTTCAGAGGTGCTCCCCATATACCGGGAATCAGGTAGATGGTAAACATCAGAGATGCCACAGCAAACATTAATCTTGTCACAGAAATACGTTCATTCTTACTGTCATGAGGCAGATGGAAGAAACCGAGTAAATAGGCCGTCATCATGGTAAAAATGGCAATCCAGATGGCAATGAATACTTCCCTTTTCAATAAACCCGCTTGCCATACAAGGTCGGCATTGGATAAGAATTTAAATGCAAAGGCCAATTCGAGGAATCCAAGTACAACTTTCACAGAATTCAACCAACCACCTGAAGAAGGAAGTGAATTAAGCCAGGCCGGGAATGCGGCAAACAAACCAAAAGGCAATGCCAGTGCAAGAGAGAATCCAAACATTCCAATGACCGGTCCGAGAATACCACCATTCACAGCGGCGTCAACCAGCAAGGTACCAATGATTGGTCCGGTACAGCTGAATGAAACAAGGGAAAGTGTAAAGGCCATGAAGAATATACCCAATATACCTCCCCGATTCGATGCGCTGTCGGCCTTGTTCACCCATGAACTCGGTAAGGTGATCTCAAATGCTCCAAAAAAGGATATAGCAAAGACCACCAGAAGTACAAAGAAGAAAATATTAAAATACGGATCTGTAGAAAGCTGATTTAATGCATCCGCTCCGAATATCGCTGTGATTCCATATCCCAGAAGAACATAAATGGCGATAATAGAAAAACTATATAAGGCAGCATTGGAAATACCTTTTGCTCTCGTCTTACTCTGTTTAATGAAGAAGCTTACCGTCAATGGGATCATTGGGAAAACACAGGGAGTAAGCAAGGCTACAAAACCAAATAAGAAACCTCCCAGGAATGTTCCCCAGTAAGATTTTGAAACATTATCCCCGGTCAGCATTGTGCCCTTCGGCGCAGGCAGGGGAATATCTAGATTGAAGTCAACATAATCAGGTGGTATGCATTTTTCTGCATCGCAGGACATGTAATAAACATTGCCTGAAAGTTTATTCGACTCACCCGTTGATTCAAATTCCTGGCGAAATTCTACCTTGCCTTCATAATAACTTAAGTTCATCATGAAGTTAGGATCGTATTCATTCTTAACCTCACCTTCAACCTTCACATCACCTACATAAGCAATACCGGGAATAGTATCCAGATTAATTTCAGTTTCCACCGGACCATCATCACTTTCAAGCTCAAGTGCATAGAGATGCCATGTTTCTTCAATATTGGCCGTAATGATCAATTCATATTTTTGTTCCCCTTTTGGCTCAATCTTGAAATCCCAATTCACAGGGTCAAAAATTTCCTCCAGATCATCCTCAGAATTGATGCTTACTGCATTTTCAGTGCTTAGTATTTCTCCAGCATCAAGATTCTCTTCTACTGAAGTCGAAGCCACTTTTGGTGCCGGAATAATGAAAGAAAAAACCTCAATCTCAGGCGGAAGGCACATCTTATCATCACATACCATGAACTCAACCTCAACTGAATATCCCACATCCTTATCACTGTGGTTCTTTACCTTCTGTCTGAATTCGGCCTTGTGCTCAAAAAAGGAAATATTAAGCTGAGAGATCTCCTCAAAGGCCGTAATGCTTTCACTCTCTTCAACTTTTCCTATTCGCTCAATATGTTCGTTCTCCGGGAAATAAAATTGCGTTGGTAGCGGGGCATCGTCAGCATCCGGCACTTCCTGCGTGTAAAGATGCCAGTGATCCTCTATATCGACCTTGATCAATAATTCAACTTCACCATTTTCCAATTCGATCAGCTCCGACGACCAATCCGTTGGATCGTGCATCTGGGCTGAAACATTAAAAACTATAAACAGGGATAAAAGGGCCGACAGCCAGAATTTCTTTTGCAAGACTAAAAACATTTGATTTGAGTGTCAAATTTAAGAAACCTATACACAGCGCAAAGATATGCAAATGCGCTATTTTTGGATTCCTACCGAATTTCTGTTAAAAATCTACTTCCTCATCAATCTCCAAGCCGAAGTTTCGCTTGATTATGTTGACAAACAAGTAAAGGAAAGGTGTATCGAACACAGCTACAATGACCTTGAACATAAAACCATTGAGAAGCAGATCGCCAAATTTATCCCAACCAATGGCTCCGAAGGCACATAGCAATACGAGCACGGATCCCGTATCAACAAACTGAGATGTCATTGTCGAGAAATTATTTCGTATCCAGAGATACTTACCCTTGGTCAGTTTTTTCCAGAAATGGTAGATCCGTATATCAATGAACTGGGCCATCAGGAAGGCAAACATGGAGGCTGCTACGGCCACACCAGTCAAGCCAAATACTTCTTTAAAGGTTTTATCGTCTACGGGTGACCATTCCGTGGCCGGCACAATGTCGGCGAGAGCAACGATTCCCATGACAAAAATGGTGGAAAACAGACCTACAACCACAACCTGGTTGGCCCGTTTCTTACCATAGATCTCAGAGATGATATCCGTAATCAAAAAGGTGATTGGATAGGGCAGAATTCCTACCGAAACTTCGAATGTTACCCAACCAAATGGCTTCCAGACGAAAAATTTCTGAAATATCAGATTACAGGAAACCAGAGAGGCAATAAATATGGCGGCCAGCCCTATATATAACTTCTCTGCCAGCTTCTTCTTCGCAATGTCCATCGTTTCAAATATAAATAAAAGATGAAACCTTCAACAAAATAATTTCAGCATTAATTAACAACAGATAGCTGATTTTGAATGGATTCCCTGAGATGTGTGGCTTGTTGTGTTCCGATAATATATATCAGACCATCTTTATCCGTCAATTCGATGGCGTCATTTCCTCTGGTAAAAAATCGAATTTTTCCACGTCTGTGAAGATTATAAACCGGCCTGTTTAATAGGTACTTACTGTACGGAATATGTCTAACACTAACAATACTGCCAACGTCAATCTTTACCCTTCTGGATGTCCACAAACCATCAATAATGATATAACCGGAATAGACCTGAGTTTTGATATGCAAGACGAATATCAGAAACATCGACCAGACCAAGATCATCAACCCGGTCAGAAAGAAAATATCACCTGTATTTTGAATATCAATTCGCTGACCAACAATTGATTCCGTCAGCCTTTCATGACCTGAAAAATAATATGCCAGAAAACAGAATATAGCGAATGTCATCCTGCGTATCATCGAGTATTTATTATAACCCAGATACTGCTTCTCCTCAAAAATTATCTCCTCCATCTAAATGTATTGTAGCTCTAAATTTAATACTTGCTCTGTATTCTCCCTAATTTTAAATGAATCATCAATACATCGACCAACAAGCCAGCATATTTTACCTCCACTTGTCATGACCCATTGTCTTTCTTTTTCAGGCAAACTGAATTTCTTATCAATAAAATAGTCACTTAGCTTTTTACTGCCCTTCATACCAAATGGGGTGAATCTATCACCTTCTCTCCATTTTCTGAATTCAATCTCTTTAGAAAGCGTTGAAATGTCGAGATAGGCATGAAGAGGATCACTGAAATCGAGTTTTGATTCTTCTTTCAATGTTTTGAAGGCGCGAACGAAAAACGAATTTTCATTTAGCAAATCATTCAACTCGAACTTAAAAATCAATTCCTTTTCACTCTGATGAGAAGTCAAAATGAAGTCATTTCTGTCTCTGAAGAGTCGATATTCAGGAGAATAAAATATCCTTCCCGACTGCGAATCAATTGACTCAAGCACGTTTCTCACCTGATCTTTATTGAAACCGTATTTTCTCAGAGCCTGCTCAAGAAATAATTGTGGGAAATCAAGTTCCATCAGGTCGTGAATATCAATTCTAATATCCTCACCTTCATTTCTGAATAGTAACTCGGTTTTCCTTTCGACATACTTCTTAAAGTCTGCCGAGATCTCATTCAGATTACTCATGACCTCCAACAGGGAATTTTTGAATCCAGGCGCTGTTTTTTGAAGAACCGGTATCAAGTTCTTTCGTATTCTGTTACGCAGATAAGAATCTGATCTGTTACTGCTGTCTTCCCTCCATGGAATTTTATTCCTCATCATGAAATCTTCAATTGATTCTCTCCCCAAAAACATAAGTGGCCGAATGATCTCATCTGTTTTAACAGGCATGCCACTGGGTCCGGGTTGGCTTTTCTTACGCAGCAACTGAATAAAAAATGTCTCAATCTGGTCATCAAGATGATGAGCCGTTGCTATGAAGTCACAACCTTGTTCTTCCTTCAATTTTTTAAACCAATCATATCTCAATTCCCTCGCTGCCATTTGAATCGAGATAGAATTTTGTTCGGCATAAGAGCTTGTTTCAAAGGAAGTACAAAAGACTTCCTCATTGCTGTTGGCAAAAGATTTTACAAATTCTTCATCTGCATCCGACTCATCCGATCTTAGCTTAAAATTGCAATGTGCGATGATATAATTCAGCTTACTTTCCCGAAAGAGATGCCACAAGAACATAGAATCCATTCCTCCACTGACAGCCAGCAAGATTTTATCAGAGGAATTGACACCCAGATCTTCAAAAAGAAATTTTTCAAAATCGATTTTCATTCTCCTGCCCTGACTATAGCCTTCAACAAGGCTTCTGATTTTAATACGCACTCATCCCATTCTTTTTCTGGATCACACAAAGCCGTAATAGCACTACCCGTTTTAATACTCAGACCTGTAGATTCTTCATCATAGAAAATACTTCGAATTACAACGTTAAGGTCAAAATTTCTCGAAGGGGAAATCAAACCGAGGGATCCTGAAAACATTCCTCTTTTGAAGTGTTCATGTTCTTCGATCAATTTCATCGCCCTTAGCTTTGGCGCACCTGTCATTGATCCCATGGGAAAGCAATGTTTAATAGCATCCACAAAATGTACTTCTTCCTTTAACTCAGACTCAATGGAGGAAATCATCTGATGCACATGAGGAAAGGTGTAGATTCCGAAGAGTTCAGTGACTTTTACCGATGATCTTTTCGCCGTATGTGACAGATCATTTCTCACAAGATCGACGATCATAACATTCTCACCCCTCTCCTTCTTATCCTCAAGCAATTCTTTTTTTAACGATTCATCTTCTGCGTGATTTGAACTTCTTTTTCTCGTTCCTTTTATGGGTTGCGAGACTAGCTTATTTCCGTTTTTCAAAAGAAATCTTTCCGGACTGGCACAAATGAGATGTTTGTTTTGAAATTTGAAATAGGTGAAAAAAGGCGCAGGAGACCGTTTGTTGAGGTGTAAGGCCGTGGAAAGTGGATCGATCTTCATTTCCGCATACAATTCTCTGCAATAATTGATCTCATATATATTACCGTATTTGATCTCTTCTAATAATTGATCAACGTGTTTGATATATTCGCTTCGAGATGGATTCGGATGAAAATCCGACTCATTAATTCCGCTGACAGAAGTCTTATCCAAACTTTCTTGATTCAGATCATACATGACCTTCTCCTCATTGCCTGCGGCATTTACACAAATTTCATCCTCTGTTAGTGTGATGATAACCTCAGGAACAAAGAGAACAGCTTCCGGAAATCCGATTTTATCAGGATTCTCGGAGGAGATCTTTTCCACATCGTTTTTCAGGTCGTAGGAAAAAGCCGTGGTTATCCAGGATCCTGAATTGCGATCAATAAAATCTTTAATTTTTTCGAAAGCCTTGTCGGTATCTTGTAATTCCAACAAAGAAGTTGAACCCAGACAAGCAATGACATCCCCTGAGCTGTGCTCATTTGAAAAGGAATTGAAATAAATTGCAGAAACTTCGAACGACTTTGAATAATACAGAACCTTTTCAAGAAAAGTCTCTTTGTCGTTTATTCGCTGTCGGTAGGAAAAATCATATTGATCGAGATCAATCTTCAATGATTGAAAGACTTCCCCGCTGATATTTTTTGAAGTAATCCGGTCCATCAAAATCCTTGAATTTAACAGGTTTTTGACCAAATGCAAATTTTAAAGTTCCTCCGATAATGGCCGTTCCGGCTCCTATAGTCGCCACGGTCACGAATCTGTCTGTAGACCACCCATTGGGTATTAAAGCGATAAGTGGCGAAGTTATCAATGCGGCCAATCCAACTGTCCAGAGTGAATTTCCAACAGAAGAAATCATAGGAGAAAATGACATGCCTTTGATGTCTCTTAGCTGGACATTTAGATGATCTTTTTCATATTCCTTTTCGATTAAAAAGGATGTTTTATTGGTGTAATAAAGCACTACATAACTTTCGGATAGAAAGATCTTTTCACCCCTTATCGAATCGATCAATGAATAAACCCTCGCTTCAATAATACTATCACTCTTCCTGCCCGGATACAACCTGTCGTAATCGATTCGGAAATCAAGGTTTCGACCTTTTTTAATGTGATAGACCTTCTTCCCTTTCTCGTTGTAAACACCTATTTTTTGGGCAGACAAAGAGCCAGCAAAAAATACGAGAAGAAAAAAATAAAATGAAAACCTCTTAACCGAAGTCTCCTTTAAAAAATTAAACATGTATTGCCCGCTTGTCGGTCGCATCGAGAGCTGCCTCTTTAAACGCCTCTGTAAAGGTTGGGTGTGCATGGCTCATTCTCGCTACATCTTCAGCTGATGCTCTGAATTCCATAGCTACAACGGCTTCCGCGATCATGTCGGCTGCCCTTGGACCGATCATATGCACTCCAAGGATCTCATCTGTTTCTGCATGTGCCAGAACCTTCACCTGACCGTCGATATCCATACTGGCTCTTGCCCGACCACTGGCCCTAAATGGAAATGAGCCTGTTTTATATGCAACTCCCTCTTCTTTGAGCTGCTCTTCCGTTTTGCCAACACTGGCAACTTCCGGCCATGTGTAAACCACACCCGGTATCAGATTATAGTCGATATGAGGTTTTTGCCCCATCATTACTTCTGCCACAAACATTCCTTCTTCTTCGGCTTTATGTGCCAACATTGCTCCTTTCACCACATCACCGATGGCATATATTCCGGGGACATTGGTCTGAAGGTGATCGTCAACTTCCACTCTTCCCCGATCATCCACATTCACACCCGCATTCTCAAGTCCAAGACCTTCGGTATAAGGCTTGCGACCTACCGAAACCAGGCAATAATCTCCTTTGAGTTCCATGTCATTGCCTTTTTTATCCTTTGCTTTCAGGGTGACCGTTTTTCCTTTGGCCGTGACTCCTTCAACCTGATGCCCTAAATAGAACTTAAAACCTTCTTTCTTCAGAACCCGCTGCAATTCCTTACCCATAGTTGCATCCATGGTTGGAATGATGGAATTCATGTATTCAACCACAGAGACATCCGAACCCAATCTGGCGTAAACACTTCCCAATTCAAGGCCAATTACTCCACCTCCAATAACAATCAGATGTTTTGGAATTTCAGTGAGAGAAAGTGCTTCTGTGGAGGTGATAATTCTTTTCTTATCCGGTTCCATTCCCGGGAAATAATTTGGCTTTGATCCGGTGGCGATGACGGTCTTGTCCGTTTCTATCTTCGTCACCTTGCCTTTCTCGTCTGTAATGTTGATCTCATTTTTCGATGCAAAAGATCCCAGACCATGGAAAACAGTGATTTTGTTTTTCTTCATTAGGAAGTCTATACCGGCAACTGTCTGCTCAACCACACCGTTTTTCCGCGTGATCATTTGCTTGAAATCAACCTTCATTCCCGTGCTATTAATGCCATGTTCCTTGAAGCGATGAAGGGCATTGTGATAATGTTCACTTGAGTCGAGCAAAGCCTTCGATGGAATGCATCCAACATTCAAACAGGTACCTCCCAGAGAATTATACTTTTCTATAATGGCCGTTTTCATACCCAACTGGGCGCAGCGTATTGCACAAACGTAGCCTCCCGGACCTGATCCTATTACTACAACATCGAATTTTTCCATTCCAAATTATTTTCGACAAAAATATAAATATTGAAGGGGCAAAATCATGCTAAGGCAAATTTCATTAACTTAGGGCATAGGCTCTGAACGTGCCTTATAAAACTTGAATTATGAAAAAAGCAATACTCAGCATTCTATTCTCTATAGCCACCCTTCAATTCGCCTTTGCTCACCAAGTGACAGGAGTTATAAAATTGGAAGGAGAAAATAATCATGCCGGAGTGAAAGTGATGTACAATGCTACCTCGGGGTCGGCTACTACAGATTCAACTTTTACCAATGCAGATGGAGAATATTCCCTGAATTTACAAGGTGGTATTTACAATTTAGAACTGAGTAAGGACGGCTTCTGGTCAAAAGGTCAGAATGGCATTCTTATATCAAAGGATGAATTCTTCGATCACGATTCACTGAGAACCACGAAGGGAATTAAAGAAATTAGTGGCTCGATCAAAGACACACTCTATGCTGATACCCATTATGTAGCTATCGGCAACATTAGAATTCAAGCAGGTGATGTACTTTACATTGAACCTGGTGTGACCATTAGTTTTAAAACGGACAAGAAATTCCAGGTTAATGGAGAGCTCATTGCTCATGGATTGCCAGAGCAAAGAATAACCTTCGGTCTTTACAGTGGAGAATCAGAAAAATGGGATGGCATATATATCACCAGGGATTCTTTAAATTTCGAAATATCTTACGTCAACGTTATTGATGCTGCCGAAGGCTTTGAGGTCAATTCTGTGGCTTATTTCCATCTTGATAATTGTTTCATACATCGCGTGAAATATGGCATGATCAATTTCAATTTAGGACAGGTTGTGGATAGTGCTTTGATAGAAAATTGCCGCTTCAAACAAAGCAGTGATGTATCATTGGAAGGTAATGTTGGTTATTGGGTGCGGGTTGAAAACAATGATTTTGAGCACATTTTTGGAAGAGGTTTGCAAGCCCGTCAAAATTGGGATGTAATTGGAAATCGTTTTATGTACAGCAGGACAGGAGTATTCTATCAACCGGGAAGGGTTGAACGAAATGTCTTTTACAAATGCTCAACCGGTGCTTCGGGTTACAGCGGAAGCTTTATGAACAATACATTCACCGACTGTGATGTAGCATTTTCAAATGGATATTATAGTGCCAAAAAATTTACAATGAATTGTTTCGATAACAATGAGGTGGATATTGATTTTGGCACCGGATCAGGAAATAGCCCGGAAATGAAATATAACTTCTTTAATTATGAAGCTAAATTTCATGGAGATGTTCCTCTCGGAATGGGAGTTCCCGTGAGCACCAATAATAATGGAGATGAAATTGATTCTTATTTGAATGTAATTGATACGATGGCGAAGTTATATACGACAGATACAGCCAATCGACATGCATTTCATCCAATGAAAAATTCTCCATTGGTGGATGCAGGTGATCCAAATTATTTCGATGATGATGGATCAATCAGGGACATTGGTGCATACCCATACAGTGTTTTAGTTGGAGAAGAAGAGCACGAAATAACCCCTCTTGAAATTAAGGTATTCCCGAATCCCTTTAGCTCTGTAGTCAATTTTGAGATACCCTTTCAAGAAGAATTTGACCTGACGATTTTTGATGGACAGGGTCGCATGGTTAAACAGGGGCTGGGATTTAATGGTCCTCTTTTTACCATGGATTTAAATGACGTTGAAAAGGGCATTTATTTTTACAGGATTGTCACAGAAAACAAAGTTTACTCAGGGCAATTGATTTCTAGATAGCCAAAAGAATACTAATTTGTGAGTTTACTCATGTCATGATTGGATCGAATATGAATCACATACTGCCGACCATTTTTTGTTTGATGATCTCCTATGTTTCCTTTGCAGTTCAGGTTACCGGAAATGTAACTCTTGAAGATGAAAGCGATCATAGTGGCATTAAAGTATTGTTCAGTGCTGCCTCAGCTTCGGCTGTCAGTGATTCTACTTTCACTGATTCTAATGGTGATTATTCCTTAAATCTAAGTGCCGGAAATTATGAGGTTAAATTGAGTAAGGAGGATTACAAAATCATTGAGGAAGGACCTTATTTCATTAGTTCAGACAAACATTTTGATCATGGTGAAATGGAGGCTAGCCTCAGCTATGTAATATTGGATGGAAACATAAATGGAACATTGTATGCCGACACAAACTATTTGGTGATTGATAAAGCCACTATCGATAGAGACGATACGCTGATCCTTGAAGCTGGAGCAGTTATATACTTTCAAAACAGCACGCAGTTTTGGATCAACGGTATAATGATCACAAATTCAGACGAAGAATCCAGAATCACATTCAAAATGCATGAAGATTATTCAAGCATGCGTTTCACCGGAATTTATATGGATAATAAGAATGTGAGCAATGAGTTTAAGTACATGGACATCATCAATTCACGTTTTGGCATTCAGGTTCGGAATCAGAAGAATTTTAAAATCTCCAATATTGAATTCATCAATTCACATTTTGATGGAATCGCACTGGAATATGTAGATAGTGCCTTTATTAGTCATTGTAATTTTAACGGTACAAATACAGGAATAAATAACAAGTCTTCAGGGACTCACATGGAAATTGAATACTGTGAATTCACAGGCTTCGACAAACAAGGCATTTACAGCAATTCCGGTGCAAATATTCGTCATTGCCGTTTTATAGACAATGAAAGAGGGATTTCAGGAGGTCAAAATCAAATCGAAAGAAATTTGTTTGTCAACAATAAGACTGGTATTGGTGGATCAAGTTGTGCTTCATGTCAGATTGTAAACAACACCTTCTACGAAAATGACCGCGCTATCAGTTTAGGCTCAATGGCAACTTATGATGGTCAAATCCTTATGAACTGTTTTGCAAATAATGATGTAGACCTTTACTCAAGCGCAACTTCAATTTCCGCTTCTGGGATTACCTATAACTTTTTGGATAAGAATAATGCAAAAAACAATCCCGTTTTAGGAGCCGGAATTCCAATTGGAGTTAACCAAAAAGGAGATAGTATAGACACACATTTTAATGTGATCGAATACGAGGTTAATTTTTATACCATAGACCTTTCGAGTCGTTTCGCATTTTTCCCCTATTACGAATCTTCTTTGGTTGATGCGGGCAATCCAAATTACAAAGACGAAGACGGATCAATCCGTGATATCGGAGCATTTGCCTATGTATCTTACTTAAGTGATCAGAAGACTGTTGCAGAGAAGAATGAGCTCAAGGTTTATCCAAATCCTTTTGATCAGGAAGTGTTCTTTGATTTGCCTGAAAACGAAGTATTCACCATTCAACTATTCGACGTGAATGGTCAGTTAATGTTTCGAGATGAAGGCGTTACAGGTCGATACAGATTGCAATCCCCGAAATTTGAACCTGGAATGATGTTTTATCAAGTCAGCGGAAAAGAAAATGTCTTTACGGGCAAATTGATCAGTCGTTGATTCTTGCCGGAATCAATCTTTTTACCATCGTCCAGATTAGCAGCAATACGGCCACAAAGGCGGCCATTCTGCCTAAATAGTCTCCATGACGGGCATAAAAAGTGAGTTCATTATTCAGATTTAATTCTCCTCGAATGGCATCGGGCGTCCACCATTCTGTTCTTTGTAAAATCTCTCCTTTTTGATTGATAAAGGCGCTGATTCCTGTATTGGCCGACCTCGCAACAGATCTTCTCAATTCTATGGCCCTCAATCTGCTATACGCCAGATGCTGATGATACCCAGATGTATTTCCCCACCAACCGTCATTCGTGACCACACCCAAGAGATTACCGCCTTTCTTAACAAATTCGGTAAGAAATTCTCCATAGATTGATTCGTAGCAAATGGCCGGTATTACTTTAACATCTCGACCATCTTCGGTTTTGGAAACGAAGACTTTAGGCTCTTTTTCACTTCCCAAGCTTCCACTGGCTCCACCTAAGTCAATAGAGAGTTTCTTCATGAAATCAAACTGAGCAATAAAGGGCATTTTTTCTACTCCCAGAACAAGCTTTTTCTTGCGATAAATCTGATAGTCTTTACTTCCGTCCATTTGCATAACAGAATTGTAATAATCGTATTCAAAACCACTTCCGTCTCTCAAGGGCCTGGAGGTTGGGGTAAATTCTGAAGCATCCCGGTATAATCGAATAGAAGATAGTCCAACAACATATTTCGCCTTTGGAAATCTGTTCAGCAACTCAGTCACTTTGATTACTCCATATGAGTAATCAAGTTCACTTTCCCAATAGCCGACCGGAAAAGCCGTCTCGGGTCCAAAGATCAATTCCGTGTTTGGTGTGATTGCCCCTTCACTCAGCTCGACTAATTTATCGATCTGCTCTTGCTCCGTCATACCGTCGAATTTGTCGTTGTAAGGATCAATATTGGGTTGAACCAGAACAATTTCAATGGGATCTTCTTGCTCTTCAAATGTGTAATAAATGGCCATGGAAGATAATATTGGGATCAAGAGCAATGATCCCAGAATACCATATTGCGTGTATCTGATTCTGATTGATACCTTGTCTTTAACGATAAGGAAGACATAAAAAAGAAGGGTGTTGAATCCAAGGATCCAGAATGTACCTCCCAAAGTTCCGGTGTATTCATACCATTGAATCCAGGTAATTCGATTTGCGAAAACATTGCCAAGGTTTAACCAGATCCATGAAAGATCCCAGTTGGTATGTAGATATTCAAAGGCCAGCCAGTAGAATACCAGAGAAGCATATCCGACCTTTTCATTGATGTTTCTTTTGGTAAGATGGAAGAGCATAAAGATCAATGCCATGAACAGAGCATTGAATACCTCAGCCATGATCATACCTTCAAATGATGCCAATCTGATCCAGCTTGTTGTTGTGAAATTGAAGATGAAAAACGTCAGATAGGCATATAAAAAAACTACACCAGCTTTTCGTTTGGATTCTCCTTCAGAAACCTTCTTCTCAACCCACAAAACAGGAAGGAGTGCAAAGAATATGAGGAATTCCAGATTGCCGATCTCAGGCCAGGAGATTGCGAGGAGTATTCCGGAAAGAATGGACATTCCTGTGTATGTAAGTCTTCTTTTCACGAAGGCAAATCTATTGGTTTAAATAAACATATGTTTTAAATCTCCGATTTCCGAATTCCAAACTCCGAATTCAGAATTCCCATCTCTCTCCCCTTATCAACCTATATACCTATTCACTTGATAAGCGGTTATTTGGGTATGAGGTAATAAGGTTATGAGGTTTTAAGGTTATAGGGGATAAGGTTAAATAATTCCTTATCTAAGAATTACCATTTTTCCGAAACCTTCTTTGAAATAAGAGTCAGCGGAGGTATTTCGGTGCTCAATCTCCTTCCCATCGAGCCGGGTTTTTACACGATAGAGATAAACACCATTGGCCAGTTTGTCGCCATACATATCCCTTCCATCCCAGGCATATTCCGTGACATTCCTACCTATTCTTATTGGACCCATTTCGTACATATAGATGTTCTTAACGATCTTACCACTTACGGTCATGATCTGGATCTGCATATTATCCGGAACCTTGGATCCTGTGAGGATAAAGACAAATTTTGTGGACGTACTGAATGGATTCGGATAATTCATCAGGTTTGTGATGGTCGATTTGTTGATCACCTCAAATCCAATTCTGTAATCCATATCACCCGATTCATTGTTCGATCGGTCTCTCGCCTGAACTCTCAATGAATACTCCCCGTCTTCGTTAAAACTGGGTTTAAAGATCACCCTTGCTTTGTTTCTGTTCGAAGAGGGCGCAATGAACTCGAGACTATACTCTGAATTGGAGTTCATGAAATAATACTGACGTTCATTGCCATTTGGATCAGAGATGAATACATTTACATCGGATGTATCGTCAAGCAGAAGGAATGGATTTTCATCCGAAAGAGCAATATTGATCTCGGGTTTAGCACTTACAATATCCCCATCCAGAATATGAACACCATCGAAGGTCACATCCAAAACAGGATTGGTATTATCACCTTGCACAAAAAATGGAATCTGTCCGTTGTTATTGAATAAGTGCTGTTCGGGCTGGTCGAATTCAGGATTCACTTCGATAACCAAGGTATTAAGACCTTTGTACCCAAGAGTATTCAATTGCAATTCAGTGATCAATGAAGAATCTGGTGGCAAAGGTTTCATTCTGACCGATCCGAGATCCCTTTTATTCCTGTTTCGGTCAAGGACGTGGTAAGAGATCAGAACACTATCAGATTCGTATTCACTGATGTTTTTAACACTGACAGAAAATCTCATCACATCCCCTTCCTGTAAAGTGTCTGAATAGAATTCAAAATGATCAACTGCATTCAAAGACAATTCTGTCACACCTTCATACAATACCATCCAACGATCCATCTGAGGTGAGGTCTGATTCAATTTATCTGATAGATACAGATCCAGGTCCATATAAGGAGCTGAATTCGCATTGATCAATCCGGAAATATCTTCCTGTCTTTCATCCTGATCAAATGTCTTTTGAGACATAATGTTCTTGAGGTCTATGGATCTTCCAACCATCTTTAATGACAAACTATCTTCTGATGGACTTTCAAGGGAATTGTACGCCCATATCAGGCTATCCCATCTCGAAGATGGTCCGATCAAGGTAGAAGTCATTCCTCCATAAGTCGAATTATTTTTCAGGTCGGCATTCAGGTAAATGAATTCATCCCAGTTGGAACCCAAAACCTCAATGGCCGTTTGCGGCTTTCCTTTTTTTACAAAGAAGATATAAGGCAGACTGTCATTGCTGATATCATCTATGGTATCTGCACCAAGAGAAGTAAAAACTCCTCTCATGGTTGGATCGATGTTGTCCCAATTGGAAAAATCATTTCGTATCCAGGTCCAGGCCAGAATATAATTACCATCGGGGACCTGATTGGTCAACATGTCCTTCAGTCCGGCAAGGTGCGTGGCATTATTTGAACCGAAGATGAAATAATTCTGAACCCGTGGCTTTCCACAGTTACCATCCTTGTTCAATTGTCCGAAGTAATGATTTGAATTCTGTCCCTGATAGGGAGTGCCCCAAGGTTGAAAAGTAAGTGAATCAAGCACGGCAATGTGAATGGCTGAACCCAGACCGCATCCTCCGTATTCCATCAGCTCGGCATCCAATTTGTAAAGAATATCTCCGAGATCAGAAAAATTCAAAGTGGATGAGGTTTGACAAGTAAGTTTTCTGGTCGAAGGAGCAAATTCAAATTTTCTATTGCTCTCATTCATGTCAAGAAAGAGTTTCCCATCTGTTCTGAACTGGTGGAAATGATCCTGGCTCCACCCTCTTTTACCCGGGATATACTGAAATGAGTGCATTCTCCAAACACTGTTTTCATCACCCGAGGTATTTTTAGTCCTCCAGAAGACTACCATGCTGTCAGTCATTGAATTCAGAAAAGATGGTTTCCATGTAACCACACCTCCTATGGAGCGAACATTGAAGGTTTCTATTGGCTGAGAGAAATCAGCATTCGTATCCAGCTGAAACTCATATTCCTGATCTAGTTCAAAAGCGAATCCTGTGCTTGCTTTGAGCTCTATATCTTTTTCGGGAACAATGGCAAAATTGTAGGGTATGGCCGGAATCAGATCCCCGGATTTTATAAATAGATTTAGAGAAACAAAGTTATTTCCTTCGTCCAACTCATAGATCAGATTCGATGGATCCACACTGATATCGAGTCGGTTGAATCCTGCTCCCTTTATCGGATCTACTGGCATCTTCAATTTGACCACATTGCCGTATTTAACCGGTGCCGTGACCAAGGTGTATACATCAGAAGAAAAATCAGGATAGGTTCTGATTACCTCAACTCCTAAAGAATCATTTATAGCCTTTCCATAATTGAATATTTCAATTTCGAGTACAAAGCTGTCTATGGCCGTGGTAACAATTTCGGGAGTGGTTGAAATTGTTGATGTAGTAATCTCGTAATCAGGATGTAAATGTGCATTTAAGACGATGGCCGGGTCTCCATGCAGAGTCATTAGCTGAGAAACCGTGCGATATTGAAAGGATGTGCCGCGTTCTTCCACTTTCTGAATCGCATATTTCATGTGTTCACCTAGACTGGATCCGTAGTTGATTTGACCCATGCTCTTGAAGAAATTCCTTGAATACACATCAAGGAGCGACTCAAAACCCAGATCCACTGAAGCCAGGAAGCCAATGACTCCTTTATGACGAATCAGCACAAAATCCTCCGAAACACTTTCTCCATGATCGGCATGGATGTCACCCGTAAAACAGGAATTACCAACAAGAAGAGGATATTTACCCCGGTTATTGTAATTCTCAGGGTCGTCGATGTTCTGATCAAAACCTCCGGTAGAAGACGCGTGACCAAAGAATGTTAAAAGTGATGTTCCCGCATTAATCAGGTTTCGAATAGAATCGGTGAGTGAGATCTGAATTGGTGCCGTTGTATTCTTCTTGAATGTTTTAACAGTCCCACCGAAAGCTGTGTCTTCCAAAATGTTTTCATAGCCCTCCAAATATCCAACGAATCTATCTGCTTCCGAACCGGAAGTCCCTCCGGCAAAGTGTAGGATATTCTTCATCCAGGGCTGGGGTGGATTGCTTTCAAATTCTACTACTTTTTCAAGATACAGATCCACCTCGGCGGTCGTTTTTGCACTTATCCTGCCCACGGGAACCAATGGGACAAGATTGTTTCCATTTAAATTGCTTGTGAGCATAATATCAGATGCAGGGTTTCCAAAAGAAGGGACCAGATTATTTGTAAAGTTTGTGGCACTTTTTCGGCAACTTTTCGCCTTGATGGATTTTCCTATCAGAAGCAAATTCGAAGGAACTTCAGTCCATTCATCTGAAATGAATTCAATAAATCGTCTGATGCAGATCGGATGCGTTCTGACACCGAATCCAAACTGATCATATAGTTCATTGATGTCGACCACCTCTGCACTGAATCCTGTTGTATTTCGATATGTGGCATATTGGTCAGCCGAGCTTTCAAGTTTTTTATGACTGATGATAATAAAGCCATTCGACAAGTCCAACTGAGAATAATCTGTGAAGCTTGCCCCATTTGAAACGGGTGCGATGTTCGACACAGACAAAATATTTCCGGAAGAAAAAACAAGGCATTCTTTCTCTCCCCCTGAATTTGGAATCAAGACCTCATGATTACCTGAGGCCGAGGCGACCTGGATTCTTTTTTCGTTTGTGAGGTCATAGATCCAAACGTTTCCACTTGATGAAAAGCCTGTAAAATTCAGGTATGATTTCGATTGTCCACCTGCATCTTCAACCCCAAATCTGAAAAATGTGACATTACCAAAATTCAGTTGATGAGGATATTTCACTTCAATAAAGGATATTGCACTACGATCGGCACCCGAACCAAGATCATTAATACTTCTGAAGACAAATGAAGTGTTCGTACTACCCAACGCTGATGACGCAACATTGAATTTTTTATCAATCAACTGATACCCTCCATAAATCGTATCGAAAGTGACACCTGCAAACTGCACATTCAAATGATGGTCGAGACTCAATTGGTTGTAATCGGATTCACCCAGTATTCTCCAATGAATTCGACTCGCTGGTCCGGTTGTGAAAGCCCGCGATGTGGAAACATTTCTTGTCCGACTTCCTCCAAGATTGACAGGAACATCAAGCCAACCTTCACTCGACACATATCTCGCATCGGTTCCACCTCCACTTTCCGTTTTTCCGTCATAATATCGACTAGAAAAAATACTGCGCGATGTCCTCCATACGAAACTGGAGACTGTATAGGATGAAAAATTTAAATCGTTTTCAGGACTAAGTCTGAGGTTCGAGGTTGAGTTATTCCATGTTATGTAATAGTAGGCCGTATCTGTAAATAAGGAATAATAAGGATTCGCCTGTGTTTCAAAAGATCCATACAATTCTTCATCTTCAGACCCATCGTTGCCTTTTGCATAAAATTCTAGGTAGTCTGCGGAATCAAATGAACCATCCGACTCTCCTTCGAAATGAATAGCCACTTCCTCCCCGGCAGTAAAGACCTGAATATTTCTTGGGTCGACTGTTGAAACCGGGAAGCCGACAGAGGCCAGGTTGAGGTAAGATATTCTATATACACCCTCCTGAACAACAGGAAACTTGTAATACGACTGAGAATAATCTATCCATTCATTCCCATAGGGCTGGGATGAAAGTGAAAAGACCTGGGTAATAAGAAGAGTAAAAACGGCTAGGGCTCTCAAATTCACTTTTCACGTCTGTTCAGGTCGACTTTCAAAGAAAATACATTCGAGTAAATGGCAATTGATCGGTCACCGATATCGGTAAGTGCATAATCGATGGTGAATCTGCTGATCTTAACACCAACACCAAAGTTTGGCTGGTAGGTGAGGGTATTGATACCATCGATGTCTTGTTCTCGCTGGAAATTGCCTATTCCCAATCGAAGGAAGATCATTTTGTTAAAACCTCCTTCAATTCCTAAATGAGGGTCAACATTAAAATACTGACTGCTCACCGGTACGTTTCTTTGTCCGTCGAAAGTTAAATCCAGATTTAACTCAGAAAAGATACTAAACTTCTCTCCAATAGGAAACAAATATCCTGCGCCCATTAAGACTTTTGGAAGGGTTAATTCGATCACGGAAGTTGGAATCTCATTGCCCGTCTGAGCAAATACATCCTTTGTTGTCTGATCAAGAGTAAAGTTCCAGGCATTGAAGGTAGATGTAAGATCCCTGGCCATCAATCCAAATTTCCAATTATTGGTCATGTATTGTGCTCCGGCATCAATACCGAATCCATATGCCGTGGCAAAGTCCCCTACCTTTCTGTAGATGATCTTGGCATTTCCTCCATAACTGAGACCTGTCTTGTTCGCTCTTCTCGCATAGCTAATGAGAAAGGCATAATCGGCTGCAGAGAACTCAACAATGTTGTTGTAATTGATGTTACCATCTGAATCTATCAACCTTATGGTGTTTGGAATCTTATCGACGCCGAATCGAACAATTGACAATCCCAGCACACTTCTGTCATCAATGCGTGTTGCAAAAGACCCGTAGTCGAATTTGGCAATACCCGCAAAGTATTCGGCATGCATCAAGGCGACCTGATAGTCGGAATTCAAATGAACCAATCCTGCCGGATTCCAGTATCCTGCCGTGACATCATTTACTCCCGCGACGATCGAATTTGACATCCCCAGGGCACGTGCATCTACACCAATGGCTAGAAATTCGTTGCTATACTTTCTCGACTCCACAAGCTGCCCGGAGGCATCTTGAAGAAAAAGCAGAACAAAAAAGAAAATGGAAATTACCCTGATCAAAAGCTTCAGTAAATCTTATATGGAGTCAAAACAAACAAAATAACTCATTTGAGGCCAAATTATTGTTTATTTTCAAGACCAAATCACCTGAACATTGAATCAAAGATTGTATTTCAAAAACCTTGATGCAAGCAGGTTCTTTGCATTCATCCTTGTCTTTCTGGCCCATTGTTTTATCAGCACCGATGAACAAACATTAAACGCTGAATTCTATCAAAAGGTTTACCAGTGGGGAAAGGTTGGAATTTTGGGATTAGAATACTTCTTTGTTCTCAGTGCCTTCCTGATATCAATTATCATACTCAGAGAAAAGCATGAAACCAGTGCCTTCAGCGCAAAAAATTTCCTTGTTCGTCGCGCTCTTCGAGTCTGGCCCCTGTATTTTCTAATTGTGGCCATAGGCTATGCTTTGTTTTATCTGTCCCCTTTGTTGAATCTGAGTATCGAACCATTGCCTCCATTACCGAATATGTTATTCTTCTGGGTTAATTTCTACATGATCGATCATGGAAGTGAATTTCTCTTTTTCATCGCCTTCCTTTGGTCGATCTCTGTTGAAGAGCAGTTCTATATTCTCTGGTCGGTACTTATGAAGTTCATCCACCGCCATTTCAGTTTGTTCTGTTGGACACTTCTTCTTTCATCACTCCTTTTCAGATTTCTTATGATTGAAAGTGATGCAAATCTGTTCTTTCATACCGTAAGCGCTTTTGGCAATTTTGGGATTGGAGGATTACTCGCTGTTGAGGTAGATAAGAACTCTTCTATCATTCAAAAAATCACTGAACTTTCAAAGAGCAGCATAGCCATGCTTTACCTAATCTTTTTTGTGGCAATTGCATTCTTTCACCAATTAATGCAATTCGATCTTTTCAGAATTTTTGAACGCCTCATCTTTTCACTATTCTTTGCTTTTATCATTGCTGAACAGGCACTGTCTGAAAACAGTGTATTCAAAATGGGAAAAATTCGTGCATTCGACTATCTGGGCAAGATATCCTATGGCCTCTATTGTTTTCACGGTGTTGTGATTACCATTCTTTTGCAGCTCATTCCCAACATCATTCCGGAACAATCTTTGGTTGTTGTTTTTTTGATTTTTCCTCCAATTATATTTGCTTTCACATTTTTGATAAGTCATCTGAGTTATCAATACTTTGAAAGCTACTTCCTTCGATTGAAGAATAAATTTTACACCTTTGAGCCATGAAAAATATGGTACCCAATATCATTACACTTCTCAATCTGTTTTCAGGCTGTGCGGGAATTATATTAGCAATTACCGTCGATCTTCGACTCGCGAGTATTATGATATTTATCTCTCTGGTCTTGGATTATATGGATGGAACTGCTGCCAGACTTCTCAATGCGAAAAGTCCAATTGGGAAAGAACTCGACTCTTTAGCTGATGTGGTTTCATTTGGTGTACTTCCTTCAGTTATTGCATTTCAGATTTTGAGCTACAATGATCTGGGCATTTGGGCATTTATGGCATTCATTATGGCTTGTTTTTCAGCCTACAGATTGGCCAAATTCAATTTGGACGAAAGACAGACAGAGAATTTCATCGGACTTCCAACCCCCGCAAATGCTCTTTTTTGGTCGGCATTTCCCCTTGTTATCAAAGGTGAAAACAGCCTGTATGAAGAATTGATGCTTTCCTCCTTAATGCAGAACTCATATGTTGTTATTGGCCTGGTTCTTGTATTCTCTTTTTTACTGGTAGCCGAGATTCCCATGTTCTCTTTAAAATTCAAGAACATGAAGTGGGGTGATAATCAAATTCGATTTATCTTCCTTATCCTGACGATAATTTTAATTTTCACTTTGACGTATTATTCCATTCCATTTATCTTAATTTTGTACGTCTTAATTTCCATACTTCAACGTAAAAAAATCAACACATGAAATTCAGGGCCGAGATAGATATTATGCCATTAAAATCATTACTGGATCCTCAGGGAAAAGCAGTTACTTCAAGCTTGAAAAATCTGGATCTGGAGTCAATCGAGAATGTTCGGATTGGGAAACACATCAGCCTTGAAGTAGAAGCCGGAAATGAAAGTGATGCAAGTGAAATGGTAGAGGAAGCCTGCAAGAGACTTTTGGCCAATCAGATCATGGAAAGCTTTGAGTATGAGATCGAAGCTATCTGATCTACTTCCTCAATTCAAAATTCTGTCCCAGATATACTTTACGAACCTGTTCATCGGCAGCTAATTCTTCAGCCGTGCCGGCCTTTAGAATACTTCCTTCAAACAAAAGATAAGCTCTGTCGGTAATCGTCAGTGTTTCATGAACGTTGTGGTCGGTAATCAGAATTCCGATGTTCCTGTCGGTGAGATGTGCCACAATTTTCTGAATGTCTTCAACGGCAATCGGATCCACACCCGCAAATGGTTCATCCAAAAGAATGAAACTAGGGTCAACAGCAAGTGCCCTTGCAATTTCAGTTCTCCTTCTTTCTCCACCACTCAAAAGGTCTCCCCTGTTTTTTCGAATGTGCTGCAGGCCGAACTCATCGAGCAAACTTTCCAACTTATCCTTCTGTTCTGCCCTGGATAATTTGGTCATTTGGAGGACAGCCATAATGTTATCCTCCACACTTAACTTCCTGAAAACAGAGGCTTCCTGAGCCAGATATCCGATACCTTTTTGCGCCCTTTTATACATGGGTAGGGTGGTGATGTCCTGATCATCGAGATATACCTTTCCTTCGTTGGGTTTGATCAATCCAACAATCATGTAAAAAGAGGTTGTTTTACCTGCACCATTCGGACCCAATAATCCAACAATTTCTCCCTGCTGAACTTGAAAGGAAACTCCTTTGACAACGGTTCTGGATTTGTATTTCTTGATAAGGTTATCTGCTCTGAGGATCATTAGAATCGAATTTCCAGTCTTACACGGACGCCAAAGGTAGCAATATTGGGGTGATCCAAATGAGTAAATCGCTGAAGCAGATCGACCCTGAAAATGGAAAAGATATTTTCGATTCCCACAGACGCTTCCAGGTACGGATTGTTCTCAAGAGAATACATGTCATCCGGTAACAATAATACTTCGTTATGTTTCGCTTCATTCAGTCTACCCCAGGCAGAACGAACAGTTACTACTTCTCTCCACTTCAATCTTCTGAGCAAGGGAATTCGATTGAAGATCAATCCATCGAGGTGATGTGTCGCATAAAGCTGAATATATTCGTCACTGGCAAATTCAAAAAAGTTCATGAGGTTGAATGCCTCATTATCATAGAACCATGATTCGTTACCCGGGTGCAATTCCAGCAGCGGATAGGCGAATGCGCCAAAATACTTTCCTCCTTCAAGACGCCAATCCACAAATCCCAGTGGCCCCAACTTCCATCTGTCCTTGACGGCCAATTTGAAAATATCATAATCAAATTGACTCCCATCAACACCGGAAATTCCTCTTCTGTATAATCCTTCAAAAATTGGGTATTCACTACCTAAGCTCACCCTTCTCAATCCACTTTGAATAAAGTTTTCCCGGTAAGCGAAGCGCACATAAAGATTAGCATTTGCATCTTTCAGGAAATCCTGTTGAACCTCCTGACCGGTTTCATCAAGCGTTGTGAATTCAAGGGCACTACCTTCTGGTGGCACCATTTCTCTTAGCAGTGTAAAAATTCGAGTTGAAAAACCTCGAACCCATTCTCTTTCAACGTAAATGTTCCACTCTTCCACATTTAAAAGCTTATTCCTCGGAATCCTTCTCAAGAAGGAAGAAAGAAAGTTATCTGTTGAAAAGGCATTATTTGATTGTCCCAGCTGTTCAAGGTCGTTTTTGTATGATACTCCGATCAATTGGCGACTCGGGTTCTCTGACAACATTGCATCGAAGCCTGCTCCGTATTTAAATCGCTGATCACCTGTTCCATATGCCACATGACCGAAGAATTGAATTTTCTCACTCCACTGCATGCTGGTTCGGAATCCCAATCTCAGACGGTGTTCCTCAATCGGGTTATAACTGTACATTTTGAAATAAGGGCCTAGTTCAAGGTTCTTCCCTACTTTCCGGTAACCGGAGACAACAAGATGAATGAAGTCGATTATGTTGTTGAAGGCCGGTAATTCCTGCAAACTATCGACCATTTCATAGATCTCGGCTTCGTTATCTTCCAATTCGACATGGCGATTCTCTTCCCAGAATTCCTCACTCTTTTCATCCGATCCGACCTCTACAACGATATCCTCAAAACCGTTGAAATAACTCATATCACGAGGTTGATTGATCACGAAGTCGCGATAGGTAGATGTTTTCCGACCATATATTCCCATGGCCTTGTCATTGAAATTGAAATCGACCACCAGATAATCCCTCGTAAGCATCCAATTCTCACCATCAATCTGAGAGAATTCCTGTGCTAATCTTAGGTCCCTTACATAGTTTATGTTGATCAATTCCGGCAGTTCTGCCTCAATTCTTTTAATGGCATAAGTTGTATCATGTACCCAGAAATGGCCGTTGAGTACCGGATCCTGCTTTCTCTTTCCTTTGAAATCAAGGCGATAACACCACTGTGCGTCGATAAAAGCACTATCGACCAGATAATACTTGTAATAGCGCTGTCCGTAATTGGACACCGGACTTACAAATTGTTTCTCAAGTATCTCAAGCTGATTCTCATAGATATTTATGTTCTGATACATATCACCTAGGAACTGGGAAATACTGTTATCAGGTAAACCGGACACCTTGGTGGCCTTGATCACTTCCTTCCTGTTCTTGGGATTCTTTCGATAGGCATATTGAGAAATAGATTCCGTCATGAACATGGGCAGATAAGGTTTCTTATCCGTTGAATCCATATAATCAAAGACGAAGTCGAATTTTTTCATGATCCTTCTGTTCCTGAAATTTGAATCAATATTATTCAAGTCGAATTCCACCTTGTTATACACCTCATACTCATAAGCTGAAAACTTCTCTTTATTATTGGCCGCCTTGTTTTCTATAATTCGATCAAAGATGATATCGGCAGGATTGCCCTTATACTTGATCACAACCTCTTCCATCTCAATATTTCCGGATTCCAGATAAAAATTGATCGTCTGGCTTTCATCTTTCTTTACCTCTACCTTATTCTTCAAATAACCAACATAACTGGCGACAATAGTATCGGTGGCATAATAAGTACTGATATAAAATGAACCGTTGATGTCGGAAGTCGTTCCAACTTTCGAATTGACAAAGGAAATGTTTACGAAAGGAAGTGTTTCTCCTGTAGCCTTATCATATACCTTCCCCCTGACCGTAGTTTTCTGAGCAACAGAAACACCGGCGAATAAGATGACCACAACGGTCAACATATATTTCCAGGAATTATTCAAAACTTAGTCATCAAGTGGTCTTGGACGACTTCTCCTCTCTTTTAACGACCAATTTCGATATATAAATACTTATTTCATAGAGGAAAAGTATCGGAATTGACACAAGAATCTGGCTGGATACATCCGGAGGTGTGATGATCGCTGATAATATGAGCGTAACCACAATGGCATGTTTCCTGTATTTTTTCATGAATTCAGGTGTCAGAATACCCATTTTAGTCAAAAAATAGACCATCAACGGCAACTGAAAGATGATTCCACAGGCCAAAACGATGGTCGAAACCGTAGTTATATACGAATTCAGACTGATCTGGTTCTGAATTGATGCGCTAACTGTATAATTGCCAAGGAATTGTACTGATAATGGTGCGATAAGATAATAACCGAATAATACTCCCGTCAGAAATAGAAAGGAACCGGAAAACACCACACCTCTCGCTGATGTTTTCTCTCCGGAAGTCAAGGCTGGCCTCACGAAGCTCCATACCTCCCATAAAATATATGGAAAGGAAGCGATAATTCCCACAACCAGCGAAACGATCACATGGGTCATAAACTGACCGGACATGGAAATATTGATCAAATTGAATTTAATGTCGTTAAAGCAAAGTTTGTCTCCTAGTCCGAGAGAGTGTGAGAATCGACAAAAAAATTGGTAGGTGGTAAAGTCGCTCTTGCTCATGGTAAGAATCAATTGGTCAAATACAAAGGATTTACCAACGAAAGCCAGTCCACTGAACAAAATAAGGGCAATTGCTGCCCTGACTATATGCCATCTTAAAACCTCGAGATGTTCGAGGAAGGACATCTCTTCTTCTGCACTCATACACTAATTCGCTTCAGCCTGCAAAGATAGGGCATTAAGCTTTCAAATCTTTGTTTGATTCCATGTCGAACCACATGGCAAAAAGGGTGAATAAACTGGCACTCATAAATGAGAACATTGCTGCCAAAGCGTTGATAGAGGGAATATGACCTGATTCATACCACATATATCCCAATCTAACCGATAATCCTACAGTTAAAAATGAAAATAGAAAACCCAGGAAGTAAAAGAAGACAAGCGGATGAAAGTCACGAATGATGTACTTTTCCTTCATTCTCCATAGAAATAATCGGAATAATAACCAGGGAATAGTGAAAATCACCTTTCCAATGCGAATTCCCGATTTCTCGCCAATATTATACACCGGGTTTATCGTCACATCTTTGACTTTGAAATTATAGACGTTCAACCTGACCAACAGGTCGTTCGGTTGACCGTATCGCTTATACATTCGGTCCCAATCGATCGAATGAAGCGCCTTACTATTTATTGCTGTATATCCACTTTGAGAGTCTGCGATATGCCAGTAACCTGAAGCGATCTTTGTCAAGAATGACAATACACTGTTTCCGAAATAGCGAATCTTGGGGATTTTTTGAAAGGCCTCACCCGTGAATAAGCGGTTACCTTTGGTATAGTCTGCTTCTTCTTTTAAAACAGGATTGACCACATCGGGAAAGTCTTTAACGTCCATTTGTCCGTCACCGGCCATCACCACGGCCACGTCCATTCCATTATCCCTCGACCATTTATATCCTGATGCAATGGCCGCTCCGACACCTGCATTTCGTTCATGACGGATTAATACTACTCTATTGTTCTTTTGTGAAATTTCCTGAACAATTTCCACCGTTTTATCCTTGCTGACATCATCTATCACAACGATCTTGTCCACCATTTCAGGTATTCCATTAATGGTAGAAGCAATGTTTACTTCTTCATTGTAAGCAGGAATGACAACAGAGATTTTATTATCCATGGAAATCAATAGTGATTTTTCTGCGTGTGAATTTATCTATTTTTACTTCGACTAAATAATATCCTTGAGTTTTAAAGAAAAGGTCACAGTCCTCACGACTTCCTATCCAATACAAGACATCACAGATGCCGGGCATTTTGTTGAGCAGGATTGTATTTCGCTCAATGATCTGGGGTATACAGTGAATGTAGTTTGCCCCGGCACTTCCAATTCATACGGAAAGGTCATTCAAAATGATATTCCTGTTCACAGATTCACCTATTACCTTCCTCGGAGCTTTCAAAAAGTAGCTTATGGAGATGGTATTCCGACGAACCTGAAGAGATCCATTCTTGCCAAAATGGGCCTTCCTTTTTTCATGCTTTCCTTTTTTCTAAGAGCCAGTAAGAATTCTTCCGATTCAGATATTATTCATTGTCATTGGTTCATAGCCGGACTAATTGGTGCCATGATCAAAAGGAAAAACCAAAAGCTCATACTGACGATGCATCATGGCCATAAATCAAATGCCATTTTTCGGTGGATATTGAAGAAGACCGATCTGCTGTTGAGCAATTCTAAATATACCGAAGAGAAAACATTGAACATCTATTCGGTCAAGGATCACCAGATCGCACCTATCTGCATCGATACAGAATTCTTCAAAGCCGACAACCAAGCAATTCAACCCAGTGAAAAAATAAAATTTTTATTTGTGGGTCGATTAATTCCGCTGAAGGGTGCAGACGTTCTCCTGAGAGCGTTCAAAAAACTCATTAATGAAGGACTTTCTTCTCATCTCACCATAATTGGTGAGGGGCCTGAACATGAAACTCTTCTGCAATTGAGTAAAAATCTTGGAATTGAAAATTTTGTCGAATTCTCAGGATATCAGATAAGGAATAGATTGCCCGAAATTCTTAAATCGCATGACGTTTTAGTAGCTCCGTCAATCGAAACGACGGAAAATGAAACCGAAGGACTTGGCTTGACTTTGATTGAAGCCCAATCATGCGGATTACCCGTTATTGGTTCTAATATTGGAGGCATTCCAGATTTGATCGAAGACGGCCAAAATGGCTTCTTGTTCGAAGCGGGAAATGAAAATGAGCTTTTTGAAAAAATGCAGAAACTGGCTCAGGATAAAACTTTGAGGATTGAATTTGGAAAAAAGGGAAGGGAATTTGTGGTTGAGCATTATTCATCCGACGTTGGAAAAGCATTTCTTAAACAGGTTTATAGCGAATTGAATGGATGATTTGAACAAAGACTTCGCATTTGTCATTTCTGCCGGCAGAACCGGCACGAAATTTCTCGGTGATACGCTCAAGCTGATGATTGATGATGCATTTTGTGTTCACGAACCTGACATTCTTGAGACCAATGTCTCCAACAACATCAGAAAGATATCGACTTTTGGTATGAAGCATATGGTGACAGATCGCTTGCGAGGTAAAAGCGGAATCCGGAATTTATCTCAACAATTCATCTCAGGAAAATTGAATGAAAATGATGCTTGGCAAAAAATTGAAGAAAGCAGGCGAAAATATTGGACCTCACTCGATGAAAATCTGATCATAGAATCGTATTACGGTTGGTATGGCCTGCTACCCGTTTTGCAGAACAATATGCCAAAATCGAAAATCGTAGTTATCGTGAGACATCCCGCAACCTGGATCAAATCGAACATGAATTGGGGAAGATTTTTTGGTAAAAAAGACATCCTCAACATTTTCGGACATGAAAGACTAAATCCAGAATTGGTCAATGACAAGGTAAATTCAGTAAAATGGAAGGACTTTGACCCTTTCGAAAAATTGTGCTGGACATGGAATACAATAAATGAACTTTTGACGAGAACAGCCGATGACAAGCAGATTATGATTCTGAGGTATGAAGATCTGTTCACGAGCGAAAAGAAGGAAGAAGTTTTGGATTCATTACTCACTCATGTGACCAGTTTTGGGGACAAGGCTTATGACTATAACTTGAAACCTGAATTGCTGAATCGAAAGATTCATGCTAGCCAGGACAATGAATTTCCTGATCCCGAGAATTGGGATGATAAAATGAAAGAAATCATGTACAAACACTGTCAGGTACTGATGGATAAATTTGGTTACAAAGAATAGTCTTGAACTACGTAAAGCGAATTATATACCTTCTCACCATTCTGGGTGCTGCCATCTATCTCTACTACAAATGGGATGACCTAGGTCGACTTCTGGACCTAAATATCTCAAGTATTGTGATTCTGGTCATTGCAGCATTGGCACCCATATTCGTAAATGGTATTTATTTCTTCAAAGCCGTAAAAGAATATGATATCCGTCCGGGACTGAATGAAAGCATTGGTCTTACAGCCATCAACTCCATGTACGCTTATATCCTTCCCATTAAATCGGGATTGGTTGTCAGAGCTTATTATCTCAAAAGAAAATATGATTTCTCCTATCCAGCCTATTTCTCTTTTCTGGCAGGGAATTATGTAATTGGTTTTGGCGTGGCATTCCTTGCAGCCTCTCTTTTATCTAGCTATTTCTGGATGGAAGAAGAGCTTGATCTGACAAAAATGATATTGATCGTCTCCATATTGCCGGCCTATTTGATCGGCTTATACATACTGGATAAAATTGATATCCCCATTGAAAAAATCAGATATAGTTTGCTTCGAAAAATAAAGGAAACGACATCCAGTATTCGAAAATTTAAAACCAATCGCAATCTGCTATTTCAAACTATCATTGTTCAAGCCTCATTAATTTTTGTAAATGCTTTGCGACTCTATCTCGCCTTTGTATTACTTGGTTTTGAAGTTAGTGCCATACATGTTCTTACCGTTCAAATCTTGCTCAACTTGTCACTGTTTGTATCCATAACTCCAGGGAATCTGGGCATACGGGAGGGCATCATCGCCTTTTCGGCGGGATTTTTATCACTGACTACAGATGAGGCATTATTAATTGCTGTTGTGGACAGAGCCGCCATTTTAGTTGTGGTATTTTTGCTGGGATTAGTATATTCCCGAATTCTTTTAAAAAATGATACACTACAGACTGAAGATATTAAGGAGGTCTGAATGAGTTTGAGCACAAAGCATGGAAAACTGGTTGAATAAACTTAAGGACAGAAAAGTATTGTCAATTCTCGCCGGGGTCTTCACTCTGGCTTTGTTGATCACTTACTCAAATCACTACAACAATGGTTTTCGTTTTGATGATTCTCATACCATTGTACAGAATGAGTACATCAAAGACCTCTCGTATTTTCCCTTGTATTTTACCGATATAAAAACATTCGGAACCATGCCAAACAATCGAGGGTACCGACCTATGGTGACCACGATGAATGCCATTGATCATTGGCGTGGACGAGATGACACTCCTGGCAATGAAAAAGGCCGTCTTGATCCACGAAATTTCCACACACACATTATGTTCTGGTACATATTTCAATGTGTGCTCTTATTCTTCATCTTCCGACACATCATGAATCTGGCTTTGCCATCAGAATGGAATGGCCTTGTAGCATTGATAGCCACTTCGTGGTATGCACTTCACACGGCAAATGCTGAAACCATCAATTACATTATTTCCCGTTCCGATTCCTTTTCAACATTTTGTATAGTCGCCTCTTTTGCTCTATACATAAACAAAACAGGTCGGAAATACTATCTCTATCTGATCACTTTTGTAATAGGAATGCTTACCAAAGAAGTAGGTATTGTATTTGTCGCCCTGCTTTTCTTCTATATTCTTTTATTCGAAAATGAAGTTTCACTGCCCGAATTCTTTCTATTTAAAAAAGAAAAGAGATCAAAGGTTGTGGATACTTTCAAGAAAGTCATCATTCCAGGTTTAGTTGGCTTTTTGATGATCATGCTGTATTCAAGCGTCTCTTCCGGAATTGCCGGAAAAGTCGCGTCCAGATCAGCAGAAAGAAGAATCGATTATTTCATGACCCAGGCCAATGTGATCAAGCATTATATTGAAAATTTCTTCCTGCCTTTAAATCTGAGCGCCGATCCTGACCTACCTTATCTAAGGTCTTTTCTTGATAGTCGGGTGATATTCGGATTGCTTGTCTTGATTGCACTTTTGATCATAGCCATCATTACATCTAAACAGAAAAAATACAGGCCTATTTCCTTCGGAATTATCTGGTTCTATGTTTCGTTGATGCCGACTTCGAGCATTCATCCACTGGGTCAGATAGCCAATGATCACCGGACCTTCTTGCCATATATTGGCTTAATTATTTCCGTCACCTGGTGGATTTATCTTGTCATTAATAAGCAGAAAGAGAGAATTATAAAATCTCAGTACGGACCTGTGGCAATAAGTGTTCTAATAATTCTGTTTCTTGGAACTCATGCTTACGGAGCTCATCAGAGGAATGAGATTTGGGGTAATGCGGAAAAACTCTGGTACGACGTTACGGTGAAGAGTCCAAATAATGGAAGGGGTTTGATGAATTACGGCCTGACTCAAATGGAAAAAGGAAATTATCCTGAAGCCCACAAGTATTTTCAGAGAGCTCTTGAAATTCTACCGCGGTATTCCTATTTGCACATCAATATGGGTATTCTGAAGAATGTAATGAAGGAAGAGAAAGTGGCTGAAGAGCATTTCCAGAAAGCATTGAGGTACGACCCCTCTAATCCGGAAGCATATAGATTCTATGCGAGATTCCTGCTCGAAAAAAACAGGGTTGAGGAAGCACGTAATATGATAGACCGCGGACTACAAAAGAGTCCTCGTCATACCGGTTTGCTCAGGATGTCAAATAATGTCAAGTTGAGAAGTCAGACCAAAGAAGAAAGGCTGGCCAAACAATTGGAATTAGTAGAGAAAGAACCAAGCGTGGCAAATTACTTGAATCTGAGTTTGATGTACTACAAATTGGCTCAGTTTGAAAAAGTAATTGAAACCTGTAACAAGGTATTGGAAATGGATCCAGACAATATTCTGGCCTTGAATAATATCTGCATTTCAAATACGAAACTCGGAAAACAAGAAGAAGCCATAGCGGCCTGCGAAAAAGCCCTGGAAATCTCACCCAATTTTGAGCGAGCGAAGAATAATCTCGAAATTGCGAAGAACATGAATAATTCGGATAACAATTAATCCGAAAGCCGCGTCAATAGTGCTCAATTCCTCTTTTAAATCCAGTTTAAATCTGCTTTACATTTAGGTTATTTTTAATTATTTTAAACGAGGAATTATTGTATATTGTACATACAATTCAAAGACATTTTAGGTGAATGCCAATATTCAAGTCAGCGTTAGCGAGTCGCCCGTTGATTACCTGAAGAAGTTTTTCGGCTTTGATCAATTTAAAGGGGACCAGGAGGCTATAGTAAAGTCTCTACTGGATGGTAATGATGTATTTGTGATCATGCCGACCGGCGGTGGCAAGTCTCTTTGCTACCAATTGCCGGCCGTCATGTGTGAAGGCACAGCCATCATTATTTCTCCCTTGATTGCTCTGATGAAAAACCAGGTAGATGCCATACGCGGTTTTTCTGAGCATGAAGGAATAGCCCACTTCCTGAATTCCTCATTAACCAAGACAGAGATCAATAAGGTCAAGAGCGACATAATGGATGGGAAAACCAAATTACTTTACGTTGCACCTGAATCACTTACCAAGCAGGAGAACATTGATTTCTTCAAGCAGATCAAGATTTCATTTTTCGCTATTGATGAAGCCCATTGTATTTCTGAATGGGGTCACGATTTTCGTCCTGAATACCGCAGGTTAAGGGATATTATTGAAGCCATTGACCGTGTTCCGATCATTGCTCTTACGGCTACGGCTACCCCGAAAGTTCAGCAGGATATTCAGAAGAACCTGGGAATGACTCAGGCCAACGTCTTCAAGGCTTCCTTTAACAGGTCGAATCTTTACTATGAAGTCAGACCAAAGGTGAATGTCAACAAAGAGATCATCAAATTCATCCGAAAACATCCAGGGAAGTCGGGCATCGTTTATTGCCTAAGCAGAAAGAAGGTTGAGGAGCTTGGAGAGACCTTGCAGGTGAATGGTATTAAAGCCCTTGCTTATCATGCAGGAATGGATGCAGCCACGCGCTCTAAGCATCAGGATATGTTTCTCATGGAAGAAGTGGATGTTATTGTGGCTACAATTGCCTTCGGCATGGGTATTGATAAACCCGATGTGAGATTCGTCATCCATCACGATATCCCGAAGAGTCTTGAAGGATATTATCAGGAAACAGGAAGAGCCGGCCGAGATGGAGGAGAAGGTCAATGCGTTGCATATTACAGTTACAAGGACATTGAAAAACTGGAAAAGTTTCTGAATAACAAACCCGTTTCAGAGCAGGAGATTGGGAAACAGCTAATCTTTGAGACGGTTTCATATGCTGAGACAGCAGTTTGTCGCAGGAAACAACTACTGCATTACTTCGGAGAGGAATATTATGAAGACAACTGTGGCAATTGCGACAATTGTGTGAATCCAAAGGAACAATATGATGGGTCGGACGATGTGATGTTATTGCTCAATACTGTAAAGGAGCTTAAAGAGATCTTCCGTGCAAAATATATTGCCAATTTCATTGCGGGCAATGAGACTGCCGATGTCAAGACTTATAAGCATCTGAATCATCCGATGTTTGGAAAAGGTAGTGGCGATGAAAAGGATAATAAGTATTGGGAGGCTGTGATTCGTCAGTGTATAATTGGCGGATTAGTGATAAAAGAAATTGAGAATTACGGTGTATTGAAGATCAGCGCGAAGGGCAAAGAATTCATGGCAAATCCAAGTCCTTTCATGTTGGTTAAGGCTCACAAATACGATGAAGAAGGCGATGATGACATCATTGTTAACCAGAAAGGAGGCGGAGGTGCTGCCGATGAACAATTATTTGGCATTCTCAAAGACCTGAACAAAAAGATCGCCAAGGAAAAGAATTTGCCACCTTACGTTGTCTTCCAAGAACCGTCATTGGAAGATATGGCAACCAGATATCCGATCAATATGGAGGAGCTTGTGAATATCGCCGGTGTTGGACAGGGTAAAGCGAATAAGTTCGGAAATCCATTCCTTGATCTGATCAAGAAATATGTTGACGAAAACGAGATCGATCGTCCGGATGATATGGTGGTTAAATCCATTGTCAATAAATCGGGACTAAAGGTTTTCGTAATTCAGAGCATTGATGCCAAAAGGTCCATTGAAGATATTGCCAGGGCCAAAGGCAAACAATCTGAAGACATCATGCAGGAGATTGAGAGGATCGTATCTTCCGGTACAAAACTCAACATCGACTACATTATAGATGAATTACTCGATCCCGAGTATCAGGAAGAAATCATGGATTTTATGAGAGATATGGAAGCTGATTCCATGGATGAAATGATATCTGAGTTTGATGAAGTCTATTCTGAAGAAGAACTTCGGCTGGTTAGAGTGAAGTTCATATCTGAGATGGGGAATTAATGCGAGGGATTTAATTTTACTATGAACTTTTCTATTCTGAGGTTACTCGACAACTCAATCTTTTTTAAAGGATCCACGGATTACTGGAAGAACAGATATAAAGCCGGAAGAGATTCTGGCGAGGGGTCATATGGAAAATGGGCTGAGTTCAAAGCCAAGGTCATCAATGAGTTTATGGAAGAAAACAAAATTGAAGACATGATTGAACACGGCTGTGGTGATGGCAATCAACTAACTTATCTCAAAGTTCAAAAATATCTGGGACTGGATGTAAGTCAGGATGCCATCAATATTTGCAGAGAAAAATTCAAAGGAGACGATTCCAAATCATTCGCCCTGGTTTCTGATTACGATGGAAAGAAATTTTCTCTTTCCCTGTCACAGGATGTAATTTTTCATCTGACAGAAGATAACGTATATGAAGAATATATGGAGAAGCTATTCAATTCCTCCACCAAGTATGTTATGATCTATTCAAGTGATCATGCGGATAGGCGCCTAGTCAAATTAAAGCATGTAAAACATCGGAGTTTCAGCAATTGGGTGGAAAGAAATCGAACAGACTTTGAACTGATAGATACTATAGATACTGAAATACCGGACATTCCAAAGAAAATACGGGACCTTAAGAAGTTTAAAATCTATAGAAGAAAAGAGTCTTAAGTCTTATATTTACATATGCTCAAAAGGTTAGCATGTGTTCTATTCATTATCCCTTTAATTACCTCCTGTCAAAAGGAACAATCTGAGCCCCGTGTTCAATTCAGGAATAAGCTTGTATCAGGTTCTGATGAAACTTTTATAAGAGAATTTGCTTATTCCGGGGATATGGAATTTCTTTCCGTTCAAGAGTTACCTGATGGCAGCTTCGCGCTTTGTGGTAATCATAAAAAATCGGCCATCATTTGTCTATTGAGCGAATATGGAAATACGGATTGGTATAAGACCAAAAAATATTTTGAAAATGAAGAAAGTTCAAGTACAACATCTAAAAGACTTGTGTCAACAACAAATTCAGAATTCGCATTATCCATGATTTCTTTTAAACCCAATTATGGATCTCACGGGATAGGCAGACCTCCCTCCTGTCTCTCTAGTTTTTTGGGAATGAATGAACAGTCTTCAAGCATGTGGGAAATTCAAAGAGATCCAGGTGAGTGTCTTTATCTGTTGAGATGTCAGGACATGGTTTTTCATGATGACAACATTGTTTCCGTAGGATGGTGGGGAGATTATAGTCCACGTTCCTCCGGTTACTATGAAGTGATTAGGTATGGAAAGAGAATAAAGCACAATATGAATCCAGGTGATACAATAACCTCTCTCCAGTCCATCGGTAAAACCTCAGATGGAGGCTACATAATGTGCGGAGAAATCTTGAAAAATCGTTACAATAAAAGTGTTGACGTGGTTGTTGTAAAATTGAACCACAGATTTAACATAGAAAAAGTATTCAGATATGAGAATCCGAATACCAAACAAAGCCAGTGCATACGAGAGTCCTCATCAGGATATATTTTTTCAGGAGAAGGAATTGGAATGACCAAAATTGACACTGAAGGACAAGTCATTTGGAATACAAACAACAGCGTTACTTATTTTGACAATACCAGTGATGGAAACATCATATGTATTTCTAAGCATTTTCTTATCAAAATTGATGCTAATTGGGGAGATATTCTATGGTCGAAAAAATACAAAGGAGAAACAGATAGTCAATTTCATGAGGTACATGAAACGGCAGGTGGTGGATTTATCATCGTGGGTTCAAGGGAGGGCACTTCTAAGCAAAATGGTCTGGTGATCAAAACCGATTCTGAAGGAAATATCTGATCACGAATTTTTAATAGCCAAATAAGCCATCAATTTACTTCCCGTTTCCAGTGCTCGTTCATCCACCACAAATTCAGGTGAATGCAGTCCGGTGATTATATTTCCAGGGGTCCTTATCCCAAGCCTGTAAAAACAACTTTTGTATTGCTGGGTGTAGAATGCAAAATCTTCAGATGTCATTCTAAGATCAAGATCAATTACATTGTCTTCACCTAAAAACAACTGTGCAGCGGTCTTGGAATTTTTCGTGGCCTCTTCATCATTGATCAAACAGGGATATCCTTTTCTGATTTCAATTTCAATTTCGGCTCCGCTTTCTTCCGCAATACTCTTTGTAATTCTTTCAAGATTCTGATGTACCCCTGCCCTCCAACTTTCATCCATGGTGCGGAATGTCCCTTCGATATGCACAAGTTTTGGAATCACATTCGTCGCTCCTTTTCCCTCAATCTTGCCAAATGTCAGCACGGTTGGGATTGTATCAGGAGTGTTCTCATCAACAAAATCCTTGAGAGCAAGAATAAGCTGAGATGAGGCTTTCAGCACATCAACTGTCTTTTCAGGCATAGCGGCATGCCCGCCCGGACCTTTTACATCAATGTATATCTCATCCGCAGAAGCCATGTATAGACCAGGACGAAAACCGACTTTTCCTACTTCCAATTCAGCAAATACATGCTGTCCAATGATGACATCAGGCACAGGTTTGTTGAGCTCACCTGAAGCGATTACCTTGGTCGCTCCACCGGGTAACTTTTCCTCACCGGGTTGGAAAAGAAGCTTCACACTGCCTTCAAACTCATCTTTCAATTCATTCAGGATCATACCGGCACCTAGCACACAGGATGTATGAACGTCGTGACCGCAAGCATGCATCACACCTTCATTTCTAGATGCGAATTCCAATCCGGTATTCTCGAAAATAGGCAGCGCATCAATATCTCCCCTGAGCACCACTAATTTCTTTTCGGGATTCTGACCACGTATCATGCCAATCACCCCTGTATCTGCCACTGAATAGTTTTCAATGCCCAGATCGTCCAGGTTTTTTGAGATAAACTTTTGAGTTTCGAATTCCTGAAAGGACAACTCAGGATATTGATGAATGTGTCTTCGAATCTCAGTGATCTTTTCTTTTTTCGAATCGAAGATTTGTTGAATTCTTTCTTTCAGATCACTCATTTCGTAAAGAAGATCAGTTTAAGTGCAACAAATAACATAAAGACTCCGAAAATCCTTTTTAGCGTTATCTCCTGAATACCCAAGGCAAATTTTGAACCAAAAAAACCACCGATCACGAAAGCAAGTGCAATGATCAATCCGGCTTTTATGTCAAGATTTCCTGTTTTGAAGTAATTCCAGGCGGCAAGAATTCCAATGGGCAAGAGCATAAGTCCCAGACTGGTTCCTTGTGCCTCGTGTTGAGACATGCCTATGAAAAAAACCAGGGCAGGCACTATGATGAGTCCTCCGCCAACTCCAAAGAGTCCGCTGAGTACACCTGCTGCCAGGCCGATAATGATTAAAATAAATACTTGACTAATGGCCATTAAATGTCCAAACTTAGTGAAAAATGCACCCTTCTTGGTTGAACAATGTCATTCTCCACTCCCCATGCCCAATCGATGCGCATAAAGTAACCCATCAGGGCCATACGAATACCAAAGCCATAAGCCCCAACGATAGGCTCATTGCTTTTCTTGAGGGTGATCTGAACCGAACCCTGATCGATCTCTTCCTTGATCTGGTCGTTTTCTTCCGAATAAGGATCTGTTCCCGTCCAGGCGGTTCCAATATCTCCAAAGCCAATGAGCTGGAAATTCTTCAGGAAGGGGGATCGAATTGGTCTTCTCACAAAATATCGGAAGATAGGCCACCTTAACTCCGTATTCACCAGAACCATAGAATTCCCGTTCCTGATGTTTTGCTGGAAACCTCTCAGATTCGTTGCATTGGCCTGGAACATATAATTCTGGTCATCTCCATTGATAGGCTGCTGGGTATTGAATCGATTGTTGCCCATCCAGTTGTCGACACCACCCAAATAATAAACAAGCTTACCCGTACCAAAACTTGTAGAAGCAGCAAAGCGTGTTACAAATATGGCCTCGCGGTGTATCCTTTGATAATGTCGGAAGTCTGCTCCAACCACATTGATATTTTCCTGATTATCATCCAGTTTCTTATAGGCCTCGCCGTAAATCTTGTAGCGCGTTCCGAACTTAATGTTGATGCCTTTATCTCTTGTGTTGTCATAGACATAGGCCATTTTATATGATGCCCAGTAATCGTCCAGAATGTCAGCCTGAAGGCTGCTTTGGTCTATGGCAAGTGGTGTAGACCTGTCTCTCCTTCCTTCGAAGAACATGTGGAAACTACTCACTTCCGTGAAAGGATATTTCAAAAGTAATGCTCCTCTCAATGTTCTCAGTTTGTATTCCAGCGTTCCTGCGGCGTAGCCTCCGTTTGAAATACCGACAAAGTACTCCTTATCCAGCCTTTTCTTCAGATTCTGATAACTGAGAAAGTATTCATGGGTGCCCTGTCCCAATCTCACCCCACCGTATATTTTATGATCTTCAAAAAGATCGGAAATACCAAGGATCATGCTTACACCAACATCCGGTGATTGATAGGTGCCGGTGAAAGGTTGATACTGTTGATTCAGGTATGTGTTGTTGATCTGCAATATGGATTGATCACGGAAGAAAGACAGATTGTAATTTCTCTGTTGAGGCAAGGAGAATTCGTCCAGACCTTCCTCCTGAGTTTTGTCGAGTTTATCGAAAACAATAACTTCTTTCTCATACGACAATTCTGTGCTTCGGCGATCGCTGAAACGATAGTTATGGATGTTGATCTCACCGGGTCGACTCTGATGATCATCCACAATCACTGTCATTTGCTGGAAAGGCAATACCTTTTCACCTTCTTTCAATTTCTCATTTCCATCTGCTACTTCACCTTCTTCAAGTGGCGGTTTTCCTTCAAGTGCACCACCCTTCATGTGGAATCTTTTGTTTTCGAAATAGAGATAGGCCTCTTCACCGACTTCACCGGTTGAGGTGAACTCCCGAATATTCCTCTTGAAGTTGCTCATCTCATCTTTTGTATAGAAATGTCGATAGTGAATGATGGTGTCAATTGAGCTGATGGCACTATCGTACATGGTTCGATAGATGTTCATTCTACCTTTTTCATCACTGATATAATAGATCTCTCCATTACGATATTCAATCGGATTGGATTCATTCGCATTCTCTGTTTCCGTAATTCTCCTTAAGGTGGTATTCTTTTTACCAATCTTGTATGCAAAGAGATCCGTGTGCAAAGCCGAAGAATCTACTTCTGTATTTCCATGTTCAAGATCATTGCTTAGTCGGTTCGAACTAAAAACGATTTCTTTTGAGTCATTGACAAAAATTGGATTCAGATCATCGTAGCGGTCATCCGTGATCTTCTGCTGTGTATTACCGGCAATATTGTAGATGTAGATATCAGACTGACCCTCGTATACTCCACTGAAAGTCATTTGTCTTCCATCTCTTGAATACGACAAATCCAAAATGTCCTCCATCAGGAATACCTTTCTGCGAGTGGTTTTGCCGCGGTCGACCTCATAAAAGTTCAAAAGGAGTTTGCCTTTCTTCTGATAGGTGAAAGCAAGTATCTCTCCCGTTGGGTGCCAGGCCATTCTTGGGTAAAGTGAATTAACCGGTCGATCCAGTTTGATACCATGTTTGAATATCTTCTTTTTCTTCTTTCGATTCTTATCGTAGATATAGATCTTGGCCTTTCCCTTTTTGTTCGTCGCATAGGTGTAATAATTTCCACTTGGATCGGCTTTGAACTGATAATAAAGTCTTCTCTTCTTTGCCTTTTTCTTCATGATCTTCTCATCAGGCATCTGAATCTGAAGTCCATCTTTCTTATATTTTTCATCAAGCCAGGCGTTCCATTCATTCATTAAGTCCTTTAGGTTGATACCAAGAACATACATGAATCCACTTTCCACATCACGATTGATCTTGGTGACAAAAAGAATATTGGAAATAACACTCTCTCCATATGTCTCAGAGATGTAAGTCCATACACTGTGTCCGGCATACTTGGCCTCTTCTCCTTCAAGACGAACCAATTTATCATACCTGCCACTCACTGTACCATCTTTCACGATGTCATTTATCTCCGTATCCCATCCTCTGGATAAATAGGACACAAGACCGGTGAAATACCAATCGGGCATTTTGTACATGTCACTATTCCGGACTATGTTACGCCAGTCTCCACCGTAGAGGAAGTTGCTCAACAACACCTCGGCTGTCCCGGCCCGCAATTCTCTCTCCAGCTTTTGGTGGTCTCCTTCAAAGTACAGAAATACCTTGGTGCCTATCACCTTGTTTACACCACCCAGGTTCGTCTGTTCATCAACTATTCCAATATTTGATTGCTTGTAATGATCGTATTTGTTGTAGAGGATATATCGAATCCTCTCATGATTATAGAATTCAAAGAAGGCTTCGAGATCTGCAATATGCTTTTTTGCCGCTTTGGATGAATAAATGGCAATCTCCTTTCCACCGGTATAGAAATAGGTCTCGTAATTTTTGAAACGGAAATACTGCCATTCGAATTCATCAAACTGCACCCTGTTCTTTCCAAAGGTCATGTTCGAACCATCGTAGAACTGACCCCGGACAGAAAGAGAAAAAATGATAAAAAGACCTGTGTATAATAATCTTCGCATCCGCAGCATTAACAATCGCAGAAAGGTAAAGTTAACGAATAAATGCTCGGAATCCGAGTGCGCCTATACCCTGTGATTTACAGTCCTGAAAAGGCGTGGGACTAGAACAAATGCTTAACTTCTTTCTTCAGAATAAGTATGCCTTTGTCGTAAGGAGGAATATCTTCCTCTTCGATTTTCTGAAATAAAGCTTGAGTGAGATCCATGGCACTTCCCTTTCCTCCTATTTCCGCCATCGACATATGAATTAGTTTAACCGTCTCTTCCCTCGCCGTTTTCAATGCATTCCAGGCGTCATCACTCATGTAGATCTGCTGAGACAAATTGTGTTCATACTCGGAACGAATCGACTGGATCATGCTCATTTGAAGCTGATCTGCCTTCATTCCGGGTTTAGTAACTCGCTTTACCATGTTCTCGATATTGATTCTCTCAAGAAAGAGAACTGCTCTTTCATAGGCTTGCAATCGAATCGGTGTGATGGTCTTCATGCTCGACTTCTTCAACTCGAAGAGCTGTTTGCGATATTCGCTGTCGAGAAATTTCTTCATCACAAAAAATGTCGCCACAAACACAATGATGGCGGGCACAGTGTACTTGAGTATTTCTAACGCTTCTTCCATAATTCTCTGCTTGATTTTCAGAAATAACGCTCAAATGTAAAAATAGATTGTGACTCTTCATGATTTTAGTCGGTGGAGCATTTGGTTGATTGAACACTTATTCATCTTTCTTCCTGAATAAATATGTTTTGTCAATTTTTTCCAAATGTTCATTGTAATAAGCAAGGATCATTTTATTTCTTCTGCTGGAGAGCACCTGGTATTTGTATTTCTCATCCGTGATTCTGAACATAAATCCACGCATAATTACTGAAACTTGATAATCCGCAATGGCAGGCAAACTTCCGGTCACACTCCTGTAACCAACGTAAGTGGCTCTAAATTCATAACCTGAAATATCTCTTGGTAGTTTAACCCTGGCATAGCCATGAATATCCGTTTGTATTCTCTTCCAATAATAGATTGAATCACTGTTAATTCTTTCACCAATTTCAATAGTTACATACGGCAAAATGATATCCTCTGAGTTTCCATCAACCAATTGAAATTCATACTGAATTTTATCATGTATAGGTTCTGAACCCTCTTCTATGTAGAATCCTCCTTCACGATAATCAGGAGGTCTGGTGAAGTGAAGAATTAAAGTATCTTCTTTAAAAGTATAATTGCCGCTACCTATTTCTCCACCCATGCAGCCCCAATCTTCGTAAATGAATGCTGAATCTCGATTAAATTCTATACAGGTTCCGGCATATCCTGGAGGATTGCAATATTTACCTTCCATTTTTCCCTGAGCATAGCCTTCAATAACGAAAAAGCAAAATATGAATGATATGAATCTCACGAGATTAAAATTAGCCATTTGTCGGCAGCATACATACAGGTAATTTGTAAATAACCTCGTCTTATTTCTAAAGCGTGAAATCAAACTTTGAATGAGCAAAATCATTCTGCTCGATAATGTTTATTTCTTAGCTTTGCGCCTGTTCCAAGCACATGAGTTTGACCCTTTCAAATAGAGTTACCAATATGGCCGAATCGGAGACTTTGGCCATGAGCAGAAGAAGTCGAGAATTACGAGCTCAAGGTATTGATGTAATCACATTGAGCCTGGGTGAACCTGATTTCGACACACCCGAATTTATCAAAGATGCCGCCAAAAAAGCAATGGATGAAAATCTCACCCATTACACACCGGTAGCAGCCTTTGCCGAAGTGAGGGAAGCCATTGCTCATAAACTAAAAAGGGACAACGATCTTGATTACAAGGCGGAACAAATTGTGGTTTCCACTGGTGCCAAGCAATCCATTGCCAATGTTGTTTTTGCCTTGATCAACAAAGGTGATGAAGTTCTTCTTCCCGTGCCTTACTGGGTATCTTATCGGGAGATCATTAAAATGGCAGGAGGAATTCCCGTTGAGATCAAATCGGATGTATCGACGAATTACAAGGTTGATTTTTCGAAGATGGGTGATTACATCACAGACAAAACCAAACTGATGATTTTTTCATCTCCGTGCAACCCGAGTGGGACGGTATTTTCAAAAGAGGACCTCAAAGATTTGGCCGGAGTGATGAAAGAACATCCAAATCTTTACGTGATCTCTGATGAGATCTACGAACACATCCTCTACACCAACAAACATGAAAGTCTGGCTCAGTTCGATGAGATCAAAGACCAGGTGATCACCGTGAATGGTGTGTCGAAGGGTTTCGCAATGACTGGATGGAGAGTTGGTTATATCGCTGCACCGGCACACATAGCCAAAGCATGTGAGAAAATCCAGGGACAGGTTACATCTGCCACATGCAGCATTGCACAGAAAGCAGCACAGGCGGCAATGGAAGCCGATCCTTCTGTCACGGCAGACATGGTAGCAGCATTCAAATCGAGAAAGAATCTGATCATGGATCTGATCAAAGAAATTCCGGGTTTTATTCCAAATGAACCTGAAGGCGCTTTCTATATGTTTCCTGATGTTTCCGGACTTTTCGGAAAGTCCTACAACGATTTTACGATTGAAAACTCGGTCGATCTTTGTGATTATATCCTCAACGAAGGACACGTGGCCGTTGTTCCGGGTTCAGCATTTGGATCACCGGAATGTATCAGGATTTCCTATGCCGCATCGGAAGATGTTATCAGGGAAGCCATGAATCGAATCAAAAACGTCTTGTCAAAACTCAGTTAATCTTGAGTATCAAATACCAGATAAATCAATTATTCGAAAGTTTCAACGACCTCAAGGTTTTGGTCATTGGAGATGTCATGATCGACTCCTATTATTCAGGAAAGGTTGACAGAATCTCTCCGGAAGCTCCCGTTCCAATCGTTTCTGTTTCGACGGAAGAAAATCGTTTGGGAGGAGCGGCCAACGTTGCAAGAAATATTCGAGCCATGGAGGCTACACCCATTTTGTGTTCCGTTGTTGGGGACGATTCTCATAGTGACGTCTTGGTTGGTTTGTGTGAAAAAGAAGGCATTCGCACAGATGGAATTCTGAAAGATGCAAATCGGGTTACAACGGTCAAGACAAGGATCATAGGGAACAATCATCAGATGCTCAGGGTGGACTCGGAGAGAATTGAAGACTTGAGTAAAGAGAGCACGAAAGCTTTCGCTTCAAAAATTGAAGAGATACTCGATAAGGAAAAGGTCAGTGTCATCATCTTCGAGGATTATGACAAAGGAGTGATCTCGGAGGATCTGATCAAAAGTGTGATCGAAATGGCCGAAAAAAGGAATATTCCAACAACGGCTGATCCGAAAAAGAAGAATTTCCTGTCTTACAAAAACATCACTCTATTTAAGCCGAATCTCAAGGAACTAAAAGAGGGATTGAATGTAGATTTTGAAGGGCATGGTGACAAGGGTTTCCACGATGCTATTGAAAAGCTTAAGTCTCTTCTCAATGCTAAAAATATTTTCATAACACTGTCGGAAGATGGTGTTTATTTCAAATCGGATGATGAAGAATTTCAGATTCCTGCACATCTAAGAAACATTTCCGACGTTTCCGGAGCCGGTGACACTGTGATCAGCGTTGCTTCACTTTGTCTGGCGAAAGAACAGAACGGACATATGATCGCTTTTCTGTCGAACCTGGCCGGCGGCCTGGTTTGTGAAAAAGTAGGGGTAGTACCCATCGAAAAGGATGTATTGTTGCAGGAAGCGATTTCTTCCATAAAAATTGATTGATGTCGGTTCAGCGTATCCGTGAAAGGATAAACCTGAAAATTTACAGTTCGAAAACTCTGGCCTTGAATATTTCAAGGATCATGATTGTTTTCGCCTCAATTCTCGCCCTGGGAACCCTCATCTATTATCACGGTTTCCCTCAGAGTGATGAGAATGCGCGCTTTCTGATATTTATCGTAGAGGCCAGTTTTGCCATCTATATTTTCAATTATTTCCTGCGAATATTCTATTCCTTCGAACCCCTGAAACTAATTCGGGACAATTGGTTTGAGGGCATACTCATGGCCTTTCTCATTGTGGAAGGCATCAGTTACAATGTCTTTGATGTACTTATTATTTCTGAGCTCTTCATACGTCTCGGCATTAAGAACATTGGCCATTATTACGCCATTTTCATTCAATTGTATTTTTTCAGTGTAGTAGTAGTGAAAGTGGTGAAAAGCAGCACCATTCTACCGAACATCAAGATCCATCCTTCGAATATTTTCATTGCAAGTTTCCTCGGACTGATCTTCCTTGGTACGGGCCTTTTAATGTTACCGGAGATGACTACACTGGCGGGATCCATGCCATTTGTTGATGCGCTCTTTACCTCCACAAGTGCGACTTGTGTGACCGGGTTGATTCTATACGACACACCAACGTATTTTACTTTCAAAGGACAGTTCATCATCATGATTCTCATCAAACTGGGAGGTTTGAATATCATCGCCTTTGGTAGTTTTCTTGCTCTGGCATCCAAGTTTGGTGTGGGATTAAAGCAGCACTCTGTCTTGGAGGACTTTGTTCACAAAGACTCTGTTCTGAGTTCGAAAGGAATGCTTGGAAAAGTTATTATTTGGAGTATTGCCATTGAGGTCATTGGCAGTTTGCTACTTTTCTTTTTCTGGTCTAAGGACATTCCCTTTAAAAGTCTGAACGACAAAATCTTTTTCTCCGTTTTTCATTCCTTTTCGGCCTTCAATAATGCGGGATTCTCGCTCTTTACGGATGGCCTTTACAATGATGTGGTTAAAGAAAATTATGCCATTCACAATATTGTGACCTTACTTGTTTTCTTTGGAGCCCTCGGTTTCATGGCCATATTTGATCTATTTGATGTCGACAAGGTTCGAGAGCGTGCGAAATTCCCCTGGAAACAATTGAGCTTCAGCACAAAAATTGCACTGTATTTCTCGGTGGGCCTGGTTGTATTTGGAACCATTTTGTTCTACTTACTTGAAAAAGATAATACACTCGAAGGCCAGAGTATCGGAGGTATGATTACTACCTCTCTGTTTCAGTCGGTAACGAGAACTTCCGGATTTAACACAGTGGATATTGGATCCATTGGTATTCCAATGCTTATTGTTTTGATCTTCCTGATGTTCGTTGGCTCAAGCTCTAGTTCTACCGGTGGTGGAATAAAAACATCAACCTTTGCCTTGCTCTGGGCCTCAACCATTGCGACTATCAGAGGTCGAAAAAATCCGGAGTTATTTAAGAAATCCATTTCAAATGAATTGGTCTTCAGGGCCTATTCCGTCTTTCTATTCTTTGTTGTGGGAAACCTTATTTCCATCTTCTTGTTAAGCATTACGGAGACGAGGATACTGGCTATGGAAGGTCGCTCACTTCTCGACCTGATCTTTGAGGAAGTTTCGGCATTTGGAACTGTTGGACTATCAACCGGGATCACAAGTGAACTGAGTAATTTTGGAAAGATCATCATTGTCGTTTCGATGTTCGTAGGCAGGGTTGGAACACTTACTGTTGCCTTTGCCTTTGGAAAAAAACCAATTAGTACAAGTTATAAATACCCTAACGGCCACACCATGGTCGGTTAATCATGGCAGAAGTAAAACCATATGAGAATCAGGAAGCGGGCAAAAAAGAGCAGGTCCGTACCATGTTCAATAACATTTCATCCAATTACGATTTCCTGAATCATTTCCTCTCACTGGGCATTGACAAATTGTGGAGAAAGAAATCCGTGTCATTGCTCAAGGCAGATCAGCCTAAAAGAATTCTTGACGTGGCCACAGGTACCGGAGATTTTGCCATTGAAAGTCTGAAGTTAAAACCAGAATCTATCATCGGAGTAGATATTTCGGAGTTGATGCTCGAAGAAGGCAAGAAGAAAATGGTCAAAAAAGGCTTTGACGATGTCATTTCAATGGAGGTTGGAGATTCGGAAAATCTCAGATTTGAAGACAATAGTTTTGATGCTATTACCGTTGGATTTGGTGTAAGAAATTTCGAGAATCTGGAAAAAGGCATGAAGGAAATGTGCAGGGTATTGAGAAAGGATGGAAAACTTGTAGTTCTTGAGTTTTCCAAACCACATTCATTCCCCTTCAAGCAGATCTACAATCTATACTTTACCAGAATACTGCCTTTTATAGGTAGGAGCATATCAAAGGATAAAAGAGCCTATTCGTATTTACATGAATCTGTAAATGCTTTTCCCGAGGGACCCGATTTTCTTCAGATCATGGAAAAATGCGGTTTTCAGGATGGTAGTCAGACCCGTCTTTTCAACGGCATTGCTTCCATCTATGTTGGTAAAAAAAAGTAATTTGATCGTACACAGAGAATTATACTTTTAAATTCGTGCTGTTGATGAAGGGTTTTTGCAAAAGTTTATTTCTGTTTCTGATGGCTTCGGTGGTCTTGGTCCCTAGTTCTTTTTCACAAGAAAAAAAGTCCAAGAATCTGCCGAATTTCGATCGAAGAATGTTCCACTTCGGTTTCGTGATCGGACTGAATCAGGCTCACATGGAGTTACAGAGAAAGGCTCCTACAAGCAACATTGATTCTCTACACGTTATCAGGGTTGCACCGCAGGGTGGATTCAATCTGGGCATTGTTTCTTCTTTTTCCATTGCAGAATATTTGAAACTTCGATTCGTACCTACTCTTTCTTTTGCTCAGAGAAACCTTGAATATTACTATAAACTGAACAGTAATGGTGAATGGATATTTGAGGAAAAGGCCATTGAATCTACTTATGTACAGTTTCCTTTATCGTTAAAATACAAATCAAAGCGTCTCAATAATTTTTCAGCCTACCTTATTGGAGGGGGAAATTATTCCATTGATCTTGTCGCCGATGAAAACGTAGATAACTCAAGAAACACGAACGAAGAGATCGTTATCAAGATGAAAAGAAATACGTTTCAGGCTGAGATTGGAGTAGGAACCGACTTTTACCTGGAATACTTCAAGTTTGGAATTGAAGCCAAAATGCAATATACCATTGGCAATACATTGGTTCAGGACAACACGGTTTATTCAGAGCCGATCCAGGGTTTGATTCCAAGAATGTTCGTTCTTTCCTTCACTTTTGAAGGCTAGGAAGGCCTTCTGAATTCAGCACAAATAATACCGGTCGCGACGGCGACATTCAATGATTCGGCTTTTCCATGAGCCGGGATCTTGATTCGATCAGAACTCATTTTCATCACATCACTACTTACCCCTTTGGATTCATTTCCTAAAACGAGAATGCTCTTTTGAGGAATTTCGATTTCATATAAATTCTTCCCATCAAGTGAGGTGCTGAAAACTTTAAAGTCAGTGATTAGATCTGGAATTACTGTAGTCAGGTCGACGTAAAATATTTTAACCCTCGACAAGGAACCCATGGTACTCTGAACTACTTTGGGGTTATAGATATCAGCACAATCCTTTGAACAAAGAATTTGATCTATGCCGAACCAATCTGCAATTCGCACGATGGTTCCCATATTACCGGGATCCTGGATTCTGTCACAAGCCAATAACAGATCACCCTTCGGTCCAACATCTTTAAACTCCGTTTCGCCAAACTCAAAGATGCCAAGTGAATCCTGTGGATGCTGAAGATTTGAAATTTGCTTTAATTCCTTTTCACTGATCTCGAAAACATTGTCCTTAGCCGATACCTTTGAAGAATCGAGTGTAAATATCTTACGATAAGAATGGCGTGAATTAAGGAGTTCATTTATTATTTTACTGCCTTCGGCAACAAAACAATGTGTCTCCCGTCGATACTTGTTTGTCGAAAGACTGCGAATAAATTTTATGTCGTTTTTACTTAACATTGTTTACTCAATCGCAAATCTAACAAAGCACTTGACAATCTTTGATTTATTTACCGGCAGAAGTCGGATTTTCTTGATGATCATGGCATTGTCGCTGATCTTTTCATCCTGTTCGGTTACCCGCGATGTTCCCGACGACCAAGTGCTTTTGAATAAGGTTAAGGTCGATATACCTGACAGAAATCTTAAATCATCCATGAGTTCCCTTGTGAACCAAAAAGAGAATCGGAAAATTCTCTGGGTGACACGATTCAAACTTAGATTCTACTCCTCTTTTCTCTTCAAGAAAGACAGTCAGAAAAAAATGAGATACAATGTAGGTGAACCACCGGTACTTTATGACTCAGTGTCAGCGCGCAACACTGTTCAACAGATGAGGGCATACCTCAAAAACAGAGGGTACTATCAAAACCGTGTCAGTTATCGAGAAGAAATAAGAAAATCAAATCCAAAGAAAATGAAGGTCATCTATGAAATTGATCCGGGCACACCCACTCTGATTTCCGACGTCATTTTGGACATTCATGATGAGGATGTGAGAAAAGCGATTGAGAAAAGCATGGACAAAAGCCTCATAAAAAAGGGAAATAACTTTGATCTCGACGTTCTCGAAAATGAAAGAAAACGCCTGGTCAAACATTTACAGAACAACGCCTATTTCTTCTTCTCGAATGATCTTATTTTCTATGTGGCCGATACAATTAAAGAGAAGAACAAGGCCATTATTACTTACAAGATCAAAACGAATCCGGTAAAATATTTTGGCGACTCAACCAAGGTGAATCCTTATATGACTTATAAGATCCGGAATGTATTCGTTAGACAGGATTTCCAAAGAGGTTTGTCGAAAGAAGGAAATAATGAGGTCACGGATGAATTCGGATACAAATTCCTGAATTCAAGCGGATTCACTGTCAAACCAAAAGTGATCAGTCGATCTATTTTCCATGGCTCTGATGAATTCTATACCCTGGAGAATCATGAAAGCACATACCGTAGACTTCAGGCTCTGAACAACTACAAATATGTGAACCTTACGTACAGAAAATCGGCCGATTCCCTTCCCAGATATCTCGATTGTGTTGTAAACCTTTCTCCAGGAAAACCTGAATCCATTGGTATTGAAATGAACCTTACCAATACAGGCGGTTTCCAGGGCATCAACCTTACAACGAGTTATGTTCACAGGAATATTTTCCGTGGTGCAGAAATGCTTCGTTTTTCAATTTATACAGGTGCCGAAGCACAGCTTACGAGGAGTACGATCACTTCTTCAAATGTCGATCAAAACAACAATGAGCTGAATAACCCCATTTTGAACACAATTGAGATCGGACCTGAGGTAAGTCTAACCTTACCAAAATTTTTATTACCTGTAGATCAAAATAAGTTCGCCAAACGATTCATTCCGACTACCACAATAACGGCTTCATATAACTACCAGCAGAGACCTGACTACAAAAGGAATATTATCAACGGAGGTCTTATTTACTCCTGGAAGGAGTCTAAAACAAAAACACATGCGATTCAGCCTGTGAACCTGAATCAGGTCGAGATCGATCCAAGCGATGATTTTCAATTGCGACTTGACACGCTGGATAATGCCTCGCTTAGAGCAAGTTATGAAGACAACTTCATTGCTTCAATCTCCTACAATTTTGTGTACAACAATCAGATTCTAAACAAAAAGAAATCCTACCAGATATTAAGAGCCAATGTGGAATTGGCCGGAAACCTCATTTCGCTTTTACAGGATAATGTTTTGAATCTGAATAGTCAGGTAGTTGTATCAGGTGACAGAGAAAAGACAGTATATCTGATCAATGGAATTCCATATGCCCAGTTCTTCAGAACATTCGTTGAATTCGTTCCACACATTGTCATTAATCCTGCCAACAAGTTTGTATCAAGAACATTCATCGGTGTTGGTATTCCTTATGGGAACTCTTTTTCCATGCCATTTGTCCGAAGCTTTTATGGCGGTGGTGCCAACGGAATCAGGGCATGGGAAGCCAGAACCCTTGGTCCCGGTTCGATATCAAACGATAGCACCGAGGCAGCCAGCATCGATCAGATCGGTGATATTAAAATTGAACAAAACCTGGAATATCGATTCAGAATTATAAGTTTTCTCGAAGGAGCGGCTTTTGTTGATATGGGTAATATCTGGGTGTTCAACAATCCTGAATTCGATGAAGCAGCGAATTTCCAATTCTCCAACCTATGGAAGGACCTAGCCATAGGAACCGGACTCGGCATCAGATTGAATTTTGATTATTTCGTTGTTCGACTTGACTACGGTACAAGAATCAAGGATCCGGGGAGGCGCATACCGGGCACGAATGAAGTTGACCAGTCATTTCTATTCGACCTAAGCATCGACAACAGCGCCTTGAATTTTGCCGTTGGTTATCCATTCTGACAAAAGAAAGAATACGACAACCTGATAAGCTTAGTTTTATTAGTTTTGTCGTCCATTTTTCAAAACCATTTTTCAATGTCATTAGATAAAATATCTGAATTACTGGGAGATCAGGCTGATTCTTTGCTGAATCACAAAAGCAATACGATCGACGCTGATATGCTACATAAAGCGGGTCCTGATTTTGTAGACAACTGTTTTGGTCCATCAAACAGGAGTCCACAAGTATTGAGAAATCTTCATGCTTTATACAATCACGGTCGATTAGCCGGAAGTGGTTATCTATCCATTCTTCCTGTGGATCAGGGTATCGAACACTCTGCTGGAGCCTCATTTGCTCCAAATCCGATTTATTTCGATCCGGAAAACATTGTGAAACTGGCCGTTGAAGGTGGTTGCAATGCCGTAGCTTCAACCTTTGGAGTTTTGGCTTCATGCTCTAGAAAATACGCTCATAAAATTCCATTCATTGTAAAGATCAATCACAATGAATTATTGACTTATCCAAACACTTTCGATCAGATCTCATTTGGTACGGTGGAAGATGCTTGGAATCTTGGTGCCGCTGCCGTAGGAGCAACAATATATTTTGGATCAGAGGAAAGCAATCAACAAATTGTTGAGATCGCTGAAGCTTTTGAATACGCTCATTCGCTTGGTATGGCTACTGTTCTTTGGTGCTATCTGAGAAACAGTGATTTCAAAAAAGATGGTGTTGATTATCACACAGCGACTGACATTACGGCCCAGGCAAATCATCTTGGGGTCACGATTCAGGCCGACATCATCAAACAAAAACTACCGGAAAGAAATGGTGGTTACAATGCCATTAATTTCGGAAAAACACACGATAAAGTATACAGTGAATTGACCAGCGATCATCCGATTGATCTTTGTCGATATCAGGTTGCAAACTGTTATATGGGTAGAGTTGGACTCATCAATTCGGGTGGTGCTTCTTCCGGCGCAAGTGACAAAGCGGATGCTGTTAAAACAGCTGTTATTAATAAGAGAGCAGGTGGTCATGGTCTTATCTCAGGAAGAAAGGCTTTCCAGCGACCAATGAATGAAGGAGTTGAGCTTCTCAACGCCATTCAGGATGTGTACCTCGAAAAAGACATTACCTTAGCTTAAGAAATATCCATTACTATGGGTTGGTTTAAAAGAGCAAAAGAGGGGATCAACACTCCGACACAGGAGAAAAAAGAAACCCCGGAAGGACTCTGGCATAAGTGTCCTTCGTGTGACGAAGTTGTTACAAGTGAAGATCACGCCAAAAATCTATGGGTGTGCCACAATTGTGATCATCATGATCGCATTGGCAGTGCGGAGTACTTTTCAATCTTTTTTGACGATGGCAAATTCTCAGAATTGAATGCCAGAATGCAATCGGGCGATCCACTGGAATTTGAGGATACAAAAAAATACGTCGATCGAATTGACGCCACTCAAAAGAAAACCGGATTGAAGGACGCCATTCGCACAGCACATGGAAAGGTGAATGATAGCCCATTAATGATTGCTGCCATGGACTTCAACTTCATCGGTGGATCAATGGGAAGTGTAGTTGGCGAGAAGATATCAAGAGCCATCGACTATTGCATCAAGCATAAAATGCCGTTGATGATCATTTCTAAAACCGGTGGTGCAAGAATGATGGAAGCTGCATTCTCTCTGATGCAAATGGCAAAGACTTCGGCTAAGCTTTCTCTTCTGGCGAATAAGAAGATCCCGTATATCAGTTTGCTTACAGATCCTACAACGGGTGGTATCACAGCTTCATTTGCTATGTTAGGAGATATCAATATAGCTGAGCCAGGTGCACTTATCGGCTTTGCGGGCCCAAGAGTAGTAAGGGAAACCATAGGAAAAGATCTGCCGGAAGGATTCCAGCGCTCAGAATTCTTACTGGAAAAGGGATTTATTGATTTCATCGTTGAGCGAAAAAACCTGAAAAACAGAGTGAGCCACATGCTGAATTTATTTAAGAACTAATTTTTTTCCTCTTAATAAATTCTTACATTTGCAGGCTCAAAAAATTGGATAATAGAAGATTATATGAATCTTACGGCTGAAAACAAGAAGGAAATTTTCAAGAAATTCGGTGGAAACGAAGGCAACACGGGATCTACTGAGGGTCAGATTGCAATGTTCACAAAAAGGATCAACCACCTGACTGAACATTTGAAAAAGAATCAAAAGGATTTCAACACAGAAAGATCCTTGATTAAAATGGTAGGTAAACGTAGAAGCCTGCTGGATTATCTGAAGGCCAAGGATATTGAAAAATATCGGGCTCTGATCAAGGAACTGAAGATCAGAAAATAAGAAAAGACATTAAAGAAAAGAAAGGGGGGCACGGTGCTCCCCTTTTGTTTATCAACAAATAAGTAAATGGAAATAGTAAACAAAACAATCAATTTGGCTGATGGAAGGTCCATTAGCATTGAAACAGGAAAATTAGCTAAGCAAGCCCACGGATCGGCCGTGGTAAGAATGGGTGACACAATGTTGCTCGCAACTGTGGTTTCAAACCACGATGTAAAAGATGATATTGACTTCCTTCCCTTAACAGTCGATTACAGGGAAAAATTTGCCTCAGCCGGAAAATTTCCCGGCGGTTTCTTTAAAAGAGAAGCCAGACCTACAGATGATGAAGTTTTGACCATGAGATTGGTCGATCGGGCTCTAAGACCTCTTTTCCCGGATGATTATCACGCAGAAACTCAAATTCAGATCATGCTGATCTCTGCTGACAAAGAAAATATGCCTGATGCAATGGCTTGTCTTGCCGCATCTGCCGCCCTTTCTGTATCTGACATTCCGTTCAACGGACCAGTTTCAGAAGTAAGAGTGGCCAGAGTAAATGGAAACTTAATGATCAATCCAACTTTCAGCCAGCTGGAAGAATCTGACATTGATATGATCATAGCTGCCTCAAAAGACCATATTGTAATGGTGGAAGGTGAAATGAATGAGATCAGCGAGCAGGAAATGCTCGATGCCATCGATTTCGGTCACAAAGCCATTAAAGAGCAATGTCAGGCTCTGATCGAACTTGGTGATGCAGTTGAGAAAAGCAAGGTGAAAAGAGAATACAGTCATGAAGATAGCGACGAAGAATTGGCCGCTAAGATTCATGAAGCCGCTTATCAGAGATGCTACGATATAGCCAAGCAGGCTTCTTCGAAAGAAGAAAGAAGCGAGGCCTTTGCTCAGGTAAAAGAAGACTTTGTTGCTACTCTTTCTGAAGAGGAAGTTGAGGAAAAAGCCTTCCTTATCAATAAATATTTCTCAAAAGCCAAAAAAGAGGCTGTAAGAAATATGGTGCTGAACGATAAAGTCAGACTTGATGGAAGAAAAACAAACGAGATCAGACCAATATGGTGTGAAGTGAATTACCTTCCAAGTACACATGGCTCTGCCATCTTTACAAGAGGTGAAACACAATCACTCACAACCCTTACGTTGGGTTCTAAAATGGATGAGCAGACGATCGACAGTGCTTTGGCCGAGAGATCTGATAAATTCATCCTTCATTATACCTTTCCTCCTTTCTCTACGGGTGAAGCAAGACCGATCAGAGGAGTGAGCAGAAGAGAGATCGGACACGGAAATCTTGCCATGAGAGCTTTGAAGAAAGTAGTGCCAGAGGCCCCAGCAAACCCTTACACAATTCGATTGACATCAGAAATTCTTGAGTCGAATGGTTCATCTTCGATGGCCAGTGTATGTGCTGGAACTTTAGCATTGATGGACGGTGGTGTTCAGATTTCGAATCCTGTTTCAGGTATTGCTATGGGATTGATCTCAGGCGATGACGGAAAATATGCCATCCTTTCAGATATTCTTGGAGACGAAGATCATCTGGGAGATATGGACTTCAAAGTAGCCGGAACGAAAAATGGTATCACGGCATGTCAAATGGACATTAAAATTGGAGGTTTGACCTTCGAGATCATGCAGGAAGCGCTTAACCAGGCAAAAGATGGAAGACTTCATATCCTGGGAGAAATGCTTAAAACCATTGAGACTCCAAATGACGATTACAAAGCCAATGCTCCTAGAATTGAGCAGATGATCATTGCCAAAGATATGATCGGTGCTGTTATCGGACCAGGTGGAAAGATCATTCAGAAAATCCAGGAAGATACCGGTGCTACTATTGTTCTTGAAGAGGTAGACGGCAAGGGTGTGGTTGATATCATCTCTAATGACAAAGCTGCTTCAGATGCCGCTATTGAGCGCATTAAACAGATTACTTACACACCTGAAATTGGAGATGTTATCAATGGAAAGGTTAAATCTATTGTTGCTTTCGGAGCATTCGTTGAAATTGCGCCGGGCAAGGATGGCTTGGTTCACATTTCAGAATTGGAATGGAGAAAAGTAGAAAACGTTGAGGATATTCTTAAAGAAGGAGATGCTTGCGAAGTGAAGATCATTGGAATCGATCCAAAGACTCAAAAGATCAAACTTTCAAGGAAAGTTCTACTTCCAAAACCTGAAAAGCAGGAAAGTTAATCTGAACTGTCAATAAAATTTAAGCCCGTTTATCTAAGGATAGGCGGGCTTTTTTGTTTTTTATGTAACCTAAGTTAAAGTTCGTCGTAAATATTCACTGTTTAGTCTAAGAATATGCGGCAGTTAAAAATATCGAAACAAGTCACCAACAGGGAAACAATTTCCCTCGACAAATACTTACAAGAAATAAGTAAGGTTGAATTGATCACTTCAGAGGAAGAGGTCGAACTGGCCAAGAAAATAAAACAGGGTGACCGAAAAGCACTGGAGAAGCTCACCAATGCCAATCTTCGTTTTGTTGTATCGGTATCGAAGCAATACCAGCACCAAGGTCTTAGCCTTCCAGATCTTATTAATGAAGGAAACCTGGGTTTGATCAAAGCCGCTCAAAGATTTGATGAGACAAGAGGTTTTAAATTTATTTCCTATGCAGTTTGGTGGATCAGACAATCCATCCTACAGGCACTAGCAGAACAATCGCGAATTGTGCGCCTCCCCTTGAACAAAATCAGCTCAATCAATCGAGTGAACAAGCTGATCAACGAACTGGAACAGGAATACGAAAGAACGCCATCAGAGTCCGAAATCGCCGAACTATTGGACCTTAATACAGAGGAAGTCCAGGAAACAATGAAAATTGCACATCGTCATGTTTCCATGGACGCTCCAATGGCTTCTGACGACGAATCGGGTTCTTTATATGAGGTACTTATTAATGACGATGATCCGGATCCGGATGATATCCTGATCAGAGAATCGCTGAAAAAAGAAATTGAACGATCCCTATCTACTTTGAATGAACGCGAGGCCGATGTCATCCGCAGTTGCTTCGGACTTAATGTGAAACACCCTCTTTCTTTAGAAGAAATTGGTGAAAAACACGGACTGTCCAGAGAGCGGGTTCGACAAATCAGGGAAAAGGCCCTACGACGGTTGCAGCACAAATCGAGTAAAATTCTCAAAAGCTATTTGGGTTAGTGCTAGAGGCCGCTGAGTGATCAGCGGCTTTTTTTTACTTTTGGGGCAAACATTAGATCCATGTCACATTTAGTCGCCCCTTCCATTCTTTCAGCAGATTTCGCAAACCTTCAGGATGCCTGTGAAATGCTTAATAAAAGTGAGGCAGACTGGTATCATGTTGATGTAATGGATGGTGTTTTTGTTCCGAATATTTCTTTTGGAATGCCTGTAATGAAAGCCATCAAACCACATGCGACCAAACCCTTTGATGTGCATTTGATGATTGTGGAACCCGACAGATACATAAAAGATTTTAAGAATGCCGGGGCAGATGTTCTTACGGTTCACGTTGAAGCATGCACTCATCTTCACAGAAGCATTCAGGCCATCAAAGATGAAGGAATGAAAGCCGGCGTTTCACTCAATCCTCATACTCCGATCTCCAGTGTCGAAAATGTAATTGAAGATGCCGATCTCTTTCTGATAATGAGTGTGAATCCCGGATTTGGAGGACAAAAATTCATCACACAGGCTTACGATAAAATCAGTCGACTCAAAGAAATGATCCTGGCAAAAAATTCAAATGCAGTCATTGAAGTAGATGGCGGCGTGACCGATCAAAATGCAAGAAAACTCATCGATGCGGGAGCAGACGTTCTTGTTGCAGGCAGTCATGTTTTTAAGTCTGACGATCCGATGAAGACGATTTCTGAGTTAAAGAACTGCTAGTTTTGTCACTTCGAGTGCTGAGCGAAGCGAGGTGTATCGAGAAGTCGACAAAACTAAAAGTAACTGTTCTCGATACAATTTTTTCAAGCCATCGCTTTCAAAAATCACTCGAACTGACAGGAGTCATCTTTCATTTTCCTTCAACGTAATCCTGCAAATAAGAATATCGCTCTGTCAACTTTCCGTTTTCAGCAATAGTTGCCCGTGCAAGAATACCTTCTTTATCCCCATTGAAAAGTGATGGAACTACATGTTGCATTAGTTGTTCGCCAAAATCTTTTGAAGCATCAACGGGCAATTCACAGGGCAGATTATCCACGGCCATGACGTTCAATGAGCCTTCTTGTCCGAATTTTACCTCTGAACAGCTGCCTTTGTCAATTCCGTAAAACGGATCTTCTATGGTCGATGGTCTGATCGTTGAAGCCACAGGACCGTCAATATCGCAACTTATATCAGCAATATATTCAATCGAAAAATTGTCTTTTTTTAGATCATCTCTGGTAAAAATGAAAGGAGATTCAGCATCCCAATAATGACTGGCGATGTAAAAATCTGTCTGTTCAGCAAATCGAAAGAAGTTTGAGATATATTCTCCTGGATTCTTGAAGAAATCAAACCTTTCACCGGCACTTCCATCTTTCTTTTTATTGTAATCGGTCACAGCCAGTTGTACATAAACTGATTCGTCGAAATCATTATTGAGATAGTTCTCAACTTCGACTTTGCGAATGCCGAGGTGTTCGAGAATTTCAACGGTTCCACCAGCAACCCGACCCATGCCGGTTATACAAATCTTAACTGGATTTAATTTGACTTTAGAAAGTTCGGAGAGCATTTCGCTTAAATCCTTACACTCAACCGCTTTTTTCAATTCAAATGCATTTTCTCTCAATCCGATCATTCGAAGCCCATTATAGGCCCCGACCAATCCGGCAAATCGACCAAAACCAAGAAGCCTCATGTCTCTTTCATCAACAAGACACTCATAATCGATAAGGCGGATCTTCTTTTCTAAAACTGCTCTCAACAAATCCCTGTTATAAGGTTGTTCTTTTATCGTATGTGAAAAGAAAAAATATGTTTTCTCAGGAATAAGTCTGTCTATGGGAACTTCTTTGACTCCAAATAATATGTCGCAATTGTTCAGATCGGCGAGCAATTCGATGCCTCTTTCCAAATATTCTTCATCTTTTATTCTTCGCACCTGACTGTGCTGAGCATACACTTCACAGGGATAACTTTCTTTAAGTTGAGAACATTGTTCCGGTGTAAATGGTGCTCTTTCATCAGGAGGATTTTTTCCTTCATCCAGTATTCCGATCTTCAATTCTGCCATAATTCTAAAGGCCGTAATGTTAAGCTTATATGTTTAATTTTGCAATATGGGGCCGACCGGTTTTGACAGCAAGACGATTGGCTTTGTAAGCAAGTCGGGCTTTGAAATGCAGCTCGTTAAAAAGTGTTTCGATTTATAACTGGCGAAACTAACTACGCACTCGCAGCTTAATATCGACTAGGTCATATTAGCTTAATTCCGGCACCAGGTGTCGGAACGGGTCGTCTCGTGAAAAGGTTTGCTTATCTCCTTTTCTTTTCGAGGCGCGGACAATGATAAGACCGTTCCAATGAAGTCCCGGCATCGGAATTAAATAAAGGGAATAAGCCGGAAGGTTGGGCGCCTGCATCCGTCCCCCGGTCGAAAACCAATTGCAGGATAAGCTTGTAGAAAGCACTGACTTTCCTTGTTTGGACGCGGGTTCGATTCCCGCCGGCTCCACTAACACAAACAAAATCCGTAGATTTTTCAAAGCGAGCAAAAACGAAAGCTCGCTTTTGTTTTTGTATGCGCTTGAAAAATGGTGAGCGCAGCGAACGGATTTTGATTGTTTCGGCAGACAAGGGAAGGAGGCCGAAGGCCGACATTCCCGCGAATTTAAATGAGTGTCTTTTTCAGCGTGAGTTAATAGACTGTTTTAATTCCACAGCTATCTCATCACCTCTTAAACTCACCTCTTCAACAAATTAAGAGGGCCCTAGTTTTGAATATCTTTTTTGATTGACGCAGCAGCGGAGCTTCAGAATTCGTTTTTGAGTGGATTCAAGGGAAGGAGACCGAAGGCCGACATTCCCGCAAATTGCGAGTGAATGCTCCAGCGTCAGCTAGCACACTACTTCCCTTTTATCGCTCAATTGAACTCTAACTCACTCTATATATTCATTGTCAAATCAATTTCAGAGCAGTAGTAGCATGATAATTCTGATAAATCTCATAGTCTCAAGTCGTTGAACTTTCGTTATGATTGAGTATCTTTATAGAATCATAATTGTTTCAGGTAATTAAATTTAGAGGAATGAAAAGGATATTTACTACGTTATGCATGGTGTTGGCGACAACTGCAATGATCGCGCAACATAATTTACAGGATGAGCGAATGTTCGCTCCCGAAAAAGTACAGGAATTTGATTTTCAGAATAGAAGTAGCAAGGCAAATCAATCTACAGATTGGTACAATTATGCCAGAGAGATTACTAATATCTCTACCAATATGCCTTACTATCGTTATACCTTATTCCCAGATTCTACAGTACAGGTAGAATACAGTGATGGAATGGGATATGTTTGGACGCACTCATGGGGACAGGTTTTCGATCCTACATCTGAATACTTTTTGTTTGACTCGGATCCTATTTCCAAAACAGCAAACTATACATTGGATTCTATCGCGATCCCTTATCGTTATAACAGACCAAGAGATTTTGCACCGGATACATTCATTATCCAGGTCTTTACGCACAGCCAGTTGACGTTTGTGCCAGATCCAAGCTGGTCTACTCCTAAGTCTTATGCCAGAGCTCCATACGACTACATGGCAAGAAAAGGTGATAGTCCTGCAATGGAAATAGAGATTATTCTTGATAACGACGATACGACTACGGCTGTTCAGGGAATCATTCAGGAAGCAATCAATATGGCTGTATTGCCGGATGAAAAAATTGCCGTTACCATGAATTATTTCCCAGGTAGCCCTGTGAATGTTGACGATACAGTAGATTTTTACATGTCGCCACCTGCAGGAGATCCTGCCAACTCAATGTTGGTTTATGGTTTCGTTGACGAGCAACCTGTAATCGAGAATTACTACTACAACATGAACCTTTTGGTTCCAACAAGCGTTCGATATAACGATACCGCAAACACCAATGGATGGGAAGAAAACTACATCCCTGGTGTGGCATGGTTATCCGGAACTTATCATGCTGATATGTTCTTCCAGATCACGTATGACGATTTCACAGGCATCGAGGATGCTTCAAGTGAAGCGGTTCTAGATTTGTATCCTAACCCAGCTTCTTCATTGGTAAATGTGAATTACAAAATTGATAATGGTCAGCAGGCCATTATTGAATTCAGAGATATTCTTGGTAATTTGACTTACACCGAGTATGTTGACGTAATGCAGACGAGAACGGATATTGACGTTTCGAGCTGGACTAAGGGAGTGTACTTCTATACTCTTAAAGTTGATGGAGAAATCCAGGGAACTTCCAGACTTGTGATTACGGAATAAGACAAAAGAATTCCTTTAGAGAAAGTCCCGGTGTGAGCTGGGACTTTTTTTTTTATATCCAACCCTTACGTTTGAAGTAAAAGATCATGCCGATAACGATCAGGGCCATGATACCCAGTGTTCCCAGATAACCGTGTTCCCATTCCAACTCCGGCATATTAATGAAGTTCATGCCATAAATTCCTGCAATAAAGGTCAATGGAATGAATATGGTGGAAATGATGGTCAAAACCTTCATGATTTGATTCATCTTATGACTGACGCCGGATAAATACAGATCACCCAAACTGGCTAGCATGTCCCTTTGAGTATCTATGTATTCATGCAGTTGAATAATATGCTCGTAAACATCTCTGAAGTAGCGACGTGTGTCTCTGGATACGAATTTGTTCTCATCTCTGGCCAGACTTCCTACGGCCTCTCTTAAAGGAACAACAGCTTTACGCAATAAAATTATATCCTTTCGGAGTAATTGCATTTGTATGCGAATGTCATCTTTGGGATTAATGACTATTTCATCTTCCAGATATTCTATTCGATCACTGATGTGCTCAACGATTAGAAAATAATGATCTACCACTGTGTCGACCAACCTGTAGAACAAATAATCGATCTCTTTTTTTCTCAGCACGGTATGCTGATCTTTTATTCTCTTTCTCAATTGATCAAAAACATCTCCCTCTTCTTCCTGAAATGATAGAATCCAATCTTTACCCAGAATAAAGCTAACTTGTTCCAAGTCTATGAAACGATCATCTTCCGGACCTTCAATACTCATCATTTTGATGTTCAGATACAGATAGTCATCAAAAAAATCAATCTTGCTTCGATTGTGAACATTCAGCAAATCTTCAACAAGAAGTTCATCCATTTCGAATAACTCACCGATCTCTTTGATTTTTTGAACATGATTCAAGCCGAAAGCGTTAAACCAGGTTTTTTTTCTGTTTTTCTGATGTCCGGTTATCTGAGCCGATTCAACTATTTCTGTCTCTGTAAGTTCATCCTCATCGTAGTCGATCACCTCGATGCGAAATCTATCTGTACCCTTTTTTCCAGTATAAACCAAGTAACCAGGTGGTTTTCCGGTTTTTTCCGTGTGATGTAAAATGTCGCGGTGAATCTTTCTCGCCAGATTCAATCTTAATAGACCCCTTCGAAGTAATTTTCTACTTTTCATAACTTTCAGACCTCCTAAAAATAAGAAATAACACTTCACAGCGTAGAGCAGACAATGTTAAGATCCAGTTTACTACATACTTTAAGTTCAAACAGACTTGTTAGCATTTTGCCCGGAATATTGCTTGCCCTTCTCACCTATTCTCTTGTTCCAGGTGAAGAATATCCAAAGGCTCCCATTATGGCAGCCATTATGGTTCTTATGGCCACCTGGTGGATACAGGACAGGATACCAATTCCAGCCACATCCCTGCTTCCTATATTCCTCTTTCCCTTCTTTGAATTGGATACCGCACAAGGTGTAAGTCTCTATTACGGTCGACCAATCATCTTTCTTTTCCTGGGAGGTTTTATCCTGGCCTTGGGCCTTCAGCATTCAGGAGCTCATAAAAGACTGGCTTTAAAAATTGTAAATCTAATTGGCAGCAAAGCTCATCAACTCATACTTGGATTCATGGTGGTCTCAGGATTTCTGAGCATGTGGATATCTAATACAGCCTCCGTTATGGTTATGCTGCCCATCGGAATCTCTGTTATCGAAAATGTTAAACCTCATATTAAAGACGATAAACTTCTACAGCGTTTTGGACTTTGTTTTGTGCTTGGAATAGCTTATTCAGCAAATATTGGTGGTATGGCCACGTTGATCGGAACTCCACCAAACCTTATCTTTCTTCAGATCTATCATGAAATGTTTCCCGACAGGCCTCCTATTGGCTTTCTCGAATGGATGCTGATTGGATTTCCACTCAGTGTGACATTCATCTTATCAGGCTGGTACATTCTGAGTCATTGGATCTTTCCCCTACCAAAAACCGACTTCTTTCAAGGAAACGTCAACATTCAGGAGCAGATAAAAGCACTGGGGCCAATTAGGAAAGACGAGGTAAGGTCTCTCTCGATTTTTGGCCTGGCAGCCATACTCTGGATGACAGGATCTGATATCCGAATAAGTGATGAATTTGTCATTCACGGCTGGCGAAGTCTGCTGGGTCTCGAACTTGTGACGGACCCCGCCATTGCTGTGGCCACTTCTTTACTCCTATTCATTTTACCGTCGGGCAAGGATGACGGAAAAGCCCTTTTACCCTGGAAAGCGACCAAAGAATTACCCTGGGGAATTCTACTTCTATTTGGAGGTGGATTTGCTATTGCAGGTGGATTTGAAAGTTCGGGACTCACGAAAATCGTATCTGATGTATTCACTCAAATGCCGGTTTTACCTCCATTAATTCTCTTAAGTATTGTCTGTGTATTTGTGGCTTTTCAAACCGAGATCACTTCGAATTCAGCGGTAACAACACTGGTGCTTCCAATATTGGCCGCGGGTTCAGCAGTTTTCGGCACCGACCCTAAATTTCTGATGATTTCAGCTACACTCTCAGCAAGCTGTGCATTTATGATGCCTATTGCCACCCCGCCACAGGCCATTGTTTATGCCTCCGGTTATGTAACAATTAAGCAAATGATGAAGGCCGGTATTTGGTTTAACCTTCTGGGAATTTCACTTACGATCATTCTATTTAGCATTATCCATTATTTCTTTTGGTGAATAGATTTCACGCTGAGGCGCAGAGGAAAGTCAGTAATTGTTGACAATTCTTGTTATTCCGTTTTTCATAAGGTCCGTATTGAAATTGAGAAGAAGACCTACGGTTATATCAGATAGTTTCAAATAAGTTAATAGTTGCTTTTGATGAACTGGGGCAACTTTTTCGACACTCTTAATTTCAATGATCACATTGTTTTCTATTATTAAATCCGCTCGAAAACCCAGATCCAATTGTTTCTCTTTCCATACTGCTGGAATTGGAACTTGTCTTTGAAATTTGATTTCATTTTGATTCAGTTCATAACTGAGCACCTCTTCATAAACCGATTCAAATAATCCCGGACCTATATCCTTATGGATTTGAATTGATCTATTAATTATGAAACTGGTGATTTCATTAATTTCCATGTACTTGACTCATTGGCTCAGCGCCTCTGCGAGAACAAATCACCACAAATTTGAACACAAATACAATGAAAAATGACAGTCTATTTCGACAACGAATTGATGTCTCTTGGCCTCAGGATATTCTTCTCATATCCGTCTATGGCGCATCGAATCATGGCTTGACCAATGTCGATGGTTGTTGTCACAGAATTTGGTCCAATTGCCTTGAACAATGGATAAAGCCAACTAAACAAGACATACATCACATTGTACCATCCCGTCTTCGACTTAACACCCTTTTTGGGTTGAATATATCCCGGTCGGAACATATAAGCTCTTTTGAAGCCGAGGGCCAACAAATCATTCTCTGTCTTTCCCTTCACTCTCGCCCACATTTGTCTACCATTTTCCGTGCTGTCCGTTCCCTCACCTGATACATAAGTAAAAGTCATTAGAGGATTCTTTGAATAAAAAAGCCTGGCCAATGTAAGAGTATAATCATAAGTAATTTTGGTATACTTCTCCTCGCTTAAACCAACCGCTGATATGCCAAGCGTCCAGAAACAGGCATCATAACCTTTCAGGTCCTCTTCGATGGAGGAATAGTTCTCAAAATCACTGTGAATGATCTGCTTTAGTTTATCATGTTTCACACCGATATCATATCGGTTCACCATTAATACTTTCTCGATTTCTGAACTTTCAAGACATTCAAGAAGCACGCCTCGTCCAACCATGCCGGATGCGCCAAATATGATCACCTTTAAACTCATGTTGTTCGTTATTAGTGATTAGTTCTTGGTGAATAGTGATTAGTATTTATTCCAAAATTTTTCATTTTTCATCCTTCATAATTCACCTCACCAATTTCCCAGTTCCCCATTTACCTTAGGAAAGGTATTTCCCAACTATCGGCATTCTCCTTCCCATTCCAAATGCTTTTTTTGAAACTCTTAAAATCGGAGCAGTCTGAAACCTTTTGTACTCATTCATATTGACAAGGCCCAATACATTCCGAACCAGAGATTCTTTATAACCCATCTCAATGATCTCAGGTGCACTTTTATTCTCTTCTATGTATTGAAATAATATTGGATCAAGTTCATCATAGTCGGGCAAACTATCCGTGTCTTTCTGATCATATCTCAATTCTGCCGATGGCTCCTTCACCAAGATATTATGCGGAATAACCTCCTCGTCTTCATTGATGTATTGCGCAAGTCGGTACACGTCTGTTTTGTAAACATCACCGAGCACTGAAAGACCACCGCTCAGATCTCCATAAAGCGTTCCATATCCTACAGCTTTTTCACTTTTATTTGAAGTATTCAGAAGAATTCCACCGAATTTGTTCGAATAGGCCATCAAAAGAATGGCCCTGATTCTGGCCTGAATATTTTCTTCCGTCAGATCTTTTGGTAATCCCTCAAACATTGGATTCAATGACTGGTCGAATTCGCTGATCAGGTCATGAATCTTGATCAATTTGCTCTCACAACCAACTCTCTTGCAGAGGTCCACTGAATCATCCACACTATGGTCGCTCGAGTAAGGCGATGGCATCATAATGGCTGTCACATTTTCGGAGCCCAATGCCTGGGCCGCGATAACAACAGTCAATGCCGAATCAATACCCCCTGAAAGTCCAATGACGGCTTTTTTAAATCCGCTCTTTTTGAAATAGTCCTTAATTCCTGTAACGAGAGCATCCAACACATCTTCGCGATCATCCACCTCCAATCGTTCTACTTCGTGATCCGCATCGGTATCGTAAACACAGAAATCTTCCTCGAAAGAATTCATTGTCTTTGTTATCAATCCATTGGAATCACAAACCATGGATTTACCATCGAATATTAATTCTGTTTGAGCACCAACATGATTGACATAAATGAAAGGCTTCTCGTATTTCTTGGCATTGGTCGACAACATATGACAACGCTGAACATAATGCCCAACCGAATAAGGCGAGGCCGATATGTTTAGAAATAGATCCGGATCCAGCTTCGCAAGTTCATCCGTTGGAGATCGTTCATATAATTTATCATCAGCTACATCCCAGATATCTTCACAAATTGTCAGAGCAATTTTCTTTCCCTTGAATTCAACCAGTCCAAATTCATTGTTCGGCTCGAAGTATCGGTATTCATCGAATATATCGTAGGTCGGCAACAACGTCTTTCGTTGAATGAATTCAACCTTTCCATCGTTTAAAAAACAGGCGGCATTGTATAGTTTCTTTCCCTTGCCTGAGGTATTTCTTACTGGACAACCAACGATGGCAGCAATGTTCGAGCATGAAGATGCAATGTCTTTAAGATGCTGATCACACAGGTCAATAAATTCTTTGAATTCCAGAAAGTCACGCGGTGGATATCCGGAAATGGCCAACTCGGAAAAAACAACCAGATCAGCTCCTTCTTCCTCTGCTTTGGAAATGTATTTCTTGATCTTGGCAACGTTATCGGCAAAGTTTCCGATGTGATAATTGAGTTGTGCCAGGGCTATTTTCAACGTTCAGATCTTAAAAAAGTACGCCCAAATTAAGGTTTATTTGATTTGATGTGGCCTTGGGCGAGTATCCCTCTTCATCCTTTAACATATCAATGAAGCCATTGTTATACGTAATTCCGACCATAAAATTTGTCGTGCCACTGAGGTTGTAAAGAAAACCTATTCCCAGAGAGAGGGACAGATCAACCGGAGAAAGGTCGCTCTTGACATCATCTTCAAGTTCCGGCCCACCATCTACTTTCGTTTTGGCCGAAGCGTTGATGACATAGTCGAAATTAAATCCGAACAATCCATAGTACCGAAAGTAACCTATTTCCTTCGTGAGCATTCTGAGTGTGATGGGCATTCGAATTAACTGAATTTTAACTTCAGATTCTACATTCGTAGTTCCGGATGAATCGGAAAATTTTGAAAGAAGCTTGCCTCCTCCATTATTTATAAATAGACCAGTTGCATACGCATAGTTCTCACCAAAATTAAAGTCAGCCATAAGGCCATAATTAAACCCAAGCCGATTCCCATTCGACTCAAGGTTATCCGATTTGGTGCTGAACCAGTTCAGACTGGGGTTTAATGCCAAACCTAAAGCCACCTTTTTGTTTTGAGAATAGGCATTAAAAGATGTTAACAATGCAACAGTGATTAAAACGAATACAATCCTATTCATACTATTAGCCGCTTTCCTATTTTTGAGCAACAGGACCAAAGGTAGCCAGCGAGAGCATATGAAATCCCGTTTCATTCTTAAAATACTAACAATTGTGCTGTTTATTGCTTCATGCAGCAGTGACAAGGTCAGTTTGGACATTTCTGATGTTGATCTGGATACTCCCGTTCACAGACTGGAAGTTGACTTGTATAACGAGAATGCCAATGGTGAAATCGACTTCCAAACCTTTGAAAGACTCAGATCCGAGCATCCGAAATTTTTCAAGCTCTTTCTTGAAAATATTATTTCTGTTGGAAGGTTTGAAGACAGTGTGAGCATTTATTATCTGAATCGATTTCTCACAGACTTGCAGGTCAGAGAAGTATTTATGGTAACACTGCAGACTTACCCAAACATTGACGAGATCGAAGAAGAGTTGAATCTAGCCATGAAAAGGTATCACAAAATATTCCCCCAAAAAGAGATACCAAGTATTTACACCTATGTCTCGGGCTTTAGTTATCCGATGGTGGTTGATACAGGAATTCTTGGAATAGGTCTGGATTTTTACCTGGGAAGTGATAAAGACTATTATCGATTGCTTGGAATTCCGGCTTACAAAACGAAAAATCTGAACAGGGAGAACATTGTCGCTGATGCTGTCAAAAGCTGGCTGATAACTGAATTTGAATTGGAATCGGAAAACTCCGATCTTCTATCTCATATGATCTATCATGGTAAGTTGTTGTATGCTATGGACATACTTCTGCCTGAAACACCTGATTCAATAAAACTTGGATATTCTGAAAGGGAAATGCGCTGGGTAGGTGAAAATGAAAAAGATATGTGGTTCCATTTCGCCGAAAACGAATTGCTCTACAACAAAGAAGGTAAACAGATTCAGAAATACATTGGAGAAGCACCTTTTACACCGGGCTTCCCTGAAGGTTCACCAGGTATGACAGGGAGATGGGTTGGATGGCAGATCGTGAGAAACTATATGAAAAATACCGATCCATCTGACATTCAAAGTCTGTTTAACACGACTGACGCACAAAAGATTTTAAAAATTTCTAAATACAAACCGACATGAGTAATAAGAACAAATCCCAATTGATTTTCGACGTGGAATTGGATGAGAATATGGTTCCTGAAAAGATCAACTGGACAGCCGAAAATCAGCAAACAAGTGAATGCAAGGCATTTATGACCAGCTTATGGGATGACAAAGAGAGCAATACCATGAGAATTGATCTTTGGACGAAAGAAATGATGATTGAAGAAATGCGTCATTTTTTTGTACAGAGTCTCATTACAATGGCCGATACATTTCAAAGAGCCACGAACGATTCAGAATCAGCCGAAGAATTGAGGAATTTCAGCAAGGAATTCGGAAAAAAATTAGGTGTAATAAAAGAGGGCTGAAAAGCAACCTAATTGGGCCTTTGAGCGTCTAAATAATTAAGTACTAAATTTGAGTTAACTCATTTTGACGGACTGCAGGGAATAATGAAGCAAGTAAAACAGATCATATTTCTTTTCATTGCATTGCTCTGCGGGCATTCACTCTATTCACAGATATTGAATGCTCACAACACCCTTGTGCACAACGCTGGTAAGATCTTTATAGATTCAGGTGTTGTCGTTCAGGTATATGGAAAGACCGTGAGTACAGGTCCGGCGTCAGAAATTCTGAATAACGGTGAGATCTATGTTCATTTCGATTCTATTTACCTTACTGCCGACCGCGGTTTCATCCTCGATAATTTCACCAGAGTGAACGGTAATGGTTATTACGAAATTGAACCTGATTGGACAAACAACTCCCCTCTCTTCATCCCCGATGAAAGTCACGTTCATTTGATGAGCGATATCAATCAATTGATCACAGGTACAGCCGTAACTTCTTTCTATCAATTGTCTTTGAGCGGTAACGGAATTATAGGTCCTGACCGGGTGAAGAGAATGACCATTGACGCCTTCGTTCAGGATTCATTGGCTTTGACCAACAGGGAATTGGCCACAGATAGTTTTACGATGTCCGTTCTCAGCACGCTACCTACTTCAATAAGTCACAGCACCGTGGCAAACGAGATTGGATTTGTCAGCAGTTTAAAGGGTGATACAAGGGAAGGACGCTTATCAAGAAGAACAGCAAATAGCGCAACACCGTATCTCTATCCAGTAGGTTCAAGTATCAATCCTCCGGGATCTGCACCCTACATTTATCGTCCAGTGGATATCCTTCCGGATGACAACAATATCAACACTTACACTGTTCGTTTTGCTCACGAAAGTCCTGACCTGGAAGGATATGACCAGTTCAGTCTGGGTGATAGTATTTGTTCAGTCAATCCTAATTATTATCATGTGGTTAATCGTTCGTTGAGCAGTTTTACACCGGCTCGAATGAGAATTTATTACGACCCTCTTCAGGACGACGTATACGACTACATTGCTCAATGGGGCACCGGTCAATGGAACCTGAACAAGAATTCAAACTTTGTGAATTCTGGGAATAATTTTCTCTCCGTTTTTATTGCTAACCTCGAAGTATACAGTCAGGATTCGCTCCCATTTATTTTGGCCGACAGAATTCCTGGTATCCCGGAAGTAATTGGTGATGATGATGTATGTTCCAATAGTCTGGCTATGCTGAGAGCTACAGGTAATACCCGATTCTTCCAGTGGCAGGTGCCGGGATCGATGGAAATGCTCTCTGATGAAGGAAATGATACGCTAATTGTAAAAGTATTCGAGGAAAGCGGATACATTCAACTTTCTGCCACATCTTCCACTGCAAAATGTGTTGAGGCAGCTGATTCTTTCTTACTCACGGTAAATCCTGGACCTCTGGCCAACTTTACTGCTGATGCGACAGAAGCTTTTACCAACCAGACAATTGAATTCCGCGATAGCACATTGGGTTCACCTGTTGAGTGGTTCTGGAACTTCGGCGACGGAAACAGTGCATCTTCACCAATCACCAGACACAACTTTGAAGAGGTTGGTGATTTCGTTGTGGAAATGTATGTGAAAGATGAGAATGGCTGTCTCGATTCAACATTCAAGCTCATAAGTATCATTGAGGGAATTAATGTCCCCAATGTCTTTACGCCCAATGGTGATGGAAACAATGACTTATTCTATATTCCAAATAGTGGGGTACGGGAATATCATTTCGTCATTTACAATCGATGGGGAAATATCATGTTTGAAACAACAGCCCCTGAAATTGCCTGGGATGGATTCGATAACAGTGGTAACGAAGCTGGTGAAGGAACCTATTACTATGTGCTGGAAGCCCGGAGCGACAATAAAGAATACATATTCAAGGGATTCCTGACCTTATTCCGGTGAGAAACCTTCCTTGAAGACTTCATTTCCCTCTTTAATATATTTCAAGATTTCATCGCGTCCCCTGCTTTTCTTGGCTGAGGAAACAATCATTGGTGGAGCTTCTTCCCATGTCTCAAGAAGTTTATCGACGTATGCCTGTTTTCTCAGATGAATCTCTCTTTGTTTGACCTGGTCGGCCTTGGTAAAAACAATGTTGAATGGAATTCCATTTTCACCCAGCAATTGGATGAATTCCAGATCACTGTCCATGATGGGAACACGAATATCAACAAGTAAAAAAACAGAAACCAGATTCTTTCGATTCATGAGATATTGTTTCATCATTCGAAACCACTTCTCTCTTTCTTTCTTCGAAACTTTGGCAAATCCATATCCTGGCAAATCCACAAGATGCCAGCTCTTATTAATGAGAAATTGATTGATGGCCTGAGTTCGCCCCGGCTTGGAAGAAGTAATGGCAAGTTTCTTACGCTCACAGATCATATTTATAAGTGAAGACTTACCAACATTCGAACGACCGGCAAAGGCGTATTCCGGTAGTCGACCTTTAGGCAGATCAGCCACCTTGCTAGCGCTTAGAAGGTATTCCGCCTCTTTTATTTCCATGAAAGGGATTAAATGTTTTTACTCAGCCACTCGTTCAAGATCTTATTGAACTCGGCAGGATGTTCCATCATGGCTGCATGACCACATTTATCGATCCAGAAAAGATCAGAATTAACCAACAACTGATTGAATTCCTCGGCTACTTCAGGCGGTGTAATGGTATCGTTTTTTCCCCAAATCAAACAGGAAGGCATTTCAAACTGAGAAAGGTCTTTGGCCATATTATGTCGAATCGCCGATTTAGCTATGGCAAGAATTCTAATCAATTTGCCCCTGTCATTTACGATCTCAAATACTTCATCAACCAATTCATCGGTTGTCATGGCCGGATCATAGAATGTTACGGCAATCTTCTTTCGAAGAAATTCTTTGTCTTCCCTTCGTGGGAATGAACCTCCAAATGCATTCTCATACAAACCACTGCTTCCGGTCAATACCAGAGAATGAACCTTGTCCATATTATTTAAGGCATAAACCAAGGCTACGTGACCACCCAATGAATTTCCAAGCAGCGTTACTTTATCGTAATTCTTGTAATTGATGAACTTCTCAATATACTTCGCCAGACTGATGACGTTCGTCTTGATAATTGGCAAGGTATACAATGGCATGATGGGTACTACAACTTTGTAGTCGTTAGAAAACTCATCAATAACGTCCTTGAAGTTGCTCATGGCTCCAAACAAACCATGCAAGACAACAATCACATGTCCCTCCCCTTTTTCAAGGTATTCAAACTCACCTTCCTTCTTGATCTCAGTTTCTAATCCCATGCTAATTGATTGAAGCCCAAAAATAGAAAAATTCTTCACAAGGCTTCGTTTTAGATATTCACGAATCACGCATTGACTGAGGAACTCAGAAGATTATGAGCCTATTTCATTGAGAGGCCAAGCTCACAGAATCTCCCACCTTACCAAAGGCCCTTCCCCGTACAAATTGTTCGATTTAATGCGCTCAACTTATTCAAAAGTTTTCAACAAAGTGGTAAAATGTGGTAAAATGTGGTAAAATTTTGGATAGATTTACACCTCATTAATTCACTCAATCCAGTCGCAATGACCAGTTTTATAGGGGAATTTGATTGCAAAGTCGACGCCAAGGGACGGGTTATGATGCCCTCTGGATTGAGAAAACAACTTGATCCGGAAGCGCAGGAAAAATTTGTTCTAAACAGGGATTTGAAAAATGCCTGGTACTCTATCCGAAGAATGTCTGGACCAAGATTTCTGCTGACATCAGCAAACTGAACCAATACAAGAAAAAGAACAGGGAATTCATTCGCTATTTCTATCGTGGAGCCACTGAAATCGCTTTGGATGGTACCGGAAGGATCCTGTTTCCGAAAAGGTTGCTCAATTATGCAACCATAGCAAAGGAAGTTGTGCTTTTCGCCTACTTCGATCGGATTGAAGTGTGGGATAAGAATACGTATGACAACCTTTTGACCGACGAGCCTGATGATTTCTCTAACCTGGCTGAAGAAGTCATGGGAAATCAAAACAACGAGGATGATGAGTCAAACGAAGTATCATGATCCCGTTATGCTGAAAGAAAGCACTGAAGCCCTAAATATCGATCCCAGCGGCATATATGTCGACGTCACTTACGGCGGCGGAGGCCATAGCAAAGAGATCTTATCGAAACTCGACAAAGGCAAAGTTTATGCATTTGACCAGGACCCAGATGCTCAGACTCAAAAAGATGATTCAGACAAGCTGATATTCATCAATCAAAACTTCAGGTATTTGTCGAACTACCTGAGAATGTATAAAGCTATTCCGGTAAACGGATTGCTCGCTGATCTCGGAATTTCATCCCATCAGATCAATGTTGAAGGTAGAGGATTTGCTTTTCGAATGGATGGCCCCCTGGATATGCGAATGGACCAACAAGGTGATCTGACGGCAGAAAAGATCCTCAACGAATACGATGAAAGACAGTTAAAGCAACTATTCTGGGAGTATGGTGAAATAAAGAACTCCGCAAAACTTGCCCGTCGCATTTGCGAAACCAGGGAAGAAGAAAAGATTTCAACCACAGCGCAATTCGTTGCCCTTATCGAGCACCTTGTGCCTGCACGCATAAAAAATAGATTTCTGGCTCAGGTCTTTCAAGCACTTCGCATTGAAGTGAATCAAGAAATGGAAGCTCTCAAGGAACTTCTGATGCAATTGGAAGACAGCATACAGAGTGAAGGCATCATTGCATTCATCACCTATCACTCTCTGGAAGACCGATTGGTGAAAAATTATATCAAAAGCGGGAATCTGAAAGGAGAGATCAAAAAAGGATTTCTACGGCAACGTGATCAAGCCATTCGAAGCAGTAAACCGCAAGCCAATCCTGCCATCGGAAGAGGAAATATCTAGAAATAATCGCGCCCGAAGCGCCAAGCTTCGAGTTGCTAAACGATTGAATGACAGTGAGTAAAGAAGCGAAAGAAGAAAAAACTCAGGGAGTCTTCATCTCCTTTCTCTCGGGAAAATTTCTTTCTCACGAAAAGATCATCAGCAATTTACCCTTCGTTTTCTTCCTCACATTTCTGGCCATTCTATATATCGCCAACGGCTACTATGCAGAAAAAACAGTCAAACAGCTCTACCGGACTAACAACGAAATTAAAGAGTTGCGCTCTGAGTACATCTCCACAAAATCAGACCTCGAGCTCATCAAGCAACAAAGCCATGTGGCATTCTCGATCCGTGAACTCGAGCTGAAAGAGAGCCTGACTCCTCCAAATAAGATCATCATTTCAAAAGAAGGCAAGAAGGAATGACAGTGAATCAGAAAGATATCGCCTGGAGGATCTATTTGGTATACTTTTTTTGTTGCCTTCTCGGAATAGCTGTCATCGGCAAGGTCATTTTCATTCAGTGGTTCATAGGAGACGACTTGAGAGCCAAGGCCGAAAAAATGACCATTGAAGACATGAAGATAGAAGCCGTAAGAGGTAATATCTACGCTTCGGATGGCAGTTTGTTGGCAACATCGATTCCTCGTTATGAGATAAGATTCGATGTAAATGCAGACGCGATTACGGATGAGATCTTTTATGAAAATCTCGATTCTTTGTGCATTCGCCTTAGCCAGACATTCCAGGATAAAAGCGCCGCGGAATTCAGATCAGAGATCGTGGCCGCCAGAAATTCAAGGACGAAATCCGGCAGGAAAGGTGGCAGGTACCACCTTATTGCCAGAAATATCAGTTATCCGGAATTAAAGCAGTTGAAAACCTTTCCCCTCTTCAGGAAAGGTCAATACAAGGGCGGATTCATCTATATACAGCAAAACAAAAGAGAAAAACCATTTCGAATTCTCGCCCACAGAACCATTGGTTACAAAAGAGAGAAAGTTGCGGTTGGACTTGAAAGTGCATATGACAAAGAGTTGAGTGGAACAGATGGCCAGAGATTGATGCAAAAGATTGCCGGAGGTGATTATAAACCAATTAGTGACGAAAACGAGATCGAGCCGCAAAACGGCTACGATATCTACACAAGCATCGATATAAATCTTCAGGATGTAGCGGAAAATGCCCTGCTAAAACAACTCTCCATTCATGAAGCGGATCACGGCTGTGTTGTAGTTATGGAAGTAAGCACAGGTGAGATCAAAGCCATTGCCAATCTCAAAAGAAATAAGAACGGCGCTTATTACGAAGGTTACAACTATGCCGTTGGTGAAAGCACCGAACCAGGATCGACCTTCAAATTGCCGGTTTTGATCGCGGCCATGGAAGACGGTTACATCGACCTGGATATGGAAATCGATACGGAGAATGGAAAGAAAAAATTCTATGATCAGACCATGTTCGATACCCACGACTACGGTGTAGTAAGTGTAAAAAGAGCATTCGAGGTATCGTCAAACATTGCTGTTGCCAAGATTATCACTCAGAACTATGGCGAAGATCCTCAGCGATTCATTGATCATCTCCATAAGATGAATCTCAACAACAAACTCGGTCTGGAAATCAAAGGAGAAGGCAAACCGCAGATCAAGAGTCCAAGCAGCAAATCGTGGTCGGGAGTCTCTCTACCATGGATGGCACACGGTTACGAGGTTTTGATGACACCGATGCAGACTTTGACTTTTTACAATGCCATTGCCAACAACGGTGTCATGGTGAAACCAAAGTTTGTGACCCATGTGTCTTCTAAAGGAAAAGTGGTTCGGGAAGTTCCAACCGAAATAATAAACGAGAAAGTCTGCTCTGACGAAACCCTTGAAAAGGCAAGAATCATGCTGGAAGGCGTGGTCAACAACGGTGGAACAGCGGCCAACCTAAAAAACACCCACTATAAGGTAGCAGGTAAAACAGGGACGGCCCAGATAGCAAACGAGCAATATGGCTATGAATACGAATCGAAGATCAGTCATCAGGCTTCATTCGTAGGTTACTTTCCGGCCGACAAACCACGTTACTCATGCATTGTAGTTGTGAATGCACCGAGCAAGAGTGTGTACACCGGTAACCTCGTTGCCGGTCCAATTTTTAAGGAAGTGGCCGACAAAGTTTATGCCAACAGTCTTCAAATGCACGATCCGCTTGAAGAAAGAGAACACCTGGCAAATTACAGTCTTCCTTATTCCAAGAATGGACATAGAAATGAGATCACAACGGTCTTTAATGGACTTGAAATAGCCACAAGTGAAGCACCTGATAATTCGAGTTGGATCAAGACTGCAACACAGGATAGCATCGTGGAGCTGAAGTCTCTGAAAATGGTCCCTGGTCTCGTGCCCAACGTGAAAGGTATGGGACTGAAGGACGCCATATTCCTGCTAGAAAACCAGGGATTGAAGATAGAATTTGAAGGAAAAGGTGTGGTGAAACAACAATCTATCATGCCCGGGAAAAGAATCGTGAAAGGGCAAACCATAAAACTCGAACTGGCCTGATGAAATTATTGAGAGACCTTCTGTACAAAGTTAACCTGGAGCAGGTCAGCGGACTCACGAATATCGCAATTGAAAGTCTGACTTTCGACTCAAGGAAGAACATGAAGTTCGGCCTTTTCATTGCCATACGCGGAACAGCTTCAGATGGTCATGCTTACATCGATCAGGCCATAGAAAAAGGAGCGATTGCCGTAATCTGCGAAGAGTTTCCTGAGACCTTATCTGAAAAAGTGACCTATGTGAGGGTAAATGATACCCGTCTTGCACTGGGTGACATCGCCTCAAATTTTTACGACCATCCTTCTTCTCAACTGCAGATCGTGGGCGTTACCGGAACTAATGGCAAGACCAGCATTGTCACACTCATGTATCAGTTCATGCTTCAGAATGGAAAAAACGTGGGGCTCATTTCAACCATCGTGAACAAGATCAATGAAACGGAAATTCCGACAAAGCATACAACACCGGATCCCATTCAGCTGAATTCTCTGCTGAGACAAATGGTGGATCATGGCTGTGAATACTGCTTTATGGAAGTCAGTTCTCACGCCATGGCTCAGCATCGGGTGCAGGGGATACAATTCAGAGGTGGAGTATTTACCAACCTGACTCATGATCATCTGGATTATCACCCAACATTCAACGATTATCTGGCTGCCAAGAAATCATTCTTCGATTCATTGGGCAAAGAGGCATTTGCGCTCATCAACGACGACGACAAATACGGAGAGAAAATGGTCACCCAGACCGATGCCAAGGTTTATACATACGCCTTAAAAACCGAGGCTGATTACAAAGGAAAGATCGTTGAGAATCGTTTTGACGGAATGCTTCTGAATCTTGATCAAGAAGAAGTATGGGTAAAGATCATCGGCAAATTCAATGCATACAACATCCTTGCTGTCTATGCCGTAGGTGACCTTCTTGGATTTGAGAAAATGGACATACTCAGGGTCTTGAGTGGTCTGAACCCGGTGGAAGGAAGGTTTCAATTCCTTCAGAATAAAAAACAGATATCCGGGATTGTTGACTATGCGCACACACCAGATGCACTTGAGAAGGTATTGGAGACCATCAAGGAAATCCGAACCGGAAATGAAACCGTGATTACCGTGGTTGGGTGTGGAGGAAATCGGGACAAAGCCAAACGGCCAATTATGGCTGAGATCTCTGCTAAGCTCTCAGACAAGGTGATACTGACTTCCGACAATCCACGTGATGAAGATCCGGTTGAGATCATTGAAGAAATGTTTGACGGAGTGGATGCCGCAAAAAAGGCTCATGTGCTGAAGATCAGTGACAGAAAGGAAGCCATCAGAACGGCTTGTACTCTGGCACAGGAAGGAGATATCGTGCTGATCGCAGGAAAAGGACATGAAAAATACCAGGAGATCAAGGGCGAGAGATTTCCTTTCGACGACATGAAAATTCTAAAAGAAAACCTCAAATAAAGGCCATGTTATACAACCTGTTTGAATACCTCAATCAATTAGATGTTCCCGGAGCCGGTGTATTTCAATACATCACCTTCAGGGCTTCCAGTGCTGTTATTTTCAGCCTGCTTATTTCTCTAGTCTTTGGAAAAAGGATCATCAGAATACTCCGAAAAAAACAGGTAGGTGAGTCCATTCGCGACCTGGGCCTCGAAGGACAAAATCAGAAACAAGGAACGCCAACCATGGGAGGATTGATCATTCTCGCAGCCATTCTGATTCCAACCTTGCTCTTTGCCCGCCTTGACAATGTCTATATCCAGATCATGCTTATCTCCACCACCCTTTTGGGTGTCATTGGCTTCATTGATGATTACATCAAAGTATTCAAAAAGAATAAAGCCGGACTGGCCGGAAAGTTCAAAGTGCTTGGACAGATCATAATTGGACTGATTGTAGCGCTTATGCTCTACTTCAACAATGATGTGGTGGTAAAGCAAAAGGTGATGCAATTCCAGACCGGTGATGTGATAGAAGGAAGCACCATTACAGGAGGAGAAGATGGGGAGACCATGTGGGTGGAAAGCAAATCGATGAAAACTACCATCCCATTCTTCAAGAACAATGAATTTGACTATGCCGTACTGATCAAATGGATCGGTAAAAATTATCGCGATTACGCCTGGATCATTTTTATTCCGCTTGTCATTCTGATTGTGACGGCTGTATCGAATGGTGCAAACATGACGGATGGACTAGATGGACTGGCCGGTGGAACCTCAGCCATCATTGGACTCGTATTGGCCATTTTCGCCTACGTATCCTCCAACATAATTCTGGCGGACTACCTAAATATCATGTTCATTCCCCAGTCTGAAGAACTGGTAATATTCATGGGTGCCTTCGTAGGTGCTTGCGTCGGATTCCTTTGGTATAACTCTTTCCCCGCTCAGGTATTTATGGGCGATACTGGAAGTCTGGCCATTGGAGGTGTCATTGCCGTCTTCGCACTTGCGATCAGAAAAGAACTTCTCATTCCATTGTTCTGCGGCATTTTTCTGGCTGAAAACGTATCGGTCATGTTGCAGGTAGCCTGGTTCAAATACACGAAGAAAAAATACGGAGAAGGCAGACGAATTTTCTTGATGGCCCCTCTTCACCACCATTATCAAAAGAAAGGATATCACGAGTCAAAAATCGTTGCACGCTTCTGGATCACCGGAATGATGCTTGCCATACTATCTATTGTAACACTGAAACTGAGATAAGAATTGTCTGAAAGAAAAAACATAAGCATTCTGGGTGCAGGTGAAAGTGGCATAGGCGCGGCGATTCTGGCTGTTTCAAAAGACCTGAACACTTTCGTATCTGACTTCGGTTCGATCAAGGACAAGTACAAAAATGTACTAAACGAAAAGAAGATCGAGTGGGAAGAAGGTGGCCACAATGAAGAAAGGATCCTTGCCTCAGACCTTATTATTAAAAGTCCGGGGATTCCTCCATCAACGCCAATTTTGGTAAAAGCGCGTGAAGCTGGCATCGACATCATTTCCGAGATCGAATTTGCCTTTCGATATGATACCAGTAAAGTAATTGCTGTTACCGGCAGCAATGGTAAGACGACTACTAGCACTTTGATTCATCACATTCTTGTGAAGGCTGGTAAAAAAGTAGCTCTGGCAGGAAATGTAGGCAAATCTTATGCAGCTGTGGTGGCAGAAGACTCATACGACTATATCGTACTTGAAGCTTCCTCATTTCAGCTGGAAGACATTATCGAATTCAAGCCCAACATCGCCATCATCCTGAACATTACAGAGGATCATCTCGATCGATATGACTATAAAATGCAAGGCTACATCGATGCCAAATTCAGGATCATAGAAAATTCTGATGGCTCAGATTATTTCATCTATAACCTGGATGATGAGGTCATCATGAAGGAATTAAAAAACAGAAAAATTAAAGCACATAAAATGGGATTCAGCTTAAAAAAAAAAGTGGAACCCGGTGCTTATCTCTCCAACGATCAAATATGTATAAATCTCAATAACAAACAGTTAATTATGTCAATACATGAACTAGCTCTACAAGGAAAACACAATATCTACAATTCAATGGCCGCTTCCATTGCAAGTAGAATACTGGATCTGAGAAAGGATGTAATCCGAGAAAGTCTTTCAGATTTTCAGAACATCGAACACAGACTTGAGTTTGTGATGAAGGTTCACGGAATCTCATTTATCAATGATTCAAAGGCGACCAATATCAACTCCACCTGGTATGCTTTGGAAAGCATTGAAAGAAATATTATCTGGATCGTAGGAGGTGTTGATAAGGGAAATGACTACATCCAGGTGAAAGACCTGGTTGCTGACAAAGTGAAGGCCATCGTTTGCCTGGGCAAGGACAACAAAAAGATCATCAAGGCATTCAAAGATGTTGTACCCGATATTACTGAGGTGCAATCAGCTCAGGATGCCGTGCGTCAGGCCTATGAATTTGGCAAAAAAGGTGATACAGTATTGTTATCTCCAGCTTGTGCCAGTTTCGATCTTTTCGATAGTTACGAAGACAGAGGTCACCAATTCAAGAAAGCAGTAAGGTCTCTTTAATTGAACTGAATGCAGGCTGTATTTAACAGGTTAAAGGGAGACAAGGTCATCTGGGCCGTAGTACTGATATTAAGCATCATCAGTATTCTGGCCGTATACAGTTCCATTGTCACTCTGGCTTATAAATACCGGGAAGGAAATACCGAATATTTCCTTTTCAAACATGGCATCATCTTGATCGTTGGATTTGCACTCATGTATATGGCACACAGCCTGCCATTCAAATACTATTCAAGAACGGCACAACTGGCCATTCTTGCAGCCATTCCCTTGCTGCTTGTGACTTTAATATCCGGAGCCAACATCAATGAAGCAAGCAGATGGTTGGTTATACCTGTTATCAATCAGACTTTCCAGACTTCGGATCTGGCAAAACTCGCTTTGCTGATGTATGTGGCAAGAGTCTTATCAAAGAAACAGGATCAAATCAAGGACTTCAGTCAGGCCTTTATACCTGTCATTCTTCCAATTCTAATTGTTTGCGGACTCATCCTTCCCGCAAATTTCAGTACAGCTGCCATATTATTCACCACAAGCATCATTCTACTTTTCATCGGTCGGATCAAAATACTGCACATCGCCGGACTATTGTTCATTGGTCTGGTTTGCCTGGCATCCTTTGTTTTTGTCGCTTATAATTCGGAAGACAGTGGTCGACTTGGCACATGGAAAAATCGGGTCGAAAACTTCCTTGGCGGAGAATCAGAAGAGAACTATCAGGCCGAACAGTCCAAGATCGCCATTGCTGAAGGTGAGATCTTTGGCAAAAGACCCGGAGGAAGCACTCAAAGAAATTTTTTGCCCCATCCCTATTCTGATTTTATCTATGCCATCATTATTGAAGAATACGGTCTTTTAGGTGGAATTGGAATCATCTTTTTATATCTCATTCTGCTCTATCGGGGCATTCGAATTGCATTGAAAAGTCCGAATGCCTTCGGGTCATTCCTTGCCATTGGGCTCTGTGTCAGTTTGGTCTTTCAGGCCTTGATCAATATGGCGGTAGCTGTAAACCTTTTACCAGTAACAGGTCAACCTCTGCCTATGGTGAGCATGGGTGGAACCAGCATTTGGTTCACCTGCATTGCTATTGGAATCATACTAAGTGTAAGTCGAGGGGCAGAGAATGAAGAATCTCAAGAATTAAAGAATGTCAGCGTACCGGTACATAATTAGCGGAGGTGGCACAGGTGGCCATATATTTCCGGCCATTGCCATTGCAAACGCTTTGAAGGAAGCAAATCCTCAGGCCGAGATTCTTTTTGTTGGTGCTGAGGGTAAAATGGAAATGGAAAAAGTTCCGGAAGCCGGTTATGAGATCATTGGATTACCTATTCGTGGCATTCAACGAAAGTTGGACATCAGAAATCTGAAAGTACCTTTCCTTCTGCTCAGTAGTTTGATGAAGTCCTTTAAAACACTTCGGAAATTCAAGCCGGACGCAGTTATTGGAGTTGGAGGATACGCCAGCGCGGCCATCGTCTTTGCAGCCAGTTTTAAAGGAATAAAGACAGTTATACAGGAGCAGAATTCGTATCCCGGAATCACCAATAAAATTCTGAGCAAAAGAGTAGATCTGATCTGTACAGCATTTGATGGCATGGAGAAATTCTTCCCATCGGAAAAGATCAAGCTTTTGGGAAATCCAATCAGACAAGACATTCTGGCAAATGCCGACAAAAAATCGGATGGATTAAGGCACTTCAATCTGGTCGAGGGAATAACCACCCTTCTAGCTGTAGGTGGCAGTCTTGGCGCACGCACCATTAATAATTGTGCAAAAGCCCTCAGACCCCTGATTCAAACTGGTCAGCTTCAACTGCTATGGCAATGTGGCAAGTATCAATACGCCGACTTGAAGAAGGAGTTGGAAGACAGTCCAATAGATGGAATACATCTTCATCAGTTTATAAAGGAAATGGATCTTGCTTATGCCGCATCCGACTTTATGATATCCAGGGCAGGAGCAATTTCCATAAGCGAAATAACTTGTCTGGGAAAGGCCAGTATTCTCATCCCTTCTCCGAACGTCGCTGAAGATCATCAAACTAAAAATGCAAAAGCCTTATCTGACCATGGTGCAGCCATCTTGCTGGAAGATTCCAAGGCTGCCGATAATATTTTGGAACATGTTGAATCAATGCTGAAGGATGAAACCAAACTCGATGACATCCGCAAGAATCTCGAAAAGGTTTTCAGCAATGACAAGGCAGCTGCAGACATTGCCAAAGAAATCAATTTACTTCTTGCCGGATGAAAATAGATGAAATACATAGAGTGCATTTTATCGGCATTGGTGGTATTGGCATGAGTGCATTGGCCAGATACTTTAAGTTCTATGGCAAAGATGTTAGTGGTTATGACAGAACAAAGACGCCACTGACCGACAAACTTGTAAGCGAGGGAATGACTGTGTATTATGAGGAAAATCTGGATAACCTACCAGAACAGGTATTCAAAGATCCAGGGTCTTCTGAAAATCTAATCATATACACACCCGCTATACCACCAGAACATGTGGAGATTCAGTATTTTCTGAAAGAAGGGGTTGAATTGCATAAAAGAGCTGCCATTCTTGGCGAGATATCAAAAGAATTTCCCACAGCAGGAATTGCCGGAACACATGGAAAAACAACCACCACTTCCCTCCTGACTTATTTATGCAAAGTAGCAGGACTTGACTTTGTTTCTTTCGTAGGCGGGATAAATGAGAATTTCAATTCCAATCTGGTAATTCAGGGTGAACCAAAGTTTGTAATTACCGAGGCCGATGAATTTGACCGAAGTTTTCTTCAATTGAGTCCTTCTTCGGCAATAATCACTTCCATGGACGCAGATCACCTGGATATTTATGACAACCCTGAAGATCTTTCCAGGACATTTATAGAATTCGGTGAGTCTGTGAAAAATGGTGGATTTCTACTTGCAGAATCAAGAATAGCAAAGTCAATGCCCATTGCAGCTTTTTCCTATTCAATTGAATCTGAAGCCGACTATCGTTCCAGTAATATAAAATTTGAAGGAGGGCGTTTTCATTTCGACTTTGATGGTCCGGAAATCCATTTACCGGGTCTGCAACTTTCACTACCGGGTTATCATAATCTGGAAAATGCGACAAGCAGCAATAGCCCTGGCACTGCATCTAGGTGCAAAAGAAAATAAGATTGCCGAAGGTCTTCGCACCTATAAAGGAGTTAAGAGGCGTTTCGAATATATCATCGATGCGAAGGAACTCAAATACATTGATGATTATGCCCATCATCCCGAAGAGATATCGGCTGTTATTTCATCCTTGAGAAAAATGTATCCGGGCAAGAAGATCTGTGCTGTTTTTCAACCTCATTTATTCAGTCGAACAAAAGATCAGGCGGATGGATTTGGAGAGAGTCTTGCTCTAGTAGACGAACTGATATTATTGGACATTTATCCGGCACGGGAAGCACCAATTCCAGGAATCACTTCTGATTGGCTTCTTGAGAAAGTCGAGCTTGAAAACAAAAAACTGTGCACGAAAGATTCCCTGCTGGATGAATTAAGCAACAGGAATCTCGAAATTCTGGTCACATTGGGAGCAGGAGACATTGACCAATTGGTAAGTGGAATTAAAGACAAGTTCGATCATGAAAAGTAAGTGGAAGAAAATATTGCGCTTGTTGGTATGGACGATCTTCATCTCTTCCATATTCATCATTACAGGTTTCATTAATCACAGTTTTAGAGAGGAAAAATGTGAGGAGGTGCTTATCGAAATTCAGGATGTAGAATTGTACGGCTTTATTGACGAAGGAGACATAACCTACATACTGAACAACCAGTTTAATACACCCATCAGTCAGAAAATTCGGGACATAAATACTTTCGAAATTGAAAGGACCTTAAATGATCACCAGGCAATTGAAAAAGCCGAAGTTTTCATAAGCATTGATCGAAAACTGCATATCAAAATAAATCAGAGAAAACCGGTTGTTAGGGTTTACAGCAAAACAGGAGATTTCTATATAGATGATCTTGGCAAGGTCATGCCTACATGGCTGAAATACACAGCTCATGTTCCAATTATCTCAGGTGAGATCGATCTTGATTATTTCACCCTAATAAATGAGACAAATAAGGACATAGAAGACATTGATTCAAGCATGATACCTCCGCTCTATCTCGACCTTGTAAAAGTTTCTGATTTCATTCACGAAAACCCTTTCTGGAGGGCTCAAATTGAACAACTCTATGTTGATAAACATTCTGAGTTCGAAATGATACCAAGAGTTGGAAATCATACCATTGTAATTGGTGAAGTGTATAATCTGGAATCTAAATTCAACAAACTGAAGTTGTTTTATGAAGAAGGATTATCCAAGACGGGATGGAACGAATACAAAACAATAAATCTTAAATACAAAGACCAGGTTGTCTGCACAAAACGATACAAGCATGGATAATTCAGAAATTGTTGTAGGACTGGATATTGGGACCACCAAGATCGTAGCCATTGTCGGAAAGAGAAATGAATTCGGCAAAATTGAGATTCTGGGCATTGGCCGAACAGAGTCTATCGGTGTAAATCGAGGTGTGGTGGCCAACATCGAAAAGACGGTTCACTCCATCGACCTGGCCATTCAGGAGGCTTCAGAAAAAGCCGGCGTTGAGATCAAGGTTGTGAATGTAGGTATTGCAGGACAGCACATAAAGAGTCATCAACATCGTGGAATTCGCATGCGAAACAGCAGCGATAATGAAATTGGTCAGGATGATATTGATATTCTGATCAGAGACATGTACAAACTGGTCATGCTTCCAGGAGAAGAGATCATTGATGTTTTGCCTCAGGAATTTATAGTCGACAACGAACAAGGAATTAAGGATCCGGTTGGAATGGCCGGTATCAGGCTGGAAGCCGACTTTCATATTATCACAGGACAGGTTGCGGCGGCAAAGAACATTCACAAGTGCGTGAATAAAGCCGGGTTGAATGTTGTTGAATTGATACTGGAGCCACTTGCCTCTTCAGAAGCTGTTTTGAGCGAAGAAGAAAAGGAGGCCGGCGTTGTGCTTGTTGATATTGGTGGTGGAACAACGGACGTGGCCATCTTTCAGGATGGAATAATTCGTCACACCGCTGTCATTCCATTTGGCGGAAATGTGATCACAGATGACATCAAGCAAGGATGCAATATCATTCGAAATCAAGCTGAATTATTAAAAATAAAATTTGGATCTGCTCTGGCTGACGAGAGTCAGGAAAACGAGATCGTATCTATTCCCGGACTAAGAGGAAGAGCGCCAAAAGAAATTTCAGTTAAAAATCTGGCACACATTATCCAGGCCAGGCTTGAAGAGATCATAGAGCATATCTACTACGAAATCAAGAACTCAGGTTTTGAAAGCAAATTGATTGCCGGAGCCGTGCTTACAGGAGGCGGTGCGCAGATGAAACATTTGGCGCAACTATTCTCCTATATCACAGGTATGGATACCCGAATTGGATTTCCAAATGAGCATCTGGCTAAAGGGAATACTGAAGAAATGACTTCACCAATGTATGCAACAGGAGTTGGATTGGTGATCAAAGGATTTCAAAAACTTGAAAAACATCAGACTCCGGAAGAATACGAAGAGGATGAGCTTTCAACGGCGGGCGCCAGCAAGATTAAGATGCCTGTCGGTCTGCTCGATAAGCTCAAAGGATTCTTCAACGAAGATGAATAAAACAAAAGACTAAAAACCAGGATTATGAAGTTTGATCTTCCAAAAGACCGTTCATCGATAATTAAAGTAATTGGCGTAGGTGGAGGCGGTAGCAATGCTGTAACTCACATGTACAATCAGGGAATCCAGGGTGTGGATTTCGTGATATGCAACACCGACAACCAGGCTTTGGAACAAAGTGGCGTTCCTGTACAGGTTCAACTTGGTTCTTCACTCACCGAAGGACGAGGTGCCGGTTCTCAACCTGAAGTTGGCCGAAATGCAGCCATCGAATCGATTGATGATATCAAAGAAATTCTTGCAAAAGAAACTCAAATGGTCTTCATCACTGCCGGAATGGGAGGTGGAACCGGAACCGGTGCCGCTCCGATAATTGCCGAAGCTGCAAAGGAAATGGGAATTCTTACTGTTGGTATTGTTACCATTCCATTTGCGTTTGAAGGAAGGAAAAGAAAACAACAAGCCGATCACGGCTTGGCAGAATTGAGATCACAAGTGGATACACTGCTGGTTATTTGTAACGACAGACTCAGACAGATGTATGGTAACCAAAAGATCTCTGAAGCTTTCTCTAAAGCCGATGATATTTTAACCGTAGCCGCGAAGGGAATTGCGGAGATCATCACGGTAACCGGTTACATTAATGTGGATTTCGAAGATGTGAGAACCGTAATGCAAAATGGTGGTACAGCCATCATGGGTTCTGCAACAGCTTCTGGCGATGAACGCGCCATGAAAGCAGTAAATCAGGCCCTTGCTTCTCCTCTATTGAACGACAACGATATCAAAGGCGCGAAATACATCTTGCTGAATATTACATCGGGTGTAGAAGAAGCTAGTATGGATGAGATCGATGAGATCACCGAGTTCATTCAGTCTGAAGCAGGACACTCTGCTGATATGATCTGGGGAACGGGACAGGACGAGAGTCTGGGTGATTCAATAAGCGTTACCATCATAGCTACAGGTTTTGGTCCAAATGACATTCCTGAAATTCAATTAGGAGAAACGGAGAAGAAAACTGTCATTCACGATCTCGAAGATAAAACTGAGCCAAGCGTAAGCCCTGCTCCATCACAAGATATCGTTGAAGGCGAAGCATTTCAGGAGCCATTTCTGAAGTCCGAACAAAAAGAGGAAGAGGATGAAGAATCTGAAAATCAGACTACCATCCAGTTCGACCTGAGTCCTTCGAGAACGAAGCGCGAGGAAGAGAAAAAGATGGATATGGAACCAACGCTCAAGAATGACAATCAGGAAGAAGTGAGCAACGACACACCGACGAGTGACGAAGTGGTTCAGAGCAATGTGAATAAACTGCCAAATGAAGACCAGTTAAAGAAATCACAGGAAAGAATCAGAAGACTTCAGGACCTGGGTAAAAAAATGAAGACTTCATCAGCCATTTCTGAAATGGAAAATGAACCGGCATATAAGAGAAGAAGTATCAAGCTTGAGGATGTTCCACATTCTTCGGAAGAGAATGTTTCAAGATTCACTCTTTCAGAAGATGATGAAAATAAAACTCAACTGAGAGAAAACAATTCATTCCTGCACGACAATGTTGATTAGTTTGATCGTATTTACCATGGTAGCGCTCGTGGCTATACTGGTCCATAAGAATAGCTGATAACTGAGACCCCTGAAATCGTTAATCGTTAATCGTTAATCGTTAATCAAAGATCTCTCAACGAAGGTGTGGTTAATTCATCCACTTTCCAACCTGCCAGGTTAGCACCTGCCTGATAAGCACTTTCGAGAAAATCCAAAACTGCCTGTCTGGGATCTGAGGATGATTTCACATCCTCATATCTTAGAAATGCCATAGGACTCCCATTGCTATCAACCCAGTTTGCATGGTCGGGTGATAACTTTTGTTGATCAATGCCTTCGGGAGAAGGATAGGTATAGGAATAATAGGCAGGCTCAGGAACATTATCATCTCCGATCCAGAATCCAAAACTTATTTGCTCATGAGAATAGCTGTCTCGATCTGAGATTCGCACTGATTTGTCCATCGGTTCAAGCTTCTTGCCGGAAAAGCGTGTAACGGCAAGATCCATATGATGCCAGTAGATCTGCACCGGACATGTTTTCCCGTAAAATCTTCCGCTGAATTCCTGGAAAATGGAATTGTTCCATTGCATTAGTCTCCAGAACTTTTCAATGCTATTCCAGTCGAATGAACTGTATTCTTCCAACTGGTCAAAAGGTTTTTCAATACCCATGTCATAAGGGCGTTCTATGAATTTTGGCTTTAGATTCAGCTCAGTTATTTCTTTCATATAGTGCCTGTATAACTGAGCGACAGACAGACCTTCGTTCAACGCTATTTCACTCACTCCTTTCTCACTGTGCGTGATTACAACGGCTTTCTTAAGCACATCCAGTTCAATTTCCACACTATTCAATCCGTTATCTACAGGAATTGTGAATGTGCTGAAGCCTTTAGGCGAGACATAAATGGTAATAAACCACCAATGATTTTTTCGAGCCGTGAGTCCAAGCCTCGTCTTTCCTATGATTTGTAGGATAAGGTGAATGGTAATTCTTGTCTTTGTCCAATCGTTGTAGGGAAGGTCAGGTAGATTCATAACTAAGCGATATTAATTCCTTTTAAAACGAGATCGCGCCATTCTGGATGCTTCTTGAGATACCCAGCAACAAATGGACAAAGCGGTATCAAAGTCAGTCCTCGTTTTTTCACATCTACCAAGCCCTGCAAAATAATTTTCGAGCCATAACCCTTTCCTTCGAGCTCGACCGGAACCTCCGTATGAGTTAAATAGATTTTATCCTGTGCAATAATGTATTCCATGAAGACCGTCTTACCTTCTACCCGAAGTTCATATCTTTTCTTCTCTTCATTATTGCTGAAATGACCATTTTCTTCATTCTGGTGAAAATAATATGAAAGAGCACCTGAAGGACATGCATCGATCTGACGAACAAGCTGCTCCGAAGTGGCATTATCCTGCTTGATCCAGGGTTTTTCTTTGGGATTATAAACTTTAGGTAGCGTTTTCACACAAACTCCGGAATGGATACATTTTTCAGGTTGCCATACAATACTCAATTCTCCATTCGAATATTCTTTTTTCATATGAGTTGGCTTGATTTGCTCTGTTCACTTTCAACATTTGACCTGAGGATATGTTCGAAATTAAAAATATCCTTTCATGTATGACAGAACCGCAGCACCAATCAGTAAGATCGACAACAATGAATCGACTTCAAAATTTTGACAGAAACTCTTCATAAATGAAAAAAATTTATACTTTTACTTTGCATTTCAAAGTACTTTTTATGGACAAAGAAAAATATATTGACGATCTGCGGGACATCAAGGATATCATGAACCGTTCGTCGAGGTTTATTTCTCTCAGCGGCATGTCGGGAGTTTTTGCAGGTATCGTGGCTTTAGCAGCCGCATACATTGCAATGAAGACCATATATTCCGATCAGGCTTATTTCGATTATCGTCATGCCCGCATCACACTGAGTGTTATTATTAAAATAATGCTCCTTGCCAGTGCCACCGTTTTTATGGCCATTGCAGGAGGAATATATTTTACAGTCAAAAAGGCGAAGAGAAACAATCAGAAAATATGGGACAGTCATGTTCAGAATATGATTGTGAACGCCTTCATCCCGCTTGCCACAGGTGGAATTCTTTGTCTGATGTTATTATGGAGAGGATATATCGCTTTTGTTGCTCCGCTAACTCTGGTTTTTTACGGACTGGCTTTGGTCAATGCCTCGAAATACACTTTGAAGGACATAAGAAGTTTGGGATTGCTGGAAATCATTCTCGGTTTGACCGCTTTCTGGTACATAGGATATGGATTGGCATTCTGGGCAATGGGATTCGGTGTACTCCATATTATTTACGGAATTTTAATGCACTATAAATACGACAGGTGAAGAACATCCTGAAAGATCTTAACAAGGCCTTTGAGAACAAGGTCAGACTCGGTATTATGTCGGCCCTTATGGTGAATGAGTCCATGGACTTCAATTCACTTAAGGAATTGCTGGATGTAACCGATGGAAACCTGGCCAGTCACCTGAAATCACTGGAATCAAACGAATACATCAAATATGAAAAAGAATTTAAAGGCAGAAAACCTAACACTAAATATTTCGCAACACAAAAAGGTAAGACAGCCTTTAAAAAACATATAGCTGCCATTGAACAGCTATTGAAGTAATATATTTTTTAACCCTTTACTTTGAATTTCAAAGTACTTTTTAATTATTAGTCATGGAAGAACAAAAAACACCCTTCGAACGAATCAATAACTGGATCAAGAAATCCGTTACGTTGAAATTAATCACCATCACGTTTCTGATGTTGCTCTTATTAATTCCCACAACAATGATCGACTCCATCATTTCTGAACGTCGATACCTGCGTGGCAGTGCTATAGAAGAAGTCACCTCAAAATGGGCCAATGAACAGGAAATCCGAGGACCCATTTTAACCATTCCTGTCTTGTATGAATACGAAGTGAAGAATGAAGAAGGTGAAACCAGCATGAAAACATTCACGAAGAAGTGGCATATACTGCCAAATGAACTTAAGATAGATGGTCAGATCAGTCCAAAGGAATTAGAACGCGGTATTTATAAGATTGTGGTCTATAATTCCAAGGTCAAAGTTGGCGGTTCATTTAAGTTCAACTTTAAAATGGATAGCACAAATCTGAAGAAGATTCAATATGACAAAGCCTATTTGACAATTGGTATTTCTGACCTAAGAGGAATTGAAGATCACATTAAAGTGAGATGGAATGAGACCGAAAGAGCTGTTGTGCCCGGATCACGTATTTCAGACATTGCCTATTCCGGAGTTACTTGTGAGATTAATGGGCTCAAACCTGAATGGGGAGAAGAGTACGATTTTAGCTTTGATTTGAACCTTCAGGGGAGTCGAAACATGACCTTCGTACCTCTTGGGCAGAGCACCGAGATTACCCTTAATTCCGACTGGACGGCTCCAAAATTTGACGGAGCATTTCTACCGAGAAAAAGAGAAATCACAAAAGATGGCTTTAATGCCTATTGGAAAGTGCTGCAGGTAAACAGGAATATTCCTCCTTCATGGTTCGACAGTATCGACGCCAATAAATTCAAGAATGCTGCCTTCGGTGTAGATCTGATTCTTGAAGTGGACGACTATCAGAAAGCCACACGATCGTCTAAATATGCCGTGATGACCATCGCCCTTACCTTCCTGATCTTCTTTCTTGTAGAGGTGATCAATCGAAGAAAGATTCACCCTTTTCAATATACACTCGTTGGCCTGGCACTTTGTCTTTTTTATGTCCTGTTGATTTCAATTTCTGAGCATTCCAATTTCAACTTTGCCTATATGATTTCTTCTTTGGTCATCGTTGGAATGATCACCATTTATTCGTTCAGTGTATTCAGGTCACCAAAATTATCTATCCTGCTTACAGCTGCGTTAGCAGGTACCTATGGATTCTTGTATACAACACTGCAAATGACAGATTACGCATTGCTAATGGGAAGTATAGGCCTTACTATTATTCTGGCTGCAACCATGTACTTCACACGAAATATTAATTGGTATAAAATCAGTGAAGAAAACGAATAGACAAAGATCATGAAAGTAAGATTCATCAATTTCAAACATGCCTTTTCAGGTATAATCCAATTTTTCCGAAGGGAATTCCATGCCTGGATTCATCTGATTTCCGCATGCAGTGCGATATCATTGGGTGCAATACTCAAACTGAGTGAGATTGAGTGGATCTTACTTTCTCTCACCATTGGACTGGTATTTTTAGCCGAAATATTGAACACAGCGCTGGAAAGGCTCTGCGACATCGTAATGCCTGATTTTGACGCAAGGATCAAGGAGGTTAAAGACCTTTCTGCCGCTGCTGTTCTGTTTTCTTCATTGGTGGCCGTTACCACAGGACTCTTCATCTTCCTACCTAAAATAATTGCCATATGATCACAATGAATATTAAAATTCAATTCAGAGAGGAGACACTTTATTTGGTAGTCTTTAGTCTAATCTGTGTTGGACTGACAATTTTCAGAACCATATATACAGGCTCTTCTTTTCTACTTTTTTTGAATTGGAATCTATTTCTGGCCGCTATTCCCTATCTGATAACAAGTCTAATTAGGCAAAGCCCAGGAATCAGATCGGGAAAGATTATTCTTTCTTTTTTATTTGTAGCATGGTTCCTTTTCTTTCCTAATGCTCCCTACATATTAACCGACCTCTTTCATTTAAGAATTTCCAAGGCTATGCCAATTTGGTTTGACCTCAGCATGCTTTTATTGTTTTCATGGACTGGATTGATGTTTGGATTTCTGAGTTTTTTGGAAATGGAGAGAATCATTATGCAGAAAAATGTAAGGTGGAATTCATTTCTGTCGAGCATGCTTTTAGTCATAATTAGCTTTGGCATATATGTGGGCAGATATCTGAGATGGAACAGTTGGGATGTATTAAGCAATCCCGAGCCACTGTTTTATGAATTGGGCGGCATATTCACCGATCCCAAACAACATCCAGGCGCCTGGGGAATGACCATAACCATGGGATTGTTGCTCAACGCCATATACTGGTCATTCAAACTTTTGAAGAGAACAAAATCAATTCCTTAAAACTAGCCGTCAATTTTGCAATCAATCTTTCTAAATTTGGAGCTAAAATTTAGAATGACTTTATCAGATAAAATAATGGCCCAGATCAAAGAGGCCATGAAATCTAAAGATGCAGACAGGTTAGCAGCACTTCGAGCTGTTAAATCAGAACTATTGTTGCTTCAGACATCAGGGAGTGAAAGCTCAGAACAGGATGAGATCAAGATGCTTCAAAAATTGGTAAAACAGAGAAAAGAATCCGCAGAATTGTATCAGTCACAGGACAGACAAGATCTGGCCGACCCGGAAATTTTCCAGGCAAATGTGATCAGTGAATTTCTTCCTCAACAATTAACGGCAGAAGAATTGGAAGGTGAATTAAAGAACATCATATCGAAAATTGGCGCATCTGGAATGGGAGACATGGGTAAGGTTATGGGAATGGCCAGTAAAGAATTAGCAGGTCGGGCCGATGGAAAAAGCATTAGCTTGAAGGTTAAAGAATTATTGTCATAGTCATCGACAGAATTTTAAAAATAGCGCACCGGGGGGCATCTGCTCATGAACAGGAGAACTCCTTTGCCTCACTTAAAAAAGCCATTGAGCTGGGAGCTGATATCATAGAAGCCGATGTTCAGATCACTTCGGATGAAGTGCCTATCATTTTTCACGATCGCCTTCTTGACCGAAATACCAATTCAAGTGGATATACATTCGATTATTCCTGGACAGATTATCTTGAAAAGATCCGCCTTAACAATGGTGAACACATTCCTTCCCTTGAAGATTTTTGCAGAGAAATTTCGCAGTCCAACAAGCGTCTTTACCTGGATGTGAAGCCGCTTGGTTATGAAAGAAGCATACTGGACATCTGTCATAAGTATCTGGACAACGATCAATTCTTCATTGGTTCATTTCACAATCATTGTATAAAACTGATCAAACAGATCGATCCGGGAGTTCAGACCATCATGATCATGGAAGGAAATCCAATCGACATTGTTCAGGTTATAGAAAATTCAGGATGCGACGTGGTAGCCCTGGGCTTTGACTCCATTGAAGAAGATTCTATTTACGTAGCGCAGGAATTGGGTAAGAAAGTCTTTACCTGGGTCGTGAATGACAGTCGCGAAATCGACCTGGCAAAATCTTACGGTGTGGACGGCATCACTAGCGATTATCCCGAAAGGATTTGATCACTTTCTCAGAAAGTGAAGATTGTAAAAATGAAAATCGTCGTTTTTCAATTCAATCGTAAAACCTGTGACTTTCCCATTGGAATCTGATTCGAAAGTCACGTATCCTGCCGGAAGAAACGGATCCTTGAACTGAAATTTGAAAGTATCAAAATGCCAGTGTTCCAACTCTGCCGTAAACAATTCTTGAGAAGGAGTCATTTCGAAGATCAATTTTCCCTTTTCAAGACTAACAACCGACCCTCCATACATAACATCCTCATACAATCCGGCATATGCATCAAGTTCATGTGAAGGATTCGTGCCCTTGACCCTTTCAGCCAGTTTCTGGTCTTCATAAGTCTGTTTAACGACTTCACTATTTTTCATGTACCCCAGATATTCTCCGGCCCAATCTCTGTCATCGTAATTGTCCTTCGTGAAAACATCAACGATTTTGTACATCAGCGCCGATGGAAGCCATGACATATCATTTGTCAGAATGATCATTCCCAGATCTTCTTCCGGAACAAGGGCGATCTGAGAAATATATCCGGGCAGTCCGCCACCGTGACGAATCACCTTTTTCCCATTGTAATCCAAAAGGAACCAACCTAAACCGTAACCCTGGAAATGTGTGCCATTCTTTTCTGCAAATTTTGAAACATTCAGGACCGTCTGTTGTGCATGAATTTCACGAATTACATCCTCAGACAAAAGGCTGTAATCACCCCTGTATGAATCCAGCCAGAAGTCGATCCAATGTGTGAGATCTTCAACATTGGAGTGAATGGCAGCTGTGGCACCTGAATTGTCATAACTCAGATGAAAAATAGGTTCACCCTGAAGGTGAGGAGTAGTCATGTTATCCTTCAGATCAATTTCCTTGAATGAAGTGTAAGAACGGTCCATATCAAGTTTCTTAAAGATCCTTTCAGTCACAAAATCATCCCAAGTCTGACCACTTACAGCTTCGATCAACTCACCGGCTGTTATATACATGATATTCTGATAGCCATAGTCCGAACGAAACTCCTGTTTCAGAGGAAGGTGTCGAATTCTTCTCACAATTTCTTCCCGGCTATAATCAGTAGCATACCAGAGCAGATCACCATCGAAGGTTGCCAGTCCGGCCCGGTGACTGCAGAGATCCAGGATGGTCATTCGATTCGATACATCCTTATCATGAAGTTCGAAATAGGGTAAATGATCCACTATCCTGTCTGTCCAATCGAGTTTTCCTTCATCCACAAGCATTCCAAGTGATGCTGTTGTGAAAGCCTTACTCAATGAAGCGATGGCATAAACACTGTGTTCATTCGCGGCAGCATCTTCTCCGTTCTTGAGATTTCCATATGATTTCATGAAGATGACACTATCTCCTTTTACTATTCCAACCGATAAAGAAGGAATTCTGTAGTTGCTCTGTGCCTCTTTGAAATATGCATCCAGGTAATCGAGTTTTTGATTATCCTGGGCCTTAGTTTCAGCTTGAAAAATGAGTGTCGAAACTATGATTGTAAGAATGTTTTTTAGCCTCATGCTCAAAAGAATAAATCAATGATCTTTTCGGTGTCGACTTCTTTTTTAGCAAAGAAATCTTCCATATCAGACCAATAATGTTTTTTGCCGGTCAGGTCTTTCCAGCCGGCATCAAATGTAGTGTTTTTGCTGACTTCCACCTGTTCAAAACAGCCTTTGGAAACTTTAAATTTCAAATCCAAATACCCTGACCCTGTATCTTCTGAAATTGAAAACGTGTAGTCTGGACCATAGCCATAATTCCATTCAAAACTTTTGTATTTCTCATCTGCTAGAAGCTGAATAGAATTCTTTTGACTGTCGCTGATCACGATTTCACCATTTGCACCAAGATCGTTTGACAAGTAAAGAATGAGCATGTCAACAAACTCATTGATATTTAAGGAATTATCCAGGTATTGACTGATGTTGGTGACTTTAGACCGAACAGATTCAACTGCTCTTGATACGAATTTTTCCCGGTTAGAATTCAGTCCTTCTGACAGGTATTGAAGCCGTGAATCAAACAGCAATGTGCCATGATGAAGAGCTCTTTTGTTTTTGGCATGAGCAGCGTGACCGGTTATTTTGAATCCATCTATAGTGAGATCATTTCGATCTGTGATCTCCGCTTTAATCTGAATTGTCCTGAGAAAATCTCTTACAAGCGCGGCATACTTCTTAAAGTCTATGACTTTGCTATCGGCTCCTGTGGTGATAAACGAAAAGTTCACATTGCCTTTATCATGGTAAACCGTACCTCCTCCTGAAAACCTTCGGATCAGAGGAACCTTCATTTCATGCAGGAATCTCGAATTGGATTCGGCCACCGCATTCTGGTGTTTTCCGCAGATAACAGAATCCCGATTAATGTATATCAGGATTATGTTTTCGTTCAAATTGAACAGTGTCTCTTCTAAAGCGAGATTGTAGAATGGATCTGAAGAAGGACTGAGATAAATTTTCACGCTTCAAATGTCCGTTTTCAAAATGTAACTTCAAATCTTTTTTTATTGAAGCAACTAAAGTCTGTTTATATTCGTTTAGTGTTATAAACAGCGATATGAAAAAGACACTCCTCCTACTCTCAATCCTTTTGGCTGTATTTTCAATGAATGCCCAGCAAGTTCTGGGTGGTGACATTACCTGGACATGCCTTACTTCTGGCAGTGATGCTGGTAAGTATGTGTTTCAGCTTACCCTATTCAATCAATGTGATTCAGGGTCTCTTTCAACTTCGAATCAGACCATTACAGTTCACAATGGTCCTATTTCAAGCATTCCTGTATCTTTTGTAAAAGAGGAAAACATATCTCTTGCCTGCTATGATACAGCACAGGTAGTTAATTGTAATCGGACTGGGACCGGTGCAGTTTCCATGGGTGTCTACAAATCCTCCCCTGTCACTTTAAGCGGTATCCCGGGTGCAGGAGGATGGAAATTCACATGGACTCATTGTTGCAGACCGGCCCACACCAACGTTTCAGGCACACCAGGATACACCCTGAGATCGGTGATGTACAATTTTCAGAATCAAAACATGGACCCATGTTTCGATAATTCCCCGCAATTTCTGGCACCTCCAATGTCAAAATTGTGCGTCGGATATCCTGAAATTCTAAATCATTATGTAAATGATTCAGACCCTGACCTGGTTCAACAAACTTTTGCCGAACCATGGAGCAATTCCACAACATGGCCTGGAAGTCCTGTTTCATTTAATGCCGGATATTCATTTTCAAGTCCGTTTCCCGGACTTTCACACGATAGTTTAAATGTTCCCGCATTTTTGGAAAATCCAACGGGTGACATCAAATACACCTCCTACACAACAAATAAAATTCAACATACAGTTAAGGTTTCCAGCACGAGGGACAACATTTTAATTTCTGAGGTTTATCGAGATTTCACGATAGAGTTGATCAATTGTCCTCCCACATCCACTATTCCTCCTTTAGCAAATGTCGCTCCTTATGTAACATTTCGAGATTCTGCTAATTCGCCTTCTATTAAGCCATTTCCGGTAGTTGATACTATTTGGGCTGGTTCACCCGTTAAGGTGAACATAAATTCGACTGATATTCAGTTTCTTCCGGGTTTCATAGGTCAGACAAATTATATGAGGGCATTTGGCGGACAATTAGGAACTGGGTACATTAGCACAAGTTCTGGTTGCGATCAGCCTCCATGTGCCACCCTCGATACCGGAACATTTTACAATCCTGTAAATAAATACTGGGAGGGAACATTTGGACTTCATACGGACCTTACCTGGAATACCGATTCTTCACATGGAATTCAGGCAGGAAAAGCATATAATTTTTATTTCCAAACGAATGATGATTGGTGTCCAACTCCCGGAGTTTCTGTGCACACCTATTCAGTGGTTGTATATGAAACACCAAGCAACTGGATCGCCGGAAAGGTATTCGAAGACTTGAATGGCAATGGCACTCAGGATATGGGAGAACCAAACGTCCCGAATATTTTGGTGAGACAATTACCAAGTCATTTCTATTATAATACAGATGCGGCTGGAGAATACTATTTGGGAGCCTATACAGGAAGTCATGACATCAGCATTCGTCTACCTAAATATCATACTCTAACTACTCCATCTGCAGGCAAGCACACTATTGTAACCAGTGGTAGCAATAATATCTATAGTGGTAATGATTTTGGTATTCAGATCATTCCAAATATCAATGATCTGAGGGTTGACTTGACTGCCATTAGCACCAACCGACCCGGATTTTCCTTGGTATATCAGATGGATTATGATAACATCGGAACTTCGACTTTAAGTGGTAACGTCAGTCTTCAAATAGATACATCTATTCTGAGCTTCACCACGGCAAATCCAAGTCCAACAACTTCAGTTGGGGGGTATTATGTTTGGACATTTTCCAATCTAGCCAAAAATACAGGAGGAAGCATTTCTGCCAATTTCGTAATTGATTCAAGCGCGAGCAGCGGAGACAGTATCATGGCTTTCACAAGTATCAACCCAATTACAGGTGATACGATTCCATCGGACAACATAGATTCTCTCCTTAAAATTGTAGTTAATTCATGGGATCCAAACAATAAGGAATCTTATCCTCGAGATGTTGTATACGAGAGCAATATTCGAAACAGTGAATTTATCGAGTATACTCTGAATTTTCAGAATACAGGAAGTGCCTCGGCAATTGACGTGAGAATTGAGGATTGGATTCCAGAGAAGCTGGATATTGAAACCTTTGAGCAACTCGGTTCCAGTCATTCTATGTATTACGAAATAAGAGGAAGGAAAATAACCTGGTTCTTTGACAACATCAATCTTCCGGATTCTTCAACCAATTTTGATGCCAGCATGGGCTTTGTAAAATTCAGAATCAAAGCGGATCCAACTTTACCTCTTGGTGATACGATTTACAATTCGATTAATATTTTCTTCGATCTGAATGAGCCGGTTTACGCAGAAAATAAAATTGCCATCGTTGAGGATCTGCCAGTCATAATCCCAGGCATCAACGATCCTCTTACACAAGTTGATCCCGTCGTTATCTTTCCAAATCCTTCAGAGGATCTCTTCAACTTGAGAATTCAGAGTGAAAAACAGGAAACCTTGCAATATGGCATATTCACAATTTCAGGGAATCAAATTGATGCCGGATATCTCAATGCCGACTCAGATGGTCTGGTTAGTGCTGAAATTGATCTCTCACAGCAGAAAAGAGGAATCTATCTGATACGAATTCAAGGAGAGGAGATCAATGTGGTTAAAAAACTGGTACTGAAATAAAAAAAGTCCCGCCAATGGGCGGGACTTTCTTCTTTATCTTGTTGAGGATGCTTACATCATTCCTCCCATGCCACCTGGCATGCCACCACCCATTGGTGGAGCAGCAGGAGCCTCTTCTTCCGCATCAGCTATAACGCATTCTGTAGTTAGAAGCATACCTGCAATTGAAGCAGCATTCTCAAGGGCAACCCTTGATACTTTGGTTGGATCAATTACACCGGCATCGAGCAGATTTTCGTAAGTCTCCGTTCGAGCATTGTAACCGTAATCATCTTTTCCGTCTTTGATTGTTTGAACAACGATTGAACCTTCGCCACCAGCATTAGCTACGATTTGACGAATTGGCTCTTCCAATGCTCTTTTCACAATGGAAATACCTGTAGTCTCATCTTCGTTCTCACCTTTGAGTTTTTCAAGACCTGAGATCAAACGGATGAAGGCAACTCCACCACCTGGAACAATTCCTTCTTCTACAGCAGCTCTGGTTGCATGTAATGCATCATCAACCCTGTCCTTCTTCTCTTTCATCTCAACTTCCGAGGCAGCACCAACATAAAGTACAGCTACACCACCTGAAAGCTTGGCCAGTCTCTCTTGAAGTTTCTCCTTGTCATAATCTGAAGAAGAAGCCTCAATTTGAGATTTGATCTGGCTAACTCTTGAAGAAATATCCTCACTGTTACCAGCGCCATTGACTATGGTTGTATTGTCTTTGTCGATTGTTACTTTCTCAGCACTTCCGAGATACGACAAATCAGCGTTTTCAAGCTTATATCCTCTTTCCTCAGAGATCAAAGTTCCACCCGTAAGGATAGCAATATCCTCAAGCATGGCCTTTCTTCTGTCTCCGAAACCAGGAGCCTTTACAGCAGCTACCTTAAGCGCACCTCTCAATTTATTCACAACCAAAGTGGCAAGAGCTTCACCCTCCACATCTTCAGCAACGATCAACAATGGTCTTCCAGATTGAGATGTCTTCTCAAGTACTGGAAGAAGATCTTTCATGTTCGAGATCTTTTTGTCGAAAAGAAGAATGTATGGACTCTCCAATTCAGCTTCCATCTTCTCGCCATCGGTAACGAAGTAAGGAGAAAGATATCCTCTGTCGAACTGCATACCTTCAACAACTTCAACAGTCGTATCCGTTCCTTTTGCTTCTTCAACAGTGATCACTCCTTCCTTGCTAACCTTGCCCATTGCTTCAGCGATCAGAGCACCAATAGTCTCATCGTTGTTCGCTGAAATAGATGCAACCTGCTTGATTTTTTCATTGTCATCACCTACTTCTTTAGAAAGTTTGTGAAGACCTTCTACTACTTTCTTCACTGCAAGATCGATTCCTCTCTTCAAATCCATTGGATTTGCTCCGGCCGCTACGTTCTTCAAACCTGAAGAAACCATAGCCTGAGCCAGAATGGTAGCAGTTGTAGTACCGTCACCGGCATCATCAGCAGTTTTAGAGGCCACCTCTTTCAACATCTGTGCACCCATGTTTTCAACCGGGTCTTTCAATTCAATTTCCTTGGCAACAGAAACACCATCTTTGGTCATGCTCGGCGCACCGAACTTCTTATCCATGATAACATTTCTTCCTTTAGGACCAAGGGTAACTTTTACGGCATTTGCCAATTGATCAACTCCTCTTTTGAGTTGGTCTCTGGCTTCCTGATCAAAAGTTATTTCTTTCGCCATTTTCTTTATTTATTTTTTGTGTGATTGATTAAATAATTGCTAGAATGTCAGATTCCCTCATCATGAGATAATCGCTTCCCTCAAATGATAATTCAGTTCCAGAATACTTACCATAAAGAACTGTATCTCCAACTTTCACTGTAAGGGGCTCGTCTGGTTTACCATTACCAACCGCAACCACTTTTCCTTTCTGAGGTTTTTCCTTTGCAGTGTCAGGAATAATAATTCCTCCAGCTGTTTTTTCTTCCGCAGGAGCCGGTTCCACCAAAACTCTGTCTGCTAAAGGCTTAATGTTTACTGCCATTTTTATGAAATTATTTGTTTGTAATTCTTCAAATTTTATCAAGAAGATGCAGAAATAGTGCCATACGGACCATTTCCATCAAAAAAGACAAAATTGCACTTGAAATTCTCTGCGCTGTCAGATATTATGACAGCCTGACATTATTAATTATTGTCAGGTGATCCACCTTGCTGATCCGGAACCGGTATGTCATTCACCGGTGGAGCCTGAATTGGATCGGGCATGTTCTGAACGCCTTCCTGCAATTCTGACTCATTGCTGTCTTCAATGATCAGATTATTCGAATTGAACGAAGACGAAATTATACTGAGCACCACAAGAGCGATACCCAGAGTCCATGTAGCTTTTTCAAGGAAATCTGCAGTCCTTCTCACTCCCATTACCTGATTCGATGATGAGAAGTTAGAGGCTAGTCCGCCTTTTGGATTCTGAACCATGATAACCAAAATAAGGAAGATGGCTACCAGAAATATTAAAACTGAAACGATTCCTTCTAACATTACTTTTGCTTTATAAATTCAATTTGGGCCGCAAAATAAGGGCTTTTTTCTGGATATTTCAACATCAGACGCTCATATATTTCTATGGCTTTCATTCGATTACCCTGGTCGAGATGAATCTTAGCCAAGGTCTCTGTCACAAAATCATCATCAATATCCTGCGAACTTTGCTTAGCCAGATTCTCACCAGGAACTTCTTTTTCCACATCCACATTCACACTCACGCCGATATGCGGATCCTGTTTTATAAAATCGTCAATAAGCTCACTGTCTGTCTTCACGTCCTCGGTCGGATTTCCCTCAAAGAAGTTCAGCCAGTTTGATAAAGTCTGAGTTTGATTTCCCGTTTCACGTGATTCTTCCTTCCTTGGAATTTCAGTTTCCGATGGGAGATCTTCGAGTTTATAAGCACCTGCACTTTCCGTCCTGATCAGTTCCTCCAACTCATCCTTTTCAACCTTCAATTCGGGAATTTCAATCTGAGTGTCTTGAATTTCTTTTGATTCTGCCTCCGGCCTCTCAACAACCTGACTATCAAGACGAACCTCCGAACTTTGAATCAAGTCATACATGACCCTCCTGGATGGCACATAGGCTGCAGTGAGATTAAGCTGTTTTTCAAAAAGAACACTATCCTCGTCTTTCAACTTCTTGGCAAGCAGCAGCTGAGCCGCTGAAAAATAAGGGAATTCCTGAATAATCTTTTTCAAATCCTCAATACTCAGGGCCTGAATATTCGCCTGATCACTTATTGCTGAATTGAATGTGGACTTGATCATTTTACCAATTACTTACTGCAGCATCAAATATAGATTGAACCAACTGTTGATTGATGTCCTCCATCAATTCAAGTTCAACATCCTGCAAATTTTGGGAGGCATCGTAATCCTGATATTTCTGAAAAGAGCGATCAAAACTATTCTTCGGTTCTACCTTATTGATAAAACGAACACGCACGGTAATGGTTAATCTTTCAGCATTGGCAAACTGATCACTTCCCACAGATACGGCCTTTGATCGGTATCCGGTGATCTTTCCCTCGAAGTGCAAATCACCATCATTATCTGTAAGAGTAAGGTTCGTTTGTGATACGAATATTTCTCGTAAAGCTTCTGTGAACAATTGTTCTAAAACCGGCGGTGCCTGCTGAGCAACAGAATTGAAGAAGTCGACCGACACGGTCTTAACTTCAGGAGATATGGAAGCGCCTGTAAAGGAATAATTACAGGAAGAAAAAAGTGCGAAGATGCCAAGGATCTTCATCGAGAGCCTCAGCTTCTTAAGCAAGATCATATTCCTTAATTTTTCTGTACAATGTTCTTTCGCTGATTCCCAACTCTTCAGCGGCCAGCTTTCTTCGACCATTGTATTTTGACAAAGCCTTTTTAATCAATTGCTTTTCTGTATCCGCAAGGGACAGTGATTCTTCCAAAACCACTGAGTCCTGAATGGCATCGATCTCGTCTTCATCTTCATCCCTCGGGTGCTGAATTTGAGGAGTCTCAGAGTACTCACTCAACTTTTTAACTTCCGGCACAAAATGAGGTATAGGTGTGTCATCTACCTCGGGCATAGCACCTCCTTCATGAACAAACTTCTTTAATTCAGTGACATCCCTCTTCAGATCAAAAAGGATCTTGTACAGAATCTCCCTTTCCGACATACCCGAATCTTCCTGGCCCTGATAAAGAATAGGCAATTGGTTATCGTTCACATGAGGGAGGTATGATTGCAGAACATTTCTGTCAATCGACTTACTCGTTTCAATCACGGATATCTGCTCCGTTACATTCTTCAGCTGTCGCACATTACCAGGCCACCTATAGCTTTCGAGCAGTTCTTTGGCATCATCTGTGAGCCTCACCACAGGCATCTTGTACTTTTCTGCAAAATCTGCGGCAAATTTTCTAAAGATCAAATGAATGTCTTCGTTTCTTTCTCTCAAAGGAGGCATGCCAATGGGAACGGTATTCAATCTGTAATATAGATCCTCTCTGAATTTTCCTTTTTTGATGGCCTGCGGAATATCAACATTCGTGGCCGCAATAATCCTCACATCAGTCTTCTGAACTTTGGAGGAACCTACACGAATGAATTCTCCGCTTTCCAAAACACGAAGTAATCGAACCTGGGATTGAAGCGGTAATTCCGCAACCTCATCGAGAAAAATAGTACCGCCATCGGCTACTTCGAAATAACCCTTTCTGGCTTCATGAGCCCCGGTGAATGAACCTTTTTCATGACCGAATAATTCCGAGTCCATCGTACCTTCAGGAATTGCACCGCAGTTTACCGCAATGTATTTCGCATGCTTTCTTGCACTCAATTGATGGATGATCTGCGGAAAAACCTCTTTACCTGTACCACTCTCCCCGGTGATCAAAACAGAAAGATCTGTATTCGCAACCTGGGCAGCTACATCAATGGCTCTGTCAAGCAAAGGCGAAGAACCAATGATTCCAAAACGCTGTTTTATTTGTTGATGATTCAAATCTTAAATCGTTAATCTCTAATTGTTAATCTAAACTGCTTTACCAATAAGGGTAGCCGCAGTACATTTTTCAATGAGAACGTTCACGTAGTCTCCTATCTTGTGATCTTCGGCAGGAAATACAACGACGGTATTCTGAGAATTTCTCCCACTTAAATAGTTCTTGTCTTTCTTCGATGTACCTTCCACAAGAACTTCACAAATCTGTCCCACAAATTTTTCAGCCCTTTCTTTCGAGTGCTTCATTTGCAGATCTATGATCTCAGTCAATCTCCTTGATTTGGTCTTTTCATCCACGTCATCTTCATATTTTCTCTGAGCCAGGGTCTTGGGTCTTTCTGAATACTTGAACATGTATGAAAAACTGAATTTCACTTGCTCCATCAGATCAAGGGTATGCTGGTGATCATCTTCTGTCTCACCACAGAATCCCGCAATGACGTCAGCAGAAACAGCACAATCCGGTATGATCCTTTCAATGGCTTTGATCCTATCGAGATACCATTCCTTGGTATATCCACGATTCATTCTTTCGAGAACCACTGAACTTCCCGATTGAAATGGGAGATGTATGTATTTACAGATGTTGTCGTATTTGGCTATGGCATGCAAAACATCATCTGACATGTCTTGTGGATGAGAAGTCGAAAAACGAATTCTCAATTTCGGATCGACCTGCGCAACCATCTCCAAAAGCTGAGCGAAGTCGACACTTCTCTTTTTCTCTTCTTTCGACAGGTTCTTAAATTCTTTCTTGAGTCCACCACCATACCATAGATATGAATCTACATTTTGACCGAGTAACGTTACTTCCTTATAGCCCTTATCGACCAATTCTCTTGCTTCTTTCAGAATACTTTCTGGATCCCTGCTTCTTTCTCTTCCCCTTGTAAATGGCACAACACAGAAGGTGCACATATTGTCGCAACCTCTCATGATGGAAATGAATGCAGTCACACCGTTGCTGTCGAGGCGAACCGGACTGATATCTCCATAGGTCTCTTCCTTACTGAGGAAAACATTCACTGCCTTCCTACCGTCTTCAGCTTCAGCCATCAGATTGGGAAGATCTCGGTAAGCATCAGGACCAACAACAATATCCACCAGCTTCTCCTCTTCCAACAACTGATGTTTCATTCTTTCGGCCATGCATCCCAAAACACCGATGACCATGTCCTCGTTTTCTTTCTTGTGTTTTCTGAGAGTTGAGATTCTTTGTCGAACCGTTTTCTCAGCCTTATCCCTTATGGAGCATGTATTCAGGAAAACTGCATCGGCTTCTTCAATATTTCTTGTCGTTCCATAGCCGGATTCCGTCAAAATCGAAGCCACGATCTCGCTGTCAGAGAAATTCATCTGACATCCATAACTTTCTATGTAAACCTTCTTTCCGTATCTTTTCTCAATCGGAAGGTCCATCTCCAGCACCTCACCCTGTCTGTTTTCGTCTATGATTTTATCCATTTTCGGCTTTGTATGGGGCTTGCGAAATTACAGAAAAAAGCATCAGGTGACAAAATGTCATATTAACTGAATCCTTAATTATTGTGAATTTTTCGGGAATCGGGGAATCGGATAAAAAGCGAGTCCTTGGTTATTCGGTTATTCGGTTATTTGGTTATTTTCTTTTCTCACTTAGACCCAGCCTACTGGCGCGCCGGCCTGATCTCCCGCTTGCAGGTGTCCCGATAGAAGTCGGGGTGTATCGAGGAGTCGACAAAAGTGTTACGCTAAATATTGCTATGACTTGAACTCTTAGTCTAAGTCCTCCGATTTCGGAATTGAAGCTATCAGATTTCCTTTTGTATCAAAGAATTTTCGATCTCTTAAAATGACCTCTTCTTCAGGATTAAGTACAGACAATTTCTGAACTATATCTTTTGTGAAATCTTTGATCTCCTGACTTGGATTGGTTGTACCTTCTTCCTGCATTTCTGATCTGAGGCTATAGATCCTCAGATAGTGCTCTACTGTTAAAATTGTTCTACTCATGACGGTAAATGTTTTTGGAAGATGAAGATCTATTCAATCAAATGATAAGTAGAAGGAGTTTTAACTTCATCAAAACCCACAATACCGTCATTCAGACTTATGTAGACTCTCGAGATAGATTCAGTTGAATCCTCCACAACGTAAACTCTTTTGTATTCAACACCACCCAGATTGTATGTTTCAAAATAAATGTCGGAAACCGGAAACTTCGACCATCTTCTCGAGCCTCCTTTTGTAAGGTCAAAAACTCTGAAGCTAAATGCTCTCCATCTGAATATACCTTCTTCATAAAAACATCGGTCATAAAGAGTCAGTTGATTTGAATCAATAGAAGGCCAGGGTCGGTCGTTTGTTATAGCTTTGAAATTTTGCCAGGTTTCACACGTCCGACAAAAACAAGTCTGATCGCCAATTTGCTCACAATCGAAATCCGTATTATGAAGTCTGTTGTAAGATTCTATTCTAAAACCAATTCTTTGACCAAATTCGTTTACAAATCGCAGTGAATCTCCCTCTTTATATTTCAAGGCTTTCACCATGAAGTCCGGATAAGGTGGACAATCTCCGGCTCTGTTTTCGCACTCTCTTTTGAAGCAAGACGTTAATACGAGACAGAGAATTACAAGCGTGACAATAAAATAGATAGGACTCCGAAGAAGATTGTCAGAACGGGTCATTCCTACAAAGATAAAGGAATAATCGTATTCTACTCATATTCGGAACTGTTATATTCTTGCTATTGGTTTATTGGTTTATTGGTTTATTGAATAAATTGGAGATTGAAAATAACAGCTATCTTCTTTCACACTTATTCACCTGGCTCTATCTAAGATCTTTCACCTTTCATCTTTCACCTTTCATCTTTCACATTTCCAATTCAAACCTTGAATCCAAAAATCTTATATTATATTCTATATAATATAAAGGCGCCTTCAAAAATTCTCCCAACATTCCTTATATAATTATTGTTTTTCTTTGCGGTCCATTTTTATTGAAAACAACTGCTCATGTCTAAGAACCTGGTCATCGTAGAGTCGCCTGCCAAGGCTAAGACAATTGAAAAATTCCTCGGAAAGGATTTCACTGTTAAATCCTGTTTCGGTCACATCAGGGATTTGCCCGATAAAAGTATTGCCATCAACCTTGAAGATGATTTTGCTCCTGCATATGAAATACCGGCCGACAAAAAGAAGGTGGTGCAGGAATTAAAGAAGATTGCCAAAGACGCTGAATTGGTCTGGCTCGCTTCGGATGAGGACCGTGAAGGAGAGGCCATCTCTTGGCATCTGAGTGAAGTTCTCGATGTACCGGAAGAGAAATTGAAAAGAATTGTTTTCCATGAGATCACCAAGACAGCGATTGAAGAAGCCGTTCAAAATCCAAGGAAACTGGATCTGAACCTTGTGAATGCACAACAGGCACGTAGAGTGCTCGATAGATTGGTGGGATATGAAGTCTCTCCGATTCTTTGGAAGAAGGTAAAACCAAGTCTTTCTGCAGGAAGAGTTCAATCGGTAGCGGTTAGGCTCATTGCTGAAAGAGAGAAAGAGATCAGGGCTTTCGAACCTACTTCAAGTTACCGTGTTATTGGAAATTTCAGAAATGCGGCCGGCAAGGCTTTTAAAGCTGAAATGAATAAACGTCCGGGAAGTACCGATGACGTTCAAGGCATTTTCAATGAACTTAAAGACGATGCTTACACAGTAGATCGTGTTGAGAAAAAACCGGCCACGAAGAATCCGGCACCTCCATTTACAACCTCCACATTGCAACAGGAAGCGAGCAGGAAATTGGGATACAGTGTTGCACAGACCATGTCTGTGGCTCAGAAATTATATGAGAATGGTTTCATTACCTATATGAGAACCGACTCTGTGAATCTTTCTTCACTGGCCGTTAATACTGCCAAAGCTGAGATCACAAAATCATTCGGTGAGGAATATTCCAAACCGAGATCATTTACAACGAAATCAAAAGGAGCTCAGGAAGCTCACGAGGCAATCCGACCCACTTTTATCGAGAACCGCAGTGTAGAAGGAAGCAGTCAGGAGCAAAAACTTTATGAGTTGATCTGGAAAAGAACTCTGGCATCTCAGATGAGCGAAGCTCAATTGGAGAGAACTACGGTCGATGTTCTTTCGAACCAGAGCCAGCACAAATTCGTTGCTAAAGGAGAGGTCATCAAATTTGAAGGTTTCCTGAAAGTATACCTTGAAGGAACTGATAGTGAAGATGTAGAAGAAGAAAGCGGTTTGTTGCCTGCAATGAATGAAGGTGAAAACGTGACCAATGATCAGATCACAGCGACTCAGAAGTTCACTCAACACCCGGCAAGATATACGGAAGCAAGTTTAGTAAGAAAGTTGGAAGAGTTGGGTATTGGTCGACCGTCTACCTACGCCCCAACCATTTCAACCATCCAACGAAGAGGTTATGTGGTAAAGGAAAGCAGAGATGGTGTGAAAAGAAAGTACATCGAGATCACACTTGTTTCAGGGGAGATCAAAGAAGAGGAAAAGTCAGAGAACCATGGATTCGAAAAGAACAAACTCTTCCCAACCGATATTGGAATGGTTGTAAATGATTTTCTTACTGAACACTTCACCAACATTCTCGACTATGGCTTCACAGCCGACATAGAAAAGCGTTTCGATTCAATTGCCGAAGGCAAAGAGAACTGGAATGAGATGATCAAGAATTTCTACAAACCATTTCACGAGCGTGTTGAAAACACACTCGAGACGGCAGAACGTGCCAAGGGAGAGAGAATTCTTGGTGAGGACCCTGAAAGTGGCAAACCGATCAGCGTGAAGATCGGAAGATATGGCCCCATGGTACAGATCGGAAGTGTTGACGACGAAGAAAAACCGCGTTTTGCCAGCCTTCTTAAAACGCAAAGCATTGACACCATCACACTGGAAGAAGCTCTTGACCTCTTTAAACTTCCACGACTTATTGGAAGTCATGAAGGCGAAGATGTGGTTTCGGCCATTGGAAGATTTGGACCTTACGTCAGGTACAAAAAGACCTTTGCATCCATACCGGCAGACTCAGGAGAAGATGTATTTTCCATTACTCTTGAAAAGGCCGTTCAACTCATTGATGAGAAACTTCAGGCAGACAAGAACAAGACCATCAACGAGTTTGAAGATGGAAATATCCAGGTGTTAAATGGAAGGTACGGCCCGTACATCAAGGCCGGCAGAAAGAATTACAGAATTCCGAAGGGACAAGACCCAAAAGAACTTACTTTAGAGGACTGCAAAACGATCATTGAAAAAAAAGATAAGTCCTGATGGATCTTCGAGAATACTTCTCACCTGTACCTGAAGAAACAACAAGCTCAATAAAACACCCGGACCAGAATCAGATTGCCTTCAATCTGATGCCCTTTCCCGATGAATTAGGATTAGAGGATGAGGCAAAGCCTGATCTTGTCATTATTGGTGTTCCCGAGGACAGGGGCTCAATGGAGAATCAAGGATGCGCTTCATCTCCATCTGAGGTAAGAAAATCGCTCTATCAGCTTCAAAATCATTTCAATCTTAAAATGTCTGATCTGGGTGATCTCAAACCCGGCCATACCATTCAGGATACTTACTCTGCATTATCCAATGTAGTTTTTGAAATGCTGGCTCATCAGATTGTACCTATTATTATAGGTGGAAGCAATGATCTTGCCTATGCCAATTTTCTGGCCTATGAAAAATTGGAGATTGTGGTGAACATGGTCAGCGTAGATTCGGAATTTAATATCGGTCAGGGAGAAGAAGAAGTCAATTCTAAGAACTACCTGAGCAAGATACTGCTGAAACAACCCAATTATCTGTTCAACTTCAGCAACGTTGGTTTCCAGACTTATTTAGTTGGAAAAGACGAGATTGATCTGATCGATAAGCTAAATTATGACTCCATCCGCTTGGGTAATGCGCGAGCCGAAATGCGACATAATGAACCGATTTTGAGAAATGCCGACATGGTGGCTTTTGATATTTCTGCGGTCAGAAAAACGGATGCGCCCGGTAACCGTTATGCAAGTCCAAACGGATTCTATGGCGACGAAATTTGCGCCTTGAGCAGGTATGCAGGCATGAGCGACAAAGTAAGTTCAATTGGTTTCTACGAGGTCAATACAGAAATGGATGGCAATGGGCAGACGGCAGATCTTACCGCCCAAATGATCTGGTATTTCATCGAAGGCTTCTACAACAGAAAGGGTGATTTCCCAAAATGCAACAAGGACGAATACTTTAAATACAATATCAACATCGGTCATCCGCATCAGAATATGGTCTTTTACAAGAGTCCGAAAAGCGGTAGATGGTGGATGGAAATACCTTATCCATCAGACGAAAGGCTGAAATACGATCGCCACTTATTGGCTCCGTGTACCTACGAAGATTATCAATTGGCTATGCAGAATGAGCTGCCAAATAGGTGGATACACATGTACAAAAAGTTGATATGATTTAGAATAAATGTTTAATTTTCATCTTAAAAGTGTGAGGTTGATTTTTATTTGTGAGGATAATTTTTTTAAGTATTTTAGCCCCCAAGTCGAATTTTTCGTCAGGTTAACACAAAGAGATAATTTAAGGATGAAGAGATTAGCAGTCCTGCTTACGGTCATCTTTTTTTCATTTATAGCCCGAGGACAGCAGGATCCGCAGATATCCCAGAACATGTTCAACAGGCTCATGATAAACCCTGCCTACGCGGGGAGCAATGAAGCTATTTGTGGAACATTGCTTCATCGTCAGCAGTGGTCGGGATTTGAGGGTGCTCCTCAGACAACGATTTTTGCAGCTGACATGAGTATCAACTCCAAGCAAGCATGGCTTGATAAGAATGGTGTTGGTTTGGGATTCATGAGCGATCAGTTGGGTAACCTGAATTACACGAATTTAAAACTGGCCTATACTCACAGAATGGCCTTTGGTTTTGCTCCGGGATTCTTTAGTCTGGGGGTTGACGTTGGATTCATTCAGCAATCAGTAAGAGAAGATTGGGTGGCAAACGACCCTTATGAAATTGATCCATCTATTCCAGGTGGAATTTCCACTACAGCTCTTGACCTCGGTTTAGGTCTGTACTATTATAATGGAGAGAACTATTACGGTGGTATTTCTGTTGCGCATTTGTTGGAGCCTACTTTCGAGTCTACTCTTTTGAATCCGAATGGGACAGGTTACGATTTCGCCTTCCCTCAATACAGAACATTCTATTTCCATGGTGGACATAACTTCCGACAGTTCAACACCATGACACCATTACAACTAAGACACTCACTTTATGTTAAAACTCAGCTATCTCAATGGCAGCTTGATTATAACATTAACTTGTTAATCAATTCATTCTTCTGGATCGGTCCATCTATCAGACTTGATAAGACGGTAAGTATCCTCGGAGGTATGGATTTCGGAGCTGTTTCTCCGAATTTGGAGGGTCTGAAACTGGGTCTTGCCTATGATGTTTCGGCAACAAGTGAGTTCAGCAGATACAATTCTGGATCGTTCGAAGTAATGATCAATTATTGTTATCAAATCGTACCTCCTATTAAGATCCGAAAATATCGGACAGTGAAGTGGTTATGATTTTTTTTTGTAACCTTGTAATTCTAAAAACGTTAATAGGCAGCTTAGGAGAACAATAAATCGAAATTAAATAGGTTTATATTAGGAAGATCGACATGAAAAAGGTAGGAATAATTCTGTTGATGGCTGGTGTACTTGTCAGCTGCAACACAGGTAATGGAGAGTTGATCGGTGTGCAGGGAAGAGAACCTTGGTACCAACCCGATCCGTTTGGTATGTTGTTTATCCCTATGGGTAGTTATACTCAGGGTGAAAATGACCAGGATGTAGGCAGAACGTTTACTTCTCAGAGTAGAACTGTTTCTGTTCAGGCATTTTACATGGATCAGACTGAGATTTCAAATAATGAATATCGTCAGTTTGTCTATTGGGTAAGAGATTCTATTGCCCACATGATCCTTGGAGAAGAGGTTAGCGAAGATCATTTTAATACAGTTAACTGGTATGGTGAAGATCTTGATCCACCATTGATCAACTGGAGAACCAGAATCGACTGGATCAACGATGAAGAAAGGGAAGCTTTGGAAGTAATGTACTATCCTGAGCACGAACGTTTCTACAGACGAAAAGAGATCGATACGAGAAAACTGAAGTATGAGTACTACTGGGTTGATATCAGAGAAGCCGCTCAGAGAAGAAACAGAGAGCAGGGCTTGATCGACCGTTCTGTATTCATCAAAAAAGACATTATTAATGTATATCCGGATACTTTGGCTTGGGTACATGACTTTACGTACTCATTCAACGAGCCAATGACGAATATGTACTTCTGGCATCCGGCATACGACGAATATCCATTGGTAGGTGTTAGCTGGAAACAAGCGAGAGCTTTCTGTATCTGGAGAACACAATTGTTGAACGTGTATCTCAAGCAAAGTGGTTCTAAGTTCGTTCAGGACTTCAGACTCCCTACAGAATCTGAGTGGGAGTGGGCTGCGAGAGGTGGACTTGACCTGAGTAAATATCCTTGGGGTGGTCCATATATTCGAAACAGCCGTGGTTGCTTCCTTGGTAATTTTAAGCCTATGAGGGGTAACTACATTGATGACGGAGGATTCCATACTGTAAAAATCAACAGTTACAATCCAAACGACTTTGGACTTTTCTGCATGGCGGGTAATGTTGCCGAATGGACAAACAATGCTTTCGATGAGTCGATGTACAACTTCGCTCACGATCTTAACCCGGATTATCAATACGACGCTAAGGAGTCTGATCCTCCTTCATTGAAGCGTAAAATTATCCGTGGTGGTTCTTGGAAAGACGTTGGTCTTTACCTGCAGAATAGTTCACGAACGTATGAATATCAAGACACTTCGAAGTGCTACATTGGCTTCAGGTGTGTGATGTCTTACCTCGGTCGTGCCAAGGATGATAATCTGTAATATTTTTTATATTTAACCCTCTTTAACTAAACACTAAAACAGCTATGGGATTTTCGGAGTTTTTATTTGAAACCAAAAAGGGAAAGAAATTTATCGGAATGCTCTATGGATTTGGAGCATCGGTTGTGCTTGTAGGAGCACTTTTTAAGATTCAGCACTGGCCAGGAGCCGGTATCATGCTTACGATCGGTCTGATTACGGAGGCCGTGATCTTTGCTTTCTCAGCCTTTGAACCACCACACATGGATGTGGATTGGTCACTCGTATATCCCGAATTAGCTGGTATGGGTGAAGAGGTTGATCTTCTTGAAGAAGAAACAAGCGAAGACAAAGGTTCGATCACTGAGCAGTTAGATACAATGTTAGAAGATGCAAGGATCGGTCCCGATTTGATTGAAAGCTTAGGAACGGGACTTAGAAGTATGGCAGAAAATGCGGGCAAAATGAGTGATCTCTCGAGTGCCGCTGCTTCCACTTCTGATTATGCTTCAAGCATGTCTAATGCTGCTGAAGAAGTAAACAAACTATCTGAAAGTTATGTAAGAGCTTCTGAGTCATTGAGCAGAATGGTCATCAGTGACGAAGAGGGAAGCGCTTATGCTGACAATCTAAGAAGTGTTTCCAAGAATCTATCTGCTTTGAATAGCGTTTATGAGCTTCAATTGCAGACGGTTAATGAAAACATGGAAAATACATCTAAGGTATATGAAGGTATTAACAGCCTGATTACAGACCTCGGAGATTCAATTGAAGGTACTAGACAGTACAAAGAAAATATCTCTCAACTCGCCGCCAATTTAACTTCACTGAACACGGTTTATGGTAACATGCTTACTGCCATGAACGCGGGTCCGGCAAGTTAATTAGTATTATAAACACTTAAATCCCAAGAGTAGAAAATGGCAGGCGGAAAATTACCACCACGGCAAAAGATGATCGGAATGATGTACCTCGTTCTGACGGCCATGTTGGCCCTGAACGTATCAAAGGACATCTTGAATGCCTTCATCATTGTAAATGATGGTTTGGAAAAAACATCAGTGAACTTCAAGGATAAAATTGAAGATCAACACACTGAATTTGCCAAAGCTTACAATGAGAACAAGAAAAAAGCTGAGAAATGGTATAAAATGGCTCAGGAAGTGGAAAAGAGATCAAATGAACTCTACCACTACATCACTATGATCAAGGCCAATATCATTTACAAGACTGAAGGTTATCCGAGCATTGAAGACGCATACGGAAAAGATGCTAATGATAATGATACACTTGTTAGCATCAAGAATATTGGTAAAAAGGACAATTACGATATCCTTACCAATGAAATGATCGGTTCTGAACCTGGAGCTCCGAAAGAAGGAGAATATACGGCTCACGAACTAAAAACGAAAATGGATGGTTTCAGAGCATATCTGACAGGTCTGGAAGGTGTGAAAGACGGTACATTGGAAGAAACGCTTAATGCGACTTTCGATTTTAGTGATCGTAAGGATGCCTCCGGAACAGTTAATAACTGGGAATCATATAACTTCTATCATACTCCGTTGGCTGCAACCCTAACCATTCTGTCGAAAATGCAGAATGATGTTAGAAATGCTGAATCGGATGTGTTGAAAGTACTGTTTACGAATGTTGACAAGGGATCTTTCAAATTCAACAAACTTGAGCCAGCTGTAATTGCTCCAACAAACTACATTATGGAAGGAGATAGCTTCCGTGCAGATGTCTTTCTTGCGGCATACGATAGTACCAAAGCACCTCAAATCTTTATCGGTTCTAAACTTGATTCACTTGGTAACAACAAATACGAGATTACCTCTGAAGATAAAATGGAATTGAAGGTGGTAGATGGAATGGGTAAAATTGCTATCCGCAGACCTGTAGGTGCGCATACCTGGAGTGGTATCATCAATTATCAGGCACCAGGTGGAGTTACTCTTCAATTTCCATTTAAAACGTCTTTCACCGTTGCTGTTCCAAGTTTGGTTGTTTCACCTGATAAGATGAATGTATTCTATCGAGGTGTTACGAATCCGGTATCGATTTCTGTTGCCGGTGTACCATCAGATAAGATCACACCGAGCATCACCAATGGTTCGATTTCAAAGAATGGAAGTCACTGGGATGTTAAAGTGGGAAGAGGTAACGAAGCTGTTGTAAGTGTAACTGCTGAAATGGCTGATGGATCGAAAACGAACATGGGTAACATTAAATTCCGTGTAAAAAGAATACCTGATCCTGTGCCATACGTAGCAGGAGAAACAGGAGCATCTACCATTACGAAAGCCAAAATTGGTGGTGTAAGTACCGTACAGGCCAGAATGGACAACTTTGACTTTGATATCAAAGTAGACGTGCAGTCTTACATTTTCTCAATGGCTCTGGGTGATGTGCTTGTTGAAGAAAAGATAAACGGAAAGAGATTGACTCCTCAGGTTAAAGACTTGATAAAAAAAGCAAGAAGAGGTAACAAAATCTACTTTGAAAAAATCAAATGTAAAATGCCGGATGGAACAATCCGTGAGCTTCCACCGGTGAGTTTGAAAATAACCGGATAATCTGAATTAATTTTAGGAGATATGAAGACGAGGATTTGGAGTGTAGCGATGGCAGTAACGGTTGTGTTGAGCATGGTTTCAGCAGGACTTTATGCCCAGACAATTCTTGACGGGGTTTACATCAAAGAGAATACACCGACAAGAAGAGTGATTCCTTATACACAGATTCGTGAGGCCGACGCCATGTGGACGAAGCGAATTTGGAGGACACTGAACATGCAGGAGAAGATGAATCATCCCTTGTATTACCCTGAAGAAGAGATTAAAGACAGAAAGTCCCTTTTCCAGGTGATCAAGTTCGGTATTGCCGAAGGAACGATCACTGCTTATGGTGATGCAGCTTTTGATGATGAATTTCAGGCTCCATTGACAAAAACTGAAGCACAGGAGAAATTGGTAGTATGGCAAACGTCATATACTGAAGATCCTGAAACAGGAGAACTTTTCCCTGATAGTACACCGGTGGAGATCAAATCTTATCAGATCAAACAGTATTGGGTTAAGGAAGATTGGTTCTTCGACAGAGAAAGATCTGTAATGGACGTGAGAATTTTGGGTGTTTGTCCTATTCAGGAAAAAATGGAAGAGGATGGAATCACATTCAAAGGATACCTTCCACTCTTCTGGGTATACTTCCCTGAAGCCAGATATGTCTTCGCAAATTTTGATGTCTTTAATACATTCAACGATGCCGAAAGAAGGACATATGAAGATATCTTCTGGAAAAGAGTTTTTGCAAGTTATGTCAGGAAGGAGTCGAATGTATACGACAGAACCATTCAGGACTACAAAGGAAACAACATTGATATGCTTTTAGAAGCTGAAAGAGTGAAGACAGATATCTTCAACTTTGAGCACGATATGTGGCACTATTAATAGTTGTGTTTTTAAGATTTGTAAAAGCCTCCGATTCGGGGGCTTTTTCATTTTTCACCTCTTGCTTCTGGATTGTAATGCATGAAGAAATTCATCCAGATGGCTCTCGAGTATTTAAAGAGAGCAGGAATAGCAATAAGTAATATTGGAATCACGGTGAAAATGATGGTGGCAAAATGAATATCCATGCCTGACATTATAAACCAGGTAAGTCCGGCAAGAATTATCGACAATGCATAGCTCACATACATTGAGCCATAGAAAAAACCCGGTTCTGGTTCATACTTCAATCCACAACTGGAACAGTTTTTCGGCATGTCAAAGAATTGCTTAAATGAATATGGATTCTGATTTATAAAAAGATTACCCTCATGGCAACGCGGACATTTCATGTGAATAATGCTGTAAATCTTGCTTCCTTTCTTCATCGCCCTGCAAAAGACGTAAATTTTTAGAAAAGCTTTAGTTCTTTTGCAGGAATGAATATCGGTGCAGATAAAATATCAGTGATTCATGGAGGACGAGTTCTTTTCAAGGATGTTTCATTTCAGGTATCTCCCGGAGACAAGATCGGTCTCATCGGAAAGAATGGAGCCGGGAAGTCTACTCTTCTTAAACTACTTGCAGGAATCAATGAAGCTGATGAAGGTATAATCAGCCGATCGAAAGAGTTGAACATCGGATATCTTCCCCAGGAAATGACTCTTCCTGAAGGAAAGACCGTTTTCGATGAAGCGGGAAGTGCCTTCCAAAAACTTCATAAGCTGAACGAAGAGATGGAAAATATCGCATCACTTCTAGCAGAGAGAGAAGATTACGAAAGCAAAGAATATCTCGATCTGATCCATGAGCAAAGTGAGATCAGCGATAAACTGAACCGTGAGGGATGGTATGAAATTTCAATGAAGGTTGAAAAAGTACTACTCGGCCTTGGTTTTCTGAACACCGATTTTCAAAGACTGACAAGTGAATTCAGTGGTGGATGGAGAATGCGAATAGAATTGGCGAAGATCCTGCTCAGAAATCCCGACCTTTTGTTATTGGATGAGCCCACAAACCATCTGGATATTGAATCTATTCAATGGCTAGAACAATTCCTGACAAGTGTTAACGTATCTATCGTCCTGATTTCTCACGACATCGCTTTCTTAAATAAAGTGACTAACAGAACGATAGAGATCAGCAATTCGAAGATCATTGACATGCCTCTTCCCTACTCAAAATTCATTGACAGGGTGAAGGAAATGAAAGAAACCATGCTGGCAAGTCAGAAGAACCAGCAAAAAAAGATCAAAGAGACGGAAGATTTTATAAATCGTTTCCGGGCAAAAAATACAAAAGCCAAGCAGGTCCAATCGAGGATTAAAATGCTGGATCGAATGGATATCATTGAATTGGAAGAAGAAGACAATTCCAGTATGCGAATTCGATTCCCGGACGCTCCACGTTCCGGAAAAGTCACCATTGAGTTAGAGAAGGTTAATAAGTCATTCGACAACAACCATGTCATCAAAGACCTGAGTTTGCTGATTGGCAGAGGTGAAAAAGTGGCCTTTATCGGTAAAAACGGCGCAGGAAAAACAACACTGAGTCGAATGATAGTTGGGGATACCAGTTACGAGGGTAAGATCGCACTTGGTCATCAGGTCAAACTTGGCTATTACGCTCAGGATCAGTCAGACACCATGGATGAAAACCAGGATGTGTTTGGAGTAGTGGATGGTGAGAGTAAAGATATCACTCAAACGCAGCTTCGTACTTTACTTGGTGCTTTTCTATTCTCTGGGGATGATCAGTATAAAAAAGTTAAAGTTCTGTCCGGAGGAGAGAAAGCCAGATTGGCCTTATGCAGATTATTGCTTACCCCCGTCAATTTTCTCGTGCTCGATGAACCGACCAACCACCTCGATATTCAATCCAAGCGAATATTAAAAGACGCATTAAAGAATTATGCCGGAACCCTAATCATCGTATCACACGACAGGGAATTTTTATCCGGACTTACTGAAAAGATCTTCGAATTTTCTGAAAATGGAGTCAGGGAATTTATCGGGGATATTGATGATTATCTGAAATCAAAGAATATTCAGGGTATTGAGAATCTGGTAGCAAAAACAAAACAGGAAAAAAAGAAAGTCAAAGACGAGCAGCCCAAATCGAACCAAATTAAACGCGACGCGCAAAAAAAACAAAAACGACTCCAGAACAAAGTGAGTAAGTTAGAATCCGAGATATCTTCACTGGAAGAGCAGATCAAAGAGATCAATTCACAGATTAGTGCCAGTTCCGATTACAATGCCGAATTGATCAACTCATATCAGGAACTCAATTCCAAACTTGAAGAAACCATGCGAATGTGGGAAAAATTTAGCATGGAATTAGAATCTTTCGACCCTCAAGAGTAGTTTAACATGCTGTTTCTGAAATAATTAATTAATCGAGCCCATTAAATTTTATTGGCTGGTTGAGTCAGATTTTGTAGATTAGCTATCATCTATAAAACTGGCATTATGTATGCTGCGCTATTAAAATCTCTGAATATTGAGCGAAGTGAATCGGGAATGGTTGCTCTTCTTGTGCTCCAGACCTTTTTCCTAGGAATATTTGCTTTGGCTTTTGAGATCAGTTCCACTACCCTCTTCATGGAACAATACGGAGAGGAAATGCTGGGACAGGGATATCTTCTTTCTGGATTTATCGGGATGATATTGACGGGTGCATTTTCCACTTTACAGGCCCGAATCAGGTATTCTGCCTTGATCACAATCAATCTTATCCTCATTACTATTCTAGCTTCAGCAATGTGGGCCAGTTTCATGTATTCCGACTCGGAATGGTTGGTATTTGGAATTTTCTCTCTTCAAACCGCACTTTTCATCCTTTCCATTGTTGCCTTCTCTGGAATGGCAGGTAGGTTATTTACTCTGCGACAAGGAAAAAGACTTTTCTCAATTATTGATAGTGGTCTGGTATTTGGAATGATTCTCTTCTCTCTGGCTCTGCCATTGATCTTAAAGAATATTCCTGAAATCAAGGACCTCATGCTCATCGGTGCAGTAAGTATTTTCATTTCTCTCGTTTTTCAGAGCGTTATTGCCATAAAGTATAATGTAAATGAAACGAAAGCTGAAGAAGGTATTGAAGAAGAGGAGGAGGAAGTTGAAAAAGTAGGACTTGGCAAATTTATCAGTGACAGATATGTCAGATTGATGTCGCTTTTCCAGATGCTTAGTATGATTGCCCTCTTCTTTACGGCTTATAACTTTCTAACCTCGGGAAAAATGAGTTATCCCGATTCCAATGGCTTTGCTATTTTCTTGGGACAGTTCACCATTGCAGTGATGGCCGTAAGTTTTGCCTTGAAGACATTCGTTTATAGTAAACTGATCAAAACATATGGACTAAAAGTATCATTGTTGGTTACACCGGCTGTTATCGGAATTTTGGTACTCATTTCAACCGTTGTTGGAACTTTGTTTGGATATGAAGAAGGATCTGCCAACTTCGTAATCTTCTTCTTGCTTCTCGCCCTGGTGAGATTCTTCTCGATGAATTTGAAGGATTCTATCCAAACACCTTCTCTTCGTCTTCTTTTCCAGCCAATTGATTCGAGAATTCGATATAATGTTCAGGCTAAAGTGGAAGGTTTAGTAAACGAATTCTCGGCAGTTTTGTCGGGTTTGATTCTCTCAGGTCTCGCCCTGCTTAGCTTCATGGAATTAATTCATTACTCATACATTCTTCTTGCCATTATTGGTCTATGGGCCTATGTGACCTTCCAGCTGTATAAAGAATATCAGAATATGCTTCGTAGGTCGCTCGTTGACTACAAAAAGAAAAAAAGAAAAAGCGGTGATGAAGGGGAGGAAAAAGTCGCATCAAGCTTTGACACCGACTCTTCGATTCAAAAGATTGAACGCTCCTTGGACCTTCTCAAAGATTACGAACCAACCTTATTCAATATGAAGTTGGATCAGTTGTTGAGGGAAAGTTCAATCAGGGCCAGAGAACTAGCCATCAGATCCATCGATGAAGCAGAGATTTATGGATCGATCAAGGAGTTAGGTAAAATAGCCAAGGATGATCAAGATCCTAAAATCAGGAAAATGGCATCAGAGGTAAGGGATAAGCTGGACAAATCTTACAAGGATTATCTAAGTCAGGAAAAAGTAATTACACTGGCCAAATCGAAGGTTCCTGCTGATCGGGTCAAGGCCGCAAAGATCATTGGGGATTCCCAAAATTTGGAATTCAGCTCTCTATTGAAGAACCTTTTAAAAGATCTTTCTCCTGAAGTGAAACTTCAGGCCATTAATTCTGTGGCAAAAATGAATAATAAAGATCTGTGGCCAACATTGATTGATCAATTGAGTGATGAGCGATACAGGTCGGCCGCGAGAGCTGCAATTGAAAGCGTTGGAGAAGATATTTTGGAAAGCCTTGAAAGGGCCTTCTATAAGTCAGGTGTTGAATTGGAACTACTTCTGGCCGTTGTAGATCTTTATGGAAAAATTGGTGGAGAAAAGTCGACCAAATACCTGCTTAAAAAATTGAACGACCCAAATCGTCAGATCGTTTCAAGAGCCTTGCACTCGTTGAAAATTCAGGAATTCACTGCTAAAGATGAGCGTATTGAAAATCAGATCTACCAGGCCATTGAACAAAATGTAGGTCTGGCAGCCTGGAACTTTGCAGCTAAATATGATGTGGATCAACAGGGTATCAGTGAATATCTGAGCAAGGCACTGGATGAAGAATTGAAAGAGAATTACAATATGATCTTCCTGCTTCTCAGTTTGATCTATGACCCTTCTTCAATTGAACACATTAGAAAGAACATTGAAAGTGGAACGACGGAAGGTGTGAGTTTTGCCATTGAAATGCTCGATCTTTTCGTCGCGGAACAACTCAAGGGATTCCTTTTTGCCCTCCTGGAAGATAACCGGGCTGAGGAAAAAATTCGTGAGCTTGAACTTCATTTCCCTATTGATCTTTATGGAAATAGTGATGTTCTGAAACAAATCATGAACAGAAGCGCCAATTACCTGAATAATTTCACAAGGTCTTGTGCGATATATTCTTTCTTGAATTTGAAAGAGGAGGAAAAAGTAATTGGTAATGATATTATCGCCAACTTGTTCAATAATGATCCTATGATCAGTGAAACATCGGCCATAGTGATGAGCTCAATAGACCCTGCTGTATACAATGAGTCTAAGATCAGGCTATCGGAAGAACAGCAGGAAAGGCTTGATAAATCTATTGAAGCTTATGGTAAAAACAGGTATGCTTGTGTTATTGAAAAAGTTATTTTTCTGAATAATGTAGATGCACTTCGCAAAAAAGATCCTTCACTTATAGAAGATATAGCCCTTAAGTTGAAATACCAAAAAGTGAAAGCCGGAGCCGTGTTGTTGGAGAAAGGAAAAGAGAATGATTACTATTTTGTCATAGACGGAGAGGCTGAATGCAATATGGCCGATGCGAATTACAAATTCGCAGAAAATCAGCTGGTAAATGATATGTTCTATCTGGAATCAGATGCTGATGGACTAAAGACTATATGCAAATCGGAAATGACTTTCCTCAATATGTCGAACGATGAATTCAAGGAATTGCTCTTCATATATCCCGAATTGGGAGAGATCATGTTGTACACATTCGATAAACGTGTAAAAAGCACAGCCGGAGTCGCTTAAGTAATGATAAAAAAGTGATTCTCCGATTTTTTTAATTTTAGGCATCCAGATTACCAACCAGCGGGCTTAACGTGAAACATACCACAACTATATTCAGACAATTGATATTAAATATCGTTGTCCCTGTGGTAATAGCCCTTCTTATGCTGGCTGTCCTCAATTATCAGAATACTAAGGATACACTGATTGAGGCGGATCATACAAAAAGCTTCATCATTTCAGATGAGATCACGGGAATTCTGGAATTCCAGGACGTGGCACTTGGGATCATTGAAGCTCCTCTTGACATTGAGCTGGAGGGTTACAGCAACATGTTGGTCAATGAATATTTCAATGACACCAAGGATATTGAAAGCGCAGATCTCAAGCAGATAAGAAGAGATCTTGGCATGGATGAACAGAATATGGACATCTATGTCATCAGTAAAAGCGGGATCATAGTAAATACTACGTTTGAAAAAGATGCCGGCCTAAACACCTTCGAATGGGGTGAGGACTTCAAGCAGTTCCTCTTGAGTGTGCTTGTAAGTAAAAAATTCAAGGCAGAGAGCTTTACACTTGAAGGCAATACGTCAAAGCTTCGAAAGTACTGCTATCACGCGACGAATGATGGTAATTATATAATTCAGCTCGGTGTCTACAACGAAAGTGCAAACTCATTGGTTACGGCAATTAAGGACAGAATCAATGATCTTTCGAATCTTGAAAGTGAAAAGACACGACTCAATCTTGTCAGCGTAGACCTTTTCCTTAGTCCGGAGAACCCTTTTTCCCTGAACAGCGACATTGAACTTGACAAGAAGGAAAGAGAAACGCTGATTTCTGTATTTAACGACATGTCCACATCAGAAAGAAAAGAGGTGGCGGATGGAAAGCATTTGAAATATGAGTATTCCTTCATGGAGAGAAAGAATACCGACCTCTACAAGAGTGCCGTTATTCGAATAATAATGGATGAAACAGAGGAGAAGAAAAAATTGAATCTGGAACTATTAAAATCCTTGCTCATTTTCGGCGCAACTCTTTTTGTCGTAATCTTCTTGATTTTCAGAAAAACTCAGGTGATCACCTCCCCTATCAAGAGTTTGGTTGAAAAAGTCACTCACATCACAGATGGACACCTCGAAGAAAGAGCTGAAGTATTGGGAAACAATGAAATCACAACACTTTCAGAGAAATTCAATAACATGATTGAACGTTTGGAGCAGTCATATAATGAATTGGAACAAAAAGTCATTGAACGTACGGCCGAAATCAGGAAACAGAAAGATGAGATTGAAAAGCAAAAAGATGATATAGAAGAGCAGAAAACGGCCATCATGGATAGTATTCATTATGCCAAAAGAATTCAAAATGCTATTCTTCCGGTTCCTGAATATTGGGAGAATAATCTACCCAATTCTTTTGTCCTTTATAAGCCAAAGGACATTGTTTCCGGTGATTTCTATTGGATGCAGAAAAAACAGTCGAGAGTAATGATAGCAGCTGTTGACTGCACTGGTCATGGTGTCCCCGGGGCATTCATGAGTATTGTTGGAAATAATCAGCTCGATTATGCAGTGAACGTGAAAAATGCAAGAAATGCCAACGAAATTTTAGATCAGCTGAATAGCGGTGTTACTCGATCCTTGCACCAGAAAAAGGCAGGTTCTTCGGTTAAGGATGGAATGGATATAGCTTTGTGCTCTATTGATATGAAGGACAAGGTTCTTGACTATGCAGGGGCTTTTAATCCTCTTTACCTTGTGCGTAATGGAGAAATTCAGATTTACAAAGGCGATAAATTTCCTATTGGCGCCTTTATGGACGAAGAGCTGCAAAGCTTTACCAATCACGAGATCCAATTACAAAAAGGAGACAGTATATATATCTTCTCAGACGGCTATGCAGATCAATTTGGTGGTGAAAAGGGAAAGAAATTCAAATACAGACAATTCCAGAATCTGATATTGGAAATTCAGTCAAAATCCATGCAGGAACAACGGGATATTCTCGATAAAACCATCACAGAATGGATGGGTGACCTCGAACAAGTGGATGATATTCTCGTAATCGGCGCTCAGTTCTAAGTAAAATCCGATTTTTTCAGAATTATTAATTGTATTATATTAGCTAATTGATGTAATCCATGCTATTGGTTTACATCATTTTACGATGATTTGACAAAACATGAGCGAGGGACAGAATTTGTTTGTTAGCTACGCGGCAGAAGATAACACGGGCAACAAAAAATCTGCGGGATGGGTAGATGAATTTATCCGTTACCTCAGTGTATACCTGCACCGAATCAATTCTCAGTTCCCGAATATCTCGAAACTGGAAGATTCAGCCAAAAGACCGGCTTCACTTGGGCCAGATGATGGATTGATCCTTGTGGTAAGTGAAAACTACCTCAAAAAAAATCTATCGAAGTCGGACACTCCCCTATTGAGTGATCATTCCAGAGTCTATAAAATTGATCTCAGACCAATCAAGAAGAGCGATCAGCCAACAGAGATCAGAACCCTGAACGAGTTTCATTTCTTCGAATTGGATCCTTCTCAAGATGAATTCAAGACATTGAGTGGAGCAGACGAGAGTCAAAATTTTTGGTTGAAAATAATTGACCTGGCCTTTGAAATTGACCGGACGATTTACAAAAAACCCGTTTTTCAATCCGAAAAATCGAAAAAGATATTCCTTGCCGAAACCAGTTATGACCAGGTTCATACCCGAGATGAAATCAAAAGAGAATTGGTACGCCACGGTCATACTGTACTTCCCGAAGGTCCTTTTTCCGGAGAAAGCAAAGAACTAAGCGAACAAGTAAAACAATGCCTCAAAGAAGCCGATCTGAGCGTACATCTTATCGGCGAGGGTTATGGTGAAATACCGGAAGGTTCTGACAAATCTGTTGTAGAGATTCAAAACGACCTTTCACAGGAATATTATGCCAATGTTTCTGAGAGTGATATAGAATCCTTACATCGTTTGATCTGGATGCCCATGTACCTGAAACCCAGGACTGATCAGCAAAAATTGTATCTGGATCAGCTTAAAGATGAAGTAGCCCACACAGCGGGAGCAGAAATAATTCAAACTCCTCTTGAGATCTTAAAGACTGTTATCCATTCCCGACTTCATCTTTTCGACTCAGAGAGCCGCGCTAAAACCCTCCGAAGTACGCAACGTTCTGAAAAGAAAACCGTATACATTTTATTCGACAAAAAAGACGAGAAAGAAATTTCGCCAATTGTGGAAAACTTGAAAGCCAAAGACGTGGAAGTCCTTCTGCCAAGATTCGATGATAAGAAGATGGAATTCCTGGAGAGTCACAGACATAGTCTGGTGACGTCTGATGCTGTCTTGTTATATGCCAACAACAACCTAAACTGGGTCAATTCAAAGCTGAATGATGTGATCAAGGCCCCTGGATTTGGAAAACAATTTCCTTTCGATGCCAAGGCCATATTCATCAAGGACGAATCCATTCCTAGAGAAAAAATCCCTTCTCTTTCCGATGTTATCATGCTAAATGGAAGCGGAAAGAATGGAAAAACCGATATCGACCCATTCCTTAAACTAATCGCGTCATCATGAAAGAACAAGAGGCTTCTATAAAAGCGCAGAAGAAAATCACGCCGAAGTTTAATCCCTTTCCGGGATTAAGACCGTTCTCCATTAGCGAGAGTCATCTTTTCTTTGGTCGGGAGGGACAAAGCGATGAGATCATGAAGAATCTTGCTGAACACAGATTCGTGGCTGTTATGGGTGCCTCGGGTAGTGGTAAGTCTTCTTTGATCTATTGTGGATTGGTCCCGATTCTTTATGGAGGATTTATTACTGAAGCAGGCTCATATTGGAGGGTAATACACTCTCGACCTGGCAGTGCCCCAATTGATAACCTGGCAGATGCCATTGCGAAAAGTGATCTGTCTGATGATGCCACCGCCGAAGAAAGAGCAGTTCAGAAAAATATTACATCTACAGTCCTAAGAAGTAGTTCTCTTGGATTGATCGAAGCCATAGGTCAGCTTAAAAAAGAAAAAGAGGAGAATGTTCTTGTCATCATTGACCAATTCGAAGAGTTATTCCGATATAAGAATAGTCTGGAGGATGAGGCCCGTTCTGTGAATGAGTCAAATGCCTTCGTAAAACTCTTACTGGAAGCATTCAAACAGTCAGAAGTACCAATTTATGTGGTTTTGACAATGCGCTCTGACTTTATTGGTGATTGTGCTCAGTTCCATGAATTGACACGTGCGATCAACGACAGTAACTACCTTATCCCTAGAATGACCCGAGACGACTTCAAAAATGCCGTTGAAGGACCTGTAGCAGTTGGTGGTGGTCAGATCTCAACCAGATTAACACAACAACTATTGAACGATGTTGGGGATAATCAGGATCAGCTGCCTATTCTGCAGCACGCTCTGATGCGGACATGGGATTATTGGATCAAGAACCGTGTGGATGAAATGGAAGAGCTGGATGTAGAGCACTACGAAGCCATTGGAAAAATGGAATCGGCTCTTTCTGAACACGCCAATGAAGCCTACGACGAACTTTCTGAAAATGGAAAACGAATTTGTGAGTCCGTTTTCAAAACCCTCACCGAAAAGGGAGGTGACAACAGAGGAATACGGCATCCGACTCAAATATCCAAGATAGCAGAGATTGCTCAGGCAGAACCTGAAGAGGTTTTTGAAGTGGTCGAAACTTTCAGAGCGCCGGGAAGGTCATTCCTTATGCCTTCATCACAAGTAAAACTGAGTGCTGAGGCCGTAATCGACATCAGTCATGAGAGTTTGATGAGAATCTGGGACAGACTCAAGATTTGGGTTGAAGATGAAGCCAATGCGGTGAACATGTACTTGCGACTTGCCGAAGCCGCAGAGATGTACCAAGAAGGTAGAACCGGTCTGTGGAGACCACCTGATCTTCAACTTGCACTGAATTGGAGAGAAAAACAACAACCGACTCTTACTTGGGCCCAAAGATTCAATCCTGCCTTTGAAAGAACTATGGTTTACCTCGATACCAGTGAACGAGAGTATAAACTGGAAGAGGAGAACAAGGTAAAACTGCAGAAGCGTCAGCTTAGAAGGACAAGAATATTTGCCATTGTATTAGGTTCTGCCTTTGTTGTGGCCATTGGTATCGCATTATGGGCAATTTCTCTTCAAATCCAGGCAGATAAATCGGCCAAGGAAGCCATTGAAGCGACAAAGGCGGCATTAGCTGAAAAAGCACGTGCAGATAAGGAAGCGGATATCGCCAAGGAACAGACGAGATTGGCCGATGAAGAAAGAAAAAGAGCAACAGACGAGCAAAGAAGAGCTGAAAATGCAGCAGCTGAAGCCGAAAGAGAAAGAGCCAAAACGGCAGATGCCCTTGATGAAGCACAAAAGCAGAAGAGAGAGGTGCAAAGACAGAAAGACGCTGCCGATCGAGCCACAGTTCAGGCGCAGCAGAATGCTGAAAAAGCCAGAAAGAATGAGGAGCTTGCCAATGCTGAGAAAGAAAAAGCCACAGGTTTGAGGATGCTTTCAATTGCCAAGTCAATGGCCGTGAAATCAACTAAGATCAAGAGAGATCTTAACCTCAAGACACTGGTTTCTTATCAGGCTTATCAGTTCAATGAAGAATACGGTGGAAAGCAAAACGATGCCGATATCTATTCCGGATTATATGACACGGAGAAAGCCACGAATGATGAGGAATACAACAGTCTGAAAGGTCATACTGGAGCCGTCAGATCTCTGGTTTACAACTCCAAAGGAGATAAGCTTTACACTGCCGGTGCCGATGGTCGGGTCATCCAGTGGGACATGACGAACAATAAGGGTGATCACCGAACCATTCAGCAAAACAGGAATACCATCCTGAGAGCTATGGCAATTTCATCCAATGACAAGTGGCTTGCTGTAGGTGCAGAAAGCTACATCCAACTATTGGATTTAAATTCCACAAGATCTCCGGTTATTCTTAGAGCTCACAGCGATGATATCTGGGCCGTGGCGTTTACGAATGATGGCAAATATATTATTTCCGCGGGCGCAGACAGCAGTCTGTACAAATGGGATATTGGTACTCAAAGCTCTACGCTGATTGCCAAAACACCTTCCAATATTAAAGGAATTGCTGTGAGTCCCGATGATTCATACATTCTGGTTGGAACAGAAGGCGGTAAGTTGATCAAAATGATGCTTCAGGGAGAAGCTCCGGAAGAGATCATAGATGAAGATCCACAAAACCCGATTTATGCTGTAGCCATCAGTCATGATGGAAAGGTAATCGCGAGTGGAGATTTATCGGGTACGGTTTATCTATATGACGCACTGTCACCTGAGAAGACCAAATTACAAACACTATCAGGTCACGATGCCCGTATTAATGACCTGAAGTTTAGTCCAAACGACAATCGACTTGCTTCTGCTAGTTACGATGGAAGAATTCAATTGTGGGATACTAAAAACTACAATGAATCTCCTATTGTGTTGGATGACCACACTTCTTGGGTTTGGTCAATGGCATTCAGTCCGGATAGCAAGTATTTGATTTCAGGTTGTATTGACAGGTTGATCAGAAGATATCCAACACATGCTTATGAAATGGCTCAGGCTATGTGTGCTAAAGTTTCAAGGAATATCAGCAAGAAAGAATGGGATGCATATGTTGGAGATGACATTCCTTACAGAAAGACCTGTGCTGACCTTCCACCGGGAGAAGGTGTAATAATCATTAATGAAAACGGAGAATCGAATTAAGTCATGTTAGTTAGTGTGAAAAATGTGATTCGAGCAATTCTTACCTTCAGCCTTTTGCTTCCATTCGTGGTGGTTCAAGCGCAATATGAAGAAGAAGAGAATGAATGTGTTCGAATCCTTCAGAAAGCCCAGAAGGCTTATGAAGGTGGATTAATTGAAAAGGTTGATCAGATGATCAGACCTTGTCTTGAAGGAAACCAGCTTTCCAAGGAAGACAAAATGGAAGGCTGGAAACTGATTGCCATGTCACACACTTATGATGGTAAAGACGATCTGGCTGAGGATGCAATGCTGCATTTTCTGAAACTGGATCCTGAGTACCAGATTCAGCCTGGTGTTGACCCAAAAGAATTTACTGATCTTTACAGCAATTTCCATACAGATCCTTTGTATACGGTTGGAATTTATGGTGGACCCAACTGGGCAAACGCCTTTTCCTACAAAGAATTTGGAGGGTATAACACGGCAACTGACAAGAAAAGCTATACCAGCAAATCAGGATTTCAGATTGGCGTAAGAGGTACGAGATATCTTTATAAAGGTCTGAATGTACATCTGGATCTTACTTTCATGCAGAGTTCATTTGTATATGGACAGGATATTTTGGAAAGCTATACGAATGTAGATCCGAATGGCGATCCGGTTGAAGCACCTACAAAGGGGGTTTCCATCGGAAGTACTGAAAGTCAGCAAGTGCTGAGCATTCCAATCAGCTTCAGTTATACTTTTATGCCTCAGAAAATGCTTAGACCTTATGTTTTGGCTGGTTTCGAGACAAGATATTTGCTCTCTGCCTCGAATGAGATTCAAAAATCCCCCCTTGATCCAAATATTGCCTCGGTTGAGATTCCGGATATCGAGAACTTTCAGGAAACCAGAAGCAATCTTACATTCTCTGCTTTATTTGCCGTAGGTGGTAAATATAAAATCACAAGAGGTGACTTATTCGCAGAAGTTCGATATCATGTAGGTATTTCAGATCAATTGGCCGATTATGATGCACCTGTAAATGAAGACGAAAGGTTGTGGAATTTCTATCAGCAGGACAACGAATTCACTATTAATACCTTCATGATCAATTTCGGATATAACTTATATCTGTACAAACCACGAAAGATCAAGGCGGGCGAAGAGGTACCGGAGCAACCAAAACAGAAGAAAGAAAAGAAGCCGAAAAAAGAAAAAGAATCTAAGAAAAGACAGGTAATAGAATGAAAAAGGCATTGAACATATTGCTCGCGCTGATGCTGGTTGGTATTTATTCCTGTAAGAAGGAAGTGGATGTGAATAATGAAGATCATGGCAAGAGCTTCATTAAAATGTACGGGACATTGTCAGAAGGAGCAGATATTGCAGAAACCGCAGATGGTGGATATTTCCTGGTTGGAACTACTCAAGGTGCACTTAATAAAGACATTCTTCTGGTAAAAACCGATCGATTTGGAAACACACAATGGTCGAGATCTTATGCCGGACCCTCAAGTGGCTCTGAGAATATTGCCTCGTCCATAGAACTATTAAGTGATGGCGGAGTGGCAATTCTAGCTACTTCTACTCTTATTGACACGTCCGAGAACCAGATTAATTCTACCTACCTACTGATAACAGATGCACTTGGATTCAAACAAAAAGATGCAATCTGGAATTCAGGAGTAGTTGATCCGGTTCCTGAAAATGAAAGAGCTTATGGTTTGGCAGTATCTGCGGAAGGAGAAGAAAAGCTCTATTTCGTTAGTGAAAGAGAAACCTCAGCTGGAATAAATGTGGGTATAATCAGGCGATATACAGTTAATACAGGAGCATGGGTTGAAGAAATAATTAGTCAAGGTGTTGATCTTGGTTTACGGGATGTTTCATACCACAGCTTGAATGACGTGCGGGTTTGCGGATATGTAGATCTTCTTGCAGATAGTGCTTATGACTATTGTTATTACAGAATTGAAGATAAAGAGGACAACCTTAGCACAACAAACCCTGCTTCGAGTGGAACAGGTGAAACCGAGATTGCCAATTGCATCATTCAAACCTCGGATGGAAATCAGATTTTGTGCGGTTCAGCTACTTTGGCCACAGGTGTTAAGGAGTTCGTGGCATCAAAGGTTATCGGATTAGGTGATAATGAAAATCCGGATGTTGAATGGACCTATCGCGGTTCAGATCTCAATCTTGACAATACTGAATCTTATTCAGTGGCTGAAGTTTCGGATGGTTATATTCTTGCAGGATATACGCAAGGTCTGGATCGTCAAATGCACCTTGTGAAGATTAATTCAACTGGGTCTTCTGTACTCTGGCAAAGAGATTATGGTTTTACCTCATTTGATGAAGCCAAAAAAGTAGTTGAGTCTTCAGATGGAGGCATTATGGTCTTGGGTACCTCTTCAGATGAAAGAGGAAATTCAGTGATGACATTATTAAAATTAGATTCAAAAGGAAATTTATTGCAATAAACGAATCAAAATAAGAGCGAATACGTATGCATTCTATCAGGCCAATTATTTAACGATGATTGGTTGCATTTTCTTAAAACGGCGCCTATGAAAAAGCTTTACACTCTTCTTACATTTCTCACAATCGGAGTATTCCTTTCGTTCGAAAGCTCGGCGCAGGTTAATATTTCGAATACCACGGATACAACCTGTACAAACACATTATTTGATACCGGCGGATCCGGTGCAGACTACAGTGCCAGTGAAGACATTACATTTGTCATCAGTCCAACCGGCGTAAGTGCAATTACAATAAACATTGACTCTATCGGTCTTGGTACAGGAGATAGTCTGAGAATTTTCGACGGTGCCGACACCAATGCGACGCTACTTTTCACCGCCCTTGATACTACATCTTTTATTCCACCATCTATTCTATCCAGTGGTGGTAATCTTACCGTTCATTTTGCTTCTGACGCTAGTAATGAAAGTTACGGTTGGTCACTACAATGGTCTTCAACATTAACAACATCTCCTAGTGTGACCATCAGCGTTGCCGATACCGCGGTTTGTACCGGTGATCTGGTTACATTCAGTGTAACTGACTCTACTGGTGGTGGCTTCGATCCGGTATTTGAATGGTTTCTGAACAGCTCAACTGTTGGTGGTGATTCTAACGTTTATAACACAACTGGCCTCACAGATCTCGATACTGTTTGGGTTGAAATGACTCAATCGTCGTGCCCTCAAGACATCTACAAAGTGATCTCTTCAAAGCAGATCATGACCGTTAATAATGTGGTAACTGGTTCAGTTTCTATTGCTGCCGATACCGTGGTTTGTTCTGCAGACTCAGTGGTTTTCACTGCTACACCAGTGAATGGTGGTGGATCACCGACTTATGCATGGACTGTTAATGGAGTTTCAGTAGGAACAAATAGTGCGACATACGGCGGATTTATGGCCGACGGAGATAGCGTTCGAGTTGAAATGGCTTCAAGTATCGCTACTGGATGTATCATTGATTCAGTGTCGGCAGATTGGGTTACGATGGATGTGACAACCTCCGTTACAGCTTCCGTAGCATTATCGGCGAGTGACACCAACATCTGTGATGGAACGGTCGTGACTTTTACTGCCACTCCAACGAATGGAGGAACAACACCTGTTTACTCCTGGTTTGTCAATGGTGGTTCTGTGGGAATTGATAGTACAGGATATCTCGACAGTACATTGAATAATGGTGACATAGTGACTGTAACTATGGCCTCAGATATTGGCACAGGTTGTCTGATAGACAGTATCTCTTCCGACAGCACTGAGATGGTGGTGACAGGAAATGTTACTGCAGACGTAAGTCTTTCTGTTGACGATCCTTCCGTATGTGCGGGTATAACTCAGAACTTTACGGCAACTCCGTCGAACGGAGGAGGCTCTCCGACCTATAGCTGGAGAATAAATGGTGTGCCAATTGCCAACACGGGTGACACCTATGCAAGCTCCACATTGAGCGATGGCGACTTTGTAGCGGTGACCATGGCCTCTGATCTTGGAGGAGGTTGTTTACTTGATTCAATAACGAGCGATTCACTCGAAGTAAACATCAACCCCTATCCAACGGCTTCAATTTCTGGAAGTACCGATCTTACATGTGCCGGTGTATTAACAGGTACAGCCACGGGAAGTGCTACAGGTGGAACAGGATCATATTCTTATTTGTGGGATGACCCACTGACTCAAACAAGTGCAACGGCCACGGGCTTGGATTCACTGACATATTCTGTAATTATTACGGATGACAGTTCATGTTCTGATACGGCTTTTGTGACCCTCTCATCTCCTTCACAACTTGATATTTCTTTCTCTGTAACTAACGTATCTGGATTTGGGCAAAGTGATGGTGCCGTCACTGCAACAGCCAGCGGTGGTGTTTTTATAGATAATCCAGGTCCAAGTAATGATGGATATAATCACATGTGGAGCAACAATGTGAATTCGTCAGGTCCAAAATTTGTTCATTCTATCACAAGTTTGTCCGCTGGTTCTTATACAGATACCATCACAGACGACAATGGTTGTATTCATTTTGAAACCGCCATTGTAAGTCAACCAGATCTGTTGAATCCGGGACAAATCAGTATTGGAGGTGTTACATCAAAAACAGTTTGTTTTGATTCAGTTCCGGGTCTGCTTGAAAACGACAGTATAGCATCAGGAGGAAAAGGGCAATTGGAATATTTGTGGCAACAATCAACGGATTTGCTCAATTGGGCAAATTTACCGGCTTCAGATACTATAGATTACTACTTTGGAGATACTCTGACAGAGATCACATTTGTAAGACGTGCAGTTGCAGATTCAACAGGAGATTCATCCTATTCAAACATCCTCTTTCTGAATTATATTGCTCCAACCGTATTGAATGTTAATGGACTTAATTCAAGTTATTGTACAGGAGAAGCACCTGTGGTTATTTTTGGTTCGCCTAGTGCGCCAGGTACTGGTTGGTTCACACCAACCGCTTTCCTTGATTCGGCTGGAAACCTTGATCCTGCCCTCGGTGACACAAGTATGCCAAATACAGTTACCTACAATTATACCGATGTCTATGGTTGCGCAAATGAGCAAGATTATTTCACAACCGTTTATTGGACGGATACAGGATCTATCTGGCTGGATTCAAATCAGATCGTATTCAGTCCGAACGAAGGTCCCGTTAAATTAAATAGCACCTATCCAGGAGGTACTTTCTCCGGACCGGGTGTATCGCAAGTTGGTTTGGATTATTTCTTCACAGCATCATCTATACCAGGACCCTATGATATCAGTTTTACTTATACAAATGCCGATGGATGTGTTTCATATGATACCATTAATGTCATTGTTCAGCTCAGTACCATCAGGATGTATTCAAGTAAAAAAGATACAGGAATTTGGGGCGGATGTTATCACAACAACTTGGAGTACATATATGCTGTCATTCCCTCTGGGTCAACAGTGCATAGATTCAGATGGTATTCTTATTATTTCAATGGGACAACAAACAAATTCAATGTTCCGGGTAATCTGGCCTTTACGGATACATCTGTAAATGGTGATACAATATTCTGGGCATATGACCCTAAAAATTTCTTGCCGGCTGGTGGAAGTCCGAAATATGATTCGGTACAACCCACACCCGCAGGTGCTACCAAGTTGACGATTGTATTCCAATATTACCTCACCACGGATTCATTCTCTATACGAAGTTTGTTTGAACCCAACTTTGATCTCGTAAACCTGACACAGGTTAAGATAAACCCGAACATTGGTAATTCAAACGGAACTTCCGGTAATCCCCTTCAATATTGTGAAAGTTTGACCAATGTGAATTTTGGATCATCAACATTCCCAATTACAGGACGGAACTTTACTTATGAATTTGATCCTCTACCCGGTTTAACAGACAATGGTGATGGAACAGCCAGTTTCGATCCAAGTGCTATGGGCCCAGAAGATACGGTTCTCACATTTACATATATAGACGACCTTACTGGGTGTGCCGTTGACACGACATATCAAATGACGGTAGATTCCTTACCTCAATTGAGTATCAATACCATACCAGATTCTGGTTGTGCCAATGATCCGGTTATAAACTTTACAGGTTCTCCCTATGTTGCGAGCAAAGGATTCTTTACTTCCCCAACAGGTGGAATACTCAATTTGAATCAGACCGGAGCAAGTGCTTCTATCACGCCTGGTCCGGCCAATGACAATTTGACACATGGTATATCATATTTCTATACCGACGCAAATGGCTGTAGCGACACTTTAACAGATTCGATTAAGATCAATCCTATACCGAATCTCGCCATTCGAAGAACAGGCTTTACGCTGCCTTCCGACTCTCTTGTGCATTGCTTAAATGATGTTGCTGATTATGATAAACTTATCAATGGAATCCTAGATACCAACAGCATGGCCACGTTGATTGGAACGGGCTTTAATGATTCACTTGGCAATGAATACACAGCAAGTTCAACGGGATATCATACAATAACTTATTCTTCAACAGCCGCAAACGGTTGTTCAAACAATCAGGATACCATTATTCATGTGAGACCATTGGCAAATGCAGCATTCGGATTGTCTGCATACACTGTTTGTGATAATCCTGGTGATTCCGTTACAATGACAGCAGGTTTCAGCGGTGGACTGAACCAAAAATGGTATTTCCATGGCGATTCAGCTACGGGAAGCACGGCCAAATTTGACATTGCCTCGGGAAATTCCGGTATGTATAACTTGATTCAGTTTGTTACCGATGATGGTTCAATCTGGGGTTGCGAGAATTCTCAGGTCGATTCTCTATTCATCAATGCTCTTCCGGGACCTTCATATACTTACTTGAATCCGGATAATTGTGTTAATCAGGGAACCGACTCATTGGTAGTTGATCTAGCCAGTGTTGGTGCAAGTTATTTCAGATCATATCATTACGTATTGGGCAGCAAAGTTTTTAATAGTCTACTCGATTCGACTGCCCTTTCTGGCGGTACGAATTCAATAACATATACTCCGTTTGACGTAATCCCCGGTAACAATACCGATGTGATTTATGTGGAATATGTACATAAAGACGGGAATGCTTGTGAAAATGACCTGATTGATTCAATTTATATCAGGGAGCTGCCAGTGTTGACAATCAATACAGCTCGAGATAAAATGTGTTCCTTGAATGATTCTATTGCTCTGGTCGGACTCGTGAATGGCAATCCTTTGCAACCGGGAGGATTCTTTACGGGTTCTGCTTTTGGAAATAGTTATGTTTCTTCTGATACAACACTTAGTCAGGGATATTACGGTCCGGTGCCAATAGACAGCTTTATCGCTGATTCTGTTTATTTCCAATACACTGATGTATTCGGATGTTACAATGACACATTTAAGACCTTGAACGTGAGACAACTTCCGCCATCCGCATTTAGCGTTTTACCTTCCGGCAATCCACAGGGTGACCACATTTGTCCTGACGGAAATAGCGCAATGAATGCTGATTTCAATACGATCAATTGTCCATTCTGTCCGGCAATATGGCCAAATGTTGATGAAACATGGGAAGTGAAAGTTGGCGGTACTTCCACGCAACTAAATACGGATGCTATTTTCGAACCGAAAGAGGATCCCCATGTTGTGGGTGCTTACAATTGGATTATTCATACCCTGGTTGATAATGATGTCACCCCTGGTTGTATATCCATTGATTCAGCACAGGTATTTGTCGATTCTTTCCCTGATCCGCAGGTATGGATTGACACCATGGCGAATTTATCCGGACCGAATTCTGTTGTTTGTTCAAATGATGGAGATCTCCTAGTCAAATTTGATCCACCTTCTTCTGCTATTGGCATTGAATCGGAATTATCAAGTAATACAATGTACGGTGGCTTCCTGAATGTTATTCCAGTTGGTTCGGATTCACTGGTCCTTTCTACAACGGGATTAACAACGGCACCATCATCTCCTTTCTTGGTAACATATCAGTATTATTATAAGTACACCGAATCAGCAACTAATTGTACTTATATAGATACTGCAGAATTTGAGCTCAAAACATCACCTTCAATGTCTTACGTTTTGCCTGCAACGAAGGTTTATTGTCCAAATGATGCAGCGGCGAGCATAGAATTGTTTGTATTTAACAACAGTGGACTCGTAAGCTCGGGTACAAATACATTTATGGGTTTGGGAATTGACACTGTACAAGTTGGTGGTCAAGTAGATTTCTTCCCGGATTCATTCCCAGATTTTTCAAAATCTAGTCCTGTTTGGTTATGGACACATGAAGACCAGGACAATTGTTTGGACACTTTGAGCATTTCCGGAATCACAATAAACAACATCCCGGAATTACGGTTCACAAGCACACCAGATTCGGTTTGTAAGGATGCAAACAGTATCAAGCTATATCCTCAATACATGGATACAACTACCGGTTTGTGGGCAAATTACACGGCATTTTCGGGAGATAATTCTGATCCGAATGATATTTACATCGAGTTTGGTAGAGATACTCTCTCGAATGGAGATATTGAATATAGTCCTTCTGCTACCGGAGGTGCTACTTCCGACAGATATTTCCCTTCAACTGACTCCAAATTTGGTCAGGATGCGGTCATGACTCTTATTCAATTCACTGGTTCTTATCCAGACGGAACAGGTATAGGTAAGAGTGGATGTCAAGCAAGTGTCTTTGACTCTATTGCAACAAGAGCTAAGCCCATTGCTGACTTTTTCCTTGCAGGGCAATGTTCAAAATACGCCCCGGTAATGAGAGGAGACAGCTCTTCAATAAATACCGTATTTGACAACAAAGATTTCATTGACAGGTATATATGGACCGTAGATAATGTGACAGCAACAGGTCCATTAAATGAGCAAATGATCTATGTTCATGACACAACATTGTCTGTTGGTTTACATAATTTCGAACTAAGCGTCATTTCGAAATATGGATGTTCTTCTGATCCACTTCCGAAGTCATACACCTTCGTAGAATCTCCGGATGCCAATTTTGAATGGAATATGGATGGAGAATGTCTGAACAATGAAGTAACGTTCAAGTCCACTTCAACAATTCCAACAGGTGCGGATGTAGTTTATAACTGGTACTTCGGAGATGGCATGGCAAGCGATACCAATGTTGCTGACAGTATTCTTACCACAACATATACCTATCCGATGGCTCAGGCCTATAATGTGCTATTGGAAGTAAATGATAAGGGAAATTGTCTTGATTCAATACAAAAGACAATTTACATCAGAGATTGGGTAGATGCTGATGATTACCCATACATTGATACTTTCGAAACAGCTTATTCAGGCTGGGCAGCATGGAGAGAAGATGAAAACCTCAAAGAGGCCATTCTTGATCACAATCCATCATGGTTTAAATGGGGAGTGAGACCAGAGTATGAGGATTCAATTCAAATTGGAATAGATACTCTTGGTAATCCCATATATCATCCCGATAGTGTTAGAAATAACATATTCTCCAGACCTGGTGATAACGGATGGTATCTCGACTACCACTTTGAAGAAATTCTGAGTAGTACAGGACAGGTTGATTCGTTGGTATTCAGATATGATAATGCCATGCAGACTTCTGTAATTGGTCCATGTTTCGACCTTACAAGCACCGAAAAACCGATGGTGGTCATGAATTCAATTCATAATACTGAAGGAAGTGACGGTGTAGTGGTGCAGTACACAACTGATGTTGGAGTACCATTGGCTGAAGCTACTTGGACGAACGTAGGTGAATTCCGCACGGATGCTCAGAACAATCAGATTGAAACCGGTATACGCTGGTATAATAAAGAGAACATTTTTGGCGCACCGGGTAACCAAACTGATGCACAAGGTAAAATCGGGTTTACGGATCTATCAAATCCTGACAGTGTTAACATCAACAATATTGTCCCCACCTGGTATGAATCAAGGAATGATATCAATGATGTGAAAGATGAGTCCTATGTGCGATTCAGAGTTGCATTCGGATCTAATGCTGATGCCAAAGGGGAAGGTTATATCTTTGATGACTTTGCTATCAGAGAGAGAAAGAAGAACATCGTCTTTGAGACCTTTACAAATTTGACTCAGGATGATACTGCGGCCATGGCTAAACATTCTAAGATCGTTGAAAATAGTTTGGACATACTGGACATTCAATATCACACAGCATTCCCTAAAGCAGATCCGATCAACCAGGATAATTCGTCAGACCCTGGTGCGCGATCACTCTATTACGGAATTTCTGATGTGTCATATCTGCAGGGAGAAGGAAATCAATTCTCTGATATGGTAGAGAAAAACAGTTATGGATCATTTACATTGAAGGCAAGAGCTCTCGAAGATCCTAAATTCAACGTGCACATGGTTTATAACCGTACTTCGAAAGATGTGACAGTATATATTGAATGCAACGGAGAAGAATTCCTGGGAGTAGGAGTAGATGTAACTGTTCAGATTGCCTTACTCGAAAAAACAGTGGTGATGCCAACAGGTACAAATGTTGATCCGGCCTGGTTAGATCCTGATTATATATATCCTCTGCAAAATACGTTGAGAAAACTGATACCAAATGCGTCAGGTACGAATTTCAATGGTATGATCAAAGGAAGTATAGACTCAGTGACTTACACTGTTCCAACTGGGAATTTTGCCGGTGACTTTGACGACAACATGAAAATTGTTGCCTTTGTCCAGAATAGAAAAACGAAGGAAATCTATCAGGCAAACTGGGTAGACTTTGACAACAATATGACAGGAGATAAAGAATATGCTGAAATTGTTGAAAATGGAGTTGAGTATAGCCTATATCCAAACCCAACAAACGGATATACTACGATGGATTTCAGTGAGCAACTTGAAAACAACTATCAACTGACAATTTACAATCAACTGGGAGCTGTGGTTCATCAGGAAGTAATTCCTGCCGGAACTCAAAGACACAGTTTTGACATAGATGGTTTGAAAGCGGGTATGTATTTCGTAATGCTCAACGACGGAACACAGGAAGTAGCTATCAAGAAGTTGATGTTGACTCAATAAAGTTATTCAGTCGTCTGTCAACAGTCGACAGAAAATTTAGAAAAGAGCCTTGTCCGCCTCAGGTGGATGGGGCTTTTTTTTTAATGGTAAATGGTGAATTATAAATTATAAATGATATTCACCGATCCGCTAGTAGAATTTGTTAAATGGTTAATTGGTTAATTGACGAATTGAATCATCCATAAACAAACCGATTAGCCGGTTCACCGATTCGCCGGGAGAATTTGTTAAATGGTTAACTGGTTAATTGACGAATTGAATCATCCATAAACAAACCGATTAGCCAGTTCACCGATTGGCCGGGAGAATTTGTTAAATGGTTAATTGATTAATTGAGTCAATAAACTAACCAATCTGCTTAAATATAGCGTATCCTATTCTTCAGATGAAATAGATGCCTTCAGGTATTCCCGGTTCATCCTTGCGATATTCTCAAGAGATATCTCTTTTGGACACTCGACTTCGCAGGCACCCGTGTTAGTACAGTTACCAAATCCTTCGAGATCCATCTGATGAACCATATTCTCAACCCTTTTCGCGGCTTCAACCTTACCTTGTGGCAGGAGAGCAAATTGTGAAACTTTAGCTGATACGAACAACATGGCAGAGGCATTTTTACATGAGGCAACACATGCACCACAACCAATACAGGTTGCCGCATCAAATGCTCTGTCGGCATCAAATTTCGGAACCGGAATGGCATTGGCATCAATGGTATTCCCGGAAGTATTAACCGATACAAATCCACCGGCTGACATGATTCTATCGAAACTGCTTCTGTCTACAACCAGGTCTTTGATCACGGGAAATGCTTTCGCCCTCCATGGCTCAATGTAGATGGTGTCTCCATCTTTAAACGACCTCATATGCAATTGACAAGTAGTAATCGCTCTGCTTGGTCCATGTGCCTCACCATTAATATAAAGTGAACACGAACCGCAAATACCTTCTCTGCAATCATGATCAAATGCAATAGGTTCTTCACCTTTATTGATCAGTTCCTCATTTAATACATCGAGCATTTCCAGAAATGATTGGTCAGGTGAAATATCGCTCACCTTGTAATCAACCATTTTACCCTTATCGTCTTTGTTTTTTTGCCTCCAGATCTTAAGTGTTAAATCCATTTCGTTCAATATTTAAACTATTTCTTGTTATAAGAATCTCCTGTATTTGTAACCTTTGGTGATTGGTTCTTAGTTCTTGGTGATTGGATATTTACTAGAATATTCTCGTATTCTTCTATATCCTCCTCAACAACATACTTTTTCTTTCCGAGCGAAGAAATGTAAGCATTGAGCATCCTGCCCTCTATTTGAATTTTATCAAGAAGCAGGTCACAGTCATTCTTTTTTATCAATCCAGTTCTCTCTGCTATTATTGCTTGTGTTTCAAGTTCGTAAAGTGAGCCACGAGAAATTCTAAGAAAATTAATAAAGCTCTTTGTTAATTCCCTACCCCATCCTTCCGCTATATTCGATGCCACAGATACAGATGATCTCCTCATTTGTGTTATAATTCCGAACTTTTCAGAATTGTCCATATTTTCAGTGATAGAGTATACCGTTTCAGCGATTTCAATTGACTTTTGCCAAACTCGAAGGTCTTTATATGTCTTTATTTCACTCATATGCTTAAAGTGCTAATCACTATTCACTAGTCACCAATCACTTATAAGACCTTTGCTTCAATTCGATATTCTCATACACCAGATCCTCCTTATGCAACACTGATTCAGCAGGATCACCTGTATATTCCCAAGCCGAGACAAAAGTGAAATTCGCATCATCTCTTAATGCCTCTCCCTCTTCTGTTTGAGATTCTTCCCGGAAGTGACCTCCACAGGATTCTGTTCGCACAAGGGCATCCTTGCACATCAATTCTCCAAGTTCAATTAGATCAGCAACACGAAGAGCCTTTTCCAATTCCGGATTCAATTCATCCGCTGATCCGGGAACTCTGACATCATTATAGAATTCCTCCTTGATTTTCTTTATTTCAGCAGATGCTTCCAATAAGCCCTTTTCGTTTCGAGCCATTCCACACTGATTCCACATCACTTTGCCAAGTCTTTTGTGGAAATGATCAACCGATTTACTTCCATTGTTGTTGATGAATTTTTCAATCATCTCTTTAACATTCTTTTCGGCCTGCTCAAATTCCGGACTATCCGTCGAAATTTCACCCGTTCGAATGTCTTCTGCGAGATAATCTCCAACAGTGTAAGGAATGACGAAATAACCATCTGCAAGTCCCTGCATCAGCGCCGATGCACCTAAACGGTTGGCACCATGATCTGAGAAATTTGCTTCACCCAAAGCATAACAACCCGGTATGGTTGTCATCAAATTGTAATCAACCCAAACTCCTCCCATTGTATAGTGAACCGCAGGATAAATCTTCATCGGTGTTTCATATGGATTATCATCGGTGATCTTCTCATACATCTGGAACAGATTACCATACTTGGCCTTCACAACAGCTTTACCCAGTTTAATTACCAGGTCTTTGTCATTCACATCCAACCCCTTGGTACTGGCATCGATCTTTCCATATCTTTCAATCGCAGAAGCGAAATCCAGAAAAACTGCCTCTCCAGTCTGGTTCACACCAAATCCGGCATCACATCTTTCCTTGGCCGCTCTTGAAGCCACATCGCGAGGCACAAGATTTCCGAATGATGGGTATCTCCTTTCCAAATAGTAATCTCTGTCTTCTTCGGCCAAATCTCTTGGTCGTTTGGTACCATTTCTTATGGCTTCAACATCCTCTTTTTTCTTTGGAACCCAAATTCGACCGTCGTTCCTTAACGACTCTGACATCAGCGTCAACTTGGACTGATAGTCACCGGAAACAGGAATACAGGTAGGGTGAATCTGGGTAAAACAAGGATTTGCGAAATAAGCTCCCTTTTTGTGAATCTTCCAAGCTGCAGTCACATTCGATCCCATAGCATTCGTCGATAAATAGAAGACATTTCCATAACCTCCTGAGCAGATCAATACGGCATGAGCGCTATGTCTTTCAATCTCTCCGCTTACAAGATCTCTCGCGATTATGCCTCTCGCCTTTCCATCTACGATAACAAGGTCGAGCATTTCATGTCGCGCGTACATCTTTACCTTTCCCTTCCCTACTTGTCTTGACAAGGCAGAATATGCGCCTAGAAGAAGCTGTTGACCTGTCTGTCCTTTGGCGTAAAATGTTCTGGAAACCTGCACACCACCAAATGACCTGTTATCAAGCATACCACCATATTCCCTGGCAAATGGTACACCCTGTGCCACACACTGGTCAATTATATTGGCTGATACCTCAGCCAATCGATATACATTGGCTTCTCTTGACCTGTAGTCACCACCTTTTACCGTATCGTAAAACAAACGGTATGTGCTGTCACCATCATTCTGATAATTCTTTGCAGCATTGATTCCACCCTGCGCGGCTATAGAGTGAGCACGTCTGGCACTGTCCTGAAAACAGAATGCCTTCACATTGTAACCCAGCTCGGCAAGAGATGCAGCGGCAGAACTACCAGCCAGACCGGTACCTACGACTATTACGTCTATAAGTCTCTTGTTTGCCGGATTAACAAGTTTGATGTTTGCTTTATGACGGGTCCATTTTTCAGCTATCGGACCTTCTGGTATTTTAGAATCTAACATATCTTATCCTTGAAAAATGAAGTGATACAATGCGATCAACGAGAATCCTGCCGCAACAACAACAGAATAAGCTGATCCTAATTTCTTGATCCACGGAGTATATTTTCTGTGATTGGCTCCAAGACTTTGAAAGGCCGACTGAAAACCGTGATTTAAATGAATTCCAAGCAGGACGAATGAAACGACATATATTACAGTATAAATCCAGTCGTGAAAATGAGTAGTTACCAATTCGTAATCCGTCATTGTCATCTCAGTGAATTTCATCTTGTACCAATAATCCCACAAGTGAATTAAAAGGAATACGAAAATCAACATACCCGTTCTGATCATGGATCTGGAGGCAAGAGAAGAGTTTTCTCCCGGACGATTATTCGCATATTTTACCGGCCTCGCAGTATCATTTTGTCTTGTCAGGATGATGCCCGTGGCTATATGCATAATAAATCCTAGGGCCAGAACATACTGCATGGCTTGAATAAAAGGATTCGTAGCCATGAAGTGAGAAGCCTCATTAAACAGATCAGGATTACTGGAAAGAGTTAAAAGATTAATGGCCAGATGGAGCACCAAAAAAGTGATCAGGAAAAGTCCGGTGATAGACATCCAGAACTTCCTCGTAACTGATGAAAAGCTCATGTAAATAAAGAATTTCGATTCATTGTGAGTAGCGCAACAAATGTAAACGCTGGAACGCTTTATTACAACATATATAGAGTAAAATATGTTCAAACATGAAAAAGATCATGTCTTTTCAGGATTTACATGAATAAACCTACATTTGAGCAAATTTCCAGCTATGAAATACGATCTCATCGACAACAAGCTTTTCGTTAAAAACAGAAAGAACTTTGTTCAGAGAATGGACTCTTCCTCGGCAGCCATTTTCAACTCTAACGACATAATGCCCACCAATGCCGATGGCACCATGCCATTCAGGCAAAACAGCGACCTATTTCATTTAAGTGGCATCGATCAGGAAGAAAGTATTCTGGTCATTTGTCCGGAACATCCTACCGAAAGCTTAAGAGAAATTCTATTCCTCAAAGAAACAAGCGAAGAGATAGCCATCTGGGAGGGAGCGAAACTGACAAAGGACCAAGCGACCGAAGTTTCAGGTATCAAAAGTGTTTTCTGGCTTGATCAATTTGAAGTGGTTTTGAAGCAAGTTCTTTCAGAGTGTGATTCCATATACCTGAATACAAATGAGCATTTGAGAGCCAAGGTCGTTGTTGAGACCAGAGATGCCCGATTTGTGAATTGGGTTAAGGAAAACTATCCTGCTCACTCTACCAAAAAAAGTGCTCCTATAATGCACGATATCAGGGCCATTAAAGACGATATTGAAATTGCCTTATTGCAACATGCCTGCAACATAACTGAAAAAGGTTTCAGACGCTTGCTTTCATTTGTGAAGCCAGGAGTAATGGAATACGAGATTCAAGCCGAATTAAGCCATGAATTTCTGAGCAACAGATCACGGGGCTTTGCCTACGAACCTATCATCGCATCAGGATTCAGCAGCTGTGTTCTGCATTACGTAGATAATAATCAGGAATGCAAAGACGGAGATATACTATTGCTCGATATTGGTGCAGAATATGCGAATTATGCTTCCGATCTAACAAGGTGTATTCCTGTGAATGGTCGATTTACTGATCGACAAAAAGAAATATACAACGCTGTATTGAGGGTTCAGAAAGAATCAATCAAACTATTGAGACCAGGAACTATGCTGGCCGACTATCATGTTGAAGTTGGAAAACTTATGGAAAGTGAATTGCTCGGCCTTGGTTTGATCGATCAAACGGATATTAAAAATCAGGATCCGGCCTGGCCCGCTTACAAAAAGTACTTCATGCACGGCACTTCGCATTATCTTGGATTGGATGTTCATGATGTTGGAAGTTGGACGAAACCAATCAAAGAAGGAATGGTATTTACTTGTGAGCCAGGCATTTATATCAGAGAGGAGTCACTTGGTATTAGAATTGAAAACGATGTGGTTGTAACCAATGGTGAACCCCACGACCTCATGAAAAATATTCCACGTGAGATCGAAGAGATCGAGGACTTAATGAATTCCTGATTTGCCAGCCATCGACTTCAGGGAAGGTCAGATCCATTACGACGTTTCCGGAAAAGGAAGTGCCGTGGTATTTCTGCATGGCTTCCTTGAAGACAAGAACATCTGGAAAAAATATACGAAATCTCTTTCGGGTCAGAATCGGATAATCTGCATTGATCTGCCCGGACACGGCCTATCATCAAATTTCGGTTATTGCCATAGTATGGAATTGATGGCAGATGCCGTTATGCACGTTCTCAAAGAATTAAAGGTGCGGCGATTTTATCTTATAGGTCATTCAATGGGTGGATATGTTTCCATGGCCATTGCAGAATCTTCTCCCGATAATATAAAGGGTCTTTGTATGTTTCACAGCACGGCTGACGCTGATTCTGCTCAGAAAAAAATTGATCGCGACCGAGTAATTAAAGTTGTCCAAAAAAATAAAAGCCTCTTTATTAAAGAAGCGATTCCCAATTTATTCAATACTTCAGTTAAGCCTTATAAACGAGGTATAGCTTCCATTTCAAAAATGGCAATGAATATGTCGGTGCAGGCCATTATTGCCGCACTCGAAGGTATGAAGATACGGTCGAACAGGGAGATTGTTGTAAAGTTTGCCCCCTACCCTGTCCTTTATGTAATAGGACAAATGGACAATATTCTTCCTTATGAAAAACTGATCGAAGAAAGTAAGCTGTCAGACAATTCTGAATACTTGCTTTTACCACGTGTTAACCACATGGGCTTTATAGAAGACAGTGAAGTTTGTTTGAAGAAAATTAAGGCCTTCGTCAGGTCCTGAATTCAGATACGGAAAGAGTTCTTATAGACTTGCTCTCCATCCAGAATGAAAATGTTATATCCTCCTGTTGGATATCCATCGAGATCAACTTTGGTATCATCTCCCTGGAATTTACCCGTAATTAGAATTCGACCTTCCATGCTGCAAATATCATAGATGGCATTTTCATTTTCGGGTTTATGCTTGATCAGCACTTCTCTTTCAACTATTTCCACAAGGGGTTCTGCTACCACGGTCTCTCTTTCAATCATATCTTAATGAATTGATTAAAATTAGGTAAAAGACAGTGGCTTTCATTAGCTGAAAGCCCTGATTTTGCTAACATTTCGACAAAGAGGGTATATGCCTCTACGAAACTTATTTTACCGAAGACGAAGAATTACCTGTTCTGGGGCTGTCCTTGGTTTTGGAAGAACATTCCGAATCTTTCATTCAGATCCTGACCCAGTTCTTCTTGAGGATACTGCTGATTAGTTAAGAACCAAAGTCTCTGAAGAATAGCCATCGTCTGTTGCTGTTCATTTCGAACCTTGCTAACATCTGCGGCATCCAGTGATTCAAAATATCGCAGATTACTCTCATATATATCGGCAAGTTTTGCGATGATCTCATTGGCTTTTTCGTTCTCACCGATCATGTAGTAATTCTCGGCCAGATACATCGTAAACATATCATAAGGTACATTCTCTTCAGGAATAACTTCAAGACATTTATCAAGTACTTCCTTAGCTCGGGCATTATCACCTGTCAAAGCAAGAGTCTCAGCCAGTCTTGAGAAAACCAGTCGAAGCGAGATAGTCATTCTTCGATTGTTCTCATCCATATAGACCAAACTTTCATCCAATCCACCCCAAACGAACTTATTCATGACGTTGTCATAAAGAATATCGGCATCCACTCTACCCGGTTGACCTTGTCCGGCATTGGTTTTTATAGGAACCAATCTGTAAGCCATTCCTTCAACCTGGAAATAATTCTGCAGACCTAGATAACTTTCTGAAGGAGCAGTGCTCGCAAAGTATATTGGTCTTTCCCATTTGTTGCTGGCAAGAATGTCAAGAATCATCAAGTCATTCTTAAGAATATAATTCTTCTTGATTTTCCAACGGATAGCATCAACAATCTGGTTGGAGTCCTTTTCCTTAACAACACCTTTCGCGATAACATCTTCCTTATTTACTCTCAAGGTCAGATTCTTAGTCGGAATAAAGTCAATGAATTTTCCATTTGTAACCTGAATCTTTGACTTGGGATTATCACTTACAACCCAGTCAACGACTTGATTTACTGTGGCCTCATTAAATCTCTCAACAATCGGCAAGTAATCATTGGTACCTTGTCTGTATTTATCATCAGAAATACTGCTAGGAATTGGATCTGACAGATAAGCTTTTCTTTTCATCTGTTCGATATACCAATCTGTATTCGCCAAACTCAGGTTCACCACCCTCACATCTGTTCTATATTCTTCAACTTCCTGAACATACCAGAGAGGGAATGTATCGTTATCTCCATTCGTGAATAGGATAGCATTTTCCTTACATGAATTCAGATAGTTTTTCGCATAATCTCTACCTGTATATCTCCTGGCCCTGCTATGATCATCCCAACCTTCAGCAGCCATTAGAGTCGGAACCAAAAGGAAGCAAGCCAATACGGATCCTGGAGCAGCGATGTTGGCCGGTACCTTTTCCCGAATCAGATCGTAGATTCCGTAAACACCTATGCCGATCCAGATACAGAAGGCATAGAATGATCCTACCACGGCATAGTCCCTTTCCCTTGGTTCCAAAGGATAGTTATTCAAGAAGACCAGAATAGCTATTCCTGTGAAGAAGAAGAGCAGAGTTACGATGACGGCATTGTTGCGGTCCTTTGTATATTGGAACCAGGCTCCAAATAAACCAAGCAAGAGAGGCAACATATAGAACTTGTTCCGCGCCGGATTTTCTTTCATTGAAATTGGCAGTTTGCTCTGATTTCCGAGTCTCCAGGCATCCAAAAATGGAATGCCGCTGATCCAGTTTCCATTCATGATTCCACCATGACCCTGAATATCATTTTGTCGACCGGCAAAATTCCACATGAAATATCGGCCCCACATGTGACCTAACTGATATCTGAAAAAGAACACCAGGTTCTCCGTAAAGAAACGAGGCTTATAAATGGTCTTTTTATTGCCCTGTGCATCGCGATAAGACATCGGAGTGCCTTTGAAATCGGTCCACTTTTTATAATACTTGATGTGTTTCTTCTGCGGACTCCACATTCTAGGGAAGAATCCTGTGAATCGACTATCGTAATTAGGGACAGCATTTTTCTTATCATCAACTACGATATATTTTCCGGTTTTCTTGTCAGGATAATAAACAGGACTACCATCTTTATAAGGCTCCTGTACATCAAGAGGAGTGTTGAAGAATTGTCCCATCAGGAATGGCTTCTCTCCATATTGCTCCCGATTCAGGTAAGATAGCAGAGCGAATACATTCTCCGGATTGTTCTCATCCATCGGAGTGTTAGCAGCAGATCGAATGGCAATAACCGTATAAGAAGAATAACCGATCAGCATCACGGCGAAAGCAAGAATACCTGTATTCAACGCAACTTTGTTATTCTGATAGCTCCAGATCAATCCGTAGGTGATCAAACCGGCAATCAATAAAATATAGATCCATGTTCCCGTGTTGAAAGGCATTCCCATTCCATTCACAAAAAGCAATTCGAAATAAGTTGCCGTCTTCACAACACCCGGAATAATAGCATATTGAACCGCGCCAAGAAGAAGAACAGCCACGCCTGTTGCTTTTAGCAGACCCCTTGAAGTGACTTCATATCTCTTGAAATAATAAATGAATGTAATTGCCGGAATAGTAAGCAAAGAAAGAAGGTGGACGCCAACGGATAGTCCAATAAAATAAGCGATTAGAATAATCCATTTCTTACTGTGGCTTTCATCCGCAACACTTTCCCATTTCAACATAGCATAGAAAGCAATCGCAGTGAAGAGTGATGACATTGAGTAAACTTCACCTTCAACAGCAGAGAACCAAGCCGTATCAGAGAAGGTATAAGCCATACCACCTACAACACCGGAACCCAGAATGGCAATCATTTTTTGAGTGGTCATTTCACCATCTCGAAGGGCAATTTTTTTAACGAACAGAGTAATCGTCCAGAATAAGAAAAGAACGGCCAAGGCAGAGCAAAGTGCTGATAGTGCATTGATCATTAGGGCTGCATTTTCGGGTCCATCGAAAATACCGAGCATCTCAGGAATCATGGCAATCACCCTTGCAATAAGCATGAACAATGGAGCTCCCGGAGGGTGTCCTACTTCAAGTTTGTAAGCTGTGGCTATGAATTCACCACAATCCCAGAAAGAAGTTGTCGGCTCCATGGTTGAGAAGTAAACAATACAAGCCATGGCAAAGGTTGCCCATCCGAAAATGTTGTTCAAGCGATTAAAAGACATGTTGGTTTCTTTTTATTCTGAAAGCGCGTAAAAATAGGGAGAATTTTGGAGGTGAAGCGGATTACAGCGGGTTATTTAACAGAAATTGTGATTACCCAGAAATCTATGTCGATAATGGTTATTTGGTGATAAGGTGATTCGGTTATATCCAGTTTTAAAGTCAATATCAGCTCTACATTTTCTTTTTAGATATCAAGAGATTTAAGTAATTATGAAAGATGCATGAGTATTATTTTGAACGTATGAATGTTTGGCAGAACGCAAGGGAACTTACCATAATCATCTATTCGATTACAAAATCATTTCCCGATGACGAGAATTATCATCTTACCGGTCAAATGAGAAGATCAGCAAGTTCAGTAAAAAGTATAATCGCAGAAGGTCAGGGTAGGAAATCTACAAAAGACCAAATTCATTTCACAAATATGGCTTATTCAAGTTTGATTGAATTACTTAATCATCTGATAACGGCGATGGATTTAAATCTGATTGAGCAGAAGCTTTATAAAGATGTCAGGGAAAGAATTGAATTGATAAGTAATCAATTGAATAAATTAAAATCTGCTCAAGAATTAAGGTTGTCATCTCCCCAAAAAACCAAATAACCGATCACCAAATAACCAAAATCTATTGTCTAATAAGAAACAATCCATTACTTTTGCCACCTCGTCGCGAAAGCGTGAGTCTTAATGCCCGATGGTGTAACTGGCAACACGTCTGGTTTTGGTCCAGAAGAGTCTAGGTTCGAGCCCTAGTCGGGCAACGTAAAAAGCCGCTGAAATTCAGCGGCTTTTTTAGTTTAAATTTATTGGGTGGTGAGATTTATCGTCTTATGCTTCTTCCTCCTATTACACTCCTACAATTTTTGCCAAGAAAAAGAAGAGTTAATCGATGAATTAGTGCAAAAATGTCATAAGGATGGGACCTTTTCGGGTAATATTCTGGTTGCCGAGAAGGGAAAAATTCTTTACGAAACAAGCCTCGGTTTAAGTAACGTAGAATTCCCAATTCTGCATAACTCTGAGACAAAGTTTCTCATAGGATCAATATCAAAGCAGTTCACAGCAGCACTAACTCTTAAGGCATACGAGAAAGGACTACTGGATATAAATGAGAGTATTTCAAGTTATTTAGAGGAATTTCCGAAAAGCCGGTTTCAATCTGTTACAATTTACCATTTAATGACCAATTCTTCGGGCTTGTATGATTTTACCAGAATGTCACATTATTGGTCTGATTCTGTGATGATTCAATATTCGGAGGAACAGTTGATTGATCTGGTAAATGATTCATTAAAAAAAGAAGCCGGTATTGAGTTCGAATACAATAACACAAACTTTTATCTACTCGCAATTATTCTTGAGAAAACGACATCAAAGTCTTTTGATGATTTGCTTCGAGATTGGATTCTGAATCCCCTGGAAATGTCAAATACAGGAATTTATTATTCTGGTGATTTAGTTCAACTCGCGAAAGGATATATCCACACCCTAGATGGCTTTCGAAAAAGTAAAGGTGCTTATATGCCAAATAACAAAGGAATGGGGCAGATGTATTCCACATCCAAAGATCTGTTCAAATGGCACACAGGGCTCAATGGCTCTTCGGTATTGCAAGATTCTCTGAAGAAGATCATGTTCAAGGAGAATAAAGGGAAGTATGGTTGTGGATGGCAAGTAAGACATTGGTCAAAATCCAATGGAGACCCTTATGAAGTCGTCTTTCACGGTGGGATGATTGCCGGATTTCATTGTTACATAAGTCGAAATCTAAGTGACGATATGTTAATCGTGATTCTTGACAATCATAATTCTCAAGTTGCAAGAGAAATGACTAAACAAATTCGCAGAATTCAAATCGACGAAAATTTCATGATTCCAAAAAAGCCATTATCATTTGAAATACGTCAAGCCAACTCCACTGATTTGTTCGATTCACTCATAAATTACTTATCGTTGAATTCTGAAAAAATCGAGAAATATTATTCGATCAATGAAATGGAGATCAACAAAGTAGGTTATGAATTCCTGAATGTGAAAGAATATTCCAGTGCAGTTGAAGTATTTAAATTGAATGCTTCCCTATTTCCTGAATCCTGGAACGTTTATGATAGTTTGGGAGAAGCCTTTCTCAGGAACGGTGCAAAGCAGAATGCAAAAATCAACTATCAAAAGTCTTTGGAGTTGAATCCCAATAATGTATCTGCAATTAAGGCGTTGAAGCAAATCAATAATTAATGATCTTAAAGGACTTAGCATTCAACCTATGCATTCGTTCTTGAGAAATCCAAATCCTGCACTTTTAGCCCAACATTCCGTGCTATCAGGTGTTAAATCAGAAAACACCGCAATGGCAAAATCAAAGAAAAATCAACGACAGGAAATTCTAAACTCCTATATGGAATACTGCCTGAAAAATGGGAGTAGTCCGGTTAACATGTATCAGTTCGCCCTGGATCTGAACATGAAAGAAGAAAAGATCTATGCATTCTTTTCATCCTTCGATGCAATGGAGAAAGCCACTTTTGAATGGATTTTTGATTATTCAATTGAATTGCTTTCAAAGGATCCGGCTTTTGAAGAACACGACGCTCAGAATAAACTCATCAGTTTCTATTATACCTTTTTCGAAATCTTGAAGGTCAACAGGACATATGTGCTATTCTCGCTCGAAAGAAAGGGAGGCATAATGCATGCAATGCGAGTTTTATCCGGACTCAAAAAGAAATTTATCGATATGATCGAGTCGCTTGAAATTGAGACAATGGACCTGAAACAGGAAAGACTCGAAAAGTACAAGAAGAAGGGCTTCAATGAATTGGCCTGGAATCAGTTCCTCGGCACCCTTCAATTCTGGATGAAAGATGATTCACCGGATTTCGAAAAGACAGATATTTTTATCGAAAAAAGCCTCAAAGCGAGCTTTGACCTTGTCGACATTCGACCCGTTCAGAGCCTGATCGATTTTGGTAAGTTCCTGTTCAAGGAAAAAATGTCGATGTGATATATGGAGACCATTGACCGTATTCCAACATCCAAAATTCAGCGCGTAGGTAAGATTGTTTCTACCGGAGCCAAGGTTGGCATCAATTATGCCAAATACTATTCGAACAGATTGGTAAAATCTGAAGAAGAGGCGAAAGAGCAACTTCATGAAGATAATGCCGATGCTATTTACGATGGATTAAAGAACCTCAAAGGCAGTGCGCTGAAAGTTGCACAGATGCTGAGCATGGATAAAAACGTTATGCCTCGTGCATTTGTTGAGAAATTCTCTCTGGCACAATTCTCCGTCCCTCCCCTTTCACCTGCTTTGGTGGTGAAGACATTCAAGAAATATTTCGGCAAGAGACCTGATGAAATCTTTGATAAATTTTCATCAAAATCCAGTCATGCGGCGAGCATCGGACAAGTACATGAGGCCGAATTAGATGGAAAAAAACTGGCCATCAAAATTCAGTATCCCGGAGTAGCTGACAGCATTTCATCTGACCTCGCAATAATCAAACCCATCGCCTTGCGAATGTTTAATATCAAAGCCAAGGATTCTGATCAGTATTTTGAAGAAGTCAGAGATAAACTATTGGAAGAAACAGATTACAACCTCGAGCTGAAACAAGGTCAGTATATGGCAGAGCAGTGTTCTCATTTCGAGAATATGGTCTTTCCAAACTATTATGATAATCTATCTTCAGATAGAATAATTACCATGGATTGGCTTGATGGGATGCATCTTTCTGAATTCACTAAAATCAATGATGATCAGGAATTGGCTAATAAAATTGGACAGAGTCTATGGGAATTCTATATGTATCAGATCCATGATCTCAAAATGGTACAGGCTGATCCTCATCCTGGAAATTTCATGATCTCAGATAAGGGAAAACTGATGGCGCTTGATTTTGGATGCATAAAGAAAATTCCACATGAATTTTATGAACCTTATTTTAAGTTGTCTAGTAAAGAAGCATTGGAAAATGAATCACTCTTTGAAGAACTGCTTTTCGAACTCGAAATCTTGAAAGATACTGATACTGAGAAGGAGAAAAACATGCTAAAAACAACCTTCCATCAATTGATCTCTTTATTCACGAAGCCTTTACAACACGAGAAATTTGACTTCTCCGACCAAACTTTCTTTGAAGAAATGACCAATCTTGGAGAGAAGCTGAGTAAGAATGGTGAAATGCGAGAGATCAATGGAAACAGAGGTTCCAGGCACTTTATATACATGAATCGGACCTTCTTCGGTTTGTATCACCTGATGTTCGATCTTCAAGCAAAGAATATCACAATCGGAGCTTAGTGGCTTTTTGATATTTTCGTTAGGCCATGCATGCCTATATTTCCGACTTTTTGAAACTCACAGCAATTTCGCCAAAACTTGAAAAAGAACTAGCTAATTGTATTCAAATTAAGCAGGTCAAGAAGGGAGAAATGCTGGTCTCCAGAGGTGACCTGAGACATCGGGTCTTCTATGTTAGAAAAGGTCTACTTCGCAGTTATACAATAGACGAAAAAGGAAAAGAACATATTTACATGTTCGCTCCTGAAGCATGGGTAGTGGGTGACCTTGAATCTGTTGCAGAGAAAAAGCCAACCATATTATATGTTGATGCCCTTGAAGACACAGAGGTCGAAGTCATCGATGAAGATAGGCTGATCAAACTCAAAGAGAACTTTCCGGAATTGGGGTCTAATGAAGGTGATCGACTACTGCGAAGAATTGCCGTTTTGCAGAGAAGGGTCATTATGCTGATGAGTGCTTCAGCTCAGGACAGATATGAAGCATTTCTAGAAAAATATCCAAATCTGGTTCAAAGAGTCACACAAAGAATGATTGCCTCCTATCTCGGCATTACTCCTGAAGCTTTGAGTAAGATCCGAGGTGATATGTCCAGATCCTAAGCCAATTCATTTCTTAATCTAGATTAATGCACAGGTTGTGAACCTAAGCGACCTTTGTATTGTTAATCAAACTAAAAACCATGAAAAGAGGCGAATTTTTGAAGAAATCATTGATAACAGGAGCTGCAGCAGCTTCTGCACCGGCGATGCTAAGGGCAGAAAAGGTGACCTTGAAGGAATCGAATTACGATAAATTCATGGAAAATGTTGGATTCAATCATTTGCCTAATAAGGAGATCAAAACCATGAATACAGTTGTGCATAAGGCTTCGAGCAGAGGCCACGCAAACCACGGATGGCTGGATACACATCACACCTTCAGCTTTGCCAATTATTACAATCCCGATAGGATGAATTTCGGTGTATTGCGCGTATTGAATGACGATGTTATTGATGAGGGAACAGGTTTTGGAACACACCCTCACGACAATATGGAAATTGTTTCAATTCCACTTGAGGGTGATTTGGAACACAAAGACAGTATGGGGAACACCGCTGTAATCAAACAAGGAGATGTTCAGGTGATGAGCGCCGGAACAGGTGTCTTTCACAGTGAATACAACAAAAACAAAGATCAAAAAGCGAAATTCCTTCAGATCTGGATATTTCCGGACAAGAGAAATGTAACGCCAAGATATGATCAGATCTCATTGGAGGATGTTGAACGTAAGAATGAATTTTATCAGATCCTTTCGCCCACTTCTGACGATCAGGGAGTATGGATTCATCAAAATGCCTGGTTTCATCTTGGCGACTTCAATGAGTCGAAAGAGATGACATATAAATTCAAAGACGAGAAAAATGGACTTTATGTTTTCGTGCTGAATGGAAGTGTAAAGATCGATGACCAGGAATTGAATAAAAGGGATGGCATGGGATTGTGGAATGTAAACGAAGCAACCATGTCTGTAAGTAAAAACAGTAGGCTTCTCTTAATGGAAGTTCCTATGAGTATATAATTAAAACAACAGTTAAAATGGAAACAAAAACTCTAACAGCCTGGAAAATTGATCAGGCTCACTCAGAAATCGGATTCAAAGTAAAACACATGATGATCTCAACTGTAAGTGGACAGTTTGAAAACTTCAATGTAGAGATCGAAAGTGAAGATGACGATTTCATTAACGCCAATATCAATGTCGACATTGATGTGAACTCAATTAGCACTAAAAATGCAGACAGAGATGGACATTTGAAATCGAATGATTTCTTCAACGCAGAAGAATATCCCAGCATCACATTCAAATCAAAAAGCTTTGACGGTAGCCAGTTGACAGGTGACCTTACCATTAGAGACATTACAAAAGAAGTAACAATGGAGGTTGATTACAACGGGATGGCTGTCGATCCTTATGGACAGACTAAGGCTGGATTCGAACTTACCGGTGAAATCAACAGAAAAGATTTTGGTCTTTCTTGGGATGCGGTAACTGAGGCAGGAAACATAGTTGTTTCTGACAAAGTGAAACTTGTGATTGACGCACAGTTTATAAGACAATAAGAACCTCTATAAAAAAGAAAAGCCCCGAAATTCGGGGCTTTTTTTTGGTCAAATATTTCTATTTATTCCGCCAACTTCACGTTTACGGCATTTGGACCTTTTTTGCCCTCTTCTACATCAAAGGTCACTTTATCATTTTCAGTAACACGGTCAATCAGACCTGATTTGTGTACAAAGACATCTTTTTGGCTTTCTTCATCTACTATGAATCCGAAGCCTTTTTCATCGTTAAAAAACTTTACAGTTCCTGAGCTCATTGTATTGGTATTGTATTAATAAAAAGTGCAATTCCCGAAATATATTCACTTAACATGCCTTTGATGGAATTCGATGTGATAACACATCTCAACTATTAGGTTTTTACCATCCAAATACGCCTGAGCGGATATTTCTCAAGTCTTGCGTTTCAAATGTATGTAATTAAAACGTTGGATAGCATATTTTATGCCCGGAAGTCCTAATTGTACCCCAATTAATGTACAACATCCGCCTCTTTGATCTTTTTTGGGGATGACTTAAAGTCTGATTTTACATGTAAGATTTCGTAAACATTATTCTGTATTGTGGTGGAAATGCTTCCGGTTGGAAGGTCATTTGCATCCAGTCCAAATGGATTTTCGATTTCTTCTGAGATGATCTCTACACCCAAGGTGGCAAAGGCCATAACTATGACGGCGGGAATGGTTAGATACTCGAAAACATTGATCAATCCGAATGGTAGAATGAAAATGTACATGATAATGAATAACTTAATGAAGGTGCTGTGAGAAAAGGGAATGGGTGTCTTTAATATTCTCTCGCAAATACCCAGAACGTCTACGAAACCACGCAGGAGATCCTTCAGGTACTGTTTGTCAAAGTCGGTAACATTCTTTTCTTCATACATGTGATCTACTTCAATGAACATGTAAGACATAATGGTATTCGGTACATGCTCAGCTTTGTCCAGCTCATCATTGTATGTTCGGTTGACATAAATGAATTTATCGTGCCTAACGTCATTTCTGAGATGCCACTGCAGTGCAACACAGAAATTTGAAATATTCTTTACGAAAAAAGTCCTTCGTTTTCGGTCATCATCAGGGATAAGTCCGTTTAAAGCCAATGCAAGTGTGCGGGAATCATTCACCAACTTACCCCAGGCTTTTCTACCCTCCCACCATCGGTCGTAGGCAGAATTCAATCGGAAAACAAGGAATAAAGACAGAATAACCCCAACCAGTGAAAAGAAGACGGTATCGATAGAATAACTCTTCTGATAGAATTTCATATTCAGTATGGTTACGAGGGTAGCATAGAGTCCGGAAATGACAATAAATCGGAACAATTGCCTCATGTTGTAACTTTCCTTGAAGGTCTTGCGAATGACGGAGAATAAACTACTCCACTTTTTGGAATCGTATATGATCAAAACGACAGAATTTAGACCTACAAAATAGGGAATATTGGAGGGAAATCAATGCTTTTAAAGGAGAGAATCAGGCTAACTCTTTGTTCAATATGTTCCTAAAGCGGGTATGGCTTATGTAATGATCTTCTAATAACCTGCCGTCTCTAATTAAGGCAAAAACACCATAACCGCTAGGAGCATTTTTAGCCTCATCGGCCGAATTCAGAACTCTAGTTTGAATATTTATACCTCGCTCGGCACTCATTTCTTTTATCACATTAACCACCTTGGCATGCCATGGACATTGATCGGCATAGATCAGATGCCAGCCTTGATAATCAGACAGTTTATCCTCCCAGTCAATGAGACTCATCTCTGATTTACCGTTTAAAGGCAATCCCAGCAACTCAAATCGACCTCTTTTGTCATAGAGTCGAAAATTCATTTTTTCCAATAGTCTTTTGTCATGAATCCAGGCTCCGTCACTTGTCATCGTGCACACAGCAGACATACCTGCTTCTTTCGCGTCTTGGATGCAATCATCAATGAGCATTTTTCCCAATCCTCTATTTCGATCTTTCTTAGCATAGATATAAAAGCACTGGACAAACATTGAATTTGGAGCATTGACAGGACGCCATGCATACTCTGCCGGAACATATTCGATCATTCCAAGCATTCTGCTTCCGTCCTTAAGGATTTTTAACCTTAAGCCTTCTTCATATCTCAATAGGTACCAATCCATTTTCTTCTTAAAACCTTCTTCTTTCTGACTTTTGATACAAAAAAGACCTTCCTTAAGAATGTTTTCAGGTGTAACCGTGATAAGATCCATGCTTTGAATTTTTTCTAAAAATAAGCTTGGACAAACTCAGATAAAATGATTTGAGACATGAACTTAAATGATATGTCATGAAGCCTTTTATCAGTTTTATTGCAAGCACCTTATCAAATGCAGTCGAGCTGAGCATCTAAAACTTACGACACATTGAACCAATAAACCAATATTAAAATGGACAAATAAAAAAGGCCCCTCTCGGAGCCTTCCATTCGTAACATATATACTAGATCAATTGAGAAACTTGTGTATCGCTTTGCTGGCATTATCCTGATACATTTCATTGGCAAAATTTCTGTAGATCTCTGCCTGGTCAATGACCTTACCTGTAACTCCTTTCGCACTGGCATAGAAGGCCCCACTTTCATATGAGTCTTCACTTATTCCATCTACATAACGCTTGGCTCCTACATCAACCGTGTGAACCATACCTTTCAGTTTAAAGACAATTGGCATCATTACATATTTGTACATAAATCGAAGAGCAAAGGGCATTACATCCATAGCTGCTGTTCCACTCGTACTTCCAGGACTCATGGTAATAAACTTCACTTCAGGGTATTGTCTGGCAAGAGAAGACATCCACAAGGTGGCGGCATATTTGACATATGCATAAGATTCCATTGGATTCTTAGGATCAAATCGACTTCCATCCAGAACAGAAATGAAGTCCTCTTCAGTCGATTTGCCTAAATCTGGTTTATCAATCTTCATGAATTCCACACCTCTCGCAGCTTCTGAACCAGCATACAAAGCAACATTCTTCAGCTGACCGTTTTTAAGTAATTCCTCAAGAAGATAGGCATGGCCCAATAAATTGGCGGCAGTGATGCTGGAAACACCATCTTTCGTCAGTTTCAATGGATCTCTGCTACCAAATCCTCCTGCATTCATAATAATAGCGTCAAGTTCATCATCAAATTTTGAAATAAACTTCTTTACCGAATCCAGATTCGAAACATCAATAACGACGATTTCGAAAATGTTTCTTTTCGTTGCTTTTTCCAATTCAGACTTTGCCGTTTGAGCTTTTTCAAGGTTGCGACAAGCCAAATAAATCTTTTCGGTTTCATTCATCAGAGCCAATTGTCTTGCAGCGTCTTTTCCGAGTCCGCTGTTGGCTCCCGTGATCATTACTTTCTTATTCATAACTGTACTGTTTAATTTCACGGTACTAAAGTATCTTCATCGACAGCGGATCACTTTGACAGAAAGTTCAAAGAATTGGCTGAATGGTTCATGATGATCAGTTAAAAGAATAAATCTCGTGTGTGATCTTCCAGAATTCGTCAATCAGGGATTTATCCGTAATGGCGGCATTCATGGGCTTCTGATCCGTGAACTTCCCAAGAGCTCCACCTTCGGGTGCACCAATGATATCGCCATTTTTACCTATCCTACCTTCGAGACTTTCTATGTACTTCTCTGCTCCCTTTTGGGGATTCTGGGCTTTCCCTAAGACTTTCATCAGCCCAAAGCCGATGTTTTCCATGATCCACTTTTTCACAGGGCCAAGATCAGCCAGTCCATTCGTTCCTGCCGTCAATCCCGGAGAAAACCATACATATTCATTTTCATCACCATCCAGCTCCGCTAGTTTGATGGTCAGCCAGGCACTGGTCAATTTTGAAATTCCTATGGCATTCAATGAATTATATTTCTTTCCATTTGAACTTGCATTTAAAAGATATCTGCGAAGATTCTCTGGTCCGTCAAACTCGGGTTTGACAATCATGCCGGGAATTCCCCGAGCACCTTCTCCTCCCGCAAATACAATTCTTGCTCCTTTATTGACCAGGCCATGTTTTTTAAGGTTCCACAATGTGATCAGTGCACCGAAAGAATTCTGAAATACAGTTCTTTCCATTTGTTTGCCTTTGTACTTGGTAAAAGAATAATCATCGGTAAATGTTGCTCCTCCGGCTTGCAAGAAGACGATATCAAATCCTCGTTCTTTCGGTAAAGAAGCAACTGCCATTTCTATCGACTCCGGATCATTCATATCGAATCCCGATTGTGCGAGGATGGATATTCCACTTTTCGTTTTTGGTTCGGACAGCACTTCATTCCTGGCTTCCTGAATTCTTTTATCATTTCTGCCACCCATTACGATGTAGTCGTGATTTTGAGCGAGAAGTTTTGTTGTTCTCAAACCCATTCCACCGTTTGCCCCGGTGATAAAAACTGATTTTTCTGAATTATTCATGTCTTTCATTATTTATTGTTGAAATACTCATTTGATTTCTTCACAACGGAAAGCACAAGGGAAATTGCCACGAAGACAAACCCTATGATTCCTTTAGCAGGAATTGATACTAGTATGTCTAAGAGAAGTACTCCTCGCAATGCCCAAACATTCCTTCTATTGATGCTAAGAACAGTCAGGAATGCCGTTACTGCATATCCCATTGCTGTGTAGAGAGCAATGAATGGCCCTGCATCACCGATCTTCTTGTCAAGAATTGTGAAGACGATATAAAATGTCAGTGCAAGAAATACTTTGGTTATCATCAGGATCTGAATTGCCTTTACAGTTCCCGGTTTCTGATTTATGTCTATTGTTTTTTCCATTTTCTATTTGCTATTGATTATTTGCTATTTACTATCCTTTATATTTCTTCTTTATTTCTTTGAAATTCTCTGCGGTAACTTCCTCTCCTGTCAGCACATAATGCTCAACCGCGATTTGATATTCGGAGATGATCTTCTTGAATTTTCCTTTTGATAAGGCGCCCATAAAAGCTGGTTTCGTTCTGTAATTCATTTCAAATACCAACTCGCTTGAGTTCTCATCTATGGGCTTTACCTGATAGGTTGCCACTGACACATCCAGGTCAAGAGGAAAACCTCCTGCTTCATAGATTTTAACTTCAAAAGTGTAATTGTCAGGATCATAGCTGGTTTGCTTTTCCTTCACATATTTTGATCCGCTCGAATTGTAATTGCAGGTTCTGTCGCAACCTTCTCCTCCGGAAATGTGTCCATTGTTATAATTTGAACTAACAATCTTGTGATGAGACTTGGAGATTCCACCAAAATCTTCACCTACTACAGCCCATACATCGGAAGCTGAAGCCTCAATGACTCGACTTACGGTAAAGGACTGTGTTTTCTTTTCTTTTTGGGCAAAAACTGCCGTTGAAATGATCATTGAAGCTATGATCAGACTTGATTTGATTATTGTTTTCATGGTTGTTTGAATTATTGGTTAAATGGTTAATTGGTTAATTACGATTTTATTTGATGACCGGTCGTCATATATATAGATCAAAATTTTTTTACTTCTTTAAAAAGGTCAAGATCATAGAAAGAAAATCCTCCAATGGTTTGCCCGAGGCTGTTGATTTCATTCTCACAAGTGAACCATGCCAGGAATTGATCACGAAAGATCCAAGGGTCTGCGCTTCTATATCATTTCTGATACTGCTATCCTCCTGTCCTTCTTCTATACATTTAATGATATATGACTCCTGAACCTGAAACTCACGATCAAGTAATTCACGGAAATTCTCGTTCACATCCCCCATCTCAACAGAGAAATTACTCATCATACATCCTTTGTCAAATCCACTCTTTTCATATAGTTTTATTGACTGATCATAGAATCGTTCAATTCTTTCCAGCGGTTTAAAGTTTTTATCAAGGAAGTTTTTTTTGTGCACCAGCTCACCATTGTCGGCATATTGCTGCAGCACTTCGAGCCCGAATTCTTCCTTGCTCGAAAAATGATTGTAGAAGGATCCTTTTGGTATCTTCACCTCATCGGTAATCTCCTTGATGCCCGTGGCTTCATATCCATTTGTGAACATGAGATTGTAACCGGCATCGAGAATATCCTGTCTGTCAATTTTTCGTTTCATCGGGACAAATATAATGACCGGTCGTCATATAATCCAAATATTTAATTGACTTTTTTACAAACTTTATTGTAAGTGTTTGATTTATAAGCTATTCGATTTCGATAATGACGGGCGCTAAACTTGCTGTATTTTGATCTCCACTTATTTCTTTTGGTCCCGGCATGGCCACGACAATATCTGAAAAGACAATATGATCTCCCTTCTCCATTCTCTCAATTTGAGATTTCAATGCATCGCTGAATTTTCCTCCTTCAACCACTTCTTCATAGGTGCTTTCTTCACAGCCTGGAATTGTTGCCTTGAATGACTTGACGTGAAAGGTCATTTGAATTTGAAAGTATTCTTCTCGAGGATGTATCTTGGTAGTCGCTTTCAATTGTGCCTTACTCACTCTGCCGTATCCTGTTATTCCTGATATATAGGCAATCGGTTTTGGAAACCTATAAACTCCAAATCTTTGAGAACCCAATGAGGATGTATCACCTTTGTCATCCACAGTGAGTATTTCGATATCAACAGGACCAGGTTCAAAGAACTGGGCTGTATATTCAAACGAGTTATCATACCTGGTCAGTTTCCCATGGCTCATCTTTATAAATACTTTATCATCACAGACCCCATCAACAGAAATATCAACAGGATTTGTCATACCAACATAGAATCTATTTGTCCTTGGATTAGATATGCTAAAACTGCCTTCCGAATTGTATTTATGCTCAATAATCTGCGCAGTAATCCCGGTTATGTTCAATGCAAGTAGCATGCTCAATATGTATTTCATGACTAAGGCTTTGTTATATAACTGCATAATTAAGTCATAATTATTCAGAAGAGTGGCATGTTCTCTGATTACTATATTTGGAAAGGTCTAAAAATGAACGAAAAAGGCATATTAAAGGATATTCTCAACGGCGTTGAATCCTCATTTGAAGAGGCTTTCAGGAGCCTTTATGCCCCTTTGTGCGGATATTCACAGAAATATCTGAAGGACCAGGAAAGCGCGGAGGAAATCGTTCAGGATGTTTTCTGCAATCTGTGGGAAAAGAGGGGGAGTATTAAGATCACCACTTCCTTATCTTCCTACTTGTACACTTCTGTTCGGAACAGGTGTTTGAATGAGATCAGGAGATTGAAGAATGTTGATACCGAAGGTGTGGATGATGGGAAAATAGGAGGATGGGATGATAACAGTATCGAAGCGCTGGAATTGGATCAGAAGATTGAAGATGCCATTGCTCAACTACCCGAAATGAGTCGAAGGGTTTTTGAACTGAGCCGCTTTGAAGGAAAGAAATACAAAGAAATTTCGGAGGAATTGAGCATCGGCGTTAAAGCCGTGGAAGCCAATATGAGCAGGGCTTTGAAAAAGTTGAGAGAAGATCTGAAAGAGTTTTTAATAAGTATAATTCTGATTTTTTTGAATTGAACATAGGGTAAATGAGGGCGTGTGTGTCTTATATAATGAATAGTGAATATGGAGTTCGGAATTCGGAATTTGGAGTTATAAACCGAATCACCTCATCACCGAATAACCTTTAAAGATGAAGGATGAAAAATGAAGGATGAAAAGTGAAGGATGAAAAATTATAGCGAAATAGAAGACCTGTTGATCAAGTACATTCTTGCTGATTGCAGTGAGCATGAAACCAAAGAAGTAGAAGAATGGCTTTCTGTGGAAGAAAATCGCTCTTTGTACGAGAAGCTCAGATCCAATCTTGAGCGATTCACTTCTATTCGCACAGAAAAGGCAAATGTTGATGTTGATACTGCATGGAACAGCGTTTCAAGCCGCCTTAATCTGGGGAATGAAGAGAAAGGCAAGGTCATTCCTTTGTTCTTCCGCTCAAATTCTATCCTTCGATATGCTGCTGCAGTCATTCTTCTGATCGGTCTTTATTTCATTTTCAGGCCGGGGGATTCAATTCAACAAAAACCCATCATCGCAGAGACTGATACCATCGAAGATGAAATTATACCGATCAAAGAATTCGAAAGAATTGCCAGTGTTGATCAAATCTACGAGGCCGACCTATTTGATGGCAGTAAGGTGACCTTGAGAGAAAACAGTCAGATCCGACATCAGATGAATGAATACGACACCACAAGGCTCGTTTATCTCGATAAAGGCGAAGTCTTTTTTGAAGTAGCCAGGATGCCGGAGAGGCCATTCATTGTGGAAACAAATACGTCACTAGTTCGTGTTCTGGGAACAAAATTTACCGTGAGTCAGAAAGATAATGGCGACGTAGAAGTGGCGGTGACCGAAGGACTTGTGCGCGTTTACAAAGATTCTACGCTTGAAGAGGGCGAATACATCGATCTGAAAAAAGGAGAAAGAGCAATCCGAAATCTTAAAGGACTCTTCAAACTGGATGAGATCAATCTCAATGCTATTTCGTGGATTACTGGAAGTCTCAAATTCAACGATGCACCCATGGAACAAGTTTTAGCCGATCTCGAAAGACATTTCCATGTTGAATTTACAGTTCGAAATGCTTCTTTCAATCAATGCAGGTTGACGGCTAAATTCAAAAAACAGGAATTGGAGCAGATCATGGAAAGTCTGAAACTGACCTTCGATATCGAATATGAGATCCGAAATAATCAAGTGATAATATCCGGAATGGGATGCGCCGTAAAAGCCTGATCATCGTTTTTCTTTTTCCTCTTTTCTCGTTCGGACAATCTGTTTGGAATGAAAAGCTGACTTATTCGGCCTCAGAAAAGAAGGTGCCCGAGATCTTGTTCGAAGTAAGCGATCTTGTAGATTTTGACTTTTCCTATGATTCAAAAATCCTCTCATCTTCAACCAGAATCAGCGTTAATATTGAAAACGACGAGCTTAAAAAATTGATCGAAGAGGTTGCGTTAAAAAGCGAGCTCAAATACACTCTTCATGAAAGACAGGTAGTTTTCTATAAAAAGAATACGCAGGCCCAGAAATCACATCAAATGATCACCGGTATAGTGAAAGACCTGAGCGACGGTTCTCCTTTGGCCGGAGTAAAAGTTTCTGAACCCTTCCTGAATATGAGTCAGGTCAGCAATGAAGAAGGAGAATTCAATCTTGATCTGAATGTTCCGAGTTATACCCTTTACCTCACCTTTCAAAAGGATGGATATCGTGAACGCACCATGAAATTCAAGGCATATGATGATAACTTCCTGACTGCTCAGCTTGAAAAGCTAGACTCAGCAGATATGGATCCTGCTCTTCTGGCAATGACGCAGGATGAAGACATTACAAAAGAAGATGTCTCCGTTCCTATAATTAAGGCAAACATGGTGGCGAAAAATGACACGGTGAAAAAACAGGAACTCATAGAACCAATTGATGATGCTTTTTGGACGGTCACCTTTATTCCAAAGTCTTACAGAGAAAAAATGAGCGCCGATAGTCCATTGGTATATCAACCTTTTCAATTCGGCGTTTATCCGGGTGTAAGTACAGACCTTGGAAAAGAGCCTTATACAATTACGCAGGGCATTTCGATGAACGTATTCACAGGTCTTTCGGCCGGAATTGAAGGAGTGCAAATGAGCATGCTTGCCAACATCAATCGATTCAATGTTTATGGGGCACAAGTCTCAGGCCTTGTAAATCTATCCGGTGGTCACACATACGGAGCCCAAGTAGCCGGATTGGTGAATCAGAGTAACATGAAAATACATGGAGTGCAGGCCGCCGGTATTTATAATCTCGCCGGACTAAATATGAGGGGAGTTCAGGCAGCGGGTATCACAAATATCACACGAGGAAAGGTGGAAGGATTGCAGGTTGCAGGCATAAACAACCTGGCCACTGAAAGCATCTATGGTATGCAATTGTCCGGACTCGTCAATACAGCAAATTCTACCGTAAATGGAATGCAGATAACAGGTCTGGTCAATACAAGTCGAAAGAAAATTAACGGAGTTCAATTAGCCGGCTTCATGAATCTTGCGGAACATACAGATGGTGCACAGCTCGCAGGTTTCTTCAATTATTCACACAAACTTTCCGGATTTCAGCTTGGATTCATCAATGTGGTTGATTCTTTGAAACATGGAACTAGCCTGGGTTTCTTCAGTTTTGTGAAGAACGGTTACCGCAGACATGAGATCAGCGCCAGCGATGCGGGATTTGTTACTTACCAATTTAAATCCGGAACGAACTCAATCTACAACATATTCTCTGTTGGAGGTCTCATGCCCTATCCGGTAACGGGTAATGAAGAGGACACGAGTACCTACTGGACCTTTGGATATGGACTCGGAACCATGTTGATCAGACCTGAATCGAGGATTTGGTCGAACGTAGAATTGATGGCCTATTCCATCAATGAAAATGGTTGGTCGGATCAGATAAATATGTTGAATAAGTTGAATTTGAACTTCGGAATTCGTCTTAAGAATCGCTTTTCAATTTTCTTCGGGCCGAGTCTGAATAATTATATCTATCACTCCAGCCTCACACCTGCTCCAATCATTCCAAAAGACCTGCTTTATACCACAACTTCAGGCGATATCAATGTTGATTTCTGGATGGGTTTCAACGCTGGAATTCAATTCTAGAAAAAAAAATTCACCTTGACATAGGGTAAGATCCTTTTGCTGTGTCTTAGAATCAAACAAAAGAAACAGCAATGAAAAAAATAATTCTTGTCTACATACTTTTCGCCATCACAATGGCCGTTCCTGTATTCTCTCAAAACGAGAATACTCCGGTTCAAACCATCAGAGGAAAGATCAGTGATGTAGAATCCAAATCACCTATTTATGCTTCGTATGTAATTCTGTTGGGAACGGATCCTATGATCGGAACTACAACAGATTTCGACGGTAAATTCAAAATAGAGAATGTACCGGTAGGAAGATATGACATCAAGATCACCTGCATTGGATATGAAGACCAGATCATTCCGAATGTGATGGTTGGGAGTGGAAAAGAGAGTGTCTTGAAAATTGCCATGACGGAATCGACACAAAAACTGGATGCCGTGAAGATTCAGGCTGAAAAGGACAAGGCCAAAACCAACAATGACCTTGCCATGATCAGTGCAAGAGGATTTACAGTTGAAGAAACCAAAAGATATGCCGGTACTTTTAATGACCCAGCAAGAATGGCCTCTTCTTTTGCCGGAGTCAGCGGTTCTCCTGAAGGAAACAATGATATTATTATTCGAGGGAATTCACCAAAGGGATTGCTCTGGAGAATAGAAGGAGTTGAATCACCCAACCCAAATCACTTCTCCGGCGACGGAGCATCGGGTGGTCCGATTTCCATTCTGAATAGTAATGTTCTGGCCAATTCTGATTTCTTTACGGGCGCCTTTCCATCCAACTATGGAAATGCTTACAGCGGTGTTTTCGACATTGAACTGAGAACAGGTAATAACGAAAAAAGAGAATACTCTATTGAAGCCGGTTTCCTTGGTACCGACATCTCTCTTGAAGGACCCATGAAGAAGGGTAAGGATGGTTCATACCTTGTTAATTACAGGTATTCGACCTTGGATCTTCTGAATGCCATGGGTTTCAAAGTGGCAGGAGATAATGTTCCCAGATATCAGGATGCCGCTTTCAAAGTGGAATTGCCAACAGATAATATGGGTCGATTTACCATTTTCGGTGTGGGCGGACTAAGTGGAATTCACTTTGAAGAGAAGGACGAAGAAACAGAAGAGTTGTATTATGTAGAAGACTTCACTTCAGACATGTTTATCATGGGCGTGAAGCATACTTATTTGCTCGACGATAAATCCTACCTCGAAACAACGATCTCAGGATCTTCCTCAGGGGGAAGTTTTGAATCAGAGCTGGCCAACGAAGAAGGTGTATTTTTTAATGATCAGAATTATTCGATTCGAAATTCCAGTTTAAGAGCCCAATCGATCTATTCGAGAAAACTTTCAGCAAGACATTCGGTAAAAGTGGGAGTTATTTATAGTCACTTGTATTATGACCTCTATAACTCATACCGTTGGGCTGATGACATGGAAATGATCACTTCTCTCGATGATGAAGGAAATGCCTCCACCCTGCAATCGTTCGTGAATGTTAAAAGCAGACTTGGAGAAAACCTCACGGTAACGGCCGGGATTCATTCATTCCGATTCAACCTGAATAACAGTATGAGTCTTGAACCAAGAGCAGGATTAAAATACAGGATCAATCCTCAGCATAGTTTGTCGGCGGGATTTGGATTGCACAGCAGAATGGAGACCATTTCACAATACATGGCAGCTGTTGAAATGCCAGATGGTTCCATTGCCAAGCCAAACCAAAACCTCGACATGTCAAAAGCTCTTCACTATGTATTTGGTTATTCCTGGTCAATGAGTGAAAACTTAAGATTGAATACCGAGATCTATTACCAGGATCTTTTCGATGTGCCGGTTGAAAATGACGTGAACAGTGCTTTTTCCATGCTAAACCTTTCGGAAGGATATGAACCAATTCATTTGGTGAACCGTGGAACAGGAGAAAACTATGGAATCGACCTCACGCTCGAGAGATATTTCGCCGGAGGTTATTATTTCCTCATTACAAATTCGTTATATAATTCAAGATATACCGCTCTTGACGGTGTAGAGAGAAATACACGATATAATGGAAATTATGTCACGAATGTGCTGGGTGGAAAGGAATTCGATATGAGTCGAAATCAGAAGAAAAGAACCTTCACTGTGAGTGCTAAAGGTTCTGTTGCTGGCGGAAATTACTATACGCCGGTTGACCTTGAACAATCAATTGAGGAAGGTAGAACGGTACGTGATGAGAATAATGTCCTTGGTGTTCGTGCCGACGACTATCAAAGATTCGATATACAGTTAAAGATCAGAACAGACAAGAAGAAACGAGCCCATGAATGGAAACTGGATATCCAGAATGTTACGAACAGATTGAATGTTGTTGGGGAGTATTACGATGACAGAACGCAGACGGTCAAGACTTACACTCAATTGGGAATGCTTCCTGTTTTAAGCTACAAAATAATCTTCTAATTGTGGAATTAGTTAATTGGATAATTGATGAGACATTTCACCAATCATAATTCTTTGTTCTAAAATATATCATATGTCATATGTCATATATCATCTATCAGATATCGTCAACGCAACATTTCCTTTTTTATGTCCGGCTTCTACATATCTATGCGCCTCTACAATCTCTTCCAGCTTATAAGTACGATCCACAATTGGCTTGTACTTATTTGACTCGATGAGATCTTTAAAATAGGTCATCTCCTCTACTGACTCTTTCATAACTCCACCTACGGTTTTGAATTTTCTTCCAAAGCCAAACATTAGATTAAAACTCATTGAAGCAAGTAATAGTGTACCTCCATTCTTGATTTTTCCTTTAATATCTGAATAAGATGTCTTACCTACAGTTTCGAAGATCACATCATATTCTTCCTGCATTTCGTAGAGAAATTGCTTTTTGTAATCAATGACATGATCTGCTCCAAGATCTCTAACCATTTCTACATTATCAGTGCTGCAAACAGCTGTGACTTCGGCACCATACAACTTAGATAGTTGAATAGCTGCCGTGCCAATGGCTCCGGATGCACCGATTATCAGAATTTTTTGTCCTTCTTTCAAACCAGCCTTTCGCAAGAAATGAAGCGCGGTGTTTCCTCCAAATGGGATACATGCTGCTTCCTCATGAGAAATATTGGCCGGTTTGGCAGAAATAATTGAATCTTCATTCAAGCACTGATATTCGGCATAAGCTCCCCCGCCTGTTCCATTTGTAGCATAAATTTCATCACCTGCTTTAAATTTAGTGACAGCCGAACCGACTTCTTCCACAACTCCGGATAAGGTCACCCCTAGTACATTCACCCTTGGTTTAAAAAGTCCAAACATTAGCCTTACCAACCATGGATCTGCACGTCGCAATCTCCAGTCGCCGGAATTCACCGCCGATGATTTGATTCTGATCAGAATCTCATTCTCCTTTGGTTGTGGTTTCTCAATTTCTTCAATTCTCAGGACCTCAGGTGGTCCGTAATTTGTAAATACTGCTGCTTTCATTTTCATTGGTTTATTTTTTTATTGGTTTATTGATTCATTTAGTCTTCTAGGATTTCTCCTCTAAAGCCGCAGCTCTGAAGAAATCCAAGGATATCTTCTTCTGTAATTCCACCATAGCTTTCTATTTTCAACACCTTATCTATATCCTCAGTATCTACATTCCACCTGGATATATTGGGAAGATGATTGAGCAAGAATTCTATACCAGCCATATTTGATCGGTTTTTAATGTTCGTTTTAAAAAGTAGTGTGTCCATTTTCTTTTCTTTTTTTTGAATCGGCGAGTTTTTGTTTTGTGTAATTTCTACGCAAATATATATTAAGAGTTTTTATATCTCCAAATTTTTTGTGTATTTTTTACATAAATATTTATTTTTATGGGTATAAGGGCTGCCACTCATTCCGAATTCCTAATTTTATCGCGTGAAACTGACACAAAATATTAAGGTTGCTGTGGATGCTGTTGTATTTGGATACAGCAAAGAAGAAGGTGTATCAATTCTATTGATCAAAAGAAAATACGATCCACACAAGGGAAGCTGGGCCATTCCGGGAGGATTTGTATTGGATGACGAGTCATTGGAGACGGCCGTCGAAAGGGAGCTTGAGGAAGAAACGGGAGTAAAGATTAATTACTTGGAGCAGCTTCACACCTTTGGAGCTCCTAAAAGAGATCCGAGAAAAAGAGTTATTTCCGTTGCATACTTCGGACTGGTAAATTCGAAACAATTCAGAAAATTGTCGGCATCTACCGACGCTGAAGAAGCTGAATGGTTCAATTTCAAAAAGTTGCCCAAGTTGGCATTCGATCATAAACAGATCCTAGAGATGGCCGTAGAACGACTTCGAGGTAAGATCGTTTCTCACCCGGTTGGATTTGAATTGCTGGATCGGAAATTTCCTTTTTCCGATCTGGAACACCTTTACACTACCCTGCTTGATCGTCCTATCGACAGAAGGAACTTTAAAAAGAAAGTAATGAGCCTGGGTATTCTGGATCAGTTAGATGAAAAGGATAAGTTACCGGGATCGGGAAGACCCGGATATCTCTATAAATTCAACAGAACGAATTATCGCCGACTCTTAAAAGAAGGCATGTACTTCGAGATCTGACCAATTCTAAATAGAAATAATTGTTATTCAAGTGGAATAAACAATGTCTGTTTTAAATACCTTTAGAACAGCAGAATTGACCTGAATAAAATTGAAAAAAAGACTTGTCCTTGGTCGAATCGACAAAATTGACCTTCCTGATCTGGGATTAGAAGATATAGAAGTAAAAATTGATTCCGGAGCACGTACTTCCTCAATGCATTGTGATGAGATCAGTGAAATTGAGGTAGAAGGCAAAAAACTCCTTCATTTTGTATTGCATAACCCCGAACATGATCCTGAAGGACTGAAATCCTACACCCTTGATAATTATAAACTAAGAAAAGTAAAGAGCAGTACGGGAATTAGTAGAAAGAGATATGTTATAGAGACTCGAGTAAAAATTTTTGACAGGGAATTTTTGACAGAATTTACACTTGCAGACAGAAAAAAAATGAAATTTCCAATTTTATTAGGAAGGCGATTACTGTTTAAGAATTTCATTGTAGATGTCTCAAAATCAAACCTTTCGTACAAAAATAAATATGACAAAGAGTAAATATAAAATTGCAATTCTATCGCGAAAGCCCGAATTGTATTCTACAAAAAGCTTGGTCCGTGCCATCGAGAATCGCGGGCATGAGGCCGTGGTTATTGATCATTTAAAATGCGATATCGTGGTTGAGGACAAGGGTCCAAGTTTGTATTATATGGGGCAGGAATTAAAGGATATTGATGCAGTAATTCCTCGCATCGGTGCTTCAGTGACATTTTACGGAACGGCCGTTGTCAGGCAGTTTGAAATGATGAAAGTATTTAGTACAGTGAGCTCCCTGGCCATTACAAGAACTCGGGACAAGCTCAGAAGTTTACAGCTGTTATCAAGACACAACATCAAAATGCCAAAAACGGCATTCACCAATTACTCGAGAAAGAAAAACAATAATTCTCTTCTCCATCATATTGGAGAAGCCCCGGTAGTGATAAAGCTTCTTGAAGGCACACAGGGCCTTGGAGTTGTTCTGGCAGAAACAAACAATGCTGCACAATCTGTAATTCAGGCCTTCGAAGGACTCAAAGCCAGAATCATTATTCAGGAATTTATTGAAGAAGCCGGCGGAGCTGATCTGCGTGCTATCGTTGTCGACGGTAAGGTGGTTGGAGCTATAAAGCGCCAGGCTAAAGAAGGAGAATTCCGATCGAATTTACATCAGGGAGGTAAGGCACAAGTCGTAACTCTAAAGAGATCGGAAAAGGCCGCTGCCGTCAAAGCGGCAAAGGTAATGGGATTGGCCGTAGCCGGAGTTGACATATTGCCAAGTAAAAGAGGTCCGCTGATTCTTGAGGTGAATTCATCACCGGGATTGGAAGGAATAGAAACTGCAACTGGAATAGACATTGCAGACAAGATCGTTGAATACATAGAAGTCAACTTGAGTAAAAAAGGTAAAAGGAAAGTAACCGCTTAATATGCCTGAAAAGATCACCATCAAAGACCAGGTAATTTATCCGGGAGAAGTTAAATCACTTGATTTTGGAGTAGCCAGACTGCCTACAGGCACTCTAATAGATCTGCCTATTGTCATTGCCCGTTCAAAGATCGACGGTCCTGTTCTTCTTGTCATGGGAGGAATGCATGGAGATGAGATAAACGGTGTTGAAATAATCAGAAGGTTTATAAGGGCTGGTCATCACATTCCTCAAAAAGGCAGCGTGATTTGTGTTCCCATCTTGAATGTATTTGGTTTTATCAATTTTAGTCGGGAAGACACGAGTGGAAAAGACATAAACCGATCCTTTCCCGGATCACCCAGCGGTTCATTGGCGAGCCAGGTGGCACATTTTTTAAGCGATTCTGTTCTGCCGAATGTGGATTACGGAATCGATTTCCATACCGGTGGAAAAAGGATCAACAATTTCCCTCAGATTCGATGTGATCTCAATAGCAAGAACAATGATGAACTTGCCAAGGCATTCGGAGCACCATTTACCGTGAACTCTTCTTACAGAGAAAAATCCCTGCGCAAGTACGCGGATAAGATTGGAAAGAACATTTTGGTTTATGAAGCCGGAGAATCTTTGAGGCTCAGGCTGAATGCCATAGAAACAGGAATCAGGGGCACACTGAGGGTTATGAGGCATCTAAATATGATTTCAGAAGCTCCGGAACCGAAAAAAGAAAATGTCATTCTGCAAAGATCAACCTGGCTCCGAGCAAGAAGGTCGGGCATGCAACACCTTACAGTCCGCAATGGAAGTCCTATAAACAAAGGTGACGTGCTGGGAATAATATCCGACCCATACGGTCAAAAAGAGATCAAGATTAAATCACCACAATGTGGTTATGTAATTGCAATAAATAATAATCCGATTGTCAATCGCGGTGATGCCCTGGTTCATATTGGCATTGTGTAATTTTTAACCGATCTTAATGCATCGCATGGAAACATCCATGAGTGTCTTTCCGACATCATGATTAAAGTATATCACTTCGTCGTCATCTTCCTTTAAGGCCATGGTGTAGAGCATGGGGATGTAGTGCTCGGCCGAATTCACACTTACCAGGCCTGCTTCACCGGAATTCTTATAGTTTACCAAAGCCTTATGATCACCTTCCTTTATTCTCCTCACAACATAATCATCGAAATCAAGAGCCCATTCCGGGGCAGGATCGCTGTGAAACTGGACTAAATATCTCAGATTGTGTACAATATTGCCACTACCCAGGATCAAGACTCCCCTTTTCCTGAGGAAGGATAGTTGTTTTGCGAGATCATAGTGCCATTGCATATCCCGGGTATAATTCAAACTCATCTGAAAACAAGGTATGCTGGCATCCGGATACATTTTAACAAGAACGCTCCACGCACCGTGATCCAATCCCCATTTATGCGTTGGAGCAATTTTATTGTGATCTATCTTCGAAACGATCTCATTGGCTAAGTCGGGATTTCCTTCAGCAGGATATTGAACCTGGTATAAGTTCTGAGGAAAGCCATACATATCATAGATCATTTTAGGCTTTTCCCCGGCAAAAATTTGTGTACCTCCACGCGTTTCCCAATGAGCAGAAATAATAAGGATTGCTTCAGGTCGCGGAATATCTTTTGTGATTTCACTCCATCCTTTTGTATAGATGTTTTCTTCAACCGCATTCATTGGACTTCCGTGTCCCAGAAATAAAACCGGCATTTTCTCTCCTTTTTCCGGAAGAGAATTCAAATAATTCATAGTCATTGGTTTGACAGCACCCAGAGCTGCTATTGATAATGAAGACTTATATATGAAATCGCGTCTTTTCATGTGAACTGGATTTATAAAATTAGACTTTATCCAATTCCCTTGTTATTGTCTATTACTATCGATTTTATATATTGATTCGAATAATTGCAGGCCTAAAATGAAAAAACTCCTACCATTTCTATTCTTGCTCATCTTATCCCAGATTGCAAGTGCTCAATTGAACAGGGATAGTGTGTTGAGTTCTCTACCGTCAGACGACACCATCAAAATACGCACATCATTCAATCTGATGAATATTACCAGCATAGATGAAAAAGAAGAAACAATCGGCTTTGATGGTGCATTGATCATGAGATGGAAGGACGAGAGATTGGCTTATGAAATAGACTCTACCGTTTTTGACGATCCTGAAGATGCCTTCAGAAGAACACCTTTATTGAATTACCAGGGAGATTTTGCCGTAAAAGAATTATATGAAGGTTGGCGACCTCAAATGCTAATTGCCAACGGTATCGGCAATCGAAACACCACAAACATGTCAATCAAAATTTTTCCGAATGGAATTGTTCAATATCAGGAAACATTCAGTTGTGTGGCAGAAACACCCCTCAGTCTCCATTTATTCCCATTTGATACTCAGGTGCTGGACATTTATGTGTATCCATATCCCTATTCAAGACAGGAGGTTTTGCTAATACCCGACAGCGGTCTGCAATGGGACTGGAACATTAATCTTGGAATTGATGAATGGCGCAGAAAAAAAGTTGTGGTTAGCGAAAGTGCTCTTGAAATTGAGACTCATGATGGCTCAAGAGCAGATGCAAGTCAGCTCAAAGTGTCGGTGATTGTAGAAAGGAAACCACTTCACACCTTGCTAAGTGCTATTTTCCCAATGGTTGTATTGGTATGCCTGACCTGGGTTGTATTCTGGATGGATAAATCCAATGTGACAGAAAGAATCAATATTTCCTTCATCGGAATTTTGAGCGTGGTCGCCTATTACTTGGTAATTCAGGATGATATTCCCGAGATCAACTACCTCACTTTAATTGATGTATTTTTCATTCTCACATTCTTTATCCTGGCTGCCAGCGTAATGGAAAGCATAGTCGTTGAAAAATACAACCAGCGTGGAATGGAAGCTACAGGCGATAAAGTTGACAAAATAAGCAGATGGGCTTTTCCTCTGTTATTCTTTGCCGGATCCATCGTGGTAGCAATTATTTTCTTTGCTATTCACAAATAAAAAAGCCCCGAAATTCAGGGCTTTTCATATGAGTACTTCCATTTTTATCTGGTCATTTTTTTTCTTGCATTAAACCCAACTAAAAGACTTACCCGATAACCAGACTTGGATCTTACGAAGCCCATGTTTACCGGGAAGAAGATGTTTTCCGATTTGAAAGTGTATCCCACACCAAATGCAAAACCCGGTCCGGCAAGTGATAAATTAGGTCCAGCGCCAAATTCCCAGCCTTTTCCAGTTCTCAATCCGGCCAAAACAGTGGCATTGGGCAGGAACAATCCCTGATCCAGTCCACCTACAAGCAAAATGTATTCAATGACTCCAGAAGTTCCGTTCTCAAGAGTAAAAAGTCTGTTTTCAAACTGCCATCCAAACTGAGTGATAAACGGATCTGCATTATATACTGTATCCAGGATATCTGCTGCATCTCCCGGACCTACATACGTTATTCCCAATCTCGGCCCATTCAACTTAATTGAGCTCTCCCATGGCGCAATGGAATCTGCCTCGTTTTGTGCATTCGCCATTATCACAAAGCCGAACAATAGACATACGAACATGATTCCTTTCAGTATGTCGAATCTAGTAGTAATTGTATCTGTAGTTTTCATAACCTTTCGTTTTGTTTCGTTTGACGGAATCAAAAGTATAGGGGCACGAAGGGCTATGCATTGATAAATGTCAAGAAAAGCCTGATTGGACATGAGTGCTTTAAAATGAATGATCAAAGGATAAAAATGACAATGACGAAATCATTCATCATTCATCGTTCATTTTTCATCCTTCATCTATCCATCCTTCCTTTTCGGACATTCCCGGAACAACTGAACGGCACAGGTCTGGCAGTAATCGTGGTCGAGTTTCTTGTAAATCTCCTCAACAGCATGTTCTTTATTACCAAAGAATCGATCATTACCGATCTCCTTTGTATAGCCACCGTTTATAAGGAATTCCCGACTTCTGAATTTTAGGCCGCTGAAGTAAATGTGTTTTCCTCTTTCTTCCCACTTCTTCACTACATCAACCATAAATTGCCCACCTGTATTATCGATCAGGTTGATATTATTGGCCACGATAAGTAGGTTATTTTCGGGTCTTTCAAGTAATTCATCAAGACCATTTGCGACATGCTCAACAGCTCCAAAATACCATGAACCTTCGATTCGGTAAATCATTAATTGCGGACAATTCTCGAGCTTGTATTTTTTCACAGGCACGAACATGTGTCTTGGGTTTGATCTGTCAGGGGAAATCTCTACAAATCGAGGTTGAGTAGTTTGTCTTAGATAGAGGATCAATGAGAAAATGATTCCCATATAGATGGCATAATCTACATCAAGAAGTAACACGGAGAAAAAGGTGATGAGCATAACGGCCGATTCCCTTCTACTCGTCGTAAGAAGTTTTTTGATGTATTTGAAATCAATAAGCTGATAGGCTACCAGAACTATTACACCTGCAATGGCCGAGATAGGCAAATAGGCGGCAAGAGGCGCTACAAAATTGATAGCCATGATCAGGAACAAAGCCGCAAACATGGCCGCCATGGGTGTGCTTGCCCCAGCTCTTTGATTAATAGCCGATCTGGTAAAAGATCCCGAACCTGCATATCCCCCGAAAAGAGATGAAAACATGTTACCAAGACCTTGTCCTATGAACTCCTGATTTGCATTGATTCTTTGACCACTTTTCACTCCCAATGTCCTGCCAATAGCAACAGACTGGATCAGTCCAAGCAATGCAACAGCAAAAGCATTCGGAATAATTGATTTGACCTGATTTGCGGTTATATCCGGGACATTGAATTGAGGTAATCCTTCAGGAAGAACACCAACCACTTCTATTCCGTTCTGATTGTTGAATAATAAATAAGATAGGGAACTGGAAATGATCAATGCAATTAAGAGATCGGGAATAGAGCTATGAATCTTTTTAATAAGTAAAGCCGAAACAATGGTTACAGAACCTATCAGTACGGTATACATATTGTACTGATCCATGCTTTGAAATAGGGAAATCCAGATATCGATGAAGTCACTTCCGGCAGGTATATCTACACCAAAAAAATACTTGAGCTGACTGCTGGCAATAAGAATTGCCGCCCCTGCTGTGAATCCGATAATTACACTGTGAGAAACAAAATTTACAATGGCCCCCAACCTGGCCAGGCCTAAAATAAATTGTATAGCTCCGGCTACAAGGGAGATGACAATGGCAAGATTCAGAAAATCAGAAGAGCCGGGAACGGCGTACTTGCTGACTGAAGAGAAAATTATCAGAGAAATAGCTACTGTAGGTCCGCTAATCAGGTGTTTGCTACTTCCGAAAAAGGCTGACACCAACGGCATGATCATCGCGGCATAGAGACCATGAATTGGAGGTAATCCGGCTATGATGGCAAAAGCAACACCCTGAGGCAGTACAATGATGGCACCTGTTAAACCGGCCAGAATATCCTTGCGGAGCGTGGTAGCGTTTACTTCAGAAAACCATGCCCGTGCCGGAAGCCAGTCTATGGTTTTGATTTTACTCAATATAAAAAGTTTCCTTTGCGGGTTTCAGGGCCCTTGCAAACCAAAGTGGTCTTCTGAGATTATCTGGTCCGGGCGCAGGTCTCGTCATATCGAGCCATTTTTTATACACCTCCCTTGATTTCTTTGTATCAACTGATATGTCTCCATAATTATCATTCGGTCCGGCCCTTTCAACCCTCACCTTCTGATGCCAGCAATGCATTCCACTGATTGGATCAGGATGAACCGGGAATGTGATATTCTGATGTACACCACCATCCGACCAGAAGATCCTCGATGAATCATTGTCACTGCTCTTAAAAGGTTTAACCCCTCGTAAGGTCTTCATATTCCATACACCGTCTTTATTTTCAATTGAAACCACATTTGTGGCCCAACGATTCCCTTCCTTATCCTGAGGTCTTCTCCATCTTCCAAGGTGATGTGAACAGGCAATGATACCCGGCTTCATTCCCTCTGTAACCCAGACCTTATCAACGAAATAGCCGATCTCCGTATTCACTTTGATCAGATCTCCATCTTTCAAATCAAATTTCTCTGCATCTGATGTATGCATCCAGACCGGATTTCTATTGGCAATTTCTGTTAGCCACTTAGCGTTGGCCGACCTACTGTGAATTAACACAGGCAGTCGGAAGGTAGGGACCAAAGGAAAATCACCTTTTTCTCGATCCATCTCTTCTTCATGCACATGAGACTTGATATAAGTCGGAATGGCATATTCAGGCCATTTCCAGTCGATCATGGTTTGACTGAAAAACTCCTGCTTCCTGGAAGGCGTGGGAAATCCTGTAACGGCTTTTCCATCCACCATGATGCCAAGATTAGCTCCGTCTTTACTTATAACTCCTGTCTTTTCATCAACTGAAGCTCCATTCAGTTGTTCCTGACTCACTTCTTTGAGGTGCTTATTATAGGAGGTCTTTTCTATTTCAAATGCCCCAAATTTTCTCATGTAATCAAGAGGTGTCAATCCTTCTTTCTCAGCTGCTTCTGGCAAACCCTTGGTGTGTTCAAAAATATACTGATAGTATTCATCTATCGTAATCTTCTCACCTGGCCTGTATGGTGAAATGAAGTGTTCTCTGATTCCTAACTTGCCTTCAGGATCCATTCTCCAGGACAATTCGATCCAGAATTCGTCTTCTTCCCACACTTCACCTGGATTCACTTCATAGGTAAACTGAAAAGGTTTATTCTCTCTTCGTGCAAATTCCCTCAGTACAGGTTGCCTGTATGCAATCCACATTCCACTGTGAGTCTCATAAGAATTGATGTCATGTCGTTCGGCCGCATGCCCCATTGGGAGTACATAATCGGCGAAATACGCCGTTTCATTCCATGTAGGAGTAAGTGCAATATGCAGACCCATCAGATCTTTATTCGTCAGCATTTCCATCCATGAAAATCCGTCAGGATAGGTCCATATCGGATTGAAAACCCGGGTAAAATATACATCCATCTTGCCCCTTCCTTCCAACATCATGTGTGGAAGAATCGGACTTAATTCATGAAATGCCAGAGGATATTCTTTCGGATAATGCAGTTCATTCCAAAACTTCTGCGCCGGAGGTTTATCAAAGAAATCAGGCTTGAATTTATTCCAGGCACTCGGCGACGTTCCGCCAATTGTTCCAACGGAACCGGTTATAACATTCAGGAAATGGAGGCTTCTGGCAACAGCCCAGCCACCCAGATTCCCACTCCCTGCAGAGCGCCAGTTATGACATGAAAATCTGCTTCCTGCTTCTCCGATCTTAATGGCAACTTCGCGAATCATCTCCGCTTTCACACCGGATTCTTCCGCGGCAAACTCCGGTGTATAATCTTTATACTCCTCCTTTATCTTTTCAATGAAATTCTCAAATTTGAGCTCAGTTCCAGGGTGCACTTTCTCGAGATATTCTTCCCAGTTTACCCAGTTCTCCATGTACTCCCGATTGTATAATTCTTCATCGAGAATGACTTTGACCATGGCCAGTAACATGGCCGCCTCAGTACCCGGATTACTTGGCATCCAGTAATCTGCCATGCTCGCTGTATTGGAAAGTCTTGGATCCAGAACGGCAAGTTTAGCACCATCCATCATGCCTTCCATGATCCTTTGAGCATGTGGATTGAAGTAGTGACCCGATTCGAGGTGAGCACTAACCAGAAGAATAAACTTCGCATTTGCATAATCCGGTGAAGGGCGATCATATCCCTGCCAGAGATTATAACCAAAACGTGCTCCGGATGAGCAAACATTGGTATGCGAATTATGTCCGTCAACTCCCCAAGACTGTAATACTCTGTTTGCATATCCTTCATGACCCGGTCGACCAACATGGTAAGCGATCTCGTTGTTTCGACCTTCTTCAATGGCCTTTGCAATTCTGCCTGCAATATCGTCCAAGGCTTCGTCCCAGGTTACTCTTTCCCATTCACCCGAACCTCTTTCGCCTTTTCTTTTCATCGGGTAAAGGATCCTGTCGGGATCGGTCAGTTGATTAATCGTCGCCGGACCTTTAGCACAATTTCTTCCTCTGCTGGCGGGGTGATATGGATTTCCTTCCAGTTTCCGAACAGAACCTACTGTCTTATCAACGTATGCGAGCAAACCACAAGCCGATTCACAATTAAAGCATGTCGTGGGAACAATACTATAAGTCTTCTTCTCCTTCCTTGCCCATCCTTTGGCTTCGTACTCTTCCCAGCTGTCCCATTGGTCAGGTGGCGGGTAATCCGTCAGTTTGCCTGGTTCAGTCAACCTGGGAATGTCAGTCTCATTGTGATCGTTCACATTCGGAATGATCTTTAATTTCTCAGCAATCTTTTCAATAATTGATATATCGTTCATAGTGCTAATTCAATTATGTAAGTGGAATTCTTTGTGGTGCTTCAATCCAGATTTTTTCGGTAACGTAAATACCGGCTATGATCAGAAGAGATGCCAGTGCTATCATGTGAGCATTACCCGAAAGGATCAATAAAAGAGGAATTACATTCGACAAGAGAACGACACCGATCCAGAAAAGATTTGAATAGCGCCCTTTGGTTATCATCGTTACAGCATTTGCCGCATCCAAAGTTGGGTGTGTGATCTTTAATTCGAAAAACATTATAGCCAGATTCACTATGATAGAGATCACGAGTATGGTTTGGAAAAGATATTTCCAGTCGTCAGAGATCGATATGAAGTAGCTCGAAATAAAAAGAATTGCACTTCCACTCATCAGTGCATGAACCATCATATGAAAAGCCAATGCCGGACTCTGCCAAAAGTCTCTTCCTTTTGCCTGTGCAAATAGAAATGCCGTATAAATAGCCACCATCAATCCGGTAATGGCACCAAGCCAATAACCGGCATAAATCATAACGTTCCAGTCCATAAATACTCCTGCCAGATACGCCGTAATAGCAGCACCAAAGAAGGTAATGAAGTAACCACCTTTAACCAACCAGCTCCCCCATTGGGGTCTCAGTAAAACATATAAAAATCTATCCGGTCGATCGAGATCTTTGATCAGCAACAAACCCGTAAGTGTTAGAAATACCAAAGAAATAATACCGGTAGTATAAGTTAATTCGGCATTTGGAAAAAGTCCGAGAGCATTACCCAGGAAAAAAACTAAAAATGCTCCTGCTGAAATTGCCTTGGTGAGAACATATGCAGACACTTCCCAACCCCAGAGAATACCTTTATCAGGTGTATCATAAACACGTTTGGCTTTGGCTGCTTCCATGATACCTTCCACTTGGGTTTTCTTTCTGTCATCTCCGGCATAGGTGGCAAGTTTTTCCTTCATCTTTCCACCATTTAGATCAGCCATCATTTCAAACAGATCCTTGCCTTCTGAAAGCTTCTCGGCATATTTCGAAAAATGACCTACACCTGTGGATTGTGAGCCCCAGATATAGTCACCGCTTCTTTCAGTGGTGTATGGATTGAGAGAAGTTTCATCCCCATTGATATAATATACATTCGGAACTGTGCCTTTTTCAGGTTTTCTTGTCCGAACCTGCTCACCGGCTATCAATTGCGCAATTTCCGAATTCGGATCTTCCATATCTCCGGAGACGATGGCGTGTTCCGGACAAACGTTAACACAGGCCGGTTCTAGACCAATGTCAACCCTGTGTGCACAGTAGTTACATTTCGCGGCTGTATGAGTCTCGGGATCAATATAAAGAGCGTCGTAAGGACAAGCCTGCATGCACGATTTACATCCAATGCATTTGTCGTTGTTGAAGTCGACAATACCATCCTCTCTGGTATACAATGCTTGAGTCGGACATATACTAACACAAGGCGCATCCGTGCAATGATTGCAACGGCTAACTGAGAATACTCTTTTTGTATTTGGGTAGACGCCTTTTTCAACTTGTTTTACCCAGGTTCGATTAACGCCTACAGGAATATCATGTTCAGATTTACAGGCAACGGTGCAGGCATGACAACCAATGCACTTGCGGTTGTCGATGAGAAATCCAAACTTCATAAAGTTCTTTTGATCGGTAAGATAAATGAAAAATGTCGAAGTTCTGTGACATATGTTTCATAAGCCCATCTCTTACCAATCCGTTTCTTCCAGCTCAAAAATCTCGTCAACTCTGACCTTAAAAATGGATGCAATTTTCAAGGCCAGAATTGTTGACGGTGTATATTTTCCAAGCTCTATGGCATTGATGGTTTGACGACTCACTTGAATCAATTCGGCCAGCCTACCTTGAGTCATATCGTTTTTAGCCCTCTCTACTTTAATGCTATTCTTCATGATGACTCAGTCTGTTTTGTTTATATAACTCTCGTTTGAAACGGAATACGAAAAAGAATAAAATGGTGAACATATTAAATATCATAGCCCAGAAAAAAGGCATGCCGTACAAGAAGATTATGGTGAAAAGCAGTACTGCATAGTTAACATAGGTTGCCCAAACCAGGGATTCGAGTCTGATCTTCGCAATGAATTCGTCTTCGTTTTTCTCTCTCGAGAATGCTACCAATATTCCACCGACAATCACAAGAATTAATATCAGCTCATCCAGAATATTATTCTCAACCAGTCCAAACCAAACTTTCTCTTCAAAAATCTGATCGTGAAATAGAGCAAAGACTTTTGTTCGTAATGTTATTTCATCCTCACCCAGAATAAGATAAAGAAGTCCGAGTAAAATACCCGGAATTAATAAGAACCAACCAGTTCTTTTGAATTTGTGCGGAAATAAAAAGTGTGTCTTCATGTTTTTGATGTTTTGTCGGGACAAATGTATATAATATTTTACTTATTGTAAAGTTTTCTTTACTTTTTGTAAATAATATTAGACAGAACATCTTCTATTTACATCGTTATTTTTTCGTTCTATCTCCCGTCACAAGTCGTTTTTTCATACCTTTCGATTTGAAAATACCGGTCATATAATTGATCAAAAAAATGTTCCATAAAACCACCATCCTCCTCCTGACTTCTTTCTTTTTCCTTGGAACATTAAGTTCCCAGGTCATTAAAACGAAAGACGGAATACCACTGGGCGACAAAGAGGAGCTTATCAAATCATGTTTTGAATCTGCGACTCAGAAAACGGTGGATCTCAATGGCATGAAAGTGGACGCATATAAATATTGTTCGTGCGTTACAGAAGAATTGTATCCAAGACTTACCTGGGACGAACTTGAAACAGCCGTTGACGAAAATACACTGGAAGAGTTACTCTTTAATGATGAGAACTTCAAAATCATTATGGATTGCGCTGAAGAAAATGTCGAGTTGAGTGACGAGTATAAATTTGGCTCCGGGGATTCTGATAATATTGAATTAGAGAAAAGGCTGGCTGTTAAAGAATGTGTAAATATCATTTTAGAAGATACAGCCACTAAAGACCTGTTCACGGAAGAAATTGCAACGAGCTATTGTCAATGTGCTGTTGATGAACTTTATTCAAGAGGTCTATCTTATGGTGAGCTGATGACGATAGAAGATGAAAGCAGTGAAGTATTCAATGAGATCGCTGTGCCTTGTCTTACCGCAGCATTTGATGAGGATCTTGAATCAAAAGGCAGTGTGATCTTTAATTCCTATGATAAAAAAGACATCAAAGGAAAAGAGGATATGACCCGGGTTGAACTCGTAGATTACCTAGGTCAGGGATACAAAGTTAAAATTGAGATTGATGGTGTCGTAAAGTATTTTCTATTCGATACAGGGGCTTCAGATATGATAATAAGTACAGACCTTGAAAGGGAGTTGCTGTTGAATGGTAGTATCAAGGAAAAAGATTACCTGGATGTAGTTGAAAATTATACCATGGCCAACAATGAGATAGTTGAAGCCAGAGTTTTGAGATTGGACAAAATCAAAATCGGCGACTATGAAGTAGACAACGTACTTGTTGGTGTCATGGACGACGGCTCTCTTCTTTGCGGAAAGGGTTTCCTCGATAAATTCAGCAACTGGGAGTTATTGAGCGACGAAAAGGTTTTGGTTTTATATAAATAACCTCCTGAGTCTAAATCACATCAAATCTGGAATCACTCCTCTTCTTCATCCATGGCTGCAATATCCTCTTCCTGATACTTTTCTTCGTAATTCTCCTGAATTTCAGCCTTGAGGATGCCATCATCACCGTAATCATCGTCTTCTTCAACCAATTTTGTGGCGATTTCATTTGTCATTCTGATAAGATAAATCTTGTCTTCTGCCTCGAATATGAGCGCGCTCACCCTGTTACCTTCTCGGTCATTAAAAGAGATTAAATTATCGGCAAAGCCAAAAGGATATTCGAGTTTTATCCTTTCCTGCATGTGGCGATCCAGTTTTTCGAAACTGGTTAAAGCCTTGGGTTTTACTTGGTTTTCCATTGACTTGCATTCATTGATTATGGTAATACAAATATCAACTGCACAGACAAAGCATTGTCCTTTTCAATACTAAGCTTAGGTGTATTTAACCCTAATTAGTAACCCACATGAAACTAAAAAACGGACTTATAATTATTGAAGTCTTATCAAAGATATAAATAAGTCACTTTGTAACTAAAGTGACACAACGCTTATTTAAGATATAGGATATTTGTGCCTGAATATGGACTTCTTCTTCAAATACAAACTGACGTTTATTGGCCTGGCTCTCGGAGCTGTAGCCGGATTCCTTTATTTCTACTTTGTAGGTTGTGGCGAAAGTTGCAATATATACTCTGACCCGTTTAACAGCACAGGTTATGGTGCTGTCATGGGAGGCCTTATCTTCAATATATTTGAGAAAGGCGACAAGAAATCAAAGAAAGAAAAAGAGGATTAAGCGCCGATCACTAATTCTCGCGCCTTGATCTTTTTGATAATTCCCTCGCGATTATCGACATAGAATTGCGCAATCTTCCGGGCCTCTGGATGAACATGCTTTTCAAGGTATTTATCTGCCCATACCATCAATTCAAGCATTACGGGAACAAAGTCTTCTCCTTTCTCGGTAAGAGAATAGTTATATAGTTTCTTATTCAGCTCATCCTGCTCTCTACTCAATATTCCGAGCTCAACCAACCTCTTTAATCTATTAGTCAGGATATTTGAAGCAATACCTTCCATAGATTTACTGAACTCACCGAATGTCTTCTTATTGAAGAATATGATATCACGAATGATCAACAATGACCATTTATCGCCAATGACATCAAGTGCAGAACTCAGCGGACAAACCGACCTGAAATCTAAATCTTTATTTCCCTTTACTTGCAAATCAAAAGCAATTTTTTAAATTTACTTGCGGAACAAAAGTAATCAATAAGATTTCTTTTTACCAAACCAATTCCATAGCCATTATGAACAGAATGTTTTTAAACCTTCAGTCTAGGAATGATATGGCTGAAACTGATGATTATCTTCTGGAGCGCTTAAGACGCTCAATGAAAACTCAGAATGCTTCCTGGGAAGAGAAAAGAATGTTTGGAGGAAACTGCTTTATGGTGGATGACAAAATGTGTTTTGGCACCTATAAAGGTGGTTTGATGGCCAGAGTGAATCCTGAAGAAGTGGATGAATTGATCAAGAAAGAAGGGGCCGACCAAATGATTCATGCCGGAAGAATCATGACAGGTTACCTCTTCATTGAGGAGTCTGGTTATGACATGGATGATGATCTGGACTTCTGGGTTAAAAAGTGCCTTGAATTCAATCCTCTGGCTAAATCAAGCAAAAAGAAAAACTAATCAAACACCCTAAACCATCATACCTATGAAAAAATACATCGCTATTTACCATATGAATGAAGAGGCAAGACAGGAAGCCTCTAATTCAACTCCCGAACAGCAGGCCGAAGGAATGAAACCCTGGTTTGCATGGAAAGATTCTTTGGGTGACAGACTGATCGACTTTGGTGCACCACTTGCCTCGGGTCAGAGATTGAACCCCGATGGTACCTCTGGAGCAGGGAATTCCGAAGTTGCCGGATATTCCATTGTTCAAGCAAATGACATGGATGAAGCAAAGACTCTTTTCTCGAATCATCCGCATCTTGGCTGGAACGCCGGGTGCGATATTGAATTACATGAAATGTCAGAAATGTAAGATACTCTGTAGCCGTTGGTTTTGTTCAAGAGGGGGCTGAGAGGCCCCTTTTTTTTCAACGGCGCAATCAGAATATGCTTTAATGTTTACATCCTCCAGGTCACACCGAGACCACCACCAACAGAGCCGGAAAAACCACCCTCGATGTTGAGGCCCCAGCTTTCATTCCAAAACCATCTTCCTCCGATTTGACCTCCGATGTCAAAGTCATCGTTTCCTTTTCCATCGACATGAAATCGGTATCCGGCACTTAATCCCGCATAGACATCCCAGTCACTGGTTAGATCCATGAGACCATTGAAGTGATAATCAGCAACAACTCCAATTCTTACATGATCATTGTTATCAAAAATTCCGAGTTGGGCTTTGGCTCCTACGGTAATCTCATCCATTACGGCCCAGTCCATGCCAATATAACCTGGCAATCCAAAATTCAACTGTTGTCCGCCAGCCGGCAGCGCATAATCTCCACTTTGAGCATTGGCATAACTGAGAGTAAAACCAAATACCAATAAAATAATAAGCCTTCGAATCATTAATTTCAATTTTGAGCAAAAGTAATGATAGAAGGCATTCAACTATATGGGAGAAGTATCTTCCTTTGAACTATTTTCCTGATCGGGAGATGAGCTAATTGACGTGGGTTTCGGCTCAATATTAGCAGGCTTATCAACAGATTTCTTCTTTTGAGGAACCAGATAAAGAATCAATGCCGAAATGAAAATGATGGCTAGCAAATAATAAGGCCCGTAAGTTTTGAGCCAATTGAGAAGAGAATCTAAATGATCTTTGATCCATGCATAAAACAATATTCCGGCAACCACACCAACAAGTCCACTAAAGAGGTAGTTCCTGGTCAACGTGAGACTTTTAAAATTTCTTAGAAGCGCCGAAAAAGTGAAGGCGGCAATCACAACAATAATAAGTGTGGTGAGAAAACTCAAGGAACCTGTATCCATGTCAACATTCCATGAAAGAGCTATGATTATTTCACTTATTATGATAAGCGTCAACGCAAATGTTCTCATACCAACTGTTTTTAACACACTTGAATTGATGTTCTATGATGCAATGCAATTCAAAGTCAATCCTTTAGTTTGTCTAAATATAAAAGAAATTGAGAAAGGTTCTAACGAAAGCTGCAATGATCAGTGTGTTCGCAACACTTTGAAGACTACCTCGTGCCCTTTGGTGTCAATAGTGAAAAGCATAGATTTCGTCTCAATGCCTTCTAGATCGAAGTACAATTCATTTTCGGATTCTTTCAGCTCAATTCTGGTATAGTAAATGCTGTGAGGCAGTGAATACCATTGTCTTAAGTCGGCCTTTTCCATTTTATTCGAAACTCCATCGAAGGCCAATTCAAAAATTACACCCGCCAGATCACCAAGCCAGGCATAATCTGAAGCGGATTCTAGACCTTTTTCAATGGCATATTTACCTGTAGATTTTAAGCTTTGCCGCACAGCCATTCTCAACAATGCCTGAGATAATTCCCTCGATTTCCTGTCTTTATGAGAACGAATGGCGATACCAGACACATCCTCACACAGCTCCAATTTCTGCACTTTACCAGACTCGGGCAAACAAACTTCTGCTTCTAGATACTTCGGTTTTTCGATTTCATATTTGGAAAATGACATCTTGTAAGAAGATATACTGTTGCCATTTAAGGCATTAAAGAAGGCCATTGTTTTCAATGCGCCCTCAGCAAATTTGTACTCTTCATTGTTGCTCGCATCCTGAAAAGTGACAAATCCGTTTACATTGGCAACTGTGAACTGAATCGACTCCTCTACTTTCCTCGGAGCTCGTCCATTATGCCAGATAATTATCGCACTTGGCTTTTTTTCCATATCCACACTTGCATTTCCAAGAAGTCTTCTGGAATAATATTCGTACTCTTCCTCTAATCCAGACCAGGATGCCGTTCTTATCATGTCTTTGATTAATTGTTCAGGACACTGAACCCCATACTCTGTAAGGTATTCTTGCTCATATATTTTATAGGCATTCCTGTAGGCAATAAAGGCATTATTGTAGTCTTCAGACGCATCATAAATCAGACCCATGACCAAATGAATAAAAGCATCCTTATTAAATTTGTTGTCGGGGTAAAGATCATTCATCTCATTCAGGAGAATTTCCATTCTGCGTACCTCAACCAGAGCCTCTTCCCTCATATTAAGCGCCAGATAATTCAACGCTTTGTAATAATTTATATACAAGGCCTCGAAATCCTCGCCACGATACGAAGCAGCATAGGGATTGGATATGGTGGATAGAATCATTTCACCCTTTTTCTTTCTGAAATCCTCCATGTATATATCGGCCTTATTCAACCAGTAATTACTTTCTGAATAGTTGGCCTCATAATGATGCATGCTTCCCATTTCCATGAAATAAACCAGTCGGTGTCGGGAATTTCTGAAGTGATCGTTCAATTCCAGAGATTCAAGGCCATGAGAAAAATTCCTGTTTTCTATTTTCTCCTTGAAGTCGTCATGAAATTTGTAAAAAGATCGAGTCTTCTGAGCATTCAATTCCAAATTGATTGCACATGAGAGCACTAATATTATGTGAGGCCAGCTTTTCACTTTTCCTATATGGAATAAAATTAACCTATTCTATAATATAAAAACCATACATGTCAATACGATTTATTCATTTTTAATATATTATTTTTCATCCTTTTAAGTACTGTTATTCAGTTACTTATTCAATATTAATGATCATATTAATATACCTTATTTTTATGATTTCGGCTTTATACCCTGACTTGTCTGCAATACGTTTGTCGGGAATTTTAAAACCAAATAAAATGAAAACAACACCAACAGTCAGAAAGGCAATTTTATGGACGGCGAGAATTTCGTCTCTTGCGATTCTGGCATTCTTTTATTTTTTCATCGGCGCTCATGTTGTAGAGGCCATACAAGGTGCTGAGCCACCTCATCCGATTCCTTTACAGGAAAAAGCCATGATGCTTTCCGGAGTTCTGGGAATACTTGGTCTGACACTGGCATTTTTCAAGGAAAGAATTGGAAGTGTAATATCATTGATAGGAATGGTGGCTTTTTTCGCCATTGCGCCATATCTATTACTTAATTTTTACTTCGTAATGCTTTTAATACCGGGTTTGTTATTCTTTGCTCACTCTTTTATTAAAGAACAAAATCTGGCCTAAACAGCTATAACGAGTTCGATTGAAACCGGGTTGATTATTCATCCCGGTTTTTTATTTGCTTTAGCCCGCATGCAACAGATTGGAGAGTATTTGCCTTAATTTCATATATTCGAAATTCAAAGTCTCAATCATGAAAATGCTTCGAATTACACTTATAGCCGCCTTTTGTACAATATTCAATTTTTCAGTTAATGCTCAGCAACATCTTTCCAAGATCCTTGAGAAAGGTGAGATTCGAATTGGCATGACTGGCGATCAGCCTCCTTTCAGCATGCGTGCCTCAAATGGGAAATTGATCGGATATGAAGTTGAACTGGCCGAATTACTCGCCATGTCAATGGATGTCAATCTTAAGATCATTCCAATGAATTTCAAGGAATTACTTCCGGCATTGGAAGAAGGAAAGGTTGATGCTGTGATGTCGGGTATGACGATTACTCCCGACAGAAACCTTAAGGCCATGTTCGTTGGACCATATATGGTCTCAGGAAAGTCTATCCTGACGAAAAATCAAACACTGGCTCAATCGGACGAAACTGAGGACATAGATAATATTGAATTGCGACTTGCAGCCCTAAAAGGATCCACGAGTGAGAATTTTGTGAAGAACGTCATTCAAAATGCACGTGTGAATCTGGTCGACAATTATGACGAAGGAATAAAATTACTACTTACCGGTGGTGTGGATGCCCTTGTAGCGGATTATCCTGTTTGCATTCTGGCTCAGCTGAGATTCCCGGAAGCCGGACTTATGTCTCTCGACGAGCCATTAACCATCGAGCCAATCGGAATGGCCCTTCCTCCAGATGATCCTTTGATGGTCAATATGGTACAGAACTTCTTCAATTCGCTCATCCTGGCCGGCGTTCTGGATGAAATGCAGGCATTCTGGTTTGAAAGCGGGGCTTGGGTCCGACAAGTGGATGAAGTGAAAATCAATCATCATAACACCAGCAGTCCAATGTATTAGTGGACCACAATCCTCTGTTGCAGGGTTTCTCCATTTTTAAATTCAAAATGAAGGATGTGCAGCCCTTTGCTCTCGATATTCAATTCACCTTTTAATTCAAGAGAATTAAAATCCACCAGCAACCTTCCCTGAGCATCATAGACCCTCATATTTTCAGGGAAGTTTGTATCATCTGCTGAGATTCGAAATAAACCATTGTTCGGATTTGGATATATTTCGATTTGTGAATTCAGCTCTAATGCCGAAATACCGGTAGAGATGATATCTACGTCTTTATTCGTTGTTTGTCCTTCACAATTCTTAGAAACCGTATGCTCCACATTGAATGTGCCCGCTGTTAAATAAGAGTGCAAAGGATCCTGGTCGGTACTGAAGCTTCCGTCACCAAACTCCCAGTAATGATCTGCTCCTATAACACCTGACTGATCTGTAAATTGAACATTCATTCCATTAACGAGATAATTGAAGTCCGAATTGATTGTTTTGTTCGTATCTATTCGCCAAGTCGACAGGCTGTCAAAGACTGTCATATCAGCAATATTCTGTAAAAAGACAGCAGTGCCTGAAGGTACAGAAGAAGGGTGATATCCTCCCAGGCTGGGTTTGTGAAAGATTGAAGCATAGAAGACACAAGCTGCAAGATATGATCCAAAAACACTTGGATGGGAATTATCGGCCGTGTAAAGATTTAGATTGCTATCGGCCGCTATACTGTTTCTGAATGCAATACCAACCGGCGCCACAACAGCGTCGTTATCGTTTGCCATCTGAACATAGCTATCTCTCAGTCTGGTTTGCATGCCCTCATAGGTGCACAAAGGCGGGTAGAACTGGCAATTGCTCTGATCACCGAACTTCCGACCCCATGTCATATAGAACATCGTTTCCGTGCAGGAATCATTCGTCACGATCAAACTATCGAGAAACTTGGCATATGGAAAAACGTCGGTTTGCACTTGTGATGGTGGGAAAGATGGTCTCTGACTTTGTTCCTGCAGAATCACATAATCCCAGTCGCGTGCAGCAATCTTGCTAATGGAATTGGTATTTGTTGTATGACCTTGTAAAGTATGACCCCCTGGTGTACTGGAGTCATAAAACATACTGTCTCCTTTCGAATCAGCAATGTCAGACACAAGTTTCGGCAGATTATTGAAGTAGGTATAACTGTTCCCCAGAAAGAGCACTTTCTTTTCTTGTGCGATTGAAAAAACAGGAATAATTAGGATTGAGAGTAGTAGAATTCTTTTCATAATAGCAATGACGCAAGTTGGACTAAAAAGTTGTCTTGTGCAAAGATGATACAAGTATTTTCATACTTTTAGATACCTAATCAAAAACTCAATTATGAAAAGATTAAACTTATTCTTTCTTACTGCGGCAATGATTCTCGCTTCAACCTTGGCATTTGCCGGAGATACAAAACTAGGTGGAATCCGCGCGGGATGGCAACAATCTAAAATGTTTTCAGGAACTGACGGAGTAGATGTCGACAAATACCCTCTTAATGGCTTCTATATTGGAGTTTACAAAACGAATAAATTGGCTCCAACAATCAACTGGACTTATGGTCTGGAATATTTCCAAACAGGATTTGATGACGGAAGGTCTATTGTAGAAGGGGGATTTGGAACAAGAAAACTGCATTATTTGAGCATTCCTCTTGCAGCCAAGCTTAAGGTTGGACCGGTTTATGGTCTGGGTGGATTTGGACTAAATTTCAAAGTAGGTGAAAGCTGGGAAATCGAAGGAGAAGATCTTTTTTCAATCGACGGAATAGAAAAAGCCAAGGCATTTGACCTACCGGCCTTTTTAGGATTGGGTTTCAACTTCCTTATGTTCAATATCGAAGCGCGTTATCACTGGGGATTACTTGACATCAACAACCAGGAAGATGACGGCTCACTTAAAAACCAATATCTTCAGATTGGTATCGGTGTAGAGCTTTAAGATAAACTTATCAATGAAGGAGGCGCAGAGATTTCTGCGCCTTTTTTTATTCTGCCAGAATAAAAATGAAATCTCCACCTTGATCACCGGTATTGTGAATGGTACCGTATTGCGGAGCATTATAACTATTGTTCATCACACTTTCTCTGAATCGCATAAATAATTCCATCGATGGCAAATACTTCTCTTCATTATCGGTCAGCCTTCGAATTAAATTTTCCATAAAAACACTTTTATCCGGCACCTCGTTCAGCATACCACTTGTCATTGCCTTTCTGCTATCATACTTGTAAAGGTTGTTTATTGATTTGCTGGCATCTTGAAATGCAGCCCTAGTCTTGAATATTCCTCCACCGAAGCATGCATCGGCAATAAGCAAGGTGTGTTTTGCCTTTATGCTTTCGATATAACCCTGAATCGTTGAGTTTCTCAACCAATCGGCTGTCACATCCTTTTCTGCGTCTACCGGAAACCAATAGCCCTGTCCTTTGTCTTCATCCCAGTATCCATGACCCGCATAGAACAACAAGAAATTATCATCTTCTGTCAGTTTGCTGCTGAAATCGTCCAATGCAACAATGATGTCCTTCCGGGAGGCATCCTTAAGGAATACGACCTTCTCGGGACTGAAGGTATACCTGCTTGTCAGTACATTATAAAGATTCGTTGCGTCTGAAATTGGCTGGTCTAGGTCAGCCAGATTGGGATCGTTGTAATTGTTATTGCCAATAATGAGAGCATAATAGTTTTTTTCTTCATTCTCATCGCTGAAATCCGGTACTGCATCAGTAACGGACCTACTTGCTACAGGAACTTCTTTTTTCACCGCTTCATCAAGAAGTTTATTCAAAATGAGATAATCAAGTTCTATGTCATTCTTACCCGACTCAATACTGAATAATTGACCGCGATTGTAGGCATATTGCATTCCTCCCACATACTTTTCATTGATGAAGAGATGATAAACGGTGTCTATTCTTCGCAAAGTGATCTTATTGAATGAATCAGGTTCAACTAAATCAAGATACTCCTGGCCGGCACGTAGCATATGAATATCCTGATTCTTTTTCTCTCCCCTTCCGATCAGGTCGAATTCATCACTACTGAATACAAGGTCCAAACGGCTCGGTTTCTCTTCATGTTCGTAGGCTGTATACCAGGAAAGGGTGAAGCTTAGTTCAGGACTTTGTTTGAGATAGATCTCATATTCAAAGTTTTTCAGACTTGAAAAACTCCTGGCTATCCTCGTTATCGCTGTTATATTATTGCCGTACAGAATTCCCTTTTTGTGATAGTAATCGTCCTCCTTGCCTTCTACCCTCACATTCTTTAGATCCCGGGTAAATTCTTCCCGAAACAGCTGTTTTTTCCGATCATCACCATAGTCGGAATAAACCTGAGCCATTGCTAAATGCATAGCTCCTGAAAGAACGACAAAAAGAAAAAGAATTGCCTTAAATTTCATTGCCTCAACTAAAGATAGAAAATATAGACTTCCTGGTATACATCGGCAGCATTATATATACTTCTCGCAGAAACAGCATCTTATAAAATCTTAACTTTAAACACCATTTACCACCCTCAATAAAAGTTCAATCGTGTCCTTATTAACAGCCGCGCTCATTTAATTTCTGTGTTATGATAAAAGCCGTATTGATTTCAATGCTGACCTTTTGTTTGATTCTTTCGACATACGGCCAGGTCAGAATTTCTTCAAGCAGCGAAAGGATTCTTGATGAAGTGTATTCATTGTATCAAAACAATGACGGAAAATGGAATAATAACCTTTCTTCCCCTTATACCGTTCTGAATATTGATGGTGAGTATTACCTCTCCATGTTAGCGAAAATTGCAAAATCGTTTTCGAATTCAGACTTACCTGAAAACATGATTGTAGGAGCCAGGTCAGGTGATATCATCACATTGAAAGTTGCTCTTTCCGCAATACCAGAGATTAAAAAAACTGAAAGTCTGATATCCGCGGAAATCAGTCCGAAGATCATACCACATTTGGAAAAAGCCAGACTCGACACAAGAGCTGATTCAGTCCATATGGGTTTGAATTTGCCAATAGCTTTCACCGGTAAAGATGTAATTGTAGGTGTAACGGATTGGGGCTTTGACTACACACACCCTATGTTCTACGATTCCACACTGACCAATACCAGAATTCTCGCTGTTTGGGACCAGGCAAGAATGGAGGGGCCGGCGCCTTCCGGTTATACTTATGGCACACAAATTGAGGGAAGCAATGATCTGCTTCAATATCAGGCAGACACAGCAACTGATTTCTACAGCTACGCTACCCATGGCTCTCATGTTGCCGGTATTGCAGGAGGCGGAGGCGCAGGAATAGGTTTGTACGGAATTGCACCTTCCTGTGATTTTATCTTTTGTCAGGTTATTCTTGACGCAGCCTCCTCTATCGATGCAGTTTCATGGATGCAGGACTATGCAGAATCAAAGGGCAAAAGACTGGTCATCAATATGAGTTGGGGACTTTACCAATTAGGACCCCTCGATGGCACATCGATCATCAGTGAGGCCTTTGATGCTTTTGTGGATGAAGGCGTAGTTATTGTTACAAGCAATGGAAATAATGGCTCAACAGATTTACACATTAAGAAGGAATTCACCGGCGATACAATCACTTCGCGGGTTGGCATGGTGGTAACTTCCAACCCTAATTGGTGGGGACAAAATCTGATCATGTGGGGAGAAAAGAACACCTCGTTCCAGGCGGGTTTTGATGTTTATCAATCTGGCAATCTCGTGACCAGCGGACCATGGTATGCCACTTCAACCATGTCAGGGCATTTTGATTCTATTCTGGTAGTTGGAAACGACACCATAATCTACGACATCACCCAGGATTCTGTGCATCCCGATAATCAATGCCCACACATGAGCCTGAAAGTACGCAATCGTTACAGCAAATACGCCATTGTGTTAAAGGCGACATCTTCGAATTCAACGGTTCATTTTTACAATATAACCCACAACCTGGACCACGTGGCAAATTGGGGATACGACTTCACCTCTCTTGGACCCCATGGAGTAAGTGGAGACAATGAGTACACCATTGGCGAACCTGCATGCACCAAAAAGGTAATAAGTGTTGGGGCGCATCTCAGTGAGATCCGACTTCCTTTTGACACTATTGTAGGCGATATCACATCATTTTCAAGTAGAGGTCCAAGCATCGATGAAAGAACCAAACCCGAAATAACTGCTCCGGGAAGTGGAATCGAATCATCGATCAATTCTTTTACCGATGAGAATTATACGCCAAGCCGGAGTGTCAACTTTAAAGGAAAATCATACGATTTTGGAAAATTCTCGGGTACGTCCATGTCGGGACCGATGGTTACAGGAGTTGTGGCTTTGCTTTTGGAAGCAAGACAATTCGCAACACCTGCTCAGATCAAAGAGATCATTATTGAAACGGCCAGGACAGATGAAAAAACGGGCAATATTCCGTCTAATGGATCAAATACCTGGGGATGGGGAAAAGTCAATGCCAGACTTGCCGTTGAAAGAGCCCTGGAGGTGGTAAGTATTGAAGAAGTATCTTATTCACAGCAATGGATCATATATCCCAATCCGGGAGGAAATGAGTTGAATATAAAGCACAATGCCGGATATATTCCTGAAACAATTACAATAATGGATACTCAAGGGAAAATACTTCTCGAGGGCAAACGTCAGACAGAAATCAATGCTTCCACTCTCACTCAAGGAATGTATATCGTTCGCATAACACAGGGTATCAAGTCGATAAATTTCAAGTGGATTAAATACTAGGAATTCATCATTAATAGCTCAAATAAGAATTATTCTTATTTAGGAATTTTTCTTATATTTGCATTGTGAATGCAATCGAGCGATTAAAAAACAAAGGACTTAAAGTGACTACTTCAAGAATTGCGGTTCTTGAGGTATTAAGTTCACTAAAGGATCACCCGCGGGCTGAAAAGATTATCGAAAAAATCCGTGAAGTATACCCGCAGATTGCCGTTGGAACCATATATAAATCATTGGAAACCTTGTCTGAACATGGCTTGATCAGCAAGGTAAAGACCGAAAAAGATGTTATGCGATACGACGGTCATATCGAAGAGCATCACCATCTCTATGAATCGGGTGGTGATCGCATTGTGGACTATGAAGATGCAGAGCTCGATCGAATTCTCAAAGAACATTTTAAGAACAAACAAATCCCGGGCTTTGAGGTTGATGATATAAGACTTCAGATCAAGGGAAAATTCAAAAAATAGAAAAATGAACACATTAAATCACATAGGATTAGATACTACAAAAAGTCAGGAATTGGCGGATAAATTGAATGACCTGTTGGCCAACTATTCTGTATTCTATCAAAACGTTAGAGGTTATCACTGGAACATCCAGGGTGAAAAATTTTTCGAACTTCATTTGAAATTTGAAGAGTTGTATAACGACCTTTTCATGAAGATTGATGAGGTAGCGGAAAGGGTTTTGACACTGGGACACCAGCCAAATCATAAATTCACTGACTACCTTAAAGTTTCAGAGATCAGTGAAAGCAATGAGGTGAAAGATGGAAATAAAGCAATCAATGAAATCCTTGAAGCTTTCAAAACTCTACTGATTAAGCAAAGAGAAATACTTGATCTTTCCGGAGATATCGACGATGAAGGCAGCAATGCTTTGATGAGCGATTACATCAGAGAGCAGGAAAAACTGGTTTGGATGTATTCTGCCTATTTGGCGTAAGCATTAAATTTGGTCAGAAATCAATTCAATTGAAGTGAAGAAATTTCTGGCCATTTTCATCCTCCTTTCAGTCTGCCAACTCCATGCCCAGGAAAATGATGGCAATGGTAAAGATCAGACTTTCATGTCTTCTAATTCCGTTCGACCCAAGGTCTATTTCGAGGAGTATGAGCAATTGCACATGCTCAGACTGAAAAATGAAAACGATCTGTACCAATACTGGTATAAATCGGATAAGAATTTTTCAGACGGAATTCACATCGAAGTATATCACCATGTTTTCAATAACAAAGCGGCAAACTGGTTTCTGATCGGATTCAAGAATACAAGCTTTAATGATTTCAGCCTCGGTATAGGGCAAGACATTTTCACTCCTGCCAATACACAGGATTCGAATGTGATTGAAGATGATAGACCCTATACCGGTTTACTCTACCTGACCTATTCGAAGGTCAGCAACAGATTTTACAAAGGACGAAAGCTGTACACGAATTTTTATCTCGGACTGCAAGGAGCGGCAGCCATGGGAGAAGAAGTTCAAAATGGAGTTCATGAAGGGATTGGTAATGAGACTGCAAAAGGATGGAGCAATCAACTGGGCACAGGCCTGATGCTGGATTACGATGTCACTTACATGCAATTGCTCCCTTTTGGGACACATTATTTTGAGCCTAATTTTTTGGCAAAGGCGCACGTAGGAACCATGTATAATTATGCCACTACCGGATTGAATTTTAAGATAGGTCACTATACCGACACCTACTTGAACATTGACGGGGTTGCTAACCGCAGAAACTTCAATAAAGAAAAGCTGACGAATGATGTTACCTTCCTGAGCAAGGCAAAACGCAAATTGATACCGAAAAAAATTCGTGAAGAGGGAAGAGAAGATGAATACTTAAATAACAGAATGAAGAGAAAATGGCAGTATTACTTCAGAATTCAAACCACAGTCACATATACTCTTTACGACGGTACTGCCGAAGGTAGTTTGATCCAGTTTGAAAACAACGTACATGAACTTCCCACCGATTCAGAAGATCAATTGGTTTTTCAGGGTGAGTATAGCTTCGTTCTGCAATATGGCCGATTCCATGCCGCATTTAATCGGTTTATCGAGAACGACGCCTATAAGCATGGCGATTTCTTTGGATTTGGAGAGATATCTCTCAGTCTGACCTTCTAGCAATTCGTTCAAGTTTATTTATTTTGTCGCGTGCTTTATAGAATTCTGAAATACCTATTTCTGCCGACCTACTCGGTATATTTCCGCTCTCTCACCATCAATAATAAAAAAGGCCTGCCTCTGGACGGACCTCTTGTGCTTGCTGTAAATCATACTTCGGCCTTCATGGATCCTATTCTGGTTGCGGTGAAATTCGATCGGGTCTTTAATTTCCTTGCCAGAGGTGAAGCATTCAATTCAAAGTTTGCCAAATCGATGTATGCCAATCTGAACATGCTTCCGATCTACCGTCCTGAAACCATGCCCGATGACGTACACAAGAATAAATTCATTTTCGAGAAATGTTATGAGCATTTAAATAATGGAAAGGCTATCATGATGTTTCCAGAAGGATTCAGCAAAACAGAAAGGAGGCTTCGACCTATAAAGACTGGCTTGGCCAGAATGGCTCTGGGTGCTGAATCGGAGAATAATTGGGAATTGGGCACAAAAGTTTTAGCAGTTGGTTTGAATTACTCTAATCCGCACATTTTTCGGAGTGATGTCTTTATTAACGTGGGCAATGCCATCGACGTAAGAGAATTCAGGGACATCTACGAAGAAGACCCCAAAAAAGGAGTTGATGCTCTGACCGAAAGAGTAAAGGTTGAAATGGAAGCAACTACTGTGGTGATCGGTGATGAAAGAACGGATGTTTTTATCGCTAATCTGGAAAAGCTTCTTCAGCTCGATCTCGATAAGGGAAAACTTGGTTTAAAGAGCTTTGAAACAACCAAGGAACTGGTTCAAAATATAGAAGATCTGGCCGAAAAAGAACCTGAACAATTTAAAAGTATTGAGCTCAGACTTGCAAATTATGTTCAACGCCTGAATCGTTTAGGATTAAAGAGAAACAGAATCTTTGAAGGAAGGATCAAGTCATCCCTCATCCTTAATGTTCTGTTGCTAATTTTGGGATTTCCCTTATTCGCAATCGGCGCAGTTTTGAATGCTGTGCCCTATTGGCTTACCGTTTTCGTCAGTAGAAAAGTTCAGGTTCGTGATGATTTCGTTGGATCCCTGAAAACGGCCGCGGGAATGTTTCTTTTTCTGATCTTCTATATTCTTACTGCCTTAATCATTGGCTCTTATTCAACCTGGTACATTGGCCTTATTTCTTTCTTCCTTCTTCACCCATTAATGATATTCGTCTTGCATTACATAAATCGCTTCCTCGACTTAATTCAGGACTACAAACACACCAGATTATTCAGGAGAAAGTCCACTTTTATGGATAATATGAGAAAAGAGCGAAGTGATATTCTTAGGGATTTGAATATTAGTCATTAGGGGAGGCACGCAGAAACGGGATAAGTGGATAAGTGGATAAGTGGATAAGTGGATAAGTGGATAAGTGGATAAGTGGATAAGATGAAAATTATAAAACTCTTCACAAAACCGATTCACTAATAAACTTATACACTCATACACTACTCCTACATCAACGTCCCATTGATCGGTTGAATAGCCGGTGGCAGGTCCTCTTCCCCAAGCATCTCTCTCAGGTCAATCTCAATTGTTCGACATAGCGAAAGCATCGGGATGTCATTTCCGAGGCCTTCAAATGGATTCTCGGAATAATCTCCTATCAGTTCCATCATCAGAAAGACCCAGGAAACAAGGGCCGTGAATGGAATGGACAACCATATACCCCAATCGATCAACTTTTGAAACTCCGCTGCCATGCCAAATGGGAGTAGAAATATGAAAATCCCAACAAAGACCTTACTCATTCCGCCATATTGTCTGGGAAAAGGAAACTTTTTTATTCTTTCACACTTGCCCTGTTCCACATAAAACTCATCGAGAAGTTTTTGCAGTGTCATATGTCTGAAGTCATCGATCACATTATCTGATCTCAATTTTTTCAAGTCCTGAGCCTGCATATCGATCAATTGTGTTGCACCGTTCTTTGCTTTCATGGCATTTTGAAAATCACTATCTGAAAGAGTCGACTTCATTATGTCCTCCATTGGATCGGGCCCATAGGCTCCAACGCCAAATTTTTTAATCCTCGACTCAGTCATTTTAGCAATCATCCTTTGCTGTTTTATATGCTCCCATTCAGTGGGAATAAGCAATTGTGTTCTGAGTTTATAAAGCCAGGCGATATGTCTGTAAATAAGTCGCTGCATAATGGCTTTGAGCTCTTCATCGGTATGCTTTTCATTCCTGAAATCATTACTCACAAAACCTCTTACGGCTGCACCCCAACTTCTACTGCTATTGACAATGGCTCCCCAGATCTTTCTTGCTTCCCACAATCGATCATAGGATTGTGAATTCTTAAAGCCTACATAAAAAGCTACGGCAATACCAATGACGGAAAGCGGCAACCATGGTATGGTCATCCATTTCCAGTTGGTAAACTCAAATAAAAGTGGAACAAGAGACGACCAGATTATGATCCAGGGAAAATGATGCCCTGAAAAAGCAATGATCCCTCTTAGATTAATGTCTTTTGAAATGAACATGTTGAGTGAGTTAGGTTGAACGAAGATAAGGAAATGTGAATTCGGAATACGGAATTTGGAAGTAAATGCAGAATTCCGAATTCTTACATTCTTACATTCAGAATTCCCTATCTTTAAGCCATGGACCATAGCCAACATCCGCGCCCTACTCTTTGGGCAGAAATGCAGTTCGATTGGCCGACTGATATTTCTGAAAAAGACACTTTGTTGCATCATTTGGCAACATTCCCAAGTCAGTGCTCAATCACACTTGAGTCTATTCCTCATGAAAAATTGAATGTAAGACATGATGGAAAATGGTCGATCCAGGAACATCTGGGGCATTTGCTCGACATGGATGATCTTCCAAGCAAAAGAATTATTGAGATTTTGGCCGATAAAAGTGTTATGACTGCAGCCGATATGGACAATCGGCATACCTGGGATCAGAATTACAACGATCATAATATTTACGAGATCTGTGAACGATTCATTGGTCGAAGAAGAATTCTTGTTGATCTGTTTAAATCTGTACCTGAAGAAAAATGGCTTGCTTCAGCCAATCATGAAAGGTTGAACAGACAAATGTCAATACTAGACCTCGCATATTTCCAAGGGCAACATGATCATTACCATCAGGAGATGATGTTATATCTTGCTACTAAATAGATTTTTAGTTTTCTAGTAGATGGATAAACAGCTGGAACAGGCTTTATTGAGCAATCTGATCCTCAAGACAAAGATTGTCATTGCTTTCTTTCTGCTATATCTATGCATCAATCTTTTTACCATTTATGAGATCATTTCAAGAGAAATAGAAGTTTCCTCAACTACTCTATTGTATTTTTTTCCAGGCATTATTCTTTTTATGCTTGCTCTTGAATATGGCATTTTAAAATATCTCCAATCAGCAGAAAAAGGGAGTCGTAAGTACAACCGAAATCTTTTGATCGCTGTGACCGGAATAGAGGTCAGTTATCCAAGTCTGGCCATTATTTATAGTGCCATTTTATTTCTCTTTCCGGGATCTTCATTAGAGGCAACAGATTTGCTCAATGTTGCTCAATTTATGGTCTACGTTCTATTTATCTTGCTTTCATCTCTTCACTTTGATTTCAAACTTTCGGTTTTTGTAGGTATTCTGGCAGCAATCGAATTCATGTTGATCATTTTCTATTACGCCGACCTTGAACAGGATTTTGAAGTTGTCTATTCCACTATTCTTAAAACAATCTATTTCATTCCATTTGGGATCATTGCCGGACTTGTAAGTGTTAAAATCAAGCAGGCAACATTGCAAAGTCTGGCTGCAAAAAACATTCTTATCAATGAACTTGATCAAAAGGTAGCCGAAAGGACTAAAGAACTTCAAGAGCAAAAGGAGATCGTTGAAGAAAAGAATATAGAGATCATGGACAGCATTAACTATGCCAGTCGGATCCAGAATGCTCTTCTGCCCCAATCTGTATTGCTCAACAGGTATCTGAAGAACTTCATCATATATCGACCTAAAGATGTGGTTGCCGGGGATTTCTATTGGTTTCATCAGGATGGGGACAATTCATACTTTGCCGTGGCAGATTGCACCGGACATG
>CBDDFS010000007.1:0-81784 GCA_965227255.1 Vicingaceae bacterium
ATTCATTTCCCTTTTAATCGGTTCACGATATAAGGTAAGTCCCAACTCTTTAGGCAGATAGTCAAATATCCACATGTCGTGATTTCCCGTGAACATGTGAATCTTGATCCCGGAATCTGATAGCTCAGCCAACTTTCCTAACAGTCTTGTAAAACCTTTAGGAATGGCATGTTTGTATTCAAACCAGAAATCGAAAACATCACCGATAAGAAAAATCTCTTCGGCATCCTCTTTAATACTATCAAGCCAGCGAACTACTTTTTTTTCTCTTTCGAGGCTTGCTTCATAGGTAGGACTGCCAAGATGAAAATCGGAGGCGAAGTAGACCTTCTTGCCCTCTGGAATATTTAAGGACGGGATGTTCTTCAAAATACTTAATTCAGTACTTCTTCAAGCTTTTGATGAAGAGCCGGACCTCTCAAATTCTTCGCGATCACCTTACCTTCTTCATCAATCAGGACAGCAAATGGAATTCCTTTGATGTCGTATAATTTTTACCACTGACGAACTCCAGAAACTTTAGATCACTTACTTGTGTCCAATGAAGACCGTCTGTTTTCAATTTGCCTGCAACCATCTGTCTTTAGTCTGATCAAGGCTTACACCAAAATACTTCAAAATCCTCTGTCCTTGAATTTTATTGTAAGCCGCAACCACGTTCGGATTCTCGGCTCGACATGGGCGGCACCCAGCTAGCCCAGAAAATCAATTAATACAAAACTTTTTCCTCTTAAACTTGACAGACTTATTCATTTCCCCATTAGGATTTGGAAGCATGATATCGGGAACTACACTTCCTACGGCCAGAAAAATCGAGTTTAGCCCACAACTTTGTGGAATTTCCTGATAATAAAATAGAGCTGGAATAATTTTTTACCCAATTCCGCGTCGACCCAGTTTCAATGTCTCTGGGTCTAAATCCGGATTGATCTGTTTCTGCTGCCGCTAGATTGGCAAAAAGATGAAGGATCTTCCATAATGAATTCTTTAGACCACATCATCATTTGTTCTCCTGCAAACCCTCATCTCATTTTTGCATTTGCATTTATGAGTTTTTTTTCATTGCCCTGATTTTTGCTGATAAAACCATATTCATGGAATCTCTCATATTGAACATGGCATTCATTTTTGATATTCAATACCTGAAGTCTTTTTAGATTCCGGTGAACCTTCGATCGTATAAGGCCACATTTCCCAAAATTCCCACTCGGAGTTTAAGTGTGATCTTATCACTTGGATCTATTACGATAAGAATTGCGTGATTATCATCCTGTTTTACTCTGTAAAAAACCGATCTCTTCCACCACCCACATTTTCGAAGGCATAAACTGCCATCCTCAGCAATAAAAGCCGAATCCACGACATCTACAGCAGTAGGCAACAAATGTTCCAACAAAAAGAAGTTTTTCCCGCTCCATTCGTTATGTTACCTGATATTATTGCATTTCCATTACCTCCTGAAACTTGATGAAACAGGAAAAAGGCCACGATCATGGCGAAGATTGCGATGATTGGTTTTCTGACTGACTTAAAATTTCAATTTCATTTCTTTCGACTTCTTTGACTATAAAAATTTTCCCGCATTTTCTGCGAAGGGGCAAAAAATATGTATTAATTCTTGTCTGGTTTGTATTTTACTCTTTGACAAAGCGCTCAACAAAGGTATCTCCCTTTCCTTCAACCTTGATCAAGTAGATACCACTGACCAGGTTGCTTCTAAACGTATACCTCGTAATATTCTTATACTCATCCACCTTCTCGGTGCTTTCTATCAAGCGACCATTTACATCAAATATTTCAATTTTGATCACATCTTCGGGTGGATGTACGATATCAAGGTAGGTCTGTGCCGGATTTGGAAAGATTGTTCTGCGCGGCAGCAATTCCGGATGTGTATTTCCATCAATATCCGAAATATCAAATATGAAAAGTCCCTTTGCACGGTCTGAAACGATGATATAGCCCGATGGCAAATAAGGATAAACACCCCAGGCTCCATCATAAGCCGAATAATCTTTCATAGGAGGATCACCAAATGACCGGGTGAACGTCTGATAATGTCCAACCTTTATCGGATCAGAGCCATTCGAAATGTCAAATACCTGAAGTCCTTCATGATAATAGCTCACAAAAAGAAGGGAATCCCGCACGAGCAGATTATGGGCAATGATGGACTCCGGATTCTTACCTGAATTAAAGTTCTTCACTTTGTCCGGTTCGTCGAAATCATTGATTTTTATCGACATCAGGTCGATGCCATTGGTTTCATGCCCCATGAAATAATATTCTCCATCAACTGACGCATAACCGGAATGATTGTATGCCCCTTCACTATAAACTGTCTCTGGCCATAACACCTTAGGTCGGTCGTTTATTATTTCGGAAAAATCAAAAATGATCAGTCCAGATCGCCCTCTGTTGGCATAAGCGGTGTCATTTTCAACATATATGTCATGGAATTCCTTGTCTTCATCAATTGTAAGAATCAATTCAGGTATATAGGAATTGGAAATGTCGTATACCTGCATATCGACTCTTTTTCCAGAACCGGTATCCGGAATAGTAACACCACAGGCATGTAATCTCTCTGTTATACTATCTATGAATATGTTATGACAATTGATGATCAGCTCGTCTGAATCATAAATTACCGGCAGAGAATCGGGCAAATAATGAAGGTCGACGATTTGAAGAGTTGAAGGACCCTGATCGCAAACCATGTACAAATATCCATTGTAATCATGGTAATCCCTGTTAACGGCCAGATCGTATGTACCGGGGATGAATTTAACGAGTTCCGGCTTTCTTACATTTGATATGTTGATGATATATGCTCCATCTCTTGAACCCAAAACGGCATACTCATCCCCATTCTGCTCAAAGCCCCATATTTCATTGTAGAAATTTTCGAGACCATTCGACTTTTCAAGATCTCTCCATACCATGACAGAATCGATGTTGAAGGACACCTGGGCTTCAGCCCAAAGAGAAAAAAGAAGAAAAATGAAAAAGAGATACTTCATGAACTATGCAAAATTAGGCATATTCAACGTTCAAAATGGGATTAAATCAAGTCATTATTTTATCCTCAACACCCAAAATTAAGCTTTCTCCATCCTCAATGTCATGTGAAAATGGCAGTATCAATACAGGTAGGTTTTTAAGTTTATCCCCATAATTTCTGAGTTTAACCGCATCTTTTTCTGTTGTGATTATACAAGCAGAAAACTGATCATTCATTTTCTCATATCTGCCTATTATCCTGTTGATCAATTGATCACTATAATCAACATGATCCTTTAAGTTGAATTCCTCAACGTGTTCATATTTTGACTTTATAAAAGCTGAAATATTTGAATTATCGGCAATTCCACTGACGAGAAGAGCAGAATCATAATCTCCGTTAGTTTGGTCCGAATTCATTGAATACAGATTTCCATAGGACTCTTTTGCAAAATACAATTGCTGATAGGCTTTTGGAGAAATCACTTTAGCTATGGCATTCTGATCAAATTTGGATACTTCGTTTGGACACTTCGTCATTACAATAAAATCAGCTCTTTTGACACCACTTCTGGATTCCCTTAAATTGCCGGCAGGAAGAACAAAGTCGGAATAATAGGGCTTTTTGAATGTTGTAAGAAGAATATATATATGAGCTTTTACCCTTCTATGTTGAAAGGCGTCATCCAGGATGATAAGGTCAATCTCCTTCTTTTCTTCTTCAATTTTTTGAATTGCCTCTGCTCTATTTTCACACACCGCTACAATTAATCCCGGAAATTTCTTCTTGATCTGCAATGATTCATCACCACTTTCAGAAGCATCAGAATTCACCTCAACCCATCGGAAACCAGAAGATTTTCTTCCATAACCCCTGCTAACTACAGCAATATTTCGCTTGTCTTTGAAGGACTCGATCAGGAATTCGGAAAATGGAGTCTTCCCCGTGCCTCCTGTACTCAGATTGCCCACAGATATTGTCTTTATTCTTGGAGTGTAAGACTTCAGCCAATTCGCGTCGTAGGCCAAATTTCTGATTCTCATAACGAGTCCGTATAGAATTGAAAATGGGAATAGAGCCAAACGTAGGATGCGGATCAAATCAATGAATTTATAAGCTAAATTAGCACATTAGCATTAAACGAATTATTGGAATGACAAGTATAAATCAGGTAATAGAGAAGCTTGAAGACTTTGCTCCACCTGAATTACAGGAATCTTATGACAACAGTGGTCTGATTACCGGTGACCGATCTCAGGAAATTACCGGTATCATGATCTGCCTTGACTGCACCGAAGAGGTCGTTGATGAAGCCATCGAAAAAAACTGTAACCTCATCATTTCACATCATCCAATATTATTTAGTGGCATTAAATCTTTAACAGGAAAGAATTACGTTGAGCGGACTATTATCAAGGCCATAAAGAATGACATCGCTATCTATGCCAGCCATACCAATCTTGATAGTGTTGAGGGAGGTGTCAATTCAAAAATCGCTGAGAAGCTTTCGCTTAAAAATGTGAAAGTATTGAGTCCGGTCAAGGACAGCCTCAGAAAACTAGTAACGTTCTGCCCGGTTAAACATGCTGAAGAGGTAAGAAAAGCCATTTTTAATGCAGGAGCCGGTCACATTGGAAATTATGATCACTGTAGTTTCAATGTAAGTGGAACGGGCACATTCAGAGGTGATGAAAATAGTGATCCCTTTGTTGGAAAAAAAAATGAAGATCATTCTGAACAAGAGGAAAGAATTGAAACCATCTATCCAAAACATCTTGAAAAAAACATCCTCAAAGCACTTTTGGATGCCCATCCATACGAGGAAGTAGCCTATGACCTTTATCCTCTGCAAAATCAGAATACCCGGATAGGAATCGGAATGGTAGGAGAACTAGAGAAAGAAACAGGGCTCGACAACTTTCTTCAGAATTTGAAAAGAACCTTTAACACAGGCTCCATCAGACATACCAGAGATCTGGGTAATTCTGTCAAGAAAGTAGCTCTGTGCGGAGGATCTGGTAGTTTTCTGATACCTAATGCCATTGCTTCAGGCGCTGATATTTTCGTTACCGCCGACTTGAAATACCACCAGTTTTTCGATGCCGACAACAAAATTATTCTGGCTGATATCGGACACTTTGAAAGTGAACAGTTTACAGTAGAGGTAATAGCTGACATTCTTAATGAAAATTTTAATACTTTTGCGACCTATTTTTCAAGCGTTATCACGAATCCAATAAATTACTTCTGACATGGCAAAGAAAGCTGCGGCAAAAGAAAGCACAGTAGAAGAGAAACTAAGAGCCCTCTACGCATTACAGAAAATTGATTCTCAAATTGTTAAAATTCAGACCATTAGGGGAGAACTTCCGCTTGAGGTTCAGGATCTTGAGGATGAAATCGTGGGACTTGAAACAAGAATCTCGAATCTTAGTGACGAGTTGAAAGAACTTGAAGACAGTATTGCCGAGAAAAAGAATTTGATGAGTGATGCGAAAGCAATGATCAAGAAATATGAAGGTCAGCAAATGAACGTTAGAAACAACCGTGAATTTGATGCCATTTCAAAAGAGATAGAATATCAAAATCTTGAGATTCAATTAGCTGAGAAAAGGATCAAAGAAGCTCAGGCCGGTATTGAAAACAAGCAAGAAGTTATCAAGGAGTCGAAAGACAACCTGAAGGAAAGAAAAAAGGATCTTGATCACAAGAAAGCTGAACTTGATGAGATTACTCAGGAAACTCAGAAAGAAGAAGAAGACTTGATCAAGAAGTCAGAGAAGGCAGCTAAAATTATCGACGAGAGATTAGTAGCAGCTTATCTTCGAATCAGAAACAATGCCAGAAATGGATTGGGTGTTGTTGCTGTTGAAAGAGATTCCTGTGGTGGTTGTTTTAACAAAATTCCACCTCAGCGTCAGATGGACATCAAGAGTCACAAAAAGATCATCGTTTGTGAGCATTGTGGAAGAATCCTGGTAGACAATGCCATTGATCAGGAAGCTACAGTTGAGAGCTGAGAATAAAAAACTTAATTGAAGAAGGGCTTGTTTTGCAAGCCCTTTTTTTATTTCAAATTATAAACTACCAGCTTATTCCCTGAGCCCACAAGAAGGTTAAATCGACCATCCTTGTTTATATCGGTAATGGTAAAGGCTGTATTTCCTTTCAGCGGGAAATTACTGTCGAGACCACCGGCATCACGATAGAGGTAAACTTGTCCGGATTCTTGATCTGTGAAACCAATTTTGCCATAACCGCTTTGGAAGCGATACATATTGAGGAATTGAGGGTCATTGCCTTCCAGCTCAACTTCGAATAGTTTTTCCTTAGCATGCGTATACACCATTAGCTTATTTGAATCCAACAGGATGTAGTCACTCTTTTGATCATTATTCACGTCATCGTAAAGGAACTTGTGGTTATCTGAGATCATATCCAGATTCACGATTTCTTTTTCGCCATTGAATCGAAGCTTCACGAAGTTGCCGGATTCATCCGTTGTAACGAACTTGCATTGGTTGATATCGTTGCTCAATTCAAGAACATAATCCTTTTGGTTAAAGGTGGGAAGTGTCTCTGAAATATTCAGCCTTTCCTCTCCCCTTCGGTTCAATACATAGGGTCGACCTTCTTCACCCACCATTACGATGTAGTCCTTGTTATTTAGAAGGAAGTAGTTTATCGGATAAGAGATCTCATCTCCTGATTTGTAACTCCAACCTTTGATCTTTTTCCCAAAGCGGTCAAAATTCAATACCTCGCCTCCTCTTATTCCAATCAGTATCCTGTATTCTCTGTTTTTCTCGTAATCTATAACCTTCAAATTACTGGTAGCCAATGCGGGAAGTTGTACAGGGAAATTTTCAACATCCCTTCCCTTTCTATCGAGAAGATAGATCGAAGACTCACCACTGAAGAGCATTTGCAACTTATTGTTCTTATAAACATCGATCTGGAATACTTCACCTCTGATTCTCTCCTTCATTTGTCGTTTCCAGATCACATTTCCTTTATTGTCAATCAGGTAAATTTTATTCGCAGCATCCTGAACCAGGATTTCTCTTGCATTTGTATAGTGATTGTAAACAATAGCAGGCTTCATCACCATGTGAGTATCCAAGGCTAGTTCCCAAAGTGTTTTCCCTTGAGACCTTTGTTGTGGATTGAAATTCATTGCCATATGCTGGTAAAAGAGATTCTTTTTCCCATCCTTAAACTGAATACCCAATTGCTCAAATTTCTTGGTGAAGGTTGGATTTTCATTTATAAAAGCTAGACTTTCATCGTCAAGAAGGTCCTGATAAACTTCCTGTCCATTTATTAAATGGACATAAACGTATACATTGGATTGGTCTGAAAGATTGCTGGCGAAGCTTGCATAGGACTCACTTTTCTTCAGCGTATTGGCCGACAAGTAATCTTTTCGCATTTTGACCAAAAGATCACTGTTAGAAGATAGCAATAAGTATTTATCCAGAATTAAATAAAAGGGCTGTTCGATTCCCTTGAAGAGATTGATTTCAAATCCATCAAAGAAATCACCATCGACGATCAGAGTTGTGAGATCTTCGACTTCCTTATATTGAATATCGGCCAGGTCATCCAAGACAGATTGGGTGCGACGAATATCTTTTAGCCTGAAAAAGGCCACTTTAGAATCTTCGGCTTCGAGCTCCGGATGGTTGAGATAAATGAGTCCGAACTCATTACTCACCCATTGCTCGAATTCATTCTCAAGGTCGAAACCGTATACCTGTTTGTACTTTTCAACCTTGTTTTTGTAAGCATCTGCTTTGCCTATTTTTTTGAAATACTCTCGCTTTGTTTTGCAGTATTGTTGGTAATTGCTCACACCAAAATGGAAAAATAGTCTGGCATCTTCGGGGATGATCTCAATGACATCAACGTCTTGTGATTTCTGTTTATCAAACAAGGACAAGAAAGAAGTTTCAGAAGAATTCGAAAATCCATTCAGTAATATCAGATCTGGATGGACCGTGGCGTCAAGGGCTGTCCAATCTGTCCATAGGACATCTGATTGAGCCAATTCGGCAATATCAAGTCCGAGAAGTTTCAAACTCCCTACATCCTGATAATTCAAAAAGAAATTCCAGTCGGCAAAACTGCCAGACGTCTTTTCAACATTCCTGAAATTCTTATTGGTGTATAACGATTCATCACCGTTCAATGTTCTGATGGCATCTTCCACAATATTTGGACTGAAACTCGCCAATAAGAGACCTTTATGCGTTGAGAAGTACACTGTTCCAAATAAGTCATCAGAAAAATCGCCCTTGATTATCTCGACATTTTCAAACTTTGCATATAACTCTGTTGCCTTGCAATATTCGTCGAACCAGTTTCTGAAGTCACCTTTATTCAAACCTTCAACAGGGATTATAATACAATGGTCAAAGTCTTTTCCGGAAGGAAGAAATGAAACATACCATTTGAGTTCTTCGGCATTTTCCGACGACCAGGCATTTGTTCGAATCAGGGAATCAAGAGCCCTTATTTTAAGACCGAATTGATTTACATCCTGATCCAGACTCAATTCCTGCCACATCAAATTATTCATGAGCAGATTGTCGAATGTTCTGGTGTAATCATTGACTGTCAATACAGCCGATGTGCTCAACGGCATGGCTCTATATGGAGAGGCCAAATCGGGGTCCCTGTTCAGGTTCAAATAACCCCAAACCGATGCGGATATTACTATCAGAACAAGAACAGCCAGAAATATGGTTCGCCGGATCATAACTCGATTATCAAATGTAGATTCAATTTATCGGTTATAATTCAGGAAGTTGTAGAAGAATTAACAGTATGACGTTAATTTCAGAAAAGTTGAAGTTGCGGATCCACCAATTTGAATGATTTTCGATGAAGCGGACTGGGCCCATGCTCAACTATGGCCTGTCGATGAGCCTTCGTAGGATAGCCCATATTTGAATTCCATCCATAAACAGGATATTTTGAATGATAATCATTCATGATATCATCCCTGTATGTTTTGGCAATTACAGAAGCCGCCGCTATACTCATCCACTTGCCATCACCCTTGACAAAACACTGATGCGGAATCCCTTCATAATCCTTGAAGCGATTGCCATCAATTAAGAGAAAATCGGGTTTGGTTGACAAATCCTTTACGGCTCTATGCATAGCCTCAACACTGGCCCATAAAATGTTCAATTCGTCAATCTCTTCATTGTCAACAACTGAATAAGACCAGGAAATAGCTTCTTTTTCAATTTGAATCCTCAATTCTTCTCTTTTCTTCAGAGATAATTGCTTCGAATCATTCAGGTCTCTACTCTTGAAGTCGGGAGGCAAGATAACCGAAGCAGCAACTACCGGACCGGCGAGACAGCCTCTTCCCGCTTCATCACAACCGGCTTCCATTTCATACTTGTATCTAAGTTTCAAGGCCATTTAACACTTTCAGGTATTTATCACTTCCTGGAATACTTCCCATAATTTGTCGGCACTTTTATCCCAGTCAAACTTCTCACTTTGAGTTTTTGCATTTCGTATGAGTCGATTTCTCAAGCTTTCATTCGAATACATTTCTTCCATTTTATCCGCTATATCCTTTGGATCAATTGGATTGGCATAAATTGCGGCATCACCACCTATTTCCGGCATACAAGAGGTATTTGAGGTGATGACCGGAATTCCGGAAGACATCGCTTCTACCATGGGCAATCCAAAGCCCTCCAATACGGATACATACGTGAGAGCCAGTGCGCTGGCCATGATTCTTTTGACTTCATTGTCATCATTAATCCGATCTGTCAGAACAATGTCTTTCCTTACATCTGAATGCTCAACAGTCTTAACCAGGTCTTTGGCTTCAGGTAAAATTCTTCCTACAATAAGTAGCTTCATATCAGAACCGGTATTCTTTTTGAATATTTCGAATCCCTGAACCATCCTGACAAGATTTTTGCGCTGATACAAACCTCCGACGAATACAAAAAAGTCCTTGCCCTCACTGTACCTATTCCTGACTTCTAATTTTACTTCTTCTTCCACGGGATGGAAACCCGGTCTGCATGCATTGTAGATTACCTCAATCTTATCATCCGGCACTTTCAAAAGTCGTTTAAGAGCCCCTTTCGTATACTCAGAAACTGCCACTATCTTATCTGTATTCAAAACCAGATCCGGCGTTCTTTTGGCATAAAAATTTCGGAGAATGTTGCTGAAGTTGCCTGGATTAGAAATGTAATTTATATCGTGTATCGTGGTAACCGTCTTGCACACCGGATCGGTCATTGCGATGTTATCGGGTGAAAAAAAGAGATCGGGCTGAATTTTCTTTAAAGCTCTTTTTATAGCGATATCAAACCAATAAGAAATAAGTACCACATGCCTGGTAGGTGGTGGGATAACAATGGCCTTGACATTTTCCGCATAGATGAAGTCTGGATCATACTTTCGATCGAAAAGGAAATAGAATTCCACATCCGGATGCTTCTTCACCATTCTACTCATTAATTCATGAGTATACCAACCAATACCTTCCAGTTTGTTACGAATCAGCAAGCGGGTGTTGACAGCGATTTTCAATCTATGCTCGGCGAGATAAAACTAATTTGAAGTGAAACTACATATATGGCTTCAGAAGAACAAGAATTCCGAAAACTATTGGTACAGCAGTATATGCAATGAGGTGAATTGTCTCTCCCCTTTTCTGGCCATAAAACTTCTTCATAGCCTCCAGTTTACTGAATTTCTCAGGTGATTTGATGCGCAGATAATGAGTCCAGATACCAAATGTGATTAGTCCCAGTCCCAGGAAGAGGTTGAATGTCATTCGTATACTCTGTTGGTTTATTGGTTTATTGGTTTATTGATTCATTGATGAGAATTGTTATTCCGAAACCAATTTACGATAAGTCAAATTTACCACACCCGTCTCAAAACTTTTACTTTCCAGCAATTCAAATTTTGATTCAAAACTACCTTCCGGAAATAATCTCTTACCCCGGCCCAGTAGACGTGGAATTATTGTCAGGAGCATTTCATCAATGGATGCTTCATTAAGAAATCCTTGAATAACAGGGCCACCACCTACGATCCAAACACCTTTATTTGAAGCAGACCTGATTTTATCTATTTTGGATTTATCTATCGAATTCATGACCTCAGTATTTTCGGTTGTAACCTGATAGTTCTTATTCGAGGTAATTACGAAGCATTTTGAATCCGAATATGGCCAATCAACACCGAAACCAAGAATCTCTTCATATGTTGTTCGTCCCAGGACAACGACATCAATTCCGGAGTAGAAATTTGCATATCCATAGTCTTCTCCTTCTATCTGTGGCAGCTCATACAGCCAGTCAAGAGAATTATTTTCACGCGCAATGTATCCGTCGATTGTAGTGGCGATGTATAGTTTTATTCGGCTCATTCAGTTGGATTTTGAAATGGAATTAAATTTAAACCAATAATTTTCACTTCTGTCTGACGTTATCTCAAGGTCTCTCAGCGATGACAACATTCCATAAAAATTCTACATTTAAAGGCTTATAGAGCAACCATAGCGACCGTGCAAAGAAAATTTATTTTCAATCTGTTTCTTCTCGTTTTCCTCAACTTATTGGTCAAGCCATTCTATATTCTTGGTATAGATACGGAAGTGCTGGAACGAGTTGGGCAAAGTGAATATGGTATTTACTTTGCTTTATTGAACCTCGCTTTTATGTTCAATATTTTCATGGACATGGGCATTGTAAACTTTAACACAAGCAACATTGCCAAAAATGAGCAGCTGGTCAGCAAGCATTTTTCGTCCATATTTTCAATTCGCCTGATTCTGTCATTTTTCTATTTCACTCTTTGCATTATGGCAGCCGTCTTTTTGGCTTACAACGAAATGCAAATTGCACTTCTCATTCCAATTTGCATCAATCAGATACTCGTTGCATTCATTCTTTATGTTCGTTCTAATCTCGCCGGATTGCAACTATTTGAAAAAGACAGTATCATTTCCATAACGGATCGTTTGATACTGATCATTCTTTGTTCACTTATTTTCTGGTCTGACTTATTTGACATGGAAATGGGTATTTCACTTTTCATTTACCTCCAGACCTTTGCCTATGCTGTGACACTAATTCTTTCTCTCGTCCTGCTCAAACCCAAACTCAATCAAATTAAAATACAGTTCAATCTGCCATTTAATGTGGTTGTATTAAAGAAAAGCTTTCCATACGCCTTACTCACATTACTCATGGGTTTTTATTATCGAGTCGATGCCGTCATGCTTGAAAGGATCCTGCCTAATGGTGCATATGAAGCGGGAGTCTATGCTCAGGCATATCGCTTCTATGAAGCCGGAAATATGCTTGCGTATTTGTTTGGGGCCCTGTTGTTCCCCATGTTTTCCAAATTGATCGGAGAGAAAAAAAGTGTGGACGAATTGCTGAATTTGTCATTCCGTTTATTGACGGTCTTTGCAATAATAGCAGGTATTACCGGTTACTTCTACTCAGCAGAAATCATGAAGCTCCGATTCAGCAGCGAAATTTATTCTTCCTCTTCAGCTTTCAAATATCTCATGATAGGATTTATGGGTATTGCCGGAACTTATGTATTCGGTGCTTTGCTGACGGCCAATGAAAATCTGAAGGAACTCAATATAATGGCTACAACAGGCGTTATCCTGAATGTAATTTTAAACCTGATTTTAATTCCGAAATACAAAGGGATGGGAGCAGCCATAGCCAGCATGATAACCCAATTAAGCATGGCCATTTTTCAGATCATTCTCGTGTACAGAAAGCTTGGGACCTGGCCAGGATGGATGACAAGTCTAAAAATTGCTCTATTCATTGCTCTGGGCATTTTTCTGTCCGGTTGGTTAAGCAACCTGATCGATTCAAGACTTATTCAAATTGTTGTGCTTGGGATTGGAATGATTCTTTTCGCATTTATAATTCAGATTCTTTCAATCAGGAACGTGATGTCTTATATGAGATTGGTCAGGCAGTATAAATCGAATTAATCTGAGAAACAATAAGCTATCCAGCATAATAAGCCTAATTTCGCCCACTCAAAAAAAGTATTTTTGACGCGCTTTAAAGATTTGACAGATGGAGAATAAAGAAAACTCGAATTTTAATATGTCATCCACAGGAATCATCGTATTCCTCTATGAATACAGGAAAATATTCATCGCGGTGATGTTTTTAGCTGCCGTTGTTTCTTCAGCAATCTCACTGATGATAGAAGAAAAGTTTAAATCGTCGGTCATCCTCTTTCCGACTACGACAAACTCAATCTCAAAAGCCCTGATCGCCGATAACTTCGGAGGGAAAGATGATATTCTTGAGCTGGGAGAAGAAGAACAAGCGGAACAAATGCTTCAGATTTTGAATTCGGATGAGATCCGCGATAGCATTGTAAAGAAATATGATCTGATGACACACTACGACATCGATCCGGATGACAAATTCAAGAATACGAAGCTATTCAGAGAATACACCTCCAACATATCTTTCCGAAGAACAGAATATATGTCGGTTGAGATTGAAGTACTTGACAAAGACAAATTCATGGCACGAGATATTGCCAATGATATTGCCAACCTTCATGATTACGTGAAGAACAGGATGCAAAAAGAGATTGCAATCGAAGCCCTGAAGATCGTTGAAGATGAGTACAACTACATGATGGCTTACATGCAGGAACTTGAAGACAGCCTGAATGTAATTCGTGCCATGGGTGTGCATGACCCTGAATCACAAGCTGAAGTTCTTACACAGGAATTGGCCATTGCAACCAGAATGGGAAATTCCAAGGCTGTGGACAAGATTCAGGAAAGACTTGACATCCTTTCCAAGTATGGTGGTATTTATGTATCGATTCGTGACAATTTCGAATGGGATCGTAAGCAACTTAGTTATATCAAGACGAAATATGCTGAAGCTAAGATCGATGCTGAAAAGAGTCTTGATCACAAATTTGTTGTTAACTGGGCCGTTCCGGCTGAAAAGAAGAGTTATCCAATCCGATGGTTGATTGTCGTAACTTCTACTATTGGAGCTTTCCTTCTTTCCATATTCCTGGTTATCACATTCCAGAGTATCAAATCTCTTCGCTTGAGAGATCGTGCTGCAAAGGCAGTACAATCATCGAAAGAATAGACTGCTTTGTTGTCCAAACTCGAAATACGCTGGATTTGGGCCCTTTCACTGCTCTTTATTGCAGTGAATGGTGTTCTCCTGTATTTTGAATTCTATTGGTTCAGTGTTCTGCCTTTGGCCCTGGCCATTCTCTTGATGTCTTTCATTTCCTTTGAAAAGACATTTTACTTTCTTGTTTTCTTCGCTCCCTTATCGCTGAATCTGGAGAATCTGGATTTCGGAGGCATAGGAATGTACCTCCCCACTGAGCCTGTACTCTTCCTTCTGATGCTGATATTTTTCATCAGAATGTTCCTGAATTTTGATTACGATAAGAAAGTGCTTCTTCATCCTATAACATTGGCCATAATCTTTCAGGTATTCTGGCTCATTGTATGCACTTTTACCAGCGTCAGACCCATCGTATCATTGAAATTTGTTCTTGCCAGAGTCTGGTTTCTCGTGACCTTCTACTTCATAGCCATTCAGATCTTTCGTAATCCCGATAAGATCCGCCAATATTTCTGGATGTACATCATTCCACTGACGGGAGTTATCATCTATACAGTTATCCGCCATTCAACACAGGGCTTTGATGACAAACCTTCGCACTTTGTCATGAAGCCATTCTTCAAAGATCATACTTCATATGGTGCTGTTCTGGCCATGTTATTTCCTATTGTGATCTACCTGATCTATTACTATGAAAAATTCTCTACGAAGTTCTACGCAGCCATTCTTTTGTTCATTTACACAGTTGGTCTGATCTTTTCATATACCAGAGCAGCCTGGGTGAGTCTGGCCGGTGGTGCCGTTCTATGGGCCATCTATAAATTAAAGATCAGATTCAGTTATATTGCGCTATTTGCTGTATTGGGTGGTGGACTTCTTTATGCTTCCTGGGACCAGATCATTATGAAGCTCGAAAAAAACAGAGAAGAATCCTCGAGTGATTTCTCCGAACATATATCTTCTGCCACGAACATTTCTTCGGATGCCTCCAATCTTGAAAGAATCAATCGATGGGAATCGGCATTTAAAATGTTCGAAGAACGACCTGTCTTTGGATGGGGACCGGGAACCTATGCCTTTGAATATGCTCCATTCCAGCATTCGCAAAGTCTCACCATCATCAGTACAAATGCAGGAAAGCTGGGTAATGCCCATAGTGAATACATTGGACCTCTGGCTGAAAGCGGCGTACTGGGATCATTATCTTTTATAATTCTGGTTGCCATGGTCTTTTTTCATGGCTCAAAAGTTTACCATCGATTAAAACCCGGTAAAGACAAGGCTCTTGTTTTGGCCGTAATTATAGGCTTCAGCACCTATGCTGCGCATGGCTTGTTGAATAACTACCTCGATACAGATAAAGCCTCTGCCCTATTTTGGGGCTTCGTGGGTGTGATCGTTGCCTACGATGTATATAAAAGGGAATTATTCAGTAAAACGGATACTGAGTAAGGCCAGGTCGTCGGGATAATCCAGTTTGCCTTTAAATTGATCCAGAGATTTCAGGATTGAATCAACCAGTACTTTAGATTTCTTACCTCTTTTTGTCGGAATGATCTCCATAAGATTTGAGGTACCGTATTCTACTTTGTTTTCATTTTCAACCTCGCAGACTCCATCTGTAAAACAGATCATAACATCGTCTTTTGAAACTTTCTGTTTTCCGATATTCAGATGCGGTAATTCCTCAAATGCTCCAAGTACGGGACTTCCTTTTTTGAGTTCAAGCATCTTTCCTTTGTGGCAAAATAAAGCAGGTTGATGACCTGAATTCACGTAGGTCAGTTCTTTCTTTTTGTGATTGTACACAGCTATGAATGCCGTTATAAATTTTTCTCCCTGTGCATTGGATGCAACGCGATCGTTCAAAGAAGTTGCAATATTCTTAAGATCTTTATCATTCTCAAGCAGGGCATGCATCATGGCTTGAAAATTCGACATAAGCATGGCTGCTGAAATTCCTTTCCCCGACACATCGGCGATACAGAAAACCGTATGTTTTTCACTGATCTGAAAGAAGTCATAATAATCACCCCCTACCACCTGATGAGGTTTGTACAGAGCAAATATGTCAAGGTCCTTTCTTTCAGGAATCTGTTTTGGAATCAACATATCCTGCATTCTTGACGCCAGCTCAAGCTCTTTTTGAAGTGCAGCTTTCTCTATGCTCTCGTCGAATAACCTTCTGTTTTCCTGTGCAACAACGATGAGATTAGTCAAAGTTTGAATAAATGGAAGGTGTCTGATAATCGGACTAACCTCTATCTTCTCTCCGTCAAAGTCTCCAAGTAACAAGAAGGCCAAAGGTTTGGCTTTGTGAATAATTGGAATGACCACATCATAATTGGAAATTACAGGATGCTCAGAGTCATTCAATACTGTGATCCTTTCCATTTCCAGAAGGTCTGGTATAAAGTCGCTTACCTTATGCTTCTTTTCACTTACATTTATGTTGATACCCCATCCGTTATAATCACTCAAAAGTGTAACCTTTCCAAGACTCAATTTTTCAATCAGGATGTCTTTGTAGTGATTATATAAATCCTTGTCGTGCTCGAGATTGTTAATAGCATTCGACACTTCAAGAAGCGTGTTCAGTTTGAAATTTCTTTCCCGAAGTTTCCTGCTCGCTCTATCGTCGGCAGTCTTCATGATTCACTTTTTCTGATGAATTCAAGAATATCCGGAATGCGTTTTTGAAGGGCCATCTCCCGCATCTTCTTTTTGGCTTCTTCTGCCGGAGTTCCGAAATATACCGTGTCGGCTTCTAGCGATTTGTTCACTCCCGTTTGTGCCAGCAGAACAACATTATCTCCAATAGATATTCCGCTCGCCACACCGACTTGACCCCACATGGTAACATTATTTCCCACTGTGACACAACCTGCAATTCCAACCTGAGATGCAATCAGACATTTTTCACCCAACGTCGTGTCATGTGCGATCTGAACCATGTTATCGATCTTCGTACCTTTTCCAATAATCGTATCGGCGGTTACTCCTTTATCAATGGTACAACTTGCACCGATCTCAACATCGTCTTCTACAATCAGACGGCCACAGGTCAATAGAGGATCGAATCCGCTCTCTTTCTTTTTGTAATAAAAGGCATGAGAACCTAGGACGGTATTGGCGTGAACAATGACATTCTTTCCGATCTCTACATCATCATAAATTGAGACGTTGGCGTGGATCACGGCACCATCGTGTATTACCACATTTGATCCAATGGAGGCACTTTCATGTATTTTGGCGCTGGAAGAAATCACAGTATTCTCACCCAACTTTTTACCATTGAACTCACGGCTAAAATAATGGCGGATTATTTTATTGAAATCGTCAAAAGGTTTTTCTGAAACCAATAGTGCCTTTCCTTCCGGAATGTCAACTTCTTTATTAATTAGAACGAAAGTTGCTGCTGAGTTCAGCGCTTTATCGTAATACTTAGGATGATCTACAAAAACAAGTTCACCTTCTTCAATTCTGTGTATCTCATTCAATCCAAGAACGGGCATGTTTTCATCTCCCAGTACTTTAGCTCCTGTGATGGAAGCCAATTCAGATAGAAGGACTTGTTTTTCGAATCGCATTATTTAACTCTTTCAGAGTAGGCTCCTGAACGTGTATCAATTTTAATCTTTTCACCCTCGTTGATGAATAAAGGAACATTTACTTCTGCACCCGTCTCTACTTTTGCAGGTTTCAGAGTATTTGTCGCTGTATCCCCTTTTATTCCGGGTTCTGTGTAGGTTACTTCCAACTCAACAAAAGGCGGAAGTTCACATGATATCGGCATGTCTTCATCGGCGAAAACCAGGATATTCACATTGTTTCCTTCCTTTAAGAACTGAGGTGCATTGATCAAATGCTCTTCGATTGTCAATTGCTCAAAGGTATTTTGGTCCATGAAGTGATAACCCATGTCATCACTATACAAAAACTGATACTCACGATTTTCAATTCTTACTGTTTCAACTTTCACACCCGCTGTGAAGGTGTTGTCGATCACCCTTCCCGTCTTAATGTTTTTAAGTTTAGTCCGAACGAAAGCCGGTCCTTTACCCGGTTTCACATGTTGAAATTCAGTAATAGTGTACAGATCGTTATTGTATTTAATACAAAGTCCGTTCTTAAAATCTGCTGTAGAGGCCATAAAGTAATTTAATGTGGTTCAAATCTAATATTTATTAGTTGACAGTTGACCGTAATATATTGTCCGTCAAAAGACTTAGATTGTTGTATTTAAATTATATACGTGATCGCAAAAATGGTATTCCTGTTCAGTGTGATTGGAACAAACAACCACGGATCTATCTTCAGTAAAATCAGTGATCATTTGAGTATACCAGTTTTTTCCTTTTTCATCCAGATTCGACAGTGGTTCGTCAAGAAAAAGAAACTGAGAATCTGTTGCAATAGCCAGACCCAGTTTCAAACGTTGTTTCATACCTGAAGAGAAATTCGAAATTTGTTTTTCCGCATGATCTTCGAGATACATTAAGGAAATCAGGTCTTGTTTTTTCAATCCCTTGCGCAACTTCTTGAACTTCAAGTGAACATCAATCATCTCATTCAAGGTGAGTTGTTCGAAAAGTTGAACATAGGGCGCGGCGAATGAAATTTTCTCATACACCTTTGATGCGTCAATAGTATCACCTGAAAAAGAATACTTGACCTCACCTTCACTTGGAATGCTCACTCCGCTCAATATTTGCAGGAGAGTGGATTTCCCTGAACCATTCTCGCCCAGAATAACATAATTGTTACCGGGTGAAAATGAAAAATTCAGCCCACGGAATATCCATCTATTCCGGAATTTTTTACCGACACTAATTAATTCAATTTTCAAGGAGATCTCTAAAAAGGTCCTCTGATCACACCTTTGTCCGATTCTTTAATGAAATCTACGATTTCAGTTTTGAATCGACCCTCGGCAATATCCGACTCAACTTCTTTCAAAGCGTTCGACATATTTATGCCTTTCACGTAGAGGATTCTGTAAATATCTTCTATGGCCTTGACATCATCATCGGAATATCCCCTTCTTCGCAATCCAATGGAATTGATGCCGGCATAACTAAGTGGTTCTCGCGCAGCTTTCACATAAGGTGGCACATTCTTTCTAACAAGTGATCCGCCGGTTATAAAGGAGTGAGCGCCGATTCTCACGAATTGTTGCACAGCTACCAGGCCTTCGAGAATGGAAAAGTCTTCAATAGTCACATGACCGGCAATGGTAGCATTATTGGCTAGTATAACATTGCTTCCAACAAAGGCGTCGTGCGCAAGGTGAGAATAGGCCATAACCAGGGAATTGCTTCCCAATACCGTTTTCATTCGATCGGAAGTTCCTTTGTTAATGGTCACACATTCTCTGACCGTCGTATTATCCCCCACTTCAGCTGTAGTCTTTTCTCCCTTGTATTTAAGATCTTGAGGTATGGCGGAAATAACAGCACCGGGAAAGATTCGACAATTCTTACCAATCCTGGCACCATCCATGATGGTCACGTTTGGTCCGATCCATGTTCCATCTCCAATCTCAACATCTTCAGAGATGCTGGAGAATGACTCTACAACAACGTTTTCTCCCAGACGAGCTTTTGGATGTATATCATTCATCTTCGCCATCTACCTTATTTTTCTTTTACAATCTGTGCCATCAATTCTCCTTCGGCTACAACTTTATCACGAACATAAGCTTCTGCTTTCATGTGGCAAATTCCCCTTCGGATATCCTGAAGTAATTCTAGATGGAATACCAGAGTATCTCCAGGCACGACTTTTTGTTTGAATTTAACCTTATCTATTTTCATGAAATAAGTCAGGTAATTCTCAGGGTCATCAACCGTATTCAGAGCAAGGATTCCACCAGTCTGAGCCATGGCCTCAACAATGAGCACACCGGGCATTACCGGAGAACTGGGAAAGTGTCCCTGGAAAAAATTCTCGGTAAATGTCACATTCTTCACTCCTACAACATGTGTCTTGCTGAGCTCAATGATCTTATCGACCAATAGAAAAGGATGTCGATGAGGAAGGAGCTGCTCAATGCCTGCTATATCATAAAGAGGCTCGACATTCAGATCAAACTTAGGAATGGATGTTTTTTCTTCTTCTTTTATGCGCTGCTTGATCAGTTTCGCAAAGTCAGTATTACCCTTATGACCCGGTCGAGCCGCAAGAATATGCGCTTTGATCGGTCTGCCTACCAGAGCAATGTCTCCAACTATATCGAGTAGTTTATGTCGTGCCGGTTCATTTTGAAAAATCAACTTCGTTGTATTCAAAACGCCCGTTTCTTTAATTTGAATATGAGGTTTGCCCAATAAGTCCGCAAGCTCATCTAATTTCTCCTGGGGCATTAATTTGTCGACAAGCACAATTGCATTATCAAGATCACCCCCTTTTATTAGATTATTCTTCGCCAGGTATTCAAGTTCTCTCAGAAAGACAAAGGTTCGACACTTTGAGATCTCTGATTCAAACTCACCCATGTGGTACATGGAAGCATGTTGTGTTCCCAGAATCAGGGAGTTATAATCGACCATAACTGTTACTCTGAACTCGTCCTGAGGAACAGCAAGCATTTCACAATGCTTTTCTTCGTCTTCATATGTCAGGTTTTCTGTCAGGACATAATAATTCTTGTCGGCCTTCTGCTCTACAATTCCAACCTTTTTAATACCGTCAACAAAATACCCTGCGCTTCCATCAAGAATAGGAACTTCAGGTCCATCAACCTGGATCAAAACATTATCGAGACCCATTCCATAAAGCGCTGCCAGGGCATGCTCAACTGTGTAAACCCTTGCTCCATTATCTTCAATCGTTGTACCTCTCGATGTATCGATCACATTGTCAACATCTGCTTTTACTCTTGGATTACCTTCCAGATCGGTTCTTTCAAACCAGTAACCGGTATTTTCATCTGCCGGTTTGAATGTAATATTTGCTTCTTCCCCCGTATGAAGTCCAACTCCTTTCAAGCTGAATTCCTTCGCCAGCGTGCACTGCTTATCACTCATTTTCTTCCTTGAAATTTTTCTTGAATTTTTTCTCCAGGTCGGTCAATCGACCAACGATCTTGGTGAGTCCTCTGAAATAAACATAGGCTCTGTTGTACTCTGAATACCTGAATGCCGGTGATCCCTGCACAATTTCATTATCGTCAACACTCGAAATGATTCCTGACTGTGCGGCAATTTTCACATTGTCTCCTATGGTAACATGACCAGTTATTCCAACTTGTCCGCCAAACATGCAATTTTTGCCAACCTTGGTTGAACCGGCAATACCAACCTGAGCCGCCATCACTGAATTCTCACCTATTTCAACATTATGAGCAATCTGAACAAGGTTGTCGAGCTTGACCCCTTTTCTTATGATGGTTGAGCCCATGGTGGCTCTGTCGATGGTTGTATTGCAGCCCACGTCTACATGATCTTCTATGACTACATTACCGATCTGTGGTACTTTCTTGTATTCGTTTTCGCTATTTGGACTAAATCCAAAGCCATCTCCTCCAATAATGGCTCCGCTGTGAATTACACAATCAGATCCTATTTTGCAATCGAGGTAAATATTTACACCTGGATAAATGATGGTATTATCTCCAATTTTCACATTGTCACCAATGAAGCAATTCGGATAGATCTTGGTGTTATTTCCAATATGTGCATTTTGGCCAATGTAACTGCCGGCACCGATGTAGACGCCTTCCCCTAACTTCGCACTTTCTGCAACACTGGCTCCATTTTCAATGCCATCACGATAATGTTTGGCCGTATCATACATTTCAAGAAGTTTTCCGAAACTCCCGTATGCATCTGCCACTCGAATAAGAGTCGTACCACCGTTGATTTCTTTTTCGGCTTTGAAGTCCTCCTGAACAATGACGATTGAGGCGTTCGTCGAGTAGATGTATTGAGTATATGCCGGGTTGGCAAGGAAGGTCAAACTCCCTGTGGTACCCTCTTCAATTTTTGATAGCTTGTCTACTTCTACAGAAGCATCTCCTTCTACTTTTCCTCCAAGAATCTCCGCTATCTGGCCGGCCGAAAATTTCATGGCTCAAAAGTAGAAAATTTTAAAGGTGGATAAAAGCCGATTTGAGGAGTTTTAAACATTTGATTATCAGCATAAAAAAAGACTCCAACACTAAGCCAACCGCCGATTTCAGCCAAATTTGATCTTCAAGGCACCGGATTTCTTTTCCATGTTACTTTGATGGTTTTGAGTTTATGGCTGTCTGAACTGACATCATAATGCGCTTCAAAGTCATTCTTCAAATAGAATCCGAGTGGAGATTTATATGGCCTTCCATCCCATAATTCATAGGCATCTTCTACAACGATCCAGCCGTTTAATAGCTCATTCTTTTTTTTGCAACGATCCAGAAATTCTGACCCTATACCTTTATTCTGAAACCTGGAATCAATGATCATCACAAACCAGTGCTCATCGTCGCGATCAAAATCACAAAACCAGGCCATTATTTCATTTTCCTCATTAAGACAAAAAATGTGGGCAGGATTGATCAATTTATTGAGATAGTCAGAAGTATCGCGAAAACTGGAATGTGATATGATGCTCGGATATTCTGAATTCCAGAGCTCCCTGATTCTCTTGATTTCACTGTCTTCAAGTGAGGATTTTTCGATGAATTTCATGAATTCTCCTGTCTGTGTCTGGCAATATGCAGACTACCAATGATCAACCTTTTATTCTCAATGTCTTTCGAAGAATTTGTTTCGAACTCATTTTTAACCATTTTTATGAGTTCATCCATTGGTATGGTGCTGCATTTTGGATTTTCTATATTCTGGAGGAAGTATTTGAAGGCTCCTCGAGGTTGCGTCAAGTCGGGCACGCCGTGATTCAGCATGGCTGCATCATTTTCAAGGATCAGGAAAATGACCTTGTTTGTCAATGATCTATATGGCTCTTTTTCTTTAGGATCAAGCAGTCCGATAAAGACAGCTATATCCTGATGATAAACAAAGGTATTAACCGTGTCATCTCCCGAATAATAATACCCCCTTTTTGTTGGGTGATAGAATTTGTCAAGAATATGTTTATGCATCCTATACTTCGAATTCGTAATTGTATCGTATTTGAAATCACAAGGATTTTCTGTGTTGTCATCATTCATAGCATGGTCCGAACCTTTAAGGTCCAATTGGTTCTGACTTAGAAATAATCCCAGAGGTTCAGGATCATATATGCTCTTATACAATTGCACATTGAAATCATGTCGATTCTCCAAAACTAAAAATGCCGCCTCTCTTCCAAATCTGCCGGTATCCAACTCAGTAAAAAATACGGTATCCGATGATAAGCGGTACTTCCCTACAGTCATCCCATGGCCAAAGCAAACATCATTGATGCTAAAGGTGCTATCATCATACAATGTGACGGATGTTCTGCAATTCGCCCCCCCCTCTCTTGTAGCATAGAATATAGATTCGGCACTTGAATGAGAGTGCCTAATGAATCCAAAAGGAAAAAAAATGGTGGATAGAATTACAAACAGCAATATTAAAGACTGAATATTCCTGTGCTTGTTCTGGAAACTTTCCATGAGTCCACTAACAAACTGTCCGAGAAGAATAATGACCAAAATGAAAAGAAAAATGATGAGGAGCATATAGATCAAAAAACCATATGGTCCGGTATCTTTTTCCCAAATTCCGGCAGTCTGAATAATGAAAAAGAAAAGCAGGGAAACTATGCTGATCCACCACTTTTTCATGATACAATCTTAGGGTGACAAAGAAAGTGTTTCTCCACAGGTTCCGACAAAGCGGATACACTTGATTTATCGGCAGCTTCAGTAACATCGACCACCTTCCCGTTTCTCAACAAAATATTAATCCTTTCAAATCGCGGATTGTAGGTGTTGTTTTCGATGGCCCCGGTAAAGATGAAATAATTGAGCTCCTCGCCCGAGACTTCAAGTTTGGATTTGAATTTCTCTTTCAGTTCATTGACCTGGTCAATATCAAACGGCACATCCTGGAGTTTGATCTTGAATAATCTTCTGTTCACGAAATTCGTTGCAAGCGTCGACAGAACTTTGTCTTCGTGATCCATCCACTCCTTGATTGAAATAAAAACATCGTTATCATCGAGTTTGGCAAATTCTTTTATCACTTTCGGGTCTTCTTTGATTTCTTCCAAAGTCAGCTCATTATACAAGAAAAAACGAAGGGCCTTACTGGCAAATAAATCACTTCCGGACTTTGCCAATTCCTTAGCTCTCCTCATTATATTAATGAGTAGTTTCTCGGAAGAAACAACTGTTTTGTGCAGGTAAACCTGCCAGTACATAAGTCGACGTGCGATCAGAAATTTTTCAATTGAATAAATCCCTTTCACCTCAACGGCTAATTCATTGTTTACCACATTGAACATAGAGATGATTCTATCCGTACTGATCACTCCTTCACTCACTCCTGTGTAAAAACTGTCCCTTTTCAAATAGTCAAGGCGATCCACATCAAGCTGGCTGGAAACCAATTGATGAAGAAATTTCTTAGGATGTTTACCTTCAAATATTTCAATAGCCTCGTTCAACATTCCACTATGCTCCTTATTGAAATGATGCATGAAAAGAGTTGATAAGGACTCATGATGCATATCGGGAGCAAGAATGTATTCCAGAGAATGTGAATACGGACCATGACCAACGTCGTGGAGGAGAATAGCCAAACAGGCTGAGTTCAGCTCTGAATCACTAATATCATGGCCTTTAGCCCTCAAAACGAGTATGGCCTGATACATCAGATGCATGGCGCCAAGCGCATGATGAAAACGTGTATGAAGGGCACCCGGATAGACCAAATGAGAAGATCCCAATTGCTTTATTCTTCTCAATCGTTGAAAGTAGGCATGCTCAATAATTTCAAAGCATTCTTTGCTCGGAATGGAGATAAAACCGTAAACCGGATCATTAAATATTTTCTGCTGAAAGTTTATCTTCAAGATTGGCCTATTTTTGTGTCAAACAATAATACAGAAACAGGTCCGTATTAATTGCGTATAGATTCATAAAAGATGTCAAAAGTTAAAATCCTCTGGGCCGACGACGAGATCGAAATGCTCAAACCCCATGTACTATTTCTCGAAGATAAGGGATACGATGTATCGACCACCAGTAGTGGAGATCACGCCCTTGAAATGATCGATTCGGAGCGTTTCGATATCATGTTACTAGATGAGAATATGCCTGGACTATCAGGTCTTGAAACCCTTGAAAGAGTCAAATCACTTCAACCCGGTATGCCCGTTATCATGATTACCAAAAGCGAGGAAGAGTCGATCATGGAAGAAGCCATTGGAAGTAAAATTTCAGACTATCTCATAAAGCCTGTTAATCCGAATCAGATTCTTTTGTCATTGAAAAAGAATCTTGACACTTCCAGACTTGTGAGCGAGAAGACGGCTTCTGATTACCAGCTCGAATTCAGGAATATTGGAATGATGTTGAACGACCGACTTGATCATGATGAATGGGCCGACATCTATAAGAAGCTTGTACACTGGGAATTGGAACTCGACAAAACCGAAGAACTCGGCATGGAGGAAGTTCTCCTGATGCAGAAATCTGAGGCCAACCAACAATTCGGACGTTTCATCGAGGATAATTATGCGGGATGGTTGAGTGGCGGTCAGGATGGTCCCGTCATGTCTCACACATTGTTCAGAAAAGAAGTTCTTCCTATGGTTAAGAAAGGCGAAAGTTTATACTTCGTAATCATCGATAACCTTCGTTTTGATCAATGGAAAACACTGGAGCCAATCATTTCAGAATACTTCTGGGTAGACCGCGAAGATTCATTCTACAGCATTCTTCCAACAACAACCCAATACAGCAGGAATGCCATTTTTGCCGGTTTGATGCCGTCGGAGATTGAGACGAAATATCCTAACATGTGGCTCAACGATGATGAAAAAGGTGGAAAAAACAATTACGAGAAAGACCTGCTTGAAGAGCAATTGAAAAGATTGGGATTGAATGTACAATTCTCTTATAACAAAGTATTGAACATTAATTACGGGAAGAAACTTGTAGAGAGGATTCCCAATATGATGAACAATCCACTGAACGTCATCATTTACAACTTCGTGGATATGCTTTCACATGCCAGAACGGATACCGAGATCATCAGGGAATTGGCGAGTGATGAGTCGGCATATAGATCTGTAACTCAATCCTGGTTTGAACATTCACCCCTTCTTGAAGCACTTAGAGAAATATCTCGAAGAAAAGGTAAAGTGATCCTGGCAACAGACCACGGTTCGGTATTGGTTAAAGAACCCGTGAAGATCATTGGTGATCGCGAAACGAATTCAAACCTGCGTTACAAGCAAGGCAAGAACCTTAATTACGATCAGAAAAAGGTAATGGAAGTAAGAAAACCTGAATCCATTTACCTACCTAAGGTCAATGTAAGTCAGTCCTTCGTTTTTGCCAAAGAGGATCAATTCTTCGCTTATCCGAACAATTACAATCACTATGTTAAGTATTACAAAGATACCTTCCAGCATGGTGGTGCTTCACTTGAAGAGATGATCATTCCTTTGATTCAACTTAGTCCAAAGTAAATTGGAATTCAAGATTCAGGACCCATCGGAATTAGGGTCGGTTTGCAAAGAGATTTTAGATTCAACGGATCGAAAAGTATTGCTTTTTGAAGGAGATCTTGGTGCCGGAAAAACTACCATGATCAAGGAATTCTGTAAGCAGTTGAAATGTATAGATGAGGTATCCAGTCCTACGTTCTCATTGATCAATAATTACAAAACTGAGAATGGAGCCGACATTTTCCATTTCGATTTTTACCGGATTAAGTCACCTGAGGAAGCAATGGATATGGGTTTTGAGGAGTATCTCGACAGTGGAGAATATTGCTTCATTGAGTGGCCTGAAATCATTATGAATCTTATCTTTACAGAATACGTGCGCATTCGTATCCAAGCAGAAGGTTCATTCAGGATAATTAAAGTAGAGTAAGATGAGTCCGGAAGATGATATTTTGAAATCCCTGGCCAAAGGCTTCATGCCCCAGGAAGAAATGCTCGAAATCCCGACCAAAAAGAGCGATCTATTCATAGGTATTCCCAAAGAAATCTCAATTCAGGAGAAGCGTGTTCCCCTTGTTCCAGATGCCGTTGCTTTACTTGTAAATCACGGACATAGAATTCGTATTGAAGCCGGAGCAGGAGATGCGGCGAAATTCTCTGACAATCAGTATTCAGAAGCCGGTGCCGAGATCACTGAAAATCCAAAAGATATTTACCAGGCCGACCTCATCCTTAAAGTAGAACCACCTACCCTGGAAGAGCTGGATCTGATGCATTCGAATCAAACTTTGATTTCCGCACTTCAACTACCCATTCAACCAAAAGATTTCCTTAAAAAACTCATTGATAAGAAGGTTACAGCCATAGCCTACGATTATATCAAGGATGAAGACGGAATTTATCCAATTGTCAGGGCTATGAGTGAAATCGCGGGAAACTCTGCTATTTTGATCGCAGCTGAACATTTGAGTAACAATTTAGGCGGCCAGGGAAGACTTTTTGGAGGAATATCAGGAGTAACACCAACCAATGTTGTGATTCTGGGTGCCGGGACGGTAGGTGAATTTGCTGCTAGATCTGCTCTTGGCCTAGGTGCTACGGTGAAGATTTTCAATAACAGCATCTATAAACTTCGCAGACTGCAGGACAACATCGGACAAAGAATCAGCACGTCAATCATACAGCCCAATGTTCTCAGCAAGGCCTTAATGAGGGCCGATGTTGTGATTGGAGCCATGAGGGCACATGACGGTGGAAGAACTCCTCTTGTTGTATCAGAAAACATGGTCATGAAAATGAAGCCGGGCTCTGTAATCGTGGATGTGAGTATTGACAAAGGAGGTTGTTTTGAAACTTCGGAAATTACGACTCATGAAATTCCAACATACATCAAACACGATGTGATTCATTACTGCGTACCTAACATAGCTTCAAGAGTTGCAAAAACAGCCTCTTATGCTTTGAGTAATGTCTTCGCTCCTGCATTGATGGAGGCAGGACAATTCGGAGGAATTGAGAATACCATCAGGAAGTACAAGGGTATTCAGAACGGAATATATGTTTACCAGGGTGTTCTGACAAATAAATATCTGGCTGAAACATTCAAACTTCCTTACAAGGATCTGCAATTACTAATTTCGAATCTTCTCTAAATGCATTTTCTTAATCGTTTAAAGTATTACCTGATCGGAGTGGGTCTGGGCATTCTACTAGTGCTAGCCATTTTTAAAGACAGAAAACTCACCAACTGGACTCCAGAGAACCAGGTAAAAAAAGAATTGACCGAAAAAGAAATGATCCTGCCAGCGAATCTGAAATGTGCTTTTAATTGTATTGGGATTCAGAGCATAGATTCACTGAAGTCTTTCTTTGAAACTGGTGATATTGATTTCCATGCAAGTGACGTCAGTAATCATGATGAAAGAAAGTACATTATTCACTTTGAGGACAAAAATGTTGAGACCGTGGTTGTAAAGATCTTCGAAGAGAAATATCAGGTGAGCTCTGCTGTAATTCCTGAAATGGATTGTCCGTGTCCGGACTTACTTTCCGAATAATTTTCGAACGAAATTGTTGGAAGGATTCTGTTGAACTTCTTTCAGGGCATCATTTTGAATGACCTTCCCGTTTTCCAAAACCAATACTTCATCTGCCATTGATATTGCATCCCGCGCATCATGACTGACAAGGATAACCGTCACATTCAATTCATGAAATAGGTCTTTTAATTCCTTTCGGACATCCTCTCTGACAACAATATCAATACTACTAAAAGGCTCATCCATCAGAATAATATCAGGTCCGGCAGCAAGGGATCTGGCAATGGCAACTCGTTGTTGTTCTCCACCCGATAATTCATGGGGATATCGCTTTTTATAACCTTTCAAGTTGATCATGCCGTATAGCTCTTCGACATTGATGCCACTCTCTTTTTTATGTCCAAATCGGATATTCTGATCCACAGTCAAATGAGGAAACAAAGCATAATCCTGAAAGATCATCCCAATAGCTCTCTCCTGAGGCGCTTTGATATATTTTGGAGAAGAAATAACCTCCTCATCCTTTACGATCTCTCCCCCGTCGGGGTAATCATAACCGGCCAGTAAATTAAGCAGGGTAGACTTCCCTCCTCCACTGTTTCCAATTACAGAAAGAATTTTTCCGCTTTCTAATTTGAAAGAAATATCCTTGAGAACAGGTTTTCCAATTTCGTATGCCTTACTGATATTTCTTACTTCCAACTTCATCGTATCCATCTATTTACAAAGTATACAGGTATGATACTTATAAGTACTATAAGAAGCGAGGGGAAGGAAGCATCATAAACTGCGCCGTCGGTTTCCATTAGCATAAAAGCTTTAACGGCAAGGGTTTGAAAATTGAAGCTTTGGAACATCATGGTCAAAGGTAATTCCTTAATGACATCAACAAAAACCAATACACAGGCTGCGAGAATGGTTTTACTTAACAATGGACCATGAATTTTAAAAAGTGTCTTGCTAAATCCGCCGCCAAGAGAAAAACTGGCCCAACCTACGTTCTTTACCACTTTTTCAAATCCCGATCCAATGCTGCCATAGGAAACACTAAAGAACCTAACGATGTAAGCAAAGATCAAAACGAATATGGAAGAAGTAAGAGCAATTCCAAAAATCTGATTTCCGAAATACAACAGATCCAACATGCCAACACCAAGCAAAGCACCCGGAATGGCATAACCGAGGGTAGCAAATCGAGACAGGTTCGAGATCCACCTTGTTCTCAATCCTTGTTGTAAATAGTATCTCACCAGAAGAGCTATGATTGCCGATAATATTGCAGCGGAAAGTCCGATGATGAAAGTGGTTGTAATGACATCAGGCAGGTCTGATTCATACAACAAAGCCCATTTTCCTGAAGCCCAAGTAGCAAGCTGGATCAGTGGAAGAATAAATCCAAATAATATCGGAATCAAACAAATGATGATTGCCAATAGGGATTGTCCTGCTGTTAGCGAAGATTTTTCTTTTTCACGATTGTCCTTCAAATCACTGAATGATGCTCTCTTTCTCACTCTACGTTCTATAACATAGATTAGAACTACGATACCTATAAGCATCGTGGCAATATTTCTTATCGGACTGGCATCCATGGGATTCCACAATCTGACGATCTCTGTGGTGAAGGTCTTGACTCCGTAATAATGAACTGCCCCATAATTATTAATGACTTCCATGATTACGAGAAGGAGTCCGGCGAAAATTGCCGGCCATGCCAGGGGAAGGGCGATACGAAAGAATATTTTCATCGAAGATGAACCAAGACTTTTTGCAGACTGTATATAGGAGCTAGAAGAAAGGGCGAAAGAAACTCTGGTTGTGAGATAGATGTACGGATACAATGAAAGAGCCATGACAATGGCAAGAAAGAAGATATTGTCCACTTCGAAATAAGTTCCAAATAGAGAATGACTTGTCCCGAATAAGCCAAGCATTCCTTTGTAAGTATATGCCAGTATATAAGATGGAATTGAAAGAGGCAGAATCAATAAAAAGGAAAATTGCCGCAACAAGGGGAATTTAAAACTTGCCGTTAACCAGGCAGTAGGAACGGCGAATAGCAAGGCAAAGACAGACGTAAGTACAATAAGGAGAAGGGTATTTGATGTGTAGTCCTTTCCTAAAGAAAAATAGAGGTCCGCAAATACACTTGATCGAACCTGAAACAGAATGGCTAGAATCGGAAGTGATATGAGGATGAGAAGAATAACTACTCCCCACCTCCAGATCAATTGTTCAAGTCTTATCAGTGTCATGGAATTACTTCCAGCCTGCCTTCTCGAAAATTTCTACGGCTTTCTGATTGTTTTTTCCCAGAACATCAATGCTCATATCATCTTCAACGAAAGAACCCCAGCTTTGAAGAAGAGTTGATGGCTGAACATTTGGGTTTACCGGATACTCGTAGTTGGATTCAGCGAAAACCCTTTGAGCATTGACATCGGCAAGGAATTCGATAAACTGAACAGCATTTTCTTTGTTCGGTGAATACTTCGTAACACCGGCACCGCTGACGTTAATGTGAGCACCTGAAGTTTCCTGATTTGGAAAAAAGATGGAAAGTTTTTCCCCAGCTGTCTTCTCCATTTCATTTTCTGAATTCAAGAGTTTTCCAAGATAGTATGTGTTGGCAATGGCAATTTTTCCATTTCCAGCTGCCACTTCTTTCATCTGATCCCGATCATTTCCTTTAGGTTCTCGTGCCATATTGGCTACAACACCTTCAGCCCATTTCTGAGCTTCTTCTTCGCCAAGTCTTTCTATGATAGACGCCATCAAGGATTGATTATAGAGATTGGAAGAAGAACGAACGAAAATTTGTCCTTTCCATTTTTCATTTGACAGATCCTCATAAGTTGAAAGCTCCGAGGCATCAACCTCATCTTTATTGTAGACAATAACTCTCGCTCTTTTTGTCAGTGCAAACCATTTATTTTCGGGATCTCTCAGGTTCTGCGGCACATTATTCATCAAGGCCTCAGATTCAACAGCCTGTAAAAGATCAAGCTCCTTTGCGTAGTGTAATCTTCCGGCATCCACAGTGATCAATACATCGGCCTCTGTATTTTCTCCTTCGCTCTGAAGAAGGGCTATAAGCTTGTCGGCCCCATCCTCCTTTACATTCACTTTGATGCCAGTCATTTCTTCAAACTTGGCAAAAAGCGCCTTATCGGAATCATAGAATCGATGTGTGTATATGTTGACCACTTTTTCCTCTGCAATGTTCTCTTCTTTCTTCTCCTGATGTTCGGGATTCCCACATGCAAAAGCCATAGAAAGCGCTATGGCCGAGAATAATATCTTTCTGAATTTCATGAAATTGTGATTTTCGACAAATGTAAGAGATTCACTTCCATGATTACAAACACCGTCTACCCTATTTCGGTGAAATAAAAAGAGAATAAAGAATATGCGAAAACGTTAGATTTGAAGTATGAGAGCATTGTCATTCTTCTTTCTGTCCATACTTTTTGGATCGGCTGCTTCTCAAGGTCAACCAGAAATAGACTACTTCAAAGATATTTTCTTCCTGTGCGACACGACTTACTATCGTTTTGATCATCCAGGTTATAGTGATGACATTTCCTATTACAAAAAAAGAAGTTGGAACCTTTACAACAAAAATTCTAATATTAAAGACATAGGAGAGCAAGACAAGGCTAAGATTCTTGAGATTGAGGACAAACTTCAAAAAAGAGCCGGAACAGAAGTTTACAAAAAGTACAATCTACAGTTTGTAAGAATCTCAAAGAATGCAAAGAAATCGAAAGGAATGAAATACGCCTTGCACTATTTCTTCGAGTTGGATTCAACCTTCTATCACCACTTTGTGCTGATTTATGATGAAAATGGCCATTTGATGTCAGATTATGAATTTCCGGAAACCAATGGAAATGAAATGCAAATAATCGATTATTGTGAAGCCATAGCTATTGCGCAGACAGACTCGTCTTTCAAGACAGCATACGATAGCGCAGAATTCACAACATACTATGAAATTCCTTGGAATGGAGACATCGTCGAATTGGGACGGCTTGATAAAATGCAGCTCGGGTATGACGAAAAAAGTAATTCCTGGACCTGGGAATTATTCACCAAGGTAAAATTTGACGGTGATTATCCTGAAGATACATCCTGCGTCACAGGCTGGTGGAAAGGCAAAAAAATTATCATCAATGCACAATCTTCGGAGATCCTGAGTGTAGAAGATTATAAAGTATGGAAATCGGTACGCTTTGGTTAATACTACAATAAAAAAAGAGATGCTTTCATTTATTCAAATATTAAAGTCAAGAATTCTGGTATACTCTCTCGCCTCGACTTTTCTAATATTTTTCTATTCGTGTGAAAAGAACTCAGATCCTCCTGAGAAAGCGAGTTTAGAAATAACCGTCAGGGGCACATTTTCCGGAAAAACAAGAGAGAATATCAAAGTGAGGATCTATTACACTGAAGAAGAGGCAGACAATATCATGGAACCTATAAAACCTCTTTTAGTCACTGACAATGATGGGAAAGTCACATTTTCAAATCTTGATGCGAATGAAAACTATTGGATCAGGGCTGATGCCATTCTCAGCTCAAATGTGAAGGAAACTCATTATCTCAATGAAGGAAGAAATACATTTGAGATCAGATTATGGTAGAAAACATGCGAATAAAATCAAAGGTACTGGGATGCTTTATAAGCTGTATTCTGGTTTTCAACTCAGTCATAGTTTCAGCTCAATGTAATTCTAATCAGCTCGAACTCAGAAATGCTTATTCTTCATATCCAATTGAAGCTTTCAATTTATATCCCGACTTTCAAATTTGTTCCATCAAGAAGAGCGGTCAAGTTGAATTAAAAGGAGTGGTCAGGGACAAAAATTCTGAAGAAGTACTTCCCTTCGTGCAGATTGTGAAGGTGAAAAAGCTGGATAATGAACAATATGAGAGGACGGAAGAAATTCAGGAAAGTACTGAAAACGGCAGCTTTGAGATTAAAACCAAAGTGGCTGAAGATGAAGGAATCATATTCTTTTATGTTGGATACAAGACAATGTTTCTCAAAATCAACTTCATAGACGATTAGACAGCACAATTTAAAATCAATGATGTTGTGTAGAAACTTAGATTATTTGTATATTTGCCGACCATTTTAAAAACGGACAAAGAACATGGCGAATCACAAGTCAGCTTTAAAGAGGATCAGACAGAGCGAAAAAAGACGCGTTAGCAACAGATATTACGCAAAGACTATGCGTAACGCGTTGAGAAGCTTCTTGAGTAACGAGAATAAGAAAGAAGTAACTGAGAAAATGCCTGAGATGACATCAATGATCGACAGATTGGCGAAAAGAAATGTTATTCACAAAAACAAAGCTGCCAACCTTAAGTCTGAGGTTAACAAGCACGTGAACGCTTTGTCGTAAGCAAAAAAATTTTTTAATAGAAGCCGCCTTGGGAAACCACGGCGGTTTTTTTTGTTTCTGGAGGATAGGATGATGGGGTGATGTTCTAAAATAACTTCTCTGTCTCGTTTAACTTAAATTTCTCTTTGATAGAATCTGATACTATCCTTAACTATGAATCTATGTATCAGTTTTATTTCCAAAAATTGAATGTTTGGCAAAACTCTAGAAATCTTGCTTCAAGAATTTATCAAATAACTAGGCATTTCCCTGAAGTAGAAAAATTCGGAATAACCAATCAAATAAGAAGGGCGGCAACATCAATTTGCGCCAATATTGCAGAAGGTTCAGGAAAAAAGACAGGCAAGGATCAATCCAGGTTTACTTCAATTGCCTTTGCTAGTCTAATGGAATTAATGAGTTTCCTGATAATCTCAAATGACCTGAAATATCTTACAGATCAAGAATTAAAGGAAATTACAAATGAAATTGAAGTCATTGCTAAGCAACTGAATTCCTTGAAATCGGCTCAGCTTAGCAAGTACATCGAATAAATCATCATCCCATCATCCCATCATCTCATAATCCATTTCAATTTTTCCATTTCTAGTGCTCTACAAATGAAGTATCAAAATTCAATTCCTATCAACCAATGGTCTGAAGACGACCAACCACGCGAAAAACTCATGATCAAAGGAAAATCAGCTCTTTCGGATGCAGAGTTAATAGCCATTCTACTCAGATCAGGGAATCGAAAATCATCGGCTGTAGATCTGGCAAAGACCGTACTTAAATCCGCTTCCAATGACCTCAATCGACTGGCCAAACTAAATCTCAAAGAATTGACATCAATAAATGGTTTGGGCATTGCAAAGGCCTCTTCCATTATCGCGGCCATTGAATTGGGAAGGAGAAGAAAGGAAGTAGAGCTTACGAAAAAGAAAAAAGTGAGATCAAGCAGAGATGCCTTTGAAGCCATGAAGGATGTCTTTTTCGACCTCAATCATGAAGAGTTCTGGATATTGATTTTAAGCAGAAGCAATGACATCCTTTGCAGAAAGAAAATAAGTCAGGGAGGAGTCTCTGGAACCGTGGCGGATAATAAGATCATCTTCAAACACACACTTGAAGAATTGGGGTCGTCATTGATTGCATTGCACAATCATCCTTCCGCCAATTTGAGTCCAAGTAAGGCCGATGAGGCCCTGACCAAAAAGATAAAATCTGCTGCTTCAAATCTCGACATTGCCCTGCTCGATCATTTAATCATTCATAATGACCAGTATTTCAGCTTCGCGGACGAAGGAATGTTGTAATTTCACACATACATTTAGCGTTCTGCATTTGCATGCTGATTTATTCTGAAAATATCACTGCCCGACTTCAATATACGGCCAAGGTCATGTTTGAATACGTAGTCAATCTGGAATACGCAATTACCAGTGATGAAAACGAATTCAACAATTATGATGGACCGAAAATCAATTATTCAGTCAAAAATGAAACAAAATCCATCAATATTAGACCGAATGGTCTAATGGAGAGCGTAGACACATCCAAAGTAGATATAGATCATTTGGTCGTTGCCGGAATGCCTGTAATTTTTCCAGAGACCGACCCTCAGACATTTCCCTTCGATATATTTTCGGCTGTCTTCTTTATGGTCAGTAGATACGAGGAATACAACAATCGAAATTCCGACGCTCATGGCAGATTCCCTTTAACAGAACAGATTTCATACAAGATCGGATTTCATAAAAAAGCCATAGTTCACCATTGGGTCGACTTTCTGATCAAAGAAATAGAGAAAAAGAATGAGTCATCAATAAGTGTAAAAAGGCATATATTCAATTTCACACCCAGTTTTGATATTGACAATGCATATGCATTTCTGAATAAAGGTGTGTTCAGGACCATTGGAGGGCTTATTAAAAATCTCAACGACATCGTATTTCGACTTAAGGTATTAAGTCATTCATCAGAAGATCCATATGACAACTATGAGTATATAGATCAACTGAATCAGAAATTTGATCGGCAAGCCATCTACTTTCTGCTTTGTGCCCATAGAGGTGCATTTGACCGAAATATTAATCGTCTGGGAAAGGCTTTCCGAGAGTTGGTGAAAGATCTTGATGAAAAAGGAGAAATGGGAATTCATCCCTCCTATGCCTCCAATGATGATGCCACCAAAATTACCAGGGAATTATCCATTCTCGAAGATCTGTTGCAATCGGAAGTAAAAATTAGCAGGCAGCATTTCCTAATCCTCGAATTTCCACGCACATATCGCGAATTGGTCTTGAGGGGAATTGAAAAGGACTATAGTATGGGATTTGCAGAAGAAGCCGGATTCAGGGCGGGAATGGCAGTTGAATATCCATTTTTTGATGTACTCCAAAACCACGAAACAAAGTTGATGATCCAACCCTTTCAATATATGGAGTCATCATACATGTACTACAAATCCGGCTCCCAAAAAACCGCCAAAGAAGATTTGATTGAAGTAATTAAAGAGACCAAAAGAGTTGGTGGTCATTTTATCCCTATTTGGCATAACGAATCACTGGGAGATTGGTCGTATTGGAAAGGTTGGAAAGAAATATTCGAAATGATGTATAAAGAATGTGCCAATGATTGAGAAGTTGTCTGCTTTGTTATTCCTATGGGCCTTTAGTAGCGTGAAATTTTTCTTTGCTGTCCCGGCCATTGTTTTTGCAGGTTATTCCTTTATTGAATGCGTTCTGATCTCAAGTCTGGGTGGTCTGGCCGGTTTCTTCGTATTTTATTATATCGGAGAGTTGAAGTTTATCAGAAAGTACTTCGGTATGTTCATGGACTGGGTATTTCGGATATTGGGCATAGAGCGCATACAGAAAGAGAAGAAAAAATTCACCCGAATGAACAGGCTGATTGTTAAGATTAGAGGGAAATATGGATTGATTGGTCTGGCCATTCTGACTCCATCCATTTTCTCGATCCCACTGGGAAGTCTTCTGGCTGCACGGTATTATGACAAGAATAGGTCAACAATACCTTATATGGTTACATCCATAATTCTTTGGTCTTTGGTTCTCACTTTCTTCTACCAGTTTCTTTATGACCTCATGCCCTGAGAAAATAGGTGAGATCATTGATTAAGGTCATATTTTCAACCAACAAACTTCTTGGTTTAGATTTTATAGTGTGTTATATTCGATACATTACAAACTCTCTAAACACAGTCAAAACACGATGAAAAAGAAAATCTTTTCATTGGGCATCTTTCTTTTTGCCATGGCATTTATTGTCAATGCACAAAAAAGTAAGCCTAACATCCTGGTCATCTGGGGCGATGATATAGGAAGATCGAACATCAGCGCTTACACCATGGGTATGATGGGTTATAAAACACCCAACATCGACCGTATTGCTAATGAAGGAATCATATTTACTGACTATTATGGCGAACAGTCTTGTACTGCTGGAAGATCATCTTTCATTATGGGACAAAGTGTTTTCAGGACCGGTCTTTCAAAAGTTGGTCTGCCTGGTGCCAAAGAAGGTATGATGGTGGAAGATCCAACAATTGCCGTTCTATTAAAAGACCAGGGATATGCCACAGGGCAGTTCGGAAAGAATCACCTGGGCGATAGAGATGAGCATCTCCCTACGAATCATGGTTTCGATGAATTCTTTGGAAATCTATATCACCTGAATGCCGAAGAAGAACCGGAAAATGAGGATTATCCAGGCGACATGGTAATGGCCGACGGACAGACCTTTCATGAGAAATTCGGCCCAAGGGGCGTAATACACTCATACGCTGACGGAAAAATCGAAGACACTGGTCCATTGACTAAAAAGAGAATGGAGACTGTGGATGATGAAACATCTGATGCCGCCATCGAATTCATTAAAAAACAACACGAAGCGGGAAATCCATGGTTCGTTTGGTGGAGTGGCACAAGAATGCATTTCAGAACACATGTTAAAGAAGAATTGAGAGGAATTTCAGGACAGGATGAATATTCTGATGGTATGGTTGAACACGATATGCACATTGGAAAATTCCTGAAGTTACTTGATGACCTTGGAATTGCCGAAAACACAATCGTTCATTATTCAACTGATAATGGACCACACTACAATACCTGGCCTGATGCCGCTGCCACTCCTTTCAGAGGTGAGAAAAACACAAACTGGGAAGGTGGATGGAGAGTGCCGTGTGCCATGAGATGGCCGGGAAAAATTCAACCGGGTTCTGTGAGCAATGAAATAGTTCACCACATGGACATGTTGCCAACATTCCTGGCTGCAGCCGGAAAAGATGACATTAAAGAAGACCTTCTCGATGGGTATACCTCCAAAGCTTTAAACAGAAATTATAAAGTTCATCTTGATGGTTATAACGTGCTTGATCACCTGATGAATCCGGATAAGAATGCTTCTGATCGACATGAGATTTTTTATTTCTCTGATGACGGTGATTTGACGGCATTGAGGTATGACGACTGGAAATTGATTTTTATGGAGCAAAGACGCGCCGAGACACTGGAAGCCTGGGCAAATCCTTTCACCCCTTTGAGAGTTCCACTCATGTTCAACCTGCGTAGAGATCCATATGAAAGAGCTCAATTAACATCTAACACATATTACGATTGGTTAATAGATCGGGCCTATCTGATGGTGCCTGCTCAAACATATGTGGGTAATTTCCTTATGACATTCAAAGATTATCCGCCTCGACAGAAAGCTGCGAGTTTTAGTCTTGACAAAGTCATGGAAACGTTGACTGAAAATACCGGGAGTCATTAACAATATAGAAGAGGCCGGGATTTTCCGGCCTTTTTTTAATTTTCGAAATGACATTATATATCCGGTGTCGAACAGCGCTGTTGTTCCTTCTGTTAATTCAATTTGAAATGTCGTATTCTCAGAATGACAACATTCCTGAAACCAAAGGTTTCAGCGGTGTCTTTATTGTATCGCCTGGATATACTAGAATGTCTTCAAATCAAATTGCGACAGGTCCACCGCTTCTGAATGATATTGGACACGAGGTCATATCGTCCATATACGATCCACCTGAATCCAAAACAGCCGGTTCTTTCGCCTTGGCCGGTGAGATTATCTACACTTTTGCGAAAAGCCGTACTCAGGTTTATTTCGGTAACAGACTTGAGGATTTATTAAGGCTGGATGGAGTCTTTGGTTTGGGTGTAAGACAAGAACTAAAAGACAAAAGCATCCTTGCCGCCAGCATTCTTACCACACCAATAAATGTATACTTCTGGTCCGATCCATATGTTGAAAATCAGGAGCGGATTCAAAGTGATCTGGATCGGCACGGTCTAAGACTGCGATGGGGAAGAATATTGAAAACGGGGCTTGAAATTACTTTAACCTACCGTCGAATAAACTATGCCAATGAAAGAAGCGGAGATTATTTAGTGGAAATGGGTGAGCTAAATCCGGAAGATCAGCTTTCGCTCAACAGAAATGGGTCATGGATTCATTATCAGTTTTTGTATCGCATAGATAAAGGGCAACATCGCTTTGAGCCTATGATCATAATTACTGATAATGATAGAAAAGGACAGGCAATGGCCGGCACCGTTTTTAAGACCAAGCTGACCTATCTTTATTTAAATCCAAAAAAGATCATTCTTGATATCAATGTTGGAGCAGGATACAAAGCAAACAATGAGGTTCATCCTATTTATGAAAAAACACTTTCGAGCTACCGATATGGTGTAGCAGTTGTGGCGATAAAACCAATCATTCGAAAGGAAAAAAGCGTATTGAATGCCTTTATTGGAGTGGAATTCTACAGAGAATATGCAAACATTTCATTTTTTGATTCCTACATAAACTGGGGTAACGGGGGACTCATTTGGAGATATTTGAGAGAGTAAGGTCATGCAAATTGTTCGATTTCTTCTATTATTCTTTTTGGGCTTCTTTTTGTTACAATCAGAAACAAAAGCGCAGGCAGATTCCAACGAAGTTGGATTCCAAATGTGGACAGATTACAACCTGAATGTCCGGGTGAACAAAAGGTTTGGATATGGTGGTGATGTAGGTTTACGTGGATTCTTGACCAACTACGATTGGAATCAAATATACATTAGGCCCAGAATTACATATGAATTAGGTCGGATTACTCAATTGGCAACGGGTATCGCCTATTTTAGAACCAATTTCTTTGAAGACAACAATATCCATGAATTTCGTTTATTTCAGGATTTAGTTTTTACTGGTCCAAATCTGAATTTTATTCACTTTCAATGGAGGTTGAGATTTGAAGAACGCTTTTTTGCTTACGAGAACATACCAAATGACTGGTATATAAGAGCAAGATATATGGCCGTGATTGAAACCAAAGATTTTAATATTGGCGGACAAAAATTCCATGCCACAGGAATGTATGAAGGCTTCCAGCCTGTCGTAAACCAAAGTTCTCCAGAGGTATTTATCGATCAAATAAGAATAAAAGCTGTAATCGGTCATCGCGTGAGTCCATCATTCCGTTACGAACTACATTATATGTGGCAGAATACCAGACAATACAGTGAAAATGGCTTTGAAACAGATAACAATGTTTTTAGAATAAGATTGTTTCACACAATCTGGATGAAAAAGGAAGGCACAACTTGGCTCTAAATCTGAAATACAAAGATATTTTCTTCGATCTAGATCGCACCCTTTGGGACTTCGATCGGAATTCGGCCGAAACCCTTCATGAATTGTATGATGATCATGGATTGAAGAACGAACTTGGCGTGGATGTCGATTCTTTCATTTCCAAATTCAGAGAGATCAATGCAGCAGAATGGAGAGATTTCCGAAATGGAGGTCAGACAAAGGAAGAAATGCGCAATAATCGATTTGTGCAGACATTCTTTCATTATGGTTCGGGTGATTGGAAACTGGCCCGCAAACTGAGCAGAGAATACATTGAAATTTGCCCTTATAAGAGCAATTTGATATCCGGTGCAAGAGACTTGCTCGAAAACCTGAAGTCAGATTATTCGATGCACATCATAACCAATGGATTCAGTGATACTCAAAAGATCAAAATTGAATCTTCAGACATCCGGCAATATTTTAATGCCATTATCATTTCAGATGAGACTCCTTATCGAAAGCCACAAAGAGAAATCTTTCTTGAAGGAGTTAAAAAAGCAAATGCCGAATTCGAACAAAGTATTATGATCGGTGACGACTGGCAGAAAGATATTCAGGGTGCGAAAAGAGCTGGAATGGATCAGATCTTCTTTAATCCTGATAAAAAGGGAGTTGATGAAGCAGGTTCTTGTACCTTCGAAATCGACGATATTCTAATGGTCGAAAAAATTGTCAGGAATTCGGGGTGAAAGAAGCCAGAACTGACTTTCCTCCCTTCACCTTGGCACCCATTTCAACTTCAAGCTTCATGTCTACCGGAATGATGACATCCACCCTGGACCCGAACTTGATGAATCCACATTGTTCACCTTGCTTTACCTGAGATGGAACATCAGCATAACTGACAATTCTTCTCGCTACTGCTCCAGCGATCTGTTTAAATAGGATATGAACCTTCTCCGAATGATGAATGACTGTTGAAGTTCGTTCATTTTCCGTAGATGACTTCGGATGCCAGGCAACAAGAAAATGTCCGTGGTGGTGCTGGAAGTAATCCACTTTGCCACTGATCGGATATCGGTTGATGTGCACATTCAAGGGCGACATGAAGACAGAAATCTGAATTCTTTTATCATTGAAGTATTCGGCTTCTTCTATTTCCTCAATGGCCACTACGGTCCCATCAGCCGGTGACACAACGGTACCGGGTTGTTCGTTCATTCTAAATCTCGGTGAACGGAAGAAATAGACTATGAGCAAGAAAAAGGCTATACTCAAGCCATTCAATATATACCTGATGATGACAAAGTCTTCCAGCAAATAATGGAATACAAGATTCAATAGACCCAGCACTACTATGGCCAGAACGATGGAGGGATATCCTTCTTTGTGAATTGTCATGTTGATCAGGTGAGGGCCAAAAATATAAATAATCTAGGCTTCTTTTCTCAGTGCGCTATCAGGTTGAGATAAACAAATACAGATGGTGCGCTGAAAAGCACACTATCGAAACGATCTAGGATACCTCCATGACCTGGAATAAAACTTCCTGAATCTTTTATTTCCGCCTTTCTTTTGATCATGGATTCAAACAGGTCACCAAATGTTCCGAAAGATACAACCAGCATCGCAATGATGATCCAGTCGAGCATACTGACCTGAAAAAATATAGTCGATAAAAAATAAGCAACGATGACGGTCAGAACCAGACCTCCCAGGCTTCCTTCGATGGTCTTTTTCGGGGATATTCTTTCAAATAGTTTTGTCTTTCCAAAAGCATTGCCTGCCAGATATGCACCTGTATCACTTGACCAATTCAGAATAAAAAAGCCCAGTAACAATTCATAATTGAAGTCATCTGTCCAGGCATATTTTTCATAAAAACCCAAAAGATAAAGTGAGCTTATTGGGATCAGCAAATAGATAAATGAAAAAATTGTTGAGGTAAGATTTGACACGGGATTCCGTTGTTTCTTCATCAACTGACCAATCATGAGCAGCAATACAAAAAACATCGGAATGGCAAGCCATCCTGACCGAACAATATCATTTTTGTAAAGAATGAGCAAGGTGAAAGATAAGCCCGCTGCGACCATGGCAGCGATAGACTGACTCTTCATTTTCAGCCTTTTCATCATCTTAAAATATTCGTCATAGCTAATTAACAGGATGATCAGGCAAAGAAGTCCAAAACTGATATTACCCAACATCAAGCCGGCTATGATCAAGCCAACATATACTGCACCCGCAAGGGCCCTTGTTATCAAATTACTCACCTTCCAGTTCGCTTAAAAGTTTCTTCGTCATGATAAAATCCTTTCCATCTACATACAATTCAATGCCAGGCTCTGAAATGGGTTTATACATGGAGTCTGTTTTATCAACTGCGACACACTTAATTCCATTCTCTGCCAAAATGCTTTTGGCAATTTCGATTAAATGGGGATGTAATGAAGAGTATACAACCGTCCAGGACATGTGGACTAAAATAGTACAAAATGACTATTCAGTCGAGGACTCAGATACAGGTTTTTCTTCAGAGGTCTCTTCTTCTTTTGGAGCTTCAGCGCTTCCATTTTCAGATATAGTATTCTCTTTGGATTGCGCCATTTTCTCATTCTGAGCTGCTTCTCTTCCTTCGTCGTTAAACGGCCTTTTTCCAAAGATCTTCTCAAGATCGTCCTTGAAGATCACCTCTTTTTCCAATAATAATTCTGCAAGTGCCTTGAGTTCTTTCTTATGATCTGAAAGAATCTTTTTCGTGCGCTCATATGCAGTATCAACCATCTTCTTCACTTCTTCATCAATGATCTTGGCTGTCTCATCACTATACGGCTTAGAGAAGCTGTAATCGCTTTGACCGGTTGAATCGTAATAACTGATATGGCCCACTTTCTCATTTAAACCATATATCGACACCATGGCGTAAGCCTGTTTGGTGATTTTCTCCAGATCAGAAAGGGCACCGGTTGAGATCTTACCAAAAGTGATATCCTCGGCTGCTCTACCACCCAAGGCCGCACACATTTCATCCAACAATTGTTCCTTATTCGACAATTGTCTCTCCTCCGGCAAATACCAGGCTGCACCAAGAGATCTTCCACGAGGTACAATGGTTACTTTTACAAGTGGATTGGCATATTCAGTTAACCAGCTCACAGCAGCATGTCCTGCTTCGTGATATGCAATGATCTTTTTCTCTTCAGGAGTAATGATCTTATTCTTCTTCTCAAGTCCACCGATGATCCTGTCTACAGCGTCGAGAAAATCCTGATGGGAAACTTTCTTTTTCTTTTTCCTGGCAGCGATCAATGCTGCTTCGTTACACACATTGGCAATGTCGGCACCACTGAATCCAGGTGTCTGTCTGGCCAGAAAATCAGGATCAACTGACTTATCCACCTTGAGAGGCTTCAAATGCACCTTGAAGATATCTCTTCTTTCGATCAATTCGGGAAGATCAACATGGATCTGACGATCAAATCTACCTGCTCTCAGTAATGCACGATCAAGAACATCTGCACGGTTAGTGGCAGCCAAAATGATTACTCCACTATTAGTGCCAAAACCATCCATTTCCGTTAGCAATTGGTTCAGTGTATTTTCCCTTTCGTCGTTCGCACCCTGGGCTATTCCTCTTCCTCTGGCTCTACCAATGGCATCAATTTCATCAATGAAAATGATGGCTGGAGATTTCTCCTTTGCTTGTTTGAAAAGGTCACGTACCCTGCTGGCACCCACTCCGACAAACATCTCAACAAAGTCAGAACCTGACAATGAGAAAAATGGCACCTGAGCTTCACCGGCTACGGCCTTTGCTAGCAATGTCTTACCTGTTCCCGGAGGTCCTACAAGGATAGCTCCCTTTGGAATCTTCGCACCGATCTCTGTGTATTTTTTTGGATTCTTCAGGAATTCAACAATCTCCTGAATCTCTACTTTGGCTTCTTCCAGTCCGGCCACATCCTTGAATGTAACGTTTACACTCTTCTCCTTATCAAACAAGGTAGCTTTGGATTTCCCAATGTTGAAAATCTGTGATCCTGCTCCACCTGCTCCTCCAGTCATTCGTCGCATTATAAAGAGCCAAATTCCAACCATGATGATGATTGGCAGCAACCAGCCAAAGATCTCACCTCCCCAGTTTTTCCTGGTTTCGTAATTAGGTATTAATTTATCTTCCGCCGGAAGGTCCTTCTGGAAATCATTCAGGTAGGTATTGAACTGTTCGTCTGAACCAATTTCAAGAATATAATGCGGACCCTTTGCACCTCCTATTCCGCCGCTTTTAACATCGCTGTAAGCGTCGTTCGAAAGCCGGTCCTGCTTGATGGTAATCTCTACAAATTCTTTGTTAACGATATCGATATTCTGAACATCCCCTCTTTCAACCATATCTCTGAAAGCAGGAAGCTGTGTCTCTGTCAAGCCCGAGAAGCTGAACAGCTGGACTCCAATGATGATGGCACCGATTATACCATAAATCCAATAGAAATTAAAGGGCTTCTTTTGATTGCCCGGTTTCTTCGGATTTACGTTTGGTCTGTTATTTCCTTTATTTTCTTGTTCGGCCATTTCGTTCTATAATGTTGGTTTAGCTAGCGTCGCCCCATAAGTTTTCAAGATCGTAGAAGGACCTGAATTCTTTTTGAAAAACATGCACAACAACGTCAACATAGTCTATCAAAACCCACTCGGCATTATTGACACCTTCCACATGGAATGGTTTGTCACCCGTTTCTTCCCTAACCATTCTTTGAACTTCTTCGGCAATCGCCTCAACATGTGTATTCGAATTCCCGTGACAGATAACGAAATAGTCACAAACAGTCGGGTTGGTTTTGTATATATCCAAAGTTACTATTTCTTCCCCTTTCTTTTCTTCTATTCCCTTTTTCACAAATTCCACCAATCTGAGGGAAGACTTATCTTTTTGTTTATTTGTCATACATACTTTTGGACAACAATTATAATGATGCAAAAGTTGTGCCAAAGATTCAGAACTTGCAATAATTCATGAAAATTCAGGGTCACGAGGTAATATTCACTCCAAAAACGGCTTCAACTAACAGTCTAGCCGAAGAAATGCTTCGAAATGAGACTTTACAAAACGGAAGTGTTGTCAGGACTGATTTCCAGACTGCCGGGAAAGGAATGATGAATAATTCATGGCAAAGCGAGGAAGGTAAAAACCTGTTATTCAGTCTGTATCGAAAGAATCCGGGCCTAAGAGCAGAAAATCAGTTTTATCTCAGCAAAGCCACTTCATTGGCCATACATGACATGCTGACAGAGAATGAAGCTTTTTCGAATGTTAAAATAAAATGGCCGAATGATGTTCTTGTAAATGAGAATAAAATTGCCGGAACCCTTATTCAGTGCGGATTACGGAATAGTGACGTAATGTATTCCATCATTGGAATTGGACTAAACGTGAATCAGGAGGATTTTGCCAATGAATTCAAGGCCACATCAATGATGATTGAAAAGAAAGTAATCATTGATCTCGACAAAATCCTGGCCGACCTACTGATGAGGCTTGACAAGTACCTCGATATGATTAAAAAGCAAGAATTCACAGTGCTGGATGAATTATATCACCAACATCTCCTGGGGAACAATCAGTGGTTAAAATTTTCCAAGGCAGGAATGGAATTCAAAGGCAGAATAAAGAGAGTAAAAGAAAATGGATTAATAGAGCTGGAGGACGAAAATGGAGGCTTGAAGAACTATGAGATCAAGGAAATCAGTCTAGTTTCAACTCAGCCAATCTCTCCACCAGCATATTGAAAAAATTGCGAAGTGGTTTTTCCACCATGACCTTCATGAAAGGACTGATCTCACCCTGAAACTCAATGTGAACCTCGGAAGAAGCATCGCTCAAGGTAGCAATATGGATATCCATTCCAAATGGAAATGGAACCTTGCCATCAGACTTCATCTTGATTAAATCATATTCATTTTTTTCTTCGATTTTGAGACCCAGATCCGTCATGCCTTTAATACGAAAGGAACAGGAATCTTCAGTGTACTTAAAATTTTCAACCTTATCAGCAGGCAGAAGGGCCTCGAAATTCTGGAAATTAGTGATGAAGGAAAATATCTTTTCCGCGTTGTATCCTACCTCTTTTTTATCTGATTCGATCTTAGTCATTCTTATTCCAGTTTTCAGGATTAATTCGCCAGTCCTTTAGTGTACTAACTTCATCTTCACTAATGTAATTCTCTTCAAGAGCCGCTTCCAGCAAATTTTCATAATTCGACAGAGAGTAGAGAACACATTCTTTTTCAGAAAAGTTTTTATCTGATATGTCAAAGCCATAATTAAAAATGGAAACCATGCCAAGTACATTAAATTCACTTTCTCTCAAGGCGTCAACAGCACTCAAGCTGCTCATACCTGTTGAAATCAGATCTTCCACAACAACAACGTTTTTTCCACTGTTTAAATCACCCTCGATGCGATTGCCCAAACCATGTCCTTTTGAAGAAGATCGAACATAGATAAAGGGTAGGTCCATTTCGTCTGCGATTAAAGCTCCTATAGCAATAGCGCCGGTTGCCACACCCGCGATAACATCGGCGTTTGGGTAGTTTTTGCGGATGATTTCCACCAACTCATTTTTTATAAAATTTCGTATATTCGGATGTGAAAGTGTTTTGCGATTGTCGCAATAAATAGGAGAAAACCATCCGGAAGCCCATTGAAAGGGATTTGCAGTTTGAATACGAATAGCTTTTATTTGCAGCAGATAGCGAGCAAGTTCCTGTGCAATTACACGGTCTTTAATCATCGGGCAAATGTATAAAGTTTTTATCAACGAAAGGGCTATTACCCTTACCGACAAATACGAAGATTACAAGTCGAATTACGACTGCCTCTTCCTCAATTACGAGGGTGCAAATGAGGCTCTTTTCGACTCCGTTGAGTTGTTGTCTTCTTCCGATGTAGTAAGTGAATTGTGCGTTTACACGAATGACCTGGACAAGCTTTGGACGAACTTTAAGGAGCGCTATAAAATGATTGAAGCGGCCGGTGGAATCGTAGTGAAAGACGGAAAGGTTCTATTGATCATGAAGAATGCTCATTGGGATCTTCCGAAAGGTAAAATCGATGGGACTGAATCACTCGAAGATGCAGCGATCCGGGAAGTCTCGGAGGAATGTGGCCTGAAAGAACTGAGTATTGATGAATCACTTGATGTCACTTATTATATCTACAAAGAGGGCGAGAAAGAAGTGCTAAAAAAGACACAATGGTTCAAAATGTCTTCTGCGACAGACGGACCTCTTCAAGGTGATGCCAAAGAAGGAATCACGGATGTTCAATGGGCATCATCCGATGACTGGGCTGAAAAGAGCAAGGCTTCTTACCCTTCGGTGATTAATCTTCTCTCGTCAATCTTTTGATATAAGCCTGTAAATCTCTCCCTCGAGATTCTCTTCCGGTCTAGGAGCCGGATAACGAACAATCTTCTGATCTTTTCCCAACAAAGCATAGGTTGGAGTGCTATATAACCTGTATTTATCAATGAGGTCATATTGATCATCTTTGAAAAGCTGAGTCATTTTCAACTCATTCTCTGCAATGAATTTCAATGCCTTCACCTTTTTCTCATCCATATTTATGGCAATCACCTCTAACCTGTCGGAGTACTTTTCATTATATTCTTTAACGAACTCAAAATCCCTTAAACAGGTATTCGAATTGGCCGACCAGAAAAAGAGAAGAACCACTTTGTTTTTGGAAGCAGATAGGTGTACTACCTCGCCTTCGGAATTCTTTAAAGAGAAATCAGGTGCGTCCTGACCCTTTTTAAGGAATTTCAATTCAGATATGATGTTCTTGCATATTCTCGCATTCTCCGGATTCAACGATCTGCTTTCGGTCGTCCGAAGCATGCTCATTACTTTATCCTTCTTAAAGGTTTCGTCTCCATACACCTCCTTCAGACCAAGGATGGCAAAGAGCTGGGCCGTAGTGTCATTTCCTGCAAATTCATGTTCTTTAACCAGGGACATCATCTTATCATAACTCTGACTTCCATTCACGGCTGAAAGCATTTCAAATCCTTTCTTCCCCTGAGATATCTGAATGAATCTTTCCTGATAGAATTGAGTGAAGAATTTCATGTAAGCCAGGTTTCCATACAGAACCGGACGATCTAAAATATGGCTGGAAAAAAGCTTCTTCTCACTTCCTAAAACGGCATCTTCCAATGAAGCCAGATCGTATTCGAGGTAGAGTTTGAAGGAGTCGGGACTGTCAATGTACTTCAGGGTCATTTCTTTTGAAAATTCCTGAACCAACGGAACCATTTTCTTGGTTACAAGCTCTGCGTGATGCTCTTCAAGAAATATTGCTTGCTCTTTCTGATAGGCGAAAATGAGATTATTGATTCCCCGATCTGATTCCTCAAGAATCTCAACATCCAAATTCTTATCGTAAAGTCTGTTCTGATTTTCTTCTTCATCATAGGTGAGATTCAATTTGAGATGAAAATCCGGGAAAACAATGAGGTCCAAAGTTTTATCCTCAATCTTGATCTTAATCAGTGCAGATTTGATCAAATAAGCATTCAATTCAAATTTACCCTCAGGTCCTATTTTGGTCACATCCATTTTGACCTCTTTATAGCTGATAAAGTCATCTATGGCATACAGACGCACGTATTTACCCTCAAAATCTTTGGCCGTGCCGCTAATCTTCAGAGCGTAAACCGACTGACAAAAGAGAAATACAAATAGAAAAGAATATCTCAGAAAATTGAAGGTCATTCAGGTAGTTTGCTTCCTTTTGGTATGAAGGCAGATACATCTCCTCCATTTCGATATATCTCACGAACAATGGTTGAATTTATTGCACTGTGCTCCGGAAGTGTTGCAATGAAGATGGTTTCAATATCTTCATTTAAACTCCTGTTCATGTGTGCGATCTCATACTCAAACTGGAAGTCACGCATGTTTCTCAAACCTCGGACAATACAATCAATACCATTGTCACGACAATAGTCGACGGTTAAACCATCAAAACTCTCAACCTTTACCTTATCTCCTTCATCGGCGAATACTTGTTTGATAAAATCGAGACGATCTTCCAGGGAAAACAAATACTGCTTTTTCGAATTAACTCCGATTCCGATCACAACATGGTCGAAGAATTTTAGCGCACTTCGAACCACCGCTTCGTGACCACGTGTAAATGGATCAAAGGATCCGGGAAATATGGCTTTTTTTCCCATGTGACTTGTTTTAAGGTTGGAAGAGGCTAAAGTTAACTTTTCCGAACGACCTTTGAAACTCAAATTCACTCACGTTGGAGAAGTCATGGTTCTTCTCATGCTCCAAAATCAGGTAACCACCTTCTTTGAGCAGTTTGCCAGTAAATACTTTCTCGATAATGTCTTTATAATCTTGACTGTCATATGGCGGATCGGCAAATATGATGTCGAAAGTATGCTGGCATTTAGACAGATATCGAATCACATCGTATTTAATGACCTCAAGATTGTCAATCTCCCATTTCAACTTCGTTTCTGAAATGAACTTAACCGAAGCCAATTGAATGTCAACGGCAGTGGCCGATTCAACACCTCTTGAAATGAATTCAAAAGATATGGCTCCCGAGCCTGAATACAGGTCAAGGACATCAAGACCTTCAAAATCCAATCTGCTGGCAAGCAAATTGAATAATCCTTCCCGGGCGTAATCAGTAGTTGGTCTGGTAAACTTAAGATTGACCGGATTCAGTTTTCTTCCTCGAAGATCTCCACTAATTATACGCACAGGAATTGCTGAAAAAGTGTGTAATAGTAGTTCGAAGGAATATTGTCGAGGACATTGGAATAATTAAGCACTTTCGGTCGGTGCCCGAAACTCACATTCCTAACATACTTATAAAGGATTGTCCAAACGGCTGCCTCACTGTCAATCTCTCCCAATACCTCCACGTCAATCTTATCCGCGTTCAGGTCGAGTTGTTCGAACGAGAAAAGCACATAGTAAATGAAATCTTCGGCTGTCGTGTAGTTGAAAGAATTGAAATAGTTCAAAGAACCATTCTTAAAAAGCATTACCTCAACATGTGAATACTGCACATGCAAAACCACTTTCTCTCCTTCTTGCTGTTTGTATTTCAACGTCAGACCATCGATCAGGGATGTAGAGTAATGCCTTACTGATGCTCCGGGAAATGTCTTTTGAAAATGATCATTCAAAACCGAAGGAATGGCATAAATATTCCTGGCCTTTAGATTAACAAGATGATCTTCTTTAATGATCAAGTCTTCTTTTTTCCCCTGAACAAATTCAAAGAAATCCGACTTTTTTTCTTCAGTGTAAAAGGCCTCCGGAACCAGCGTTGCATGTTCATTGATGATGCCGATCGTGACTTTCTCGAAAGCTGAAGAAAGAAGGGCACTGGATTGTCGGCAGTTTTCAAATTCTACCAGTAATTGCTGATAATTCTGGAGTCCTTCGAAAATAAATTCTTCGACCGCCAAATACGTATTATCCTTTAAATCAAGGACAGCCACATACATGGCGTCTTTGCCTATAAGAAGAGATAGAAAATATGAACCCTTATAGGAAGGTTTGTAGAAAGGATCAGAAACAGACCTATGTGGTTTGATCCCGTTTTGAATCATATGAAGGGTGTTTTACTCCCAGTTTCCCCTGGTATGTGGATCTGTCATGGAACCCACACGGAGTCCTTCATCAAGATCTACATATACTTCAGAAAGATCAAGGCCGTTCAGAATCTTTTCGTTACTGGCAAAAGCCTCGAAAACCTTAACCTGAAGTTTATTCTTTTCAATTTCGCTGGCCTGAAGCTCAAACTCTTGTCCACCGCTATAAGGAACATACCGCATAGAATCAACATTAAAGCTACTAGGGAATAGTGTATCACGCACACTGATCTTGATCGTATCCCTTGTAACGATTCCAAGCTGAACCGCCTTTAATTCTGTAAGTGTATCAGGTACCGAACCAATGGCCTTTACTACAGGCATTGAATCATTTTTGACATGTGACTCAAGTTTGTCAAATGAATCAGCGTATTCGCCATATAATTTCTTGTAAGAAACCTGAGCCTTTCGGATGTCTTTAAGACTTTCGACCACCTTGCCTTCCCTGGCGGCCTGAATCTTCATGAAATCCAGTTTATTTTGAATAGAACTGTAATCGAAGTAGGCGTAAGTAAGTGAGCAAACAACAAGAATAGCAACCAAAAGGGAAGTGAGCTTAACCGGGATAACTCCGGAATTGTGAAGTGCAATTAAAACAGATGCGCCTAAAACAGTAATGATTCCCATCATTACCCAGGAGTTCTGACCCGACCCACCGGCAATAATCAGCAGGATGATCATGAAGATGAACAACAAAGTGGCAAATCCGTATCTGCTCAGTATTTCTTTAATATTTCCCATTTCAATTATTTCTTAGAATAACGGCCACAAATCTACAATATTTTTTAAGAGAAAATGGTCCGTCTTTGTGCTTCTATTCCGCTTGATATGATTACTTGATTCTAAATTACTTTAAGGTTAACAATAGCATAGTTTAACCCTATCTATCCCTCAGATCATCAATAAATTATCAGCTCAAATCTCTGAAAAGGCTGGCTAAGTGGTGAACCGGAGCATCCTTTGGAAGAAATCGAATTTGGATGTCAATTCGTTCTGCTTGATAAAGTATCGGGATGAATTAAATCAAATTCAAATGTATCGTTCTTAGTATGCCTTATTACTTTGTGCCTATAATAAACGACTATTTGATGGTTAGAACTATCTGAATTCATATAGCCTGAAATTCTTGTAGAGTCACCTTTCCAAGGTACAACCCGATTAGAGCGATATTGTTTTGTTGCGTCTTCAACGTCAATCATTCCCTCCCCAAATATTTTAAATCTTAATTCTTCACATTCCTCAAAAAGGGTGTCGCATTCGTAATTAAATAATGTGAAATATATTGAGTCTACTGATATTAAAGTTGGTTCAAAATCTTCAGTTTCAGATTTCTCCTGACAAGAGTATATAAGAATTAAAAAAAAAAAAATAGAAAGTATTTCATTTTGATAAAATTACTAATTGCTTCTATGACTGTATTCAAATATTGAAAGTATACCGAATAATATTGATGAGAATATGGTCATTGTCAAAACGTTGGTATCTCTCCCAGCCACATAATGATCTCGGCAACCAGTCCTCCCAAAGTAACAGCACCCCAGAAGAATTTGATCGTAGTTGATGAATCTATATTCTTCGACATGCCCAGACCTCTCATTTGAATAATTCCGGGATGACTCGCTAACTTATCCGCCCCTCCCCATCCAAAAATCCAGAATGAACCAAGGGCCCAGATCATAATGAGGGAAAAATGAAATAAAAGGACAAATGGATTCATTGCAGCTGGAGAAAAATATTGAAACAGAGATTTGGTCATCCCTGTGATCTGACCCAAACCCATGACCAGCCATGGAATGCTCGCAAAAAGAATGAAGCCTTTAATGATCTGAAGGTAACCCGGACGGAGATCAGGATTTTCTTTAATGTATTCTTGAGCTCGACGCCACATAACAAATCCGTTTATAAAATTTACGGCGATTAAAACGAGCCAGAAGTTTTCGATAAGATTCATTCTTTATGATACTTGATTAATAAAGGAATTGGCTTCTCTAAAATTAGATAACACGAAATAAGCAGTTATAATTAATAGTGATAATAAAAGTGAAAAAAGAAGTGTCATTCTTTTAGTTTTTGATTTCTGTCCACATAACTTATTTGGATCTTTTTAATTCTTCAATCGCTTCTTCATATTTCGCATAACTCGAATCATCATGATTGTCATAAACAAGCATGTTCATATCTACTATGCTGTCTCCTTGAATCCTGTAGAATTCGTAGTAATTACGGCCTGAACTCACATAGCTTTCTACCACATTGGCATCGTAGTTCATTTTTGGATTTTTGATCTCATCGAAGCCTCTGATCAATTGTATTGTATCATTTTCAGGATCGATGAGAAAAAGAAAATAGGTCCAGTTGCTTCTGACATCAGATGAATTCTGAACAAGTATATCTTTTATGCTGTCACCATTAAAATCCCGCCACTCAACTTCCCCGACCCTGCTGTAAATTGAATCGTGGTAGATTTTGCGGTCAAGGTTGGTTATCTCCAGTGTGGCATTTGGAACGTTTTGGTCGAATATGTTCTTCTTGTCAAAGATCTCCACCTTCGCCGTATAGAAATTTCCTTTTTGAACCAACAGGGCCATTGTACCAGAATTTTCATTGGCTTCTTCCTGTATTTCTGCTTCAGGTTCGGTCGAACATGACTGTAACGCGACTAAAAGACAAAACGAAAGAAAACTTTTACTCAGAAAAGAATATGATCTTCGGAAAAATTGAATCATGTGAATCGACTTGAATCTATTCATCGTAATAAGTGTACTCTACAAATTCGATTTTGTAAGGCTTCATCTTATTATCATTCCGCAGATCCGAAAGGAAACCTCTCTTAGGAGTAAAATAGACACCTTCTTTCACCAAACCATTTTCATGCATCAGCTGGTCGCAATATCCATAGCACATTTTAATTGGTGGAAAATGACCAAAATAGATCGTATCTCCATCATCAACACGAAAGGTTGATATTTTAATCACGTCTGAAGTATCGTATTTCACCTCCAATCGAGAATATGTCCAGTCTGAAACCGGCGTATAAGTGTACGTAGCTGATGTATCACCATCCTCAAAGTAATATTGATGAATAAGCCACCCATTGCGGTCATACTCTTCAACTCTCTTTAAATAACAATCCGTGGTATCTTTCTTTATTAACCAACAAGATCTGTGCGAAGCCGATTTGACATGATTCGCAGCTAAAGATTCTGTTTTGTTATATACACTCCCCCACCTTTCTGTTCTTTGTCCAAAAACCGAGGACATCAGAAAGATCATCGAAAAAAATATGTAGGGCTTAATTACCATTTCAATGTCACTAATAAATATAACGAATTCATATTATGCCCATTGTCCTTAAATTCAACTTAGCTCTCACGAGCATGAATTTCATTAACAAGATTTAAGAATAAAACACTCCGCATTCACATATTTTATAAGTCTGATTTTCAGCGATTTTCTAAGTTTGTAGAAATTTTAAAACTCAGGTTATGTTAGCTGTAATTGGTATATCATTATCACTTCTGGTGATATTAAGCGGTCTTTACCTTCTGGCGAAGTCCAAGAAGGAATCATTAGGAAATCTGTACATCTTTTCGTCTTACAGTGCAATCGTTCTTGGAGGTCTTTTATTTGCCGGAACCATTGTGGGAGGTGCAATGAAGATGCATCATCACAGAAATTATTCTCCTCATCACGGAATTCATAGCTCCTCACATTGTGGTGGAGGATCCTGCCATATGAATGCCTATTCACAAGGTCATTGCGCCAAGGGTGGTAAATGTGCACGTAGCGGACAGTGCTCAGGCAAATGTGGTAACGGGGGCCAAGGAGGTCATGGACATCATGAAGGCGGACATGGACATCACGGCGATCACCATGGAGGTAAAATGCACAAGAAGATGAGAAAACACCATGACGGTGACTCAAAAGTTGAGATCGAAATTGAAATAGACGAGGAAGACGACGACGAATAGTTACTTCTTCCCGAAACAGATAAGCTGCCTTTTCAGAGCATCCTTGTTGGATGTGACGGGCAGCTTTTTCTTTTGTCCACCTTGCGGACTAAAATGAATAGCCGCAAGATCAGATTTGGTAAAGAACTTCATGTGATCTTCCGTCATATTGAATACAGCAAGAATCAGCTCAACTCCCTGGGCATTCATGCCCTGCATAGTATACATCTCCAATTCCAGAATGTATCCATTTGCAAGTTCTATCCCTACCTTCTCCTCTAGTGGAACAGCTCTTGAAGCGAATTGATAAGTAATGGCAAGGTAATAGTTGGATTCAATCATCTGAACTGAAATAGCCACACCCATGTCGGATGTTTGAGCCACCAATTCAGGGTCGATGTAATAGGTTGTATGATCACTACCTTGTGTAGTTGATTTCACCTGACACTGAGCCATGGTGAGATTTGACATTAGCACCAGGGATAGAAATAAGATCAGTTTATTTCCTCTTCTTCGCTTCAACTTTAAACTCTCTTTTATCTGCATACATCTTAGTTTTGGTCGATATGACCAGATTATATATTCCGGGTTTTAAATAATACTTCCCATTTTCAGCCTTTTCAATTTCCCTGTCTTTTTCATCCAACAAAGACTTGTATTTTTTAAGTGCACTTTCATTGAATGAAAGGTCATATTCAAGGTAATTCATTCCTGCATCCAGGGTATCAGCTCTGCTATAAACAACAAATCCCGATTCATACTGAATCTGAGTTATGTAGATCCCTTCTTTCTTAACATAAACAGGGATCTTCAAATTCGCTTCATACTCTTCACCCCAGTTGCTGAACTTCTTTCCCCAGTAATCATTGTATTTAACAGACGACAATTTGAATAAATGGATGCCTTCGGCTAAAATATTCTCATTCATTTTTTGAAGCTCCGACAATTGAAGTTTGTAAATAGATCTGCCGTGAGTTCCAATGAGCAGGTCTTTTTCTCTTTTCTGAATAGTTAGATCATGCACAGCTACTGAAGGCATTGCTTTTATGTGATAAAAATTCGCACCCCTGTCCAGTGAAATATACAATCCATGGTCGCTTCCAACATAAAGGACATTTTCATTTTCCGTATCCTCCTGGATTACATTCAATGGTTCCAGAGGTAGATTCTTACCAATTCTTTGCCATGTCTTTCCTCTGTCTTCAGAAACATAGGCGTAAGCATCAAAATGATCCCAGCGATATCCATTCAAGGTTGCATAAACACGATTGGTATCATGACCGGAAGCCTGAATCCTGGTGACCCACATGTTTTGAGGAAGTCCGGCTGAAATATTTTCCCAATTGTAACCCAGATCATCCGATCTATAGATCAAACCATCATCCGTGCCCAGATAAATTAAACCAAACTGAAGAGGAGATTCATGAATGATCGTCAAGGTGCCAAAGGACACATTGCCTTTCTTGCCTCCTTTGGTAAGATCTCTTGAAGAAAGGTCATAGTCATTACCCTGATTCAGGGATCTGTGGAATTTATTCGAACCAAAGTAGAAAACGTCTTCGTTGTGCTTTGAAAGCCAAATCGGACTCTGCCAATTGAATCGCAAAGGCCTTTCACCCAATTCATGTCTTGGTGTCACTTTATGATGCTTTCCACCTTCACGATTAAAGCGGAAATAGTGACCGAATTGATAACCCGTGTAAACCGTTTTATTATCTCTTGAATCAATGGCAACTTTAAAACCATCTCCACCAAGAATTCTTTTGTAGGGATATTTTCCCACTCCTTCCCAGCGGCTGCCTTCTTTATATGTTGATGGGCCTACCCATACGCCGTTGTCCTGGAGACCACCGTAGACATTGTAAGGTTTTGCATTATCGACACTTACAGTGTAGAACTGACCGACAGGAGGTGATTTTACCTTCAACCAATTCTCACCGTCGTCGTATGAGATATTTAATCCACCGTCGTTTCCGTTAATCAGATGACCTTCCTTGTAAGGACTTACCCATAGGGCATGATGATCAACATGCTGATTGTCCCCATTGATTGATTTAAAAGTTTTCCCACCATCATCACTTTTAAGCAAGGGAACACCTGTGATATAGACCTTATCAGGATTGGTTTTCGAAACCCTTATTTGCCCAAAATAATAACCATAAGTATATACCAGATCATCAATGTATTCGTCATGTGTTCTAACCCAGTATTCTCCTGCCAGATCGTAAACGAAGACTTCAGCACCAACCACTTCCGTATCGAATAAGTCCCGATTGGCATCCTCCACATAATCCACGAGGTGATGTGGTAAAATTTCTCCGGCTTCCACAAGGTTTTTTAATGAATCTGCTGTGAGTTCTTTCGGGAAAGAATACTTCCTGAGATATTTGGTAAGATCATCATTATTAAGATCGAGGAATTTTTCCTTGCTCATTTCTCTCAGATCATCTTTTGTGACGGCTTCCTTTTTCTTCTCCTCTTCCTCCGGTCTTTCGTTTTGATTATCAAGAACGGCAAATATCTTTTTGCCATCGCCTGTTATATCCAGACCTATCCTACCTATGCCATCACCAATGGCAAAACCGCTGCCATCACCGGATATATTATCCCAATTCTCACCTCCGTCATCCGATTGATAAATACCTGACTGTTTTCCTCCCTCAACAAAATTCCATGCTCTTCTTTCCCTGTGCCACATAGCTGCGAATAACTGGTCGGGATTGTCCGGATGAATGACAAGGTCAATTCCCCCAGTATTTTCATCAATAAAAAGCACCTTATTCCAGCTTTCTCCTCCATCTGTTGACTTATAAATTCCTCTGTCTTCGTTGGGTGAATACAGGTGTCCCAGAACGGCAACCCATAAGATCTTCGGGTCTTCCGGATGTAAAATAACTCGTCCAATATGATGAGATTCAATCAGCCCTTTGTGCTCCCAGCTCTTTCCTTTGTCAGTACTTCTGAACATTCCCAACCCGGCATAGGAAGACCGGCTCGAATTGTTCTCTCCGCTTCCAATCCAGATGATATCATTTTTCCAGTCAACGGCTATATCACCTATGGTCATGACCATTTCATGATCAAACAGAGAAGTATAGGACTGGCCATTATTTTCAGTGTAGAACAGTCCACCAGAAGCGTATGCAATGTAAAATATATTGGGGTCTTCCGGAGAAACTTCGAGATCTGTGATTCGGCCACCCATGATGGTGGGTCCGATATTTGAAATCTCCAGATTCGACATGATGTTTTTCTCTTCTTTTGCCCTTTTTTGATAGGACTCAAGTCTTTCTTCGGCCTTCGTGGCAGGCGGTATGTCTTGAGATATGGCATCTCCGGTAAAAAGCAGAAATACCAGGCTTTGGAAAATATGTTTACATTTCATGTTGACGAAAGTATAAATCTCAATCGATATAAATCTATGCGTCTCTTTCGCAGAAAAACAAATGCATTGGATAAAATTGATCTCGTCAAAGGAGATATAACGGAACTGGATTGCGATGCCATAGTGAATGCTGCCAATTCAAGTTTGCTTGGTGGTGGCGGAGTCGACTGGGCTATTCATGCCAAGGCCGGTCCGGGACTTTATGCTGAATGCGAGAAATTGGGCGGTTGTCCTCCAGGTGAAAGTAGAATCACTTCTGGCCATTCTCTGAAAGCAAGGCATGTAATTCATGCCGTAGGTCCGATTTGGCGTGATGGCAATAACGGCGAAAGGGAAACATTGAAAAATGCCTATCGCCATGCCATGCAAACAGCTTCGCAGAATAAATTAAAGAGCATTGCCTTCCCCAATATCAGCACCGGGATTTATCGATTTCCAAAAGAAGAAGCCGCCAGAATCGCAATAGAAACAGTGAAAGAAGAGATTCAAAAGAGCAAAATTTCCCGTGTTGTTTTTGCTTGTTTTGACGAAGAGAATTATCGCATTTATCAGGAACTTCTTCGTATCGATCAATAAAAAGACATTTTAACGAGTCGTTATATCATTTTTGAATGACTAATCTGGAAGTAATGATTATTTCATCGGAAATAAATTTTACGATGTATAATCCACTCAGTTCATCTGAAAGTTCAATTCGCACGATCTCTTCTCCTGCATCAATTTGACTAAACCAAGCTTTTTCCCCATTTACGCGGTATAATTCCAGGGTATATTGTCCTGGATCAAGACCTTCGACAAAAAAGAATTTGTTTTGACCTGATACAGGGTTTGGATACACCAAAAAGTCTTTTGATTGAGACAAATTCACAGCTACAATCTTTGAATAAGAATGGGCACCGTCAAAATCAGTTTGCTTTAGTCGATAATATGAATATCCCTGATACGGGTTGTCGTCATATGACAAATAATCAATTTTCCTTCGGCTATTTCCGGCACCATCTACATCAACAACTTGCTCAAAATTTATTCCATCTCTCGACCTTTCGACCGTAAAATAATCGTTGTTTATTTCAGAGATCGTCGTCCATTTTAGCTCAACAACATCTCCATTCCCAACGGCAATAAAGGATAATAATTCGATCGGTAAAGGATTTGAGAACGCAGAGCCTGAGCCAAAAGTGAATGGACTGAATTTTTGAATCCTGAAGTCAGAAGTCACGGTTCCAGAATCAATAGGACCATCAGCTCCTGAGGTCGCACTTTGGTCGTGATCTATCCACTTCACACTGTCGCTGTCCCATCTTACTACTTTGAGATCGTTCAGATCATCAATTTTATTGGTGTCAGCATTTTCCCAATGAAGTGTTACAAAGACGCTATCATCGCCAGCGGTAATTTTATCCAGGATCCAATAGTCCTTGCCACTAACATTGTAGATACTTGCTTGTCTCGAGCTCGTGTCATAGGACATAGCATTGGGATTTCCTCTCACGTATTCTGCTTCAAATGTGGTGGTTGCATTAAAAGGAGCCGACATGGCTATCCTCGACCAAATTCCTGCCTCTCCTACAGGAAATTCAAAAGCATCATCTCCTATTTTTCGAATCGGTCCATCCACATAACTATCAAGGCTTCCTCCATTTGTGGTTGCGTCGTCATCAATGGTCAGGATCTCTGTTGAAGAAGTTGAGAGAACGCCATCTATAAAATTGATATTGTTTGTGAGGGTAACATCATCTTCCAGTGTAAGTTGTGGTTCACTTGCATGGCTATTATTTATGATTACGAGCTCATATTCAATTCCGTCCGTTCCCGCTCCATCTTCATCTGCAAATATTTGTGTGCCCGTTCCGTCATATTCTATGGTCGTAGTTGCTGAACTGCTTGAAACCAAGCCATAATTATTTGGTGAAGCGTTGCGAATAAAACTTCCGCCGATCTCAATTTTAGCATTATCGTTCATCTCGATTTCGAGGTAACCAGAGCCCGTTGTATTGTCCATAACAATGTTTGACCCAACACTGAAAACTACATCATCGTTCAATTCAGTATAGAAGTTGCCTGCTCCTCCGCCCGACCCATCGGTGTCCATCGTGAAAACACCAGCGATATCGACCGTCGAATTGTCGCTAACAATAAACTGGATATCATCAACGCCTGCAGCACCATTGTGATCGAGAGTCATGTCACCATCTACATCCAGACTTGCAGTGCTACCTCCGGAATTGACACCCAAGTGGAATTCAAGGTCATTGCCTGTATTTGCCGTCATGACCAAATCGTTCGTCACATTTATCGCCGCTGAATTGTCGATGTCAACCAATAACTCTTCATTTCCAGATTGCCCATCGAGGGTTCCGATGAATGTACCTGCGTTTATAATTGACGTTCCATCCAGATCAAAATGAAAATCAAAATTTGCATCTCCTGCCATGATTCCCACCAGACTGTCACCTACGGTCATAACACATCCATCCATATCAATATGTGTTAAATCAGCATTTGACTTTGTCTCGTTTATCAGGAATGTGCCGTCTACATTAAATTCACCATTATCAAGATTAAAATCTATCTCTTCTGCCCCACTGGAATTTAAACGGAAATCACCTGTAATGTGAAACTCAGAATCTGCATCATCAACTATAAATAATGCGTCATCTCCGCCGGTCTTATTCCAAAGAAAATCACCATTTACGACGAATTGCGCCTGACTTCCTCCATTATTGTTTAGATAAATTTGGTGGTCGTCACCACCACCCATAGACATGAGCATTCCAGAATTCGTCGTAAATACGGATGTCTCGTCAATGGATATAATGATCTGATCACTTCCCCCACCGCCCGATGAAGAAACGGAAAGACTATCGACGGTGAAATTTCCCCCATCCAAATCCCATTCTAAATCACCAAAATCAGATGAGCGCTGAGCAATCATGTTACCTGAAATAATGAGTTCGCCGGCATTGAGATCGATTTCAAATAAATCGTCCGATCCCGAATTCATATCTACAGTGCAGTTTCCCGAAACACTGAATGTAGCACTTGCATTGTCCATTTGGATTTCCATATTATCTCCACCATCGTGCTCCATTAACAAATCGCCACTTACCAGCAAACTGTCTCCAGGATTATCAAAATCAATCAAGACGTCATCGCCTGCACTTTGCTGCACAATGAGATCATCGTAAACGATAATTTTAGAGTTATCATCATCTAGCTGAAGCGTAACATCGTTATCACCATTGGCCTGAAGAAAAACATCTTCTTTCACTTGCAGTATTTGTGCATTCTGAATTTCAAAAGAAGAATTTGAGTTATTCGAGTTCGTAATCGTCATGCTGCAAATGAATTCATCCCTGTCATCCAGATCCAGATCGTGTAATACGGTAACATTTGACCCAAATCCCGGAACACTGCCCGAAACCCAAGTTCCAGTCTGATCCCAATCTCCACTTTGTGTGGTTGAGTGATCAAGCTCATTTTCTGAGCTTACAGAATAAAAGGCCGAAGGATTTTTAATATTCGTGTATTGTGTTTTTATGTAATCCTCTGATTTTACATTGGTTGAGTATCTGACTTCATCTATCAATCCTGCAAAATATTCGGATGAACCAGTCCATCGACCTATGTCGGCGTCGTTAGGCGTAGCAGTCTGGGCAGCAACAGTGCTTGTTGCCGGTGATTGACCATCTACATAAAAACGATGTGTTGTCCCATCATATGTATAAACATAGTTATGCCAATCTGAAGTAGATTCGGATCCGCCCGATGATGCCAGGGTTGTACCACCAAATTTCCAGGCCAGACTATTGCTGCTTCTGTACCCCAATTGAATGGAGCTACTGGATGCATTATTAGTGACACTCATAAAGTTGCTGTTCCCTGAAGGCACGGAAGAAAATTGGGCCCATATACTGATGGTCTGGTTCTCGTCATTGTCAGCGAAACCACTTACTCCAACATCTATATAGTCATTGGTTCCATCAAAACTCTGACAACTTCCCACGATACCACCTGTGTTATTGGTAGATCCGTTATTGGTGCCGTTATTACCTGATTCGGAAGCGTCCGAAAAATCATTTTCAAGATGCCATACACCCTGATGATCAGATGACCAGACACAACTTGTAGAAGGATCATTAAATACATTAGAATTTCCATAGAACATATGAACCTCGAGATCACTAGCAGCAGGAAGACTGTTTAATTTAACCCAGGCGGTGTATAGTCCGGTAGAAGCATTGTATTCCTCGATCTGATGATCATAAACAACCAGGTTACTATCCGTAAAAATTATATCATAACCATTATCATTCTGAACATTTCCTCCATTTGCGATAGTGGCCAGGTCAGCATCGGTAAATGTTACCAACAAAGGATAATCTGTAAGACTTCCGCTACCACTTACTGAATCGCTGTCGATAGTAATCACCTTATGAAAGCTATATCCACAAGATGGCACGACTGGAGAAAAGTTGCCTGTTTGCTCCGTACCCATTGAAATGAACGACTGTGGAGAATTCTGATTATTGAATTGAGTAGCTAACCAGCCAGCCGATCTTGCCACCTTGGAAACTCGTGTTTCTTGCATGAGACCATCATATCCTCGATTCAAAGTACTGGTATTGCCAATGGTGGGTTCATCTACGGTGGGCGTTGTATATACGGTTGCTCCATTCAGGGTGGTCGTGCCTTCCAGATTTCCGTTGTGGTAAACCGATAATTCGTTGGTTGCAGCATTCCATGTAAAGGCCATGTGTTGCCAACTCCCTGTACCCAGGGTTGCAGGATCATAACCTGTATTATTATTGGTATTGGTCCTCATCCGGCATCCTCCAGTCCCACCAGTTTTTCTCAGCAACCATGTTTGATTATCTGTGCCAGTGCCCCAACTTTTACCAAAGATCCGATCATCACCATTGTCATCCGGATTCACCCAGGCTTCAACTGTGACACCAGTCCAAGTGGCATCATTTACGGCATCCAGTCTAATGAAGTCATCAGAACCTGCATCATCAAAATCCTGAGCAAAGCCAAACTTCCCAGCAACCCTTGTCGGAGTTTCACTCGCTGAACCCGATCCCGCCAGCCCACCTCCTGTGCCATCATGTCCATTGGCAGTGGCATCTTTAAATTCATCGTCGGTGCCATTTCCAGATTCCTGTAAATGCAGAACTGCCTCGTAATTTGAATTCCAGGTAGCGGAAGTAGAAGGGTCTGTTGTGATTTCACTGTTTCCGTAAACAATTGAGATTGTTGTCTCCAAAGAAGCATATAGGATTGGCACTTTCACCCAGGCAATTAATTCACCCGTAGTACCATTATAGGTCATAAGTTCATGGGCTAATAACTCGTTGTTCTCATTCATAAATGAGATGTCATATCCGTTGGCATTTTCCACTCCTCCTCCATTTGCAGTGGTTCGAAGGTCCAAATCGGTAGTGTCGATGAGCAAAGGAAAATCAATTAGATTGCTACCTCCCGAAACCAAGGAGCTGTTTATGGTGATGTCCTTTTTAAAACCCCATTGACTTCCACATTGGGACAGAGCAAATTGAGATGTAAGTAAACCCATTAAAAGGAAAAAGAAAAGCTTTGGTCTCATTCTAAATGAATACGTATTCGTTGATTCAAAGTTATAAAACTCAAAAATCTAATTTGATTGAATTTTATTATATAATAAAGATTTTCAACAAGTTATAAACTTTTGCCTAATAATCCTGACAAATTTTTAGCGCCAATGGTGATAAGAATTTACAGTGTATAGAATACAACACGGTTGCAGGTCGACTCAATATGGATCATGCTGAAAGCTTTGGGGTCTTGGAAGTTTATCTAAAGCAGATGCGAGTAGATATAAAAAAACCGGCTCTAGGCCGGTTCAAATTTCATGAGAGGAAAGCGAGTTTATTTACTCACTTCAAATCCGGCAGACTGCCAGGTTGGAAATCCTCCCGACAAATTATAGACTTCTTTGAAGCCCATGGATTTCATCTTTTGCATAGCCTTTCCACTTCTTCCTCCAGCAGCGCAATACACATAAACCGGCTTTTCTTTATTAAGCTTTTCGACCTCAGCATTAAAATCATCCCGGTAAAAATCTATTTGAAGAGCACCGGTAACATAACCTTGTGCTACCTCTCCATCTGTCCTCACATCAAGGATCTGTCCACCTTTTTCGGCATACAGATCATGCATTTCCTGAGCATTGACATTCTTCGCAATTTGTTCAGCATTTTGCTGGCTCTGTCCTCCGCAGGCCATCAAACTGACCGACAAAAGACTTATTCCGATTAGACTTAGAATTCTCATCTTATTCTTTTTCTTTCAAAGATAAATTATGCTTCCAACATGTCAAGTACATCAACCCAGCCGCCGCCGTTGTATACTTCTTCGATGCCCTGCCCAGATAAAAATCTCTGAACCTGACCGCTTCTGTTGCCAGATGCACAACAAAGAATGATGGGCTTGCTCATTGATTTAAATTCTTCCACTCTTGTCGGTACAACGTGCATCGGGATATTTACAGAGCTTTCAACAGCACCCATGCTAAATTCTTCTATTGTCCTCACATCCACAATGGTGGCATTGCTATCTTTCACTTTTTCAAACATATTATACAAGGTTTTAAGGTTTTGTTGTACAAAATTACTATACCCTTAAAAACGAAAATGTGATAATTGTTACGAGTGCAAAATTGATAAGTAATTGAAACCGACCTTTGATAGGTTCTCGAATTGTATTATTTTTCACAACGATTTCTCTTGAAAGCCTTAGCCTACATAATAGCCGTCATCGTATTATTCTCTTGCAACAATGAGCAATTCGAGCAATGCAAGGAGGAAAATGAACGTCTGATCGCAGAAAAAAATCGCAGAGATTCTGTCATTAGAAACCTATCCAGGTCCTATGCAAGGATTGACAGTGTTAGTATTGTTATTGCTACAAAGAAGGCTTACATCAATGAGTTGGCCATATCTAATCCCTTAACAAGGGAGATCAAAGATGAAATTATAGCTCAAATCGACACCATTAACATGCTTATGGATGAGAACAAGAGCACTGTGACTGCACTTAGTAAGAGTGGTTTGGAAGAAGGATTCAAATACATGGTTCAAAGCATGGATGAGAAGAATTCGTATGATGATTCGGGAGTCAATGACATGAAAAAAGATCTCGCAGCAGTGAGCAAGGATTTCAGCGATTTGTTTGAAGAATTCGTTTATCAGGAAGCAGAGAACATTGAGATGAAGGGTCAGCTCAGCAGCAAAGAAGCAGAACTGGCTGCGGCACAGGAAAGGCTTGAGGCAGTTAAGGAAAAATTACATTCTGGTTGGTACATTATTGGAACACGGGATGATTTAAAAGAAAAAGGGCTTATTTATAAGAAAGGCATATTTGATATTAAAGAAGTAAACAAGGATTTCGATAAATCACTTTTTAAAAAGGTAGACATCTATGAACTCAAAGAAGTTCTGCTAGATGCAAAGCGTGCTGAAATTATGACAACGCATCCTACTGAATCCTATGAAGTGAAAGGAATTAAAAAGAAAGTCAGCAAACTTGTAATCAAAGAACCGGAACTTTTCTGGAGTGTTTCCAAATTCCTGATTATCGAGGTGGAAAATTAATTCACCGTCAATCGGACCTTTCTGGAATTAGCATCTTTAACAGCATCGTAAATCGCTGTCACATTTTCATAGTCCACCACATCAACTCGATCCTGACGAACAATTAAACGAGAGTTGACAAGTATACCGCCGTTTACATTTACAATCTGAAACCAATATTCACCAAAGTCATTACTGATTTTCACTAATGTAGTCGGATCAATCATTTCCACTTCCTCGTTGAATTTGTAAAATATTTCATGATAATCCTGTCCGATGAAATCGGAATAATAATTCAGATATCTGTCTTCTGTTGGCTCCAACTTGGGAATTATATGTGCGAGGTGACCTGACAGGTCAAAAATGTATTCGCCCCCTTCTTTCTTCACCATGTTGCTGGTGAATTTATATTCGATGGAGGCTTTGAAGGGGTATTCAGGAGACACCTCCGATTTCAAAATTTCCGCACTATCTGTTTCAGGAATAATCTCCCAATATGTTTTGTTGTAGTGTCGATTTACTGTTTTATCACGAGGTCCTTTGATGTACGGCATTCGATTCATTGTAGAAAATTGCCCGCTCAATCTGATTTCTCCTGTGTGCTGAACATGTCCAGTTTCAAGATCAACTTTGGCTCCATGTATGATTTCACGTGAATTATCGCGGGGTGATGTAAGCTGCGTTTCAACCGTTCTGACATTATTTTTAATATCATTCTGGTATCTTGAATACTCTGAAACATCCACCAATTGAGCGCGGGTTCCTTCCCAGTAAAATGGTATCTCATTATAATACCAACCCACGTTGTGACGCTTTGGAAGCATGAGATCGAATTCTCTTTCTCCAAGATATGCTGCCAGTAAATAATCGGAATCGAAACTTGGCATAAAGTAAGAATCTCCAATGACCCCAAATCTCTTGTCAACAGTAAACGCAGAATAAAAATTGGTCTTACTCTTCACAAGCATGGCATAATAGATATTGTACCGACTGACATCACGAATGATCTCTTTCTCAAAAAACTCACCCAACCTCTCACCCCTCAGGTCGTTCTTTTTATAAACATCCCTGGAGTTATTGTATTTGAAATTCTCAACTATATCGGTATGTAAAAGTTTCATTACGCTGTAGTCGGCAAAACTGGCATAATCGGCAGGGACTTCTTTGAGTAATTTCTCATATTCCCGATTGAAGGGAGTGAATTGTTTATTCGTACTTCCGACCTCAATTGCCATAATAATATCTGAGAGGTCCTTTGACCTCAATTGAGCGGTAATTACATGGTGTGGCGTGTTGATTGGCGCTGTTGAATTATGGGTGAAATATTGAAAGTGGTTGATGACCCAGGAAACATATGGAAGTTGCAAATATGGTCTGGCACCTTCTTCCAACAGACAGCCCGGTAGATTTTCCATTTCCCAAACCCGTCTTTCAAGATTATCTACATCCGGTTTTAATAATGGCTGCGGACCATTCTCAACGAAATAGTCAATATCCAATAACTCGTGATTGGTGATGGTCAGCTTGTACTTCTTTTTGGGAAGATCACTATGATGAAAAATGCGGTAGGACGTAAATCTGGAATAGTTTTCCTGGTATGGTATGTTTATGTCATACTCAATGATCAATTCGTCGCCTACCTGAAGGTCACGGATCTCAAAAACCTGTTGATCATATTCGTAGATATAATCGATGTTAAAACTCTCTTTATAGAGAAGGTTTCTTTTGATCTTTGGTTTGATCTCTTTCTTATCCCGAATGATCTTCGCTTCAAATTCCAGAATCTTGAATCTGGAATAATAAACTCCGATCTTCTTAACGGCCGACGCATGTGGTCTGTAAGTCGGGTCGAAATGTTCAGGCAAAACAATGCTGCTAAACCTCTTCACACCATTTGGATTCATAATCTTAACCCTTACTTCCCTTCGGATGGTGAAAAAGCGATAACCCGTGCTTTCCCTATCCTTGCCATGAATGTTGATCTCGAGATCTTCATCGATAATAAAGGCATCCTTACCTCGAATGATCTTCTCAAAATCAGCAGATACAAGATCCTGTTGAGCTGAAACAAAGTGACTCAAGAATATGGTTATCAGGAATGGAATCCATTTGCTGAACGGCATGGATGCAAGTTACGAATCAATTTGATTCCAGATTCCAGATTCCAGATTCCAGATTCCAGAATTATATACGGAATCTTTCAGTGTCTATTCTAGTGACAAATTCTCTTTTTTTAGCTCCTTGGAAATTGAGAATTTAGACTCATGAACAAAGCACAACTAGAAAACAGGTTGATTGATTTTTCAGTTCAGATTTATAAATTCATCTCGGAGTCAAAGAAGTCCGAACTGGGAATCTACTTAGGAAATCAACTTATGAGATCTTCAATATCTCCGGCCTTAAACTATGCCGAGGCTCAGGGAGCGGAATCACAAAAGGATTTCATACATAAGCTTAGAATTGCTCTCAAAGAACTCAGAGAAGTTCATGTATCTCTCAGAATAATGCTAAAAATAAATGAGATATCAGATGAGGCAGAACTTCAAAATCAAATCGTTGAGTGTAACGAATTGATATCAATATTCGTGGCTAGTATTAAAACTGCTTCGAAAAAGATCTGATCAGCATTCTTTCCCAAAAATTTCAGGAATCTGGAATCTGGAATCTGGAATCAATTCTCCATCTCTTCAAGAACCTCCATTATCTTTTTCACGCTTGCTCGTTTTTCATACCTATAATTAAAATCAAACTGTACAAAGCGAATAATCCCTTTTGAGTCGATCACATAGGTGGCCGGGACAGGAAGTCGAGCTGTTTCCTGATCGTTTGCAGAGCTAAGGGAAGTCATTTTACCTACGGCGACTTTATTGGCATAAGTAGACGTGACTTCAAAACCCACATCATATGCATCCATGGCCTTGTCGTTCTCATCAATCAACACCGGAAATTCGGCACCCGAAGATGTTTTAGTTTTTTCGGCGTTCTCAGATATTTCGGGACTAATGGCAAAGATCTGTGCGCCTACAGAATAAATCAGATCAAGGGAATCCTGAATGGCTGATAGGTAACGAATGCAATGACCACACCATTTTCCCCGATAGAAAACAAGAACAACAGGTCCTTTTTCCAATTCCCTGCTCAAAACTATTTCTTCACCCTCGCTGGTCTTCAGCTTAAAATCGGGCGCAAATTCACCAACAGATAAACCCTGAGGGAGTTTATTGTCATCGTTGGCTACTCCGTACTTTTTTTGAGATTGAGCTAGAACTGAATTGCTGATTGCAAAAACGATTAGTAAAATTCCTGCGAATCGAATCATTGACTCAAATGTTTTTTAAGCAAATCAAGAATCTCGGCCTGCGTTGTTTGCGAAGCATCTTTATTGTACCATTTCTGAGTTTCAATCATGAAGTCATCTTTGGATAGTTCCGATCTTCCTTCTTTGTAATCCTGCAACATTTTCATCATGGGACTTGGTTTTGGTCCCCAACGGAATCTTCGGCAAAGATCATCCCTTTCTTTCTCAAAAACAACGACGATCGGAATTGATCTATTGCCATTAGTTAAGTATTCATCCATAATATCCGGATTCTCATCACGATGGACAATATTCATTGAAAAATCAGGCCTGATATCGACCATCTTCTGCACCATTGGTAATGTATGAGCGGCATCACCACACCAGGGTTCAGTAATAACAAGAAAATCCAGGGTTTTATCTGTATCCATCAGAAAATACCGAAGCTCATCATTTAATTGCAGCCTCTTATCCCATCGTTGCATTCTCTGGTAATTCATAGTGGTGTAATCATACATTGAATCTTCCGATGCCAACTGAGTATCGAGATAGGTGCGGATGTTATTCATGTAAGTTCTGTAATCAACAGACTCAATGGCCTTGCCTCTGAAGATCCAGGTACCATTGATCAATTCAAAATTATGGTGCACTTTGCTAGAATTCATTCTCATTCGAGAACAAAGTTCTGAAGTTTATGTTCAGACTTTCGTCGACAACACGACAAACAATGACGTCAAAATGATACCGAAATCATGTATTCTTAGATTCTTAAAAATATACCCTGTCCTGTCAGATGTAGGAAAAGTGGGTATATTCTCTATATTTAGTTGTCGCTAAATTTCTCAGAACCATTTCCTTGCGCTTTTTCGAATGAAATGTTATGATATACAATTCTCTTGAAATCCTAGGCTAATATGAAATCTGTCCAGAAAATCTACGAAATGGCGAGTCACGTGCTGAACGCCTTTTATTATAACAACGACAAAACCAGACAGGTCGACGACATTTCAAAACTCGATCAGGAAGATCTTCTTGGAAAAGATTTTTCCAATTCGTCTGCCATCGTTGAAAAGAAGATCATGGAAAAGATCAGTGAGGACATAACCTCCAGTATTGGCGTTTCCGAGATCATTGAAAAGACCTATGAAAATATCAACGGTCTGGTTGATGCGACAGTATTCCTGATTGGTGTATACAACAAGAAGCGCAATTGTTTAGACATTGAAAATTCAATTGAGAAGGGCGTCAAATTACCCTCTGTGAGTATCGATCTTAGTGATACCACCAAGCCCGCCACTGTTTGCTTCAATAAAAGAGAGATCATTGTGATCAATGATAGAGAAAGAGATTATTCCAAGCATATGGAGCAACCGCCAAATGCGGTAATTGGAAAAGCACCTGAATCAATTATTTATTGTCCACTGGTAGCCGACAACGAGACCATTGGGGTTATTTCCGTACAGAGCTTTAACAAGAATGCTTATGAAGAAGACGACATCCTCATTATTAAGAATATAAGCAGACACATTGCGATTGCGCTGAACCTGGCACTCTCTTACCGCGAAATGGGTGATCATGTAAAACGACAGAGCTGGGAGATCGAGCAGACATACAAGAACACCAGGATTCTGAATGAAATTGGACAGGATATTTCCTCTTCCCTGTCAACCAAAGAAATTGTTCAGAAAGCATATAAAAACATTAACTCTTTGATGGATGCTTCTGTCTTTGCCATAGCACTTTATAATGAGGAAAACGAAACGCTGACCTTTGATGGAACGATGGAAAAGGGTCGTGAACTGCCATTCTACGAGCAGGAGATCGATGAGGATATACGTTTGGCAGCTAAGTGTTTTTTAAACAAACAAGAAATCATACTGCATGAGTTCGACGATCAGAAAAAGTTATTGAATAAGATCGTAGAGCCAAGTGCTGGGGAAATACCTGAATCAGTGATCTACCTACCTCTTGCAGCCAAAAACAAGACAATTGGAGTGATTTCTGTGCAAAGTTTTAAGAAGAATGCCTATTCAAGATATCATATAGACTTGCTGAGAAACCTGGCTATTCCAACTGCGATCGCCCTGGAAAATGCGCAGTTATATGAACATCTGGAAGAGCAGGTTGACAATAGAACTCAGGAACTGACCCAGGAACACAAGCGACTTGAAAAGGCTTATGAAAGTATGCGTGTACTGAATGAAATTGGAGGAGTGATCACATCTAGTCTATCTATTAAAGACGTAATCCGAAGCACCTACGCGAGTATTAACTCATTGATGGATGCGGCCATTTTCACCATAGCTATCTATAACAAAGAAAAGAATGCACTGACTTTTGAGTTGGTCATGGAAAAAAATGAAGAATATCCCGGATATGTTCAAAGCCTGGATGAAGAAAACAGACTAGCCGTGGAGTGCTTTAAATCACAGGAAGAATTTATCATTCATGAGCTTGCCGATCAGAAAAAATATGTGAGCAAGGTGGTAACTCCGCATGTTGGAGAGATCTCTGAATCCATTATCTACTTACCCCTTAAATCCAAAGACGAAATCATTGGCGTGCTTTCGGTTCAGAGTTTTAAGAAGAGTGCCTATTCTGTTTATCACATTGAATTACTTAGGAACCTGGCCGTGATCATTCCGGTTGCATTGGAAAATGCACTCCTGTATAAAAAGATGGAAGACCAGGTTAAAGAAAGAACACTTGAAATTGAAGAATCTCATAAAAACACAAAAGAACTGAATGAGATTGGCCAGGAGATATCGTCCTCTCTTTCTGTAAGAGAAATTATCCAGAAGATCTATCCAAAAGTGAATAAGCTTATGGATGCATCTTCAATGTGCATTGGAATATATAATGAAAGAAAGAAAGTAATTGAATTTAACGATGGAATTGAAAATGGTGATACTCTGCCCGGATTTACATTCGGACTTGAAGATGACCGACCTGGAATTTATAGCTTCAACAATAAAGTTGAGGTGATTATTAATGATTACACCAAAGAAATCAACAAGTATCGTGAGAAAGCTCAGAGTCCACCTGCCGGAGTTGAGACCGAATCTTTGATCTATTTCCCACTGATCTCAAAAGGCAAAGCCATTGGATTATTCACCATTCAGAGTCAGAAGAAACATTCTTATTCGAAGTATCAGGTTGACCTAATGAGAAACCTTTCAGTGTTTATCACGGCTGCTGTTGAAAACACCTTGCTTTATGAAAGCTTGGAAATTAAAGTAAATGAGAGAACACAGGAATTGGTGAAAGAAAAAGAAAGTGCTGAATTTGAACGAGAGGAAGCCAAGTACCAGAGAAAAAGAGCAGAGGAAAGTGAAAAGTTTAAGGAGCAATTTCTGGCAAGTATGAGTCATGAAATACGAACACCCATGAATGCCATCTTGGGTATGACGAATCTGCTCCTTGATAAAAACATCAATGAGGAAAGTAAACCCTACTTGGAAAGTATTCAAAAATCGTCAGAGAACCTTCTGGTTATCATAAACGAAATACTTGATCTATCAAAGATTGAAGCAGGGAAAATGAAGCTCGAAAATACCGACTTCAGTTTGAATGAAATGATGAGTTTGATCTACGAAACAATGGGCTACAAAGCCAGAGAAAAAAATCTAGAATTCAAACTGGATTATGATCAGGCCATTCCAAAACTGCTTATTGGCGATCCGACCAGGATCCAACAGATATTGATCAACATCATCGGAAATGCAGTGAAATTCACGGAAGAGGGAAGCATCGAGGTATCGGTGAAGAAAGTAGGAAGATTAACCGGTAAGACTTGTCCGGTCAGATTTGAGATAAAAGACACCGGTATTGGAATGACGAAAGAACAACAGAAAAAAGTATTCCAGAGTTTCTCCCAGGCTTCTGACGACACCACGAGAAAATATGGTGGAACAGGCTTGGGCCTTACAATCTCCAGCAGATTGATTTCACTTTTCAATAGTGAGATAAAGCTAAAGAGTGCCGTTGGTAAAGGAAGTACATTCTGCTTTACAATTAAGCTTCCGGTAAGTGATAAGCAAGAAGTTGTAAAAGTTCAGAATACAGTTCCAGCCGAATATCTGGATACTCTTCAAGGAGCCAAAATACTCATCGTTGAAGACAACGAATACAATCAGATCGTTGCAAAGGAAACACTGGAATTGAAAATAAAGAATGTGGTAATCCAGCAGGCGTACAACGGTAAGCAGGCTCTGGCAATGATCGCTGACCAGAAGTCAGAAGATATACCAGATCTGATCCTGATGGATGTGAATATGCCAATCATGGATGGACTGGAAGCGACAAGGAAAATAAGAGAGTTGGAAGATGAAAGGGGAAAAATCCCTATTGTAGCTCTAACCGCTTCCGTAATTAAAAAAGACCTTAAAATGTGCTTCCAGGCTGGAATGAATGGCTTTGTTCCTAAGCCTTTTAAGATCGTCGATCTGATTGAAGCCATTTACAGAGCCACACAGGAAGAAGAAAGTGCTAGAATTATTTTCGAGCAAGAACAAAAAGAAGATCTCAGAAATACTACACATATCACATCGCTAGATTTCCTTCGAGATTTTACCGACGGGGACGAAGTGCGAATGATCAAGTACATAAATATGTATCTGGCTATGGTAAAAAGGGACATCCCCAAACTCGACAAGCTGCTGAAAAACAAACAACTGCCAGAACTCAAAAACCTGATTCATTCAATGAAACCTCACCTCGACTTCATGGGAATGTCTTATGGTAGAAGTCTTGCCGAAAAGATCGAAAGTTCAATCACAGAAAAAAGCGACGAAAAAGTCATCATTAAACAAGTGGATGAACTCAAGACTATGCTTCATCGTTCAATCGATGAACTTCAGGAAGAAAATATTCTGGCCAACCCTTAGAACCAATTAGATCCACTATTGGATTCCTATTATTCCATGTTTGAGAGTATTCTGTCGATAGACTGAAATGAATTTTTATCCTTCAGGACATATTCGGTCGCACCCTTCATGATTGTTTGTACTGCCTTTCCGTATTGCGTTTGAGAAGAAAGCATGATAACGCGAATATCCTCAGCATAATTCTTGATTTTCTGCAGAATCTCTAATCCATCAGCTGCCTCTGGATTAATGGAGTTCAGTCGATAATCCAGTATGACGACATCTGGATTTCTATGGATGTTATCCAGGCATTCTTCACCTGTTTCAAAACTCTCAACCTCATACATTGGGTTGACTGACAAATGATCCACCAACATTGTAGATAGAACAATGTCATCATCTACAATAAATATTTTTTTATGACTCATGCTTTTAAAGATAGGTGCAACCCGAATATAGCAAAATCAGAATTCTATAAAGCATGAAATCAGCCTTATAATGGAATAATTTTGAGTAATAATTTGATTCTCAACTAACTGAGCGCGAACATTAGTCGATACAATGTTGAATTCCAACTTAGGCTTTGAAACTATCTAAAACTTATTTCAAAAATCCGAATAGATTATTCGGAAATGGAAATTTTCACCTTATCTACATGACCGGTAAACTCTGAATCATGAACATCGGCAAATAGATCATCAACAACCTGCGTGGCATCATCGAGTCCTACATCCGCTGTTTCATCAGCAGAGAATACGGCCGGTTGAGTTTTTTCCACCCTGCCTTCAGCGACTTTTTCTCCGTTCACGAATATTTGAACATTACCACCTTTTCCGGTTCCATCGCCGTCATAATCAAATTGCATCTTGATGTTGGCATTTGGATCGGCAATGACCTTATCCGATTCAACCGTATACTTCTGAAGTCCAAAATAATTGTAGGTATAAGCAGGTCTTCCGTTATTCATATAAAGAGCCCAACCGCCGAATTTACCACCCTGACAAAGAATTATTCCTTTGTCGAGACCATTCAAGGTAACATCGGCCTCAATGGTCTTGGATCTGTTCTTAACATTCAGAAATGTATTCTCCAACATGCCATTCATGCCTTGAGCCAGTATCAGCGTTTTTCTGTCGCCCATTAAATCAGGTCGACCCGCAATGGCAGCATTAAAGCGCTCATAAAGTCTGTCATCCAATGGATAAACATTATTCACAATGGCTTCTTTCTCAAAGAGATCAACCATCTCTTTTAATTTTTCCGGATTCTGGTCAGCGAGATTATTGACAAGACTGAAGTCTTCTTCGATATTATAAAGCTCCCACTCCTCTTCCGAGAATTTACCCAATGGTTTGCCCTGCCATGGAATCATATGAACAACACGCGCCATCCAGCCATCGCTGTAGATTGCTCTATTTCCAAACATTTCAAAGTATTGCACTTTATGCATTCCTTCAGCATCTTTATCATCTGCTGCATAAAGCATGCTTACACCGTCCATCGGAATTTGCTCAACACCATTAATTGATTTCGGAACAGGCAACTTGGCTGCCTCCAATACCGTTGAAGCCACATCGTTTACGTGATGCCATTGAGATCTCACTTCACCTTTGGCTTTAAAACCATTTGGCCAGTGCATGACCATTCCATTTCTCGTGCCGCCAAAATCAGCTGCCATTTGTTTCGTCCATTTAAAAGGAGCATCAGTGGCAACGGCCCAGGCAGCAGTCATGTGCGGAAATGAATTCGGTCCTCCCCAATCGTCAGCATGCTCCAGCATACTTTCAATGGTCTCTTCATCAAATATTCCATTAAGGTGAACCAATTCATTAAATGTGCCTTCAAGTCCACCTTCTGCACTTGAACCATTATCTCCCATAATATAAATGAAGAGTGTGTTTTCTAATTCATTGATCTCGTCAATGGCATTAACCAGTCTTCCCACTTCATTATCCGTATGTTCCGCGAAGCCGGCATATGTTTCCATTTGAATGGCGAAAAGTTTCCTCTCATCATCACTTAAACTTTCCCAATCCTTTATATCATCAGGCATTGGTGCAAGCTGTGCATTCTGAGGAACAACACCCATGGCCTTTTGTCGTTCGAATGTTTCTTCGCGCAGTTTGAGCCATCCTTCGTCAAATTTGCCCTTGTATTTCTCTATCCATTCTTTTGGTGCATGATGTGGTGCATGTGTAGCTCCGGTGGCATAATAAACCATAAAGGGCTTATCAGGAGTCATGGCCTGCTGGAACTTGACCCACTCAATGGCCTCATCTGTCATGTCCGTTGTAAAGTGATAATCCGGATCATCTTTCTTACTTACCTTAGTCACTCCGTCAAATATCACAGGATCCCATTGATTGGTCTCACCTCCAATAAAGCCATAGAACTTGTCGAAGCCTGAGTTTGTAGGCCAACGATCGTATGGACCGGAAACGGATACTTCCCATGTGGCAGTCTCGTGCCATTTTCCAAAGGCGGCAGTGCTATATCCATTCTGCTTAAGTGTTTCAGCAAAGTACTTCGCATTATCGGGTCGAATTCCCTGATTGCCATAAAAACCCGTTGCCACTTCCATCACAGAACCCACATTCACGTTGTGATGATTTCTTCCGGAAAGAAGAGAAGCTCTGGTTGGAGAACAAAGAGCCGTGGTATGAAAACGATTAAAGCGCAGACCATTATCTGCAAGCCTATCGAATGTAGGTGTATTAATGGCCCCGCCAAATGTACTGGTGGCTCCAAAGCCTATGTCGTCGATCAGAACAACGACAATGTTCGGAGCCCCTTCAGGTGCAGTGATTTTAAAACTTTCAGGTTTCTCTGCATCACGCGCATCCATAATTGTCACCTTCTCCTGATTGGGAGGTTGAATAGGAAGTATACTCCGATCCATCTGATATGCTCCGGATCCGGTATTCTCAACTTTCGTATCCGGAGATGAACATCCTATGACAAATAAAATTGCGAGAGAAGGAAGGTAAATTAATCTTTTCATGGTCAAGTATATTAGGTATTATCGTTAGGTGTTGGGCGTTTGATTTTTTCTCGCTTCTTCTCCTCTCTGATGAAGATGAATAGGTTTCGTTTTTCTTCTGATTCTGATATTGACCATTTCAACGATTAGTGAGAAGAACACTGCAAAGTAGATATAGCCTTTTGGAATATGAATATCGACAGCTTCCAGCAATAGCATAAAGCCAATCAAAATAAGGAAGGCAAGAGCAAGTATCTGAAGCGTTGGTCTTCTTTCAATAAAGGCACTGATCTTTTCAGAGAAGATCAACATAACGAACATTGAGATGATCACGGCCGCAATCATCAGCTCAACGAATTTTGTCATTCCAATGGCTGTGAGAATTGAGTCAAATGAGAAAATGATATCGAGAAGCACAATTTGCAGGATGACCTGAATCATGGCTCCTCCTTTTTTCATTTCTCTTTGCTCTTCCTTGGGGTAAAGTTTATTTGTTATCTCAGACGTACTCTTGGCAATTAGGAATAATCCACCTACGGCTAGAATTATATCACGCCCAGATATGCCATTTTCAAAGATGATCAGGAAGTTTTCATCGAATTGTATGATCCAGGTAATTCCCAGTAACATGGCTACCCGAAATACCAGAGCGAGTGATAAACCGAGAACTCTAGTTCGACTTCTTTTTTCCTCAGGTAATTGATTACTTACAAGAGATATGAATATCACATTATCAATCCCAAGAACAATTTCAAGTAATGTAAGAGTCAATAGTGCTATCCAATTCCCGGGATCGAGAAAAACTTCCATGTGGTTTTTTTAAGAGATGCTTAAAAGTAAAAAATAATGTAAATGGGTTCTTGGTGATTAGTTATTGGTGATTGGTTCTTGGTGATTAGTTCTTGGTAAATAGTTCATAGCTCATCAATCATAGATCGTAATTCAAAAATATATCATCTATCAGATATCATTTATCAGATATCAGATATCTCGTGCCAATTCGTTACAAGAAGTCTGATGATTATCAATTATCGACCTGTCGACTGACAACTGACGACTATCAATTGATTTTCCTATTTTGCATCTACATTCCGTCGCCTATGTCGAACAACATTGTAATCATATTCATTTCTATCCTGATCATCTTGTCTTTTTTCTTCAATGTGTTGTCGAGAAAGACCCAGATTCCCAGTGTGATTCTATTGATCGGTGCGGGTTTTGCCGTAAGGGTGAGTCCGTGGTTCGATCAACTGGAAGGAGTGGTTGACGTAATATTCACCCTCAACATTCTAGGTGTGGTAGGATTGATCATGATCGTACTGGAAGCTGCTGTTGACCTCAAAATATCACGTGATAAATTACCCATCATTCTCAGGGCATTGGTCATCGCTTTTTTACTTCTGATCGTCACTTCCGGTGTTGTTGGATTTATCATTCACAAGTCGGCCAATATTGAATTCAAAAATGCCCTGCTCTACGCCTTGCCTTTGAGTGTAATGAGCTCTGCCATTATCATTCCTTCGGTGGAAAAGCTATCTCCGGACAAAAAGGAATTTATGATCTATGAATCTACCTTTTCCGACATTTTAGGCATCATCGTCTTTTATATGCTACTCGATTGGTTTAGACTTGACACTTTCGGTGCAGTGCTGATAGAAACCAGTTGGAAGTTAATTCTAACCGTTATTATTTCAATTGGTATCACATTGGCCATGGCCTATTTGTTTCAGCGCTGGTTCAATCAGATCAACTACTTCCTGATATTTGCCATCCTTCTTCTGATGTATGCTCTGGGTAAGGTATTCCACCTTTCGGCCCTGATCCTCATTCTCGTTTTCGGGGTGATGATCAACAACAAAGCCATCTTTTTCCGGGGAATATTCAGTCGACTTGTTGACGACGCCACCTACACCAATCTTCTTGAAAACCTGAAGCTCTTTATTAAGGAGACAGCATTCCTTGTGCGCACATTTTTCTTCTTCTTTTTCGGACTTTCCATTTCACCTGAGGCATTCCTCAACCTCAGCACCCACTATGTTGTGGCCATCATTCTGGTCGCTCTGTACATAATCAGATACTTCAGTCTGAAACTCTTTATCAATACTCAAATTTTCCCTGAACTTTTCATTGCACCCAGGGGATTGATCACCATTTTGCTTCTGTTCAGCATACCAACGGAATTGCTCAAAGCTCAATTTGAGGAAGACATTACTTCCATGGTGATCATTGGCACCAATGTGGTCATGATGCTCGCCCTTATGGGTAAACACGATCAGATTGGTGATATCAAACATCTTGAGATCAGTAAAGGTGAAAACCTGGAAGGAGGAGAGATAGAAGCCAGCGAGGAAAGTGCACCTTCCTCATAAAAATGCACATGCAATCCGGAAATATCAGCAAGAAGATGATCGGCATACAGCGGATGGTTCTTCTCGTCGGAATCATGCTTATGATCGTAAAGACCATAGCCTATGTGATCACACATTCCAATGTCATTCTCACCGATGCCCTGGAATCACTCATCAATGTATTGGCCGGAGCACTAGCGCTTTACAGTTTGATCTATGCTTCCCGTCCAAAAGATAAAAGTCATCCTTATGGTCATGGAAAAATCGAATTCCTTTCCGCAAGCATCGAAGCCGCTCTGATCATTTCTGCCGGTTTCATCATGATTGTAAAAGCAGCTTACAATCTGGTCTATCCACAAGAAATTTCTTCAATAGATATAGGGATATATCTTACAGGAGGTGCCGGATTGATCAATTTCATACTTGCATTCATTCTGATTCGAAGTGGAAAACAGAATAATTCCATGGCCATGGAGGCGGATGGAAAGCATCTTTTGTCGGATGCTTATTCAACTCTGGGAATGATCATTGGATTGGGCATTATTTACTTCACACAACTATTCTGGATCGATAATGTGATAGCCATTCTTTTCGGTTCCTTGATCGCCTACACCGGAATAAACATCCTTCGGAAATCCATTCCCGGAATACTGGATGCTTCTGACACAGAGCTGCTTCAAAAGATGATTGCTTTGCTGGAAAAGAATAGAAAAGAACTTTGGATCGATCTACACAATTTACGGGTGATTAAATATGGATCGGTTTATCATCTCGACTGCCATATGACACTTCCATGGTACTTAAAAGTAGAGGATGCGCATGCTGAAATGGTGGAAATGGAGAAACTGATCAGAGAAAATTTTGGGAGCAAAGCAGAGATGTTCATCCACATAGATCCTTGTAAAGAATCATCCTGCTCAATTTGCTCGGTGAAAGATTGTGATGTTCGAAAGTCTGAATTCAAAGAAAGAATTGTTTGGGAAATCGACAATGTTCTTGGATCAGAACAACATGGGGATTAACAAATTTCGATTTGGAATGAATAAGGTGATGAAGTTTATTGTGGTATGCATTCTCTGCATTGGATTAATCAGCTTAATTGTATATTTGGTAGAAATGCTTATTCAGTGAGGGATATTAATAGAAATATGGGGCAGGATGATAGAGCCTTGCGTGCATTTATTGCATTCATTATCGGCTTTCTGTTCATTTTCTACATCATCCATAGCTGGTGGGGAAATGTGATCTATTACATCGGACTTTATGCTCTGATCACGAGTTACCTTGGATTTGACCCTTTCTATTTCTGGAAGAAGATCACAACTAAATATCCGGATGACGGATTTAGATGAATCTAAACCTTCTAAAACTTTTTCATGATTTTCTTTTGCTAAACAAAGAATCTCCTTCAAATGCAGGGGCTATGAACAACTCGAGGGCATTTGAAAGAGATTCCGTCGTTAACTACGAAGAGATGTATCAGATAATGCTGATTCTTTCTGTTTTTAACTGACCATCGATCTGTATATTCAGAAAATACATTCCAGAAGGCAGATCAACATTTAATTGTACATTATCATTCATGCCGTTCAAATCGCTTCTCGACCATGTTCTGAGTGTTCTGCCCTGACCGTCGTGAAGTGTTATTCCTTCAAGTGGATTTATTGATCCGGAAACATTCAGATTGATTACATCACGTGCAGGATTCGGGTAAACAGTGATTTCGGCAGAATTTGAATTCAATTCATTTACTCCAGTTGGCAAAAAATGATTGCTATTCAGAAAATAGGCAAAGTATCGGTCCTGACCACCGGTGGTTGATATTCTGTGTTCAAGGGCAGCAATTGGAAACGGAATGTTCTCTTTCCAGTATT